>NZ_JBBPAR010000001.1:4800000-7660666 GCF_038009085.1 Paenibacillus sp. FSL R7-0210
GTCCGGCGAAGGAATACACCTTGCTGTCTGCCAGATTGAGCACACCTGACGGAGCCAGCAGCTTGAGGCCGCTCTCTGCCTCCGCCTCTTCCCATAGCACCTGGGCACGGAGCGCCAGGTCAATATAGGCCGGATCGCCGCTATAGGCATGCCGGATCAGCCGGGTCTCCCCGTGATGGCTCCCTTCCGTATGCGGCGGATCGAAGGCATCGATCAGCAGTGTCTTCACCCCGCGCCGGGCCAGATGATAGCCTGCGCTCATGCCCATGGAGCCTGCGCCGACAATAATGACATCATAATCAGAACGCTCCGCTATGATCTGCACCCCTCTCCGCAGCCAGATGCTCAAGTACACGTACCGCCAGATCGCTGAAGAATTCTGCACCTACAGGCAGCGCTGCTTCGTCCAGATCGAACGCGGGATGATGCCATTCCCGGCTTCCGGCGGTGCCGGTGAAGACGAACAATCCAGGAACCGCCTGCTGATAGAAGGCGAAATCCTCCCCGGCCGGTGACGGCACCGGCTGCACAGAGGTATAGCCCAGCTTCGCCGCCGTCTCTTCTCCAAGCCGGGCCAGCAGCGCATCGTTGATGACCGGCGGCGGACCGCCGATCCAGCGCACACTGGCTTCGGCACCAAGCGCAGCGGCCACACCCGTGACCACCTCTTCGAAGCGCTTCATCGAAGGAACGGATCGTCCCTTCCAGCACCGCCGTGTCCGGGATGATGTTCCACGAATTGCCGCTGTGGATCTGCGTGACGCTGATTACTGCGCTATCCAGACTGCCCACATTCCGGCTGACGATGGATTGCAGCGCCGTTACAATATGCGAGGCGGCGACAATAGGATCAATCCCGGCCTCCGGCACGGCTGCATGGGTACCGAAGCCCCGGATACTGACCGCGAAGCCGTCTGCGGCCGCCATCAGCGGACCGGCCTTAATGCCAAGGGTCCCTACCGGCAGATCCGGCTTATTGTGCATACCGATCACGGCACGGACCCGATCCAGCCCTCCGGCTGCGATAATCTGCTGTGCCCCCTTCGCTTTCTCCTCGGCAGGCTGGAACAGGAAGCGAACCGTTCCGCTCAAGGCGCTCTCCTGCTCCTTGAGCTGATACACAGCTCCAAGCAGCGCCGCCGTATGGAAGTCATGTCCGCAGGCATGCATTCTGCCCGGATACAGCGAGGCATACGGCAGCCCGGTCTCTTCCTGAATCGGCAAGGCATCTATGTCAGCCCGCAGCGCAATCACCGGACCGCCCTGCTGACCGCCGATTTCGGCAATGACCCCGGTCTTCAGCCCGGAATCTGTAATCTTCACCCCCGCCTGCTTCAGCAGCGATGTGATGTATGCGGTAGTCTCAACCTCTTCCCCTGACAGCTCCGGGTGCTGGTGCAGATGACGCCTGATTTCAACCAGCCGCTCCTTGAACGCCAGTGAATGCACTTCACGGGCAGCGGATTCTGCCGCTGTACTGGTCATAATGAAGCCCCTGCAATAGCCCCGGAGAGCACCTCACTCAGCAACTCGAAGGAACGCTGCCGCTTCTCGAAGGGCTGCACGTTAGTAGTGACGATGAACTCCTCTACGCCGGAAGCTTCAGCTAACGCCAGCAGCTGCTCACGTACGGTCTCCTTCGTCCCCTTGGTAATCTCAGGCTCCCGCTCCTCCAGCGTGTACGCTTCCTCACTCTGGCGGGTGAACTCCTCGGCCTGCTCCCGGCTGGCCAGAGTCAGGGTCTTGCCGCTGGCGAAGCGGATGCGGATCAGCTTATGCGCTCCAGCCAATTCCTTGGCCTCCTCTTCCGTATCAGCCACGATAACAGCCAGCGCAATAATCACCTGCGGCTCCTGCCCGCCGCTTCGATTGAAGCCGCTGCGGTATGCCCGCACCGCCTCTAGAGCAACAGCCTGATCGCCGCCGATGAACAGGGAGAACACATACGGCAGTCCCAATCTGGCCGCGATCTCGGCGCTGGCGACACTGGCGCCAAGCACATACAGCTCCGGCGGGATGCCGGGGAGCGGGCCTGCCTTCAGCCCGTGCAGCGGATGCTCCGCCTCCAGCCGGTTATGGACATATTTGTCCAGCTCCACAATCTTGTCCGTTAATGAAGCGGCTTCCCCGCCTCCCTGCTGCAATGCCTGTGTGCTGCGCGGCAGGCCGCCGGGAGCGCGTCCTACCCCTAAGTCCACCCGTCCCGGAGCCAGCGAAGCCAGCACGTTGAAATTCTCAGCCACCTTGTAGGGGCTGTAGTGCTGAAGCATAATTCCGCCAGAGCCGATGCGGATACGCTCCGTCCTAGCCAGCAGGTGCGAGATGAGCACTTCAGGAGAAGATCCGGCTACCTGCTCAGAATCATGATGCTCGGATACCCAGAAGCGGCGGAAGCCGAGGCGTTCCGATAGCTGCGCCAGCCTGATCGTATGTGCAAAAGCCTCTTCCGGTGTCTCCCCCGGATAGATTGGGCTTTGGTCGAGTACGCTGATTGTAATTGCCATAGATATGCCTCCTAGATGGAATAGTTCAGCTCCGGCGTAATCCGCTTCAGGAACTGCTTCGTTCGTTCTTCACGCGGGTGGTTGAATACTTCCGTGGGCGTGCCCTCCTCGACAATCACACCGCCGTCCATGAAAACCACATGATTTGCCACATCGCGGGCAAACCCCATTTCATGCGTCACCACAATCATCGTGATGCCTTCCTTGGCGATCTTGCGGATCACCGCAAGCACTTCGCCCACCAGCTCCGGGTCCAGTGCCGAGGTCGGTTCATCGAACAGAATCACTTCCGGCTCCAGCGCCAGCGCCCGGGCAATGCCGACCCGCTGCTGCTGCCCGCCGGAGAGCTGGCTCGGATAGGCATCCAGCTTGCTGCCAAGCCCGACCTTTTCCAGCAGCGCGATGCTCTTCTCTCTCGCCGCCTCCTTTGGCAGCTTCTTGACGATTAGGAGGCCTTCCATCACATTCTCTAGCGCGGTTTTGTGCCGGAACAGATTGTACTGCTGGAAGACCATCGCCGTCTTTTGCCGGAGCTGGTGGATATCCTTCTTGCGGGCGTGCCGGAAGCCCAGCTTGAAGTCCCCGATGGAAATTTCGCCTCCGCTGGGCTTCTCCAGAACATTCACACAGCGCAGCAGCGTGGTTTTGCCGGAGCCGCTGGGACCGAGAATGACCACCACCTCGCCCTTGGACACCTCCAGATCAATCTGGTTCAGCACCTGATGGCGCCCGAACGACTTCGATAGCTGTGTCAGCTTAATCATGCGACTCCCCCCCGGTTATACAGATTGATCCGTCTCTCAATGACGGCAGTTGCCCGCTCAATGAGGAACGTCAGTCCCCAGAAGATCAGCGCCGCCGCCAGGTAAGCCTCGAAGAACTTCCAGTTGGTCGAAGCGACAATCTGCGCCTGGGCATTGATATCCACCACCGATACGGTAAAAGCCAGCGTAGACCCGTGCAGCATCCCGATCACAGAATTCGACAGATTCGGCAGGCTCGCCGCCAGCGCCTGGGGGAACACAATCCGCCGCAGCGCCTGAGGCGTGCTCATTCCGATGGAATGGGCCGCTTCGAGCTGACCTCGATCCACCGCGAGCAGACCGGAGCGCACCACCTCGGACATATAGGCACCCGCCGTAATGGAGAAGGAAATATAGGCGAAGCCGATCATCGGTATCGATACAGAGCGGAAGCTCCAGCCAAATTGTGCAGCAAGGCCGTCGATAATCATCGGCAGCCCGAAATAGATCAGCAGCAGATGCGTCAGCATCGGGGTGCCGCGTATGAACGTGACATACCCTACGGCCAGCGGATACAGCCCGGGGACTCTATAAATCCGGATCAGAGCCACAACCGTACCGATCACGAAGCCTGCCAACACCGACACAACCGTAATATACAGCGTCGTAGGAATGGCTCCCAGAATTTGCAGAAACGCCGTCCAGATAAAAGATGGATCCAGCTTCATTACGCACCGCCTCCTTTACCCGCTCCCATATCCGCGACAATTGTGCGGTAGGACGCTTTTCGCTGAAGAGTGAACCGCTTCTTGGCCGGACTGTCCTGGGCTTCATGCCTGAGCAGACGCTTCTCCGCAACCAGCAGCAGCTTTTCAATCGTAAAACTGATCACAAGATAGATAAGGGCAAGTGCAATATACGTCTCAATGAAATGCTGGGTCGCACTGCCCAGGGTCTGAGCCTTGCCCGTCATCTCCATCACTCCCAGCGTGAACGCCAGCGAAGTATCCTTCAGCAGCGCTATGAGCAGGTTCGAAAAGACAGGAACCGCAATTCCCAGCGCCTGCGGCAGCACAATACGGGTAAAAGCCTGGTAAGAGGTCATCCCCGTAGCATAAGCCGCTTCCACCTGGCCCTTATCGACTGCTGTCACTGAAGCGCGGATCATCTCCGACATGAAGGCCCCGGTATGCAGGCCGTAGGTCAGGATCACGAACACCAGCACCGGCGTCCGCGTCATATCCAGATTCACCAGCTTCAGCACCTCAGGCAGACCGTAATAGAACAGGAATAACTGAATGAGAATCGGCGTCCCCCGAAAAAAAGAAATGTACACCTCAGCGCAGGTCTTCAGGACCGGCACCTTATACAGGCGGGGAAGCGCAATGATAAATCCGACAATCATTCCTGCCAGCAGCGAGCAGGCTACGATCAGCAGCGTGGTACTTAGCGTAGTCAGCAGCTTGGGCAGGAACGAGAAGACAAAACCTAGATCAAACGGTGCACCCATCCTGCACCTCCTTTCCGCTGTACGGGCCTGCGCATTATTGAACCGATGAGGTGGTAACGTCCGCCCCCAGCCACTGTGTGCTTATTTTGCCAAGTGTGCCGTCTGTCTTCAGCTCCTTGACCACTCCGTCAATGGCCTCCGACAGCTTCTGCGACGGGGCATCATCCTTGCGCAGCACATACAGAATATCAGCAGAGGACAGCTCTGGACCCACCGCCTGCAGCTTGCTCTGCGGGTCAATGATCGGCAATACGAAATCCGCAGCAAGGGTAGCATCCACCCGGCCCGAATCAATCTGGTTGACCGTATCATTGGCGGCACCGTTCTGATAGACAATTTTGATCGGATCTGCACTGTGCTCCTTGTTGTAGTTCTCAAGAATTTGCGCTTGCGCGCTGGTGGCGCCGGTCAGCACCTTCTTCCCTTGCAGATCGTCCAGTGTCTGGATCGAGGTATTGCCTTTCGCTACAACGATGCGGTTTCTCCAGTGGGCATAAGCTTCCTTGTTAAAAGCGTACTTTTGCTCCCGTTCCGGGTTCTTCTCCATAACATGGGCTACCAGGTCAATCTTCTTCGTCTCAAGGCTAAGCAGCAGATTGCTGAAATCCATCGTCTGGAATTCAAACTCATACTCCGGCAGGCGCTTGTCAATCTCCTTCAGCAGTTCAACATCGAACCCGGTAAGCTTGCCGTTCTCATCGATGAAGCAGACATTGGGAAAAGCTGTCCCGGTGCCGACCACGATCTTGGTCACCTTAGCCGGATCGGCGGCGGCAGCCGTGGACTCGGAACTATTCGGAGATGCTGCCTCCGCTACCTTGCCGCTATTAGCGCTGTTATTATTGCCGCAGCCAGCGATCAGCAGTGTTAGTACAAGTGTGGATGCGAACGAAATCGTCTTGTTCATCTCTCAAACCCCTTTTCAATTTAGATAATCCCTATCTGTTTAGTGGTGATTATATGCAATTAACTTTATCACTGCATGCTGCCATGCGCTAATAGAGTTTCTTAATATGGTTATTCAAGAAGTCAATTCTGCTTGCTCAACGTCCCCGTCCCCAGCTCCAGCAGGGTGTCCAGGAACTCCGCGTTCTCCCCGTTCAGCGAGATCAGGTGGGTCCGCAGGGAGATGCCTTCGGTCTCCGTGATATCCACCCTTACCAGCGTTCCCGCCTCTACCTCCTCCTGCACACTCAAGGCTGGAAGGAAGCAGATTCCCGCTTGCTTCAGCACCAGCTTCTTGGCGGTCTCCAGGTTATCCACCTGATAGACAATGCCCGGCGGACGCTCCATGCTCTCGAATACCCGGTGCAGACGCATCCAGTCCAGCGAGCCGCATTCGAAGAATACAAGGGTCTCGTCAGAGATCTCCCGGATCGAAGCGCGGCCCTTGCGGGCCAGCGGATGACCGGCATACACATACAACGAGATCGGGTCTTCACAGAAGGGGAACGACTGGATGGCCGGATTCACTACCTTGCGGATAAAAGCGAGATCGATCTCCTTCGCCTTCAGCTTCTCAATTAATACTTCCGTAGGAGCAGTCGTCAGCTTCATACGGATGTGGGGATACCGCTGCTTCAAATGCAGCAGCAGACGGGGCATCAGATAATTGGAGACCGATACTGTGCTGCCGATTCTCAGCTCGCCGGGGATTTGGCCTTTGGATTGAATCTGATGCCTCCCGTTCTGATAGACCTGCAGAATTTGCTGCGCATAGGGGAGGAACTGACGGCCTTTATCCGTCAGGTTAATCTGCTTGCCCAGCCGGTCGAATACCTTGCAGTCCAGCTCCCGTTCCAGCGACTGGATACGGGCAGTCACTGTCGGCTGCGAGATATAGAGCACATCTGCCGCTTTGTTGAAGCTGCCGTAGTGGTTGATGTAGACAAAAGCTTCAATATTCTCGATGTTCAAGCGTAGTCCCCCTCCGCATTTTATAATTTTTACTATTCCAATCGTTTAACAATGAATTAGATCCGCACTTTCCTATAGAATTTGTTTATATCTTAGTCACCGGCCCTTTTTTTGTCAACAGACTTATTGTGTAACATACGGCCATAACCATTACATTGATCACAATTACAGATAGAACTTTTCTATCCATTAATCAAAATCATTAAATCCCTCTTATACTCATCGGATTTATAGATTATAATAACAAAAAACCATTACCGGACAGGAGGCACCAGATGAATCACTCAGCAGAAATTGTAATCCGTGAAGCCGCAGCTTCCGATCGTGAAGCCATTGCCAGGGTCTTGCTCGAAGCTTACAGCGAATATGCAGCCGTGCTGCCCGGGCCGTTCTGGGCGGAGTACCGGGATTCCATTCTCGGCTCGGTTCATGGCGATGCACCCGTCTCCCGGATTGTAGCGGAGCTGGACGGACAAATTGTAGGGAGCGTGCTGCTGTTCACCTCCTCAGAGGCTGCTTATGGCAGGCCGGAGCTGGGTATCCATACACCGATCATCCGTCTGCTGGCTGTATCTCCGGCGGTCCGGGGACGCGGGGTGGCCAGACTTCTGATCCGTGAAGCCGCAGGAAGGTCCATTGCACTGGGGGCAGCCAGCCTGAACCTGCATACTTCAGATATGATGGCCTCGGCGATCAAGCTCTATGAGAGACTGGGCTTCAAGCGGGCTTATGAGACAGATCTGAAGAACGGGGATACTCTGGTCAAAGGCTACCGCCTGGAGCTGCAAGCCCCGCCCGGTCTGCAGAGCAAAAAAACCTCCACAGCCTGAGCGGGGAGGTTGGGCTCCGTTTCGGCGGGGCGGTGGGACTCCGTTTCGACGGGGCCATGAGGTCCGTTCCCGGCGGGCGTTGAACACCTTCCGTGGGCCGTGAGGTCCGTTACTGCGGGGCGGTTGGGCGGCGGGGCTATGAGGTCCGTTACGGCGGGCGTTCAGCACCTTCCGCGGGCCGTGAGGTCCGTTACTGCGGGCGATGGGGACTGTTCCGACGGGGCGGTGGGGACCGTTCCGGCGTGACGCCCTAAAGCTCCGCCTGGCCGGGAAATTTTGCACAATCCTGCCCAAAGTACAACATTCCCCTCCTCATTCCGGCCAAAGTCCAACATTGTTGCATAAAAAGCAGGATTTCTCCACCTCCGGACGGTTTGGCGGCACAAATCCTGCATTTCGTGCAACAATCCCCCCTAACACACAAGTATCTAGGAATCCAAGTTGCAATTAGTACAACATTCCCGGCATCACTGTGCAATCCGTCCACAGTAAGGAGGCAGACACAGCTCGATGTGAGGGCCGCTAAAGAGCGGAGACAGCACGTTTTTCTGCGAATGCTACTATAGAGCAGGGACAGTACAGTTCCCTGCGAATAATGCTACTGAGCCTAGACTTTGCGCTTCCCTGCGAATGCTGCTACAGAATACTCTTCTCCTTCGCGGCCTTCAGCCACTGCGGGAATTCATTCAACAGCTGGTCATACAGCACCTCATCGGATACGTCTTCAATCCGGTCCAGATGGATGAAGCTGGCGTTATCCACCAGTCTGCCGCTCATCGTGTCGAGCTGCTTCAGCACCTCGAAGTCAGAGTCGCCGATGCCGACAAACTGCCAGAAGATCGGAAGGGCGGATGCGGCCATAATCACCTTGCGGGTCGGCTTCACTACGCCGCCGTCATTGATGAAGATAATGAACACTGGTGTCGTGTCCGGCTCCTCCTTGATGTATTTTCCGATGACATCCTGCATTACCGGCGGTTCGTTATTGCGCCCGAACTTATGAATTGAATCGTTGTTCATAATATGAGTAAAGACATAGCTGCCAAGCTCCTGCTCGGTAACCGGCGGAAGTCTGCTGAATTCCGTATCATAGACCCACACATCCAGGGAGCCGTTATCATCGAACTTGCTGGCAACCGCAAGGATACGTTCTACCACCTCCTGCACCACCCCTCTGGCATAGAGGCTGCGCATGGAGCCGGTGATGTCCAGCACGATACCCACTCTTGCGGTTACACCGGTGAGCTGTTTTTTGACCAGGGTGAGCTCCACGATCTTTTTGCGCAGATTAATCGAAGACAACACATTCACCGGAGGCTCCGCCTCGGGCTGACGGATTACCTTCGGGGTCTTATTCACCACCTCAGGTGTCTGCTCCACTAGCTCAGATGTTTGCTCCACCACTTCAGGTGTTCGCTCCAATACCTCAGCCGCCGCTGCGGCTTCGTTCCCGGACTCCTGTTCCACCTCAAGCCCGTAGCTTCGGCACAAGGCTGCAAGTCCTCCATTATACCCGCTGCCAATTGCACTGAACTTCCACTCTCCCTGATGGCGGTACAGCTCCCCGGCTACGACAGCTGTCTCCTCTGACAGATCCACCCCATACTCGAAGCGGTACAGCTCTTGCCCAGTCCTGTGGTCTGCCAGCGTTAGCTGTAAGCCGGACAGATCCTTCATCCGCTGGTTGCGCTGCTCTCCCTCATAGATCGTCAAGGTTACCGCAATGCGGGCATAATGCTGAGGTATTCTCGATAACGAAATGGACAGGTCTGCCCCGTTCTCCCCCTCCGCAGAATGAGCTACTCCCCCCTCCCTCGACACCGGATTTCCGTAAAATATAAAATCCTCATCCCGTTCACACCGGTTCTGATCTGATAATAGAAAGGCTGCCGCATCGACGCCCACTCCGCTATGCTGCGTGTTCCAGCGGAGCTGGATGGATATCTCTTGAGCTTCTCTTCCTTTGGTGATATCGACCTTTTGACCTTTTGACAGCTGCAAGTCTTTCATCTCCTCTTCATAGCAGTCTATTCCAGAAGTTCATAGATAAGGTATACCCCATTGAGGCAGCCTTGCACAACCTGAACAGATTGTATTTCCAGCTTTGCTCCTTTAATATGAAAGGTAATAGATGATAGATAGGGGCTTTACCTGATGAATTTCACTGCGATAGATTTTGAGACTGCCAATTCCGGCCGCTCCAGCGCCTGTGCCCTGGGGCTTGTTCAGGTCCGTGATGGTATCGTTACAGCAGAGCACAACTGGCTGATTGACCCGCAGCAACCGTTCGACGGGATGAATATTGCCATTCATGGAATTACACCCTCTATGGTTAGAGGCCAGCCTACTTTCGCTGAGCTGTGGCCCACGGTGGAACCGCTGCTGCAGGGGGAGATTGTGATCGCGCATAATGCCGCCTTCGATATGAGTGTGCTGCGGTACTGCCTGGACGACTACTCTCTCTGCTATCCAGGCTTTCAATATTTATGTACCTACCTACTCGGCAAAAAAATGCTCCAGGACCTCCCCTCCCATAAGCTCAATGTCATCTCGGCACATTTCGGCATCCGGCTGAAGCACCATGATGCCCTGGAGGATGCCAGAGCTTCTGCACTGATTCTCCTGAAATTGATGGAGCAGTGGCAGCAGTTCGATCCGCTGCTGTTAGCCAGTAGCCAGGGCTACAAGGCCGGGACGATGTATGACGGCGGGTATACGCCGTTCAAGGCAGCGCCCAAGAAGGCCGCGAAGAAGCCGGCCGCCGGGAAGAAGGCTGCTGCCAAGACAACCAGCAAGGAGGCCAGCACAACACCGATGCCCGCAGCATCCGGCCTGCTGGATAGCGAGGCTCCCGTTGTAGCTGCTCAGGATGTCACAGCTTCTGTGACTCACCCGGCTACAGTCAAGGAGCCTACTCCTGCAGCTCTGCTGGTCCCTGAGCTGGTTCGCGGCCAGCGAGTCGATATCGGCGACAAGCTCAGCGCCTCCAGACTCCTTGCCGCTGTGGAGTGGGACGCTCCGGCTTCGCACCTGGAAGTCAGCCAGCCGGAGACCGCTGCCTTCCTGCTCCGGGAGAGCGGACGCTGTGAGCAAGAGCGGGAGCTTATCTTCTCTGGGAATATGGAAGACCCTAGCGGCTCCGTCTTCTGCTCTAAGCCCGCTGCGCACATGGGGCATCTGTATCTTCAGCTGACCAGCCTGCCTGCAGCCATCACGCGGATTGCGCTGGCCTTTACGGTTGCGGAGTTCAGCGGTGACCGGAATCCGGGCCCGATCTGGAACGCTTCCGTATCCCTGATTGATTCCCGGACGGGAGTCAGACTGGCCGTATTCCCCTTCGTCCAGAACATTATGCCAGGCATGTCCGTTGTTATCGGCGAGTTCTACCGCTACAAGGACAAATGGAGATTCGCTGCTATCGGAGAGTTGCTGCCGGGCGGCCTTCCGGCCCTGTGCAGCCACTACGGCCTGGAAGCTGACAGCGTCACGAAGGCACAGGCGGAGTCCGCCGCAGCGGCGGA
This sequence comes from Paenibacillus sp. FSL R7-0210, assembly GCF_038009085.1. Taxonomy (NCBI): domain Bacteria; kingdom Bacillati; phylum Bacillota; class Bacilli; order Caryophanales; family Paenibacillaceae; genus Paenibacillus; species Paenibacillus sp. FSL R7-0210. Next base: position 4,811,026 of record NZ_JBBPAR010000001.1, read on the forward strand.
CTGAAGATCCCAAATAAAGCAATCCCCCCAAACCGCAACTACGGGAGGGGGGGATTGCTTTATTTTCAGCGATACCAGTGTCTCAATCGTTATATCTTCAGCCGGTAGACGGCCTTATTCTCCAGTCCACGGATGAATGGCGTCCATTCCTCGGTCTCCGGAGTGGTATCAAGGGCGTCCTCCACCATTTGCAGCTTCGCATCCATCGCATCGATATGATGCAGGGCAACTGCTTCAGCCGTCTGGGGCTGGACCGGGCTTCCCCACTCGCCCAGATTATGATGGGATAAGACGAGATGCTGAAGCGCCATGACCTTCTCGGATTCCAGATCAATGCCGGTGCGGATGGCCGCTTCTGTAATCCAGCTTGAAGCCATCGAGATATGTCCAATCAGTTTTCCGTGCACACTGTAGTCTGAGACAATGCCGTACTGCGAGATCATCTCTTCCGGCTTGGCGATATCATGGAGGATAATGCCCGCTCTCATCAGATCAGGATTCAGGAACGGACGCTGCTTACACAGGAAATCACCAATCTCCAGCATGCGGACCATGTGATAAGCAAGCCCGGCGAAATAGGCATGATGATGGGTCTTGGCCGCCGGATAATGCATCAGCTTCTCCTCAACCTTCCCTACACAGAAGTTCACAATCGCTGCAATCTCCGGATCGGCAATACTCGCCATCTCGTTCTTAATCGTATGGACCAGGTCCACAGGACGCACCGGGGCTGAGCGGATGAAGTCGGTCAGCGATACGCCGTCGGATTCATTGACCAGTCTTAGCTTGGTGATTTTGACCTGAAGCTTCTCGCGGTACGTATGAGCCATCCCCCGGACCTTCACCAGCGCCATCGGGAAAAAAGTCTCCTTATCCGTCACGCTGACGTCCCAGTATTTCGCCGAAATCTGGCCGCTGGCATCACCTAGTACAATATCGAAGTAATCCTTGGGAGGAGTCCCGTTCGTCTGTTTCAGCACCAGTTCTCTAAGCAGATAGAAGCCGGTGAATTCATCCTGCGGGGCTAGCTGTTTGATTAATGTCATTGTGAAGCCTCCTATGACTTACAGGCCTGGGCCTGCTGGGTATATTAGTGTGTATATTAGAGGTTTGACACTCCCTTCCCAAATCCCTTTAAATTACTATACGATTGGCATTCCTATTTATGTCCACACCTGCAAAAAGGGCTGTCCCGGCCATTTGCATGACCCAAGACAACCCTTAGTGAATGGATTCTGTTATTTGCCGGCAGATTCGAGCGCTGCTTTGATCGCTTCTACCGCTTTGGCGGAGATGGCTTTCTGGGCATCATTCGCTCCGAAGGCTGCTGCACGGTACCCATACTTATGCAGTCCCTTGCCGTTCGAGGTATTCTCGATCTCGTATTTCACCAGCAGCTCATCATCCGTCAGATTATATCTTACTTTACCTTTATCATCCAGGTAGTACACAGCCATAGTTACAGGAACATTATACTTAGTAGTAACCATGACATTTACAGTCTTATCCACACTTGCACCGATGAAAATGCCATCGAAATACGCAGCCTTATCCGTTTCCGTAACTTCCGCTTTACCATAAGCTCTGTCAACGGCTGCCTTCAGCGCATTGCTGCTGCTGGTAGCGCCGGATACGGCATCCACATCCTGAGCGCCTTCTCTTGTGCCTGCGGCCAGGAAGCTGGCGGTCAGCACCGGAATAGCTTTTTGCACCTCAGCATATGCGGATTTACCCAGATCCACCATGTTCATGCCTACACGGGAAAGGGCCACATTTACGATCTTGCCGTTACGCAGTGTAACATCTGCTTTGTTCGTGCCTTTGTCATAAGCATCACCATAAGCGGTGAAAGTGCCGTCTTTATAAGTGCCTTGTACCTTGGACGCATTGGTCAAAGCATCCGTCAGTGCTGCCTTCGCTGCAGCCGACAAGGCTTCCTGTCCGGCGATATCTGGAGCCTGCACGCCGCTTGCGAGCAGTCCTGCGGTCAGCTTGTCGACCAGTGATTTCTGTCCTTCGGTCCGCTTGTCATCTGCAATCAGCTTACCGTCTGCGCCGAACAGGCTCAGCTTGATGCCCGTTACCTGATCCGCATCGATATCAACCAGCAGCATAACCTTGGACTGATTATCCACACCGGCAAATTTACCATCGAAGGTTTGACCTTCACCCGGAGTCTTCAAGGCTTTCTCAAAAGCGCGCTCTACGGCCTGGTTCCAGCCATGGCTGCTCTCCGTAGCGCCGGAGATTCCATCTACCTTCTCATTATAGTTAGCGATAAAGAATCCGTTAGCCAGCAGTTTGGCGGTCATCGGAGCATTCGCCTTCACAACTTCCGCATAAGCGGTTGCCCCTCTGTCGATCAGGTTGCTGCCCAGTCTGAACAACTTCACATCTACCAGCTTACCGTTACGGATCACAACATCCGCTCTCTCCACGCCCACACTTCTTGCTGTACCGTAGGAAGAGTAGAATCCGTCAACATAAGCAGCCTTGTTGTTGATGCTGGCATTCTGTTCGGCATCCCAGAAGGCGTTCACTGCGGCTTTGGTCTCTGCCTCGAAGCCGGCTACCGGCTGCGCACTAGCACCTTTGGCAAGCAGTGCAGGAGTGATTGCTGCAATCGCTGCGGTCTGTTCAGCCGTATATGTCTTCTCATCCACGAAATCTCCGGTAGCGCTCAGCAGATACAATTTCACCGCAGTCAGCTTGTTTGCTTCATAGGTAGCAAACACTGCATATTTGGCCTCAGGGTCTACGCCCATATGGACTCCGTTAAAATAAGTGGCATCAGCCGCTTGGTGCGCAAGGGATCGCTCAAAAGCTCTGTCTACAGACAGCTTCCAGCCGTTACTGGTACGGGTTGCACCGGATACAGCGTCAACCGCAGCCGCGCCGTCTCTGGTTTTACCCATCAGTCTGTCTTTCATCAGGCCATAGGCTGCCCACACGCCGCTGTAATTCTCACGGGCATTGCGGTCGATGATCTTCGGGCTGGTTCTGAGCAGCTCGATATCGGCGATCTTGCCGTCTTTAATCGTTACCTTTGCACCCTCTGTGCCTTTGGAATACGCATCGCCATAGGCAACATATACTCCGTCCTGATATACAGCCTTGTGCACAGTAACTGGAGCTGCCGTTGCTGCCGGCTTAGCAGTTGCCGCTGGCTTCGCTGAAGCCTTGGCAGATGCTTCCGGTGCAGTGGTTGCTGCCGGCTTAGCGGTTGCTTTAGCCGTTGCTGCCGGTGCAGCTGTCGCCTTAGGAGTGGCTGTCGGTTTGGCTGTTGCCTTCGGGGTTGCCGCCGGTTTGGCTGTTGCCTTCGGGGTTGCCGCCGGTTTGGCTGTTGCCTTCGGAGTTGCCGCCGGTTTGGCTGTTGCCTTCGGAGTGGCTGCCGGTTTGGCTGTTGCCTTCGGAGCTGGTTTAGCAGTCGCTGCCGGCGCTTCTTCCGAGGCTGCTGAAACCGCATCCACCTTCAGGTTCAAGGCCGGTGCGTTAATCGTGTAGGCTAATGGCGCGAGCAGCAAGGCTGCGCTTACAGTCAAAGAAATTAGTTTTTTCAAATGCGTATTCTCCTTTATTATTCCCCAGTAGTATGTAGCGTTTTCAAACCATCTTGTTCCGTATCATTTCCTTCTGATTACGAAGAGCAGCCAACTCTTCCTGAACGTCACCCACTCCTTCCTTCATTCCTGCTCGGCCCAGCCCGTGTAAGAAAAGATTCATCTATATATACAATCTTTCAAAAGGTGAAACAATTCACATAATAGAGTGAATTAATTCACATAAGTGGACTTCAAGCTGCTGGTGAATATTTCTGGCTTGATGGTAACAAAATTGAAACTCTTTTCTCTGTGTAGAAAATCACATACCCTATAAGAAACATCACTTTTTTGCAATAGCACAAAATATATACTCCTCCGACCTCTCATAATCTCCCATATCCTCCTTCATATGATAACGGTGAGATATATTATATTGTGTGATTGGGCTTGAATATGATATTTTAAAACGATGTCATGTTCATGGAAGGGAGTAACAGCTGCTGATGAATCAGTCGTGTATAGGCGTTATTCTTGCTCAGATCGGAACCCCTGACGCCCCGAGCGCCAAGGCGGTCCGTCCTTATCTGAAGCGGTTTCTGTCTGACCGCAGAATCATTGATTATCATCCGCTGCTCTGGCAGCCGCTGCTGCGCGGCATTATTCTGCGTACCCGTCCGCGCCGGTCCGCGAAGCTCTATCAGGAAATCTGGATGGAAGAGGGATCACCGCTGCTCGTCCATTCCAGAGCTCAGCAGGCAGCGCTCCAGGCACTGCTGGGCAGCAGTTATCAAGTCGAGCTGGGGCTTGCTTACAGCACACCCGGCATGGCCGAAGCCTTCCGCAAGCTGGAAGCTTCGGGAGTGACCCGTATCATAGTTCTTCCGTTATTTCCCCAGTATTCCTCAACAACAACAGCTTCCGTCTATGAAGCTGCCAGCTTCGCCGCTCTGGGACGGCACAGCCGCTACGGGCAGGTATCCAAGCGCTTCGTACCGGCACTGCGGTTCGTAGAAGACTACCATGATGCACCCGGATATATCGCAGCGATGCAGTCCTTATTACAGCGGCAGATCCGCGCCATGAGTGAAGAGCCGGATTATTATGTCCTGTCCTTCCACGGCATTCCCCGCCGTTATGCCGAGACCGGAGATCCCTACCCGCCGCAGTGCCAGGAGACAGGCCGTCTGCTCGCAGAAGCGATGGGCTGGACCCCGGAACGGTGGCAGCTCTCCTTCCAGTCCCGTTTCGGGCCGGAGACCTGGGTAGGGCCGTCGACTGCGGACACGCTGAAGGAGCTTCACGGACGCGGAATCCGGCGGCCGTTGATTTTCTCACCCGGACTTGTCACAGACTGCCTCGAAACACTGCATGAGTTGGCCGTAGAAGGCCGGGAGCTTTTCGCCATGGGCGGCGGGAACGCTGAGATGCTGGAGGTGGCCCCTTGCCTGAACGATACGGAAGAATGGATCAGCTTCCTTGCGGAACGGGTAGACTGCTCGGCCCAGGGCTGGCTGTCTTCCGCCGAATGAAGATAACAAAAACGCCCGGTCTCACGGATGCCATCATCCTGTGAGCCGGGCGCGTTTTATTTTGATAGTACGACTATTGAACCGTGAGCTGTTTATATTTGGCAGTCAGTTCCTCGAACCACTGCTTATCCTGCAAAGTCAGCGCAAAATCGATCAATTCGGCAATTTCATCAGGCTGCAGATCCGGTGAATCCTTGAAGCTGATCTCAGCCGAGGCCGCCGCATTCCCCTCCGAGCCCTCCGCAAAATCATAGGAGAACATCAGCTTGATGTCACTTTCCAGAAACTCATTGCGCAGGAAGTAGAGCACCTCACACATCAGAACAGGTCTGACATGGTTCTCGAACACACAATCCATAACCTTAGCCCAATAATGCTGGTTGCTGAGATGCAGCTTATCATTGGTCAGCAGGTATTGCTCACCCTGATAATCATTGACAAATTTCAGTTCAACCGGCTCCATTTTAAAAATACCGGCAATTTGCTTCCTGGTGATATTCAAGATGTCCTGTGTTTCTAATCTCAACATTCTCATGCACCCCGTTCCTCAGGTTTGGACGATCTGTATATGCTGAATTTTCATGATTCGACAATAATTTTAACTAATTTAAAAGTATTATCGTCTTTTCCGCCCCTATTGTTAATGCTTTTTCATTAAAAACTTAAAATTTTCTGTTTCACACTGCAAAAAATCGGTTAATTATTATCTTTTTTATGCCCACAGAGTAAGGACAAAGCAGTGCAGGATATGGAGTATGAATTACGGCGGCGCTTAGGAGCACGCTCCGCAAACGGAATGTTGTTCCAATCGCTCTTGTATCCAGATTTTTCTCATTCCCCTAATCGGTGAAAATCCGGATACAAAGGCGACCGCTCCACTTTTCCACAATCATTCCGCCCGCTCCGCTGTTTAAGAGTGGGAGTATCAAACCCTAATACAAGTGCACTTCTGCTCTTTACTTACGTTCGCCCACCTCCGGCGAGTTTAGGTGAACTATACGTGGATCCAATGTTGTCTCTTCCTTTCCTGGCGGTGCTCCGCCTATCTCTTGCCAATTCTAAGTGTTTTCTCTCACCGACCGATTGTATGGATAGCATTGTTGCATTTTTTGCAGGATTTCTTTATAAATGTTATTGGCTGTGGAGCATGGAGCCATACGCCATCGCAGCAGCACCGATTGTATTCGGTTTTTCGCATAATTTCCTAAACAACAAAAAGCCACCCAGTCTGTGAAAGACTGAATGGCTCAAGATTAGAATACTAGTATATCTTCCCCGGCAGGTTCTCCCTCTGCCTTAGCTGACGAACAACGGTACCAGCTGAATTCCCTCTTCGGGGGAGATCCGCACCAGGCCTTTATCGGAAATCCGCAGTGCGGGGATAACCGCCAGGGCCAGCAGAGACAGGGTCATAAAAGCATAGTTCAGCGTACATCCCGCATCATATAACGCTTTGCTGATGGCAGCGGATTGCGCGGCGGCAATCTCAAATGGCTCTGCGGACATCAGTCCGGCAATCGCCAGCGGGAACAAGGTGGTCCCGGCAGCGGTAATCACCGCAACACCACCCTGCGCTTCCGCCACGGCAGCCGCCGCCTGCGCCATCAAGCCATCATCATTGCCGATGACCAGCACATTATGGCTGTCATGAGCTACAGTCATCGCTATAGCCGCAGGCTCGCGGAAGCCAATGCCCTGCACAACCCCTACGGATTTGTTGCCGGTTCCCTTGTGCCGCTCCAGAACAGCGATTTTGCACAGGCCGCCCTGCACAACCAGCTCCGATCCAGACACTGGCAGGCTCATGATCAGCTCGCCGGTCTCCACATGGTTCTCAATGACCTGGATGACCCGCGTAGCCAGAACACCTTCCTCAATGGGCGCGTGGATCACGAAGTCTGCGGGAACCGGAGGCTGCTGCAGATGCACAGAGGCCAGTACTTCATCCGGGTAGGTGTAAGGACTCAGCTCAGCCGTCATGCTGCCGTTCTCAGCCACAACAACGCCAGCCGCAATTGTCATGACCACATGAACATCGGCCAGATTACCGTCCAGCAGAATGATATCTGCGCAGGAGCCCGGAGTGATGGAGCCGATATCGCGGGCTACGCCGAAGCGCTCGGCTGTGTTGATCGTTGCCATCTGAAAAGCCGTGACCGGCTTCACCCCCTGGGAGATCGCATGGCGCACGACAAAATCCATATGCCCCTCATCGCGCAGCGATTCGGAGCTGCGGTCATCTGTCACCAGCATCATCCGGCGCGGGTCCAGCCCGTGCTCGGTATGCGCCGTGATGGTTTTGGCGACATCATGCCAGGCAGAGCCGCGGCGCATTTTGGCATACATCCCCAGACGTACACGTTCGATCACATCCTCCGCTGTCACACACTCATGATCCCCAGTCACCCCTGCTGCGGCATAGACCGGAAGTCTCCAGTCACTCGCCGGCCAGGTGAAATGCCCGTCAACATACCGTCCCGCACGCAGCGTGGCCTGGATCTCTCCGATCATCTTCTCATCGCCGTAAACCACACCCGGGAAGTTCATGACTTCGCCGAGCGCGATCACATCCTCGCCCCAGGTGTAGGCTTCCGCTACTTCCTCCGGTCCGATGGACGCACCGGTTGTCTCAAATTCTGCGCCCGCAGAAGGGACACAGGAAGCCACCTGCATATAGGCAGCCAGCGGTGTTCCCCGCATCTCGTCCAGCATCAGCTTAATTCCCTTTAGCCCGAATACATTGGCTATCTCATGGGCGTCGAAGAAGCCTCCGGTCGTCCCCAGCGGCAATACAGCGCGGGCGAATTCAGTCACCGTCAATTGAGTGCTCTCGATATGGCAGTGTCCGTCAATCAGGCCGGGAGCAATGTATCTGCCGGCCGCATCAATAACCTGCGTTCCCTCCCCGATCGTATGAGAGACATCCTTGCCGACATAAGCAATGCGCCCGCCCTGTACAGCGACGGACATGCCGTCCAGAATCTCCCCGGAGCAGACATTGACCAGCTTGCCGCCTGTAATTACCAGTGTAGCCTTCTGATCTCCCCGGGCTGTAGCTACCAGCTCAGGCACGCAGTCGGCCAATGGTTGTCGTGTATAAGTCATCATGTGTACTCCCTTCCGGTTATTATATAAATTGTACTTGATTGTTTTCCGTTCTGGGATGGCCGTGACTCCAGAGAATGTTTGGCCCTCCGGCCGCTGTTGTCCCCAGATTTCTTTAATTCAAACCGCTAATCGCGGTAGAAATCCGGGGACAAAGGCGGACGCTATCGCTCCTACAGTTCCAAAATTCTCTTCCGCCACTTTTCCCTGTCTGTTTTTTTCAAGTTCAATCTATATTTTTTCTTTTCTTTTAGAAAAAACGGCCCTGACGCCCCTCAAGGGGCGCAAGCCGTCACTTAAACAAATCGCATTGTATGATTATCTTACTTTTGAATCATATACGTCAAGTGCCGCCTGAACGCCCTGTCCGGCAGGTACCGCGTACCCGTGGCGGATAAGCACCGCCTCCAGCGCACCAAGCAGACGCAGCACATTATTCTCCCGGCAGCTGAAGCCCATGGTACCGATCCGCCAGATCTGGCCTTGTAACGGCCCGAAGGAGCTGGCGATCTCAATACCGAAACGCTGCAGCAGCATGGAACGGACGGCTTCCCCGTCTATCCCCGCCGGAATGAGCACACAGGTGACTACCGTCAGCTTGCTCTTCGCCTCCCCATACAGCTCTAGCCCCATAGCTGACAGTCCGGCAGTAAGGGCTTGCTCATTGAATCTGTGCCGGGCATGCCGCGCTTCCAGCCCTTCCTCCAGGACCAGCCGCAGGCCTTCACGCAGAGCATAGAGCATAGAGGTCATCTCCGTATGGTGATTGAGCCGCCGGGGACTCCAGTAATCCTGCAGCATACTCAGGTCGAGGTAATTACTGCGCACTACGGGCAGCTCGCTGACAGCAGCAGTGTCAGTTCTAAGTCCACGCTCAACCTGTTTGCGCCTGAGCAGCTTGGCCTCGGCCCGGTCATTATACGTCACCGGGGCCATGCCCGAAGGGATGGACAGGCATTTCTGCGTTCCGCCGACCACGGCATCCAGCATCCAGGCATCTGTCTCTACCGGCACCCCGCCGATCGTCGCCACCGCGTCCACAATCAGCAGCGCATCCTGCTCCCGGCAGGCCTGCCCGATCCCGTCCAGCGGCTGCACACGGCCTGTAGAGGTCTCACCGTGAACCATCGCCACCACATCCGGCTTGAAGCGTCGTATAGCCTCAATTACCTCCTCCGGCGGAAAGACGCGGCCCCAGGTCTGTTCTATCGTGAGGACCTCAGCACCGCAGCGTTCAGCAATCTCATGGAGCAAATGGCCGAAACGGCCAAAGACCGGAACCAGCACCCGGTCCCCCGGCACAATCAGGCTCACCATCACCGCTTCAATACCGGAACGCGAAGTCCCGTCTACCGGATACGCCCACTGATTCCTGGTGGCGAACAGCTCACGCAGCATCTCCATCGTCTCGTTCATGATCTCTGTGAATTCGGGATCGAATTGTCCCAGCACCGGATAAGACATCGCCCGCAGCACACGCGGATCAACCTCCACGGGGCCGGGGGTCATAATGCACCGCAAGGACGGCGACAAATCTTCGTACCGCTTCATGATTCTCTCCCCTCCAGACTTTCAGGTGATCAGATCTCGCGATTTATAGCGAAATTAAAATTACAACTCGAAGCTTGGTCGTCGCTGCGGTGAACAGTGTCTCTTATTCGTAAGCTAATCTATATAATATGGCTGTCAGCACTTCCAGTCCAGCAGCGAGTTCCTCCGGGGAGGTATACTCCCCGGGGGAATGGCTGATCCCGCCCCGGCTCGGCACGAAGATCATCGCAGCCGGGCAGCGCGGGGCGAACAGCTGGGCGTCATGCCCCGCACCGCTGACCATGCTCAGATAAGGCTTCTCCTGCTGGAGACAGATCTCTTCAAGAGCCGCGCGCAGCTCCTGGTCCATAGGAGCAGGGGCTGTCTCCAGCAGCATCTGTACCTCAAGCGTAAGGCCGCGCCTGCGGCCAAGCTCTGCGAACTCCGCCAGGACCGCTGCGCAGAAGCGCTCCAGCACCCCGGCTTCGCTATGCCGGATATCCAGCGTGAACTGCACTTCGCCGGGAATCACATTGGATGTACCCGGATAGACCTCTAGCCGCCCCGTTGTGGCTACCAGCGGATCACCCTCCGCCAGAGCGGAGCGCTCCAGCGCCAGCAGCATCTCAGCACTACCGGCGAGCGCATCCTGTCTTAAACCCATCGGCGTAGTCCCTGCATGATTGGCCGTCCCGCCGACCTTGACAAGATACCGCCGCTGTCCGGCGATAACCTGCACGACCCCGATTCTCCGGGACGTCCGTTCCAGAATAATCCCCTGTTCAATATGCAGCTCGACATATGCGGCAATATCACTGCGCACAGGACTATTATTACGCCAGAAGCTTCCCTCCAGACCTGCCATAGATTCAACTTCTGACCCCTCACTCCCACATCCGGCACTCCTACTTCCGCCACTCTGCTCCAGACCCGCCGCAGCTTCAGCAGCCAACCCTTCATCCCCTGCCAGGCCACAGGCCGCCATCGCTGCCCCCAGCGTGATCCCATCCGCATCTGTGCAGTCTATACATTCCTTCCCGCTATACAGCCCGGTCACATTCCCCGAGCCCCAGAACGTCAGCGGAAAGCGGCTGCCCTCTTCCTCGCAGAAGGATACCACCGCAAGCGTCCGCAGCGGCGGACCGAAGGTCTCCAGAAGATAGTGCAGCGCAGTTATAGCTGCCGCTACACCATAAGCACCGTCATACCGCCCGCCGTTCACCACCGTGTCAATATGCGAGCCGGTCAGAATAACCTTGTCGCTTACCTGAGAACCGGCCAGTGTGCCATAGACATTCCCTACCTGATCCATCCTGACCTCAAGCCCGAGCCCGGCCATTCTCTCCTGCAAAAAATGCTGAACCCCTTGCCACTCTGGCGTATACAGCAGCCGGGTAACTCCAGGACCCGGAGCGCTGTAGGCTGCGAGTTCATCCAGCAGCTTCAGCATCTCCCCGGCGGGGACATGCGGGACCGGCGGTTTCATATCCCCGGCTGGCTGTGCCGGATACGCAGCCATTCTCCTCCGCCGCCGGCAACTACGCCTTCCGCGGCAGTATAGACAATTTTGCCCCGGCAGATCGTTGCCGTTACCTTGCAGGATAAGGTCATCCCGACATAAGGGCTATGCCGGTGGCGGTACAGCAGATCCTCTGCACGCAGGGTATAGGCCGCATCTGGATCAAGCAGCACCAGATCGGCATCCAGCCCCGGTGTGATGGAGCCCTTGCGCCCCTCCAGCCCAAACCGCCGGGCAGGAAGGCCGGAGATCAGCGCTGAGATCTGCGTAACCGGCAGGCCGCGCACATGAACGCCTTCATGGAACATCAACTCCAGACTGCTCTGGGCTCCCGATATCCCGCCCCAGGCTTCCATGAACGACAGCCCGGGCGCCAGCTTCAATTCAGGCGGACAGGGGGAGTGATCGGAGGCGACCAGATCCACCCGGCCCGCAGCCAGCGCCGCCCACAGCCGGTCCCGTTCACTGCTGCTGCGCAGGGGCGGAGCGCATTTCGCCAGCGCCCCGAGAGTCTCCATGCTGTCTTCATCCAGGATGAGATAATGAGGACAGGTCTCTGCGGTCACATCCAGACCGCGCAGCTTGGCCTCATGAATCAGCTCCAGGGCTGCCGCTGTGCTGATATGGACGAAATGCAGCTTACAGCCGGTCCGCTCACTGTACAGCAGCGCCCTGGCTACAGCCTCCAGCTCCGCTTGCGGAGGGCGTGAAGCCGCAAAATCCCGCGCACTGCTGCGCCCGGCACGGAGTGCCGCCGCCCCCAGCACCGAGGTTATCGCTTCGCTCTCCGCATGCAGGGCGAGTATCCCACCGGTTGCGGCGATCCGAAGCATCCCCTGATACAGGGTATCATCGTCCACCTCACGGAACCGGCCCTCGCCTTCACCGCCGGGATTCGAGATGAACGCCTTGAACCCGGTAACACCCGCTGCAGCCAGTCCCTCCAGCTCCTCCAGATTCCCGGGCATAAGGCCGCCCCACAGCACATAATCCACCGCCGAGTTCCCGGCTGCGGCCTCCGCCTTCAGCCGGAGCGCCTCCAGATTCACTGTCGGCGGATTCCCGTTCAGCGGCATATCCGCATAACAGGTGCAGCCGCCGGCCGCAAGAGCAGCCGACCCGCTGCGGAAGCCCTCCCAGTGACCGAACGCAGGCTCATTGAAGTGAACATGCATGTCGATCATGCCGGGCAGCACATATTGTCCTTCCGCATCCAGAATTCTGGTCCCGGGCGATGCCTGTAAGGCTTCGCCCAGTGCAGCGATTTTGCCATCCTTCACCCCGATCTCAAGCCTGCGGACTTCTTCGGGCAGGACCACCTGTCCGTTCCTGATGATAAGCTCATAATCTTCTTCCTTCATGATAGGCCCACCTCCGGTCTATTGGCTTAAGATTAGATGCAGCGGTACACTGAATTGCCGCGTTAACTCCCGCGATAAGTGCTGTATCCTCCAGGTGCAACCAGCAGCGGTACATGGTAATGGGCGGATGGGTCCGGCATATTGAAGCGGATCGGAATCTGGTCCAGGAACGGGACTACAGCGCCTGCTCCCTCCTCCTCAGCCTCCGGTTCTCCGGCACCAGCCTGAGCGCCCCGGAAATAATCCCCTGCCATGAACAGCAGCTCATAGCTTCCGGCCTGCATTTCTTCTCCCGCCAGCAGCGGAGCGTCCAGCCTGCCATCCTCATTCGTCACCGCCTTACGCAGCAGCACAGGCCCTCCGGTACTCAGCCGCCAGAGCTGAAGCGACAGGCCCGCAGCAGGCTTGCCCTGTGACAGATCCAGCACATGAGTTGTCAGCCGTCCGTTCCTTCCAGACATTTGCGTCACCCTCCTCCTATAATATGCAGTGCCCTGCTCTATTCCGCCCCCAGCAGATCCTCCAGCCGAAAACGAGTAATCCCACTAATCTCCAGCAGCGCCTGTTCCTGCTCCTCTTCAAGCGAACGATCCACACGCTCACCGATGGCGCTAAGGATCTCTTCTTTAGTTTTGCCCCGTACGGCGAAGATGAACGGAAAGCGGAATTTCGCTGTATAGGCGGCGTTCAGCCCGGTGAGCTCCGCGAATTCCTCCGGTGTCAGCCGGTCCAGTCCGGCCCCCTGCTGCTCTGCCGCCGAGAGCGGACTGACCGCAAGCCTTGTCGCCAGATCCGGGTGAGCTCTCAGCAGCGCCAGCACCTGGTCCGGCTCCGCCTGCCGTGCTATCTCCATCATGGCAGCATGCAGCACCTGCACCGAATCGAACGGACGCCTGCTGCACACCCCCTCAGCTACCCAAGGGGAATGCTCGAAGATGCCGCCGAGCTGCTCCACGAAGTCATTTTTTTCCATCGAGTTCATCTGCTCCAGAGTCAACCGGTCCGCCGGTATAGTCATAGGTCAGCCTCCATCCCTCTAATTTGCATATTGCCGCCCGCGCCCTTCCAGCCTAGAACCGCTGTTCGCGAATATAAGGTGTTCCCAGCGATTCCGGCGTACCGGAGGGCTTGTTGCGGTTGCGGTATCCCAGATACATCAATACGAGAATCGTTACGACGTAAGGAATCATTTTCAGAAAATAGGACGGAACCGCACTCCCCAGCAGCTGAATACGGAAGCCCAGCGAATCGAGTGCTCCGAAGAAGTAGGCACAGAACAATGCGCGCAGCGGATTCCATCTGGCGAAAATCACCAGACCCACGGCGATCCAGCCCCGTCCGGCGGTCAGCCCTTCATTCCAGGTCGGCGCATACGCCAGCACCATATCCGCACCGGCCAGACCAATCAGCGCCGCTCCTGCAGTAACATAGCAGTAACAGATCAGCTGCACACGAATCCCCATGACGTCCGCAGTAGCCGGATTGTCGCCGACCGCCCGCAGATGCAGCCCCCACGAGGTATGGTGAATCAGCAGATGCAGCATAAGGACGAGCAGAAGACTGAACCAGGTCAGCATATCCAGCCTTCCAAAAAGCTCCCCGAGCACCGGCACCGGCTTCAGTATCTCCAGATCCAGCTTGGGCAGACTGCCGGGAAGCGGAATGCCGCTGATCGACTTGCCCACATAAGCGCTAAGGCCGCTGCCGAACAGCGTCATAGCCAGACCCGACATCGTCTGATTCGCCCTCAGCGTGACACACAAGAACGAATGGACCATGCCCAGAAGAGCGGTAATGGCTACCGCCGAGAGCAGCGCAAGGATCAGATTCCCGCTGCGGATGTAGACAATGCAAGTCGTCACTGCCCCCATCAGCATCAGCCCCTCCGCGCCGAGCTGGATAATCCCGGCCCGTTCGGTCAGAATGCCTCCCAGCGTAGCCAGCAGCAGCGGTGTTCCGGCGGAGATAGCGGCGATTAATAACTGTGTAGTGAAATCCATGAGTGAACTCCCTCCTGTAAGAGAATGCTGTTATGCGCTCCGGCGGATGCGGAACCGGTGAATCATGTCGCCGGCAATCAGGAAGAACAGGATCGCGCCCTGCAGCATTTCCGATATGGACGAAGGCAGTCCGATAGTCTGAACACTATAGCCGCCCACAATCAGGCCGCCGAACAGAATCGAAGTCACAATCAGGCCCAGCGGGTTCAGCTTGGCAAGCCAGGCTACGATGATCGCCGTATAGCCATAGCCCGGAGAGATCCCCTGCATCAGCTTATGCGTAACCCCCGACACTTCAGCCATGCCGGCAATCCCGGCAAGACCGCCGCTGATCAGCATGACGATGATAATATGCTTCTTGATATGGATGCCTGCATAACGGGCTGCTGTGGGATTGGCGCCGATCAGACGCAGCTCATAGCCCCAGCGGGTGAACCGGATCATCAGATAATAGATCAGCACAGCCACGAGGCCGAAGACCAGCCCGATGTGCAGCCGGGTGCTGCCAAGCACCGGCAGGGACTGGGCGGCCGTGAACATCGGCGAACCCGGGAAGTTGAAGCCCTTCGGGTCTTTCCAGGGGCCGAACACCACATAATCCAGAGCCAGCAGGGCCACGTAGTTCAGCATCAATGAGGTAATCAGCTCATTGACACCGAAATGGGTTCGCGGCACTGCCGTCATCAGACCCCACAAAGCTCCGGCTGCTGTACCGAAAACCAGCATCAGCATGATGGACCAGAAGGAAGACAGGTCCGGGAAATAGATCGTTACCGCAGTAGCCGCCATAGCGCCTACTGTCAACTGACCCTCTGCCCCGATATTCCACACAGAGATCCGGTAAGCTACAGCAATGCCTAGCCCGCAGAGCAGCAGCGGAATAGCCTTGACCATGGTTTCAGTGAAGCCGTAGGAGGTGCCGAAGGCTCCCCGGAACATTTTCTCGTAGACGACCAGCGGGCTCATTCCATTAGCGGCGATGAACACCGCACAGAGCAAGAGCGCCAGAACAACGGACAGGATGGGCGTCCACCACGGTGAACGGGTACGGCTTGAATCATATTCCAGCCTGAGGGAGTACCACCTCCCGGTGCGCCCCGCCAGCGGCGTAAGCGTTGCAGACTCATTTCCAGGCTTCGGACTCATACAGCACTTCCCTCCCTGCTCCGGATGCCGGCCATCATCAGGCCGATTTGTTCACGGTCCGCTTGCTCATGATCGCTCTCACCTATAATTGACCCGCCATAAATCACCAGAATACGGTCGGATAACTGCAGCAGCTCATCCAGATCCTCGGAGATCAGCAGCACCCCGCTGCCGGAGCTGCGCAGCTCCATCAGCAGCTCATGCACCCCTGCCGCTGCGCCGACATCCAGCCCTTGCGTTGGATGCACGGCCACCATCAGCTTCGGACGGTGGCTGACCTCGCGGGCGAACAGCAGCTTCTGCTGGTTCCCGCCGGACAATTGCTGCACGGGAGTATCCAGCTCAGGCGTCTTCACATTGAAGCGGCGGACCAGCTCCTGCGACCAGGAGCGGTTCCTGGCCGCCTTCAGGAAGCCGAACCGGGAATGCTCCCCGCTGCGGTAAGACTTGAACAGCAGGTTGTCAACTGACCCCAGCCGTCCGGCCAGACCGCTCTTCATCCGGTTCTCCGGCACATGCGATATGCCCGAATCGATCGCTCCTCTTACCGAAGCTGTTTTTACAGGACTGCCGTCAAACCGGATCTCGCCCGTCCTCCATGCTCTTAGCCCTGTCAATACCTCCGCCAGCTCCTTCTGCCCGTTGCCTGCGACACCGGCCACGCCCACAATTTCGCCTTCATGAACCGTAAGCGACAGGGCATCCAGCGCCTTGCGGCCATGATCCGCAGCCACCTCCAGATCGCGGACGATCAGCAGCGGCTCTCCAGCCGTCGCCGCTCGCTCCTGACGGCTGATCGTAACCTCCCGGCCCACCATCAGCCGGGCCAGCTCCAGCTCATCCGTCTCGCCCGTCATCAGCGAAGCAATCATTTTCCCCTTGCGCATCACGGAGATCCGGTCCGAGGAGGCCATGACCTCCTTCATTTTATGCGTAGTCATAATCACCGTCTTACCCGCCTGCTTCATCACCTGAAGCGTCTCGAACAGCTGCTCCGCCTCCCCCGGCGTCAGCACCGAGGTCGGCTCATCCAGAATGATGATATCTGCCCCCCGGTACAGCGTCTTGACAATCTCAACGCGCTGCTGCTCTCCAACAGACAGCTGCCAGATTGGCCGGTCGACGGGAAATTTCAAGCCAAAGCGTTCACCAAGCGCCTCTATCTCTTCATGCTTATGCTTAATCCATCTGCTGCCGCGCCAGAAAGACGACTTTTCGCCAAGCACGATATTCTCCGCCGCTGTAAGGCTCTGCACCAGTCTGAAGTTCTGAAAAACCATGCCTACACCGAGCAGTGCCGCATCCTTCGGGGAACGGATTCTGGCCGGTTTTCCATGAATGAGAATCTCCCCGGCGTCCGCCCGGTACACTCCTGACAGCATGCTCATGACTGTGCTTTTCCCCGCCCCGTTCTCCCCGAGCAGCGCGTGAATCTCTCCCGCATTTGCCGAAAAATCAACTTGATCGCTGGCCGTTACAGCACCGAATGTCTTCACTATCCCGCGCATTTCAACCGAAGGGTCCTGCATAATACTACGCTCCTTTCCGGGTAGTTATAGTACAGGTGGGGAAGGCTCCGGTATCCGGAACCCGCCCCACCCGTAAGGCTGTGCTGTATGAAGATGTGTAGCAGCTGTTATTGCGGAATCGTGCCCTCGACACCCTTGACCAGCCAGTTCATGCCAAGCACCTCTTCAAGGGTCAGCTTCTGGCCGTCCTTAACGGTTACATTGCCCTTGTTGTCCGAGATTGGTCCGGTGAAGACCTCCAGCTCGCCGCTGATGATTTTGGCCTTGGCGTCCTCCACCAGCTTCTTCACATCCTCGGGAACCTTGTTGCCGAATGGCGCCAGCTCCACCATGCCGTCCGCCATATCGCCGGAATACTGCTCACTTTTCCAGGTTCCGTCCATCACAGACTGTACAGCTTTTACATAATAAGGACCCCAGTTCCATACAGGGTTGGTTAAGTAGTTGTCCGGTGCATACTTGCTCATATCCGAGTCATTCCCCCCGGCAAAAGCTCCCCGTTCCGCCGCAGCCTGAAGGGTAGCCGGTGAATCCTGATACGCCAGCAGGACATCCGCCCCTTTGTCGAGCAGGCTGATGGCCGCCTGACGTTCAGTGGCAGGGTCATACCAGGTATTCGTCCACACTACATCCACTTTAACCGACGGGTTGACGCTCTGCGCGCCCAGCGTGAAGGCGTTCAGATTATAGATCACCTCGCTGATCGGGAAGGCTCCCACATAGCCGAGATGGTTTTTCTTTGTCATTTTTCCTGCCGCGATCCCCGACAGATAGCTTGCCTGATAGTTTTTGCCGAAGTAGGTTCCCATGTTCTCAGCGGTCTTGTAGCCGGAGGCATGCAGGAACTTCACGTTAGGAAATTTGCCGGCCACATTCAAGGTGAAATCCATATAGCCGAAGCTTGTGGTGAACACGATGTCATGGTTCTGTGCAAGCTCTGTGATGATCCGCTCGGCATCGGCGCTTTCCGGTACATTTTCTACGAAATCCGCCTTAATCCCGAGCTCCTTCTCCATATACAGACGGCCCTGGTCATGCTGATACGTATACCCGCCGTCACCCGGAGGCCCGATATAGACAAAAGCAACCGTCGGCTTCTTTGCTGCCGGCTCTGTCGTTGCCGCCGCCTCGCTGCCTGCCGGTGTACTGGCTGCCGAAGGCTCTGCCGTTGCTGCCGCCCCCGTATTAGACGCCGTATTATTCTTCGCGCATCCCGTCAGAACCACCGCCAGCAGGAACATCGTGATGATGCTGAATTTGAATGCCTGACCCCTTTGTTTCATAATTCTCCTCCTCCAGGATATCTCTCCTAATGGCTACAGCCATTAATGTATCTCTACTATACTGAGGCGCAGCACTTACGTAAATTTATATAACATAGCTTTGTGTGGTTGGATAAGAAGAGGGGGCCGATTTTGTGCTTCATGCACGAAGTCATCTCAAATTAAACTTAAATACTGTGATATTACCTTACATAGCTTTAAAAAATAGCGAATTCACTGTCTATTCCCGCTCCGCACGCTCCATTCTCTGCTGTACTCTCCGAAGCTCTCCGGCAGCCCGGTCTCTGCGAAGGCCTGAACAGACTCTTGCGGCAGGATGAGCCCCTTATACTCCTTGGTCCGCATAATGGCAGCTATCCCCTCTTCATCGTCCAACTCCTGAAGTCCGCCGAACAGCGTGCTTGAGAAAAGGGTAGGCGGCATCAGCAGCCCTTCCTGTGCACTCGTGACATAATCAAGCTCCGGGTGCTGCTCATACGCCTGGATGAACCGGCGGATCTGAGCCGCTGTCACAAACGGCTGATCTGCCGCCGCAATGACCACCGCATCCGGCTGAAGCGAAGCTACAGCATTCAAGCCGCAGCGCAGGGAGAAGGACAGGCCTAAATGGGCCGTCAGGCAAGTCTCAATCCGCCGCATATTCTCCGCCTTCCCGGCCGGCGGCAGCCAGCCTAAAGGATCATCCGCACGCACCACTACAACCAGCGGCGCGAGCCCGCAGGTCTCCAGCTCACTGAGCATCGCCGCACCGGCTGAACCCGCGCCCGCCCTGTTCTGAGAACCTTCAGAGGCCCCTGCTCCATTACTGCGGCCTGCCGCCAAAAAGATTCCGGCCACCTTCATTGTTCTCCACTCCTTTTTTTGGGCAATCTGCTGATGGACGGCTGTTATTCACGCTCCAGCATTCTGCGGAACAGGAATACCAGCTTCAGCTTCATGAGATCATTGATTTTTTTGAAATCGACATCCAGCAGCTCACTGAGCTTCTCAATCCGGTAAGTGGCCGTATTACGGTGAATGAACAGCTTCTTGGCCGTCTCGTTCACATGGCCGTCATTCTCCAGGTAGACCTCCAGCGTGTGGAGCATCTCCTTAACATATTCCGGTTCCCGGCTAAGCAGCCCCCGCAGGCTACCGTTGTAGTAACGCTCCATGGTCTCCGCCGGAATCTTGCTCAGCAGCAGATCAAGCTCCAGCTGGCGGTAATGCACCACATTTCCGTGTGCGCCCCATTGCCGGGCCATGCCCATACATTCCTTAATCTCGGCAAAAGCTTCCTTCAGCCCCTCCGGCTTCAGCTTCACGCTGCTGACAGCCGCCTGCGGATAATACCCTTTATCGAACTTCAGGCTGTCGAAGCATTCCTGAATCATTGCCCGGAACTCCTCCGGCTGATGCGGCCCGGCCGGATACAGCGACACCAGTCCCTCCTCCACCAGGAAGTGAACCGCCTGCAGGCCATGCAGCACCGGATGCTCCGAATACTCCTCCTTCAGCCGCAGCAGCTCTGCCTGACGGGCTTCTCCCTCAGCAGCCACATCGGTAAGCAGCAGTTGATACGGGGACTGGAGCAGCATAATCTCCAGCCGGAGCGCTGCCTGCGCCAGCTCAGCGTATTTCAGCCCGTCCTTCAGGAACCGCCGCAGCAGCCCGCTGAATTCCCGGTGTCCGGCCTGCTCGAAATAATCCTCCAGCCCGGTATGCATATGATAAGAAATCAGCTCTGCCCCCTGGACGAACAGACTTTCCTCCACGGGCAGCAGCAAGGGATCAATATCGCAATAATGAAGGTAACCGAGGCATTTCCCAGCCTGTAGCAGCGGAAGCCGGTAGCCAGTGCTCCCTCCAAGCCGAAAGCGCTGATTGCGGGGCGGCCAGGGCCACCCTTCCAGCTGCTCACTCTCCGTATATCCCGAGTTGTTGAATACTACCGCCCCCCGGTTGCTGATTACAGCCAGCGGATAACCGATGATGTCAGAGACGGTGTCCAGCAGCGGACGGCTGCGACCGGAACGCAAGGCAAGACGCATCAGCAGCCGCTGCTTCTCCATCATGCTCTGCAGGGTGCCCACGCTGCGCGACAGCTCCGCGCGGAACAAGCCGTTCATCTGGTCGGAGAAGGTGAACTGGAACGGCAGCTCGATCAGCGGGAAATTCAGCTGCTCCGCTTCCGCAATCAAGGGCGGCGGCACAGCCTCCCAGAACCGGCCCAGCTTAATGCCCAGCCCCGCTGACCCGCGCCGGTTCAGCATCTGCAGCAGTGCCGAGGCATCCTCCGGGCTGTCCTTGATCAGATAGGCTGTGGTCAGCAGCATTTCTCCTTCCTTGATCCAATCCGAGATATCGGGAGCATCCATGACATTAATCGATTTCACGATCCTGTGCTTCCCCTTGGACCCGGCAATCAGCTTCGCTTCGGATAAAGGATAAATGGACAACGCTTCTTCCACCGTAAGATGCATAGCCACCCCTCCTTCTCTACCTTCATAATAGGTTTATTCGAGTCATATGTTACTTTATGTAACATTATAGATAAAATGACCGCTGTTGGAAAGAGAAAAGTTAGAATTAGGCTCAACAATGTTAGGTAATATTACACATCGGGCGGCAGTGACTCTCATTTGGTCCCTAGAAGCTGCATAATTGCCACGTATCTTTGCACCGGCCGGATGTATGCTGTTTTTCGCATACATCCGGACCACTCACCCCCGCAGCTGCCAAATGTATGCTGTTTTTCACATACATTTGGCCTGCTCACCTCGCATCGGCCCATTGTATGCTGTTTTCCACATACATCCGGACCACTCACCCTCGCACTGGCCAAATGTATGCTATTTTTCACATACATCCGGTGCGACCCCCTTATCCCGGAGTCCTCCGTATAAAATCGGTACTTGTCGTAGATATGCTCTTTATTTCGCTTTTTCTCTCGGCCAGAAGAAGCGGGAGCGGTCTTCTAGAGTCTGGACCCACTCCGCAAAGGTAGCTGGCGGCATGTTCCGAAGGCTTGTATGCATTCTGCGATTGTTGTAGAAGTCCATGTACCGGTCCACCGCTTCATAGGCCTCTTCGAACGTGTCGAAGGCCTCTTTGCGGAATAAATCCCGATCGATATTACTGTGGAACGATTCAATAAAAGCATTTAAATCCGGCGTTCGAGGCGGAATGCGTTCATGAGTCATTTCCCAGCTTTCACACATGTCGCCAAACAGATGGCTGACGAACTGTGGGCCGTTGTCGGTGCGGATCACCGGGCGTGCGCTGTCAGGGGCGCAGTGTTGCTCCATGGCGCGTCCCAGCGTCTGGCAGGCGTGCTTGGCCTCACACGACGATCCGCGGTGGTAGCCGACGATGACACGGGTAAACACATCGATAATGCTCAGGACAAAGAAATGCCTATCGCGGCCCGCCACGTAACCGTACTTAATGTCCATCTGCCAGAGCTGGCCCGCCCCTGTAATGACCCGGTTCTCCGGCAGCTTCCGAGGGTGCTTAAACGCTTGTGACGCTGCGGCTGCAGGATCTCCAGCGCCTGACACAGCCGGTAGCTTTTCTTGTGATTCAGCCTCAGCCCGTGCTGGTTCCACAAGCACTTGGCCAGCAGTTTGTACCCGTACACGTGCTCCTCTCCAGCGATTAATTCCAGCAGCCATTCCTGGATTTCCTCGTCGCTAATCTTCTCTCCAGACTCGGTCAGGGAATAGCCGGGTACGGGTCTTCCGCGCCCCTGGGGTACGGCCTGTGCCTCCTGCTTCTTGCGTTTCTTACGGTCGTAATACGTAGACTCTGCGAGCCCCACGAGACGTAGTACCAACGCTGCGGTATTCCCCTGCTTAATGAACATGTCGGCTACCTCGATTTTTTCGGATAAGCAGGGGTTGGCTTTTTTAGCAGTTCACGCAGAATCTCGATCTCTAACTCCTTTTCGCCGAGGATCTTGACGGCCTTCTCGTATTTCTGCTCCACGTCCAGGAGGCGCTTCAGTTCTTCCACTTGCTCCTGAGGATACGGATGATCTTGTTCCCCATGGGCCTCTCGGTAGTCCCTCACCCACTGATTCACTGTCGATGGGGTCACCCCATATTTCCGGGCAACCACCGCTGCCTTAATGCCAGACAACACCTCTTGCGCTGCCTTCTCTCTTGTCCCTGATAAGTGTCCCATCCCGTTCATCCTCCTCCTATATCTAGTCTACATTTTTGTGGGGGAGGACTCCAACTTCTTTAGGGGGCTGTGGAGCATCCGGACCCACTCACCCTCGCACTGGCCAAATGTATGCTGTTTTTCACATACATCCGGACCACTCACCCCCGCACCGGCCGGATGTATGCTGTTTTTCACATACATTTGGCCCGCTCACCTCGCTGCTGGGTATTGTATTCGGTTTTCCGCATACATTTGGCCCACGCACCTCGCGCAACTAGCGGATCTCCTAGCGATCAGCAAAAAGCCCTGGTTCTCTACGTTCAGAGAACCAGGGCTATGACTTCCTACTTCCATACCTCCTGTATCCAGGACAGGAGTCTCAGATCTTGTCCGTGTCCGCCGATGACGGACAATCCCAGCGGCAGTCCGCCGGGGACGGGCACCGGCAGCGTAACCTGCGGCAGCCCGGCCAGTCCGGCCAGGCAGCTGAGCATCATGGCGCTGCTGCGGCTCCGCTCCAGCTGCCCGGGTCCGGCGCCGCGCAGCGGGGCCGGACCCGGCACGGTCGGAAGGACGAGACAGCCGTCCTTCCCGAGCAGCGCCCGCAGCCGCTGAGTGATCCGGCTGCGCAGCATAGCGGCCGGGCTGTGATCCGCCCCGGCCAGCCCCGCCGCCCAAGCGAACCGGGCGGCAATATCCGGCCCGAAGACCGGCTGCTCCCGCCCGATCCACTCCCCATGGGTTGCCCAGATCTCGGCACCCTGCAGCTCGCGGAAGGCGTCCATCCAAGTCTTCAAGCCTTCAGGGGCAACCACGGCTTCAGCAGCCTGTAGCGAAGCGCCTGCCTGAAGCTTGTCCAGCCCCCGCCTCAGGTAGTCTGCACAGTCCTGCTCCACAAGCGCCCAGCCTTCCGGGAGAATGAACATCCGGGACATTCGAAGATCACCAGCAGACTCGTCAACCGCCTCACCACCTCTCTGCTCCATACTATTCTCCATGCTCTGGGCACCTACGCCGCTGTCCACAGACCCGGACAGATCGCCCGCCTTCTTCCTATTTTCCTCGCACCGGGCATCTCCGCCGCTGTCCACAGCCCCAAGCAGAACGCGCCCCGTCTTCAGCAGCAGCTCCGTGCTTCCAGCGATCCAGCCCACCGTATCAAAAGCCGGGGCCAGCGGAATAACCCCCTCCAGGGATACCGCACCGTGAGTCGGACGATAACCGAATACACCGCAATAAGCGGATGGAACCCGGACAGAGCCGCCTGTATCCGTTCCGAGGGCAAAATCCACGCTCCCCGAGGCCACCGCCACCGCCGAACCGCTGGACGAGCCGCCGGGAATCCGATTCTCCCCGTGCGGATTCACCGGCGTACCGTAATGATAGTTCTCTCCGCCAAGGCTGTACATCAGCTCATCCGTATGGGCCGCCCCCCGCAGCGTAGCTCCGGCTTCCAGCAGCCTGCGTACAGCAGTTGCATGGGAGACTGCCGGTTCATGGCTGCGCAGCCAGTCCGGGTTACCGGCGGATGAGCGGTGCCCGGCCACTGCGAAGACATCTTTTACCGTGAAGATCAGGCCGTGCAATGCCCCGTGCCCGCTGCCGGAAATCTCCAGCTCCGGGACCCGGAATGCGCCGTGCCGATTATCAAGAACCATGCTGCTCCACCCTCTCCCTCCCGGACAAACCGGGTTTCTCTCACCCTGCTGCTTACCTCCTTAGCTCCCTATCTCCCTACCTCCTTACCTCCCTATCTCCCACTCTCCCATTCCCCTTATCTCCTTGTCTCCCTATCTCCTTATCTCCTTATCTCCCTATCTCCCTATCTCCTTATCTCCTTATCTCCTTGTCCTCCTATCTCCTTATCCTCTTACCTCCTTGTCTTCCTATCCCCTTATCCCCTTATCCCCTTATCCCCTTACCTTCCTATCTCCCACTCTCCCATTCCCCTTATCTCACTATCTCCTTATCTCCTTGACCTTCACGCCAAGAATCCAAATCGCTTACCACCCGATAGCCGCTCCATCAGAGCGGGGGTCCGTCCCCCCGCTGCGGTAGCCGTTACCGTCAATCGAGATGGCGTGGGCGTGACCCATCACCCCGTCATAGCTCTCTGCCTCACGGACCAGATGCCCCGCCTCCGCCAGCTCAGCCCGCACGGCTTCCGCCACCCGGTTCTCGATCCGTAGCTCCTGGGTCGGCTCTCCCCAGGTTCTGCCCCAGACAAAGCGCGGTTCACTCACCGCAGTCTGCGGGTCCATCCCATAGTGAAGCATGCGCGTGAGCAGCAGGGTCTGCGTCTGCGGCTGTCCTTCGCCGCCCTGTGTGCCATAGAGATAAGCAGGCTTCCCGTCCCGGCAGGCCATCGCAGGCATCAGCGTGTGGAAGGTGTGCTTGTGCGGCTCCAGCGTATTGATATGGGCGGGATCAAGCGAGAAGAAGGACCCGCGGTTCTGGAGCAGAATTCCCGTATTCCCGGCCACAACCCCCGACCCGAATTCGAAATACAGACTCTGGATGAACGACACCGCGTTACCCTCTTCATCTACTACCGCCGCATAAGCTGTATCCCTTCCAACCGGTTCGCTGCTGAGAGCAAGCGCCTTACGGGGAGAAATTGCCGCCGCGAGTTGAGCCGCATAAGGCTTACTCAGCAGACGTTCCAGCGGAATGCTGCTGAAGGACGGGTCAGTGAGCACCTGATCACGGTCACGGAAGCTCAGCTTCAGCGCCTCCACCAGCAGATGATAATATTCATAGGAGCCATGCCTGATCTCCGCGAAGTTAGAATGCTCCAGGATATTAAGCGCCATGAGCGCCGTGAAGCCCTGCGAATTCGGCGGAACCTGATAGACGGTATGCCCATGGTATCCGGTCTGAAGCGGCTCTTCCCAGCTCCCCTGGTGGTCCGCGAAATCATCGCGGGTCAGATACCCGCCGGAAGCCTGCATATAATTACTGATCTCTTCCGCAATGCTCCCTTTATAAAAAGCATCCCGGCCTCCCGCCGCAAGCGCCCGCAGCGTCCCGGCCAGCTGCCGCTGCACAAACCGCTCTCCCGCCGCCGGTATCCGGCCGCCGGGAAGATACACCGCCGCCGCTTCAGGCGACAGCGCGGCTCCGGCCAGAACACTGCCGCCATGCTGGTCCGGCGACAGCGGAAAGCCCCCGGCGCTGTAGCCGATAGCCGGCTCCAGCACCTCGGCCAGGGTCAGCCGTCCATACTCCCGCTGGACGGCCTCCCAGCTATCCGCCATTCCGGGCACCGTAATGGCGCTGCGCACACCCCGCCGGGGAATGGCCTCTTCCCCGGCATAGCAGTCCCGGCGGACGGCGTAGCCCGAGCGTCCGCTGCCGTTGTAGGCCCGCACGCGCCCTTCGCTGGCGCTGTACCCCAGCCAAAAGGCGTCGCCGCCGAGCCCGGTCATATGCGGGTAGACCACAGCCAGCGCCGCGCTGACTGCAACGGCCGCATCATAGGCGTTGCCGCCTTTGGCCAAAACTTGCGCGCCCGCCGCCGAGGCCAGATAATGCGGGCTGACCACCATTGTTTTCGTTCCGGTCACCGGTCCTCTCCTCATGTTCCGCCTCCGCCTCCCTTCCCTGCCGCTTAAGTTAGTGTCATTTAACAGCAGGACCTGAACCCCTGTCAACGGCTTCCGCAGGACTCTACATTTGCTGCCGCTTATTTTGTGAGCCATGCACAAATTTCAGGACGGAAGCAGACCCAGGCGGGCATTCGTTCTACCCGTCTGTTATATGGAGCTGCAGCAGGCTACAGCCTTAGTACGCCCTCTGTGCGCCCCCTTACTTCAGGATATATTGCGACAGCACAGCCTGCACTTCGTAGATATCGACCGATTTGTTGAAGGTTTTCTTCAGCGGCAGCCCCGCGCCCGAGATATACAGACACAGCTCCGCATCCAGATCGAAATGCCCCGCCGTCTCCACAGAGTAATGAGTGATGCTTTTGTAAGGAACAGAGTGGTATTCGGTTTTCTTGCCGGTCATCCCCTGCTTGTCTACAAGAATCAGCCGCTTGTCTGTAAAAATAAACATGTCCCGGACCAGCTTATAGGCGCGCTCAATCTTTTCATTCGGAGCCAGAATCCGTCCATATTCCCGCTGCACCTCCCCCAGCTCCACCTGAGTTGCATTGCCGAGCAATCCGTTAAAAATCGCCATAACTCTCCTCTTTTCCCGCAGCTGTTATAAGGGCAACGCCCCCTCGCCACACTCCATACTACTTGCAGTGCCATGCATTTATGTCTCTGCGGGAACAATTCTCCCTTGCTTATTTCGGGATTTTTGGTTACACTAGCTTTAAATTTATCAAAAAGGAGGTGTAGGAGAATGGATCACAATCGGACCAACAGTGTTAGCAGCCGGCTGATTAATATTATGGCTGGCGTTATTCATGCAAATCTGGACAACGGGAGAAGTCTGTCCATTTACATGAATTTAATAACACTACAACATTGTGAAATGCCTTTCTCGCCTACACTTCAACGGATATCCTAACCCGAAGAATACTCAGGCCGCAGGGAAATTTCCCTGCGGCCTTTTTATGCTGTTTTGACCGGAATCCGCAGAAGCCAAAGGACGGCGAAGGAGAGTGCATTCCTAATTAAAGGAGAAGAATAACGATGATTATCTCATGTCAAAATATCCAAAAATACCACGGTGCCCAGCTCGTTCTGAGCGATATCACCTTCGATATCCGCCAAGGCGAAAAAATCGGTCTGATCGGCCGCAACGGCTGCGGCAAAACCACCCTCTTCCACCTGCTGAGCGGAGAAGAACGCCCGGACCAAGGGCAGCTCTCCATCCGCCGGGGCAGCGTCATCGGCCTGCTTGCCCAGATTCAGGAGGTGAACGAGAGCGACACGGTCTATGCCGTCCTCCAGCGCAGCTTCGCCGAGCAGCTCGGCTGGCAGCGCCGCCTGCGGGAGCTGGAGCAGGAGATGTCTTCCTCCGGCGCGGGCGAAGACGGGCAGGCCTGGAACCGGCTGCTTAAGGAATACGGCACCCTGCAGGAGAAGTTCGAGGCCGCAGGCGGCTATGAGCTGGAAGCCTCGATCCAGCGTGTAGCCTCAGGGCTGGGAATTGGAACGGGACAGTACGACCGCCGCTTCTCCTCCCTCTCCGGCGGAGAGAAGACCAAGGTAGGGCTGGCCGAGCTGCTGCTGCGCCGTCCCGACATCCTGCTGCTCGATGAGCCGACCAACCATCTGGACATGGAGGCTATCGAGTGGCTGGAGCAGTTCCTCCAGAGCTATGACGGCACGGTGCTGGCGATCTCCCATGACCGTTACTTCCTGGATGCCGTGGTGAAGAAGGTCATCGAGATTGAAGACGGGGAGGCTTTCACCTTCCATACGAACTACAGCGGTTATCAGGTGGAGAAGGAAGCCCGGCTCCTTCAGCAATTCGCTGACTACCAGGAGCAGCAGAAGAAGATCAAGCAGATGCAGGAGAGTATCAAAAGGCTGATCGAATGGGGCAACCGCTCCAATCCGCCGAACCCTTCCTTCCACCGCCGTGCGGCGTCCATGCAAAAGGCGCTGGACCGGATGGTCAAGGTCAAACGCCCGATCCTGGAGCGCAAGTCCATGGATCTGCAGCTTCAGCAGGAGGACCGGACCGGCAACCAGGTCGTCATCCTGGACCGGATCAGCAAGTCTTACGGGGAGCGCAGGCTTTTCTCGGCCGCCAGCGATATTCTGAGATATGGCGAGACCACCGCACTGATCGGCGGCAACGGAGCAGGCAAAAGTACCCTGCTGAAGATCATCCTTGGCCAGGAGTCACCGGACAGCGGGAGCTGTACGCTTGCTTCCCGAGCTGTCGTCGGTTATCTTGCCCAGGAAGCTGTGCCGGAGGAGGGCGACCACTCCGTGCTGCGGTATTTCCGCGAGGAGGCCGGACTTGAAGAAGGCGAAGCACGCGGCCAGCTGGCCCGCTTCCTTTTCTACGGCAGCGATGTCTTCAAGAGCATCACCAACCTGTCAGGAGGAGAATGGACCCGGCTGCGCTTCGCGATCCTGATGCACAAGAGGCCGAATCTGCTGATTCTGGATGAGCCGACCAACCATCTGGATATCGATTCCCGCGAAGCGCTGGAGGAAGCGCTGGAGGAGTTCCCCGGCACCGTGCTGGCGGTATCCCATGACCGTTACTTCATCAACCGCTGCTTCGGCAAGCTCTGGCATATTGACGGCGGACGCTTCTCCTCCTTCTCGGGTAACTACGAGTATTATAAGGATAAGCAGGCTGAACATGCCGCAGCCGCCCAGCGGCAAGAGGCCACGCAGCCGGAATCTTCCGGGGGCGGCACCGGCAAGCCCCGCTCCTTAAGCGGGCAGGTAGACCGCTCCCCTTCTGCCTCCGCCTCTGCCTCAGCAGGTTCGGGTACGGAATCCGCTTCCTCCCGCCGCAAGAATACAGGGGGATCACCCTCCAGCCCTGCCAGTCCGAACCGCAAGCCGCGTCCGGCAGCTTCGTGGGAGCAGGACATTGCCGCAGCGGAAGCGCAGCTTGCTCTTATCGATGCCGAGATGCTGGACCCGCAGCTGTCGAGCAATGCAGAGAAGCTGGCCGAGCTGCAAGGAATGAGAGATGCTGCACAGCAGAAGCTCGATGAACTGTATAGCGGCTGGTTGAGCGAAGCGGAGATGTGAATTGTAGACAGACTAAATACTAAATCTAAGGTAGAGGTGACCGTAATGACATTAACTCCGGAAATTGCGAAATATTGGGAGAGTTATCTGGTGAAGCATCCGGAAGCGGCAGACAAATTCGACAGCGCCTGGGCGTTCGGCGACAATCCCCGGCTGGCAGATGAGCTGCTGGATCTGGTTCTTAGAGGAATCAAGACCGGGACCGCGCAAAATTATGAGTTGATTGAAGCGCAAGGGCTGACCATGCCTTTTACAGGCGGTTTATCCATCCTGCTGGACAGCACAGGGCAGCCGCGCGCGATCATCGAAACAACGAAGGTGGAGGTCGTTCCATTCGCTGAGGTAACCGCTGAATTCGCCTACTCCGAAGGGGAGGATGACCGCAGCCTTGAATCCTGGCGCTACGAGCATGAGGTGTTCTTCACCAGGGAGCTGGAGCGTGAGGGTAAGCCCTTCGACCCGGATATGCGGGTGGTCTGCGAGACCTTCCAGCTGGCGCATATCAACAACGACTTGTAATTTCAGCATAAAAAGGCTGCTTCTTCACTTCGAAGAGGCAGCCTTCATTGTATATGTGTAAGTTAGTAGTGGAATATAGCTTCTGCGGACGGGTCTTAGAATTTCCAGATGCCCATCATCCAGCCGATCAACGAGATCCATAAGGGAATACTGATCAGGACACCCCATACCAGGCCCGTGGCGATATTGCCCTCTGTAGGCCGGGTCATCCCCTCCTGCGCAAGCGGAAGTCTTAGCTCTTCTTGTTCCATGCGATCCCCTCCTAAAATTCTTATCGTCAAAGCAGAGGAAAAAATGTAGACCGCCAGGCCCAAAAAGAGATGTTTTCGATAAATTTTTAGATATAAAGGCTCAGCGGATCATCACTGTAAAGGCTTACATAAATAATATTAACCAAAAAATGTATTCATAAAACTTATATACACTCTTGGTTATCTATTATATGCAGTGCTTTAGTCCAATATTACTTCTTTTTCGGGATGATGTAAATATTGGAACATAGTGTGTAGCTGCTCTGCCGTGTTGCGTTCTTCAGACAATTCGGGCAATGCATCCTCGGCAAAAAATCCAACACCGCTCGTTTCCACACCACCCGCCGCCTCCCCGCCGGTAATTCTGCACAGGATGAACATTTTATAGGTATGGTATGGCTCCGGCGGATGCTGATGGAACTTCTTATCCAGTACAGCAAGCAGACGAACCGCTTCCGCCTGGTAACCGGATTCCTCGGCAATCTCCTTGACAGCCACCTCACTCGGTGACAGGCCGATATCCGCCCACCCTCCGGGCAGCGCCCATTTTCCGTCGAGCTTCTCGTGTACGAGCAGAATTTTATCCTCCTGAAAAATCACTCCCCGGATATCCACCTTAGGTGTGCTATACCCGCCTTCACCCGCGAAAGAGAGCCGTATACGCTCCTTGCTCTCATACGTATAGTTCGCCAGAATATCCACGCTCAGCTCGCGCAGTGCCTGATAACGCTCAATATCATATACATCCTTGGCATACGTCAGTCCGGTCTGGGCAATCGCTTGAATTTCTTTGGCCCAGGTTAACCATTTCGGTTCCATAAGCACACCGCCTTTATTCGGATTTAGTTACACTACTTCTTCCAGACGCTCTACTCGCACAGCATCAGATGACGGGAGAACGCACCTTTTCGCGCCACACAACGGTCTATAATTGTAAAACCGGCGGCAGCAATCATCTCATCCACAGCCTCAATCGCTACAATGACCACTCTGTCCGCAATCCGCCGCGTATGGCTCAGAATCGCAAACTGCTCTTCGGGGGTAATCCGTGAATACAGATTATAAGGCATATCCACGATGGCCGCATCGTAATGCTCCTCTATGTCTGCGATATCTCCGAGCGTAACAACACTCTCGAAGCCGAAATGAGCAATGTTCGTCCGCGCACCGGCTGCAATGAGCGGGTTAATATCACGGCCGACGACATCGATTCCCATCGACAAAGCTTCCACCATTACTGTGCCAATTCCGCAGCAGGGATCGATCAGCTTCACACCGGGTATGCGCGGAACCGCCATATTGACCGCCGCCCGGGCTACCCGTGTGCTGAGCGCTATGGAGTAGCTGCGGGGCTTGTGCATCTGCCGGAACCAGGTTGCATTGTTCTTATGATAAGAGCCGAAGTACCAGCGTCCGCCGAGCGTTACAATCCCGTACACCAGCTCCGGATGGTTCACATCCGCCTCTCCCTCAATCCGCAGGCCAATTTCCCGCTCAATCACTCTGCGCTCACCGTATTCGATTTTGTGTTCAGGAGCCAGATCATTAGTCTTCACAAAAATAACCTTGAAGCTCCGCCCCCCCAGCTCTACCTGCTCTGTCTGCTTGTAGATCTCCGGGAGCGTGTCCCCTTCGTACATCACATCTATCCGCTCTTTGATAAAAGGACTGCGGCTGACATCCGCCTCTACCCCGCTTGCAAATATAGCCGGAGGGATCTCCCGGCCGAACAGGCAGCGCAGCTCCATCCCGCACAATGAGGTCTCATCCGGCGAATGGGCATACGTATAAATATATATCGGTTCAACACTTGCAGGTATGTTCGTTGACACTACAATTTCGCTCCTGTCGCTTCCGCCGCGCTCGGCGGTTCCTTTGCTTAAACTAAGTAAGTCTATCACGGTTACTGCCAGTAATCAACAGCCTGCAAGGAAGTGTTACCTAAGCTACGCAGCTCCAGTCACCCTATGTTGAAGGGCCGGACAATCCTTTTTTGATCCATCGGGATATCTCCAGTATAATGAATGCATTACACTGCCGAACCTGAGCCGCAGAGACCCTCCGTTATGCATGTTGCCGCATAATACGGGTAGCTGTGGTATTAAGCAGCGAATTCCAAGGAGGTACATACCCACTATGTCTTACGAAACTTACTTTCAGGCTGAGCGTGAAGCCCAGCTGACCGAGCTTAAGCAATGGCTGGCGATTCCCAGCATCTCAGCCCTCTCCACCCACAAGGAAGATATCAATGCTGCTGCCGCATGGCTGACTGAGACACTAAAGCGCGCAGGACTTGAGAATATTGAGCTGCATCCCACTGCCGGCCATCCGGTGATCTATGCAGACTATCTTCATGCGCCCGGCAAGCCGACTATTCTGGTATACGGGCATTATGATGTACAGCCGGTGGATCCGCTGAACCTGTGGACTACCCCTCCGTTTGAACCGGAGATCCGTGACGGCAAGCTGTATGCGCGCGGCGCTACAGACGACAAGGGCCAGGTATTCATGCATATCAAAGCCATCGAGGCTATCCTGAAGCAAGAGGGCACGCTGCCAGTCAACATCAAGCTCTGCATCGAAGGGGAAGAAGAGATTGGCAGCATCAACCTGCCGCCATTCCTGGAAGCTAACCAGGACAAGCTTGCGGCAGATGCCGTTCTCGTCTCGGATACCTCCCTGCTGGAACGCGGACGCCCCGCCATCTGCACCGGGCTCCGTGGTCTCTGCTCCATGGAGGTCACAGTGAACACCGCCTTGACTGATTTGCACTCCGGCTCCTACGGCGGCGGCGTTCCCAATGCGCTGCATGCGCTGGTCTCGCTGCTCAGCACCCTTCACGATGACAAGGGCCGCGTATCTGTAGAAGGCTTCTACGAAGGTGTGCCTGCCCTGTCCCCGCTGCTGCGCGAAGAATTCGCCAAGCAAGGTGTGGATGAAGACAAAATCCGGACCGCCCTCGGCCTGGAGCAATTGTACGGCGAAGAAGGCTACACCTTCGTGGAACGGGTCGGCGCGCGTCCAACGCTGGAGCTGAACGGCGTATACGGAGGCTTCCAAGGCGAAGGCAGCAAGACAGTAATCCCGAAGGAAGCCCATGCCAAGATTACCTGCCGCCTGGTCGGCGACCAGGACCCGCAGCACATCCTGGATGCCGTTGAAGCCCATCTGAAGGCTAATATCCAGAGCGGCGCCAAGGTTCAGGTGAAGCAGATGGAGAAGGCACGCGCCTTCAACATCGATCCGTCACACCCGATCCTCCAGACCGCTGCCGATGCTTATGGCAAGGTCTACGGCACACGTGCCCTCTTCACCAAAGACGGCGGCTCCATCCCAATCATGGAGAGCTTCGCCCGCATCCTGAAGGCGCCGGTCGTCCTGATGGGCTTCGGACTCGATGACGAGAACCTGCATGCGCCGGACGAGCATTTCAATCTGGAGAACTTCGACAAAGGACTGCTGACCCTTGTTGAGTTCCTGAAGACCGTCTAACGTCCAAGGCAGACGGCTTACCTGTCACATCATATAAGTAAGCCAGGCCCCCGAAGGATCGGAGGCCTGGCTTCTTTTTGTTTTATTTTCGCCTACATTTGGTCCAATCGCCCTCATTTTCACAACAAAAAAACCCTTGCGGACAAGGATTTCGGAAGTTAAATATGGAGCGGGTGATGGGAATCGAACCCACGCTATCAGCTTGGAAGGCTGAAGTTCTACCATTGAACTACACCCGCAACTCGAATTGAGTACAAGAAACATTGTAGCACCACTACGAATAAATTGCAACCCTATTAAATTCAGATAACGGAGGTCCAGAGGTTACGACGGCATTTCCAGCAGAGGCCTGAGGAAGGACTGCTCGAATTCGGCCGCCTTCACCGGCTTGCTGAACAGAAACCCCTGGGCTTCATGGCAATGCTGCTGACGCAGAAAGTGGAGCTGCTCCTTGTTCTCCACACCTTCGGCGGTGACCTTAAGCTTCAAATGGTGGGCCATCGAGGTAATTGTAGAGACAATCGCGGCATTGTTGCTATCCTCCATGACATCGGATACGAAGGAACGGTCGATCTTCAAGCGGTCAATCGGCATATTTTTCAGATAATGCAGAGAGCTGTAGCCTGTGCCGAAATCATCGATGCTGATGCATACGCCAAGTCTTTTGAGGCGGTTCAATTGGTCGAAGGCGGTCTCCTTGTCCAGGGTCATACTCTCGGTAATCTCCAAATCCACGTAGCAGGGATCTAGACCGATATCCTTCAGGATGGCATCAATTTTGCCGGCCAGATTGGGCTGCAGGAACTGGCGCATCGAGAGGTTAATGGACACGCAAATCGGATGATAGCCGGCATCCTGCCACATTTTATTCTGCAGACAGGCTGTCTTAAGCACCCATTCCCCAATGGGAACAATTAGCCCGCTCTCTTCAGCGATAGGAATGAAATCCACCGGAGAGACCAAGCCGCGTTTGGGATGGTTCCAGCGCAGCAGCGCCTCCATGCCGACAATCTCTTCTGTCTCAAGCAGTACCTGGGGCTGATAGACCAGATAGAACTCCCCCCGTTCCAGCGCCCGGCGCAGATCGTTCTCCAGCTTGAGCCGTTCCTTCGCCTTCATCTGCATAGCCGGAATATAGCGGCGGATCTCCACCCCCTGATCCTTGGCATTGTGCACCGCTGTGTCTGCATTCTGTATCAACTGCTCTGCCGTATCTCCATCCCCGGGGTAGATGCTTACCCCCAGACTCAGCGAGATATGGTATTCGCCCGACTCCAGGCCTACCGGTGTCTCGAACAGGCGCAGCAGCTCACCCGCCCGGACCAGACAATTCTCCAGACCCGTCCGCTCCGTCATCAGAAAAGCAAACTCGTCCGCTCCCATACTAAAGAGCTCTTCATTGACTCTAACCTCATCCCCGATCCGCCGGGCGACCAGCTGCAACAGCAGATCTCCTGCATAATGGCCAAGAGAGTCATTGATATTCTTGAAATGGTTGATGTTCATAATGACCAGCCCGGCGAAGCCGCGGCTTTTGTCCTGCTCACTCTGGAGCACCACCTCTTCCATGCGCTGCATCAGGCGGCGTCTGTTCGGAAGACCTGTCAGCTCATCGTGATACGCCAGATAATTAATCCGCGCTTCCGCCTGCTGATTCTCCTGAAATGGCTCCTCAATCGTCAATCTGTAGACCCCGGTCAGCAGAAGATAATAGGCCGCTGCGCTGCTGAGCATCCCGAAGAGATAATCCAATTCTCCGACACTGAACAGATTCATGAAGAAGACCTGAGCCAGTGAGAAGAATACAAGGGAACGGATAATAATCAGCAGAGAGGCTGACTTTTCGCTTTTGCCAGGATAGATAATAATCGCAGCACCAAGTAAATAGACGAACAGTATCGCCATGTTCATCAGGTCTCTTGCCGTTTCTGCCCATGGTTCGTCCGCCAGCCCGGAGACAATCAGGTTGCCGAGACCAAACACAGCCAAAGACAGCAGAATCACCACAAAAGCATTCCGAAACACCTTCCCCTTGACGCCGTTTCCTACAAGCTGGTCTTCTCTGCTGAAAATAAGCATAATCCCCAGTGCACTAGCCAGCCGGGAGAACGTCAGGAGCCATAAGGACTGCTCCGGGCTGATATACGAGGTGATTCCAGGAATACCTACAAACCCGAGTACATGCAGGAAATCAAAAATGCTCACCCCCAGGAACAATGCAGAGGTGTACAGCCTAGCCTTAGATAGACTATTGGCGAACAGCAGCCAGCCCTGGGCAAAAATCGCAAAACCGAACGCGACAGTACAGCAGCCCAAAATAAGGTAAAAGGCTATCAGTAAATCCTTGTCCTCGATTCGGCCCAGCGGTGTACGAAAAATCTGGATCAGAAGGAATAGCACAGCCCCCAGAATAGCCGCATGAATCGTCTTTCTCTCTTCTTGTCTCATAAGTCCCTCGCGTCTAAAAATAATATCTATAAAGTCAGATGGATGTGTATGATGTCCTATGTATAAATATCGGCTAGATAGCTCTGTAAAGTTACATTGATCACCTACTAATATTGTAAGGAAGCAGATTCGGCAGAAAAAAAGCACCTGCCTACAAACAGAGGCCAGTGCTTTCTCCTTCCAGACGGTTATTTGTCCCCGAAATTGACCTCGGGTGTTGTCAGTGTGTCATAGAAGTCAACCGCCTTATCTTTATCGGCCGAAGATCGCAGCGCCATTGCCGAGCGGGGATGCTCGTCCAGCGTTCCTGTAATCATATACGGAATGATATAGCCCCACTCTTCCTTCTCCCGCAGAGGGATCATCAGGTTCTCAATGATATCCAGAACAGGCCGGAGCGTATAATTCGTATTCTTCAGATGGGTAACCAGCAGCTCTGTAGGACAGTTACCTGCGGCGCGGCCCATTCCATAACAGGAAGCATCCAGCAGCTCTACCCCCTTCTCGGCTGCAATCAGCGTATTGGAGAAGGCCAGCTGAAGATTGTTGTGGGTATGCACACCGAGCCGCTTCTCCGGAAGATGTGTCTTGAACTTCTCTACCAGGTAATGAAAGTCATTATGATCCAGGCTGCCGTAAGAATCCACGATATAGACTACATCAACTACGCTCTCACGGATCTGCTCGAAGGCTTCCAACAGCTCATTCTCCATCACATTGGACAGGGCCATAATATTAATGGTCGTCTCATAGCCCAGGTCATGGAAGGTCTGCACCAGCTGAAGGGCCTTGTCCACATCCTTGCTGTAACAAGCCACACGGATCAGATCGAGCATGCTCTCGCTGCGTGGCAGAATATCATTCTCGTCCACCCGGCCGATATCGACCAGAGCCGACAGCTTCGTATGCCCCTTTTGCGGAATGACCTTGCGCAGGAAGTCATCATTTAAAAAGCGCCAAGGGCCTGCACCCTCTGCCCCTTTGAGCAGCTTCGGCGAGTTCTTATATCCGATTTCCATATAATCAACACCGGCTTCATTCAGTCCGGCATATAATTTCTGAACAAATTCAATACTGAAATCCCAGTTATTTACCAATCCCCCATCACGGATGGTACAATCGACAATTTTACTATGATTAGTCTTCACAATCTGTTCTCCCTTCGGGGTATCTCTTTAGTACTATGCTTATATTATCGTTCAATCATACTTTAACGAAGAAGATATTGTAAAGAAAATTTCAGTAATCTTCATATCGATTTTCGCTAACAGAAACAATGACATTAATCACAGAATAAATGGCAGTAAAATGCTACATTACAAGAAATCATTGAGATTGATTATCAGTCTCTTTCGGAGGGATAACAATGGCTCTAACATCCTGCTCCTTGCTGCGTTTGCAACCAGGCACTACCGGCTCCATTCAAAGAATTGAAGGCATGAATCCAATTTTGCGCCGCCGTCTGGCCGATCTGGGAGTATCTGAGGGTGTAATGATCCGTCTCAAGGGCAAAGGGCCGTTCATGGGTCCGATTACGCTTGAATGTAACGGTCAGCTATTTGCTATCCGGCGGAAGGAAGCATCTATGATAGAGGTGAAAGTATCATGAGCTCCATCGCACTTGTGGGGAACCCCAACACCGGGAAAACCTCGCTGTTCAATACCCTGACTTCCTCCTACGAATACGTAGGGAACTGGGCAGGCGTTACGGTTGAGAAAAAAATCGGCAGTCTAAAGAACGGAGCCGGGAAGCTCATCGATCTGCCTGGAATCTACTCCCTTCACCCCCTCTCCCGTGATGAGGGCGTAGCCGCACAATACTTAATCGAAGAAACCCCTGAAGCACTTATCAATATTGTCGATGCCTCGCAGTTGGAACGGAACCTGCTGCTTACCCTGCAACTGCTGGAGTATGGCAAGCCGACGATCCTCGGACTGAATATGACCGATGTCGCCAAGGCGCGCGGCATTCAGGTGAACCCCGACATTCTTTCGGAACAGCTTGGTATTCCCGTGCTGCCGCTGATTGCCCGGACAGGCAAAGGAACCAGTCAGGTGCTTAGCGTGCTGGAGCAGCCTTCCCATATCCCGCCTGTTACCTTCCAGTTGAATTATGGGGAACTCGCTGAAGAAGCCATAGCCTCCATTGTTACACATTTGCAAAAGATCTCTGGTCTGCCTAATCTCCGCTGGGTTGCTCTCCAGCTGCTGGAGCAGAACCCGGTAATCCTGGAGCTGCTTAAGAAGCGGACGGATATTTCCGGCTTGCTGCTGATTGCAGATACCGCTCAGACCCGGCTGCAGCGGGATAAGCTTGCACTCACTCTTCCCCAGTTGATTCGCTCGGTCCGCATGGACTACATCCGCAAGGTGTGCGCTGAAGCGATAGACTCCACCCTGCAAAAACCGCATAATTTGACCGAACGTCTGGATTCCATCCTTACCCACCGTTTTCTCGGACTGCCCCTGTTCATCCTGTTTATGTATGCCATGTTCAAAACTACCTTTGACTGGATTGGCGGGCCGTTGTCAGATCTCTTGGATGGCTTCATCGGCGGTCAGCTCAGCGATTGGACGAATTCGCTGCTGGGGGCCATCGGAGCTTCGGAATTCACGCACGCACTGATCGTTGATGGTCTCATCGGCGGTGTGGGCGGCGTACTCGTATTTGTTCCACAGATATTCATCCTGTTCCTGATGATCTCCTTCCTGGAGGATTCCGGGTATATGGCCCGTGTCTGCCTGCTGATGGACAGCACGATGGAACGGATGGGACTGAATGGCAAGGCCTTCATTCCGTTCATTATCGGCTTCGGCTGCAACGTACCGGCGATTATGGCGGCCCGAAGTATTGAACAGCCCAAGGACCGGATGCTGACGACACTGCTTATGCCGCTGATGTCCTGTTCTGCCCGGCTTCCGGTCTATCTGCTGTTCGCAGCGGTCTTCTTTCCTGCCCAGCAAGCTACAGCTGTACTCTCTATGTATGTCATGGGTGTTGTATTTGCCCTGGTTCTGTGTAAGTTCTTCTCCAAGTACCTGTTCAAGAATGAGGCGTCTATCTTCATTATCGAGCTGCCTCCTTACCGGATGCCGCAGCTCAAGACACTGAGCCGCAGCACCTGGGAGAAGGGCAAGGGCTTCCTGCGCAAAGCAGGGACCATTATCCTGGCCGGCTCGGTCCTGATCTGGCTGATGTCCTATGCTGGTCCTGGCGGCCTCAATGTGGACATGGATCACTCCTTCCTGGCCAAATTCGGCGGCTTCATTGCCCCGCTGCTGCAGCCGCTCGGCTTCGGAACATGGCAGGCGGGATCAACTCTGGTGCCCGGCTTCCTCGCGAAAGAGGTTGTGGTCTCTACCATGAACATCATCTACCATGCTCCGGATACAGCGGGACTGGAAGGCCAGATTGCTTCAGTCTTTACACCGCTTAGCTCGATCAGCTTCATGGCCTTTATCCTGCTCTACATTCCTTGCCTGGCCACTGTCGGCGTTATCAAGAAAGAGACTGCGTCCTGGAAATGGACATTCTTCTCCATGGGTTACTCTCTGGTATTGGCCTATGCGGTGTCACTGGTGATCTATCAAGGAGGACGTTTGCTCGGATGGTCGTAGCCCCGCAGCAAGTCCAAGTTATTAAGAGAGGAAGCGATGACGGCAATGATCGTTAATATTGTGATTGTGGCGCTAATATTCGGGTATTCCGGCTGGATAATCTACCGCCATGTGCAGAAAGGCAAGCAGGGGGCCTGTGCGGGCTGTGACAAGGGCAAGACCTGTCCCGCAGCAGCGATGGATTCACCTCTGTCCTGCGGCAGTGCTTCACTGGGCAACAAGCGCTAGGATGCAGTTCTAGCGGATACAGACTTAGTATTCTTTCGTTTAGAAACCTTGGCATGCGGGTATGTTAGTTATAAGCTTTTAACAACCAGACTATTGCCAAGGAGGAATAACCATGAACACCAAGAAGACTTTGTTTACAACGGTAGCCTTGGGAGCCGCCTACTTGCTGAAGAATAAGAATACACGGGATAAGATTATGAATGGCGTCCAATCCCTGACTGCCCAGATGAAGGCCCGTAAATAGGCTGCTATTCCCGCAGTTATGAGAAGCAGGATTCCAAATGAACAAAGAGCCGCAGGTCTCAGGAAACTGAGAATCTGCGGCTCTTTGTGTCTGTTTGGACGATTCGGTCTAGGCCTCAGGGGAGCGGTGATCTGGTTCAGCCGCAGCGCTCAGCAGATATTCCAGCAAGGTGCGGACCATGATACCTGTGGCACCCTTAGGATTCACACCCCGTTCCGCAGACAGAAAGGCAGTCCCTGCAATATCCAGATGCACCCACGGCAATCCCTCGGCGAATTCTCCGATGAACAGCCCCGCCGTGCTGACAGCTCCATATCGTCCGGCAGCATTGCGGAGATCCGCAACCTCGCTTGTCAGCATCTCCCGGAATTCAGGATAGGCAGGCAACGGCCAGATGTGCTCCCCTGACAGCCTTGAGGCTGCCAGAAGCTCTTCCAGGAATGCTTGATCATTCGTTACTGCCCCTGTAGCCACATCTCCCAGAATCGACACCACAGCTCCTGTCAGCGTGGCTACGTCAATGATCCGCTGTGCTCCCCATTCCCGGGCATAGGTGAGCGCATCTCCCAGAATGATCCGTCCCTCCGCATCAGTATTGATGATTTCGACCGTTCTTCCACTGAGGGTAGTAATGATATCGCCCGGTTTATAAGCATTCGCTGCCGGCATATTCTCTGCCGCCGGAATCAGCATGACCACATTGACCTTGGGACGCAAATGCCCCAACGCATCCATAACCGCAAGAACGGCTGCGGCCCCGGCCATGTCACTGAACATGCTCTCCATGCCCGGTGCCCGCTTCAGGGAGATGCCCCCGGTATCGAAAGTGATTCCTTTGCCGACCAAGCCCACTGCGTTCTCCCATTGATTCGTCCCCTGATAGCGGATAACAATCATGCGGGGAGGATTCACACTGCCGCTGCCGACCGCAAGCAAGCCGCCCATTCCCTTAAGCGCAAGCTCCCGTTCATCCAGTACTTCAGCCGGAAGCCCGTGCCGCTGTGCAATTTCGATGGCAGCCACTGCAAGACCCGAAGGAGTCAGCAGATTCCCCGGACGGTTGGTCAGATCACGGGCAAGGTTAGCAGCCTCCCCGAAAGCCTTCCCCCGCTTCATGCCTTGTCTCCAGGCTTCCTCGTCTGCTGCTTCGCTCTTGCCTTCCGTACGCAGATGTACCGTATCTATACCCGTATAGGCTGCCTGGTCCAGCTTATAGTGTCTTCTGCGGTAAGACCCCAGGACCAGCCCTTCCGCGATGGCCTGGCCGGCCTGCTCCGCCTTCAGCGCCCCAGTCAGCCCGCCCGGTACCGCCAATATCTGCACAACCAGCGTAGCGGCCTTCAGCCTATAAGCTGCCCTGGCGGTCTGCGCCATCAGCTGCCGCAGCTCGTGCATACCCATCTGGCCCTTTCCGCTTCCGGCCAGAATGACCACAGGCTGCTCAGGCTGCTCCATTACGGGCAGTATATACACTTGCCCTTGTTTGCCACTGAACAGGCCCGCAGCGGACAATAGGCGGACTCTCGCGGCCCAATCTGCCGGAAGTCCTTCTCCCTGTGCCTGTGCCTCTGAGATGATTAGACATACAGCATCTCCTTGCGGCGAAGCTTTACCGGCATCACTGCTCCATTCAAAGATCAAACTTCATCCCTCCGACTAACGCAGATAAGGCTGATCTCCCGCACTTGTTCGTGCATCGCAGGAATCAGCCCTTACATATTAATTATAACCCGTATGCACTCCACCGAGAACAAAGGGCTTAAGATAGCATTAGTGAGTAAGCGGAAGCGAAATGACGAACCGGGTTCCTTCATTCAGCCGGCTGCTGACCGAGATGCAGCCGCCATGATTCTTGATGATCCGGTCACTGACGGAGAGCCCGAGTCCCGTCCCATTCTCCTTCGTGGTGAAGAACGGATTGAACAATCTGTCAAGCGTGCAGATATCCATTCCCTTACCGTTGTCAGAGATGAAGATGCGCACCTCTGTTCCTTCTTTACGTGCACCTACCTCAATCCGGCCTACAGAATCATCCACCCGCTCCGAGATCGCTTCCATCGCATTTCTGATCATATTCAGCACAACCTGCTTCATTTGCTTAATATCCCCTGAGATGACCAGGTCCTCCTGGAGCACCTGCAAGTTGATCTGGCAGCCCTTCATCAGCGCCTCGCTCTCTGTCAGCAGGACCACTTCCTTCAGCAGGGCAGAGACAGGAATCATGCTGATCTGCGGCACAGAAGGCTTGGAGGAAGTCAGAAATTCATGAATAATGTCATTGGCACGGTCAATCTCCGCTAATATAATCTTCGCATATTCTTCTTTGCCGAGCAGATGCAGATGGGGATGAAGCAATTGTATGAACCCCCGGATAGCCGTCAGAGGATTGCGGATCTCGTGGGCGATGGAGGCCGATAACCGGCCCAGCATGGCCAGGCTGTCGTTCTGGTAGGCCGTCTGTTCAATCAGCTTGTAGTCGGAGATCTCTTTGAATGTGAACAGGTAGCTGCCCTTCATTTCCTCTCCGCTGGACAGGGTTGCGCGCCAGTACCGTCCATATTCATCCACAAATTCATAGCTTGGCTTACCTTTGAGCACCATTTCACGATAACTCCTGAGCACCTGTTTCTTCTTGAAGCGGCTGAGCTGAATATGGGATAACAGATGATGCAAGGTGCAGCCCAGAAGAGAGTGACGGTTAAGCTCCAGAATGCCGTACATCTGCTTGTTGACGAAAGTCAGCACACCCTCATCATCAAAAAGCAGAATCCCGCTGTCGATGTGCTCCAGCACATCCTCAAATGTGGTATCCATCGGACCAGATTGAAACGTTCTTGCCGAT
Organism: Paenibacillus sp. FSL R7-0210; assembly: GCF_038009085.1. Lineage (NCBI taxonomy): Bacteria > Bacillati > Bacillota > Bacilli > Caryophanales > Paenibacillaceae > Paenibacillus > Paenibacillus sp. FSL R7-0210. The sequence continues at coordinate 4,854,038 of NZ_JBBPAR010000001.1, forward strand.
AATAGCAAGCTTTCCTGATATTGGCTTATCACGATACGAAGTTCCCCCTTTTACTGCAATTGACGAAGACGCTTAAGCGACATCAAATTACTATGTATCTGAGTATATGACGAAGCCGCCAGAACATTCGAAAATCGTATTGTATTATCCAACCGTTTCAACTATATTCCAATCATATCCAAGAGAAGAAGACAACGCAATCAGAGAATCTGTCGAATGGCAAAAATATTCCTAAAATGATTCTTAAGACACATTTAAGTGGGAGGGGAATGATTTGTTTCCTGCAAATACATTGAAAAGAGCCCCCGCCAGGCGGCGGGAGCTCACTGATTTATAACATGATGGTGGCAGGATCAAGACAGACATTCAAGCCTTCTGCTGGAGCCGGTGACGCCGCTGGCTCATGACAGCCAGACGCTTCTTCAGCTCACGTTCCCATTTGGAGTCGCCGATCTGTTTGGCAACCGCCAGCAGGTCCAGCGACATATCGATCTGGCTGCGTATGATCGCGAGCGGGTCCTCGCTCTCCATATTGATGACGTTCTCGAAGATCGCTTCCTCTTCCTCCATCACATAATCCTGGAAATCCACATCCGTGACGCCGTCGCCATGGGCATATTCCGCCAGAATTTCATATTCATTCTCGACTTTGTAATGTACCTCTACCCGGTGGCATACCGGACAAAAAAGCAGGGGAACATTATGGACTTGCGTGCGATAATGCTTTAGGGTCCCCTTCGTTCCAACCATACTCGCTCCACAGCAAAAGCTCATTTTTGTTCACCCTCCTTGAGTGTTGTCGTTGATTTGATTTCCTATTAGTATATTACAAAACAGCGGGAGAGATTCCTCTCCTTACAAGCTATATATTAACCTTTATGCCTATTTTCAAACGTCTGTCCATATCTTTGCAAAAAACCTCCTTGAAGGGAATAATGCTTCCCGCAAGGAGGTCCTCTTAGTATATCAAAGATCGCGGTTCATGAGGCCCGGAAGCTTACAGGTTCTTGTCGCCTGGCTTCCAGTTCATAGCGCACAGCCCGCCGGATTGGAGAGCCTGCAGCACACGCAATGTCTCTTCAACGCTGCGGCCCACATCGTTATGGTTAACAACCTGATACTTCAGTTCACCTTCAGGATCGATGATGAACAGTCCGCGCAGCGCAATGCCTTCTTCTTCAATCAGGACGCCATAATCGCTGGCAACCTTCTTCGTGATATCAGAAGCCAGCGGGAAGTTGATCTGGCCAAGACCGTTCATATCCTTAGGTGTAGACAACCAAGCCTTGTGGCTATGGATGGAGTCGATGCTCACACCTAGAATTTCTGTATCAAGCTCTGCGAAATCAGCAGCAGCATCACTCAGGGCTGTGATTTCAGTTGGACATACGAAGGTGAAATCAAGCGGATAGAAGAAGAATACAAGCCATTTGCCGCGATAGTCAGACAAGCTTACCTTACCGAAATCCTTACCGTCGCCTGTTACTGTCTCCATGAAGAAGTCAGGAGCGGGTTTACCTACCAAACGTTCTGCCATTGCTTAAATCCTCCTTTTGATTATGTAAGAAAAACAGCTACCGGACCGTTGCCGGATGCAATATGCTTTTCTTGATTTTATTGGATGGTTACATTCTTACGGGTACAGACCAAATGTTATCATCGTACAAAATCAAAGTCAATATTACATTGATTACTTTTTTATAATAATTATAAATAAGCAACATTTTGTGAAGTTTTTCTTCATTCTGCGTCAAAAGGGATACATGTGGTAGAACTAGGCTTTGCGGATAGCGGCTACAATCAGGTCGCCCATCTCTGTGGTGCTGATCGCCTTGCTCTTATCAACTGCGATATCGCTCGTCCGGTGACCGGCATCCAGTACCTCCGCAACTGCGGCTTCAATGGCTGCGGCTGCATTCTCGTAGCCGAAGGTCATACGGAACATCAGTGCAAGCGACAGGATCGTAGCGATCGGGTTCGCCAGCCCCTGTCCGGCAATGTCAGGCGCGGAGCCGTGAACCGGCTCATAGAGTCCGTAGCTGCCTTCTCCCAGTGAAGCGGAGGCCAGCATACCAATGGAGCCTGTCAGCATCGCTGCTTCATCGCTCAGGATATCACCGAACATATTCTCGGTCACGATGACATCGAAGCTCGAAGGACGGCGCAGCAGCTGCATCGCACAGTTATCCACCAGCACATGCTCAACTTCAACCTGCGGATATTCCGGCGCCAGTCTGTTCACCACTTCACGCCACAGACGGGAGGTCTCCAGAACGTTGGCTTTGTCGACACTCGCCAGCTTGCCCCGGCGCTTCCCGGCAATCTCGAACGCCTGGCGTACGATCCGTTCCACTTCAGTGACGTTGTAGACACAAGTATCTACCGCTTCTTCCCCATGCTCACCTTGACGGCGCAGCTTGTCCCCGAAGTAGATCCCGCCTGTCAATTCACGCACGACCATCAGGTCTGTGCCTTCCAGGACCTCCGGCTTCAGCGTCGAAGCATCCTTCAGACAATCGAAGACCACCGCCGGACGCAGATTGGAGAATAGGCCAAGCGCCTTGCGGATACCGAGCAGTCCGGTCTCCGGACGCAGCTCCTTAGGATTGTTATCCCATTTCGGTCCGCCTACGGCTCCAAGCAATACAGCATCGGCGCTGCGGCAGATCGCAAGCGTATCCTCAGGCAGCGGAGTTCCGCGTTCATCAATGGCGATTCCGCCGAACAGGGCGTGCTCTGTTTCAAATGTATACCCAAACAGCTCTTCCGTTCTTTTTAATACCTTTTCCGCTTCCGCCACAACTTCAGGTCCGATACCGTCCCCGGCAATTACGGCGATTTTTTTGACCTCGCTCATTCCTGTCACTCCTTAGGTAGTCCTGCTGGTCGCAGACATAGTTCTTCTGTATATTGTTGTATCATAACGAAGGACAAAGGACAAAGATATAGATTCTATCACGTTCATAGATATAGCCTATAAGTGAGACAAATCCCTAATTTGCCCTTGTCCCGCCAATTGATTACAATTAATGGGTAGGTGAAATTATCGGATCTCTAATCATATGGAAGAGGAGTGATTCAAGATGCAATACGCGAAGCTTGGCAAGTCTGGTATGAAGGTAAGCCGCCTCTGTCTGGGAACGATGAACTTCGGTCCCATCACCGACGAGAAGGAAGCCTTCCGGATTATGGATGCGGCGCTGGACGCGGGAGTCCAGTTTTTTGATACCGCCAATGTGTATGGATGGGGTGAGAACTCGGGTCTGACCGAGACTATTATCGGCCGCTGGTTCAAGCAGGGCGGCGGACGCCGTGAGAAGGTTGTCCTGGCGACCAAGGTCTACGGGGCGATGAGTGACAAGTTGGATGGACCCAATGATGAAGGCGGCCTCTCCTCCTACATTATCCGCCGCCATCTGGAGGGCTCCCTGCAGCGTCTGCAGACCGATCACATCGAACTCTACCAGATGCACCATATCGACCGTAACGTGTCCTGGGACGAGCTGTGGGGCGCCTTTGAGCTTGCGGTCAGCCAAGGCAAGATCGGCTACACCGGCTCCAGCAACTTCGCCGGCTGGGATATTGCCGTTGCCCAGCAGGAAGCGAAGGCCCGCGGGTTCCTTGGACTGGTATCCGAGCAGCATAAATACAGCCTGACCTGCCGTCTGCCGGAGCTTGAGGTTCTGCCTGCGGCGCAGCATCTGGGCCTCGGCATTATTCCGTGGAGTCCGCTTGACGGAGGACTGCTGGGACGCAATGCGCTGAAGAAGATCGAGGGCAGCCGCAGCGGCGGCAACGCGGAGCGTGTGGAGCAGCACAAGAAGCAGCTTGAGGCCTTTGCGGAGCTGAGTCTGGAGCTGGGCGAGCCGCAGGATAATATCGCTCTGGCCTGGCTGCTGGCCAACCCTGCCGTAACAGCGCCAATCATCGGACCGCGTACGCTGGAGCAGTTCGAGAGCGCGCTGCGCAGCCTGGAGGTCGTTCTGGACGAGTCCGTGCTGAAGCGTCTGGACGAGATTTTCCCCGGACCCGGCGGTGCGGCTCCGAAGGCTTATGCATGGTAATCAGGACTAACTGGCTGCAGCCCGCATAACCTCCCGATATCATTTCTTCTCTTACAATAAAGAGCTGTTCACCGGCATAACGTATCCGGTGAACAGCTCTTTATGCTTCTATGTCTTTTATTGCGCCGTATCCACTGTTATAGAACCATTGCTGGTGGACAAGGTGACCTCATGGGTGCCTTTTCCAAGTACAGCCGTTCCATGGTCCTCATCGTCGCCGCCCCAGTCCACGTTGCCTTTAAGTGATCCGTTACTGGTATCTGCCGTAATCTTGGCATCCGTTACCGCCGGAAGACCCAAGACAATCTTGCCGTTGCTGGATTTCAGTTCCCATGCACCTGTGATTGCCGAATTGACCGTAATCTTGCCGTTGCTGCTTCTGGCCGACACAGCGCCGTCAATATTCCCCAGCGTAATCGCACCGTTCGAGCTAACCAGGTCTGCTCCGCCCTGTACATTCTTTACCGTCAGCGTGCCGTTGCTGCTATGAGCCTTCACCCCTCCGGAGACATCATGGATATCCATCGTTCCGTTGCTCGTATCCACATTAATGCCTGCGGCCAGCCCCCCGGCTTCGATGGAACCGTCACTGGTCTCTACCTGAGCGGCCAGATTCTGCGGAATGCCGACATTCAGATATGGCGCATTGTTATTAAAGCCGATCTGGATATTGGAGAGCCAGCCTGAATCTCCTTCCAGCTCCATCACAAGCGTGTCGCCCTCGGTCGTCACTTTCCATTTACGCTCCAGAGCACTTGCTGCTTCATTGTCTGTATTGCCCGGCAGCTCCAGCTTTCCTTCATACGTCAGCGTGCTCCCATCCACACCCTGGAGCTTAACCTTGCCTTGAGGCAGATCAATCCGCACATTCTTAATATCCTGTTGCACTTCTACCTTCCCGTTCACCGGCACCAGCTTGGTATTGCCGAAGATACTACTCAGCGAGCCTCCGGCCAGCACCGTCTGTGCCCCGCTTGCCGCGATAAGCACAATGATCAGCAGAATGGCCCAGCCGCTTACGCGGCTTTTGACATCTGATTTAATGAAGAGCCTAAGCAGCATCTCCAGGCCGAACAGGATAAGCAGGGCCGGCCAGATATAACCCAGCACATCGTACGTGATTACACCATATTGAGCCATGACTACAATAACGCCTACTATTATGCACCCTATTGCGGCGGTAAAGCTGCCGATTTTCCATCTCCCCATCGTTTAATTCCCCATTTCACTATACTTTTGAATTATTCTTCAGCATTCTGAATCCATACCCGATCAAGGCAAGCGACAACAGAATCGCTCCGATATTCATATCGCTCAGTATTTCCCACAGAGCGGGAAATGCAGTGATGAGCAGCAGCAGGATGCCCGCGATAACACACCCTATACCGACCCACACTGGATTCACGTCATCATGCGGGTACATCGGGGGCGCAGACATTCCCATTGACCAGGGTGCTCCAAAGCTATCCGGATGGAACATCATCCGCTCATGCTCGGCAGCCGACACCTTCATCCAAGCCGCCTTTTGCAGCGCATCGAATAATTGATAGAACCAGAGCGCAGCAAGTGCGAACGGAAACACGGCGGGCATAGACGGAATGAATATAATACAGAGCGATGCTCCAATCATATACTCCAGACCCATTTTTTTAAAGCCCAGATACATGTGGCCCAGTCCCGGAACCATAGCCAGGAGAAACGTGAGCCAGCGTCTTTTTTTAATCATATGTTACCCTCCCAAAAGTTTTGTTGAAATAAATTAGATAACCGGCGAAGCCGCTATGGATTTATTTATTGTTACCTTGCGGGCCGAACCAGGAGCTGACCGATGTGGACATATGCCCGTTGATTTCAGTGATGCCATAGGCCAAATTCTCAAATACGCCAAGCTGCAGCAGGAGAAACGTCAGACCGACCGCCACGCCGTAATGCATCCAGGAGGTTCCCCGGGTCGTACGCCGTCTGGACATGGTTGATTTCACGATCCGTTCTCTGCGTCCGTTCTCCAGCTGGCCTATCCTTGCCATAACATCCCCGGTCAAATCAGGGAAGTCATGCGGCAACACGGGCTCTTGCCCGTTAACATCCAGCCCGGCTTCCATCTCGCTCCACATCGCCGCAAGCTCCCGCGCCTCCTCCAGCCATTCCGCGCAGCCGGGACAGGTCTGGATATGCAGATAGATCGCCTGCTGGGCCTCAGGTGACAACTGTCCATCTATATAATGCGGCATCCACTCTTTTACTGTTGAACAATTCATCGCCATTCCTCCCCGCTTTTGCGCATCATCTGTCTGGCCCGATAGAGCTGCGATTCAACCGTTTTAACCGAAATTCCTTTTTGCTCCGCGATCTCCTGATAGGAGTGGCGCTGAAAATAGTACAGCTGCACAACCGACCGGTACGGTTCCGCCAGACTATTCAGGTTCTCACCCAACTCCCGGGAAGCCTCCTTGCGAAGCACTGCCTGTTCAGGTGTCTGTGAAGTCACCCAGTCATTCTCAGTGTAATCTGCTGCACTCCGGTGCCGCCATTCCCGGTCATTGGCCCGTTTCCAGTCCAGACAGGTGCGGTAAGCAATCCGGTACAGCCAGGTGGAGAAGGAAGATTGTCCTCTGAAGGTGGGAAGGGCTTTATAGGCTTTGATGAAGACTTCCTGAGCCATATCCTTGGCAGACTCGGCTTCTCCTGTAATTTTGATGCATACGCTATATACCATGCCTTGATAACGGGTCACCAGATTCCCGAAGGCCTGATGCTCCCCGCTTAGCACAGCACTGATCCACTCCGTCTCTTCCAAGTCTTTCTTCCCTCCTTCAGCTACATAACGTTAGACGTCTGGCTTTAAGGTTCCCCTGCATAGTTTTTTAAATTATTTTAGAATAGCAGCATTTCTATTCAAAATCAGCCTCAAGTGCAAGCTCAGAGGGAGGATAACCCGCATCCTTGTCGAATTATCCTTAAACAGCCTATGACAAGACAACATTCCTTAATGAAGTGGTGGGATAGACATGATTCAGGCCTTGCTGGTAGATGATGAACGGCTTGCTCTTATGAAGCTGAAAATGATGCTGGAGGAACTGACAACTATAAATATAATCGCTGCTTATACTGATCCTTCCGAGGCGGTCAAAGCAGTGCCGCTGCTACGCCCTGATGTGATTTTCCTCGACATTGATATGCCTGAGATGAATGGCGTCCAGGCTGCGGAGGCCATGCAAAGGCTGTGCCCGCAGGCAAGCATCGTATTTGTAACTGCACATAACAGCTACGCCATCGAGGCGTTCGAGCTTTATGCGCTTGATTATGTTCTTAAGCCTGTACAGCGGGGCCGTCTGCTGAAGACCATCGAGCGGCTGGAGGAGCGTCTCAGCCAGGCACAGGAGGATTCGCGCAAGCCTGTACAGACGGTAATGATCCGCAGCTTCCAGTCCTTAAGATTCGAACGGGGCGGCCAGCCGCTGCCCAATATCCGCTGGCGCACCTCCAAGGCACAGGAATTATTCGCTTATTTATTTCATAACCGCAACCGGTTCGTAAGCAAAGATACCCTAACCGATCTGCTGTGGCCTGATTTCAATCTCAAGAAGGCCTCCACTCATCTTTATACAACGATTTATCAGGTTCGGCAATGCCTGAAGCAGGCGGAGATCGATCTGCAGATCAGCAATGCCAGCGGAGGAGAAGGCTACACCCTGGAGACCGGCAGCCTGCTGATAGACAGCTACGAATGGGAGAAGGGCATTCTTACCCTGGATGCCATCAATAAAGATAACTATGAGGAACATCAGCGGTTGTTCGAATTCTATTCCGGCGATTATCTGAACGATTACGATTACCTCTGGGCGGAAGGGGAACGGCAGCGTCTGCGGACCATCTGGCTGCATCACGCAATGAATATCGCAGAATTCTATGTCGGCAGCGGCCGGATACCGGAAGCAGTGACCGTGTACCAGAGAGTGGTGCAGCTCCAGCCTTATTTTGAACAGGGGCATCTCGGGCTGATGAAGGTCTACGACAGCATTGGAGAGCGTTCAGCGGTAGAGGAACAATATCATATTCTGACGGATTTACTGAAGCGGGAGCTCGGCGTGAAGCCGCCCGCGAGTATTAAGCGCTGGTATGAGGAATGGAAGCATCTTAACCTCAGAAGCATGTGATTCTCCGTAAATAGAAACGGCAATGCTGACCTTTCAGGGGACGGTATGATTTCAGCGACTTTATATTTATAAGAGCAAAGACACCCGCAGCCTGCTGCGGGTGTCTTTGTGTATGCTGCCATATTAGCTGGTTAATACCTGCTAAGGTGCATTCTCCTACATTTTCTTGCGGGCATTAAATCTTCTGGCCAGTACAGCTCCCAGAATAATCAATCCGCCGCCAGTCAGATACAGCGGGAGAGGACTTTCTTCTCCGGTCTGCGGAAGCTTGCCGGGAAGTCCGCTGTTGTTGCCTTTGTCAGTTGGTTCTGTAACCGTGCCCTTAGGCACTTCATCGACTCCAACTTCAATTGTAATCTCTTCCTCATTGCCGTCTTCATCTGTTACGACAATCGTGAATTTATCCTTGCCGGTGTAGCCTGGATCAGGAGTATACGTCCATTTGCCATCCGGTGTAATAGTTACCGTACCATGCGCCGGCTCTTCGCCGATGCTAGGAATACCTCCCAGCGGGATCTCGCCGTCGATAGGCACTTCCTCAATCGTAGTGACCTGTGTGGCTTGCGGCGTTGGAGTGCTAACCGTTCCAGGCTGGGCCGGTGTTGCTGCTGGCGTCACCTGTGGTGTTGCCGTTACTCCTGGCGTACTGGAAGCAGCCGGAGTCCCCGTTGGTGCTGGCGTTACCGATGGAGTCGGTGTTGGTGTACCGATAACTCCAGGAATGCTTGATGGTTCAGGTGTCGGTGTATAGTACACCGGCGGTGATGTTGGTGCTGGTGTTGATGTTGGTTCTGTAACTGGCGTCGGTGTCGGTGTTGATGTTGGTGTCACCGGCGTTGGTGTTGGTGTTGGTGTCGGTGTCGGTGTTGCTGGTTGTTCTGTCGGCGGTGTGGTTACCTTTTGGTTAGTAATTGGCAACAGCACCTTTTGCACGCCGGAATCAATCGTTACAGAATGCTCTATTGTGCTCAGAACATAACCTTCCGGAGCTGTAATTTCCTTCAGAATATAATTCCCCAGCTTCAGGGATGTGAATACCAGTTCACCATTTGCATCTGTTTTTCCGCTTACCACCAATTTCTTAGCGGAATCATACAGTCCGAACTCTGCTCCTGCAAGCTTCTTGTTCGTATCCTCCCCAGCAACCTTCGTTACTTTGAGTGAACCAAAGACTTCGGCTGGAATCAGTTTGTTCGTAATTGGCGCGAGTACCTTCTGTACGCCGAAATCAATTGTTACAGTCTGCTCTGTTGCATTCAGAACATAACCGGCAGGGGCAGTAAGCTCCTTCAGTGTGTACGTTCCGAGCTTCAGCGATTTGAATTCCAATACACCTTTAGCGTCTGTTTTACCACTTGCAACTAATTTCTTAGTGGAGTCATACAGTCCGAACTCTGCGCCTTCCAGCTTCTTGCCGGCATCCTCCTCAGCAACCTTAGTCACCTTGAGTGAACCAAAGACTTCGGCTGGAATCAGTGCGTTTGTAATTGGCGAGAGTACCTTCTGTACGCCGGAATCAATCGTTACAGGATGCTCTGTTGCATCCAGCACATAACCGGCAGGGGCAGTAAGCTCCTTCAGTGTGTACGTTCCGAGCTTCAGCGATTTGAATTCCAATACACCGTTAGCGTCTGTTTTGCCACTTGCTACTAGCTTCTTAGTGGAATCATACAATCCGAACTCTGCGCCTTCCAGCTTCTTGCTGGCATCCTTCTCAGCAACCTTAGTCACCTTGAGCGAGCCGAAGACTTCGGCAGGAATCAGTGCGTTAGTTACTGTAAGAGTTTTCTCTTGTGATGGATCAATGGTAACATTAATCACTTTGGTATCCAAGATATAACCGGCAGGAGCGGTTTTCTCCTTCAGGGTATACTCCCCGCCCTTAAGCTTAATGAATTTCAACTCACCGTTACCATCGGTTGTTTTCGAATCCACCAATGCACCCTTGGAGTCAAACAGCTCGAATACTGCGCCTTCCAGCTTCTTGGAGGAATCATTCACATCCAACTTGGTCAGCTTGAGTGAACCGAAGAAATCATTCTTGACGGTCAGCTTCACAGCTGTGGACGAATTGATTGTTACCTTAATCTCTGAGCTGTCCAGTGAGTAGCCTGCCGGAGCTTTGGTTTCTTTCAATACATATTTACCAGCCTTAAGATTTGTAAAAGTCAGGGTTCCGTCTTCTGCAGAAGTCTGTTTTTGAGTCTCCTTCAGTTCAGTTCCAATCACCCGTGAGAGTGCGAACTCGGCACCTTTAAGCTTTTCATCACCGGTCTGATTGGTCTTGGTTACGGTCAGCGTGCCTTTTACACCACTACCTGTACCGGATGTGTCTACAATGGTTACATTATTATTGGATGTATACGGTACATTAATTTGCTTCACGCCTTCTCCGCTGAAGGAGATGGCATTGCTCACCGCTACATTTCCAGCCTCAGTCACAACGGACTGATACGAAAGAATGTATGGTTCGCTGATCGGGTTCAGGAAGACAAGCTCGAAGCTTTCCTTACCATCCGTTCCCGTTTTAAAGTCCAGAGTGTAGTCTACACCCTTCTTCAATTCATCCTCAGTCTTTGGATCCGCAGCGTTCCCGCTCTGATCCACTGTCGTCACATAGAGGTGGAAGCTGTCATACAGCAGCACCTGATTCACACTTGGCGTATCCACAATTTTAACATTTTTGACAACCGACTGGTTCGCGTTGATGACCACTTTCCAGTTCAGGAGAGTCTGATCATTATTGGCCTGGGAAAAGCCTTTAATTACATATTGTCCGCCCTTAGGAATAGTAACTGTTGCTTCCAGGGGCTTAGAAACCGCTTCGTTGTCCTTGTCATATAAAGTGGCTGTATTCTTAACTGTACCTTGATTGATATCACTGCCAATGAACTCTGTACTGAAGACCACATAGAAGGCATAGTCCACCTGGTCTTTAAACTTAACTGTAAGTTGCTTGTCTGTGACAGTCAGATCGTATTTCGATGCGTCTATGACAGCACCTTTAACAGGGTTTCCATTCGCAGCATAATCAAATTTATACACTACTGCAGTAACGCTAGTTGCTTTCTGACCTGTGGGAATCGTATCCACCAGCGTAGCTCCTGCAGCCAGCACCCGTTTATTATAGTTGGCTCTTACTGTCCAAGTAAGCTGTTTGGTCTTTACATCGTATGAACCTGTTTTATTACCGTTGTTCTTGACTTCAGACCTCGGATCAAAGGTTGCATCAACCTTAATGGCGTGATCCTTGTCATTAGTATCCTTCCAATCGAGCTGTGCGGTGTTCTTGAAGCTGGTTGCACCCTGCAATTTGTAGAAGTCGAAGCTAGTTGTATACGTCACTGTAAACGGCTTGTCGATCGGCTTCGAGAATGTGATGGTGAATCCGGCACCCTTGGCATAATCTGTTCCGTTAGGTGTAATCGTATAGTCTGCGCTGTTTATAGCTGGTGTAGAACTAATAGTGATCGGCTCGATCAATTTCAACCCGCCATTATCAAAAGTGTCCGTCAGCACCAGATTCTTCATCAGTTTAGAATCTTTGTTTACATTGATGGTCCATTTTACCGTCTTGTTCAAATAGTCTACATCCGCATAACTTTTATCCACAATGCGCTGGTTAATATCCCGTGAAGCCCCTTTGGTCTCACCATTGTAGGACACATCATTGCGGATCGTTTCTGTATATCCGTATACTCGATCTTTAACTTTTGTTTTATAGACAATTTTGTAAGCTGAATTGATATCATTATTAAACTTCAGTTCGAACCCGTTCTTGCCCGTTTTGTCGTTCAAAGGGCTTAGCGTATAATCAGGTCCCTTAACAATTGGAGTCCCGCTTCCTACTTCTTTTCCGTCTTGATCCAATTGTATTTTGTATACGACTAATGAACTCTCCACCAATTCCTGGGAGTCGTTAAAATAATCCAGCAACACCGCATTCGCAGATGTAATGGTTTGTTCATTATAGTTGAACTGGATCTCCCAAGGAATGGTCTCATCCGTAGGATCAAAATTTCCTGCAGTCTTCTTTAACGGAAGTCCGCGCACAATATCAACCGTCTTTGAAGAACTCTTATCGATGCCTTCGCCAGTAAGCTTAGCGGTATTAGTGAAATTTTTAACCGATGTATCTGTAATCTTAGTCGAGAATTTCACCCGGTACGCATCTTTAATTGTATTATTAAACTTCACGTTCAAGCTGCTTGCCGTGCTGCCTGAAGCATCATATTGGTCGGACCCGATCTGCGCTCCCTGCGATGTATTCCCTTGGACATCCACTGCAAGCTTATAGACCTCAATCGAACTTGGATCAAGCTCCAGGCCTGCCGGAAGAGAGTCCGTAACAACCGCTTTGTATACTTCGTCCTGCACCGTGTTCACATCAACGGTCCAGAGAATACTGGACGGGTTGTATTTTTGCGGCTGCGGAATTCCGTCCTTGGTAATGCTGGTGCCGCCCTTAGGATGGACTTTAATCACAATCGTATTATTCAGGTTCCCGGCGATCGGGAATAACAGCTCCTGAGTCGTGGTTCCTGTGACTTTGGTAGAGCTAAGTTTGGACGTCACATTGAAAGTACCGCCTACATCAAACAAGCCTTCGATTTCACTATTGAATGTAAGCACCACTTTGTTATCTGTGCCTACCGCATAGGTCCCGATACTGCCCGACTCCACTCCGTCGTATAGCAATTTACCCGAGTAATTTTTATCGATGGCTAACTGGGAAGGCAACTGATACACGAACGTATCTCCACCCTTGTAGCCATGTGCCCCAGTACTCGGGTCCGTTACCGGAAGCTTGAAGGTAAGCCCTACTTTAACCTCCGAATCCAGCTTATACACGTTATCCGTGACCTGTGTGCCATTCTCATACACGGCCATAGTAACACTGGTGATAATATTATCCGTCCCATCCGCCTTAACCTTCGTCATGAACCCGAAACCGTTGGCAAACTGTGTAATCAGCATTACAACAACCAACCAGGCGCCTATCGTCTTTCTTTTCATATCACTATAACCTCTCTCTCTTTCTGCAAAATGATTATTCCAGCTTCGCCATTTCTCATATCCGCCTGCTTCTTCCCGATCGTCCCCCTGTCACTAATATGTATGTGGGCCTTCGATTTCGCTTTTACTGTACTTCCGTAACTTTACTTGCCGCCTCTGAACAATTTCTGAACAGATTATGAGATAAATCATAGATAACTTAAAAATAAAATATTTTTATCGACAAAAAAGTGGTTTCAAACGCTGATAATGTGGAATCCACCCTGGATTATGAACTATTTTTCATTTTTCCGACTCATCTTGTTCATTCTTTTCATTTAAAACTTGTTTCAAATCCCCTTCAGCTGGATTCTACCCCGGAATGCTCAGCGTCAAAAAATTTTCAGCAGATTATTGAACAAAAAAAAGAAGCCTCCCCGGACAAAATGAACTGGTCCGGTGAAGCTTCTTTTAAATAATTGAATTATAGATTGGCATGCTCCCGCTTGGTGTAGGTCTTGCGCTTCTCAATCAGCTTGTTCAATGCATCCAGGTAGGCTCTGGCACTCGCTTCCAGAATATCGGTGCTGAGTCCGCGGCCCTGCGCAGCCACCTCGCCTTGAGAGAGCACGACATGCACCTCACCCTGAGCATCCTTCCCTCTGCTGACGGCTTTGATCGAATAATCACCAAGTGTGACTTCTTCCCCTGTAGCCTGGTCAATGGCATTGTAGATCGCATCTACCGATCCGTTGCCTTCGGCAACCGCCACAATCGGCTGCGGGTCCTGGCCGTGAATAATCACCTTGGCGGTTGGAGTAGCCTCGTTGCCATACGTAACATAGATCGTCTGCAGGCTGAAGGTCTCCGGTGTATCAATCAGCTTCTCTTCCAGAAGCGCAAGGATATCCTCGTCTGATACTTCTTTTTTCTTATCTGCGAGATCCTTGAACTTGGCAAAAGCAGCATTGACCTCTTCCTCAGAGATGTCATAGCCCAGATCACTCAGCTTATCGCGGAAAGCGTGACGGCCCGAATGCTTGCCGAGCACCAGCTTGCTTTCTTTGAGGCCGATGGTTTCCGGTGTCATAATCTCGTAGGTCGTCTTCTCCTTCAGCATGCCATCCTGATGAATCCCGGATTCATGGGCGAAGGCATTCGCGCCGACAATCGCCTTGTTCCCCGGCACAACCATCCCTGTCAGCTTACTGACGAGGCGGCTGGTACGGGAGATTTCGGATAGGACCAGAGAGGTCTTCGCGCCGAAATACTCACTGCGGGTCTCAAGCGCCAGAGCCACCTCTTCAATCGCTGTATTGCCGGCACGTTCCCCGATCCCGTTGATCGTACCCTCAATCTGGTCTGCGCCATTCTGAATGGCGGCCAGCGTATTGGCAGTAGCCATCCCCAGATCATTATGACAATGGGCGCTAAGCTGTACCCGCTCGATATCCGGCACCGTATCCTTCAGGAATTTGAAGATGGCACCGTATTCCGCCGGATTCAGGTAACCGACCGTATCCGGAATATTCACCACATTCGCACCCTCGCGGATCGCCATGGATACCATTTCAGCCATGAAATCACGCTCGGTACGGCCGGCGTCCTCCAGGGAGAATTCCAGCTTGGGAAAATACTTCTTGGCATAGCGGATCGCCGATTGTGCCGTTTCCAGCACTTGTGACTTCTCCATGCGCAGCTTATGCTGCCGGTGTATCGGCGATGTAGCCAGGAAAATATGAATGCATGGGTCCTGTGCCCCCTGCAGCGCTTCCTTGACCGCATCAATATCGCTCTCTCTGGAACGGGACAGACCGATTACGGTGACGTTCTTGACCGCTCTGGCCACTGCGTTCACCGCAGCCAGATCTCCTGGCGAAGCGGCTGGAAAGCCTGCCTCCATCCGGTCAATTCCCAGCTTCTCCAGCTGGTAAGCGATTTCTACTTTCTCACGTGTATTGAGGTTCACACCCGGCGACTGCTCCCCGTCACGCAGCGTCGTGTCGAACACATGAATTTTCCGCATGCTGAGCACCTCCTGAAGATTGTCCATAAACCCTCAAATGCGGCCCGCAAAATTACGGCCGCATCTGAGAATCACACTATGGTTACTTGTATTCTGAAGTATATGATTTTATTTCTTAATCCAGTGCATCATTTCACGCAGCTGGCTGCCAACCACTTCTACCGGATGAGCGGCTTCATTGCGGCGGGTAGCGGTCAGGAAGGCACGGCCGGATTGGTTCTCAAGAATAAAGTCGCGGGCGAATTTACCCTGTTGAATATCAGACAGTACTTCTTTCATAGCTTTCTTAGTCTCAGCAGTGATGATGCGTGGTCCAGTTACATAGTCACCGTATTCCGCTGTGTTACTGATGGAATCGCGCATGCTGGACAATCCGCCTTCATATACCATGTCAACAATCAGCTTCAGCTCATGCAAGCACTCGAAGTAAGCCATCTCAGGCGCATATCCGGCTTCAGTCAATGTCTCGAAACCAGCCTTGATCAGTTCGGACACACCGCCGCAGAGAACAGCCTGTTCACCGAACAGATCCGTTTCTGTCTCTTCACGGAAGGAGGTTTCGATGACTCCGGCACGGGTACAGCCGATGCCTTTGGCATACGCCAGACCAATAGCCTTGGCATTGCCGGTTGCATCCTGTTCAATAGCGATCAGGCCGGGAACGCCGAAGCCTTCAACATAAGTGCGGCGAACCATGTGTCCAGGAGATTTAGGAGCTACCAACAGCACATCCGCATCCTTAGGAGCTACGATTTGTCCAAAATGCACGTTGAAACCGTGGGAGAACATCAGAGCCGCGCCATTCTTGAGGTTCGGTTCGATATCATTCTTATATACAGATGCCTGAGTTTCGTCCGGCATGAGGATTTGCACCACATCTGCACGGGATACTGCTTCTGCTACAGACAATACTTCAAAGCCGTCATTCTTGGCAGTTTCAAAAGATTTACCTTCACGCAGACCGATAACCACCTGAAGACCACTGTCACGCAGGTTCTGTGCCTGGGCATGTCCTTGGCTACCGTACCCGATTACTGCAATTGTCTTTCCCTTCAATACGCTAAGCTCTGCATCCTGTTCATAGTACGTTGTAACTGCCATTGTCAAAATCCTCCTTTAATTTGGGACCCATCGTAAAGAGCGGGTGCTTCAAGAGCACACTCCTGTTAGGCTTACTCTATTATAGCGTGCTCCTCAAGCCCCCGCTCTTTAGCGGGCAAAGTCTGTCCTAATCTTAATTAAATGAATGTCTTAATTAAATTAATGCACGCAAGCAGCAATTCGTTAAAGCTGTAAAATGTGACGATTAGGCATTCCCGCGGATCATCGCCGTTACTCCTGTCCGGGACAGCTCCTTAATGCCATAAGGCTTAAGCAGCTCAATCATTGCATCAATTTTGGTGGTTTCTCCGACTACCTGCACCAGCAGGCTTGCCGTACCGATATCTACTACCGAGGCACGGAAGGTCTCGACTACGCCCATAATCTCAGGCCGCTCAGAGGGCTCAGCCTTGACCTTAATGAGCGCCAGCTCACGGGCAACCATAGGCTTTGAACCCAGATCAACTACCTTAATTACATCAATCAGCTTGTAGAGCTGCTTCTCAATCTGCTCCAGAGTATGCTGATCACCTAACGTTACAATAACCATCCGGGACAATCCGACCTCTTCGGATTGCCCAACAGTAATACTCTCAATATTGAACCCCCGGCGGCCGAATAATCCGGATACCCGCTGCAGCACGCCAGGCTGGTCATTCACAAGCACAGCAATCGTATGTCTCATCACTGTTATTCATCCCCCATCAGCATTTGATCAATGGTAGACCCTTGGGTTACCATCGGGTAGACATTCTCGTCTTTGGGGACAACGAATTCTACCAGGACAGGTCCAGGTGTTTCCATGGCTTCTTTCCAGGCGGCGCTGGCTTCTTCCTTGTTCGTTGCCCGCAGGCCCTTCACACCGTAAGCCTCAGCCAGCTTCACAAAGTCCGGGCTGCCGGCCAGATCGGTATAGCTGTAACGCTTCTCATAGATCAGGTTCTGCCACTGACGAACCATTCCGAGTACCTGATTGTTAATCACAACGATCTTGACCGGAATCTTATTGATCGCACAGATCGCAAGCTCCTGGGAACACATCTGCATGCCGCCATCACCATTAATAGAGACTACGAGCCGCTGCGGATGGGCCATTTGCGCCCCGATCGCTGACGGGAATCCGAAGCCCATTGTTCCAAGGCCCCCCGAAGTAATCCATGAACGCGGATGGTTGAACTTGTAATATTGAGCAGCCCACATCTGATGCTGGCCTACGTCAGTCGTCACAATAGCTTCACCTTTGGTGGTGTCATTGATCATCTGGATGACCCACTGCGGCTTCAGCTCCGTCTCCGAATCCTTGTACCGGTACGGCTGGTCCAGCTTCCACTGGGCAATCTGTGTTCTCCAGGCATCGGCCTTCGAGGCACGCTTCACATCCGGGATCAGCATTTCCAGAACCGTCTTAACATCGCCCACAATGGGAATATCAGTTGCTACATTCTTGCCGATCTCGGCCGGATCAATATCGATATGCACGATCTTCGCTTTGGGAGCGAAGCCGTCCAGCTTGCCGGTTACGCGGTCATCGAACCGGGCACCGATGTTAATCAGCAGATCGCATTGCTGAATAGCATTATTGGCTGTGTATGTGCCGTGCATTCCCGGCATTCCCATCCACAACTCTTCGCCGCTCGGGTAACACCCCAGTCCCAGCAATGTAGTAGTAATTGGAATCTCCGTGCGCTTCACGAATTCATACATGGACTCATGCGCTCCAGAGTAGATGACTCCGCCGCCTGCAATAATAATCGGACGCTCCGCCGCCTCAATAGCCTTCACCAGCTTATCGAGCTGCAGCTTATTGGGAACCGTGCGCGGATTGTAGCCGCGAAGGTTAACTCCCTGGTGTTCTGCCGGAGTGAACAATGTCATCGCCGCCGATACATCCTTCGGAATATCGATCAGTACCGGACCTTTACGTCCCGTATTCGCAATATGGAAGGCTTCATGAATAATGCGCGGCAGATCCTCAACATCCCGCACCAGATAGCTGTGCTTCGTAATCGGCATCGTTATCCCGGTAATATCCGCTTCCTGAAAAGCATCTGTGCCAATCAGGCTGGAGAATACGTTACCGGTAATGACTACCAGCGGAACCGAATCCATAAAAGCTGTAGCGATTCCGGTTACCAGATTGGTTGCCCCGGGGCCTGAAGTAGCAATACATACGCCAACTTTACCGCTCGCTCTTGCGTACCCGTCAGCCGCATGGATCGCTCCCTGCTCATGGCGTGTCAGAATATGATTGAAATCGTCGAATCCATAAAGAGCATCATAGATATAGAGTACAGCCCCGCCGGGATATCCAAATACAGTATCTACACCTTCCAGTACAAGACTGCGCAGGAGGACTTCGGAACCCGAAACCACCTCTGGATTTTTCCATTTCTCACGTAACTGCTCTATCGACCGCACTTCTTCCGGTAATTGCGCGCTCATCAGTATTCCTCCCTTCGATCGTTCACATACATTATTCAAATGACAGGACGTCAGTATCCAACCTTTAATATTAGCGAACAGGCTTAAATCTTTCCTGTTTCAACAAAAAAACCTTTCGCCTCCCACGCGCAGAAGAAGCGCGTGAGGGACGAAAGGTTTAGCTTCCGTGGTACCACCCATGTTTGCATAACATCTCACGATGATATGCCTTATCAGGTATACAAAAATCCATCGATGTAGGCAGGGCCCAAATCTTCGTAACCTGAAGTCCCTAACGCGGACCAAACGATTCCCCCTAATAATTCCACCGCTCCTGCTGGTGGGCCTTTCAGGGAAACAGCTCCGAGGTGAGCTCGTATATAAGGGATTCTGGTGGAGGTTGCAGCAATTCCTCTCACTCTCTGAACAAAAGAGCCCTTAAAACTTCGTCCTCATCATTGCCGATACATGTATGCTCGTTAAATGTTTAGACACATTATATGATTCCTCACACGGTTAGTCAATACCCATCTGCGGGTTATACATTAAATTGTTCATAAAATCTTGTTCTATTCTTGCCGGAACGCCCACACCGCCCGGGGCATATGATGTACGACAATGCGTGGAAAGGGGGCAATATTTATGATTCGTTACCGCAGACCCAGGCAGGATGACACGATTATTTATGACTTAATTGAAAAGCAGCTTGTCCCGTTATCCCATCTTCCGCAGACAATCATTAATCAGGTCAGGAAGGATCTGCCCCGCCGCCTGGGACAGGGAGTCACACTTGTTGCTTGTCCCGACTACGACAGTGATCCGCTGGGGTTCGTGCATTTTCTGCTGCATGGCGATTTATTATACATTGATATGCTCGCCATTGCCCCGGATGCAAGGCGTAAGCGATACGGAAATATGCTTATGGACAGGGCGGAGCGGTTTGCACTATCCCGTGCATGCCACAGAGCAAAGGTCTCTGTAGATACCGGAAATACTGCCGGTCTGAACTTTTATGAAAAACTGGGCTACAGCGTAGCCCGTTATCAACCGCAAAACTACTGCTATGAGCTTGAGAAACAGTTCCGCTAATAAAGCAGCAAGTTATATGGCTTAAAAGAATCCGATCGGCGGAATTCCATAACCAGGACCTGGGCCGTAGCCGCCATAAGGGCCGGGAACTGGACCATGGCCATAGCCATAACCGCCCCCGTAAGGAGCACCGCCATACCCGTAGCCTCCGCCATAACCGTAAGGAGCCGTACCAATGGCCAGCAAATCAAACAATACGAGCGGAATCAGTGCCTTGGTTTGTACTTTTTTACCACTGATACGCTGCAGAATCAACCGGTTGCCTGAGATGCGGATCAGTTTGCCCGTCACTTTGGACCCGTCTTTTTTTACCGCCACGATATGTTTGCCTATCAGCTTGATCACTTGTTGCTTCGTAACCGGGTGTGCCATAATATCCCTCCTGTATTTGTTTCTTAACACTCTATTCGCCTCACCTGGTATTTGCCTGTACATCTGCCCGCCTCCGGGCTGAAAGTATCCGCAGCTGCTGCCTGCAATGATTACAAAATCCCCCCACAAAGTGGGACTTTAGCTTCGACGATGACTCAGGTGCTTTGCGGGGACCCCAAAACATATAAATTCTTATCTATCAAAAAAGCGCATTCCCGGAAATCCGGAAATGCGCTCTGTTCTGATAAGCTCTGGAATTGGTATACCGATAGCCTTAGCGTTTGCTCGGATCGTAAGGTTCACCAAGCGCCTTAGGTGCCGAGGAACGGCCCACAGCACTCACCAGAACGATAATGGTTAACACATAAGGAATCATGAAGATGAATTCCTGCGGAATGCTCTTGGACCATTCAAACAGCTGGACATAGTTGCGGATCGCCTGGGAGAAGCCGAAGAATACCGCAGCACCGAAGGCACCAAGCGGATTCCACTTCCCGAAGATCATCGCAGCAATGGCAATGAAGCCTTGTCCCGAGATCGTATTGTGCGCAAACGTACCTGTAGTAGTCAAGGTAATGGTGGCTCCGCCGATACCCGCCAGCAGTCCGCTGAGCATGACGCCGATATATCTCATCTTGTTGACATTGACACCCAGGGTATCAGCCGCACTCGGATGTTCACCGACTGCGCGCAGACGGAGTCCAAACGGAGTTTTGAACAGGATGAAATAAATGACAATGACTAAGATAATCGCCAGATAAGTGGTTGGATAGGAGTTAAATATCCCCTCGCCGATAACCGGAATCTTCGAGAGCCCGGGAATCGCCACTTTGCTGAATCCGTCGATCAGCGGAGTTTCGCCTGATCCTTCGAAGAACAGCTTAACCATGTACAATGTGCTGCCTGCGGCCAGGAAGTTAATAACCGTACCGCTTATCGTCTGGTCAGCCTTGAAGGTAATCGCAGCCACAGCATGGATCAGTGAACCGATTACTCCGACAGCCATGGCACAGAGCACCCCGACCCAAGGTGCCCATTCGCCCATGCCTGCATCTTGAGCATAGTAGCCACCTACTGCAGCTGCAAAGGCGCCAAACATCATTAAGCCTTCAAGTCCGATGTTCACCACACCGGATCGTTCAGAGAAGATGCCGCCGAGGGAGGCAAATATTAGCGCTGTGGAAAAAACAAGCGTCGTATTGAGCAGTTGGCCTAAGACTACGAAGTCCATCTATAACACCTTCTCTTTCTTGCGCTTGAAGTAAAACGGTTTGAGCACCCAGCGTACAATGCCTTGCGCAGCAATGAAGAATATGATCGAACCGATTACAATACGGATCAGCTCCGGAGGCACATCCGCACCGAAGCTCATGCCTGCCGAACCGTACGTCAGCGTGCCGTATAGAATAGCAGCGAGAATGACACCCAGCGGATGGGTCAGTCCAAGCAGGGCAACAGCGATACCGTCAAATCCATAACCAGGTGAAGCTGCAAATACGGATTGATAATGGAATACACCCAGTACTTCACCAGCGCCTGCGAGACCTGCGAACACGCCGCTGATGAACATTGCCTTCACCACATTGCGTCCGACGTTCATTCCTGCATATTCGGCAGCATGCGGATTCAAGCCTACTGCACGCATTTCGTAGCCCTGCTTGGTCTTCCACAGATAGACATAGAAGAAAGTTGCTGCCGCCAGGGCAATCACGGTTCCCCAGTGCAAGCGGGCATTATCAAAGGTGGAGAAGAGGAAGGTCATGGATAGAGAAGCCGGATTATCCTCCGACCGGTTCTGCCCTTGCAGAAGCAGGAACGTCCGGACAATATAATTCGACAGGAAGAGCGCAATCCAGTTCAACATGATCGTTGTGATAACTTCATTAATTCCGCGCTTGGCCTTCAGATATCCGGCAATACCGGCCCATAGTCCGCCGCAAACAGCGGCTGCAATGACTGCAAGCGGGACTAACAGGAAGCCGGGCAATACCCCGCCAAGCTTAATGCCGACAACAGATGCAGCCGTCATCCCGATCATGACCTGCCCGTCCGCACCAATGTTGAACATCCCTGAGCGGAAGGCAAAGGCTACAGCCAGACCCGTCAGCATAAGCGGAGTCATCTCGCGGATCGCCTCACCGAAATCATACGGGCTGCCGAACACGCGCTTGAACAGCGCAGAGTAAGCCGCAATAGGATCATAACCGCCAATCAGCATGACGATAGCACCGACAAGGAAACCCATCAGAATTGCTACTAGAGGAATTATGTAGCTGTCTGTTGCGAATATTTTCCGGAGTCTAGACATCCGCATGACCTCCCCGCTTCAAACTGCCCGCCATCATCAGACCCAGCTCCTGGTCATTCGTATCCTGCGGGAATACCTCTCCGACAATCTGCCCTTCATAAATAACGGCAATCCGGTCGGACACATTCATAATTTCATCCAGCTCAAATGAAATCAGCAGTACAGCCTTGCCTTGGTCACGCTGCGCAATCAGCTGCTTCTGCACAAATTCAATGGCACCGACATCCAAACCGCGCGTTGGCTGAGCGGCAATCAGAAGAGTCGGATTCTTGTCTATTTCCCGCGCAATAATCGCTTTTTGTTGATTACCGCCGGATAAGGAGCGGGCTTTATTCTCTATAGAAGGTGTGCGCACATCGAATTGTCTTACCAGATCTTCGGCATGCTTGTTAATCACATCTGTGTTCAAGAACCCGTTCTGGTTATATGGACTCTTATAATACGTCTCCAGAACCATGTTCTCGCTCACGGTGAAGTCCAGCACCAGACCATGCTTGTGACGGTCCTCCGGAATATGGGAGACATTCATTTCAGATACCTTGCGCGGTGACAGATTGCCAATCTCCTTACCGGAGACCTGGATCGAACCTGAGTCAATCTTGCGCAGCCCGGTAATGGCCTGAATCAGCTCACTCTGGCCGTTACCGTCCACTCCGGCGATTCCGAGAATCTCCCCCGCCTTAACTTCGAAGCTCAGGCCATTCAGCACAGGCACGCCATTCTTGCTTTTGCTGCTGACATTAGACAGCTTCAGGATGCTCTCGCCAATATGCGGCGGCTGCTTGTCCACTTTGAAGGTTACTCCGCGTCCGACCATCTTCTCAGCAAGCTCGTTAGGATTGGTCTCGGTGGTCTTCACCGTATCAATCACCTTACCGCGCCGGATAATGGTGACACGGTCGGAAATCTGCATGATTTCTTTCAGCTTATGTGTGATCAGAATAATGGATTTACCTTCTGCAACAAGCCGCTTCATAATCGCCATCAGTTCCGTAATTTCCTGCGGCGTTAGTACAGCGGTAGGCTCATCGAATATAAGTATATCCGCTCCGCGGTACAGGGTTTTCATAATTTCTACCCGTTGCTGCATGCCTACCGAAATGTCATGAATTTTGGCATTTGGATTGACTTGGAGCCCGTACTGCTCAGATAGCTTACGAACCTGCTCCGCAGCGGATTTATAGTCAATTTTAAGACCTTTCTTCGGCTCCATGCCCAGAACAATGTTCTCGGTGACCGTAAAAGGATCAACAAGCTTGAAATGCTGGTGAACCATACCAATGCCAAGCTCAATAGCTTTATTGGGGTTATCAATAATAACCGGTTTCCCGTCGATTTCGATGCTGCCTTCATCGGGCTGGTACAGTCCGAATACGATATTCATCAAGGTTGATTTGCCTGCCCCGTTCTCACCAAGCAGCGCATGGATCTCCCCTTTTTCCAGCGTCAGACTAATGGAGTCGTTCGCAACGATACCGGGAAAGCGTTTTGTGATTTGCTTCAACTCTACGACAGGAGCCGCAGCACTCATGGAATCACCCTCATCACAGAATATATATAATATTGCCTTTTAGACACGGCTGTACCGCCCCACACAAGGACGGTACAGTTGTGATTGTCTATAACAGATGCTGACAGAGAACAAGGCCAGTGTTTGAACCGGCCCTGCTTCGTCGTTATGTTAAATCGGGTTAAGCTGAAGCAATGAATTACTCGGAAGGAACAACGATTGTTCCATCAATGATTTGTTTGCTGTATTCGTCAACCTTAGCCAGAATATCGGCAGTAACGTTAGCTTTGGATGTTTCAGGAAGGCCTACACCGTTGTCTTTCAGACTAAGAACAGTTGTAGTACCACCTTTGAAGGTACCGTCAACAACCTGCTGGGAAACCTTCTTAACCGCTTCGTCAACACGTTTGATCATGGAAGTCAGCGTTACATCATCGCCAAATTCCAGGGACTGGTCTTTGTCAACGCCGATAACCCATACTTTGCTGCCGCCGGCTTTGTTGCGGGATTTCGCTTCGTTAAATACGCCGTTGCCTGTTGCGCCTGCAGCAGGGAAAATAATGTCGTTGCCGGCATCATACAGCGTTGCAGCCAAAGATTTACCAGTATCAGGCTTGTCATAAGCACCTGCATAAGTGATAGTTACTTTTGCATTAGGGTTAACCGCTTCTACGCCGGCTTTGAAGCCCACTTCGAAACGTTTGATAACCGGGCTTTCCATACCACCGATGAAACCTACTTTGTTGGTTTTGGTTGTCATACCAGCAACAACACCCACCAGGAAGGAGCCTTCATTCTCGGCAAAGGTTACAGATTCAACGTTAGGAGCGTCCACTACACTGTCGATGATCGCAAGGTTAGCATTCGGGTTCTCTTTGGCAACCTTCAGTACGGCATCGCCAAGGTCGAAGCCGATTCCCCAAGTGAGGTCATAGCCGCCTTTAACGAACTGGTTAAGGTTAGGCTCATAGTCTGCATTGGATTTACTCTGCAGGTATTTGATCTCAGCGCCGAATTCCTTCTCCATAGCCTCCAGTGCTTCCCAGGAAGACTGGTTAAAGGACTTATCGTTTACTCCGCCTACGTCAGTTACTAGACCCAGTTTGACAGCCTTAGGAGCGTCAGTTGCTGCTGGTGCTTCTGTTGCAGCTGCGTCTGTTGGTGCAGTAGTTGCTGTTCCAGCATTGGAGCCGGAATTAGCGCTGTTATTGTTACCGCAACCTGCCAGAATGACAGTGAAGGCCATAACCATAACCAAAGATAGTTGGTAAAACTTCTTCATCGAAAGTGATCCCCCTTAGTAAATTGGATGTCTTCTTTGTTCTGCTTTGGACATACCATTAGTACAAATTATACCTGCAAAAAAAGCTAAAATCCAGTCTATTAATGACCTCAGGTCAATAATAATTTGCATTTTTCAACAAGAAATCGCTTACCTTGACACGGGCTGTTATTTCTGTGTCCGTTATATGTTAGAAAACCTCAAAATGTAGCTTATGGCTCCAAGTGCATTAACATTATTATTGCACAGGGAAAGCTTTTCTATTATCATGTATGATTACATCTTGTACGCAAAGGGAGTTACTGAAAATGGAACAAGAACACACACCACAAGCTGCACCCGACTTCAAATACTGTCATGAATCCCGCGTATTCAAAACCGGCCGCGTCTTCCCGAATGATGTGAACAATCACAAGACACTGTTCGGCGGCAAGCTCATGAGCACCATCGATGAAGTCGCCTCCATCTCTGCCATGCGCCACTGCCGGGTCAACGTAGTAACGGCATCCGCTGACTCTGTCGACTTCCTCCTGCCGATCCGGCCGACGGATTCCGTCTGCTTCGAATCCTTTGTCTCCTGGACGGGCCGCACCAGCATTGAGGTATTCGTCAAGATTATCTCCGAGAATCTCTACACTGGCGAACGCGCTGTTGCTGCAACTTCCTTCCTGACCTTCGTAGCTATGAATGAAGACGGCACTACAGCCCCTGTTCCGGCCATCGTGGCCCAGACCGACGAAGAGAAGCTGATCTGCCAGTCTGCTGACGAGCGGTCTGCGCTGCGCAAGCTGAGACGCTCCAGCAGCAAGAAACTTGCTTCGCTGCTTAGCACAACGAAATACTGGGAATAGCCGTCCATCCGGCGGTTCCCACCGCGCAAAAAAAGCACCGTCACACGGGAGAACCCGCAGGCGGTGCTTTTCGGTTTATAGCGTCTTACGCGTTGATCTTCTCTTTGGCAACAACAGCCAGGGAGTTGAAGGCGTTCAGATCATTCACTGCCAGATCAGCCAGCATCTTACGGTTCACTTCTACACCAGCCAATTTCAGGCCGTATACAAGCTTGCTGTAAGACAGACCGTTCAAACGGGCTGCAGCATTGATACGAACGATCCACAGTCTGCGGAAGTTACGTTTCGTCTGACGACGGTCACGGTATGCGTAAACCATCGATTTCATTACTTGCTCTTTAGCTGTTTTGAAAATGCGGTGCTTGGAACCGAAGTAACCCTTTGCCAGCTTCAATACTTTTTTATGTCTACGACGAACTACAAATCCGCCTTTAACTCTTGCCATATTAATAAACCTCCCAAAAATGTGTGATTAACTATTTCAAGTTAGCGAGTCCTTGTTTCAAACGTCTTACATCCCCAGGGGCCATTACCGGATTGCCGTTCAATACGCGTTTTGCACGTTTCGATTTGTGGGACAGCAAGTGGTTCTTGTGAGCTTTGTAACGCAATACTTTACCAGTTCCAGTGATCTTGAAGCGGCCTTTCAGGCTGCTATGTGTTTTCATTTTAGGCATGGTGTTTCCTCCTTGAATATTATGCGGCGCCAAATTGCTATGCAAGTGACTCCAGGATTATTGGGGCTTCGGAGCCAGAATCATAATCATGCTGCGGCCTTCCAGCTTAGGCTGGCGCTCTACAACAGCAATTTCTTCTACTTCGCTCTTCACGCGCTCCAGGATCTTCTGGCCGATACTAGCGTGGGTAATCTCACGGCCGCGGAAACGGACGGAGCACTTCACTTTATCGCCTTCGCCCAGGAACTTGATTACATTGCGGAACTTGGTCTGATAATCATGTTCCTCAATGTTTGCACGGAACCAGACTTCCTTGAGATCCACGATCTTCTGGTTCTTGCGGGCTTCCTTCTCTTTCTTCTGCGTTTCATAACGGAACTTGCCGTAATCCATGATGCGGCATACCGGCGGCTTCGCCTGCGGTGCTACGTTGACTAAATCCAGATTAAGATCGATCGCCATTTGTAACGCCTCGCGGATCGGCTTGATCCCGATTTGTTCACCCTCTGCTCCGACCAGCCGAACCTCTTTGGCACGAATTTCATCATTGATCATATGTTCCTTACTGATAATCCTCCACCTCCGAATAATTTTCAGATAATATATTACGGTTCTCCATAAAAAAGGGATGCCGGTAATTCCCCGACACCCCGTTTGATCAACGTTCATGAATTGTAACCATTCATAAAGCATTGAGATCAAAACCAGCAGGCTGTTAGCCTGTCAGGTGAGAAGCCGGTGCTTCTGCTTGCAATCCCTATGTTTTGCACACTTGAATACTATACATCATCAGACTGAAGATGTCAACATCCTCAGAAATTATTAATTTACAGTGCGAATTATGAAACCTGCTTGCTCTGCACTTCCTCCAGCCGGACTACGCGCGTATGCTTGGTATGACTCCACTGCTTGTTGTTCTGCGTGAAGAACGCATAGAACGTGATGGGATACCACGAGAGCAGATAGACCGGGAACACCAGCAGGTACAGATAGACCTTCTTGAACTTCACCCGCTCCAGCGCCATGGCCAGCAGGAAGGTCAGAATGTTCGCCCCTACGGCAAAGTACCCGAGCCACAGCGGCAGATGTCCGTAAATATTCGCAATATGCGGACCGCCAAACACAGCATTATCCACAAACATTACGGCAGTCATCAGGAACGTAAGCAACACAATGTATACGTTAGCTCCATACAGTGCCAGGTCGAACTTCGTCAGGCTGCGTTCCTTGATCCCCTGCCACAGCAGCGGGAAGAAGTAACGGCGGGCTACGGTGAAATGACCCTGCATCCAGCGCAGACGCTGTCTGGAGGAAGCCTTGAAAGTAAGCGGCTTCTCATCGAATACTTTGGCATCATAATTAAACTTTGGATATACGCCCTTGGAGGCGCTGCGCATGGTGAATTCCAAATCCTCAACCAGACTGGTTGCCCCCCAGCCCATTTCCTTCAGCAGATTCGTCTCGAAGCACATGCCTGTACCGCCGAGGAAGTTGGCCATCTTCAGATTATGGCGCGACAGCTGCCACAGCCGGTTGATGTACCAGTAGGATACGCCGTAAGCAGCCGTGATCCAGGAATCCTCCGGGTTCTTCGTATCAATGTAGCCTTGAATGACCCGTCCGCCTGAACACAGATCGTTGTTCATCTCTGTCAGGAACTCTGTATGTGCGAGGTTGTCGGCATCGAACATGACTACAGCGTCGTACTGGCGGGGCAGCGCCCACAGCTCCTTCAGCATCCACTCGATGGCATAGCCTTTACCGCGCAGGTTGCTGTTGGTACGTACACAGGCATTCATGCCGTGCTCCCGCACGATCGCAGCGGTATTATCCGTACAGTTGTCACAGATGACAAATACATCGTAAAGTTCCTGGGGATAATTAAGCTGCTTCAGGTTCTCCATCAGAGCGCCAACCACTTCTTCCTCGTTGTGTGCGGCGACCAGTACGGCAAATGACTTTTGCGGCGCATGCCTAACCTTGTTCTTCTTCTTGCGCAGTCCAAACAGCGAAAATGCAAACTGATAAACTGCGATTGCCGCCAAGATCACTTGGAGCGTAACAAACAATGCGTCTGTCATGATCTTTAGATGCCCCCTTTTTCCAAATCTTGATGTTTTTTCTCTTTTTCTCTCTCTAACTTGCTAACGTTCTATCTGACCCTTTTGTTGCATCCCTTACTGTAGACAAGAATTTCCCCTTAGTTCCGGGCAGGATTCCGAATTGTGTTATGTCCCGTTTCACAAGATATGAATATGGATTCCAGTGTACTGGCTGGCTCCTTATTTCTCTGTTACCTTATAAACGCGATCTTCCTGCTTGAATCATTGTAGTCGCTTTGGGGCTCACAAGTCAAAAGAGACATTTTTCGAGCGGACCCGAGCTTTTTCTTGAACGGGCTACCTTAAAAAAGTATGATAAAGACAGCTTCAGGCCGTGAAATCTGCTGCTTAAGCTGCGCCAGAACTCTTTTAGCCGGACTATCGGAGGGACATGATATGAGACCTTTATTCAAGAAACTGCATCTCCTGGAGCAGCGGGTGTTTCAATGGATTAACGGACGGATGCACAATCCGTTTCTGAACTTCTGGCTCTTCTACCTCACTCATCTCGGAGGTGCAACAAGCGCGATCGGCATCAATCTCCTGGTCTGGGCAGTGTGCCCGCAGCCATGGAGAACTACAGGACTTCAGGCACTGGCCGCGCTGGCGATAAGCCATGTGCCCGTCGCTATCGCCAAAAAGCTCTACCCGCGCCTGCGGCCCTATCTGGCCCTGCCGGACACCAATACGTTCCGCAATCCGCTTAAGGATCATTCTTTTCCTTCAGGCCATACGACCGCTATCTTCGCCTCAACGGTTCCTTATATGATAGCCTTTCCTGTCCTGACTGCGGTCCTGCTTCCTCTGGCCTGCACAGTCGGCTTCTCCCGGATCTACCTCGGGCTGCATTATCCATCTGATGTCCTCGCAGGAGCGGTCATTGGGTCTGGAGTCGCAGCCGGTACGCTTGCCCTCTGGATATGATGCCTAAGGGGCGCCGGCCGGTCAATACCTCTAGGGAACAGGTGAACTATACATTGCGCAAAAAAAGAATATTATTGCTGTCAGAGGGCTTCGGTGCCGGGCATACCCAGGCTGCATATGCGCTGTCGAGCAGCCTGCGGAAGCTGTCTCCAGAGGTGCAGACCAAGGTGCTGGAGCTGGGGAGCTTCCTGAATCCCAAGGTGGCCCCGCTCATTGTCTCGGCATACCGCAAGACGGTTACCTCCCAGCCCCGGCTGATGGGCTATGTGTACCGTCACCAGAAATCATTCAATCGTCTTACCACACTTGCCCTGCACCGCTTGTTTTATACGCATGCCCAAAATATTGTGAAGCAGCTGAATCCGAACATTATCGTCTGTACCCACTTCATTCCCGGTGCTGTTATCTCACGCCTGAAGCGGCTTCACCCGTCGCTGAAGGCTCCGCTGATTACAGTCATTACAGATTATGACGCCCATGCCAGCTGGATCAGCCCGCAGGTGGACCGCTATCTGGTATCCACCCCTGAGGTCAAGGCGAAGCTGCGCCGCCGAGGCGTTGCCGCCTTCAAGATCCGGGTAACCGGCATTCCTGTCCACCCGAGCTTCTGGGAGCAGCACGGCCGGGAAGACATTCAAGAGCAGTTCAAGCTGCTTGGTGTTCCGACGGTCATGGTCATGGGCGGTGGATGGGGCATGATGAATGACGAAGTAGTCAATGCGGCTCTGGCCGGATGGCGGGACAAGGTGCAGATTGTGTTCTGCCTCGGCCAGAATGACAAGCTGCTGCAGGAGATGATGCAAGACCCGCGGTTCAGGCATCCCAACATCCGGCTGCTGGGCTTCACCCGGGAGATTGACAAGCTGATGGAGGTGTCCGACCTGCTGGTCACCAAGCCGGGCGGCATGACCTGCAGCGAAGGCTTGGCCAAGGGCATTCCGATGCTCTTCCACTCTCCGCTGCCGGGCCAGGAAGAAGAGAACTGCCGGTACTTCACTGCCGCCGGACTGGGAGAGCCGATCAGCTCCCTCGATGTAGTTGACCGGTGGATGGAGCGGCTGCTGAATGATTACGGGAATGTCCGTGCGGCGCGCAAGGCCCATCTGGAGGCCATCTCCAGGTACAACCCGCTGCAAAGCGCCCAAAGCATTATTGATATGCTGGATAAACCGCGCGCAGAACATGGGGAGTAGAGAAGCAGGTAAGAACGCAAAAGGCAGTCCGGTATGAATGAACCGGACTGCCTTTTGCTGTAATTGCAGGTAATGCAGCCTAGAGGCGGTACTTGTCCAGACGGGTGGCCTGATATTGCTTCAGCGCCTCGTCTCCGACAATTGCCTCGCAGCGGTGAATGTTCACGCCCCGTCCATAGAACTTGGTCTCGTATTCGGTCATTACATGCTCTTCGTTGATCACGCCGCCCTCATGCAGGTCAAGCGAAATATTCTTCATCTGCAGGCCATAGTCCGCAAAGGCATTAAGCGAGAATTCAAACAGGCTGCGGGAATCCGTCTTCAAATGGATCTCGCCGAGCGGACTGAGCAGTCCGCGGTATTTATCCAGAAAACGCGGATGCGTCAGACGGCGGCGGGCATGCTTGCTTTTCGGCCAGGGATCACTGAAGTTGAGATAGATCCGTTCCAGCTCCCCTGGAGCGAACACTTCCTCCGCGTAATCGATATTGGCCAAGGCCACTCTCACGTTGGGCGGTGTCTCTTCTCCTGCCGGCTCCCATACATTCCGGGCCTTCTCGGCTGCGCGCCGCACCAGCTCGTCATACATATCCACGCCGATGAAATTAATCTCCGGGTATTTGAAGCTCATTTGACTGATAAACTGTCCCTTGCCCATTCCGAACTCCACATGAATCGGATGATCATTGCCGAACAATTCGGACCAGCGCCCCTTCAGGCTGCGTGGTTCCAGGATGACCAGATCGGTCTGCTCCTCAAGACTTTCACGTATTCCTTTTCTTCCGCGTAAACGCATAGGTACTCCTCCGCTTATCTCTTTATTGCCTTATCTGTGAATAGGATAAATGCCACTTGCAATATTGTGCCGAACTTACCGGCAAAAGTAAAGGGATTTCAGCAAAAGAAAAGGAACCTCCATCCCGCCCCTGTTGGACTGGTCGAAAGTTCCGTGCGTGTTGTATCTGTAATACCGGCCCGCCGTTCAGCGGACTGCCATTTATTTATCGAACTCGAAGGTCTTCTCGAACGCATTGCGGATCTTCCGCTGCGCTTCTGTCTTGATCTTGTGGTTGCCGTTGAATTCTACGCCTGTCAGGGCGAGAGCTTCATCGGGAGTCAGCTGCACATCAATCGAACCTTTGTTATCAGCAAATACCGTTGGAGAATTCATCGTTATCACCTCTAAGGTTTAGTATGGACCGGACGACACGAAATTATGAATTCAAGCATAAGATTGTGGTTGCTGCAGCGGCTTTTTAACACTTTAAATATAACATAATGTGTAAGCATTTTCAAGCCGAATAGCGGTAATTCACAGCCTATTTTTAGTTTTTTTTCGGCGGAATTCCGGGAGGGATTGTTACGTTCATCACGGATTTTTGATACAATGGGAAGGTTAATGAAAGGAGCTGCACATGTCTAATCTTTTACAGGCCTCCTCTCCGCTTCTGTGGGGGGATAAACGGTTCCATACCTGGAACTACGAAATGCGCGGGCAGATGGATACCAAGGTGTTCAAGGTCATGCTCGATGCGGGCTTCACCTGTCCGAACCGTGACGGTTCCATCGCCAAAGGAGGCTGTACATTCTGCAGTGCCAGAGGGTCAGGCGATTTCGCCGGAAGCCGCCGGGATGATCTGGTCACCCAGTTCAACCATATCCGCGACCGCCAGCATCAGAAATGGCCGAATGCCAAATATATCGGCTATTTCCAGGCCTATACCAATACGTATGCTCCCGTCGAGGAGCTAAGGGAATATTATGAAGTCATTTTGCAGCAGCCCGGGGTTGTCGGCCTCGCCATTGCCACCCGCCCCGACTGCCTGCCGGATGATGTAGTGGAGTATCTCGCGGAGCTGAACCAGCGCACCTATCTATGGGTGGAAATGGGGCTTCAGACCATTCATCAGTCCACTTCGGATCTGATTAACCGCGCGCATGATACCGCCTGCTATACTGAAGCTGTTGCGAAGCTCCGCCGTCACGGCATCCGGGTGTGTACCCATATCATTCACGGTCTTCCGCAGGAAACGCATGAGATGATGCTGGAGACTGTAGCTGCTGTAGCGAATATGGGGGTTCAGGGGATCAAAATCCACCTGCTTCACCTCATGCGCAAAACGCCGATGGTGAAGCAGTATGAAGCCGGACTGCTGCGGTTCCTGGAGCAGGATGAATATGTGAAGCTCATTGCCGACTCGCTGGAAATTCTGTCGCCGGACATGATCGTCCACCGCTTGACCGGCGATGCCCCGCGCGATGCTCTGATCGGCCCGATGTGGAGCCTCAAGAAGTGGGAAGTGCTGAATGCCATTGACCAGGAGCTGGTTGCCAGGGACACCTGGCAGGGTAAGTACTGGAGGAAGGGCTGATGGGCTTCCTGTCTGTCCTTAGCTTCGCCCATAAGCTGACCGCTGAGCGGCTCCCGCCCGGCGGACGGGCTATCGACGCCACCGTGGGAACCGGCGCCGACACCCTGTTCCTCGCCAAAGCGGCCGGGCCGCGCGGCGGGGTGTACGGGTTCGACATCCAGCCGCAGGCGCTGGCTCTTGCCGGCGAGCGCCTGCGGCTGGCCCGGGAGGAAGCGCCTGCTGCGCTGGCTCCCGTGACGCTGCTGCTGCAGAGCCATGCAGCCATGGCTGCAGCCGTTCCGCCCGCTTGGCGCGGAACGGTCTCGGCGGTGATGTTCAACCTCGGCTATCTGCCTGCAGGCGATGCCGATAAGACTATCATCACCGAGCCGGGAAGCACGCTGGCCGCGCTGGAGGCGTCGCTTGCGCTGCTCCGCCCGGGCGGGATCATCACGGCCGTGCTGTATCCCGGCCACGAAGGCGGCGGCCGCGAAGCCGCCGCTGTCGAAGCCTGGGCCGCCGGACTGGCCCAACAGGACGCGCAGACCATCGTGTACCGCCAGCTTCAGCGCGAGTCTGCACCGTACGTAGTAGCTGTAGAGAAGAAAAGAAGCTGATCAGAGATTGCAATCGCCCAGTTTTCGCAGCGATTGTATTTTCCCGGGACACCATCATCGGGTTGACAGACCGGGACAAGACAAATCGCCAATTCTATTATCAGGAAGGAAGATGTTGTAATGACGAAACCATATCCTCTGAAATTTCAGCCGGAATTCAAAGAACGTGTCTGGGGAGGCCGAGCGCTGGAGAAATTCGGCCTGGATCTGCCGGAAGGCCATATCGGCGAAGGCTGGATGATTGCCGATCATCCGAACGGCACCTCCTCAGTAGTCAACGGCGAGCTGGCCGGACAAGGCCTGGATGCCATCCGTGAGCAGTTCGGGCACGAGTGGTTCGGCAGCAAGGGCATCACGGAAGAAGGCGGAAGATTCCCGCTGCTGATCAAGCTGCTGGATTGCAATGACAACCTCTCCGTGCAGGTGCATCCTACGGATGATTATGCCGGACTCCCCAAGGGCGAGCTGGGCAAAACCGAAATGTGGTACGTGCTGGACGCCAAGCCAGGCGCCAAAATCATCTACGGCCTGAAGGAAGGCGTCACCCGCGAGATGCTGAAGGACGCGCTGGAGAACGGAACGGTTATGGACAGCCTGCAGGAAGTGACTGTAGCTGCCGGTGACTCTTTCTATATCCCCGCAGGGACAGTACATGCCTTGTGCGCTGGTGTCGTTGTAGCGGAGATCCAGCAGAACTCTGACACTACATACCGGATTTACGATTATGACCGTCCGGGTCTGGACGGGAAGCCGCGTGAGCTGCATATCGAGGATTCCCTGAATGTTACCGCTTATGAAGGCGCAGGAGCGACTTCGATGAAGACCGATGGTGCAGTGGCCGGTGAATGGCTGCAGATTGCCTCCTCCCCTTATTTTATCGTGGAAAAAGGTCTGGTGTCCGGCGAATGGCAGCTCGCCACCACCGATGACAGCTTCACCATCCTGGTGATCTGCGAAGGCAGCGGCCACCTGATCTGGGACGGCGGCTCCCAGCCATACGCAGCGGGCGAATGCTATCTGCTTCCGTCCAGCCTTGGCGCTTACAGCATTGAAGGACAATCTACGGTGCTGCGCTCCTATCTGCCGTAAGAAGCCAGACTGCATTTCACTTGGATCAGTGTAGCACCAGGTACTCTTTACGCTAGGAATGCTGAATTTCACTTTCAGGAGGACAGGCGATGACTGAGAACACTTTTACCATGACTGATCCCTTAGATGTCAAAATCCATGTCTATGAATGGCTGCCGGACACGGGAACGGAGATCCGGGGGATTGTGCAGATTGCACACGGGATGTGTGAGACGGCTGCGCGGTATGCCCGGTTCGCTTCGGCGCTTACCGCAGCCGGTTATGCCGTGTATGCCAATGACCACCGGGGGCATGGACTTACCGCCGGCAGAGTCAACCTGCTCGGTGACAGCGGGGAGAACGGCTTCTACTGGATGCGGCGCAACCTGCTGCAGCTTGCGGGAGTTGCCTGCTCCCGGCATGAGCATGCCCCGATCTACCTGTTCGCGCACAGCATGGGTTCGTTTCTGGCTCAGAAGCTCATGTGCGAAGAGGGGCATGAGATTTACAGCGGCTTCATCCTCAGCGGCACCAATGGTCCCCGGAGCATGCTGCGGCTGGCAGAATCCTTGTCGGCTATGCAGTTAAGGCTGCAGGGCGACCATCACCGCAGTGTACTGCTGAATGGCATTGTTTTCGGCGCTTATAACCGGTCCTTCTCTCCGGTCCGCACAGCTTTTGACTGGCTCAGCAGTGATCCGGAGGAGGTAGATAAGTTCATTGCAGACCCGTACTGCGGGGCGATCTGCACCACCCGCTTCTTCCGGGACTTCTTCCATTTGCTGCGTGAGCTTCATACCAGGTCCACTCTTCAGCACCTATGCAGCGACAAGCCGGTCTACCTGTTTGCGGGCGAGAAGGACCCTGTGGGGATGAACGGTCAAGGGGTGATGCGTCTGGCTGAGCTATACCGGAAGCAGGGGCTTCAGGATGTAGAATGCAAGCTGTATCCGGGAGGAAGGCATGAGATGCTGAATGAGGTCAACCGGGACGAGGTCACGGCCGATGTGCTGGACTGGCTCGCCCGCCATCTCCCTGCCGGGTCCATGATTAGTTATTAACAAAAACAACAAGGCAGCGATTCCCCTCTTATTGGGAGGATCGCTGCCTTGTGTTTATTGGAATTGCGTAACCGGTCTCTACACATTAAAAGATATCAGCTTCAGCTGTGTCATCTCCTGTACGGCGTAAGCAACGCCTTCGGTTCCCTTACCGCTGTCTTTCACACCGCCATACGGCATATGATCCACTCTGAACGTCGGAATATCATTAACGACTACACCGCCGGCCTCAAGTTCACGGGCAGCCTGAAAAGCGCGCTTGATGTCAGAGGTATACACCCCCGCCATCAAACCGTAGCGTGAAGAATTCACCTCGCGGATTGCCTCCTCCCAGTGGTCAAAGGGCAGAAGCACCGCAACGGGTCCGAATATCTCCTCTGTCCATACCTTGGCGCTGCGGGGCACCTGAGTCAACAGGGTAGGGGCAATAATATTTCTGGCTGAGCGCAGGCCGCCTGTTTCGATCACAGCGCCGCCTGCCACGGCTTCCCCGATCCAATTCATAATACGGTCTGCCGCCTTCTCCGAAATCAGTGAGGTCACATCC
The DNA here is from genome assembly GCF_038009085.1 of Paenibacillus sp. FSL R7-0210. NCBI lineage: Bacteria > Bacillati > Bacillota > Bacilli > Caryophanales > Paenibacillaceae > Paenibacillus > Paenibacillus sp. FSL R7-0210. The sequence continues at coordinate 4,890,754 of NZ_JBBPAR010000001.1, forward strand.
GTAGCTTCTTCCAGCGGGGACCCGGTTATAAGCTTTGCTGCTGCTGTGACAAAATGTTGTTTGAATTCTTCATAGAGCGATTGATGGACTAGAATCCGCTGCAAGGAAATACAGACTTGCCCGTTATAGGCAAAAGCACCACTGACACACCGGGCGGCAACCGCCGCAATGTCTGTGTTCTCATCAATAATCAAAGCAGCGTTGGACCCAAGCTCCAGAGTGGTGCGGCGCAAACCCGCCTGCCGCTGAATCAGCTGGCCCACGGCATAGCTCCCGGTAAAGCTGATCTTGCGGACCAGCGGATGGGTCGTCAGTACTTCCCCCAGCTCCGCTCCCTCACCGGTCACAATATTCAGCACTCCGGCCGGCAGCCCCGCCTCTTGAAACAGCCCGGCAAGCAGCAACCCGCTTAGCGGTGTCTGCTCCGCCGGTTTCAACACAATGGTGTTGCCGGCCGCAAGGGCCGGTCCCACCTTATGGGCTACCAGATTAAACGGAAAATTAAACGGAGTAATAGCTGTTACAACCCCGATGGGGACCCGGATTGTAAAGCCGAAATGCTGGTGTCCGCCTTCAGCCGCATCCATCGCAACCTGCTCACCGGTCACCTGTTTTGCAGCTTCGGCTGCAAAACGGTAGGTCTCCACGGTCCGGGCAATTTCGCCTCTGGCTGCCTTGAGGGGCTTGGCCGCTTCCATTGCTATCACCCGGGCCAGTTCTTCCCTGCGCTCGTCAATCAGCCCGGCCACCCGGTATAGAATCTCGCTGCGCTGATAGGCCGTCATCCGCCCGAAGACAGCAAAGGCTTCGTGAGCCGCCTCGATTGCCCGCACTCCCTCAGAGGCATCTGCCTGGGCAATCCGTGCCAATACTTCCCCGCTGTATGGATTATATAAGTCCTTGTATTTCCCGGCCTTGTGCCACTGGCCGGACATCCATAAGCCGTAACATTCCTGCAGCTTCAAATTTTCTCACTCCCTATTTGCAAGTTGCAGCCATGCTGTATGAATATCGGCTGCCCGAATCTCGCCCTGATGACCGGCGAGATGACGGTGGACCTCCTGCTTCCGGTGCCAGCGCAAGGCTGGTGGCAGTTCCAGCAGCAGCACCGCTAGCGCATCGCTGGCTTCAGGAGTAAACCGCTGTTCATAGCTTTCACGGGCAGCTCCAAACTGCCATAGCGGCTGTACTATAACCGAGATTTGCCAGCGGCCCGACATATCCGAAGAGCTTCATTCCGTCCAGAGCCTGAACCAGGATTTCAGCATCTTGTTGGCCTAACTGCGGCCGGTTGCCGCGCTAAAAATATTCTGCTAAAACCTCCGCTAAAGCCTGTTTGTAGGCATTTAAATCATACGAAGAGTTATTTGCTTTTTTCTTGGCGATAGTTAGGCCGTCATATATCTTCTCTTCCAGTTCCCGTCTTGCCTCAAGAACCTGAAGCGTTCCTTCTAAGCCCTGGTGGCCCTGTCCTAAGCCATACCCCTGGGTGATGTAATATTTGATGAACCCTTCCGACCACTCTTGGGGTCTCTCGCGGACAGCTTTGCGGAAAGAATGCTCCAGATCGTCCTGTTCAATAACAATCAGCAGCGGATTCAATGGCTTAATGATGGCCTCCAGCTCCTGAATGTAGCCTATCATGTACTCCTCGGCAACATCGTGCTTGATCATCCCCATGGTCACAGGATTCTGGATAAAACAGCAATCAAACACATACGTGTCCGTTCCCTGTAGCGCCTTCTCTGTAAACTGCCGCCATTTTGCTGTGATCAGTTCTCTGTGCTGAGCCAGCGGCAATTCATAGATATCCTTCCGGGCTAATGTGTCCATCCATTCCTTTGGAAGGAGAGGCTCGTGTTCATTTACTATTTTCCGGTATTCGACAAGGTAATAGCCGTCATGAAAAGTTGTCCGCGGACTTAATATATGCCTTGAATCGGCCCACATCCCCAGCAGCTCATCGTACTCTGCCTTTGTAAGACAAGCGGCGCCGTCATAATCCGCCGGATGATCCAAATTCCCCTCAAGGAATAGCTGAGCATTATTGCCCGCCTCCGTAAGAATTTCGTAAACCAGCTGTGCCGCTGTGGACTTCCCGAAGCCGGGTAGACCCTCGATTAAGATTAATTTCGGTTGCATGCATCGTTCCCCCATTCACGATTTAGAAGGATAGGCAGGGAAAGAGCCAATACAACTAGGTGTTCACTTTAGTATACTCGCTGATTGAGGCATGTGGAATTTCAGCTAATTCTCCTAACAAGGTACGAAAAGCCATACCGTGTCCGGCAATATCACCTTTTGGAAGCCCAAATATTGGTTAATCACCTTCTCCACACGCTTCCTCATCAGTTCCTTGGATTCCCACAGCTTAGTTGCCCCGGGAGGGTACACTCCATGATGAGCATCGTAATCACTCCCCAGTTCTGCCAGCCGCTCCAATGAATCATATTCAAAAGTTAAGTCGGGCTGCCATTCTCTGAGACCGAATTCAATCCTTATGTCCAAACCCAATTCCTTGGATAAAATTGCAGCGGTCTGAAGAGCACGTGTGTACGGAGAAGAGACGATCAGTTCAGCATCCCGTAGACGCTCATCCCGTGCTGCCAGAGACACCTGTTCAGCTCCTGCATCGGTAAGCGGAACCAGGTCCCGGCCATGCCCCTTCAACTTGTACTGCTCGTTAACATCCCACTGCGGTTCACCATGGCGGATAAGATAGAATTGCGTCACTGATATTCCCCCAACTTTACATATATTCTACCAAGGAACCGCCGTAAGCTCCGGCCACTTCGACTTCCATTTCTGCGTCTTCGCTTCGTAGATCTTCTCGCTGATCAGTGCTTTGTTGGGGCGTAGAATTAATTGAAATAAATCCTCCAGACCAAATGGGGCATAAATCTTCCATTCACCGTTCAGCTCAAGCCTTGCTGCCATCGAGGTCACTGTAGTCGGCCAGCTGTCGATTGCTGCTTCCAGGGAGAGGTAGGGGTTGATCTCCACACCGAATTTCTGCAGATACCACAGATGAACTCGGGCCTGATTCTTGAGATCGACCGGGATAGCAATTCCCGCAAAAAGCTTCTTGCCCTTCGCAACCACCTTATCCTCAGCAGCATAACTCAGATCAGCCGCATCATAGTAGATAATATCGATGTCACTAATTCCGTACCCCGGCGCACGCCCGGTAAGCTCATTCCACACCGTTTGCACCAAGCATCCTGCACCTATGTAGTAAGGGAACGGGGCCAAGCCTTGGGCACGCTTAAAAATATCCATTAGCAGTGTATTGCGGGTGAATAGCTCCGTAAGACGGTTATACATTTCATCGCAACTATCCATCGCCCAAATCCCCCACACTCCCGCCAGACAGCCCATATTGCAAAATCAGCTGTGTTCCCTTGCTACCACTGCGCCGCAGGCCGTGATCCTGAAATCCGGCGCGGAGATATAGCTGACTGGCGGCGGTATTGCGTTCATTCACAGCCAGCACCGTCTGTCGGGCTTCAGGGTAATGGCGGCGGACGAAGTCCGGCAGCAGTGCCATGGCTGCTTTGGCGAACCCGCGGCCCTGGCTGGCGCAGTCCATCAGGAAGGCCCGGAGAAGAACTGCTCCTTCGTAGTCCTGGTAGAAATTCGAGATACCTTCACCAGTATGTAGGATGAAGAAGCCCACCGCCCGTTCTCCATGAGCAATAACCACCCCGGCCTTACCGGCATCCTCCCTGAGGTCCTGAAGCGTCTCCTCCGGCAGACCGGTGAACTGCAACTGCTCCGCCGGAAGCTTAAAGCCAAGTAACTGGGCCTTGAATTGCTCCCCGTGCTCGTCACCGTACCTAAACAATGATATGTGCTGCTCCTGACTCAACTGTATGCCCCCCATAGGTAACCGACTTCCGCTCATACTCCCTTGCGGCCGCTTCGCCGAATGTGGTCGGTTTTTCGATTACATTTGGACCACGGGCCCACTCAGCGCCAAATATGGTCGGTTTTTCGATTACATTTGGCTCACGTGGGCACGCAACGCCGAATGTGGTCGGTTTTTCGATTACATTTGGCTCACTCGCACACGCAACGCCGAATGTGGTCGGTTTTTCGATTACATTTGGCTCACGTGCACACGCAGCGCCAATTGTGGCCGGTTTTTCGATTACAATTGCCCGACGTGCCCACACAGCGCTAATTGTGGTCGGTTTTTCGATTACACTTGGTTCACGCGCACACGGAACGCCGGATGTGTTCGGTTTTTCGCATACATCCGCATCGGCAGGCAGGTGTCCAGTGTAGTCAGGGGCATTCCCCTACAAAGGCAGCGTATAATACTGTGCCCGCTGGCTCTCGTCCTGCTGATACAGGACGACCAGCAGCGTGCGGCCATCGCTTGCCCCGGGGTGCGGACCAGGCAGGGCCACCCCGCTCCCGGCGGCGACCGCCGTTGCAGCCGCCCGGCCTTCACTCCCGCCGCCCCCGGCAACCGCCGGAGGCGATACTTCTGCCTTGATTGCGGCAACTGCTTCACCTTCGCCAGAAGCTCCAACCCCCGCCTCAGCGCCAAGCTCCCCGTCATAGCGTAGCCCGCTGATCGATTCCAGCACCGGATCGAGCCGGAACGGCAGCTCATCGAGCACGATGAACTTCTGGAGCTCCCGCTCGCTAAGTCCGGCCTCCGCCAGCTTGGCCGAGATTAGCTCCGGCTGACTGGCGATCTGCTTCAGGTGCTTCGCCCACTCCGCTTTATCAAGCACATCGTCCCACCAGATCTTGCGGGGCTTGTACTTGTGGGCGAGGAAGTAGTCCAGCTTCATCAGGCCGGTGACTATGTCCATAGAGGCCGTGCCCCGGTCCGTCAGGAAGTCATGCAGCCGGGTGAACAGATCCTCCAGCTGATGCCCGATCTTCTGCCAGCCCCGCTCTTCCCAGTAGTCACCGAACTCCTGGAAGAAGTCGAACGGAGACGGGAAGACATGGCGGATCAGGTACTTGACCGAATGAGCCAGCCGCTGGCTGTTCCAGTACTTCTCCAGCACATCCTCCAGCCGCTTGAGCCGGATAATATCGGCGAACGGCATCACATGGCTGCTGAGAATTTCGTATGGCGCATGCTCCATATACGTATAGTCATATTTGGCGGCCTGGGCGCGCAGCCCGGTGCCGCGCAGCATTTTGAGGAACCCTAATTGCAGCTCCTCCGGCTCCATGGCGAAGACGTCATTAAACGTCTTGCGGAAGGTGTCGTAATCCTCCATTGGCAATCCGGCGATCAGATCGAGATGCTGGTCGATGTTGCCGCTGGCCTTGATCTTCATCACAGTGCGCGACAGCTTGGTGAAGTTCTGGCGGCGCTTGACCAGCTCATTCGTCTCGTCATTCGTCGACTGGACGCCGATCTCGAAGCGGAAGACGCCCGGAGGGGCGTTCTGCGCCAGGAAATCCAGCACCTCGGGACGCATAATATCAGCGGTAATCTCGAACTGGAACACGCAGCCCTGATGATTATCGATCAGGAACTGGAACATCTCCATCGCATAATTGCGGTTGATATTGAACGTGCGGTCCAGGAACTTGATCACCTTGGCCCCGCCCTCAATCAGATAGAGCAGATCGGACTTCACCCGTTCGATATCATAATAACGCACGCCCACCTCAATGCTGGACAGGCAGAATTGGCAGTTGAAGGGACAGCCCCGGCTCGTCTCAAAATAAACAATCCGCTTGCTCAGCTCCGGCAGATCCTCCGCGAAGCGGTGCGGGGTCGGCAGGGTGTTAAGATCACTTTTGGGACGGGGAGGATTAACGATCAGCTCTTCGCCCTTGCGGTAAGCCGCACCGTATACGAAATGGTACTTATGTTCATCCCGGATCTCCTGCAGCAGATGGTGGAAGGTCTCTTCCCCGTCACCGATCACGACAAAGTCCACTCCGGCCTCCCGCTTCATCCAGTAGAGCGGCTCATAGGATACCTCCGGCCCGCCCAGCACAATCTTGACCTCCGGCATGACCTGCTTGAGAATACCGACCAGCTTGATGGTCTCCTCGATGTTCCAAATGTAACAGGAGAAGCCAATCACATCCGGCTGCTTCTGAAAAAGGTCAGACACGATGTTCATCGCGGGATCTTTGATGGTATATTCCGCCAAAAGGATATCCTCGAACTCATGCTCGCTATACGCCTTCAGCAGCCGGATCGCAAGCGAGGTATGAATATATTTGGCATTTAATGTGGCCAGGATGATTCTCATGCCTTATAACCTTCTTTACATGTCATTTTGAAAAAACTCCAGGAAGGCCTTGCCGTACTTCCGGTACTTCACTTCACCGACACCCTTCACCCTCAGCATCTCCGCTTCTGTCTGCGGACAAACCACGCTCATCTCACGCAGCGTCGCATCATTGAAAATGATGTACGACGGCACATGCTCGCGCCCCGCCAGCTCGCGGCGGATCAGACGCAGCTGCTCGAACACCGTCTCGTTGACCGCAGACGGCGAAGTATCGCGCGAGCGGCTGCGGTCCCGCGTGCCGGAGGTGACCAGCGTGCGGGCCACGCGCTGATGCACCTGGCGCTGGCCGCGCAGCACCTCGGCTGCCAGCGGCTGCAGCCGGACCACCGGATACTGGCCTTCGGACAAGGCCAGATATCCTTCCGAGATCAGCATATTGATGATCTCGGTAATCTCCTTCTCGCTGCGGCTGGACATAGCGCCGTGAGTCGGCAGCTTCTCGAACCCGTATTGCAGCACCTTCTGGTTACGTGAGCCCTTCAGCACGGATGAGACCAGCGCCACGCCATAACGCTCCCGCATCCGGTGGATGCAGGAGAAGATCTTCTGCGCTTCAACGGTGATATCGACCAGTTCACGCTCGTCGGTACAGGAGCTGCAAATCCCGCAGTGATCATCGTCATGACTCTCGCCGAAATAGTCGAGCTGCGCACTGCGCAGGCAGCGGGTGGTATAGCAGTATTCAATCATCTGCTGGAGCTTGCGGTATTCGTTGGCTTTACGTTCCGGGTCCTGCGGGTTCTGCTCAATCAGGAATTTCTGGGTCATGATATCCTGCGCACTGAACAGGAGGATACAATCGCTCGGCTCCCCGTCACGCCCGGCACGTCCCGCCTCTTGAACATAAGCTTCCATGTTCTTCGGCATATTGTAATGGATGACATAACGCACGTTAGACTTGTCGATCCCCATCCCGAAGGCATTCGTGGCGACCATGACGCGGATATCGTCATAGAGGAAGCCTTCCTGGCTGTCCGCCCGCTCCTGGTCGTTCATTCCGGCATGATAGCGCCCGGCGGTGATTCCTGCGGCCTGGAGGCGCTGATAGAGATCATCCACCTCCTTGCGGGTGGCGGCATACACGATGCCCGGCTGATGGGCATGCTGAGCCGCGTAATCCAGCACGAACTCGCGCTTGTTCTCTCCGCGCAGCACGGACATCGCCAGATTGTCGCGGCCAAGTCCGGTCATGAAGACGCCCGGCTCGCGCAGGCGCAGCAGCCGGACCATATCCTCCATGACCTCCGGGGTAGCTGTAGCGGTGAAGGCCGCCAGAATCGGACGCTGCGGCAGCTGCTCCACGAACGGGGACACTGCCAGATAACTGGTGCGGAAGTCATGGCCCCACTGCGAGACGCAGTGCGCCTCATCCACAGCTACGCAGGAGATGTTCAGTCCCGCCATCTCCAGGCGGAACCAGTCCAGCTCCAGACGCTCGGGAGCTACATAGAGCAGCTTCAAGTCGCCGCGGCGGGCCGCACGGATGCGCTCATTCACTTCCTTGCCGCTCAGGGTGCTGTTGATATAAGCAGCCGGAATCCCTGCCGTCGTAAGAGCATCCACCTGATCCTTCATCAGGGAGATCAGCGGTGAGACGACCAGGGTAAGCCCCGGCTGCAGCAGCGCCGGAACCTGATAGCAGATGGACTTACCGCCTCCGGTAGGCAGAATGCCCAGCGTATCGCGGCCTTCCAGCAGATTGTTCACAATTTTTTTCTGGCCGTCCCGGAAATCGGGATAACCGTAATATTTTTGCAGCTCGGCCTGGGCCTGCTCCATTAATGATCCTTGCATCTCCATATCTCTTCAAACTCCTTAAGGCTTTCTACCTTTTAGTTTACCGGGCAACCGGCTGCCAAGCAACCGCCTGAAGCAGATATCATAGCACTCCTTCCGGGCCTTACACATAGAAATTACATAAAAACCGTACGATCAAGCAACACTTTATATAGATTCATCCATCTGCCCTATGAAGGAGGTCGCCCGTTTGCAAGACTGGAAAGATAAATATGCCTCCTACATAGATAAGCAACAGTCTTCTTCTTCAGAGCAGAAGCCTGCTAGCGGCAGCAGGCTGAGCGGCAGCAGGCTGACAGGAGAGCTGAAGACCGATCTGCCGGAGCTTCAGGCGAGGCTCGGAGAGAACGGCGACCTGGTCGTACGCGACTTCCTGCTCTTCGGGGCTTATCCTGCTGCAATGCTCTTCTTCTCCTCACTCGTGAATATGGAGCAGGTGCGCGAGCATGTGCTGAAACCGTTAATGGCACCGCCTCCAGGGCAGTCTGAGGTCCCGGAGGATACGGGCGGAATGATTCATTATATCTGGAGTACAGCTGTCCAGGTCACTCAAGGCACCACGACTGCCGATCTGTCCGCACTCCCCCAAGCCGCCGTGAAGGGCGACCTGATTCTGCTGATCGACGGGATTCCAGAGGCGCTTCGCATGGAAATGCGCCAGATTGAGATGCGCGGGGTCGAGCAGCCGCAGACGGAGCAGGTCATCCGCGGGCCGCGTGAAGGCTATGTGGAGAAGCTGGAGAACAACCTCTCCCTGCTGCGTTACCGGCTGCAGAGCACGGACTTCCGCATTGAGATCAGCCCGCTCGGAGAGCGCACCCAGTCAAGGGTGGCTCTATGTTACATTGACAGTGTCACTGACAGCAGTCTGGTCGCTGAAGTCATGCGCCGAGTCTCGCTGATTCATACGGACGGCATCCTCGATGCCGGATACATCGAGCAGTTCATCGAAGACCAGCCGCTGTCCCCCTTCCCTCAGGTTCAGAGCACCGAGCGGCCGGACAAAACTGTGGCCGCCCTTCTGGAAGGACGGGTCGCCATTCTTGTGGATGGCTCCCCGTTTGCCCTGATTGTTCCCGCCCTCTTCAACCAGTTCTTCCAGACGGTGGATGACTATACGGAACGCTTCATTATGGGCAGCCTGATCCGGATCATCCGGCTGATTGCTTTGGCCTGCTCGCTGTTTTTCCCGGCGTTGTATGTGTCTGTCATCTCGTACAACCCCGAACTGCTGCCTACAGATTTCGCTGTGGCGATCTCGGGCGGCCGGGCGGGCGTGCCGTTTCCGGCTGTGCTGGAGGTGCTGATTATGGAGGTATCCATGGAGGTGCTGCGGGAAGCGACGATCCGGCTGCCGCAGATGATCGGCGGGGCATTATCTATTGTAGGCGTCCTCGTCATCGGACAGGCTGCAGTGGGCGCAGGACTCGCCAGCCCGATCACGGTTGTCATTGTGGCTCTGACGACCATCGGCTCGTTCGCCACCCCCGCCTACAATGCAGCGATCGCCCTGCGTATGCTGCGGTTTCCGCTGATCCTTCTGGCCGGTATGTTCGGCCTCTACGGGGTTATGATTGGTACGATTCTGATTCTGAATCATCTGCTCTACCTGGAGTCCTTCGGAGTTCCCTATATGTCCCCCTACATTCCCGGTAAGTGGCGTGATCTGAAGGATACGCTGGTGCGGGTGCCGCTCTGGTGGATGCGCCGCCGCCCCAGCTTCCTGCATGTCCGGGATACCGACAGACTGCCCCGCAGTGTACCCACCGCAGAGATTGACCAGATTCTCAGGCAGGGAGATGAGACCGATGAATAATCCGCGCCAGATTACGAGTCTGCGCGCAGCAGCCGTGATCAGCAGCACCATTATCGGAGTGGGCATCCTCAGCTTCCCGCGCTATATGACCGAAGCAGGTAACAGCAGCGCTCCCCTTGTTGCATTCTGCGGCGTACTTTTCTCCTTCATCAGCTACTGGCTGCTGGCCTCTCTCTGCCAGCGGTTTCCGCAGGAGACCCTGTTCGTGTTCAGCCGCCGCCTGATCGGACGCCCGCTTGCTGCTATTTTCACTGTGGTGATTATGCTGCTGTTCATTGTACTCACCGGCCTCACTGTACGCCAGTTCGGGGATGTTGCCACAACCGTGCTGTACAAAAAAACACCGATCGAAGCAACCATCTTCCTGATGCTGCTTATCAGTCTGCTGTCCTCCAGGCGCAACGTTGTGAAGTTCTCCTATATCCACTTCTTCTATCTGCCGCTGATTGTCGGCTCTATTCTGGCCACCATTCTGCTCTCGCTCAAAAATGTGGATATGCTCAATCTGCAGCCTGTCCTGATGGCTCCCGGCCTCCAGTTCTGGAAAGGGGCGCGGGAGGCCACCTATCTGTTCCAAAGCTCCTTCGTCATCGTGCTGCTGATTCCATTCATGGAGAAGCCTGGGCATGCCGTCCGCGCGGGGGCCTGGGCCATCTTCCTGTCGGGTGCAATCTACGTGCTGATCGTCATTGCTTCTGTAGGGATATTCGGTGCCGAGGAGACCAAGCTGCTGATCTACCCTACTCTGGAGATGGCCCGTTCGGCGGCTTTTGGCGAGGGATTCCTGGAGCGGCTGGATGCTATCTTCATTATTATCTGGGTCATCTCTGTCTACACGACGATCTACACTACTTATTACATATCTGCCTATCTGCTGCACAAGCTGCTGCGATTCCGCGACCAGCGGATGGCCTCCACGGTCCTGCTGCCGGTGATGTTCATCCTGGCCATGCTGCCCTCAAATGTGTTCGAATCTTACCAGTGGGCCCTTCATCTGGGCAATGCCGGCATGATGCTGATGTTCGGCTATCCGCTGCTGTTATGGACAGTCTATCTGCTCAGACGCCACAAGGAGAAGGTGACCTCATGAAAATACAGCTTCCGCGCACGCTCGCCCTGCTCCTCCTGCTCACTATAGCCGCCCCGCTGCTCAGCGGATGCTGGGATCAGGTGGAGATTGAGGACCGCGCGCTGGTTCTCGGCCTATCCATTGACAAGATCCCTGCAGACGATACGCAAAAAGAAGACCGGGTCACTCACATCCATGATAACTCTCTGCCTACGGAGATGATCAGTGTCACCGCTCAGATTGCCGTCCCGGGCAGAGTCCCGCTGGGCCCCGGCACCGGCGGCAGCGCAGGGGAAGGCAAGACCAGTCCCGTCTGGGTAGTCAGCGTGCGCGGCATCTCCCTCGACGATGCCATGAATAATCTGCAGCAGCAGATAGCCGACCCGCGTTATCTGGTTCACCTGCGGATCATCATCATCAGCGAGGAGATTGCCCGGGGCAGTCTCGCCGAGCTGAATGATTATCTGCGGCGCAACCCAGAAATCCGGCGCAGAACCTGGCTGCTCGTCTCCGAGGGCCGCGCGTCCGCCTTCATGGATGTGAACCCGCCGCTGCAGCGTGTGCCTACTCTTTATATTTTGTCCATGATGGAGAAGTCCGTCTCCTCCGGCAAATTCCCCCGGGATTATATCGGCACCTTCTGGTCAGCCGACTCCAGGTGGGGACAAAGCGCTTATCTGCCTTATGTGGCACTTCGCAACAAGGATAATATTCTGATCAAAGGGCTGGCTTATTTCAGCCGCGGCAAGATGGTCAGCAAGACTGCCCCTATAGAGATCGGCGGGTTCATGGCGATGCAGGGGATGGACCCCGGCGGCTATTCCACTCTGCTCCGTACGCAGGAGCTAGGGATTGTCATGACCAAGATCAATGAACGCTTCACCCGCACCCGGAGCTATATCAAGGACGGCAAGCCCTATTTGTCCTATGAGATCTTCCTGGAGGGGGATTTGGACGAGCATTACAGCAGTGACATTCCTGTCAATTCCCCACAGAAGCTGCATGAGATCGAGCGGGATTTCGAGCAGCAGATCCAGACGGTGCTGACCGGACTGGTGAAGCAGACCCAGCAGGACCACTCCGATATTTTTGGCATGGGCGAACAGATCCGAAGCCATCATCCCGCCTACTGGAGGAAGCATATCCACGGCAAAAACGACTGGGAGAGCCTGTACAGCAGTGTTGGTGTAGATATCAGACTGACCCTGCATATCCGCAGAGTGGGCCTCAAGCATGATTAAGCGCCAGCCCGTGCAGGTAACCGCCTATGGAGGAGGAAGCGTATGATCCGATTGCTGGGAAGCCTTGCCGGGATGCTGTTCTTCTCGGCCATGCTTCTGCTGGTTGTAGATATCCGAATTTACAGTAACCGGGGCTGGCTCCGGGAGAAAAAGTACGCAAAGATCATAGCCTGGAGCTATATCCTGCTCTCCCTGATAATCTGTATCGGCCTGCTCCTCTATATCTAGTGCCCCACGTCCCTTCGTAGTATTTCTTCACGGCCCATGGTATATTGAGGAGTAACCTATTAAAGGACGGAGAATGCGGTCATGAATACAAGAAGAACCAGAAATCAGGGGAACAGAACCTCTAACCATAAACAGGGCGCTAGATCCGGAGCCCCGGCCAAGCCGGCAGCTGCACCCAAATCCTATACGGTAGCCGAGCCTGCGGAGCTGCTTGCTTTTCTGCTGAAGACGATTACGAACAAGGGGCGCAACTCGATCAAATCCATGCTCTCCCGCGGACAGGTTGCGGTGAACGGCAAGCCGGTGACGAAGCATAACCATCCGCTCCATCCCGGCCAGACCGTGACGATTGACCATGAGAAGCCTGCCGAAACCAAGGAGATGCTCGGACTGACCATTGTCCATGAGGATGACGATATTATCGTGATCCAGAAGGATGCGGGGCTCTTGTCCATCGCTACCGGTGAAGATAATGAATTGACGGCTTACCGCCAGCTGATGGAGCATGTCCGCCTGAGCAACCCGAAGAACCGCGTCTATGTGGTGCACCGGCTGGACCGTGATACCTCGGGTGTCATGATGTTTGCCCGCAGCGAGGCGATTCAGCAGCAGCTCCAGAACAGCTGGAAGGAGACCGTCAAGGAACGCTCCTACGTGGCTCTGGTGGAAGGCGCCGTTAAGAGATCCGAAGGCACGATCAGCTCCTGGCTGAAGGAGACCTCCACACTGAAGATGTACTCCAGTCCGCATGAGGGAGACGGGCTGCACGCCGTAACCCGCTATAAGCTGATCCAGGCGAACCGCCACTTCTCCCTGCTGGAGGTGCACTTAGAGACCGGACGGAAGAATCAGATCCGTGTCCACATGTCCGACATCGGACATCCGATTGCCGGGGACAAGAAGTACGGCGCTGAGACCAAGGCGGTCGGCCGCCTCGGCCTGCATGCCCGCGTGCTCTCGTTCGTCCATCCGACCACAGGTGAAATTCTAACGTTTGAGAGCGCGATTCCGAAGAGTTTTCTGAAATACACGGCACCGGCACCTACGAACTAATTCCTAAGCTGTGAGTGCCAACAGCAAATCATAATATATTATAGAGAAACGATAGAAGGTGCCGCTCTTGTTCCACCCTACTGTTTTTGACAATATCAAAATCGCCCTGGAGAACCAGATCTACGACTACGATAATCTGGATGGGGTTCTAGTTGTAACTGACCGATCCGATTTGCTCAATCTCGCGCTGATGTCGCGTGAATTCAGCCTCGCGTTCAAGCTGACCGGAGGCCTGAATGTGACGTCCGAGATTCTGCTCCAGTCCACAGTGAAGGACCTCAGCGATGAGATTCTGGAGACGCCGGGCAGCGATCCGGGATGCAGTCTTTTCTTACGCTTTTATATGGAGATAGAAGATGTGAATGTGCAGTGCCCGGCCATTGAAGAGATTCTGACCCGAATCTGGGGACCCGAATTCCAGCCTGTGCAATCGCTCAGCTTCCGCTATGGACAGACAGACGATACGTACAATAACTGTGTTGAACTGCAATTCAAACGGCAAATTACCGAAGAGCAAATGGAAGACCTTCCGAACCTCCTGAAGTTCATGCTGCAGAGCGCAGAGGAACTGGAAGAGGTATAACGCTATACATGGGGTGAGCTGATAATGAATTTCCTGCCTCCTGCCCGGACGGGCCGCTGGCTGGCATGGTCTGCCGGTTACGCGCTGCTGCTATGGTTATCGCTGATTCTGCACCGGTATATGTGGTTAGGTGAGCCCTTCAACCTTATTCTTGCCCTACGCTGGGCCATCCTTGCCCCTGTCATCTCCGGTATAGTCAACGGGTTCGGCTGGCTGGGTGCGCAGCTTGTGTGGATTTTCTCAACCGCTGGAACTGTGGCGGGGCTCTTCCTGATGTACCTGTACACTTACCGTGAGATGTCGGGCTTCGAGGATCTTGCGGGCTTTCTTTCCTTTGGTCTGTTTACAGCAGGCGGCTTCGCTCTGGGCCTGATCGCCGAGGGCGGCCGGCTGCTGATACACTATTGGCGCACACGCTGATTCCTGTTAGGAGCTGATGACCCTTATGTCCAATTCCCTGCTGACCAAAAATGCGCTCGCCCGCTCGCTCAAAGACCTGATGGAGGAGCTTCCGCTGAACAAAATCTCCGTCCGGCATCTGGTCGAGGATTGCGGCGTGAACCGGCAGACCTTTTATTATCATTTTCAGGATATATATGATCTGCTGGGCTGGATCTACAGGACGGAGGCTGTCGAGAGCATTGCCCAGTACCGCAGCTACAGCACCTGGACAGACGGTTTCTACCGGATATTCTGCTATATCGGGAACAATAAGGCGTTCTGCAGCAATACCTTGGACTCCCTCGGACGGAGGCATCTGGACGCGTATCTGTATGAGGTGACGAATGATCTCGTTATGGGCGTCATCAACGAGCTGGCCGCGGGGCTGGATGTCGGGACGCCGGATAAGCAGTTCATCGCCAACTTTTACACGCTGGCCTTCACCGGACTGGTCATTCAATGGATGCAGGACGGGATGAAGGAGCCGCCGGAGCAGATGATCGGGAAGCTGAGCGTCCTGATAGAAGGGAACTTTCTGAAGGCGCTGCATAAATATGAGAACATTGTGTCGTAACCTTAGAGGCTGCGGCTTTTTTCTGCTCAAAAATGTTACACTTTGTTCCATATGTCCAAATTTTATACAGATCAAGCGCTTTGATGATACCCTCCAGGGCGGGACTGGATTACACTCGGTTCAGGTCCAGTATTCAAGCAAACCTATGGAGGCGGTAATCAGTGAAAAAAGAGTACGGTAACGAGCAGGTATATTTCGTCGGCGGTGGCATTGCATCCCTTGCGGGTGCGGCTTATCTGGTTAGAGACTGCGGTTTTCCCGGACAGAACATTCATATTATTGAAGAGATGAAGATCCTTGGCGGCAGCAATGACGGAGCCGGCGATGCAGAGCATGGTTATGTCATTCGCGGCGGCCGGATGCTGAACGATGAGACCTACGAGAACCTGTGGGAGCTATTAAGTACCATTCCGTCCATTGACCAGCCGGGGCTGACGCTGCGGCAAGAAATCATTCAATTCGATGAGTCCAATCCAACCCGCGGCCAGGCCCGGCTGATCAACAGCAAGGGTGAGGTTCTGGACGTCACCTCAATGGGCTTCGATATGGCAGACCGCCTGGCCATGGGCAAGCTGATCATGACGCCGGAGCCAGCCATGGGCACCTTGCGGATTAACGACTGGTTCGGACCACATTTCTTCACAACGAACTTCTGGTACATGTGGGCGACCACTTTTGCCTTCCAGCCTTGGCATAGTGCAGTTGAGTTCAAGCGGTATATGCTCCGCTTCATGCACGAGTTCCCTAGAATTCAAACCCTTGAAGGCGTAACCCGGACCCCATATAACCAATATGATTCCATTATTCTGCCGCTGCATCAATATCTGGAGCCGCTGGGCGTAGATTTCAACTTGAAATGTACGGTAACTGATTTGGAATTCAAAGAAGGCGACGGCATCACTGTGACAGCGATGAAGGTCGTCCGCGATGGCGTGGAGGATGTCATTACTGTCAATGAAGGCGACCGCGTCATTGTGACGAACGGCTCGATGACCGAAGGCGCAAGCCTTGGATCAATGACCTCCTCTCCCTCGCTGAACGGTAAGGGCAGCTCATGGAAGCTGTGGGAGACAATCGCCGCGAAGAAGCCGGGTCTCGGCAATCCTTCTTCCTTCGACGATCATGTGGACGAATCCAAATGGGAATCCTTCACGGTGACCTTCCAGGACTCGAAGTTCTTCGACCTAATGGAGAAGTTCACCCGCAACCGGGCCGGTACCGGCGCACTTGTAACGTTCAAGGATTCCAGTTGGTTCATGTCGGTCGTGCTGGCGTTCCAGCCGCATTTCCGCAACCAGCCGGAGCATGTCAGGGTGTTCTGGGGATATGGCCTGTACCCGGACAAGGTCGGCGATTATGTGCACAAAAAAATGTGCGACTGTACCGGCGAGGAGATTATGGAGGAGCTGATCGGACATCTGCACTTCGAGGCGCATAAGGAAGAGATCATGGCTACCGCCAACTGTATTCCTTGCATGATGCCGTATATCACCTCCCAGTTCATGCCGCGCCTGAACAGCGACCGGCCACAGGTGGTGCCTGAAGGCTCAACCAACCTGGCCTTTATCGGGCAATACTGCGAGATCCCGGACGATATCGTGTTCACGGAAGAGTATTCAGTCCGTGCCGCCCGCATCGCCGTCTACACCCTGTTCGGCCTGAACCGTCCGGTAGAGCCGATCAATGCGTACCAGAACGATGTCCGCACACTGTTCTCCAGTCTGGTGACCTCGTTCCGGTAACGGAATGATTCGGTTTCCCGCTCCAGGCCAGTGGTCTCTGTAAGCAAGTGGAAACGGTACCGTCCTTTTAAAGGACGGTACCGTTTCAGCGAGAAATAGAAGGATAATTTATCGTGTGCAACATATAAATTCTTATATTTGAACAAAAACCCCCGCTGCATGAATTTCATGCGGCGGGGGTTTGGTGCGTCTATTGATGCAAACTTGCCAGTCCGGCACGCCGCTCCAAATGGCCTTTTGGCGCAAATAGCGGAACTGTAGTCCGTAACCAGAATGAATCGTACGTTCCGTCCCGAAGCAGCACGCTGCAACGCTTATCTCAAACCTGCCACTGATCCTAATCAGATGCTGCAGGAACCGTCATCGCAGCCGTCAGCAGACGGTGCAGCCCCGGACTTCGACTGGCCGACCACCTGAAGCTCTGGACCCTTCTGTTCCTCCGCCCATACCGTGTCAAGCACTTCAGTAAAGACCGGACCCGGCTGTGCACCGGAGACGGCGTACTTATTATTGAAGACGAAGAACGGAACGCCGGTGATGTTCAACTGCCGGGCAGCTTCAATGTCAGCCTCAACCTGGTCGCTGTAAGCCTCACTGTCGAGCACCGCAGCCACTTCAGCCTGATCCAATCCGGCCTCCGCAGCCAGCTCAGCCAGCACTTTATGGTCACCTACATTCAGTGTATCGGTGAAATAAGCACGCAGCAGCCGTTCGGTCATCTGCGGAGCCTTGCCCTGAGTAGCGGCATAATGGCTCAAGCGGTGAGCGTCAAAGGTATTCGTGGACTGAATCGTATCGAAATTGAATTCCAGACCCACACCCTGCGCCTGCTCGGCCAGCTGTGCGTTCATCTCCTTGGCCTTGTCACGGGTCATGCCGTATTTACCGGCCAACAGCTCATGGATATCTCTCGTCTCATCGGTGCGTGCATTCGGGTCCAGCTGGAAGCTTCGGAACACGACCTCCACCTGGTCACGGCCCGGGAATTGGCTCAGCGCGTGCTCCAGCCGTCTTTTGCCGATATAGCAGAACGGGCAGGCATAATCAGACCATATATCTATTCTCATGGGAATTCCTCCTGAATGGTATTGATATTGCAATTCACTTACTATTATATAGTTAAAAACCGAAAATTACAAACAAACTTTCTGAACGGCCCCTTCCCATTGAATGTCCCATACATTCTCTTCCCTGCTGGCTTCCGGGAGAAAAGTAAACGAAAGAGGTATATACGTACGCCCGGCCGGGCAGGTAAAATTAGAGCAACATCTCTAATTCAAAGCGGACGGTCTATGGCGTCCCGAAAGGAGTCAGCGGCATGCATGACCTGTCTATAGTCATTCCCACGCGTAACCGGATCAGCGATCTGACCCTCTGCATTGAGTCCATCGGCGCGCAAAGCAGGCTGGAGAATGTCTCCATCGAACTGCTGATCGTGGACGACGGTGAGATCGAAGAGCCGGTGCTGGAATATTTCCGCGAAGTGCTCGGACGTCTTCCGGATGCCAGCCTGCGTTATTACCGCAAAACCAAGCCCGGCGTCTGGCTCTCCCGCTACGAGGCCCTCGGGCTCATCGACGGGGAGATTCTGCTCAGCTTCGATGACGATGCAGAGCTGGACGATCCGCTCTATATCCGCCGGTTGCTCGACACCTACGCCTCAGATCCGTCCATTGCCGGAGTCGGCGGAATCGCCAAGGGTCTCTCCAGCAGCAAATCGGGCAAGCTGCTCGGCAGGCTGACCTGTCAAATGTCGGCTTCGCCAGGCAGACTGTCGGCCAGCACACTGGCCGGGTCTCTTCTCTTATGGGGGGAGACCGAGAATATTTTTGAGACGGATTTCTTCCATGGCTGCAACATGTCCTTCCGCAGCTCGGCGCTGCGGGATATGAAGCCGTACCCCTGGATGACCAGCTATGCAGTAGCCGACGATATCTATATGTGCCATCTGGCGAGCAGATACGGCAAGCTCGTGATTAACCCGGAGCTGAAAATCATGCATCATGAATCGCCCAGCTCTCGCGACAAGGCAGGCCGGGTCGCCCGGGCGACCGCAGTCAACCATTATTATCTGCTGAATCTGCGCAAAGCACCCGTGAAGAATTATGCAGCTCTGCTCTGGACCTTGTCTTACCTCGCCGTCAAGTCTACGCTCAAGCGGAACTTCAATGCCGTCTCCGGCTACGCCAGTGGCATCCTCTTCATCCTCAACCCCCGCAAGAACAAGTACAGGGAATTCATGCTGGATTAGGTACAGCATTCCGCGAAGAACCGCTAGTGCGCACAGAACCAAACAGTTTAAGGATGCTGGGGGCCCTGTGCCCCATACATCCGGTTCATACACCCTCTGGTCAGTACATTAGAAAAAAGGTGCCACAGGCGGCTGCTTCAATGCGGCCTCTGTGGCACCCTTATATTATTCTTAAGCCGTATAGCCAAAGCCCAGGATCGTGAAGCTCTTGTCCTGATCCTCCGGCGCCATCCGGATCTCCACCACATGCTCCCCGCTCTGCTCATTGTTGTATAGAATCACAGCGTTGCAGTGCGTCCAGCTATTCACATGCGGATCTGCCGTCAGAACCAGCTTCCCGTCCACATAGACCTCCGCCTTGCCTACATCCGGGCTGCCCGAATCCTTGAAGACCAGGATCAGATTCTTGCTGGTGATTGTCAGCCTGAAGCGATCCTCACCGGACGCAGCCGTGTGCATCCAGTTATGCGGGAATTGCGGAGTGCCGAACGGATTGGCATCCATCTCCACCTGCTGCAGCTCCTCATCCGTACCGTGGAAGCCGCCTGCTTCAATAGCAATCGCAGTACCTGCGCTACCCAGATCACTTATACGGTCCAGCAGCCGGACATGGGCAAAATCATTGCCGAGCTCAGGCGGTCCCGCCAGTATATCCTGCTCCTTTTCATCCAATCCCATCCGGGCGGTCTCGGCGAAAAGGTAGCCCAGGGAGTCCGCCATTACGCGGTGCCCGTCATTCGTGGGGTGATAGATATCGTAGAAGAATTGCCGTTTGGAGATGATATTCCCTTCGGACTTGCTCAGCCGGAACTGCTCTGTTACTGCATCCTTGACACTAACCATAGGGAGATTATAGCGTCTGCCTACCGGGGAGAGGCGGTCCTGCAGGTTCCAGTCATTCACGAAGACACTGAACAGCAGAATGACGGCAGGCTGGTTCGGCGCAGACAGGATTTTGAGACAAAGACTCTCGAAGCAGTTGCCCTTCGTCTCGTCCCCTTCATCATTCACGGCAAATTCCACCACTACGATGTCGGGAGCGGCTGCACCATCCCTCAGCACATCCCGCTCATAGCGGATCATCCCAAGCTCAGAGGGCGTCCCGCCAACCCCAGCCTTGATGAAATGAATATTCTCTCCACCCTCCTTGCCGAATAGCTCCTTAAATCTTAAGTACGACTGATAGGCATAGCATTCTGTATGAATGGGCTTAGCTCCGGCCCCCTGTGTGATGGACCCGCCAATATAAGCAATCGTCACATCCTCTCTGCTTGCAGCCTTGTCCATAGCCCGCTTCAGCCGCCGGTTATTGCCCGTATACAGCAGAGACTTCGCAATCATCGCGCGGTAAGCAGACGACTCGAAGTCTACGGAAGGTTCCGCTGTCAGCTCAGGCGCCGTGTACCCGTCATTCAGGTAGAGAACGATGCTCGCTGTCGCCAGTTCCCCCTCCTTACTGAATTCAAAGGCGTATTTGCCGGGAGCCACATCCTCCTCAGACCACTCGTGCTCCTCCAGCTTCACTAGGATTTCCGTTCCATCGCCCGGGCAGGGGACCCGCAGCTGCGTGCCGGTCTCATACTTGCTGGTTCTGCCCCAATTCTGCATAAGAAAAGTGACCGCAGCCCCTTCCTCCGCCGTCTTCACAGACACTCCAATGCTGTGCACCAGCTTGCGGAAGCCGGTCCAGTCTCTAAGCATCGCCAGCATCTGCTCATCCGTAACCCCGCCTATGTATTTGGCCTTATCAATCAGATAATTGCCTTCCAGATAGACCTCCTGCGAGGGCTTGCCCTCCGTCCGGGCGGTTGCCTCAATCGCCGTCTCGAACATGACGAAGAAGCCGTCACGGCGCTCCACTGGATCTTGGGGTGCCGCCGGACCCTCCTGCCCGCCAAGCCCGATACCGCTGTTATACTGTTCCATAACCATCAGCCTCACTTTGTCTGAAGGCGCTCTCATCCATCTGGAACAGGACAGCAGTACCCCGCCGCCATGCCAGCTCTAGACTTCAGCTGCGCCATAATCGTTTTCATTAACGCTTTCATTATAGCCCGGGGTGCCGGAACAGCTCAACGTACAATCTGAAGCTCTGTTTAGTTATTACAACAATTCGCTTGTTTGCCTCTATTGCAGTATTCCGGTGGAGATGAACAGAATCATATGCTCTTTGATCTTGTCCTGATCCAGCGGCTCATGGGATTTGTTCCATTCCGTGGTCAGAGCCAGATACATCCGCAGAATCATAAACGCCGCCACACTGGCATCGCAAGGCTTCACTTCTCCGCTCCCGATGGCCTCCTCAATCTGCTGCTGCAGGAAGTCCAGCGCATAGCCCTCCATGCGCTTCACGCCTTCGAGCGCCTGGGCCGTACCGATGTCCCGTACCTCCTGGGCCAGCTTCACGAACAGCTCATGGTCCAAGCGGAATTCCAGAATGGAATCCAGCAGATTAAGCAGCTTATGTACGAAGGAAGTTTGCTGCGCAGCCACACGGCTCATCACCGATGTTAATTCAGAGGTCGCCTTGTCCAGAATTTCCTCGAACAGTTCTTCCTTGGTTTTGAAAAAGGTATAGATCGTGCCTTTGCCCACATTGGCAATTCTGGATACCTGATCCATAGTCGTAGCCTTATAGCCAAATTGAACAAAGGACAGGGTTGCTGCCTGCAGGATTAATGCTTTACGGTCAATGGACATGGGTAACACTCCATTCTCTAGAATACAAATTGACTAGAATTTATTTACGGTCATTAATTACCACCCAATTTACCACGCCACCGGGAAGAAGACAATATTTTCATCAAAATATCACCGGATTCGGCACTCGGCAAGCCGCTCTTCTGCACAAAATGTCACCAAATGAGTATCCATTGCCGTTCTTTCTGGGGTATGATAGTAAAGATGCAACCACGAAACTAATTGTATGGATGGTGGAATATGTCTGAAATCAAAAAAACATCTAAGAACAAAAAAACCGTTGTAATTCTGGCCGCTCTAGTCGTTGTTATCGCTGCGGCTGTGGTAATCTGGCTTACAATGGGTAACAAGAGTGAAGACAGCCCTGCTGCTACCGGAACCCCTGGCGCTACTGCCTCCAAAGACGGCGATACGAAGTCCCTGGAGCAGACGTTTTATATTTATGATACGGTTGTGAATATCAAGGTGTTCGGCGATACGGTGGAACAGAAGAATATGGACGACATTCAGGCTATGCTGGAACGGATGGATATCGAGTTCAGCCGCACCAAGACGAACGGGGAATTGTACGCGGTGAATCAAGCCGCCGGCAAAGAAGCCGTTGTTGTGTCTGATGAAACGCTGGATATTGTGAAGCTCTCCCTCAAATATGCTGAGGAAATGGACGGGCTGTATGATCCGACGGTTGGCCCGCTTGTGGATCTATGGGCGATCGGCGAAGGAGGGGAGCATGTGCCTGACCAGGCGGCGATCGACAAGGCGCGGAGTCTGGTCAATTACAAGGATGTGATTGTCGATGAGGCTGCGAAGACGGTCAAGCTGGCCAAAGAAGGCATGGTGCTGGACATGGGCGGAATCGGCAAAGGCTATGCGGCTGACCGGATCGCCGACTATCTCAAGGCTCAGGGCCTGAACAGCGCAATGATCAATCTCGGGGGCAGCAGCATTATCGCCCTTGGCAACAAGCCGAACGGCTCGCAGTGGAATATCGGCCTGCAGGACCCCGATCAGAGCCGGGGCACCCAGCTGGGCACGATTAAGATTACCGATGAGGTCATTGATGCTTCCGGGGTGTATGAGCGCTTCTTCATGCAGGACGGAGTGCGTTACCACCATATCCTCGATCCGCGTACAGGCTTCCCTTCCCAGAACGGGCTGAAGAGTATCACCATCATGAGCCCCAACGCGACTGACGCGGACGCGCTCTCCACCGGTGTGTTCCTCATGGGCCTGGAAGAAGGCATGAAGTATCTCGAAGCACTGCCGGAGAAGGTTGAGGCCTTCTTCATTACGGACGACAACAAGATCTATGCCACCTCTGAGCTGAAGAAACGGCTGAATCTGACCGATTCGACGTATCAATTCGCGGACTAAAAGGTGCGCGGCACTTGGCGCTGACTAGGCATGAAGCACAAAATCACGCTAATGGGTGCAGGCTGCTGATGCCTTTCCTCACCGGCCGCTGTATAGGAGAATTGTTGCACATATTGCAGGATTCCTCTATTCCGATTTACCGGCTGAAGTACAATGTTGCATAATTTGCACAAATTTCGGTGGTTAGCGCAAGTTAGCGCTGGAATTGTTGCCTTTTGGGCAGGATTTCAGTATAAACCGCTTCTATGGGGCTGGATTGTTGCAATTCTTGCAGGATTTCTGTTAAAAGTTACTCGCTGTGAAACCCGGGGCCTATATCCTCGGCGCTACAACACCCAAAAGGTGCCTTCCACAATGGAGGGCACCTTTGTTTGTATTATCGGACGCGCCTTTGTAATCACTCAATCCGTCATATCAGCGGTAACGCACCGAACTCCTTATAATTCTTGAAAATATAGCTCGGCGCATGGTCCGTGCCCGGCTGCCGCCCGCGCGGATTGTACCAGCATACCTTCCAGCCTGCCGCCAGCGCGCCTACTACATCGTTGGCCCAGGTATCGCCCACATAAAGGCTGTTCTCCGGTGTAGTTCCCGTCACCCTGTTGACATGAGCGAAGATGGCCGGGTCCGGCTTCGCCAGACCGACAGCATCCGAGATGAAGATCATCTCCGGGGGAATGATCCGGTCGATGCCCAGCCCGCGCAGCTTGCCCATCTGGTGCTCCTGCGGGCCGTTGGTGATAATGCCTACCGGATGGCCCAGGCTAATGAACCGCTGAAGCTGCTCTGCTACGCCGTCAATCATCTCAATCGTGTACTGGCGGGCAATATAGGAGGCCTGTATCTGCACCGCCTGCTCCCGGTTGAGCGGCAACCCATATTCGGCAAAAGCCAGCTCCAGCCGCAGCACCCGCGTCTCCTCCAGCTCCATCTCCCCGCGCAGATACTTCGGCCACAGCAAGTCGCTGTGATGCCTTACCGTGTAGAATAGCTCCGCATAATCCAGCTTGTCCTCCTCAGGGGCCAGCACCTCACGTACGGCTTCCCTGAAGGGGACCAGGTGGTCATATAGTGTATCATCCAGATCAAAAAATACAGCCAGCTTACTGCTTGTCTCCACCACTATAACTCTCCTAACTATATCTTCAGAAATATAAATGATAAGTGAAAAAGCTCTCGTCCCGCTCATATCCATGGGCTTCATACAAACGCTGGGCACCGGTGTTGTCCATCATGGTGGACAGTGTCAGACCTTTGGCTCCTGTCCCCTGGGCGAAGCCCTTCACGCCTTCAAGCAGCAGTGAGCCCAGTCCCTGGCCCCGCTGCTCCTTCGTTACGAACAAATCGTTCAGAATCCATACCGGCTGGACCGTGATGGAAGAGAACGAGGGATAGAGCTGTGCCAGACCATACATCCTCCTGTCTTCACCCTCACCGGCAACAGCCATGAAAACAACAGACTCTCCGTTCTCCAGTCTTGCCTGCAGGAATTCCCTGGCGGCTTCCCTGTCCGGCTGCTGGCCGTAGAAGCTGCGGTATTCATCGAACAGCGGTACAAGTTCCTCCACATCCTCAAGACCTGCCCGTTCAAAGCGAAAATTCAGCAAAGTTATGCCCCCTTATTCCCTGGAATCGTAAAAGACATGACGTGCTGTAATCTTCCCATCTTCAATATCCATCAGGCCGAAGGAATATTGCTTCTCCCTGCGTTTGTCCGTGGGCGATCCGGGGTTAAACAGCAGAATCCCGTTCTCCCGGCGCATCAGCGGCTGATGGGAATGCCCGAAGAGAATGCAATCTACGTCCTGGCCTTCAAAAGCGAGCAGCGCATTACCGTCCGTCCCTTTGCGGGAATACGGAGCGTGTCCGTGAATCATTCCGATGCGCATGCCTTCAAGCGTAAGGATCTTGCTCTCGCCGAAGCGCTCAATAATCTCATAGCCATCGTTGTTCCCGGCAATCCCCTCTACCGGAGCAAGCTCGGCGAGCATATCGTAAATCTCCGGCGACACCCAGTCGCCCAAATGCAGAATGATATCCACCTGGCGAAATTCCTTCATAAGCACGGACGGCAGCCCCTTGGCCCGGCTTGAGAGATGTGTATCCGATACCACTCCAATCTTCATCTGCATTCTCCTCCTTATTCAAAATGGCTAAGAAGCGCGGTAAACTGCGATTCCCAGCCATTTTTATGTTCAAATCCAAGTTTACGTTCTATCATTGTACGATGCCCTGAAGAGGGAATGCAAATTGAAGCTGCAGGGCACCGCGATCTGATCCTTTAGCCATTTTCATATATAGCGATCCTCACTCCGTCCAGTTCCAAAGCCGTACTTCCCCTACCTGGAGGTGACTCACCCATGAAGCCTCGCGCAGCTTCAGCAGCTCCTTGACCGGTCCAGTGACAACGGCTCCGTAGAGCTTCACCCCGTTCTGCTCCAGATAGGCCACGGAGGTGTCTAACTGTTCAATATACACCGCTCTGCCCGCGAGTGTCTGATGCTGCTGCAGCAGCTTAAGGGTCTTGATGAAATTGGCATCTCGTAGTTCTCCGCTCCCGTATGCCTCAACGGAAGGCGACACGCTGCTGTAGGAGGATACGGAGCTGAACCAGCCTGTTTTTTCCTTGGTGACCTCTGATCTCTTCATATCATCCTTATGCCAGATAGGATAATAGGGGAAGCCAAGCGGGTGTACGATCGCATCGTTCTCCCTCGTTGAAGGTCCGGCATCCGCCCCGAACCAGACAGGCTGAAGGTTCAGCGGCTCCAGCTGCTTCAGGAGTTCATCTGTGGTATATAAATGGCCGAGTGACAGATACGCCTCAGCAACCGTACCTTCAGGAAGCTTCGCAAGCCTCTTCCACTGGTCATTATCATCCCCTCCAACGGCGCCGCCCTTCGCAGACGGATAATAGAACACTTTTCCAGACCCGTTCCGCTCATCCATCCAATTATATATACCATTATTGGCCAGTCCCAGAAGGAAATTCTGTGAATAATTACCGACCTGAATGCTCTCGCTGCCCACCTGCTTCAGCATATTCCCGGATAACTCCATCCGGAAAAAATAATGTGCATCCGATGACAGCCGCACCGTGGTGTTGGGGCGGGTAACGGCAATCGCTGATTCTACCACATCACGGTAAGTGTCACCCCGGTCTCCGGTGTTGTAGAAGACTACTGTGATAATACTGCTAATGACCGTAAAGATCAGGAACGCCGAAAATACAGTAAGTGTATTGTTAATCCGCGCCTTCCATTTGCCCCGGCGAATAATGGACTTCTCTCTTCGCTTCTTTTTCGCCTTCTTGAACCCTGGTGCTGCGCTTCCTTGCGGGTCCGTCTTGGTCCAACTCCCGGTGACCTGCCCGTCCTGCTCCTCCCGTTCCATCTGCTCCTCCAGATACAACTGATACGCTTCAAGCTTCGCCAGCTCACTCTCCAGCTCCTCACGCTCTTCCTCCGGAAGGGTACCCTCGCTGTATTGGCGCAGCTTCTCTTTGAATTCCTCACTCATGCTCATTCCTCCTCCGATCCGCTTCACGCAGCTTCTGCCTGGCGCGGAATACGAGTATCTTGTATTGGGACAGGCCCACCTCCATAATGCCAGCAGCTTCCTTATAGCTCAGCCCGTGCACATCGTGCAGCAGCAGGGCATGGCGCTGCCCCTCCGGCAACAGGCTAAGCGCCCGCTCCGCTTCCTCCCACCGTTCCTGCTTCAACAGAGTGCCTTCCGTTGTCTCCGGGTGGGGCAGGCTGCTGAAATAAGCGCCTTCCTTCGCCACGCTCCGCTTCTCTTTGCGCGTATAATCCACGAATGCATTATATGCGACCCGGAACAGCCACGGCTTAATCCGCTCCTCCCGGCAATCCTCCAAATACAGATACGCCCGGTAAAAGGTATCCTGCATCAAATCTTCAGCCGCATGATGGTCCTGGCAGAGGGAGTGCAGATAGCGGTAGATGTCGTCAACATAATGTTCATATAGTTCATCCAGCGAATTTGGCTCCATCTCCTCCCCCCTTACTCCATCCACGTATGAGAATGCGAAAAGTTACACCTCTGTACGAAATTTCCTGAAATCATCCATTTTGTTCGCAAGCAAAGTCCTTCTTCCCCGGAGGGGCGATGGTGCGGGATCCCAATGGACCGAGATGCGATGGTGCAGGGGGCGATGTGCAGGGGGCGCGATGTGCGGGGGGCGTGTGCGGGGGTGCGAACCCCGCCACTCCCGTTGCGGACTGGAGATCCCTTATTTGGCCGGAACACAGCATTTCGCATGCCTGGCGGACTCAGATGCCGTTAAGCCCCCTCTCCGGCCTCCGTTTACGCTCCACAATACAATATAGGCGCTCCTGAGTCCGATACGAGCAGAAAAGCCGTCTTTTTCGCCCAATAACGTCCTCTGTGTCCGCATAACTCCCCAGATGACCCCGAAACCTCTAATTTGTAAATACCGAAGGCTAGCAGCCAGCAACGGCGGAGGAGCTCAAATTCAGCACAAAGGGAGCCTCCCGGCCCCCTGTATGCTAACTCTGGCGATTCATTCCCCAGCCTCATTCGCGCTGGCAGCCTGCTCTCCACGTATTTTATTCAATAAAAGCCGATGCTGGACGATGCATCCTTCATCCATTCCCGTTTGCGGCCCTTGTCCAGCTCGCCGCGCATGCCGCGCACAAGAAGCTCCACATCTGCCGTGCCGTTCTCATGCCATTCCAGTGCAGCACTGACATACAGCTCACCGAGCTGGGTCAGGGAGAAATCCCCGGTCAGACGCGCAGCAGTGGCCGTGCCTTCCTCACCTGCGAAGGCGGAGAAGCCGCGCAGCTGCAGATATTCAAGGCGCAACGCCTCGCTTGGCATCTTGATCTCATAGGCCCGGTCGAAGCGCCCGGCGCGGTTCATGAGACCCGGGTCGATTTTGTCAGGGTAATTGGTCGTGCCGATCAGGAAGATCCCCTCCTTGGAGGTGGCCCCGTCCAGCGTGTTGAGGAAGAAGGAGCGTACCTCCTGCGGCATGGAGTCGATGTCCTCAATCACGAGCACCATCGGCGCCAGCCGGGCCGCAGCCTCGAACACCTCATTCACCGATTCGCTGCTCGTATACTCCGTAATCTGCCAATAGAGCACCGGTCCCGGCACGCTTCCGGCAATGGATTTGACCAGGGTGGTCTTGCCGTTGCCCGGATGCCCGTAGAGCAGAATCCCCCGCTTGTACGGGATATCATAGGTCACATAGAAGCTCCGGTCGCTATCGAAGAACTGGTCGAGCGAGCGGTAGATCTCTTTTTTGATACCGGCGTCCAAAATCACCTCTTCACGCCTAACCGCACGCGTAATCGGCTCATCCTCACGGGAGATCCCGTTGCGCCGGTCGGTGAACACCGTCACCTTGTTGATATTCTGCTCCCGCTGACGCTTGCGCACATTACCAAGGAAGAACTGCAGCTGCTGATCCGATGCGGCAAATACATAATCCTGAAAGTTAATGCCGTTCTCCTGAAACACCGGAACCCGCGCCAGCGCAATGCCCATCGCCGGATAAGCGAGCACATTATTGCGGACCGACAGATGGATATGGTACTCCGGCTGCTCCTTCTCATCATCGAACACGAAGGTCCGGTCCTCCAGACGGTCAAAAATCCGCGCCACATGCTCCACCCCGGCATTCCCGCTCTGCACATCGTTCTCCAGCAGCTTCCAGTATTCGCTATTGGGATCATCGCTGGCATACAGCTCGTAACGGACACCGTACCGGGTGTAGAGGGCTTCAAGGATACCGTCCACCAGGCGGGCATACACATCGTAGCCTTTGATAATGCCGGCTCTCTCTTCATCATATTCATAGATTACAGCCGGTTTCTTGTTCTCCTGCTCCATCCTTATTTCGTCCCCTTTATCGCTGCGAGCGGCTTGCATTTGGCCACAACGGCAGCCAGGCCGGCCCCCGTAACGCTTTCTATGATCTCATCTACATTCTTATAGGCTTGGGGGGATTCGTCAATGATAGATTCCAGGGAATGCTGGTTCACGACAATCTCGTCTTCCGTTCCCACCTTCATCGACCGGGAGAATTCCTGGACACTCACCAGCCGCTTCGTGGCCGAGCGGGAGCGGATACGTCCTGCACCATGGCAGATGGAATAATAATTCTCTTCCCCTCCGGGCTGGCCGACCATGATATAAGAGGCCGTACCCATCGAGCCGGGAATCAGCGCCGGATGTCCGGTCCCCGCATAAGGGCGCGGATTATCCGCATGCTCCGCAGGCAGAGCGCGGGTGGCTCCTTTGCGGTGGACGAACTTGCTGCCTGCGGAAGTCTTCTCTTCCCAGGCGTAATTGTGCATCAGATCGTAAAGGGTACGCAGCTCGCACTTCGTGCCGAAGACGTCCCGGAAGCCCTCACGGACTCCATAAGCAATCAGGTGACGGTTCACTACCGCATAGTTCAGTGCCGAGTACATCAGATTAACATAGCGTTGGGCCTGCGGATGCGCCAGAGGCGCATAGATCAAGCGCGGGTCGGCGCTGCCCAGCCCCAGCTGGCTCATGACCTTGGCGAAGGCCGGGGTACAGAATTGATTGACCATGCCGCCCCAGGCCCGTGAGCCGGAGTGGATCATGACAGCAATCTGCCCGTCCCGAAGCCCCCAGGCTTCCGCCACCTCCCGTTGCTCCTCTGCGATCTCAATCGCCTGAATCTCCACGAAATGGTTGCCGCCGCCAAGAGTTCCGAGCTGGCGGTGGCCCCGGTGCCAGGCCATGTCCGGCAGCTCATTCAGAATCTCTTCGTCGAAGCCCAGCTTGCTGATCTCCACGTGGGAAAGCGCACTTGATTTCTTCGGCGTATAACTGTCCGGGATATATTTGTTCGGCAGGCCGTGCAGTCCCTTGCGTACGATATTCTCCAGCCGGATATCGCTGTAGTGGCCGCGCTGCTGGGCCTCCATCGGCAGATACCGCTCAATGGCCCGGACCAGCTTGCGGCGCAGCTTCACTTCTCGCAGATCATCCACGTGCAGGTTGGTCAGATGCACGCGCATCCCGCAGCCGATATCGCTGCCCACAATGGACGGCGACACATAGCCTGATTCGGCATCCCAGACAGCCGTAGTGCCGATACAAGTTCCGACGCCTACATGTACATCCGGGGTATAGCTCATATATTCGATATTTGGTATCTGAAGATTGTTATTAGCCATCTCCAGGACCTTGTAATCCAGCGTGCCGAATAATTGCTCACTGGCGTAGATTTTGAGGTCGCCGCCCGGAAGGGCCACCTCATGTTTATAGCGGGACATCTCTCCCGCTTGTTGCTTCATGCTATTCATATCTATTTTCATTTCCTCTCAGGTTGGGTTTCCAGGTACACAAAAAAGAGCCGCAGACCAGTTCTGATCATGCGGCTCCCGGCGCGCTAAGTGCAGCTTCCCGTTGAAGCTTGCACCCGTTCAAAGCACACCTGTATTCAGTTCAGACATCAGCAGCAATACCCTGCGCATTATGTCTTCCGGACGAAGGCGATGAGATCAGATCGTACATATGCGGTTGTCAGGTGATCCTGCTGTCTGTTCCGTTCATTTGTTCCAATCATGATCCGTCAGCCTCCCTTCTCTAAATGATAAACCCAATAATATATGGCCTTGCAGCAGATTGTCAACCCTTATTCTGGTAAAGATTTATTTTATTTAAATTTGGACCAGTCCTGATTGCTGTTCTCCAGCAGATGGCCGAAATCATTCTCCAGCCGCTTCTGCTCCGCCTTGCGCTTATCCTCGGCTGCCTTTAGGGCAGCCTCCTTCTTGTCCCGTTCTTCTGCCTTGAGCGCATCGGACTGCGCCTTTAGCTTCTCCAGAACCTCGCCGCTCAGCATATCCTTCAGGGTTGCCGGAGCATCCGTTGCCGCAGGGCGCGGGGCCGGTGTGTTCTTCTTCTTTTTTGCCATGGGAATCATCCTTTCATGCGGCTATATTCCTTCAAATTTGTTTTAGGCACAGGTCTTTTCGTTTATAATGTACAGTAAGAGGTGAGCCTAATGAAATCCACAGAGTTATGTCCAAGATTACAAAAAAGCATGGATATTATCGGCAGACGCTGGACGGGCTTAATCATCTATCAGCTTTTGCAGGGTCCCCAGCGCTTCGGGGAAATTGAGTCCTCGCTGCCTGTCAGCGGCCGGCTGCTGTCCGAACGGCTGAAGGAGCTGGAGCAGGAAGGCATCGTGCTGCGCGAGGTGTTCCCTGAGACCCCCGTCCGCATCCAGTATTCGCTTACAGGCAAAGGCCGGGCGCTGGAATCCGTCATCCGCGACCTCCAGGTCTGGTCAGAATCATGGATTACGGAAGAGGAATGCCGTTCCGCCTTCAGCGCTCCTCCGCAACCTCAATAAGGCCTGTCGATTTATATATTTACAGCTTGCGGCCGATGATAACCAGATCGCGCGGGATGCCGTCAAGCACCGCGACTCCCGGCAAAAGCCCCCACTCCTTGAATTCGAACTTCCGCAGCAGGGCAAGGCTGGGCTCGTTATGGCCGAATACGAATCCGACCAGATTCTGCAGCCCAAGGCGCGGACATTCCTCCACCGCCTTGGCCAGCAGAATACTTCCCGCACCGCTGCCGCGGAATTTCTCATTTACATAGACACTAATCTCTGCTGTTCCATTGTAAGCCGGACGTCCGTAGAACGACTGGAAGCTGAACCAGGCCGCGATCTCGCCCCCCTGTCTCAGTACCCACAGCGGCCGGTGATGGCTGCTATGCTCATGGAACCATCCCACCCGCTCCTCCACGCTAACCGGTTCAAGATCCGCAGTTACCACTCTTCCGGCAACCGTCGAATTATAGATCTCCACAATTGCTTCCAAATCCTCTATCACCGCATCCTCTATACTGTAAGCCTGCCAATCCATGCTGTACGTCCTCCTAATTGTGGTATGAACATCCGTAGAGTAATTATACTCCAAGCCGGTCTTATTACGCAGCAGTTCTACAGTTTCAGTAAAGCTGAAGCAACCTCACTGAAACAGCATTATTCAAGCCCGGTCTGTTCCAGACTCCATTTCCATAATCGTGCGGCCGCTTCTGTATCCTCCGCCCGTGGCGTCAGTTCCTTGATCTTGCGGCGGTAATAATATTGCCCGCTTACCCCGTCCAGCTCCGGTGCAGTCGCCAGATAGATGGCCGTATCCGCCCCCTGCTCTGGAGTGAGGAAGAAGTAGGACACCAGCTTCAGAACCCGGCGTCCGAAGCCCGTCTCCCGGTTCACGCCGATGCTCGTTCCCACTGCACCCGGATGCAGGCTGTTCACCGTCACCTGCGTTCCCTTCAGGCGCGCAGCCAGCTCACGGGTGAAGAGAATATTCGCCAGCTTGGAGCGGCCGTACGCTTTGGCCGGATTGAAGCCGCGCGACAGCGTATGATCCTCCAGATAGAGCTTGCCGATCTTATACGCTCCCGATGCCACGACAACAATCCGCCCCTGTTCAGCAGCCTTGAGGTTATCCAGCAGCAGGTGGGTCAGCAGAAAGTGCCCCAGATGATTCACGCCCAGATCCAGCTCGTAGCCATCTGCTGTCAGCTCACGCTTCAGCGCTACCACCCCTGCGTTATTGATCAGACCATCCAGCACAGGATATTCGGCAGTGAACGCCCCGGCAAAAGCGCGAATGCTATCGAAGGAAGCGAGATCGCACAGCATCAGCCGGATCTGGCTGGAGCCGCTCTGCCGCACCGCTTCGGCAAGAGCCTCTTCCCCCCGCTTAAGGCTGCGGCAGGCCATAATGACAGTTGCTCCCCTGCGGGCCATTTCCACGGTTGTAGCCAGCCCCATCCCGGAGTTTGCACCGGTGACCAGCACCGTTTTTCCTTGCATGGACATCTTCCCCTCTCCTGCATATAGGTCCTATAGGCAATTGTAGCGGCCTGGCCTAATCCGAGTAAGTATATGCTAGTTAAGGTTATGTTACATCATTTCAGAGGGTTAACATAGTCAAAAAACGGCCATTCTTCACTTCCAGTCCGGACGCAGCGCAATCAGCCGGTCATCCTGCGCCTGCGGATTTCCTCTGCCGTCGCGGTTGTTGGTCATAAGGTACAAGGTGCCATCCGGCCCTTCCGTCACATTGCGGATTCGCCCGTACTTTTCCTTGAACAGGCTGGTAATGGAAGGCGTTCCGCCCGCAGGCGACAGCGATACCCTTAGGAGCTGCTGTCCGGCCAGACTTGCAACCAGCAGCTCACCGGCCCAGGGTCCCTGCGTAATGAAGGTCATTCCTGACGGAGCCCAGGTCTCCTCTCCGCTGTGGACCAGCGGAGTCACCAGCTTCGGCTGGCCGTCTCCGGTCTCATCGCCTTCGATCAGCGGCCAGCCATAATTGGCTCCGGCCTTGATGAGATTCAGCTCATCGTGATTGGACTGGCCATGCTCGGAGCTGTAGAGCGCCCCGCTCTCCGGCTGCCAGGCCAGCCCCTGGGCATTGCGGTGACCCATGCTGTAGACCGGCGATCCGGGCCACGGGTTGTCTTCGGGGATGGAGCCGCTGGCCGTAATCCGCAGGATTTTGCCGCCCAGATTATCCTTGTCCTGCGCCAGCTCCGGATCATAGCGGTCACCTGTGGTGATGTACAAGTACCCGTCCGGGCCAATCTTGATCCGCCCGCCGTTGTGGTTGGTGTCGCCCGGGATATGATCCAGCAGAACCCGGCTGATCTCTGCTGAGCTGCTTCCAATCTGAAGCTGCAGCACCCGGTTCGCCGGTTCGCCCTCTTCGGTACGGTATGTGTGGTAGACATAAGCCCGTCCATTCTGCTCAAAATCAGAATCCAGCGCAAGCCCCAAGAGCCCGCCTTCTCCCTTGCTGACAAAAGGATCCGAGAGCTTCAGCAGCGGAGCATCGCGCAGCTTGCCGTTCTCCATGACACGCAGGCTGCCGGAACGCTCTGTAATGAAAATTCGTCCATCCGCTGCAAACGCCATCTCCCAGGGAACCTCCAGTCCGCTGGCTAAAGTCTCAGCAGTATAGGGGAAATCCGGGGATACACCCGGAGCTTCATCAGGCTGGGCGTTGACCGGCGGACTGCCTTCTGCCCCATTCTCCTGCAGACTATCCTCCTGTGCAGCGGAAGTGCAGGCTGACAGCAACGTCATCAGCAAGACCAGTGTTACACGCAGCAGACAGGTCCGGGAGAGTAACCTTATTTTTGATCCATTCATATTCCTAACCTCCTTCAAGTATTATCAGATCCTGATTGTGGCAACTATTACCCTGTGCTTCTCTTCCTCAAACGACTGAGGCTGCAGTGATAACGGGAGGTGCAGCATCCATTTTTATGAATTATAATGGGAACATTGCTGTTCAAGCGTGTAGATGAAAGGGGAACTAATGAAATGAATGCAGCTCTGCAACAACTGGAGCAGGACATGGCAGCCGCAAGCCTGGATGCCCTGCTCGTAACCGATCCCAAGCATGTGTACTATTTGACGGGCTTTGCCAGCTACCCGCATGAACGTTTTCTGGGCCTGCTGCTGATCCGGGGCGAGAACCCGGTGCTGATCGTTCCGGCGCTGGACGCCGAAGCCGCGCATGCCGCCTCCTCGGTCAAGACGATTCTGACACACAGTGACACGGACAACCCGTACGCTCTGCTGAAGTCACGCTTCGGCAATGTTAGTCCGGGCAGCATCGGCATCGAGAAGGAACACTTCTCCGTCAGCCGGTATGAACTCCTCGCAGAAGCGGTCGCCGCCGGTTCCTACCAGGATATCGGCCATCTGCTACGGGCGATGCGCGCGGTCAAGACCCCGGAGGAAGTGCGCATCATGCAGCATGCCGCCGAGCTGGTGGAGGAGGTTCTCCGTCAGGGTCTGGCACATGTCAAAGCCGGCGTCAGCGAGATTGAACTGGTAGCGGAGCTGGAGTATCTGATGAAAAAAACCGGTGCCTCCGGCCCCTCCTTCGACACGATGGTGCTGTCCGGTCCGAAAACGGCCCTCCCACACGGCGTACCGGGCGAACGCCTTATTCAGCCGGGCGATCTGCTTATGTTCGACCTCGGTGTGTATGCCGGAGGCTACGCTTCCGATATTACCCGCACCTTCGCGGTAGGTGAAGTGGACAGCAGACTGCGTGATATATATAGTGCTGTGCTTGCTGCCAATGAAGCGGGCATTGCCGCCTCCGTGGCCGGAGCGTCCTTCGGTTCTGTCGACAAGGCGGCACGTGATGTCATTGACGCCGCAGGTTACGGGGAGTACTTCATGCACCGTGTCGGACACGGGCTGGGCATGGACACCCATGAATATCCTTCGCTGCACGGGCTCAATACGGACATTATCCAGAACGGCAACGTCTTCACCGTAGAGCCGGGAATTTATGTGCCGGGTCTCGGCGGTGTGCGCATTGAGGACGATGTGCTGGTCACCGCCGAAGGTCCGCAGACGCTGACCCGCTTCCCCAAAGAATGGACAGTGCTTAACCTGTAATTCTGCTGAGGGTTCAGGAAGCTTCAAGTTAGTTCGCGAGTCCGCTATACATCACGGCACACAAAAGCCCCAGCTCCCGGATCTCCAGGGGCTGGGGCTTTAATCATCGGGAGGCTTAGTCCCGGATAACAGGCTTCTGCTCTTCTTCGGCAAATTTGAAGGAACGGCCCAGATACAGCACCGGCGTGCCGGCGGCCGTGAGGATGAACTTGGACAGGTAGGTGGTCAGCAGAATCTCGGTCCACACCTTCATGTCATAGGTTCCGGCAAAAGCAATCGTACAGAAGATCAGCGTATCGACAAAGGAGCTGATCATCGTGCTGCCGTTCGAGCGAATCCATAGCTGCTTAGAGCTGCCGTAATACTTTCGTATCCAGGCGTAGAGCCGTACATCCAGGAACTGGCTGATAAAATAAGCGGTCAGACTGCCCAGCGCCAGTCTCGGCATCAGGCCGAATATCGTCCGCAGCGCGGATTGGGCAATGTCCGTCTCCTGCGGCTTGAACACCAGCACCATCTGCATAATGACGGTCGTCATCAGCAGTGTGAAGAAGCCGAACCACACAGCGCTCCGCGCTTCAGCCCGGCCGTACCGCTCATTGAGCAGGTCACTGGTCATATAGAGCGTGACATACATCGTATTGCCCAGCGTCATCACGATATCGAACGGCATCGCAATGGTCTTGGCGACCTGGATATTAGCGACTACGGTCGCCATGCCGACCCAGGCGTAGAGCCCTTTTTTACCGAATAAGCGGTAGCACAGCAGAAAAAACACAAAATTAACGACAACAAAACAAACGCCCCACAACAAATTAAACATAATGCCTGGTATTCCTCCTAGTTTTGGTTACGCGGGATGGTTACGAACCGCGGATCGCAGTAGTCAAGAAACAAAACATTACTACTCTATCACATACAAAGCTAACATGCTATGAAATTTTAAATTTTCAGAAAAACGGCATTTCGTTGCTTCTTTTTGGCGAATTGGTGATAGAGTCATTAAATATTCAGTTATTTCTGAAAATAATGCAGTATATTGCAAATTTTCACTATTCAACCGGAGGTTAATTCTATAGAATATGGAGATTAAGATGCATTTCACGTAAAAAGGAGCGAATGCCATGTTTGGCTTCAAAAAATCAATTAGTCGCAAATTTACGCTGTTGCTGTTTGTCGTTTTGCTACTCACTTCTCTTACGTTGAGTATCAGCTTCTACATTATATCTATCGGCACCATTAACAGCTATGTCATTCCGCAGATCGACAAGTCTCTGAGTGCCGCCGCCCAGGATGCCTATAAGAACCTGAATGCAACCAGTGCGCAGCAGACCCTGAACAAGAATGAGCAGGCCAGGACCAATGTCGAATTCTATTTGGAAGACAAGCGTAAAAAGCTGGATGTGGATACTCTCTTCCTCATCAATCTGAAGGATGGCCAGGCCACTGTCCTGACCGCAGATCATGGCGCCAAGCTCCAGCCGGATGAAGCCTTAGAAGTATCGCCTGCCATGGAGCAAGCCTCCAAAGGAAAGACAGGGCTTAGTGAAATCTATAGTGATAGCCACGGTATACATAAAAGTGCCTATGTCGGTGTTCCCGGAACAACCATGATTGTAGCTGCAAGCGCCGATATGAACTTCGTCCAAGACAAAATGAGCAGCATCCTGTGGACAAGCGCAGGAATTACCCTGCTGGCGCTGGTGGTAGGCGTCACTGCCGCTGGCTTCATGAGCCGCAGAATCACCCGTCCGATCTCTAAGCTTGCGGCCTACAGCAACAAGCTGGCGGGCGGCGACTTCACTGAAGCGCTCACGCTTAAGGGTACCGATGAAGTCGGACAGCTCTCCGAGAGCTTCCGTATCATGAGTGAGCGCTTGAAGGAGATGATCGGACATGTGCTGGATACCTCCGGGACAGTAGTGGCCGATTCCAATGATCTGAAGACGCGTGTCCAGATCCTTAATGAGATGGCTGAACATTCAGCGGCCTCTGTGGAAGAGATCGGCAAGGGCAGTACCATGATTGCCAGCAGCGCGATGGATAACTCCCGCGCCATGGATGAGATCAATATGGGCATCCAGCATATTGCCTCCGCTGCAGGTGAGGTCACCGAGCAGATCAGCGAGGCTTCCACCGAAGCCCAGAGCGGCAATGATATTGCCCAGAGTGCAGTGGAGCAGATGCGCCAGGTAGAGCAGGCCTCCGAACAGTCACTGGAGCAGTTCCGCTTGATGAACGAACGCTCGCTGATGATCGGTGAAGTCGTGCAGGGGATTACGGAGATTACCAAGCAGATTCAGATGCTGTCGCTCAATGCTTCCATTGAGGCTGCCCGTGCCGGAGAGCATGGCCGCGGATTCGCTGTGGTGGCCGGGGAAGTGCGTAAGCTGTCCGAGCAGTCCAAGGAATCCAATGAGCAGATCCGTGAATTCCTGCTGAGTCTGCAGGAGGATATGAACCAGTCCGTATCCGAAATGAACCATGTCAACGCTGAAGTGGCTTCCGGAGTGAATAAGGTGGTCGAAGCAGGCAACGCCTTCAATCACCTGCTGATCCTCATTCAGAGCATCAATCACAGCATCCAGTCCGTCTCTGCCGCAACCCAGCAGATCTCAGCAGGCACCGAGGAAGTCAGTGCCTCTGTAGAAGAAACGGCGCAGATTACCGCCAAGTCGCAGCAGAACGCAGACACGCTTGCCGACAACTCGGCACGCCAGCATGAAGAGCTGGAGGGTCATGCCCTAACTGTCGAGCACCTCTACCAGCAGGCCGTGAAGCTGCAGAAGGCCGCTCAGCAGTTTAAGATTTGAGGGTGCTAAGAGCGGTCATGTGGAGATAGCGGGAGCGCTTATAGTTGTGAATTGATTTTCAAACGATATCTTGTTTAGTGGAAGGGAGTGCTGGGACCTCTGTGAATGCTGCTGCCGTTAGCGTGATGCAGGAATTAGTTGGATAAATGTATCTTAATTCGGCAATTTTGGAACGTTAGAGGATTTTAGTTGGAAAAGTGTAACTTATTATCGGGTGAATTCTCTTTTTTCGGTAATTCCAGCTTTTTTAAGTGCCTTTTTTCCAACTATTGCTTGGTAAGGTGCCCGTGGTGCATGAACAAGTGCCGAAAATCCAACTATTTTTGACGCTGATACTGATACTGATGCTGATACAGAGCTTGAAGATCCGCCGGACCAGCTATTAAATAGAAAAGCAGTTCCCGAGGCGATGTGGCCTTTGGAACTGCTTTTTTTATGGAAAAGTGAAGGTTGTTGCTCAGTGCCTTGGCGCCCATAAAATGACGGATACCCCGATGACACAGATGCCGGCCCCGATCCAGTCGTAGAGATCCGGCGTCTTGCGGTCCACCAGCCAGCCCCACAGTACAGCCAGCACGATGAATACTCCGCCATAAGCGGCGTATACCCGGCCAAACGAAGGAAACTTCTGCAGGGTCGGGATTATACCATAGGCGATCAGGATAACCGAACCTGCTAATCCATACCATAACGGGCGCGATTCCCGCAGCCAGAGCCAGACGAGGTATCCGCCGCCGATCTCAGCGAGACCAGCTACAACAAACAGCAGCACTGCAAGCAGCATGGCTATTCTCCACCTCCAGGCAGACCCATGATTGCATATACCGCAGCCATATTCAAATGGGACTCCACAGCATCTGCCAGCCGGTCAAATTCCTGTTCACGGAGTTCGGCAGCCGAGAAGGTCGCCGTTAGCAGTGTCAGCCCCTTGGAGCTGCGCAGTCCGTTCAGCCAGCTCCGGCGCAGGGCATCGTTATGGAACAGCCCGTGCAGATAGCTGCCCCAGACTCTACCGTCCCGGGTTCCCCACCCCTCCGGCACAGCCTGTCCTTCCGGTCCGGCCAGCGTAAACAGGCTGAGTACAGAAGACGGATCGTGGTTCGTGGTTGTTCCCATATGTATCTCATAACCAGCGACAGGCAAAACTTCCGGTGTTACACCATTGGCTGTGGTGCTTAACCGCAGGGGATGATCCGCAGCCAGCCTGCCGCTCACCCGCACCGTAGTCTTGTGCTGGAGAAAAGCTGTCGAGAGCGGCAGATATCCCAGCCCCTCGCTCTCTCCCGGCTCCGCACTCTCTACGGCATGGGGATCCAGCAGCTTCAAGCCCAGCATCTGATACCCGCCGCAGATTCCGGCAAGCTGCTCTGTTCCCCGCTCCAGCGCACGCTCGATTGCAGCAGGGAAACCCTGCTCGCGCAGATATTGCAGGTCAGCAGCGGTGTTCTTCGTGCCCGGCAGGATAATTACATCGGGCGTTCCCAGCTCATCTGCCGACTGCACGTAGCGTAAGACGGTATCCGGCTCCTCCTCCAGCGGATCGAAATCGGTGAAGTTGGAGATCCGCGGATAACGGATGACCGCGATATCAAGCTCCTTCGCGGAATCCTCCCGCTGACGGCCGGACGTTCCATCCAGTACTACGGAATCCTCTGCCTCAATCCGCAGCTTCGGCAGGAACGGCAGCACCCCCAGCACTGGAATGCCTGTACGCTCCTCCAGCCAGTCTAGTCCGGGCTGTAACAGGGAGACATCCCCGCGGAATTTATTGATGATGAAGCCCTTCACCCGGGCGCGTTCATGCGGCTCCAGCAGCTCCAGGGTTCCGACGATGAAGGCGAAGACCCCGCCGCGGTCAATGTCGGCGACCAGCAGCACAGGCGCATCTGCCCATCCGGCCAGATTCATATTGACGATATCCCGGCTCTTAAGATTGATTTCCGCCGGACTGCCCGCACCCTCCATCAGCACAATATCATAAACCTCCCGCAGCCTCCCGAGCGCATCCATTACGGTGTCCTTAGCTTCGGGAAGGAACTTCTCACGGTATTCCCTCGCGCTGAGGGCGGCATGCGGCACCCCATGCACGACAATCTGCGCACTCATCTCCCCGGAGGGCTTCAGCAGAATCGGATTCATATCGCTGGTAGCCGTAATGCCGAAGGCTTCCGCCTGCATCCCCTGGGCACGGCCGATTTCCTTGCCGTCCGCTGTGACATAGGAATTCAGCGCCATATTCTGCGACTTGAACGGGGCCGTCCGGTAGCCGTCCCGGGTCATAATCCGCCCGATGGCGGCAGTGACCAGGCTTTTGCCGACATCGGAGGCTGTCCCCTGGATCATCAGCACGGCGCCGGGCCGCCCCAGTCCGGCTTCCGCTGACCGGGCTGCGCCTAGTGCGCCTAGTGCGCCTATTGCGCCTATATATGAGGCTGTATCTTCCATGTTCATCTTCCTCGCTTTCTTGCTGCTGCCGGCGCTTAGCGGCGGCGCAGGTGTTGGTCGCCGGGCGATGCGGCGTATAGGTGAAGGGCCGGCGCGGCGCACAAGGACAGGGCGAAGCAGCGATTAGTTACACGAAATCACATAGTATGTCTTCGGTTTTCCGCATACTTTGGCCGGATTACCTTCGCGCTACCGATTGTGTTCGGTTTTTCGCATACATTTGGCCGGATTACCTCCGCACTACCGATTGTGTTCGGTTTTCCGCATACATTTGGCTGGAATACCTCCGCGCTACCGATTGTGTTCGGTTTTCCGCATACATTTGGCCGGAATACCTTCGCGCTACCGATTGTGTTCGGTTTTCCGCATACATTTGGCCGGATTACCTTCGCGCTACCGATTGTGTTCGGTTTTCCGCATACATTTGGCCCATCGAATTTACTTTTTCAGTCCTTCAGGGTTCGCCGTGCCCCGGTTAGGGTGCAAGGGGTGGCCTAATTGCAGTTTGTACAACTAAATCGCTTGGTCTGACGCCGAATTTCCTTTTAGCTGTATTTCGTACATTTATACCGCCTCTATATCTGGATTTTCGCCCATTCAGGTAAATTTAGTTGTACAGACTACAGTTACAAGAAGAAAGCCTGCCGTTTCACTGTTTTTAGTTGCACAGAATACATGTATCACTAATTGTTCGCTACGTGCGCGGCGCGAAGCGGCGCTTAAATGCTGCGTAGGCACGGCGCATAATTCAGACGGACGCGGGCGGTTGCCGCGCAGCCCGCTAAGGCAGGTTGTGCTGGGCCAGTACCAGCACAAGCAGGACCACCGTCTCCAGCAGCTCGCCCAGCGCGCCGTAGACGTCGCCGGTGAGCCCGCCGAGCCGGCTGCCAATCCGCCGCGCAGCGAGCCGGCCGCAGGCCGCCGCAGCCAGCGGCGCCAGGATGGCCACAGCCGCCAGCAGCGGCCAGGCCCCGCCGCCCGCGCCCAGCGCCAGAGGCGCAGCGGCAGCGGCCAGCGTCAGCAGTGCGGCGCTCAGGCCCGCGCGCCGCTCCTGCCGGGCAGGCAGCCCGCCGAAGGTGGCGGCCAGCCCTTCATTGCCGCGGGCCAGGGGATAGCGGGCCATCGCCCGCACCATGTACCAGCGGCCCCAGACCGGCGGCAGCAGGAGCAGCGGCAGCAGGCTGAAGCTGCCGCCTTCGAGCCATGCCGCCAGCAGCGAGGCCTTCAGCAGCAGGAGCAGCACGCAGGCCAGCACGCCCATAGCGCCGACACGGCTGTCCTTCATGATCTCCAGCATCCGCTCCCTGGAGCGGTAGCTGAGCAGGGCATCGGCAGTGTCCATCCAGCCGTCCAAATGCAGCCCGCCGGTCAGCCCCACCCACAGGATGAGGGTGACGACAGCGGCAGGCCAAGCCGGCAGCAGCCAGCCTGCCGCTGCGGCACCGAGCGCCGTGCTAAGGCCGATGGCTGCCCCCACGAGCGGATAATAGACCACACTCGCGCGCAGCAGCTCCGGCGAGAACTCCCCGCTGCTTCTGACCGGAAACCGCGTCAGGAACTGAAACGCGGCTGCGGCGCTCCCCCGCGCACTCACAGAAGATACTCCCGGCTTCTCAGCTCAACCGGGATTCCGGCGGTAACAAGAAATACCTGCCCGCACCGGGCAGCAAGCCGGGCGTTCATCCTTCCGGCCAAATCACGGTACAGCCGGCCCAGCGGATACTCCGGCACAATGCCGCCACCAACCTCATTGGTAACGAGGATCAGCGTTCCCTCGAAGCCGGAGACCGCCTGCTCCAGACCGGCAATTTCATCCTCCACGAATTTTTGCCTGTCGCTCCTCTCCTCCACAGCCAGCAGCTGATTCGACAGCCAGAGCGTCAGGCAGTCCACCAGCACAGTCTGGCCGCTGCCGGAGAGCTGCTCCAGCAGTGCTGCGAGCTTAAGCGGCTCCTCCAGTGTCTCCCACTGGAAGCCGTCCGCGTCCGCCTGCCGCTGCTGCCGGTGCAACGCAATCCGCGCTTCCATCTCCGCATCAAAAGCCTGTCCGGTTGCCACATAGACCGCCTGCCGCGAGTCAGCCAGCTTGCGGGTCAGACGCTCGGCGAAGCCGCTTTTGCCGCTGCGTGCCCCGCCTGTGACCAGAATGCTCATACGCTCTCCGATCCGGAGACGCCCGCACTCTCGAAGGTTGCCATCTCACGCATAATCCGGCAGACCGCTTCGATGAAATGCAAACACAGCGCGCCCCCAGTGCCTTCTCCCAGCCGCAGGCCCATATCGATCAGCGCTTCCAGACCGAGGCGGTCCAGCATCAGCTTATGCCCCTGTTCACCAGATACATGGGAAGCGATCATATACGCTGTAGATTCCGGTGCCAGTGCCCGGGCGATCAGGGCTGCCGCCCCGGAGATGAAGCCGTCCAGAATGATCGGAATCCGCAGGGCCGCCGCTCCGAGAATCAGCCCGGCCAGACCGGCAATCTCAAGCCCCCCGACCTTGGCGAGCACATCAACCGGATCAGCGGGATCGGGGTTATTTACCTGGAGGGCACGTTCGATTACCGAGATTTTGTGCTGGAGCCGCTCATCGTTAATGCCTGTCCCCCGCCCAGCCGCCGTCTCTGCCGGAATGCCTTCGAGTGCGCACAAGACCGCCGCACTGGCTGTCGTATTCCCGATGCCCATCTCCCCGGTAATGAAAATCTCCGTTCCGTTCTTCACCGCCTCCTGCGCCACATGAACTCCGGCCAGAATCGCGCGCAGTGCATCCTCCCGGCTCATCGCCGGGCCTGCTGCCATATTGTCTGTGCCCCGGCGGACCTTACGGTTAATCAGCTGCGGGTGCTCGATATCGCCGTTGATCCCGATGTCCACGAACTGTACCTCAGCACCGCCCTGACGGGCCAGCACATTCACAGCCGCCCCGCCGCTGAGGAAGTTATAGGCCATCTGCATGGTGACCTCCTGCGGAAAAGCACTGACGCCTTCACAGCAGACCCCATGGTCTGCGGCCATAACCACTACCGTTCGTTTGCTGTAGCAGGGCTGCTCTACTTTGGAGATTCCGGCCAACCGGACAGCCAGCGCCTCCAGCCGCCCGAGGCTTCCGGGCGGCTTGGTCAGACTGTTCAGGCGGAGCACCGCGCGCAGGGTAGCTTTTTCGTCAGGCGGGGCGATCCGTCCGGTTACTTCTTGAATGGCTGAGATCATTAATAATGCCTCCTATTAGATAGTGCGGAAGCGGGCTCCCGCTGC
This sequence comes from Paenibacillus sp. FSL R7-0210, assembly GCF_038009085.1. Classification (NCBI taxonomy): domain Bacteria; kingdom Bacillati; phylum Bacillota; class Bacilli; order Caryophanales; family Paenibacillaceae; genus Paenibacillus; species Paenibacillus sp. FSL R7-0210. Next base: position 4,934,906 of record NZ_JBBPAR010000001.1, read on the forward strand.
AAGAATACATCTGTGTCTGCTGATCAGGTTACGTTGAAGTTGTGTAACAGTCATTGAAGTTTAAATTCGCAAGTATTGCAGGCCATGCCGCTCATTAGCGAACAGAAGGGGCTAAGCCTGTATGAGAAGGAGAAATTTAGTCAAAATGCTTCTTTGGAGGTGATGCAACTGTATGAGCATACAGTGTAAAAGTTGCAGGATGCGGGTGCAGGTGTGCGGGGGTGGCGGAATGGTGTAGCGTGTGGTAGGTCAAGTTAGCTGAAATCAGGTGCACTAATACCCCTCATTCGATCGCCTAGCCCCATTTCGCTGAAATCAGGTGCACTTATACCCCTCATTCGACCGCCTGGCCCCATTTCGTCGAAATCAGGTGCACTTATACCCCTCATTCGATCGACTGGCCCCATTTCGCCGAAATCAGGTGCACTTATACCCCTCATTCGATCGCCTGGCCCCATTTCGCTGAAATCAGGTGCACTAATACCCCTCATTTGACCGCCTGGCTCCATTTCGCTGAAATCAGGTGCACTAATACCCCTCATTCGATCGCCTGGCCCCATTTCGCTGAAATCAGGTGCACTAATACCCCTTATTCGACCGCCTGGCCCCATTTCGCCGAAATCAGGTGCACTTGTGCACCTCAGCACAATAGGATCAAAAGGATTTCTCCCTCTCTTTCCTCCCCCGCCTACTTTGCTCTCTTACGCCAGCCTACATCCCGCCACAATTACCTAGTTACCTGCCAACCGCCTACCCGCCCGCCAACTTTCAGCACCATCAAGCTCCCACTGGCTCCCCAGCCTTCCCCCAAAGACAAGCCCAAAAGCCCCCCTCCAAATGAAGAAGGGGGCCTCCTGATCCAGCACAGAGCCGGAATGCTGTTACAATATCCCTATTTCTTCCTTTAAGGATTATAGGTGATATGAAATCATCTTACAATTACATTTTTACCTGCAACACTATGCAGCATTGACATCTTCATGAAGTCGTCCAGCCGCTCCAGCGCTTCGGTCAGCTTCGCCGTAGAAGCGGCGTAGGAGCAGCGGATATAGCCTTCCCCTCCAGTTCCGAACACATGGCCCGGCACCACGGCAACTCCTGCCTCCTGCAGCAGGCGCAAGGCGAACTCTTCTGACCCGAGCCCGGTGCGGCCGATCGAAGCGAAGGCATAGAAGGCCCCCTGCGGCATATGGCAGGACAATCCGGCAGACCGCAGGCCCTCCACCAGCAGCGAGCGTCGTTCTTTGAAACACGCCTTCATCCGTTCCATATCCGGCAACGCACTGCGCAGGGCTTCAGCAGCAGCAATCTGTCCCGGTACAGGGGCGCACATGGCGGTGTATTGATGAATCTTCAGCATGGCCGAGAGCAGCTCACGGTTCCCGCAGGCATAACCCACCCGCCAGCCCGTCATGGCAAAAGCCTTCGAAAACCCGCTGATCACCACCGTCCGCTCCTGCATCCCGGGCAGGGAAGCGATGCTTACATGCTTGCTGTCGTAGGTCAGCTCGGCATAGATCTCATCGGAAATGACGATCAGGTCATGCTCTCTCACCACTTCAGCCACCGGCAGCCAGTCCTCGTAAGTCATAACCGCCCCCGTAGGATTACTCGGAAAATTCACAATCAGCAGCTTGGAGAGTGGGGTAATCGCTCTGCGCAAGGCTTCTGCCGTAAGCTTGAAGCCTTCCTCCACCTTCGTCTCCACCGGTGCCAGCGTCCCGCCGTTCAGGTAGGCGATAGGCGCGTAAGCAACATATCCCGGAGAAGGAATCAGAATCTCATCCCCGGGAGCCATGAAGGCCCGCAGCGCCAGATCCACCGCTTCACTGCTGCCCACCGTAACCAAGATTTCATCCGCAGGATCGTAACGCAATCCGAAGCTGGTCTGCATATAACCCGCAATCTCCTCCCGCAGCTCCGGCAGTCCGCTGTTAGAGGTGTACCCCGTCTCCCCCCGATCCAGCGCACGGATACAGGCTGCTCTTACCTGCTCGGGTGTAGCGAAGTCCGGCTCACCTACACCGAGTGAAATAATATCGTTGTTACCCGCAGCCAGATCAAAAAAAGCCCGGATGCCCGAAGGCGGAATCTCTTGTAACCGCGGATTAATGATGAAGGCATTGTCCCTTCTCATCGTGTTCATAGCCTGACACCTCCATATTCTACAGTCCGCGCTCCCTCTCCAGATGCACCTTGCAGCCCCCCGCGCTCCCGCAGTGATCCGGTAATAATCTCATCCAGCAGGCTGCTGAAGTCCATCCCGGCTGCCTCTGCACTCTGGGGCAACAGGCTGGTTGCCGTCATTCCTGGCAATGTATTTACCTCCAGCACATAAGGGATGCCATCCTGCAGCAGCATATCCACCCGTGCATACACTGCACATTTGAGCGCCTGATAGCAGGTTAACGCCGCCGTCCGCACCTGTTCCTGCAACGCATCCGGCAGACGAAAAATCCGTTCCTCCGCTCCGCCTTGCTCGTATTTGGCCTCATAATCGAACCAGTCCGCACCCAGCGATTGAATCCCGATGACCGGCAGCATTTCTCCCCCCCAGAATGGAGCAGGTAATCTCCTGTCCCGGGATGTAGTGTTCAATCAGCACCGCGCCTTCTGCCGCGCAAGCAAAAGCCTTCTCTACCGCGCCCGCCAGCTCCTGTGGATGATTCACCTTGGTCATGCCGATGCTGGACCCGCCGGAATTCGGCTTCACCATCACCGGATAACCGAGCCGCTGCACGGCTTCCGGGGCATATTCGTCCATGCTGTCCCAGCACAGCCAATCGGGTGTGGGGATGCTTTTGCTGCGGATGACCGTCTTGGCCAGCCCTTTATCCATACATAAGCTGCTTGCGAGCACCCCGCTACCGGAATACGGGATTCCGAGCGTCTCCAGGGCTCCCTGCACCGTACCATCTTCCCCGTAGGCCCCATGCAGGGCGAGCAGAGCGAAGTCCAGTCCCGCTGCCCCTTCCAGCAGCTCTTTGCGCGAGGTAATGTGTACCGGAACCGCTGTGTATTTTGCCGGATCAAGCGCCTTCAGCATCTCCCTGCCGGTCTTCAGTGACACCTCATATTCGGACGACACCCCGCCCATAATCACACCTACTCTTAGCATATCCGCACCTCATTCTCCCATGATTTGCCGTGCTGTCTTCCCGATGATTGCAATACCCCTCTCGATATCCTCATCCGCCACCCTGGAGAAGCCCAGCCGCAGCGTGTTCTGCCCTGCACCGTCGGTGAAGAAGATGTCTCCCGCCGTAAAAATAACCCCCCGCGCATGGCAAACCGTCAGCAATTCCCTTGTATTGAAGCCTTCCGCGAACGTTACGAACAGATGCAGCCCGCCATCACCCGACAAGGAGGCATATGGAATATGCTCCTTACAGCAGGCCAGGGTCAGCTCGTATTTGCGTTTATACTCCAGCCGGGCTTTTTTGAGATACTTCTCCAGGTTGCCGCCCAGCAGGTATTGATACAGAATGGACTGGTCGAGCGTCGAGGTATGAATGGTCCGCGCCCGCTTCACACTCTCCAGATAATAGATCAGCTCCTCATCCGCCAGCACCCAGCCCACCCGCAGCCCGGGGAACAGGACTTTGGAAAAGCTCCCCAGATACACCACGCCATTCCCGCCGCCCGCCGCCGCAATTAAAGGAGCCACATGGGCGCCGGAATACCGCAGCTCCTCGTTGAACCCGTCCTCAATCACCGGCACGTTATAGTCCTGCATCAGCTTCATTAGCCTTTGTCTTTTCTCGGGGGACATGACGATGCCGGTGGGATTATGGTAGGAGGGAACCAGATAAGCACAGTCGTATGGCCGCGCCTCCAGCGCCTGCTTCAGCTCCCCGAGGTGGATGCCGTCCCGCTCCATCTTGACCCCGTGAATTCCGAAGCCGTGCAGCTTCAGATTCTTGATCGCCGTATGATGCGTCGGATTCTCGCAGACCACTGTGCCATGACGCTTGCCGAGAGCCGACAGCACCAGGTCGAAGCCCTCCGTGAACCCGTTCGTAATCAGCAGATCCTTGCCGCGCAGATCTACGCCTTTATGCTCCATATATTGTTTGAGATAGTCTATTAATGGCTTATAGCCTTTGGCATATCCATAATTCAGCAGAACGTTGCCCTCTACGGACATACGCTCCAGGAACGCTCTGCGCACATGATCCAGATCGAAGAGACGCTCATCCGGGGCGATGCTGGTAAAAGAAATCGTGCCCTTCTCCGCGCGTATCCCCCGCTTCATAATGTCCAGCTCCTCCGCGAGCAGCGCCTGGCTGCTGAGCCGCTCTGTCCAGTCCAGCGTCCATGGGGCGGCTTCCGCACCGTTCTGCGCTGCCGCGCCTTGTGCGACATAACTGCCCTGGCCCTGCACGGTGTAGGCGAAGCCATCGTCTTCCAGCCCCTCGTAAGCCGAGATCACCGAGTTCCGGCTGACCTTCAGCAAGGTGCTCAGCTCACGTGTCGAGGGCAGCTTCTGCCCGCCTTGGAGCGCGCTTTTGATGATGAGATGCTTCATGTAATCCTTCACCTGGATCGATACCGGACGCCCGGCAATGAGCTTGAAATCCTTAAACATCCTGTGATCGCCTCCATAGCTATCATGGCACAGACGCTGCCGTAAAAAAAGAACCACCGCCCCGGGATTTTCTTCCGGGCGTGGTTCTGTGGGGGATGAGGGGCGGGAATGTGCCGCCTGCGGTGCTGGTAGGCGTCCCCGCCTGTTGAGAACGGAATGTCTGATGAGAGGCTGCCAATGCTCCCGGGACCAGCCGTTCCAGATATAATACTGCGAGTGCCCGCATGGGACCGGAATGCTAATGTGCTACTACGAGTACCCACATGGGACCTAAACGACGGGTGCGGCGGGACAGGGACATGATGTGATTATACCAGTTGGCTCTAGACACCATTCGGGGGCTCTCCTGAGGGTTCTATTGTATTTTGTACAGTCAGATTAGCGTATATTGACACTTTTTCGTGTTCTGCTGCATTATGTACATTAGAAATTTGGATTTTGCCCGTTATGGGGGCAATTGCTGATATTCTGTTGCAGGAAATACAGTAGAACGTGTTTTGGCACGGTTATTAGACCAATCTGATGTACATAGTGCAATCACCCGTTAGCAGTTGCACGGAATCATCAGCGGTTGCGTTATCGTCAGGGAAATCGTCAGTATCTCGTTAGCGATAGCGTATTCGTTAGCGGAATCTTCAGTATCTGCGATAGTGGAATCGTCAGCGTTAGTAGTTACGCCACATTCACCCGTTAGCATTCTCCGCTGCCATCCGCCAGCTTCCTCCAACCTTCCGCAGATGCAGGACCGTAACCTCACCTGGAGCCGGTGCTGCTGCGGTATAGAATGTCACGCCTTCGATGATCCGCGCCAGCAGCTGCCGGATGACACCGCCGTGGGTCACCAATAGCACACGATAAACCACGGGTGCCTGCTTTGACTCTAGCTCCCGTGCTGTGGTCTTTGGCATATCTCTTCCTTGGACGCACTCTTCTCGGCTTGCCGAATCCGCACCTGGCAGCGCAGCAACAGACCCTGTTGCGTCTGTCTCTGCTCTTGCTTCAATTCCTAGCTCTGCTTCCCGCTGGAGTTGACCCCAGACAGCCTCCACCCGGCCCGTGAAGTCCTCCCATGACTCCCCTTCCGGCGGCGTTACCGATTCGGGATGATCGATCCAGTTGCGGTAATGTCCATTATCCTGTAGCTGCTCATAGGTGCAGCCTTCCCAGGCACCGAAATCCATCTCCCGCATCCGGGAATCATAGACCGCCTTCTGCTCCAGGTGCGGAGTCAGGATTGTTAGAGTCTCTCGGCACCGGCGCAGGTCGCTGCAATAGACTTGCTGAAATTCCCCGCTAAGTGCAGACTGCAACCGAAGATCAGCAAGCCGATGCGCTTCCCCCGGTAGCAGTGGGAGATCTGTCCTGCCTAAATAGCGCCGCTCCTTGTTCCACTGCGTATAGCCGTGACGCAGCAGCACCAGTTCCATTTGCACTGGCTGTAACAGGTTTCTTGGCGCGCTGGAATTTCCCCGAGGAGAACCTCCACTCCATTCTGCTTGGCAATGGTCAGCTTTCACCCCGCTCAGCCCCCGATCCCGTGCCATAGCAGGGCAACGGCTGCACAGATGCAGACAAATATTGCGGATGACCACATCATCATCCGCGAAGTCACAATAATATCCTCCGGCTCCATCGTCCGCAGCGGATCACCCATGTAAGCGCGGAAGGAGACGATGCCATGGTATACATTCTCGCCGCCCAGCCGGATGCCGAGGGCCCCGGCAACTGCCGATTCCGGGTAGCCGCTGTTTGGACTGGGATGAAGGCGGGCATCCCGGCGCACGGTGCGCCAGCATCTCCGCCATTCCAGCCGCAGGAGCGCAGCACATAAGGTTAAGAGCAGTGCGGTCAACCGCGCCGGTATGTAGTTGGCGACATCGTCCAAGCGGGCCGATGCCCAGCCGAGGTCGCGGTATTTATCGTTCTTGTAGCCGACCATGGAATCCAGCGTGTTCACCGCACGGTAAGCCATGGCCAGCGGCGCCCCGCCCAGCAGGGCGAAGAACAGCGGAGAGATGATCGCATCGACGATATTCTCTGCGACCGTCTCCACCGTACCGCGCACAATCTCCGGGCTGTCCAGATGAGCCGTATCCCGGCCCACGATCATCCCCAGCGCCCGGCGCGCGGCGGGAATATCTCCTGAACGCAGCTCGGTGTATACTGCCATGCCTGCATCCTTCAATCCCTTGGAGGCGATGGTGGTCGAGATCAGCCAGACTTCGGCAAGACCGGCAAGCCAGGGAGACAGGCGGGCGAGCAGCATAACAAGCAGCGCGGTCAGCGCCCAAGCGCCGCCCGCCACCAGCAGCGGAAGAAGAATACCGGCACGCTTCAGAGCACTTGGAGCTGCGGCGAAGCGGCGAATCCCCCGCTCCAGAGCACTAATGACCTTCCCTATGTAAATAACCGGATGGGGCAGGCTGCGCGGATCACCAACCACCCGGTCCACAATATAAGCAGAGAGCAGGATGATAGCAAGCTTCACCTTGGCTCACCCCGCCGCTCTGTATAGCAGTCCGTGTTCGTCATTCCCGGCCGCCGCTCTGAGCGGCATGAGGCTGAGCAGACCGTGCATCCTGTGAAGCTTCCGCGTGTACTCCGTATGCTTTCTGTAACACATCCGCTTGTACTCCGTGCCCAACCTGCGATACCTCAGCGTGCCCCCCATGTGCAGCCTGTAACGCTCCCGCGTGTACTCCTTGCTTTGCCTGCGATGCTTCCGAGTTTACTCCGTGTACAGCCTGCAATGCTTCCGCCTCTGCCCTGCTCTCGGATTGCGCTGCCTTCACCGAACGCAGGCTCTCCGTCACCGCGCTGTACACCAGTCTGCCAATGGCTCCGCCGAGGTCGGTCGCCGTCCCGGCATATACATGCTCCGCAGCATAGCGGCGGCTTCCGCTCACCGCAATCACAATGGCATCCGTAGTGGTTCCGGTTGCGCCAAGCCCATTCTCGGAATCCACAATTCCGAGATCTGTCAGCGCCGCCGCCTTCGCTTCGGTGGCGGTCATCACCGCGTTGACCATGGCTGACTGGGACAGCCAGCCGTCGATGCCGAGCATAATATTGATTGTGCCCGCGCGGTAGGCTGCCAGCACGCTGCGCTGCGACCCGGCCCGGGCAGCATTGCCCGCAGCCGCTGTTACGCAGCAGAAAATCCCCGCTGATCCCGTATCCTCCTCGGCAACAGCGGCGTGCTCCAGCGGAACTGCTGTCATCAGGCCCGCACAGCCTTCCAGCGGGTAGCCCCACTCCTGAAGCTTGTTTTCCAGATCCTGCACCGGATTGCTGCATTCGTAGTCCCTGCTGACGTATTGGTTCACCGCACGTTTCAGACGCCCCGCGCCTCCACCATATACTGCACTCGATATACTATCCGCTTCAGCCGGAAACTCCAGCAGCAGATGGCCCTCCCGCCATTCCAGCGTCAGCCCGGGCCACACCTTACTGCGGTACGTCTTTTCCCCGTCTTCGGCCTTAAAGGGCAGCTTTACCTCCGCTACCTTCGCTTCCTGCACTTCCTTTGCTTCCTTCATATCCTTCGCTCCTCTCCGTTCGCTCCGATTAGCCCTCTTCGCGCGCTCGCAGCCTGCACTGCCGCCGTTCTTGCTCACAATCCCGCCCGCAGCAGCTCCCCCATCTGCCGCAGCAGACGGTCGTTGTCTACGCGGCCCTTGACCGCGACGCGGATATGCCCGGCTTCAAGGCCGGGGTACATCGCGCAGCTGCGGACGAGGATGCCGCGCGCACCCAGGCGCTGCTGCATCTCCTGCGCGCTCCACGGAGCGGGCAGCCGCAGCAGCAGGAAGTTCGCTTCGCCCGGCGGCACGCCGCAGCCGAGCTCAAGCAAGCCCTCCCGCAGCCGCTGCCGCTCGGCTGCGATCAGCGCGCGCGTCTCCTGCCCGTAGCCGTCGCCGCAGCGCAGGCAAGCTTCCCCGGCCAGCAGCGCCAGGCCGTTCACGCTCCAGGTCACCTGCTTGCCGCTCATGGCCGCGGCAAGAGCCGGATGCGCGGCAGTGAAGCCCAGCCGCAGCCCCGGAATAGCAAAAAACTTCGTCATCGAGCGCACCAGCACCGTATGACGGTAAGCCCCAAGCTCCGGCAGCAGAGATTGCCGGTCCGCTTCCGGGATGAAGTCGATGAACGCTTCATCCACCGCCAACACCGTCCCGCAGGCCTCCGCCTGCTGCGCGAGCTGCCGCAGCGCGTCCAGCGGATACTGGACGCCGTTCGGATTATTGGGCTGGCCGAGGAACAGCAGATCGACCTGTTCCAGCAGGCCGGAGATGCTGTCCACGGCAGCCCGGTAATCCGTCCGGCTGGTCCCCTGAACGGACAAGACCTCCGCACCGAACTGCTCCGCGAGCTGGCGGTACTCGGAGAAGCACGGCTCCACGATGCCCACCCGGCGCGGAGCCACCGCCAGCAGCAGCAGCGCCATCGACTCTGCTGCCCCGTTCGCCACGGTAATCCACTCCGTGCCGAGACCCAGTTCCTCCGCCAGCAGCGCCTTCAGCCTGCGGTGACCCGGATCGGGGTATGCGGTGATCGCGGAGACCGCATCCCGCAGCAGTTCCAGCACACCAGGCGGCGGACCCAGAGGGTTAATATTGGCGCTGAAATCCAGGAAGCCGCTGCCGCTGTCCCCGTATAACTCGGCGGCGGTCAGCAGATCACCGCCGTGGCCGTATTTTTCAAGCATATGTATAGCCTCCATGTCCATATTTCCCCATTGTATATATCCGCCGCGTCCATCTTTCCAGTCCTATATATCTTCCGTGTCCATATTTTCCCATCATAGATCCTCCCTGTCCACACTATTCATAGTCCATTCAAGCTCTATCAGTTCATTCAATTCTATGTAAGGCCCGCTATACTAATCCATAGCTCCAACGCCGTTCTCCCAATTATTGGCCAATTCCCGGAAATTCGTCAATGCTATATCGCCTATGCACCCTGCCTTGAACCCGTAAACTTTCTGCATAGCCCCGTAACCCCGACTTGATCTCAAGGCTGATGCTATTTGTGACGGCCGGTGCGAACTGCGAATACTCTAACTGCACTTTGTACAACTAAAGGGACCGATATTCACGCGGAGTGCGTTTTAATTGCAGTTTGTACATCTAAAACTAACCCTATCTCAAATAATAGCAGCATCTCCTATTTTTAATTGTACAAAGTGCATTTAAACGGATAAACCCGCTGATTTCCCATCCTTTAGTTGCACGAAATACATTTAACTGCTATATACATGCCGCACCTGTTCATGCTGCTCAGACACTCATCCGTCAACCGTTTCAATCCGCCACCCATGCCAATTCATCTTATTCCCCCATCCTACCCGCCAATAGCTCCCGCCCCTCCACCCGCCATTCCCGTTCCGTTTTGAAGAAATCTCTCTTTTAGTTTAGAATAAGTACAGCAGTTTACTATGGTCACGCGGAGGAATCACGAATGCTTTTTATCGATAATACCGGAATTACAGACGCATCGATCAATCTGGCCATTGAGGAGTTTGCGCTCAAAAACCTGCCGATGGACGAGAGCTACCTGCTCTTCTATATTAACAGCCCGTCGATCATCATCGGCAAGCATCAGAATACGATCGAGGAGATCAACCAGGAGTATGTAAAGGACAACAACATTCAGGTCGTACGGCGGTTGTCCGGCGGCGGCGCGGTGTATCATGATCTCGGCAACCTCAACTTCAGCTTCATTACCAAGGATGACGGCCAGTCCTTCCACAACTTCCTGAAATTCACCCAGCCGGTCATCGACTATCTGAAGTCTATGGGCGTGAATGCCGAGCTGAGCGGACGCAATGATCTTCAGGTCGGGGAGCAGAAAATCTCCGGCAACGCCCAATTCTCCACACGCGGACGTATGTTCAGCCACGGAACCCTGATGTTCGATCTGAATCTGGATGATGTCCAGGCTTCCCTGAACGTGAATCCCGAGAAGTTCAAGTCGAAGAGCACCAAGTCCGTGCGCAGCCGGGTCGCCAATATCAAGGAGCTGCTGGGCAATCCTGACATGACGATTGAACAATTCCGCGAGGGGCTGCTGCGCTCGATCTTTGGCATGGAGGCCGCTGATGTGCCGCAGTACAAGCTGACGATGGACGACTGGGTGCGGATCAATGAAATCTCCAAGGAGCATTACCAGAATTGGGACTGGAACTACGGTCTTTCGCCGAAAAGCAACGTGAAGCACACCCGCAAATTCCCGGCAGGGCTCGTGGATATCCGCATGGACATTGAAGATTCCATCATCCGGGAGATCAAAATCTACGGCGACTTCTTCGGCGTCGGCGATGTGGCAGATGTGGAGAACGCGCTGCGCGGCAAGCGTTATGAGGAAGCAGAGGTCCGCCAGGCGCTGGCTGATCTCGATCTGAAGCATTACTTCGGCCGTATTGAGCCGGAGGACTTCATCGGACTTGTGTTTCTTGAGGAATAGCTTCATAGCAAGCCGAATTTTATATTTTAAAAGAACCCCGCTAACCTGCCGCATCCTGCGCAGAGCTAGTGGGGTTCTTTGTCTTCGTATGCTTGCCGGGTTCGCTGCTATACAAGCACGAACACATACAACACCAGCGCCAGCGTAAGCATCACGCATACTTTCTCCACCGCGTTGCCCTTCTTCGTGCCGGTGCTCATCAGCTTCAGCCGCAGCTTAAATGGAATCGGAGGCAGCGGGGTGATCCCGCGCTGGGTCAGGGAGTCGGCGAGAAGATGCAGCCCGTAGGACAGGCTCCCGGCAATCCACAGACTGCCGCCGTCATTCATGTCAAGGGAGACGAAGTACAGCAGCGCGCCCCATCCGGCAACGGCATACAGCGTATGCGTGATTCCCCGGTGAGGAACTATGGAAGCTACGACCAGCACACAGGCGGCGATATAGTTCCATGGATCATAGGCATCGGCAAAAGCAAACAAGGCCAGCGCAATCAGCAGCATCACCAGATGCCGCAGCCTGCGGCTGGGCAGGAAGGATACGCTGCCCACCAGCAGCGCCAGTGCGATATTCCAGGGCGGCTCCGCTATCCCGGCAAAATAAAGATAAATGCCTGCTCCGATCAGCACTACCTGCAGAATACGCAGCAAAAACTCCGGCACGGCCTTGCGTACCAGCATGGAATTCGGCTCGTCGATATCGGGCAGCAGCGAGCTGACGACGGCGACAGCAACAGCAGGAAGGGTAATAGCATGCCCTAGCAGGCTCATGGCGGACAGGGTAACCCCGGTGCTGATAACTAAATGGGATTTGCCCATCATGGTGAATCCGCTCCTTAGATGAAAGTATAAATGCTTCTGGATGTCTTGAAATAAGAACAGGTGTGCGGTTACCGAAGTATACCAAGGCTTTCCTTTTTTGTCCAGCTTATATGTAGTTTCCAGGCTCTTCACGCCCGCAGGGCCAAGGATGCCGCACAGTTTCGGCTTGTCCTGCCCCCTGTTTTAGGATACAATTTGGACAACTCAACTGGCCCTGAAAGGATGAACCCTGTGAATCGCTCCCGAATCGCCGATCTAAGTCTGCTACTGGTGGCGATGATGTGGGGATGCACGTTTCTGATCGTGCAGTCTGCCGTGCGGGTGCTGCCACCACTTGCTTTTAACAGCATCCGGTTTACAGGTGCCGCCGTGCTGCTGGCCTTGATTACCGCTGTCTTCTACCGCCAGGAATGGCGTAAGCTGAGCTTACGCATGGTGATGCATGCCCTGCTGCTGGGCCTCTTCCTGTTCCTCGGCTACGGCTTCCAGACCGTCGGGCTGCTGTACACCACCACCTCCAACACGGGATTTATCACCGGGCTGTCGGTGGTGCTGGTGCCGTTCCTGTCTCTGGCACTGCTGAAGACGGCCATCTCCAGATATACCTGGCTGAGCGCCGGGCTTGCAGCGGGGGGCTTGTATCTGCTGACCTTTACCGGCTCTGCCTTCTCCCTGAATAAGGGCGATGGCCTGATTCTGCTCTGCGCCGTGGCTTTTGCGCTGCAGATCGCGTATACCGGCAGATACGCACCGCGTTATCCGGCCCTCCCGCTGGCGGCGCTTCAGCTTGGCTTCGTAGGCCTGCTCAGCATCGCCGCCTCCCTGCTCGTGGATGGAAGCGGCCCGCTGCTGCATAGCGGAGAGCTGCTCCGCCAGCCGGAGGTGCTCTCTGCTATGCTGATCTCCATCGGCCCGACCAGCGCCTTCGCCTTCTGGATTCAGACGGCCTGCCAGAAGTACACCACCCCGTCCCGGGTGGCGATCATCTATGCCATGGAGCCGGTGTTCGCTGCCGTCACCGGCCTGCTCTTCGGCGGAGAGACGCTGGGCGTATCCGCGCTGCTCGGCTGCGGCTGCATTCTGGCCGCAATGCTGCTGGCGGAGCTCAGCCCCGCTCCGTCAGGAACGCAGGCGGAGGGCTGAGCCCGAATCCGCGAACCCTTTTACCAGATTAACATTAATAAGTTCCATTGCTACAGACAAAAGAGCCGTGCTTCCGTCCCCCTTCCTATAGAAGTTATAGCGGATAGCCGGACTACAAACCATACTTAGGAGAGAACCCAAATGTACAAATTGATTGCCATTGATATTGACGATACCCTGATTAATGACGACAAGGAAGTGACCCCGGCCACCCAAACCGCGCTGGAGCAGGCTGTAGCCGCTGGCGTAGTAGTTACTCTGGCTACCGGACGCGCTTATGCTTCCGCCCAGGCGATTGCCCGCCAGACCGGTCTGAACGTGCCCATCATCACCTATCAGGGGGCGCTGGTGAAGAATCTGCTCGATGAAGCAGTGCTCTATGAGCGTTATGTGCCGCAGGATGCGGTGCGCAAGCTGTTCCAGTATTGTGTGGAGCATGATCTGCACCTGCAGACTTATATCGACGACAAGCTGTATGCCCGCGAAGAGAACCAGAAGCTGATCGATTATTCCACCCTGAACGGGACACAGTACTACATTGAACCGGATTGGGAAGCGAAGCTCGTTCCGCAAAAGACACCAAAAATGCTAATCATCGACGATCCGGATTTCCTGGATGAGCTGTCCCCGATTTTGCGCAGCCTGCTCGGCGATTCGGTGCATATTACGAAGTCCAAGCCGCATTTCCTGGAGATCATGCACCATGAAGGCACCAAGGGCCTGGCGCTTGAATTCCTGGCTAAGCATTTCGGCTGCGACCTGTCCGAGACCATCGCTGTAGGCGATTCCTGGAACGATCATGAGATGCTTGAAGCTGCCGGCCTCGGTGTCGCAATGGCGAACGCCATTCCAGCCTTGAAGGAAATTGCCGATTTCGTTACCCTCAGCAACAATGAGGACGGCGTGAAATACGCCATTGATAAGTTCATTCTTAACGCAGGTCAAGAAGCATAAGCTCCTGCAACAACAGCAGAACATCTTATGCTAAATACCCCCACAAAGTGGGGCTTTAGCTTCGATGTATATTCAGGTACTTTGCGGGGACCCCAGAACATCTAAATTATCTTTCCAAAAAGGGTGGCCCCCCGCAGGTTCATGGTACGAACTGCGGTGCGCCACCCTTTTATACTAAGTAGAAAGGAAGTGCCTTCATGGAAGAGATTTCGAATGAGGAACAACTGCAATCCATAGCCTCTATACAATCGACAATCCGTAAGCTTGAGAGCGCCTTAACCCAGATGACACACAGGGGCACCAGCACAACTCTGGTTCAGAAACGCCTAAATGCTATGCACATCGGGTTAGCTGTTCTGGACCATGTCTGGAATCAGAAGCCGCTCTCTTATCCCCCTGCCGAGCTGGCAGAAGCCCGTCATGTTCTTCTCGGGTTAACCCCATCCGTAGAATCCAGTTATGCTAAGTCTAAGGCCGGGAGCCCGCAGCGGACGCTTTTGGACAGAAGATTGAAGGCGCTCGGACAGGTCATCCAGGCCATGGATACTCTCTAAGAAGCTAGGCTATAGGGCTAAGAGTTCCTCCGCCGCCTCCTGCTCAAGCTGGGAATGATACAGATCCGAGTACCGTCCCTCCACCGCAAGCAGCTCCTCATGTCCGCCCCGCTCCACAATCTCCCCGTTCTCCATCACCAGGATGACATCGGCATTCTGGATCGTTGAGAGCCGGTGAGCGATCACAAGCGTTGTCTTATCCTTCATCAGCTTACGGATCGCCTGCTGGACCATTCGCTCCGACTCATTGTCGAGGGCAGCCGTAGCTTCATCCAGCAGCAGAATCGGCGCATTTTTGAGCATCGCTCTGGCAATGGACAGCCGCTGTCTCTGCCCGCCGGATAACCGGGAGCCATGCTCGCCAATATCCGTGTGTATACCTTCCGGCAGCTCCGTCACGAACTCGTACGCATTCGCCTGACGCAGCACCTCGATAATCTCTTCGTCTGACGCACCGGGCTTGCCGCTCTCGATATTGTCCCGGATGCTCCCGGAATATAGGCCCGACTCCTGAGGCACATAGGCGAAGTAGCTGCGCAGCTCTGCCAGCGGTATTCCGCTGATCGGACGGCCGTTGATCGCAACCTCACCTGCATCCGTCTGGTAGAAGCCCAGCAGCAGCTTGAACAGGGTGGATTTCCCGCCGCCGCTCGGACCTACTACGGCCATTTGCTGGCCGCGTGCCAGCTCCAGACTGACCTTATTAAGGCTCTGCTTCTCACTGCCCGGATAGCTAAATGACACCTCTGCGAGCTGAAGCTCCCCGAACCCCGGCAGCTCCGCCTGGACCTCAGGCAGCACCTCAACCTCAGCAGGCGCATCCATCACCTCGAAGATCCGCTCCGCCGCACCCAGCGACTGCTGCATGGAAGCGACCAGGCCCGGCAGGGACGAGAACGGCCCAACCAGATAATTCATCAGCTGAATGAAGGCAATCATCGCCCCGACCTCAAGTCTTCCATTCGCCACGAACCACCCGGCAATCACCAGAGCCAGCAGGAAGGTCAGATTCCCCAGCAAGGAGGAGATCGCTCCGGTGGCTCCTTCGATTCTCGCTTTCTTTTTCTCTCCTGAGGCAATATCCTCACTGTAGCCAACATATTGCTTCTGCAGCCTGCGCTCCATGGAGAATGCCTTGAACACCATACTGCTGCCCAGAATATCGTTCAGAAAAGCCGTAGTCCGGCTCATACTTTCCTGCACCCGCACACTGTTGATGCGCATCGCATTGCCGAAGATTTTACCGGTCAGGAACAGCAGCGGCCCGATGGACAGGCAGATCAGCGCCAGCAGCCAGTTAATATAGAGCAGATAGCCGAAGGAGGCAATTGCCAGCAGCGGGTTGCGCAGCAGATCCAGGATCACCTGCCCGCAGGCTTCACCGACCGATTGATTGTCATTCGTGAACCGGGACAACAAATCACCGGAATGATTGCGGTCGAAATAAGACTGCGGCAAGGCCAGCGTATGCCCCATCATGTCCTGGCGCAGCTCATTTCTGATTTTGGCCGATACATTGGTCTTGAGATACGCACTGACGAAGGTATTCAATCCCGTAACCAGCAAGAATAGAATCCCGAACCAGGTAAGTCCCTTGAACGCCTCCACATCCAGCCGGACAGCAGCATCCGTAATCCGGGCCAGGAACCAGGCCATCGTAAGATCGAGCACAATACTGAATAACGTCACCAACAGCAACACGGCATAAATCAGCTTATGTCTAAGCATGTATGTACTTAATCTGGCAAAAGCACCTTTCTTTCTCACAACATCAGCTCCTCTTTAGAATTCCGCACCCCGCACCTTGGCATATACCTTGCTGTCGTGGAGTTTCCCGTCCGGCTCACGGGTGCTTTTGTGGAGAATGCCATCCCCACTGGCACATCGTTTTAGTATAGTACCTCCTTCTCTTTTTGAAAATAAAGAAATATACGCATCATATTCATAAAACTGGAAGTCAGCCCCGTCGTGGGCTCACTCTCTGCGGCTCCGATGCCACTAGTGTACTAGACCCCTGGCAAGGGCCCCAGCGGCGGGGGGCGGATTCCCGTATCGGTCTTAGGGCTGAAATACATTGTAAGAGTCCTGAAGAAAATGAACGCTGTAGCTTCAAAAGACACTGCGGAGTTATGCGGGGGTTATGCGGAAATCATTGCGGATGCTTGGTGATCACTTGGGGGAAATATGGGGGAGAGTATTGTATACTTGCACAAAGTATGGATCGTTAAGAGAGGATGAATGGTCATGGCCAAAACACATATGGAGGTAGTAGCAGAAGAGCAAACACGGCAGGAAACGCTCCGGCTGGCCCGGCTGATCGAGGCTCATGTTACACGTGACGGGACTGCCGAGACAGCGATACAAGGATTGTATTTCAACCGCTACTCCAGAACAGAGCCGTCCGATTACATGTACACGATGCAGTGGCCGACGGTGGGCATTGCCGCCCAGGGCACCAAAATGATCAAGATCGGCGAAGCCACTTCCGAATACAGCGGCTCGCGCATTCTGGTTGCTCCCGTAGCGGTGCCCATCCGCATGCAGACGATTCAGGCAAGCGCTTCGGAACCGTTCCTCGGCGTGGGCGTCTATCTCGATCCGCGCAGAATCGCTGCGCTTATCCCTCAGGTCTTCCCGAACGGCCTGCCGAAGATCGGCAAGCGCAGCGCAAGCTATGTGCTGGAAGGTGAACCGGCCTTGATCGGCGCGGTAGCCAGGCTGGTCGCATGCCTGGACGAATCCGGCGACAACGGCCTGCTGGCCTCGCTTGCGGCGGATGAGATTTTCATCCGGCTGCTGCGCAGTCCCATCGGGGTCTATGTGGCCGAGACCATGCTGGCCGGCTCGGATGTCCAGCGCGTCGCCAAAGCGATCGACTGGCTGCGGACCCACTTCGCCGAATCGCTGAGAATTGCCGAGCTGGCAGACATGGTCCATCTCAGCGAGTCCTCCTTCCGCGAATATTTCAAGTCGGTGACCTCCATGAGCCCGCTCCAGTACCAGAAAGCGCTAAGGCTGCAGGAAGCGCGGCGGCTGATGCTGTCCGGCGGGCGGGATATTACCACGGCGAGCCAACTGGTCGGATATATCAGCGATTCCCAGTTCAGCCGGGATTACAGCCGCTTCTTCGGCAATCCGCCGAGCCGGGATATCGCCAAGTGGAAATCGGGCCTCATCTCCTGAATGCTACCCAACAAGCCCTCCGATCTTGTCAACGGGGGGCTTTTCCGTTGAATCGGGCAAGAAATCAAGCAGAACAGTCAAATGAAAGGGTATCGGGCCGTCTATACTGATCTTATCCGGATAAGCCAAGCGGCGAAGCGGAAATCATCGTTGGAACAAGCTGCTTTGTACAGGGATTTAGAGGCTTGATTCTACAAGGAGGATACCGGAATGCGGATTTTTGTAACGGGAGCAAGCGGCTTTATCGGGTCGGCAGTGGTCCGGGAACTGCTTGAGGGCGGACATGAAGTGGCCGGGCTGGTACGCTCCAAGGAAGCGGCCGAGCGGCTGGAGGCGGCTGGAACGAGAGCTGTTCGCGGCTCTATTGAGAACACAGAGCTTTTGCGCCGGGAAGCAGCTCAGGCCGATGCAGTTGTGCATACGGCATTCTATCATAAGTTCTCCCATGCCGGCCTGCCGGCAAAAATGCGGATTATGCTGGGCGGAAGTCCGGGGCGGGCGGCGGCACGTTTCATGGCAGCAGCAGTCGGCACGGATTGCCGCGCCATTCAGGCATTGGGAGCCGGGCAGTCCGGGCGGTCTGGAGCGCTTGTAATTGCGATCCCCACTATGACGCTCACTCCCGGAAGGCTGGCGACCGAGGAGGATGCAGGAGATGCCTCATCTATCGGAGGAGGACGGGTGGCGTCGGAGAAGGCTGTGCTCGCACTTGCCGGATCCGGCGTCAGGGCATCGCTGGTACGTCTGCCGCCGATCGTATACGGCAACGGCGACCAAGGCGGCCTGCTGCCCTCCCTGATCCGGGCCGCAAGATCCAAGGGCGCTGCCGCCTATATCGGGCAAGGGACCAATCATTGGCCCGCCGTACACCGGCTTGATGCGGCGCGTCTATTCAGGCTGGCCGTAGAGCAGGCTCCGGCGGGCACGCGGCTCCATGCTGCCGGGGAAGAAGGCTTGCCCTTCAGGCAGATTGCGGAAGCGATTGCGCGGCAGGCGAGTGTGCCATCCAAGCAGATACAAATGGAAGAAGCCGCTTCGTATTTCGGCTGGCTGGGCCCGTTTGTCTCGACCGACAATCCCGTGTCTTCAGCATTGACCCGCGAGCGTTTCGGCTGGAACCCGCAGGAGCGCGGCCTGCTGGCCGAAATCGCACAGGGTGATTATTTTACAGGCCAATCGCTGCGTTAAGCAAACCCCATAAATGATCGTACAAAGAACAAAGTTACTGGCTATGGAGCATGGAGCCCATCCCCACAAAAGAACATCATAATTCCTAAACAACGAGCAAGAGCCTTCCAAAAAGTCAGTACAAACTAACTTTCTGGAAAGCTCCTTTTTGGGTTATCCGTGAACCTGTTGCTTCCCTTCAATACTCAGATCTGCTCCCGGCACAGCGGAAGCCTCATCCCTGTAACGGCCAGCGTAACCTTCTCCGGCAGAATATAATCCTTCTCCAGATTGATATCATGCGACATATGCGTGTAGACCGCGCGGCGCGGCTGAACGGTCTCCAGCAGGTCGGCGGCTTCGGTCATATCATACACAGAGCGGGTGGATAACTCAGCTGCCTCGTAATAAAAGCTGGTTCCCAGCACCAGCAGATCCGCTCCATGCATACGCCTGGTTTCCTCCGTGGTCAGAGAGATTGAGTCCGGGCAGTACACCCAGATATATTCCTCCTTCTCCAGCCTGTAGGCATAGGAGTAACCATTCTTGCCATGGTTCACCCGCCATGTGCTAATCTGCCAGCCATCCAGCGTAATGCCGTCATCGCAAGGGATCATGTCGATATGCCCGCTGAGCCACGGGTATTGGCGCTGGATGACGGGAATGACCTCCGCCGGAGCGTACAGCTCTCCCCGGAAGCCCATCCAGCGGCAGCTGTCTGCCCATTCCGGCAGCCCGCCGATATGATCGAAATGCGCATGTGTCACGAGCAGACGCTTCATGGTGCGGTGCCCCTGCAGCTCCATCTGTCTCCGCCAGTCCGGTCCGCAGTCAATCGCCAGGAAGCCGCTGCCGTTATCTATAAGCACAGAAGAACGCAGGCGGTTATTGCGCCCGGTGGTTCTTGCTTCCGTACAGGTCTCACAATCACAGTAGACCCGGGGTACGCCCATGGCATCCCCTGTTCCGAGGAACACTAATGTATCCATATGCCTGCCCACCTCATCATCTTTTTTCTCGAATATCCGTCAGTTCATTATAGAACAGGAGCCGGTCCTTTGCACCCCGGCCTGTAAGACAGTAAAGAGCTGCCCTTCAGCCTGATCCGGCCGGAGAACAGCTCTCTTAATCCTTCGCACTCCACACTAAGCAGGTGTCTTCTAATCCTCTTCCGTCTCCTCTACCCGCCTAGATCCCGGCCAGCACCTGATACCATATGCCCCGCTTGGAGTACAGCGTGGTGCGGACTTCCTCCCAGCCGCCAAGATAGCTGATATCGAACAACCCGGCAGGAACCGGATACTGGCTCTCATGTGCCGCATAGACCTGCTGGTTCACGGGACGGAAGCCGAACTTGGCGAATATCTCCTGCGCCTCAGGCGTCGTCAGATAATCGACCAGCGCTTCTGCGGCCGCACGGGTACCGTGCTTATCTGCGTATTTATCCACCACGGCCGCAGGATTCTCGATCAGAATCGTATTCTTCGGGATGACCACCTCATACTTCACACCCTCTGCAATCCGCGCCAGCAGCTCATTCTCATAAGTGACGATCACATCGCCTACGCCGTACTCGAAGGCAGCCATGGAGGCCCGCCCGCTTTTATCCAGAGATTCGACGTTCCTGTGTATGCTCTCCAGGAAGGCCTTGGCAGCCGCAGGGTCCTTCACCCCCTCCTGCTCCTCAGAACGCTTCAGGCCGGCCCCGTAGATCGCGTTGATGTCCCACTGGGCACCGCCGGAGGTCTTCGGATTAGGGTAGAGCACCTTCACCCCCGGCTTCGCCAGATCGGCAAAATCATGAATCCCCTTCGGATTGCCCTCCCGCGTTCCCAGGGCCACAACCGACCGCGTCACCATGCCCGCCTCGCCGCCTCGCTGCTTCCAGTCCTTCTCCACAAGGCCCGCCTTGACCAGCTTCCCGATATCGCCTTCCATGGCAAGCAGCGTGACATCCGCCTCGAAGCCGCCGGCAATTGCCCTCGCCTGAGTGCCTGAAGCTTCATAGGACTGCTGGAATACGATAGTTTGACCGGTATCCGCCTTCCACTTTTCCGCGAACCCGGGGAGAATCTCGCCCATGGCATCCTTCACCACGCTGTAGGCGCCCACCACAAGCGTTAGATCTCCCTGCGGCGGCGCACCTCCCTCTCCTGCATCCGGCTGCTCATTCCCGCAGCCGGCAGCGGTCAGGGCGAACACCGCCAGCAGTAAGACCGTCAGCCATCCGTGCAGTTGTCTGCTCCTTCTGATAAGCCACATACCGGCGACACATCCCACTCATTTATTTTTTAGATAAATACAGGCATCGGATCTTTCTTCAGCCCATTCTCCTGAATCCAGCTCCGTTCCTCATTGAACAGGTAGGCGCGGTGTACCAGCACAGATATTTCCTGGCCCGGAGTCAGCGTTTCTTTCTCCAGAGAGCGGTAGGTGACCAGCTTATGTCCATTGATCTCAACCTCCACCAGCCATTCACTGCCGCGGAAATGCAGATGCTTCACAACGCCCTGCTCCGTGGCCGAAGCTATTTTGAATTCATGCAGATGGCCCACCTCAATATATTCCGGACGGATCAGCGCCTTGGTCGGCTTACCGCCGCCTGCGCCTTCGAAGCCCTTCAGCTCGGAAGCACTCCCGATCAGCGTCGATTCCCCGATGAAGGTTGCCACGAACGGTGTCTTCGGCTCTTTATAGATATCCCAAGGCGTACCCTTCTGCTCCAGCCGCCCCTGGTTAATGATCATAATCTCATCCGCAACTTCAATCGCCTCATCCTGGTCGTGGGTGACGAAGATTGAGGTGATCCCGACACGTTCGATCAGCTCCCGCAGCCAGGAACGCAACTCCTGGCGGATCTTCGCATCAATCGCCGCGAACGGCTCATCCAGCAGCAGCAGCTGCGGCTCAGGGGCCAGCGCCCGGGCAAAAGCCACCCGCTGGCGCTGCCCCCCGGACAGCTGATGCGGATACCGGCTCTCGAAGCCCTTCAGTCCGGTCAGCTCCACCAGCTCGGTGACACGGTCACGGATGACTGACTTACTAGCTTTCTTGACTTTCAGGCCGAAGGCGATATTCTCGAACACCGTCATATGCTTGAACAGCGCATAGTTCTGGAAGACAAAGCCGATCTCACGCTCCTGCGGCGGAAGATGGTTCACCGCCCGGCCGTGGAAAATAATCTCGCCGCTGTCCGGCGTCTCAAGGCCCGCCAGCATCCGCAGGATCGAGGTTTTGCCGCCGCCGCTTGGGCCAAGCAGCCCAATCAGATGGCCTTTGGTAATGCCGAAATGGACATCCTTCACCGCATGAAAATCGCCAAAATGCTTATCGAGTCCCCGGACCTCTACATGCATAATTAGTGCCCTCCCTTTCTTCTCTTGCTCCATTCCATAAGCAGCAGCAGTCCTGCGGAGAATGCGGCCAGCACCAGTGCTATCCCGCCCGCAGCCGTAACATTGAAATTCTCGACATCCTGATAGACCAGTGTGGTGGCCGTCTGGGTCCGGTTCATAATATTGCCTGAGACGACGAGCACCGCACCGAACTCACCCAGTGAGCGGGCCACCGTCAGAATCACTCCATAGATGACCGCCCAGCGGATTGAAGGCCAGGTCACCTTCCAGAAGGTCGTCCAGCCATATGCGCCAAGTGTGGACGCGGCCTCTTCCTGCTGGGACCCGATCTCTTGCAGTACCGGCATCACCTCACGCACCATTAGCGGGAACGTGACGAACAGCGTAGCAATCACCATTCCCGGAAAAGCATACACAATCTTCACTCCAATTTGCTCAAACAACGCACCCAGCGCACTGTCCGGCCCGAGCAGCAGAACGATCATCAGCCCTCCGATAACCGGCGATACCGCATAAGGCAGATCCACGATGCTGTTCAGCAGGCTTTTGAGGCGCCGGCCCAGCCAGTTCGCCCGTACCAGATACAGGGCCGTCATGATCCCAAACAGCGTATTCAGCAGCGTCACAACCACTACAACATATCCGGTCATCAGCAGCGCATGCAGCGCCTCGGGCCGGGTCAGGGCGTTCCAGAAGCCGCTCCAGCCTTCGCTGAAGGCCCCCATTGTCATCCTGCCAAGCGGAGCTGCAATCAGGACGAAGAACACGAGGTAGGTCAGTGCAATCCACAATCTTCTCATGATCTTCTCCCCCGCATCTGCATGAGGCTGATCAGCCAGAGAATCAGGAAGGATAAGGTCAACAGAATGATCGACACCGCGGCAGCTCCCGCCGGATTATCACTTTCGACCTCACCGAAAATATAAACAGAAGACACCAGCGTTCGCCCCGGAATATTGCCTGCCACGAGAACTACCGCACCGAATTCAGCGAGCGCCCGCGAGAAGGCCAGCATCCCGCCGCCGATCATGCCAGGTGCCATAGACGGCAAGATCACCTGTAGGAAGACCCTGCTGGGCTTCGCTCCCATCGTATAGGCTGCCTCTTCTTCCGAAGCGTCCAGCTCCTCCAGCAGCGGCTGCACCGCCCGGATGACGAAGGGGAATGTGACGAAGACCATGGCAATCACAATGGCAGGCTGGTGAAAAACAATCGTGAAGCCCAGCGATTCCGCAAGGCCCCCAATCAGGCTTCCCGGGCCCAGCAGCAGCAGAATCATCAGTCCGCCAACCGCAGTTGGCAGGGCAAACGGGAGATCAACAAGGCTGTTCAGCAGCGCCCTGCCCCGGAACTTATAACGGATAAGGACCCAGGCGATCATCGTGCCCAGCAGCACATTCGTAAGAGCCGCAATGACCGCCAGTTTGAGTGTTAACAGGACCGACTTCCAGGCAATCGGATCGCTCACACTTTCAGTGAAGCTTCCGAGCCCGGATGAGAATGAATTGTAATAGACCCCAAGGATCGGAAGCACAATCAGAATGACGAAATACAGTACAACCGTTGATCTAAATCCCCAGGTCCAGCCCTTGTGCCTGATCAGCGAATTCAATGGTCAACCTCCCACCTCCGGATAACCGGTCGGTATACTCGACTTTAAGGTTTGATTATTCCTATTAATATACTTGGTTTAAAGTTATTCCTACTTTACCAAATACCGCTTGCTGCCGTCAATTACTTTGTTAGTTTTTGGGTTAAAGTATAAGTAGCACTTGTTATATCCAAACCAGAGAGGGGCTGTTCATGATGCTTCATACTATGGAGATCACCACCAGCAAACGGGATGAAATGCGGGATATTACCCGCGAGGTTCAGGCTTATGTGAAGAATAGCGGAGTTCTTAACGGACTGCTGATTGTCTATTGCCCGCACACCACCGCAGGGATTGCGATTAACGAGAACGCCGATCCTGATGTGAAGCGTGATGTGTTGATGTGTCTGGATGAGGTCTATCCCTGGGAGCATCCTAAATACCGCCATGCCGAGGGCAATACGGCTTCCCACCTGAAATCCATTACGGCCGGTCCTTCGCAGACCCTGATTGTTCATGAAGGGGCTGTGCTGCTGGGCCGCTGGCAGGGCATCTATTTTTGCGAGTTCGATGGTCCAAGGCAACGCCAGTGCCACCTCAAAATTATGGAAGGCTAGCACTGCCTGCCCTTGTAGAAGAGCAGCTGCGCATGGACCGCGAAGCTGCTCTCTATACAATTTATAGTTCCTGTAACACTTTCACCATGCAAAGTTATACCAATGCAACGCTCTAAAGTACGAGCTGTTAAAAAAAACAGCTTTTTATAAACTGCGGCTTAATACCTTGACATGTGTCAGGGCGGCTTCCTTCACATCTTCAAACAACACTTTATCCTGAATATAATACGAAATGAATCCGTGAGCCGATAAGAATAAGGTCAACGGCACGTTCTGCCAGTCCTCCGATACATATCCCTCTTCCTTCATATGACGGCGGACAATGCTTGCAAATAACTCGAAACATCGGCCCTGTTCTGCCCGACAATACGCCAGCAGCTCTTCGTCGCGGATCATGAACATGATCTCATACTGATACGGATGGTTCAGCCCGAACCGGATGAACTCCATAATCAGCTGCTCCACCCGGGTCATTCCCTCTTCAGGCGGAGAGGTCATTGCTTGATTCAGCAGCGAAGCCACATGATTGAAATCCTCAACTACAATGGCGTAGAAAAGTTCGGCCTTCTCTTTGAAATGGTAATACAGGGAGCCGTGGCTATAACCCAGGTGCTGACCAATGCTGCGCATCGAAATGGCACGGTACCCTTTGGTGATGAAAAGATGCCTCGCCGCCTCCAGAATTCTTTCTCTCGACAACTCCTGTTCCACTGCTCTTCTTGCCATAATCTATTCCCCTTCGCTGTAGTAAAGCCGCCGCCCTTCCGTAACGAGGGATTGCCCCTCCGTAAGATCGGTTATCCATGCGATAAATGCGTCACCTTCATCATTACGCGGAAGACACAGCAGTGTAACTTTATCCGTAAACAAAGTCTCTCCGGTCTGGATATTCCGGCCCCGCAGTGCATTCTCCACCTTGCCCAGCCAGGTGTACTCGATTTCCACGAATACCTCCCGTCTCAGCACACGTGTAATGACCTCTCCGGCTTCCAGCGCCAGTACAGCGCCATCGGTATAGGCCCGAATCAGCCCGCCTGCACCCAGCATAATGCCTCCGAAATAACGGGTAACTACAATAGCGACATTCTTCACCTGTTGGCTGCGGATTACTTCCAAAATCGGTTTCCCGGCCGTTCCACTCGGTTCCCCGTCATCCGACTGTCTCTGGATCTCATCCCTCTCCCCGATCATATAAGCAGAGCAGTTATGCGTAGCATTCCAGTGCTGCTTCTTGATCGAATCGATAAATTGCACAGCTTCTTCCTCGTTCTCCACCGGCATAACATGCCCGATGAAGCGTGATTTACGGATTACGACCTCCCGCGAGCCGGGGGTACGTACCGTCCTGTATTGTTCCAGCATTGTTGTCCATTCCTTACTTTGCATGTGATGACTTGATATATATTAGGAGCAGCCCTGGTAGTGGTTACCTATGGACTGCTCCCTGATGACTTACTTTACTATGAATGATCTGCGGTTAGAGTGGGACTATTCGGTAAGTCTTGCTTCCAGTTCTGCCTTTTCTTTCTCGTAGCCTGGTTTGCCCAGCAGTGCGAACATGTTCTTCTTATAGGCTTCAACACCCGGCTGGTCGAACGGATTCACACCCAGCAGGTATCCGCTGATCCCGCAAGCCTTCTCGAAGAA
Source organism: Paenibacillus sp. FSL R7-0210 (assembly GCF_038009085.1). Classification (NCBI taxonomy): domain Bacteria; kingdom Bacillati; phylum Bacillota; class Bacilli; order Caryophanales; family Paenibacillaceae; genus Paenibacillus; species Paenibacillus sp. FSL R7-0210. The sequence goes on from NZ_JBBPAR010000001.1 coordinate 4,960,986, forward strand.
GTACACCAGATAGCCGAAAGTATACGGCGTTTGGTCAGGAATGGTAACGATCAGGTTCGGCACCTGTCCATCGGTATGCGCCAGCATAGTTCCCTGGAATGCCTTCTTATTAACGAAGTCCATCGTCTGGCCGGTCAGGAAGTTGAGGCCGTCCAGATCATCCGGATCATTCTCGATCGTTACATGATGCTGTACCTTCTCCACTTGAATAACCGTCTCGAAAATGTTGCGGTTACCCTCCTGAATGAATTGGCCCATGGAGTGCAGATCTGTCGAGAAGTCCACCGAGGACGGATAGATTCCCTTAAAGTCCTTGCCTTCGCTTTCGCCGTACAGCTGCTTCCACCATTCAGAGACAAAGTGCAGGGACGGCTCGTAGTTCACGAGGATTTCTGTCGTCTTGCCTTTGCGGTAGAGCGCGTTACGTACTGCAGCATATTGATAGCTCTGGTTCGTAGCCACATCGGGATTGTTGAACTCATCGGCTGCGGCTGCGGCCCCTTGCATCATTTCTTCAATGTTAATTCCCGCTACGGCGATAGGCAGAAGCCCTACCGGTGTCAGTACGGAATAACGTCCGCCTACATCATCAGGGATGATGAACGACTCATAGCCTTCTTCGTTAGCCAGCTTCTTGAGTGCGCCCTTCTCCTTGTCTGTTGTAGCGTAGATCCGTTTGCGTGCTTCTTCCTTACCGTATTTCTTCTCCAGTGCTGCACGGAAGATACGGAAAGCAATAGCAGGCTCGGTAGTTGTACCGGATTTGGAGATTACGTTCACGGAGAAGTCTTTACCTTCTACCAGGTCAAGCAGATGCGTGATGTAGGTAGAGCTGATGTTATTACCGGCAAAATAAACCTCCGGTGTCTTGCGCTTGTCCTTGGACAGGTTATTGTAGAAGGAATGCGAAAGCGCCTCGATAGCTGCGCGTGCCCCCAGATAAGAGCCGCCGATACCAATCACGATCAGCACTTCGGAATCACTCTGAATCTTCTTGGCGGCCTGCTGAATACGGGCGAACTCTTCCTTGTCATAAGCTGTAGGAAGATCAATCCAGCCCAGGTAATCGGAGCCTGCTCCGCTCTTGTTATGCAATTGTTCGTGGGCCAGCTTCACCGGAGCGGCGAAGTAGTCGATCTCGGTCTGGCTGAAGAAGGAAAGGGCTTTGGTGTAGTCAAAATTAATCTTCTTGGACATCGGTAATGGTAGCCTCCTGTTTATCTCTTTAGATTTGACACCGTGTGTTGCAACATTATAATCTAGAATACTTTAATTTGCCTTGACTGGCAAGGTCTTAAGGCATATCCCCGGCTTTCCGAACCCTGTTTATGAAAAAATAGCTGAAAGCGGTTACTAAGCAGATAAGCAGACCTGTTCTGTGGAACAGGCTGTAACCTTCTGATAGAATGAAGGCAAACTTAGTTTCTATAATATGATCTCAGGAAAGCAAAGGTGGAATTGAAATGAAGCACATCGGCTTTATCGGACTCGGAACAATGGGAGCACCTATGGCGTCGAACCTGCTGCGAAGCGGCTTTGAGGTTACGGTGTATAACCGTACAGCAGAGAAATGCAAACCATTGGAACAGGAAGGTGCGAAGACAGCCGCCACACCGCAGGCAGCAGCGGAAGGCAAGGATGTTATTATTACCATGATCAGCAACGATGATTCGATCCGTGAAGTCTTCCACGGTGACCATGGCATTCTCGCCACCCTTCAGCCGGGAACAACCGTAATCGATTCCAGCACCATCTCCCCCGGCCTTGCAAAGGAGATCGCTGCTGAAGTTGAAGCACGGGGCGGCAGCTTCCTTGATGCCCCTGTAACCGGCAGCAAGCCGGCAGCTATCGACGGCACACTGGTCTTCATGGTCGGCGGACATGCCGAAGTGATTGAGAAGCACCGGGATCTCTTCGACTCCATGGGCCGTCTGCTGCTGCATATGGGCGCTAACGGCAGCGGCGCTGTAGCCAAGCTGGCTCACAATGCCATGGTCGGCATTCACAATGTCGCGCTCGCCGAGGGCTTCTCCATTGCGGTGAAGTCCGGGGTACCCGCAGATAAGTTCCTGGAGCTGGTGAAGAACGGATCAGCAGGCAGCAAGCAGGCCGAGCTGAAGGGCCAGAAGATCATTGATAACGACTTCAGCAACCAGTTCTCCCTTGCCCTGATGCTCAAGGATCTCAAGCTGGCGTCCTCGCTCAGTGATTCCACTGGCGTCCCTTCCCCTATGCTCGGCGTAGCCAAGAGCATGTTCCAGGCAGGCTTCAACCACGGCTACGGCGACGAGGACCTGTCTGCTGTGGTCAAATCCTACGAAGACTGGATCGGCCGGAAGATCGGCGAAGGTAACTAATGTAACGGCGGCTTTTCCAGAATCTGTTTATGATGGTGTTTCACACACTATTGTAAACAGGGGAGGAAGTTTCAATGCTGACCTTTGAACTCGCCCGGCCTCAAGATGCGGCCATGTTGGCGGATGTACAAAAAAGAACCTGCCTATTGTGTTCGGTTTTTCACCTACATTTGGACCATGTGCCGACGCTCAGCCTATTGTGTTCGGTTTAATACGAAAATAAAAGTCGGGATGCGACTGATGCACCCGACTTATTTTCATTCCTGGGGGTGACAAGGCCTCTGTCTTGTCATGCCTGTTTTCCGCATACATTCTGTATATGTAACTTGTAATCAGGGCGCAGCCAGGCAGTATCGGCTGCGCCCTTTTACTATGCGAGCATGGCCTTCTTGTCAGGAGTGAGAACGCAAAAATACCGGTGATTTAATCACCGGTACGGGAAGTTTATTTTACAGTATATGTACAAAAAAACATACGTTTTCCTTGCGTTAACTATAAAATTAATATAGCACAGAAATGTCAACATAACAAGCATTTTTATGGAAAATGAAGAAAATAAATGATTCTCCCCCTGGCAGCCTGGCAGCAAGGATCCAGAAGGCGCCCGACGCGGCTGTCCCCCTCTCCTCCCCTGATGATATGATCTTCTGCACGAAGGAGGCGACTGATATGCAAATTAGACTGAGAGATATCCGTAAAAGCTTCAAGGTGTACAAACGGCCCGAAGGGAAATGGGGACTGCTGAGAGGAGCGTTTATGCGGAATGTTACCCAGGTGGACGCGCTCGGCGGCATCAGCTTTGATATTGAGGAGGGTGAACTGGTAGGTTACATTGGCCCGAACGGCGCCGGCAAATCCACCTCCGTCAAGGTAATGAGCGGCATCCTGACACCCGACAGCGGAGAATGCACTATCTTGGGCAAGATTCCATGGAAGCACCGCGTAGAGCATGTATCCCGGATCGGTGTTATGTTTGGCCAGCGCTCACAGTTATGGTGGGATGTCCCGGTGGCAGACTCTTTTGACGTGCTGAAGGATATTTATGCCATTCCTCCAGGCGACTACCGCTTAAGATTATCCGAGTTATCGGCAACACTTGGAGTGGAAGCGCTCTTAAGGACTCCGGTGAGACAGCTTTCGCTCGGGCAGCGGATGCGCTGTGAGCTGGTGGCAGCACTGCTGCACCGGCCGAAGCTTCTCTTTCTGGATGAGCCAACCATCGGACTTGATGCGGTATCCAAGCTCGCGCTGCGCAATTTTCTGAAGGAAGAGAACCGTAAGTACGGGATTACGATGCTGCTGACTACACACGATATGGACGATATTGAGGCATTATGCCAGCGGGTCATGGTGATCGGGCACGGCCAACTGCTCTATGACGGGCAGCTCTCAGGTCTGCAGCAGAAATATGCGCCGGAGGTCGTCATGAAAGTGAACACGGATGCGATGATTGCTGCTATGTACAATGACTTGGCTTTGGGTTAAGCCCATCCACCCATCAGGAGGTGCACAATGAACTTTAGAAATACATGGCGGGCCTGCAGCTCCCTCTTCCGAATCCGCATGGCAGAAGGGCTCCAGTACCGGGTGTCCGCCATATCTGGCACGATGGTCGGTGTGTTTTGGGCGCTTATAGAATGTGTGCTGTTCACCGTGTTCTATACATACAGCGAGAATGGCTCCTGGAACAATAACGGACTCAGCCTCCCTCAGGCCATATCCTATGTTTGGCTGGCTCAGGGGCTGTTTGTACTCCAGAGTATGAACATCGACAGCGAAATTATGGGCAAAATCAACAACGGCGACGTCGGTATCGAGCTGTGCCGGCCCATGAACCTGTACACCCACTGGTTTGTTAAAAGCTCGGCCGGCAAGCTCGGCACCAGTTGGATCAGGGGGCTGGCCACCGTACTCGCCGGGCTCCTGATGCCTGCCGGGTATGCCCTAGGGGGCCCTGCCTCATTGCCTGCACTATTCTATTTCCTTCTGTCGGCGGTTATGGCGTTTGTGCTGTGCTCGGCCTTCGCTATGCTTGTGACTGCGATCCGGCTGAATATCACTTGGGGGGACGGACCGACCTATATGCTTCTACTGCTAAGCGGCATATTGTCCGGCACCTACCTCCCCCTGCGGCTCTGGCCTGATTTCATGCAGACCTTCCTGTACCTGCAGCCGTTTGGCGGATTTGCCGACATCCCTCTACAGCTATATATAGGCAGCGTGGCTCCTGCCGCCGCATTGCCCGGCATCGGCTTACAGCTCCTCTGGAGCCTTATCTTTATCGCGGCGGGCCGGATGATCATGAAACGCAGATTACACAGCATTATCGTCCAGGGAGGGTGAGAGTAACGTATGCTTGCTGAAGGTAAAATTTATTGCAAATACTTGCGGATGCATCTGCTGTCCGGCATGGAATATAAGGGCTGGTGGCTGATGCTGATTCAGGTGCTTACTGTGGTGATCTCCGATCCCATAGCCACCGTCCTGCTGTTCTCCCGCTTTGGCAATATCGGCGAATGGACCGTCGCCCATATCATTCTGGTGTACTCGCTGGCGGTGGCTTCCTTCGGACTTGCCGAGAGCGTATGCCGCGGCTTTGATTATTTCCCGTGGCATCTGCTGCGCTCCGGCGATTTCGACCGGCTGCTGCTCCGCCCGCGGTCCCTGTTCGTGCAGGTCGCCGCTTCCAGATTCCATCTGCACCGGCTGGTCCGGCCGTTTACAGGGATCTGTGCTGCGGGCTGGGCGCTGGGACAGCTCGGAGTTCCCTTGACGCCCAGCAGACTCGGCATTCTGGCGATGGCGCTGGCCGGAGGCTGTCTGATGTACTGTGGAGTGTTCGTGCTAACCTCAGGTCTTGCTTTTTTCACGATCAAAGGGCTGGACTGGATTTTTCTGCTGACCAACGCCAGCTACCAGATTACCCGCTGCCCAGAGCCCTATTTACCGCGAATGCTAAAATCTGTGTTCAGCTTTGTGCTCCCAATGCTGTTCATCAGCTTCTATCCGGCGGCCACCGTCTGCGGCTGGGATTATCCCCGCTGGCTGGGCTTCCTCTCGCTTCCCTCTGGAGCTGCCTTCCTCGGAGTGTCTCTGCTGGTATGGCGCATAGGCGTGAGGCATTACAAAAGCACGGGGAGCTGAGCTCCGCTGAAGCTGACAATACAAAAAAAGCACCCCGGGACCATGAATCTTCCAGGGGTGCTTTTTTTCTACCACTTTCTTTTACACAATCGGGTAAGAACAGCAATAATCAGTTAATGCGAATACTTCCAGAGCAAACTTGGAGTTGCCGGGAACATGGAAGGTTTCCGCCCCGTCAATGTCCTTCCACACTTCAGTACCGGGAAGCAGCACCTTAAGCTTGCCGGAGAGAATCTCCATCGTCTCGGGGCCATCGGTGCCGAATTCGTATACGCCAGGCAGCATAATGCCGAGTGTCACCTTAGTGCCGTCTTCCAGTGTAACTGTACGGCTGGTCACTTTTCCGTCGTAATAAATATTGGCTGCTTTTTGAATTGTCGCGCCTGTAAACTGACTCATGTGCTTATTCTCCCCTTTGTCGTTAGATCCGTCTATTATAGCAGCGCTTTTACGCGGCTGACTACATTTTCTACAGTGAAGCCATATTCTCTAATTACGGTGTCGCCAGGGGCGGAAGCGCCAAAGGTAGTGATTCCCAGAATGTCACCCTGGTCGCCTGTATAACGTTCCCAGCCGAAGGTTTGCGCCATTTCGATAGCCAGACGGGCTTTCACTTCAGGCAGGATAACGGAATCGCGGTATGCTTTATCCTGCTTCTCGAACAGATCCCAGCTCGGCAAGCTGATGACACGAACATCAATGCCTTCTTCGGCAAGCGCAGCCTGAGCCTTAACCGCCAGCTGTACTTCAGAGCCTGTAGCAATGATCTGTGCCTGTGGAGTGCCGTTCTTGGAATCAGAGACCACATACCCGCCGCGTTTGATGTTATCGCGTACACCGTCTACGGTTCCAGCCAGGATCGGCAGGTTCTGACGGGTCAGGACCAGTGCTACCGGATTGGCGGTATTCTCCATAGCGTATGCCCAAGCTGCAGAGGTTTCATTGGCATCAGCCGGACGAATGACCGTCAGACCCGGAATGATACGCAGGGAAGCAAGCTGTTCAATAGGCTCATGGGTAGGACCGTCTTCACCGACAGCGATACTGTCATGGGTAAGCACATAGGTTACCGGCAGCTTCATGATGGAAGCCAGACGGACAGCCGGACGCAGGTAATCTGTGAAGACGAAGAACGTACCGCCGAACACCTTAAGACCAGTGTGCAGTGCAATCCCGTTCATGGCTGCAGCCATTCCGAATTCACGTACGCCGAAGTAGATATTACGGCCGTCATAGGATTCGGAGGTGAATTGGGACAGACCGTTCAAGTGCGTCATGGTCGAGCTCTCCAGATCGGCTGAACCCCCAACCAGCTGCGGGATACCGCCAGTCAAGCCGTTCAGTGCATTACCGGAAGCCACACGGGTAGATACAGCTTTGTCTTCTGCTTTATAGAATGGTAGATTAGCATCCCAGCCTGCAGGAAGCTCACCCTTCAGTGCAGTTTCGAGCTGTGCAGCAAGCTCTGGGTATGCTTTTTTGTAGGCTGCAAATTTCTCATCCCATGCTTTGTTAGCGGCGATTCCTTTGGCCTTCACTTCAGCGAAGCTGGCACGGACTTCATCCGGTACATAGAAATCTTCTTCATATACCCATTTGTAGTATTCCTTCGTCAGCTTCGTTTCATCGGCACCCAGCGGGGAGCCGTGGGTACCGCCGTGGCCGCCTTTACCTTGCTTGTTCGGGCTGCCGTAGCCGATGACTGTCTTCACTTCGATCAGCGTCGGTTTGCTGCTGTCTGCTTGAGCCTCTTCAAGAGCCTTAGCCAGTGCAGGAAGATCGTTACCGTCTTCTACGCGCAGAACCTGCCAGCCGTAAGCTTCAAAACGCTTAGCAACATTCTCGGAGAATGCAAGGTTGAGCTTGCCGTCTAGGGAGATATCATTCGAATCGTACATTACAATCAGCTTGCCCAGCTTCAGGTGTCCGGCAAGTGAAGCAGACTCGGAAGAGATCCCTTCCATCAAATCACCGTCGCCGCAGATGGCGTACGTATAATGGTCAATCACGTTATGTTCATCTTTATTGTAAGTCGCACCCAGCTGCGCTTCAGCCATTGCCATACCTACAGCCATACCGATACCTTGTCCAAGCGGACCGGTTGTCGCATCTACACCGGCAGTGTGGCCGACTTCCGGATGTCCCGGAGTTAAGCTGCCCCATTGGCGGAACTGCTTCAATTCTTCCATAGGCAGATCATAGCCGCTGAGGTGCAGCAGGCTGTAGAGGAGCATGGAGCCATGTCCGGCAGACAACACGAAGCGGTCACGGTTGACCCAAGTCGGGTGGTCCGGGTTATGATTCATCGTCTTGGCGAACAATTGGTATCCCATAGGTGCGGAGCCCATCGGCATACCCGGATGTCCGGAGTTTGCCTTTTCAATGGCATCAATGGCAAGTGTACGGATTGTAGTGATGGCCAGGTTGTCCACCGTTGAGTTTTCTTCTTTATGAATGGCTTGATCTTTTGCTTGTTCAGTCATTACAATAATCCTCCTCGAATCAAGAATGTCATTTTGACTATTATTGTATCACGGAAGTGGAAGCATTTCCAATTGTTTTTGCTGCAGCTTATATTTAGCGGCTTCTGCCGGGTCTATGCACGCCTGTGCCAGATCCACGGTGCTTCAGGAGGTTCTTTTTGGAGATACGGATGGGAATTCAGAAACTTAGCCTTAAGTCTAGTTTCTAATTAAGACTAAAGTTTGTTTTACAAAGCGGATTTATACAGTAAGATGGAAGTACCTCAGCGGTATTTTAGCCGGATTATCCATAATTTCCAGCAGAAAGGAATTCAGAAGATGACTGCAAACAGAAATATTTATATTGTGCTCACCGGAACAGGCACGGCCTTCAGCGGAATTATTAAATGGTTCACCAAAGCGGAGCTGAATCATGCCTCGATTGCTTTTGACAGTGAGCTGCGTGAGGTCTACAGCTTCGGCCGAAAAAAAGTGTACAACCCGTTTATTGCCGGACTTATCCATGAGAACTTCATCCATCCGTTCTACAACAGTGCAGACTGTGCCATCTACCAGCTCAGAGTCAGTGAGGACGAATATGATACCATGTACAATCATGTCCAGGGCATGATGCAGAATCAGGAGCGTTATAAATATCATCTGCTCGGTCTGGTCGGCGTGCTGCTGAACATCCGGATTGACCGGGAGAATGCTTTTTTCTGCTCCCAGTTCGTAGCCTCTGTATTGGAGGAAACTACTGTTCATCCGGTAGCCAAGCCCTCCTGCTTCGTCACTCCGGAGGATTTCGCTTCATCCCTGTGCGCCCACAAAATATTCAGCGGCAAACTCTCCTACTATATGCACCGGAGTCATTCTGCGGACCTCAGAGGTTCCAGTCTACATAACCCCCAAACTACTAATCCGGCAGATTTTGCGGCCCCAAGGCTGCGGCTGCATGAAGAACGGACCGAGGGAATCGTCTGAACGATCACCCTCCGCCCGCTTGATGCCAAGTAAAACAAAATCACAGTAGTACAAAAGGCATAAGGATTGCGTCCCGCGTTATTTTACACGATGGCTCTGATAATATTCTGTCCAATCTCCGAGAATCGTTACCGCCACTGTATCCACCTTGGTCTGATACTCATTAGTTGCGGTAAAGGTAAAAGTAACCGGACCATCCGGCAGCTGTTCGAACGATGGGTCGGCCAGCTCACCCGTCCATAGGGTCTTATCACTCCCGGTCGGACTCAGCGCCGCCGTGTATCCTCCAGTCATTGTGACTTGCACGGTATCCGGTAGTCCGATAGCTGTCCCCTGCAGCACAAATTTCTCGCCAGCCCAATAGACACTATACCCCCGCGGGCTTTCAGGCGAGCCGCTCTGCTTCAGATTGTACGCCTGACGGTTGCCATTCCACTCCTCTGTATGACGGACAGCCCCCTTGATGCTAAGCAGGTTAACCATAAAGTACTTTCTTACGGACACAACACTCCAATCAAATCCATCGAAGACCTCAACTTCTACAGCATATTTTTCGTACTCTGCTAAGACTCCATCTGGTACCTTCCATTGTTTTGAACTGGATACCTGGTCACCGGACTGCACCTTAATCGCACCTGTGGCCAGATTAATTATCCGCACCCGGAAGCGCTGCTGCTGATCCCCGTCCTCATCCTGGTAATCCCACTTGATGATCGGAGTCAGTGTGCTGGCAATCGTTGGCTTGTTGGGGCTATCACTTGCCGGATAGGTAATTGAGACCTTGGGTAACCGGTTCAACACGGTAATGCTATGGGACAGCTCTCTGAACAGTCCCAGGGAGTCCGTAACGAGTTGCCGATACGTAAAAACACCGTTGGTAGTAAACTGCTTGGTGAAATCATTTTTGGTGCTCACCAGCCCTTCTGCACCGGCTGCCGGTTTCAAGAAATACTGATAACCGATGCTGTCCCCTTTCGGGATATCCTCATCTGTTGCCGTGCTCTTGATATTCAGCACATCCGTCCGGTAGATCGGTACCTTCGTGGCATCCTTTCCGGTATCTGTGGTTAAGGTGAAGCCTGGCTTCGGCGGATTGTCGATAATGAACATCTTTTCGTTGGAGATCTCCGACCAGGAGCCCTTGGAATACGCCCGCCCCAATACCGTGAAGTACTCGAAGCGATTGAATGTTGGGTTTGGAACTTGATACTGACGGATCGATCCGCTGCCATCTGTATTCTCTACCGTTTTCTCCAATAGCCCTTCTTTGGTGAAAAATTCAAGCCTGTACTTTTCCTGAGGATCATTCTCCGGATCAGAGTAGGTCCACTGAATCAACGGGTCCCCCTGCTTCTCTGCATCCAGGACCGTTGGGCTCGCGGTTGTACCCGGAGGAGAAGTGATTGTCATGGACGGGGCTTCGTTTTTGATTACATTCACTTTGAGTGACTCAATATTTGACTTCGCCCCAATCTGGTCCACTGCCCAATGTTCCAGGGTGTATATCCCCGGTTCCGGGAAGCTGATTTCGATGCTCGGCGTCTTATATAATTTGGTGGTGCTGTCGCTGTCGGTCACCTTCCAAAAGTATTGAAGACTGGCCATGTCCGATGGATCTTCATCAAAATCAGACGAGGTGTATTGCTTCGTATCAAACTGATACACCGCCCCTGGCCCATTAATGGCGGCCGTAGGCACATGGTTTAGGACCTTGAACATACGTGTAGCATTCGAGGAAAGCGATCCGTCAGAGGCTGTCAGGCGCATTTCCCAGCCATCTGAAATGGCTTGTTGTTGTGAAATGCCACTACGCGCGATCAGGTCCCGGATGGTCATCACCTGGTTTCGGTTGCCCCCGGCGTAATAATATGGGCTGTTATTGATGCGGGCATTCCAGGCATAATTTAGCCCATCCCCATCCTCGTCCGGGTCCGGTGTCATATTGTCCATGGTAATGACCGTATCCCGGTACACTTCCACCGGCATATTGAAGGCTGCTGCTGGGGGATGGTTTATGACTTGTACGGTTTGGCTGTAGGGCTGCGACCATAGCCCGCGGTTATCATGGACCTGAAGCGTCAACTGATACGTCCCCACGCCGTAGGCAGCGATATTCGGCGGCACCGTTGGATTGCCCCAATGGCTCCATACCTGCTGCCAGCCATCCTTAATCACTGTCCAGCTGTATACATCCAGTGGATCATTGTCCGGGTCGAAGGACTTGTCCGTGATTGTGGTAGCCTTACGGTACGATACGATGTTGGGCTCGACGGTGAACAGCGCTACCGGCGGCAGGTTGCCGGCCGCCCCTACCGTTTGCTGCGACCAGTCACTCCAGACGCCAATCCCATTCTCGCCATCGATGTCCCGCACTCTTAGCCGGATATCATACTGGTCATTAGTCGGTAGCTGTGCCGGCGGATATCCATCCGTCCAGACCTGCCCTTCTGTCTTCTTGTATTGCCATTGCCAATCCATGATCCCTTTATTGGAGGCAGTGACATGATCCAAATCGTAGGAGCTGTCCGTGATCTGCAGCCATCCGCCTGACAGCCGGGCACTGAATAGCGCAATTGGCTTGCGGTGCACATGGAACGTCATCGAAGACAGGTTATTCCGGCTCCATTTCCGGTACACATCGAACCGGTCATCATCCTTGGGATTGTCGCGGCCCTGGAACGTGGCCACGTAGGAACCGCTATACGGGAAGGTCGTGTAGGGTGAACTTCGCCATAACCCAGAATCCCAAATGATCCCCATCGAATTATCAAAAAAGTACGGGTCATGATCGAATCGGTACCGTTCTTCCCGCTTAGGGTCCCACTCCGAGTCAAAGAATTTCGTCCTTGTTTCCACTGGTGTATTGACCAGGACAAACGACTTGTTCCTCATCTGCTGTTTGACATTAATCGTAAGCGCCGCCTTCGCCGTCATTCCCGAAGGGTCGGATGCCGTGATGTTCACGGTGTAGGTTCCCGGCGGGATCGAGTCTTGCAGCACGTCCAGTGGGATATTGAATAGTTTGGACAGCTTGGCTTGAGACACCACCGTCTTCTTGTAGAAGACACCAGGGATCTCGGCGGTGACGGTAACGTCCTCGTTATCTGGATCGCTGACATACCCCTCGATATTGATTCCGCTTAAGCCTGCGGCATTAACCAGGGTAATTCCATTTGCTGTTCCTACGGACAGGCTAGGGGCATAATTGGGTATCAGTTCTGCAACTCTAGTCATGTATGGCGACCACCAATAGGTTTTCGTCCAAGCCAACACTCGAATGCGGAACATTTCTGGATCTTTATCTAGTCCTGGCGTATAATCACTTGGCTGATAATAGTTATATCCTTGTGCATACTCATTCGGATAGGTGTTCGCCATCAAGTTCCGTATATTGGTCATATCTACATCAATAACAGCAGGCATATAATATCCTTGAGATGCTACTGCATTGGTGTGTAACTTTCCCCAATCTGCTGACCAGTTATAATACTGACCATAAAAGTCAGGTGTTCTAGGATCATTACAGCTCCAGTTATTATCATCACCATAAGCATTTCTGTTTAATTCATACTGGTACGCCTCTTTGGTATAAATGGAACTACACATTTCGATTTCCATGGGCTCCGTATATCCGCCCCAATCAGGCCTCCCCGTTGTATAGGTGACATGCAAGTTAGAGCCTGGAACAATATCATAGGTCATTCTTTTGGTCGTTTTATTAAATTTAAGATTGGTTACCTTCAGAGCAGGGAAATCAATGACAACCTTATCATCCTGATTGGCATGTCCCCCTCGCCCAGCTTCAAAGACAATATCCCGGTAATAAATGAAATTGTCCTCTGCAGCCTGCACTGTACTGGCCACTCCCGTCACTTCAACAACTGGTTGCGGCAGTGCGGGAATCAGCAGCAAGTAGGCCATAAGCAAAATGATACTTCTCTTGAATCTCTTCAATGTCTACCTTCCTCCCCTACAAGTCCCAATCGACTTCTGGCGCGCGGTTATCTATTTCTACCGTCCGCTCCACCAATGCTTGCTTGATCGGATCAGTATACGAATCTGCAGAACGCCGGTCCGCCTCCGTCACGTAATCCTCGATGGTCGGTTGACCAAACTCTTCAAAGACCGTCAACCGGATCTCGTATCTCCCCACCTGAGTCAATTCCAGCTTAGGATTAATCTCATTTCCATTATTGAAGATCTCCCAATTCTCATCGGTAAACCGACCGTCATTATTGGAGTCGTACCGATACTCCCAGATCCGCCGGTTCAGGGTATCCTTGTCTGTGGAAAAGGATCTGTCCGTAATTTGGATGATCGCTCTATTCCCCTTCTCCGGGTCCCGATACATTTTTTGGGCAACGTCAAAATAAACACTTGGGACTTCGTCCGGTGCAATATCGAACGTGATTTCCCCATCTGCACCATAGCCGGCTGTATTCTCAACATGAATATTTGCTTTGTATTTCCCTGGCTTCCGGAAGAGAACGTCCTTGCTCTCCAGCTCGGCCAGACTGCCGCTGTATTTGATATCTGCATTAGTCCCGCCGCTGACTGCGCTGATCGTGACCTGAGTTTTAGACTTAATGATCGGGAATCGTGTCGGGCTTGTGCTGCTGTTGGTGAGCGTGGTTTTCCGGTTCTGCTTCAGCGATCCGGTGATCTCCAATGTTGCGGATGGAATCGGTTCAATGACCGTTACCTCGGTACTGGTGCTCCCGATCAGCCCGTCATTATCGACCACAGTAAGACTGATGGGGAATGTCTGACCGACCTTATCCCGTGTGTACCAGACATAACCTCTGGCCGTATTTTCAATCCCGCCTTCTGCTCCAGGAGTTCCCCAGGCATAATCGGTGATATACCCGTCCGGGTCGGAGGAATTCCCTCCATATACCATCATGTCTGAACCTGCTTTGACGTACTTGGGTGCGCTAATTCGGGCAATGGGTGGCTTGCCCTCCGGCTTGGTCGGCTTGCTCGGTACGGATGGATAGCTGACCGGATTGTCCTTCTTGTACACCCCTGCTGAAACTTCCATTTTCTGCTCCAGGGACGTTATCGTCCCGGTCTTCGTAATGACCGGGTTCTTGAACCGGATGATCACCGTCAGGGCGTAATCCTGTTTGAAGCTGTCACTGGTCACCCGGCTGGCCGGGATCTGGAAGTCAAAGCTTTTCGATGTGGTGAGTGTTTTTCCGTAATCTTTCTTCATGTCAGCCTTCGCTGAACCGTCTTTTTCCTTGGCATAGAATGCCCATTCTTCGATGTTAGAGGAATTTGTGTAACCCAGCAGCTCGCCTTTAACGTCGATCTTCACATCGACCTTGCTGCCTTCCAGCTTGATTGGGTTTGGACTCGGCTTCTCCAGCGTGGCCGTTCCGTTTAGCGTAGCTTGGTCGGGTGGGGAATAATCAAAGGTGACCGAACCGGCGTAGCTGTAGGATGTGACTTTGGCTTCGGCGTTGAAGTAGTAAGGCAACTCAACGTAATAGAGTCGACCTTCTACCCATTGGCCTTTATCAAAACTGTCGGAAACTTTCTCTGGTGCAAAGTTTTTAGAAGGTACTGTATAAGTAATCACAAACTTGCCGTTCTTAACACTGGTAGTTCCATTATCTTTGATAAGATTCTGTGGATTAAGATTTATACTAGATTGAATAACACTGCTATATGGAACCGGAGTTTGATCCTTCTTATACCAGGTTGCTGCACTAGGATTCACGGGGTCAGACTTCGTTGAAACCGTTGTCTTAGGTGGTACTGCAGATGGCGTTCCGTAATCGTCTGCGTTTTTGTTGTAGCTTACATTGTTGCCCTTGTCCTCTTTGTAATCGTTGATTTGCCAGCGCCGCCCATCGGCATAGCGCCAGATGGAGTTTCCGGGTGTGCTCACAAAAGGATCTTCAAATCCACTTTTTGTCCCCTTCACAGGAAAGGTCTCATCCTTCACGTTACCCTTCAGCGTAACCTTGATCTTCCCGTTCTCCACAGTGAGAGCTCCTACAACACTATTGTTACCATTGTATTTGAGTGTACCGGCCTTAATCGCAGAAGCAGCGACCCCACTCGGCAGATCGAGATAGAACGTTTTAGCGCTATTATTCGAACCGGTTAACCCAGTTGTCACCGGTATGCTGACGCTGCCTTGCTTAGCCCCTTCTGCTTGTGCGGAATAGGTGAGAGTTGGCATAAGTAGACCAAAAGCCAACAGGATAGCCACTGCAGCAATCCAAAGTTGTTTAGTTTTCATCTACTTGTCCCCTTACGCTTCCGGCTCTACGATGTATTTTGAAACAAATTGACCATTGTAATCTACACTCAATTTAAAATAGTTAATATCGCCACTGTATAAATATCCCTGGTACGTACTCAACTTTTCCCCTGGTTTCAATACCCATGTCCATAATGCACTTTTGCTATTTTCTGTATAAACCAATTTACTTGGCATAATATTGAATGCCTCACCTTTAGATAGATCACCAAAATTGAGACGCCATTTATATTTCAAATCTTTAAAGTTCCTTTGAATAATTGTTGTACCCTTGTTCTCAACAGTGATCTTTGTCCAAATAAAATACTGATCACCATCCAGGTCATAACCATATTGTTTAGCCAACGCCTGAGCATCCTTCGACTTCGCATCAAAGATCATAATCTTCTCCAGCGTATAACTAAGCCCCCCAGCCGTAACTGTCACCGGCAGCTCCACGTCCTTAACCAATCCGAACTTAGAGAGGTTGTCTCTCATAATAGGTGCTGCCGTCGGTTTTGCAGCTGTCGCATGTGCAGATCCTGCTTGGCCTGAAATCGAACCTGCTAACAGTACAGTTGCTAACATTGTTTTCATCATTATCTTTTTCATCTGAATCTCTCCTTTAGTAGTTTGTACGACCTGCTAAGGCTCGCCTCGGGGCAGGATTACCCTGCCGGATAGTTCATCGATTCAGCTTATACTCCTGAACCGCCGGCACTGTAATGGCCTCTTGAGCCTTGCTTCTGGAGATCAGAACCGGGTGCTGCGTTTGAATAACGGCGATGACCGAAGGACCTTGTATGTATTTGGTGATACCGTAAGTACTGTCCTCATAGAGCAGTGGAAAAGTATCGCCCGTAGATTCATCCACGATGTCGAACTTGATGATCTTCACTTGAGCCTGAAGCCGGCTCCCCGCCAAGGGGGATAAGCCGTCATCCAGTCCCAGATTACTCTGCAAGGTGTGGCGGAAGGTGGTATAAGCCTCAGCGGGATCAATGACCAGACGGCCTTGGGCCTTCGCTGGTTCGTCCAACTCCTGAGATGCGTCATGGACGGCCATATTATTGGCATCCTTAAGCATGCTGCGCACCTGGTCCCATTCCTGGTTCTGAATCTGAAAAAACCAGGAATAAATAAAGATCAACAGGACAAAGGCCAGCTTAATAATATAATCCATAGGTTAGCTTCATCCCTTAATTAATCGAGATATTCACTCATGATTGAGCCATGTCCATAGTACTGTGCCGGCTGGGATACACCGGAGAAATTGTAGGGGAACAGGTTCACCCGCGGTGCGGTTACGTACACATCAATCCGCTGTTTGCGTTCAAGGATCACTTCTGTTCCGCTGGTGATCTTAATCGAGCCTTCGGGAAATCCTACAGCCTTCAGGTTAGAGATGACCTCAGCCTTCATGGAGGCAGTGACCATCCCTTCTGTCGCTGCCTTTTGCGTGATATACGAGGTGTTGGCTTTGACCTGCAGGTCGAGCAAATAATCAATGTACGTAAAAATCGGCTGCAGGATTATGAACAGCACCAGCCACATGAACAAGGCCCGGAGGACGGTTGCCTTCAAGCGCAGCGCCTCCTTTTAATACTTCTCGACAGCTTTGACATGGGTAATAATATCATCCTGGCTGCCGCCAATGATGCTTGTAGCCCCAGCGATAAAAATCCCGGCAATCACAAAGCCAATAGCCAGAAACAGCGCGACGGAAATTGAGTCCTTCTTCATCTCCGTTAAACCAAAGGGCCAGCGATTGTGTACGTTACTGCTGCTTCCACGGAATCTGCGGGCTGAACCAGACTAACCTTCGGGATTTCAGGTCTGTTGTCATCCGCTTTATCGATTACGTCCCGTACTACAGGAATCAATACAGCAATTACAATAGCCACACACAGGAACCCGATTGCGATAAACAAACCAGTAGAAATAGCGTCTTTTTTCATTGTTAATATCTCCCTTTTGATTGTATATTTTAAAATGATTCTTGAATATAACAAAAATTTCATTTGGTTCTTTTTCTTGCTGTCAGCCTGCCTGAACTCGTCATTGGAACATCCCTACGCCGTTAAAATTCCCTTTGATCAGCATAATGTACTGCATCGCCAGCGACACAATCATCAGAAAGGTGGCGATCGACGGAATGACATTGATGATCGTGGAAATGTCCCCGATAAAGGACCATTTCTTCAGATATTGGTCACTTGAGATTTTGGTAATAATTTTGCCCTGCTCCTGCAGATACTTCGCTGCTTCATGGTCATCATCCATCCCTTCTGTCGCAAGCAGAATCGAACGGATATCGTTGATAAACATGTGGTTCTCCGGGAATTTGCTGCAAAACCATTCAATGGCCCGCTCCGTCCCCTCATCCACCGCCCGCTCCGACAGCTCATACAGATCCTGGCGGATGTAACTGAAATGGTTGGCCGTCCCGGCGCAGAAGGCGCCAAATTCCACATACCCCCGCTTGCGCAGACGGTTATTCTCATAGAGGCGGATGAAGGAGATCAGCTCTCCGTCTTTTTGGATCAGTGTCTTCTGATGCAGCCAGCTAAGCAGCCAGCCAAACGGCAGCGCCCGCTGCGGACTGGTAATCACGAGAATCAGCAGAGCAATCAGAGGATCGTATATTGACATTGACTCTGAACGTAAGAAGTCTCCCGTTACCTGGGCCAGCAGATAGAGGAAAGCCGCCGAATATCGGAACAGGGTGATTTTGGCTGCGGATATAGAGAGTCCGCTCTGGCCCAGCACTTGCTGCAGCCGCTCATTGTGCACACGTTCCCCGAAAGCCTTCCACTGCTGGCCCAGACGGAGCACGTACCGTTCCTGACGGCTGCTGCTGCTGACAAAGACCAGTAAGGCAAGATACACAATACCTGTTACAGCTATCAAAAGTAATAATCTATCCATCATTCATCACCTTAATGGTAGTCCAGTTTGGGTCTGGCGAGGATGGTACTGATCATGAACGAGATGAATAGGCCCGTCAGAATCACCATCATAAATGTAAGTCCAATCGTTGTCTCGAACTGCAATTTGAAATACACATCCGGCTTCAGCATGTACATGAACGTTCCCACAGAAGATACCAGCACTATCAGATTACCGTACAGTCCCAGGCTGATTGCATCTCTGCTGCTGGCCTTCACCGTCAGAATAGTCTCCCGTTGCAGCTCCATTGAGCGGTTAAGCGTCATGAGCGAGCTTTTGAGATAACGGGTGCCTTCCTTCTCGCAATAGAGCAGATCCGATACGAATTCTACGGCAAACGTCGTGCCAATCGCTCCGGCAAAACGCCCGGCTTCCTCGTTCAGCTCCCGTTCATTGCTATAGCCAGCGAACGCTGCCCCCAGCAGCCTCAAGGGCGTCTTCAACACATTCTCCACCGGCAGCAAGTCACTGGTCTTGGACAAAATGGAATCCGCAGACAAATGCGTAAATTTGGTGGAAATTTTGATCACATCGAGCAGATCGTAGCTCCCCCGCACCTTGCGCTGGGCATAGGTATATCTCATCCGCAGATAAGGAATACAGGCCGAGAGCACCGCCAGAAACAGCGGAAGCCGCCAGGCATTCGCCACAGGTGCGCCGTCATTCAACACCATGCCTTCCAGAAAAGGATTGCTGAAGCTCATCTGCCCCGGCAGCTCTTTAAGAGTCAGCAGACTCGATAGGAATACACCGAGGAACAGCATCCCCGAACGGGTGACGAAGCGCAGCACACTGATGCCCGGCTCGTATCGCTTATGGGCAAAATACAGCAGATCATCCAGATGGCGGTACAGCCACATTTTCCTCTTCGCGCTGCTGACCTTGTGGCCGAACAAGCTCATCCGCAGATCCAGCTTCTGCCCCCACTGCCATAGATGCCGCTCAATCAGCGGCTTGACCAGCAGCCAGAGTCCGCCTGCAACGAGCAGGTGAAGCACAAACTGGATGATATAGAACAGCAGCTCCACAGGCACTCCCTCCTCTCATTCATTCAAAACGATTTTGGACTTCAGACTTTCCTTCAGCGGGTCAGTCATCGGCTTCTGCGCAGCGAGATGTCCAAGCTCCTGCAGCAGCATCCGTGCCGCTCTGGCATTCTTCTTCTTCATCTTTAAGATCAGCGTTTGGGTTAGCTTGTCATTATAGGTCCAGCCCGCCTGCTCCGGTTCCCAGCGCATCAGATCATTGGCGAAGACTGAATTACTGGCCTCTTCATAAAAGACCTCGGAGATCCGTGCCAGCCGTTTCTTCCCATCCGGGACACTCTCCAGAATAAACACCAGCTCACAAGATTTCAGTGCCGAGATTAAATGTCCCTTCAGGCTGCCGCCAATCCGTGTAGATACAGCGAACGCCCCCTGATAAGGAATGTCCTCCGAATCTACGGTATGGAAGGTGCCCGTAATGCCGTCATAGCCCTTCTCACCGCTCCACAGATAGAATTCCCACTCGTTATATCTCATTTCTGTCATGTACAAAATGTTCGGGTCATGCCGCAGCGATTCCACACCGACCTCCATCAATTCCTCATTGGAAGCCTGAATGGGAATAATCCGGTGGCCTTTGATCTGATACGGTAAAATCGACTCCGGATGCTTCTCGATCATCACAACGCCCATACAGGAAGAGGAGCCGAGCAGTTGCTCGCCGACAATCGTGTTGGCAAAAGTGGTTTTACCCGACCCTACCGCGCCCGCGATAATCGTGTTGCGAAACGTACCGGTAAGCGCCCGAATCAGATCAATCGCTTCCGCAGGAATACATTCCGTGCCGGCCTGATCATCCAGATCCAGAAATTCAACGACCTGCCGCCGCAGCGAGATGGTAGTGAAGCCCTCCCAGACCCGCGGGGAGACCCAGATAGCTAGACGAATGAATCGGCCGGGCCAGAGAGGATCATCCATTTTGAATTCAACGGAAGGATTATCCTTGTTCAGCTTCTTGCCGGGATCACTCTTGAGGAGAGAACGCTTAAGCTGCTCCACCCGGTCCAGCGAAGGCATCTCATAGGGATACGCCACAAACCTCCCCTGATGGTTATAAAAAATTTGCCGCCCGATCATCTGCAGTCCCGTTGATTCGCTATAGGCACGGTCTGTGAACCAGCGGTAGGCGGGGCCGAAGCCCTTCCATTCATGAAACAGCGCTTCAGCAGCTGTGCGGTAAGCCTCCGGCACTTTTCCGGTAAACGGCGTCCGGCGCAGATATTTCTCAATCTCGTTCATGAAAAAGCTGACCGCCTGCGGATCACCAACCAGCGCCTTCGCATTCAGTTCGAAATACCCGTCATCCTCACGCTCCAGCCCGGCGTTCATTTCACTTTTCATGGTGTGCAGGAAGCTGTAAAAGTCCTCTTTGCCGGGCTTACTGGTACGCAGTACGCTCTGCTTCAGTGAGAATAGCCGTCTGCTCTGCGTTCCGTCCACGCGTCCAGGCACCGCCTGTAAGCTCTCGTCCCATTGTCCCTGCCGCCTGCCCTGCTCAGGGTCCAGCGGAGCCCATCCGGACAGCACACGCTTCTGCTGCAACGGCAAGCTGTCATCCTTGTTGTTCATCATTGAAATATCCCCTTCTTGCGGGTTTCCTGGGCGAGGCCCAGTGATACAAGCAATGCCTGGACCTTATCGTCCACTTGCTGAAGCTCTTTTTTGCCCAGTGGCAGGCTCTCTGGAAAAGATGGATAATACGGTAGCTCCAGCAAAAGCTCGCTGCCAAAACGCAGGGCCAGGCTTTTCGGTGATGTTAGCTCCTCCACATTGCTGCGGTTAATTACCCACTGGAAGTCCTGCGGATGCAGGTCCATATGTCCGGCCAGCTCCATCAGGGGCTGCAGCCTGTGTTCATGCCGCGGGTGTGTAACGATCATGCGCAGCACCGACTTCTGCATCCCCACATACCACGCGGCGCTCTCGGGAATCGACCCGAAATCCGCAATCACCACATCAGCGCTTTCACTTGCTCTGGCCAGCAGATATTCGATCTCCTCCTCCTGATAATCCTGGGCGCTTAGATAATCGAAGTTCCCGGGCAGATAGGCATAGCCTTCCTGCTTCACCAGCGCGCTGAAATCCTCATCATGCAGCATTTTACCGGTAATCCGCGGCCGCAGCCTGTCCAGACTAACCGCCGTCTTCCGGTCATAGCCCGGATCGTACAGGTCGAGACCCAGCATAATCACCCGCAGCCCTGAAGCGGCAATCCTCCTGGCGAACAGCCTGGCAATACTCGTGCAGCCAATACCTGGCCCCGAGCCGAAAAAGCCTACCACATTACCGCTCTCCTTATGCTCATCTTCGAGCATATAGCGCAGCTTATCGATGATAGCTGCTGAGGTTGAACGCGGGGGCACGAAAAATATACCCAGACTCTCACACTGCATATGTATAGCCTGGTAACCCCGCACCCCTTTTTGCAGATAGATGTACAAAATTGAAGAGTCCGGATACCTCCCTCTTAGCTCTCTTAATTCCGCTACCGGCACCTGCTCGCTCGTTACCATTAACAGATGACCTCCGGCATGTTCTGGCTCCGGCAGCACACTTTGGGCAATAACGGTGAAGCCTGCCAGCTTAATCTCATTGATCGTCAGCTGATCTATGCCCAGACTGAATATTCTCAAGTCTCATTCCCCCTTCCCTTCTGTCCACGCCTACTCTACCCGGACAATCCATAGCTTCTTGCCCTGCTCGAGATAAGCTCCCAGGAGCTCACCGTCACTCTTCTTCAGCTTCAATTCCGGGGCTGCCACCTTCCCGGTGGAAGTAAAGCGGTTATTGTTATTGCCATTCTCTGAGTCGAGTACATCGTTGTTATCTTCCGTACGCACGTAGTTTACAGTCACTCCGCTTAAGAATACTTTACGCGCAGGTACCTCGGGCGGAACCTCTGCTTCCAACAGGGAGGAAGCGTCTGAGGCCTTTTCCCCTCCGGGAGTAGCTACAGATGCTGCAGCAGCCGGACTGTATCCTCGGCGTTCTTTTGCGGGTGAGTCTCCTTCGACCAGATAGATATCTACCTTATCCCTGCTGCGGAGAGAACCGTTGATGGCATAGATGGCGTCTTTGGGAATCGGGAAAATCCCCTCGTCCTGCTGCGGCTCCAGCTCGCTTACATCCACCAGTGACTCGGTCAAAATACTGCCATCCGTCAGATTGACATTCGTAATCTTCTGTTCCACCTGCTCCAGACTACGGACTACCCCTGCCGGGATGTCTTTGGTCTGTACGGAATCCAGATAGAGATTCTCTGCTGTCAGCTCATGATTCTTCGGCAGGAAGCCCCCGCCGTCCACCTTGATTTTGACAACGGTCTGTGACAGTACATAAGGCTTGAAATAGAGATCATAGCCGAGCAGTCCGCCGAAGCCGATGAGCAGGATGAGTCCGGCGAAGAAATAATTGCGTTTTAATAGACGTCCGTGCTTTGTTGACAAGCCCTTTACCCCCTTTGAATGTGATTTCTGCACATAGCAAAATACATCTTGGCGCTTATGTCCAAAATGCCGGTAAAATGCTTTTTTACCTTAGTAGTTGAGAAGTGTATTAGATTATCCTTGTGAGGGTGTGAAGCCTGAGGCTGCGGGAAGCTCCCGCTGAAGATAAATGCCGGTAAAAGCCAGGCCAGAACGATGTTCTATATCCCCTGCGTTAAGCTGGGTTGCTGACTTTTACCGGAGTGGTTGTAATGGTTACTGCAAGATTAGCTTATTAATTAAATACTACTGTTTTGTTGTGATGCACGAGGATTCTGTCCTCAATATGCCATTTGACGGCACGGGCCAGAACGACCCGCTCAATGGTACGTCCAATGCGCTTCAGCTCATTCACATCATCGCTGTGGCTGACCCGCTGAACGTCCTGCTCGATAATCGGTCCGCCATCAAGCTCCTCGGTCACGTAATGGGCAGTCGCCCCGATGATCTTGACTCCGCGCTGATAGGCCTGGGCGTACGGCTTACCACCGACGAAGGCCGGCAGGAACGAATGATGGATATTGATGATCCGGTGCCGGTAATGCTCGATGAATGAAGGCGAGATAATCTGCATGTAGCGGGCCAGTATGATTACATCGATATCTTCACCGATAACCTCCAGTTGATGCGCTTCAGCTTCAGCCTTCGTCTCTGCGGTGACCGGAATATGATGGAACGGAATGCCAAAGGATTCCACATAAGCCTGCATATCGGTGTGGTTGCTGACCACAAGCGCGATATCTGCATCCAGGTCGCCTGCCTGCCACTGCCAGAGCAGCTCCACCAGACAATGGTCCTCCTTGGAGACGAAGATCGCCAGCCGCTTCTTATGGCTTACCTTGAAGATCTGCCAGTTCATCTTGAAGCGTTCGGCAACACCGCCGAAGATGTTACGTACCTCTTCCAGCCGCTCATCCAGCTTAGGCAGGTCAAACTCTACTCGCATGAAGAACATTCCGCCGTCCGGGTCCATCGTATATTGGTCCGACTGCACGATGTTCGCGCCATGCTGATACAAAAAATGCGATACCGCTGCTACAATCCCCGGTCCGTCAGGACAAGATATGAGCATACGCGCCCGGTCCGGATAAGGTCTGCCTGTTGAATGCTCTCTCTTCACATGTAATTCCATAGTTCTCCGTTCATCCTCTCATCTGCTTGCGTTATCTATGCGGGTCTATGCCTTCACGAGCAGCTGTTTGCCTGCAAGCCAGGCGATCAACCGGTGATTAACGGCTTCCTCACTAAGCTGAGGGAATAATCCGGCAGCTATGACTTGATCATAGAGACGTTCCAGCGGTTCACGGGGATCTGCTTTTTTGGCCTTGGCGTCATTCTTCAGCAGCTCCCATACATCCAGCACATAACGGCGGGAATCCAGCTCCTGCTTGGCAAAAAAGGCATGCAGCTCTTCCAGCTCCTGCAGGAATTCCGCACCGAAGCGTTCAGCGACATTGCCGCGCAGCAGGGCGATTTCTACTTCATACATGGGACGGAGCTTCTTGGCGTCTTTGCCGATCCAAGGCGTCTCCAGAATAAACGGCAGACCTGCGAGTGCTTCATGCTGGACTACATTGTTGATCGTCTCGAATCCTAGGTAGCCAGAGCCAATCGGTGTATGACGGTCTTTGCCCGCTCCGCGCGGGTTCTTGCTGTCATTAAGATGGATCACGCCGAGCCGCTCCAGACCGATCGTATCATCGAACTTCTTCAGCACCCCATCCAGATCGTTCACGATATCGTATCCGGCATCATGAATGTGGCAGGTGTCAAGACAGATCGATAGCCGCTGATTAAATTCAACCTTATCTATAATGGAGGCAAGCTCCTCGAAGGTGCGGCCAATCTCTGTGCCTTTACCAGCCATCGTCTCCAGTGCGATATGCACATCGGTCTCATTCGTACCGCCCAGCACCTCATTCAGGCCGTCTGCAATGCGCTGGATGCCGTAATCAGCATCCTTATCAGTGAATGCACCCGGATGCAGGACAATATGCTTGACCTCAAGCGCATGGGTCCGGCGGATCTCTTCCTGCAGGAAATCTACTGCCAGCTGATAGGTATTTTCCTTGTAGGAGCCCAGGTTAATAATGTAAGGGGCGTGAACCACAATCTCGCCGACGCCATTCTCCCGCATCTTCTGTTTGCCTTCCTCGGGGAACATCGATTCAATCGGCTTCCGGCGCGTATTTTGCGGCGCTCCCGTATATATCATAAACGAGGTAGATCCGTACTCATTTGCTTCATTGGCCGCGCTCAGGAGACCCTTGTCCGCGCAGGACACATGTGAACCTATTTTAAGCATGCTTAATTTCCCTCTTTCCTTCACGAATTAACCCTTATTCTACCGTGATCGGGAGAATAAATCTAGGCAAGCCCCGAAAGGCCGCTTCCGCTTCGCAAACCTAAGGAAATACGCTATACTCAAGAGGAGCAAAAGGAAAGTGACAATCATCATTGTCAAAGGCGGTGTATTCATGCATTTCCATTTACCCTCAAGCTTATTATCCACATCTCCAAGCAACTGGTTTATGAACTCCATCGCATTTTGGACCTTTTTACTGCTGGGCTGCATGTGCATCGGCGGCTATTTTATGTTCCGCAAATTCCTGAAGGTGCTGCCCAAGGCTGACGGAAAATCCAAGCTGGACTGGCAGAACTACTGGGTGGAACGCAGCCGTCCGCTGTGGAGCGACGAGATGAAGGCTTTTCTGGACCAGCTTGTACAGCCGGTGCCTAGCCCGTTCCGCGATATTGCCAAGCACTCTATCGCCGCTGAGATCGGCAAGCTGGCTGTAGAGAGTCATGCAACTGAGGTTACCCGTGAGCACTGTATCCAAGGGTACATTATTGCTACGCCCCGGCGTGACAACAGGTTCCTGATCACCTTCCTGGAGAAGAACGGCATTGACTACGCGCCTTACAAGCATCTGGTCAAATAAAGCATATTAAGGAGCAACCTCTATGAAATATATCATTTGCGGAGGCAGCGGATTCATCGGCAGCGAGCTTACCGGATATTGGCTGCAGAGCGGACATCAGATCATCAGTGTCGGGCGCAAGAACCCCGAGAACAAGCTGGATCATCCGGGGCTTAGCTATCTCACCTGGGACAGACTGGCAGCCAATCCTGAAGCGGCAGAAGGCGCAGATGCGCTGATTAATCTTGCCGGAGCTTCGCTTAGCCAGCGCTGGACCCCTAAGGGGAAGCAGGCGATTATGGAATCGCGTCTTGAAACCGTTGCCGCTGCCGGTAAGCTGCTGAATTCACTCCAGCATAAGCCAAGCGTGATCGTCCAGTCCTCAGCAGTCGCCATTTATGGTACGTCGGTGCAGGATACCTATACCGAAGCTTCCGAGACCCGGGTTTTCGATTTCCCTTCCGAGGTGGTCAAGACCTGGGAGGAGGCTGCGGATGAAGCCTATGCCGGTATCCGTCTGGTCAAGCTGCGCACCGGGGTTGTGCTTGGCAATGAGAGCGGTGCTTTTCCCAAAATGAAGCTGCCTTACTCGCTTGGCTTCGGCGGCAAAATCGGCACCGGCAAGCAGTGGATGTCCTGGATTCACCTTACAGACATTGTGCGCCTGATCGAATTCTGCATTCTTCAGCCTGAGATCGAGGGTCCCGTTAATGCCACAGCTCCACAGCCGGTCACTAATGAACAGTTCGGACGGATGATCGGCAAGGTCTACCATCGCCCGCATTGGTTCCCCCTTCCGGCGTTTCTGCTAAAAACTGCTGTAGGCGAGCTGTCCGAGATTCTGCTGGAAGGCCAGCGTGTGCTTCCTTCCAAAGCAATTAACCACGGCTTCACCTTCAACTATCCCACGCTACAGCCTGCACTGGAGCAACTGAAAAATCAGTAGGCTGCTGCAAACGCACCATTCCATTCATCACATCTACCTCTGCTAAGCTGTGCGAAAGGTATAGGTACCCTTAACAATGGTGAACACGCTGCCTTCGGTCAGCGGGTATTCTTTGTAGGGAACCATAGCTTCACCTGCAAGCAGCGTCCCGTTCCTGGAATCCAGATCCTTCAGAATGTATCCTCCTGAGACTCTGAAGATTTCAGCATGGACCCGTGAAGCCCCCTCCGATTTCTCAATGTACTGAGCCACTTCAGAGGAGCGTCCAATAATGAAGCTTGGCCGGTTCAGATCAATTCGTTCGGGAGCTCCCCCGTCATCCGGGTCACTTCTTTCCAGATAAGGCACTGTCCTTCCGGCCTGGGGAAGACTGCTGCCTGTAGCCTGAACGGGTTCCCGGGTCAGCAGCGCTGTAGCCATCGCCGCTTCCTTCTTCTGCGGACTACTGGCGGCCATCCCCGGCGGAGCCTGTTGTCTGCCAGCCGGTGTAGCTGTGAATCCGTGCCCCCTCACAGTTGCTTCTTGTTGCTGAGGAGTGTAGACCGGTGCAGGAGAACGATGCTGATTTACCGGATTCCTGCTGAAATCCCATTCCATGTCGCTCCTCAGCTTACGGTTCCGGGCTGTACTGTTATAATCCTCTGGCCCCTCCCCCAGATCATCCAACTCTTCCTCTGCTTCGCCCCAAGCCAGCCTTCCACTCCATACCAGCCAGCATACAGCCGCAAGTATCAGAGTCACCGCAGCACAAACTGCCAGCCACAATGTGCGGGGGTCATTCAGATACAGAAACTTCCATAGTAACGCATCAACTAATAATGCCCCCAGCAATATATACGTCCTGTGAGGACTCTGCTTGTCCTCAGCCTGAACAGGTCCAAGTGTTGCATCCATTGTTGTCTGAACCCCTGATAATCCATCCTTTCGCTTCAACGGTGGTGAAGCACCCATCCAAGGCGTGGGATTAAGCATCGAACCGGAAGGCTGCGCTTCCTTATCTCCATGTATTCGGGAGAACGCTGCGGCCGCGGACCTCTCCCTTCCCGGTTCTTCCAGTCTGCGAGCCTGAGGCTGCGCCCAGTCTATCCTCGTTCCTGGTACCGCGGCAGAGGTGCCTGCGCCAGCCATAGGACTTAGATGTGCAGGCTCATTTCGTTCAACATGGTCCTTATGGGGTGTAACCTCCGTCAGCATTTCTGCGAGCAGTTCCTTCAGCCCCGCTGGACTAAAGGCTTCTTCCCCGCAATATTGCAGCAACCGCTGTATCCCGTCACCCGATAGCTCCTGGATGGCTCCCATGAAGACCATGATCAGCGATTTCAAGGCTTCTCCCGGCTTCTGTGCAGGCTCTGTGAGTTCCAACGGAATATAAGTCAGGAAGACCTTGCCGCTGCTGAGCGGACCTTCGATAAAGATAAAATCCTCATGAAGTGCATACTGCTCTGTACGCAGCATATACAGCTGCCCCTCCTCCATCCCGGCAGCGATCTGCAGCATCAGCCCGAAGAATTCCGTCATGCTCAGCTTCCCGCTTTTAAGCAGAGCTCCAAGCATTTTACGTCTTGCTACCGTATATTCCAGTGTGACCTGCAGATCTATTTCTCTGAGCAGCAGCCGTAAATGATGCGGTATCCCGCTGGTCATCAACATCCGGGCCTGCACCATATTTAGCTCTCCTTCGCTCAGACCCCCGGATCTGCCCAACAGCATCGTTATTCCATCCTGCTGGATGAAATCACGTTCTAGTCCAAACAATCCCTTCACCTCCTAAGCTGTCAACAATAAGCTCCAAGTCAGAAATAAATATAAGCACAGATGAAGCCCGGGAACACGGCCAGCATAAAAGGAAACCGAAGCAACTCTCCCTCCCGGCCCTTGACGAGACTCATATTACGAAGCAGCAGGAACCCCGCTGTTCTGCTTATCATGCTGCGCAGCCTGCGTCCTGTCTCCCTTCTGTAGAGAATGATGATCCAGCCTACGACTGCCCCCAAGAGCACCGAATAGACAATAACCTGAAGCGAGAAAAGCACTCCTGTCCAAGCTCCGATAGCCGCAAAGAGCTTCACATCGCCAGCCCCCACCGCCCTGGTAAAATACATAATCAGCAGGAGCAGGAAGCCTGCTACGCTGCCGCAAAGTGAAAACAGCAGCCCCTGCCAGCCATTGATAATCAACTGCAGTAGCAGTCCGCTAATCAGCGCAGGCAGTGTAATCCAGTTAGGAATTCTCATCCAGCGTATATCTGTGAATAATGCTGCTGTCAGGAACGGCAGGCAACCCCATAACACCCATTCCGTCATCCGTGCTCCTCTTTTCTCTACTCTTTTATTTGTTCACCACTGTAAAAGTCGCCTGAAGCGTAGCTCCATCAGCCAGACTAACCACGAAGGGCCAGGTACCCGGCGTAGTATTCACGCCGATCTTCCATTCCCATTCGATGTACCCTTGCTCATCCGCTTGCTTCCAGCCCAGATACTTGGCAGTACTCTGGCCGCTCTTATAGAAGATCGACAGATTCGCCGATGCCCCGGGAGGCACCTTTACCTTGATAATGCCCTGGTGATTCGCTACTCCCGGATTCGGCTTCTCCAGGATCATAATGGTTCCGGTCTCCTCAGCAGGTTCAGCCGGATTTCCTTCCCCGGTTGAATCGGTGTTGCCGACCCATAAGCGTTCAACTGCGCTGGCCTCCAGCACGATTTTTTCATTCAGGAACGGGACTCGCATTGGCAGCTCATAGCTGACTACCATACCGAAATACGGATGCGTCCCTTGCCTCAGATCAGGTACAGTAACATTAGATACATGAATTCTGCTATATTCTAGCCAGTCCGATGATAGATATGGCCGGAGCATCGGCTTAAGCACCAAATCCAGCGCGGCTTCGGACGCTCCTGCCTGCACCTTCTGCAGTGGCCCTTCTCCCTCCCGGACCACAGCCCTGACCCAGGATTCCATCGGCTGCGGAAGCTTCTCCACGTAGTCCTCACTCCACTCCGTTATCGACAGGCGCGGTATGCTCCAGATGCTGGAGGAGTCCGCATCACCTGAGTGCTCAACCTCACCTGCTTCTCCGGCTTCCTCTCCACCTCCCCCCTCCTGCTGCTGCATGGCCAGAGCTGCCGGATACATATGGCTTGAGATTATTTTGACAGTGTCAGAAGCCGTACTCTGCAGCGCTGTTGAATACAAGGTCATTTGGATAATGAAGATGAGGAACAGGACAAATAGCAGGAACACAGGCAGAATCAGTGCCGCCTCCACAACCATGCTGCCTTCATCCTTAGGGTCCGGCGATTTCCTCAGCCACCGCTTCATTCTACCCTCCCCCTTAGTAAGAAAAGTCAGCCGCTGCTTGTCTGAAATAAACTTTGCCCCGCACATCTCCTGGCAGTCCGGCACTGTAATTCACCAGCTTCACTACACCCGGCAGAAACCAAAGCTGCATCCCCATCGTGATCCCGGCAGAGGCATATGTATATTTCTCTGCCGGATTGATACCGGTATTCAGGCGGATCAGCGCAAGAATCCGGGATAACTGTTCTTCCCCTCCCCCATGCAGCAGGAGGAACAGCCGAAGATAGTCACGATAGCTGAGCTGTGCGGTCATGTATTTGGATAAGGGAATCTCCCCCTTGGTGCAGAGCTGTATCATATCCTGGATAGCCTGCTCAATGCCGTACAGCAGTGCGGCGGCCAGAACGACAAGCGGATTCCCCATACCTGCTTTCTCAATCAGGCCTTCCATTGTCCGCACAGCCAGCCGCAGAGCAAAGATCTCACCATAAGCGGCTGCCACATTGCCTGCAGGATTATAGAATCCGTACAAAATATATTCCAGCTCTTGCGCCTGCGGCTTCAGCTGTTCTCCCAGCTGCTCACCGAATCCTTCAGCAGACCCGGAAGCCAGGGAGGTTAGCGCAGACAGATCGAAATGCCGGAAATACATCGCAGAGTACTCCGTCTGGTACAGCCGGTCTCTGGCTCCTGCCAGCACACTGCCCATAGCAGCATATATCCCATCCATATCTTTCATGGACGATTTGCCCGCAGCGTATTGATCCCCAGTATTCACAGTAGCCCCCGGCTCCTGCTCCAGACCTTCGTTAAAGGCCACATTCTGCTGGTAGTATTGACGCAGACTACCATACTGCTCCATCGCTTCATGCGCGCTGCTTCCCAGCGCGCGGATCTGATCCAGCAGTTTCATCGCATCTCCAAGCTTCTTCTTTGCCTGCCCTTCTATCTGCTTGCGCTGGCCGTCAGCAGTGCGGCGGCTCTCAATCTGTTCCGCTTCCTGCTTTATAACAGTACCGTCTTGCCCGTAGCTGCTTATATAGCCGTGCACTGCCCGGGAAGCATTAAGAACCCCTGCGCTCATAAGAGAATAGTCGGCATACAGTCCGGATGCTGTACTTAATATAGACGGCAAGCCGGAGACCAGCGGCTCCAAGGGAAGTGCGGTACTTCGCTGTACCCCGATGTTATTCCCCAGCTCGCTAAGCTCAGCTGGAGGAAGGATAAGTCCCTCCACCTGTGCTCTCAGCTTCTTAAGAGGCTCTGAGCTAAGCTCTCCGGCCGTGTCCGGAATGTCCCAGTTATGGGCAGGATCATCCCCCGCAGTACTGGCATCCGCATCCGCCTGATCAATGACACTCTGCATCTGAAGGTTCAGCGCATTCACCTGCTCAAGTGCAGCCTCTGCTTCATCCAGCAGACGGCTATTTTTCTCCTGGAAGTCCGCCAGCACTGCCGGTATCTTGCCTGTTACTTCACCAATCTGAACCTGATACTGCGATAGCACTGCCGTGTACTTCGGCCATGTCTTGGGGGGACGGTAATAATCGTCATAATATTTGTTAACATAATCCCCATACATCGCCGGGATATCGGAGCTTGCGGCCAAGGATGCAAGCGAACGCGCAGGAATACTGTCACCCGGAGGATTCATCAGCAGCTTCTGCAGGTTCTGTGCACTGTCAGCAGCTTCCTTGCGCTTCTTCAGCAAGAGATCCAGCGCTTCCTCACGCTGATCATATAAGGGCTGCAAGTCACCCAGTATCTCTGTTGTCCGTGAAGCCTCCGTCATCGCCGCCGATAACGGCTTAAGCTTGCCTGCCAGCTCCAGGGCGAAATCAACCGGCGCTTTGTACTTCATCTCTTCTATAATCTGCCGCCGGAAGACCTCGTAGGTGCCCAGCGGGCGGCTCCAGTCCAGCGAAGAGGAATCCACCATCACGGGCAGCAGGTTAAAGGCATCCCCCCGTCCGCTCTCGTACAGATTGTCGTTAAGCACCTTCGATAGCAGCTGATTGCCGTCCCCGCCGCCGAAGGCGAATAAGCCATAGTTCTCGCGCAGCTCAATGTCATAAGCGGACATTACAGAGCGTATAGCAGCTCTCGCCAGACGTTCCTCCTGCACATTCACCGCCGCAATCCGTGCGTAATCGATCAGCACAGCATTAAAAAGAAACACAAACGCCAGTACCATAATAAGAAAGATAGATACCGAACCTTCCGCTGAGCGAAGATATCTGACAATATATCCCGGTGACCATTTGCCTATGCCTTGGGATGTACTACTGCTAATAGGATCACCGCCGTAATCCAAGCAGTGGCTCCGGCCAGACGATTTGCTTAAGCACCTGCTGTGACTGAAAATACGCATCCGAACTTCCCCTTAACCTTATTCTTGAACACCCCGGTCCAAGCTGCTTCATCACCAGTCATCCTTAATGCAGCTTATCAAGCATCTGGGCTGCATGCGTTTTCTCCATGCCGGTGCCCTCCTTACCGGCGGAGGAATCCTGTTTGAACTTCGACCCATAGTAACGCATGAGATCCACCGTTCTTATGAATTCAACAGGCTCCGTAACGTAGGAGCGGGCATACACCTCAGGCGCAGCTCTATCGGCCAGCAGATTATCCAGAACAGGCAGATGTAGCACCTTCTTCAGCTCCGTACTGATTCTGCGGCCAGTCAATCCGTAGACATAGCTCATTTCTCCCTGTAATCCGGCAGGCACCATCTGTGATGCCCGGCGCAGCTTCACTACCGGCAGGGGCCCTCCTTCTTCAGCATTACCAGGCAGTGTAATGGCCGTACTGCCATTCTCTGCTCCTGAACCGAATAGCGAAGCCAATAGTCCATCCTCACCGATTCTCCAGTACAGCGGATCAACATTTCCGGTCTGGAATTCTCCGCTTACCGCCCGGTTACTATTCTCCCAGTTATATGCAGCACGCTCCGCAGTAGCTGAGGCAATCTGCAGCAGCATCGACTTCTGATAGCTGTATAAGGAGAAGAATAGCAGCACCATCGTAATCCCCATAAGCATCGGCAGCAGAAGTGAAGCCTCGATAGTGAAGCTCCCCTCATCCTCCCGCAGCGGAATCACTCAAAGACTTCCTGACTCTTATCTCCGGCCGTGCCGATCAGATCCTTAACCACCTTCACAATCTCCTCACGGAATACCAGAACGACCGCAATCAGTACAGCGATGATCAGGATCATCTCCAGCGTCCCCAGCCCCTCCTCATCTCTCCAAAAACTTCTTACTCCTTCTGCCATCTGCGTTAACATACGCCTCTACCTCCTACATTTTTAACATCATAATCGCCGGTGTTCCCACCAGCACAATCACAATCAAAAAGATAACCACCATCGGAAAAACCAGCTTCGACGATGCCTGTTCGCCGCGTGTGCGGCTGATCGCCTTCCGCTTCTCCCAGAGCATCCGTGACAGATCCCGCAGCGACAGAACAAAGTCGGCCCCGCCTCTGCGGTAATTAAGCAGCACTGTAGTGGTGAAGATGGAGACCTCCTGTACAGCACAGCGCTTACTGAAGTTCTCGAACGCCTGCTGGAAGGAGTAACCGCCGTCCCATTCAGCTGTCATCTTCATTAATTCAGCGTAGAGCGGATGGGCGCTATCCCCATGACGGCTGTTCACACAGCGGACAATCGCCCGCTGAACCGTCTCACCTGCGCCGACCAGCAGAACAATACTGTTCAGCAGCTCAGGAAGCTCCAGCATAATATTCTGCTCCCGTACACGTACCTTTTTGTGCAGATCGCTAACCATCGCCACCGGGAGTGCAACTGCCAAGAGCCCACCGAGGATTATTCCCGCCTGCTCTCCCGTAAAGCTTGTCAGCGCACTTCCTCCTGCGGCAAGCAGCCAGCTGTAGCTAAGCATCTCCCCCATGAACAGTAAGGTCCGTTCTGCACTGTAGCGCATACCATAGATCCGCTGTAGCGAACGTTGTATCCGAAACATCACAGAGGGGAGATAACTGGCAATTCTGCCCTGTTCTACTAATAACAATAGAGGCTCACCCAGCCGCCGCAGCCGCAGGCCTTCCATAGGCAGCTCCCGCAGAGCAGCATAACGGCTGCCGCATCTCATCCTCAGAATGAGCCAGCCTGCTGCGAGCAGAAGCAGAATCGCACCACAGATCAATGACATCCCTTCACTCACCCTCCTTCACAGCGGAATATCCATGATCTTATGGGTCCAGAGGTAACAGAGGAACAATGCAATCAGCGCCAGTGTAGACACTGCTATTCCTGCACCAGTATACATAGGCTGCATATAGTCTCCGGCGCTCAGACTCATGAACATCACCATCATCAGCGGAGAGACCAGCAGCGCCTTCGCCTCGAATTTCTTCTGGGCTATGCTTACTGCGATGTCCTGCTGGATATCCAGCTTTTCGCCGATGATGGAGGATGTGCGGCGTACAATCTCAACCAGATCCCCGCCCGTACGCTTGCAGACCATGAACACATCTGCGAAGCGCTCCACATCCTCCATTCCTGCTCTTTTGCTGAACTCATACAGCGCATCTTCAATCGGCTCCCCGTTCTCCATCCGGGCACAGATAATATTCAGCTCGGAGATCATGTCACTTGCGCCTTCCGGGTCAAGCATCCGCAGATCCTGCACCGCCTCGCGGAAGGCATTCTCCACCGAACGTCCGGCAGAGAGCGACGAAGAGAGCGAGAACAGCATCTGCTTGAATTGCAGATTCAGCGCAGCCCGGCGGCGCTGCAGCAGATATTCGCGCAGCAGCCGCGGCCCGTAGGCGCTTCCGGGGACAAGCAATGAAGCCAGGAGCAGCCGGTGATAGAACAAGTAACCAATACCGAACAACAGGGCGCCGGCACACAGAATGACCAGAATTTTTTGCAAGGAGGTCAGCTCATATACGGTATAATCCGGCAGCAGCATCTGCTCTCCCCCTTGAGATGCGCCAACCGGCAGTACGGGCGGTGTCCACTTCATGAACCCTTTGCTTCGCCTTACAGGGAGATGCCGGTCGCTCTTCTTCATGACGTTCAAGGTACACTCGCCTCCTTCGCAGAGCTTCTGCTCTCATACTGCTTGAGCGGATAATCATGGATTCCGGCCATCCGCAGCTTGTCCGCATGCAGAAGCGGGTTGCCGCAGACCTCAAGCCTCCCCTGCACCCGGCCATCTTGTTCGCCCGACTCCCGAAATTCATATATTGGATTCAGTATGACTTCGCCGCTGCGGATACCCGCAACCTCACTGATCTCCATCACCCGGCGTGAGCGGTCACGCAGCCGCGACAGATGCACGAATATATCGATCGCTGAGCTGATCTGCTGACGTACGACGGTTACCGGCAGATCAGCAGCGCTGAGCACCATGGTCTCCAGGCGGCTGAGCATGTCCAGTGCACTGTTCGAATGCCCCGTTGACAACGAACCGTCATGGCCGGTGTTCATCGCCTGCAGCATATCCAGACATTCAGCGCCCCGCACCTCGCCGACGACAATACGGTTAGGCCGCATCCGCAGCGAAGTGCGGATCAGATCACGGATCGTGATCTCGCCCCTCCCCTCTGTGTTAGCATTCCGGGTCTCCAGGGAGACCAGATTCGGAACCGTAACGATTTGCAGCTCTGCCGAATCCTCCACCGTAATGACGCGCTCCTGCGGCGGGATGAACTGCGATAGGGCATTCAGAAAGGTTGTTTTGCCCGAGCCAGTACCCCCGCTGATGAAAATATTGTATTTGGCAGCAACCATAATCCGCAGCAGCTCAGCTGCTTCCTCCGAGAGCGCTTCACGCCTCACCAGCTCCTCCATCGTCATCGGTGTCTCCGGAAATTTGCGGATGGTCATAGCAGGACCCTTCAGCGCGGCAGGCGGCAGTACGATATTGACACGCGAGCCGTCCTGCAGCCGCGCATCCACAATCGGCGAGGATTCATTGACCACACGGTTGACGCCGGAGACGATAATCTGAATGATATCCTCCAGCCTGCTCCCCGATTCAAAAGCCAGCGGCAGCCTGCGGATCATCCCCTCTTCCTCGATAAAGATCTCCTCGTGGCTGTTGATCATAATCTCAGTGATCGCCGGATTATCCACCAGCGGCTGAAGAATATCCAGCCCCCGGAAGGAATCGAACAGCTTCTTCACCAGCTCGTGCTTCTCCTGGGCAGTCAGGAGGCGTAATTGTTCCCTCTCCAGAATGATCCGTTCAATATAAGCAGCCAGCTCATCATTCCCGATGACCGAGGTCACATCCAGCCCTGCACGGATGTCGCTGCGCAGGGCGCGGAACATCTCTTCATTCATACAGGAATCCCTGTGAACACCCCAGGCAATTCAGGCTCTACTATAGCTCTGGAGAGCTGCTGAATGCCGTCAATGAATAGGGGAGAGCTTAGGCAGAGTTCTCCATAATGCTGTAACCCCCAGGATGGAATATACGGAAGTACAGCATCCAGCCGGAGTGCAGCGGATAGCGGCCCTTCATTCTCCACTCCGGTGCAGCCGTTCATGACGAATCGGCTCCTGTTCACCAGCTCGGGCAGCATGCCGGAGTGCGGACTTGCGATATAATCCAGCCAGCGTTCGGTTTTGCGGATACTGGCCTGATCATTCTTCAGCACCCACAGCAGGACACCGCATCTGTTCAGAACTGCCTGAGCCCGCTCCTCCTCAATAGCACCGGTGTCTACAATAACCACATCATAGCTTCCGGCTCCGGCCAGCCCCTCCAGTAGATCCAGTGTGTCCTGCCGGGACATTTGGAGCATCTCCTTGAAATTCTCTACAGGCCTGAAGGCATCACACCGCAGACTGTCATGTCTGAACGCATAATCGGTCCATTTCGGCTCCCCTCTTCCTCCCTTATTCTCTGGTCCTCCGGCCTTTAGCTCATATAAGAGCCGCTCCAGACCGGGAACATGGCTGCCCGGCATCCGCAGAATGAATCCGCTGCTGTCCACACTCTCCAGATTCAGATAGAATACGGACAGTCCAACCGCTCCAAGCTGCTTCGCCATGTTCAACGCTACCGTAGTTTTGCCGCTGCCGCCGCTGGCCGAGACGATCCCGAGCAGCAGCGTTGCTTCCTTAGGCAGA
The DNA here is from genome assembly GCF_038009085.1 of Paenibacillus sp. FSL R7-0210. Classification (NCBI taxonomy): domain Bacteria; kingdom Bacillati; phylum Bacillota; class Bacilli; order Caryophanales; family Paenibacillaceae; genus Paenibacillus; species Paenibacillus sp. FSL R7-0210. Next base: position 4,997,941 of record NZ_JBBPAR010000001.1, read on the forward strand.
GCAGCCGTCCGGACCCGCTTCAGATCACTCAGCTGGAGAATCGCTTCCAGCAGCGACGGCAGTGCCTGATACTTGGCAATATGCCTTCCCCCTGCCAGATCCCGCCCATTCGGCAATTCTCCGCCTTCGCTTAAGACTGCCCAGGGAACTGTACTTCTCCCTTCCACCAGCCAGGCTTCAATGAAGGACGGGTCCCCGGCTACCGCATCCGGCAGCTCATCGCCTGTCATAAATTCCATAAAAGCGTCCAGTCTGCTGAAAGCCGTAATCCGCAGCATCTCCGCGTATTCGCTATGATGCAGATAATGCAGTAGCGGTTCAATATATTGGCTCTCCCGGACTGCAAGCACGATTCTTGCCGTCATGAACTCCTCCTCCTCTCTTGAATACATAAGAAAAAGAACAGCAAAAAAGCACCGCCAATAACCGTGAATACGGTCATTGAACGGTGCTTCCGTTACTGTTCCTGTAATTTACTGCTATAGTAGCATAGATATAAGAAGTCAGCAATAACTTTTTCACCACTATTTGAGAGAATCCCTCAGAATCCCCCTTACCTTCTACAGAAATCTGCGCTTCATATCCGGTGTCGGCAGCAGACACTGCTCATCCCTGCCGAACCAGCGGTAGCGGTTCCTGGCCACAATCCTGTACATAGCGTTACGCAGCGGTCCCGGAATTAGGATGAACACATATGCGGCAGGCCACGGGAACCGGAGTCTGCGGGCAATCCGCAGCACTGCTGCCGATTTCGTATAATACTTGCCGTTCTCTATCAGCACCACAGTGTCTAATTGCTGCTCGGGCAGACCGCCTGCCTTAAGCAGTTCCCGGGCAGCATCACTCTGCAAGGAAGCGAATTTGAAGTGCGCCTTGGGATCACGCGGAATAATGAACCGGACAATTCCCTGGCACAGATGACAGACCCCATCGATCAGCACAATAGATTCGCCCTGCACTTCCTTCCGCTCTTCAGTCACATCGCCGCCCCTTCCTCTTAAGCATAGTGTAACATTCCTATCTCCTTTTGAAAAAAAAGCAAAAAACGCGGGATAGCTCCCGCGCCTACAACGTCCGTTCGTCTAATTATTCTGCAATAGCCTTGTTAATCCATTCGTCCCCGGTCATTTGCTCTTCGAAATCAGCAGTGAAGGATTCCATGCATTTGCAGATGAAATCTTTGCGGCATACCGGACAAGGAGTCTTGAGCAGGCGGCTGATGTTCGTCATTTTCCATTCCGGAAACCGGTTGTAGAACGCGCGGCACTCCGTTCCGTCAGCAAGCTTGATAATGAACTCGTACAATCCTTCCTTATCATTGCTGCTGGCTTTGGTCACATTCGTAATACTCGGTTTGTAAGACATCTTCATCACCCATTATTTAAATTTTTGGTAGTTAATAGCACGCGCGACATTAACAGATACTTAGACATATTAAAGAATTTCCGGGGTGATGTCAACCAAAGTACAGGCTCCTGCAAGCTATTTACCACACTTCCGGCCTTCTCAGACTCTATTTAGCCATTATTCCCAGCTTTGTCCATTCCTACCCGTGGTTCTGCGTCTCTACATAACGTAAGACCAGACATTGACTGTCTGGTCTTACGAATAAGCATGCTATTCAATTGAACATTGCTATCTATCTCTACAGAACGTTCAGTTCAACCTCGATATTTCCGCGGGTCGCCTTGGAGTAAGGGCAGAAATCATGGGCTTTCTTAGCCAGATCCTCTGCCACAGAGCGCTCAATGCCCGGCAGCTTCACATCCAGTTTCACGGCCAGCTTGAAGCCTCCGTCGCTCTCGTCCTTGCCGATCAGCACATTCGAGGTAATCTCGACATCCTGCAGCTTTACGCCTTCTTTACGGGCAATATTAGCAAGGGCACTCTCATAACACGCACCATAGCCCGCCGCGAACAGCTGCTCCGGATTTGTCCCTGCACCACCAGGACCTCCAAGCTCCTTCGGAATTTTGAGATCATGCTTCAGCGCTCCGTCGGACGATTCCACCGAACCTTCACGGCCACCGCGAACCTTGGCTGTAGCAGTATATAGGGGTTTTAGTTTCAATGTACTCATCTTTAAATCTCTCCTTTTTAACACAAATTTTGTAAGAACACTTATCCTTAACTTAAACAACCTCACATTTTTGAAACGATCAGGCACATTATTACCTTTTAAAACTTGCTTCCGGCGGTGAATAGTGTACAATTAAATTGTGGTAAATCAATGTTCGGGAGGAATCATTCATGAATGTCCATGATTTTGAAGCCAACACCCTGCGGGGCCAGGAAGAATCACTCTCCAAGTACAAAGGCAAGGTTCTGCTCGTCGTGAATACAGCCAGCAAGTGCGGACTCACCCCGCAATATAAGGGTCTCCAGGAAGTGTACGATAAATTCAAAGACCGCGGTTTTGAGATTCTGGGCTTCCCCAGCAACCAGTTTGCCGGACAGGAGCCGGGTGAGAGCGAGGATATTGCCGAGTTCTGTGAGATCAATTACGGTGTATCCTTCCCGATGTACGAGAAAATCAACGTCAAAGGCGCCGACGCCCATCCCCTGTTCAAGTATCTGTCCAAAGAGGCACCAGGAGTACTCGGCTCGAAGAGTATCAAATGGAACTTCACCAAGTTCCTGGTGGACCAGGAAGGCCGTGTGCTGAAGCGGTTCGCCCCGCAGACAACACCGGATCAGATCGAAGAGGATATCGAGAAGCTGCTGCGCTAGAGCGGATTCAACAAAAACACCCTTCATACCCAGATTAGTTCCGTGCGAAGGGTGTTTTTGAGTTCAAAAAAAGCCGAAACCCTTGAATGATCAAGGATCTCGGCTTTTATGAAAAATATGCGGTAGAGAGGACTCGAACCTCCACGGGTATACACCCACTACCCCCTCAAGGTAATGGGCTAGTTTGGATCAATTACGTTTAATTATGACGAGACTCATTGTGGCAGTTTTTTATTTGTTCATGTGTTCCAATAAAGTAAATAATTATTTTTTGTTGAATAAGGAAAATAATTCATCAATAGAATCCTATCCCCCCATTCACATGAGGCAGAATCTCTCAGGTACGATATGTATTGCTTGCTAACGAAAGCGAGGATTTTCTACACAGTAATTGAAACTCACGTACTTCACAACACACAAAAGATGCCATTAGGACAACCGCCCAGTTAGTTTAATATTTTATTTCTGATTATTTCTATCTTTGTTTTTCGGATGTAGCATTCTACATCTTTATAGTATTTTAGAAGAATATACTTTTCTTTTGACTCTAGAATATTCAGTGATCTGCGCACATAACCTTTTCCTTCAATACAAAATTCCTCTAATTGATCTAGATCTATAACACTCTGTTCTTTAAGTTTTTCTATTAACTTCATTTGAATGACTGATAACCTGCAGAGAGCCGGTTCCAGTTCAATGTGATTATGATCTTGATAAAATTGTTCATCAATTTTTAAAGAACGTTTAATCCATTTTTTCCCTTCACTAAGTAAATTTTTTCTTTCTAGAATGTCTCCATATTTCAAAAAAATGATGCCTATATCTGGATGGTCTAACTTGAAATACTTTCTCCTAATTTTGTAAGCCAACCTTAAGTATCGCATAGCCTCTGTATAATTCTTGGTAATATAATAGGCATCTGAAATGTTTTGATAACGATAAGCCAGAGTTGGGTGCTTGTCACCCAAAAATCCTCTATCAATTTCTATAGATTTTTGAAGTATTGAGATTGACCAGCTAAATTTTTTGCGTAGATTGAAAATCACAGATAAGTTATTGTAAGCAAGAGCTGCTGTAGAAGTATTTAATTGATCATTAAACTTTAAAATCTTTAAGACTTTAATGTAATATCTGTGTGCATTCTTAATTTTTAAATAATCACAAATCAAACCATAATTATTGAGAAAATGACATATATCAGTTGAATCATCATGCTCCAGTTGTTCCGCCAATGTCAGTGCTCTTAGTAATTTATCATGTGATTGAACATAATAACCGAGTTCCATCTCTAATCGTCCCAAATTCATTAAAGCTGTAGCGAATATTTTAGTATTTGAAAACTCATTTTGTTCTAAAACCTCTAAAGCTTTCGTATAATAAGTTGATGCTATTTCGTACTTATTTTCACTTTTGTATAAGAACCCCAAATTTATAAAAATCACTGCCGTTGTTTTCTGATTTTCTTCAGCAATTTTAGAAATTCTTCTTAATACAAATTGTAAGATAAATTCCGCTTCTGAATAACGTGCAAATTTAGTGAGATGTTCTCCTGTATTATTTAATAAAATCATGAAGTTTAAGTTGAATTTGCTGTCATCATAATGGTCCATTAATGAATGAATATGACTAATTAATTCAGACTTATTACGGTACTCTAATGGAGCAAGAGCTTTAGTTAGCATTAATTCATTAAACATATCAGTAATCTGCTGATGCCATTCATTCCTATCTTCTTTCGATAAACTCTCTCGAATAGTGGATTGTAACAATCTGTGAATATTTAATGATTTGGAAACCTCATTTAGTTGTATAAGTGAGTATTTTTGAAGTGAAAGACGGACATCTTCAAATAATAACTCATCCTGAAATACAAGATTAAGTTTAGATATACTGTTCATTCCATTGAACCAATTTAGAGAAATATTATCAGACGATAAAAACGACAGAAGTATTAGAAAATCAATGCTTTCTGGTTGACTGGTTTTCAATTCTTGGAGAATGATATCTATTAAAGTCTCAAAACTTTTTTGGGTGGGATTAGAAATTCCAATTCTTTTTTTCAAATCTGTAGGTCGGTTTAACAACAGGTTATAGACTTCTTTGTATGTTCGCTTTGTATTATGAATATAAGCACTAACATGTTCTATAGATAACGGCAACCGACCAAAATAATCTGTAATTTTTATCGCATATTCATCTAACATACAACCTGATAATTGACTGAGAAGTTCCAGTGATTCATTATGGGTTAGTGAATCTAAGATTAGAGAGAGATCTTTATTCCCAAATAGTTCATTTTGGCTCGTGAAAATGACATGACCTTGTTTCATACTCGGAACAAGCATATCAACAAATTCTAATCCCTTTAAATTGTCAAATATAAACAAATAATTTTGGTTTTGTTCCAACCAATTACGAATGTTTCCAATGAGGATATCTTTATCGATATCATTAGATGATTCTTCTGAAACTTCGTTCCAAAAAGCATACAAATCTCTAATTGCTGTATGCTCTGTTTCTGATCCAACCCAACATATGACTTGATAATTCTTCTTGAACGTCAGTAGATATTGTACGGCTAATTGTGTTTTTCCAATTCCAGACATCCCTGTTATGTAGGCTAAACCTTTCGTAAGTAGTTTGTTTCGAATATCGTTTATCTCAATATTACGCCCATGAAAATAGGGAGCGATTTTAAAAATATGGTTCACAATTGTGGGACTAAATGACCCTTTATTAGTATTACTGGTTCCAATATCAAGAGTATTTAAGTGCCAGCTCAAAATTTTCTCTTTAACGTGAATATAGGTTGGATGCTCATAACTAGTTGCTTCGAGGATACCACTATGGCTACCTCCAAGCGAAGTTCCTAAGGAACAGTCTTCCAAAAAATGAGGAATTGCGCTTCTTTTATCGACCACTTGATCAATATCTCCAGATGCAAAGGAGCATATTGGCTCTAATATTGATTTGAATTTTACTCCAAGTCTACTTAAATGATCTAAAAATATACTATTAGATGCCAAATCTCCTATCTGGTTGTTAGGATTTATATTTCTAATATACTGATTTAAAACTGCCACAGCAGCTCCATTATACGGAGTTGCTAAACTAACAAACCCCTTTATTGAATGGTTAGTTTTGCGTTCTAATTGTTGAGCTAAGTACCCTAGACCGATTAAACCTCCCATACTATGTCCAATGATATAAATATTATTGTATGATTGAAACCTACTTCGATTTAACTCTCTTTCCAACTGCGACTGCAGTGACTCGAGCGTGGGCAGTTGTCTTTTTTTTCGCACTGTTACTTTATTACCGAAAAAGTTAATTACATTTTTTCTAAAAAATACCGGAAGTAAATTTGATGCAATGTGTGCTGTATCGTAATGCACTAGAGCAACATCAAAAGTGGGAAGCTCTGGATCTTCTAAAAGAAGCTTAACCCAATTAACTTTCTTAGATTTCCAGGTATGTTGAGCAGCTCCTAGACCGTGAATAAGTATGATTAGGTTTTTTGCTTTGCTTTCTTTTCCGAAGTGAATTTCATCAATTTGAAGTCCCAAGTCATTCTCCCTCGCTTTGTTCTTTGTGAACTGAATATAACAAAATAGTTTATTTTAAATATAGAAAAAATACTTTTGAGTTAACACCTATTCTACAGTATCATTGCATTAGCATAAAAAATATTATGACCTATTCAGCTAATTTTAGAATTGCAGTACATTTTGTGCAAGCCTGATGATTAGCTGAGTTATGGGAAAGCAAGATCATTAGCCAAAAAGGTAATCCATTCTATGGGTAAATGTTGCAGCGTAATTAAGCGGTCAAGATCGGCAAACGTTAGTTTTTCACTCCAATGCACCATAAAAACAAACTTATTTCTAATAACACTTCAAAACCTATAACCAAAGATAATAACGCCTCAGTCACCCTCAAAAATATTCCGTCAACAATTCGTCAATGATGTCTCAAAAGTATCATTCAGGTCAACTTTTGTTCAAAAAAAGCCGAAACCCTTGAATGATCAAGGATCTCGGCTTTTATGAAAAATATGCGGTAGAGAGGACTCGAACCTCCACGGGTATACACCCACTACCCCCTCAAGATAGCGTGTCTGCCATTCCACCACTACCGCGCGGTGTATCTAACGTTGAAGCATTGTTTGAGGCCAACATTCAATATTATAAATCGGTTGCGCTCAAAAGTAAAGGTACCAGCTTAAGAATTTTCGCCTTTCGTATCCTGATCCTTGTCCTTATCCTTACGATACTTGGTAAAGGCCAGATATTCCTTAATAAAGTTCTTTTCCTCCGGCAGCAGCTCCTCCGTTTGGCAATTCAATTGCCGCATTTGGCCAAAAAAATAATCCTCGCCGCTTTCCTGAATCGTCTGGGGCTGTTTGCCCAGGATCAGCCAATCTAAGCTTACATGAAAAAATGCAGCAATCTCAATCAGCTTATGTGTGCCAGGCGTAGATTTGCCACGCTTCCAGTCTCCCATATTGCCGGTGCTGATTCCGAGCTGTGCACAGAAGGATTTCTTCGTAATTCCTTGCCGCTTAATCAATAATTCAATACGTTCATAGATGGATTGCATCAGTCAACTGCCTCCCCAAAAAATATAATACGTAAAAACGTTATTTTTTATTGAAAAATGACGTAAAAAAGTATATAATTAACTATTATTATATCTTTACCTATTTTATATCATACCGGCTGGATAGTCGATACGAGGTGAGCAATCTGAACAGCAAACGCCCTATTACTGCCTACGGCTGGGCCATTAAGCAACGTCTGGCAGAACTGCACTTGGATCAGAAGAAATTCTGTGAATTACATGACATCCCACCCTATCGGCTGTCCAACCTGATTCACGGTACGCGCAAGGCAGACAGATACCGCCGTCAAGTAGCTGAATTATTGAATCTGCCGCCATCTTAGTTCCAGTTGGAGCAGCAGTTCTCCATGTGTGGGCCGACCGGCATTATTCTTCTTGTAGCTACTGTTATTCTACCTTATCCTGGCAAAATCCTTCTTTTCCCGCGCACTCTGTTAATACACAAAAAAACCTCTCCGGTGAAATGGCTGAGCGTACTCCATTTCACCACAAGAGAGGTTTTTTTCCTGTTATTTCCGGTTGATTACCTATTCATTGTGTTCAACCTTTGACCGCTCCGCCGGTAAGTCCTCTGACCAGGGTCTTGGAGCCGAACAGGAAGAGAATAATCAGCGGCAGCGTACCGAGGGTCAGACCCAAGATACTAGCTGAATAATCCGTGCGGAAGACGGTGGACAGATTGGCAATGCCCAGCGGCAGCGTGTACAACTCCGGCTTGTTGATTGTGACCAGCGGCAGCAGATAGCCGTTCCAGGACCCGAGGAAGGAGATCAGCCCCAGGGTGCTGATGGCCGGCATGAGGAACGGAACAACAATTCTTGTGAGAATAGCCGGTTCCGAGCAGCCGTCGATCCGCGCGCTCTCAATAACCTCTGTCGGGACGGAGGAGCGGATGAACTGGGTCATGAAGAATACGCCGAAGGCATTATTCAGTCCGGCCAGAATCAACGGCGCATGGGTGTTATTCAGGTGGAACCACTTCATCTCCATGACATAAGCAATTAGGCCCAGGTGTCCCGGAATCATCATCGTCAGCAGAATGAAGCCGTACAGCGCATTTTTACCCTTGAATTCATATTTGGCAAAAGCAAACCCGGTAATTGAGGCCACCCCAACCGTCACCAGGGTGAACAATACAGCAACATAGAAGCTGTTCCAGTAATTCCGCAGGAAGCTGGCAGACATGATCGTCTGCAGATTCTCCAGCAGATAGCCGCTGGGCAGAATCGGAAGCTGCTTGAACAGGTCCTCGGAATAGTAGGTTCCCATCACAATCATCATATAGAACGGGAACAGGAACGCGATAGCGATCAGGCTAAGCAGCAATACAGTAAAGAATTTCTTCGCTCTCATTTGTCGTCACCGCCCCTGTTGATCCATTTCATGCCAACTACTGAGAACAAGGCGATGAACAGGAAGGTGCCGTAAGCGATCGCTGCCCCTTTGCCGTACTTGAATGCACTGCCGTTGAAGGAAGCATCGAACATGTACCAGATCGGTGTGAAGGTAGAGCCGTCAGGCCCTCCTACCATGCTGGAGCCGGAAGCCCAGCCGCTGAACAGCAGCATCGGTTCTTCCACCAGCTGCAGGCCGCTGATAATGGAGGTAATAATCAGGAACAGGTTGATCGGCTTCAGCAGCGGAATCGTAATGCGCGTGAACACATCTTTGGAAGAGGCTCCGTCAATGACTGCTGCCTCGTAGATAGAAGTATCAATACTGGCCATCCCCGCCGTGTAGAACATGACGAAATACCCAAGATTTTTCCAGAAGACCATCAGAATGACTACCCAGCGGGAGGAACTGGCCGAGCCCAGCCAATTAATCTTCTCCTGAATAATGCCCAGCTCCATCAGCATATTATTGAAGAACCCGCCCTGCCAATCGAACAACAGGGAGAAGATAATCCCGACAGCGACCGGAGTTGTCATATAGGCACTGAATACGCTAAGGCGGAAAAAGGTTTTGCGGCGGATCAGCTTGCTTTCGATAAGGCTGGCTACCAGCATTCCCATAAGGACAAGGGCCGGAAGGTATACCGCCATGAAGATCATGACATTGAGCAGGGATTTCCAGAAGAAGGCATCATGGAAAAATAACTGCGTGTAATTGCTGAATCCGATGAAATTGCGGTTGCCGTACAAATCCCAGTCGGTAAGACTGATATATAGAGTGAAGAGAATTGGAAACAAGCTCAGTACGGCGTAGGATAAGAAATAAGGCGTGATGAACAGGTACGGCCATTTATTTTTGCTGCTGATTCCTTTAGATTTCTGCATCGTTATTCAAAAGTCAGCTCAGGATGATTTTTCTTCAGCTGTTCTTCCCACTTGTCCAGGGCCTGCTTCGCATCGAAGCTGTTATCCTGCGCCATGACCTGAAGCACCAGCTCAGAGGAGCTGTAGATATCCTGATCGTATTTGGTCACTGCTTTGGACTTCATGTTCGGGAACACCTTCTCTACCCAGAACTTTCCAAGATCCTGTCCGCCGAAATATTCATCCGCCCCGGAAGATAGCTTGGAGGTATCCTTGAAGAAGGATTTCAGCGGCAAAATATAATCGGAGACGGCGAAGTTGGCTTCAGCGCCTTCGTCCGTGCCTAACAGCCAGTTGAGATACGCCCAGGCCGCATCTTTATTTTTGCTGTCCTTCCAAATACCGATAGTAGTACCGCCGTATGGATATCCGCCTTCCGGAGGCACCATCAGACCCCAGCGGCCATTACTGGCCTTGTCGTTAGGCTTGATTACGAATTCTGGCGACCAGTTCGCCGACGGATAAAAGATTACGTTGTCCTGCGAATACGAAGCATTCCAGGTGGGTGACCACATTGCCAGCTTGCCCTCTGCGTTATTGTCGCGGATGGACTGCAGCTGAGTGAAGATCCTAAGCAGCTCTTGAGTATTCACCTTGGTTCCGTCTACAACTGCGGTTGTCCCCTGGTTGGAGAGGATGGTATACGCATCCATCAGGCTTCCCAGCATGAATGTCTTACCGCCGCTCTTCTCATAGACTTCTTTGCCCTTGGCAATGAAGGTATCCCAATCAGGGAACATGGCAGTCAATGCATCAGGATCATCTGTCCCGAAGTATTCTTTAGCCAGATCACGCTTGTAAGCCAGTGCTCCAGGCGAGCCGGATTGCTCCAGACCAACAAGCTCTCCCTTGCTGTTCGTCAGCAGCGGAAGCTCGAAGTCGAGCAGATTGGAGGTATCGAAATTGTAGGGCTCTTCGGACAAGCTTTGCAGTACGTTAAGCTCATAGAGAGCGCCGCGGAAGGCCGCTTCTCCCCAGATAATATCCGGCAGACCGGAGCCTGCAGCGATAGAGGTCTGAATTTTTTTCAGATAATCCCCCGCCGAGACTTCAACGAACTCCAGCTTGACATTCGGGAACTTCTCGTTGAACTTGGCTCCGGTGCCCTCGAACCAGGCTTTGTCCCAGCCCCACACGGTTAATTTACCGGAAGCGTTTGCAGGATCGCTTGAGGTGTTCGCAGGGCTTGCGCCGCTGGAGTCCCCGGAAGCGTTGTTGTTTCCATTGCCGCAGCCGGCCAGCACCAAGGTGAAGCATAACGTTAAGACAAGCGCTATAACCGATGCTTTTTTACTGAATAGATTGTGCAAATTAAGATCCCCCTTGCATCTGTTGTGACAGCGGGCGGTTCCTGTAATGTCTTCCGTCCGTCTGTATAGTAGTACTATAAGCTTGAAGGCATCGCCCAACAATTAGACGATCCGATGATTTTGTATAAATAATGATAGTATTCTCACTCCGCCGATGGCGGCCGTGAGGGCAGAAGAACCGATACCCTGGTGCCTCCCTGCTCACTTGAACGGATGACCAGGCGGCCTTCCTGCCCGTACAAATACTCGATTCGTTCCCGGATATTCCACAGTCCAATCTGTTTCATCGCCCCTGAACGAAGTCGCGCCGGCGGCAGGGTTCCATTCGTAATGGCCTGCGCCTTCTCCTGGCTCATCCCGCAGCCGTCATCTCTGACCGAGATCAGCAGCCTTCCGCTGCGCTTACGGATAATGATCTCAATACGGCCTACAGACTCCTTCTCCGCAAATCCATGGAAAATAGCATTTTCCACCAGCGGCTGGATCAGGCTCTTTGGAATATAGTCCCCTTTCGCCTGTTCTTCCACGCTCCAGACTACCTCGAACCGGTCGGCATACCGGTACTTCTGAATGGTAACGAAGTGATTGATAATGTTCATCTCCTGCTCCACCGTGATATACAGACCGGCATCGCCGATATTGACAGCATCATGCAGAATGCCAATGAAGGATTCAACCATCTCTTCAATCGCGGCGTAATTCTTTTTGCGGGCCAGATATACCACGGTGTTCAGGGTATTGTAGATGAAGTGGGGGTTGATCTGGGCGAACAGCAGCTCGGCCGTCATTTTACGCTTCCAGCGCTCCTGCTCCACCTTCTCACTCATCTGCCGCTCAATATCGCCAAGCATCGTCTCAAAACCATTCTTCAGCACAGACAGCTCATCATTGCTGCGGAACGAGAGCTGAACATTATAGTTGCCCATAGACACCTGCTTCATCGCTTTGGTCATCTGCAGAATCGGACGGATAATATTGGAGATAATCGGAAGAAACAGCAGAAAGCACAGCACCAGACACAAGGCGAGGAAGACGGCCCAGTAGCGGACAATATAACCCACCCATTCATAGAAACGTTCATTGGAGGTAAACGTGGAGACGGACCAGTCCGATTTTTCAAAAGCGCTGGCCAGATAATAACCCTTGTCATGCTTAACGACTTGAATGTCCGGGCTGTCTGCGCTCAGCGTGTGGGCAGGCATCTCAGTGGCGGTGCCTTGCTGATAGAGCAATGATTGACCCGGGCCGATCCAGGCTACCTGGTCGAAGGACTGGCCCAAGTACTGGAACAGACTCTCAAAAGCTGCGTAATCAATATTCAAAAGCAGCACTCCGCCATACTGGGGATCAAAACGGATAAAGAAGCTGACAATTTTTTTGCTCTCGGGGTCCTGGATCAGATGGGGGGCTGTGAACCCGCTTTTGGCATTGTTCTTCAAGGCATCCTGATACCAGTCCTCTTGCAGCAGCCGTTCAAAATACGGATCAATATACAGCGAGGACCAGAAAATCTTCCCATCAGAGCGGACGATGGCCGAGCTCTCAAGGTAGTCCCGCAGCACATTAAATTTGGTCAGCTGAGTGACCACATCGCGGTATGCACTAAGCTCGTCATACGTAGAGGAATACTTCAACCTTGCAGCGAACTGCTGAAGCAGCTCATCGTTGACCATATTGGCGGCATATTTCTGCACATCGTCAATCATATGGTTCATCTGATTCGTGGTCTGCTCCAGATGGATGGTATCCTCACGCAGGGCCTGCGCTTCGAGAATCGAAGAGAACTGCTCATACGCCAGGGCACTGATGGCCGTTACCGACAGCGTAACGATCAGAATCACGCTGCCGAGAATTTTATTCTTAATTTTTCGCATAGCTATTCGCTGCCCCTCTGCTGCAGGAAGTCCTTGGGTTGTATGCCCGTTGTTTTTTTGAAAACCTGGCTGAAGTATTGGCTGGTTTTGTACCCTACCTTCTCCGATACCTCGTAGATCTTGTACTCACCAGTCTGCAGGAGCTGCTTCGCCAGCCCGATCCGATATTCCGTCGTATAGTCGAGCAGGGACTGGCCCGTCTCCCGCTTGAAGGTTGTCCGCAGATGGATGCTGCTGATCTGCAGATGGCCTGCGACCGTCTCCAGGGACAGATCGGGATCGGCGTAATTCCCGGCAACATACTCCATCGCTTTGTTCACCCAGCGGGAATACTGCTTCGGACTCTGCGGCTGCTGCAAGCAGTCTTCGAGAATCCGGTACAAGCTGTTAACTACTTGCCGCGCGTCTGTGCCCAGCTCCTGGTCTATGGCGAAGCTTCCGTCCTTGCGGCATGCGCCTCTGATCTCACCCATGACGGCGCGCAAATCTACCAAGTAGGCCTGGGTAGCGATGTGGTCCAGACCGGTCTTCAGCCGTTCCAGCAGGCTGCGTTCGGGAGATAACAGGTATTGTCTGACCTCTTGAGCAATACAGGTAGCTTCCCGAGTAGAAGCAGCTTGCTCCAGCAGAAATACAGCACCTGGCGGCAAAAACACAGAATAATCATAAGCCTGCCTCATCGCCGCATATCGGCGGTCCGGCAATTCTGCGCCATTGCCTGCGGAGAGGATCACTCTGGGAAGGTTCCCCCGATAGTAAGACTCCAGACAGAGCAGAACTTGGGCAGCGAGTTGCCGCAAGCTATAGTGCTGGAGCAGCAGACTGCTGGAAGAGGTTATCTTCAGCAGCACGATGTATCCGCCTTCATCCATCTCTAGAAGTTGAAGCTCCTCCAAGTCCGTTGTCTGACGGCGGATCTCTTCTTCGATATTCTTCCATACGAGGGCCGTGCCACTGCGCGTATTACTCCGGCTGCCGTCCAGCTTCATTGCAGCCTCCAGCTCGAAATACAGCAGTCCGGGCTGACCCTGCTGATAATCTGCGACGAGGCGGTGCAGACGGGATTCCTGATTTCCTGCAGGAGCCTGATACTTGCCTGCCAGCATATCCTTAAGCAGGATATGGAGCGCATGTCCGTGCCCTTCTTCCTCGGCGGCCTCCACTGCCAGACCTTCCTTCAGCAGCTTCAGCTGTTCCAGCAGGCGGTTACGACTAATCTCATGCTTAAGCAGATAATGGGCCGCGCGCAGCTCCAGCGCCTGGCGGGCATAGTCGAAATCCCGGTAAGCAGTCAGAAAGATCAGCCGCGTTCTTGGGGCAAGCTGGACGACATGCCGCCCCAGCTCCAAGCCGTCCATCGGCGACATGGAGATGTCGGTGATGACAATCTGCGGCTGTAATTCCTCGAACATCCGCAGCGCCATGCGCCCGCTGGTCGCCTGGGCGACCACCTGGAAGCCATTCTCCTCCCACGGAACCGAGTGGTACACATGATCTAGTGCAAGCGGCTCATCATCTACGAGCATGACTGAAATTAATGAATTCACTGTAGAAATCCTCCCGTCCCTGTCGAATCCTGATATATATGCAGGTATAACGGAACATGGAAGGGCTGTCAATGGAAATGGATTCCTAAATAAATTGCAGATAGCCCTAGTCTTCCACACAAAAAACTCACCGGCCGGCATTATCCAAGACTGCCGTCCGGTGAGTCGTTAACATCGTAATTTTTATGAAAATATGCTTCTGAACACCACCGGATCAAGTCCTCCCGCTCTTTCTCATGCAGCTTGACCAATTGATTCAGAACGAAGATCCTCTGCACCATATCCTCAGCAAAACGCAGTTGATTCGTGTAGTAATCGATTTCCCTTTGATAGGCCGAGTACTCTCCGTTGTTATGAGCAGAATAAGCTTTTAACAATTGAAGGTGAAGATCATAGATCTCAGAGTAATTCATTACCGTAGACTACCTCCCAATAAGGCGTTTACTAGTATTGTCTCCAAGATTGATAGGATTATACGATAGAACTCCACTCTTCATTTAGAATTGCATACTGGTACGCATCATGCCATACAGGCTGCCCGTCATCTGTTCTTTTGAAAAAGGCTTTTTTCTTGAAATGCCCTTCACGGCGCATATTCAATCGCTCCAGCAATCTCCAGGAAGACGCGTTCTCAGGATTACACATAGCCACCACCCGATGAATTCCTAATTCTTCAAACCCGTATTCTAAAACTCTTTGGCAAGCCTCAGTGGCATAGCCTTTTCCATAAAAATCAGGGTTGAAGATGTAACCTATCATCCATGTTTTAAATTCAGCAGGCTCTTGTTGCCCAAAATAAACATGACCGATCATTTTATTGGTCTCCTTCAAGCTAACTGCCCAGAAACAATCTCCTTCCGCACGTTCCCTGGCCATATTCTTGCATTCCTCTTCACCGCTTACACCGCCCGGCTCGTATTTCAGCACCTGCTCCAATGACAAATACTCGTGTAAATCGCTCCAGTCGTTTTCTGAAAATCCACGAACAATTAGCCTTTCCGTTTCCAGTAACATAGGATCTCCCTTTCATTCATCTTCGTTTCTCCATTCTAAAGGTTTCAGGTAATTGTCACCAGCTAGAGCGTGATCAAGTTAGAATTCTTTGGAAATCACGTATTTCTTTCCATGAGATTAAATTAATATTCTCTTTATTAAGCACTTTCTTAATATCTGGGTCTATTAGTAATAGATACTCAATCCCACGCTCAAAATAACAATTCGTTACAGACTTCAATTCTTCAGTTATTTTCGATGGATGTATAGTTAATTGTGTTATACCGGGCTTAATATTTTTTAATAGCGTGAGCAACTGTCTCTTCATTTCCTCATATTCCACGGGCTTACAGCAGTACGGCAAAGAAATTATATCATCAATAAACAAAATCCCACGTTTTCTTCCTGAATTAATTCTAATGCGAAAAGTTTCTTTTTGCTTGTTATTAAAAAATGGTTGTTCAATTATTCTTGTTGGTAAGTTAAAGGGGAGACGATATTTCTCGCAAAGATCAAAGGTTATTTCTAAAAAATCATTGCCCGCATATAAACCCATAATGCTACCACCATGACTGTCAAGATGAGTTGGGTCAATTCCTAACATAGTTGCACTTTGTATTTGAGCCTCTAATTCAATTCTAACTTCTTCATCATCAGCATTTTCCTCTATATACGAAATGTCATTATGGAATTTACCATTCTTATTGATTAGACTTTTCAATGGCCTTTCTTGAAATACTGGACTATATGAATGATGCTCACCGCTTGTTAAGGTAAGATGAATCCCGATATTTTCTAGAATGTTTTGATTACTAAACTTAAGGGCTTCCCGCGCTGCTGGACAGGGAAACATTATAGATGTTGAGGTTATAGCTTGTTGTTCAAATAGACTAACAATCGCTTCATTAGTTCCCTTAGTTATTCCGAAATCATCAGCATTAATAATTAATAAACGGTCATCTGAAGAAAAGCCTAATTTGCTTATCATAAAGATCTCCACCTCGACTAGTTTTGTGATCATAAAAGAAAAACAGTAGGGATACAAAACACATTGTCATGTGCGTATCGCTACTGTTTAGTTTCAAAAAAACTAAATACAAATTAACCCTAACGGGTGAATGATGCTGATGCCTTCCCTCACCGGCCGCTTGTATAGAGAATTGTTGCACTTCTTGCAAGATTCATCTATACCGATTACTCAATGAAGTACAATGTTGCATGATTTGCACAAATTTCGGTGGTTAGATCAAGTTAGCGCTGGATTTGTTGTATTTTGTGCAGGATTTCAGCATAGACCGCCCTCTATGGAGCAGTATTGTTGCATTTCTTGCATCATTCCTCAATCAATGTTACTGGCTGTGGGGCATGAACCCCTTCCCCCGGCGTAGCAGCCAACACAAAAAAGCAAAGACCCTTGGATAACCAAAGGTCTCTGCTCATTCCTAGTATGCGGTAGAGAGGACTCGAACCTCCACGGGTATACACCCACTACCCCCTCAAGATAGCGTGTCTGCCATTCCACCACTACCGCATATTGGTGACTCGTATGGGATTCGAACCCATGTTACCTCCGTGAAAGGGAGGTGTCTTAACCCCTTGACCAACGAGCCAAATTTAAAGTTTTTCTTTGTGACAACAAAAATGAGTATATCAAACGTCGGCGGATTTGACAAGCCTTTTTTTGAAGGTCGCATTTCCCGGAAAATACGGGGAGAACCGCAGTGTGCAGCCTCTGCTTCTCCCCTCTTAAGATCAGCTATCCCCGCCCGCAGCCAGCACCTGGATTCCATCCGTATATTCATACCCCAGACTCCCGGCCACCGCAGCATTGGTCACCTGTCCAGCTACCACATTCAGGCCGCGCGCAAGCGCCGCATTCTTCACCACAGCCGCGTGGATGCCCAGATTGGCAATCTGCAGCGCGTAAGGAATCGTCACGTTGGTTAGCGCCAGGGTCGAGGTCCGGGCGACCGCTCCAGGCATGTTGGCTACGGCGTAATGGACCACGCCATGCTTCACATACGTCGGGTTCTCATGCGTGGTGATCCGGTCAATGGTCTCAATCGACCCGCCCTGATCAATCGCAACGTCCACAATTACAGAGCCCTCTTCCATCTGCTGCACCATATACTCTTTGACCAGCTTGGGGGCACGGGCACCGGGAATCAGCACCGCTCCGATCAGCAGATCCGCCCGGCGCACAGCCTGCTCCAGATGATAGGAATCCGACATCACGGTCACCAGCCGTCCGCCAAAAATATCGTCCAGCGCGCGCAGGCGGCCCGCATTCAGATCCAGCACGGTGACACGTGCCCCCATGCCCAGCGCGATCTTCGCCGCATTGGTGCCGACAATTCCGCCACCGACAATGACGACCTCTCCCGGCTGCACGCCAGGCACACCGCCCAGCAGAACGCCCTTGCCGCCATGCGGCTTCTCCAGCAGGCCGGCGCCGATCTGCACCGCCATCCGTCCGGCGACCTCACTCATCGGAATCAGCAGCGGCAGCGAGCCGTCTTCAAGCTGAATCGTCTCATAGCCCACAGCGGTCACACCGCTATCCACCAGTGCTTTGGTCAGCTCTGCTTCAGGTGCCAAGTGCAGATAGGTGAAGAGGATCAGCCCTTTGCGGAAATAACCGTACTCCTCCGGTAGTGGCTCCTTCACTTTGATAATCATCTCCGCCTTGCTCCAGACCTCAGCGGCCGTATCCAGAGTCACAGCGCCTTTATCCGAATATTCCTTGTCGCTGAAACCGCTGCCTATGCCGGCAGAAGCTTGAATATACACATCATGACCTGCCTTCCGGAGCGCTTCCACCCCGGCCGGGGTGATGGCGACGCGGTTCTCGTTATTCTTGATTTCTGCGGGTACGCCAATAATCATGCCGATTCCCCCTCAAAGTTGTGTTAGCATAGTCTTCCTTGATATCTCACTGCCACAACTCGCTTCGGAAGCATCTGCTTAGTTGTGTAAGTATAGTCAACATTCTATCCCTGTGAGATGCGAAAAGAAAGGCTCCCATTCGGGGCCTTCCTCTTCACGGTTAAGGTGAGGCAAGAGGCTCCCTGGCCTCCTGCGGACCGGCTCCCTGTTCCCTTCACCTCAGTATATGCAATTTCGCTGCTTAAGGATTAACCTTGGTCTCAAAGGTTTGCTTCCCGTCCACGAATTTCAGCACAACTGCTGCTTTGACCGGGTCATGCTTGTCGTTCAGGGTGATTTTGCCTGTAGCGAGCTGCAGATCCTTAGTCGCTGCCAGCGCTTCTGTAATCTTGGCCGGATCAGCTTCACCCGCACGGGTAATCGCATCAGCCACCAGCTTCAGGGCATCATAGCCCAGGGCTGCCATACCATCGGGAACCGCTCCGCCGTTAGCCGCCTTGTAGGCGTCTACGAAGCTGGTAACTTCAGGAGCTGTATCTTCAGGCGAGTAGTGATTGGACATGAACGTGTTCTCCAGCGCTTTGGCACCGGCGATTTCCGCCAGCTGCGGGGAATCCCAGCCATCGCCGCCGAGGAACGGAACGGTGATGCCCATTTCACGGGCCTGCTTCACAATTTTACCTACTTCTTCATAATAACCAGGCAGGTAGATGACATCCGGGTTCGCTGCTTTGATTCGGGTCAGAACTGCTTTGAAGTCCGAATCCTTCTGCTGGTAGGACTCCTGGCTCAGCACTTCGCCGCCTTTGGCCTTGAAGGTCTCTTCGAAGAACTTCTGCAGACCCTTGGAGTAGTCAGACGAAGTATCGGTATAGATAACAGCCGTCTTAGCCTTCAGGGAATCGAGCGCAAAGTTAGCCATTACCTCACCCTGGAACGGATCGATGAACGCCGCGCGGAACACGAATTCATTCACATTGCCGCTGCGCTCATCCACAGTAACCTTTGGATTGGTAGCCCCTACCGAGACAAGCGGAATCTTTTTCTCCGTAGCTACCGGAACGATCCCCAGCGTGTTGGTCGAAGTGGAGGCGCCGATAATGGTCACGACCTTGTCATTGGTGATCAGCTTCTGTGCCGCCTGGGTAGCTTCTTCAGACTTCGATGCATTGTCGGCTACTACCAGTTCGAGCTTCTTGCCGAGTACACCGCCTGCGGCATTGATCTGGTCCACCGCCAGCTTCGCGCCCTTGGAGGCCGAGTCGCCGAAAGAAGCCTGGCCGCCGGTAAGCTCCAGGTCAGCCCCGATTTTGATCGTGCCTCCGGCACTGTTCCCGCCGCTTGCAGAGTTACCGCTGTTCTCTGTGTTGTTGCCGCAGCCGGATGCTAATACCGCAGTCAATACTGTCGACAAGATAATGGCCCCAATTTTCTTCATAGTTTCTCCCAGCCTCCTAATTATTTAGTTTATATATGTTGTTTCTGTGATGCTGCTGTAGTATGGATAGCCTGCTAGTGCCCGAGATAAGCCATTTTGATCTCATCGGAATCGGCCATTTCCTTGGCATCCCCTTCAAGCACTACCCGGCCTGTCTCCAGGACATAGGCACGGTCGGCGATTTTGAGCGCCTGGTGGGCATTCTGCTCAACCAGCAGTACAGTGGTTCCGGCATCGTTGACTTCCTTGATAATCCGGAAAATATCCTGGACAAGCAGCGGCGCCAGCCCCATCGACGGTTCATCCAGCAGCAGCAGCTTCGGGTGGCCCATAATAGCCCGCCCCATCGCCAGCATCTGCTGCTCCCCGCCGGATAAGGTTCCGGCCTGCTGCTTCTTGCGCTCAAGCAAACGCGGGAAGGTGTTGTACACCTTCTCGAAGTCAGCAGCCAGGCTGCTTCCATCCTGCAGGTAAGCGCCTAATTCGAGATTCTCCTCGACCGACATATTGGCGAATACGCGCCGTCCTTCGGGACAATGGATCAGCCCTTCTTTGACAATCGCCTGAACACTTTGATTCGCTATGGATTTATTCAGGAATTCGATACTTCCTGTCTTGGGCTTCAGCAGCCCCGAGAGCGTCTTAAGCAGTGTAGACTTGCCGGCACCATTGGCACCGATCAAGGTCACGATCTCTCCCTGCTTCACGGTGATGCTGAGCTCCTTCAAGGCATGAATCGCTCCGTAATAGACATTAATCCCTTGTACTGTAAGCATGGCGCTACGCCTCCTGTCCCAAATACGCTTCGATGACCTTCGGATTGTTGCGGATCTCCGCCGGCGTTCCGTCAGCAATCAGGATTCCGCGGTCCAGCACGTAGATGCGGCTGCAGACCCCCATAACAAGTGACATATCATGCTCGATCAACAGAATAGTCAGGTCGAACTCCTCCCGGATCCAGGCGATCAGATTCATCAGGTCACGCGTCTCATTCGGGTTCATCCCGGCGGCCGGCTCATCGAGCAGCAGCAGCTTGGGTCCGGCCGCAAGCGCCCGGGCAATCTCCAGACGCCGCTGATTCCCATAGCTCAGGTTGCTCGCCACCTCCTCACTCTGGTCAGCCAGATTGAAGATTTTGAGAATATCCATCGCCTTCCGGGTAATCTCCTCTTCGCCCTGGAAATGCTTCGGCAGACGTAGCATCGAAGAGAACAACGAGTGCTTCGCATGCTGATGGAAGGCAATCTTGACGTTCTCCAGCACGGTCATAGCCGTAAACAGGCGGATGTTCTGGAACGTACGCGCAGCACCTTTATGATTGATCTTGTAGGGCTTCATCCCGCCGATAGACTCATTGTTCAAAAGAATGCTGCCCGACGATGGCGGGTACACTCCGGTCAACAGGTTGAACAGTGTGGTTTTACCGGCACCGTTGGGTCCGATCAGGCCGATCAGCTCGCCTTTATCAATATGAAGGGATACCTCACTGACCGCCTTCAGTCCGCCGAAGGCCCGGCTGGCCGCTTTCACATCAAGGAGTACCGCTGCTCTCGATTGCGTCATTTGCCTTCGCCTCCTTTTTGCCGAACTTGCCAAATGAGAATTTGCTTACGCCAAGCAGGCCGCTCGGACGGAAAATCATCATCAGAATGAGCACAATCGAGTAGATAATCATGCGCCATTCCGGGAATTCACGTAAGTAGGTGTAGAGCAGGGTAACGAACACCGCACCCACGATAGAACCCGCCGTACTGCCCAGCCCCCCGAGAACTACCATGACGATGATTTCAAAAGACTTCAGGAAGTTGAAGCTGCCCGGCGTAATAACATAGAACGTATGGGCCGACAGGCCGCCCGCCATACCGGCAAACAGTGCACCGATGGTGAAGGCGATGATTTTGTAGCGTGTCGTATTGATCCCCATCGCCTCAGCGGCAATCTCATTCTCGCGAATCGCAATACAGGCCCGGCCGTGAGTGGATCTAATGAAGTTATTAATCAGTACGACTGAGATCAGAGTGAAGAAGAAGAGCATGGTCCAGGTCGTCTTGGCCGGAATACCGCTAAGCCCTGAAGCTCCGCCGACATATTCCGTATTCAGCATAATAATGCGGATAATCTCACCGAAGCCCAGCGTCGCAATAGCCAGATAGTCCCCGTTAAGCCGGAGCGTAGGCATCCCGATCAATACGCCGAACACCGCAGCCAGGAGGCCGCCCGCAAGAATCGCAGGAATGAACGGCACATTGTAGTCAAGGGTAAGGATCGCCGAGGTGTACGCACCCACCGACATGAACCCGGCATGACCAATGGAGAACTGCCCGGTAATCCCGGTAATCAGGTTCAGCGACACGGCCAGCATGATATTAACCCCGATGAGGAGCAGCATAGACTGATTTACATCACTAAGTATTCCTGTTGTTAGAAGAACTTTTACGATTCCATAGAACGCAAGGGCAATAAGAATGCCCAGCCAGAATTTTTTATTTATCTTTGTCACGGCAGCTTCCCCCTACACTTTCTCCCGGACATTCTTGCCGAACAGCCCGGATGGTTTGAAGATAAGGATTAGAATCAGTACCGCAAAGGCTACACCGTCACGCCAGGAGGAGAACCCGAGCGAAGAAATCTCTGTCTCAACCGTTCCCAGCAGTAATCCGCCGACAAGCGCACCCGGTATACTGCCAATTCCTCCAAGCACTGCCGCGACAAAAGCCTTAAGCCCGGGCATTACGCCCATGAGCGGATCAACCGAATTGTACGTCATGCCGAAAATCACGCCCGCCGCAGCGGCCAGCGCCGAACCGATGGCGAAGGTGGCTGAAATGGTGCGGTCTACGTTGATGCCCATCAGCCGCGCCGCTTCTACATCGAAGGATACGGCCCGCATGGCTTTGCCCGTTCGGGTGTACCTGACGATATACTGCAGCACTAGCATAAGAATTATCGTTGTTAGCAGAATCATAATCTGATTGGATTCGACCTGGATGGAAGAACCGAACAGGTGATATTGCTTCTTATCCATAATATCCGGGAAGCCCTTGGCCTGCGGCCCGAGGATCAAGACTCCGGTATATTCGAGCAGGAAGGATACGCCAATCGCAGTAATCAGAGCTGCTATCCGTGTGGACTTACGAAGCGGCTTATACGCCAGACGTTCAATGCTGATACCTAGCAGCGCACTGATCGTCATCGAGATCATCAGCGACAAGAGCAGTACAACGATAGGCGGCAATCCCGCATTCGCCAGGTATTTGGCACTGTACAGACCGATGAACGATCCTACCATGAATACATCGCCATGCGCAAAATTAATCAGCTTGATGATACCGTACACCATTGTGTATCCAAGGGCGATCAGAGCGTAAATGCTGCCTACGGATATCCCGTTTATTAATTGCTGAATGAAGTACTCCATCGCCATCCCCTTCTCCCCATATTCATCTTGTATACCCCTTTCTCTGTGCTGCTTCTCTTTTCTTGGATTATGATGTCATTTATATTAACACAAGGTCAGAGAATCGTCACTAATTTTTGTGGGAATTAATACAAAATTCAATAGTTGGTGTTATATTACATAACATGATATATGTAGGATTCGGTAGGTTATTGTAGGTTTACGAAAAATGCGCAGAAAACAGGAGAAAAACAGAGGATTTTTAAGCAGGAACGTTTTAGAAGTTGTTTCCTTTTCTTATACAATACTTTTTTTCTGCGGAATTAATATAACATTTGTCTCTTTACAGCATCATTCCTTCAATTAATTAAAGGGGTAACGGATTGAACCGGTAAATAAGCCGGCCCTCGATCATCGGAGGTCCGGCTTCTTGTCAGATATAGTCTTGCAAAGGTCGTGTAGCGTTAATCCAAATAGACCGCCTTCCCCGTCTGGGCCGATTCATAGATTGCCTCCAGAATCCGGGAGACCACGTAAGCCTGTTCAGGAGTCACGACCGGATCTTTATCCTGTTCGATCGCTTCGATCCACTTTCTTAATTCGATATCCGTAGATTTCTCTTCTTTGCCTTCATAGAAGGCCACTCCCCCGGCACCAAGCTCAATTTCATTCGTGTATAGCTTGCTATGCTTCTCCCCGTTAATCCGGAGACCGTCCCTCATGTCCGCCCCCGCTTCGGTTCCGCTTAAGCTACACTTAGCTTCATCCACATCCAGCGAATTCAGCGCCCAGCTAGCTTCCAGCGTAATCGTTGCGCCGTTCTCCATCACAATCATCCCGAACGCCGAGTCTTCGACGGTGAATTTTTTCGGGTCCCAGGGTCCCCAGGCGTTGGCAGCGTCTTCTTTTTGGGAGAGCTCGTGGTATTTGGTCCCCAGCACAACCTTCGGTTTGTAGTTGTCCATCATCCAGAGCGTCAGATCCAGCGCATGGGTTCCAATATCGATAAGCGGGCCGCCCCCCTGCTTCTCCTCATCCAGGAATACACCCCAGGTAGGGACCGCTCTGCGCCGGATGGCATGTGCTTTCGCATAATAGATATGGCCGAGCTCGCCAGCTTCACAGACTTTTTTCAGATACAAGCTGTCTTGCCGGAACCGGTTGTCGTACCCAATGGTCAGCTTCTTCCCTGCACGTTTCGCTGCTTCAGCCATACGTTTGGCGTCTGCTGCTGTTTTGGCCATTGGCTTCTCACACATCACATGCTTGCCCGCTTCCAAAGCCGCAATAGATATTTCCGCATGCGCATCATTGGGAGTAAGCACATGAACAATATCAATGGAAGCATCCTTCAATAACTCCTGATAGTCCGTATAGACAGCAGCATCCGCACTGCCGTATTGTTCAGCAGCAGCCTCAGCCCGTTCCTTGATAATATCGCAAAAAGCTACCACTTGAACCTTATCCTGTCTGCTTAAGGCAGGCAAATGCTTCCCGTTCGCAATCCCTCCACAGCCGATCACTCCAACACGATACACTTTGCTCATCGCCATCTCATCCTCACTGTTCATGTATTTTTCGGGCCTTGCGGTAGGCAGCCGGGGTCATGCCCAGCCGCTTGCGGAATACCGAATGCAGATAGGTCGCATTGGTGAACCCCTCGGACTCCGCGATGTGTTCGATCGACAGGCTGCTGGCTTCAAGCTTGCTGCACACTGCCTTCAACCGGATCTCTTCAAGAATCCGGCTGAAGGGTTGATCCGGATCAACCTGCTTAAATATCCGCTGTAGCTGCCTCGGGCTGATATTCAGCTTCTCCGCAACATTCTCCAGCGTCACGGCTGCTGAATAATTCGCTTCCATGTACTGAACGGCGTATTGATAGCGGTAGGTCAACATATCCCGTACGGGTGCCGCAGCTCCCATCCCGCCTGTATCATAAGCTCTGGTTACCTTCAGCAGGATACTGATCACGAGATGCTTGATGGATGTATAATATCCCGCAAGCTTGCCGTCACAGGCTTCATAGGCTTCCAGAAAACACTTCATCGCCCTGTGATAATCCTGCGCCGGGATAAGCGGCAGCCGCCTCAGCTTCTCCACACATTCCTCCGCTTCCGCAACCTCCCACGGGTCTGCATCGTCCCTCTGCTTCTCCGCAATATGGATATGCAGACATAGCTCCTCCATCGACTCTTCCGTATCTGCTTCCTGACGATGCATAACGCCCGGTCCGGTCAAATAGAGCATTCCCTCCGATAAAGGATACTGCTGATCGCCAAGAATGACCGTTCCCTTGCCCCGCGGTATGAAATGAAATTCAAATTCAGCATGGTTATGGAAATCAATGACCTTCCCCGGCGGAAAAGAGGTCAAATGAAACCGGAGAACAGAAATTTCATAATGTCCCCACAGGATGGAAATATCCAGTCTTTCCAGCAGATCCATCTTCTCAAACATAATCTCGAAAGGAAAAGGGCTCATGTTAACCTCCTGCTTAAGCTACGTCAGGTATCGGGTAAGTGATCAAGACTTCAGTTCGGCTAACCGGACCACCCGTCCTGCCTTCGCCGAGAGATTCGCCGCCTCCATTAACCGGGTAAGCTCCGTTGCCGCTTGAATATTGTCAGAAGCAAGCGTGTTGTTCTGGATGTGGGCAACCCACTGCTCAAAAGCGCTGTCACGGTTGGCCAGCACAGGCGTATCGTTCCAGGCAGCCCCTTGATCTGCCGCTTTGGTACTTCTGACGAGCAGCTTCGCTTCAGGCGTTCCATAGAGCAGAGTTCCTTCCGTTCCATGCACTTCTATGGTAAAAGGGGAGTAGCTGTTCACGAAGCCGGCTTCCACCACACCGATCGCTCCCGAACCGGTATAGAGCGTCGCTACTGCGTTGTCTTCCACTTCCTTGCCCGTAACATATCCGAAGCTCGCGCTTACTCCGGTCACCTCTTGACCCAGAAACAGTCTGGTCAGGTACATAGGATGACATCCCAGATCAATCAAAGCCCCGCCCTGGCATTGCTCCAGGCTATAGAAATGCTCGGGAAGCCAATTGGCCGTTGCGCCGTTATGGGATAAACGGACTCTGACATAAGTGATCTCCCCAAGCAGTCCCTGGCTTAGAATGTCTGTAACCGATAACGTGTAACCGTCATTTAGCCGCGGCAGAGACACGGTTAGCTTCACTCCATGATCCACGACCTCGGAGAGGATTTCATTCACCTCACTCAGCGTTGCAGCTACAACCTTTTCGGTGAAGATGTGCTTGCCTGCTCTGGCCGCCGCAATCATGACCTCCCGGTGCATATGGGTTGGCGCGTCGACAATCACGGCATCGATATCCTTCCGCGCAAGCATGTCCTCCAAAGAATCATAAAACGGAACATTCAAGCTCTCTGCCGCCTTCCTGCCCCGCTCCGCATCCTCATCCCATACCGCAGCAATTTCCGTATCGCCATGCTCCTGAGCCTGCTTCGTATAATCCCAGGCATGTACATGCCAAAAGCTGATCTTGCCAATCCTAATGCTCACCCGCCTGCACCTCCATATACATTATTCTGACATCACCTATAAAGTATCATATAATAAGCAGGATTTTTAGTAGATAAATGCGACATCGACTATATGGAATTACGACATCAGACAGGGAGATCGTATCATCCAGAGATTCAGCCACTCCCGCTGGGTGGACGCAAAAAAGGAGCTCGTTATGAGCTCCTCCAACGAACCACTGAGGGTTCTCATCCCTGGCTGGCAGGGAAGTTTAATCAGAACGGAGAGAGAGGGATTCGAACCCTCGCACCGCTTACGCAGTCTAACCCCTTAGCAGAGGGTCCCCTTATAGCCACTTGGGTATCTCTCCAAGTAATGGCTCCCCGAACAGGACTCGAACCTGTGACAACTCGATTAACAGTCGAGTGCTCTACCAACTGAGCTATCAGGGAACATTAACATGAACAAGGTTTAATTTATCATGATTCTACAGGTTAGTCAAGCGCGTAGCGAGAGATTATGAGATCGTTTACAAACTCTACCTATCTGTAGGGTATCCCTATAGGTGTCGCTTATGTCAGACCCACTCTCCATCCAGCGGAACAGCCACGCGGCTCAGTAAGCCCTCCTGTTCAAGGCGTTGCTTCAATAGTTCCCTCGTCACATGGCAGTGGTTAATCGTATCCATATGCACAGCAATTACCGAAGCAGCCGGAGCGGCATGGCATACCTCCACCACATCCTGTTCGTTCATGGTAATGGGGCCTCCGCTCAGGAAGCTGGCACCTCCGGCATTGACTATAATGACCTCCGGTGTCTGCGCCGCTATCACCTGCTGAACCTCTTCGCACCAGATGGTATCTCCCGCCAGGTACAGCACAGGTTCGCCCTCCGCCCGGAAGACGAAGCCGGAGACCTTGCCCATTAATTCCCCGATCTCCCCTGTCCCGTGATGCCCGCCTGTACGTGTCAGGGTCACACCGCCGACGGACACAGAGCCGGTATCCATAATTTCTGTAACACGCCCAAAGCCCTGGGCAGCAATTCGCTCCCCATCACCTTCCTGGCAATACACCGGCAACTCCTTGGACAACTGCTCTACTGCTGCAGCATCCCAGTGATCCTGATGCAGATGCGTGACCAGTACAGCATCCGGCTCCAGCCACTGCTGGACAGGCCCCGGCAGAGGCACCAGTGGATTCCGGCGGTCATCGCCTGAATTCATAATCGGCGGATTCACACCCTGCGCACTCAGCATGGGATCGATCAGAAACGTCGCACCGCCGTATTCCAGCCATAGAGTGGCGTGGCGGATCAGCTTAATTTTCATCATATGCACCTCTTCCCGGATGTCTTACTTAAGATCAATTTCTGATACAATAAGTATAAATCAGGGCAAGAATAGAAGACATTGCGCCGCGAAAGAGATTCTTACGTTCTGCTTTCAGCCGGAAAGGAATTCAAGGAAATGACCTCTTACCTCATCGACAATACCGATTACCGCATCCTCCAGCTCCTTATCGATGATTCCACCTTAAGCCATAAGGATATCGGGGCGATGGTCCATCTGACCGGCCAGGCTGTAGGCGCACGTGTCCGCAGATTGCGGGAGCTTGGCATCATTGAAGGCTACACCATCCGGTGGAACCCGCTGCGGATCGGTCAGAATATTCACGCCTTTATAACGGTTTTTCTCAGCAGCAACAAGGATCATCCGCCTTTTCAGGCTTTTGCGAAGACCCATGAGAGTGTCACCGAGCTGTACCGCATCAGCGGGGAGGGCTGTTACTGGATGCGGGTGCGTACGGTGGATCAGGAGGCGCTGACCGCTTTGTTGGATGAACTGCTGAAGTATGGCAATTACCGGGTCAACCTGGACATGGGCCAGATCAAATAAGGACAAATAAGGATAGGAACTGCCAAGGAGGCCGACATGAGTAACAAAATAGAACCACCCAGAATCACAGATCTCGGGCTACTTATGCCGCAGGATATTCACACCCTTGCTTCCAAAGACGAATTCAGCCGCTGCCTCATCGAAGGAGCGCTCATTGAATATCAGGAGGCTACCCGGGTAGCTTTCGACAAGACCATTTTCAAAAACGTCACCATCACGGAATCCTCGCTGCAGCGCATTGAGCTTACCGATGTGGTCTTCGATCATTGCGACCTGTCCAATGTGGATTTCAGTGATGCCTTCATACACCGGACCGAGTTCAGGGATTGCCGCTTGATCGGCACAGACTTCACCAGAGCACGGTTTCAAAATGTATCCATTACAGCATGTATTGGGGAATTCGCGGTCTTCCGTTTTGCCAACTTCAAAGGGGCTTCCTTCGAGCGCAGCTCGCTGGTCAGCGCGGATTATTACCAATCCACCCTGAAAGACCTGTATTTCTCGGAATGTAATCTGGAGCAGGCCACGCTGGCAGGATGCAAGCTGAAGGGCGTTGACCTGAGCGACTGCGAGTTCACCGGCCTGCTGGTGGATCTCCAGGATCTGGAGGGCTGCATCATCTCTGCGGAGCAGGCGGCTTCTTTTGCCGGACTACTAGGTCTGGTTATCAAAAATTAAGTAGCCGGACCCGCGCCCGCCTCTAACGCAATCAGCTTCAGCTTGCCGGAGCATTTACCGCAGCGGTACCGCCCGGGATCGGCCCGGCGCTTACGCAGATATTCAGTGGCACAGACGATGCATACCAGCTTATACCGGTAAGGCTGCGGCTTACGGGCCTTGGCGCCCGGCAGGGTCTGACAATACCGGCTGCCGCCTACGCGGGCCAGCAGTGTTTTGAAATCAGCATCCCGGTGCATATATCCCCGCTTCGCAAGATGCAGGTGGTAGTGGCAGAGTTCATGCTTGATGATCTTCTCCGTCTCCTCCCGTCCGTACATCGCCAGCTGCTGGGGGTTGATCTCTATATTATGGCTCTTGGTAAAATATCGTCCGCCGGTTGTCGTAAGTCTGCTGTTAAAGCTCGCCGTATGCCGGAAAGGCACGCCAAAGCTCTTCAGTGACACCTGCTCAATCCATTGCTGCAGCTCTTCGTTGCTCATACTGGTCATAGCGCTCCTTCACGGTCCTCTCCACCTGAAATTAGATCACTACTTGAATTGTAACTTGCCCATACGCTACACTGTCAAGAAGGAAGACAAGTCCGGAGGGAGAATGAAAGATGCCTAGAATGCGTTACGTAATTATGCAGCAGGATCAGGAATTGCTATTCGTGGAGATGCCGGAGGAATATGCTTACCAGCTAAGCGCCCTCAATCTTCGCCTGAACAAAGAAATCGACAAGCTGACAGCCGAGAATGTACCCGGACTGCCGCGGGCGGTGGCCGAATGCGAGGCGCTGGAGCTGCTGCGCGAAGAGCATCACTTGGAGTCGGGGCTGGCGTATATTAACCGGCTGGAGCAGGCTTTTGCCTCCATTAAGGAGGAGCATTACCCGCTGATCTCACTATTGACCGAAATCCGGGCGCTCCAGGCCCAGCTCGAACAATGGTATGAAGAGGAAGAAGAACGGGTGCTGTAACGCTGGTTCCGGGCGGCCTTGTGAAATTCGGCTTGGCTACCTGAAACTAACCGTGCACCTTTGGGCGTATTCCCCCATATGCTATCTATACACAGGAAGCATGCAGAGGAGGGGTACCCTTGCCACAATGGCTTCGCCAACAGCTCATGAAGGCCTATTTCAAGAAGGACTGCCGTCAGATTAGACTGCTGAATGAATGCTGGTTCTTTTACCGGAATACCGCCGATTCCCACGAGATGATCCAGAAGAACGTATAACGGTTATGTAACAAAAAGCCGCGATCCCCTGAGGGGCATCGTGGCTTTTTGGCGTGAATCCGGCCAAGTCTGCGCTTGGCAGCCGGCTTATTTAAACATCGGGAATACGTATTTCACCAGGAAAAACAGAACTCCGAAGGTGATTATAATGTAGGCTGCATATTTAATGAACGTGGATGCGACCAGACTGGAATCCGATTTGCGGTGCACCTCTGTCCGTTCAACCTCAACACTTCTGTCCTTGTAATTCGGCTCCATCTTCAATCTCTCCTCTCGGGGGTTAGCTGCATGTCAACCATTAACCCGGGGATTTGGAGCTGAAACAGTAGTATAGAGACGCAGACTGCTTGTAAAATATGACTGTCGTCTTAATCGAAACGGCGGGTGCTTGGCCAGGAGCCCTGCAGCTTGCGGACCAGTACAATCTGTCCCGTATGATAGGCATCATGCAGAATCAGGCTCATTACCTCTTCGCCCGGTGCATGCCCGGAGCCGCCCCATTCATAAGCGCCTTCCTCCAGAGCTACAATAATCTCGCGTAGTGAGGCATGAATGGACTTCAGCTTGTCTACCGCCTGCTTCCAGTCCTCTTCCCCGCTTCCTGTTACAGTGAACGTGGCGTCATTGCTCTCCAGATCAGGCAATTTCTCCATCCCCTTAAGCTTACGCAGCAGACGCTCCTTATAATACGTCAGATGGTTAACGTTCTCCCAGATCGAATTGCCCGCCGCTCCCTCCGGCTTCCAGAGGGCCTGCTCACTGTTCACACCTTCAAGCGCAGCACTCAGCGGCGGTTGCCAATCCTCTACATCCATTACATAATCCCAATTCTCCAATAGAACATCGCTGATTTTGTTTTCCATTTGAATTCCTCCTGTAATTTGTGGGTGTTAATGATTTGGTAACGACTAAACAACCATAATAACAGTTACACGAGCACTTTAACATATTTGCCGGAGTGTATCAAGTAACTAGCATAACTCATTTTTAACTGTTACAATCAAGGGAAAGATCATGCGAAGGGACAGATGAAGCTTGCTGTGGGTAGATTTCATGAACAGCTATTGGCGGAATTGGCGGACTAGTGACCGGAGCAAGGACGAGGACCGGCTCGAAGAACCGGAGTGGCTGGAGCAATGGCTGGTGGAGCAGAAACTGCCGGCGGCAGGCCCTCTCCTCCCGGAGGAGCTGGAGCAACTGAAAGAACTACGCGGCTTGTTGTGGGACGAGCTGCAGCGGCTGGTCGCGGGAGAGTCTCCGTCTACAGAACTGCTTGCGCAGTTAAATACTTACATGGGCAACGGGCCGGTTGTTCGCCGTGTGGTCTGGACGCCCGCAGGTGACGCTGAGATCTCCCTCCAACCGCAGCGTGCGGACTGGGGGCAGATTATGGCGGAGATTGCCGCCTCTTTTGCGGCTGCGCTGCTGGAGAAGGAGCCCTCTCGCTTCCGTATTTGCGGGAATCCTGACTGTCTCTGGGTCTATTACGACGATACCCGCAACCGCTCGAAGCGGTACTGCGATGACAAGCTGTGCGGGAATCTGATGAAGGTGCGGCGGTTCCGGGCACGCAAAAAAGCAGCGGAGGGTGAAGCTCCGGCAGAGTAATCTATACCACAATCCGCTGAGTCAGCGGGGTCAGCGTAGTATTTTTGCCGGAGTGCTTGGCCGTATAGAGGAGATTATCGACTTCTTCGAAGAGCGTTTCTTTGGTGGTGCCTTCGGCATAGCTCTTGAGGCCAATGCTGACGGTCACCGCCCCGTTCTCCATCTCTTCATGTAGCGTCTCCGAGAGCTGGTGGCGTATCCAATCCATGAGCGTATAGGCCTCCTCGAAGCTCTTCTCGAACAGCAACACCGCAAACTCCTCGCCGCCGTAGCGGGCAGCAATGTCTGCCGCAGAGAGATGGTCCTTGATGATCTGTGCGACCCGGGCCAGCACCAGATCCCCCGTACGGTGTCCATATTTATCGTTAATTTGCTTGAAATTATCGATATCCACCAGCGCAAGATGGAACGGGGCACCCTGGCTTCCGTATTCCAGCGCTTTTTCATAGAATTCGTGAAAAGAAATATGGTTATACAGTCCTGTCAGTGCATCGGTGGTAGACAGCTTGCGGATCACCGCGTTCTCGATCATCAGATCCTGCTTGGCCGTTAAGGTAGCTTCCAGATCGCTCGCCAATTCACGCCCGTTAATAATGACAATCCCCGCCACCAGGGTCCCGACTAGCAGGAAGAGCGGAATGGCAACCAGGTCGAAGTCTGTAAGGTAATACTTGAACCAGTAATCCCAGCGGTACAGAATGAAGAACGCAGCCGCTTGGAGGGCAGACGTGAACAAGGTCAGATCCAGCCGAAAAAAAATCGCCGACGCAATAATCGGCAGCAGCATCAACGCCCCGATAATCCGGATATCCATATTCAGATGGATAATCATCATGGCAATAATCGTCCCCGCCACAAACAGCAGCACGAAGGAATACCTCGGTGCCGCAACATCCACCAGCTGCGTCAACCCGACCACCGCACTCATCAGCAGCGTCGGATAAAGCAGCACATCATAGTAGAATTCATGCGCTCCCATGGGATACGGCAA
Organism: Paenibacillus sp. FSL R7-0210; assembly: GCF_038009085.1. Taxonomy (NCBI): domain Bacteria; kingdom Bacillati; phylum Bacillota; class Bacilli; order Caryophanales; family Paenibacillaceae; genus Paenibacillus; species Paenibacillus sp. FSL R7-0210. Next base: position 5,030,938 of record NZ_JBBPAR010000001.1, read on the forward strand.
ACATACAAAAGACCCCAGCTGGGCCAGGAAATGCAGAGCAATCACCAGCCAATACGTATACAGAAACCGCTTGACCCACTTCGCCTGCCGGTGCGCAGAAGTCTCCGAAGGGCCCATGTAATCTCTCAATCTCAACGCTCTCACCTGTTGCCCCCCGATTAAATTCACACATTAGATGTACACATTTCTCCTATTTTAACATGCCAGGGTCCGGGTCGGATACTCACTTGTGGGATATGTACGGGGGTGGGGGGAGTGATTCCCACACTTCTATTTTCAGCTCAGGAAATATGGGATAATTTATAAATAGCGCTTAGCCGCTCCAATGGATGCGTGGATTCAAAATAGTCTGAAACTAACTTCTTTTTTGTGTATGTACTCCCGTATATTCTCAATGTTCCTTTATAATATAAAGTATATTAAGTACAATGGGGTGTAAAAAGTGAGTATCAATTTTTTTGAGCACAGGGAGATAATTTCTAATAACATGGTGATCTTCTTGCGGTTGAGAGGGATTTCTAAACTGTCTTTATCAAAACAGACAGGGATACCCCGCCTTACCATCGACCAAATCATCAGCGGCGAAACTCCAAGCCCCAAGCAGTACAACTTACAACTCACAAATATTAACCATACCTATGAGTTACCCGAAGACTATTTCATCACTTCTCTCCCTTCAGTTCAACCAACCTATGCTTACTCCAGTATTGGTGATTCGGCGAAAAACCCAGTGGTTAGGGAGCTGTTGGATGGCTTGGATAACATTTTAGATATCTATTCTTTGTACCATTTACATTAAGGGAATGGGTATCAACATTATTCTAATGTGCACTTTAGAAGTGTATTTTTTCATGTAGGAGGACCCCTGTGGAATTTGATAAATATACATTGCACTTTAAACTCGACCAAATTTTAAAAGTTCACAATATCTCAGTACTTAAACTGTCTAATGAGATAGGGCATCGAAGAACTACCATTATGGAATTGGTGCACAACACCAACATGGATAAAAAGAAAATATCCGCAGAGTTGATCATGAAGTTGTGTCTCTATTTTGAAGTTAGTCCTAACGATTTATTTGAGATACGCCTGAAGAAATAGAATAGGATTAAAAAAGCACTGAGTCCTGCGGCTGCGCAGATATTCAGTGCTTTTACTTATGAGTAGGGGCTAACCAGATTCTTGTAAATCAGCTAAACAAAAAGTTGGGACCCAACCGTATACGTTATTATCCGCCTTACAGTAAGTCCATTCGTTTAAGTGCTTTAACCCCCACAATATTTCCCCTTGAGTAACTGTTAGTTCATGCGCAGAATAATCTTCAGTCACTTTTGCAATATCATGGCTATCTGGAGAAGTTAAAATCTGCTTCGGCACCCCTCTTTGCTAGTGGACACTGATTTACAAAAAATCCAATTAGGAAATTGAGTCTCCTTTCGTATTTTTTAAAGTCCCAGGTTGGTATTCGCACATAAAAATGATAAATGAAGTGTGTTTGTGATGTTGTATAAGAGGAGATCCCTCCTATAGAGGATATCCCAAAGATATTTCAATCCACGCAATCATACAGAGTGCGACAATGCGCATTTTCCATAGACCACGAATTCAATCATTTCAATCCACGCAATCAAGTAGAGTACGACAGGTGATAGTAGTGAATGTTATCAGGTAATCCTTATTTCAATCCACGCACTCGTGTAGAGTGCGACGCCGAGGTTGTATCAATACTTTATCTACTGGCATATTTCAATCCACGCACTCGTGTAGAGTGCGACAGCGAAAAAAGTGTAACCCATGCTTTTCCCGCATTAATTCACCATCTGTCCCCTTATTCTAATCTTGAAAAGATATACAACCACCCTTGGCTTTTAAAGACTATCCTCTTATTTATAAACTTTCGACAAATTCTGAGGTGCGAAACCCCCGGAGATTTCATGGGAGCTTGGCATTCGCACCGAGCCCTCTCCTTCTATTTTAACCCATTTGATAGGTTCTGTATAACTATAACTTCTTTCAATTTTGTAGTTTTTTTGTCTTATCCACTGCGTTTTAAATTAAGAGACTATTCGATATACTGGGTAGGAATGTAAGCATCATGAGGGAAGAATCCTCGTAGAACATGGGAAGGAAGTAGACTCGATGAAAAAACTAATAGTAAGGTCCGTAGGTATTGTTGCCCTTTTAAGCTACATAGTGGGGTGTACTGATCCTTCTCATATTCAAACTGCTGAGGCAAAAGCAGCTTCAACCCAGACCCCAAAGCCAGTAGCCAAAGCAGATAACATCAACGCACTAATTCCGGCCGGGTGGCACATTTTAGAGCCTGTCCTGGGAGAGAAGGCCATCGCCAAAGGTGATTTGAATAAAGACGGGATCTCAGATCTCGCAGCGGTCATTGAGAAGGATATGGTTATGGACGAGGCGTCTCCACGGTCACTCTTAATCGCTTTTGGCAGCAAAAACAATACGTATACCCTATCCATCATTGCCAAAAATGTCATTTTGCGATCGGATGAGGGCGGCATCTGGGGCGATCCTTTTGATAGCCTTACCATTAATCGGGGGTCTGTCCTGGTTAGCGATTACGGAGGGAGCAACTGGAGATGGTACAACAAGTATAGATTCAGGTACCAGAATCAGGATTGGTTTTTAATCGGAGCGACAAGCGGAAGCTACTTCACTGGAGCAACCACTATGGATCAAGCGGACGAGGATGATATCAATTTTTTGACCGGACAATTTATAGAGCAGAGAACGGACGAACAAGGAAATACCACAACGAAAAAAGGAACTCGGAAGAAAAAGCCTTTGATCCGCCTAACGGAGTTTAACCCGGAAAACGTGCAATAACCGAGGGACCCTAGCAAAACAAAGCGGACAACGCAGCTTTACTCAGGCGTGGTCCGCTTTATTGTGCTAACCAACCATTTTGCCGCATCCAGAAGGTCCTTCGCGATGTAATCTGGTTCTGCCTGTTCATACCACAGGTGACGGTATTTATCCAAAGACTGCATCCCCCAGCCTGTCTCTACCAGAATTCTTCTGGCTCCCACTGCTGCCGCTGCAAGCATATCAGTCGAACCCACATCGCCAATCACAGCACACCGGGTTAAATCTAATCCATGATCGGTTGCCGCTTGCAGAAGCATCCCAGGTTGCGGTTTGTGGCATACACAGCCGTCTTCAGGCTCATGGGGACATATGTATGCGGCGTCAAATCCGTAACTGTCAAATTCATTCCTAAAGTCTAATTCTGTAGCAAGTCCTTTAGATATATTGTGTTGGTTCGTTAGGGCGATGATTGGGATTTCATGTTTTTTGAATAATTGCAATGCTTCTAGTGAGTATGGAAATAATTCAAAATCCCGGGGGTGGATGAAATGACCGTTCCCGCCCAAGGTCCCATCGCGATCCACAAATACAGCTTGAAGGGTCAAGCGGATTCACCTCTTCTTCCTGAAGAATCCAAAGCCACAACTAAAATCAAAACAACTATTACAAAACCTCTCATGGACATCACCTCGTTAGATACTTCAATTCGCGCACTCACGTAGAGTGCGACTTATTTAATAATGTGTTTGTTCCGCTTTAAGTGATTTCAATCCACGCACTCACGTAGAGTATGACACGTAGCGCCTGAGCTTTATAATCTGCTCGGGTAGATTTCAATCCACGCACTCACGTAGAGTGTGACCAAGTAATATCTGTATATGAATTGATTTTCAAACTTATTTCAATCCACGCACTCACGTAGAGTGCGACAATTGCTGCGGGAACGGATAGCGGTTCTGGCGTAAAGATTTCAATCCACGCACTCACGTAGAGTGCGACAATTGCTGCGGGAACGGATAGCGGTTCTGGCGTAAAGATTTCAATCCACGCACTCACGTAGAGTGCGACGCTTCGGACGTTTGGGAGATCAATTGCGATCCTGGAATTTCAATCCACGCACTCACGTAGAGTGCGACAACGTAACCGGCGGGGACGCGGTATATGCCGCGCTATTTCAATCCACGCACTCACGTAGAGTGCGACGTGACACTACACCAATGCTTGGCAAGAGTTTGAAAATTTCAATCCACGCACTCACGTAGAGTGCGACCTGTGGCCCATAGTGCCTATGTACTCCCTTTATACCATTTCAATCCACGCACTCACGTAGAGTGCGACTCAATTAATTTAAAAACAATATCACCAGCTAAAATTTCAATCCACGCACTCACGTAGAGTGCGACAGACAAGATTTTTGATCATGCAAGCAGTACATGATTTCAATCCACGCACTCACGTAGAGTGCGACAGTTGCCGACTGCTTCAATTTGCGCATGTTTAAAATTTCAATCCACGCACTCACGTAGAGTGCGACGCATCCCAGCAAGCATTCCCGGACCTTTCGATTTTATTTCAATCCACGCACTCACGTAGAGTGCGACAGCACGTACCGTTAAAATCACCCTCCCCTCTAAAATTTCAATCCACGCACTCACGTAGAGTGCGACAGACCAAGATCCACCGTGAAGTTAATGCTGTAATATTTCAATCCACGCACTCACGTAGAGTGCGACTGGCTCCGACAAATAAAACCCCGCCTACCAATAATTTCAATCCACGCACTCACGTAGAGTGCGACAAAACAAACAGGCTGAACGCCGCGGCGGTAAGCGTATTTCAATCCACGCACTCACGTAGAGTGCGACGTAGTCCAGGAGATGTCATTTACCACGTGGAGAAAGATTTCAATCCACGCACTCACGTAGAGTGCGACAGCGAAAAAAAGCATAAACCATGCTTTTCCCGTATTAATTCACTATCTGGCTCCTAAGTCTATTCTTGAAAAGATATAAGACCACCCTTGACTTATCAAGACTACCCTCATATTTATAGACTTTCGACAAATTCTGAGGTGCGAAACTCCCGGGAATTTCATGGGAGCTTGGCATTCGCACCGGATCTCTTTTCTATTTTAATCTATCGTAAGTCATTCTGCATGACGATAAATTAGTGTATATTTAGTAATTCCCACATAATCATTCCGTTCTTTACTCGGTTCGTGTAAAATTCAATTTCTCCAAAACTCTGATAGATGGAATGTTATCGATAAGGCACTCGGCCACAATTTTTTGGACTTTTTTGAAGATAAGGCCATCATTAGAAAAATAATCTCATAATAAGCGTGTAGCAGCCAAAGACAGTAAGAACCAGAGCAGTTAATTTAAATAGGGTCTTTAATTTAAAGAATATCAATATAAATTCACTCCTCATTAAATTTGATTACGAAATGTTATATTCAAAATTTATCCGGATTTTTAATTCTAATGGAGGCTGCTTCTCCGCACTTTTTACAAAATGTATAGATAACCGGGGAGCCAAAAGAAAAAGTTTTACCGATCGGCATCACTCTAGCATCCACTGCATTCACTTCACCTTTTACAAAGGTATTACTTCCACATGCTTTGCAAGTTAAATTCTCTGGATTCGTCATATCTTAACACTCCCACCAAACGTAGTATGTGCCTAGCAGCTCTGTAAGCTGGTTAATCGTAGCGAGACAATCTTGCGAATATTCATCTGAATATTCAGTGATCACAACACCCTGGATGAGCGGCATTGCAAGATAGAGCTTACTCAAAACTGCTGTTTCCACTGGAAAAGATGGCTTTTCCCGCGACACGCGAATTCGCCATGATTCCATGAGCAACTGCTCATACTCTTCCCGTGTGTCTGGATCACTACAAAGCAACTGCTCAATATGTGTATCCGTCATGGCCGGCAACTTTGCTGCTTCAATTTCATCCTTATGTATTACGCGGCCAGCCAGTTTCCTCATGATCGCGTTTACGCCGATGTTAGCCGGGGAAGCTTGCATACGGGCTTCTTCCCATATGAGCTCGGTGACCTGCTTGCCAGCCTCCAGTGTGAACTGGAGACTTCCATTTCTATAGCTCATCGCTTCTAAAAGTTCCCCAGTTGTAATAGTCAGATAACCGCCGACAAATGCACTTCTGACCCAGGAGTCCAGATGATCTGCATGAAGAATTCCGTCCTTGTTCCTCAATAGGCTACGCTTCGAACCATCAATATAGTCCATAACATCAGTTGTACGAATATTCGCACGGGCTAGGATGTCAACGATCTCCTGTGAAAACACGGCCTCCCGCGTCCATTCATGATGATCCACGCCTGGAAGGGATTCTAGTGTATGACTGAAAGGCGCATGTCCGATATCATGCAGCAATGCAGCTGCCCGCAACGTACGATTATCCGGCTCAAAATGCGCTGTAAGCGCAAATACACCTAACGTATGCTGTAAGCGGCTGTAGGTATGGTGGGTATTGATAAAAGAAGCTCCTCCATGCCGAATGTAATGAAGCCGCCGCACCTTTTTGCTTCGGAGCAGTGCTTTTTCTTCATCAGTGAGCTGAATCCTGAGCTTCCATAGAGGTTCATAGATTTCATCTAAAGCACCATCCAGTCTTAACCTAAAGTCCATTCCAAGGTTTCCTCCTGTGTTCTTAAATTCTAGATACGGACCAGTGAATAGTAGACGTATACTGCGCAGTAGATGGGAGAGTCAGCTTTTTAAATGGCGGCAGATCTGAACGAGAAAATAAAGTCATAGACTGCAGCTGTGTTGTTGGACTAACGTTCTTCGTTAGTTCAATACTTGAATTGAATCCGAATAATTATCAACACTCTTCTCATTTCTTACCAGAGGGAGGCATGCTTTCTAACGATCTCAATAAAAGCTTCTACTTGAGGAGAGATCCACTTGTTTTTGGGATATAACAACTGCGTAGCTAGATTCTGTTTGTACTGCTGACCTGAAAGTTTTTCTTCCTTCAGCTCCCTCTCTACCGTAATTCGAGGTAACAAGGATATGCCCATACCACTCAATATAGATTGTTTCACGGCTTCAATACTCCAGAATTCAATATTGGAAGTAATCCCTAACTGATACTCCTCAATGCATTGTTCAAACAATGTGCGATAATCGCAACCTCTTTCGGTAAAAAGTAAATTGCTTTGCACAATGTCCAGTTGTAGCTCAAATGAATTTGGATACAACAACATCATGGGCTCCTCAGCCAATTTCTCACTGTACAAATTGGGGTCATGTACCTCTGTCCCCAGCATAAAGGAAATATCACTTTTACCTTGCATCAAATTCTCTTTATAATGTACGGAATCTAATTGGTGCCATTCTATATTGACATGGGGATGTAATTTTTTGAACTCTTCAATAATAGGCGGAAAACGATAGATCAACAAAGTTTCCCCAATACTGATAACGATATTACCCGTTAATTCCCCTTGCGCAGCAGTCACTTCCTTAATCATATGATACAGGTCAAGCATTTTTTTGGCATGTGGCAACAATTTTCTCCCAGTCTCCGTTAAAATAACCCGCTTACCGATTCGATCAAATAAAGGGTAGTTAATCTCCTCTTCCAATGCCTTGATATGCAATGTGATTGTAGATTGCGCGTATCCAAGATGCTCAGCAGCTTTGGTAAATCCCTCGTGTTCTACAATCGCAATAAATGTTACCAAATGACGTATTTCCATCATTGGCTCCCTTCTTTTTACCATCATCAAAACTGATTGTTTACATATAAACTATCAATTTTACTAATAGAATGCAATCGTTTATATTCAATGTAACTCAATAAGAGCTAAATTAATCTCAATCGTTTATAGAAGGGAGTAATCACCATGCAAACAGCAGCAACGTCATCCATGTTGATCAATGGATATCGAATTGCTTATGAGCAATACGGAGAAGGCTCTCCCATATGGCTCCTTCATGGAACACCGTCTTATAGCTATGAATGGAGAAAAGTAATACCCTCTCTGGTTCAAAAAGGGTATAAAATCTACGTTCATGACCTTCTTGGATATGGAGCATCCGAAAGACCACTCGAAACAGATACTTCTGTGGCAGCACAATATACTCTGTTCAGTCAGCTTTTAGACGAACTCGGAATGGATCGTTTACATGTCGCAGCCCACGATCTAGGTGGAATTGTTGGCCTCCAATTGGCTCAGGAACAACCTGAGCGTGTACAATCGCTCACGTTACTCAACATCCCCAGCTATGATTCGTGGCCCTCACCAACCTGGAAGAAAATTATTGAAGAACAGTTCGAACGGGTTGAACAAATGTCCCGTACTGATTTTGATACCATGCTAAAAAAACAGTTACCCATGGCAGTTTATAATAAAGACCTCATGACAGGGGATACACTAGACGCATATCTTGCACCCCATGCCGGTCTATTAGGTAAAGCATCTTTTTTCTCCCATCAGGTAGCTCACTATAATGCAAAATATACTGAATCCTATAAAACAGATTTACCCAAACTGAAGGTCCCCGTTCAAATTCTATGGGGGGAGGAAGATGAATGGCAGCCCCTCGCTTATGCAAAGAGGCTTGTCCAGGATATCCCCCATGCCTGTCTACGTGTCATTCCAAAAGCTGGTCATTTCGTAATGGAAGATGAACCTGGACAATGTTCTGATTATATCGACCATTTTTGCAATAAACATTCGTGATTTAGGGTGACACAGAAAAAACACGAGGCGTGTATGCCACTTCCTCGTGTTTTTCTAATGATGTTACTGTTCAGGTTTGAATTTCTTAATTAGATATGAAAGGACACTCGAGGATAGCATAAACTTGGTTTTTCCATATGGTACCCACTGAAGATGTTATTATTCCTGAGCAAAGCTAAAATCTAGAATTGAATATTAAGGTGAGCTGATTCTACTCCACACATCTACCATTGGATCCTCCGCTATATACTTAGGAACAATCTCCAATGTTTGTATAAGATATCCCTTCAGGACTTTGTACTCTACACCAGATACGGCCAGTGAACACTAGACGCGTATTAATCAGTAAAGAGGCCCCTCCACTCCCTGTGAGTAAAGAGGCCTCTTCGTGCGTAGGATCAGAACTGATTTGCAGCTAAGTTTTGTAGCAGGAGATTGTTATATTTAGCCGCATGTTTTTGCTCATCCAGAATAATGCCATACAGAGTATCCTTGTAAATGCCGTACGGAAGACCGAACCATATCTTTCGATATTTCTCAACAGCAGATAATTCACCTTGGAAGGCTTGTTGCAACCCGGCAATATAAGAATTAACATTATCCGGAGGTTCGTTGCCAACTCCTGTTACTTCATGCCCTGTTAATTCCTTATACATTTGTCGGAACATTTGATTATGTCCTCTTTCATCATTCCGAATAGAGGTAATCACTTCAACTTGTTCTTGGTTCGGGGCAAGTCTGATGAGTTGATCATAAAAAAGTTCATCATTTCGTTCACCTTGTACGGCATTCCTCATTAATTCAAGTGATTCTTGTGTTGTAGTGGCCCAAACGGGGACGAATTGTGATCTAAACCAATACGGATAAATCCTATGCATGAGCTAAACCTCCAGAAATGCAAATAATCATATCATCAATTATATGCACATAAGCCCAGTATGTGATTATTTGAAGAAAGGTTTAATGCACAGTTCCTAGATTAACACTCCCACCAAACGTAGTATGTGCCTGGATGAGCGGCTTTCCAAGGTATCCTCCTGGGTTCTCCTTTATTTTTCAACCTCAAATATTGAATCGATGATGATTGGAAGATTGTCTCTAACCGAAACAGCTCCAAAGACTGAACATGCATGGATACCTTTAGCATTGATCCAATCGCTGACTGTATTTCAAATGGTTCTGTGGTTGTTTCGTAATCATACACTTATTTTCTGAATCTTCGAGCGGGATATTAAATATACCGGGCCCATTATTTCGATTGCGCCGTCTTTTACACGAATCGCACTCTCCTGCTCTGCCGCATATACATCGATCTCCTCCGATAAGGGGAACAGGTAGCCTTGAACGAAAGAGGCGTAATCGCGTTTCGAATGAGATTCATAGGCAAAAGGATTAAAGTCCAACCCATCATGAATCGTATCTATTTCAACGGTATGATCGGCGCTCTGCGAGGTTACCCATTTGGCAGCCATGTTCAACGAACCGGCGCTGGCCCCCAAGATAACGGCATTGCTGTTCTTAATCACATCGGTTAATTCATATTCCGCCAAAAAGTTGTTCTGTTGAACAGGATCTCCGCCGCATAGAAAAATGACCGACGCGTTCTGAATCCATTGCCGGGCCTCATCCTTCGGCATGCGGTAATCGATGAAATGGTTCTCCTTAAACATAAGATTAGCCTGATGGAGCCATGTCCATTCCGTTATATCCTCAAAGTGAATCTGCCCGTCTTCATAATCAGAGGGTTGAGCGCTAATCATAACAAGCGATTGTCTGTCTTGTAGATCCTCCTGCAACCACTCAACCAGCCCCTCTGGTAAAAAATCATTAAACCAACTGAAATAATAGTGAGTACTCAAGCTTCATCACCTCCATATGCAGGGTTTGCCCCGTTAAAGCGGTTTAATTTAGCTTCAGCCGCCAGCATGGCGCTGGTAAGTCTCCGATGATTCCCGTCATGCCGGGCAAGTGTTCTGAAATACAGGCTGCGCACCATATTTTTCCCGTTCACTCTGGCAACTCTCTGTGCGCGTGTATCCGGCCATTCCGTACACTGCGCCAAGCTATGAATCCAGCCGGCAATCTCCTGCTGTGGTAACAGCGATTCACTGATCATCGTGTCCACAACGTTAGCCATACGTTCGTCTTCCTCCTCGTCAAAAATCCGGACACTGTTATGCAGCATTCCTGTAATCGCCATAAGCACCTCGTGCTGCACCTCAATGTCACTTTCCTTATAGCGGATCAGCTCCTCCAGGGCATCTGCCCCGTGAGCTGCGGCATGAGCCCAGCCTTCGGCTGCCAGATAACCGCGCAGGTCCTTCTCCTCCTGATAGTAGCGAAGCAGCGAGCGCTTTAGATGCTGGAAGTCTTTTGGCGTCAAGAATGGTTGAATCCTGTCCCGTTGCATAATAAGAGCGATCGGCAGAACCGCGAATGCCCTGGTGAGTACGCTGTGGTCATCCACGCTTCCAATACGGTAGAACAAATACCGGTCGTCCATCAGGACAGTCAATAGATGCCGCATTTCCTCATCTGTGAACTTATTATCGCGCTTCAGCCATATGTAAAAGGTAGAATAAATATGCTCACGAAGCTCAGGCTCCGGGTCACCAATATGCCGCAGCATCAGATCGGTAAAGTCTTGGATGCTTTCTCCCTCTCGCAGGATATACTGTTCTTCCTCCAATCTGTGCAGCTTGTGTATCAGTTCTGTCCGCGTGTCCTTCGTACCCCGTTCATTGACATCTTCGTCCAAAATGCAGGCTTTCATCTAGTCGGTTCACTCCTAACCCAGTTATAACGGCATTATGTATTTCTCCCGCCGATATCCCTACTATAAAACACAATGACTGACACCAGGGCGTCAGTCATTGTAGGATAGAAGCATATTTTGCATATATTGCTGCAGCTCCGCCCGTAATTCACGAGGCTCCAGCAGCTCGCACTCCTTGCCGAAGCTTAGAATGAATTTCAGCAGGCCCTCCTCATGAGGAAAAATATCCGTAACGAGATAGAAGCCATCTTCACCCCGGCTAATCTTCTCTTTCTCAAAATACTCGGTAAGCTGTGCGCCAATTCGCGAAGTGAATCTGAGCACAACCTGTATGCCCGCCTGCGAATAATTGTGATCAATGACCTCGGCAATCCGCGCATCCGGCACATCTCTTTTTGCAAAAGACAGCCCCAGCTCCAATTGCCTGATCCGCACAAGCTTGAATCTGCGGTAGTCGTTTCTGACCCGGCAGAAGCCGATCACATACCAATGGCCGTGACGAAAGTCAATCCAGCCCGGCTCGACCGTTCGCTCCAGGTATTCCATATCCCTGTTGATATAATCGAACACCAGCACCCTGTTATCCGTGATGGCCTTGCTGATGATCCCAAGGTACTCTTTAATCTCCTGTTTCATACTGAAATGGGACAACTCCAGAGTCAGTTTATCCTTACCCGGCTCCCGCTTATAGGTATGTTCAACCTTGAGCAGGATGTCATTGAAAGCTTCGTTCCGGCCAAACAATCCGTGTAAATTCTTCATTACAGCTACCAACGTATGAGCTTCGTCCCCATTAAGAAAGAGGTTGCTTACATTATAGCTGTCCATAATATAGTATCCTCCGCCCTTACCGCTGGTTGATGCAACTGGTATGCCGGCTTCGCTTATTTTCTCAATATCCCGGTAGATCGTCCGCAAGGATACCTCGAAATGCTCGGCAAGCGCCTTGCCCGTTACCGTACCTTGACCGGAGATGATCAGCAGCATGGAGAGTAATCGATTGACTCGCATGATTGGTGTGTGACGCTAAGTAACGTCTCCTCCTCTGGGTAGAATTTTTTTCATATTACGTCTTTGGGAAACACCCTATTCATTATCTTGTCAGACCTACGGAGTGATGTCCAGAATGACATTTGTGAGAGGAATGCAGGATTGCCAAAACGTCGGAGCTGTGCAGGGGATCTAACATAGAAGGGGACAGTTGTTAAACGCAAATTGTCCCTGCAATAACTTATACCTTCATCTGTCCCTTGATAACCTTCATCATACTTTTGCCTGTGGCTACAATTGCTTCTTCCGCTGGGCGTGGTGCCCATCCCAGTAAACGTTTGGCTTTTTGGTTACTCGTTGACATATCTTGGCGAAAGAATCACGAGCAAAAAATAACAGATTTGACCAACTTTTTTCTAACATTCTCTGATGATTTTCGATTGGCCATTGAGAGTGATTACACAGGGCTACATTATCAAATCTTCAAAACTCATATTACCCAATTTTATGATGAGCTTACTCCCTTTCCAGACTGGACAGGTGCGAAACGAAATTATTGGATTCATTTTATAAGTGCCGGTGTTTTTGAAATTTGGATGATGCGGATAAAGAATGGTCAACAAGAAACCCTAGAAGAAATATCCGCACTCATCCGACTTTTTCATAAATAAAAAACAGAGAAATACGATGGAACGAGTAGGTGAACTGGCTGAGCAGGAACCGGCAATGTTAAGGCGAAAAGCGGATTCGCCCCGATAGCATAACAATCTGTTCAATTAACCCGCTGAATTTGTGCAAAGCAAAGGTATCATACGCTCTTAAGCGGCTCGGAACGATTTACTTGTTTTGAAACACATCAACTGCTCCATTAATCAAAGGATGCACTTTGATGTCGTAGTCAACATTAATTCTCATGTTTTCCCAATGTTTTAACCATTGTTCATCCGTTATTTCCTTGGAAAATGGCTTAAGTGAATGGGTGCCGATCTCTAAGGGATCGACTTTCCAACGTTGCATTCGTTTTAATAAATCTGAAGTTTGTTCCTCAAGGTAGACCTCAATTTCATGAACTAAATGTTCCAATTGTTCCTCACTTTGAATATTCAATTCTCCCTGGTATTCCTCAATTCTTCCTTTCAATCCCACATGTAAGGACAAGGATGAATAGTCGCCCGATAGTTTCATGCGAACATTGGATCGAATACGTCCTAAACTGATAGATAGCTTTGGAATGGCCAAGACTTTTAGGAAATGATTGTTATCCAGAAGTTGAAAAATATTATCGTCCACGTCTTGAATGACCATTACTTCTTTATCGTTTTGGAAGATGCCTGTTCCTACGTAATTGAAATTGTCCTTATCCGAATGAAAAACCGGCAGGACCGGATCTTTAAAAGGAGAATATACCTTCTTCATGAATTTATGAATATTGACGATGCTCATTTCACCTTGATTATGCTCCTCGTAATGCTTTAACATCCGATAAAGGAAATAATCCTGGTTGTCTTGCACCGTCAATTGATTTTTTATGTATTCATCAAAATCGCCTCTGACAATCAACAAATAGACACGCATTGAAATATCAGGATCAACCAGTATGGTATTGATCAGCTTTTCAATGCCTCCTTTTTTTGCCAGCTCCTCATTCATTAATAACATTCGCAGCTGCCCCTGCTTTAATTCCCGATAATAAATTAAATTAAACTTCTGGTCTCCCTGCTTTAACAGATCGACTTCCTTGGAGAGAAGACGTTTTTTTTCTTGGATGAGCGGGGGGACTAAAGTGCTGATTCTCAACTTTCCTTCCGTCCCCTTGTCAACCGACCAGAAAACTACCGGAGCAATCTCTTCGATCTTATTGTTCTCGACATATGGGGAAGAACAGCCGGCCATCCACATAAGGCTTACAACCGCCAATAAACCATAGTGCTTGTATGGTACCATCCCTACATACTCTCCTTTCGTTTAACTGCAATGAAAAGGATCGCAGGAATAAGTAAATAAATGCATGAGCCGGTCCAGATTTGAAGGTTCAGTAACATCTTTTGACCCGGAACCGTTTGCCATAACCATTGATCCATTAAGATGATGCTTATCAAAATGACGAACCAGCTCGACAATAAACCAATCCGAGTTGTGCGTTCTTTCATTTTTCTCATAAAGATTCTTCCGGCTCCATAAAAACACAACAGAAGAATTGAAATGTCAAACACATAATTAAACATATGGAAAGAGATAAGGATGTAATCGATTCGTTCTAAACCGCTCGTTTGAATGTAGCTTCCCATATATCCTATCGGAAAATCGATCTTGCGTAAGTAGTGTGATCCGTAAAACAATACCGAAGCAACGAACAATAATACATATTCCATGATCGACATCATATTTCCAATAACCAGGTATTTCGATATTTTTTTATTGGAGCTTAACCATGGAACCATAAAAACCAAATATACCGGACCGGAAAATGCCGACCAAATAAACAACAAACCTTGCCATGATTGTCCTGACCATTCGGTGGGTATGAGAGGATACAAATCGCGGTAATTGGCATCCGGTTGGAAGAAAAAAGGAATAAACAGGACTGAGATCCAAGCCCCGCAAAGAAAGGCGATGACGACAAAACGCAATGTATTCTCCATTCCATGTGAAGCCACATATAAGCTGATCAAAAGAATAAATAGGATCAGCCACCTTGTATCCATAGATGGAAAAATAAAATTATGAAGCATTTCAATGTATCCCAGTGTGATGATTGAAATTTTTAACAATATTATCAAAAATCCAAGTATTGCGAAAACTTGAACCGTCCGTTTCCCGAAAAGCTGTAAAAATCCTTGATAGCCTTTCGCTGCATAACTGGAAGTAAACCATTTGGACATCATCATCAAATTAAGTTGGGACAGTAGCCCCATCGCGACAATTCCCCAAACCATATACGGATGAACCAAATAAACCGGCATGATCAAAATAAAATAATGCATTTGCATGCGATTCACTAAGAGAAGGAAATAGATACCGCCAAGGGTGGAAGTTCGATTATATAAGGATAAACTCTTCACTTCTTCATCTCCTGTCGCCATTTCCGTAGTGGTTTTAGATATTTCGGACGTGTTTTCATCCAAATTAAAGGGCCGCGGATAAAGAGGTCATTCCAATCCTTTCCATAAAAAGGAGCAATCGGTGCTAAATAAGGTTGACCTAATGACGTTAATGCATGGAGATGTGCAAGAATCCCGATCAGCCCGATCACGATTCCCGGCAACCCAAGAAACGATGCAAGGACAAGAAGAAGAATTTGTATCAGCACCATGGATTTTGTCACTTGATAATTGGGAACTAAAAAGAAAGCAATGGCGGATATACCCATCAGCACTATCAATACTTTACTTGCAAAGCCTGCTTCTACAGCAGCTTGTCCAATGACGATACCACCGATAACCCCTAAAGTTTGACTGGTTTTGGTCGGCATTCGCAAACTTGCTTCTTTGATGATTTCCAGCGTTACGATCATGAAAAATCCTTCCGCAAACGGAGTAAAGGGCAATTTGCCTCTCGATTCCAATAATACGTAAAGAAGCGGCAGCGGAACCATTTGGTAATGAAATGTCGTTAACGCAACATAAAAAGGAATCATCGTCAAAGAAACAATAAAACTTCCGTACCGGATTAAACGTAAAAAACTGGCGACCGGCCAACGAAGGAAGTAGTCTTCCGGAGATTGGAGTAGATGAAAAAAAGTAATGGGAGCAATTAAAGCAAACGGTGAATTGGAAACCAATAGCGTCAGCTTTCCCTCACCTAAGGCGTAGGCGCAGGCATCCGGCCGATCCGTTTGTAGAAACTGCGGAAAGACCGTATGATTATGATCTTCAATAAAAGCTGCAAGCTGAGAGGAGTCTAAAAATTGATCGAAATCCACACTTTCAATTTTCTTTCTTGCAAGGGAAACAAATTCTGGATTAGTTAATCCGTCTATGTACAGTAACACAACTTTCGTTTTACTCAGTGAACCGATAGTAAAGCTTTCCGTTTTTAATGTCGTTATAGGCAAACGTCTGCGCAACATTGTAATGTTTTTATCGATTTGTTCACTGAAGCTGTCTTTCGCTCCATATATAACCGTTTCCGTTTGGGAAGGTTCAACTGCCCGGCCAAGAGGGCTTTCCAGTTGGACGCCTAACCACTGATCGTTGACTGAATCGTTTAGAAGAATAAATCCTTGCATTATTTTTTGCTCAGCATCTTCGATTGATAGAACTTCCGAAACTTTGGCATTGGTTATGCATGAAGAAAGCGAATTGCAAGCAGAACGATGAAGTGGCTGAATAATCGTCTCGTTTAAACGCTCTGGATCGATTAACGTTTTTATGTATAAAAGATGGACTGAGGCACTGGAACCCATTGTGAGCTCAACAATTTCGGCATCATCCATATGGTTTAATTTCTGTTTTAATTCATCAAGCCATGTTTCAACCATAGTCTTCTCCTTCATTTAAGAAATCAAAATCCTGCGGTTTTATCTTGCCCTGAAATGGAAAAATTATACGACCGGGTAGCTGCAAACAGGCTTTTTGATTCCGCTTATATCATGACATGTCTTCGTTCAATGCCAGCCACTGCACCGCCAACCCGAACCTGACACATTATGATCCCGATCCGCAGCTGGAAGCTCTTGAATGAGGCACATTCATGTTCTGATCGTCCTCTCTTTATCTTCGAAAAACTGATGTGCGTAACCGCAATCTTCTCTCTATAACGTCCTAATAGTGCCATTCTTCTTTTGCAAGCAGAACAGTTAATTTCTTGCCCATCCTTTCGACTGCTCCCGGACCAGTGAGAGAAATGCTGCCGCCGCTGGCGACAATGCCTCCTGCTTCCGGGTACAGACGGCAATCGGATTCAGCAGCGAAGTGCCGTTAACCATCACACGCTCCACTTCCCCGCGTTCCACATTATCCCTAACCGCCAGGGAGGAGATGAAGATGGCTCCGTAGCCCGCGATGACGGCCCGAACCATCTCGTTCACCCCATTAAATTGTAGACCTACCTTGGGAGGACTCACGTTCAAAGCCCTACATAAAGAGAAGAGACGCTCCCGGGTAGAACTTCCCTCTTCACGCAGAATGAAGGGAACCTTCATCATTTCCGCTAAAGTAATTTCCTTTCCGCCGTATGGATGGTTTCTCGGGACGATGAACCAGAGCTCATCCTCCAGAAGCTGCTCCCATTCAATACCCGGTTGCTCCTCCCAGCCGCCTCCGTATACGGCTACCTCGGCATCGTACTGTAGCAGACCCTCCACCGCTTCCCGAGAATTCGCAGTATTCAAGACCACCTCCACGGAAGGATGCTCCTGCTTGTAGAGTGCCAGCCATTCCGGCAGCAGCAGATTGGCGGGCAGATAGGTGGCGACAATCCGCAGGATTCCGCTGAACCCGGCCTTGTATTCACGGACTGCCTCATCCAGCTCACGCTCCAATGCAAACAACCGTTTGGCATGACTGGCCAGCATCTGTCCCGCATCGGTCACTAGAATGCCACGCCCCTTAGGGGCTAACAGCTGTATGCCTAATTCCTTCTCCAGATTGCGTACCTGGGCTGTAACTGCAGGCTGGCTGATCCGTAGTTCCTCCGCAGCACGGGTGACTCCGCCTTTTTCAGAGATGGTATGAAATATTTTAAGGGCATGAAGATTCATAAGATGACCTGCCTCCTACATCAAAATTGATGAAGAACGAAATTATATATATTTTTCTGATGAATCATTATGCTTTATTGTAAGGATAAGGGAAAATTTTCACAAGATTAAATAATTTATCGATGAAGGAGAGAATTTCATGAGCAAAACAAAAATCGTCTGTACCATCGGCCCCTCCAGCGAAAGCCCCGAAATGCTCCGTAAGCTGATCCAAGCCGGTATGAATGTCGCCCGCCTGAACTTAGCTCACGGTGATCTGGAGGAGCACACAGAACGCATCCGCCACATCCGGGAAGCAGCCAAGGAACTAAACCAATATGTGGCCGTCCTGCTCGACATCAAAGGTCCGGAAATTCGTATCGGCAAAATGGCCTCGGACTTCGTGGAATTGGTACCAAGTGAAACTGTGATTCTGACCACAGAGGAAGTGCTCGGCACGAAGGACCGCATCCAAGTCACCTATAAGCAGTTGCCCCAAGATGTGCAGCCCGGTAGCAGTATCCTGATCGATGACGGTCTAGTCCGTTTGGAGGTCGTAAAGTCCGAAGGTACCGAGATCACCTGCCTCGTTAAGAACGGCGGCAAGCTGAAGCCGCGCAAGGGCGTCAACGTTCCCGGCATCAAAACCAGTCTTCCAGGCGTAACTGAGAAGGACATCCTGCACATCAAGTTCGGCGTTGAGCAGAACATCGACATCATCGCTCAATCCTTCGTCCGCAAAGCTGCAGATATTCTCGAGATTAAACATATTCTGAGTAAACACAAGGCCGACCATATCCAAATTATCGCCAAAATTGAAAATGACGAGGGCTTGGAGAACCTGGACGCCATCCTGAACGTAGCCGACGGACTAATGGTTGCCCGCGGCGATCTGGGCGTGGACTTGCCGGTGGAAGATGTGCCGCTGGTTCAAAAAGACATGATCAAGAAGTGTAATCTGGCCGGAAAACCGGTTATCACCGCCACTCACTTGCTGGAGTCCATGCAGATGTACCCGCGTCCGACCCGTGCAGAAGCAAGTGACGTCGCCAACGCTATCTTCGATGGCACCGATTCCGTCATGCTGTCTGGTGAATCTGCCGCAGGTAAGTACCCGCTGGAGTCCGTCGAGACTATGGCCCGCATCGCCGCAAGCGCTGAGTCCGTCCTGGGGAGCTACGGCCGCTCCAACTGCAAGAGTAACGAGACTGGCACCAACGTGACCCGCGCCATTGGCGAATCCGTTGTCCGCACTGCCCTCGCGCTATCCGCCAAGGCTATTCTCGCCCTGACCGAAAGCGGCTTTACCGCCCGGATGATCGCCAAGCACAAGCCCGCTGCACCGGTAATCGCCGTATCCACTAAGGAGAGCGTGTTGCATGCCCTCTCCTTGACTTGGGGTGTAATTCCGCTGCTCCGCGACGAGTCTACTTCTAGCACAGATGCAGCCGTAGAAGCCGCTGTTGAACTGGCGAGGTCTGCCGGATACGTGCAAAATGGCGACTTGGTGCTCATCACCGCCGGAGTCCCTGTAGGCTGCGCCGGAACCACTAACCTTCTGCGGGTTCACCGAGTTGGGGAAGGGATTTAAATAAAAACGGAGTTCGCATTTTACTCCAGCCTATTAGAAACGCAGATTGCCCCCGATCAAATCTTTGGTCATTGGATCAAAAAACATTGTAATCGGTCCCAGTTGGCCGTTCATTTCCGTATCAAATTGAACGGATACAACAACATCTAACTTTCTGTCATCAATCCAATAGCCAACGTTTTTTCCAGACTCTAGGATCACTATGGCTTTCTCTTTCTGCGTGGTTAAAGTGCTTCTTTCCTTTTCTGAGATTTGGGCCCAAGCTAGATTCCGAAATTCATCTTCATTTTTAAGTTTGTCATAGTGGAAGACATAATAGTACCAGCCGCCGCCCAGATTCTTATAGTCATTCACATAGTTGAATTTCGAAGGATCGCCTTTGGCCATCTCTGGTAGGCTGAGGTAGGTTATGCCTTGTTGATACAAGTTGTCTTCGGCATCAAACAAAAAGTCAATACTTTTACTAGGGGCATCATTTAAGGAGGATATCCTCTTTACAATACCTTCTCGAAACAAATTTTGAGCGATTTGTTGAATTTCAGGGTCCTGGATGTTCTCGATGGAATAATCTTGTTGAAGTATGACAGGCCGAGTCTGGAACACTTTTTCATTTTCTAACAGATAACGGCCTAGAATATCAAAGTCCTCACGACGGTTCTGAAAATATATAATAACCCCAGTCTCTGGACGCTTCAGCACTTCGCTAACGTTCAGGGGAATAATAAAGTCACTTGCCGTAACATGCTCCTTGCTCTTGCTGTTCAAGCCAGCACATCCGCATACCGCCAATGCCAAACAAATTACAACTGAAATGAATTTCATCGGCCAAAAATTCATAATGCGGCCCCCCATTAAGACAAGAGTTGTGAATTTATGTCACGAAATGGCTTCTAGGTATTGTTGTAACATTGATGCTCACCTTAGGTATGACGGTTGCAGGGAGCGGGCTTCCTGTATATGATTTCTTCAGTTTCTCTATGGTCAGTATCTATGTGTTCTTGAAATCTACTCTCATTTAATGTAGTTATACCTGCTTTTGTATGCTGCTGGTACCAGGCATCATAAGTGTTCCCGCGTTTTTCAATACCTACTACGCAAACCTGCCCGTAAGCTCAGTGAAGTTATCCACACCAGAGCAATATCTACAATGAACTTTACTCCTCAACCTCAAATATAGAATCAATAATGATAGGAAGATTATCTCTAACCGAAACAGCTCCAAAGACTGAACGGGCATGGATACCTTTTTCTCCGAAAACATCCAGCATCAGATCAGAACAGCCATTCAGCACTTTATGATGCTCTTCAAAACTGGCGACCGCATTAACAAAGCCCTGAATTTTAACGACCCGTTTCACTTTATCCAGTGTATCTAAAGCTGTTTGTAATACGGCCAAAATTTCAATCCCCGTTTGTCGTGCAAACTGATAACCTTCTGCGGTGGTATAGTCCTGACCTAACTTACCTTTGGGTGTACCAGCAGGACCTTTGCCTGAAACGAACAATAACCCGTTTACTTTTACGAAGTTTGCATACTTAGCTGCCGGTTCGCTTGCATGGGGGAGAACGATTCCTAATGTTGCTAATCTACTAGCCACTGTTTGATCAGTCATTTTTCAATCTCCTCACTCATTAGATTTGGAAGAATTATAGCAAAACGTTAGGCGGGAGCCGTCCACATGCCAATATACATAAGGCTGGTCCAAACGCTTGCTCGAAGCTTCAAGCTCCCGTCACCATGTCTAAGTATTTCCTTAAGTCTTCTTTAGCTCGCGAATCACTGGTCCAAGCTCCTAAATTCCAGCTGATATATCTAAGTCCTAAATATCGTGAGGCGATTGCATACAGTTGATTGAACTGACTGATAGAAAATTCGATGTTTGAGGCAGCCAGTAGCCGCTTATATTCCTCTAGTTGTTCTGCAGTACGTAACCGTAATGGGATATCTAAAAATATAGATCCGTACCGTGCCTCTTCCCAATCAATAAAGGATACATCCGTATTGTTATGCACCAGCACATTTCCCGGGTTAAGGTCGTTGTGGATTAACGTCTGGCTGGTTTCATCATGAATCACCTGTTGAATATCCTCCAGAAACGTATTAGCTGCTGCTTCAACAGAGAGAATGTAATCCCCGAAGACATCTATAAACTGCTCGTTTTCCTTGGCCGTCTGCCATTGGGGCTTCCAACGTTCATAGATCATCTTTTCGATATGTAAGCTGTCTGCTTCAGGTAACCATGAAAGTTCTTTCTTTTGGCCAAAGTTAGAGAGGTGGATATGTGATAACGCCCTCGTCTCACTGAGCTGAAGTGAATGAATATCCAGACTCCCATAGTCTGTCTGAGCGTCAACGTCCTGTAAACAAACCAGGAATCTCTCCTCTGACTCAGCACCATCTGAACAAGAAAACGGTACATTGGCTCTTTGGGCATAAAGCGTGCGCAATACTTGCCGCTCCAGCCTGGTTGCCTGCTTTGAAACTAGGGACACCCTCGATGTTTTGTCATCCGCCTGGATTATAACCGAATGGCGATTTAACTCCACAGCTTGAGAACCCAAGCCCATAGGCTTGCTCTCAATACTTAGAACTTCTGCCTTAGGGTCTATAAATTCGCTTACAGTTCTCTGCACCAATTTAAGGATATTATTATCCATTAATGTCAAGTCCTCACCCAAATCATTTAGTGTTTTCAGCCCCATTACTTTCAATCCCTTTATAAAGAGCACTGAAATCTTCACCTTCATTTAGAGAATCAATAAGCTGCAATAAACCAGGTGTACCAACAATCCCATACCACCTCGAAACCTCATAACATGCCAGTTCATAATTCATAGTACTTGTAGTATTAGCCTGAAATGCAGAATGGGAGTCCAAAAGAATAAAATCGACGGGTTCTTTGCCATCATTCGTCTGAGTGCTCCAAGTCTTTTCCATATCGGTAAACCGGCCATCCACCATAGCGGCTAAACCCTCGTCGAACCATACTGGCACCTTGCTGCTGTTTTTAAGTCTTTTCCTTAATTCTGCATGGGTAAATTCATGAGCAATGACGTTTACGCTATAACCACGGGGGCCGATCACAATATAGCTATTCCATGGATAATAATAAGTTTGCCCAATATCTGAGTCTGCGTAATTTTCCAGAGTCTCATTGGATTTTGCATAGATTAGAACAGGAATCGACTCTTTCTGGCCAAAAAGTGATTTGATTTTCTCAGCAGAGGTCTTAACAAAATGAATTACTTCTGCTTGCTCACTCTCATTGATATCAGGTTCAACATATACGTTATGAGCAATTTGCTTCATATTGGAGAACTTGACTAATACCGCATGGGTTTGCTTATCATACATTAAATATAAGAGCAGTAAGATGAGAGCGAATCCCAGAATGGTAGAAAAGCCGATTATTTTGATCCTTTTTGATCTGCGTAATGACAATGTAATCTTCTCCAGATAATAAAATTAGTACTCTTAGTCTAGTTGTGAGAATCGGATAAGTGCCATATCACAGAGAGCACCGGGAATGAGGATCTACCACCGCTTAACCCAAATTGGCTCCAGGTTAGAGTAACCCAAGGCTTGCAGCAGCTGCCAAGCGTTCTCTATCGTATGCTGCTTTCCTTTGCGCCACAATTCAGGCTGTTCCCGTTCTATGTAATGTATTATCTCGGAAATATGCCCCGGTTTGCCTAGATGAATGGTGGTATGGGAGTTGTTTTTGTATGCTGAAATATCATAAAACTCCCATGAGGTGTGACGATCCTCTTCGGGTGGAGCGGCTGCGAAAATGAGCGTGATTTTGGTGGTTTTATCTTCCTTGGGCGAAATATTTAACGTGAGGCGGGAACCACCCACATGCCAGTATACAAAAGGCCGGTCTTGGACGGTTAGCTGTCTGATCTGAGTTTTTACCGTAGGACAATCCCCCTCATCATATCATTGTTGTATTTTAACATATTAAGGAATCACCGTCGTCCCAATCCCATTAGTAAATAGGGTATCTATCAGCTTGACCAATTCTTCCGACGACAGATCTTTGTCATTCCGTATCCACAGGCGAAACATCGACATTAGTGTGGATATGTAAAACTCAATGATATAGGGTGCTAAAGCTTCATTTGCCGGAAGGTCGACAATTAATCGTTCAAAAGGAATTTCTCTTTTCAGACGTTCAATAAAACGAACAGAACCATAGTCGCCCAAGAGGGCTTTCAGGATTGAAATTTCCTCTGCATTCTCCAGGCATTGAAGAGCATCTTGGAAGGTATGTGTGGAGAACTCTCTGCTTGCCATTTCCTCTTTAATGGATCTAAAAACACGCTCTTCCACGTAATCCAACAACTCATAGATATCCGTAAAGTATTGATAAAAGGTGCTGCGGTTATATCCTGATCGCTTTGCGATCTCTTGGATGGTTATTTTTTCAATGGGTTTCTGGCTATATAAATCGCAGAATACATTGATGAAGGTTTGTCTTGTTTTATCCGTAATTTCAGGTTGCTTATTCATTATTGGCCTCCAGTTTCTGTACACGGATTACACAACAGATTTTAAAAATCTGATGGTTGATGGTCCTATAGCGCTTCTATACAATAAATTATACAACACGTTGTTGGATAATCAACAAGGATTAATATATAGGCTCAGGAGGCTAATATGAGAATTTTATTTTTCGGCAGAGGTGTCATATCGGTCCAGTATGCTTGGGCGATGGAACAGGCAGGGCATACCGTGGAATTTTACGTTAGAGAAGGGAGGAAAGAAACTTTTGGAAGCAGCATTAAGCTTGAAATGTGGGACGCACGAAAGGGGAAGCAGCTCATAAAAGAAAGCTGGAACGTTACATTGCATGAGAAAATCAGTCCCGGTTATGACCTCATTATTGTGAGTGTCAACACGGAACAGCTTCCGGCAGCAGCACAATTATTATCGGCAGTTGCCGGGAGCACGCCTATCCTCATCTTCAATAACCTTTGGCAGGATTTGAAATCATCGATCTCGCCCCTGTCTATGAACAATGTGGTCTTTGGATTCCCGGGAGGCGGCGGTGGCATTGAGGACAACAGGCTTAGAGGCGGCTTTTTAAAAATGCTGTTTCTGGAGCAGCCACGGGCAGGCACTGAAGCTATTAACAACAAGGTCAAAGTGCTATTGGAAAGTGCCCATTTTAAAATTCGTTGGATCAAGGATATGCAAAACTGGCTCTGGAATCACTTCGCCATGAATGCGGCAATGGAAGCCGAGGTGTTGAGACTGGGAAGTTTTGCGGCAGTCTTGGATCATAGCGACTCCTTCGCAAATGTTGGCAGGAGTATGAGGGAGATGATTCCGGTAATAAAAGCCAGAGGCGGAAAAGCTGATGCGACTTCTCTGCTGCTGACTAAGATCCCGCCGGCACTGCTCGGCACGCTGTTTAACAAGCTGGTTTTTGCAAAGGGCAGCTTAGCACGGCTTTTCATGGAATACAACAATAGCAAAGCAGGCTTTGCGATACATGAAGTTGTGCGGGAAGCGAAAAAGTTAGGTATAGCTTTGCCTCGGCTTGCTGCGGCTTTGGAAAATGCTAGGCAAAACATAGCAGAAGTATCAGGATAGGAAGGGTTTAAGCTATTTTTCGAAACAGAGTAATTCTCGATTAACATCTCCACACTCCACACAGGGTATGGACTGGGTCGGTCGCATAGCGGTCGGCCTTTTTGGTGCATTTCAATTACGCACTCACACGGAGTGCGACCTGCGGTAGCAGAGTAGCATTTGCTGCTCTTAGGATTTCAATCCCCGCAATCACACGAAGTGCGACATTGCCTAGCCCTCGTAACTGCACCGCGCCCTGAATTTCAATCCACGCACTCACACGGAGTGCGACCAGCAAATCAGCGACCAGATTGCTTACCTGATATTTCAATCCACGCACTCACACGGAGTGCGACATTCCGCCGGATGGTGGCCTATCGGCCTTCTATCAATTTCAATCCACGCACTCACACGGAGTGCGACCTAACCTGTACGGTGTCCATCCTCTTTCATCAAGATTTCAATCCACGCACTCACACGGAGTGCGACGATATTGACAAAAAAGCGCGGTACTCCTTTATTCATTTCAATCCACGCACTCACACGGAGTGCGACCTTATATTGCTCTACGATAGCCAATATCTTAGGGTCATTTCAATCCACGCACTCACACGGAGTGCGACTCAATTGGATTCCTCTATAAAGGCATCATTCATCCTATTTCAATCCACGCACTCACACAGAGTGCGACATTGATTTAATAAGTACGTATCAGGTTTTGAGAATTTCAATCCACGCACTCACACAGAGTGCGACTGGTAGTAGATGGTAACAACCGCACAAAGATGCATTTCAATCCACGCACTCACACAGAGTGCGACCGCTTCTGGGCGGCAGTGCCGAGTCATGGCCTAGATTTCAATCCACGCACTCACACAGAGTGCGACATGGATTCCGA
Organism: Paenibacillus sp. FSL R7-0210; assembly: GCF_038009085.1. Taxonomy (NCBI): domain Bacteria; kingdom Bacillati; phylum Bacillota; class Bacilli; order Caryophanales; family Paenibacillaceae; genus Paenibacillus; species Paenibacillus sp. FSL R7-0210. The sequence goes on from NZ_JBBPAR010000001.1 coordinate 5,057,004, forward strand.
TCATGTGATCCCCACCTTCATCTTATTTCAATCCACGCACTCACACAGAGTGCGACAGCGGAAAACAGCATAACCTATGCTTTTTCCGTATACATACACTATACATTCCTTTGTTCCATTCTCGAAAAGGTATCTGTCCACGCTTGACTTTTCAAGTACTCCCTCGATTCCTGAGAGTTTCGACAAATTCTGAGGTGCGAAACCCCTGGGGATTTCATGGGAGCTTGGCATTCGCACCGGCTCTTTGTTTCTATTGTACCTCTTCGGCTATATTCTGTATAATCCTATATTGTCTCAACACGTTATCCGCCGAAGTAGTTAAACACACTGCAAATAAGCCAGACCGCATACTCAGTATGCAGGCCGGCTATCTCTGTTTCCTTTACTTGACTAGGACCTCAGCGTGGTGCTCTCTTCCACTCTTCCAAGTGGACTCAGAGGCCCTTATTTCGCGAAAAATCCAACTTTTCCAGCATTCGCGGACTACAGGGCGCTTATTGATGGATATGCCACCTAAAAACGCCTCGCTGAGAGACAATAAGCGCACTACAGTCCGCCTAGCCGCAAAAAACAAGGTTTGTTTAAAAATAACGGCCCTCAGGTCCGCGAAGGAGCATGGAGCAGCAGAGTTGGGTAACCAGACGGGTTCGCTCCCTCAACAAGCGTATTTCTCAGGAGCAATACGCTGCACCTACAATCCACGACGAGGTCGCATCACTCGCCCCCATCAAGCATTCATCAACACCTGAATGCGCTCCACATCCTGGCTGAATTTCTTCGCCAGGCGGGCTTTGCCGAGGTTGGACTTCACGATCTTCTGCATCCGCTTGTCATCCGTTACTGCGAACTTGGCGAGCATGCGGAAGCCTTGCTCGGGGGCGCGTTCCACAAAGACGCTGAGCGCATATTCCAGACCCTTGGAGAGAACGCGGAATTCTTCCGCGCCGTAGCGGGTCTGTCCGGCGGCAATCTGGTCCAGGATCTCCTCAGACAGCTCCAGCGCATACAGGACATTGGCCTGCTCCTTCAGCATCGGCGGATGGGCCAGGGCGGCAACGAAGGCCCGCTGCTCCAGCGCGTTAGCCGTGCCTTTCATGCCATCGAACAAGGCGCGGAGCGCGCCAAAGTCCTGCTCCCCGATGCGCTGCAGCGCCATCGCTGCCGCCTCGCGCATCCGCCAGCGGGCATCATTCATCGCCGCCCGGCAGCGCTCCAGAATGGTCTCCTGGCGGGCAGGCTCCGCATAACGGTAATAGCTGCCCATCGCCTGGAGCGCGCAGAACGGCAGGAACTCGCGGGGATCATCCGTCGGCGCCTCCGCCTCCGTCTTGCCGGTCCACTCCACAAGCAGCTCCCAGGCTTCGCTGGCCACCCAGTCCGATGCGAAAGCATCCGCGAAGGTGGAAGCCGCGCCCAGATTCGCCCGGGGTCCCGGCAGGTTCGACTCGCCCATGAGACGCTGCTCCAGTTCCCCGAACCTCCCGGCCTCCTGAAGATCCTCATAGAAGACGTTTTTGGTTACTTTACTATTCATCTCAGTACCCCTCCATCATTTTGGAAAAGCCATCTTGATCTGCTCCTCGCAGAACTCCTTACATACATTGTTGCCCCAGAACAACCCGTGGAAACGCGTTAGCGCGATGGTGTCCTCGCGGATCTCGATCAGCCCTTCCTTCACGAACTTGTCAAACAGCTCGGGGAAATGCTCCTCCGGGAAAACGCCGAATTTGCGGCGGAACTGCTGGCGGTCAATCGCTGTACGGCGCAAGCCCATCGCCAGGAACTGATTGGGCAGATCCTCTGCCTTCACTTCGTAGCCTAAAGCAATGGGCAGGTCGCCGGATGTAATCTTTTTCACATATTCAGGGAGTAATTTCACATTCTGGTAGGCATACCCGCCCACATCACCGAACGCCCCCAGTCCCACAGAGAGCAGGTCCAGGTAATCGTCAAAATGCTTGCGGCTATACACATGATGGCCTCCCGGCCGGACGAAATCATAAGTCGATTCCACCGAATATCCCTGCGACTCCAGATAACGGCAAGCCTCTATATACATCTGCTGCTCCAGCTCAAGTCCGCCGCAGGCCGGAAGCTCGCCGCTGGCAATGCGCTTCGCCAGACCGAAGCCGGGAATAATCTTCAGCGGAAACAGCGTGACATGACCGATATCCAGCTCCACTACCTTCGCCAGATCCTCAAGCCATTCCTGCATCGTCTGGCCCGGCAGATTGTACATCAGATCCAGGCTGACGTTCGCGATGCCCGCCTCTCTGGAATCCTGAATCGCCCGCAGGGAATCCTCCCCGGTCTGAAGCAGCCCGAGACGTCTGCCCAGCTCATCGTTGAACGTCTGCACCCCGAGACTGATCCGGTTCACCCCAAGCGCCTGAAGCAGCTTCAGCTTAGCAGCGGTGAACGAGGCGGGATTGCCCTCGAATGTGATCTCTTCGATATTATGCATAGGAAGTGTAGCCTGTAGCTGCTCGAATAATGCGGTAATCTCTTCCTCGTCCAGCACGCTTGGCGTCCCGCCGCCGATATATAGCGCCTCCACTGAGCAATTGCGGATCTGCGGCGTCATCCCGTACATCTCCAGCTCGCGGAACAGTGCAGCCAGATAATCCTTGCGGGCTCCCTGCTCGTTGAACGCCTTGGGGTACGGGCAGAACGGGCAGATCGAGTCACAGAAGGGAATATGTACATAGACCAGCTTGGAGCTTGCCGCAGCTTGATTCAAGTTCATGAGTGACGGCAGCCGTTTGCTGTCCTCTGGCGACACCGGTGTGTTCCCCATGGGATAGTGCCCTATCCCGATCTCCCGGAACGGGTACACAGGCTTGTTCATTCTATCAAGTCCTTCCTCCAATTGAATTCATAAGCATATCTTTATAGATGTGGCGTGATGCGGACAGAGCATCGGTGAGCAGGTCAGCGCTGTAGTCCTTGGACTGATAGTAGGCTGGAAAAAGCAAGTTATCCTCAGCCCGGATCACCTGCTCCTGTAGAGCGATATGGTAGAGTGCGGTGTGAGGGTAGACACGAATGCCTTGGCTGGCCAGAATATACACAGGGTTCATCTGATTGACCACCTGGACCGTCTCTTGCACCGTCTCCGCATCCTCTCCCGGCCCGCCGAACAGCAGCGATACCGAATAGGGAAGCTGATAGTGTTCCAGCAGGTGTCCCAGCTCAACCAGCTGCTCCGGGGTGAATTGCTTGCCCATCCGCCGGAGCATCTGCCGTGAACCCGAGTCGGCCCCGATGTCCACGAAGCGGCAGCCGTTCTCCTTCAGCGAGCGGATCAATTCCTCCGTAACTTGAGCCGGGGTCAAGGCGCAGCTCCATTCCAGCGAGGGGCTTGTGCAGCCGATCAGCTTACAGAACTCCACCGTCTCCTCCACCTCATGATTGAATACCCCGTCTACAAAAGTGATGTTATGCACCTGATAGTCATTCTCCAGGATCTTCATATCTTCACTGAACTGCTCCGCAGGAATCCGGCAGGCACCGGCATTCATGTAGCCCTCCGAGCAATAGATGCAGTGCCGGCTGCAGCCTCTGGAGGCCTGGTAGCCCATCGAGGCTTTTTTGATGCGGGGGTTCGGGATAAAATACTGCGGAGCGAACAGCGGCTTCGGCGGAATACGGCTGTACACCGGATGATAGGCGGGATCTGCATTACGTACCGTGCCTGTCTCCGGGGCCTGACCCCGCTCGATCTCTCGGGCCAGCCGTACCGCTTCCGCTTCGCCCCCGCTCCCCTTGATGCCGTAATCTGCCCCCAGCTCCTTCACCAGCTCGCCCGGCATCACCAGCATTGCAGCCCCGCCAAGCAGTACCTTGGCTGAACTGCAAGTACGGCATACCTGCATGACTTGCTGTATAAAAGCGTGATAGCTCTCCGGCTGCTGGATCACCTGATTATCGATGTTGCGCACCGAGAGGCAGATCAGATCTGCTCCGTTAACCCGCAGCTCCTCGCGCAGCGCCTCCAGTGGCTCAGCCATAAAGGCCAGATCCAGAAAGCGTGTCCTGAATCCGGCAGCGGTCAGAGCCGAGTAGACCATCCCCGCCCCGACGGGAAGGACTGGCAGCGGCTTCAGCAGTGTATTCGTAGACACCACCAGTATTCTCATGCTTCACTCCACCCGCTCTTCCTCTTTCATATGAACATCCAGTCCGGGTTACGCTCCCGGTACGGCGCACAGATGCTGTTCGCCTGCTCCAGACTCAGCTGCGGAGACATGAAGAACTTCGGATGGAGCAGATCATCCGGCTCCGGCGAACCTGCATAGCTGTACATATCGGTGGACGGCAGAATACGGATGCCGAACAGGCCGAAGATGCGCTGCACCGCAAGCTCCTCCATCAGCTCCAGCGTCTCGTGCAGGGTCTCCGGCGTCTCCTCCGGCCCCCCGATCAGCAGGCAGAAGCTGAAGTCCAGCGCCTGATCGCGGCAGAGCTGGACCACCGACCGGATCTCGGCCTGCCGGAAGTTCTTCTTGAACGACCTGAGACAGATATCGCTGCCTGAATCGATGCCGAACTCCACCTCCGTACACCCGGCCTGCTTAAGCAGCCCGGCGAATTCTGCCGTGAAGAACCGCGGATTCAGGAAGCAGCCCCAGGATAACGGAAGTGTCCGCCCGATCAGCTCCCGGCAGATTTCTTCGGCATGCTCCAGGGGATAGTTGAACACACTGTCCACGAAATCAAATGAGCCGATGTCATACTGCACCACCATCTGCTCAATCTCATCAGCCACCCCCTTAGGCGACCGCAGGCGGACGGCCCGGCCCTCCAGTGACGGGTAAGCACAATAGGTACAGCTTAGCGCACAGCCCCTTTTGGTCAATACATTATGACGGACCCTACGGTCCACATCATAGCTGTGCAGAAACCCGCTGCGGCTGGGAAAATACTCCTGATCCAGCTGTTCAGGCGCATACGGCGACCAGTAATTCCATTCCCCGGCCCTTGTCCTGAACATGAGCCCGCTTACTGCGGATGGCACCTGCCCCGCTTCCAGCTGGCTAAGCAGCTCCACGATACTGTCACAGCCGTCACCGACAATGCCGTAATCGGCTCCCGTCTCCTGCAGCCACTGCCGGGGCAGGAGCGAGAAGCCCGCCCCGCCCAGAATGATTCCGGTCCTGCTATTCCATTCCCGCACCCAATCCACCATCAAGCAGACCTGATCCACGAAGCTCCGGGGATACTGCATGCAGCAATTATCCAGGTTACGGATCGACAAGCCGATGTAATCGGGCGCATAGGCGTTAAGGTAATTCGTAACGGCCTCCCGGGTGTACTCCAGCTGAGTCATGTCCAGCATGCCTGCCTCCCAGCCGGAAGCGACAAGACTGGCGTGAATATAGCTAAGACCCAGCGGGAATACAGGGGGCCGCTTCTCCGTATTCGCCGAGATCAGCAGCACTCTGCCCATGCTCACTCCCCCTTAAGAAAAGTGAGCGCGGCAGCAGCTACGTCTTCGCCCGCCTCAAGAAACATAAAGTGTCCAGCTCCTGGAACCGAATGCATCCGGGAGTCCGGCAAATACCGGTTCAGCTCCAGGGCCTTGTGCAGCGGCGTAATCCGGTCCGCCTCCCCGGTAATAATCAGCGATCTCTGCCGGATGCCCTGAAGAATCGGCCGGAGATCGGGATGCTTGATCTGAATCATCAGACGGTGGGTCGCGGCAGGCAGCCGGGACCAGCCCTCCAGAATCTGATGCTGAACCTCCTCATGGCCCTCGGTGAAAAAATACGGAACCGCCGCCGCATTCGTCTGCCGCACAGCATCCGGCGTGATCTCTTCCCCGTGCTCCGGCCGCTTGAACGGAACCGCGAAGGTGGCGGCGGCCCCCATCAGCACCAGCTTCTTCACCCGGTCCGGCTCACGGGCGGATAGCAGGAGCGCAAGCGTGCTGCCCAGGGAATGCCCGATGATCGAGACCTGCTTCAGCCCCTGCTCATCCAGCAGCCTGAGAATATCATCAACCATGTCCTCCAGGGTGAAGGCCGGACCGGCGTATTCCGATTGGCCGTGTCCGCGCAGGTCCGCGCGGATCACCTGGTAATGAGGCTCCAGTGCCCGGGCCAGGTCCCCGAAGACGAGCGAAGAGTCCCGGTTGCCGTGCAGACACAGCACGGCCTCCCCGGCGCCCTGCCGGCTATAAAATAAAGGTATCCCCTTAGTCTTCAGCATGTAGTGTGTATCCTCCCTTGAACTTCCCGGCCGGGCCGCTCATACGACAGCTTCCTCCAGATAGTCCACGACCCGGTCTATATCCCGGCCGTCTGCTTCATCGACTGCAAACAACCTCCACTCCCCGGGGCTTCTGCCTACCAGAATAGCCGGCTGTCCAGGCGCCAGGGTGCAGCGTGAGGCCAGCTTATCCTCCCAGTCATAGTAGAGCATGAAGCCGGGAACGGTCTGGCTCGTCTTCTCCTTCACGAATTCATGCGTGATGAAGTGGGGCAGCTGCCCGACTCTTGCAATCAGCGCACAGTCTGCGCTCCCGCCGAACTGCTGCTCCAGCTGTTCCAGCAGCGGCCCGCAGCGGAGGCTGGCCTGCTGATCGCCGATAACGAAGATGCGCGGGTGAATCGAAGCCAGATCACCGAGCGTAACCTCCTCATCCCGGACGTCCTGCACAGTGAAGGCAGACCAGACTTCAGCCTGCACCCCGCGTTCCTGGCTCGGCTCCATAGGGTCCTGGCTCGGCTCCATAGCATCCTGCCCCCCGCTTCCCTGCTCTCGCCCTGCCCCCGACTGCCCGGGAAGGTCGAAGTATGAGAAGCCCAAGGAGGAGGCTACCCGCATCCCAACCGCCCGGGCCATCATCTTCGCCTCTTCCGCTTCTTCAATCGGCTTGCTCCAGGAGCGCTTGCGGATACCCGGCTGGCCGTCATATTCAATCAGGCTGATGCCCGCGCTGGCAATCATCGACAGCTTGATCGCCGTGAAGCAGGGCATCAGCGAGGCCAGCGCCCATTCATGCCCCGGTCCCGCTGCGACAACAATCTGTCCGGCGACCTTGCCCTTGAACGCTTTGCCCTTCACTCCGGCCACCCGGTCGTAATTGTAGTACTCGAAGTCCAGATCCTCGTCGCTGCACGGCTCGCAGCGGTCGATCCAGTTCTTCCAGACGGCCGGAAGCGAGAGCGCATAGACCGGGGAGGCGAAGACGAACCCGTCCGCCTCCTTCAGCTTGTCGTACAGCTCCGTCAACTGGTCCTCCGGGTCCTTCAGCAGGTGGCAGTGCTTGCCGTTCATGCAGTTGCCGCAGCCGTCACAGGGCAGAATGTTGTAATCATTCAGCCGCAGCAGCTCCGTCTGCACCCCCTGCTCCGCTGCGGCTTCAAGCGCAACGGAGAGCAGATATTCGCTGGAGCTGTGATGCTTCTTCATGGACCCGGCAAGCCCGATGATCTTCTTCATCCGGCTGCCTCCTCTAAGTCCAGCTCAGCCGTATCGAAGCCCAGTGCCCGCAGATCGCTAAGCGCGAACATCCGGAAGTCTGCCGGGGTGCACAGTACATTGGCCTTGGCGACATCCTGCCGTAAGACCTGGGCACTTCCCCGGGCAGCCGCCAGCTCCTCGGCCTTCTTCCGGATCTCAGGCCCGGCCATATCGCGGATGAACTCAGGCTTGCGCCCAATGACCGCGCCCAGAAGACTCTCGCCCTCCGCGCTCCAGACTGCCTTCGCCCCGGCCGCTGACCCGAAGAAGCTTCCCGAAGCGAGCGCCGCGAACAGCTGCTCGAATTCCTTCAGCGCTTCATCTCCAGGCTTCGCCATGGACACGGTCCGGCTGGCCCATTCAGCACAGTAGCCGCACTTGTCACAGTCCATCCGGTCGCAGCGCTTCGAGCGGAAGCCCTCCAGGAAGCCTTCCATACTCTTGTTGTCGATGCTGGCCTGGAAGCTGAACAACAGGCGGTAGACCTGTCTCATTTTGTCAGACGGTGCGAAATCCTCCTTGATGTTCTTCGAGAAGTTCGGCATTTCGAAGTCAGCCTCGGCCATCCGCGAATTAAGCAGGCTAAGCAGGTTCCCCTCATACTTCCGCTCGGAGTAGGACTGCGCAGTCGCGGCAATCTTCTCCGTGGTCTTCATCCGCTCGGTCAGCTTGAACTTGTGGTAGCCCAGCTCTTCATAGATATACATGTCCTCCGGGCGAATCCACTGCGACTTCAGCAGCTCCTCCGGGTGCTGGAGCTTACGCTCCGTACAGCGCAGCATATAGTAATCCAGCGCGAAGCCGTCCGTCACATGGTTACACTGCGAGGCATGGCTCTGAAAGTTCGCATGATTCTGGCGCATCGGGCAATCCAGCATACAGTCATTGGTCGCAATGAGCTGATAGTCGAGGCGGGTATTCTTGCTCAGGCTCTCCAGGAAGGCGAAGTCACGGTTCCGGCTCTCGGGCAGGGTAATCTCGCTGACACCCTTTTCCTCGAAATACCGGGCTTGTCTCAGCGTATTCACATTAGCAAAGGTAGACAGGCTGATCTTCACATCCGGCAGCGCGGTGCGCACCATATCAATCAGCATCGGGAGCGATACCGTCACATATTCCGGCTGCAGCGTGCCGATCCATTCCAGCAGCTCGCGCAGGCGGTAATGGAAATCCTTCGTGGTCTCCAGGTTATCCAGACAGGTAGCGTTCAGCAGATAATTGAACTTGAACCCGTAGGCATGCAGCAGCTTCACATGCTCCTCCACCCTCGCCCGGTCTATGGTTGGCAGTGCAAAGGTTGGTCTTCCGCCGCCCACCAGATCTGAGGACAGCTTGCCATAGAAAACATCCACATGCGAATCCTTCAGCAGGATAGGCAACCGGTCATCAAAGTTCGTGCCGACAGACAGCTTCATCCCTTCAGCTCCTCTCCGGCAGCCTCAGCCGGCTTTTGTCCGCGTGCCAGCTTCACACGGCTCTCGAAGGTCTGCTGGTTCGCTTCCGAGAAGAATTCCTTGCAGACGTTGTTGCCCCAGACAATACCTCTCGCGGACAGGCGGATCTCATGCTCATCCGTTTCCAGCAGGCCTTTGGCTACCAGCTCATCGATCGTCGTACCGAAGACCTCCTCCGGCTGGAATCCGAACATGCCGGTGAAATCCTTCCGCTTCACGGACAGCATCCGCAGGCCCTTGGCCATCATCCCGTGCATCGCTTCCAGATCATCCGCCTGGCTGGCGATGAAGACGGACAGGAGCTGCTGCTGGAGCCGGTCACTGTACTCCTGGATATCTCCCTGGTTGATATACATCAGCTTATTGACATAACCGAAGGCGGCCGGGCCGTGCGCGAACAGATCCTTCTGCTGGGTATAGTACAAGAGGACATGCCGGTCCTCGAAGCCCGGCTTGGCGAAATCCCACACGCTGTACTGGACATAACCCTCTTCCTGCAGCAGCCGCTTGGCTTCCAGGTACATATCCACTTCCAGCTCGACACTGCCGGTAGGGGGAATCTTGCCTTCCTTGATCATTTTGAACAGGGCAGTAAAGGGTACTACACACAGAGAGAATACCGTGATATGGTCAATGCCCAGACGTACCGCCGTACGGACATCCTCTAGCCATTCCTCCATGGTCTGCTCAGGCAGGTTGTACATCAGATCAATCCCGATGTTCTCGAAGCCCGCCTCCTTCGCTTCCTCCAGCACCTCGAAAGCCCGCCGGGAATCATGGCTCATCCGCAGATGATGCCCCATCTTGTCATTGAAGGTCTGGATGCCGATGCTGATCCGGTTCGCCCCCTGGGCGCGGATGGCCTGCATTTTCTCCAGCGTCAAGGTTGCCGGACTGCCCTCGAAAGAGATCTGCGCATCCGGCGTCACCCGGTAATTCGCCTGGACACTCTTTAGCATCTCCACCATCCGTTCAGCCGACAGAGCCGAAGGCGTTCCGCCCCCGAACGTCACTGCACTGATCGTGGACTGCGAACCATACGGGGAAGAGGCATAGATGCCGATTTCGGCCTTGACGGCCTCCATGTACTGCTCCACCTGCTTTTCCTGATAGGCCATCTTGTTGAAGGGGCAGAAGATGCAGACCGAGGCGCAGAAGGGAACATGGACATAGACTGCGCCAACATTATGCGCCGGCGGCTGGTCACCAAGGCCCATTGTTCCGTAAATATCAGCCGGGGTAACCTCGGTCACAGGATTGGGATAGTGGGACACACAGATAGGATCTCTATGGGGATAGACATTGTAGAAGGATTCACGGGTTGTGGTCTTAACGGCCATGATGAACACCCCGCTTGGCTTCCACAGCCGACAATGCCGCAGCAAGGCCCGAGGAGACCGCCTCAATCCCTGCCACCGGCAGACAATTCATCACGGTCTCTGTCACTTCCTCCGCGCTCGCACCCAGCTCATAAGCCTTCAGCGCATGCAGCCGGATGCCGTAGGTAGAACGGTCTGTAACTACGCAAGCCAGCCGGATCAATTCCCGCACCTTAGGCTCAAGCGTCCCCGTATCCTCAATCGACTTGCACATGCTATCAAAAGCGGCCCCTACCTGCGGATTAACTCTCATCAACATATCGCTCATCAGCTATACCCTCCTTATGATTGAACCGATTGTACCGGGCGTCCCTTAGCCAGCTTCATCCGGTGCTGCAGCCCGTAATCCGCATATTTCGCGGAGAAAAATTGCTTGCTCACATTGTTGCCCCATATAATGCCATCCTCGGTCAGGCGAATCCCTTCGGCATCCTGAATCAGCAGCCCGTCCTGCACCAGACGCTCTATCGTCTCCGGGAACAGCTGCTCCGGCTCCTGCCCGAACATCTTCACGAACTCCGCACGGTTAACGGACAGCATCCGCAGACCCTTGGCCATGGCCCCATGCGCCAGCTCCCGCTCATCCGCCTTCTCTCCGCAATTGACCGGCAGCAGCCCGTCCTGCACGCGGGTCATATATTCATTCAGATTGCCGCTGTTGATATACATATAGCCGTTGATAATGCCAAAAGCAGCCGCGCCGATCCCGATCATATGCGCCTGCTCCGAGAAGTATAGGGTGGCGTGCCGGTCCGTCTTGCCCGGCTTGGCGAAATCAATGACGCTGTACTGCTCATACCCGGCTTCCAGCAGCATCTCCTTGGCGATGGTGTACAGCTCGATCTCCCGGTAGACATCCCCGATGCCCGGAATCTTCCCTTCCGCTATACGCGAAGCAATCTGCGTATGCGGCACCACACAGAAGGAAATCACACAGATATGGTCAATCTCCTGCTCGATGGAGGTGAGAATATCCGCCCGCCATTGATCCAGCGTCTGACCCGGCAGATTGTACATCAGATCAATCCCAACATTCTCAATACCGCTGTTACGCGCATTCTTCACTAACGCGAACGAGTCCTCCACACTGTGGTACAGTCCCAGCACCTCGGCCAGCTCCTCCTGGAAGGTCTGCACGCCCACGCTGATCCGGTTCAATCCCTGCAAAGCCAAGGTCTCCAGCTTGTCCGCCGTGAAATTCCGGGGGTTGCCTTCGATGAAGATCATGGCATCGTCGTCCACACGGAAGGACTGCTTCATATATTGCAGGAGTCCGGTCAGCTCTTCCGAGGACAGGCAGGAGGGTGTCCCGCCGCCGAGATTAATAGACGAGACGGTAATGCTGCTGCCGAACGGCGTAGCTGCATAGCTGTCCATCTCCTGCCGGACAGCGGCCAGGTAGCGGTCCACCTGATCCTGCCGCTTCAGATAACGGTTGAACGGGCAGAACGAGCAGGTCGCATCGCAAAAGGGAATATGCAGATACAGCGCCACCGGCGTATCCTTGGTATTCACCTGATCCAGCTCCATCAGCGACCGGACCTCAGGCTCTGTGTGCTGTGAGACAGGCACCGGATAATGCGAGACGCAGATCGAATCTCTCTCCTTGAACATTTCAACGTATGGCTTCGCATTATTCATATGGAGCGGTCTCCCTTCATTTGGATTGCAGCATCCGGCCTGCATATGGAGAATCTTCGGACGGCTCCACCGGGATGCGGCGGATTTCCATAGTCATCTGGTTGCGCATATCCGGGCAAGCCGAGTGTACAATATTGCCCTCCGGGTCCCACGGCAGCTTCGCATCCATGTTCAGCGCCAGCAGCATCGGGAAGACCGCATGAAAGGCCGTTCCGCAGAGATTGCCTGCGTTCAGCGGGGAGACCTTCATGATATCCCCTTCCTTATGTCCTGCTCGGCAATGCCCCTTAACACCCGTAACCTTAAGCTCAAATTCATAATTCATCCCTAATTCCTCCTCATATAATATGTGATTCGTTTCACTTGCAATGAAATGCGCTACTCGATAATCGCTACTGCCCGTACCCAGGCCGCACCGGCCTGCCTGATCTTGATCGGAAAGCAAGCCACCTTGAACCCGTACGGTACCGGAATCTGCTCCAGATTCGCCAGGCGCTCCATGTGGCAATACGTCTGTTCTCTGCCCCAGAAGTGAGCAGGGAACAGATAGGCGTTATCCCCGGTCCGCTTATAATCGCTGATCATATGCTTAAACGGACGGTCGAACCCGTAGCTGTCGATGCCCATCAGCCTGATGCCTTGGCCGGTCAGGAATGCCGTAGCCTCCCTGCTCATCCCCGGATAATCCGTGAGATACTTGGAGGTCCCCCAGTGCCGGTCCGCACCTGTACGGATCAGCACAATATCCAGCGGCTTCAGCTGGTAACCGATCCGCTCAAGCGCCTGCTCCACATCCTGCTTCTCAATCGCCCCGCCCGCCTGGATATGGGTGAAATCCAGCACCACTCCGTCGCCGAAGCACCACTCCAGCGGCACCTCGTCAATGGAGGCTGCCAGCGCTCCCTCACTCCTGGAGCCGAAGTGCAGGGGGGCATCGAAGTGGGTTCCGGTATGAGTGGACGCGGTGATCATCTCCATATTCAGGAACTCTTCGCCCGGGAAGTCCTTCCGGCTCCCGTCGAATTGGCGGGCGAAGCGGTCCGCCCCCTCCTGATGGCCGGTCTGCTCGAACCCGTATGGGGCCAGCTCGCCCGGATTCTGCTCCATAGGCACACTTAAATCTATGAACTGAACTGCCATGTCCTCACCTACTTCATAATTCTGAGTGCGTTGCGTCCCAGGATGTTCTGAACATCCTCCCGTTTGATCTCCTTCACCCCCATCATCAGCTTCATGGGCAGCGGGATCACTACCTTTTGCATGTAATTCAGCACCTCGGCGATGTTCGGGGTAACCGTCCAGTCCGAGCCCCAGAGGATCTTGTGGCTGCCGCAGACCGAGATCATCTTGGCCAGCTCCATCCGGAATACCTTCGGATTATTGTGAATCAGGATATTGGCAACCGCCGTGATCGTCACATACATATTGTCGTGTCTGCCGACCATGTAATAGCACAGGTCATTCCAGGGATGGCCCATATGCTCCACAATCAGGGTCAGGTCGGGAAAATCCACAGCAACATCATCAAGCAGTATCGGGTAGTTATGCTTCATCCGAAAAATACTGCCCGGCGTAATCCCGGTATGCACGCTGACCGGAACGCCCAGCTCGCTGCACCGCTCATACAGCGGATACAGCAAATCCCGGTCATTCAGGACGAAGCCCCCGTAATCATTGGGGTTCAGCTTGAAGCCCTGCATGCCCAGCGTCTTAATGGCATAATCCAGCTCCGCCAGCGCCTCCTTCCCCTTATAGGGATTGACGCTGGCGAAGCCGCGCAGCTTGTCGGGGTGGGCGCGGACCGCCTCGGCGATTTTCTCATTGGACAGCACCTCATAGCCGTAGACATCCTCGAAGCTCAGCTGATGAACCCAGCTCATGGCGATCTGATTCTCGTCCATACAAGCAAGGTAATCCTCCAGCATATTGTTCTCATCCACGAAGCCGTCTCCGCCAGCGCCCACCATCTTTTTCAGATATTGCAGGTCATCGAAGCCCTTCTGCTTCTTGTAATCCGGGACGGTCCCGGCCGCGGCCAGGCTAAGCTCCAGGCTCTTATTCTCCTTGACGGCGAAATGGGCATGGGTATCTACAATCACAAGATCACTCTTCACGTTTGTCTTCTCACCACTTTGCTTAGAATTGGTATTGCCTAGAAGGGAGGTCAGACCTCTCTGTGCCCGATCTCCGGCCTGGGGGCCAGCGGCGCTGTAGCGAAGACCAGCTCCAGCTCGCCCGGACCCTCATTGACTACCCGGTGCCGCTCACCTCTCCGCGCAATGAACAGGCTATTCTCCCGGATGGCATGCGGAATATCCTCAATGAACGCCGTTCCCCGGCCCCGGACGACGTAGACATTCTCTTCGCCGTAATCATGAAGATGCTCCTTGATCTCTTCTCCCGGCTGGAGCAGGACATGGCCCATGATCAGCTGGGTGGACCCGACTGTCGCCGGACTCGCCAGTACGCGCATCTGTCCTCCTCTGGAATGAACCACCGGCACTTCATCCATATGGACCACTGTTTTCGTGTAGACCTGGTTCATACTGCACCCCTTATCCCGCAGATTTATATTCGGTGACGCCAGCTTTTTCCTTCTTACCAAGGCTCAGTGAGATCAGCAGCGTCAGCACCATCAGCCCGGCGGCCACCAGATAGCTGGGATGCGTTCCGATTCTGCTGTAGAAGAATCCGCCAAGCGTGGACCCCAGCGCAATCCCGACCCCCTGTAGGGTCCGGAAGGTTCCCAAGGCCGCGCCCATCTCCATCGGATTAATCTTAATGACCTTATCCGTAATAATCGTATTGACCAGGGTAATAATTGGCCCTTCCGTAAGTCCGATCAGGGCATATCCGAAGGTTAGCAGCCAAGGATTGAAGTCAAGTGCATACAGCAGCACAAGCGCTCCTACACAGATCGACTGGGCCCAGATCAGCGGTGCATGTCTGCCTACCTTGTCTGAGATCCAGCCAACGAAGACTGCTCCGAACGAGGCTACTGCTTCATACGGAATGAAGAGCAGACTGAGCAGCACCAGGGAGATATCCTGTTCCTTAGCCGCGAACGGCACCAGGAAGGTGGTGAAGACCCCCACCATGAAGCACAGGGTTCCGACAATACCCGCCAGCAGAATTTCGCGGACGCCCAGCCATTTGAAGGAGCTTTTGAAGGCTTGCCCGATGCTTCTGCTTGTATTCTTGACCCCGGTCTCCCTCAGCAGCACCGTGGTAACCAGCGTGGACAGCAGCAGCAGTGAAGCCAGCACCGCGAAGGAGGTATGCCAGCCGAAATAATTGCTCAGCAGCCCGCTCACCACATACCCCAGCACCGACCCGGCGCCAATCGCCCCGGACACAATACCCATTGCTCTGCCCCGTTCCTCGGGCTTGCACACATCCATCACCACCGCGAAGATCGGTGTGGACACGAAGCCTCTGGCGAAGCCGAACAGCAGCCACCCCGCCGTGAACAGCAGGACTCCGTGGGATGCAGCCACCATAAATACAGCCACTGCCGATAATGCCATGGAGGCGATAATAATCTTCTTCCGCCCATACCGGTCTGCGAACACGCCGGAGGGAATCGACAGAAAGGTCATCACCAGCGAGGCAATCCCCGCTATCGTTCCAATCTCACCGGAGGTCATGCCGAGATCACTGCTGATCAGGGGTGCGATGGGGAAGATGCTGACCATAATTGAAAATACGAGTAGAATGTTGATGGCCAAAAGTGTGAATATTTTGTTGTTGCTCATGTGACTCGTCCTCCTCACAGTCATTGACTGCTCTCAATAATGATGAATGCAGCAGCATAATCACCGTGATGACTGATGCTTACATGGATGGAATCCTGCTGCTGTACATAAGGCTCCAGGCTGGGGCTGCGGACCAGATAGGGCTGGCCGCCGGGATGGTTAAGGAACTCCAGCTCATTCCAGTCCAGCTCACAGTTCATTCCGGTGCCGATGGCCTTCAGCAGCGCTTCTTTGGCGGCGAATCTGCCGGCCAGGAAGTGTTCGGCATGTCTTTTTTTACAGGCGAACAGCTCCCTCTCTTCCATGGAATAATACTGCTGTACGAACAGTTCACCGCATTTCTCCAGCATCTGCTCGACAAAGCTGATACTGACCAGATCCATGCCGATCCCTCTAATCATGCCTTCAAGGCAACGGCTTCGATCACTTGGGCTACAGAATACGTCTTAAGCACCCTACTCTCAATGAAGATGCCAAACGCCTTCGCAAGTGCTGTAGAGACCAGCGCCAGCTCTGTTGAATCCAGGGCCAAATCGTCATAGAGCCGCGATGATTCGATAATCTCATCCTCAATGCCAATATCCTCAATGATTGCTTTTACCTTCTCGAATACCATTAGATACACCCTCCCGGTTAAGTTAATGTGCCTTAATGTTCATCCTTCACAAGCCTTCAGCGTTCACAACCAGTGCCGAAGAGACACCCCCCCTCCCTCTGGACAGAATCAGCGAAGACTCCACAGCGGTCCGGCGGCTGATCCCCGGCACGAAGTTCAAGCCATTGTCCTGAACAGATTCTGCCAGATACGGAAGGCCGGGCAGCTCCCCGTGATTCATAGCCAGCACGCTCAGTGCCACATCGAACGCCCCTGCCGCTCCAATCGTGTTGCCGAAGACGGTCTTGGGGCAGCCCGCCCACTTGGCTTCTGTACTACTGCCGAACACCTCCTGAATGGCCGAGCATTCAATTCCGTCTTCGCGGGCGGAGGCGGCCCCATCCAGTGACAGATAGCCGATCCGCTCCGGCTGCGTCTCCGAATGCCCGATTGCCAGCTGGATCGCCCTGGCACACTGCGCTATACTCTCCTCAGGCGGGGCGGCGGCTTGGCCGTCATTCGTGAAGCCGAAGCCCTGGATGCTCGCCCGCACCCGGCGGGACGCCTCGCGCTTCTGGAGGCTGCGCTCTGATTCCAGGCAGAGGAACGCGGCTCCTTCAGCCAGAGCCAGCCCGCTGCGCCCCTCCACGAACGGCCGGTATGCCGTCTGCGGGCGGTCCGCACTCAGATTCAGCAGTCCCTCCGTGTTATAGAAGGAGAGCGCCCACGGATCGAGCGGCGTCTCGGCTCCGCCAACGATCGCCGCATCGATGATCCCGCTGCGGATGGCTCTGGCCGCATACGCAATGGCGAGCAGCCCGCTGCTCCGGTCGGCGATCACCGTCTTGCTGTAGCCCTTGATGTCGAAGGCCAGGGACATATGCCCTTGTGCCGCCGCAGGGAACCAGTTGCTCGCCAGATTTGGGTCAATGAAGGGTGCCCCTTCGGTGTGCAGGACACGCAGGCCATTCCGCGCACTCTCCCAGCCCCCCGAGTTGTTGCCGACGAAGATGCCGATCCGCTCGCGGCTCATCTGGTCAAGCTCCCAGTGCGCATCATCCATGGCATCCTTCGCAGCCAGGATCGACATGACAGAGAAGCGGGAGCATTTCTTGAGCAGACGCTTCGAGATGACCCGCTCCGGCTCCATCCCGCTGACTTGTCCGGCGAAGGGAGGCGCGGCTCCGGCTGTACCCTCAAGCTGAAGCGGAGTCATATAGTTCCGGCCACTCAGGAGTCCCTCCCAGAAGGCCCCGGCACTATTCCCGCACGGCCCCACCATCCCTACTCCGGTTACGAATACTGTATTCTTCATAGGCTGCACATCCATTGTTCAGTCTGAAGCTTGCCTGCCCGATTGCTGTATTCGTTCGCTGCCAGAATCATCGCGGAGTGAATCCCGGAGAATCCGCTGGCATTGGTCAAAATATGGTACAGGTCGCGCTGGATCGCTTGCTTCGGCACATAATTCAGATCACAGGCCGGGTCCGGCTCGTCCAGATTGGCGGTTGGCGGGATATAGCCCTCGTTCAAGGCCAGCAGGCAATGCACAATTTCAATGGCACTCGCTGCCGAGAGCGGATGACCTACCATCGATTTCGTGGAGCTGATCGGGATGGAGTAGGCGAGCTCTCCGAACGTTCTTTTATAAGCCGCGGTCTCAAAAGCATCATTCTGCGGAGTCGAGCTTCCATGTGCGTTGATATATTGAATGTCCTCCGCTGTCAGGCCCGCGTTGCCCAGCGCCTCGTTCATCGTCAGACTGAGCGCATCCCCGTCCTGTGGCAGATCGGTCATATGAAAAGCGTTATTCGTACTGGCGAATCCGGTCACCTCGCCATAGATCGGCGCCAGCCGCCGGAGCGCATGCTCCAGCTCCTCCAGCACCACTACAGCACAGCCTTCGCTGAGAACGAAGCCGCTGCGGTTCTTCTCAAAAGGTCTCGAAGCCCGCTGCGGGTCATCGTTGAACCTGGAGGTCAACGCACCGATGGCATCGAAGGAGGATATGGTCATAGAGCTGACCGGTGCTTCCGCTGCGCCGCAGATCATGACGTCATGTTCCCCGGCTGTAATCGACTCATAGCCATATCCGACAGCATCAATGCCGCCCGTGCAGCCTGTGGACATGACCAGTGCCTCTCCCTGAAGCCCGAACTCATGCGCCACTTCGAAGGCAATATAAGAGAACATGCCTTTGCGGTACAAATCCTCCTGACAGAGTCCATGATCAATCGGCCCCTGCCCGCCCTCCGTCATCCGCAGGAAGGTCTGCTCCGAGAACGGGGTGTCGGCAATCGCATTGGCGATGCAAACCCCGGAACGCTCCCGCAGCTCCTTCGTGAACGCAAGCCCCGCATCGGCAACCGCCCTTATCGCGGCGTTGACCGCCAGAATACCCGGCCGCCCCATGCCTGCCCGCTGCGCTTCATCAGCCGTCCGGCCCAAATGCTCGAACTGCGGTATTGTGCCGGTAACGCGGCTTTTCAACGCCATATGCTCATAGCCCTGCAAGCGGTCATATCCCACCTTGCCCTGCAGGCTGTTCCTCCAGAACTGCTCCAGCGTATTCCCCAGCGGGGTAAGCAGCCCCATGCCGGTGATCACGACTCTTTTTCTTGTCACATTCTCCATATAAGCCCTCAGCTCCGAACCGTTTGCTTCTCGATATTGTGCTTGATCGCCGTCATCTGCTCCTTGGTCGTGCGGTTCAGATGCGCTTCCACCTGCTCTCCGGTCAGCCCGCTTGCCGGATCTACCTCGAATTCCTGAATCCAGGTCATATACGTCCCTTCGTCCTGCTCCTCATAGAGCCATTCGAGATTCATATGCTTGAACGGCAGCAGCGGCGCCAGGCGTCTGGCCGTAATCCGGAAGTTCGGCCGGTCCAGCCAGCGTTCCGATTCCCATGTGCGTGAAGGCCGATTCCCCTCGGGATGTGTCGTCAGCTCAAACCGGATGTAGGCCTCCCCTTGCTCCAGCACCCGCGTTTCCTTATATTCCGTGAATAAATCTGTCCAGTGCGCAATATCATTCGTACGCTCAAATACGGTGATCCGGTCTGCGTGAATCCAGATACTGTTCTGAATCGTTGCCACTCCATATGCCTCCCCATTCGTATTAATGACATCGTAACGCCTAAGCCCGGAAGGGGACATAACCCGGCTGTTAAGCTTGCGTTAATTTACAGTTATTGTTGATTTATGGGAGGAGACGGAAGATTACAATCTATGTGTTTCCCGGGCACAAAAAAAGACCTGACAGAACTCTGTCAGATCAATGGGTTCACCGAATATCCGATCCCCCGGCGAAACAGGATGATGTCGCTTCGTCCGGAGATGATCTCGATTTTGTGCCTCAGCTTGTATACGTACTGCCTCACAATCTCAGGGGATGTATACCTGTCCCATAGCTGGTGCAGAATCTGCTCGGTGGGGATGTACTGGCCCTGGCATTCCAGCAGCAGCTCCAGGAGTTCGAACTCTTTACAGGTAAGCTCAATGACGAATTCTCCGACCTTCAGGGATTTGGAGTGCAGATGAAGGGCGATATCCTTGATTTGTCTGGTGTGGTGTGTGTGAGGGGCCAGTCCTTCGTCGAACCAGCAGCGCAACCGGCTGAACAATTCCTCCTGGAAGCCGTTGCGCTCGAAGCTGCTGATGTACATATGATTGGAAGGAAAAGGGACAGGGGTACCCTGCGCGCTGATCTCTTCTACAATGAAGAATATTCTCAGCGTAAGCATCTGTTGCAGATACTGCATCGTGTGAATGAAGCCCGGGTTGAAATCAGGGGTGCTGATCACTACACCATCCAGCTGTAGGCCTTCCTTCACAATATCGACGAGCGCCTCAAGCTCCTTGAAATGCAATACCTTACAACCGTACACCTGTGAAAAAAAAGAATGAACATTCTTAAACCTGCAATCCTCACAAGGCTCTGTGGAATCTGCACAACACACCAGCGCAACACGCATGAACTTCTCTCCAATCCCATTCTTCTCAAATACTACCGGTTTCACAAAGATTACATTTTCTATAATATAGTATTTTTTGGGATATAAAAGGAAAAATATCATAGCTTCTTACTTGAAAAATGAACAAAAAAGGGCCGCGCATTTTCGCTACGGTCCTCTGTTTTACGGACAACCCTCTATCTGCATTACTTACCCGCTGTTTCTCCCCCCTCTGCCTGCTTAGCTACAGGGTAGTCGAAGCGTAGACGAAGCGCTACCAAGGCCGCCAGCATCAAAATCAAACCGGATAGCATATAGACAAAGATAAGCGAGCTTTGCGCCACCAGCATACCAGAAAGTCCTGTCCCGATCAGCGTACACCCGATAAAAATTGGAGTGATGAGGCCATTAATCCGTCCGATATATTCAGCTCGAACCAAAGTCAGCATATACGTGCCAATTACAGTCTGCGTTAAAGCCAGGAACAGACCGGTAATCAGCCGCATCCCGCCTGTTAGAATGGGCCAGACCGACCATACTTCAATCATCGTCCCCGCCCCGAGCAAAATCAAACCGGCGAAAACCACCCCTTTGCCCTTCAGGCGACCGGACAGGCTGGCGGCGATTATTGCCCCGATCAGGAGGCCCAAGCCGGACAAGGCGGTAAACCACTGCAAGTCTGCTTCTGCCAATCCCAGCCGCTCCGTAACCAGAAAGATGTCAAGCGGAGCGGTCAGACCAGCTCCCAGAGCAAGGACGCCAAACATCACCATCAACACTTTCAAGTTGGCATGTTCCCGCAGGTAGAGCAGTCCGCCGCGTAAATCCCTGACCACAGCCTGCACTGACAACCTTTCCATGGAGCGCGGCGAATCCGGCAGGAAGAGCAAAAAACAAGCGGAAAGCGCAAAGATTACCAGCAGGCTGCTCAAGGAAACCATAACTCCGAAGGTGTAGTAAACAAAGGTGCCGAGGATGGGGCCCAGAATGATAAACAGCGAGCCGACCATCTGGGTCATCGCCATGGCAGCCGTCAACTCTTGTTCAGGAACATGGGTTTTAAGCAATTTGGCCGAGGATGGCTGGGAGAACTGCGACACAATCGCGGAGATCATCGTCACAATAAA
Organism: Paenibacillus sp. FSL R7-0210; assembly: GCF_038009085.1. Lineage (NCBI taxonomy): Bacteria > Bacillati > Bacillota > Bacilli > Caryophanales > Paenibacillaceae > Paenibacillus > Paenibacillus sp. FSL R7-0210. The sequence continues at coordinate 5,078,377 of NZ_JBBPAR010000001.1, forward strand.
AACCGCCTGCCAGTATCCCCATGCCACCACAAATAAAATTGGCACAATGGAGAGAAAGCTTAGAACATCGCCCCAGATCATGGTGCGTTTGGGGCGCCAACGGTCAGCCAGCACACCGCCCACCAGGGAAAATAAGAAAATCGGCGCGTATTCCACCACCGTAAGCAAGGACACAGCCACCGGGTCACCCTGCGTCTGCTGCACCACATAATAGAGCAAAGCCATATTTCGCACCCAAATCCCCACCTGCTGCAGCACATCCGAGGCCATCACCAGCAGAAATACCCGATTTCGCAACAATTCTTTCATCGTATTACCTCCTTTTTCAATAAAACTGACCGTTCGGTTTAATAATTCTCAAATAAAGCGTGCCTGCCCGAGTAGTGCGGTTCAACGACTCGAACAGGCTGCGCTTCATTCATTTCTTCTTAATTCCCTCCAATAACACAGCCACCGCTTCTTGCGTATGCTGGTGCATCCCGTCTTTGGGGAACACTTGGGGGTACAGCGTCAAGCCGCTTAACATACTGGTGAATAACACAGCCAGTCGGCTCGAGTCCGCCTTAGTAAAAACCTGCTGCTCCATTCCCTCCCGGAAGATCTCGGTAAATACTTCAATCTGCACCATTGAGATCTCAATCAGCCGCTGATGTATCTCCTGGTAACCATCCTGCATATTCATGGAGAACTCTTCAGCCACCTTCGTCAGAGGACTCTGGAAGCTGTTCACAAAATGCAAGCTTGCTCCCATCAGTCTGCTTCCGACCTCCGGAAATTGGCGGCGAATCTCCGACCACTCCTCCACCCATTCGCGGTTGATTTTTTCGACCATACTCACAAACAAATCATCTTTGCTGGAAAAGTGGTAATAAATGCTGCCCTTGCTGACCCCGGTGTGCTTGACGATATCCTCCATCGAGGTGGCGGCATATCCCTTCTGCACAAAAAGCTCCAACGCCTGGTCTAGGATCATACTCCGCTTTACCGAACCTTTTGGTGTACTCATTTCATTCCTCCTAAAAAACCGACTGTTCGGTTTAATTATATGGGTTCATATTTGGGAATGCAAGCCTGATTATTATACGGAGTGCGACAGCGGAGAAAAGAGCATAATCCATGCTATCTCCGGATTATTTTTTTGCTTTTCTCATAAAAATCCTACGAAGTGCATCCGTCTCGATTTTCTTTCCCAATGATGATTCGTTGCCTTCTTATGCTATAATCGTTGACCAAGAGGGCTGGTTATACGAACTCAAACGGAAAGGAAGATGCGAAATGGAACATTTCGTTTTGAATAACGGAGTCCAGATGCCGAAGGTGGGTCTGGGTGTGTATAACATCAAAGACAATAATGAAGACGCTCTAGTATGGGCGCTTCAGAACGGGTACCGGCATCTGGATACGGCAGCAGCTTACCGCAACGAGGAGCTGATAGCCAGGGCTATTCAGAAATCGGGTGTACCTCGAAGCGAGCTCTTTATTACGACCAAAGTATGGAGCACGGACCTGGGGCGAAAGACCCGTAAAGCCTTTGAAGCCAGTCTTCAAAAACTCCAAACGGATTATGTCGATCTCTACCTGATCCACTGGCCCGCCAAGCACTATCTGGAAAGCTGGCATGTCCTGGAGTCTTTATACAAGGAGGGGAATATCCGGGCGATCGGGGTGTCCAATTTTGAGCCGGAGCATCTGGACAAGGTCATGAAGCAGGGGACGATTGTCCCCGCAGTGAATCAAATTCAGACGAACCCGCTGCTCCAGCAAGGGTCGCTTCATGATTATATGAGGGGGCACGGTATCCAGCATGTTGCGTGGAGCCCTTTTGGACACGGTAACCTGGAGATGCTTGCGCACCCTGTACTCACCGAAATGGCAGAGAGGTATGATAAAACAGCGGCGCAAGTCATCCTGAGATGGAACCTTGAGCGGGATATCGCTGTGATTCCGAAGTCCGTTACTCCTGCAAGGCTGAAACAGAATCTGGAGCTGTTTGATTTCTCCTTGTCGGACGAAGAGATGAAGAGAATCGCAGCCCTGGATCAGAATAAAAGAGGATTTACCGATCCGCAAAATAAATTTTACCTGTGGACCACCCGGTTTACCCCGTTGTCCTAAGTTTTTTCGTATTATTTTCCGGACAACTGCAACCTTTCGCCGTAAAGAACCATCTGAGTATATAGAGGTGATGCACAATGAAACCAACTAATCTAACGAAGCACGCAAAAAAAATGAGCATCGCGTGCGGAATCCTGGCTGCCAGCTTATCCTTCGGAGCGTCCGCATTTGCCTTTTCGGACCTCAAGGGAAATTCAGCCGAAACCAAGATCAATACACTGCATAGCGCCGGTGTAATTAACGGAATTACGAACGACCTGTTTGCTCCCAATGCCAAAGTGACGAATGCGCAAGCCGTACAGTTTCTTGTAAAAGGATTGGCGCTTGCACCGAAAGCCGGTTCCGACAGCAATACTAAGGCCAGCCAGCTCTTTGACAATGTAAAAGATAATGCCTGGTACGCCTCCTCCTTCGCCCTTGCGAAGCAGAGCGGCCTGACACTGGCAAAGGATATCAACCCGAATGCACCGATGACCCGCGCGGAATTCGCCCATCTATTGACCCAAGCCTTGCAGAGCAAGGGCAATTTCCCGGTAACCAAGATGTTCTTCATGATTGAGGATGGCGATAAACTTACTCCAGAGGTTAATTACAGCCTGCAGGTGCTGCTGAACACGAAGGTGCTCACACTGGATAACGGGAAATTCCGCCCGTCCGATGCGATTACCCGCGCTGAAGCCGCTGTTATGATCCATGATGCCGCTGAATTCGCCGACCGGGTGATTACGCCGAACAATCCGGGCAATGAGCCTTCTGAGCCGGAGCCGGTTCCGGCTAACAATTACGTCTCTGATGTAGTCCTGGACAAAGTCGCTGAAGGCGTTAACAAAGCCACCATCACCGTTGACAATCTGCCGAACCCCGGCTACGGTCTCGCGGTAGAGCGTATCGAGTTCACCAGCGCCACTAAGGCGGTAATCTACTTCAAGGTAACCCTGCCTGACCCGGATAAAATGTACCCGCAAGTGATCACCAAAGGCTCGGTATCCACATACCTGCCCGCAGGCTACACTGCAACGGCTGAGCCTGTAATGGGTTCGCGCTGGCTTGATCCGTCGGCTCCAGCGAAGTAAGCTTCTCTATCTATAGATAGATAAAAGCAGTTCCCGTATAGGGAACTGCTTTTTCTTGTTTTACGCCTACTTACTCAACCGCAGCCGGTTCCGGTAATCCATCGGGCGGCAGCCGTAGGTCTTCTTGAACATCTCCGTGAACCGGTTCACATTGCTGAAGCCGGTCATGCCGGAGATCTCCATGATCTTCTTATCCGTGGTCTCCAGCAGGCTGACCGCCTCCGAGATCCGGTATTCGTTCAGGAAGTCCATCGGGGACAGGTCGAACTGCTTCTTCATGAACCGGCAAAAGTAAGACGTGCTCATGTTGACCTGCTGCGCCATATCGGAGAGCGTGATCCGCTTACTGTAGTTCTGCTGGACGTAGGCCAGCGTTTTTTTGGCCAGCATGGAGCTGTTGCCGCCCCGGGACTGCCCGGGCAGTCCTGCCCGCGGATGCTCAGCCGCACACTTTTCCAGCCGGTACAGCACCTCGAACAGTCTAGCCTTAATCAGCATCTCATAGCCGTGCGCCTCCTGCTGATAGAGATCCCGCACCTCCTCCAGCAGTGGAATCAGCCGCAGCTTCTCCTCCAGCTCCCGCCCGATCAGCAGCGGATAACGCCGGTTGTCGAGGAAAAGCGGGGAAACAAACTGCTGCTGAATCTGGTCTCTCTCCAGGCTGGAGAGGAAATTGAAGTGCACCAGCACCGCGCAGAAAATAATCTCCTCCTGATCCACCCGAATCGCCGAATGCAGCATATTGGGTTGAATGAAAACCGCCTCTCCGCTCTGGACGACCAATTTCTCCTGCCCCACATGGAATTTGGCCGTGCCCTTGATCATGAACAGCAGCTCCAGCTCTTCATGCCAGTGGGAATACAGCACCAGATTATTGAGCGAGGATAGCTTGGTTACATGCACACTCATGCGGAATTGTCTGCTGCCATGCATAAGCTTTTCCTTCATATCCTGAGATACGGGTTCGCCGATGGAATCGAGCAGTTCAAGACTTTTTTTCACTGAGGTTCCCTCCTCCCGGCCCACTGGATGCTGCACGCAGCGTCAGCTATACGCTCAGCCCTTCACCGCACCGATCATTACGCCCTTCTCGAAGTACTTCTGGATAAACGGATAGATAATCAGCACCGGCACCGTCGATACGATAATGACCGCATATTTGATCTGATCCGCGAACTGCTGGGCATAGCTGCCCGCACCGGCCCCGGCACCTGATCCGGCTCCGCCCGCGAACGCCTGATTGGATAATAGAATATTGCGCAGGACGATCTGCAGCGGCTGTAAGCTATCCGTGTTGATATAGAGCAAGGCGTTAAAGAAGTCGTTCCAGTGACCCACCATATAATAGAGCGTGATGACGGAGATCACCGCCTTGGACAGCGGAACCACCACCGAGATGAAGTAGCGGAAGTGCGAGCAGCCATCCAGGGTAGCCGCTTCGTGCAGCTCCTCCGGTATAGAAGTCTCGAAGAAGGTTCTTGTAATAATCAGATTGTATACACTAATGGCGCCGTTCACAATCATTACCCAAGGCGTATTCAGCAGATTCAGGTCACGGATAAGCAGATAGGTAGGAATCATGCCCCCGCCAAAATACATCGTGATCACGAACAGCGGCATAATGAACCTGCGTGCCCGGAATTTCCGCTGGGACAAGGCATACGCCGCAGGGAGCGTGACCAGCAGATTGAGCAGCGTGCCCAGCACCGTGTAAATAATCGTATTTTTATATCCCTGCCAGATCCGGGTGTCCTTGAATATCTGCTCATAGCCGTACAGGTTAATGTCCTTAGGCCATAGAATAACCTGTCCCTGGTTCACCATGGTGGAGTTGCTGACGGAAGCTATGATGATGAAATACAGCGGGTACGCGACCATGATGAACGCGGCGATGCTTATAACCGCAACCACCAGCGTATACAGCCTGTCTGCGATACCGCCCGAATGCTGTATCTTTTGCGAATGAGCGGCGTGACTGTTTGACATCCCATTTCCTCCTCACATCAGACTGATTTTTGAAGTTTTTTTGGCCAGTGCATTCGCCAGCATCAGGAACGTGAAGTTGATCAGGGTATTAAATAGTCCGACCGCTGAACCGAAGCTGAACTGGTTGGATTTCACGCCCACATTGAAGACATACGTGGAGATGACCTCCGAGACGGGCTTGTTAAGACTATTTTGCATAAGAAAAGTCTTCTCGAAGCCCACACTGAGTATGCTGCCCATATTCATAATCAATAAAATAATAATCGTCGGCAGGATGGCCGGAAGCTCCACGTGCCAGACGGTCTGCCAGCGGTTAGCCCCGTCAATCCGGGCGGCGTCATACTGCTGCGCATCCACCGAGGACAGGGCGGCGATGAAGATAATGCTGTTCCAGCCGCAGGCCTGCCAGATGGCAGAGATGACATACACCGGAACGAAGGCACCAGGGTCACCTATCAAATTCGTATCCGCAGGGATCAGGTGCAAGGCCTTCAGGAAGCCGTCGATCAGTCCGGTGGTAGGAGACAGCATAATCTGCAGCAACGCAACCAGAACAACGGTAGAAATGAAGTAAGGCATATACACCGTAGTCTGCAGGATACGCTTGCGTCTGTTGCTGCGGATCGAGTTAACCACCAGCGCCAGCAGAATCGGCATCGGGAAGCCTAGCAGGATGGAGAAAAACGCAATGATAAACGTATTTCGCAGCGTAGGCCAGAACATCGGGCTGTTGAAATACTGCTCGAAATATTTGAACCCGGCCCATTCCCCGCCCGTCAGTCCTTTACTGAAATCAAATTCACGAAAAGCAAGCTGGATACCATACATCGGACCATAACAGAAAATGGCGATGTAAATGACCGCAGGAAGCACCATCAGCCATAGCTGGTAATGCCCGGCCTGCTTACGAAGCCATCCGTTCCCGCGCAGCGTCTGATGCGGCACCGTGGTCTGTGCTGGTTTCATTTGGGAGCGCCCCTTCCATTCAAGTCCACTATTTCAAGGTCGAGAGGTATTCGTCATAAGCCTTTTGGCGGATTTGCAGATTCTGCTCCAGGCCGGAGCTATTGACGGAGGCGACATACGCAGCCCACTCCTTCTCAATATCAACCTTGGTGGTCAGCCAGTTGGCCCACTTTTGATCCGTGATATTATTGACGTTCGCCTGATTCATTGCCAGGGTGTTGGTGTCCTCCGTGCTGTACTTCATGAAGTTCTGCGGGTAGACATTGCTCTTCTCGTCTGCCTTATTCAACAGCTCATCATAGACAGCCTTCTCCTTCAGCACATTCTGCATATCCGAGCCAAGCGTCACCTTGTCCTTCAGCGCATCGGCAATGTACATCGGACCATTATCCGCGAACGAATTCGTCCATTTCCACGAGCCCGGGTCGAGGGATGCATCCGCCGGAGGAAGAATCGCATACGTGCCGTCCCCGTTATCCTTGATTCCCTTATCTGTGTCATTCATCCCGCCGAACAGGACCTGCAGACTAACCTCCGGCTCATAAAAAGCATCAATGAACCGCATCGCGGCTTCCTTGTTCTTGGAGCGGGCACTGACCGACACCGCATTGGAGCCGTAATTCTGGTAGTAGTAGTCATTGCTCCAGTACAGCTCATTCGTAGAGTCTGCATGCTGCTTCAGCTGCGGCAGGGTAACATATTGATCCTTCAGCTCATTGCCGAAGCGGTCTCCTGTCTCCCAGCCCCAGGTGAATCCGACCTTGGCTGTAGTTCCATTCCCGCGGGCAACGGACTGGTATTTGGAGTAATCCTGCGTGACCACTTCCTTGCTGATCAGGTTCTGGCTGTACAGCTTCTGCAGGAATTGCATGAGTGTCTTGAACCGCTCATCTACATAGAAATTCTTAACCTGGGCCCCTTCGGTGAAGTAGCCGTCGCTCGCCCCGTTGGACAGAGGCAGCCCAAGGCTGCCCAGCAGCAGCTTCGGTGTGAAATCCCAGCCGATCGGGTTGAAGTCCATCGGAATCTCATCCGTCTTATCCCCGTTCTGATTCGGGTCTCCCTCGCGGAAGGCAAGCAGCACAGTCTCTAGCTCATCCCAAGTCGTAGGCACCTGAAGGCCGAGATTGTCGAGCCAGGTTTTGTTAATGAACATTGAGGCGGTGGAGCCGGGCCAGATCCCCTTATAACGCGGAGTGCCGTAGAGCTTCCCGTCAATTTGAGTAGCAAGCGTTTTCAATTCCGGGTGCTCGCTGAACATCTTTTGAATATTAGGAGCGTCCTTCTCAATCAGCGGGCCCAGATCCTCGAACAACCCGTTGAATTGTACAAAATCGGAGTTAGAGGTCGCATTGAACAGCAAATCCGGAATTTCACCGCTGGCAAACAGGGCACTTTTCTTCTGATCCCAGTCCGCAGAGATTTGCTGCCATTCAATTTCGACATTCGCCTTCTCTTCTATTTCAGCGAGCCATTTCATTTGCGTGACATCTTTGGTTAGTGAATGCTTCACGATAATCGCCTTCAGTTTCGTCTTCCCCTCCGGCGTGTTGCTGCCGTCGTTCCCCGCATCCGGGCTGTTCCCCTTACTGCTGCAGCCTGTGAGTGATAGTCCTGCCAAAGCGCCTGCCAGCATCAAGGCAAGAATACTCTTTTTTCTCATTTGACTTACCCCCTTAGTAGGAATTCATAAATGATCTATGCTTAAGAGCGAAGCTCTGTTAGCCGGGAGACTCGGAACTATTAGGTCACAAAACACTCAGGTAATACAAGCTATTCCTGCTTCGCATTATTCACGAAAGCGTTATCATTATTATAATTTTTCTTCCGCACCCTGTCTCACCGTATATTACCTTTTAATCATCGTATATTGACCTTTTTGGCTGCAAAAGTAGCTGAATTCAGGCGAAGATTCGACTTTCGGTAGGTGAAAATTGACACATGATGAATTTTTTTCGAGTGTGGAGAATCAGTGCTGCGGGGTTAGAGAATAATAATTCCATCTATGGAGTGGCGGGCTGCAACCTTTTGCTCCTAAATCCCATCTAAGAGGATACGAGGTGATGTACAATGAAGAATACATTAACCCGGATGCGCACGGCCAAAATCTCGCTGGCCTGTAGCATTCTGGCGGCAACCTTAGCTATCGGGGCACCGGCTTCCGCTTTCTCAGATCTGAAGGGCCATGCGGCCGAAGCCAAAATCAATGCCCTTCATCAGGAGGGCATCCTTAACGGAGTGACCAGCGACAAGTTCGCGCCGAAGTCCAGCCTTACGTATGCGCAAGGCGTGCAGTTCATGGTGAGCGGCCTGAAGCTTGCTCCGCAGCAACCCTCTGGCAAGAAGGCCAGCGATTATTTTGACAACGTAAAAAATACCGCCTGGTATGCCTCCGCATTCCTGAAGGCCAAAGAAAGCGGCTTGTCGCTGGAGCGCTCGGTTGACCCTAATGCTGTGATGACACGGGTACAGTTCGCACAATTGCTGCTTCAGGCGCTTCAGAACAAAGGGGACTTCGCCTATACGGAGATGTATGCCAACATTACAGACGGCGGCAAGCTATCCCCTGCGGAGATGAACAGCCTGCAGATTCTGATCAACACCGGACTGGTCACGCTGGAGAAGAATAACACCTTCCGTCCGAATGAGGCGGTTACCCGTGCAGAAGCTGCCGTCCTGGTCTACGATGCCGCCAAATTCGTGAAGGAAGTGATTATGATGGATGAGAACATTTCGGCCCCGTCCACCACATACGATGCCGCCGTTACGCTGGACAAAGCCGCCGCTGGTGTGAACAAAGCTACGGTGACTGTATCCAATCTGCCGAACCCGGGGTATGGCCTGGTCATTGAACGGATTGAGTTCGGTGCTGACAAAACCGCAGTGATCTACTTCAAGGTCACCTCACCGAAGCCCGGTTCCATGAACCCGCAGGTCATCTCGGCAGGCACCGCCGTCACCTATCTGCCGGAAGGCTATACCGCAGTAGCCCAAGCTACACCAGGCTCGGCAACCTCGGCTGCTTCCAGAGTGACAAAGTAACAGCCTCCACCTAACTAGTACAGTGTCAGATTTAAAAGGGTGAGTAGGAGCGATAAGGTATGAAGAACTTAAAGAGCGAAGTCATTGGACCAGATGTATGCGAAAAAGAGAACACATTGTGCTGGTGCCAAGGTAATCCGCCCAAATGTATACGAAAAACGGAACACAATCGCAGCATCAGATTTAATAGGGTGGATAAGCTTGCGAAACTCCATCCCAAAATCTAACGGACCGGAGAGGCCTTATCCCCACGAGAACGCCACCTTTTGCAGCGTAACGGACTCAGGCGACCTTATCGCCTCTCTACGAGACGTTTCGGAGCTGAATTGCAGGGGATAAGCTCCATGGGGTCCGTTACCCGCCCAAGTGACGACTTTCTTACTTAATAAGAGCGCCTCAGTCCGTTACGCTAAGCCAAACGTCCCTGAAGAACAACCCCCGCTTGGAAAAGATGATATTTTGAAGGGGAATTGCATCTGTTCCACCTTTTTAAATCTGACGATCTACTAGATGCATCACAAAGAGCGCACCGCCGGATACCCGGCCGGTGCGCTCTTTGTGATGCTTGATTTTACAATATCCATGAACCAGTAAGTCCACCCGTTGCGGACTGAAGATCTCACACTCTGGATCGGCTGGTTAGCGCGGCCTGCGGCTGGCTGGTTAGCGCTTAGTCCAACTCCTTATAGTACCGGATCTCCTGACGCCCGGTCTGGAACCCGGCTGACCGGTACAGAGACAGCGCGGAATCATTCGTGGTCAGTGCGACCAGCTGCGCCTGCTCCAGCCCTTTCTCCTGAAGATACATTAACGCATGATTCAGCAGCGCCTTGGCAATGCCCCTTCTTCTCCAGGGCTTGCAGACAAATACATCTTCAATGATGCCAAGCTCCTCTTCCTGCCAGACCATCAGACTGCCCGCCACCCGGCCTGCATCCCGCACAACCATCCATGTCCAGAGCGGATGCTCCTGATATTCCAGCAGACGCTCCATTCCGAGCGGGGTCTCCGGCCAGATCTCCGCCTCCAGTTCCAGATAAGCCGCCCGCTGCTCCGGCGAATCCATAGGCGCATTGGTCAATTCAAGGCCTTCCTCCAGCTCCACCGCATGGACGGGTTCACGAAGGTCGCGCTGGAGCGTATACAAGCAGCTATCCGGCAGGTAACCAAGATGCTTTGCGAAATAAGCATGGCAGCTCTCCTCCGGCGCATAATTGCCTGTGCACAGGAGGGTCCCATATTCCGGGGGCAGCGTACGCTTCAGCACCTGTGCCCGTTCCAGCAGAAGCGCGTAGACGCTGTCACGCAGCTCCAGATCCTTTTCCCGTCCGGGCAACGTCTTCAGATTCACGAAAATCTTGTGTTTACTCTCCGCCGCGCGTCCCGGAGGCACCACATTAAAGAGCTGCAGCTGGCCCTTGGCCACCATCTGCTCCCCTTCAAAAGCGCAGAAGACATTCTCCCAGTTGTCCGCATCCCCGACCCACCAGAACAGCACATCCTCCTGCGCCGACACCTGCTCGTACATCGCGCCAAGCGCCGCCATATCCCTCTCTTCAAACTGCCGGATCACTCTTTTGCTCAATTCCCAACCGCCACCTTCTGTTTCTGTCCATCATAACACCACCTGGCAAAGGGCTTCCGTTCTTGAATAACTATAGTTGTTTTATACTGCTGGGGTGGTGGCGCTTGCGTCCTCGTTACAAAAACACAGCTGCGGATTTCACAAGGGTAACTACACCGAATACAAACAGTACTCCCCCGGACATTTTGTTAAATAGGGAGAGCTTGAAGGGTCCCTCCAGTACCTTATTCCGAAGCAGCGCAGCCGCTCCTGAGAGGAGGACCCACCATAGTGCTGAGCCCAGGAACACGCCTGTAACCAGAAACACCATATCTGTGAGCTTATGCGACAGTAGAACACCAGTAGCTCCGAATACGCCCAGAAAAAATATAATCGTCATCGGGTTAGACAGCGTGAGCAGAAACGTCATAGCATAAGAACCCAGCACACCTGGGCTGGCAGTAGAATGAGCTGCTTCTATGGCCGGAACCCGTAGTAACGATCTTATCCCTAAGCAGCAAATAAACAATCCGCCAACCACCTGCAGTATAATGTTGTAATTCACTAGAGCAGCAGTCAAAGCTGTCAATCCTAATCCTGCCAGTATGCCGAACACAGCATCTGCGGTTGCCGCACCCAGCCCGCTGTACAGCCCTGTTCTGAATCCTCTGGTAATTGTCGTTCTGATGCACAAAATACTGATAGGCCCAACGGGAGCCGCGATGGACAGGCCCAGCAATATACCTTTCGATATCCATTCCCATGACATAGATAACCGCTCCTTCGCTTCTATTCCTCTTTCAGGGCAGATAGACTGAAAATGGTGTTCGATCGGACAATGCTGTAACGGGCTTTAAGCGTTTGTGTAATGAAGGTCTCAACACCGGATAGATCTGCTAATGCCACTTTCAGAAGATAATCATATTCACCGGAAATATGATGGCACTCCAGTACTTCCTGGGATTGGATGATACTCTCACGGAAGCCTTGAGTATCCACCGAGCTGCTGAGCTGGAGGAAAATATAGACTACACAGTTCTTGCCCATAGCCTTACGGTCCAGCTTGACGGTGAACTGCGCTATGACCCCGTTTCGTTCCAGCTTCCGGATTCGCTCCGCAATGGATGGAACCGACAGATGAATCATTTTCGAGATATCGGAGCTGGTCATCCGGCTATTCCTCTTCAGTAACCCCAGGATTTGCAGGTCAATATCATCCATTTGCATCCCCTCCATTTTAAGTAAATTATACAATATGTATTAAATAAGAAAATACTTCCTGGTAAATACGTAATTTTTTTAAGCTCATTTGATTTTGTATTAAAAAGTTTAATAATTACCAGATTTCAACGCGGGCAAACTTAAATAGTTAAAGTCCCTTCAATCATCTCTAATCAAAACGCCAAAATAGGCCAACCGAATAACTGGCTGACCCATTCTTTTATTCTCTCAACTTTTACTGATTAGAGTTGGAATTGAGAATTCTAAAGCCCTTTGACCAAGCCGCCATCCACCAATACGGTCTGGCCTGTACTGTAGGAATTGGCTTCGGAGCAGAGGAAGACGATCATTCGCGCAATCTCCTCAGGCTGGCCGTAACGCCCAAGGGGAACGCTCCGCTCGGACTCCGCTTGGACCTCTTCTATACTGACCTTCCGGGCCTCTGCCTTGAGACCATCCAGATACAGCGTCCGGTCCGTGGCAATGCGTCCCGGTCCCACCGTGTTAATCAGAATACCGTATGGAGCGAACTCACCAGCCAGCGTCTTGGCCAGACCGGCGATCCCGGTGCGGAACGTATTGGACAGAATCAGTCCATCGATGGGCTGCTTCACGGAGATGGAAGCGACATTGGCGATTCTGCCGGCACCGGATTTCTTCAAATACGGCAAGGCGCAGCGGATCAGCCGGATCACGCTCATCAGGTTATGCTGGAACGCCAGCTCCCACTGCTCATCCTCCATTTCCTCGAAGGTTCCTCCGGGCGGGCCTCCTGCATTGGTTACCAGCACATCAAGCCCGCCAAAGGATTCAACGCTTCCCTGTACGAACGCTTCAATGTCCGCCTTAACCGTTAGATCGGCCTGGCGGCTGTACACCTTCACCCCGTAACGCTCCCTGATCTCCTCCGCCGTCTTGCGGAGCTGCTCCTCATTCCGGGAGCAGAGGGCCACATTCGCGCCCTCCCTGGCAAATTCCTCGGCCACCGCTCTCCCGATGCCTTTGCTGGAGGCAGCCACTAGTACGTTTTTACCTTTAAGATTCAGATTCATGAATATCTACTCCCTTTTAGTGAAATATCGTTAGACAGCTTAAAGTTTGCGGATCGGTGTCACCAAGGCAATAATTACCTCAAGCAGTTTGGCAGCTGCGGCCACAGCGAACACTGCACGGGGATCCGTCCATTCTGACAAGGCCGCTCCCGTCATTGCTCCCAGAGGCATTGCCAGCCGGGTAAGCACTCTAGAGAAGCCCAGAACACGTCCAATCATATCCTGTGGAATCGTCTCTTGCCGGACTGAGGTTACAATGGTATTCCAAGCCACATTACAAGTAGTAACCCCTAGAAAGGCAATGCCGGGAGCCAGCCAAAAGTCGCTGATTGCAGCAAAACTGAATCCCAGAGTCCCCACTCCGAGTAATACAGGAATTAACAGTCCCCGGCGGAAACGTCTCTCCAGCGGAACAGCAAGCAGACTGCCGATCATTCCGCCAAAGCCTAACAAGGTATAATTAATGCTGCTCTGCTGGGTATTCAAATGCAAGGTGTTTAACAAATAGAACATTAAGACACCAAAAACAGCACTATACCCGAAGTTACCGATCATAGCCTGAAACGAAAAAGACAAATTGATCTTCGAGCGTACCAGCCACTTGAACCCTTCTCCGATATCGCTAAAAATCCTCCCTATACTCGCCGCTGAGCGAGAGTGCCCCAAGTCTGCCATTAACATAAGAACAATAAGCGTACCTCCAAAGGACAACGCATCTAGCCAAAGCGTATTGAAGCCGCCGATCCCAGCAATAATCACTCCGGCAAGTAAAGGTCCAGCCATCTCAGCAATTTGGTTGGTCAATTGGTACGAAGCATTGGCTCTTGTCAATTGTGCAGGCACAAGTTGCGGGATGATCGCGACTATCGACACATCGAACATCAAAGACAGTATAGTAAGCACGAAAGAGATTGCATACAGGTGCCAAAGCTGAAGCAGGCCGGAAAAATGCAGCAAGGGAATCAATGCGACCAGTAGCGCCCTTAAAATATCCGTTACAATCATCAGCCTTTTTCGGTCCCATCGGTCAACCAGACTCCCTACAACCGGACCAAACAGAACGATGGGCAAGACACTTACCGCATACATAGAGCCCATTACAATACTCGATTTCGTTAATTCGTAGGAGATCCATGGAATCGCAAAGGTGAACAAAGAATCCCCCAACCTGGAAATAAACATCCCTGCCAGAAACCGGATATACGCCAGTGGCAGCTCCAGCAGCTTGCGCACCGGCACTGCCTGCTCGTCCTGATCCGTTCGCAAGGGTGAAGCCGTCTGTGGATCACTCATAAATTAACCTCTTTCGTTTTGAATGCCTCCTTGTGCCATAGTTTTATCAAAGCATATGTCATGCTTAAAACAAATGATATTCTCCACATGAATCTCCAACTCAAATTCATAAGCCCAGCCTACAAGTGGAAACGGCTTTGCCGTCCTTTTAAAGGACGGTACCGTTTCAGCGAGAAATAGAAGGATAAGTTATCGTGTGAAACATATGAATTCTATATTTCAAAAAAACTGTGCAATCCTGATGAAGGAAAGCACAGCTCATTTTTGATTCTCCGGTCCTTTGCGGACCAGGATGCCGTTATTCACTTTGAAATGCCTCTTTTGTCAGCCTAAACGGACTCAAAAGACGCTAAGGAGGCTGTCAGGCCTATTTACAGGCTCCGAAGCCTGACTTAACGGCTCCTGAGTCCGCAAACGATCAGCACAACGCCGATTTCAGCGAAATAAGGTGCTCTGAGTCCGTAACGTCCTCTACTTCTACTCCCCGCTGCCCGCCGCCTCGCGCGGCTGGCGCATCGTCAGGCTGACGCGGCCTTTCTTCACATCCACGCCGAGTACCCATACGGTGACATTGTCGCCGACGGAGACCACGTCCATCGGATGCTTCACATAGCTGCCGCTAAGCTGGGAGATATGGACCAGCCCGTCGTTCTTGATCCCGATGTCGACGAAGGCACCGAAGTCGATTACGTTGCGCACCGTGCCCTGCATCTCCATGCCGGGCAGCAGGTCTTCCATCTTCAGCACATCCTTGCGGAAGATGGGCAGCGGCAGCTCCTCGCGCGGGTCGCGGCCCGGACGCTGAAGACTCTCCAAGATGTCGCGCAGCGTAGGCACGCCCACCGCAAGCTTCACCGCCAGCTCCTCCGCATCCTGAGCGCTTAGCTGCTCTGCAACCTCCTTGCTGCCGAGCTGCTTCACATCCAGCCCCAGCTCGCGGAACAACTTGTCGACCACCGCGTAGGATTCCGGGTGGATCGGCGTGCGGTCCAGCGTATTGTCGCCTCCGGGGATACGCAGGAACCCGATGCACTGCTCGTAGGATTTCGCGCCCAGGCGCGGTACCTTCTGCAGTGCCTTGCGCGTAGTGAACTTGCCGTTCTCCTCGCGGAACTTCACAATATTCTTGGCAATCGTCGTATTCACTCCTGCCACATAGGAGAGCAGCGAGGCCGAAGCGGTATTCACATCGACGCCGACATGGTTAACCGCCGACTCCACGACGCCCCTTAGGCTCTCTTCCAGATGCTTCTGCGACACATCGTGCTGGTACTGCCCGACACCGATGGCCTTCGGGTCGATCTTGACCAGCTCCGCGAGCGGGTCCTGCACGCGGCGGGCGATGGAGGCGGCGCTGCGCTCCGCCACATCCAGATCCGGGAACTCCTCCTGCGCCAGCTTGGAGGCCGAATACACACTGGCCCCTGCCTCGTTAACGATCAGGTAGGCCAGCTCAGGATCGCCGACCTCGGCAATGACCTCGGCCGTGAACTGCTCCGTCTCCCGCGAGCCGGTGCCGTTGCCGATCACGATGAGCTGGATGCCATATTTGGCAATCAGCTCCTTGAACTTGGCCGCCGCCTCACGCTTCTTGTTGTTCGGCGGCGTCGGATACGTGACCGCTACCTCCAGCAGCTTGCCGGTATCGTCCACTACGGCCAGCTTGCAGCCGGTGCGGTAGGCCGGGTCGACGCCCAGCACATGCCGTCCCTTCACCGGCGGCTGCAGCAGCAGGCTGCGCAGATTGCCCGAGAAGATGGAGATCGCCTGCGTCTCCCCCTTCTCTGTCATCTCTCCGCGCACCTCGCGCTCAACGGAAGGGGCAATCAGCCGCTTGTAGGCATCCTCGGTCACCGCTTCCAGCAGCTCCTTGACCGGAGAAGGCCCCTTCACCAGCTTGCGGATGATGAACGCATGGATCTTGTCCGGCACCACCTCGATGCCGACCTTGAGGATATTCTCCCGCTCCCCGCGGTTGATCGCGAGAATACGGTGCGGTGGCATCCGGTGCACAGGCTCCCGGTACGCATAATAATTCTCGTATACACTTTCCTGCTGGGCATCTTTGGCTTCGGAGACCAGAATCCCCTGACTCGCTGTATACTGGCGCACCCAGGAACGGATAGCCGGATCATCGGCAATATTCTCGGCAATGATATCCATCGCCCCTTGCAGCGCCAGCTCGGCACTCTCCACACCTTGGTCCGCATTGATATACTTCGCAGCCTCTTCCAGCGGAACCCCTTGGCGTCTCTGCTCCATCACCCAATCCGCCAGCGGTTCAAGTCCCCGTTCCTTGGCGACACTGGCCCGTGTCTTGCGCTTCTGCTTGAACGGACGGTACAGATCCTCCACTTCCTGCAGCTTCACCGCCTTCATGATGCTCGCCTGCAGCTCAGGAGTAAGCTTGCCCTGCTCCTCGATGCTGCGGATCACATCCTTCTTGCGGTCACCGAGGTTACGCAGATATCCGAGCCGTTCTTCGACATCGCGGAGGACATTCTCGTCCAGCTCCCCGGTCATTTCCTTGCGGTATCTGGCGATGAACGGAATGGTGTTGCCCTCATCTAGCAGCCCCACCGTAGTTCTTACCTGCTTCAGACTGATGCCCAGCTCCTTCGCAATAGCTGCAAGTATCAGTTCCTGCTCCTGACGGGCAGCGGCATCTTCCGCCGCCTTCGCCGCCTGATTCGTATCAACGCTCAAGTAGATCCCTCTTTCTATACACAGTCTGAGTTCATAACTCTCTACTGAAATACTATCACAGTTTGCCGCAGGACCAAAGTTTGTCCCTTACACAAGAAGAAGCGGCTGCACCGTCCCCACCGGGATAGCGCAGCCGCAATCATAATCATAAGTCCGTTATTCTATTCACGCTCCGGATACTAGCGCACCGCAGTAACCTGCTTGCTTCTTCTCCGCCGGGCATAGCCAACCGACAACATGAAGCTGATGAACAAGACGAGCGCAGCCACCGCATAAGGGAAATTGATATCCAGGTCGAACAGAACCCCTGCCACAATCGGGCCGGCAATGTTGCCAAGGCTCGTATACGCGGAATTCATTCCCATCACCAGGCCTTGCTGCGAATCATCTGCCATCTTGGAGAGCTGGGTGCCGACCGCCGGGCGAAGAATATCCATAGCCAGAAAAACAACAAAGGTCACAGAAACAATCGCTACGAAGCCATGCACGAACAGGGTCAGGAGAATCGACAAGCCCGCGATCAGCAGACAGGCGGAAATGACCCGGCTCTCCCCGAATTTGTTCAGAATCCAGCTGAAAGCGGTAATCTGCACCACCGCCCCGGCAATGGAGCCGAAGGTCAGAACAAACGCAATATCCTTAGGGGTGAACGCGAATTTATGATCCACGAACAGTCCGAATACCGTCTCATAATTGGCCAGTCCGAAGGACAGCACGAATACAATAATTAATCCGAAAAAATAAGGCTCACGATACGAGCGCATGAGCTGCATGATTAGACTATCATTATTCCCTTCCATCGTTCTTGATTCTTCGCGCAGCTCCGCTGAACGCGATTCCGGCAGGACTAACAGGGTGATAACCGCAACAATGGCGGCTGCCCCCGCAGCGACGAAGAAGGGGACGCGAATGCCCAGCTCAGCAAGATAGCCGCCGATTCCCGGACCGATGATGAAGCCGGTGGTAATGGCTGCGTTGATGAAGCCCATGCCTTGGGCCCGCTCCTCTGAAGTCGTGGTGTCTGCCACATAAGCCATAACCGCAGGCATAATCATCGCGGCACCGATACCGCCAAGCATTCTGGATACGAACAGCACCCAGGAGGCATTGGCCAGACCGAATAGAAGCTCCGAGAAGGCGAATACGGCCAGCCCGCCGACAATGATTTTTTTGCGGCCCATCTTATCCGACAGTCTTCCGGCGAAGGGCGAGACCAGTAGCTGCGTCAGCGAGAAGGCTGCCACCAGCAGTCCGACCACACTCCCGCCAATGCCCAGCTCGTTCATATAGGTCGGCATAATAGGGACAACCAGACCAATCCCCGTGAACGCCAAAAAGATATTTAACATCAGGAGCAGCATCGCTCCCCGGTTTTTTAACAGTAATGACATGGTGTTTCCCTCCGTATATCCCAGGGCCTTGCTATAAGCTCCGGTTGTAATACATCTATTTCTCTATTTATTGCTCCATCTTCCCCGACCCTATCCCCTGAAGCAGGATCTGAATTCCCGCACGGTAGTATGCCCTGATCGTCTCCGGGGTATCGGTCCTGCCTGTGATCTCATGGACCCGGCTGATTCCCTCCAGCATAGCACTGAGCGTGATTACATAGTTATCCAGGTCACCACGGACCAGGTAGCCGGAATCCATCCCCTCTTGCAGCAGCACACGGCAGGCCTCTGTGACCGATTCGAAAATATGTGAGAGACGCTCGCGGATATCCTCCGACAGCGTATGGGATCTACCGTATTCCTCCAGGGCATGGATCAGCGGATTCTGGATATCCTTTGCATAGTGATCCCCCAGCGCGTATAGACGGGCCTCCGTTCCGCTAATCCCGCTCCGCAGCTCCTCCCACTCATTGAGCCACTTCTGGGTATCCACCTCCACCACGTACAGGAACAATTCATCCTTGCCCGGAAAATGGTGATACAGACTGCCCTTGCTGACCTTCGCGGCTGTGCAGACCTCGTTCATGCTTACAGCGCCGTAGCCCTTTTGCGCAAATAAACTGGTGGCATGCTCCAGAATCCGGCTCTTCGTTTCTTCTCCATCTGAACGTCCCTTAATGGTTAACCCTCCTCTAGACCGACCGATCGGTCCAATTATAGCACGCAGTTATGCCCTCGCACAACCCCCATCATCAACACTCATCTATCCTCGGGTATATCAATAAGTATATATCGGTTAGGCGCCAAATAATCCCACCAAGTGGGGTTTTAGCTTCGATGACTCAGGTACTTTGCGGGGACCCCAAAACATCAAAAAGGCAGCACCGGAGCTGATCCGGCCTGCCTTTTGTTACGATGATTGATGTTATATCCCCGTAGGGTTCAGAAATCAATCAGCCCCAGGCTGATTTGCAGCGAATCATCCACCAGCTTCATGGTCTCATCGTCCAGGTGGGTGATTTTATCCGTTAAGCGTTGCTTGTCAATGGTACGAACCTGCTCCAGCAGAATCACGGAATCCCGGTCAAAGCCATGTGCAGCCGCATCAATCTCCACATGAGTCGGCAGCTTGGCCTTCTGGATCTGGGCAGTGATAGCTGCCACAATCACAGTCGGGCTGAAACGATTGCCAATATCGTTCTGAATAATCAGTACCGGCCTTACTCCACCTTGCTCAGAACCCACAACCGGTGAAAGGTCGGCAAAAAAAACGTCGCCGCGTTTAACAATCAATAGTTACACCCCGCTTACTAAGCGGCCAAGAGTACTGTCTGCATCTTCCTCAGCGAGAAAGGCCTCGCATGCCATGGTCAAATTAATCTTAGCCATTTCCATATAGCCCCGCTGCATGGACTCGCGGATGGTGCGTTTCCTCCGATCGCTCAAGTACAGCTTCATGGCCTGCCTGATCAATTCACTACGGTTAGAGTTCTCCAGTTGAACGATCCCATCTACTTCCTGCAAGAGATGATCGGGCAAGCTGATCATGATTCTTTTGGTGTTCTGCAAATTGGCCACCTTCTCTTCCACCCCCACAAACCTTCTGCCCTTGTGTTCCAGTGTTACAATATACAAGGAATTTTATACAAGGAATATATGCCGCCAGTATATCAAGTATGCTGCATCCCATTATAAACTAGAAATGGCGGTTCGTATAGACTATAAGTCACAAGCTCTATACGGTACGTTCCTTATATTCAGTTCCTGTACTAGGTATCTGGTCAGGGTATTAGGCTTGCAGCAAGGGATTAACGAGGTTGGGTAGCATACCATGGCGTACATACACGCGCGGTACCCGGTGAGCCAGCATACAGATTACTTCGTAGTGGATCGTCCCTAAATGGAGCGCCAGTTCATCTGCCGTGATCGACTCGGTGCCCTGGCGGCCGATGAGTACAACCTCTTCGCCTGCTTTGATTTGTTCCGCTTCTAGAGCGAAAGATTTCAGTGATACCATACACTGGTCCATGCAGATCGTTCCGACGACAGGAACGCGGCGTCCGCGTATTAGCACCTCCGCTTTGCCTGTTAGCATGCGGGAATATCCGTCAGCGTACCCCACGGGGAGCGTAGCGATAACCTCATCGCCTGCCGTGAAGTACCGGGTGCCGTAGCTGATGCCTGAGTCAGGCGGCAGGGTTTTGACATATACAGCCTGCGTCTTCAGCGTCATTACCGGGTGCAAGGCCACCAGCTCACGGTTCACCTCAGCCGAGGGGTAGAATCCGTACAAGCTTATGCCTACACGCACCATGTTAATGGATAGTAGAGGTGTATCAATGGCCGTAGCGCTATTGCCCGTATGTATGATCGGGATGGTAATGTTCATGTCCCGAAGCGCTTCCGCCACGCTCATGAAACGTCGGTGCTGCATTAGTGTATAGCTTTTGTTGTGTTCGTCTGCTCTGGCAAAATGGGTGAACATGCCCTCCAGCTCCGCCTGTTCCACCGCATGCACCTCAGCGATGAATGCGGGCGCATCCTCCGGCAATAATCCCAGTCTGCCCATTCCGCTGTCAATCTTGATGTGTACCTTCAGCCGGTGCTCCTTCTCAACAGGAAGGGCGCTAACCGCTTCCAGTACCTCCGGTGTGAACAGTGTAACGGTAATATTGTTCTCCCAGGCTACGGCAATGCCTTCCGGTGAAGTATAGCCCAGCACCAGGATAGGAAGTAGTATTCCCGCCTGACGCAGCTCCAATGCCTCATCGAGAAAAGCAACACTGACGTAGTCCGCTCCAAGCCGCTCCAGCTCCCGCGTCACTTCCACTGCCCCATGTCCATACGCATTTCCTTTGACGCATCCCATGAACTTGGTCTCCTGCGGCAATACGCCGCGAAAAGCTTCGTAGTTGGCACGCAAATCATCCAGGTTAATCTCGGCTGCTGTCGGCCGATAGCTTGCCTTCACTTCAGGTCACCTTCTTACATTGTAGTAAAACATCTCTGCCTTATTCGCACAGATCAGAAGTCTTACTGCCAATGGTAATGCTCGTGAAGGCCGCTGTCAATGTGAGCAGATGTAGACAAAAAACGGATACCGCGGGTAGAGGAATGATTCCCACCTTGCGCAGTATCCGCCCACTGTTTTTTATTTACCCGATTGTTCCTCCATAGAAGCGGCTATTTGCATCATTTCCGTAACTGGCAGATTTGCGCTTGTTATCCGGTACTCTACACCCTCGCTCATCCAGGTCAGCGTCTGCTGCTCATCCCCGCTAAGCAGGCCTGCCGTGAAGCCCAGATCGACCAATGTTCCGGGAGCCAGCGACACCGCACGGTCCAGCGGACGGGCTTCCATAATCGTATACTGGTAAACGCCGTCATAGCGGATCAGCACCGCATGGTCCTTGCTGCCTTCAATTTTGTTCGTGTCCTTCAGCTTCACACCAGCCGGAATGTAAGCCGGCTCAATGATCCCGAAGTCGCCCAGCTCGGCCGTAACCGGCTCACCGGCCTGTTCACCATCTTCAGAGACCACCGGATTACCTTCTTGGTCCACTTCCGCCATCGTGTTCTCGGAAGGGCTGCCGGCCGCCATATTCTTCTGCATATCGAAGGAATCTGCTGTGAATTCCGGATCGAACTTGAAGCTGTCGAAGGTCACATTCACCACAACCTTGGCTTCGGAATCCGATACCTGCACCTGCTTCGGCTCATAGGTCTTTTTATTCAGCCAGATCTTCTGGCGGACCAGCGCACTGCTCTGATAGTTCGCAGCGACCTCGAACACATAATTATCCCCGTCCTCCACGAACTGCCGGTTGTTGTCGGAGACAATTCCCTTCAGCAGCGTCTGGTACAGATACACCTGACCCTGGCTGTCCGGCCAGTCGCTCTGGAAGCGGAAGCTTTTGCCAAGGCTCGGGGTCAGGACGAATACGCCCTCATCATTGCGCAGCACAATCTGCTTCACATCCTTCTGGACGTTCGACAGGCTGATCCGGTAATACGAAGGATTCTTATACCATACCTCCACCTTGTAATCCTGCGGCTGCTCCCCGGTGTACAAGGTCATCGTGCCTGAGCCCTGATAAGCTCCCTGCTTGCTCTCCAGCTTGTCAGACACTTGATTCAGATCCTTGACCACAGAGGCGGCATCCTTCTTCCCGCACCCCGCCAATACTAAGGCCACGCTCATAATGATCGCGAGTACCCATGTTATCCGGCGCATGACATCATCCCCTTAACCTGTTTTGAATGCATTGATTAGTACATGTCTATGAAGGACTTGGCCTCAATATGCAGACGGGCATGACAAGCATGAAGAGAAGTGTTATTCCAGCCGCGAATCCGCTCCCGCCACCCGGGAATCTAACAATCTATGTATGGTTCCTCTTATTTCCTTATATATAGTAGAAACACTATTGCAAAAAGCACCAGCCCGCGATCCCCGCCACGCTCCGGGGTTGCAGTCTGGTGCTCTGATTCATCCCATGCCTGTCTATGCCTCGTACTTGTTCCCTTATCCGCTGCTCAGCAGCTTACCAGTTAATGGATTCTGCAATCTTCAGGACCTCTGCACGGTCAAGGCCGCGGGTGCTGAGACCGTATATCACGCCGTTCGCTTCCCAGTCCAGCGTTCTGCCACCGACAAGAGCTGCATCCGTCCCCTTGATCTTCACCTGCTCAACCTTATCATCCGTTGCCATTGAAAAGGCATTCTCCTCATTGGCCAAGCGCAGCTGCATCCAGATTCGCTTATCCTTATCTTTGCTAGCGAAGAACAGTTCAACAATCTGCCCGCTTACACCCGCCTCGTCCTTATAGAACTCCCCGTGGTCAAAGGCAAAGCCCTCTGGCAGGTATTCCGGCAGCTTCACCTTGAAGAGAGCGTATTGATCCAGCTTAACTGCCTCCTTGACGGTAAACTTCTGCTCTGAAGCTTCCTTGTCAAGCTGCTCCTGCTCGCTCAGGGTAATCAGCTTATCCCCGTCGAAATTGACGATGGCCTCCCCGGCAGCATTGAAGATGGCTTCCGGCATGGGGTTAAACGAAGTGACGGGATTCCCCTCCTGGTCAAATATCTTGCCCTTCCAGGCATCCGGGAACTCCTTAGGGTGACTCCCGTCCATCTGAGCGACCTCAATATGTCCCAGATGGACGGAATTCAGCACACGCTCCAGCATTTCCTGTGCGAACGAGGGTCTGACGAAAGACACGCTCACCACGGCTGCCACCAGCAGAGAAGCTGCAATCATCACCGGGCGTCTGATTCGTTGTTTGTTCTTCATTCTATTATCCTCCTGTTGTTTCTGAATGGAACGGCTTCTCACTTGGCGCAGAACCGCCGCCGGATCGGACTCTCGGGAGAAGTCCTGCTTCGCCAGGTATTCGCCCAGCTCGTGAAGCTCCTGAAGTTCAAACCCTTCCGCCTGTGCAGCGTTCTTCTTGTTATTCATAGCTCTTCCACACTCCCTATTTCAGATTTCAGTTTTCGCATGCTGCGATAGAGAATGACTCCGACATTGCTCTCCGAGATTCCGGTAATCCGGGCAATCTCCGTATTCTTCAGATCCGCCCCGAATTTCAGAGCGATGAGGTTACGTTCCTTCGGGCTGAGCGTGTCCAGCGCATCCTGTAGCCTATCGCTGCGCTCTCTGCCGAGGATGAGCGTCTCCGGCTCTTTTTTGCCAGACACCAGCTCCCGGATACTGTCCAGTGAGAAGAAGCGCTGCCGCGCGCGGCTCCGGTAATAATCATTCACTACGTTGCGGGCAATGGCGAACAGCCACACTTCCAGCGGTGCTTTCTCCGGGGAGTAGGCGGGCAGCTTGGATAGCGTCTTCTCGAACACCTGGCTGGCCAGATCCTCAGCGGTGTAACGGCAGCTCACCCGGTAGGCGATATAGTTGAATATCCGTTTATAATAGACTTCGAAAACGGCTGAAAACTCCAGCTCTGTCTCTATATGGGATGAAACCCTGTCATGTATCAAAGGCAGCAATGCGCGCTCTTGCATTCCTTAAGCCCTCCCTTCCAGGCTGAATTTACTTGGCCAAGTATTCTACATGAGCTAATACGCTCTATCTATCGAATCCATTACATATGCAGACGAAAAAAGACAGAGGATCGAAGCTCCCCTGCCTACTGTAGTTTTTTTAGGATTCACTGGCTATGCGGATTATTGCTGAACGCCACGGCTCCTTTTCTCAAGCGTGCTCCTTCTTCTCGGTCAAAAAGTAGATCAGCGCCAGCACTGGCAGTGCCAGCCCGATCAGGGTTGTCAGACTCCAGCCGCCGTAAGCATATGCCCAGCCCCCGAGTGATGATCCCACGGCTCCTCCAATGAAGAAGATCGCCATGAACAAGCCGTTCAGCCGCCCCCGGGTCTCATTGCCCAGTGAATAGATCGCCCGCTGCCCCAGCACCAGATTACCGGACACGCTCATATCGAGCAGAATGGCCGTCAGCACCAGCAGGCCTAGAGTAAGATTGGAGGTATCCCGCAGCAGGTAAGCCAGGATAAAGGAGAGAACGGCCAGTGAAATGCCAAGACCAGTCAATAGCCGGGTCCAGCCCTTGTCAGCCAATCTGCCCGCAATCGGCGCTGCTACGGCTCCGCCCACACCAGCCAGGGCAAACAGGGCGATTCCTTGCTGGGACAGGTGATACTCACTGGACAAATGTAGCGGAACAGTCGTCCAGAACAGACTGAAGGCACCGAACAGGCTGGCCTGGTATAAGGCGCGGCGCCGCAGCACCGGCGTATGCATGAGCAATGTGCCCAGAGAGCGGAGCAATTGTCCGTATCTCAAGCCGGGAGCGGGCTTCCGGGCGGGCAGGACACGGGCTAGTAGCAGCGTCAGCAGCGCAGTTACGACAGCGGAGACGATGAAGATGGACTGCCAGCCCCAGAGTCCGGCCATGAAGCTGGCAACCGGGCGGGCGAACATAATGCCCAGCAAGAGGCCGCTCATCACATTGCCGACGACGCGGCCGCGATCTTCCTCAGTGGCCAGATAGGAGGCATACGGCACCAGGACCTGTGCGGCTACCGAGCCCAGCCCGATCAGCAAGGAGGCGGCCAGGAACAGCGGTGCATTTGGTGCCAGAACGGACAGCACCAGGGCGGCCACCACCAGAATCAGCGACATCACCGTCAGCCGGCGGTTCTCGATAATATCACTGAGCGGGACAATGAACAGCAGTCCGGCTACGTAACCGATCTGCGTCAGGGTAACGATTAGCCCTGTCGCTCCGGCGGACAGATGAATGGCCTGCCCGATGGGCCCAACCAGTGTCTGGGTATAATAGAGATTCGCCACGATTAATCCGCAGGATACAGCGAGCAGAAAAGTGATCCAGCCGGGGACAGCCTTTTGAGTAACAAGGGATACTGTTTGTTGTTGCGCAGGAATTCCATCTTTCATTTGAAGCGCCACCTTCCAATTTTTAAATAGTGAACGTCAAGTACATTAATTAACCATGACCAAATAATATACTAAACGTTCAGTATTGTAAATAGGCAGTTTTATGGTATACTCCAATTATAGTTGAACTAGCACTGTCAGGAGGAATCACCATGGAGAAAAAAAGAGGCCGCCCGCGCAATACCGAGGCCAAGAACGCTATTCTGAACGCTTCATATCAATTATTGCTGGAGACGGGCTTCGGCGCAGTTACCGTAGAGAAGATCGCGGAGCAGGCCCAGGTCAGTAAGGCAACGATCTATAAATGGTGGCCGAATAAAGCGGCGGTGGTGATGGACGGATATCTGTACGCTGCTAACGCCAGACTGCCAATCCCGGATACAGGTTCCGCCAAGGAGGACATTCTAATTCATGCGGGGACGCTCGCGCAGTTCCTCACCAGCCGGGAAGGTAAAGTCATTACGGAGCTGATCGGTGAAGGGCAATCCGATGCCGGACTGGCGGAGGCGTACCGGAGCAGATATTTCGGCCCGCGCCGCGAGGAAGCCCGGAAGCTGTTTGAACGGGGGATTGCCCAGGGCGAACTGAAGCAGGGACTCGATATCGGGAGTTGTATTGATCTCGTCTATGGCCCCATCTTCTACCGTCTGCTGCTGACCGGGGGAGAGCTGAGCGAAGACTCTGTCAGAGCCCTTGTGTTACTTGCCCTTCAGGCGCTTGAAGCTTGAGGTTTCTGCAAGTCTTCTATTAGGATATGGCAAATTGCATTTGTCCAGGCACAATGCAGTATGGGCAGTATATGCTAGGGCTGTAACAGGCTTGTCTTATCTTTGTTAACAGAACGTGACCGCAGGCGGAGTTTTTCATTTATAATACAAGAGATTGGAATTTCCAGACTCCGGAGGTTATCTTATGAAAAAATTAATTACCGCTGCCGCTATTGCCCTGCTCCTCGCAGGCCATGCGGCGGGTTCATCCATAGATATTGCCCATTCTGCTGCTGCTCCTCTATCCCTTGTTGTGGACGGACAAGCCGTTCTCCCCGGGGCTCCCCCCTTCCACTCCGGCGGCACATTATACGTACCTGCCCGCGCGCTGCTGGAATACTTCCCGATAGAGCTGCAATGGAATAACACCCTCAAGCAACTAACCCTGTCCACAAGCTGGGACAAGACTATTCTTACGCCCGGCAGCGCTTCCATGCAAGTGACTTATACGCAAACGGACGGAGGATACCAAGAGGATCTGGACGCCCCTGTGCTGCTGAAGGCAGGCCGTGTATACATCGCGGCAGCTGCTCTGGATTCCCTTACGGGAGCTGTTACAGAGCTGAATCCGGGAGGAAGCCGGGTTAATATTACCCCAGGCAGTCTTAGCACAACCGTCAGAGTACCCGCTGCCCCCCTTGCCGTTGCAGAGAATAATTCCAAGGTGAAGCTGTACGCCGCGCTTAAGGACGGCGATACCTACAAAGGATTCATCCTTGAAGTGAACGGGAAAAAGCAACACTTCAACTGGACGGTATCCAGAGACTACTCGCATCCGCCTCAGCTCTTCTATGCTGATGTAGATTCTGACGGCAAACCGGAGGCTACGGTTGTGTTCACCCTGGGAACCGGAACCTCGCTGGTTGCACAGGAGGTTCATGTCGTGAAGCCGGAGCAGGGGAAGGAGCTCTCCGTGCCTGCTGCGGACGAGGCCGCCCGCGCAGCAGTCTCATCCAGTATTGTGCTGGATCAAAAGGACGTCCTGCTGAAGCTTGAGCTTACAGGACTCAAGCCGTCCAAGATGACGCTCAGACTACAGGACCGTGCTGAGGACGGCCTGAAGTATTTCGGCAGCAAAGCGGCCATTGGCGCAGTAACCTACTATTCAGTAGAGAATAACAAACTGCTTGCGGACACCAGCTTAATGGTCGGCATGACCGAGAGTGTCGGTACCCTGAAGCTGGAATATAAGGCAGGCAAGACGGGGATGGAGCTGGGGTCTATTGCTTTTGAGCCGGATGAACGCGGTGAAGCCATTTTGGAGAAATAAGAAGGTTGCCGGGGAAGGAGCTTAGCCATGATTGATGCCCATATTCATCTAGACCAATATGAGGATCACGTAGTGTCCTCGCTGCTGGAGGGACTGCCAGAGCAGGGCATAGAGTCGCTGATAGCCGTCTCGATGAATCTCGCTTCGAGCAAGCGAACTCTGGAGTTAGCAGCCAGCTATCCGGGCCTCGTGAAGCCTGCGTATGGCTTCCATCCAGAGCAGGCGCTGCCTGCGGAGAAAGAACTGAACGTGCTACTGAAATGGATTACAGACCATGCTGGAAGTATGGCCGCTATTGGTGAAATCGGCCTTCCCTACTACTCCCGGACCGAGGCTGTGGAGCGTGGCGAAGCTTGGGATATGGCACCCTATATTCAGCTTCTGGACAGACTTCTTGGACTGGCTGCACGTTTGGGCAAGCCTGTAGTACTACATGCCGTCTATGAGGATGCGTGGACCGTATGCGATCTGCTGGAGCAGCATGGCCTTACGCAGGCCCATTTCCACTGGTTCAAGGGCCCCGCTGCTACCGTTGACCGGATGATTAGCCGCGGTTACTACATTTCCTTCACTCCCGACATCCTCTACGAACCGGAGATTCAGGAGCTGGCACGCCGCTATCCGCCGGAGCTGGTCATGGCAGAGACGGACGGCCCGTGGCCGTTTGAAGGACCGTACGCCGGGCGCACCACCCATCCGGCTATGGTCCATGACGTTGCTGCCGCCTGGGGGGCGCTGCATGGATATTCCGTTCCAGAGGCCCAGGCCCTGCTGACGGCCAACACAAAACGATTCTATGGGCTATAGGGTTAGCAGTTCCACTTAAATACAGCACCAGACTTAAATCTGTTAAGGTACAAACTAAGCTATATACTTAAGTGCATTCCGTACAATTAAAACGTTTGATTCACTGCCAAATATACGTTTAGTTGTATTTCATACATTTAAAATAGCTCATTATCGGGGATCTCGCCCACTCAGGCAAATTTAGTTGTACAAACTACAGTTAGAAGAGCTACTCCTTCCTTTTGACTGTTTTTAAATGCACATAATACAACTAGCCCTGAATGTTAGCTTCGACCAAACTAATCCAATTGCCCTTAGGGCCCGTAACGCTGGTCCCGATAATCAATTAACAGCTGCTGCATTTTTTCCACCGTGCCGTCTTGATGAGGAACATGGATGGATACGGTCAAATTTGAGTCGTTCAAATACTGAAACGATACAAGATCGAAATTCAATTTCCCGAGATTCGGACAATGCAGCGTCTTCGGAGCATCTATGGCATCGAGAATCTCATGAGAGTCCCAAAATTCACGAAACTCACTGCTAACCTTGGACAGTGCCTCGAACTGCTCAGACCACCAAGGGTCTTCGCCGTGACGGGCGTACCCGGCATGGAAAGTAGCAACGATTCGCCTGGCATGCATTTCCCATTGCTCTCCCTTAACGTAGCGGAAACGGGCAGAAGTAAACGTCATCCAGACAAAATTCCGTTCACTCTCCGACATAGCCGCGAGATCCCCATTCATTGCACAGTAGGCTTCATTCCAGGCAATGATATTCATATGCGCATCCATGACATTCGAAGGTGACAGGGTTTGGCTATCCAAAAAACGTTGAAGTTCCGCTGTTACCTTGGAGGGTTGATGAGTATTGATCAAGGGAAATTGCTTTCGAGCCAGATGGTACAGATGCCTGCGTTCTGCTTCATCGAACCGAAGCACTTCTGATATTTGGTCAAGTACCTCAGCGGATACGTTAATAGGACGCCCTTGTTCCAAATAGGTGTACCAGTCCAATCCTACATCTGCCAGCTGGGCTACCTCGCTTCGGCGAAGTCCAGGTGTACGTCTGCGTCCGGTTTCCGGCAAACCCGCTTGCTTAGGAGTCATTCGTTCACGGCGTAAGCGCAAAAAACGAGACAATTCCCCGTAACGGTCCAGTCTGTCCGCCATAATCTCCTCATGCCTCCTATCTATTCTTGAACGTAGGATTTCCAATCCTACGATAACCAGATATCTCCCTAACCTCGTTAGGCTCATGTACACTAGTCTATGTCCTCCATAGGAGAAGAGCAAGAATGGTTAGGACAAGTTGATATTAGTTTTGGGGGGATTAAGATGTTTGAGCATATGGTGCTATTGAAATTCAAGCCTGATGTTTCTATTGCAGAGCAAAAGGACGCTGTTAGGCGCGCGCAGAACTTTAAGGGGGAAATTCCAGGTATCGTAGATCTTAGCGCGGGGATTAACGTGACTGAGGAAATCGAGCACACCCAGGGGTTCACGCTGGGGATCAGAGTTACTTTTGAGAATCAGCAAGCTTGCCGTGAATATATTCAACACCCGCTACATCAAAATTTATTGCAATCCATAGGCCCATTTGTTGATGGAATCATCGTTATTGA
Source organism: Paenibacillus sp. FSL R7-0210 (assembly GCF_038009085.1). NCBI lineage: Bacteria > Bacillati > Bacillota > Bacilli > Caryophanales > Paenibacillaceae > Paenibacillus > Paenibacillus sp. FSL R7-0210. The sequence goes on from NZ_JBBPAR010000001.1 coordinate 5,108,666, forward strand.
TTATCCGTTTGCGGCCAGTTGATCACGAAAAGCTAAAGAGGCAGCCACCACATTGGTCGGCTGCCTTCTTGAGATTATTATTGAGTATCATTCAGCTTCGGCTGTTTCAAACCCTTTATAACATTGTGGAATCACCTCGGACTCTACTCAGCTTAAAGCGACATCCGCCGGACCGACACTTCATCTTCTCCGAACTCCATGACATAAATATCCGGCTTGGTCGTCTGTAGTAAGAAGTCCAGACCGTATCCCGGGGAATAATGGCCCATCATCAAGGACATCACCATACCATGGGTTCCGATGGCCACTCTTTTCCCTTCATGGGTCCGCAGAATATTCTGCAGCGCCTTCACTGCCCGTGCCTGGCACTCCCGGTTCGATTCCCCGCCCGGCAGGGCATAATCGGGATCGGTGTACATCTTCTGGAGTTCATCGTATAAGCCTTCGTCGGATAGCTGCTGGTTGCCCTCCATCCAGACCTTTTCTCTAAGATCATCGATCAGAATGATTTCCTGCCCCAGCTTATCAGCCAGATCGGCTATCGTATTGACAGCCCGGATATACGGGCTGCTGTACAATACATCTATCCCTTCATCCTTCAGGCATTCCGTGACCTGCAGGGCATCCTCCTCCCCCTTGGGCGAAAGGCCGCGTGTCCATTCATCCACCCCGGTACGGAGCGAGTCTCCGTGCCTTACCATGTAGATATAAGTTGTCATAAGCTCCTCCTAATCGTACATACAGAAATTAGTGATCCGTTAACCTTCTTAGCTACTCTCTACCGCTGGCTGAGCGGCTTCCGCTGTAGACCTCGCCACCGGCCAGAGCTGCCGTCTGAACGCCACACCCATCAGACCCAAGAGCAGCTGCAGTAAGCCAATGTTAACAAAAATGCGGGCCGGACCTGCATATTGCACAAGCACGCCGCCCAGCAAAGGTGCCACAATGAGTACCGTGCTGAGGACGGTGTTCTGAATGCCGAAGATGCGGCCGGTCATGTGCGGCGGGGTTTCTTTTTGCAGACAGTAATTGAAAGTAATCATGAATACCCCGTTGCCGATCCCCAGCACAAACCCGATCAGCAGCACCCAAATCATAGATGCCCCCGGCTGAAGCAGACCCAGCGCCGCAATTGATCCGCCGATCAGGACATACCCAGATCCCAGCTTCCAGCCATAACCTTCTTCCAATTTCAGCTTGTTCAGGATTAGGATGATGAGCACAGCTCCAGCTCCGGTAGCAGCTACCATCCAGCCGAGCAGGGATTCCCGGTCTGGTGCGAATACCCGGAACAGGCTGGTGAATTGAAAGTCGACGACCTGAATCACTAACGACCCGGCAAGTCCGAACAGCATCGTATTCAGCAGCAGCCGGCTGCGGAGCATGAAGCTCCAGCCTTCCCGCCACATGGTGCGGAGTGGTATCTTGTTGTCCGGCGCTTCCGGCTGCTTGCTGTCTTCTTCCTCCGTATGGATGTTTTTTACGGATAGCAGCAGCAGATAAGAACAGCCGCGCAGCAAGGCATTGAGCAGGATGCACCACTGCGGCGTAAGGAAGGCGAGCGCCAGACCTCCGAGCAGCGGCCCGGCGATTTTGGAGCCTTGGTTGACCAGTCCGTTGAGTGATGAGGCTTGCAGCAGCTGGTCCTCTCTCACAAGACTGCGGGTCAAGGACTGCTGGGCCGGCATATTCAGTGTAGACAGCGCTGAGCGCAGCGCCAGCAGCGGCAGCAGCCAGACCATACTCGGGGCGAACAGCACCAGCAGGGTCAAGAGCGCTGTCAGCAGATCGCAGATGCGCATCAGCTTCAGCTTGTTCAGCCGGTCGGCGGCTACCCCGGCAATCGAGCCGAGCAGAATACTCGGCAGCGCCAGCGCTACCGGAATGAGGGCCAGCATCAGCGGCCCGGCCTGCCAGCGGTAACCGACCAGCACCTGAATCGCCAGTGCATCGAACCAGTCGCCGAAGCTCGCTGTGGCAAAAGCGCTGTACACCCGCATATACGTTTTGTTATGAAGCAGACTGTTTCCCTGCTTGGTTGATCGTTCCATCTGACACTCCTCCAGGTTACCTAAGATCGTAGATGAAGCTTCATCTATGATTCTAAAGTAACGGAGAATTGTCAGAGAATTATCATGGGGTCTCCAGCAGCGGCAGCAGGATGCGCTCCAGAGTGTGTTCTAGTCTGTCCAGGCCACAAGCTTCAAGCTCGGCCGCAAACAGGCTACTATACTTTCGGTCCAAGGTACTTCCGGTCAGGAACATCCGGCAAAAATGATGAATCTTGTACAGTGCATAGAAGCGCAGCGGCACGAATCCCGACATATCCAGCACCTGCAATCCCTCATTGATGAGCCGCTCCCCCTCTGCCCACTGTTCACGGCGCAGCTTCCAGAGTCCCTTCACTACCTTGTAGTTGCCAATCTCCCGCAAAAAGGGCTTGTCCTGCAAAATCCGGCTGACGGCTTCATCCATCCGTTCCAGCTCTTCATCGCAAGCTCCCGCTGAGAGATGGATGAACAGCTCTGTAATTACCGTGACCGGGATGAAATTCTCGAAGCCGGGTCCGGCGATCACCTGGTAGGAACGCTTCAGACGTTCCAGTGCTTTTTCCGGCTGACCTGCAAGGGTGTACATGTCCAGCATCGTCAGAATCTCAAGCTCGGTTTGTTCTGGCGGGTTCAGCAGATTCCGCGCAATCAGGCGCTCGGCGTACGCCACCTTCTCCCTGGGATCACCAATGAAGAAGTAGAACAGATTGAGGTAAAAGAGCCGGTCCTTCAGCGGAATCTCGTCCGTGTGGACCAACCAATCCAAATCTCCCTGCACAAAATGAACAACCATAGAATAATGCGGGTCCAGCTCGTAGCCGAGGATGTCCTGCTGGCGGGCAAGAGTGAGCATGGAGTTCCCCTGACCGTAGACATGGAACTTCATGAACACCTCACGCATCGTGTCGCGCAGCTCCGGGTCATTCGTTGCCGGATTTACCGCTACGCCCGCAAGGCCGCCCGGAATTGCCAGACTGTACCCGAATCCGCGAATCGTCTTAATGTCAATCCCGCCCAGTAACCGCAGCTTCTTGCGCAGCCGGTAGATATGATCGTCAACGGTCCGTTCCACCGGATATTCCATCGGCCACACTTTATCCAGCAGCTGCTCCCGGCTGAAGGTCCGCCCGCGGTTACGGTACAGAAACTGCAGCAGCGCAAACTCCTTGGGCAGCAGCTCTACCGTTAATCCTCCGGCAGATACCTTATATTCATTTCCGTTCAACTCCAGATGCATGGCGGTGCCTCTTTTCTTCTTCTTCTGCTAATAAATCCACAAGTCGATTATATCAGCTTGAGCCAAAAAATCCCCCTACAGTTGCCGCTGAAAGGGGATTTCTCTTTACAATATTGATGTGACTACAGTCGCTCTAATCGTCCCACCTGTTGACGCGAGGCTAGCCTGCCATATTATTAATGGAGTCCTGCTCCGAGAACACCGAGATATGATCTACCGTTCCTGTGGATTCCGGGATGATGAATTTGAGCTGATACTGCTTGTTGGCCTGATAAATATAGATGTTATGCTCGCCATTCACGGTAGTATCATCCGGCTTGCCGAGTACTTCTTCAATCTGATCCAGTGTCAGGTTACGCAGGTCTGGGGCGCTGGAGCGCACATCGAAAATCTTGCTGCCCTTATTGAAGCCGATTACTACCTGCTTGCCTGAATATGTGGAATAGATCCCTTTGCCTGCCGATTCCTTGAGGTCCGGCTCTCCCCACGCGGCTTCCACCTCATCAATAAGTCCGGTGTGTGCAGCATATTCGACGCCGGGCACCTTGCCCTGCTTAGCAAGCTCCAGCAGCTCCTTCAGCTGCTTGCTCCGTTCCTGCGGGGTGGCGGGAGCTACGGTATCTGCTTCAGCCCCTGCAACCTCAGTAACCGTAGACTCTGTTGAGGCTCCCGCTGCGGCTTCAGAGTCAGCAGTTACAGGCTCTGCGCCCGCAGCAGCGCCGTCATCTGTACCAGATTCGCTCACCTGCGCACCTTCTGCTGCCGATGAAGCGCTATCCCCTGGCTGTACAGTTGCTGTAGCCGCAGCCGTATTGTTAAGCGATGGTTCCGTTTTGCCGGAATTACAGGCTGTAAGGCTGAGCATCGCCCCAACGATAAGAATACCTGTGATTGTTCTAATTAATGTAGTCATGCTGCCATCTCCTTCGTTATGGGAACCATCCTCTTTTGTCTAAACTGTACCCTATGACGCAGGGGCTGTAACAAAGGTTGCAGGTGCAGACCTCCTGTTTCAGGTATTATACGCATTGCCTTATGCTATGAATTTCCCTGTCTGATAACGGTCCAGCGCCGTTTTATTCACCACATAAGTTCGGGCCATCAGATCATGCAGCGCCCGCTTGCGCGGGGTAAATGCGATGAATAGGCAATCCACGACCACTACCCAGCCAATAAAAGCATTCAAATCCGCTGCAAGCGGACTCCAGTTCACGAGACTGCTTGGGATGGAGGACAACGCCTCAGTATTCAGACCCACAATCACTGCCAGGAAGCTGTTAACAATAATAAAACTATCCCTGATCAGAGCCTGCCTGAGCAGTGGATATCTTCCATTCTCATCAACGATTCTTGCCCCCAGAAGCAGCCTGCCCGGTGTGCCTCCGTACCGAACAACCATAAATACATTGAACGCCATAAGCAGTACAAACTGTATAAAAAGCGGGAACGCTGACCCTGCCGATTCTGCAGCAGAAACTGAAATCCGTTCCAGCAAGTAGGTTGGAAAAATAAGAATCAGAAAATCGATGAAATTAATCAGCACTCTTTTCCAAAAGCCTACAAAATCGTACACATCAAGCTGCTCCTCGATCCTCGGCCCCATACTTTCACCCCTCACGCAAAAGTAGTCTCATCAATCATGTCCATCACTCGTTTCCAACACACCCTTCCCCCGCACATACCTGCCCACATGCTGCAAAATCTCATTATTCTGCTGTACGATGATCCGCTTAGCCTGATACTGTTCGGTTAATGCCATGATCGCAGGAATACCCTCCCTCCTGAAGCTGCGGTTCCATTCCAGCAGCATCACCCGGAGATACTTGAACGACTGCTTATAATTCCCTTGCTCCAGCCCCAGCCTGGTCTTCACGAACCTGCGGATGACCCGGGCATCCTGTACATAAGCGTTAGGCTGAATCAGGAATATCAGATCTGCTTGCCGGAAGCTTTCTGTTCCCCACTGGTAATGTACGCCCTCTATGATCCACGACTCCGCATCCATAGCTTCCGCGAGCTTGCCATCCCGTACCTCCGGGGAGTTCTTGGTGTTGTCCCTGCGATCCCAGACAAAATTATCCGTTTCATAGCACGGAATTCCGTAACTTTGAGCTAATTTCCGGGCGATATACGTCTTCCCGCTGCCGCAGCCGCCTATAATACGTACTCTAATCTTCAGTCCCTCCCCTGGCAGATCAAGAATATAACAAATCTCTCTCATATTACTATTCTCTATGTATCCTGTCACTCTACTCCACCCGGTTAAACACAGAAGCCAACCCATCAATAATCGATCGGCTGGCTTCTGGAGCCGCAGTATACGGCGGCATCTTGGTTGGATAATCTGGCCTTGTGCAGCCACTACTACTTTACAGCTTCACTGCTCCCTCTTTAGCATTCCAGGTGAACGGCAGGCCGAACAACGGCGTTAAGCTGCCCAGCGGAATGTACAGGCGGCCGTCTACACTTTTGGAGGCTAGCATCTCTACTGTTTTGCCGTTCACTTTGGCCTTCGTGCTAAGCGGCTTGTGAACTGCTGTCTTCTTGCCTATTGTGATAATGAGCGCCCCGGTTCCCGCCTCCTGCATCAGGCTTCCGCCCAGCAGCTTCACGGATTCACTCAGTGGAATGTATACCCGCGAATCCTCCAGCAGGAAGGAATTCTTCACCGGCAGCTTCTCCCCGCCCTTGACAAAAGCTCCCGCAATCATCGTAGATCCCAGACGGTAGCCGTTCTTCTCGGCAATGCCCGCCATCTCCAGGCCGGAGGTTGTAATGATTACCCGGGTATTCTTCTTAATCTTCGGATACAGCCAGTGAATATCATCATTGTGCATGCGGATGCATCCGGCGCTGACATATTTACCGATAGAAGATTCATTGTTGTTGCCGTGAATGGCGTAGGTGGTGCCGTAAGTATCATTGACCTCCAGCCCCAGCCAGCGGTCCCCCAGCGGATTGGCCGGATCGCCTCCGGGAATCTTATCCTTGTAGTAGGGTCTGTTTTTGATTTTGACCACCATCTTGAAGCTGCCTTCAGGCGTCAGGCTTTTCGTTTTACCGGTAGCGACCGGAAAAATCTTCACCAGCTTACCATCGCTGTAATACGCCAGTTTGTTCGTTTTTTTGTTCACAATGATCAGATCTGAGGAAGACGATGCCGCAGCAGCCGATCCTGTGAAGCATGCGGTCACAAGCATTACAAATACCAGTATTAGTGCGATGCTTTTGGGAAAATACGTTTGAATCCGGCTTACCTGTTCACGCTGACTCATAGTTGCCCCACCTCCAGGTTATGGATGATTCTGGATTGTCTTTTCTACATAGACGTTCATTTGCCGCAATAGTTGCAGAGCAGCCTGTACCTATTCTTATCAACTCGTCCCGCCCGGAGTGACGCAACGTTTGCAATATTGTAACCGTTCTGGGCGGAAGCGCCTCCCTTGCACACCGAAGCATGAATATTCGCCAGCGCCATCAGAGATAATAAGCCCGCATGACCAAAACACCCATCTCAAGGAGGCCAACTATTTTGAATACCAACTCATCTGCACAGATCCGGGAATGCGAGCAAATCGTTCAACAGCTGATGGCACAGACCCAGCAGGGAACGCAGAATTACCAGCAGCTTCTTCAGCAGGAGCAGCAGGATGCCGCCAAGCTCCAGGAGCTTAGCCAGCATAACAGCAAGGCCATTCAGATGATCCAGCAGGCGCTGCAGGGCCATCAGACCGCGATGCAGCAGCTGCAGCAGATCTCGCAGTCGGTCAGATCGATGGAGCAGTTCCCGCAGACTTCCGGCTTCAATACCCATACAAGCATTCCAAGCTTCAATTCCGGGAACCAGATTGGACTAATGCATTCTATGGGACAGAACCAGCCAATGGGCCAGAGCCACAATACAGGAATGGGAGGGTATAACTCCTCCTTCAGCCCGTCCTTCACTTCAAACAGCCAGCCGGTGAACTCACTGCATAGCCCGATCAACGCGGGGATTAACCATCAGCCGATGCATACGCCAATGCAGACACCGATGTCCGCAGGCTCCTCCTATAACGCTCCAATGAACCAGGGACGAAGCTTCCAGTAGGAAGAGCGGGGAGCATAGGCAGCTTCTCTTGAACGGCTGTTTTGTATCTAAAAAGGGTTCTCTCAGACCGCAGCAGCGGAAGCTGAGAGAACCCTTTTGGCGTACCCGCCACGCCATGAACGGTCCGCGCCTCGTCTAGACTACCAGCCTGCCGGTCTTCTCCGCGAGCCCAACCGTCGCTTCCACCCCGGAGTTGAACTCCAGATAATCGCTCTCCACTCCATCGCTGAAGATCACGCCATCCTCTGGCATCTGCGACGTAATGCGCAGCGGCAGACTGCTGCTGATTCTCCCGAATACCAGCTCCGCTGAGGTCGTCCGGCTTGGAAAAGGCTCCCGTACGGTGAAATACAACTCCGGATGATTCCAGGCCAGCCCGCTGCCCGCATTGACTGCGGCAACCTCCGCAGACACCCGGGCTGTCTGGTCAGCAGTTGCATCCTGCATTTGTGCGGCACGGCTGACGATACCCGCAGCTCCGGCGAGCACACTCTTGAGCCAGCCCGTGGAGCCCAGGCCGGTCGAGACAATAATGCCGCTGGAGGACTGCTGCTCCAGCTGCCCGTTCAGCTCCAGCTGATACCGGGCCGAGACATGGGTCCGGCGGCCGATGAACAGATCGTTCACCCCGTACAGACTCTGCCCGTCATTCAGCTCCACCTTGGCAAGGGTAACCTCGCGGACCTGGCGCTGGGCACGCAGCACCTCACTCACCACTTGCCGCACCTCCTTGACTCTGAAGGGCAGCAGCACGCCATCCCAGCGCAGCGGGTCAGGATTCACTCCGATCAGCGGCTGCTCCTGAAGGTATTTCAGCGTATTGGCGACCAGACCGTCCTGGCCCAGGACCACTACGGTATCCTTAGCCCCGAAGATGAAATTCGGCACATGCTGCCGCTCCAGCACCTGGAGCCGGCCGATGGCGCTGAGCTCGGTCACTGCGGTCTCCACCGCTTTGCGGTATTGGAAATCCTCGCTTAAGTAGTCGCTGAAATCGGCTCCCAGCCGTTCAATATAGAACTGGGCCTGCTGGATTGTGTTGTAGCGGACCACCAGCTCCTCCAGGCGTGTCTTGCGCTTGATCAGTATGATTTTGTTCTCCGAACCCCGGCTGCTCATCGTCCGTTACCTCCTCTTTCTGCTCCGGCTCCACCTCCTGCCGAGCCGGCCATGATTCCTTGCAGCAGATCCGGTGTAATGTTAAGCTGGCCGATCTTCCCGGCATTCACCGCTAGCTCCTGGAAGGCGATGGCGATCAGCTTATCCGGGTTCATGCCGACATTCGTCAGCGCCTGCAGGACGTTAGGCGATACATTTTGCAGCGAATTCATTACCGCCGTCAGCTCGTAAGCCTTGGCATCCGCTTCGGCTCTCTTATTCGCTATGGCCAGCTCAATCAGCGCCTGCTTCTTCTCCTCCAGCTCCGTATCAAAAATCAGCTGCTCTTCCTTCATCTCATTCTGCTTCTGCTTCGCTGACCGGTCAGAATCAAGCAGCGCCTCACGCATCTGTCTCTTCTTCGTCTGAACGGCGATCTCCGTATTCAGCTCATTCTCCTTCACCCGCCGCTCCTGCTCAATCGAAGCATTGCGCCGCTCATATAGCGCGTTATCCGCGCTGCGGAGCATCTCCTCCCTGGCCTGCGCTTCCAAGGCCCGCAGCGTCTCCTTATTCGGTACAATCGCCAGAATGGACAGGCCCATCAGCTCAATGCCCAGCTTCTCAATCTCCGCACTCTGGCCGATTTCATGGGTAATCATCTTGGCAAGACGTTCACTCGACTGGATAGCCTCCTTCAGCGGGAGCTGCCCGAGCTGCTTCTTGGTCAGGACCTTGGCGATATTAATCACCCGCTGGGCCAGCTTGTGCGGATCGTCGGAGAGATAGGTGTTCTTTTTGAGATTATAGGTGTAGTTGAGGATCTGGGTGGTCTTGCGGTAATCGACAATCCGGTAGGTCAGCTGCCCCTGGACGGTTACCGTCTGATAGTCCGCCGTAATTTCCTCGAACATAAATGGAACATCGATCGAGGAGACAGGCACGACAACCACCGAAGTTGTCGGCGCATAATAATGAAAAGAAAGCCCGACCCCTTCACGCACTACCTTGCCATTCTTCACCTTGAGCACATAATCACTAGGCTGAAATTTCACAAACCGGAATCCAAACATGATCATTACCTCCTAGGGGGTGTATTCTGAGTCATCTGTTGAGCAAAGGTGAACTCAGTTATTAATTAATTGTTATTATTAATTTGTTATTAACAACATCATAGCAGACCTTTTTGATATTATCAATATGTTATTAACAAAACGAGCAAAAAAATATTGTACAAATTCAAATGCTGCCTCGTGTTTTGTCCATTGAGTAACAACTGGCTATAATTTATGATGATCTAAACGATAATGATTATCATTATTGGTAATCACAATACCTTTGGGAGGCATACATACAATGAACAAGACTCGACAACCCTTCGCTATCCTGGGCATGCTCTTCCTGATGGGCACTTTACTGCTCGCCTGCAGCAGCAATAAGAATAATCAGGGGAGTAGTGCAGCAACCACCGCACCTGACGCGCAAACCACTGCTGAAGCTGCAGCTACTACCCGTTCACACACGGATTACAAAGGCCATACGGCAGAGATTCCAGTGAATCCGCAGCGGATTATCTATTCCGGAGAAACGTATGGCGATCTGCTGGCACTTGGTGTACAAGCCATCGGCTATCCGCTCTCCATGGGGGAGGGCCAGGTCTTCGAGGACAAGCTGACCGGAATTGCAGATGTCGGGTTCCCGATCAATCTGGAGAAGACGCTGGAGCTTCAGCCCGATCTGATTATCTACGCCGGTATTGATGAAGCTGATTACGACGCTCTCTCCAAAATCGCTCCAACGATTATCTTCGATACCTTCGCCCCCCTGAAGGAGCGGATGCTGGATATTGGAGATATTTTAGGCAAGAAGCAGGAAGCGGAGGCTTGGCTGGCCCAGTATCAGGCGAAGGAGGATGCGATGTGGGCCCAGCTTAAGGCTGCGGGCATGAAGGACGGTGAGACCGCTTCGGTCTTCACTTATTATCCGGGGGACCGGCTCTTCGTAATGGCAACGACGGGCCTCTCGCAGGTACTGTACGGAGAGCAAGGCTTCAAACCTACCCCTGCTATTCAAAAGGTGCTGGATGCCGATATGGGCTTCCAGGAAATCTCACTAGAAGTGCTCCGGGAATACGCCGGAGATCGTATCTTCCTGCTGACTCCGGTAGCAGACGAAGCCAAGCAATCGACCGACAATCTGCTGAAGAGCGCGGTGTGGAACAGCCTGCCTGCCGTTAAGAACGGCTACGTCTACACACAGGACATCACGAAGACCTCCAGTGATGCTACCACCAGAGAGTGGCTGCTCGGCGAGATTCCTACCATGCTGGGCAAGCAATAATTCCGGGGCAGACAGACTGAAAAGCAGCTTATCAACGCCTGTTGATAAGCTGCTTTATTTTATATACAATATTGTTTATTGATAATCGTTCTCAATATAATTCAATTCTAAGCTGTCTGAAAGGAGTGCCTGCCTTGCGCGAGCCTGACCACGACCACCTGCCTGCACTCCCGTCCGCCCCTCTCCGTTCCCTGCTGTTTCAATTCAGGAGCATTGAACTGGTGATGCTGAGCGCTGACACTATATCGGCTATGCAGACAGCGGAGCAGCATACGCTACTGCTGTTTACGGGCGGGCGCGGTGAACTCGGAATCACTGAGCAGACCTCACTCTCTGTGCATGCGGACAAGTGCTGTCTGCTGCCTCCCGGAACCTCATACAGTCTGAATAACCGGGAGCTGACGCTTTATTTTTATGTGTTGACTTTTGCCGCTTTGACTACAGGGGATTCCCCTGCGTTCTACGTAGATGAACTGCTACCGGGGCAAAAAGAGCTGATTGTCCACCCCTTCACCAGAGTGATCCGGCTGGCGGAAGAGCTGCTTGCGGATCATAACGGCAGGGATGAGCTCCAGCATGTCAGACAACAGCTCCAATTCCAAGAGCTGCTGCTCCTGCTGCTTGAACAGAACTACTCCACCCGCCAGCTGCCAAGTCCGGCGCAATCGGTGGAGAGTACGATACACTTCATGCAGCAGCATTATAGGGAGAGTATCACGGTGAAGCAGCTCGCGGAGCTGGCCGGTGTCTCCCCCTGGCAATACACTCCGATCTTCCAGAAACTGACCGGCCAGCGCCCACTCGATTATCTGACGGATCTGCGCATTGGGCACTCGAAGACTTATCTGCTTGAAGCCGCCGAGCCGCTGCGCGAGATTGCCCTGCGGGTAGGCTTCTCCGACGAATACTACTTCAGCCGCCGCTTCCGGCAGAAGACGGGAATGACTCCCGGGCAATATGCCCGGTCGCAGCAGCGCCGGATTACGGTCACGGACTGGACCGGACATTCGGTGGACATCCCGGAGCGTCCGAAGCGTGTTGTCTACCACGGGGAGACACTGGGCGATGTGCTGGCGCTGGGGGTGAAGCCTGTCGGCGGCGACGAGGCGTTTGCCCGGGGCAGCGTCTATAGCCACCGGGTCAAGCGCTTAGCCAATGTCGGATTTCCGCTGGACCCGCAGCTGACCCGGTCCATCCGGCCTGACCTGATTATCCTCGCAAGCCCGGATGAACAGATCTACCGGGGTGTATCCGGCATCGCCCCAACACTCACCTTCGACTCCTTCGCACCGCTGGAGCAGCGGCTGCGGATTCTTGGAGAGTGGCTCGGGAAGCAGCGCGAAGCTGAGGTCTGGCTGCAAGCCTATCATGCCAAGAACGCAGCCATGTGGCAGCATCTGTACGCCGGGGGACTCTTGAAGGGTGAAACAGCTTCGGCGCTGTTCTATGACCATGGCAACCATCTATACGCCATGGGAATGACCGGCTTGTCCACGGCCTTGTATGCCCCTGGCGGCCTGCAGCCGACAGCGGAGATCAAGGACATTCTGGACAAGGATCTGGGGTTCCGCGAAGTGGACCCGGCGATGCTGCACAGCTACGCAGGGGACCGTGTCTTCATGCTGATTCCAGAGCGGGAGGACTCCCGGGAGGCCATGGAGCAGCTGCTCCAGACGGAGCTCTGGAGCAGTCTGCCTGCCGTGGAGCAGGGCCATGCCTATATGCTGGATGGAGCCAAATGGAATTCCGGCGATGCGCTGACCCGGGAGCGGCTGCTGACGCTGCTGCCCAGACTGCTGGGCCTCTAACAGGGCTTGAGAAGCGCACGGATGGCTTGGAGCCGCTCCGGGTCAATAGGCTTTAGCGGATCGCCCTCCTCCCGGACCGCCGATCCGAAGTGTACCCGGCGGACTCCGGTCCTTGTAACGAAATCCTTCAGATCTGCGGCGTTCAGACCGCTGCCTGCCAGGATGGAGAGCGAAGAACCGGCAGACAGCCGTTCCAATACGGCGAGCCTTACCATACCGCCGGGTGTATTGGCCGCAGCAGTCCCGCCGGAGGTCAGGATATCGGTAATCTGCGGATACCGCTTCAAGACCTCAAGGGCTTCAAGCTGGTCCTGCACCTCGTCGAACGCACGGTGGAAGGTAACCTCCATCCCCCCTGCCCGCTCCAGCAGCCGATTCAGCAGTTCTTCATCTATTGTCCGGTCCTGGCGGAGCATGCCCATAACCAAAGACAGTCCGCCTACCCCGGCTATATGCCGGATATCGCGCAGCATGGTCTCCACATCGGATGTATCATACACGAAGGAGCGGGCGTGCGGCCTGACCATCACTCTCACAGGAATACTGACCTTCTCCCGGACCGCTTCGATCAGTCCCAGACTGGGCGTTAATCCGCCCTCCCGGATACCCGTGACCAGTTCAATCCGGTCAGCACCATAACGCTCCGCTATGACCGCATCATTTACTGTAGTTGCTATAACCTCTAACAGCATAAATTGCTACACTCCCCTTCTTAGTCGTAATCCTTATAAACCGCTCTACCCTTAGTATAAAGATAAACATTGTAAATAGCAGGAAGATTCCTGACTATGTCAGTACTAGACCTGCGACCAGGATTTTTCCCGCCTTTTGGAGAGTGTGTTCTCTGGATGAAGCCTCTATACTGAAGAAGTTGAAATTTGGAAATCCGGAATGGAGCGCCCTGAATGATAAGACAAAGTATACACGCGTGGAAAATGCTGATCCTCTCTCTGCCTAAAGGAATCATCGCCTTCGTAATTGCTGTTACAGGTCTATGTGCAAGCCTGCCCTTGATTATTGTATGGGTAGGGCTGCCGCTGCTGGCCCTGACCTTGGCCTGGTGCCGCAGTATGATGTCCAGTGAACACAAAACAGTTGAAGCCTGGTCCAGCGGCAACAGCCGACGTGGAACAGGACTGCCTGCTGCCGCAGATCATGCTCCCGCCTTCCACTGGGAGGGGCTGCGGGCATTAGGACACCAGCTCCGCGAAAGGGAGTCGTACCGGGGAATCCTGTACAGTCTCCTCCAGCTGCCCGCAGGTATTCTGGGGTTCACACTAGCACTGGTTCTGCCTGCGGTGGCCTTCAGTGCTCTTGTGTCACCTGTGGCCCAGCGAATCAGTTCATCGGTATTCTCCTATGATCTGAATATGCTGGACCCGGAGTTCTTCTTCTTCCTGTCCGGCACAACCTCAGATGAACGCTCGTGGATTCTATGCGGAACCGGATTTGTACTGCTGCTGATTCTGCCGCTGCTGCTTGTAGGTCTTGGACGTCTGTACGCGGCCTGGATCAACGCAGTTTCAGGAACACCTGTGAATTCCACCAGTACCCCGCTTGAAGTCATACATACCTGATCTCTTACCGCATATCTATTAATAGTTCACTTGCCAAAGCTTACGAAGCGGGTTGTGCCCGAAGTGATTGCAGCAAGGGCAGCCCGCACAACCTTGTGAGGAGGCGGTTCAGTGCTCATGATTCTGGTGTATCTGTTTGCTGTGCTTGGCGTGTCTCTCCTGCTGTTGGCTGCGGTTCTTCAGTACAGACTCTCCCATCCCAGGGCTGCGGGCCATAGCGGGGCTACCCATGCCCTGTCCGCCTTCAGCCTGAAATTCCCCCAGCGGTTCATAACTCCAGACGAATCCCATCTGATTGCCCTGGATGAAGAAGGCCAGGCGCTCGCCATCGGGCTGCTGCATCCAGGGAAGCCGGAGCCGGCGACAGCCACCCTGTATACGTTCGATGCCATCCTTGGAGCAGAGATTGTCGAGAATGCCCTGACGCTCAGCAAGGTCAGCAAGACCAGCCGGATTACCACCAGTGCACCGAGAACAAGGGCAGGTACCGCCGTAAGCTATGAATTCACAGAGCCTGTCCAGGGCGGCAGTCCTGCCGAAGAGATCCGCGAGCTGACGCTCAGAATCTATTTTAGCAGCGCAGATACGCCTGTGGTATCCATTCCTTTTCTCCCGCCGCGCCTGCCGGCCCGCAAAACAGATCTTCAATATTCCGCAGCCTTCCTGGAGGCGCAGCAGGTACATGAGAGAATCCGCGACATCGTCTCTGCATAAGGGAAGCCTTAGCCTTCAGAACTCGCAATTACCGGACAACCGCTGTAAAATCCTCCAGAGCCCTCCCCTGTCTCAGCTTATCAATAATTGTAAGCAGGAAGCTCTCCGCGAGGCTGCCGGGTAATATGGCGTCCGCAGCTTCATCCAGTGTGAACCAGGCTGCGTGGTCCAGCTCGTCGCTCATGGCACTCAGGTCCTCCGTGTCAGCCACACTAATGTAATTGAGCATTAATGTATTAGACGGGGGGAAATACTGGCTGCGCATATATTCATAAGCAATCACCTCAAGCCCCGCTTCTTCCTTCACTTCACGGGTCAGGGCCGCTTCGGCGTTCTCTCCCTTATTCACATACCCGGCGAGCAGAATGTAATCCTTGCGCTTATACTGCTGGATGAGCAGGATTCTATCAAGTCCGCGGTTCAGTACGGCTGTACTCATCGCTGTGCTGAACACAGGGAATCTGAAGACGGCGCATGAATCACAGTAGGGTACCTCACCTTCTCCATTGCATTCCTTCATTACCAAGCGGCTTCCGCATTCCAGACAAAACTTCAAGCTTTATCGCTTCTTTCTGTAGGTAGTATAGTTGTTGTCTATTCTAAGCGATTGCTTCCGAACGTACCACGGTAAAATTCAAGAAACCCGTCCTTTATAGAACAGGGGACAGGGTTTCTTGACGTGATGTGGAATATACTATAAGGGGCCCGGACACTACGGGCTGCATTACATCATAGAGATGGAGGGAACTACTCGACATGAACATCATTAATTTCGCGCATCGCGGCGCATCCGCAGCCGCCCCGGAGAACACAATGGCGGCCTTCCGCAAGGGTCTGGAGCTTGGTGCAACCGGCATTGAGACCGACGTACAAATGACCAGTGACGGAGCAGTAGTAGTGATCCATGATGAGAGTCTTAACCGCACCACTTCAGGCAGCGGTTATGTGAAGGATAAGACGCTTCGTGAGGTGCTGGAGGTGGACGCAGGCTCCTGGTTCAGCCCTGAGTTCGCAGGAGAACGGATTCCGACACTGGACGAGCTGCTGGATCTGCTGCAGGGCCGGGAGACGATTCTGAATATAGAGCTGAAGAACGGGACCTTCCTCTATCCCGGTATGGAAGAGAAGGTCATCGCCGCTGTAAGGGAGCAGGGCATGAGTGAGCGGGTGGTGATCTCCAGCTTCAACCATTACTCCCTGGCGTACTGCAAGTCGCTGGCACCGGAGATCCGTACGGGTATTCTCTACGGAGAGGGGCTGTACCGTCCTTGGAATTACGCAGCTACATTGCAGGCAGATGCACTGCACGCCCATCATTCCTCGGTCCTGCCGGAGTTCGTGAATGCCGCAGCGGAGAAAGGCATTGTCTATCATCCGTGGACGGTTAATGATCCCGAGCGGATGCAGGCTCTTATCGATGCTGAGGTGGCGGGGATCATTACCGATCATCCGGATGTTCTGGCCGGACTGCTGGCTGCCAGAGGCGTCTGACATATGTAACACGGCTGCGCTGTCCATAGGATGGCGCAGCCGCTATTGTCAAAAAAAGCCCCACAAAGTGGGGCTTTAGACGAAATATTTATTGTGCCCTTGAGCTGCTGACCAGCTTCACGGAAGGAATACGGCTCTCCTGCTTGTATACGGCATAACGCCCGCTTCCCAGCTGCTTGGCACTGTACATAGCCGAATCCGCCTCTTGAAGCAGCTGCTTCGGGTCAATCCGGCCCTGGCTAATCGTCACGCCTACACTGGCGGACACGAATAATTCATGGCTCTCCAGCTTATAGGTCCGGGTGATGCGCTCCAGAACCTTAAGGGCAAGCTGCTCTGACTCCTTACGGCTGCAGCGTTTGGCGATAATGACGAATTCATCTCCGCCCACCCGGAAAATATGCCGCTTGCCTTTGCAGGTAAATTGCTGCAGGCTGGTTCCTACAGCCTCCAGTAAAAGATCCCCTGTATGATGGCCGAGGGTATCGTTAATCGATTTGAACCGGTTCAGGTCCAGATATAATACCGACAGCTGCTCGCTCAATTTGCAGTGATCCCAGAAATGATCCATTCCGTTCTTGTTCAGCAGGCCGGTCAGCGTATCCCGGTATGCCAACTCCTTGAGCTGGTCACGCTCTCCAAGGATCATGCGGATCCGCAGGAACAGATACAGAATACCGGCAAGTGTCAGCATGTACAGGAACAAAGAGATCAGCAGGCTTCTGCCTTCTGTAGTGAAGCCGGTTATGGCTCTTCTGCCCAGCAGATGCATGCCGCCAAGCCCGGCACTGATTACCAGCACCACAAGACTCGAGCGGACCGCCCGGGTTCTTTGCGGTTGTCTGGAGAAATCCTTTGTCAATCTGAGCGTGCTATATACGGTCAGGACCCCTATAAGTATGGATAGAATCGTCAGCATATAATTGCGGGCCTCTTCCACTAGTCTTACGCCCTCCTTCAGCCTATCAATGAATTTATGGTTTTATCGCTTTTAAGCGCTACTGTACAGGATCCGACTGAACATATTCTGAACAACTCCGGCAGGGGATGCTGGACATTAATACCCCCACCGGATCAGCACTAAGCATATTATCGGCAGGACCGGCGCTTTATTGTAATGAAATGCTCGGAAATATCCCGTCCTATCCGTCCATATGCTCCGCGCTGTTGTACAATTCACAGCTCCAGCTGTCATTCTCATTGACCAGGCAGGTGATAGAGGTGTTCTTCAGCAGCACGCTCACATCCAGGGAAGGCACAAGTCCGGCCAGCGTACTCCGCAGAATAGCCCCGTGGCTGACGACCAGCACATTGCTGCCGGGATGGCGGGCAGCAAGCTCTTCAATCGCCCGGACTCCCCGCTCGCGGGCCAGCTCCTGGCTCTCCAGCTTCAGATCCATCGTCTTCCACTGGCTGCCGAAGCGCTCGATCCGCTCGCTCTCTGTGGTTCCTTCAATCAATCCGCCGTTCATCTCCCGGATGTCCGGAAGGAGACCGGCCAGCGGGATGCCCAGCCTCCCGGCGATAGTCTCCGCCGTCTGTCTGGCCCGCAGCAGGTCGCTTGAATAGATATAATCCCACGCTTCGCCGCTAAGCCGCTCCGCAAGCACGCCGGCCTGCCGGAAGCCTTCCTCGTCCAGAGGATTATCCGTGTGGCCCTGGACCCGGCCCTCCTGATTCCAGCGAGTGCTGCCGTGCCGGATTAAGCCTATTCTTGTCATGATCGCTACCACCCTTATATGCAGATATTCTAATGTGTTCCCATTATAAACTAACCCGCTGCTGGATGCATGCTCCATTGACGGTAACGGAAGACGATTATATGATGGTAGCTCAAGTGCTGCATTCTGGGGCCTGTTCCAGAATCATCCTAACCTGCAGATCAACCTGCTATAAGCAAAGGAGATTTTGTGTATCATGAAAAAAATGCTCACCCTCTTTACCGCCTTCTGTCTGCTGGCTGTCCTTCTTCCAGCACTGCAATCCGGTGCCGCTGCGGCGCCGCAGGCCAAGCTTGCCGTATATGTGGACAAGGAGAATCACTCCTTCATCCCGGTCCGCTTCCTGAACGGCTTCGCCGGTATCCAGTCTGTGCTTACCGCTTCCGGCGGCCAGATTGAGATATCACGCGGCGAGAATTCCATTAGCTTCACTCCAGGCAAGCCCGGGGCTTCCGTCAACGGCAAGCCCGTTACCGCAAGTGTGCGGCCTTTCAGTGAGAACGGGACCACCTATGTCCCCTTGTCTCTTGTAAGCCAGACACTTGGCATACAGCTCCAGTGGAACAAGGAGGCCGGTTCGCTTACGCTGACAAGCGGGGCTGAAACAGGCACCGCTGAGACAGCCACCCTGCCTGTACAGAACGGCAGCCTGATCAAGAGCGGATCGCCCGCTGTAGTCAGCGGACATCATACCTACAAGGTCGGCGGCCGCTCCTTCAGCGTCCAGACGGTCACAGTCTCCCTGCTGCATCCTTCGGTGAAGCTGGATGCTGTTCTGGCCGGGAATACCGTCGGCAAGACAGAAGCTCTTGCCAGCATCGCCAAGCGCAGCAATGCCGCCGCCGCGATCAACGGCACATTCTTCGCCGCCTATACTGACGGCGCCTTCAAGGTTCCTTACGGCTACATCATCAGCGGCGGGAAGATGCTGAAGAACAGCTCCGGAGATAAACGGGCTGTCTTCGCTTACGACAGTAATATGCTGTCTGAGCTGATTCCGGGCAGTGAATTCAAGGCACGCTTCGATTCCGGTTCCGTTCTCGGCGCACTCCAGGCGGGACCACGGCTGTTGGTCAACGGGAAAGTCGCGCTGAATGTGGCGGCCGAAGGCTTCCGGGACCCCAAAATCCTGACTGGCGGTGGCGCCCGCAGCGCATTGGGCATCACCCGCGATCATAAGCTGATTCTGCTGACCTCCGGCGGGGCAACCATCCCCCAGCTGGCGGAAATTATGAAGCAGGCCGGAGCCTACCAGGCGATGAACCTGGATGGCGGTGCCTCCAGCGGCCTGTACTACAATGGCAAGTATCTGACGACTCCGGGACGCCTGATCAGCAACGCTCTGGTCGTACAGACTAAATAATGCACCAAGCTTAGAGTGTAAATCTTAAGTGTGTTGATGAAACTGCCTTTATGGAATGCTGAGAAGCGGCCATTCCTATGGGCAGTTTCTTTTTTTGATTCCAGCGGCTCCTCAAGCGGGCTCAGTTCAGTCTGTAATCAGGCAGAATAAGGAATACGCCTACGGGGGATAATACACCAACACATCCAGATTTCAGCAGAAGGGAGCCCCCGAGATGCCTCAAGAGCCGAAGAAGAGCCGCCAGACTACCAAAGATCCTGTAGAAACCTCCGTGCCTGCACCGCTTCCGCTGAAGCTCTCCCTTGAGGATAATTTACAGGAGTTCAGCCGCCGGATCGGCAGCAGCTCGGATATTGTCATCCGCCATTATAAGAGTGAAGCCAAGCCTCCACTTACCCTTGCCTTCATTTATATTGACGGTCTGGTCAACGCAGATACGGTCAACCAGGCGGTGCTCCAGTCTTTAATGGAGAACAGCACGCTGAACGGAGATAGCATTACCACAGAAGCTGCCTTCAACCTAATCAAGGAGCACATTCTGCCGGTTGGGGGAGTGAAGGAGGCCCGGACCCTGGAGGTGCTGCTGCCCCTGCTTTTTGACGGCTATACCCTGATTCTGTTCGAGGGGCTTCAGGTCGCACTGGCCGCCGACACCTCCGGCTGGGAGAAAAGAAGCATTAATGAGCCGACCTCCCAGGGGGTTATCCGCGGGCCCAAGGAAGGCTTCACCGAGAGCCTGCGCACCGGAACCGCCATGCTGCGCCGCCGCCTGAAAACCGCTGATCTGCGGATTGAGGAATATACCATCGGACAGCGTACAGGGACCGGAATTGCCCTCGTCTATCTGAAGGGCCTTGCCAGTGAACAGGTGCTGACCGAAATCCGCCGCCGGCTGAACGCCATCAATACCGACGCCATTCTGGAGAGCAATTATATTGAAGAATTCATACAGGACGGCGGACTGACGCCTTTTCCCACCATTCAGAATACCGAACGTCCCGACGCCATGGCCGGGGGCATTCTGGAAGGCCAGGTGGGGATTGTCATTGACGGCACCCCCTTTGCCCTGCTGGCCCCGTCCACCTTCTTCAACTTTTTTCAATCCAGCGAGGATTACTACCAGCGGTATGATATTTCCTCCTTTCTGCGGCTGATCCGCTACGGTGCGTTCTTCGTCTCTATGCTGCTGCCTGCACTTTATATTGCCGTTACTACCTTTCACCAGGAGATGCTGCCGACCACGCTGCTGATCAGTCTGGCTGCCCAGCGGGAAGGCGTTCCGCTCCCCGCCTTCGCAGAGGCACTGCTGATGGAGCTGACCTTCGACGTCCTGCGTGAAGCGGGGGTACGTATGCCGCGGACCATCGGACCGGCTATCTCTATCGTCGGTGCGCTGGTGCTGGGGCAGGCTGCCGTTCAGGCCGGGCTGGTCTCGGCGGCGATGGTCATTGTGGTTTCTTTTACCGCCATCTCGAACTTCGTGATTCCGTCACTGGCCATCGCCAACTCCATCCGGCTGATCCGCTTCGTGATGATGTTCATCGCTGCCTCGCTCGGCCTGTTCGGCATTATGTCCTTCCTGATGGTGCTGCTGATTCATATGGCAGGCCTGCGCTCCTTCGGAGTTCCCTATCTGTCTCCGGTAGCGCCGATGATTCCGCGTTATCTGAAGGATATCTTCATCCGCGTTCCGCTATGGGGCATGAATATGCGTCCCAAGACCAATCTGGGCAAGGAGACCCGCAGACAATCACCGCACCAGAAGCCGCAGCCGGCTGAAGACGCAGCCAAGCCATCACCGGCACAGCCTAAGCCGCAGGGAGAGGGTCCAGCATGAATGGAAAAATTGGCACCACGCAAGCCGTCCTGCTTGTCGTCAATACCATACTGCCGACAGCTACCGTCGTGCTTCCTATCATTATCAGCACCTATACTGAGCAAGACGCTCCGCTCGCCATTATTCTGTCTACCCTGGCGGGTCTGCTTATTGCCTGGATTGTCGGAACTGTGATTCAGAACAGCAACGGCGCTCCTTTTCTGGACTGGGTCGGGGAGAAAAGCTCTCCGGTAGTGTCCGTGATCCTCGGTCTGCTGATGCTCCAGTTCTACCTGGACACCACGGCAACTATTCTGCGTGAATTCGTTAATTTCCTTAAAGACAACGTCCTGATCAACACCCCGATCACGGTGCTCGTCATTCTGATTCTCTTCATCACCATCTATATGGTAAGGCAGGGCATTGAAGCTATCGCCAGAGTGAACAGTCTGGTGATTCTGCTCTATCTGTTCTTCGTACCGCTGTATCTGCTAGGGCTGTACAGCGACCTGAATGTGCATCATTTGCTGCCCATGTTCGACCATAGTCTGGCTGAGATCACCCTGGCGAGCCTGACACCGACAGCATGGATGTCTGAAGTGGCGGTACTGCTGTTCCTTGCCCCTTATCTGCAATATCCTCAGCGGGCCAAGATTATCGGCTGGACAGGCCTGCTGTTCGTTGCAATCCTGATGATGTTGATTCTGATCACCGCCCTGATGGTATTCGGCCCGGAATTCATTAAGCTGAGTGCCTACCCCGGCTTCGCTACCATCAGCATCCTCCGGGTCGGCCGGTTCATAGAGAAGCTGGATATTCTCTTCATCTCTTACTGGGTGCTGTCGATCTATCTGAAATTTGCCATCTTCCTGTTCGTGACAGTGGAGTGCTTCAAGCAGACGTTCCGGGTCAGCAGCAGCCGGCCCTTCATTGGAGCTCTAGGTCTGATTATTGCCCTGGAATGCCTGTTCTCCTGGCAAAGCTCAGCCAAGCTGAACAACTACAATCAGGAAGGGCGGTTCGTGGTCTTCTTCCTGTTCAACGTCCTGGTGCCGCTGGGCGCGGTACTGCTGAACAGGTTGCACAAGGCCCGGTCTAAACGGAAGGGGCTGGAGACATGATGAACAAACCGGGCACCCTGCTGCGCCTCCTGCTCTGCCTCCCGCTTCTATCCGTTCTGCTCTCCGGCTGCTGGGATGACCGGGAGCTTAACGAGCTGGGCATTACCTCCGGCTCCGCCTACGACTGGGAGGATAATCAATGGAAGGCGACTTATCAGGTCATTAACCCCTCCTCAGGCGCCAGCGGGATGGGTGGCAGCGGAGGAGGCAGCACCAGCTCGCCGCCCTTCCTCACCTTCACAGTCAAGGGGCGGACGATCATGGAAGCCATTGAACGAACGAATCTGACCAGTACGCGGGAGATGTTCTTCTCCCACTCCAGAATCACCGTCATCGGCGAGAGCCTGGCCAGACACGGGATCAATCAGCTGATTGATATGTTCCTGCGCAAGCAGGATGCCAGAGAAACGGTCTTTGTGTTCATCTCCCAAGGAGATGCCGGGATGATTCTGGATCAGCTGATGCAGATGACCAAAAATCAGGGCGCCGGCATCCAGCTTATGATCGAACAGGAATCAAGGCTCTTGTCCTACTATCCGGGAATTCGGCTGTATGAGCTGGCGATGGCGCTGTCCTCCGAGTCCAAAAGCGCGGTGTTGCCGGAGATACTGCTGACCGGCTCCCGAACGATGGATGAGACCAGTGAGACCGCAGTTACCGACCTGCCCTCGCGGCTGGCGCTGGGAAGGCTGGGCGTCATTAAGGGGGATACGTTCGCGGGCTGGCTCAGCCAGAAGCAGGCGTTTGGGCTTTCTTTTCTGACCGATAACATTGATTCTGCCACCATCGCCTTCCCCTCGCGGCCGGCAACAAGCGACAAGCTGGATGCTTCCTTCATCCTGCAGAATTCGGCCACCACCGTCCACCCGGTCTGGGACAAGGATCATTATGTGATGGAGGTTAACGTCAAGGGCAGCGGTGTGCTGACGGAGCTTGGCAGTGTCATGGATCTGAACGACCGCAAGGCGATCAGTGAAATGGAGACCTCGCTGGAGCAACGGGTGCTGGAGCTAATGAATAACGCCTGGGCGGAGGTCAAGCGGCTGGGGGCAGACGTCACCGGATTTGCTGTGAGAGTACACCGGAGCGATCCGAAGCGCTGGAAGCAGATTGAGAAGGAGAAGAGCTGGGACAGCATCTTTCAGGAGATTGAGCTCCGCCCGCAGGTCTCCATCGAGATAGAACGGACCGGACTCAGTAATAAATCATTCAAGTCTGTCCAGCAGAAGTAAGGGAGCATATCTATGAAAATAGCTAT
Source organism: Paenibacillus sp. FSL R7-0210 (assembly GCF_038009085.1). Classification (NCBI taxonomy): domain Bacteria; kingdom Bacillati; phylum Bacillota; class Bacilli; order Caryophanales; family Paenibacillaceae; genus Paenibacillus; species Paenibacillus sp. FSL R7-0210. The sequence continues at coordinate 5,132,351 of NZ_JBBPAR010000001.1, forward strand.
TACTCTTCTACTCTATGCGCTTGCCTATGGTTGGGGGTGGACGAAGCTACGCGGAGAAGAACGCCGCCGGCGACGGCTCTTACTTGGCTGCATTATGGGGTACGGGGCGTATCTTAATCTATGCGGAATTACCAATACCCCTCATGTATCGCTGGGCAGCCTGTATACGGCGTTCTTCCAGCCTGTCGGCAGAGCCATTATCTATTGGTTAGGAGGCTAAAGATGCAATCATGGTGAACAAAGAACAGGTCTCTTCCCTGCAGATTGCGTTCATGATTATGCTGTTTGAAATCGGCAGCACGCCGCTGTTCCTGCTTGGGGGCACCGCTAAGCAGGATTCCTGGCTGGCGATGTGTGCAGGTTCAGCGGCGGGCTTCGCCCTTCTCCTGGTGCTGATGTGGATTCAGCACCGGTCTCCGGGCACGGACCTGATCGGAATGCTTAAAGCTCATTTCGGCACAGCTCCAGGGGCGTTCATCGGCGCGGTCTACAGCCTGTATTTCGCCTATCAGTCCATGCGCAATGTCCGCGACCTCGGCGAGCTGACGGCGATGACCATGCTGCCGAGAACCCCAATGGCCATTACGATGCTGGTGTTCGTGCTGCTGGCCCTATATGCGATCTGGAAGGGGGCGGAGGTTGTCTTCAGGCTGCCTGAGGTACTGCTGCCGGTCATGCTGTTCTTCTATTTCCTGCTTGTTGTGATGCTTAGCATCATGGGGGCGATTGATCTCAGCCGTCTGGCGCCGGTGATGGAGGGCGGGCTGAGGCCGGTTCTGCAAGCGGCACTGCCGGAGATCGTCTCATTTCCCTTCGGGCAGATGATTGTCTTTCTGATGCTGTGGACGCTATGGGAGAAGCCCGGTGTGCCTGTAAAATACACAGTGAACGCCTATCTGCTCATCAGCGCATTCCTGATTTTCATGAACGCGCTGAATGTGGCCGTCCTCGGCCCGGCGATAGCGGGAGTGAGCCAGCTGCCTTTTCTCAAAACCGTCCGGGTACTGTCCAATCTCAAATTTGTCGAGCGGCTTGATATTCTGGTCACGATCCAGCTCTTCCTGGGGCTGCTGATCAAGATGATGCTCTTCTACTTCTGTTCCGTAAAAGCTCTTGCAGAGCTGACCGGCAAACCGGCCAAATGGTGGGTCTTCCCTGTGGGGGCAGTCATCTACGGCTCCTCATTCCTGGAACGGGATTACACCCAGCATATCGCCGTCGGCCTGGGGCCGAGTCTGAAGCTTGACCCGCTCTTCCAGGTTGCCATTCCGCTGCTGCTGGCCCTGTCGATCTGGGTGCGGGGCCGGTTACAGCGTTCAGCTTGAAGCAGAGTGCTCCGGCTGCTGGTCGAACTTCAGATTCTGCGGCCCGGACGGAAGGTTCTCCGCACCTGTAGAGCCATCCGTTACGGGAACATCCTTGCCTACTTCCTCGAATTCACATTCCCCCAGCCATACCTGTCCGCTTCCGCTCAGCAGAATTCCGATATTGATCACATCGGCTTCTGACGGAATATCCATGACGCAGGCATAGTGGTTCCATTCTGTGGTTCCTTGTATGCTCCGGTTCTGCATGTTGTCAAATGCCAGCATATTCTGCTGATGATCATCCACCCTCATCCACAGGCCGCTCCAGCCGGTGACATCCTCCGTTCTAACGAACCCGGAGAAGCGCATCCGTCTCCCCCGATACTCTCTTGCCTGAAACTGCTGCATCAAGGTTCCAAAACCATTGTCGTCCTGCGCAGCCTCTTCTTTGGAGTGAAGATGCATCGAGGGACTTGTCTTATAGCAGACGCGGGGATCAATCTCGACCTTATATTTCTCCTGGTGGGTACCTGTAATATACCAGCCTGTAATCTCTGACATTGTAAATACCTCTCTTTCTTGAATCAATAGTCTCACCTGCGATCTGTACTGAGCAGGCGGCAAATCATAAATTTCCTTGAAAGCTCTTGTAAAAGCCTCCTGGCTCTCAAAGCCGCACTGCAGCGCAATCTCAAGAATACGTGTCTCGGAGTACAGCAGAAGATTGGCTGCTTGGCTGAGACGGCGGGCCCGGATATATTCATGGACATTTTTATTCACATATTTACGAAAAATCCGGTGAAAATGATATTTGGATAACCCCGCTGCCTTAGCCACCTTCTCCAAATCCAAATCCTCTTCCAAATGCTGCTCAATAAATTCGATGCTCTTGTGAATCAACTGATAGTGCATGACTCTCACCCCCTCCACAACTCAAAGTATATAGCAGACACCGGAAATACTTTTGATAAATCTTGCTGTATCCATCTTTCCCTAGGGAAACATTATTGTTGCAAGGACAAATTTATTTACGTATACTAATCTTGTGGCAGGATGCAATATTCTGTGCCGTGCACAATATACTATACAAGTGCATATTTCATACTTAAGGATAACTATAACTATTCATTCATTATTCATACGAAAGTGGGAGAGCTTATGGCCGGAGCCGTAATTCCATTGTCTGAAGCTACGAACGGCAGCACGCTGCGGATCAGCGGCATCGAGGTCCAGGGTGTGCTGCGGAGAAGACTGCTTGATCTCGGATTTGTTGCCGGGAACCGCGTAGAAGTGCTGCGGCGCAGCCCGCTTGGAGACCCTACGGCTTACCGGATCAGCAATACGACCATTGCCCTGCGGCGGGAAGAGAGTTCCCTCATTTATGGCGAACTGATTGGAGGCGGAGAAGGATGAGTGAGTATACCGTCGCTTTTGCCGGCAACCCCAATACAGGCAAGAGCACGCTGTTCAACCTGTTGACCGGCATGCGCCAGCATACCGGCAACTGGGCCGGCAAAACCGTAGTCACCGCCGAAGGGCGGTTCACCCACAAGGAGCATACTTACCGGGCCGTTGACCTTCCCGGCACCTATTCGCTCTACTCCAATTCCGCCGATGAAGAGGCGGCCCGGGACTATATTATTTTCGAGGAGCCGGATGTCACGCTGGTGGTTCTGGATGCAACGTCGCTTGAGCGCAACCTCAATCTGGCCCTGCAGGTGCTGGAGATAACGGGACGCGCCGTAGTCTGCATCAATCTGATTGATGAAGCCAAGCGGCTGGGCATTGATATTAATCTGAAGCGGATTGCGGAGCGGCTCGGGGTGCCTGTCACGGCCATTTCGGCCCGCAACGGGATCGGTATTGAAGCGCTGCTGGATCAGATCGCACGCGTAGCGACCGGTGAATTCAAGGCAGAGCCGCTGAAGATCACCTACAACGAGGAGATTGAGCAAGGCATTGCCGAGCTGATCCCGATGGTAGAGCAGACAGTCGGTGCCAGATATCCGGCACGCTGGATTGCCCTGCGCCTGCTGGACGGTGACCATAGCCTGCTGGCTTCCCTCAAAGCCCATATGAGACGCAAGGGTACATCTGTAGCGAAGGAGGTGGCCCGCCATGGAGTCACCGCATGCCATTAACGGCCAGGACCCGCTCGATTCCCTGCTCGCTACTGCGAAGAAGCTGGCAGACAAAGGGGCGGTCCGCGACGAGATCGTCAGCGGAATCTACGGCGTATCGGCCGGAATCTGCAGCGATGCCGTTACTTATCACGACAAGAAGAAGCTGGGCAGCACCTACAAGCTGGATAATATCGTCACCTCGAAAATCTGGGGCTTCCCTATTATGCTCGCCGGTCTTGGTCTGGTATTCTGGATTACCATTGCCGGAGCCAACTATCCTTCCGGCTGGATTGCCTCCCTCTTCAGCTGGATCGAAGGCTATCTGACCGCGGGCTTCGAGGCTGTTCATGCCCCGGCCTGGCTGCACGGCGTCCTTGTGCTGGGACTGTATCGCGGAACCTCATGGGTCATCAGCGTCATGCTGCCGCCTATGATGATTTTTTTCCCGGTGTTCGCGCTGCTGGAGAATTTCGGCTATCTGCCCCGGGTGGCTTTTAATATGGACCGCTTGTTCAAGAAATCCGGGGGGCATGGCAAGCAGGCCTTAACGATGTCGATGGGCTTCGGCTGCAATGCTGCTGCTATTCTGTCCACCCGCATTATTGAATCGCCCCGTGAACGGATGCTGGCCATTCTGACCAACAACTTCGTCCCGTGCAACGGCCGCTGGCCTACACTTATTCTGCTCTCCTCCATGTTCATGGTCGGGGCGGCAACCACCGGGGCACTGCGCACCTTCGCGACTGCGCTGGTGTTGATGGGTATCGTGCTGATTGGAATTATCGTCACCCTGAGTGTATCGTGGATCATGTCCAAAACCGCGCTGCGCGGTGTGCCTACCCACTACACCCTGGAGCTGCCGCCTTACCGCCGCCCGCAGATCTGGAAGACCATTATCCGCTCCTCCAAGGAAAAATCCCTCAATGTGCTGACCCGCGCCATCATCGTGGCTGCTCCGGCAGGGATCATCACCTGGATTCTCGGCAATGTGTTTGTCGGCGGTGAGAGTGTGCTGAATCATATGGCGGCCTGGTTCGATCCGTTCGCGCAGCTGCTCGGCATGGACGGCTTCATTATTATGGCCTTCATCCTCGGCCTGCCCGCTAACGAGATTGTACTGCCTATCCTGCTGATGGGCTACATGTCCTCCGGGGCCATGGTCGATATCGAAGGTCTCGGCAGCATTAAGGACATCTTCCTGAGCCACGGCTGGACCTGGCTGACGGCGCTGAATATGATGCTCTTCTCCCTGCTCCACTATCCTTGCGGCACCACACTCGTGAACATCTACAAGGAGACCAAAAGCCTGAAGTGGGCCGTGCTCTCCGCTGTAATCCCGCTCGCTATCGCTATCGGCGTAACCTTCGCGGTGGCTTCGGCAGCCCGGCTGTTCGGCTGGGTTTGAGCGCAGGAGAGCTGCTGCGGGCGGCGGTAGGGCAGAAGCTTACGTCAAGTACCGGCTCCTTCAATCAGAGCACTATTCTCCCGTCCGGGCACTATCACCCGTCAGAGCACTATTCTCCCGTCCGGGCGGATAGTGCTCTTTTGCGCTTCTGTGCGCGCGGCGGTTCATATCGGCGGGGGTGTGAGCGCGGGCCTGGGGCGCATTCTTCGCGGTAAGCCCTGGCACGCCTGCCACATCCTCTGCAGCCCCCGATTGTGATCGGTTTTTCGATTACATTCCGCCCTCGTGCCTCTGCTACGCCCAATGTGTTCGGTTTTTCGTCTATAATTTGGCCCTCGCGCCTCCGCACTGGCACATTGCGATTGTGTTCGGTTTTTCGCCTATATTTGCCCCACTCACCTCGCGCCTGCCTAATGTGTTCGGTTTTTCGCCTATATTTGGTCCACGCGCCTCCGCACTGCCCATTGTGTTCGGTTTTTCGCCTATATTTGGTCCACGCGCCTCCGCACTGCCCATTGTGTTCGGTTTTTCGCCTATATTTGGTCCACTCGCCTCGCGCCTGCTCATTGTGTTCGGTTTTCCGCCTATATTTGGCCCACTCACCTCCGCGCTGGCACATTGTATTCAGTTTTTCGCACACACTTGGTTCACGGGTCTTCATAATGCCCTCCCTATCCGCATAACGCCGCGGATACGGGAGGGTTTTTAAGTGCGCAGAACTTCCTGCTCCTCTGCTATTTGACTCTCCCTCTCCCTACATGTTAGGGTGATTTGGAAGCTATTATTTTCCGGGAGGGATTGTTCATGACAGCAGTGAAGCTCAGTATTGATTACGATGGATTTGAGGAAGGCAAACGGATGGAGACGGAGATTGAACGCTTAAGCGAAAGTCCTGAAGCCGCCGGGCTGACCAGCCTTACGATTGGCGACTGGGGACAAGCTTATGAGCAGAGTTCGGAGCATGTGGTTGAGGCTCTGGTGAAGCATAGTGCAAGCTTCCCGGCGCTGCGCAAGCTGTTCATCGGGGACATGAGCTATGAGGAATGTGAAATCTCGTGGATTAACCAGACCGATCTCTCGCCGCTGCTGCCCGCTTATCCTGAGCTGCAATCCCTGACTGCACAAGGCGGTACCGATCTGCGTCTGAGCCAACTGCAGCATGACAAGCTCGAAGAACTCATTATTATTACCGGCGGACTCAGTAAGGCCGTGCTGGGGGACATTGCCGCTTCTCGCCTGCCGAATCTGCGCAAGCTGGAATTATACCTTGGGGTGGACAATTACGGCTTCGACGGCGGGCTGGAGGACCTTCTGCCGCTGATCGAGCCCGGGAAATTCCCTAATCTAACTTATCTTGGACTCAAAAACAGTGAGATCCAGGACGAAATTGCCGCAGCCCTGGCGGATGCGCCGATTCTGGACCAGCTCCATACCCTGGACATGTCACTGGGAACGCTTAGCGATACTGGCGCAGAGGCGCTGCTCGCCAGCGAGCGGGTGAAGGGACTGAAGCTGCTCAACCTGAGCCATCACTACATGTCTGACGAGATGATGCTGCGCCTGAAGAACAGCGGATTGCCGGTGGATGTCAGCGACCAGCAGCAGGCCGATGACGATGATGACTGGCGCTATCCGTCGATCACAGAATAATGCAGCCCGCTGCACCGCTGATTGTCTTCTGCCAGCCCGGCGACCGGCGCTCAGCCGGTATCCAGCAGGCGCGCTCGCGTCTCGGGATGCCACCGGCGCTGCTGATTCCCTACGCCGGGCTGCTGGAGGGCCAGCCGCTGGCTGATCTGCTTACGCTGGCTGTGCAGCGGCAGATTCGGGACGGAGGCCCGGGGCAACCGCTGCTTGAACAGTGGGAATCCCTGCGCGACTACAGCAGCGGGCCCTCCGAGCGGGAGTCCGCTAGCGGCAGCTCCAGCGGGCATCCCACACAAGAGTCCGCTGGCGGCAGCTCCAGCGGGCATCCCACACAAGAGTCCGCTGGCGGCAGCTCCAGCGGATCCTCCGCAGCGAAAGCGCAGCACCTGCTGCCGGATTCTCCGGGCGGCAGCTTCAGCAGGCACGCTGCGCCGGAATCCGCAGCGTGCCCGCCACTGCTGCGGCTGGAGTCCCCCGGCGGCAGCTTCGCGCTGGAGCGGGCGCTTATCGCGCTGGGCGCACCGGATGCGCCGGACCCGGACGACTCGCTGCACCCGTTCGGGCAGCAGCCGGACCTGAGGCCGCTCAGCTTCAAAGCGGCCTCAGCCCTGAAGGACCTGCCTGGCGTGCTGCATCACCCGTCCCAGTGGTTCCGCGGCTACTGCCGCCTGCTGGCGCGGCTCCGGCGGGAGGCCGGGCAGCTTCTGCCCGCCTCCCGCTGGACCAACGATCCGGCGGAGATCGCAGCCATGACGGACAAGCGCCGGACCCAGCAGATTCTCGCCGAGTCCGGCGTGTCTGTTCCCCGGCCGCTTCGCGGCAGCGGCGGACAAGTCCCCGTGGACTATGCTTCCCTGCGCGAGCTGATGCTGTCGCAGCGGATGCACCGCGTGTTCATCAAGCTGGCCAGCGGCTCCGCCGCCTCCGGCGTGATTGCTTATCAGCTGAACCCGGCCACGGGAGCTGAGTCGGCGGTTACCACCATCGGGGTCGAGAGCTATATCACCCGGCCCCCGGTGTATTATAATTCCGGCAAGCTGCAGCGTTATACCGATTCTGCCCGCCTTGCCGGAATTATTAACTGGCTCTACCGCCACGGCGCCTATGCCGAGCAGTGGATTCCGAAGCCCGGCAAGGACGGACATTCCTTCGACATCCGTCAGCTGGTTGTCGCTGGTGAAGCCTGCCATGCAGTCGCTAGAGTCAGCACCACACCCATTACGAATCTGCATCTGCGCAGCCGGCGGATGACTCCGGCGGAGGCCGGGCTGAGCGAGGCACAGCAGGCAGAAGTACGCCGGACAGCGGAGGCTTCGCTGGCCGCTTTTCCAAATTGCTCGGTTGCGGGCATTGATGTGCTGGCGGGAAGCTCCGGGCGGATGTATACGGCAGATGTGAATCCTTTTGGCGACTTGTTGTACGATGTTGAATACCAAGGCTGCAGCACCTACGAATGGGAAATGAAGCAGCTGTCTTAGGAGGAATCCGGCCCCATGACCGATATGAACGCCATTGTCGGCACCCACGATATCTTAATGATCACACTCGATACTCTGCGCTACGATGCGGCTGTGCTGGAGGAGGCGAATTGCCCCAACCTGTGCGGCAGCGGCTCCTGGGAGCAGCGGCATACCCCCGGCAGCTTCACCTATGCGGCCCATCATGCCTTCTTCGGCGGCTTCCTGCCCACTCCGGCTAACACGAATAAGGCTGAGCATGTGCGGCTGTTCCACTCCAGGAATACCGGGCTGAAGACCCATCCCCATACCTGGCTGTTCGATACACCGGATATGGTGTCGGGGCTGGCAACGGCGGGTTATCAGACGGTGTGTATAGGAGGCGTAATCTTTTTCAGTAAAAAAGTGCCCCTCGCCCGCGTCCTCCCCGGTTATTTCCAGCAGAGCTATTGGCGGATGACCTTCGGGGTCACGAACCCGCGCTCGACGGAGCATCAGGTGAATCACGCGCTCAAGCTGCTCGGCAACACCCCGCTGGACCAGCGGCTGTTCCTGTTCATGAATGTCTCGGCGATCCATGGCCCGAACCATATGTTCCTGCCGGGTGCGCGCAAGGATTCAGTGGACAGCCAGCGGGCTGCGCTGCGTTATGCCGACGGGGAGCTGGGGCGTCTGTTCGATGCGTTCCGGAAGCGGGGCAATCCGGTGTTCTGTCTGGCTTTTTCCGATCACGGCACGGCTTATGGCGAAGACGGCTATCAGGGCCACCGGCTGGCGCATGACACGGTATGGAATGTTCCGTACCGGGAATTTATTTTATAAGCATGGAACTGAAATTCGATCCCGCACAAGGAAGGAGAACGTATGACGTCCATCCGGCAATCTCTGCATCACATGAACCAAGACGGACACCCTCCCTTCTCCGCTGGGGAGCTTCAGCAATGGACGGAGCAGATCACGGCCCATCCTTACCGCAATTATCTCTATTCCTATCCGCACAAAACCGCTTACCGCGAGTTCGCGTCCCCCCTTCCTTTAGAGGAGCTGTGGCGGGATGAGCCTGCGGAGAGTTTGTTCTTATATATGCATATTCCGTTCTGCGGCGCGCGCTGCGGCTTCTGCAATCTGTTCACGCTGCCTGATAAAAGAGCGAATGTGCACGCCGAATACGTTGACGCACTGGAGCGGCAGGCGAGGGAGTGGGCGGTCTTCACGGGACATAAGCCTTACGCGCGCTTCGCCATCGGCGGCGGGACGCCCAGCCTTCTCGCTCCCGCACAGCTGAACCGGCTGTTCAGGATTGCAACGGATATCATGGGGGTTGATCTTAGAACCACCTCTATCTCCGTGGAGACCTCACCCGAAACGCTGACGGAGGAGAAGCTGACGATTCTGAAGGATCATACCGTGGACCGCGTCAGTATGGGCATCCAGAGCTTCGTAGCCGCCGAGTCGGCTGCGATCTACCGCCCGCAGGACCCCGAGGTGGTCTACCGTGCGCTGGAGCTGCTGGGGCAGTTTGATTTTCCCATTCTCAACCTGGATCTGATCTACGGACTCCCGGGGCAGACGGTGGACTCCTGGCTCTATTCGCTGAACCAGGCGCTGCTGCATGAGCCGGAGGAAATCTTCCTCTATCCGCTCTACACCCGTGAGCATACGATTGTGAAGCCGGGCGACCTGATGAATCAACTTGACATTCGTCATGAATGCTATGAAGCGGCACGCGCAGTGCTGGCAGAGCATGGCTACCGCCAATACTCCATGCGCAGGTTCGCCAAGGCGGATGCGGGAACCGGGAAGGACATTCTCGATTACAGCTGCCAGGAGGAAGGGATGGTCGGCCTCGGCTGCGGCGCGCGTTCCTATACCCGGAATGTTCATTATGCCTCCCGCTATGGCGTCAGCCGCAAGGCCACGGAGAGCATCATCGCGGATTATGTTGCAGCCGAGCGTTATGATACAGCCGATTATGGCATCGTGCTGAGCCTGAACGAGCAGAAACGGCGGTTCATTCTAAAAGCAATCCTGCACAGCGAAGGACTGACAATTGCGGACTATAACCAGCGGTTCGGGACTACCCTATGGGAGGATCACCCCGAGCTTGGCCTCTTGGTACAGAGCGGGTTCGCCACGGATGATGAGGGCATTCTGCGGCTGACTCCAGATGGGCTGGGCTACTCCGACTCCATCGGTGACTGGTTCATCTCCGGTGAGATCCGCGAGCAGATGAAGGAGTTCGTCCTGCCATGAAGGCAGTCCTCTACTACCGGGGTTCCCTCTCCTCCTGTAACTATGACTGCCCATACTGCCCCTTCGGCAAAACCAAAGACAGCGCCGCCACCCTTGCCAAAGACCGCGCAGGTCTTGAGACCTTCGTCCGCTGGGTGGCGGAGCAGGGGGCTGCAGGCCACCGCCTGTCTATTTTTTTCAATCCGTATGGCGAGGGCTTGACGCACCGCTGGTACCGGGATGCGCTGATCACGCTGTCCCATATGGAGCATGTGGACAAGGTCGCCATCCAGACCAATCTGTCTGCCCGGCTTGATTTCACCGCTGAACTGAACCCGGCCAAGGCCGCCTTCTGGGCAACCTATCATCCGGGTCAGGTCAGTGAGGAGCGGTTCCTGGCACAGTGTATGAGCGTATACCGCCGGGGAATTCCTTTTAGCGTAGGCAGTGTGGGGGTGCATAGTGCCTTCCCGGCTATCGCCTCGCTGCGTGCGGCCTTGCCGGAGGACGTGTATCTGTGGGTTAACGCCTACAAGGACAAGCGGGATTATTATACGGCGGAGGATATAAGCTTCCTGAGCGGGATAGACCCGCATTTCCAGATTAATGCCATGGACTACGACAGCCTCGGCGCCAGCTGTAATGCCGGCAGCAGCGTATTCTACGTGCAAGGCCCCGGCCTGGTGAAACGCTGCTACAAGGACCGTGCGGTCATCGGCAACCTCTATCGTGACGGACTGGAAGGGCTGGCGGCCCAGCGTAGCTGCCGCATGAAGGTCTGTGACTGTTATATCGGCTATATTCATATGCCGGAGCTTGGCCTGGAGCAGATCTACGGCTCCGGCCTGCTGGAGCGGATTCCTTACGGCGCAGGGAGGACAGAGTAATGACTACTGGTAAGCTACAGGCACACAAGACCTCTGCCGGGTTAACGATTTGGCTTACCGGTCTGTCGGGAGCGGGCAAGTCTACGCTTGCCGCGCTGCTGACAGACCGGCTCCGGGAGCAGGGGCAGGCGGTGGAATGGCTGGACGGCGATGAACTGCGGCGCAGCTTGGGCCGTGGACTCGGCTTCAGCCGCGAGGACCGGTTCGAGAACATCCGCCGGGCCGTCTACCTCGCCGGGATGCTGAACCGGCATGGCGTGATCACCGTGGTCTCTGTGATTAGCCCTTATGCTGAGATGCGCAGCTATGCCCGGCAGGAATTGCCGGGCTTCGTCGAGGTCTATGTGGACTGCCCGCTTCCCGTCTGTGAAGCAAGGGATGTCAAAGGACTGTACGCCAAGGCCCGCTCCGGTGAGCTTCCGGCCTTCACCGGGATCTCAGACCCTTATGAAGCTCCGGCTGACCCGGAGTTGACGCTGCACACAGCGGAGCGTACACCGGAACAGTGCATGGAAGAGCTGATCAGCTGGCTCACAAAGCATCGGCTTTATCGGCTGTGATGGAATAGAAGCATACAGAATAAGGAGGGGCATTATGCCCCTCCTTTGTTTATTTAGCGTGTATCCGGGGAATTCAGGTGCACTAGTGCACCTCATTCACTCGTTTAGTGCGCATCTGGGGAATTCAGGTGCACTTCAGTCCTTCCTATGCACGTCACTCCCCATCCGCTGCATTCTGGAGTTACGGATACTGCCGGTACTCCAGATTATTTGCGCGAGTTAGATTGGCGGCGCAGGAGAATCACTGCGGCGGCTCCAAGGACTACTATACCGATACCTGCTCCAGCGTAAATCAGCCAAGCTGCAGAGTTTGTTTCAGGCACGGTCTTTGGATTATTTTCAGTTGTTGAGTTATTTTCAGAAACTGGAGGGTTTGCTGAGGTTGGGTTGTTACCAGAGACCGCCCCTGGATCATCAGCGATCCCGGGCGGCTCCGTGGGCGAGCCCCCTGACATCCCTGCACCAAGCTCATTCAGATCCTCCTGGGCACCAGAGAATAATGCGGTCCGGCTGCACAAGCTGACTGTAAGTTTAGTTGTCCCTCCCTTACCTTCTCCTTCCTCTCCGCCTGCATATACGATGTAGCGTTCCCCCTTGGTGAACTCGAACCCGCAGCTCGCCCCCGACAATGCCGTAGTGACAGTAACCTTCTCCCCCACTTCACCCTTCCAGCGGGAACCTACTTGAAAGGTTACTGACACCGGGTCCATACTGGACTGCATCGGCTTAACTTCCTCTTTAATCGAAACTACTGTTCCTTCAAAAACAGCTGCACTCTTCTCCATTGCTTCCAGCGGTGAAGGAGACACTACGCAAGAACAGGCATAGGTTACCTGCGGGCGCACAGTCAGCAGTGTCATGAAGACAATCAGTGCACAAAGTGTCATCAGACAGGCGCTCCGTATTTTCCTTCTCGTTACCATCAATATCACGCTCCTCATAACCCTCAGACGGAAATTTCCAGAGAAAGGTTACACACGCCCACCATCTATTCCCCCGCCTCAATCTCCCGCGCAATGGCAGTGAGCCGCCGCATTCCCTCGCGCAGCAAGGCTTCACTGGCGAACGAGTAGCTGAGACGCAGCCAGGACTTCATCTCCCCCAGCGGATCGCAGAGCTCACCGGGAACGAAGGAGATGGACTGCTCCAGACAACGGGCCAGCAGCTTAGCTACCGGAACACTGTCCGGCAGCTTGACCCACAGATTAAGCCCACCTTGCGGAGTTGTCCATTCCCAGCCGGTGGCCGCGAGCTCCTCCTCCATAATCTCCCTGTGCACCTGAAGGGCAATCCGCAGCTTGCCGAGATGCTGCTGTAAGCGCGGCGAGGTGTAATAATGCAAGAAAATCTTCTGATTCAGCAGGGGCGTCCCGTTATCCGCCAAGGACTTGGCGGCGATCAGCCGCTCCATGAACGGATAACGGCAGGCCACCGCACAGATCCGTAGGCCGGGGGCCACATATTTGCTGAAGCTGCTGATATACATCACCCAGCCCTCTGTATCATAAGCGAAGAACGGCGGGGGCGGCTCCTCTAGGAAGTACATGTCACGGAACGGATCATCCTCCACGAGCAGACAGCGGTAGCGCTCTGCAAGCTCCACCAGCAGCTTGCGCTGCTTCGCCGGAATCGTATACCCCGTCGGGTTATGATGGGTCGGGTTGATGTAGAACATTCGCGGCTTATTCTTACGCATCAGCTCTTCCACCGCCGCCAGATCATAGCCCTTCGGCGAGATATCCACAGCTACCAGCCGCGCTCCTTCCCGCCGAAAAATATCCAGCGCCACACTATACGTCGGCCGCTCCACCAGCACAACATCCATCGGACCGAGCATGATCCCGGCAATCAGATTGATGGCCTGTTGTGCACCTGAAGTAATCAGCAGCTCACGGGCCGACAACTGGAGCTTATACCGCTCCTCGAAATGGCTGCTCAGCGTAACACGCAGCTCTTCATCCCCTTCCACGGAGGAGTAGGTGCCCATGACCTTCGGGTAGAGATCGAATACTTTTTTGACATAATCGGACAGGAACAGGTTCGGCAGCAGCCCCGGATCAATCAAGGCCTGAGAGAACTGGTACGTGACCGGCATCCGCTGAATATCCGACATCGGGCTCCTGACCATATACCCCGGTACTGCCGCCCCTTCGTCCACCGTAGGGTCCAACCTGCTGCCCAGGGCCACATAATAACCGGATTTGTCTTTGACATACAGCTTGCCGCTCTCGGTCAGCGCACGGTAGGCCTTGAACACTGTCAGCCGGTGAACCCCCAGCTCCTCCGCCAGCAGCCGGATCGACGGCAGCTTATCACCGGCCTTCCACTCCCCGCGCTCCATCCGGTTCAGCATGAACTCATAGACTTGGCGGAATAAGGGATTATTCTGCTCGGCACCCGCTATTTTTTTCATCAACCTGCCGCCTTTCTGCAACATATACCGGGGTCGCCCCCGCTCCATCGCTCAATCTTCACTCGACACAGCTCCCTCTGACGCTTGCTGACTTCTACATATCCGCGCACGTCCAGCGGCTAACTTCTCTTTGCCCTATTGTACAGCATTCCCTCCCGCAACTGTTCTACTATCTCCAATCTGTTCTGTGCCTATGAGGCTATGATTAACTGAAATCTTGTACGAGGGTGGCACATTACCACCGCAAAGGGGAACTGAACCATGATTCTGTTAGCTTATTCACTTGTCTGTCTGATCTTCGGCACTACCTTCCTGGCCATCAAAATCGGCGTAGACGCCGGAGCGCCGCCATTCTTCTCTGCGGGTCTGCGTTTTTTCGTGGCGGGTGCGGTGCTGTTCCTGTTCATGGTTCTGCGGGGCAAAGCCCGCTTCTCCCTGCTGCTGCGCAAGGAAATGCTGCTCACGGGAGCAGCCCTGACCTTCGGCACCTTCGCCGCGCTCTATTGGGCGGAACAATATGTATCCTCCGGGCTTGCTGCCGTATTGTCAGCCACCGGTCCGATGATGATTCTGCTGATGCAGACGGCTGTTCTGCGGCAAAAAGCACCTGCCTATTCGCTCATCGGCTGTATTATCGGGTTCACCGGAGTCCTGCTGCTGGTGCTGCCCAGCCTGGCGGCTGATGTTACTCCGCTCTGGCTGATCGGCTGTGTGGTGGTGCTGATTGGGGAACTCTGCTACGCGGCGGGGGCGATCTATTCCAAAAAAGTAATCACCACCTTCTCCGCCGAGTCCCCCGTGGCTCTGAACGCTGCCCAGATGATGTACGGCGGGGCGCTGCTGTTCATCATCTCCCTGTTCACAGAGCCGCTGCACCCGTCCTTCCTGTTGTCATTCAAGACTGCAGGTTCCCTGCTCTACCTGACTGTTGTCGGCTCCATGGTCGGACATACCCTGTTCTACTGGCTCGTCTCCAAGACGAATCCGGTTTTTCCATCCACCTGGCTGTATATCTCTCCGCCGATTGCCGTCGGGGTAGGCTTCCTGTTCTATAACGAGACCGTGACCTGGGTAACGCTGCTTGGCGTGTTCACGATTATATTGGGAACCATCCTTGTGAATGCCGGCGCACTGAAGCAGCTGTTCTTCAAGCCTAAACCGGTAATACCCGTTCTTCCAAAAGCAAGCGTTGAACCCCTGGCTCAGGAGTAACTGCTGCGCTTCCCCCGAACACAAACAGCCTGCACCCTGATTTAAAGGGATGCAGGCTGTTCTGTTATTTTCACGGGCTTCACCTCATCACTCAAGCTTTATAACTCTACTGCATTTTTCAGTAACATATTGATCATGAGTAACGATTATAATCGTTTTCCCTTCGTCATTGAGCTCCTTTAGAATCCTCATGATTTCATTTCTATTCTCCGCATCCAACGAACCTGTAGGTTCATCAGCTAATATTATCTCGGAAGGTTTTAATAGAATTCTTGCGATAGCAACCCTTTGCTGCTCTCCACCCGAAAGTTCATGTATCTTTTGTTTAAGTGCAATCTCTAGACCCATCCGCTTAAGGACAGCCATTTTCATTTTCCGCTTTTCCTTCTTGCCTACTTTAGAATACATAAGTGGTATTTCCAAATTATACTCAACGGTTTCATTATCAATTAATGCATAATTTTGAAACAGATACGAAATCTTTGTCCGGAGAAGCCTGTTTCTACGGAGGGGACCGATTCTCTGATCTTTCTCGTCAAACAATTTAACCCTACCGCTATCAGGCTTTTCAAGTAATCCGAGGATATTCAATAGGGTCGTTTTACCCGAACCGCTTCTCCCCGTAATAGCAACCATCTCTCCCTTTGAGACGGTCATATTTATATTATCTATGACTGTATGATTGTTATACGTTTTACATATATCAACAAGTTCACATATGGTGTTCATATATTTATCCCCCCCCCTTTAAAATCTTCACTTTGTTTTTCTTTTCTATGAGCGAAATAGCTATAGAAGAAGCTGCAAAATCGATCAATAGTAAAATGGCTGCTACTATAATTAATCTAGGTTCAATTTCTCTGTTCATAACACCACAGATCACTATTTGAACTAACCATACGAGTGAAAATAAAATTGCGTATTCCTTATAAGTTCTGAAAAAACCTGTACCAAATAATCTTCGAACGATAAGCTTATGCTGGTTTTTGTTAAAATAGATGATAATATTCTGAGTTGTAAGCAATATGAAGCCTGACGCTAGTCCCAACATAGTAAGGAGGCTTTCCTTCATCGCATTTTGCTTTTGATAAATTTCCTCTAAAATATATTGATCAATCGTAACCAAGTGTTTTAAATTATCATCCACTTTCAATTCTTTAAACTTTGGCTCCAGCGTTTTATACGTTAACAGCGGATCTCTGTTCATCAGCTTTATTTTTAACGGATCTCCCGGTCCCCGCCCTAATATGGAATCTCTGTCTGTGAGCACACTGTTGGACTCGGTTACAACCTCAATAATGGGATCAACTATCACATTGTTCTCAGAAGGAAATACTTTCGGATTAAAACTAAATATCCTTTGATTATTACTAATCCACTTGATGTCAATTTTTTGATTTTGGATCCGATCAGGAATCACCTTTTTGTAAAACTCCTGATCATTTCCCATATTATTTTTTCTCATTTGTAGAAAGAAACTTACAATCTCTTCTTCCTTGTCCCGATATTTTTCAGGCACCAACAACACCCAGTCGCTAATATCCTCAGAGATTTGCACAGCCTCATTATTGATATCAAAAACCGGAAACTCTTGCAGGTAGTTATTGTTTGCCTTTATAGAACGTATTCCTTTCCAATTCCTGTCTAAAAAAAGCTGATCCTCCTCATAACTTTGGGTTTCTATTAATATAGCCCCCATCTTATTCAGCAAGAAATAAAGCTCATCATGCGAAGTTAATTCAAATAAGGAATCCCTTCCAAATATTCTATCTCCGTCGTAGCCATTGTTTACCGGATAAAGTACTCCGTAGTCCTTACTATGCTCCCAATTTTTCAACTCATGCTGCTTATCATTAATAGATGTATATTCCGACCATGTTGAAAGTCCTACTAAGACCAAAAGGATGGAACAACCAATCTTGATAAGCATATTTAACACAAAGATAGGATTGGTGTATTTGTAATGTTTGATAATACTAATGATCTTAATCCTCATAATATACAAATGTGAAACTAGGGAAAGGATGATCAGTAGAAGAAAAACTTTAAGCTGGTTTGAAATCACTGTGTATATAAATATGTAAGATGTATTTTTTACTAAAAGGGCAAGAAGAAATGAAACGGTTACAGAAAATATAAACACAGAGGTTATAAGTTTTCCTACCAGCACAAACCATACACGAATATTTGATACGCCATGCATTTTCAATATTCCTATTCTTCTGGACTCATTGAATAAGTAATAGATAAGTAAAACTACTGCACATCCATAAATGGCATAGCTTAAATAGGTTAAAATGGTGATCCAGGGAAAGGTAACCATGTGCATTTCATCACCATTTGAATCTTTTACAAAATCCTCAGCCGTAAAAATACTATCATTTTTGTTATAATACTTATTCGCCTTATCCACAAATAGGTTTATAAAATCATTAAAAGCTTTGTCGTCAGCTGCTTCTGCATAGTATGTTCCTTGAACAGGAAAAATCTCATAAGATGATTTTAACGGCTTTATGCTGATTCTGTTGTTATCTCCGAAATCTCTAATTACACCAATCTGATCACTACCTTCTAAATGAACTGTAGACAAATAGAAATTAGTTTGTTTGGTGTCGGCTATCGTTAGATATCTGCCCAGGTTAAGCTTAAAATGATTAAAAAGATCTGTGCTGGTTGTCAGCAATATATATTTGAAAATCTCTGCTTCATCGTTCTCTCTATAATTAATACCGGCCCGTAAAATATTCACCTTGGAAGCCTCTGCTGCTGAAGATAATATCGGGTAAACCTCCTCAGGGCTTGCAAGTCCGGGTAAATTCGGAATTACAAATTCCTTGCCCACGGTTTGTTCTATATTCTTAACCTTCTCAAATTCTTCATAATCCGTTCGAAGATATGCAGTATAATAAGAAAACAAAAATGCCGCTACTAGAAATAGTAAGGATATTTTTTTCAAGTTCAACAATCTCCTTATAAGAAAAAAGTGTGATACTCCACTTCAAAAGTGGAATATCACATCATTTTAATGATGACTTTTATCTAAATCCCAATTATTTTTTATAAACATCCCAGTATGCATATCCTGTGCTGCTTTTGTTACCATAGATCTCGGATTTAGCTGTGGTTTTTGCATATTTCCAACCACTTGTATGAGATTCACTTCCTAATTTGGTCGAAGCTTTATGCGACAACTCAGAATGGTCATATTGTGACCATACATGCTTTTGATTTCCAACTTTTTCAGTTCCGTAGTTCCAGGTTCCGCCACCCACACTTGTACTTGCGAACGGAGTAATCATTGCATTGGTTAATTTCACTGAACCACTTGTTGCTCCATTTACACTGGCAGCCATGGCTGGTGTTAACGATGTTAAGGTAAGTACTCCTACAATTGCTATTGAAGTTAATGTATGTTTTTTGAACATTTATGAACCTCTCCTTATAAATTTTTGAGTTTACACAGATAAAGTTAAAATGTAAAATGCTACATAGGTTCTTAGATACCCACCCAATCAAAAACTTTCTCAGGGTCAAGATATGGAGGTATATAGGAACCCTTTTTCCTCATTCGGCGGCCTAATATTTGACATAATTCTTCTCACCTCCTTTCATTATCAATAAAACTAAATTATAAATAAAAGAAATGATATGTTATATCATTCCATTTTTTCCTTTCAACAAGCTTAACACACCAAATTTTGTTATTCAATACTTTGGTGTCTAATCATGGGCAAAAACATCATTTCATGTTATATCAGACAATAGCGAATTCCCCCGGTTCAGTTACGAATCACATCACAAAACAAGGGTCTCCCTAAAGTCCGGCAGGACTTCGGGAAACCCTTCTCTTTTATCATCCTATGCCCATGCGTCACCCGCTGTTCATTCGCCGCTTAACGGGTGCGCCCGTGGTTTCTGAGCAGCTCGCTGTTATCCTTCGCCTTCTCATCAACAAAGCTGCCGGGCCGGGCTCCTTCCTGTCTGGCGGCTTCCTGGGCCTGCTGTTCCTCCCGATCAGCGAGCCTGCGTTCCGCGGTATGATCCGGGATCTTATCGATGCCGTTACGCGTGCCGGAATACAGATCTCCTGTCATTCCCGGCCGTTTCATATCCTCCACTGCGCTTCGCTCCGGGAGATCATGCTCTGTGGCTGAATTCATCGTGTCCAGCCCGGTATCATGTCTGCCTTCCAGACCTGAGCCATTGAACGCCGCATCCACCGCATCTGTTACGGAGTCCCGAGGAGCATTCATTTCTGCAGCTGTTCCAGCAGTCCCCGCATCCCTCATATAGCGGTCAGCATTCGCCGAATTATGGTTGCGGAATACAGTGTATACGTCCTTTTCGCGGGAGATATCTGCATCCACCATGACCAAAATGCGGCCTTCGTCCACATAGTTGTCATAGCTCGCAGCTTCATCCTCCGGAATGCCTAATCCGATCAGCCCGCCAACCAGACCACCCGTTCCAGCCCCTACCGCAACGCCTGTTAAGGTGGCTGCAATCGGCCCCGCTGCGATAATCGGCCCAATTCCCGGAATCGCCAGAGCGCCGATGCCTGCCAGCAGTCCGGTCACACCACCAAGGATACCGCCGGTCGCTGCCCCGGAAGCCATACCCTCCGGCACCTTCGTCCCGGTCTCATCATTGATCGCTTCCACATCGCGTTTATTTCTCGCTATCACTGAGATATCCTCTGTCAGAAAGCCGTGCGCCTTCAAGTCTTCAATAGCCCGTGAAGCTTCATGCTCTGTATGGAACACACCTACAATTTTCTTATTCATAACGATTCCCTCCTGGTAGCTGATTTAGATTGTTAATGGTTTGACTCTCGCTTTACTTTCACATCCCTTACTTAACCAAACCCTTCTCCGCGAAACTGGTAACTTTCGATCTTGAGCCGGGTTCCGCAAAAAAATTTATGAAACAGGAAATTGCCCGCCGGACACATTTTCCACAAATTCAGTGATTTGAAGTCAGCTTAGATTACACTGAATTCTCCAATTGATGACAGTTATTAAGCCTTTGGGAACAATGCTCCGATCTCCTTACAGCGCGGACAAAAGAGACTATACTCATCGTATAACAGGTAAGCTACTCTTATAGAATCCAGGGGGAAACCGCGATGAATATGCGTCTGAAGGTACTTAAGAAGCATCTGCTCTTCTGCTGCAGTGAGCACTGCAATAACCAGGATGTCCTGGATGTCATGCAGGAATTCAAAGAGCAACTGGTGGAGCAAGGGATCAACAAGACGGTCAAAATCAACAAAACCAGCTGTCTCGGCCTATGCGGCAACGGCCCTTTTGTCATCGTGTATCCGGACGGGGTCTGGTATTACAATGTAACGACAGAGGATGTGGCCCGTATCGTGGAGGAGCATCTGGTGAACGGACAGCCGGTAGAAGAGCTGGTTATGCTCAAAATGGAAGCCTGATTCCCAGCAGCCCCAGCCAGCCTGCCTTCAGCCTCATACTCCTAGTCCCTCCCTCCCCGGGCTGGGACTATTTGCGGTTGTCCGGTCCTCCTCCTTCTGAGGTATACTAGAGGTATATGTTCATTAGGAGTGTCATCATCCTTTTAGGAAATGAGGCTGCATGCATGACTGTATTCAAATATAACGCCCATCGCCCTCACCGGGCCAATCCTGACTTATATCTGCATTACTGGGGCCAGGAGCAGTGCGCACCCGGTCATTCATTCGGACCCGGAGTACGCAACCTGTACAAAGTCCACTTCATTCACGCCGGAACCGGCAAGGTAACCGTCGGTGAAGCCACCCATACATTGAACGCAGGGCAGGCCTTCCTCACTTATCCGCATGTGGTCACGCATTATGCTGCAGATCAGGATGATCCTTGGCTGTATTCCTGGATTGCTTTTACGGGGGAGGAGGCGGCCTATCTGTTATCACGAACTTCGCTAACCCCGGAGCAGCCGGTGTTCCCGATGGACCAGGTGCTGATGCCCTCGCTGTCTGCCAGGTTATCGGAGACGGGAAGCAGCGGGGAGCTGCTGGACCTGCCGCTGAAGGTGATGCTCTATGAGTTCTTCGCCCTGCTGCTGCGCACGGTCCCGGCTGCCGACAGCCCGGCTCCGCGCAGCAGAAGTGTCTATGTGGAGCAGTGCCTGCATTACCTCCAAGCCCACTACGCCGAGAATGTGACGATGGAGAGTCTGTCCGCTTCCCTGAAGCTGGACCGCAAATATATGTCGGCGCTGTTCAAGCGGACGGTCGGCTTGCCGCCGCAGCAATATCTGCTCCAATTCCGTATGTCCAAAGCCTGCGAGCTGCTGACAGAGACAGGCTGCACCATCGGGGAGATCTCGCAATCCGTGGGGTATCAGGATGCTTTGCTCTTTTCCCGGATGTTCAAGAAGGTGAAGGGCTGCTCGCCCAAAGAATACCGGCTCCGCCATGCAGATACGGACATTGTGCTATAAAAATCATCCTTGCTGACATACGATTGAAAGCGTTTATCCGCTACAATTAGGGAGGTATGAAGTCCCGCACAACTTAAATTTAGGAGGAATCCAATATGTATATCGCCAATCCTGAACGTTATGACACGATGAAATATAACCGCACCGGACGCAGCGGCCTGCTGCTCCCGGCCATCTCCCTCGGGCTGTGGCATAATTTCGGCGGCAATGATGTCTTTGAGAACGGCCGCGCTATGGTCCGCCGGGCATTTGACTTAGGAATCACCCACTTCGACCTCGCTAATAACTACGGTCCGCCCGCCGGCTCTGCCGAAGAGAGCTTCGGGCAGATGCTGAAGAAGGATCTTGCCCCTTACCGCGATGAGCTGATCATCTCCAGCAAAGCAGGATACTATATGTGGCCCGGCCCTTACGGTGAATGGGGCTCCAAGAAGTATCTCGTCTCCAGTCTGGATCAGAGCCTGAAGCGGATGGGGCTGGATTATGTAGACATCTACTACCACCACCGTCCAGACCCGAATACGCCGCTGGAAGAAACCATGTCCGCCCTCGACCTGCTGGTACGCCAGGGCAAGGCGCTGTATGTGGGCCTCTCGAACTATAGACCGGAGGAAGCGCGTGAAGCCGCACAGATTCTCCGCCGCCTGGGCACGCCTTGCCTGATCCATCAGCCGAACTATTCGATGATGTCGCGCTGGATCGAGGACGGCCTGCAGGATGTGCTGGAGGAAGAGGGCATCGGCACCATCGCCTTCTCCCCGCTGCAAAAAGGGATTCTGACGGACCGCTACCTGAACGGCATCGCAGCCGATTCCCGCGCAGCCGGACCGAGTGTCTTCCTCTCCGAGAAGGAGCTCACGCCTGAGGTGCTGGCCAAGGTTGGCAAGCTGAACGAGATTGCGGCTGCACGCGGACAGAAGATGTCCCAGCTCGCCCTATCGTGGGTACTGCGCGGCGGCAAGGTGACCTCTGCACTGATCGGGGCAAGCAAGATCAGCCAGATCGAGGATGCCGTAGCTTCACTTAATGCGCCTGAGCTAAGCGCGGAAGAGCTGGAGCAGATTGAGACGATTCTGCGCGGATAAGCCGGGGCGGATACTGCACCTGCCGAACCTACAGATCATAGATTATGACGGCAATCCTGCCCACCGCTCGCGGTGGTGCAGGATTCTTTTTTTGTGCAGATCTCCCTAACCCATTGAACCTTGAAGCATTCCCTCCCGAGTGCTTACGGTATGCGTGAATGCTATAATGAACTCATTCATAACCATCACTGCGTAACGAAAGGACATCCGATGAAGACTAACCGATTGGGGCAATCCGATTTACATGTAAGTGCCATGGGGCTTGGCTGCATGTCGCTGGGGACAGAGGAAGCGCAGGCCACCGCCATTATCCACGAAGCGCTCGAACGCGGAATTAACTTCCTGGATACCGCCGACCTCTACGATGAGGGCCGCAATGAGGAGATTGTCGGTCAGGCCATCCGGCACCGCCGCGCCGATGTGATCCTGGCGACCAAGGTGGGCAACCGCAGAATTCCCGGCAAGGAAGGCTGGAGCTGGGATGCCTCCAAGGCCTATATCCGCTCCGCTGTGAAGGAGAGTCTGCGCAGGCTGCAGACCGATTATATTGACCTGTATCAGCTGCACGGAGGAACGCTGGAGGATGATATCGATGAGACGATTGAGGCCTTCGAGGAGCTGAAGCGGGAAGGGGTAATACGGCATTACGGCATCTCCTCCATCCGGCCGAATGTGATCCGGGAATATGTGCAGCGCTCCGGTATCGTCAGCGTGATGAGCCAGTATAGCATTCTCGACAGACGCCCGGAGGAGAGCATTCTTCCGCTGCTGGGCCGCGCGGGCATCAGCCTGATTGCACGGGGGCCGCTGGCGAGCGGCATTCTGACCGATCATGGCCGCAGCAAGGCACAGCGGGCGTATCTCGACTATACGGAGGCAGAGCTTACGGAGCTGCATGATCAACTGATGAGCCAGACTACCCTTACCCGGACGCTGACGCAGACCGCGCTGCAATATCCGCTGGCCGATCCGGCGGTTGCCGCCGTGATCCCGGGGGCCAGCAGCCTGGAGCAGCTGCGGCAGAATATTGCGGCTGCCCGCTCGCAGCCGCTCTCTGCACTGGAGCTTGAAGCTGTACGGGATTTCAGCAAGGCAGGACGGTATACCCTGCACGTATAGAGCGTGCTTACGGCCAAGTGGAAACGGCTTCGCCGTCCTTTTAAAGGACGGTACCGTTTCAGCGAGAAATAGAAGGATAATTTATAGCGTAAAATATATAAATTCTTATATTTTAACAGAAGAAGCTGTCCGGAAACTGTAGGCATTACAGTCTCTGGACAGCTTCTTATTTTTTGCTTAGCTTCTTATTTTCTACCTACGCACGCGATTCCTTGCCTTAACTATCCACGTAATTAATGCAGCCACAAATACCACTGCAGTAATGAGCCAGGTCAGCAGAAACGCCATGCCCAGCCCGATATTGGCATCCAGCGCTTCCCTTCTGCTCTCCAGAATCAGCATCACTGCGAGCGGCGCTCCGCTGGCTATCAGGAGAACCGTCATGCTGTAGCGGGCGAAATTCGTCCGCTTCTGAATAGCCGTGTATAAGCACAGGTATGAAGCAATCAATAATACGAAGGATAATACAGCTTCCCATTCCAGTCTAACCATCCTGTCATCACTCCTTCTCAATAGGAACCGGGGATTGCGTTATAGTATAGCGGCTGCGGCAGGCAGATGCAAATGACACTGCCGCTGAAGCAGCCTAGCCAAAAAACTGCGTAATATAGACCATCGCCAGCAGCCCGAAGATAAACGAATACGTCGAGGGCCGTTCAAATCCGTGGCCGTGGCTCTCCGGGATCAGCTCCTTATACACGATGAAGAGCATTGCCCCGGCAGCAAATGCCAGCCCGTATCCAACCACATTCTGTACATAGCTGGCTGTAAAATACCCGATCACAGCCGACACCATCTCCATCAGTCCGGTCAGTGCGGCTATAATTAGGGCCTTGCGCCGGCTGGCGCGGGCATTCATGAGGAAGATCGCCAGAATCAGCCCTTCCGGCATATTCTGAGCGCCGATCGCAATCGCCACCATTGGGCCGAGGCTTGTCTGCTCGCTGGCATAGCTGAAGCCTGTGCTGAGCCCTTCAGGGATGTTATGAATGAACAGCGCAATCATGACGAGCAGCGCTTTGGAATCCAGATTGCTGAGGCCGGGCTTATTCTCCACATCGATATGCGGAATATGACTCTCGATCAGATCGAGCAGCAATACGCCGGTAATCAGCCCCAGAGTCAGCGCGGTAATACCCGATTCCTTAATGGCTTGCGGCATCAGCCCGAAGGTGCTTGCAGAGACCATGATCCCGGCGGTGAAGGCCACCAGCACATCCTTCCACAGCTCGGACAGCCGCCTTACGAACAGAATAGGAATAACGCCCAGCACCGTTGCCATTGCAGACAAAAAGCTGCCTAAAAGTGCACCCGCCAAATCTTCAACCCCTTTTGTGGACAGGACTATAGATCAAGCATATGCTCAAGGCAGCTATAAATAGACCCAAGCTTCAAAGTCTCACATACCGTCCCAGCCCCCGGTCTTCAAGCTCTGCCTTCGGGACGAACAGAAGGGCGGCAGAATAGATATGATAATGCTGCTTCGCCGGCTCCGGTCCGTCAAAGGTTAGATACCCCAGATAAGCTCCGCTTAACCTGCTGCGCAGCACAGTCCGCACCTGTCCGCCGCTATAATCGGCTTCCCGCCGGATTATCCCCTCTTCCACCGGACCCGTGAAGCTGGGCCAGCCTGTGCCGGAATCGAATTTGGCTGCCGAGCTGAACAGCGGATCACCGCTGATCACATCCGTGTAAAGGCCCTCCTCGAAGTGGTCCCAATACGCATTCTGGTAGGCAGGCTCCGCGCCTTTGTTCTGGGTGACCTCATATTGCAGCTCCGTGAGCTGCCCCCGCAGCCGCTTCTTATCCTCACGGCTGTTCCAGTGCAGCGCTGTGAAGTCGTCACGGCCCGAGCCCTTCTGATATAACTTATAATCCAGCGGATGGGTCCGGTAATAGTGCTGATGCTCCGCTTCCGCCGGATAGAACGGCGCAGCCGGCAGGATGGGCGTCACAATTGGCGCCTTGAAGCGCTTGCTGGCCTTCAGCCTCTCCTTCGACAGCTCCGCCTGCTTCCGCTGCTCTTCATTCTGAATGAAGATTGCCGGAGAGTAAGAATGCCCCCGGTCCATGAACTGCCCGCCGTCATCCGTCGGATCGATCAGCTGCCAATAGATGTCCAGCAGCCGTTCATACGGGAACAGCTCCGGATTATAGACAATCTGCACCGCCTCCCGGTGTCCGGTAGTTTCCGATCCTACCTCTTCATAGGTCGGATTCTCCGTATGCCCTCCTGTATAACCCGACACCACCGAGACGATGCCCGGCAGCTCGTCGAACGGCTTGACCATACACCAGAAGCAGCCGCCGGCGAAGGTCGCCAGCTGCAGCGTATCATTCGAAGTCAAACAGACCGCCTCCCTGCATGCTTTTCCCCTATTATATCTGAATATCCCGCTTCTCCAAAACGGTCAGGGTGATGGTTAGAGACAGCTGTTTCAGCTGGAGCTGGTGCTTTTTCATATTGAGAGAGATGAACGTGGCGGAGGACAGGTGTCCGAGGGGGAATGATGGGGAATGGGGCTTGCTATTTCAGTTTCTTGCGCTCACGGCGGGGCTTGTGCCTATGGTTGCTGTCCCATAACTCCTTGTGCATCAAGCCTGCGAATACAAGCATGACAAGCGTCAGCACCAGCACATACTCCCGCAGGATATCGGATAAGCTGCCGGACAGATTCAGCCCGAGAATAATGTTCAGCCTTCCCCACAGCAGATTGAGACACAGAAGCGCTACTGCCCCATAAGTTACCCATACACTGCGGAGGTACAAATTATAGGTGCGCATAGGCCCCCGTCCGATGAAATATTTGCTGTAACGGATAACATATGCGGTAAAAGCGATCAAGGCGATCAGTTCCAGTGTAATCAGTACCAAGTCAATAATGTCCATGCAGATCATCTCCCCTTCTACCTAAGCCAGTGCGGTGCAGATCAATAAGCCTCTCTAGATCATTGGATTCATACGCCTCCTGAATTTGGCCCAGGGTCTCAATTTCCCGTTTGACCCGGCTGGGCTTCAGCTCGTGCTTGCGAAAGATATCGAGGAGCTTCACTTGTTGACGACCTCCTCATCATTAGGTTTTCTCTCTGCGGTTCCTCTCTCAATCAGCAGCTTCACGAGCGTACGGTTATATTCGCTAAGCTGCTTCTCATTCTCCTCATCGCGTTTCTGATAATTCTGAATCACTTTCTCTTTATTCGCAATTTGCTTAACACTCCAGATCAAGGCAGTAGATAACAGAACATTCAGCACGACTGAACCGTTGTTATCTACGAAAAGGCCAGTCAATGCACTGAAATCCATCTGTATCCCCCCATTTCCTAATGTAATCGGAACGGATTCGCGCCTTTACCCCTGTCCACATTTTTGGCGAAATTCCTTGCCGCCACTCTAACAGAATCACCCTCAAGGTAATCTACTCTAGCAATAGCCATTCTGATTGGGTTGAGCAGCAAAAAAAAACCGGAGGACCCGTAATCCGGGCCCTCCGGAGAAGGCTGAAACAAAGATTATTTGAGTTCCGAGATCCGCCGGACCAGGGAATCATACAGATAGATCAGATCGCCGGAGGGCTTGATGCCAAGCTCGCGGCTTAGCAGCCGCACGTAGTCTGTGTAGACGGCATTGAGGCCTTTTTTGTCTCCGGCCAGCTCGTGCACGGCCATCAGCTGGCGGATCACCGATTCATCGAGCGGATTCCGCTTGTTCAGCTTCAGCAGCAGCTTGGAGGCCGCAGCGGAATCCCGGCTGGCAATGAGCGCTGCGGCCAGCCGTTTGACGAAGGAGGCATACAATTCCGCATAACGCTCCGTCTCATGGATGGCCCACACATAAGCCTTGTCGCCGAACAGCTCTCCTGTATAGAGCTGCTCGATACGCATAGCCCGCTCTATATCCGGGGGTTCTATGGTGTGCAAGGCGGCTGCCTCCTGTTCAAATTCCAGATAGTCGATAACCGGCGCCTGAAGCTCAAGCGCATACCCATCGTTCTCCGAGCGGATCGCTTCACGCAGGCCCAGCGGCTCCAAAGATTTGCGCAGTTGATAGACGGTAGTGTTAAGATAGCTCTCCGCATTGGCCTTATGCATGCCGCCGAAGATATCCGCAACCAGCCTGGAACGGGGGACGCGCTTTCCCCGGAGCAACAGCAGATAGGCAAACAGCTCAGCACATTTACGGGAGGTCCATTTGACCCGGCCTGCCCCGCTGCTCACGGCAACATCCCCGAGCATCGTGAGCCTTACCCGGCCGGAACCGGCCGGAGCCTGCACCTCCGACAGAGGGGAGAGCCGTGCCGGAGCAGCCCGCCGCTGGGTAAGCACCCGGTTCACCGTGCGCGCAAGCCGCTCCTGGGAGACGGGCTTGACCAGATAGTCCAGCACGGACAAGTCGTAAGCCTCCAGGGCAAATTCCTTATGAGAGGTCACGAACACAATTTGCACTGGAGAACCGGCAGCCGCCAGCCTGGCTGCAAAGGCCATGCCGCCCTCTCCCGGCATAGAGAGGTCCACGAAGGCAAGCTCCACATCCGGGTGCTCCTCCAGAAAGGCAGCAGCCGGCTTCGTATCTGTGAACGTACCCGCAAGCTCGACTTCAGGCAGCTTAAGCAGCATAGTGCTAAGAATCAGATGCATCATCCGTTCATCATCGACCAGTATAACCTTCATTTATATATCCTCCCTCCCGCTGCCCGTTACTCCATCCGTTCTCCTCCTGCCGATCCCGGCAACGTGAAGTAGAAAATCGTTCCACTTCCCGGCTTGCTCTCAAACCACAGGCTCCCGCCATGGATGCGCACGAATTCACGCGCGAGCGCCAGGCCGAAGCGAGCATCTCCTGCCTCCTCCCCCAGCGGCGCCTTCAGAATCGGCTCCTCCAGGCGCAGCATGTCTGCGGTCGCTTCATCAATACCAATCCCGTCATCGCGCACAGACAAGATAACCTTCTCCTCTTCAAGCACGGCATCAACCTCAATAGAGCCGCCTATTCCCGTGAATTTGATTGCGTTAGAGAGCAGATTACGCAGGATCAGATCCAGCATCTCTTTATCCGCCCGGACGGTCAGTTCGCTGCCGATACGCTCCGTCAGGCGGATCTGTTTCATCCCGGCCTTGGTACCCGCCAGCATCAGGGCCTGCCGGACCACCTGCTGTACACTCCAGGCCTGCGGATGGAAGGAGACCTTTCCCTTCTGGCTGCGGTACCAGTCCAGCAGATTATCAACGAGCTGGAATGTATTACGGACCTGCCCTTTGATCTCCCGCACCACCTCCGCGTGCTCAGCATCCGCAGCCGTCAGCTCGTCGCCCAGCAGCTCTGTCAGGCTGACCAGCAATGCTACCGGATCGCGGATATCATGGGCCACAATGGTGAACAGCTTGTCCTTGAAGGCATTCAGCTCGGATAGCTGCCGGGCATTCTCGCGCAGCCGGACCTCGCTCTCCTTCAGCTCCGTAATGTCGCTGAATAAGAGGATTTTGCCAATAGGGGTGATGCCTGTATCATGAATGAAGGACAGACTGCAATTATAGTACAGGCGTCTTCCGGCCTGAAGCCGCTCGTAGGCAAACCGCTCGTCCTCATCGCTTAAGCCCCTAAGACGTTCAAGCAGCTCCCCGCTGCCGGCAAGCACCTCCGTCATATCCGCCGGGTAGCGCCTCTTGCTCCCAAGTTCGGGAAACATCTTCTCTGCGGCACGGTTGTAGCTGACGATCTGGTTCTCATAATCGAACAGAAGGACACCGTCCCGGATCGTCTCGAACACCTGCGCCATCGCCAGCGGAGTCAGGCGGAGCAGGTTGAATCTGAGGATACCCCAGGCGTAGGCGATGCCCGACACTGCAAATCCGAACGGTGTGAGATCAATCCGGGTTCCGGTCCACAGGAACAGATTGAGCAGCATAGGCGCAACCGCACCCAGAAGCAGAACAGCAATCTGTTTGCGTACAATCGGCAGCGCCCGCACAAACATGGATATGAACAGCGCAATCCCGCCAAGCAGCACCAGATAATTATACGCAGCATGGATGTTATACCACAGCCCCTTGACGGTGTAATACAAGGAGACCGAAGGGTCCGTATTCAACATAAAATCCCGGTAGATTAGATGATGCCAGTCATTGGTGAGCTGCAGGATGAAGATGACGGCGGGGATCAGGAACAGCAGGGCGATCAGTCGCTTGCGGAAGCGCGCAGCGGCTCCGGTGAATTGAATCGCTTGTACCAGCCATAAGGTGGAGACAAAAGGAATACCCAGATATTGAATGTGCAGCGCCAGCTTCACCTGGCTTAAGTTCCCGCTAAGCAGCTCAAGACCATAGCCGAAGGCGTAGAAGGCTGCTGTCAGCATAATCAGAATCATCGTTCTGGCAACAGGCAGATGTCTTTTCTGGTACGACAGGAATGACACAAACAGCATCAGTGCTGCTGCAATAAAAAGCATAATCGACATCCAGTGCCTACTTTCCACGGCTGCGTCTCCCTTAATAACAAATTCTATTAAGTTAGGATAGCACCTTCCGGGTCGGGGTGTCCACGCCTTGATTTTCCATGACAGGTTACCGGCAAAGGCCGATCCCTTTGCGGACCGGCCTTTGACGTAACCTCATTTCTTACTTGGATAATTTATAAATAATCTTGGATAATGTCATGACCAGCTTGTAGTAATTTTTGAAGTCACTAATATACTGACCTGCCGCCTTTTCGAACATCTTCAGGACAATCTTCGCCCCGATATAATCGCGGTAGACATCCCATACGGCTCCTGCCGAATCCAGCACGTTGGCTCCGGATACAATCAGCACCTTCAGTGCATCCTCCGGTTCAATCCCTTCCGTCACCTTCAGCTGATTGGTGGCATCGGAAATACTAATCCTTCCGTTGCGCATGGCGGATACGACAACAATCATGGCGATTTCATTGTTGTCCAGCAATTTGCGTTCCAGGGAATCGAGACTGTCATAGAATTCCCGCTGTTTGGCGGTGGATACCTTTTTGAGAATACGGTAGGTCTCCTTGAGCACGCCGCCCGTGGCCATCTGAATCGCAGTGCCCAGATCCACGAGTGAGATCAGACCGGAATCCAGCATTCCCTGGGCGATGTCATCCATTGTCCAGCCGCCAATTCCCACCAGCAATCCCAGCAGCCAGACCGGCTGATAATTGATCGAGATCAGAGCACCCGCAACCTCACTGACCTGTGTAAATCCTCCGTCATACAGCGCTTTGGCTAAAGAGTAGTGGCTCATACTGCCCTTATACTTGTTCAGCAGCTTGGCAACATCAATTGCGGACAGGCCGAGCTGCTGCCTCAGAACTGCAATAGTGTTGTCGGTCTGCACATTCCGATAAGCAATGTATTCGCTTGGTGTGTAGTCATTGCGGATCAGCCATTGCAGCTGCTCGTCCACGGGCCAGTCTCTCAGGAAGACCAGCGCCTGCGGTACTGAGAGTCCAAGCTTTTTGAGAATCGCGGCAATAGCATCCCCGCCTTCGCCTACTGCATCAAGCCCTCCCATAATCGCCGTACCCGTATATCCGTACTCACGCATGGCAAGAGCAATCTCTGCTATTGGCGCATTCGGCAGTCCTGCCTTGACAATCTTAATGACCTTGTACGGGAGCAGATTCCACTTCCGCAAATATTGAACGATAGCGGCTGGCGTATTAACACCCAATTGTACCAGCTGTGTTCCCTGCTCCTCTTCCGTACCTGCATTCTGGCGCGCTTCGTTGAAGTAATTGTAGCGCATCTTCAGAATGCTGGTATTGTCATAACCCAGGCTCCGCAGCGTATCCACCAGGTAGCTGGACGGTGCCAGCTCAAGCAGCCCCCGCAGATACAGCTCGGCAGCCACATCATTGGCATTTGCTCCCCGGTCCTTCATACGCTTCAGATAGGCGTAGAGCGGATCAGCGCCGAACACTTCAGTCACCGCTGCACGAACACGCTCCGCAGACATGATCGTAGTGGAGATCGCATCCTGCACACCCAACGCATCCAGATTGAAAATCACCTTCAGCGCAAGCACGATATCGGTATCCCTGAATTTCGCCTTCATATAACTCGCAACCGTTCCCGGGCTGCCCATAGAGGTTGCCGGAATCAGCTTCGCGAGGTAGCCGATATTCGTGCTGCTGTAATACACCGTAGTGACGGCCAGACCAAGCTCCGGACCTTTGACATGCACTGCCAGCAGGGCGGTTGCTTCATCGGCACCCAAGTTATAAGCATCCTTCAAATACTGGAGGATATCCTGTATCGCTGTACCTTGCTTATAGAGCAGGCTTACAGCAGCTTCTGCACCCGTGATTCCATACAGATCAAGCAATTGCTGAAGAGTTCCAGAGGATGTGCCCACTGCAAAATACACCTCAGCCACTGTCTTCTGTACCGCATCCGCTGTGTAAATACCCAGTCCGTTCAGGATCTCCTTCGCCTCCGCCTCCGTCTTGCCGTAGCTCTTCTTCAATAGTTCTGCGATATACGCCATCCGGTAGCCGCTTGTGCTCAAGACCTGCGCCGCTTGCGGGGCATCTGTGAAAATACCCTGCGCTCTGAAGAACTCCATTGTGGCGGCATCATACGTGGTCCCATAAATGGCGCTGATGCTGCTCAGAACTGCTGAAGCACTGAACGATCCGTCTGCAATCAGCAGTGCTGCGGCAGCCGCCGCAGATTGGCCGTTATACTCTTTGAGCATTTTGACAATATCCTGGAGCGGGTAGCCCGCAGTCCATAGATAGGCAATGGCCGCTTGCTCTCCTGTAATTCCGGCTTCCTGCAGGATAGATTGAGGCGTTGCAGCCGTATTGCCTTCCTCCACAGCTGTGCCGTAGACCTGCCGCACCGTCCATTCTATAATGCTGGCGTCTTCCAATTGGAGCGACAGCAAAGCATCCCGAGTAGCCTGTAGCGAATTTCCATAATAGCTCTTGGATACTTCGATCACATCCTGCAGCGTGTAGCCCAGCGAACGAAGATATGGCGCTGCATCCTGGATGGAGGCAATGCCGCTGCGGTTCAGCAGCTCCTCCACGCTATCATTCACCGGTTTGCCGTAGTATTCCGCCACAGCAGCCAGAATGTCAGCCACCGGATAGCCCCCGGATTGCAGCAGGCTGTAAGTCGTCTCTCCGGCGCTGAGCTTGTAGTGCGTCTTGCCTGCTAGGACTAGGTCGGCGAGTGCAAATCCGGCGCTTCTCAGCTCCGGCACAGCATCGGCGAACACGGTGATCCCCAGCGCATTCAGCGTATCCAGCCGGGTCTGCGTCAGATTCTGCCCGTATACATAGGACACCGAATTCTGTATGTCCTCATCACCATAAGATCCCTCGACGGTCAGAGCGGCGGCAGTCTCTCCGGCCGTTAACCGGTAATGCTCCTTGCCCACCCGGACGATCCCGTTCAGATCGAACTTCATGTTGCGCAGGAAGGATACAGCAGATTCCAGGGTGACCAGCCCGCTGGCTGCCAGTGAATCCACTATACTCTCACGCTGCGAGGTCCGGTAGATATCCGTCACACCCGCAAGGATATCCTCCTGGCGGTATAGCCGGGAATCTGTGAGCAGCTGCAAGGCTGTTCCCGCAGATAATCCATATTCTGTCTTGGCCAGCCTGATGCTGTTCGCCAGACTGAACCGGGCCTGGAACACAAAGGAAATGGCTTCCTCGAAGGAGGGAGATCCCTGCCGGACAAGCAGTGCATGAATCACTTGTTCAACAGATTGTCCATAGACTGCGGCAAGGGTCGTTACCAGCACATTCCTGTCAGCCAGAATATTCTTCTGCACGAAGAGCAGCGCCGTCTGACCTGCGTCCTGGTGGAAGGCGTCTTTGGCTGAGCTGGCAATATCTCTAGGCGCAAATCCCGCATTCCACAGATATTCAACAGCTGCGCTTACTTCAGTAATTCCCTGCTCCTGCAGTGCTTCTGCTATCGTACTTCCGAGCGTCTGTCCGTATACGGAAGCAAGCCCGGATAGAATAAGACTCTGATCATTCGGATAAGCGGCGGTAAGCAGCTTGGCTGCTTCTCCGGCCGTAAGCCCGTAATAATCCTTGAGTGCGCGGGCCATATCCGGCAGCTTGTAGCCGCCCTTCTGCAGAAATTCCAGCCCGTCCTCCGGCGATACGAGCTTGGCAGCGCTCAGGAGCTGGGCAATGGTAAACTGCTGCTGGCTATAGAGCGACTGCAGCAGCCCAAGCGTCGCCTGCAGGTTGCCCCGCACTCCGGCATGGATCAGCAGCCCCCGCATGACCTCGTCCTGGCTGAATCCGCCCTGAATCAGGGCCGGACCCACCTTGTCCGACTGCCAGTAGGCAGGGTAACGAGCAGCAAGCGTGTTAATCACGGAGGCAGCCGTAGCCCCTTGTGCCCGCAGCGTCTGAATCCACAGCGAGATTGGATCGCTGCCGTAGGCCCAGGCCGCCGCCCGGCCGATATCCTCCTGATCCTCGTTCGTCTGCTGGATGAGCAGTGCCATCGCAGCAGCGCTATCCAGCCCGTAAGCCTCGCGCAGCACCAGCGCCCGGTCCTTCAGCGGATACGGAGCCAGCCGGTCAATGACCTGGCTCATGGTAAGACCTTTTGTAACCAGATAAGCAGTCACATCATTTGCTGCAATTCCGTATGTGCTGAAAGCGGCCACCCATTCACTCCACCCCTGACTGTCGAATTCAGCAGCGACCTCTTCGAAGGAATACCCCGCATTTTTCAGCGCAGAGATCAGGTAAGGCATTCCTTTCGCTCTGACACCCCCTGTAGGGTAGAGATTAATCGTCCCTTCCACGATCATATTCAAGGTATACCGGCTGGATAAGCTCATGGCAACAGTGATATCCGGCAGCGTCGCACCAGCGAATAAATACTGGGTATCCTTCACCACCGTCCGCACATCACAGGCGCAGCCAAATCGGGAAAAGGCCTCGGTGCGCTCCAGCTCCACCCAATCCTGCATCGTGAGGCCCATCTGCCGGATAAGCGGCCCTGCAATCTCAACCTTATCCCACAGCCTGGAATTACTCATGGCTGCCGCTATTGCGGTAGCATCCGCCTGCCCATCCCTATCCTGGACGAATACGGCTCGCAGCGCCGTCAGGACATCGGCTGCTTCATAACGGTTGTTGTAATCATGGTAGAACAGATCCATTGCACCGCTCAGCGTGAGCGCTGTTCCCGCTTGTCTGTAAGCATCATACATTGTCTGCAGCGATTGTACCGGCGTTTTGCCCGCCAGCCTGAACTGTCTGAACAGTTCATAGGTATTGCTGCCCTGCTTCAGATAATAGTCCGCCAGCTGAACCGGATCATAGCCCCCGTCCAGAAGATATTTCAGGATATGCTCCCGCTGGGATTGGGTAAGCCCTGGAGAGAGAGCCGCAATCGCTGCCGGGAGTTCTGCACCGAACTGTTCACGCAACAGCGCGGCCTGTGCTGAAGCCTGATACCCGCTGGCGGCGAATTGAGCGAGCACCTCGCTTAACGTGACACCTGCCGACACCCATAAATCATTCACGATGATGGCAATTTCCTGCACCTCATAGTGCTTGGCCATTAAGGCGCTAATGATCACGGAGGCACCATCTCCGGCCGATTTAACCGCTTCGGCCACTTCCCGTGCAGACACCTTCGCGTTCAGCAGCTCTGTCGCCGCATCCTGCTGCGAATATTCCCGGCGCAGCAGAGAATACGTATACGCCGCCGGGAAGCCAGCGCCCATGAAGGCCCGCAGCATTTCTGCCGCGCCAGCAAAGCTGTATTGCTCTGCAATCGCCTTGCTCACATCCGCCGCCGAATATCCCGCTTGGGACAGCCAATTCGCACTGGTAACGGCATCGCCCGAGTACAGCTCCTTGATGACCGCTGCCGATTCCGTTGCCGGTTGCTTGCCTTCGGCCATGGCGGACACGGCCTGTGCATGGCTCAGACCATATGCACTCTGGACAGCTCCGGCAATCCCGAGGCTGTCATAACCTGTCAACCGGAGTAACTGTACGGTATTGCCGCTTGTTTCATTCCAGTTACCCTTTAGGACCTTCGCCGCTTCTGTAACGGATACATTGTAGCGCTTCAGATATCCCAGGATGCCTTTGCTGAGCAGACCGAATCGCTGGAGCACTGGAGCAATCTCACTGATCGAATAGCCTGCCGAGAGAAACTCTGGGACAATCAATCCATCATACGCAGCCGTAGCCGGCTTAAGCGAATTGTAAGCATCATAGAGCGCTGACGCATCCGCGTTCATTGCATACAGGATCGGCGTCAGTTCTGAGCGGATCATCCCATACTCGATCAGCACCGCACGGTACAGATTCGCTGCCTTGAAGCCGCCGTCCCGCAGAAGCTCCGCCGTCTCCAGCGCAGTCTTGCCGTATTGCTTGTGAAGTATTTGAGCCGGGTAGGCTGCATCGTTCTTATAGGCATAGCTGGTGACGAACCCGAGCAGGGTCGCCACATTCGCCACCGGCAATTCGTCAAAGACAGCCAGGAACGTCTGATTGACCGCCTTTACCCGGTTCACCCCTGTGTAAGCCACCGATACCGTGGAGGCTGAACCAATCACCCGGCCGCTGCTGTT
The DNA here is from genome assembly GCF_038009085.1 of Paenibacillus sp. FSL R7-0210. Lineage (NCBI taxonomy): Bacteria > Bacillati > Bacillota > Bacilli > Caryophanales > Paenibacillaceae > Paenibacillus > Paenibacillus sp. FSL R7-0210. The sequence continues at coordinate 5,168,824 of NZ_JBBPAR010000001.1, forward strand.
CCAGCTCAGGAGAATCTGCGCCGGATCTGCCCCGAGTACCGCAGTCACGGAGCTTTGCCATTGACCATCGATCTTGACGGAGAAGGACCCGCTTGCTATTACGCTGGCCAGCGGCTTGTCAAACGTAAGGATAACCTGGGTCCCGTTCTCCGAAGAGGTCGCATCCATCAGGAGCGGCGGCGTGCTTACATTATTCACCGTCAGCTCCGCACCGAGATCATACCCCGCTGCATCCAGCCGCAGCTTGAATTCCTTATTGTAAGCCAGGTTCGCTGCCACCTTGTACGTCTGTCCGAAGTCTGCAGTGGATACCGGACCCAGTGTTACCGGGTTGTTGCCGGCATCCTGCAAGCTGAACTGCACACCTTGAACCGGTGTACTGAAGCTTACAGTGAAGCCATTCTCATTCACACCTGTGATACTTGAAGTGACACGGTAAGCCACATACACCTTAACCGCTGCCCCAAAGTCATACCCCGCCTTCTTCAGAGTCAGCGAATACGTACTGCCTTCGGCAAGCTGGGTTTGAATGATGTAGGTACCTGCGTCTGTTCCCGCAGCGATCCCCGTCACCTTGATCCTATCGCCTGCCGCCGTAAGAAGCTCCACATCCTCAGGCTGCACATCAATTCCCTTGCGGCCCAGCAGCACACTTATTCCGCCGGCATCCGCACGGGTGACCTGGCTCGTAACCTCAACTGGCAGCACCACTTCGAGCGGCCCTTCTACCGGGTGGGACGGATCTTGCACCATCAGCGTATACGTTTGACCGGCGGCTATAGGCACACGCACCAGATAGATTTTGCCCGCATCGGCTGTACCCGGATTAGCATCATAGAATGAGCTTGCGGTAAGGGTTACACTCTGCCCGCCGGGTCCACTGAGGTGCACGGAGGACAGATTCAGGTCAGGCACGGCCTTGCTCAGATGCAGACTGAAGCCGGAGGTATTAATGCTGCTCGCTGTCAATTGCAGCATCGGAAGGACATCCAGATGAACCGACGGTCCAAAATCATACCCCTGAGCTGTCAGCGCCAGCCGGTACGCCGCCCCTTCCGTCAGCTTCGCCGCCGCTTGATACGTCAGCCCGCCGTCCGCCGTCACCAGGGAATCTAGCGCAACAGCCTCGCCGCTGCTGTCCTTCAGCAGAATGTGGCTGACCTTCAAATCCGGGACTGCGGCTTGCAGCCGCAGGGTGAACCCGTTCTTGGACAGCGCCTCGATGGATTTGGCGACAGGCTGCAGCACCGTGAACGGCAGCACCGTGCCGAAATCATAACCGGCTGCCGCTATATTCAGACTGTAGGTGGCCCCGTATTGCAGCGCCGCCCGCATGGCGTAGGTCGCACCTCCATCTAAGGTGGTTGCCGCAGACACAACGCTCTGATTGCCCTCCGCATCCTTCAAGATGAAGCTGGCTGCGCTAAGTCCCGGAATAGCCGGGTCCAGCTTCACCGTAAGCCCGTCATTCTGAATTTTGTCATAGCTGAGTGCAACTTGTACCGGCACCTTCACCGCAAGAGCTGCCCCAAAGTCATAGCCTGTCCCGGCCACAGCCAGCGTATAGACCGCTCCATCTGCAAGATTAGCAGACAATACATAACCGGCCCCCCCGTTCAGCTCCTTGACGACTGTAACCGGAGTGGACTGCCCGGCAGCATTAACCAGCTTGAAGCTGCCAGCCTTAAGCCCGCCAACAGCCGGGTTCAGGAGAACACTCACGCCTTGCCCGTTAACAGGACCAACCTCACTTGCAATCACACTCGGCAGCGTAGCCGGCAAGACTTCCCCGAAGTCATGACCCGTCTGTTGCAGCGCAATCGTATAGGTCTGGCCTCCGGCAAATGCTGCCTTTAGGCGGTAAGTCAAGCCATGGTCGTCCGTCACCGCAGAGGACACAGGCAACACTTGCCCTGTGCTATCCTTCACCGTGAAATCAGCGGCACTCATTCCAAAGACACCGGGATTCAGTCCGATCTCCACGTAGTCCGCTCCTATTCTCAACACTGCCGCGCTTATCCCAGCCGGAACGTCAATGAAGATCGGGGTGCCGAAGTCATACCCGTGCTTGACAATACGCAGCGAGTAACGCTCTGTTCCCCAGAAGCTCGCTTCTACCTTATAAGTGAATCCCCCGTCCGCTGTCGATATTTTCATAGGATGGTAGACTGTAGCGTTGTCTCCTTGCTTGATGTTGAAATCACCCGGCAGCAGGCTTGGCATCGCCTGATCGAAGCGCACAGTGAACGCCTGATTGTTCCCGGTTTCCATCCCCTCGAACGCAGCCGCTACAGCCTGGATGGACAACGGCAGCTCCGTACCCAGGTCGTATCCCGCCACATGCAGGCCCAGCTTGTACTGCACACCCGCCTTCAGATAGACACTAATCTCATAAGACCGGCCCGCATCCCGGGTAATGACCGATCTTAAGTTGACGGTTTGGCCTTGGTCATCCGTCAGGCTGACATTTCCGGGGTCCAGACTGAGCGGTGAGGACAGGCTCAGCTTGAAGCCGGTCACAGACAACTGATCCACCGTGGCCGAAGCCGCATTCAAGGTGAACGGGTCAATGCTGTCAAAAACATACGGCGCCTTCGCAGCAATCTTCACCGTGTACGTCTTGCCTCCGGCCAGCGGAACAAGCACGTTATAGCTCCCTGGAGCAGTGGAAGCCTGGAGGGATTGTACCGCAGCGATATTACCCTCTTTATCAGTGACGGTAATATCCGCAGCACTTAGACCGGGCACCTCCGAGCTCAAAACAAGCTTGAAGCCGCTCCGCGACTGGCCGTGAATGATTGCATACACCCCTACTTGGAAGCCCACCGTAAGCGGAGCCCCGAACAGATAGCCGGGATACTTCGCTTGCAGAGTATACGTCTCGAAGGCGTCGAATTTCCCTTCAATATTGTACATCGCACTTGCCGGACCTTGAGAAGTCACCGTAATCGCGATCTTGCGGCCTTTGCTGTCATACAACGCGAAATGCTCTTCGGTCATATCCGGCAGATTCGGAGAGACAGACACCACAATCTTGTTCAGCACCGTGCCCACCAGCCGGAGGGCAGCCGACGCCGAGATATCGAAGGAGACCGGAGAAGCCAGCCGGAAGTCCTCTCGCGCCAGATCCAGGGTGTACCCCTTGCCCGCGGCCACCGCATTCAGCGTCACCTGGTAGCTTAGGCCCTGATCCGTTGTCTTGAGTGAATACTCATTCACAGGGATTGGATTCCCGCTCGGATCACGGAGGATTACTTGCTGCGGGGTCAATCCGGCAACCTTGGAGCTGAATTGAAGCTTGAACCCCAGTACCGTTATATTGCTGAGTGCAGCCGTAATGATTTTCGATATTGGAAAAGCTACGGGTTCATTCACCTGATAAGTTACATCCGGCTTGTACTGTACCGTATACGTTTGCCCTCCGGCAAAGGTACCGGCAAGGGTGTAGTGAGCGCCTGCATCCGCTGTTGCCGCTGAAGTCAGTGCAATGCTGTCACCAGCGGCATTTCGGATTACAAAATGCCGCTGGGCCAGCCCCGGAACCGGCGCATCCAGCTGCACCTTCACACTTGCTGTTGTCGCCTCCATAACTGTCAGCGTTGGCGGCAGCCGGAAGGAGACTGGATTCATTGAGAATTCATCCTTGTCCAGCTTGACCATGTAGGCCATACCCGGCTTCAACTGATTGCCCGGCACTCGAAGCTGGTAGCTCGCCCCGCCGTCTGCCGACTCGAACAGATTCGGATAATAGAGCGTGCCGGCTTCATCCGTTAACGACAGCCCCAGATAATTCTCAATCTCCGGGAACTCGGGAGCGAACTTCAAGGTGAACTGCCCGTCCTTCGTTACATCCGCTATGCTGGCGGCAATCCACTTATTCACATGGAACGTGACCGGCGAGCCGAAGAGGATGTACCCTTTCTTCAGCACAATCGTGTAGTCCGCATTCTCCGCAAGCGTTACCCGCACTTGATAGGTCCCGCCATTATCACTCGTGGTTAACGTAACTCCGTTCAGCTTGTTATTCTGCGCATCCGTGATCGTAAGGTCATCAGGCAGCAGGCCCGGCACCGGGTTGGCAAAAGAAAGCTCGAAGCCCGCACTCGTGATCTTCGAGACGCTGGTTGTCCCTGCGTCTGTGGTCGCTGCAACCTTGAATTTCACCCCTGCTTCCGGTAGATGCCCGGTCAGCTTCAGAGTATAGCTGCCTCCCGCCAGGTGGGCCGACAGCCGGTAGCTTGCGCCCTGGTCCGCCGTTGTTGCTGAGGATATCACTACGGGATCTCCTGTATCGTTGTTCAACAATACGAAATTCCCTGCACCCAGCCCATCCACGGCATAATCGAGCTTCGCAAGCAGCCCACTGTTCTCAATCTCATCGACAGAGACTGTAGCAATTAGCGGAACCGCAAAGGAGACCACATTCGGGTCCACATCTGCATCCAGCGCGAGACTATAGTAGCCCGGGGTCAAGGCGGCTGAGAACTGATAGCTTCCGCCTTCCGGGTCATTCATGACGACCTTCTTGATGGGAACCTCCGGGCCTCCAAAAGCCTTGGTTAGCTTAAAGCCGTATTGCGTATTAATCTTCATCGCAGGTGACATCACCAGCGTGAAGCCGCTGTAAGTCGGATCTACTACCGTGTTCTGGGCATACACATATATCTTCTTCGGCGCGCCGAAGTCATACCCGTCCGCCTGAACCGATACGTAATAACTCTGACCGCCCTCTCCGTCAAAAGCCACTACATAGATCCGCTGCTGGTTATCCCATGTCACACCTGTAATCGCAACCTCATGGCCTGCCAGATCCGTGGCCCTGAAATGTTCAGCGGTCAAATCCGGCACGCGCGGATTCAGTCCGGCCATGAATTGGGTCGGCTTCCGCCCCGCGCCCCACACATTCAGAGTCGCGTTCACCAGCAGAGCCGGCTTCCCGAAGCTGTAGCCCGGAGCCGTAATACCAAGTACAAATGGGCCTCCGGCATTAATCTGCGTGGTAAGCAGCTTGTAGGTACGGCCTCCGTCACTGGAGCCCGCCGAGTCCAATACAACCGCCCCGCCGTTGCTGTTCTTAAGCTCAAAGGCTGAGACTGTCAACCCCGGTACCGCCCGCCCGAAGTGAACCGTAAGGCCGCTATAAGCACCGGGATACCCGTCGAAGGTCGTATACTTACTGATTTCCACGGTCTCAGGAACAACAACGGTCCCTTGTATGAACCGTCCGTCATAGAGATTGACATGGTAAGCATAACTTCCTGCTGCGGGCAAATCCGCAGCTATCACTGCAGATTTCCTGTCCAGACCAAGCTGGACTTCATCCACGGCTACGGCCCCGCCGCCCGGAGCCTGCAGAGTCATATCGCCTGCCGAGAAGTCTGGCGTACCTTGCGCAAACTGCAGCTCAAATCCGCTATGCGTCACCCAGCCTGCCGAAGAGGGAACTTCCTCTGCCCGGACCGCCAGAGCGGCCGGTTCCGTGAACTCATACCCGTCCATATCAAGCGAAAGGGTATACCAATCCTTCGGGGCCAGACTGGCCCACACTTCATATTGCCGGCCGGGAACCACTGTACTGAGCATATCGATACTGACCTGCCCGCCCGCCGCGTTCTCCAGCACCAGGCTCAGAGAATCTATCTCCGGCACTGTCTTATCCATAGACAGGATAAAGCCGTAAGTACGCACGGTACCAATCGAAGGTTCAACCTTCACCTTGCCTACGGCTGGTACAGTCACTTCAAGCGCTGTCCCGAAGCTATAGCCGCTCCGTTCCATACTAAGCGTGTAGGTGCTGCCCGGGACAAGTCCTGCAGTAATCGTGTATACACCGCCATCCTCTGCGGAGGCCGCTCCGTCCACCTGAATGCTGCTGCCATCCCCCGCTGTCAAAGCGAAATGAGCTGGGGTTAAACCCGCAACCGGTGGATTCAAGGATACCTGGAAGCCCGTCTCCGTGATGCCGTAGACCTCAGCAGATACCGGGATCACTACCGGGTCCGTGACCGGAACGAATACGGACACAACCCCGCCGAAGTGGTAGCCCGCCTTCGTCACGCTTAACAAGTAGGTAGCCCCTTCCTGCAAGGCAGCTGTCAGCTGGTAAGAGCTTCCGCCGTTATGGGCAGCAGCCTCTTGAATAGCGACAGCTTCGCCCGTCCCGCTGCGCTTCAGGGTGAAGCCAGACAGCGGCAAATCGGCTACCGGCTGATCGAACTGGACCTCCAAGCCCGCTACGCTGATATTCTGCACCGCCGTGGCCACCCGAATATCCTCCGGTGTAGTCACTGGAATAACTAAGGTTACCGGGGCGCCGAAGGCATACCCTGCCTTGGAGAGTGTAACAGTGTAGGTCTCCCCATCCTTCAAGGCTGCGGCAACCCGGTAAGAGCTTCCCCCGTTCAGAGAGCCGATGAAGGATATCCCCACAGCCTGCCCAGCTGTATCCTTCAGCGAGAGCTCTGCTGCTGTCAGATTCGCAACAGGCTTGCTGAAGCTGAGCATGAAGCCGCTCAGAGTACCGAGCGCAGCAGTAACTGCCACCTCAAGCGGCTGCTCTGCAGGCGGCAGGGTTGGCTGAGGTGTTGGGGATGGAGTAGATGTTGGAGATGGCGGGGTCGTCGGGTTGCTTCCGCCACCGCCACCACCGCCACCACCACTTCCTCCGCCAGTTCCACCCGCTCCACCTGCTCCGGCAGGAGCCGTGCTTGCAGCCGGAGCAGTAACCGTATACTCTCCGCGTGTCGTAGTTTCCACGCTGCCGGGGGAACGTTCAAACACTACTTTTGGAGCATCTACCAGTGCCTTCACGATTTCTCCCGCGCCTGATACACTTGCTGTGCCATGCAGCTCCAGATCACTTACCTTCACGCCTTCGTTCAGCGTAATGGACGAAGCGCTGACTCCCCCTGCAACGCTTAAGCGGCCTATGGTCCCCGAGGTGACCACAACCTTGACGTTGCTCTTAATCTCCACCGAGCTGAACTCCCCGCTCAGGGTGACTTCACCCGACCCTGAAATGACAACTCCCTCAATACCGCCGGAAGCTGTCCCGCTCTGCTCTGACTCAAGCTTGGCATCGGACTGGACATTCAACTGCCTGATGATCGATGTCCCGCCGACCACAACCCGTACCAGACCGTCCGCCCGATCCACGGTTACAACACCGAGCTGCGAATGATTGATATGTACACTATGGGCACCGCCGCCTTGAATATCTGTGCTGCCCTGTACCGTCACCTGTTCAAGGTAGATCTCTCCGTCTCCAACCTTGGAGCCGATGAGCAGATTTCCTTGAACCTGAACGTTGCGCAGCGTTATGCCCGGCGCATTCAGGGTAAGATCACCGGCAACGGTGAACGAGCCTGTAACAGGACCATAAGTGCCGCCCGTCTCCAGAGTCTTCGCTGGAGGAATGATCCCTCCCTCTGCATGGCTGCCGGACTGCTGCTTCAGACGATCCAGCAGCACAACGGCTTCGGCCCGTGTAAGCTGCCGTGAAGCTGCAATCGTTCCATCCGGGAAACCCTTCATGTAACCGGCACTTAGCACAGCACCCAGCGCATCACGGCCATAGCCCGGAATACTGCCGGCATCCTTGAATACCTTCAGCGGATCTTCGCCGTCCTTCATCAGCACAGGCGTAAGCTTGGCGAGCATTACGGCCGCCTCCACCCGTGACAACGGCTTGTCCGGCTGGAAGGTCCCGTCAGGAAATCCCTTCACATATCCGGCCTGGACCGCTGCCTGCACCTGTGAGACGAACCAGGCCGCAGAGGGAACATCCTTGAAACTGATCTTTCCCGTTCCCTGGTAAGCAAACAAGCGGTTCACTAACGCCACAAACTCTATACGTGAGATAGTCTGATCAGGCCGGAAGCTTCCATCCTGGAAGCCTTTGATATACCCGCCTCCTATCCAATCGCTTAGTTGCGGCTCCGCCCAATGACCGTTAATATCGCTCGCAGCAGAGGCTGTCCCGTTCACAGCCGCAGCCTCTGCCTGGCCTGTCTGCCAAAGTCCGGGACTCCACAGCCCCGCAATTAGACTGACAATCAACAGCCAATGGAGCAAGAGCCTTATTCTCTGTTTTGCCCGGTGGTTCTTCACGCCAATTCCCCCTTCATCACAGCACCCTTGTTTTTCGACAATCTATGAGATTTTTCTCATAGACAGAATCATATCTTGTATATTTGAGTCTACAGGAAGGGAATAAAAGAATAATGAAAGCTTTGGAGAGCAAACACAGAAAAACCGCGAAGCAGCAAGGCTTCGCGGTTTTTTATTTCCCGGTTTTTTATTTAATGAGATAAATATTTCGGGGCGGTTTGTATTTATTTTAAATTCAGTTCAGCTCACTAAACCTTTCGAGCATAGTGGCAACCTCTGCTCTGGTTGCAAGACCCGAAGGATTTATAGTCAAATCCGTGTTGCCCTTCATAATGCCCTTAGACACAGCCCAAGTAATGGACTCTTTGGCATAGCCTGAAATTTGATTTGCATCTTTGAAGCTCAGGCTGGAAGTTTTAGCTTGAAGGTCATAACCTTTAACCTTTGCGTATCTATGCAGCATAACAGCAATTTGCTCACGGGTGATGGCAGCATTGGGAGCGAATTTACCCTTATCATACCCATTAACGATTTTGCTTTGATTTGCCCAAATCACCGGATCTGAATACCAACGGCCACTTTGAACATCAGAGAATACATTGGCAAATGTAACATTCGGTTTATTTTCCATACGATAGATTACAGTGGCCAGCATGGCACGGCTCATTTTCCCGGAGGGTGAGAATTCCGTCTCAGAGGTTCCCGTGAATAGTCCCTTGTTGGACACATACCTTACAGAAGGATAGAACCAATCGTCATGTGCTATATCTGTAAAAGGAGTCTTCTTAGCAAAGGTTACAACCACAATGGTGTCACGGCTAACCTCTGGAATGGTGTAAATGTCATGGCCTATAAATTTGTCACCGTTGACAAAGATATATTCGGTCTCAAACCCTTCATCCGGAATCATTCTGATGGTGGCAGAGGTTGTTGCACGAATGGTCTGAGCTTCAAAGCCCTCGGCAATTTTGCCATTTCCGCCTTTAACAGAAGCTTTAACGGAATAGTACAGATCAACTGCGGTGTTATTGACTGTGGTATTGTCGGCCGGAGCAGCCCAACGTTTCGGGCCGACATTTTTGGAGTTCTCGAAATCGGAAACACCAATGCTAAGCTTTTCAATAGCTTCAGTGATTTCCGACGCCAGCGCATCCTTGTTATTAAAAACAGCCTCAGCCCCGGCAATCACCTCTCTCAGTTTTTGAGCGGATTTTGTCGGATACCAATGATCCGGATAGTAGATGTTTTTGGGATTATCCGCAATAGTAACTGAAGCAAGTAAAGCTTTTGCAGCAACAATGTTTTCATATAATAGAGATTTTGAGGGGTCCTTTACTCCATCGCCCACAATAATTTGCACATCTTCAACCGGTTCAATGTACCGGTGTGTCGCATCTTTGTTCGTTAGAATGAAGCCGCTTGAAGAGATGCTGAACGTGCCGCTGTTCTTAGCTTGAAATACAGCCGTTCCAATATTTTTCAGTATGGAATCCTCTCTTCCCTTGGCGGTCATATCCAGATAGACATAGTTGATGGCACCATCGGAATATTTCATTGAAATGTCCTTTTCCACATTCACACCGGTATTTTCCAGTACATAAGAATCAAACTGCAGCTTTCCTTGAAAGCCATATACAGGCGCCCTTCCGGCACCCGTATAGGAAAGACTTAGTTTAACAAATATTTTTTCTCCAACTTCAAAAGATGATTTCAAGGAACCTGAGCTGTCCGTTACTGTGATGTCCACACGATAACTAAGGTCTGCAGCATCATTTGCGCCATAGGCATATGATGGTAGGGCAGCCCCTAGAAGCATGATGCACAAAATGATTTTTAAGTATTTGATCATCTTTTAAGTGCCTCCATTAGTGTGAGCTGCGCATCTACAATATCAACAATGCTGTCACCGTTTGTATCAGCTCTCATCCAATTTTCTACAGAACTAAAACCGTTGTAAACATTGTCTAAAATAGCATTCAATGTTGCCAAAACGTCGACTTTATCAATAGCACCACTGCCATCGGTGTCTCCACGCAGAAGAACAGGAGATTTCACCGTTGGTTCAAAACCAAGCTTGGCTGTTAATTGCTCGCCTGTGACAAGCTCCTTTGAAGCACCAATATATGCTTTCTTAAGATTGTCATATAACAGAGTTTGTTTGTTGCCTCCAATCACAACCGTTGCCTTGCCCATGTTCATTTCAGTGTATATGGTGTACAACGAGAACCCTTGTGTCTGACGAACTTCATAACGGTAACCATAATCTTTTACTTTGATTTTGATAACGTCTGACAGTTCTTTATAGACCGTCTTCCCGTCCTGGCCTTCAAAGGCAGACAGTCTATAACTAACCTTGATGGCCGTTTCGCCTGGAGCTAATGCTTCAATGGTCCCATCTTGCGAAAGTCTGATGATGTTCTGATTATACAGAACGTCCCACACAACGTCTTCTGCTTTTAGAACGGTGCCGTTAACTGTGCGGAGAGCTTTCACAGACAGCGCCGTTGTCCCGCCTATGCCAAGCTCGATCGAATCAGGCTGATCCTCGGAGCCTTCCAGGTCAGAGATTAGTTTAATGCTTTCATACTCTGACAAAACACGATTCACAAGATACACTGGAACAGCCGTTTCGTTACCGGCATCATCAACCGCTTTAAGCATCAGGGTTTGGTTCGGGTCCTCACTCGAGGCCTTACGATTGACAACGAAGGTTCCGTCCGGACTGATAACAATTCCGTCTGAAGTGCCGTCTAACGTTAATGTTGCGGATGGATCTGTTAGACCACGGAAGCTGTAGCTTGAGTCTGCGCCAACAAAAACAACTTGATTGCTGACGGTGTTATCAACGTTTTCCCCGTCAAGGCTGGTTTGAACATCTTCATCAAGGAGTAACGCAGGTGCTTGAGTATCAACAGTAAATCCAATAGCCCCTGATGACCTGCTGCCTTGGATGGTGTCACGGTTTTCAGCCACCGCTACAAAGTCAATCAACTGCTGGCCGTCTTCAACACTTTCTTCAAATGACCAGACCTTCTTATACTCTTGAGGCGTGTTTTTATCTTCGGTATTAAGGTTGAAGGTCATTTTAACAGGTCTGTCGAAGGTGTACGTTGCCTTTACTTGGTCAGTGTTTAAGTAATACCGGTCTTTGGATCTGTCAATGTTTGTCTCAACGCTTACAAGCTGAGGTTTATCCGTTGAAGGCATAACAAAGCCTGGCGATGATGCAACTTCGGTTGAACGATAATATTCCGCCTGTTTCAGGGCAGACTCCACAATTCTAACCGCCTGCACTTTAACAAAATAAGTCTTGCCTTCCTCTAATAGAGGCCGGTTGGTTTGGCTTTCTAATGGTTTCAGAATGATGTCACTGCCCACTTTAAATTGACCAAAGGAATTCTCGACCTCATCCCCATCTTCGTCTTGGATCGCCACAAGATAATGGGTTGCAGTGTCGTCGCTTCCCGTTATGCCAACCTTCACATAGCCGTCACCGCTGTAGACCGCAGAAACGGATTTCGGGTTTCGAGGGAGCAATGGATTGGTGAAAGTGAATGTTGAAGAAGTGATTTTCTTGCTCATTCCGCCTTGATGGTTAACAAGCATTGCAACCACATGATATTTCCCTTCAGGGAAGGACTCAGGAAGCGTGAATACGTGAGAACCTGATTCAATTTCATCTAACTCCAGGTTGCCGATACTAATTAAGGATGAAGTATCTTGAATGTTAGAGGATTCGATGGTTTTCATGATTGACGGGTCTTTCGTGACATAGACATTAAGTGCACCCGAATATTGGCCTTGCTTGTCCGTTGTCCAAGAAACGTTAAGTTCACGGCTTGTATTTGTGCTAGTAGAAGCACTAACTCCTGTAAGCTCTGGCATATAGTCAACACTGTTTACTGCAAAGTTGTCTATATAAACGTCAGGTGTTGAAACTGAAATGGACCAGTTCCCCCCAACAATCAGAAAGGGATCAGTGACTGAAATGTACAAATAATTAGTGCCATCTAAAGATTGAACAAGATAGTTTCCGTTGCCCTTATTATCGTCTTCAACCATGGTCAATCTTTTTCCATTTGGATTGGTAATATTAATTTCTGATGCAGAAGGCTTGATTAAACCACGAAGTGGAATTTCAAAGAGAAGTGCATCCTTTGTTGTCGGGTTAATCTCTTTTGTAACACCATTCCCGGCCCTTGTCTTAGCGATGGCCTCCGTACTCAGTCTTCTCATATTCGTTCCATAGATCATGGTGGTTGGCACAAGGTTGCCGCTCTCGTCCAGCGCTTCCGAGTGGACATAGTGAACGGCATCTCCTCTTGAAGAGAGGTCGATGGACCCGCCAAAGCTTAGGTCACCGTTCCAATAATAGATAAAGCCAAGCTTCACCCCAATGACCTTAAAGTTTGCACCCACAAAGTCAGATGAGACGGCTGCCTCAACTCCTGCGATCTCCTTGCCCCCAAGCAGCGGGATGGAGTCTGGAATGAACAGCCCTGCATAAACATAACCATAAAAATAATCTTCCGTAATTTTAATCGTTATACCGCCACGAATGGCTCCGGCATGAATACTGATGCTGCCGAAGGCATTAAGCTGAAACGGCGAGATCCATTGAACATTCATTCCCGCTTGAATATTAAGCAGCCTTGCCTCTTCGTCCTTCTCCAAGTGGCCGCTGCCTTCTATGGCAAGACCGGATAGTTTCGCATCCAGCTTAAAGTCACCTACAATAATGGCATTAATTAAAAGCCTTGTTTGAAGATGGATGGTGAGGGGTGGAAGCTCGCCTGCCGGGTCTCCGGCAACGGTGTCTGCAAGGTTCGAAATTCCTCCGCCAAGGCCTGTGATAAATACATAAGGTGCAACCACAGGAACCTTCATTGTAGTTGGCGCTAAAAAGAAGGTGAGCTTGTCCAGCATCATCTTGGGAACTTCGTTAATAGGAACCTTCTTCAGTGCCAGTGACCCTTCTACTTCCAGCATGGTAACGGAAACACCGGCATCAATGCTATAAATATCATCAATGGTATTAATGGTTATATCCGCTTTAACACCGGCTTCGTTTCCTACTAACGGGCCTAATATATCTTTGGGCAGGGCTACAGACAGTGTTGTGTTAATGCCAACAAAACCAATTTTGCTGTCTTTACTTCCATAGAGAACATCTTGAACGTTCGCTGTTAGCGAGCCTTTATAATCATAATGCTCCTCACCCTTCGATGGATCAGCAGCTTTTAAAGGCATTGAAATTCTACCGCCAAAGCTGATTCCGAAATCATCATCGTCCCGGGTCATCACACCATATTTAATATTGATCAAAAAACCTGCAATATTTTGCATCATAGAACCGGCATCTCCGAGCTGAAGTTCAAATGCTTGAGCAGTCTTCTCGGCAACAGCCTCCCGATTCAGAGTATATTTGGTTCCATTATTGGCTTCAAAATGCCACTTATTATGCCAAATATTAATCGAGTTGATCACTTTGACGGTACCATCGCCTTCCAGCTTTGCACCCTTGTTGTCAACGGTCATCTTAAGAGCTTCGTTGCTGTCATAGGTCAGGATGCTGTTGATGGTAATATCGCCATCGGCTCTGCTGGCAGAGTAATATTTTTCTTTACCCGTATCCATAAGCCTGATTTTTCCGCGAAGGGTCAACAGAATTTCTGTTTTATTTTCTTCAAATGCTATTTCTTTGTGAAGAATGCCATCTTTTTTCACGCCGCCGGATATAAATTTCTTCATTACATCTTCGTTTGTAAAACTAATATAATCATATAACTGTCTGTTGTTTGCAGCGTCTGTGAACCGGACTAGCGAAACAATACCGTAGCTTGCACTTTTATCCGCTAAATTATTGGTGACATCCACTGTAGTTGTTGCTTTAATTTTGGTACCGAAGGCATCGATCAGCTGTTGATTCGTAAATCTAAATTCAATGTCATACTTTCCAACCGCCAACGTCTGATTCGTTGAGAAGGCAAGCGTTTGACCTTCATCAATAAAACTTATTTTTCTTTTGTCAATCAGAACAGCCTCAGCGCCGGATGCTGGAACAAGGTACAGACTCCATCCGTCACTTCCCGAAAGGGCCTCCATCAGAACCTTCATATCGCCGGAAACGGTGATATTTTTGTCGCCTTCATAATAAACTGCCGCCGGGAAAACATGCTTCATTGAAACTTCCGGGAGCTTTCCTTCCACTGCTGGAATCAAAATGTTCGTGTTTGCACTATAGTCAACCACTTTATTGGTGCTAGCATCAATAATTTCTGTTGCGTTTAATGAAACGACCAGACGTTTTGATGTGATCATAGCTGTGTCTCTGCAATAATGTCAACATCCGGAATATCAAACACCGTTCCAATGTTAAGACCGCCCGAAATCTTCACCGTGTATTCCCGTGTATTCGTGGCTGCAAACACAAGTCCCTCTTCGAGGCTAAGCTTCACAATGGGTTCTATAAGTTCTTTTGCTCCTGAGACACTGTTGTCAATGGTTACCTTCGCTTTAAAAACACCGTTGTTTTCATATCCTTTTTTGTCGTTAGCCAAGTATACATTTCCGGTGTGGATACCTATTGAAACATGCTCTTTTTTGGTTTGATCAGCAAAGTTGCCGATACCATAGAGCATTTCAGAAATTCTGACTTGACCCGGTTCAATGGTTTTTTCATTCCAATAATAAGCCGTTGCAGTGTCAGGAACTAAATATTTGTTGGAGTAATTCGTAAAGTCGACACTAGGGTTTGGTGTATAATCGTATCTTGTGTTTGCAAGATTAATCCAGTGTCCCACAATCACTTTATCAACGTTCACATCCTTGTTGCCGCTCCAGCCGGACAAGAGGGCATAAGCCGTCTTGTTCGAAGCTGAAAGCGAATCAACATATCTGATTTGCTGCGGAAGGTTGTCACCGCTATATTCGGTTTCAACGATTGTCGGCTGCGACGGGTCAACCAATGCATAAGGTGCATCAATTTCTGAACCAAGCGCGTTGTCTAGTAGAAGCCGGATCCCCACCGTTCCGGCTGTGGCATTGTTATTTTTCACATCATATGAAATACCAATGTTTCCAGCTCTGGAGTTGTTAGGGTCAATCGAAATGGACACCTTTTGTGTGATGGTATAGCCCTTAATGTCCCATGCAATGGTTAAAAGCCTGTTTTGCTCTGAAACGACAGGTTCATGAAGCTTTGTATCGATGCCAAACCAGCCATACTCCTGACCGAAAACAAAATCCTTTCCGTCGATACGAACGGTTGTGAAGGATGTTCCATTGCTCCTTGCCGCATCTTCCTTATAAAGAAGCGGAAGGTTGTTGTCAAACGCTTTTTGTGGATGACCGTCAATGGTTTCAATGGAGAAACCACCCGTTTTTGAATTGATTGAATATTTCATAAATTCGTTCGCAATGGAATAATCCGCATTGCTGGCGTCAGCATGAACAGGGAAACTGGCAAAAGTGAAAAGCATGGATAGAATAATAGCTGCAGCGATGCTGCGTTTCATTGTTCTATAGAACGTCATTGCCTATTTCCCTCCTTGATTTGAGACATATACATGAATGTTGAAATAGTCGCGTTTATCCGTTTGGATATATACGGTGTACCAGCCGCTCGTAACATTATCGAGGGTATACACTCCGCTTTTCTCCCGAAGGACCGTTCCTTTTGTTTTCATCTGACCTTGTGTTAAGACACCTTTTTCATAACGTGCATACGAGATCCCGGAAAAATTTTTCAATGAGATTTCAACTTTGTTGCCAAGAACCGACGCAGCATTGGAACTGTCTGGCATCACGCCGTTCACAAGGGCTATGGTGTCATACAGACCTACCAGGCGAACGGTTCGGCGAATAGTGGTCTGATTCCCTGCATCATCTCTTACCGTATAGTCGATATAGTACGGGTTCGAGCGGACAAATTCATTTGCCGAGATGTTGTCAGGGTTAAACACCCGTCCGCCTGATCCATAGCTTATGGTGACCCGGTTCGTCAGGTCCACCTTTTTACCCGCAACCATATCCCATGCTTCGAAGTCTAGAAGCTTGGACTTGTCATAGGCAATGGAGGCATCTTTTTTAGGCGTCATGCCTTCGATGAAGATTAGCTCTTCCCCATTTTTAAGTTTTAGCTCTGGGGGTGTTTTATCGATTAGACCAATGTCGACACCATACGAGGTATAGGTCCCTGTTCTTCCTTCAAGGTTGAAATTGTATAGTCCATTTTCTCTATAGTTCATTGACTTCTCTTGTTCCCAAGGATCGTTTCCGCCCACGAGTTTAGCATCTTTATCCGTGATTACCGTGACATTCACATTCTGGTTTGTTGCCGGGTTCTTGTCGATTCCCACAACATATCCTTCTTCTTTTCCAGAGGTGTCCACACCAACAACAATCTTGTTTTGATGATCCTTTTCCACCCACTCACCACTTTGGTTCTTTTCGAGATATTTGTATGTCCAGCGAACTTCTTTAACCCTTGGGCCACCCACTTCAATGCCTTCAACCGTTACGAGAATTTTTTGCGTGATGCCTGTTTGGTCCCTAACTTGAAAGACGTGCTCTCCGTTAGTTTTAACGTTGATTACTGCCTCTTTATAGGACAGGGCATCGCCGGACTCGTCCTTCACTTCAGTCAGAAGTGCATGTTCATATCCACGATAAGAAACGGTAAGGTCTGTTAGTTTTCTAAGAATGTCCAGCGGAACGCCGTCACTGTCACGGATTTGGTCAAAGGTTACATTCACGCTCAGCTTATCTTCAGCTAATGTGGCAGTGGCTTTGATTTGCGGCGGTGTGGACACAATATTGGATACGGTAATCACTTCCTGTCCTTCGTTGCCATAGTCGTCAACAAAGAACATGGACACTGTACCATTTTTTCTAAAGCGAACAGCTTTTGTGCCGGGGATATGTACGATATCGTTGGCAGTTAGGCTTCCGGCAGGTTCTACGCCGGTGACTGTTATCGTTTTGATGTCCTTGCTGAACTGTGTCAACTCCACATTCACGCTTTGTGCAGTAATGGTGGCTGGAGGCGTGCTGTAAGTCCTTGCGATTGCAGTAGGCGCTACCTTGTTAATGTTTGAGACGGTGATCGGAGTTGTCCAACGGTTTCCAGCATAGTCATAGGCTGTCACATTATAAATTCCTGAGCTGTCCAGTTCAACGACATATTCATTTTCGAGCGGCTCCCCTTTGAAGGGATAAACCACATCGCCCTTCTTCACCTCAGCAAATGCGATTTCACCGGAATCATCC
This sequence comes from Paenibacillus sp. FSL R7-0210, assembly GCF_038009085.1. Taxonomy (NCBI): domain Bacteria; kingdom Bacillati; phylum Bacillota; class Bacilli; order Caryophanales; family Paenibacillaceae; genus Paenibacillus; species Paenibacillus sp. FSL R7-0210. Next base: position 5,186,203 of record NZ_JBBPAR010000001.1, read on the forward strand.
GTTAAAGTGATCGTGGCAAAGATATTTTTGTTGGTCTTGGCCGTATTGGATAACACATAGGATGTTTGTCCAATGGTGTTGTCAAACTGGTTATAGCTAACCGTATGAGAACCTGTGTTGCCCGATTGATCCCTAAACTCAAATGTGAAGGTGTTATTATCCTCAGTTAGAGTCCTTGAGAAGGCTGCGTTGTTGTTTGTCATCGAAAGAGTTTTTCCGCCTCCGGTAAACTTGAGCGTTGCCATAACCCTTCTATAGGCTTTTCCTTCTGTGATTGGAACCCAGTTCCCAAGATAGTTCTCGTAGCTGTATTCCACCGTGTAGTGCTTGTCTTGCGTGATCGGCGTTTTATCAATATTCGAGACGGTGACCGGCAGTACCGTTGCTATTCCGGCTTTGTTTGTCACTTTGAAATATACCGTTGCATTCTGCTCGAAGGTTTCGGTATGCGAAACAACGGAGTCAATAGGGCTGAAGCTTATGCCGTCATACGAACGTTCAAATTTTAATATCCCGCTTTCCGGGTCATAGACAGACAGTGTTGCGGTAACATTTTGGTTGGTTGGCTCCGTGCTTGAATAGTCCACCTTGGCAACAGGTGCAGTTTCATCAACCACAGTAATTGCAACATATTCAGCTTCCATCCGGTCAGCTTCCATACCTTCTGCCGTGTATGACTCGAAATAAGCTGATTTTGTTGTTTTGCCGTCTCTTAGCGCTTCGAATACCAGCTTTGAATAAGCTGTTCTTCCTTCCTCTTCTGTAAATGAAGGGTCCGGAACACTTAGCTCTGTATTGAGTTCTAATCCGGATAACACTGCATTTTCAACAAAGAAATATTGTCCGGAATACTTTGGATCCGGAACGACAACATAATACAGCTTATCGCCCTGGTTATAGGATATAAACCCGCCGTTTTGGATGGTTTGACCATTTTTCTCTACACGACCGGAAATGTCGAATCCTGTAACGAAATTAACATCAGGTGTGAATTCTAGAACGCTATCCCTTCCAACCTCGTCCTGAATATAGAGGCTGATTGTATTATTGTTTTGAATTACAACCTCGTAGTCCATGACATAGTCAGCCGATGTTGTTAGAAGTCCTGTATACAGAAGGTTCGACCTTGCCATTTCACCCACAACATCACCCTCTACAGGTGCGTTAGGCATCACGGTGACTGGAACGTTAAAATAAACGCTAACCGTTGCGGTGGTTTTTGTTGTTGCAGGGTTTGCGCTGACACTTACAATTGCTGCCTCCGCGTCAACCAGGTCTAGTTTTGAGTCAAAGAACACTATTTCAGTCACATTTCCTGCTGTGTCGACAGCTTTGACCCCAATGGCATAGCTTCCACTAAGCCCCTTCAAGTCAATGGTGTAGGTTCTCTGTTTGTTGCCTGCGCCATTAATGATTACCGGACTACTCTGCATTTCCACGGATGGGCTTGATTGAAACAACGCATAGTCCGCTTCGGTTAGAATATGGTTGTCTGCCGGGTCTTGAATAAGCGCGAATGAAACGGTTGTATCGTTCTTGTCTGACACTTCAACGGTAATCACACCATCTTGTCTTGCTCCTTTGGTCACGATGTTACTTGAAGCAAGCGCAGAGGGAGCTGCCCGGTCAATGTTAGATACCGAAATAGGAACCAGAACATGATTTCCAAGCTCGTCAGACAGGGTCAGGTTTGTTGATATATTTTCGCTTACCGTTACTGTGAATGCACCGTCTGTATACGGAGAAACCGTGATTTTGTCTGCATCCTCTGGTGCAACTGTCAGTTTGCTAATCCCTGTCCCAGCATCACTTGCGATGATTGTTGCTGTCACGGAGGCGTTGGTTGGCTGAATGGTGCTATAGTCCGGCAATTCAAAGGTTGGTGCCTGGCTATCATAAAGAATGGTGAGCGGCTTTGCTTCTGTTAAAAATTCAGGTTTGTCGTCCGCAGGAGCATTGATGAGTCCAAACTGGAAATAGATCGTGTTGACACCTTCTTGAAGCGGAACCGGTGTGTCGAGTGTAAATGCATAATTCCCGCCGGAATTGTTGCTCGCTGTAAACTCAGGAACTAAAGCGCCGTTATCTGTTGGCATGCCGTCCGTTGTTGCATAATATACCGGGTTTTGATATTTCAATGCGCTATCAGAAGTCCATGCTGCATGCGGTTCATTCAAGACAGCATAGACACTATAGGTTCCATCCGTTGTTGTACCCATTCCGTTTACAGTCTTTGACTCCGTAAATTTCAATGTGTCAATGATCGCAGCTTCTGACCTCATGCCAAAGTAGGGGGAAACCTTCTTGCTCTGTCGTCCATGCGGATCTTGTGCCACAACAACAATGCTGTACGCACCTGATGGAAGTCCTGTTAGAGTCAAGGTCTGATTAACCTGTGCTATATTGTCACTGTCCAGCGTCAGAGTCAGCGGATAGTTGGGCATAGCTTCAATTCTGATCTCTGAGTCTGGCTTAGATAAATAGTAATATGCACTTGCAATTCCACTGCGGTCTGTCACTTTCACGTTAAACTGTTGTGATGATTTGAAATGATCGTGCTGACTTATTGCGGTATATTTAATCTCCGGGGAATAGGCGTCATACGTGTAGACTTGTGAAAATTCAGCAGTGTTACCAGACTGTTTATTTTTCACACGATATTCCAGTATATATTTCCCGTCCATCAGAACTTTGGTTCCGCTAAGATTCGATTTTTCAGCTGCACCAACATCTTGGCTTGATTCATAAACTCTAAAGTTTTGTGTAAAGCTTTTGTCATTGCCAGGAGCAGAAATCCACCGGTAACTCGTTTCAAAGTTTGGATTGCTTACGTCAAAGCTAATGTCAAAATACGGCTTTGGAAGACTGGAATCCTCCGTATGGAGGGTGTCGGCAACATTTCCATTGAACATACTCACAGGCTTTTTATAGTATCTAGAGGCTTGCTCGTTTCTAGAATCGTTTCCAAGTGAGTCTACTGTGAAATAATAGAGCGTTCCCTCAAAGTTGTCCCCTTTTGGAATGGATAGAATGGTAGTTGTGCTGTCACCTTCTGAGTCTACAAATGCCCACAGCCCTTGAGTTGAAGCAATTTCTTTGGAGGCAGGTTTAATTTGATTGATTGGCGTGTCAGGCGGCGCCGCAATTCCGTCTACAAAGGTATAATAAGTCCTTGACCAGCCGTTGTTGCTTTGCTCAAGGTCGTTCATTTCAAAGCGGTATTCATTTCTTTTGCGAAGCTGCGCATCTTGCGGATGTACAGTTTCATGTACGGTCACCCGCGGAGCCAGGTTGTCGATTTTGATATTTTCAATTTCTGCATAGCCGGCATCTCCGCCCAGCGGATTGTCAGCTTGATCCCATCCATACAGACGAAGCTTGAATTCGCCTTCCGTAGGGTCGATCGGACTTAGCTTTATGCTGACTCCATTGATGACCTGCGTGTTAATAGGTGCGGTAACTCTTGTTCTGTTTCCTGTACCGTCAAAGTTTGTTATTCGGGTCACGGCCGGTTCATAGGAATCGCCGGTTTTCTTGTACAGCTCATAATTCAAATAGTTTTGATTCGACTCGCTGTGGGCGACATTTCCCTCTGGATAGAGTGTTTCGCTGGCAACCATATAAAATTCATGCAGCTTTTTGATGTTGTTTTGAATGGAATTTGCCCCCAGCAGGTCATTTCCATTTTGGTCGGTCACTCTTACAGTTGGGGTTTTTGTGTCCACTTTATGAGTTGAGAAATAAAAACTTTGTGATGTCGGTGATTCTGGAGTTGGATTCTCTAAATAATAGGCCTGAGCGCGCCCCTTTTTCATTAGATAGGTAGATACGTTGTTAAGCTGAAGCCTTATGCCCTCGCTTTCAACTGCGCTAACATCCAGCGGAACTTTTCCAGTGAACTGAAGTTTGCCGTTTGGTTTGCCGTCATTGCCCTGCAGTTTGGTCATGGTAAGGTCGGCAAGCGGTGTTTCCGTACTGTTGCCAAGATATAACACAGGCGTTGCCTGGAAGTTTGTGATGAGCTCCGTTTTAATTTCTTGCGTCATAGCCTTTTTATGAATGGAAACCGCTTCAACTGTGATGTTAACATCTGTCAATTTCCGATTCAGATACCGGTTGTCCTGGCTCGGCGAATAGGTAACCGTCTGATTGATATCGGGGTTGCCGAGGTTATATATACTACGATAGAACGTATAAGTTACATCTTTATAATAGTAATTCGCTTGCCCTATCTTTGTTGTTAAATAGGTTTTAACCTCGGGATCGCCTGAGCTTGTATGGGCAAAGGTCCCCCCGAGGCTTTCAGCATTGGTAGACTGGGCAAGCAGCGCCACCCTGTAGGTTAGCGAAATCTCTGCTTTGTTCTGTGCAACCATTTGATCGTGAAGCTTCTTGCGGTCAATATTGAGCTGAAACGTTTTTGTTTTTGTAGGCTCCTCAAATGTTAACCAATCCCTGCCTACAGCGTCGTCCGAAACAGAATAGCTGAATACAGGAGCATCCTCATATTGCATGATGTCATAGTAACCATATTGATCTCTGACATATTTGTTCCACTCTGCATGTTCTGAGCCTGCCGAATTCGCATCCAGGTAGAACTCTCCGCCGAGCTCATCAACATAACCTATATCTGTGAATTTTCTTTTGGTTACGTCCGAAATGTCACGGTAAAGTCTGCCCTGGTCTCTTGTCCAGGAATCTATTTTAATGGTCTGTACCTTAGCCGGATTGGTATTCCCCTCAAGATAGGGAAGATACAAATCCACAGATTTACCGTACCAGTCATCACTGCCCACCAGCCAAAAAACGAGCTCATTCATTCTCCATGGTGGAATATTTTCCATTTTAAAGGTATGTCTTATATCAGACCAAGCGGGAGCTCCGCCAAAATTTGCTGCATAATCAGAGGCTGGTCCAGATTCATAGGTACTCACGCCCATGTAAATATCATCACCTGTTCCGCCGTCATCGTTTCCTCCTGTTTTCACACCAAACTCATAATTGTACTCTGTTGCTACATTCGCATAAACAGGCGTTACTGATGCGAGAAGCGATATTACCAGCATCAAGCTTAAAATCTTCTTCATAAAATACCTCCTCGTTATAAGACCACATTCTGGACAACGATCAGCCTTTACAGCTAATTTCCGCTGCAAATAGTTTCTATGTATTTTGAGCTAAGACCAATGGCTTGTAGCTCTTGTTTCATTTGATGGGTGAGTTCGATTTTTTGGTTAGGGACATATAAAGCCACGCCGTTGCGATTTTTGTAGCCAGCTGAATTTCTTACTTCGAAAGCAAGTGCTTGGGCGGCAGCAGTGACTTCTGATGATTGACCCATGATCTCTATAAGATCATATTGATCCAATATCCCTTCGTTTTTGCCTAACAGCTCTGATCGTTTTGCAAGGTCTGTTAGTGAGCGATCCAATTTCGCCTTTTCTATGGCCTTAACCAAGGATTCTGCCTGAGACAGCTTCATCATGGACATGGTTGTTTGCATCTTAGCTTCCATCCCCGAATGAAGGGTAAAAGAATCTAAAATTAACCGCCCTATTCTTTCCGTGCTGATCTGCGGGTTTCGCTCTAGCGCACCTATCCATGTGGTATAATACAAGCCTGCTGCGGGGGTTGAATCTTCAGAAGCTATGAGATATTTGCCCTGATCTCTAAGAGCATAGGCAGTTTCAACGGTGCCCATAAGACATGCATCAAAGACGATTAAGTCGAAATACAGATCTGATGAACCGATTGCTTGGGAAAGCTCCGAAACCTTCATCGTTTTTCGTTCGTTTAGCTCGTCTGCACCAAATCCGCCCATTGTACCGTACCCATGATCCCATAGAATCAGGATATAACGCTCACTTGGTGCAACGGTTTTACCCCAAACAAGAAAATCCCTTAGTGTCCTAGGGTCTGATGCGGCAGTTTGGATATGACTTTCGTGCTTTTGAAGTTGTCCATGGCTAACCTCAAAGCGTTCGGACGCTCCATCGGCCATATATTTGTTGTGATATTTGAGCGTTCCGCCTGTTTGCATCAGGATTTTCGTATTTTGGTTTGGCTGACCACGTAAAATTTCTTCCAAATCATCGGTGAGCCGGCCTTGCTGAGATTCAAGATCAGAACCAACCGCATAGATTAAAATCGTCGCTCCATCCAGATTTTTATCCTGCTCCCAAAGTGCCCTTGCCTCGTTTAATTGTTGCGTGGTGAAGACATCTGTTGCACTAAGGGTTTGACCTAGCGTGGCAAGTTGGTTTTTGGGTCTTGTGTTTAGAACATAACTGCTTATTTTTGCAAGAGTTCCCCGATTGAATTCGCGTTCTTTGGTAAGGTCTATTCCTAGAACTATAGAGGCGAAAGAAACCGCAGTTCCATAGGTAAAGTCGCCCTTGGTTTCTGAATATCCCAACACCCTTAATACCATTGAACAATATTGGTTAAGAGAGATGGGCCGGTTACCGCCAAAACGAAATTCATCAATTCCGTTAACTACACCCTTGGTATAGGCATACGACACGTAGCGGCCTTCCCACCCCGTATCAGTGAATGGATTTTTATAGATGCTATTCAGGGCCTCTTCTTCCTTCCCCCACAGCCGCAGCATCATTACAAGGGATTCTGCCCGGGTAGGCACCCGCGACAGTTCATATCCATGCTCCGTTCCACTGAACAACCCCAAGTGGTTAAGCCCTTCTGCATAATTTGAGCTTTGTGCCGCTGCTGCTGCTGATGGAGTTGTTGCGAGAAGAAAGATTAAAAAAATGATAAAACCTCGGATTTTCCCCATCAAGTTCCGGCCTTTCAATTTGAAATCCCCTTCTTTGCTCCTAAATTAGCTGATTAACCCTATCAAGCTACTCTAACATGACAGTTTAACCCCTGTGTGAAAGTTAAAGAAATCTTTAAGTTCTCACTTGCCGCTCGATTTTGGCAGACACCACAAATGTGTCCGTCGCTCACACCATTGATTCTGTGCATCAAACGAAAAATAATGATACTATGTATGATGGGTAAAAGACTTTGCTATAGACTATATCGTTTTTATATGTTGCAACAGGAGAAGATAATATGCGTAACGAACCAAACTTTTGGCTGGATTTACCGAAACCGTTTTTTATATTAGCTCCAATGGAAGACGTCACAGATATAGTATTTCGTCACGTCATTAGTGAAGCTGCAAAACCTGACGTATTTTTCACAGAATTCACAAGCGCAGAAAATTATTGTCACCCTGTTGGAAAAGAAAATGTAGGTGGCCGGTTAATGTTCACAGCTGATGAGCAACCGATTGTCGCTCATATTTGGGGCAATAAACCTGCACTTTTTGAACAGATGAGTATTGATATGAAAAAACTTGGTTTTCGTGGTATCGATATAAACATGGGGTGCCCGGCACAAAACGCCGCAGCCAGTGGAAAAGGGGCCGGATTAATACGCCATCCTGAAGTTGCAGCAGAAATTATTCAAGCAGCAAAAGCAGGTGGATTGCCGGTTAGTGTTAAAACAAGATTAGGTTACTCTAAAATTGATGAGTGGCGCGATTGGTTAGGACATATATTGAAACAAGATATTACGAATCTTTCCATTCACCTTCGTACCAAAAAAGAAAAGAGTAAAGTAGCTGCACACTGGGAACTAATTCCTGAAATAAAAAAATTGCGCGATGAAATTGCCCCAAATACGTTGTTAACCATTAATGGAGATATTCCGGACCGCGCAACAGGATTAAAAATAGTTGAACAATACGGCGTTGATGGTATCATGATTGGCCGCGGCATTTTCACTAATCCATTTGCTTTTGAGAAAGACTCTAAAGAACATAGCGCGAAGGATTTTCTCAATTTACTTCTTTTACAGTTGGATCTTCACGATAAATATTCAACAGAAACCTTGCCACGTTCATTTAGACCCCTTCTTCGCTATTTCAAAATCTATGTTCGTGGATTTAGTGGCGCAGGCGAACTAAGAGACCAATTAATGGAAACCACTTCAACAGACGAAGTGCGTCGTTTAGTAAAACCTCTTTTAGATGAAGAATTAGATTGAAGAATATTAAAGATATGAGCTACGAAAAAGAGACTTCCCACAAGTTCAATGAACTCATAGGAAGTCTCTTATTTTTGCATTCATGTGGTCAAACGGTGTTTCCTTCTCAGGAAACCCTTGATGCATAAGGGTTTGTCACCCTTATTACATCATGCCGCCCATACCGCCCATGCCGCCCATATCTGGCATTCCGCCACCAGCAGCGGCTGGTTCTGGCTTGTCAGCGATAACCGCTTCAGTAGTCAGGAACATAGCAGCTACGGAAGCCGCGTTCTGCAGAGCATAACGTGTTACCTTGGCAGGGTCAACGATCCCTGCTTCGAACATGTTAACCCACTCATCGGTAGCAGCGTTGTATCCGATGCCGATCGCTTCTTTTTTCAGACGGTCCACGATAACGGAACCTTCCTGGCCTGCGTTAGCAGCGATGGTACGAACAGGCTCTTCCAGTGCGCGCAGCACGAGGTTCACACCCGTTCTTTCGTCGCCTTCAGCTACAACAGCAGCTACAGCAGCATATACGTTCACAAGAGCCGTACCCCCACCGGATACGATACCTTCTTCAACCGCAGCGCGGGTTGCGTTCAGGGCATCTTCGATGCGGAGCTTGCGCTCTTTCAATTCAGTTTCAGTAGCAGCACCGACTTTGACAACGGCTACGCCGCCAGCCAATTTAGCCAGACGCTCCTGCAGTTTTTCTTTGTCGAACTCGGAAGTGGTTTCTTCCAGCTGGGAACGGATTTGGCTAACGCGTGCATTAATGTCCGCCTTGTCGCCGCTTCCGTCTACAATTGTAGTGTTTTCTTTGGTTACGCGCACTTGACGGGCGTTACCCAGTTGCTCGATAGAAGTGCTCTTGAGATCCAGTCCAAGCTTCTCAGTGATCACTTGGCCGCCTGTCAGAGCAGCGATATCCTGCAGCATAGCTTCACGGCGGTCGCCGAAGCCAGGAGCCTTAACCGCTACAGCATTGAACGTTCCGCGCAGCTTGTTCACGATCAGCATCGCCTGAGCTTCGCCTTCGATGTCTTCAGCGATGATTACCAGCGGACGCGCCTGTTGAACGATCTTCTCCAAGAGTGGAAGAATTTCTTGAGTGCTGCTGATTTTCTTGTCTGTAATCAGGATGTACGGGTTCTCCAGAACGGCTTCCATCTTGTCCGTATCGGTGATCATGTACGGGGAGATGTAACCACGGTCGAACTGCATACCTTCAACCACTTCAAGCTCTGTCAGGAATCCGCGGGATTCTTCAACGGTGATAACGCCGTCCTTGCCCACTTTTTCCATAGCTTCAGCAATCAGTTGGCCCACTTCTTCGTCAGCAGCGGAGATTGCAGCTACTTGTGCGATCGCTTGGGAATCCACAATCGGCTTAGCGATATTCTGCAGTTCAGCGACAGCAGCCTTCACTGCTTTGTCGATCCCTTTACGCATAACCATCGGGTTAGCGCCTGCAGTTACGTTCTTCAGACCTTCGCGGATCATAGCCTGAGCCAGAACCGTTGCAGTTGTAGTACCGTCACCAGCCACATCGTTAGTCTTGGTAGCTACTTCTTTAACGAGCTGTGCGCCCATGTTCTCGAAGGCATCTTCGAGTTCGATTTCCTTGGCGATGGTTACACCGTCATTCGTGATCAGCGGGCTGCCGAATTTCTTCTCCAGTACCACGTTGCGGCCTTTTGGACCCAGTGTAACTTTTACTGCATTTGCCAAAGCGTCAACCCCGCGCAGCATTGCACGGCGAGCATCTTCACTGAACTTAATTTCTTTTGCCATTGTATAGTTAACCTCCTAATATAATTTGTGAATGTATTCTGAATCTGAGTTATGAGAGACGCTTAAGACTAGTCAAGAATAGCGTGAATGTCGCTTTCTTTCATAATCAGATATTCTTTGCCTTCGTATTTGATTTCAGTTCCGGCATATTTCGAGAAAAGCACACGGTCGCCTTCTTTCACTTCCAGCGCTACACGGACTCCGTCTTTCAAAGCTCCGCTGCCTACAGCGATAATAGTACCTTCTTGCGGCTTCTCTTTGGAAGAGTCCGGAAGCACGATCCCGAAAGAAGTGGTTTCCTGTTGCTCGCTTGGTTCTACCAATACGCGTTCACCTAGTGGTTTAATCATGAAAAAATAGCCTCCTTTGAAATTATGTGATTTGCCTTGAAAACATAGATTGAGCTGCGGGGATCTGCCGTCAGGGCGGCAATATAGCGGATCAGCATCTTGATAAGGGATGTTGCTCCGGCTATTCCCGGTTTTTTCGCAGCGTTAGCACTCAACCCTCTGTAGTGCTAACAACAATTTTTATGATACTCAACTTGAAGGCGAATTTCAAGTCCTTTTACGTAAAATCGTATTTGTTTTTGCCAAAATTATGGTTTCAGCGCTTGTCCGTCACACACTCTCCTACATTCTATCCAGCAAGGGGCATATTATGCCCCCTTCCCACTAATCTGCCTTCACATACCGCGACTCCCGCTTAGCGTCCTCAGCCAATTGCCTGCGGTAGACGAATGCGGACAGAAACACACTGAATTCATACAGCACCAGCAGCGGAATCGTCACCAGAAAGTCCGAGATGAAATCAGGCGGTGTAATGACCACAGCAATGAACACAAGCGCGAAATAGGCATAACGGCGCATCTTGCGCAGACGCAGCGGGTTCAGCACCCTGAGCTTAGTCAGGAACATGACAATCAGCGGCAGCTCGAAGAGCAGGGCCAGCGGAATCACCAGGCTGAACAGGAAGTTGAAGTATTCAGCGATGCCGTAGGTCTCCTCAAGCCCCATATTCCGCGTAATCGAAATCGTGAAGGATAAGGCCATAGGGAATACTATGTAATAGGCAAAAGCAATGCCGGCAATAAACAACACAAACACATAAGGCACATAACGCAGGGCAGCGCTCCTCTCCACAGGCCGCAGGCCGGGGCTGATAAACGCCCATAGCTGAAAGGCAATAAACGGCACGGAGAAGACCAGTGAGACCGCCATAGCGATCTTCATATACATCCCGATTCCGTCCCAGAAGGAGAACGCATGCAGGACGAAGCCCTGCGCAGCATCGGCGCTGATCAGGTACAGATAGATTGGCTTGGCGACGAATAAGCCGAGCACAAGTCCTGCTACGAACACGATCAGCACGTAGATAAGACGTCTGCGCAGCTCCGTCAGATGATCGACGAGGGACATTTCTTCCGCTTCCAGAGACATGACTGACACCACCCGGATTGACATTTTTTCATCTTCAAAAAAAGGGCGCCGCCCCGGTCTAAAGCAGACCTGGGAAAGACGCCCCTGCGTGGGAACCTTAAAATTATTCCGGCAGACGGCGGTCCTGCGGAAGTTCTGCTGCTGCCGTCTGCGCAGCCGCAGGAGCAACAGTCTCGCTCCGCTTGGCCGCTTCCGGCTCGTTCACAATCTCCCGAGCACCGTCCTTGAATTCACGGAAGGTACGCCCGACTGCCCGCCCCAGCTCAGGAAGCTTATTGGGACCGAAGAGCAGCAATGCCAAGATAACCAACAAGATAATTCCGGGTGTGCCAATACCACCTAACATACCGGTTTCCTCCCATCCTTCTGTCCGTTCATGACAATAGTTAACGATAAAATAATAATACCATAACTTATATCACACATCCATTGTGTATCCTGAACGATTTAGACAAAAGTGAGGAGAGCAGAGTCCGATTACTGGCGGTATTGTCCCGTAACCATTAGCAGAGCTTCCGGAAGCTGATCCATAATCGCCGCCAGATTCTCATGTACCCCCTTCGGGGTACCGGGCAGATTGACAATCAGAGTTCTTCCGCGGATGCCGCAGATTCCCCGGAACAGCATAGCTGCGCGGTTCTTCTGCATCACCGTACTGCGCATCGCCTCGGAGAGTCCGGGCACTTCGCGTTCAATGACCCGCCGCGTCGCTTCCGGCGTAACATCGCGGATGGCCAGATCGGTTCCGCCGGTTGTCAGCACCAGATCCGCCTGGAAATAATCCGTAAGCTCAATCAATGCAGCAATAATCTCATCCTGCTCATCAGGCACGATCCGGTATTCAATGATCTCGCCGCCCAGCTCCTCCTCCACCAGCTCCCGAATCACCTGGGCGCTCGTGTCTTCCCGTTCGCCCCTGGCCCCTTTATCGCTGGCCGTCAGGATTGCTGTTTTCCACGCCATAGGTTGTCCCTCCCTCTCTATGTACTATGTATATCCGGCTGCTGAAGCAGCTGCCGCTGCGCCTTCGGCTGTATCCTTCCCTGCTGCTGCTCTATTCTGCTTCCAGCGCGTAATCCCCATTCTTGCCGCCGCTCTTGGACACCAGCATCGTAGGTCCGATAATCATGTCCTTCTGCAGCGCCTTGCACATATCATATACGGTCAGCGCCGCTGCCGATACGGCAGTCAGCGCCTCCATCTCCACCCCGGTCTTGCCGGTAGTGCTGACGGTTGCTTCTATATATAGTTCATCTTTGTTGTTATCCATGAAGCGGATATCCACTCCGGTAAGCGGCAGCGGGTGGCACATGGGAATCCAGCTTGCGGTCTGCTTCGCCGCCATGATTCCTGCAACCTGAGCTACCGCTAGCACATCGCCCTTGCGGACCGCTCCCGCCTTAATGGCGCTCAGCGTCTCCGGGGCCATATGCACCTGGCTTCTGGCTGCCGCTGTCCGCCTGGTAACCTCCTTGTCGCTCACATCCACCATGCGGGCTCTGCCCTGGTCGTTGAAATGAGTTAATTCCATGTAGCCCTCTCCTTCCGGCAATCCCAGATGCCGTTCTCCGTAATCAGCAGATCCATTAAGGCATCATGCTCCTCAAGCGGTACTTCCGGTACCAGCTGGAGGCCGTAGGCCAGACCAATCCACATAGGCTTGGCAGCCGTACCGGGGACTCCTGCCTCCAATGCGGTGTGCATGCGGTCATAATATCCTCGTCCGTAGCCGAGGCGTCCGCCCCGCCGGTCAAAGGCCAGTCCGGGCACGAAGATAACCTCCGGGCAGCCGGTTCCCCGTCCTGCTTGCGCGAGGGCTCCGGCAAGAGCAGCACTCCCGGCCGGCGGCTCCATGATCCCGTAGGTTCCAGGGACAAGCTCATCCCAGGAGCTTACCTGGTGAAGGCTTAAGTCCCCGCTCTCCCGGTTGACGCGGGGAAGCAGCACCTTATGCCCTTCCGCCCATGCCGCCGTAAGAAGCGGACGGCAGTCCAGCTCGGAGCGAAACGGCGCATACGCAAGCAGTGAAGCTGCGCCTTCCTGTGAGAACCAGCTCCAGGCATGGGCGCACACCCGGGCGGATAACAGCTCCCGCTGCTCCATGGGCAAGGCATCGCGGAGCGCGGTATTCCCGGCGCGAAGCTCGCGCTTCCGCCCGGCAAGCTGCATGCTGTGCTCCTGCATAGGCAGCCTCCTCCTTCACTTGTTCCTAGCTTATCATAGTTTGTAAGCTCAGTTTACCACTCTTCTCACCGGTTCGCCAAGGTTGATTCATTCCCCTTGTTAGAAGAATGAACCTCGCATGCCCCACCTTTTTCATGTAAACTGGAGAATAAGATTAGACAATCGCCTGGGCGCAAGCCGCCGGGGCCAATTTGCAAGGGCGGAGGTTTCATCAGAATGCTTCTTCAAGCGACAGGAATTACGAAATCATACGGTATACAAAGCGTGCTGGACGGCATTAGCCTAATGGTGAACGAGAGGGAGAGAGTCGGGCTGGTTGGCGTCAACGGAGCAGGCAAATCGACCTTTCTGCAGATTCTCGCGGGTGAGATGTCTTATGACAGCGGACAAATTCATAAGTCTAAAGAGACTACGATTGGCTATCTGGCCCAGAACAGCGGCCTGCAGTCGGATAACACCATACAGGAAGAGATGCTCGCGGTATTTGCGCCGCTGCTGGAGGCAGAGGCCGAGCTGCGGCAGCTGGAGACCGATATCGCCGATCCGGCACTTGCCGAAGATCCGAAGCGTTATGAGGATCTGCTGGAGCGCTATGCCAGACGCTCCGACTGGTTTAAGGATCACGGCGGCTATGAGATCAATACGCGTATCCGCAGCGTGCTGCACGGGATGGGCTTCGGAGAGTTCGCACCGGATACTCCGATCTCAACGTTAAGCGGAGGCCAGAAGACACGTCTGGCACTGGCCCGCATTCTGCTTCAAGCCCCTGATCTGCTCATGCTCGATGAGCCGACCAACCATCTGGACATTGAGACGCTCACCTGGCTGGAGGATTATCTGCGCGGCTACGCAGGCGGTATTCTGGTCGTATCCCATGACCGGTATTTCCTCGACCGCCTGGTGACGACCATTGTGGAGATTGAGCGGCACCAATCGCGCAGATACACAGGTAACTACAGCCGTTATATGGAGCTGAAGGCTGCGGAATACGAGATTCGTATGAAGCAGTATGAGAAGCAGCAGGACGAAATTTCGCGGATGGAGGATTTCGTGCAGCGCAACATTGTCCGGGCCTCCACCACCAAGCGGGCACAGAGCCGCCGCAAGGCGCTCGACAAAATGGAGCGCATCGACAAGCCGCTGGGCGACCTGAAGAAGGCCAGCTTCTCCTTCGAGCCTGACTTCATGTCCGGCAAGGAAGTGCTGCAGGTCCGGGAGGTCGCAGTATCTTTCAGTCCTGAGGCTGCACCGCTCTTCCGCAATGCCTCCTTCGAGCTGCGGCGCGGCGAGACAGCGGCGCTGATCGGACCGAACGGGATCGGGAAGTCCACACTGCTGCAATGCATGACCGGCACCCGCGAGCCTTCTCGCGGAACCGTGAACTGGGGAACCAAGGTGAAGATCGCCTACTACGACCAGGAGCAGACCCGGCTGAATCCGCGCAATACTGTGCTGGAGGAGCTGTGGAGTGAATATCCGATGCTGGAGGAGGCCAGAATCCGTACGATTCTCGGCAACTTCCTGTTCAGCGGCGAGGATGTGCTTAAGAAGGTAGCTGCGCTGAGCGGCGGCGAGAAGGCCCGGGTGGCCCTGTCCAAGCTAATGCTTCGCGGAGCCAATATGCTGATTCTCGATGAGCCTACCAACCATTTGGATCTCGTCAGCCGTGAGGTGCTCGAATCGGCCCTGATCGATTTTGAAGGCACATTGCTGTTCATTTCCCATGACCGTTATTTCCTCAACAAGATGGCTGAACGGGTACTGGAGCTGCACCCGGACGGAATTGATCAGTATTTGGGCAATTATGACGACTATATCGAGAAAAAGCTCGAGCTCAAGGCGATTGCCGAAGAGGAAGCCGAGCTTGCCGCCGCCAAGTCCTCCCGCAGTGCCGACAACGAAGCGGTATCCGCCGAGAAAGGAAGCTCCCTCTCCTATGAGGCGGAGAAGCAGGCCAAACGCGAGGAGCGGAACCGCCAGCGCCGCATCTCCGAACTGGAGGAGAATATCGCGAAGCTGGAGGAAGCCATCGCGGAGATTGAGCATGAAATGACTAAGCCTGAGGTGTATCAGGATTATATGGCGCTTCAGGAGCATGAAAGTGAGCTTAAGGACAAAAAACGCGAGCTGGGAGATTTATTTAGCGAATGGGAGAAACTGGCTGAGGAATAATGTAAAGGCGCATCAAAAAAAATTTTAACAGTTTCCAATTTGTTCAAATCTAGTTATCCACAGGCTCATCCACAGTTTCCGTGCATAACTATCGTCTAAAATTAGCCCTTCGGGGCTTTTTTCATGCGTAAAATGGCTACTTTGCTTGTCAAGGACTTTTTATCCACCGAATTATCCACATTATCCACAATTCTCACAATTTTGTTTCATAGCATAACCTCCTGTTTATGGTGCTCGCAAAAAAGGCGTTATTGCTGATTTTACACGGTTTTTACACAACTCGTGCGGAATATGTGGATAACGTTGTCCACAGGTTGACAAATGCCGCAAGTGGCAAAAATCATGTTAGGTTTAGGCGATATGTACGTTCACTTGTGCGCCATCCGGCCCACGCTCCCACGCAACGCCGAATGTGGTCGGTTTTTCGACTACATTTGGCTCGCGTACCCTCATCCGGCGCATTATGGTCGGTTTTTCGATTACAATGGGCTCGCGTACCCTCACCCGGCGCATTGTGGTCGGTTTTTCGACTACATTTGGCTCGCGCACCTTCATCCGGTGCATTGTGGTCGGTTTTCGACTACATTTGGCTCGCGTATCCTCATCCGGCGCATTGTGGTCGGTTTTTCGACTACATTTGGCTCGCGCACCCTCATCCGGCGCATTGTGGTCGGTTTTTCGACTACATTTGGCTCGCGCACCCTCACCCGGCGCATTGTGGTCGGTTTTTCGACTACATTTGGCTCGCGCACCTTCATCCGGTGCATTGTGGTCGGTTTTTCGACTACATTTGGCTCGCGCACCTTCATCCGGCGCATTGTGGTCGGTTTTTCGACTACAATGCGCCCGTCAGCCGTCGCGGCATATAATGTGGTCGGTTTTTCGACTACAATGGGCTCGGAAGCCGTCGAGGCATATAATGTGTTCGGTTTTTCGACTACATTCGGCCATACGTCGCTTTGCTAGCACCTGACAGCAAAAATGCCTCTGCCGATGTTGGTGACATGGCAGAGGCATCCAATCCTTGAAAAGCGTTGAACCCGCGCGGTAACTTCGCTCTGTTCTTGGGTCTCTAGCTTTTTAGCTATTCACCGCCGAGCCGGGAGAGGGCACCTCCGATTCCGACAGCAGTGCCGCATTACAAGCGGCGATGTAAGCAATGCCTGCGGCCATCACGATATCGTGATGGATGGCCGTGCCCCGGAACTTGGTGTCCTTCCACTCCACCATGACGGCGGCCTCGGCCTGGGCATTCCCGCCGCTGCCGAGGGAATGCAGCTCCAGCCCGTCGAAGCGGATATCCTCGGCAATCCCTTGCCCTATAGCGGCAATGATTGCTTCCAGCGGACCGTCTCCGGTGCTGGTCTGGGTCGTCTCTGCGCCGCTCTGCAGATGGCGCACTGTCACTGCGGCCACGCGGCGCGGCGCGCTGCCGGCCAGGACCTGGACCTCGCCGAGCGCATAGACCTGCGCCTGCTGTCCTGTGGTGCTGCTGACCATCCGCAGCAGCTCATCATCGCTGACGGCCTTCTGGCGGTCAGCCGTCTCCTTGAAGGATTCGTAGAGCGCGTCCAGCTCCGCCGAATCCAGGGCAATGCCGTACTTCGCAGCGCGGTCCTTCAGCGCATGCCTGCCGGAATGCTTCCCGAGGATAATCATGCTGCGCGGGATGCCCAGCCGCTCCGGGTCCATAATCTCGTAGGTACTGCGGTCCTTCAGCAGGCCGTCCTGATGGATGCCGGATTCATGCTGGAAGGCATTGCGCCCGACCACCGGCTTGTTGAAGGCAATCGGGAAATGCATCGCCCCGCTGATCATCCGCGAGGTGTCATACAGCTTATCCAGCACGATTCCAGTCTCGGCGCCGATAGAATCTCCGCGTGTCTCCAGCGCCATGACCAGCTCCTCCAGCGCACAGTTGCCGGTCCGCTCGCCCACTCCGTTGACCGTAACCTCAATCTGTGTGGCGCCGCCTTCAATGGCCGCCAGGCTGTTCGCTACGGCGAGGCCCAGATCGTTGTGGCAGTGGGCGCTGTAGATGACCTTGTCTCCGCCCCTGGCCCCAAGCCGCACACGCCGGAACATCTCTCCGTATTCCTGAGGCAGCGCATAACCTACCGTATCCGGCAGATTGATAATCGAAGCGCCCTCTTCAATCACCGCCTCGACCATCTCGATCAGATCGTCGATGCCCGTCCGCGCAGCGTCCATTGCAGTGAACTCTACCACATCGCAGAACTGGCGGGCATAAGCCGTCATCTCTCTGGCAACCGCTACAACCTCAGGGCGGCTCATGCGCAACTGATGGCGCAGATGGATGTCGGAGGAGGAGATGAATAGATGAATCCGCCGCCGCGCGGCATCCCGGGTGGCCCGAACAGCAGCATCGATATCCCCCTTGACTGCCCGTGCGAAGCCGCAGATCTCCACACCCTGAATGTTGCGGGAGATCGTCTCCACCGCAGCGAAATCCCCCGGACTGGATACAGGGAATCCCGGCTCCATGACATCCACTCCCAGGTCCGCCAGCTTGCCGGCCAGAATAATCTTTTGCTCTGGGGTAAGACTGGCTCCCGGGGCCTGCTCCCCGTCACGCAGCGTCGTGTCAAAAATCTGAATTCGTTTCTTTACCGGAATAATCATTGTAATTCCTCCTCAAATTAGGTTTATCTAATGGAGGGCTGCCTCCTAAAAAGCACAAAGACCCCCCGTCTCTTATAAAGAGACGGGGGGTCAGCCCTCCGCGGTACCACTCTTTTTGACGCATAGTCTCCCTGATGTCAGAAGTCCTGGCTGCGTCCAGCTTAGATCAGATCTCCCAGCCCCGATAACGGAAGCTATAAAGATCTGAAGGGTCCGGTAACGGGGACATCCGTAGCAGCGTACCTGTAGCTCTTTCCGCCGCTCCGCTCACGGGCGAGATTCGCCGGCCTCTGGTGTCTGCGTCGCACCTCCCCGCAGCTCTCTGTTCACCTTAGCCGTCTACTGCTCCCGATCCTTGCGTGTCATTCCTATATAACTTCTCACAAAATGTGCACAAAAAAAGCCTGCCGTCTCATTCAAGAGACGACAGGCTGTTCACTGTCGCGGTACCACTCTTGTTGATATCCGAACCCGCTAACCTTCCAGCTGTTCTGCGATACCCACTCCATGTCTGCAAGGTTCCCGGAATGTTCCCACTCCGCCAAGCCTTGACTGACCACCCTCTCACGGAGGTTAACCGTAACGGTGTACCTAAGGTTGCCGGATTACATCCTGTACCGGCCAACGCTCCTGTTCAAAGAGCTCCCTGCTTCCACCGCTCCGCTCCCGGACGAGTTCAGGTCTCCATCGACTGCGTCGCACCTTCCCGCAGCTCTCTTATCCCGGAGTGACCTTACTGCTTCCGATCATTGCGTTTGTTCAAATATAAGATGATTGAATTGAACTGATTATACCCGGCGGCATCTGCAAAAGTCAATAGGCAGATACCGACCATTTCTCCAGCGAATAGCCGGGATCGGCGACCATATCCAGCGGAATCCCGCCTTCATGTCTCCATTTCACGTAAGCTGCGGCACCAATCATCGCCGCATTATCCGTGCAATATACGGGAGGAGGGATAACCAGCTCGATCCCCTCTGTCCCGCAGCGCCGGATCAGGGCTTCGCGCAGCCCCTTGTTCGCCGCTACCCCTCCGCAGAGCAGAAGCTGCTCCGCGTGGTATTCACGGACGGCACGGATCGCCTTCTCGACCAGCACTTCAACTACGGATTCCTGGAAGCCGCGCGCAATGCCCGCGACATCCGGCACAAGCCCCTTCATCTTACTCTGATTCACCGCGTTCAGCACCGCAGACTTCAGACCGCTGAAGCTGAAGTCATACGAGCCCGGCTCCAGCCACACACGCGGCAGAGCGAAGGCTTCCTCCGCTTCATGCGCCAGCTTGTCCACATGCGGCCCTCCCGGATAAGGGAAGCCCAGGGCCCGCGCCACTTTGTCGTACGCTTCGCCGACGGCATCGTCACGGGTGCGCCCGATGATCCGGAAGCTTCCTTCCCGCTCCATATGCACCAGCTCCGTATGCCCCCCTGACACCACCAGCGTCATGCCCGGATACTTCAATTCCTTGACCAGCCGGTTAGCATAGATATGACCGGCAATATGATGCGTGCCGATGAGCGGCTTGCCCCAGGCCAGCGCCAGGCTTTTGGCAGCCACGACTCCGACCAGCAGCGCCCCCACCAGTCCCGGACCCTGCGTTACCGCCACAGCCGTCAGCTCCTGCGGACGTACGCCGGCTACGCTTAAGGCTTCTTCAATGACCAGCGTTATCACCTCGACATGCTTGCGGGAGGCCACTTCAGGCACCACTCCCCCGAATGCCCGGTGGGTCTCAATCTGGCTGGAGATGATGTTGGACAACACCTCACAGCCATCCTTCACTACAGCTACAGAGGTCTCGTCACAGCTGGTTTCAATCGCCAGAATCAATACAGGCTCCCTTGCGCCCGTGTCTGTCTTCATTTCAAGTCCACGCTTCCTTCCGTTACAGCTTGCTCCCCGTACTCCGGCAGATCAGCCCACATGATGAGCGCATCCTCGCGGTTGTCCGAATAATAGCCCTTGCGGGTACCCGCAGGCTTGAAGCCTTTTTTGCGGTATAAATTCTGGGCCACCTCATTGGAGACCCGTACTTCAAGCGTGATCGACTGCATGCCGAGATAAGCCGCCGTCTTCATCAGCTCGTCCAGGAGCCGCTCGCCCCATTTACGTCCCCGGTATGCCTCCAGCAGTGCAATATTGGTAACATGCGCCTCATCGACAATCGCCCACATTCCTGCGTATCCAATAATATGCCCTGCCAGCTCCATTACCATATATTTAGCAAAATGATTGTGGGTCAGCTCGTTGCGGAAGGCTTCCTCTGTCCAAGGCATGGTGAAGGCCTCCCGTTCAATCACAAGAATCGCAGGCACATCCTCCAGCCGCATCAGGCGAAAAACAAGCTCAGTCCCCTGAGCTGGTCTACGTTCCGGTTCGATCATCGTGTATTCAGACTCCCTTCGCTGCTGCGGCGCAAATTCGCCTCCGCCTCCGACAGCTGCGTATAATTGGGAATCAGCGTATGCAAATCTCCGCTCTCTTCGTAGAGACCCGCTTCCGCCAGAAATCCAGTCCAGCGTCCTTCCAGCTCATAAGGCACTGCCTGAACGTTGGCGGCTTCCATCAGCGGAGCCAGCATGTCCGCACTTCCGTGCAGCGCCGTCTCGCCTACGAACCACAGTGTGTCCGGCAGATTGCCCTCAGCTGCGGCTTCCTTCAGCCGTACCGCCAGCTCCTGCACCCAGTCGGCCATCAGCCTGATGGCATCCGGCGCCAGCCGCCGGGGAGGCTTGTCCCCGTCCGCCGCGAATACAGCGGTGTATGCCTGTCCCCGCCGGGCATCGATCAGCGGAATGATCCAGTCTGTTCCTGCCGTGCCGTTCGGGGACGTTATGGAGCCTTGCTTCTGCTGCGCAGAAGCCGCATGGTATCCGCCCCAGGCCAGCGCATGCAGGCTGGATACACCGGTAACCGGTACGTTCCAGGCCCAGGCCAGCGTCTTGGCTGCAGTCACAGCGATCCGTGTTCCGGTATAGGAGCCCGGGCCGATCCCGACCGAGATTCCGCCGATCCTTTCGGCCGTAGTGGCAGACGCCTGAAGTGCCTGCTCAATAATAGGCAGCAGATGAACCGAATGGTTCCGCTCCCCGGAAGCATTAATCTCATGCAACAGCTCCCCGCCGCCAGTCACGGCCACTCCCAGAACTGCCGTTGATGTATCAAGCGCCAAAAACCGCTTACGCGGCTCATTATTCGAGTTCGTCATATTTCTTTACCCCACTTCTGGATCAGCATCCGGCACACTTCGCCGTAAGGCTCTCCGATTCCGGTCACCGTAATCTCCCGTTCATCCGGGCCGGCGGTCTTCAGCTCTATATGGAGATGCCGCGGCGGCATCAGATCAGCAATGATTCGGCTCCATTCCACCAGACACACACCCTGACCGTAGAAATACTCTTCCAGTCCCAGCTCGTCCGCTTCCTGCAGCGATATCCGGTATACATCCATATGATACAGCGGCAGACGTCCTTCATACTCTTTGATAATGGTAAAAGTAGGACTATTCACAATACCTTCCACACCCAAATGGCGTGCATAGCACTGCGAGAACGCTGTTTTGCCCGCACCTAGATCCCCGTCAAGTCCGATAACCATCCCCGCCGATGACGCGGCAGCAATGGCGGCGGCAAGTGCCTCCGTATCCTGAAGGCCGAATGAACGGGTTGTAAACACCGTTTGTGTATTATTGTCCAAAGCTGCAACTACCACCTTTTTGAAGATCCCTTAACAGTTAACAATACTTTTAATTATATCGGTATGCTACTTGCACCGCAACAGCCTGTCAGTCCGTTGAGAACGCCGGAGCCGCCGCAGGCTTCCCCGGATGCCGGGAGAACAGGCTATGCAGCACCATACCACCAATAATGACCGCAATCCCCGCCCATGACAGGAGGGATGGCAGCGGCGAGGCCAGCAGGAGCATCTCCCCCAGCAAGGCGAACAGCACCTCCAGTGACTGGGTCGCTTCCACGGCTGCCAGACTGCTCATGCTATCCCTGACCAGATCGGTAGCCCGGAAAAACAGCACCGTAGCCACAACTCCCGAACTGAGTGCAACAATGACTGATTGTCCTATTTGCGAGGAGGAGGGCAGGCCTGTATCTGCCATACCATACAGAGCGACAGCCAGCCAGAAGGGCAGGCTGGCAAGCGTCATGCCAAGAATCCGCTGGAATACATCCAGCTGGCCGCCGCACAGCTCCATCATCTTACGGTTTCCGAGCGGATAAGCGAAGGAAGCGATAAGAACCGGGACAATGCCCAGCAGGACCTGGGATGGGGCAAGCTGCCGCGCCTGCTCCACTTGCAGCAGCGCTACTCCGGCGAGAATAATCAGGGAGAGCAGCAGCCCGCGCAGCGGGATTTTACCTCTTATGTATACTTGTCCTCCCGGTCCGCTGACCCATTCTCCGAAGAACGGAGCCAGCAGCGAACCGGAGATAATCGTGATCTGCCACGTTCCAGCCGTCAGCCAGCCCGGTGCATAGGCAGCGGCGAAGCAGATGGGCGCGTAGAACAAGCCGAACCCGACAGTTCCCCACAGCAGCCAGGCTCCAGGCCGTTCTCTCATCGCAGCCAGCAGCGGCTTCAGCCTCCCTCTTCCGGCCACAATCGCCAGCAGCAGCGGGAGCGTGAACAAGTACCGCAGCGAGGCGCTCCACGCCCAGCTTCCTCCCGCAAGCTCCATCCTCCGGTTCAGCACAAACGTCACCGCAAAAAACAGCGCCGAGCACACACCCAGTAATATCGGACGCACTTCCATCATCTCTTTTCGTCAAAATTCTTCTTCCAAATATAGGGCTCACCACTCCCGGCGTCAATATCTGTGTCAGCTATTATTTAGAGGCTACGGCTCCATACCCCGGCTCTGAGCATAACGATTATTTTCGGTCAGGCCACACAAAAAGCAGGAGACTCCCCGCGATGGTGCCACCGCCAAAAGAACTCCTGCTCGAATGAGTATTTTACCTGGAGACCTACCAGGACTTATTATGCTGACCCGCTACTTCCTCTGCTCCTCCAGCCGCTCAACACCAACAGTCTGTGTATTCGTCGGCCGGGAGCCTACCTGAACCGTTGCCATACCGTTATCCGAATCTACATGCTCAATCCAGACCGGCTCACCGTCGAGATGCACCGCAATCTTGTCCTTGGAAGCGTAAATATCCTGCGCACGTGTTATATCCATTCTTTTCTTGCCCCCCTATTCCTCTTCATCTTCCGCCGGAAGCTCCCCGATTGTTGCATCAGCATCCAGTAGTACTGCATCCTCGTCCAGTCCGGCATCCTCCGGATCGGCAATAATATTGTCCCAATTGACCGCCTCAGCCGGAATATCCTGCTCGGATAACGCATCGCTCCAGTGATAGTGCTCCTTGTCCATAATGCCTCCTCTTCTCGCTTTGGGTCTGTGCAAGCTGAGCAGCATTTATTTTTTCCCATGACTCTCAAAACATGCATCCGGCTAGAAAAAGCCCTGCCTCCCCATACTAAGCCATACCACATCCCATCAGGAGGCGATTCTCATGCATACCGTTTGGAAAGGAGCCATCAGCTTCGGGCTTGTGCATGTTCCGGTCAAGATGTTCTCCGCTACGGAGGATAAAGACATCTCGCTGCGCTACATCCACAAAGAATGCGGTAGTCCGCTGTCTTATGTACGTAAATGTCCTGTCTGTGACAAGGAAGTCACCTGGGAGGAGATCGGCAAGGGGTACGAATATGAGAAGGGCAAGTTTGTTCTGTTCGACAAGGAGGAGCTGGATCAGCTAAGCGAGGAGAGCAGTAAGAGCATCACCATACTGGATTTCGTGGATTTGACGGAGATTGACCCGATTTATTTCCAGAAGACCTACTATTTATCGCCAGACCAGGCAGGCGCCAATGCTTACCGTTTGCTGATGGAGGCGATGCGTCAGACCGGGAAGATCGGTATTGCCAAGATCTCCATCCGCTCCAAAAGCAGTCTGGCCGCCATCCGCGTCCTGGCAGACTGCTTGGCGATTGAAACGATCTATTACCCGGACGAGGTCCGTCCGGTATCGCAGGTTCCCGGCCTGCCGGAGCCGGGCAGCGTGAACGACAAAGAGCTGGATATGGCCAAGCTGCTGATCTCACAGCTGTCCACCCCGTTCGAGCCTGCCAAATACACCGATGATTACCGCCAGCGGATGCTTGATCTGATTACACATAAGATTGCAGGCGAAGAGTTCCATATTGCTCCGGCCCGCCAGGAGAACAATGTTATCGATCTGATGGCTGCCCTGCAGGCCAGTATCGAGGCTGTGCAGCATATTCCTTCCGATCCCGGACCGGCTAAGGGAGGCAGCGGGGCTAAGCCAAGGACAGCCGCCGGTGCGAAAAAACGTCCGGCCAAGGCCACTGCCGCAGGGACTCCAACCGATACAGCCGCCGCTCCGGTTGTAGATGAAGCTACCGGACCAATTCCGGTGATTGCCCCGAAGCCGAAGCGCCGGAGCGCGAAGAGCAAGGTAACCGGTGCCTAGAGGCCCGGCGTCTGCACCCGCCGCCAGGCTGGACAACTCCCTTCAGCTTAAGACCATCACTCCGTTTGAGCCTGTACTGGCCTCTGTGCTTCCAAGCGGAGAACAGTGGATCGCCCAGATCAAATGGGACGGCGTGCGGATGATCTCCTATTACGACGGGAGCCATGCTGAACTGATTAACCGCCGTGGCAATCGGCGCACGCTCCAATATCCTGAGCTGGCCGAACCAGGAAGCTATTGCCGGGCCGGCTCCTTCATTCTGGATGGCGAGATCATTGCACTCAGCGGCGGCAAGCCCTCCTTCCATGAGGTCATGCGGCGGGACAGCCTGAAGAACGAGGCTGCGATCCGGGCAGTGCAGCCCCAGGTTCCGGTGCTGTATATGGTTTTTGATATGCTGTATTGTGACGGCATCTGGCTGCTGGATGAACCGCTGTCCCGGCGGCAGGAGCTGCTGAAGGAGATGCTGCTGCCCCATCCCCATGTGCAGCAGGTGCCGAGCTACCCCGATCCCGTCCAGTTGCTCGCTGCGGCACGGCAGGGCAGTCTGGAGGGGATCGTCTGTAAGGATCTGGACAGCACTTATGCGCCGGGCGGCAAGGACAAGCGCTGGCAGAAGCTCAAGATCATCTCCGATGTCACCGCTGTCGCCGGGGGCGTCACCTTCCGGGACGGCATCGTGAATGCGCTGCTGTTCGGCCTGTATGATGATGCCGGCAGGCTGCATTATATCGGACATGCCGGAGCAGGCAGAATGACCGTCCAGGACTGGCGGACACTGACCGGACGGATTCCGGGACTTGTCACAGAGCATATGCCGTTTGCCGACCTTCCGCAGCGAAGCTCAGGCTCCGTTTGGATTAAGCCTGAGCTGGTGTTTAAGCTGCATTTTCTGGAATGGAATCCCTCCGGCACCTTCCGCCAGCCTGTGATTCAGGCTCAGGTCGATCTGCCCGCCCATTCCTGTTCTTTAAGCCAGAGGGGGTTCTAGCTGCCTATTGGGGAGTAAGGCTTCCGGCAAGTTTCAGCAGTTCAGCCTTACTCTGCACAGTGTTCCGGCTATCCGTTAATGTGTACTCTCTGCTGCCGTCCGTGCTGCTCCACTGCAATTGCGATTTGAGGTTGCCGTGATGCGGCCCGAAGGAGGTGAACATTCATCTCCTGCCCGTTAACCTGCACCTTCTCATCCTTGTCCTCCGGCAATACGGCCAGTGTAACTCCAGCCGGAAGCTTGCTTGCAGGCTCGGCACGCAGGCTGAGCACCTCTCCCTTGCGGGTATACGTCAACGTGGTGACATGACCGCTCCAGGGGAGCATTTTGGAGACGACCTTTTTACCGGCTGACGTAGATTGTTGCTTGAGTTGCTCCCTGAGCTGCGCATATCCTTCCTCATACGAAAAAGGAATGTCGGGACTGATGTTTGCCTCCTTCAGCACATAATCTTTTGGGAGCGAAGCTGGAGCCATGAATGCACCTCCGCCCATTGACGTTAATTTCTGCGCCGCTTTGCTTACAGACGTATAACTAAACGGCACGTAACTGATATCCAGACTGTCCAGCGTATTGATTTTGATGTCATTCACATACACAGCCCGGATTTCCCCTGCGTTCAAGGGAGCCTCATTCGCTTTGGACAGCAAAGCGTCCAGCGGGGATGGCGCAGCCGGTTTAGCCGGCTTTTCGGTTTCTTCCCACAGAATGCCATTGCTTTTATTTTTTAATTTATCAGGCAGCCTTCCCGCTGCTCCCACCGACCCCGCTGCTGCGCTCAGCAGCATGGACAGGCATATTGCGGCAGCAGCCGCTTTCTTTTTCATTAACAGAGTCATGTTCATATTCCTTCCCTTCAGCTGATTTGTTGTTGCTGCAACACTCCTGTAATGCCGCAAAGTGCCGAAAGGGGACATTCAACTGTGAAATAATAATAAAAGAACAGCATCACCCTAACTGATGAATACGACTGTGTTCGGTTTTTCGACTATATTTGGTCCACGCGCCTCCACACTGCTCATTGTAGTCGGTTTTTCGACTATATTTGGTCCACGCGCCCCCGCGCTGCTCATTGTGTTCGGTTTTTCGGCTATATTTGGTCCACGTGCCTCCGCACTGCTCATTGTGTTCGGTTTTTCGGCTATATTTGGTCCACGTGCCTCCGCACTGCTCATTGTGGTCGGTTTTTCGCATACATTGCCTCCACACTGTGGCTTCCGGAGACACCTGTATTTAACGCCCATAAATCTTCAACGCTGAACCATCCCGGCGGCAATGCTCTCCCATTGCTCCCGGGTCAACCGCTTATCCGGCGGGTCCGTCATCCAAGCAAGCCCTCCATAGGCGTTATCATACCAATACAGTCTGCTTACTGAACTTCCGTTCTCTTCTCCAGCGCCTGCCCCCGGAATGAACAGTAGCTCCTTATCCTCGTAGGTCCATAGTTCAGCCGTTTGGCCGGGGGATACGTGAATTTGCGAAGGACCGGTTGTTGCTGCGTTATTCCAGAATAACTGAAGCTTCAGCTGCTGGCTGCCATCCCGATAGATCACCTCGGCGCTTGCGAGATTCTCCAAGGGCCATAAAGTTGCAGCCAGCGGATTCCCGTCCGGAGCAGCTTCCGTTTTGGCCTTCAATGCCTCCAGTGCCAGCCTATACTCCGGCTCAAACGCAGAGGGGGTTTTGGCGAACAGCCGGCCCTCCGCAAACTGTAACCCGCCTATTCGCTCAGGCGGCAGTGCAAAACTCCACTTGCCCGTTTGCTCCCGGGCGGCTGACAGCTTCGCGTAGCTGGTATACGTAACCGTTCTGCTGGTGAAAAATAGCGGTTTTCCATACCCCAGCCCGTTCATCAATGCAATCAATTCACTGTCATTGACATAATAAGCTGCTGTCTCTCCCGGCTGTAAATCCGCTTGCGCCTGTTGTTCATATTGCTCCCTTAGCTTAAAGTAACGTTCCCGGGCTGAGCTAGAGCCAATGTAAGGCGTGTAGACCTTCGATTCAGCGTACCTAAGCTGCGCCACAACTCTGCCGCCGCTGTCCTTCAAGACCAGAGGCTGCCCCTCCGTCTGCCGGATGACCGCAAAGTCCGGGTGCAGCGCCTTCCCCGTAGTTTCCTGGTCTGTCCCATGGCGGAGAACGCTGAACCCAGCCAGCCCCAGCAGCGCAACCGCACAGAGTCCGGCGGCCAGCCTTCTGCCCCGCTGTACCGCAGGACGCAGCGAAGGTATCGGCTGCCTGGTCATCACAGGCCCTTGCCTAACCATTTCAGGCACCGCTTGCCCCGGTGAAGCTGGCGTTCCTCCGCCCTCTGATGCAAGCCGCTGTGCATGGATGACACGTACCCGCTCCATAACGGATGACTTAACATCAATGCTGCCCGCTGCCTCACCTGCGCCCATTCGTCTTATCCTTTTTTCTTCAGCAGCGAAGTGCTCGTCCATTGTGCTTCCTCCCCCTCTCTTTGCGATTTCAGCAGGTTGGTGAGTTTAATAATCGTGCGCTGATATCTTTTTTTGACCGCATCCTGATTCTTGCCCAGAATCACGGCGATTTCGGCAAAGCTCTGCTCTTCAAAAACCCTCAGCAAAAGCAGGTTCCGCTCCTCCACCTTCAGCCGGGAAAGCGCTACAGCGAGCGGTTCATCGAACAGGAAGCGGTCCATCTGCTGCTCCGGGCTTTCCGCGTATTTCTGCGGCCGCAGCAGCAGCATCACCCGGCTATGCCGCTGGCGCTGGCGGATAACCGCCAGGCAATGATGATAAGCGATTTTATACAGCCATGAAGAGAAGCTGACCAGCGGACGGTACTTGCCGATATTTTGATAGGCTTTGACCAGAATCTCCTGCACGGCATCCTCCGCCTCTGCCCCGCTGCCTAGCAGACGGCTGCAATAACGGTACATCGGCTGCTGAACAGCTTCAACGATCCGCCCGTACTGCTCCACGTCGCCGTTTTGAACCTTAACAACGAGGTGTTCCATTTCATCCAAAATCGTAAAACGCTCCTCTCTTCTAGCTAACACCCTTATAAGCACCTGCCCGGGCCAAAAGGGACATTTTGCGCAAAAAAGTGTGAACTGCCCTTATCCCGGACCGGAATCCCGACTGAAAACCGGCAGCACGGCAAATACTAGGCAGACATACACAAGCCTAAGGAGGGATGTCCCATGCCAGCGGCCACCAAAGGAACCATTACCGTAGACGGGCAGCAAATCAGCATCACCAATCCCGACAAACCGCTCTGGCCCGAGATGGGCATCACCAAGCAGATCTATCTGCAAAAGCTGGCGGCCCTCTCGCCCTACCTGCTGCGCTATTGCAAAGACCGGCTGCTCACGGTGATCCGCTATCCCCATGGCGTTCCCGGGATGTCCTTCTATCAGAAGAACGCCCCGGAGCCGCTGCCGGAATTCGTCCGCACGGCGGTGCAGGACAATATCACCTACATTGTGCTGCAGGGCCTGCCGGAGCTGCTCTGGCTGGGCAATCTGGCTGCGCTCGAATTCCATCCCTCCCTCCATTATGCCGGCAATACACTGCCCTGCGAATGGATGATTGATCTGGACCCTTCGCTTGAGGTCGAACCGCGGATTATGGAAGCTGCTGCTGTGGTAGGGGAGGTGCTGAGATCGCTCGGACTGGACTCCGTTCCCAAAACCTCGGGAGCCACCGGAGTGCAGATCATTGTTCCGGTTAAGCCGGGGGTGACCTTCGATGAGCTGCGCCGGATCGGGCATTTCGTAGGCCGTTATGTCACCGAGAAGCGACCCGATCTCTTCACCCTGGAGCGTCTGAAGAAGCATCGCGGGGATAAAATATATTTCGATTATCTCCAGCATTACGGCGGCAAAACACTCGCTGCCCCGTACACCCCGCGCGCCCGGCCGCTGGCTACTGTCTCCACTCCCCTCCTGTGGGAGGAGGTTGAACGGGGTGTCAAGCCTACAGATTTCAACCTGCTGAATATAGAAGAGCGTCTCAGCCGGTTAGGAGATCTGATTGCCAAGGTTCCTCCTCAGCCGGTCGAAGCGATTATTGCCAAGCTGCCCTCAGGACAGCAATAAGCCCGCAAATGCCTTTCTCAGGCTGCGGGCTTATCTGGCGTCCAGAATCAGGACGGAAGGTATTATTATATATGGGCATACGGCGCAACAAGTCAGGACCGCCGTATGGGTTACTCTGTCGTTCGTAAATATACCTTCCTTCGAAGCGTTCCGGCTGAACCGGTTACGCTAATGCTAATGAATTGCTTTTTTCTTGAAGCGACCGCCCTTAACATCATGGATATTGCCGATCGCGATGAACGCGTCAGAATCCCAATCTTCTACGATAGACTTCAGCTTCGCTTCTTCCAGACGGGTAATGACAACAAAAATCACTTTCTTGTTATCGCCGGAGAATCCGCCCTCACCATCAAGATAAGTCACTCCGCGTCCCAGACGCTCCGTCAGAGCTTCGCCGATATCACGGAATTTATCACTGATAATCCATACCGACTTGGACTGGTCCAGACCTTCAAGTGTAATATCGATCAGTTTGAAAGCAATGTAATACGCAATGAGCGAGAACATCGCATTATTCCAGCCGAACACAAAGCCTGCGCCGGACAGGATGAACAGGTTGAAGAACATAACGACTTCCCCTACAGAGAACGGAAGCCTCTTGGATACAAGAATGGCTACAATCTCAGTACCATCGAGCGATCCGCCGTAACGGACAACGAGCCCGACCCCAACGCCGAGAATTACCCCTCCGAATACTGCTGCGAGCAGCGGCTCAACCGTAATGGGATGAACAGGATGGAGCAACTGGGTACCGATGGACATTACAATTACAGCAAATAGAGTAGATAAGGCAAATGTCTTACCGATCTGCTTATACCCGATAACCAGAAACGGCAGGTTAAGCAGGGTCAATAGAATACCGAGCGGTATATTGAAAATATGGGACAACATAATGGAAATACCGGTGATTCCGCCATCAATCAACTTATTGGGAACAAGAAAAATTTCAAGGGCAACAGACATCATGGCCGCTCCGATGACAATCATCACAATCCGCTGGGCCAGTCTTGCCGTCTTGAACACTCCAGACTTCTCCGGCTTCTTCTGTTCTTCATTCGTAAAGATATGTTGGCTTACAGTCATAGAACTCCCCCTATAAATAGTATATCTAAGAAGCTTACGAAAGCGAACGTACAGTCGTGCCTTCTCCCCTGTTCTTCTTATATTTCCATTATATCATAAAAGAAAGTCAAATAACGCATGTAAATTGATATAACCTTCGATAATCGATGATTCGGCCATCTTTTCTGTCATAATAGCGGAGATAAGAGCTGACACAGACTTTCTATGCGTTTGACATTACGGCTGCGCTCCCGGAACTTTTTCGGATCAATGAATTCACTCTGCTCCAGATCTCTGCTGAAGTCCTCAGCCAGCTCTGTAATTGTCTCCGGACGGAACAGCACCGCCGTCAGCTCGAAGTTGGAATAGAAGCTGCGCATGTCCAGATTGGCACTGCCGACGGTGGCCAGCAGGCTGTCGATAATCATTACCTTGGCATGCATGAACCCTCTGGTATAGCGGTAAAATTTCACGCCGGCGTCCTGCAGATTCTCCAGATACGCCAGCGTGGCATAATAGACCAGCTTGTTATCCGGCTTCGCCGGGATAATAATCCTTACGTCCACACCGCTAAGGACTGCATTCTTCAGCGCCCTGCAAATCGCGGGGTCGGGGATGAAGTATGGTGAGGTCATCCAGATACGTTGCCTCGCGGCACAGATGGAAGCAAAATACATCTCCTGGGTGGCATCTATGCCCGCATCAGGACCGCTGGCGACAATCTGCACGGCTTCCCTTCCGCTACAGTCATGATCCGGAAAGAAGCGCGGATGGCTGAGAGCTTCACCGGCCGCCAGCCGCCAGTCCTTGAGAAACACATACTGCAGATGATAGACGGCATCCCCTTCAAGCCGCAGATGTGTATCCCGCCAGTACCCCATTTCCGGATTTTTGCCCAGATAATCATCGCCGATGTTCATGCCTCCGGTGAATCCGGTCAGTCCGTCCACCACCAGGATCTTCCGGTGATTGCGGTAGTTGAACCGGCGGTCCGGCAGTGCAGTCAGCGGCGGCAGAAAAAAATAAACCTGCACTCCCGCGTTCTTCAGTGTATTCACAAAGCCCCGGCTAAGTTTATGGCTGCCCAGGCCATCGCACAGCAGGCGCACCCTCACCCCCTGGCGTACCTTGCGGATCATCAGCTCCTGGAACTGCCGGCCGATCCCGTCCTCCCGGAAAATATAAAATTCCATGTGGATATGCTCCTGCGCACCTTCCATCACCTCCAGCATGGACTTATACGCTGCCTGTGCGCTGGACAGCACTTCACACCGGTTGTGGCTTGTAACCGGACTGTCCGCCAGTTCAGAGAACAGATGCAGCAGCTCAGAGCGGTGTTCAAATCCGGGGTTGCCGGTATCCTCCGCCTGCTTGACCTTATGAATCTTGCCGGCAACATGAATACGGATTTCCCGCAGCAGGGAGACGCACCGGTTCACGAGCTTGCGGCTCTGCCAGTAATCGCGCCCCAGGAAATAGTAGAACAGCAGACCCAGCGGCGGGCAGCAGAAGGTAATACATATCCAGGCAAGCGCCCGCTGCGGACGGCGGAATTCGGAAGCGGTAATAATGGCAAGCTGCACAATAAAAAGACATAAGATCACGGCAAATATCCTCATTCCGGGCCTCCTGATCAACTGAATGAACTATTACTATCTCTGCGGGCATAGACAGCGCCTGCTAACTTTCATGAGAAATCTGCGGCGGCAGAAGCCTGCGCTTACTACAGGTTTTGCCTTAACTCTCCTTCTTTATTCAAGTAAACCGTTGTCATGTTCACCTTAGTTATGGAATACATAGAGTAGTAGGACGAATCGGATAAGCCCCCTGCACCCCGACAGATGATTTCAGTCAGTTCATACCCAGCGGCTGCCATGGCCGCAGTAAGGAGACGTTATGAAGAGTCAGCCAAGTCAGGAAAAGATTACGCTGCTCGTTATGCGTGAGGCCGGACGGCCTGTGAAGCAGCTGCAAATGTCAAAGCCCTTCGCTCTGGCGCTGCCTGCCGCGGCCGCGCTGTCGCTCTCCAGTCTGGTCACCTCTATGCATATCCATGCCTCCCGGTCCATCGCAGAGCTGGAGGCCGAAGCGGCCGCCCTATCACTGACCAATATCCGCATGGAGCTGAAGGTTGCCGATAAGGATCAGGCGCTACAGCAGCTGCGCGGCCAGGTAAGCGAGCTCTCGGAGGAAGCGGAGAGCATTAAAGACAAGCTGAAGAGTGTGACTGAGCTGGAAGAGCAACTGCAATCACTGATCAACAAAGAAACCACTTCTTCTGCTGCCGGTAGCGGTTCTAGTGCGGCTATCCGCACTGAAAATACTGGCTCCAAGACCTACAGCGCGGATACGTCAACCTCAGCAGCTTCCTTCAAAGGCAACCAGCCGGTAGTGGCAGATTTGCCTGATACCGGAGCAGGAACCGCAGCCGCCGGAAGCTATGGCAAGGTCAGCCGGTTAAGCGCCGGCCCGTTCATCCGGGAACAGCCGGAAGCTCTCTCTGCCGCCGTATCGCCTGCCGTCAACTTCCGGATCAGGGCTGCTGCTACAGCACTGAGCCTGCCTGCCAATCCGCAGGTCGGCGGTGAATATGTCGCCGTCTACGAGAATGATCCGCAGCGGCTGGTTGAGGAGACAAAGGACGACTTCGAGGAGATCCACAGCATAATGGATGAAATGATCAGCAGTATCTCAAGCACGATTACACAGGCCGAGAAGGCACACAAGACAAGAGCGGAGTTTCAGGCAAAACAAGCCCAGGAGAAGCAAGCCCGGCTGGCACGGGCCGTGATGTGGCCTACCGGCTCGAAGGTCATTACCTCCAGCTTCGGTTACCGCTCCGATCCTTTCAAGGGCGTCTCTGCTTATCATTCCGGGATTGATATTGCCGGAAATATCGGAGATGCAGTATACGCAGCACTGGGCGGCGTCGTTACCTCTGCAGAACAAATGGGAGCCCGGGGCAAATACATCATCATCAAGCATGACAATGGACTGGAGACCTGGTACATGCATTTGAACCAGATGATAGTCACCCCCGGTGAGCGGGTCGGCAAAGGGGAGCAGATCGGCATGCTGGGCAGCACCGGGCGCAGCACGGGCCCCCATCTGCATTTTCAGGTCGTGAAGCAGAACAAGCCGGTGAATCCGCTCAACTATGTTAAGCCTTCATAATATTAAGAATATAAGGAGGAATGCTGGAATGTGGAACAGACGTCAACCGGGTGCTTCACCCAAGTCAACCGACTCGCTGATCGGCCATGGCGGCACGCTCGAAGGGAAAGTGCATTGCGATACGAACCTGCGGATTGAAGGGAATTTCAGCGGGGAGATTCTGTGTGAGGGTATAGTGACGGTTGGTGAACAAGGCACCGTCCACTCCAGCATTGAGGCGCAGGAGATCATTATCGCCGGCAAGGTCTATGGAGACGTAACCGCCCAGCGGAAGCTCATTCTCACCGGAACAGGACAACTGCATGGTAACATTGCCGCCGGTTCCCTGAGCATTGCGGAAGGCAGCCTGCTGAACGGGGCTGTGGCCATGACCGAACAGCCCGCCCCTGAGACAGCGGGCGGGCTGCATACGGTCAATACCAAGAAGACTGCAGGCAAGCGCAGAGAGAGCAAGCAGAGTAAGCTGGAGGGCGCATGAGCCGTAAGCTCTCAGCCTGTACGGTTACACTAGCCAGCCCTATCCTGCTACTTACGCTGCTACATCCCTTTTACGGAACACAATCCATGATACCGCCATGAATACCACATAATACACAGCCAGGACGGCAATCGCGAACCCCAGCGTCGCTCCCCCGGGACCGGTATCCGACACCACATAATTACTAAGATTCATATGGGCAAAAATCAGATAGTTCGCCCACTCATACCGGTCGGGGTTGAAGATGGCGATAAAGATATCCTTGGTGAACATGATCGACAGCGACAGCACAATCGCCAGGCCGCTGGAACGGAATACGCTGGAGATCATGAAGGCAATGGCTGCTGTCAGGAACAGCTCAATGTAGCTGCACAGAATCAGCATGAAGACATATTCCCCTTGCCCCCAGCCCATCACCATGTCCCCCGAAATCCCTGCAGCCCCGGAAGAGAAAATGAAGGCGGAGCCATAGCCGAAAAGAATTAACACTCCCGTGCTGACAAGACTGAAGATAACCAGCGAAATATACTTCGAGAGCAGAATCTTGGAGCGGCTCCAAGGGCGGATCAGCAGCAGCTTAATCGTTCCCCAGGTGAATTCGCCCGCTACGGAGTCGGCAGCCACTAAGGCAGTGAAGATGGTATTCAGGAAAAATGCGATGGTTACGGTGGTCCGGAAGCTGTCCCACAGCCCGACTACATTACTTCCGTTCGTGGTGAAATGAATTAGCGCCGGAAACAGCGCACTCATCAGTGCCAGAAGAACCAGCATAATCCATGTCCGCAGACGTCTGAATATTTTGATATTCTCATTATGTATGAGAGAAGCGAACTCACCCAATGCCTTCACCTCCTGTAATTTCCAAGAATTGATCTTCGAGCGAACGGGACAACGACTTGATGCTGTAGACCTTAATCCCGGCAGCTACCAGCTTGGCATTCAGCTCAGCAATCTCCTCCCGTACCGCATCTACAGCTAATCCGCCTTCCATGATTACACCTTGGCCGATCTGCGCCAGTGCAGCCTCAGGGTTATCTACCTCGAAGAACGTCTGGCTTACCGGTACCGCTGCATCCCCGACCGTCTTAAGCTGCTTCACATCGATCAGCCGGCCGTTCTGGATAATCGCCACACTATCGCACATCAGCTCCATCTCCGGCAGCAGGTGACTGGAGACAAACACGGTTGTCCCCTCAGTCTGACACAGCTTGCGCAGATAATCACGCAGCTCGCGGATACCCTGCGGGTCCAGTCCGTTGGTCGGCTCATCCAGAATCAGCAGCTTCGGCCGGTGCAGCAGAGCCTGGGCCACCCCCAGCCGCTGGCGCATCCCTAAGGAATAGGTCTTGACCCGGTCATTGATCCGCTGACTGAGGCCAACCAGCTCAACTACTTCATTGATGCGCTCTTTGGTCACGCCTGGCACCATGCGGGCATACTGGCGAAGATTCTGGTATCCGGTTAGGAACTTGTACATTTCAGGATTCTCTACGATGGCCCCCACATTAGCTATGGCCTCTTCAAAATGGTCTTTGATGCTTCGTCCGCAGATCAGGATATCCCCGCGGCTAATGGAGATCAGTCCTACCATCATACGGATGGTAGTGGTTTTACCGGCTCCGTTCGGCCCGAGGAATCCGAAGATTTGCCCGGGTGGAATGTCGAGTGTCAAGTCGCTGATCAGCGTTTTGGAGCCTATTCTTTTGGTAACCCCCATCAGGCTGGCTACAGGCTTCACCACTTCTGCCGTATTCGGCATAACTTCACTTCCTTTCGTCGGTTTGGTGTGAAACGAGTACAGATTAAAATTAAAGTGTCCATCGCAACTGCGGGAAAGGTTTGGACTTCCCCTCCGTTACTTACACTTTATTGTTATATCCAAAACCCGTTTCAACCATTTATATATTTTACCACACCTTTCCTTTTCCCTGAAATTAGGGAAGAAATGCAGGGAAAGTATAGAAAGGAAACAAAATCATCCTACCGGATGAACGGGATAGCACAATGTGTGCTGTTTTTCGCATACATTCGGAACATGCGCCTGCGTGTGAGCACAATAATCGGCCAGCGTGGGGCGCGAGGGTGGAATGTAATCGAAAAACCGATTATATTGGGCCAGCACGGGGCGTATGAGCGGAATGTAATCGGAAAACCGATTATATTGGGCCAGCACGGGGCGTATGAGCGAAATGTAATCGAAAAACCGATTACATTGGGCCAGCGCGGGGCGTATGAGCGAAATGTAATCGAAAAACCGATTACATTGGACCAGCGCGGACCCCGTGTACCGAATGAGTACTGTTTTTCACATACATTCGGGGCATGCGCCTGCGTGCGAGTACTATATGTGCTGTTTTTCGCATACATTTCCCCCGTCCACCCTCGCGTCAGTACAATGTATGCTGTTTTTCACATACATTCGGGACATGCGCCTGCGTGCGAGTACTATGTGTGCTGTTTTTCGCATACATTTCCCCGTTCACCCTCGCGTCAGGATGGCGTAAAGTAAGTTGTGTACCAAGATTTGGAGCCTAGTCAGGCACCAAAAAAGTAGGGTATCCTCGGGATTGCGAAACCACCAAGGAGGAACCCTACCAATGAATATTTTACCCGAAAGTTCGCTGAATAATCTATTTGAAAAACTTGTTAAAGATTTTGTGAAAGACAACATGGAACGCCTGTTGCGCGCCGAAATCCAGGGGTTTATGGAGAGTGAAGAAGCCGGCGCCAGCAATAGTCGCAATGGCTACTATACGCGAGACTTACACACGAAATACGGCCATATCGAGGATCTTCAGGTGCCCCGGGACCGCCAAAGCCTTTTCCAGACGCAGTTGTTTGAGCCGTACCAGCGGCGGGACGGATGGTTAGAAGAGGCCGTCATCCAAATGTATAAATCGGGCATGGGTACGCGGGATGTGGCCCGGTTCATTGAAAGTATGTTTGGCAGCCACTACTCCCCCACCACGGTCAGCAATATTACGGCTACGGTGCTAGACGATATCCACCAGTGGCAGAAACGGCCACTGAGCAAACGGTACTCCGTCATCTATTTAGATGGGCTGTACGTGAAGCTGAAACGGGGCACGGTTCGTGGTGAAGTGGTCTACTTTGCGATGGGAATTGACGAGGAGGGCCAGCGTCAAATTCTCGGGTTCTACGTGGGTGGCCAAGAGAGTTCGAATGGCTGGCGGGAGGTACTCAAAGACCTGTACGACCGCGGAGCGCAGGAAGTCCTGCTGGGTGTGTTTGACGGGCTACCGGGACTGGATGCGGCGTTTAAAGAGACCTATCCTCAGGCGGATGTACAGCATTGCGTAGTGCACAAAGTGCGGGCCACGTTTCATAAAATTCGGGTGGAGCACAAAACCGATGTCATGGAGGCGTTGAAAACCGTATATACGGCACCGGATGAAGTGGTCGCCCGGGCTAACTTTGATACGGTCAAAGCGAAGTGGAACAAGCTGTATCCGAAGGAAATGAGGTCCTGGGAGGAACAGTTATCCACACTCCTGACGTTCTACAACTATCCGCTGTCGATCCGTAAAGCGATCTACACGTCGAACCCCATCGAGCGGATGAACAAGGAAATCCGCAAGCGTCTGAAACCGATGAACAGTCTGACAAACATGGATGCCGCAGAGAAAATCGTGTACCTGGAGATGCTGGAATACAATGAACGTCATGCAGGGCGGGTCGCCCAAGGCTTTGGAGTGGATGCCGTTAAAAAGAAGCTAAAAGAGCTATTCGAAACACGCTACCCCTCTTTGCCCACACCGGAAGAGGCGTAACAGAGAAATCCAGTTTCTGGGAGTCGGGGTTCCCCCTCCCCCCAGAAACACTACATCCCAACCCGTAACCCGGGGGAGGCACTTCTACTCTTTTACACAAACTTCTTGACGCTACCCGCGTCAGCACAATGTATGCTGTTTTTCACATACATTTGGCCCGCTTACCCATCAGACGAGACCTAATTTCCTGTAAGAAAAACATAAGAGGCTACCTCTTCCATATGGGAAAGAGGTAGCCTCTTGAATTGACAATGCGCTCCGTCAATGCTGAAGCACATCACTTATGAAGTGTAAAATCTTAACCGCCAACACGCGCAAGCTCACGCATATTCGCTTCAAAAGCAGCCATCAGTGCAGCTTCACCGGTCAAACCGCTGCTCTCCACCTTGCGGATCTGCTCCAGCATCCGTTTGTAATCCTTCGGAATGACACGGGCAAATCTCGGCAGGGCCTCATCCCATGAATCCAGAATTGCCCGGCCCGCATTACTGTCTGTATGCTGGGTATGGCGGCTGATCATAGCATGCAGTTCAGCGATTTCGTCCGCTTCCTCTACACGCTCCAGCAGCACCATCTCCAGGTTACAGCGTTTGATGAAGGTGTTGTCAGGATCGTATACATAAGCGATACCGCCCGACATCCCTGCTGCAAAGTTACGGCCTGTTGTACCCAGTACAACCACACGGCCGCCGGTCATGTATTCGCAGCCGTGGTCGCCTACGCCTTCAACGACTACATTCGCCCCGGAGTTGCGGACGGCGAACCGTTCACCGGCAATACCGCTCACATAAGCTTCGCCGCCGGTTGCTCCGTACAGCGCCGTATTTCCGATGATGATATTCTCTTCTGCCGCGAAGGTAGCCTTGCGCGAAGGCCGGATAATCAGCTTGCCTCCGGACAGCCCTTTGCCGACATAGTCATTCGAGTCGCCTTCAACGGTAATAGTGATGCCCTTCGGCACGAAGGCGCCCAGACTCTGTCCCGCAGATCCGGTAAAGTGCAGGCGGATCGTATCGTCCGGCAACCCGGCTGCGCCGTATTTGCGCGTCAGCTCACTGCCGAGAATCGTACCCACGGCACGGTTCACGTTCGTGATCGGCAGGGAAGCTTCCACTGCCGTGCCGGATTCCAGCGCAGGTGCAGCAATATCGAGCAGATGCGTCATATCCAGAGTCTCTTCCAGACCGTGGTTCTGGAACTTGCTGCGGAAGCGTGTGCTTCCTTCCGGCATAGCCGGAATGTGCAGCAGGCTGCTCAGATCGACGCCCTTCTTCTTCCAGTGCGTGGATGCCTTAACCGCATCCAGACAATCGGTACGGCCGACCATCTCTTCAATCGTCCGGAAGCCCAGCTCGGCCATAATCTCGCGCAGATCCTGTGCCACGAAGGTCATGAAGTTCACCACATGCTGCGGATCACCCATGAAGTTCTTGCGAAGCTCAGGGTTCTGGGTAGCTACGCCCACCGGACAAGTGTCCATCTGGCATACACGCATCATGATACAGCCTACGGCTACCAGAGGTGCAGTAGCGAAGCCGTATTCTTCAGCACCCAGCAGAACGGCTACCGCGAGGTCGCGCCCGCTGAGCATCTTGCCGTCAGTCTCCAGCACGACACGGTCGCGCAGATTGTTCAGCATCAGCGTCTGGTGGGTCTCCGCCAGGCCCAGCTCCCAAGGCAGTCCGGCATGACGGATGGAGTTCATCGGCGAAGCGCCGGTCCCCCCATCATAACCGCTGATCAGGATAATATCAGCGCGGCCCTTCGCCACACCTGCGGCAATGGTGCCGACGCCGACTTCAGAGACGAGCTTCACGTTGATGGCAGCGCGCGGATTGGCATTCTTGAGATCATAGATCAACTCTGCCAGATCCTCAATCGAATAGATATCGTGATGCGGCGGCGGCGAGATCAATCCCACACCTGCCGTTGAACCGCGGACCTCTGCCACCCAAGGGTACACCTTGCGGCCCGGAAGCTGTCCGCCTTCACCCGGCTTCGCGCCCTGCGCCATCTTGATCTGAATCTCGTCGGCGTTCACCAGATAGTTGGAGGTAACGCCGAACCGTCCAGAAGCGACCTGCTTGATCGCACTGCGGCGGGAATCGCCGTTAGCGTCCGTAAGGAAGCGCGCCGGATCTTCTCCGCCTTCACCAGTGTTGCTTTTGCCACCGATACGGTTCATGGCAATAGCCAGCGTCTCATGTGCTTCCTTGCTGATCGAGCCGAAGGACATGGCACCGGTCTTGAAGCGTTTCATGATCGATTCAGCGGATTCCACCTCATCCAGTGATACCGGAGCACCTACGCTCTTGAACTGCAGCATCGAGCGCAGCGTCTGGTGCTTCTCGCTTTCGCCCTGAACGAGCGCTGCATACTTCTTATACATCTCATAATCACCGCTGCGCACGGAGTGCTGAAGCAGATGAATGGTCTGCGGGTTGAACAGATGCTCTTCCCCGTCACTGCGCCACTGGTATTCACCGCCGGAATCCAGCACCATATCGTTGCCGTCTTTGTCGGTGAAGGCGCGGTTATGGCTGGCAAGTGCTTCTTGCGCCACTTCCTCCAGGCCAATTCCGCCGATACGCGAAGGTGTCCAAGTGAAGTAACGGTCTACGAACTCGGAATTCAGACCGACCGCTTCAAAGATCTGTGCCCCGCGATAGGACTGAATCGTGGAGATTCCCATTTTGGATAGAATTTTGACCACGCTCTTCGTAGCTGCCTTGATATAGTTCTTCACAGCCTTCTCATGCGAGATTCCGCGGAGCAGGCCTTGGCTGATCATGTCATCAAGACTCTCGAAAGCCAGGTAAGGATTGACCGCACTTACACCATAACCCAGCAGAAGCGCATAATGATGAACTTCACGCGGTTCGCCGGATTCCAGCAGGATGCTGACCTTGGTACGGGTTCCCGAGCGGATCAGATGGTGATGCAGGCTGGAGACTGCCAGGAGCGCCGGAATTGCCGCATTCTCGCGGTCTACACCCCGGTCGGACAGAATAAGGATATTATGTCCCTTGCCCATGACGCGGTCTGCCGCCTCATTCATCCGGTCAAGCGCAATTCTGAGACCCTCTGCCCCCAACTCGGCCGGGAAGAGAATCGGAATGGACATCGACTTGAAGCCCGCACGGCGGACATGACGGATTTTGGCGAAATCCTCGTTCGAGAGAATTGGAGAATCCAGCGAGATCTGCCGGCAGCTCTCCGGTTCTGCCTTCAGCAGGTTGCGTTCAGGTCCGATCGTAGTCGCTGTGGACGTTACCAGTTCTTCACGGATGGCGTCAATCGGCGGGTTGGTGACCTGGGCGAACATCTGCTTAAAGTAATTGTACAGGCGCTGTGGACGGTCTGATAACACGGCCAGCGGCGAATCGTAACCCATGGAGCCGACAGCTTCGGCGCCTGTGGAGGCCATAGGCTCCAGCACCTTGCGCAGATCCTCGAAAGTATATCCGAAGGACTGCTGCAGCTGCTGCACATTATCATGCTTCGGATTCGGCAGCTCCGGTGCATCCGGGAGCTGATCGAGACCGATCAGATGCTCATCCAGCCACTCTTGATAAGGCTGCTCGGAGGCGATCTCGGCTTTGACCTCTTCGTCCGAGATAATCCGGCCCTGCTTCGTATCCACGAGAAGCATGCGGCCCGGTCTCAGCCGGTCTTTGTATAGAACATCTTCTGCCGGAATGTCGAGGACACCCGCTTCAGAGGAAAGAATAATCAGATCATCTTTGGTGACATAGTAACGCGCAGGACGCAGGCCGTTACGGTCCAGGATGGCCCCGATCTGTACACCGTCGGTAAAGCCCATTGCGGCAGGTCCGTCCCACGGTTCCATCAGGGTGCTGTGGTATTCATAGAAGGCTTTCTTCTTCTCGTCCATGCTGTCATGATTGCTCCAAGGCTCAGGAACCATCATCATCGCCACATGGGGCAGGGAGCGTCCGCTCAGGTAGAGGAATTCAAAGGTATTATCGAACATGGCCGTATCGGAGCCGTCCGGGTTCACCACCGGCTTAACTTTGCTGATGTCTTCTCCGAACTTCTCGCTCTTGAACAGCGACTGGCGGGCATGCATCCAGTTCACATTGCCGCGAAGGGTGTTAATTTCACCGTTGTGGATCATGAAGCGGTAAGGGTGGGCACGTTCCCAGCTCGGGAAGGTGTTGGTGCTGAAGCGGGAGTGGACCAGCGCAATCGCTGATTCCAGCGTCTCCTCCTGGAGGTCCAGATAGAATTGTCCTACCTGTACGGTAGTGAGCATGCCTTTGTATACGATCTTCTTACAGGAAAGACTCGGCACATAGAAGGATTCGCCCTCTTCTGCCCCGCCGTAGCGGATCGCCAGCTCTGCCCGTTTGCGGATCACATACAGCTTGCGTTCGAAGGACAGGTCATCCTTGATTCCCTCCGAGCGGCCGATAAATACCTGCCGTACATA
Source organism: Paenibacillus sp. FSL R7-0210 (assembly GCF_038009085.1). Taxonomy (NCBI): domain Bacteria; kingdom Bacillati; phylum Bacillota; class Bacilli; order Caryophanales; family Paenibacillaceae; genus Paenibacillus; species Paenibacillus sp. FSL R7-0210. Next base: position 5,228,999 of record NZ_JBBPAR010000001.1, read on the forward strand.
AGGCTTAGCAGCCTTGGCTGTCTTGCCGAGCATTTCGTCAAAGGTCGGGACATCGCGGTAACCGAGTACCTGCTGCCCCTCTTCCGCGATAATCTCGCTCAGGAGCGCCTCGTGGCGGGCGCGGATCTCCTCGTTATGAGACAGAAAGATCATGCCCACGCCATAATGGCCCGGCTCCGGAAGCTCAAAGCCCAGCTTCGCAGCTTCGCCGGCAAAGAAACGGTGGGGAATCTGCAGCATAATGCCGGCTCCGTCTCCAGAGTTCGGCTCACTTCCCTGGCCTCCCCGATGCTCCATATTGAAGAGCATAGTCAGTGCATTACTGACAATCTCATGGGACGGCTTGCCTTTTATATGCGCGACAAATCCCATGCCGCAAGCGTCTTTTTCGAACTGGGGATCATAAAGGCCCTGTTTGCCGGGCAGTTCAGTGTGTCTCATCACATGCAACCTCTCTATTATAAAGTAGACGGAATTCCAGGAAAATTTTTCAGCGGAAAATCTTAATAATTATTCAGGCAGAATTGGTGTTATTATTTTATCATCGAGCTGACATGAGCGCAATTTAAACTTTTTTATGAGCTTGATTAACATTTGCTTTTGCATTGCAGCTTTAGCGAATAAAAGCGTAAAAAAACTGTCGAATGTATAATTATGCATAAATGACGAATAAGTGCTTATGCACTGAAAGCGTTTCAATCATTTTCCCGGCCTGAAAACAGCACTTCCTTTAGCTATTTATATTTATGAATAAACCAAAAGCGCCCCGTAAAGGGGCGCTTTTGGTTCGTATGTTGTACAAAGAATGTTGTTGATTTATACAGTCAAAACTTGTTCACTTTTCAGTACCGCTTCATTGCCGCGGTCGCGGGTCATGAAGTAGGTGAAGGTAAGAGCCAGGAAGATTATCCCATAAGCGCCAAGCGTTCCTGCATCGGCCCACATGGAGCCGAAGTCTCCCGTAGAGATTACTGCCTTGAAGCCTTTGACACTGTAAGTCATCGGCAGCAGCGGATTGAAGATCTTCATCCAGTTAGGAATCAGCTCCAGCGGGAAGGTTCCTGCGCTTGTAGTCAACTGGAAGATCAGAATCAGAATGACTACGAAGCGGCCAGGCTGATCCAACCAAGTAACAATCGCTTGAATCATCCACATGAAGGCCAGGCTGGTAATGAACGAGAAGGCGTAGAACAAGGGTACATTCTGTACTTCAAGTCCCAGACCATACAAGACAATCAGGACAGCCAGCAGAGCCTGAAGCACACTCATCATGGAGAATGTAAGTGTACGGCTCATGAACCGGTTGAACCGGCTGGCTCCAATGACTTCGGAATCACGCATAGGGATAACAATCGTACAGATCAGAGCACCTACGAACAATCCGAGGGACAGGAAGTAAGGAGCGAATCCTGTGCCGTAGTTAGGCACCTTGTTAACCTTCACTTCTTCGATCTGTACCGGCTGGGCGAACATCGATACCAGTCCATCGGTCTTGTTCACCGATTTGGTCTGTGAAGCCGCATCGCCCAGCTTGCTTGCCAGCTCACCGGAGCCGGTCTTCAGCTCATCCAAGCCATCCTTCAGCTGCCCTGCTCCGTCACTCAGCTTCTTCGAGCCATCGGCTACCGAGCTAAGGCCGCTGCCCAGCTTGCCTGCGCCAGCCAGCAGCTTCGTGGTGCCGGCTTCCAGCGCCTTGCCGCCGTCTGCCAGCTTCACGCCGCCCGCTGCAGCTTCGTCCAGCTTCGCGCCGAACTGCTTCATGCCTGCGGCCAGCTTCGCGCCGCCGTTCTCCAGTGCGCCTGCTCCGGCGGCCAGCTGATTCTGGCCATCCAGCAGCTGTGTGCTGCCTGCGTAGAGCTTCTGCGCTCCCTCATGCAGCTGGCCCACACCTGCATCCAGCTGCTGTGAACCACTGTGCAGCTGATTCGCTCCCTGCAGCAGCTGCTCCTGGCCGCTGTTCAGGGCCGCAGCTCCGTCAAGGAGCTGCTGCTGGCCCTGGTCCAGCTGCGTCGCGCCCGCAGCTACTGCTGCGCTTGCTGCCACCAGCTTCTGCACCTCAGGGCTTGCTGCCAGCTGAGGATTCGACTTCGCCAGCGCCTGCAGACCGTCAGACACAGCCTTAGCTCCGGCTGCTGTCTTGGCACTTCCGTCCTTCGAAGCCGTAAGTCCGGCTTCAAGCTTCGCACTGCCCTCGGCGGAGGATGATAATCCGGCCGCTAGCTTCGCGCTGCCATCCACAACTGCCTTCGTACCTGTCTGCAGCTTCTCGGTGCCGACGACAGCCGACTGTGTTCCAGCCTGTAGCGAAGCTGTTCCGGCTGCCGTCTTCTGCAGCCCGGCATTCAGCTGCTTGCTGCCCGCTGCCGACTGCGTCACCCCATCCTGCAGCTGCTTATGCGCAGCGGATAACTGCTGCAGTCCTCCGGCCAGCGTGCTGCTGCCGGTTTTGAGTGCGGCTGCTCCGTTATTCAGATCACTCACGCCCTGCGTAAGCGGCGCTACACCATCCAGCAGCTTGCCGGTGCCTTCGGTGAGGACAACCAGATTGTCCTTCAGCTTCAGCGCCCCGTCATCCAGCTTGGTGGCGCCGTCTGCGATCTTGGTCGCACCGTCTCCGGCTTCGCCCAGACCGTCTGCGATTTTGGTGATTTTATCAAACACAGAACTGGTATAAGCTTCCGTAATCTTGGCGGATACCTTGCTCTTAATATCCTTCACTGCCGTGCCGCCAATCTGGCCTGCCAGGAAGTTGTAGCCTTCATTCGGCTCGTAGATGATCTTGGCCGGCTGCGGGTCTGCATCCAGCAGTGTAGTTGCCTTGGCCGAGAAGTCTTCCGGAACCACAATCGCCATATAATAGGTATTGTCCGCAAGCCCGGCTTCCGCCTGCTCCCGGCTGACGAAATTCCACTTGAACCCGTCCGTCTTCTTCAGCTCCGTGACCAGATCTTCTCCGGCGGTCAGCTTGGTGCCTTCATAATCAGCACCCTTATCCTGATTGACAACCGCTACCGGAAGCTCGTTCATTTTACCGTAAGGGTCCCAGAATGCTTTCAGGAACAATCCGCTGTACAGAACAGGAATAAATAGAATGGCGAACATGGAAATACGCATCTTGGGATTCTTGAATACCGCGCCAAGATCCTTCATAAACACGGATAAAGATTTCATTCTGGTTCTCTCCTTATGATCATATGCTCTCTCTTGAAAAATAAGATGACCTGCTGTGAAATGATAGTTTCTTGAATATTACAGTAACACCAGGTGACTGTTTTCCCCAATTGGTCAATCAAAGGCAAAAAAAATAGGTCTATCCTGTTCAGTACGATCCGACTCAGCACCATCCGCCTCAGCCCAGCCGATCCCAATCAGGGAAAGCGCAGCAGTGCGAAACGCCATCCCTATACCGGACTTAACTTCTACTGCGACAGCCCTTCTGCCAAAAACAGATGAAAGTAATACTTGATCTGTTCTTTGGTCAACGGCACATGTACCTTGCTCAGCTCAGCAGTAAGCGCGATATATAACCTGAACATTACCACCGACACAATCTGGGGATCGCAGGGTTTGATTTCCCCTTGACGAATGGCCTGCTCCACCTCCCGTTCCAGATATTCAAGCACCACACTCTCGATCTTGTCGAGTCCTTCACCAGCCTGCGGCGTTCCGAAGTCCAGACTCTCCTGGGAGAGCTTGATGAATAGCTCATGTTCGCTCCGAAATTCCAGCAGGGCATCCAGCACACGGTGCAGATTATCAAAAAACGGCTTATCGCGCCTAATCTCCCGCTCGGCGATCATTTTCATCTCGAGGATAACATCGCGCAGGATTTCATCAAATAACTGTTCCTTGTTCGTAAAAAAGGTGTAAATCGTCCCTTTGCCGACATTGGCAATCTTGGCGACCTGGTCCATCGTTGTTGCCTTATACCCGAATAATGAAAAAGACTTCGTCGCCGCCTGCAGCACCTGCTGCCTTCGATCTACCACAGCCATTCATACACTCCCTTTCCTGAAGGATCGTCTGACACTTCCGTTCTGACCAATTTACTGATCCGGTCACTCGGTCAAGACCAACTTTACCACTTTGCCTATGCCTTTGCAATACTTTTGCTAAATTTTTTTATTTTATTGCAGTGTTTTAACTTTCTATTTACGTCTTATTTGTATAATGTGAGAAAAGAAGCAAAATCCCTAGTATAATATTAGGAGAAGCATGTACGCGGTAACCGCAGACGGACTACTAATGAAGCTATCTAACAAACCTATCTATAATGGAAAGTTGCAGGTGAACTTATGCGAAAGAAAAGAGTACTGCTGTTTTCGGAAGGCTTCGGCACGGGCCATACAGGGGCAGCCTATGCTCTGGCTGAAGGAATTCGACTGCTGAATCCCGATGTTCAGTGCCGGGTCTTCGAGCTCGGAAAATTCCTGAATCCTACGGTCGCTCCTTGGATTCTTTCCGCTTACCGCAAAACTGTCAGCAGCCAGCCGAAGCTGGTCGGCATGATGTATAAGACCCAATATCATAAATCACTGAACCGGTTGACCAAGCTGGCCCTTCACCGGATTTTTTATACCCATGCCTCTCAGGTCATTGAACAGCTGCGGCCGGATCTGATTATCTGCACGCATCCGATTCCCGCTGCGGTCATCTCCAGGCTGAAGCACCAGGGGCTTGATGTACCGTTCTATACGCTGATTACAGATTATGATGCCCACGGCAGCTGGGTGAATGCGGAAGCCAACCGATATCTGGTATCGACCTCAAGGGTCAAATCCATTCTTACGGGGCGCGGCGTCCCCTCCGAGCTGGTGACGGTGACGGGGATTCCCGTGCATCCGAAATTCTGGGAGTCCCAGGGTAAGACTAAGCTGCGCAAAGAGCTGGGGCTCGCCGACATCCCGACTGCGCTTATTATGGGCGGCGGCTGGGGCCTGATGTTCGGCAAGGATATTATGAACTCGCTCACCGCCCGGATCAATGAGATCCAGCTTATCTTCTGTATGGGCAGCAACGACAAGGCTATAGCCAAAATGCAGGCCAACCCCCTGCTGAACCATCCCAATGTAAGGATTCTCGGTTACAGCAGCGAGATCAACAAGCTGATGGATGCCTCGGATCTGCTGATCACGAAGCCTGGCGGAATGACCTGCACTGAAGGTCAGGCCAAAGGCATTCCGATGCTGTTCTATAACGCCATCCCCGGCCAGGAAGAGAAGAACAGCCAGTATTTCGTCGAGCTGGGGCTGGCCGAGATGCTGAATCCGGGCGTCGTGGACAAATGGTTCTCCATGCTGCTAAGCGAATATGCCGGATTCGGAGGACCGCAGAAGCGCAAGGCCTCTCCGGACCTCCAGCAGCCGCAGCACTGCGCCGCCACCATTCTTAAGATGCTGGGCAAGCCAGCTGCGGAAGCGGTCTTCTCCGAGGCGTGGAGTGCCCCTCCGCCCAAAGTACGGAGCGAAGAAGCCGTCTATGTCACACCTTAAGCGGGTTACCCTACCCGAACCGCAAAGAGCCTCCAATCCAACGTTAAGCTTGGATTTGGAGGCTCTTTTTGTACGGAGCTGACAAGACAGAGAAGCCGGCGATATCCTCAAGTTGGCTGCAGTTGCCGTTAAGACCATATGGCCGTAATAATATAGACGTATAGCGTCTGATGTGCAGCGGGCTTTTTTATTTATAAAAGGTATGATTGCCGATGGTCTTGGCGAATGTCCGTGAATGATGCACGGTCAGATCCTGTGCCAGCGTCAGCGACAGGAAGAAATAGGTATCATCCGTAACCTCTTTGACCCCCATAAGCGCTGCATTCACAGCCTTAATGCTGTCCGCATTTGGCTTCACGCGTTTAAGACGCCCGTTGGCCACAGGACTGAACTGCCTTTTCTGATAAATAACTTCTCTAATAGTGTCGGGATAATTGGCTGACCGCAGCCGGTTTAGAACAACGTTGGCAACTGCCACCTTGCCCTTGTACGGTTCGCCTTCTGCCTCTGCCATGACGATTTTTTGCAGCAGATGCAGGTCTTCTCCGGATACGGCGTAGCTCCAGGTAGCTTCAGCTTGCTGCTCCTTGGGTAGTAGCTTGGTCCGGGAGAAGAACAATGTTGCGGGGGGATGTTGCTGAGTTACAGCCTTGCTTGATTTCACACTCTTCGTCCCCGTTGCCGCGATCTTGGGCGCTTGCGCCACTGGCGGCGATGCTTTCACCACAGTTACCTTAGGCTTAGTCACAATGGAAGCCGGCTTGACAGCGTCCTTGCGCTGCAGCTTCTCGGGACTTAACCATCCTGCACTCACCGTGCGGGTCCAGGTATGAACCGGTTTGGCAGCTGTGGTGTAGAGCATGGGTGTAATGATTCCGGCTGAATGGCTTGTCCTGTGCAGGACCGATGCGGCTTGCGGAATAAGCTGCTCTACCGATTGATGGCTTGCAGACTTCAGCTTACCCATTTCTATTACATTCTCCCCGGTAGCAGCAGTTCCTTCGGGGTTCATCAAACTTATCGCTGAGAAAGACACTAGGATTACACCAACCAGCAGCGCAATATAGCGGCTCTGTTTGAAAATCAACATGTTTTACCTCCTATTTTACGGCACATTCCTATTGTATGTAACCGAAAATGGAAGCTTTGAAAACTTTCTTGTCGATTTTATATTCAGAAAAATGTAAATTTTTCAGTCATTTCATACATAGGAATGGCATGCATCCTGGTAGCATACACCACAAAACCCTCTACCGTCCAGCCTATGTCTGGAAGTAATTCGCCCGGGGGCTGATTCTTTATCCTTAAATTTTCCAGCTGCTCCAGCGTAAACGGATCTTCTCCTCGGTATTTGCGGGCTACTGTCAAATGGGGATTGTACGTTCGCATCTCTGGGGTATAGCCTAGGGGAAGGGTCGCTGAAACCACCTTTTGCTGCAGCTCCTTCAGCGGCTCCAATTCACCGGAAATCCCGGCCCAGAGCACTCTTGGCGAGTCTGGAAGACCGAAGGTGCCCCATTCGCCGAGCTTCAGCTGAAAGCCTTTACTTGAACGCGCAACCTTCCGGAGTGCCTCATAGAGAGGTGGAATATTTTCCCTGGGGGTATCTCCAAGAAATTGAAGCGTAATATGGAAATCTTTGAAATGTGTCCATCTGGCAAATTTAAGTCCGGACGACACACGGGCAGACTCATTCTTCAGATATTCAAGCAGCGTATCAGGCAACGGCACCGCAACGAACAGACGCTCCACTTCTTGCTCCGGGTCCAAATGGCTCATGCGAATTTCACCTTTCCAGACAGATTTGTTATGCTTATCTATACTTATCGTCTATTTCTCTACTGAAATGTAGAACAGGAGGGAACCATCATGACTAAATCCATCGTTTGTATGCAGCAGCTGTCCTCTGCTCAACAGGAACTGATCCGCGCCGCTGCACCAGAGTACACCCTTACCCTTGGAGATTCCAGGAACCCTGATCTGGAGCTGCTCTCCGGCGCAGAGATTATTATCGGCTGGGGCAAAGGCATCCGGGACACTGTGCTGCGCCAGGGCTCACCGCTCCGCTGGGTACAAGCCTGGTCCGCCGGAGTAGAGAAGCTTCCGCTGGATGCCCTGAAGGAACGCGAAATTCAGCTGACGAACGCCAGCGGCGTGCATGCGGAACCGATTACTGCTGTCATCCTCAGCTTCATGCTAATGTTCACGCGGAATATGCACACAGCCATCCGTAACCAGCAGAACCGCCGCTGGCACTCGAACGGACAGGAGAGCGAGCTGACCGGCAAGACGATTGTTATCGCCGGAACCGGCGCCATCGGCAGCGAGACTGCCAGAATCGCCAAAGCCTTCCATATGAAGACGATCGGAGTCAGCCGCTCCGGGCGACCGGTGGACGGCTTCGACCAGATCTTCACCACCGGGGAGCTGAAGGACTCCGTCCGCGAAGCAGACTTCGTAGTCAATACGCTGCCGCTCACCGACGAAACGCGCGGGCTGTTCGATGCTGAGGTCTTCTCCGCCTGCAAGCAGGGTGCCTACTATATTAATATTGGCCGCGGCGTCACCACGCATACGGACGACCTGATCGCTGCACTGAACAGCGGCCAGCTGGCCGGTGCGGGCCTCGATGTCTTCGAGACCGAGCCGCTGCCGGAGGACCACCCGCTCTGGGGCATGGAGCAGGTCATCATCACCCCTCACTGTGCCGGGGTAACCGACCGCTATGCCGACCGGGTGGTCGACATCTTCGTGGAGAACATGAAGGCCTATCTGGAATCCGGCAAGCCTTCGCGCAATCTGGTGGATTATAGCCGCCAGTATTAGGGGGCTTGGGCGGCCGGGGAGACTGGTGCGCTGTGTCGCATACATGCCCAGCTCATTCAACTCTTTTAACTAATTTCAGCAATTCAGTTCATTCAGTGATTCACGAATTCACACATAATAAAGAGCCTCTGCTAAACTAAGCAGAGGCTCTTTATTTACTTCCATCCCTAAATAGATTGAACTTGAAATTCACCCATTAGGGAGCAGTGGCGGAAGAGAAGTTTGGAACTGTAGGAGCGTTAGCGTCCGCCTTTAGATTTGTATTTCTACTGCTTACAGCAGCTTAAATGAGGAAATACAAATCTAACAGCGGCCGGAAGTCCAAACATTCTCTGCAGTCACGGCGTATCCCTAATCTCCGAAATTTCGCTGCTTCAATCTATCCCCCTCACACCTTAAAGCGGGTCACCGACTCCCGGAGCTCCGCAAGCAGCAGCTTCAGCTCCGAGATGCCGTTAGCCACAGCGGTGGTCGAGCTGAGCTGCTCATGCGCTGAAGCCGAGGTCTCTTCGACACCTGCCGCCGATTGCTGGGAGAGTGCCGAGATATGCTGGCTGAACTCGTTCATGGTCTCGCTGGCACCGGTCATTTGCTGCAGATCCTGGCTCATCTCGTCGATAGTCACCGCCATCATGCGGACCGAGCCGTTGATCTCAGCCAGCGCATCACCGGTCTCGACAATCTGCCGGCTGCCTTGCTCCGTCTTGGCTACCCCGCCGCGCAGCTGCTCTACCATGGTTCTGGAGTCGAGCTGGATGCCCTGCGTAATCTCTGTGATCTCCGAGACCGTCTGTTGCACATCCTCTGACAGCTTCCGCACTTCCTGTGCGACAACGGCGAAGCCGCGTCCGCTGTCACCGGCCCGTGCGGCTTCAATAGCGGCATTGATCGCCAGCAGATGGGTCTGCTCCGAGATGCTTCGTATGGCCCCCACCAGATGGAAGATACCTTCATTCTTGCGGTTCAGCTCTTCTACGGTGTCCATAGACTGCGAGACCGCATCGGCAATCTCGTTCATCTGCGCCACGGAGCTTTCCATGAGCGCCCGGCCCTTTTCACCCTTTTGACGTACCTGCTCTGAATGATTGGAGAGATCCGTACCTCTGCCGGCAAAATTCTCAATTAACGTATTCAGCTCCTCCACCGCCTTGGAGGCATCCACCGCTGCTTCGGCCTGGCTTCCGGAGGCTGTGGCCAGCTCTTCCATCGTCAGCGCAATCTGGCTGCTGCCTTCCTTGGTTTCAGCAATTGTATGCATCAGCACATCGCCCTGCTCCGTAATGACCCTGGATACATTTCTGATCCGGCTGACCATTTCCAGCAGCGTGCGGTTCGTTTCATTCACGGTCTTGGCCAGCAGGCCAATCTCGTCCTTGTTGCGGATCAGCGTCTCTTCCGCCGTCAGATCCCCGCTCGAGATCTGCTGCAGCTGCGCCGTTACTTTCTTCAGCGGATTGATGATCGTTCTGCGGACGAACATGTTCACCAAACCGATAACGATAAGGACAATCAGCACAGTTGCAATATTCATTCTCCCGGCGGTATTGAAAATACTCGCAGAAGTTTTGCCCTCGTCCTCAGCATCCTTCTGGCTGTGCGCCACCAGCGCATCCAGATCTACCTGCATGGAATTAAAAGCGTCAATCCCTTTCCGCGATACCTCCAGGGCTAATTTCTCGTCATTCGAGCTGCTGAGCAGGATCGCCTGATTGTTGACAGTCAGGAACTCGCCCCATTTCCCGACGAGCGACTGTAATTGCTTCAGCTCCTGCTCTCCTTTCAGATTGGCTTTATATTCCTTAAAAGTATCCGCTACTTTGCCGATGAATTTGGACCGTTCTTCCGCAAGCGCGTTTTTGTCCGCGTTATCAGTGCTCAGGATATGCTGCAGGCTAAGAGCCATAACATGCTCTGTAAGGTAATTGACATTGTGAATTTTGTTCAGCTCGGGAATGATATTTTTAATGATGTTCCCGGTGTTTTTCTGCATATTGTTCATTTGATAGAGCGAAACCACGCCGCTGATCGTAACGAATACAGCCAGAGCCGCATAACCGTAGGCTATCTTGGAGCCGATGCTTTTTCTGCCCCGGAACAGACTTGCCTGCTGCTCCTTGTCTGCTCCTTTCCTCCCTTTTCCTAACAGATCCTTCAGTCGCTGACCTATACCCACACCTGTGTGCCCCCTTGATAATATCTGGATGTTTACACCATTTTCCATCTGATTTCATTTATTTTCATAAAAAAAGCAAAAAAAAATAGGTTACATTTACTATGTCGGCAACAGTCGGTTAAAAATTTACATGTTTCTCTCGATGTAAGGTTTTACCTGCCAGCCCAAACGGCGGACAGGTAAAGGCTCCACATATATAGGTCTAATCCAGTATAGGTCTAATCCAGATCGTATATCGAACCGACCTTCAGCCCGTACAGCTCATTGTAGATTTTCTCGGCAAAGGCATCGGTCATTCCGGCGATATAATCGGTCACCATATGCTCCCAGGTCCAGATCGGCTTGGCCGACTTCTGATCCTTCTCGAACCGCTGCAGCCAGTCCGAAGGGATAATGCTCCGGGAGGTCTCGGGATCAAGGAATGCCTCCCACAGCCGCCGCAGTATCCACTCGCTCCGTTTCTGCAGACGCTGCACGCGCAAATCGCGGATCATCGTTACCCAGGCGAAGCTTTTGAGCACACTGACGGTCCGCAGCATATCCTCATCCTCCTTGCCTTCCTTAATGAAGGTAACCTTCTTCCAGTCCCCGTCCCCGATCACGCCAAGGCTGGCGACAAAGGTACTGACCCAATAGGCCTTGACTTCACGGCGGGTGCGGGAATAGTCATTCTCACAGGTAGGCATCTTCTCCTTCCAGACCCGCAGGAATGAACTCAGCACCTCCTCCACCTTGAAGCGGATCGCGGACTTGTTCCAGCCGGACCAGAAGGCATCCTCAAGCGTAGTGATCTTCTCCACAATCAGCCGCTGGATATAGTCGTCATGCAGGAAATGCTCATGTACCTCAATCTTACCGGCCTTGATGCCGTCCTCCAGATCATGCGCCGAATAAGCAATATCGTCACACAGGTCCATCAGCTGCGCTTCCAGCGTCTTTTTGCCTGCCGGAATTCCCCACTGGGTGCGGATCTCATGGATATACTCCCATTCATGCAGATACATCCCCTTCTTCAGCACCGTCCCGGGAAAAGGATATTTATTAATGCCCAGCAGCACCGCGTCCGAGAGGTTCAGACCGTCGATATTCTCGCGCTTCTCCAGGAACATAATCAGGCGGAAGTTATGGGCGTTCCCTTCAAAATGCTCATATTTGCGCTTCATGCTCTCATGAATCGTCTGCTGCTGAACCGGACCTGCGCCTGACTTGGCCACTGCCTCCACCGTCTTGCGGGTAACCAGCTTCTCCAGCAGGCTGTCCAGCACCTCTTCTCCCTTATGCCCAAATGGGGGATGTCCGAAGTCATGGGCGATTGCCGCACATTCCACTACCTCGGGATCAATGACCAGGCCCGGATTCTCCGCCGCTCCTGTCTCTACTTCCGGGTAAGAACGCAGCAGACTCTTGGCCGCTTCACGGGCAATCTGCGCCACCTCCAGCGAGTGGGTCAGGCGCGTCCGGTAGTAATCCCCGGTTCCGGCCCCGAACACCTGCGATTTGCCCTGCAGCCGCCGGAAGGTCGGCGAATGGATCAGACGCGAATAGTCGCGTTCATATGCGGCTCTGGAGGTCTCCAGCTTCGTGATTTCGGGATATTGTCTATGCTCTCTTTGTTCAATCAGTGTCATCTCCGCCGCCCCTATTCCTTGATCTGTATTTAGTAACTTATTATAAGTCATTTCTGCCGGAACTTTCACTCTAAAATGCAAATCGCCCTGCGGGCTGCTATAAATGCATAGCAACCAAGGGGGATAGAGCATTCTAAGACTTAAGCAGCAAGAACCGCTTATAAAAACAAGTGTGGAGTGAATTTGAGAGCCATGAGAACAGCCACCCGATTGACCGCCGCAGTTCTTGCCGCACTGGCGCTGATGCACAGCCCTTCCGATCTGGCCCTGGGCAGTCCGAACAAGGCAAAAAACCGCTACTACTATGAGGAGCGCGGCGATATGATCTGGGAAGTACGCACCAGCCAGAAGGTGATTGCGCTGACCTTCGATGACGGCCCGGACCCCCTGGAGACGGACGGCATTCTGGAGGTGCTGCATGAGTATCAAGCGAAATGCACGTTTTTTGCGATTGGCAAGCGGATCGCCGCTTATCCCGATGTCGCCAGACGCGTGATTAATGAAGGACATGAGCTGGCGAACCATACCTATAATCATGTCTATTTCAAAAGGCCGATCTCCGGGGAGCAGATTCAGGAGGAGCTTGCGCTGACGGAGAAGGAAATTATGAAGATATCCGGCAGACACAGCAGCCTGTTCAGACCGCCGGGCGGCATGTATGACGAGACGCTGATCGATGTGTCCAACAGCATGGGCCTTAAGCCCGTTCTGTGGTCCTGGCATCAGGACACCCGCGACTGGAACCGCCCAGGCGTCTGGAACATCTCAAGCCGGGTGATCCGCAATGCCAAGAGCGGCGATATTGTCCTGTTCCACGACCATGTCCACGGGCCGTCGCAGACGAAGGAAGCACTGAAGATCATTCTGCCTGAGCTGAGGAAGCAGGGCTTCCGGTTTGTTACCGTCTCGGAGCTGATTCAGCTATCCGATGTGCAGCAGGCGAAGACAGAACGCCATATGACCTATTAGGGGGCCTGCCCGGATTGCACAGGTTCACAAAATAAGGTAGTCTTGAGCATAATAAGGCTATCCTAATATGGCTATTTGTGAATCTGCCGATGTCCATCCCCCAGGAGGGTACAATACATGACCGAGAATACTTCCTATACAACCGAGGAAATCGCCCGGCTGCTCAAAATCTCCAAGCTCAAGGTCTATGATCTCATTAAAAAGGGCGAGCTGCCCTCTTACCGTGTCGGCAAGCAGATGCGGGTTGACCTCTCTGATCTGGAGAGGTACAAGCAGAATTCCCGCAACAGCGGGCCTTCTGCGCATCCGCTGCCCGGGGGCGGGCTGAGCGAAGCTGCATTGCCTCAGGCGCAGTCATCGCAGCAGCAGATGGGCCCCCCGTTCGCCGCGCCTTATCAGGCCTTCGCCTCCCCGCCGCCGCACAGCATGAAGAGCAGCGGTGTACATGTAGTCATCACCGGCCAGGATATGTCGCTCGATATTCTGGCGACCCATCTGGAGCGGACCCTGCCCTCCACCCGCCCGCTCCGTTCCTATGCGGGCAGTCTGGACAGCCTCATCGCCATGTATCAGGGCGAATCAGATATTGTCAGTACCCATCTGCTGGATGGCGATAGCGGCGAATATAACCTGCCCTATATCCGCAAGCTGCTCGTAGGCTTCTCCTATATTGTAGTGCATCTGCTAACACGCAGCGCAGGCTTCTATGTGCAGAAGGGCAATCCGCTGGGCATCCGCAGTTGGGGGGATCTCCGGCAGGACGGGCTAACGCTGATTAACCGTGAGCGCGGCTCCGGCGCCCGGGTGCTGCTGGATGAACAACTGCGCCTGCATGGAATTCCGTCCTCCCGCTTGAACGGATACATTAATGAAGAGAACAGCCATCTGGCAGTAGCCAGCCTGGTGGCAAGAGGCGGGGCGGATGTGGGCATCGGCACTGAGAAAGCCGCCAGAATCATTGACGGCATCGACTTCATTCCGCTGATCCGCGAGCGCTACGATCTGGTCATGATGAAGAAGCCGGAGAATGAAGCCTGGATTAACGCCATTCTGGATATTCTGCGCTCGGAGGCCTTCCGCAGTGAGCTAAGCTCAATTCACAGCTATGACCTGAGTGAGACGGGCAATATTATTTACGAGACTTGAAACCAGAGGAGGAACGCATGTTATCCACAATACCGCAGGCAGCGTTCAGGCTGGAGCGCTTGTTTTTTTCAAGCGTACACAGCTATTACGGAAGATTGGCGGAAGGGGAGGCTATGCCCCGAAGGACCCTTCACCACCATGCCTTGTGTTATGTCACAGAAGGTAAAGGGCAGATTATCCTAAATGGAGGGCTGCTTACAGCGAATAAAGGAGATTTCTTTTTGTTGTTGCCCGAAACTTCAGTGGAAGGCAAAGCGCTGACGACAGAACCGCTACGTTATGTGATCATTTTCTTCTCCTGTATACAGCTTCGTAAAAATCACAGGCACCAGGAGCTACATCCTCCGGTATTTCCGGTTAGCGGGAAGCTTGAAGCAGCTGGCCATCCGCTGGCTGCAGAGATCAACCGGCAAATGACCTCCTTTCACCGTACCCGTAACCTGGAGGAAATCATGCACGCCAAGCACCGGCTGCAACAGCTGCTCGCGTTGATACTTCAACCAAGTAAGCGTATTGTGCAGGACAAGGCTGTAGGGATGGATATTGTGCTTGCCCACATGAAGAACAACTACAACCAAGAGCTTAAAGTTGGGCAACTGGCTCTAATGGCGGGCTTAAGCACCAATCATTTTATCAGAGCGTTCAAGCAGCTTACAGACAAGACACCTATGGCCTATTTGCAGGAGGAACGGATAAAAAGGGCCAAGCAGCTGCTCTTCTCTTCCGAACGTGTCAAGCAGATCGCCAAGGAAGTGGGCTATAAGGACGAGCATTATTTTAGCCGGGTGTTCAAAAAATCGGAAGGCGTGGCACCGGCCAGCTACCTCAAAAACAATCATATCCGTATTGCTGTTCTCTACTATGGTCTGGATGATTATCTGATGACACTTGGATTGATGCCAGTGGCTGCGCTGTCTTACCGGGAGCGGGTGTCAAGAAATTACAGCCTTCCCCACTCCGGTATACTGGAGCAGGACATAGTCCGCCTGAACGGTTCCCGGTTGAATTATGAAGAGCTGGCACGGTTGAAGCCTGATCTGATTATTGGGAGCGACCGCCTGTTACCAGGCGAGCTGCTGGAGTCCATCGCACCGACGGTTGTTCTTAAGCATACCGATAATGTGGAGCAGCAGTTGTCCCGTTTGTCCCGCATTCTGGGCAGAGAGCAGCAGGCAGACGACTGGATGAACCGCTACGCAGAGCAGAAGCACCTCCTTAGATCACAGCTGGAGGCACAGGATGTGCGGCCCACAGTTTCTTTTATCAGAGTCAGCTCTGAATTCTACCGCTTATACGGCACCTCCAATCAGACAGGAACTCTGCTATACCAAGATCTTGGACTGAGTCCGCCCCCCTCAACCCGTGAGCAGACTGAAGCAATGGATTTCGAGATTCATGAGCTTCCCCTGCATAACCCGGGAACCATCTTTTTGGCTGCGGACCCTACCCTGGAATCGAGACAACGGCTGGAAGCACTGCTCTCGTCCAGAGAATGGTCTTCCCTGGATGCAGTGAAGCAGTCCCGGGTATTCGATGCCGGAGATCTGTTGTTCAAAACACTCGGACCCTCAGGCAGAAAGTGGGCCATGTCGTATGTTGCATCCCGGATTAGCAGGCCGGCCGATAGAATTATCCACGCCAACACAGGGTTATAATCCATTGTAAAGTAGGTATCGTTCTCCTATCATAATGATAATGATTATTATTATCTATTGCACAAAGGAGACTAGAAATAAATGAATCGAATGAAATCCATCCAGATCATGCTCCTTGCTGTGCTGCTGCTGATACTGGCCGCGTGCAGCAATACAGCGGGACAACCGGCCTCCGAAGAACAGAGTCCCTCCGCTTCCCAAACCAGCGATCAGGGGGCTGCGGAACCGGGCACACGCACAATTACCCACCTTAAGGGAGAAGCTGTGATTCCGGCCAAAATCGAAAAAATCGTTGTTCTCTCGGCAGAGTACATAGATCATCTGTTGACTATCGGAGAGAAGCCCTCCGGTGTGAACACCGAGGTCCGGTACGGAGGAGACTATCTTCCCTATCTGGCTGACAAGCTGCAGGGGGTACAAACCGTAGGTTCGGCGGATAATCCCAACCTTGAGGCCATTACCTTGCTTGATCCGGATGTGATTCTTATTGAGAGCCGGACGGCCGAGAATAAGTATGAGCAACTGAACAAAATCGCCCCTACCATTGTTCTTGGAAATGAATGGCTTGATTATGGCGACGATACTTCCTTTTGGACCAAGGATCTGCTAACCATTGCGGAGATGTACGACAAGACGGACCTGGCGAAGGAAAAAATTGCTGAACTGGAACAGAAAACGGTCCAGGCCAGCGAGAAAATCAAAGCACTGGACAACAAAAAACTCGCCTACCTCCGTGTACGGGAGAAGACACTCCAAGTGTACGCACAGCAAGGTCATCCAACCAATGCATTACTCTACCAGGATCTCGGTTTCGAACCTGCCGCACTTACGCCGTCAGAGCAGAGAGAGGATTTATCCTTGGAGAAAACGCCGGAGCTGGGAGCAGATTTCATCGTCCTTGAGATGGACCCGAATGCCCGCGATTTCCTGGACAACATGCAGGCCAGCGCACTCTGGAAGAACATCCCTGCCGTACAGGGAGGAAAGGTTCATGAGACCGATTCCTTCTGGCTCTTTAAGGGCTGGGGAGTGATCGGCCGGGGTGAAATTATTGATGAAATCATGGCATGGCTAGAGCAATGAGTGAGGTTATACCTTTTAGCAGCCAGTGGATACAAGATTTCATGCAGCAGCATTTTGCCGTGACTGTCGCGGAAGACAGGAATAATTCTTTTCCATACAGTACAGGAGATCTATTGGACGAGGCGAAGCTCCCGTTAATTATCGGGCAGCAATCACTCCAGCTTGGGGAGCCTGGAGGAATTGTGGTCGGAACTTTGTTTGCCAAAAGGTACTCGGTGTTGATTATGGGACTGGCCGCCTCCATCACTCTCTTCGATACCCCGCTCTCTCTGCTGCCCGGTGCTTTACGGTTCAAGCTAACGGATGCAGGAATGATGCAGTATGAAGCGGAGACCGCAGCCACGGACAGATGGTTTGATAACTCTTCGAAAATCCGTCAAGCCTGCCTTGCCGACTATATAGATCGCCTGCTGGCACATTTACGGCAGGTGCTCCAGGCTGTATCAGGGTATACGGGAGCTAAGGAGAAAGTCATGTGGTCGCTGATTGCACATAATCTGCATAATCTGTATGGACGGCTGCATACGGACAAGGAACTCTGGGACTCTGAGGATCGGGGCCGGATCATCAGCCAGGATTATACTGCCCTGCTTCAGCCGGAGAAGCCGGATGAATTATCCATGCGGTTCCGCAAGGTTGAGCATCCGAAGCTGCGCGGCCGTTCATTATATCTGCGCAGGCATTGCTGTCTGGCCTACCAGATCAGGATTGGGCCTGATGCCGGAGAGTATTGCAGCACTTGCCCCAAGCTATCACCGGAAGACAGATGGAATATATTAGACAACTAAGCAACGCCCATCCCCGGTTCAGGATGGGCGTTGCTTAGTTCTGTTCTGCTATCCTCTAGGACCACTAATAACAATAACATCCCGGTTATAGCTGCCTGCGGCAAACGCGATGCCTTCCGGCTCCGTCTTGCGGGGCAGCAGCGCTTCAGAGATAATATTGCCGGTATGGTCGAGGTAGCTGGTGACATCGACACTCTTATGATAGAGGCAGATGTCATCCACCCGGTCTTCCATGACGATACGCAGCGAGGTGGCCTCCTGTACGGAGAGTAGTTCCCCATGCTGCCGTACCGGCAGCCGTTCTACACTCACCTGCGGCTTCGCTGTTCCGAACGGAACGGCCAGGGTAACGATGGCTGCGCTTCCGGTCAGGGTAAGGGAACGTTTCATTACCGGATTCCCGCTGTAGTGGCCCTGCTTGAAGATCAGGCCCTGCTCCAGCGTCAGCCGGTCGTCCGCCAGCCCGGAGGGCAGCGGCTTCAGCAGCAGATTGGCCCCCTCCAGCTGCGAGACCACTTCCCCGCTGAGAGAATCGTAAGACGCTGTACCCGGCGGCAGGTGGAAATACTGCTCATAGCGGTGCTGCCCTTCTGCTTGGAACAGGTCCACGATCAGCCAATAGCTGTTCTTAACGAACAGCACCTTGCGGGAGTGAACCACCGGATCTTCGTACCGGGTATATCCGTACTGGCTCGCAAAGGTGTAGTCATACGCCTCATTGAACTGGGTATCCCAGATTCTGCAGTTCGCCGTAGGCGGCGTATTCCAGTGGAAGCTGCGGACATGCTGGTCCTGACCGTCGACAACTACAGTGTTATGGGCACGGGTCGAGACTGTATATTTACGTTCTTTGTTCCACTCGAACAAGCCCATACCTGAATCCGCCAGCAGCTCGCGTCCTCCGGCGTAGAGCACCAGGCTGAGCGCATCGGAATGCGCATGCCCGCCGATCCCGACACCTGCCCGCATCGCCATGTACATATCGTCAGGGCTCCAGCCCTGGCGCGAGGTCACATAACCGCCTGCCGGGAAGCAGGCTGCCGTCTCCGCAGGCTCCACAGCCTTGAGCTGAGCATACTCCGCCGCAGCCTCCGGCCCGATTCTCCACAGCAGGGAGAACGGCAGCCGCTCATGCCCCAGCGCCTTGAAGTCCCCCCGCTGATACAGGAAAGCGCCCAGGCTCATGACATTACGCAGCTCGCTGAGCACCTGAACATCGGTATCGCCGAACTTGACCAGCTGCCCGTCCGGTGCCAGCAGATGCATCGTGACGACATACATCTTCTCCAGCGTCTCCCGGTATTCTCCGGCATCGATGCCGAGCTTCTGGTACAGAACCACCAGTTCATACAGCTCGCGCATGACGATCAGGTGGTAATTCGGACTGCCCTCGAACTGTACCCCGTCGGGGTAGACGTTCTCAAGGATGTATCCCGGCAGCTTACGCCCGGCGTATTCCAGCCATTCGGCGGAATCCTTCAGCTCCGGCAGAAGCAGCGCCGTCTGAGTCAGCCCCCGGAGCTGCATGCAGACATGATTGCCGCCGCTGGCATGGTATTTGCGCACATATTCGCCATGCTGCTGGAAGGACTGAATCAGCTTCAGCTTCACCTCAGGCTCGAAGGCCGGAGAGCCGAAGAAGGTAATGAAGGCTTCCGGCAGCATGAACATCCGCACACCGGCCGAGAGGGGGTCCCAGCTACAATGCTCCGCCCGGAACGTACCATCCACCGGCATAGGGTTATCGTCAATGAAATGACTGATCATATCATTGAAGCATTTGGCGTATTTATCATCCCCGGTCAGCGCGTAGGCTCTGGACAGACGCTTCACATAGACGAACCGGGTCAGATGCAGCTGATACTGCGAGCTGTCGAACAGCCAGCTGTTCCAGTCGTAGCTTCCGTTCCGGAAGAGCACTCTTTTCCCTTTGAACAGGGGGATATCCCCCTCCACAATCCGGTCCGCCTCGGTAATATCCTGCTGCGCCTCCTCCTCTCCGCTGTAATGGCTGGCGGCGTACGCCTTCAGCTTAGGAACATCCTTCACATCAAAGTAGTATCTCCCGTTGTTACCCGCTGCAATGACTTCTAAATAAGCATCCCGTGCACCGGGGACATCGCCTACGTCCAGCTTCGCAGCTACCTCAGCAAGCTCCGGTCTGGTCAAATCCAGCATTGTGCTTAAGAACTCCCCGGCAGCCAGCTGCGGCTTCGTATATGCGGGATTGTGCCGCAGATCTTTATACCCCATAGTCAATTCTATCATCACCTTTATATTCGCGGATCTCTCCGCCTGAGTCTATTCCTTAATCGAACCAAGCATGGCTCCTTTGGCAAAATACTTCTGCAGGAACGGGTACACTATGACGATAGGCAGCATCGCCAGCAGAATGGCCGCATTCTGGACATTGGGTCCAAGGTTGGCCGCAAGTGAAGCATCCACCGCTGCCTCTGCCGAGATATTGGAGGCGCTGATCGCCACCATCTGCCGCAGGAGAGGTTGAATCGGCCAGCGTGTCGTATCATTCAGATAGATAACCGCCGAGAAGAATTCATTCCAGAACTGCACCATGAAGAACAGGGTGAACGTGGCGATAATCGGCTTGGACAGCGGCAGCACGATCGAGTAGAGAATCCTGAATTCCCCCGCCCCGTCTATTCTTGCCGCTTCGTCCAGACTCTCAGGCAGGCTCTGGAAGAACGAGCGGATGACCATGATATTGAAAGCACTGGAGGCTGCCGGAAGCACTACCGCCCAGTAAGAATCGATCAGACCCAGATTTTTGACGACCAGATAGTTCGGAATCATGCCCCCGTGAAAGATCATCGTGAAGAAAATAACCAGCAGCATGATCCGGCGGCCGGGCAGAAATTTCTTCGACAGGGCATAAGCCAGTGTAATCGAGACAAACAAGCTGAGCACCGTGCCCATCGCCGTGATAATGACAGAGTTCTTGACGGAGGTCAGGAACGTATTCGCATTCAGCAGATAGCTGTAGGCGTCCAGTGTCCAGTGCTTGGGCCAGATGAAGAAATTCCCGGCCATCGAATCTCCCGGCGGACTGAACGAGACCGCGATAATATATAGAAAAGGCAGAATAACCAGCAAGCTGATTAAGCAAATCATGACTACAATAATGGTGTCAAACCAGGTTGCCTTAAGCTTCATAACCTCTCCACTCCTGTTCTTGTTCTAGAATATGCCTTCCTCACCCAGCAGCTTCGCCGCATAATTGGCCCCGAGGACCAGGATCAGACTGGCAACGGATTTGAACATGCCTACGGTAATCGCGAAGCTGTAATTGAATTGCTCCAGACCGACATGGTAGACGAACAGATCGAAGACATTGGAGACATCCAGGTTAAGGCTATTGGTCATCAGGAAGATCTGCATGAAGTTGGAGTCCATCGAGGAGCCCAGTCGGAGCAACAGCAGAATCACGATGGTCCCTTTGATGCCGGGGAGGGTGATATGCCAGATGCTCTGCAATCGGCTTGCTCCATCCACCTTGGCTGCTTCATACTGCTCAGGGTTAATCCCCGCCAGTGCCGCCAGGAAGATAATCGTGCCCCAGCCCGCATCCTTCCAGATCGACTGGAAGATGACCAGCGGCCGGAACCATTCGTTGCTGACCAGGAAGTTAGCGCTGCCGTCGAACCATTGGCCGAGGTAATGGTTAATGACGCCCGAAGGCCCGAAGAAGGAAATCGTAATCCCGTAAATCACGACCCAGGAGAGAAAATGGGGCAGATATACGATGGTCTGCGAGACACGCTTGAACACCTTGAGCCGCACTTCATTCAGAAGCAGCGACAGGAGGATCGTGAAGGGAAAATAAATGATCAGATTCAGCAGACTGATCAGCAGCGTATTTTTCAGCAACATATAGAAATCGGAGGTTCCGAAAAACTGTCTGAAATTATCCAGCCCCACCCAGGGACTGTCCATCATGCCCTTGAACGGGCTGTATTCCTTGAAGGCCAGAATGAGTCCTGTCATCGGGATGTAATGAAAGGTGAGAAAGTAGAGAATACCCGGTGCTGCCAGTAAGTAAAAAGGCCATAGCTGATGAAACCGTTTGGGTCGTAAAGCTCTCTGCACAGGCTAAACCTCCTTATCCAAATGGGCAAAAGAAAGGGGAAAGCCCCCTCCTTTGCCTCTGTATATAGTGTTGTTGTATTACTTCGCGGAATGCTCTGCGTTATACTGGTCCTGCAGTTCCTTGGTGATCTGCACGCCCGGACCCTCCGTCCAGGTATCAATCTCCTTCTGCACATCCTCCCAGGCTCCCTCGCCCAGCACATACTTCGTCATTACCGCACTCATTTTCTTATAGCTGTCCGGATTCTTGCTGGCGTACTGTGAGTTGTAGCTGAGGAACGGATTCTCCACCCCGATCTTGCTGATCGTATCGAGAGTTGTCTTTTGCAGCGCCAGGATGTCCGGCTCCTTGGAGTTGGCGTATACATATGGATCTGCACGGTTCTCCAGGATGAAATTGTTCGGCTTATCCAGCTCATACTGCTTCTTCTGCTCCTCGGTCTGCACCGCAACCCCATTCTTGAAATCGCTGGAATGGATGCCGGTGACTCCCGCTTTGGAGAACGCTACATTCTCTTCTGAGGCCGTGAAGTCAAGGAAGTCTACAATCTGCTGCACCTTATCCTCCGGTACGGAGCTTGGAACCGCCCACAGTCCGTAGTACCCGGAGAGTACAGAAGCACCCTTCTGTCCGTTCGCGCCTTCAAGTACATCGACAATCGCGATTTCGGCCTTCGGGTCCGTCTGCTTCAGCTTTTCTACGTTGGTCTCTACAATATCACTGACATTCCCGACAAAAGCACCCGCTGTGCCCGCAAGGAACTTACTCCGCGCCTGCCCCTGGTTCTTCAGTACCGGCGCATCCTTGTCGATCAGGCCCTTGCTCCAGGAATCTCTCAGCCACTCCAGGAAGGCCTTGTATTCAGGCGTCTGGAAATCACGGACCACGTTGTCGCCGTCCAGCTTCCACACATTTGGAATGCCAAAGGCATACTGGATCGGGAGGACACCCGAGAACGGCCCGGGGCTATTCACACCGTCTGAACCGTAGATCGTGAACGGGATGGTTTTGCCGCCGCCCGCCGGGTCCTTCTCCTTGAACACCGCAAGCGCATTCGTCAGCTCGTCCATCGTCTTCGGAACTGGCAGATTATACTTATCCAGCCAGTCCTTGCGGATCAGAATATTGGCTTCGCCTCCGCCGTACAGACCGCGCGGCCGGGGAATCCCGTACGATTTGCCGTCAATCTTGGCACCATTCCAGACCACCTCATCAATCTGGCTGATATTCTTGGTCTTCGCAAGGTAAGGGGTCAGGTCATGAAAAGCGCCCATTTTCACCAGGTTGTTGAATTTATCGTCCTTGCCGCCATCCATCAGCAGCAGATCATAGGAATCTCCGGCCGATACCGCCACAGAGAGCTTGTCCGTATAGGCTTCGGATGGCACGAAGGTTACGTTCAGATCTACATTGCCGCGCTTCTCCAGATCCTCCAGCGCCTTGTTGTTCGTCATCTCCGGCGGATTGCCGAAAAGAATGGTCATGGCCTTGATGCTGGCCTGCTTGCTAGCCGCACCGCTTGGTGTACTGCCTTCCGGTGCCGCTGTGCTGCCTGCCGCTGAATTATTACCGCTGCCGCAGCCCGCCAGTGTAGTTACCATCAACGCCGCCGAAGCTACAAGTGGTACAAGCTTTTTTGTAATATTCATTGTCATCCCCCATTTGCTTGTATTGATTGCGTTTACATCGTGCTTACACTTTGGATTATAGAAGACGCCGGAGCTTAAGAACATGCCGGATTCCAGCCAAAGTGTCACCATTTTTAAGATTTGCCGGTCCGCAGGTATCTCCATGTCCGCCAATGTACTATAATCTGTTTAGGATAGCCTGCCCGGTATCCGTAGTCCAAAACCCTTAACGGATGTGACTCTATGAATTCACCCTTTTTCAGCTTTTTGCGGCGGAGCTTCTATATTAAGATGATTGTCGTCATGTTCGCCATCTCGGTGGTTCCGCTGATTGTGCTGTCCTTCATTTCTGTAAGCGTATCCAGCACGACGGTGGAGCAGCAGGTGAACCGCCTGAATGCCCAGCTCGTCAATCAGGTCGTGGACCGGATTGAATTAACCATGACCCGGCTGCGGGAGCTCAGCGAGCAATATTCGCGGATCTCGTCCATTCAGAGCGCGCTGGTATCGCCTTCGGCCCAATATTTTGAAGAGGTGGTCCGCAAAAAGGATCTGATCTCCGTGCTCAGCGGCGCCTCCGCCATCATCGGGAATGTGGAGGGCCTACAGGTCTATTCCGCCGTTACAGGAGAGGTCCTCTCCTCCACGGAAGCCCCGGCCATGCTGGAGGAGTCCCCATACCGGCCGCTGATTGAAGCGTATCTGGCTTCGGGACGGCCGAATCTTTTTCTGGACAAGCATTCGCTGCCTGAGCTGGCTATTCTGAATTCGTCTACCTATTATATCTCACGCGTTCCCTTCGACTTATATAAGGACCTGAAGGGCGTGCTGCTGATCTCCATGAATAATAGCCAATACCAGCAGCAGATTGAGAATATTCAGCTTGGGAGCGAGGGCTCTATCTCCCTGCTGACGGAAGACGGCCTGACCATTGCCACGACCAGCAAGCTGGAGAAGCAGGCGGATAAGCAGCGGGTTCAGGAGATTCTGAGGCGCTGGAAGGAGCTGAAGCGCCCGGATCAGTTCGCGGCAGGCTCCTCTATTGTCTCTGTCAAGCAGACCTCCACCTACGACAAGTGGATCGTGCTCTCGGAGATTCCGTCCAAGGAGCTGACGGCCAGCGCCGAGATTATCCGCCGGACGGTCACTTATTTTCTGCTCATTCTGGTCTGTCTGGGGGCGCTCTGTGTGGTCGGCTTCGGGTATCAGCTCTACCGGCCTCTACAGGCTGTGAAGCGGCAGGTCGATGCTCTGAAAAAAGGGAATTTCGATGCCAGGGTCACCCATTTCGCCAATAATGAAATCGGGGATCTGGGCCGGATGCTCAATACCATGGCTGTCCGCATACAGGATCTGCTGGCAGACCTGCATGATTCGGAGGATCTGAAGCGCAAGCTGGAGATCCGGGCGCTGCAGTCGCAGATCAACCCCCATTTCATGTACAATACCCTCAATACGATCCGTATGTTCGCCATGATGAAGGATTATGAGAAGATCAACTCCCTGATGGGAAGGCTGGTGGCCTTGCTGCGGTATTCCATGGAGAATTTCGAGCAGACGGTACAGCTCCAGCAGGAGCTTGATTATCTGGCGGATTATGTCGGGCTGCTAAATATGCGCTACAAATGCCAGATCCATCTGGAGGCTGAGATTGAGGAGCCGCTGCGGGGCATGATGATTCCGAAGCTGGGTCTGCAGCCGCTGATTGAGAACTCCGTGTTCCACGGCATTCTCCCGCGTAAGGCACCGGAAGGGCATATCCGTGTGCGCGTATACAGAAGTCCCGGCGGGAGCCATATTATTGTACAAGTCGAGGACGACGGGAACGGTCTGGAAGAGGCTGAGCTGAGGAAGCTGCAGCTCCATCTCCAGCAGGAAGAGTCTGCCGAGAACATCGGACTGCAGAATGTATGGATGCGTATGAAGCTGCTGTTCGGGGCGGAGACACAGATCCTGCTCACCAGCGCTCCGGGCGAAGGCTTGACCATCCGCATGCTGCTGCCGTCCGGGAACGTTCTGATTAAGGAGGAACATCATGAATCACTATAGAGTTGTCCTTGTGGAGGACGAGATTCCGGCAAGAACGGTTTTCCGGCATTTCATTGAGGAGCGTGCAGATCTGTTCACCCTTGTCGGCGAAGCCGAGGATGGCCGGGACGGGCTGGAGCTGTTCCTGAAGCATAAGCCGGAGCTGATTGTTACCGACATTACAATGCCGGGCATGAACGGGCTGGAGATGCTGCGCGAGATCGAACGGAGCGGGGCACCTGCCCCTCAGATCATTATCCTGACCTGTCATCAGGATTTCCACTATGCCCAGCAGGCCATTCATCTGAAGGCGGCTTCCTACCTGATTAAGGATGACTGCCTCTCCGATCCGGGCCTGTTGACCCGGACGATGGAGGAGCTGGCAGTCCTGGCGGATTCACGCGGCGAGACGAGAGACAATTATCTGCAGTTGGAGCAGCAGGTCCGCCTGAGCGAAGTCGAGATCGAGCAGAGCCTGTTCCTCGACATGCTGCGCAGCCCGGCGGCTGAAGCCAAATGGCTGCGCAGTCTTGCGGACTCGCAGCTCCCGCTTCACGGCCAGGGCTTCATGACCCTGCTTGTGGAGCTGGACCGCAACTCCCTGCGCTTCCCGATCGACCAGCTGGAGGAGCTGAAGCTGTGGCAATTCGCCGGGGTGAACGTGCTGAAGGAGCTGCTCGGCAGCATAGGCCCGCATAAGGTTATCGCCCTCGACAAAGGGCGGTTCCTTGCCCTGTATACCGACAGCTTCAAGACGGAGAGACCCCGCTTCCTGGAGCAGGTGCTGGAATCCCTGGCCGCGAATCTCCGGATGAGCTGCATCGCCCTGCTGTGCAGCTTCGAACAGGGACTGGAGGACCGGCCGGAGGCACTGAAGCGGCTGGCTTCGGCGCCGTATCCGTTCTTTTACCGCTGCAATGAGCTTATCGGCATTAGGGAGTGGGGGCAACTCTCCAGCTTCCAGCGGATTCCTGAGCCGCAGAGCCGCTTCTGGAGCAAGGTGCTGAAGAAAGCGCTGCTGGAGCCGCATCTCAGCACGGCAGCTCTGGAGCAGGAGCGGGTGTCCCTGCACCGTCAGGCGATGGAGCAAGCCTGGGACCCGGAGCAGATCAAGTCCCTATATCTGCGAGTCTTTCTGGATATGAGCCATAACGTTATTGGGGCGGAAGGCGGGGCGGATCTCGAAGCAGAGCTGCGTGTACAAATCGAGCTGTGCCAGACATTCAACGCTGTACATGAGATCACCTGCGATCATTTCCGCAAGCTTCAGCAGCTTCAGGAGGGCGGCCGGAAGATCGATGCCTCCATCACACGTATCATTCAACAGATGCGCGAAGATCTCAGCTATCCCTACAAGCTGGAGGAGCTGGCCGCTTCGATCAATTACAGCGTGCCCTACTTCAGCTCCATGTTCAAGAAGGCCGTCGGCGAGAGCTTTGTCCAATACCTGACCCGCCTGCGGATCGAACAGGCCAAGCTGCTGCTGCTCACCACCGACCACAAAACCTTCGAAATCTCCGAATCCATCGGCTTCGAGAATTACCGGTCCTTCAACCGGATCTTCAAGAAGGAGACCGGCGTCTCCCCCTCGGATTACCGCCGGCAGGGGACACAAAGTATATAAATTCAGAAACAGCAGCATGGCCTACGCGCGCTCCCGGTCCCATGTGGTCGGTTTTTCGATTACATTTTGCCTACGCGCCCGCGCAACGCCGATTGTGGTCGGTTTTTCGATTGTATCCGGTTTACCGCAAAAAGCCCCCGCCTTCACCGGAAATTCCGGTGAGGACGGGGGTTACCCTTGTTAAGCTAAGCCGTCAGGTACGGCGGTTCACGAACATCAGCATAAGTGCGGAGATGACAATGATTGAGCCGACCCACATCCAGGCCAGCGTCATATTGCCGCCATCCACCGCTACATAGATCGCGGTAGGCACGGTCTGGGTGCGTCCCGGAATATTGCCCGCCACCATAATCGTTGCCCCGAACTCGCCCAGCCCGCGGGCGAAGCCGAGGACATAACCGGCAGCCAGTGAACGCCCGGCCAGCGGCAGGGTCACATAGCGCAGCACCTGAAGCTCGCTGGCTCCCTGCGCCCTCGCTGCATCCTCAAGGTCCTTCTCTACCCCTTCGAAGCCTGCCTTGACCGTGCGGTATACCAGCGGAAAAGCAACCACAACAGCGGCAATGACTGCCGCCCCCCAGGTGAACAGAATCGTTTGCTCCGTGAACTGTTCATACAGCCTCCCGATCCAGCTCCGCCGTCCGAGGATCACCAGCAGGACGAAGCCGACCACGGTTGGCGGCAGCACCAGCGGCAGCAGCAGGACCGTTTCGACCAGGCTGTGTCCGAAGAACCGGCGTCCCGCCATCTTCCGGGCAGCCAGTGTGGCCAGCAGGAACACGATCATACTGGTTAATACCGCAATCTTGATGGACAGCCAGACCGGGGCGAAAAAGTCGGTCCAATTGATCTCCATCTCTTTTCACCCTATCTAATAGAAGTTACTTATTTCGCCAATTGAAACCCGTAGCCAGTAAAGACCGAGCTGGCAGCAGTTGTCTGTACATAGCTATAGAAGGCTTTGGCCTCCGCCTGATGCTTCGAATCCTTAACAATGCCCACCGGATAGTTAATCGCCTTGTGTACATGGCCGCCCACCGTCAGGGCGATCTTCACCTTCTTCGAGGTTAACGCGTCCGTCTTGTAGACGAACCCGGCATCTGCATTGCCTGTCTCCACATAAGACAACACCTGACGGACATCCTTAGCGAAGACCAGCTTGCTTTGCAGCGTATCCCATACCTTCTTCGCGGTCAAGGACTGCTGAGCGTATTGTCCGGCTGGTACCGATTCCGGCTGGCCTACGGCTACCTTTTTGAAGGCTGGAGCGGTAAGGTCAGTAATGGTTGTAAGCTTCGTGTTCGAATCGGAAGGCACAACGACGACCAATTGATTCTTCAGCAGCGCCTTGTGGTCTGCAATCAGCCCTTTATCCACCAGCGCGTTCATCTGCTTATCGCCTGCCGAGAAGAACAAGTCGGCCGGTGCTCCCTGCTCAATCTGCTTCTGCAGCGTACCTGAGGCGCCATAATTGAACACCAGCTTAATCTCAGGATGCTGCTTCTCATACTGCACAGCAATCTTGTCCAGACTATCCTGCAGACTCGCTGCTGCGGAGACAATAATCTCCGTCTTCTTCACTGCCGCCTCAACATCTCCTGCTGAACCCGCCGACACGCCCGCCACCATAAGCAGCACCAACAATCCCGCTAACCACTTCTTCAGCACACTCCATACCTCCCAATCCCTATTCTTTATTTTGATCATATTCTAGCAAGTTAAATCGAATTATACAATGCATTTGATTATGTTTGTATATGTTTAGTTATAATTAGTATCAAAACACCCCCACAAAGTGCAGCTTTAGCTTCGATGATGACTCAGGTACTTTGCGGGGACCCCAAAACATATAAATCCTAACAAAATAGGGACTCCCCTAATCCATACAACAAAAAAACCCCGCCCTATGTATATGGAAGAGGCCTGTTCTAAGGCTATTCGCAATAAACTTCTCACAGTTCCAGTTATTCGACCTTGAAAGCAACCTTGAAGCTTCCCTTGGCATCTTCCCCCTTGATTTCAATCCGGTATTTCCCGTCTTTCCCGGCTTCCACCTTCTCGGTACCTGATTCATTGGTTGCCAGTTCAGTAAGCACCTCATTATCCGGCCCGTATAACTTTATGGACAGCTGGCCCTTTTCCACCTTGGATTTGTAATCGATGCTGATCGTTTCGCCGCTTTTCATGCTCAGCTTCTTCTCCTCTGTGCCCGTAAAAAGCTTGTAGGAGCCACTAAACATGCACAGAATCTAACATAAAAAGTTAGAAGATAATTATTACTAATAATGGATAAAAAAAGATATGTTTGCTCTAGTGTACAAAAAGAAAAAGCCCTAATGTAGAGAGTGTAGGCAGGTTACCCATCACTCTCCACAAAAGGAGCTCAACCATGGGTAACATAACAAAAAATTCAGTTTTACGCAAGTGTTTGCAGCGTCTAGCGTTCCATTCTTTTCGTTGTCCATTCGAAGATCATTATTCAAAAAAACTTACCGTCGGAGCTACCGTTACCCTTTTTGTAGAAGCCCAGTTCCAGCAGAGACGCTTTCTTCCCGACATTGTACTCAACCTGCAAACCAATTCGGAACTTCAAGACCTTATTGAAATCTCTACCATCCATGAGTCATCCTTGAATCGCAAGCTGGATGCCATTCCGCTTGCTTATCTGGAGTGGTTGTTTACGGAGCTCGTCCGGGAATTAAAAGTACGTAAAGCAGAAGCCAAGGGGATTCAACATTTTGGGAAATTGACTCCCGTCGATTCAACGAGCATATCCCTACCGAAAGTGCTGGGGGACTGGGCGTTTTATCAAAGCAAAACAAAGGGTGTCAAAATGCATGTCCGGCTGCTTTCTGTGGAGGCCGGATGTCATTTCCCGGATGAAATTGTGCTTTCCACCATCGGCGTGTCGGATCAGCAAGCGGTCAAACGTCTCGTGATTCCCGCAGAAACCACATATATTTTCGACCGTGGCTACGTGAATTACGGGAACTTCAGAGAATGGTCAGAGAGCGAAGGAGCGCTGCTATTTGTCGCCCGGCTACGTGCAAAAACAAAGTATACCGTGCAGGCCGAACGTCCAGTTTCTAGCCACAGCCCTATTTCCCGGGATGCGGACGTAGAGATTTTAGACAAAACGTCAGGTCAAACCTTTCACGTTCGCCTTGTGCAGTTTCAAGATCAGCAAGGGAAAGTCTACGAGGTGATTACGAATCGTCAGGATCTTTCCGCTGAAGATATCGGTGAAATCTATCGCTGCCGCTGGCAAATCGAGTTGTTTTTCAAATGGATCAAGCAGCATCTGGCGACCATACATTTTCACAATCATCATCCGCATGCCGTATGGGTGCAGTGTTACATCGCCATCATTACGGCACTGATCTGCCAGCTCATACATCTGGAGATCCAGACCTCCCAGAGTGTATGGAATATGCTGAGGATGATGAGATATTATGCCAGGGAAGACTGGGAAGACTTTATTAAAGCGCTGAATCGTGAGCCCACCCGCTCTTCGAAAGGGCGACAGAAGGTTCCAAAGCTTGAAGAGCCTCATGCACAAACGAAAGAGAAACGAGCGACGGTAAAGATCATTTTGGCATAACAAACACTAAATACCTTTATTTGGTAACTGAAGTCTACACTTTAAGTCTTGTCTCTCTTTTTTTTCATTGAGTCTGAAAAACGAACTGTAAAATTATTACTTTTGATGGATTGAGTTCATATGTCAGATTTTAAGCATGTGTAGTGTGTAGGAGCCGCTTATTTTGCTCTTTGTGCTGGACCCGACGTACATTATTTTCTTGTCACAGGAAGTCAGCAGCACCGACGCCATGACGATCAAAATCCCCAGTTTCATCCATTTATTCTTCATATCCCTAACACTCCCCGGTTTAGATTAGATGGCCGCAGTGCGGACAACGGATACCCTCATTGCCTGCATTAGATGCTATGTGAATATGATGCTGTTTCCTTGCCAGGAGATACAGGATCAGACCGATGAAATTAGGGATATAGATGACCGCAGTCACCCACAGCCAGGCATTCATCCGCCGCCGCGAGGCATCTTTATAAATGAATACCGCGATTAGCACATTCAGCCCCAGGAACAGCAGGGCCAACAGGCTTATCACGATGAGCCAGGTCAGATTCTCCTCCATAAACTCGCCCATATAGGGGCTTATAGCGTACCCCAGCGCAATACAGCTTACCAGGATGGTTGCTGTAAGCGCCCAAAAAACAAATTTCTCAACGGTTAAGTGAACTTTCATAAGACCCTCTCCCGCCTCCCATAGTACTGTACAACAGCAATGTTCCGGCGACCATTGGAGACAGGATGAACAGCAGCCCCATGCTGATCTTCCATTGCATGGCAGCCGGACCGGCCAGGAAATACAATCCCAGCATCAGGAATACCAGCCATTGCAGGACCATTAACCCGGAAAGGATTACCATTCTTCTGCGCCCGTGAATCCGCCGAATCGCATTAGAGACAAGCTCTGGTGATGGCGTGAGCGGCAGATTGAAATATTCCGTCAGCAGCCGGTCTTCTTCTCCGGACTCCTTCATTTAGTTCATCTCCTTCATTAGCTTGTGCAGCAGCTTCTTACCATGATTCAATCGGGATTTGACAGTTCCGAGGGGAACTCCCAGCACCTCCGCTATGCCCTCATAGCTGAACTCCTCATAGTAATACATTACGAGAGGGGCAAGGTAACGTTTGGGCAGACTCCGGAGGCATTCCTCCAGGAGCCGGTGCTCCTCATGCCGCAGCAGATCCTCTTCTGCCAGTGGAGCCGGGTCTCTAATATGTATAAGCTCCGCATCCGAGGACAACCAGGTCCAAAGGGCATACACGCTTTTCCACTTCCGGTAGCGGTCACGGTACATGTTGAAGGCCACCTGGAACAGCCAAGGCTTAAAGGGACGCTCCGCATCATACTTCTCCAGCTTGCGGAGCACACGTACCCATACCTCCTGGAACAAATCCTCCGCATCCTGCCGGTTCAAGGTAAGATGGCGGCAGAACCGGTATAAATCATCCCTATACCTGACAATGAGAAACTCAAGATGCTCTTGTTGACCGGACTTGCATCCTTCAACGAGCTGTTTGTCGGTCATCATCTGTTCTCCGCCCACCCTTTCAACCTACATTACGTAGCGTCCCGGATATTGTTCGAAAATTCACAAAGTTATTTTTGGGAAAAGTAGGGCTTCGGTTCACAGAACTCTGAGAAACGAATCTCCCATTCGGGAACCACGTTGGGCTAATTCTGAACTAAGGTTTAGCCCTGACCCGAGGACAGGACGGGGTTGGCTTAATTGCAATTCGTACAACTAAAATGCCCGATTCCTAACCCTTCTCACGTTTAGTTGTATTTCGTACATTTAAAAGGCAGCCTTCTCCCGTTTATCAGCTAATTGGGCAGATTTAGTTGTACAGAATACAGTTAGAAGATGAAACTATGCCTTTTGGCTGCTTTTAAGTGTACATTCTGCAACTAACACAGGAAACCACCTTCCATCAAAACAAGAGCTGTCCCAAGCAGCCATTAATATGGCTTGGAACAGCCCTTGCTAATACCTTCTATTCAGATTTAATTCTTCATCCGCGGGTCCAGCACATCCCGCAGGCCGTCGCCCATCAGGTTGAAGCCGAGGACCGTCAGCATGATAGACAGGCCCGGGAACACCACGGTCCAGGGGGCCTTCTGGATAAACTGGCGGGAATCGGAGAGCATCTTGCCCCATTCCGGGTCCGGCGGCTGAGCGCCCAGTCCAAGGAAGCCCAGGGCAGCGGCTTCAATGATGGCTGTCGCGACGCCGAGAGTGCCTTGAACAATGATCGGCGTCAGGCTGTTCGGCAGGATGTGGCTGAACAGAATCCGCCCGTTCTTCATCCCGATGGCCCTGGCCGCCGTAATGTACTCCTCGGACTTCAGGCTCAGCACCTTGGCCCGGACCAGCCGGCCATAGGTCGGAATGTTGACGATGGCAATCGCGTAGAGCGCATTCTGCAAGGAAGGTCCCAGAATAGCTACAATAGCGATGGCCAGCAGAATACTCGGAAAAGCCAGCAAAATGTCAAACAGACGGGAAATGATCATATCCATCCATTTGCCGTAGTATCCGGCGAGGATGCCCAGCGCAGTGCCGACAATGATCGAGCCGATTACGGAAAAGAATCCCACCCAGAGTGAAATCCGCGCCCCATAGATTACCCGGGTGAACAGATCCCGCCCCAGATCATCCGTACCGAACCAATGCTCTGCCGACGGCGGCTTCAGGCGGTTCACCAGCTGCTGGGCCTTGAAATCATATGGGGCGATCCACGGCGCGAGCAGCGCAATCAGTACAAAGAACAGGATAATGCCAAGCCCGGCCATGGCCGTCTTGTTCTTGCGGAAGGCCTTCCACGCATCGCGCCAGGGGCCGGAAGCTTGATCCGCCGGAGCCTTAGGAGGTGGAGCCTGTAGTGCTGCCTGTCCCATAGCTGCTCCCCCTCACTTGTAATTGATGCGCGGATCGATAGCGGCATACAGCAGATCCACCAGCAGATTGATGACCACAAAGATAAAGGCAATAATCAGAATCCCGGTCTGGATCACCGGATAATCCCGCGAGCTGATCGCTTCAAAAATATAACGCCCTACCCCGGGCCAGGCAAAAATCGTCTCGGTCAGCACCGCCCCTCCGAGCAGCGCCCCTGTCTGCAGACCGATTACCGTCAGCACCGGAATGAGTGCATTTTTCAGCGCATGCTTATAGACCACGAGGAACTGCGACATACCCTTGGCCTTCGCTGTACGGATATAATCGGAATTCATTACCTCCAGCATACTGGAGCGGGTCATCCGGGCAATGATCGCCATCGGAATCGTGCCAAGCGCAATACTCGGCAGAATGAGATGCTTAATGACCGTCCACAGCTGGTCCCACCGACGGGCCAGAATCGTATCCAGCACGTACAGATTGGTTATCGTCTCCACCGGATTGCGCTGGTCCATCCTGCCGATGGACGGCAGCCAGTGCAGCTTCAGCGCGAAGAGCAACTGCTCCATCAGCCCCAGCCAGAAGATCGGCATCGATACCCCAATGAGCGCGATGATCATCGCCGTATAGTCAAACCAGGAGTTCTGCCTCCAGGCGCTGAGGATACCGGCGTTCACCCCGACGAAGGTTGCGAACAGCATGCTGGCAGCCGTCAGCTCCAGCGTAGCGGCCAGATACGGTACGATTTCTTTGGCAATCGGCGTTTTGGTGCGGATCGAAGTCCCGAGGTCCCCCCGGGCCAAATCACCCATGTAATTAAAATATTGCTGCAGCCAGGGCTTGTCGAGGCCAAGCTGGTTACGCAGCGCCTGCTTGGATTGCTCGGTCGCCTTCTGGCCGAGAATCGTCTCGGCCGGATCACCCGGAATGGCATGGATAATAGAGAAGACGATCAGGGTCATGCCGATCAGCACGGGGAACAGCACCATCACACGTTTTATGAGGTAAGAGTTCAATTCCGTTCACCTTCCAAAGGTGTATTTATTCAAAATAAATCTCACTGTAATACTCTGTCCCT
Source organism: Paenibacillus sp. FSL R7-0210 (assembly GCF_038009085.1). NCBI lineage: Bacteria > Bacillati > Bacillota > Bacilli > Caryophanales > Paenibacillaceae > Paenibacillus > Paenibacillus sp. FSL R7-0210. The sequence goes on from NZ_JBBPAR010000001.1 coordinate 5,263,711, forward strand.
GTCGGTCCGGGAACGAAGCCCTTCAGATTGGCCTTGCCGGCCAGCAGCGGTGTGGTATGAACCAGCGGAATCCATGGCGCATCGGCTTTGATAATCTCCTGAGCCTGCTTGTACAGCTCGGTGCGTTTGCCCTGGTCTGTCTCCTTCTGGGCGCCGGTCAGAAGCGTATGCAATTCTTCGTTCACATAAAAGGCACGGTTATTGCCGGGAATAGCATCCTTGTCCAGCAGGGTATACAGGAAGTTGTCCGGGTCGCCGTTGTCGCCGGTCCAGCCTAGCATGAAGATATCGTCCTTCTCCCCGGCCTTGGTGTCATCGAGATAAGTCGCCCATTCCGGGGACTCAATAACGGTCTTGACCCCGATCTTCTCCCATTCTGCTTGAATCGCTTCGGCTACCTTCTTGCCGTCAGGCATATAAGGACGGGATACAGGCATCGCGTACAGTGTCACCGGATCAGGCAGTCCGTCAGGATAACCCGCTTCGGCCAGCAACGCTTTGGCTTTGTCCAGATCATACTCATAATCCTTCACACTGTCGTTATAGCCCCACAGGGAAGGCGGCATAGGATTCACCGCAGCCTGGGCCTGGCCGGCGAAGAATGCATCGATAATCTCCTGCTTGTTGACTGCATGGCTGAGCGCCTGCCTTACCTTCACATTGTCGAACGGCTTCTTCTTGAAGTTGAAGCCGAGGTACGCCACATTGAACGGCGGACGCTCAATCTTGGTCAGAGCACTGTTGCTCTCCAGCGTGGACAAGTCATCCGGGCTGAGATCTTCCATCAGATCGATTTCCCCGTTTTGCAGCGCCGTGAAGCGGGCTGAGTTGTCCGGAATCGAGCGCACGATGACCTTGTTCAGCTTGGGAAGCCCTTCCTTCCAGTAGGCGGTATTCTTATCCAGTGTGATGGAATCATTGCGCTTCCACTCCTTGAACACGAACGGGCCTGTCCCTACCGGCTCATTTTTGAAATTCTCCTTTTTCTCCTTGATCGCAGCAGGACTGGCAATCCCGAAGGTGGTCATGGCGATATTCTGCAGGAACGGCGCCTGCGGCTGGTTCAGTACAAATTGAACCGTCGACTCATCCACCGCCTTCACTTCCTTGATCACCCGCGCCCCGTCCGGACCGAACATGGAGTCATAGTAATCGAAAGAATCACCTTCGAATTTGTATTCACTGGCCGGATCACTCCAGCGCTGGAAATTGAACACGACTGCCTCGGCGTTGAAATCGGTTCCGTCATGAAACTTCACGCCAGGATGCAGCTTGAAGGTGTAGCTCAGCCCGTCCGGCGTTACTTCCCAGCTGTCGGCAAGTGAGGCCTGGACTTCAGAGGTACCCGGCTTATACTCGAGCAGCGAATCGAAGACCTGATGCGCAATCTTCAGCGACTCCCCGTCCGTCACAATCGCCGGGTCCAGGGAAGCCGAGTCGCCCCCGCGCCCCAGGATCAGGGTATCCTGCGCTGTCCCAGAGGTCTCAGGTGAGCTTGCCGGAGCATTTGTTGCCGCCGTATTCCCTCCGGTATTTCCCGTGTTGCCTGTGTTGTTCCCTCCGCCGCAGCCGCTGAGCGCGAGCCCCGCGCCAAGCATCAGTACCAATGTGAGATTACCCCATTTGTTCATCTCCAGAAAGCTCCCTTCTTTCATTGAAATATCAAAGTGTTTATATAGAGCCGTGCAGGTAGCACAGCTATAAACCAAGGTTCTTCTGTATATGGCTCTAAGATGCAAGCAAATCAGGCTAGCGGTGTATTGGCTTCTCCATCATAGAGATGGCAGGCTGTGAAGTGTCCGGATTCTGTCTCCATCAGCGGAGGCCTGATCACCCGGCACTGCTCCATCACGCGCGGACAACGCGTGTTAAATGCACATCCGACTGGCGCATTCGCCGGATTCGGTACCTCCCCCTGCAGAATGATCCGCTCCTTACGGATATCGGGATCAGGTTCAGGAACCGCAGACAGCAGAGCCTGCGTATAAGGATGCTGCGGCCGGGCATAAAGCTTATGCTTGTCCGTAATTTCGACAATCCGCCCCAGGTACATTACCGCTACCCGGTCGCAGATATGCTTCACCACACTGAGATCATGGGCGATAAATATGTAAGTTAAGCTGAATTCCCGCTGCAAATCCTGCATCAGGTTAATAACCTGGGACTGGATCGATACATCCAGCGCAGAGACAGGCTCATCTGCAATAATCAGCTTCGGATGGAGTGCCAGTGCTCTGGCAATGCCGATCCGTTGGCGTTGTCCGCCGGAGAACTGGTGAGGGTAACGCTGCAGATGGGCCCTGGACAATCCGACTACATCCGCCAGCCGCTCCACCTCTGCCTTGCGCTGCCTGGCATCGCAAGTAGCGTGTACAATCATCGGCTCTTCGAGAATACGCTGCACAGTATGACGCGGGTCCAGGGAGGAGAACGGGTCCTGGAAGACAATCTGCATCTCCCGGCGCTGACGCCGCATATCTTCCGCAGACAGCTTCGTAAGCTCCTGCCCTTCGAACCAGATCTCGCCCGCTGTCGGCTCAATCAGCCGGAGCAGCGCGCGGCCGGTAGTCGATTTGCCGCAGCCGCTCTCCCCTACCAGACCGAAGGTCTCCCCCTTGCTCACAGCAAAGGAGATATCATCCACAGCCTTCACACTGCCGCGTTCCCGGCTGAAGAAGCCCTTGTTCAGCGGATAATACTTCCGGAGTCCCTTGACCTCAAGCAGGCTCTCACTCATACCGCATCCTCCTGTTCCCTGTCATGCAGCCAGCATCTGCAGCTGTGCTGCTCCTCTTGCCGTGTCAGCGCCGGAAGGCTCTGCATGCACAGCTCCATGACCTCCGGGCAGCGCGGTGCGAACCGGCAGCCCTGCATCTCTGTGCTGAGAATCGGCACATTGCCCGGAATGGAGTAGAGACGTTCCTTAGCTTCATCCATCCGGGGGACGGAGGCAATCAGTCCTCTCGTATACGGATGCAGCGGATTTTTGAAAATATCATGTACACTGCCTTCCTCCACCACCTTGCCGGCATACATCACAGCCACACGGTGGCACATCTCGGCTACTACGCCAAGATCATGGGTAATCAGCATAACGGCAGTGCCCTGCTCCTCATTCAACTGGCGGATCAGCTCCAGAATCTGGGCCTGAATTGTTACATCAAGTGCGGTTGTCGGCTCATCGGCAATCAGCAGCTCCGGGCTGCAGGAGATCGACATGGCAATCATGACACGCTGGCGCATGCCTCCTGATAGCTGATGCGGGTACTCGTCGATGATCGCTTCCGGCCGGGGAATTCCAACCTTGCGCAGCATACCGACAGCATGCTCCCGGGCCTCCTTCCTGGAGAGACCACGGTGCAGGCGTACCGTCTCCATAATCTGCTGTCCAACCGTGAATAAGGGATTCAGCGAGGTCATCGGCTCCTGAAAGATCATCGAGACCGAATCCCCCCGGATCTTACGCATATCCTTCTCCTTCAGCGGAACAATATCGCGGCCCTTCAGCAGGATGCGTCCGTCAACAATTCTCCCTGGGGGGCTTGGGACCAGCTTCAGGATAGACAGGGAGGTGACACTTTTACCGCAGCCGGATTCTCCTACGACACCCAGAACTTCGCCCGGATTAATGTAGAGATCGACACCATCCACTGCCGGAACCTCACCGCGGTCCGTTAAAAAGTGGGTATGCAGGTTTTCAATGCTCAGAATCGGCTGGATCAAGTCTCTCCCTCTTTTCTGTTAAAAATTGAACGAAGGTCAAATGCCTGCTCAGGAAAACTATTTAAAAAGTTAGATATATTAACTAATACCTAACATAATAAGTAATCTAATTAACTTTAAATACATATTACTGTTATTTAATGTATAACTTTACTATGGATATCCTATCTAGGCAAGGAAAATTTGTACATATAACTAACCCTATGAATTTTATATGAATATATCAGAGCATAAAAGTGTGAGGAAAATATACCTGCAGTTATTTGTACAGCGACAGCCACTTCTCCAGTTGTTGCTTCAGCACATCCCGGTAATATAGCGGCTCCATAATCTCAGCCTCTTCCTTGTATTTCATAATCCAATGAACGAAGCCGATATCCTGCTCCACAGCGACCTTGAAATGCAGGCTGCGGTTCTGGCGGTCTACCCTGCTCGGCTTCACAAACATCTCCTCCTGCTTCAGCCGTTCCATCATCCGCTGCGAGAATTTGACTCTGAATTCAACCTGCAGGCTGTCCTGTTCCAGGGACCACTTCTGCTCCATGAAGGACTGCAGATCGAACTGGTCTTTGGAGAACCACCTGTCCAGCGGATTGACACTGGAGAAGCCGTTAATATGAAAGGTGCGGATGATCCCGAAGCGGTGACAGAAACCAATCAGGTGAAAACGATTCTCTAGCGGGACCAGGCAATAGGGATCAATCCGGATACCTTTTTCTTCGTAGGCATTCTCACTATAGTCAGCCTGTATGCTTCTCTGCTTCATTACGGCATCCAGAATGTCGGTCAGAAAGAGGGGCTGGTCTCCCTGAGATCTGCTATTTTCCGTCCAGTTTGGTCCGGCTTCCTTTTTCGTACGCTCCATTGTTTCTTCCCTTTCTGCCTTTTGCTTATAATCTGCCGCCATCACTTTCTCGTATGCGTCTTCAAAGCCCGGGGGCAGCAAAGGTTTGATCTCTGCCATAATACTGCGTAACTGTGAAAAAGCCTCTTCTTCCTCTTCTGACCAATCCAAGGGGTACAGCGCGAAATTACCGATAAAAGCATACCCCTTGCCATGTCCCATATGAGTAATGGGGATATGCATGGCACTGAGCGCATCCATATCCCGATAAATCGTTCTCTCGCTGTTGCCGCATCGTTCCGCCAGCTCACGGGCCAGAATTCCCGGTTTGGCTTGAACTAGCGTAATGATGCGCATCAGCCGGATCAATCGGTCTGTCATATTCAGTTCTCCTTGACTTATGGTAAAATAGACCCATTATTTTTAAATAAACTAGTTATATATATCTATAACCAAGGATGTAATAACCGAGATAAGAAAATATAATAGAACTATTTTACTATGTTACCACATTTAGATATTACGCATTTCTTAATCTGCTCCGCCCGGTGTGATTCTATATTTGAGCCCTATGTATGGGTAATTCCTATTCTATCTACGCAGCTTCCCAGCAATTATCTCATTCCTATCCTGCTGAGCGGCAGATGCTCTGCCTCCAGTCTTTTATACAGCGCTTCCGCTTCTCTGAGCAGCTGCATATCCCCGGATCGGGCAGCCATCAGGAGTAGTTGATCGGCCTGCCTGCGAAGAATATCTGCGGGTACCTCAGGCTTGTTCTTCATCCGGGCCTCCTGGGCTTCCGCGATTAGCGCCTCTGTCTGCAGCAGCGCCAGATGCTTCTCCACATGGAAGCAGGAGCCTGCCCCCAGCAGGCCGGTATGATGGGAATATTCGATTCCCAGCTTCTTGAGCGGCAGCTCGCGGATACGTTCCACCGTAGGCTGCTTGTATTGCCATTGCAGCCAGAGGGCTTCATGTATGCCTGCAGGCATACCCGCCATCATGAATTCCAGGGCGATGTACCTGCGCTGCCCGGAATGGATTTTGCCAAGCTTCAGGAGCAGTGATCTCCCCTCTCCTTCTTCTGCACTACAGCCGTAACATCCTGTTACCTTGACATGACTTTCGAGCCAGACACGCAGCTCAATATCCCGGGCTACCACCTTCCGGCTCTTCTTGCGGGAATCCTCCCCTTGTAGCGCTCCCTTCCACTCCACGAGCAGCACTATTTTCTTGGCACCGCCTGCCAAAATACGCTCCTGGCTCCATGTAAACAACGTCTGAATACTTGCTTGCATATTTCCACCTCTTTCTTAATTTGGGTCTTCTATTAATGTACCAATATTGGCGGACAACTCCTTGTCATGGAATGTATGTTCGGTCCTATAATATCGACAAAAAAAGAGCCAACCTACCCCAAAAGGTGATTGCCTCTTTATGAAAGTCTATTCTTTTGTCAAAATATGACGAACAAAGTTTTACGCATTACATCAATCGGACCCGTCTGCCCGCCTTCTCATGCCGGAAGAACAGCCCAAGGGCCCAGGTTGCACACAGCAGTGCGAAGAGGAAGAACAGCAGAGACCATACAGCGGCCGGTAAAATGGTCAATCTGGCCAGATTCGCTGCGTCCCCTGCCCGGGAAGGTGTCACGACGGAAGCATAGACCAGGAATAAGGTCCCCATCACGGACTCTTCCAGGGTCAGGAACGCAAGAAACAGATAGTAGTACTTGCTGACCTTCGGCCAGAGGAACAGCATCGCAGCATTCAGCAGAATGAAGCCGCTCAGCCAGATCATTCCGAAGCCGCCCCGTACATACAGCACAAGCATAATCAGCGCGACCAGGCTGGTCAGAACAAGCCCCCATTCCCGCTTATCTCTACTATAGAAATAGAAGAGCAGCAACGCGAACAGTGAAGCCAGAGGATAACCCGCCAGCGACACCAGGATCGCCTTGCCTCCGGCAGCAATCGCCGAATAGGTCACACCGCTGTGATCAGAATACAGCTCAATGCGCAGCACATTGCCGGAGAGCAGCAGAGTCATCAGCGCATGGCCGAATTCATGGAACATGGTATCCAGATTACGGAATAAGGAGGAGAACGGAATAAACCGGGTCAACAGGGCGGAGCCCGCCAGGAACAACAGTGTTTTGAGCCATCTATTCATTGAATACAGCCCCTTTCCGTTCACAGTATACGTTAATTTGCAGTTACACTCAATATTATGGAAACCATCCCTGCCTTAACGCTGTATTACCTCTTGGTTCTCTCCATAGACACAAAGGGTAATTATGCCTACAGCCGCCCGGGTTGTTCAAACAGCAAGCAGCTATGATAAAATAGGAGGACAATTAGCTCTAACAGGTGGTGATCAGCTTATGAAAAGACGGGTAACAGGAGTGATGCTGAGGCTGCTGGGTTCTTCCCTGCTTATGCTTGGCCTTACTCTCACTTGGCCTGCCCCCCAGGCCAAGGCCAATTATCTGAATGATATATACAATGGAATACAGAGCTTCTCGGAGCTTCCCGGAGAAGTCACCAAGCTGCAGGAGAGTTACCAGAAGACTGCAGAAGAGCTTCAGCAGACGAAGGAGGATCTCGGTGAAGCCAAGGAGCAGCTGACGGACAGCCTGCAGCAAATGCAGACGTATCAGTCCCAGAATGCTGCCCTGCAGGAGCAGAACCGCCAGCTCAGCCAGGTCGTGGACGAACTGAAGAATGACCGCACGGCGAGAGAGAACTACTTCAACCGGATCAAGGTGACGGTCATCTCCGGGATTGCTCTTCTGCTGGGCTACTTCCTGCTGATCCGGGTGCTGCGCTTCACGATGCGGTACCGCTCCAGAAGAAGCGACCGGCTGCGTTAAGGAGGATGAAGAATGAACATTGACATTCAGGATGAAGGCGACAGCGGCAGCGGACAGGCGGTTGCTTTTACCGTTCAGGAGAACGAGGAGGTCCATGTGCTGCATCCGCAGCAGATTATTGCTTACCAGGGCCCTTCGGCGGGACGGGCCGACCGGTTCATGGATGTGAAGGGCATGTACCGCAAGCGCAAGCTGATCCGGGCGGATCTGACCGGCCCTTGCCGGTTCACAGCCGCGCTGCCGCCCGGCTACCGGGTCAAGACCATCCAGCTTGACAGCAAAAGCGATCTGCTCTACGACTTCAGGCACCTCTTCTTCTACAGCAAGGGCGTCACGATGCAGACGAGAGTGCTGAGCATGAAGAATATGCTGATTACCCGGGATATCGTCAAGGTCAAATTCTCCGGCCGCGGCAGCATCGGCATTCTGACGGAGGGCACGGTCTGCGAAGCCGAGCTGCATCCCTTCGATCCGCTCTATGTCGATGCCGGCAGTATTATCGCTTATCCCGAGAATGCCAAGCTTGAGCTGACGGTGTACGGCAACCATCTCGCCAGCCAGCATATGAGCTATCACTGGAAGATGACCGGCCACGGGCCTGTGCTGTTCCAGGCCGGACGCCAGAGCAGACGCTTCGAGCGCGACAATAATGAAGACGGTATTATCAAGCGCTTCCTGCGGGAAGCCCTGCCCTTCGGCGGTGTATTTATTAAGTAAGTGGAAACGGCATTGCCGTCCTTTTAAAGGACGGTACCGTTTCAGCGAGAAATAGAAGGATAAGTTATTGTGTGCAACATATAAATTCTTATATTTTAAGCAAAGAGCGCCCGCATGTATAACGCGGGCGCTCTTCTATATGTCCTATGCCGGAGTTACGCCAGATAAGCGTTCAGCATCCAGGCTGTCTTCTCTACACTTGTCCGGATGCCGATCAGCAGATCGGCGGTAGGCTGGTCGCTGGCCTCCTCTGCGCTAGTAATGCCCTGCTTCAGCTCTTCAGCTACGGCAGCGAAGTCTTGAACCAGCTGTACCACCATTTCCTTGGCGCTCTCACCGCCGGCAGCTTCCTTCAGGCTGGAGAGCTTCAGGTACTCTGCCATAGTAGAAGCAGGACGTCCGCCGATCGCAAGCAGCCGCTCAGCCAGCTCATCCACATAACCCGCAGCTTCATTGTACAGCTCTTCGAATTTCTCATGCAGGGTGAAGAATTGGGTTCCGCTGACATACCAGTGGTAGTGATGCAGCTTCACTCCCAGCAACGTCCAGTTCGCGGTCTGACGGTTCAGAACAGCATGCAGTGCAGTGTGGCTGTTAACTTGTGTACTCATTTAAATAACCTCCCGGAATGTGTATTCTACAATATATTGTATTTAGACTCGTTCTAAATCTATATACAATTTAACACACTTTTTACTGTATTGCAATCTAATGTCCCGCATCCTTGATGTACTGCACATTCTAGCACTCCTCCGGGAGGCTATCCTATAATTTGAATCACAATTCTGCAAAAGCATATGGATTGACATAAATCACTCGAACCGGAAGAGAAGCTCACATCCTCCCGTAGGATGTCCCTTATACCGTAGGGATATCCGTCTCTGCCGCCCGTCCCAGTCCGCTGCGGAAGATGGCACGCATCTCCTCCCGCTTGCTCTTGGGGCTAAGCACATATACCGTATCTCCGGGCTCAATCACCGTGCTGCCATGCGGCGTCACGATGGTCTTGTTCCGTATAATGGCCGTGAACAGAATATCGTCCGGCAGGCCGATCTCTGCAATCTGCATGCCGGATATCGCCATCTGCCGGTCGATTCCGATATGATTGAATTCGGAATCAGTCTTCCCTAGCGCGACAAGCTCCATCAAGGATGGCTGGGATGCCTGCTCCCGGCCCACCAGCCTCAGCCGCGAGGCCAGAGGTGAAATGGTTGTTCCCTGAATCACTGCCGAGGTCAGAACAACGAAGAATACGACATTGAAGAACAGCCTGCCATGCGGCAGCCCCGCGAGCAGCGGGTAGGTCGCCAGGACAATCGGGACGGCTCCCCGGAGCCCGGCCCAGGAGATCAGTGTCTTTTCACGGAAGGAGAACCGGGACAACAGCAGGCTGAGGAATACGCCGAGCGGCCTTGCTAGGGCCATCAGAATCACGGACAGCAGCAGCCCCTGCCAGGCCACAGCCGCCAGCTCCTGCGGGAAGACCAGCATCCCGAGCAGAATGAACATGGCAATCTGCATCATCCAGGCAAAGCCATGACTGAAATTCATAATGGTGCGGTGGTACATCAGCTCGGAATTCCCCAGCACCAGCCCCATGACATAGACAGCTAGCAATCCGCTGCTGTGTACCATAGCCGAAACCCCGTAAGTCAGAACTGCGAAGCCGACCGCCATGACTGGATACAATCCGGTGGAGTCCAGATTAATCCGGTTAATCAGGTACACCGCCAGCTTGCCGATGATGATCCCGACCAGCAGCCCTACCCCCATCTCCCAGAAGAACGACAGCACCAGGCGCAAGACTGCGGTATCCGGGTGCTGCACCCATTCAATCAGCGACACGGTAAGGAATACAGCCATCGGATCATTGCTGCCGGATTCGGCTTCAAGCGTCGAGGTTAGCCGTTTGTCGATATTTTTGCCGCCCAGCACGGAGAATACCGCCGCTGCATCTGTCGAACCGACAATGGCCCCGAACAGGAAGCTCTCCGCCCAGGGCACTCCAAGTATAAATTTGGCAAACACACCGACGATCACCGCAGTCAGCAGCACTCCGAGTGTAGCCAGCGACAACGCCGGCTTCAGAATCGGGCGAATATCCTTCATGCTCGTCTGCATCCCGCCCTCAAACAGAATCACCACCAGGGCAAAAATGCCGGCAATCTGCGTGAGCGAAGCATTGTTGAAATAAATGAAATGGCTGAGTACCATGCCGGCTGCAATAAACAGGACCAGAGCAGGCATGCCAAAACGGGTGGAGAATTTGGTGGAGAGCACGGCGATCAGCAGCAAAGCCGCCAGCAGCAGGATGATTTGATCTGCAAGATGAGTCATGAACCGGTTCACACCTTCCCCGGAGCCGGGTATCCGCCTTAGCCCCATGTATTTTATAGTATGTGTATGATTCTGAGACAGAAAAAAACCCCGGTGGGCTGAATTCCACGGAGGTTATTATGCCGTCCTTCATTCTCTTGAATACACCTGCAGCTCCTGAATGGACCAGTAGTTGCCGCCGGAGCCAGTCTGGGTAATCTTGATATGCCGGGTCTTGACCGGGGCAAACGTAATCTTGGTCTTCTCCAGCTGGCCTTTGCCCGCTGCGACCTGTCTCCAGCTCTTGGCATCCTCCGATACGTGGACAGTGTAGCCGCGCGGATAGTCATATGGCGATAAAGGGTAATCCATATCTATAGCTTCTACCGTATGTTCTGCGCCCAGATCAATCTGGAAGTACTCCCCCGAGGCCTGATGCTTGACCGTATCCCAGCGGGTCCGCCGGTCTCCGTCAATGGCACCTGCCGGATTGGAAGCCTCCTTACTCACACTGGACGTCACCTTCCAGCCTGCCCGGTCCAGCGGGACAAGTCCGGTTGCTGTAATCTGTGTCTTCTCTGACATCACGCCAGAGCCGGACACTCTTACAGCATAAGTATAAAGTGTGCCTTCCTTCAGCTTGCTGTCGTTGTACTCGGTTCCCTTCACTGCTGTAGCGATGACCTTCAGCTTCTCGTCCGGGCCGTCCGCCCGGAGCACTTCATAGCTTGCTCCGGGGGCTTCCAGCCAGTTCAGATGCATCGATAATCCCTTGACAGCAGTCGCCTTGAGGCCCTGAGGCGCCATATCCGCCACCTCAGAGGAAGGCTCCAGAATGTACTGCACGCCTTCTCCCGGAGCCAGCGTCTCCGTGAATTCCAGCTCCGGCGAAGCAGCCCTGCCGGTTACATAGCTGCGGGCCTCCTCATAAGTATCGCCCTTGCCAAACCGTTCTCCTTCGTACTCCGTTTTCTTCGGCATAGTGACCTTGATCTTAACGGTCTGCTCCGTCTTCTCGAAATTGACGAAGTTCACCAGCACCTTGTTGGAGGTCGCCTTGCTGCCAGCCAGCGGCTCAAGCGTGGAGGTGTCCACTGCTCTTACGTAGACCAGCTTATCCTTCAGCTCCTCCTTATTGCTGATCTGATAGGTCAGCGGAGCGCCGTGTGTAGCATAAGCCAGATCCAGCCTGCGCATGATACTGACGCGGGATTCTTCGCCTTCCTTGGTGTAGTAGATCTCTGTAGCCGCCGGATCATGATCCTCCAGATTGAAGCCGTATTTGAACAGGCTGAAATTCTTGAAGAAGGCGGCATGCTGCACGAACATCTCGGCATAGCCGATATGTGCCCGCATAATCCGGTCGAACACCGCTGAAGTCCGCTCCTTGGCCCCATATTGATACGCGTCCACATGGGAGTCCGAGGTGCCGAACTCGGTGGCGAGCATTTTTTTGCTAAGGCCGTCTACCGAGCCCCCGAAGGTCTTCAGGTTCTCCGTGAAGCTCCCGCCCTGTCCGAAAATATAGGAATCCCCATAAGAATGGCCATTCGTCAGATCCGTTACCGCTTCAAGCTCATCGCGCTGCTTCGGATCGCGTTCCCAGCCGTCCGGGTCTCCGCACTGCTTCACCGGACCCTTCTGATTGCCGCACGAGTCTTCGCTGTAGCCCGGCCAGTAGGCCCATCCGGGTGCAACCGTCTGCAGATGCGGGGCGATCGTCTTACCCTTGCTGTTCAGCCACTCGGCTATGGCCAGATTGACCGCTTTGGAACGGTTGAACAGGCCCGGTTCGTTATCCACCTCGTAATACTGGAAGTACGGGCTGTACTTCTGGAAATAATCCGTCAGCTTCTTCTCCGCATCCTCTGGCAGCGTTCCATCCGCCTTCAGCTTGATATCGCCTGTGTACAGATAGAGCGCTACGGCCTGCATATTGTAATCCTTCAGGACCTTGTAGTACTCCTCCATATTCTCACACGAGCGGCCTACATCGCTGGCACAGCTGGTCCGCATGATATTGCCGCTATAGGCTACACCCAGCCACTTCATAATATAGGGCAGATGGGTAACCGCCCCCTCGTCAAAATAAAACTGCTTGTTATTCACCACCGTCCCCGTCAGCGTATAGCTGCCGTGAATCGGCTCCTTAATCGGAGACTTCAGCGCCTCCAGACTGAGATTATCCCATGTCCACCAGTTGTACTTATCCTCAGCCTCTGAGGAATAGATTCCTCTGGCCGTCCGCAGCGTCAGCTCGTTGGTGCCGCTGATGAGCTGCTCTTTGGGAATGTACAGCTCATAGGTTTTGCGGAAGTCGTATTTGCTGCCTGTTCCGGCAATCCCGGCGATCTGAATGATGCCTGAGAGCTGACGGTTGGAGAACACGCTCATCTGGGGAACGGATTTGTAAGCATCGATAATGCTCACGCGAAATAAGACCCCGTGCTCCGGGATCTTATCCAGCTCATACTGAATCCGCAGCTCCGGGTTGGTCTCCCCGTGCAGGCCGGAGGGCAGTGACTTCAGCTCTGCCGACCTGGCAGTGGTTGAGGCTATGCTGAGCGTCTTCTTCACCCCGCTTGACCCTGCCGCCTTGAACTCACCGGCAGAGCCGTCATGCTTGCCAAGCTTCCATAGAACAGTTCCTTCCGGCATCTCAGGACCGGCATCCTTGGCCGCCGACAATGAAGACAGATCCACATCATCTTCACCGTCCTTCGTCCCGTAATCTCCGAAGACAGAGACGGACAACAGAATCAAGATGATCAGTGCTGCAAATTTTAGTAGTCGGTGGAGATATTTACTGGGTTTCTTTTGAACTCTAGTCCTCATTCCCTTGTCCTCGCTTTCTTCCGGAATTCTATGCTGTACCTGGTTTACGTCACACTTCGTCTTCCGCGGGGCTTCCTTAAGGAAGCGTCAGCGCGCTCTGGGGAATAATCATCTGCTTCTGGCTCTGGCTCCTCCACATCAGACTGACGCTGGCATCCCCGCGGTTCTCGTAATACTCCACCTTGATGGCGTAGGGGGTACCCGCAGAGAGCGTGATGCTGCCCTCCTTGCTCGCACTGCTCTGGTTCTTCCAGCTGTCGATCAGGAGCTTGCCGCCGATCCATACGCGGATGCCGTCATCCGAAGAAGCGGTGAACGTATACTTTTCACTGTAGAGAGGCTTAAGGGTCCCGGTCCAGCGTACCGAGAATGCATCCTTGGGAAGGCTGGGAGCCGGTGAATTGCCATGCCAGTTGAATTGAAGGGTGCTGTCGTTACGGGTAAGCAGCGGTGTGCCGGACAGGTCCATATTGCCATAATACTGGCCTCTCAGGCCGTTCCTTGAGCTTACAGCCGCCGCATGCGTTTTGGCACCCGCCGCGAGCTTGTAATCCTCCCGCGATACCGTGTATTTATGGTTCATGAAGCTTTGAATTTTCACAGTTGGGTTATTCTCAACCAGCATCTTGCCCCATGTCATCGTATATACCCATTTGCTTTGTTTTTGAGACATGATGACAGGGTCTGGAAGCTCTCCGCTCTCCCCGATTCCGATCGGTTTGCCATCGGCCAGCTTCAGGAGGCTGTCATAATAAGACTGCTTGAAATCATTGTCATAAATGTCGGCGGCCAGAATATCCACCTTGGCGATGCCGGGAAAATAGGCGGCGTACGGCTCAGACGACTTGTTGGGAGCATTCGGATTCCATACCCACAGCAGATTATTCAGCTTATGCGTATTCACCATGCGGTCATAGACCAGGTCCCAGAGCTTCGCGAAGTCATCCTTCTGCCCCCACCAGAACCAGCCGCCGTTCATCTCATGATAGGGCCGCCATAACACCGGAACTCCGGCATCGCGCAGCTCGCCCAGATACTTGGCCACTTCATCCAGCTCGGCGACCAGGGCTTTGTACTGCGGCGTTCCGGGAGTGACATACAGCTTGAATTGACTCTGGCTCAGCGGCTTCTGCACATTGGTCCATACCGGCGCGGTTCCCGGCAGATTCTGATGGAAGGTCATGGCGACAATACCGCCGCCCTCATGCCAACGGATAGCGCTGTCCACGACAGCCTGACGCTGCTTGGCAATGGTCTCCTTGGACTGGTTGCCTATGGCTCCCAGCTCATAGCCATGCAGAACGGCATAGCGGCCGGTTGTGGTGCGGAGCTTATTATTGAATTCATCGGGGCTCTCCAGGTAATCATGCTGGCCGGATATCATACCCTTGCCGCTGAGATCACTGAGATAGCTTAACAGTGCGGAAGCCTCCTTGGAGGCTGAAGGATTAATGGGCTTGATGGAAGCGGGGGCGGCAGGTGCCGTAACCTTGGCGGCTGCGGGCAGACTGCGCCCTTCCCCCCATGGAAGTAATGAAAGGATAAGGATTAGAGGAAAAATAGTTGTATATAGCCTGTACTTACGGTAAGTGTTCAATGTAATCTCCTTTCTCCAGCCACACTCTCCGGCAGGGCCCCCGGAGGTTACGCCTGCCGGATTGTCTGCCTTTCTATAGCTTAGTAGCCCTGCTGGTAAGCAGGGCCATTAAGAGTGGCTTACAGGATTTATAATTGTAACGTCTTAACCAGTAACAGCGCCAATGTTGAACACAGCTGCGGACCTTATGAGCTTACGAAGCGGACGGGAGGAACAACGCGCTTGCCGGAATGGTTCCTTTGGCCTGGCTTGGACTCTGCCACATCAGCCGCGCTTTTGCATCCCCTTGATTCTCATAATACTCTACCTGAATATCATACAGCTCGCCTGCGGTCAGGCTGATGCTGCCCATGCGTTCGGTGCCGCTCTGCTTCACCCAGCTGTCAATCACAAGCTCACCGTTCACCCGTACGCGGATACCGTCATCAGAAGTGGTGTAGATCTGATAAGTCTCCGTGTAGAGTGGCTTCATCTTCCCGCTCCAGCGGACAGAGAAGAAGTCTATGCCGATAGCGGCATCCGGCGTGCCTTGGCGCCAGTTGAAATCAAGCACAGCATCGGTACGCACTACAGCGGGTTCGCCCGATAACGTCATGTTATTGAAGTATTCCGCGTACAGTCCATTGGCAGCAGGAACTTCTACCGGCGGATCCGCCGGTGTTGCTGTAGGAGAAGGAACGGGAACAGGAACCGCTGTCGGCGTAGGCACCGGTGTTGGCGTTGGTGTCGGTACTGGCGTCAGTGTTGGTGCTGGTGTTGGCATTGGTGTCGTTACTGGTGCCGGCGTTGGTGTCGGTGCTGGTGCTGGTGCTACTGTCGCTGCTGGTACCGTGGTCGGTACTGCTGTTGTAGCCGGAGCAGGTATGGATGTGTTGCCTGCTCTGGAGAAAAGCGCACTTGCAGGCACGGTTCCCTTCACCTGGCTGGGGCTCTGCCACATCAGATGGACATTCGCATCGCCTGCATTCTCATAATACTCTACCTTAATATCGTACAGTTGCCCGGCAGTCAAGGCTATGCTTCCTGTGCGGGCAGTTCCGCTCTGCTTGACCCAGCTGTCAATGACTGCTGTGCCGTTCACCCACAGGCGGATACCATCATCCGATGTAGTATAGAACTGATAGGTCTCACTGTAAGCCGGCTTAATCTGGCCGGTCCAGCGGATCGAGAAGTAGTCTACACCGAGTGCAGCATTAGGAGTACCCTGGCGCCAATTGAAGCTGATGACATCATCGTTACGCACCATAACCGGCGTTCCCAAGAGCGTCATGTTCTTGAAGTATTCTCCAAGCAAGCCATTCTGGGCAGGCTTACTGTCCGTATCACCGGAGGTTGGGACCGGCTTCGGAATCGGCGCAACGGTTGGTGTTGCCGTTGGTGTCGGTGTTACAGTCGGCGTTGGTGTTGGTGTTGCAGTCGGCGTTGGTGTCGGTGTTGCAGTCGGCGTTGGTGTCGGTGTTGCAGTCGGCGTTGCGGTAGGCGTTGGCGTTGCCGTTGGCTTAGGAGCCGCCGCCGGAGCAGACCAGGCCTTATATTGGTCACGGGTCAGTGTGTAGCTGTCATTCATGAAATTCTTGATCGTAGCCGTGCTGTTATTCTCATAGAGCATCTTGCCCCAGTTCATCATGAACACATAATTCTGCTGGGTCAGCTTCAGCTTCGAGATGTTCGGCATTTCGCCGTTCTCGCCGATGCCGATCGGTTTGCCGCCAGCCAGGCTGGTCAGATCATCATGATATTTATTCGAGTAGTCGTTATTATATATATCTGCTGCCAGTACATCCACTCTGTCCGCGCCCGGATAGGTCCGTGCATAGGGATCAGAGTTGGCATTCGGCGCATTCGGGTTCCATACCCAAATCAGATTATTTAACTGATGAACGTTCACGAACCGGTCATACATAATATTCCATAGTGCAGTGAAGTTGTCTTTCTTGCCCCACCAGAACCAGCCGCCGTTCATTTCATGGTACGGTCTCCAGAGGATCGGAACCTTAGCATCCCGCAGGCTTTTCAGAGAGACAGCTACTTTATCCAGATCGGTGATCAGCGCATTATACTCTGGCGTGCCGGGGGTTACGTATTTGTTAAATTGCGCCTGAGTAATTGGCTTCTGCACATTGGACCATTCGTACTTGGTGCCCGGCAGACTCTGGTGGAAGGTCATGGCGACAATGCCGCCCGCTCTGGACCAGTTCGTTGCACTCCAGACGATATTTTTGCGTTGTGCAGCTACTCCGCTCTCGCTCTGTCCACCGATTGCTCCAAGCTCATACCCATGCAGTGCGGCGTATTGTCCGCTTGTTCCCTTCAGCTTGTTGCTCAGCTCATCCGGACTTTCGAAATAGTCATGCTGCCCTGTAATGATTCCGTTCCCGGAGATCTCATAGAGACTGTTCAGCAGCTTGACCGCCTCGGCTGAAGCATTAGGATTCACTGGTGCCCCTGTAGAGGAAGCAGCCTTGACAGTGGACGGGGCGATTCCCAGTCCCACGGGTACAGCAGACAATACCACGGCCAGCGACAGCACAGCGCAGAGCAAACGAGACTTACGGTAAGTTTTCACAATATTCTCTTCCTTTCGGTAGCCAGGCTGCCACTCTTGCGAAGGCCCTATAGCTTTGCGTCCCTATCTTTCGATTAGGTTTGCCATTGTCGTTTTGGAAGGATCAATCCCTCTTACCGTAAGTATCGTCGATATGCAAATTTAATGTAGAGTAAAAACAAATTTTGTCTGAAAAATAGTTCTAAATGCCTGATTTAAAATTGTAACAATTGGTTAAATAGATAAGTTAGACCTACGAAATGAACTGATGTAGAGCGATATCCTCCCAGTCCAGAGTAATACGGATATTGTCCTCCTCTACCAGCTCAGACCCTGTCTGCACCTCAATGAACTCCACATCGGTAAGAGCAAGAATGGCATGCTTGGTTCCTTCCGGTATCCGCACCACATCTCCCGCCTTCACCTTATGCATCTTCTCATTGATGACAATGCTGGCTTCCCCGCTGACGAAGGTCCAGATTTCACTGCGTTTGTGATGCAGCTGGTAGCTGATATTTTTGCCCTCATTGATGAAAATCCGCTTGGTCAGCACCTCGTTGCCTTCGTCATATTTCACATAATCGATCACCTTGTAGTGGCCCCAGCGGCGCTCTTCGTACATCGGTCTTTGTTCAAAAGTCTTCAGCACTTCCTTGATCCGCGGACTCTCGGCCTTGTGCGTCACCAGAATGCCGTCCGGGCTGGCGGCGATAATCAGATCCTTCGCCCCGATTACCGTGATTGGAATATCCAGCTCGTTAATGAGGCAGGTGCCTTCGGAGTCAGCGGTGATAAAGCCTTTGCCGACATGGTTACTGGTCATTTCCTCGGTCAGCGTATTCCAGGTGCCCAGGTCTTTCCAGAATCCGGCGTAAGGCTGCACGACGATGTTCTCTTCTTTCTCCACCACTTCGTAATCGAAGCTAATCGAGGACAGCAGCTTATACTGCTTCTGCAGCTCCTCGTAATTGAGCGGCAGCCCTTTGCGCTGCAGGATATCCAGCAGGTAACCCAGACGGAAGGCGAACACTCCGCAGTTCCAGAGCGCTCCCCGCCTGATTAGCTCCTCAGCTTGGATGCGGTCCGGCTTCTCCTGGAAGTGGCTCACTTGCAGGTAACCATTCGCTCCCGCATCTGCGCCCGTTGGAATAATGTAGCCGTATTTCTCCGAAGCATGCTCGGGAACTACGCCCATCAGCGCCAGGTTCGCCCCGCTCACCAGCATGGTGTTCTCCAACTGCAGCACCGTTTCGAAAAAGGAGGATTCCACGTATGGGTCCACCGGCAGAATCGCCACGGTCTCGCTTGGGGACACCCCCGCGATGGAATACAGGTAGGCCGCCGTCAGCGCAATAGCCGGGAAGGTATCCCGCCGCTCCGGCTCTACAATGATCGGCACCTCGCTGCCGAGCTGGCTCTGGATCATCTCCACCTGGCTGCGCCCGGTCGCCAGATACGAGGACCCGGCCATGCCGTTCTCCTCCAGCTGTCTCCATACCCGTTGTACCATTGATTCCGGTTCACCTGCCGGGCTTGCCAGTACCTTCAGAAATTGCTTGGAGCGTGAATCATTGGACAACGGCCAGAGCCGCTTGCCGGAGCCGCCTGATAGAAGTACTAGTTTCATAGTGAACCCTCCATATCGTATTGTTATTGGGTATTTCTTGTTGCCGGAGCTGTGAGTTAAAATCCCGCCTGTTATGAGGGTCGCTGCAAGGAATTTTGGGCTTACGGCCGCTGTTGTCTCCAGATGTTGTTGATTATATTGCTTGCAGCAGATAACATCCGGAGACAAAGGCGGACGCTACCGCTCCTACAGCTCCAAAATTCCTCTCCGCTCCATTTCATAACAGGCTTGTGATTTTATATCCGCTTCGCCCGCTGGCGAAGCTCCCGGCTAAAGATCCGATATTGCCGCTTGTGGTAGCGGCAAGGGGAGCCGGGCCGCCGCTATGCTTGCGCGGCAGCAGTGGTAGCCTGTTGCCGGCAGCCTGCCTTCACGACAATTGAATCCCTGGTTGCCGCCTACTGTTGCGGCGGAGAAAAATCCAAAGGCTCAAAGACTCTTAAGTGCCGCTTGTTCCAAGGCGTCGCCGCTGACCTAGCGGCTGGAGAGAGCAAGAGTATAAGGCAACAGAAGCCAAGACAATGTAATTCAAGACGGCAATTCAAGACCTGGATTCAAGACTCTTGTGCCAAGGGCTCGCCGCACAAGTTCGCGGCGGCAGAAGCTGGTTAGTTAAGTACTAGGCACTAGTGCTCCTCATTTCCTCCATTTGGCCCATATCCGAGAAATCAGGTGCACTTGTGCTCTTCATTTGCTCGTTTAACCAACATTCCTGGGATTCAGGTGCACTTATGCTCTTCATTTGCTCGTTTAGCCAACTTTCCCGGGATTCAGGGGCACTTGTGCTCTTCATTTGCTCCATTTGGCCCGCATCCGGGAAATCAGGGGCACTTGTGCTCCTCATTTGCTCCATTTAGGCAACTTTAAGCACCATCAGAGGGATTTATCTCCTTCATTTCATCGCTCAGCCCACTTTCGGCGCATTTAATGGGATTTATCCCTCTCATTTCGCCGTCCAGCCCGCTTTCGGCGCATTTAATAGGATTTATCCCTCTCATTTCGCCGTCCAGCCCACTTTCGGCGCTTTTAATGGGATTTATCCCTCTCATTTCGCCGTCCAGCCCACTTTCGGCGCTTTTAATGGGATTTATCCCTCTCATTTCGCCGTCCAGCCCGCTTTCGGCGCTTTTAATGGGATTTATCCCTCTCCAGTCGCCCATCAGCCCACTTTCGGCGCATTCAATGGGATTTATCCCTCTCCAGTCGCCCATCAGCCCACTTTCGGCGCATTTAATGGGATTTATCCCTCTCATTTCGCCATCCAGCCCACTTTCGGCGCATTCAATGGGATTTATCGCCGTAACGCTTCAAGTGGATTGCCGGTCTACACCGCGCCAGCCACGCTGGCGGAGAATCCGCTAAGCCCGCCCATCTGCGGGCGGCCGACGGAGATATATTCGAGGCCGGTGCCCTCGATCTGCTCTTTGGTATAGACATTGCGGCCGTCGATCAGCACCTGGCGGCGCATGGTTCCGGCAAGCTGGTGCAGGTTGATCTCCTTGAACTGGCTCCAGTCGGTCAGCAGGCAGACAGCATCGCTGCCCTCGGCTGCCTCTTCGGCCAGTCCGCACCAGCGGAGCTGCGGGTGATCGTATTCCTTGCGGAAGTTCTCGGCGGCGATGGGATCGTACAGCTTCACGATGGCGCCCTCAGCGACCAGCGCCTCGACGATCTCACGGGCCGGGGCCTCGCGGACATCATCGGTATTGGGCTTGAAGGCAAGCCCCCAGATGCCAATGACCGCGCCGCGCAGGCTGCCGAGCGATTCATGGAGCTTGGAGATAATCATGAAGCGCTGGCCTTTATTGACTTCAACGACGGATTTGAGCAGCTTGAACTCATAATCCACATTCCCGGCAATCTGGATCAGCGCATTGGTATCCTTCGGGAAGCAGGAGCCGCCATAGCCGATACCGGCCTGCAGGAAGGTCGCACCGATTCTCTGGTCCATCCCCATGCCGCCTGCGACTTCGGTGACATCCGCTCCTACCTTTTCGCAAATGTTGGCAATCTCATTAATGAAGGAGATCTTCGTCGCCAGAAAAGCATTCGAGGCATATTTGATCATCTCGGCGCTGCGGATATCCGTGACGAATACATTCTCTGTGAAGCCCTTATGCAGCTCGCGCATGGTCGGCTCAAGCGCCTGATTATCCAGTCCGATTACGATCCGGTCGGGATGAAGCGTGTCGCGGATGGCAGAGCCTTCACGGAGGAATTCAGGCGCAGAGACGATATCGAAGGGATGATTCGTGAGGGAGGAGATCAGCTGGCGGATGCGCTCATTGGTTCCAACAGGGACGGTCGACTTGGTCATAATGATCTTATAGCCTTCCATCGCCTGCGCAATCTCGGCAGCCGCCCCTTCGATATATCTCAGGTCGGCTTCGCCGCCCGGCAGAGAAGGCGTACCCACGGCAAGAATGACGATATCGGAGCGGCGGACCGACTCCTGAAGATCGGACGAGAAGCTCAGCCGCCCCTCGCGCAGATTCATTTCAATCAGGGCCTCAATGCCCGGCTCATAGATAGGGGATTCCATCCGGTTCAGCTTCTCGATCTTCTGTTCATCCTTATCCACACAGATGACATGATTTCCATTTAGGGTAAAGCATACGCCTGATACAAGTCCTACATAGCCGGTACCAATCACTGCGAGTTTCATACTTTCATCCTCCTTTTAGGAAATTGACGTAGGCCTGTTCCACATACTGCTTGAACTGAACCATAAACGCCTGCTCATCGAATTTGCGTGCATGGCCCATAATCTGGTCGATATCCCACGCATAGGACTCCACCTCATCAATGGCCTTAAGCAAATCATCAACTTCCTGATGCTGGAAAAACACGCCGTTAACGTATGGAATAATCGTGTCCAGCGCTCCCCCGGCCTGATAGGCGATGACCGGTCTTCCAGCAGCATTCGCCTCCAGCGGCGTGATGCCGAAATCCTCTTCCCCCGGGAAAACAAACGCCCGGCACTGGGACATCAGCCCTGTGACTTCCTCATCCTCCAGCCGGCCCAGAAACGAAACATTCCCCTTGGCCATGCCTTCCAGACGCTTCCTGTCCGGTCCGTCCCCGACAATATACAGCTTGAGCCCGTTACGGTTGAACGCCTCCACCGCCAGATCGATCCGCTTGTAGGAGACCAGCCGCGAGACAATCAGATAATAATCGCCGATGCTCGTAGAGCTGGAGAAGCGGGCCGTATTGATGGGCGGGAAAATCACATCGGAATCCCGGTGGTAATAATTCTGAATCCGCGTCTTCACGACTGAGGAGTTGGCGACGAACTGGTTCACATTTTTGGAGGTGCGCTGATCCCAGTTCTTGAGCCGCTGCATATACACCTTAAGCAGTCTTTTGAACAACCCGGAATTCGATTGCCGCTCCATGTATGTGTCATAGTCCCAGGCGAAACGCATCGGCGTATGACAGTAGCACAGATGGAAGGTGGACTCGGGCACCTGAATGCTTTTCATAAAAGCACTGCTGGAGCTAAGAACGATATCATACCCGCTGAAGTCCAAATCGCGGACAGCCATGGGGTAGAGCGGGAGCACCCCTTTGAAGTTACGCTTCACTCCCGGAATCTTCTGCAGCCAGGAGGCCCGGATATCGGCATCTTTGAGGTTATCGGTCAGGCGGCTTCCGTTAAAAACCGTTGTGAAGATCGGAGCTTCCGGGTACATGTGATGAAACACCTCCACCACCCGTTCCGCCCCGCCCATCTGGATTAAATAATCGTGCGCGATCGCAATTTTCATGTGAATCATCCTCAAAGTTTTATGGAGCAGCATCATTAAGCAGTACACGCATGGCTAGAGACAGATATGATGCAAGCCTTAAGCATTATGGAGCGGGAAGGTCAGGTGACTGCCAGCAGACCTTTGTAGTAAGCGACAATATCCTTGACCGTATTCTCGATGACAAAATGCTCTTTCACCCGTCTCATTCCATTGTCCGCCATCCGTCTACGCTCTTCGGGATGGTTCAGCATCCAGGTGATGGAGTCTGCAAGTACAGTAGCATCTCCGGGCTGGATCAGCAGTCCTGTCTCACCAGGAACTACGATCTCTACCGGACCGCCTTCATTGGAGGCAATGACCGGCAATCCGGCTGCCATGCCTTCGACGATGACCTGGCCGAACGGCTCAGGAGTGATCGACGTATGAATCAGTAAATCCGCTTGGTTCATGAGTCCTTGTATATCATCCACATGACCCAGCAGGCTGACATTGGTGATGTCCCCTTGCTGCATCTGCTGAATTAATTCCTGCTTGTATTCTTCCTCTCCGAACAAAGCGTCACCGGCCAGCCAGAACTTCACGCGGCTGTCCTGCTTGAAGGCCTTGGCCGCTTCCAGCACAATATGCTGGCCTTTCCAGTGGGCGAGCCGCCCGACCAGCAGGACGTTGAAGTCCTTCCGGTCCCGCCGGCCGATCCCTTCACCGATCGCCTTGGCGAAGGCCGAGTAGACGACCAGCGTCTTCTTCGAGCGCGGCAGCTCCAGCGCATTCAGCGTGGAGTGGGAATTGGCAATGACCCCGTTCGGCAGCAGGCGTGACAGCAGCCGGATCGCCTTGGCGACAACCGGCTTCAGATAAGGCGCCCCGATGTGATCCCGGATGTGCCAGATCAGCGGCACGCCCGCTTTTTTGGCAGCAACAGCTCCGTAAAAGGCCGATTTCAGGGAATTGGTATGCACGCAATCCACCTTCTCTTCCTTCAGCAGCGGAGCCAGCTTACGGCCATAAGCCAGCAGCTTCATAGCAGCCGCCGGAGCCCCGAGATTCACGGCATTGCGGCCGCGGCTGCGGATGCTCTCATCCAGCGGGATAATGCGGACATCGATGCCCTTCTCCCGCAGACGTTCGGCAAGCGTGCCTTCCTCCGCCAGGATCACCAGCGGCTCAATCTGCTCACCAATGTTGGTGAGGATGTTGAACAGGGCAACCTCGCCCCCGCTCCATTTGGCGGTGTGGTCGATATAAGCGACTTTGATCATCCTACGCTCACACCCTTTCCCAAGGTTTCGAGGAATACAGATTCAATCTTGTCGCCCACATGCTGCCAGGTGTACTTCTCCAGCACATGATTCCGGCATTCGTCCCGGCCCGGCAGCAGCTTGCGGTTGCTCAGCATATGAATCATGCCTTCCGCCATATCCTCGCTGGCCGCACTCTTGAACAGCAGCTCCGGACGGAAGCCCTGGAGAATCTCCTTGTTGCCGCCGACCGGCGTAGCCATCACCGGCAGCCCCGAGGCCAGCGCCTCGACGGTGATCAGGCCGAAGCCTTCCAGCGCCTGGGATGGAACGACGAACATATCTGCCGCCTGATAATAGGAGGCCAGCTCATGATCGGGAATGTACCCGAGCAGCCGGACCTTGTTGCCCAGCCCGTAATCGGCGATCCGCTCTTCCAGCTCCCCGCGCAGCGGGCCCTTGCCCCCGATCAGCAGAATCGCATTCGGGAACCGCTCTGCCACCTGCTTCCAGGCTTCCAGCAGCTGCAGCAGCCCCATCCGGTTCATCAGCCGGCGGACCGTCAGGACGGTTGTTGCGCCTTCCGGCAGATTCAGCGTCCGGCGGACCGCCAGCCGATTGGGGGCGGGTGTGAACCGCTCGACATTGGCCGCTCCCGGAATGACAGTAATCTTATGCAGCGGTACACCATGCAGTTCGTGCAGCATATTGCGGAAATAATCGCTGAGGACGATGAATTTGTCCGCCAGCTTGTAAGCCTTATGTTCTATCGATTTGGCAATCGTTGTTTTGACCTTATGCTTGATACCTTGACCTTCGATCTTCATCTCTTCGTTCCACGGGCCGTGGAAGGTCATGATGACCGGAATCCCCCGCTTCTTCGCTTCAATCGCCGGCCCGATGCCGTAAGGGGCGAAGTGGGTGTAGAGGATATCAATCCGCCCGCTGCCATCCCCCATCAGGGAGGCCGCCTTGCGCTGGAAAGCATCCTTGCGCTTCCAGATCGTCTCCTTCGGATCACCGGCATTGTGAATGATCAGTTCCTTCGGCGTCTCCGGTGTTTCCTGGCTGCAGATCAGGGCATGCACCCGGTTCCGTGAAGAGAGCTGTTCACACACGGATTTGAAATAGGTGTTCAGTCCTCCGGGCTGTAACGAGGGCCAGCTGAGGCCGGTCGTCATAATGTTGAGTCCGTCATTGTACGACATAGCTTCTCTCCCCCTTGTTCTCCTTCTCGGCCTGACCCGCTTCGTTATGCCGGGCCAGCCTGCCTGCGCTGTGCAATTCGTAATGCTTGAAGCCGACCATGAATTCATACATCACCCAGAAGACGGATACCGCGAAGCCCGAGATGCCTTTCTTGAACAGGCCATGCAGGAAATACTTCTGCAGGAACCGTGCCGGCGGACGCAGCAGCAGGTGACTCAGCTTGAACGGCTTGCCGCTGGCGAATGCACTCTCTGCTTCCAGATCGGTGTATTTGTTGAACCGGGCGACATGATCGTTGATGCTGCGGAAGCCTTGATGCCACAGCGTTCCGTTCAGCTTCACGGTCCGTTCCTCGGACACCTCTGGCATCTCATGCACCAGAGAGTTGCGGATACCGTATTCCTTGCGGTTATACAGCCGCACCAGATACTCGCCTTTATCCAGCCATTTGCCTAGGAAGTCGCCAATCCGGTACAGCGAGAACGCGACCGTAGCATCGGTCAGTCCCGGCTTGCGCTCCAGGATATCCCGGGCCAGCTCCTCGCTGACCACTTCGTCGGTATCAATCAGGAAGACCCAATCATGGATGGCACGTTCCACTCCGAATTCCCTTTGCTTCGCATATCCGGGCCATGGGTTGACATACACCCGGCATCCCAGGCTCTCGGATAGCCCTACGGTCCCGTCTTTGCTTCCTCCGTCGATTACAACCACCTCATCGGCGAATAACCGGCAGGACTGAATGGCTTTGGATATCCGAACTTCGTCGTCCTGGGCAATGATGACCGCCGAGATCGGGTAGCTGCCCCGGCCGCCAAGCACGCTTGTTACTGAATCCATGATAGGTATCCTCCTTCTGATGGTCCGGTGTGTGTCGTCGCTCCGAGAAAAGTTTGGGCTTACGGCCGCTGTTGTGTTTAGATTTCCTGATTAGAACCGCTTTTCGCGGTAGAAATCCAAACACAAAGGCGGACGCATTCGCTCCTACAGCTCCAAATTTTCTCTACGTTCCTCCAAGCACCGTCCCATGGTTTTTTAAGCAGATAGGGGCTCGCATCGTGTCTCTGCTCGCTGAAACAAATACAAACCATTTGATTCATAAGCAAAACACTTGAATCAAACCCTTAAATGCTTAGACATCCTCTACACATCCATAGGTTTCTTACGAATATACGAATTCATCGTCGTCTTCATCCACTGAAGGTCCTGGGCGTTAATGAGCAGCCGCGGAAGCTTCACCTTCAGGTTGTACCTGATATTGAGAATAATGAACAGGAACCGCAGCACAGCCGATGAGAGCATAGCCACCCCGGCTCCGAACAATCCGAACTTCGGCACCAGCAGGAAGAGCAGCGGAATCACGAGGATCAGGCCGACCCCCTGCAGGATGGATACGAACTTCGGCTTGCCCAGCGCCATGAACACCTGAGCCAGAATCAGCGTCCCGCCGCTGATGGTTACTTCCAGCAGCAGCAGGCGGAACACGGTAAGCGCGGTATTGAAATCCTTGCCGTAGAGCAGCGGGATGACAAAGGGCGCTACCAGCATCAGGAACACTGCGCCAAGCAGAGTACAGGTAGTACTGATCCGGAAAGCCTTGAAGGTAAGGGCAACCGCTTCGTCCTTCGACATCTCGGAGGCCTTCGGGAAGAGCACCACCGTGATCGAATTCGCGAAGAAGTTCACCATACGCGACAGGCTGACCGCTACCGCATAGAGCCCCAGATCTGCCGGTCTCAGTAATCCGGCAATGATGATCTGGTCTATGTATACCGAGAATTGTCCAAGCAGGTCGTTCCCGTAGGAGCCCAGACCGTAGGTGAACAATCTTTTGAAATTAAGATAGGAATCCCGGAGCTTGACCTTGTAGGTCCGCAGCAGCAGAATTGTCATCCCGATGAACAGCGGAACTGACGGCACCAGATAGGCCAGTGCAGTTGTATAAGGATTCATGTAGCCGGTCAGGATCAGAATGCCGATGGCTCCCAGCGTCAGCAGCGGCACCAGGTACCGCATCCAGTTGAAGGTCTTGTAGTCCCCTCTGAACTGGAAGGCCGCGTTGTTGATCTGCGACACCACAATCAGCGGGCAGAGAATCATCGACCACTGGGCGAAGACCACTACCTCATGACTGAACGACCCCAGCCAATAAGGCAGCACGAGTATCCCGACTGTCATGGCGATGGTTCCGAACGTCAGGCCGATCAGCAGGGCGATCCGGTACAGCACCCCGGCTTCCTCCGGATTCTTCTTGGCGTTGTAGATCAGCGCCGAGGGAATCCCGAAGCTCATGCTGAAGGCCAGGAACTGCGACCAGTTCACCATCGCTGTCTGCTCCCCCCGGCCGGTCGGACCGAGATAACGGGCGGTCAGTACGCCGGTCAGCATATTGACCAGCAGGATCAGCACGCTGACGAACATCGTTTTGACAGCAGCCGAGCTATTGTCCTTACTCTTCGTGAATCTCCGGAAGGTGGACCATACCCGGTTAGCGGGTAGTGATTTGGCGCTTGACTGCTGCATGCGGTAGTCCCTTCTTTCTGCTTTGATTGAGCTCCTTGGCACTGAGGCCAAGTCCGATCAGCATCCAGATCAGATACCCCTTAAGACCGGGAAAGCCGTTATCCGATATCAGGCTGGCTACAGCTCCCATCCACGCCGCCAGCGCCAGTCTGGCGTAAGGCTGAAGTTCATTCCTGCGGGTGACTCTGGCGCCGATCTCCTTGATGACCGCACCGAGCGCTCCGAAGAAAAACAATGCGCCGAGTACACCGAAGGTCAGCAGCAGCGCGATGAAGCCGTTATCCATATTGCCGTATTCCCCCAGCTCTCCGCCGTTGCCAAGCTTGGTGCCCTGGCCTACACTGCCGATCCCCTGCCCTACCGGGTTGCCTGCGACCATCGGCAGCATGTTGGTCCAGAGACTGAGGCGTTCATTGTAGGAATGATCCTCCTGCACGGAGGTCAGGGTCTCCATCCGAGCCACCAGCCCCTCTGCTCCAGGGAGCTTCGGCACGATCCAGAACAGCGCGGCTGCCACGAATGCGAGCTGGAACAGCGTCTTCCATTTGCCCTTGGAGGGAGAGGAAGCGATGTAGACCAGCAGCATCACCAGCAGGACCAGCCATGCGGACCGGACGAGCGTAGTCAGCAGGCAGACTACTACGAGCAGAACACCGAGCCAGCGCAGGGTACCCTGCCATCTTTTCTCCAGAATCATCGGCACCAGGGCGAAGACCAGGAAGGTTGCAGCGGGACCCGGGGAGTTCAGTGTCGAGAAGACCCGGATCTCCAGCGGATAGGGGGTCCCGATGGAGATCATATCGGCATTCCGCATCCAGAAGGCATCCCAGGGAGGAACGGTCAGATACTGCACGATCCCGTAAACGGCAACCAGCACGGCAATGTTGGCAAAAGCGTACAGCAGCCGGTCGATATCCTTCGGCTTAAACGGCGTCACCGCGAAGAAGGGTATCAGCAGCAGCGGTACGATGTAATTCGCCAGATCGTATACCGAGCCGATGCCGTTCTTCGCCAGACCAATCAATGCGCCGTAGGCCAGAGCGATGGAGAACAGCAGAATAATCCGGGTGGAGGACTTGCGGATCCGGTGAATTTCCCGCAGCACCGGAATGGCTAAGGTCGCTCCGGTCAGCAGCGGGGCCAGACTGAGCAGAGAGACGGAATGATACACGCCTTCGTACCAGTCTGCAATCCGCCGCAGCTCCGGGGCAACTGCCCAGATCAGCAGAGTGTACGGAATCAGCATCCGTGTATTCAGCAAGGCCAGCAGCAAGGCCGGAAAGAGGATGCCTGCCAGAATGATGCCCTGCAGGCTGTTCGACGCGCTCAGGTTCGCACTGGCGAAGCCGATCGCAAGCGGCAGGGCCAGCGCCGAGGCGCAGATCAAGGTCATCATTACAGCCGACTTCACGGCTTGTGCCGATGGAAGATTCAGACTATTCTCATCTCTGCTTAGCATCTTCATTCCCTGCCTCCCGTCTTTCGCCGCTTTCTTCAATCCGTACTGCTGTTCTTCACCTTGCCCCGTTTGCGCAGCTCCTTGAGCAGCAGCACCAGGAACTGGGCATCGTCGACAAGGTATCTTTTCCATAACCGGCCCGGCTCCTGGCTAAGTCTCCATAGCCACTCCATGCCGGTTCGCTGCATGAAATCCGGTGCCCGCTTCACCGAGCCGGACAAGAAGTCGAAGGTTGCACCTACGCCGATGGAGACCGGCGCCTGGTAGGAGGTATAGTGACGGTAGATCCACTTCTCCTGCTTCGGTGCGCCTACCCCTACGAACACGATATCGGGCTGGCTCTCGGTCAGCAGCCGGATAATATGCCGGTTCTCTTCTTCGTTGTGCTCGAAGCCGTAGGAGGGAGAGTAACAGCCCACTACGTTAATGCCCGGGAAGGCGGCCTTCAGATTCTTCGTTGCCTGCTCTGCCACACCCTCGGCGGCACCGAGGAAGAACAACCGGTATTGCCTCTGCTCGAACGCATTGCCCAGGCGACTGAACAGGTCTGCGCCGGACACCTTTTGCTTCAGCGGCTTGCCGAGCATCTTGGACGCCCAGATAATCGGCATCCCGTCCGCGACTACGGCACCTGCTTCGGAGTACACTTCCCGGAACTCTTTATCCTTGCGCAGCTTGATCACATGGTCGACGTTACAGGTCAGGATGTAGGATTGGTTCCTCTCCTGAATGGTTCTGTCGATATAATCCAGCAGGTCCATGAAATCATAGTTATCGAAATTGACATCGAACATGTTCACTTGATTCATCGTATCACTTCTTTTTGTGGGGAATCGGCCAGCTGTGAAGATCGATACAGGCAGTTCAGGTACCAACAGAACGGAATGATGAATTGGACCGTCGACAGCGTGTTATCCGTGAAAGAATAGATCAGAAATGCTGCAATAAAGAGAGAATAATAAGGTTTGACCGCCGGCAAAAGAACTCTGTATACCATTAAAAACACAGCGAGCAAGGACAGCAGCAGCAGGATGGCACCAACGTATCCCCCATCGTAATAAAAGCGGATATATTCGTTATGCGGAACCACGAACCCTCCGTAGAGCGTTCCGTCATTCGCCACCGTTACGGCTCCAAGCCCCCGTCCTGCCACCGGCGAATCCGCCGCCTTGTTCAAGAAGTACTCCCAGGCCTCCGCCCGCCCCGACAGGTCAATTCCCGTCTCGGTCGTCCGTTCGAAGGATCGCTTCTTGATGTTGTCCAGCTGCATATATACTGCCGAGGTGATGACCAGCAGTGAACACAGCAGCGGGATCAGAAATCTCTTCTTCCCCTTCAAGAAGGCGCGAGAGATATCATAGAAGTAATATAGCACCATCAGGACCAGGGCGAGAATCGGCCCGCGCGTGCCTGTAATCACCAGAATCAAGAAATTCAGCCCCAGCATGATGTAATTGAACCGGGTATACTGCGGACTGCGCTTGATCTCGATGAACGCGATCGCTACTCCCATGAAGGCCAGCATCGCCAGGTGAGGCGGTATGTTCGCCCCCTGCACCCGAACCGCGCCTGTGAACTCAACGGCTACCAGTGAATGTATATTCGCAGCTTGGAGCACCACGCCCAGCAGCATGCTGACCAGCGGCAGCAGGGTAATGATCCGAATCTGCTTCTCGGCGACCTCCTTCTTCCAGTTGATCAGCAGAAGCACGAAGGGCAGAGACAGTCCGATGAAGGCTTTGACCGCAATCGATGTGCTCATCTCCGGCAGCCAGATGGAGAAGCTGAAGGTGAGCAGAATCAGGGCCAGCATCGCCCATAAGGGAGGACTGAGCTTGAACCTGAGGCCATTGACCAGGATACACGGCACCAGCAGCATCAGAATAACCAGCTTGTAGAGCGACAGGATCTCAATACCGAACATACTCCCGCTGTACAAGAAGTTAATCGAGACCGCCGTGGTCAGCAGAACGAAATAGCTGATCAGTTCAGGGCGTGATAGGGAGGCAACCAGCAGCAGAATGAAGAATACGGCCGCTACTGCGATGACCGGCTGGAAGATGACGGCTGTTCCCAGGAACAGTGCAGTTACGAGATAGAGCATTCCGTATGGCAGACTATTGATTTTGGAGCCCCACTCAAAATGGGTCATCGCGCGTACCTCCCCTCACCCCGCTGCGGATTCCCTCTTCCGGTTAAGAATCATATGAAGAGTTCCGCGAATACTCTCCAGCCGGCATTTATTCAGCAGCT
This sequence comes from Paenibacillus sp. FSL R7-0210, assembly GCF_038009085.1. Lineage (NCBI taxonomy): Bacteria > Bacillati > Bacillota > Bacilli > Caryophanales > Paenibacillaceae > Paenibacillus > Paenibacillus sp. FSL R7-0210. Next base: position 5,295,221 of record NZ_JBBPAR010000001.1, read on the forward strand.
TCCTTCCCTTACTGCGGGATAGAACGGAATCTGCCAGAATGTAGATGACTTTGGCGCCTGTCTTGCCCAGGAGCAGCAGATGCCCTTTCATTCCTTCACTCTTCATAGCGTTCGATATGCCTTGGCTGTAATACCGCTTCATGATCCAGTCCTCCGTCAGCCGGTTCGCCGGAACGAAATGATCCACGGCCATCTCGGGATGATAGAGAATGGAATGCCCTTCCTGCTGCAACTGGCTGAACAGCCAGGTCTCTTCACCCGAGAGCAGCGAATCGCCCTTGCGGCCCAGCTCCAGCGGGAACAGGCTGATATCGAATACCGGCTTGCGCATCGCCATATTGGCACCGCAAGGGTGAAGCCGCTTCGGATACTCTTTGATCCGGCTCCCCAGATCGACAATCGTATAAGGAAGCTCGAACGGCTTGATCAGCCAATCCGGGCGCTTGCTCTCGAAGATCGGAGCAATCCTGCCGCCCATAGCCATCACCTCCGGCTTATCCGCAAAGGTGTTCACAATGGTTGTAATCCAGGTCCGGCAGGGGATCGCATCATCATCCAGGAAAGCGATGAGCTGCGATTTGGAAGCCAGAATTCCTGTGTTCCGGGCTGCTGACAGCCCTTGAACCGGCTCCAGCAGATAACGGATATCCATATCCGCACCATAGGTTTCGATGAACCCCTTAATGGCGGCCGCCGTATCATCCGTGGACTGGTTATCCACGACGATGATCTCGGCCTGGTGCAAATTCTCCAGCGGCAGCAGTGAATGAAGAGTCTTCACCAGCAGCGCCGACCGGTTATAGGTGCATATGATAATGGAAATCTCAGGTCCATCTCCGTGTACGAACATCGGCATCACCTAATTCCCATATTTTTAATAAGCATTTTTGGAACCTAGCAGCATCAGGCCGGTCTTGACAATAATCTTCAGATCCAGCATCGTGCTGCGCATGTGGATATACGTGAGGTCCAGCTGAACCATCTCGTCGAAGCCGACGCTGTTTCTGGCATTTACCTGCCAGTAGCCGGTGCAGCCGGGGGTTACCATCAGCCGCTGCTTGTCGTATTCCGTGTACTGCTCCACCTCTTCAACGAGCGGAGGACGGGGACCCACCAGACTCATATGCCCCATCAGCACGTTCCAGAGCTGCGGCAGTTCATCAATACTGGTCTTGCGCATGAATTTTCCAATCCGTGTAATACGGGGATCATTCTTGATCTTGAACATCGCGCCGCTTACTTCGTTATAGGCCATGAGACTTTCCTTCAGCTCCTCGGCATTAGAGACCATGGATCTGAACTTGTACATGGGGAACAGCTTCTCGTCCTTGCCGACCCGCATTTGGCGGAAGAACACCTTGCCCTTCGGATCTTCCAGCTTAATCAGGACAGCCACCACTGCGAAGAGCGGGAGCAGGAACAGCAGCCCCAGGGCAGAGAACAAGATGTCGATGATCCGCTTCATGACCAGATAGGACTCCATTCCCTTGCTTTCTTCACCCGAATGCAGCATGTAAAGTTTCGGCAGGACGGCCTCATAGTCTTCCGGCAGTTTTTGCATGCTCATCTCTCCTCATTTCTCGTTAAGGTTTATGCAGCCTTACTTCTTGACTCCGGCTTGTGTCGCCCGCTTTCGGGGAACCGTCTCAGCTGCTGACCGAGGTCTGTCCCGCTTTTTTTAACCATTCCGCCATAGCATCCATGACCTGATAACGCAGATCCTCGCTCTCTAAGGCAAATTCCAGTGTGGTCAAAATATAACCGAGCCGTTCGCCGACATCATATCTGGTACCGTCGAAGTTATAAGCATAGACACGTTCGCTCTGGTTCAGCTTCTGAATGGCATCCGTCAGCTGGATCTCACCGCCCGCACCCTTCTCCTGAAGATCGAGATACTTGAAGATCTTAGGGGTAAAGACATAGCGGCCCATGATTGCCAGATTGGAAGGCGCCGTGCCAAGTGCCGGCTTCTCCACGAAGTTGTTCACCCGGTAGAGCTTCCCGTCTTGCAGATCCGGCTCGATAATCCCGTAGCGGTTCGTGAATTCATCCGGGATAACCTGTACCCCGATCACCGAGTTCTGGGTCTCCTCATACTGGTCGATCAGCTGCTTCAGGCAAGGGACCTGTCCGGTTACAATATCATCGCCGAGCATAACGCCGAATGGCTCATCGCCGATGAACCGTCTGGCACACCATACGGCATGGCCGAGACCCTTGGGTTCCTTTTGCCGGATGTAGTGAATTTCCACCTTGGAGGACCGCTGTACCTCTTTGAGCAGCTCCAGCTTACCGTCCTCCAGCAGCCGGGATTCAAGCTCAAAGGCGTTGTCGAAATGATCCTCGATCGCCCGCTTTCCCTTACCGGTAACAATGATGATGTCTTCAATCCCGGAGGCAATGGCCTCCTCCACGATATACTGGATCGTCGGTTTGTTGATAATAGGCAGCATTTCCTTGGGCATTGCCTTGGTCGCCGGAAGGAAACGTGTGCCTAACCCGGCCGCCGGGATAATTACCTTTTTTACCTTTTTCATCACACATACCTCCCAATAGTTTCGTTCACATTGCCGCTTCGGTGTTCTACTTGGTCTGGTTCATTGCTATTCCGAGAATCCTTACACCCGTCTGTTCCATGAGACCCTTCAGCTTGCGGAGCGCTTCGCGCTTCGTCCGGCCGTGTCTGGCGACAATGACCACCCCATCCGAGAGCGGGGCCAGAATCCGTGCATCGCTGTAATCGACCGCCTGCGGCGAATCCAGCAGAATCAGATCGAAGCTTGCCTTCAGCTCTGTAAGCAGCCCGGCCATCTTCTCGCTGCCGAGCAGATCCGGCGGACTGACTGTACTCACTCCGGCAGGGATTACCGCCAGATTCGCCAAGCTGCCGTATACCAGAACGTCCTTTGCTTCCTCGTAGCCGCTCAAGTAAGCTGCCAGCCCCTGGCTGCCTTCCACATCGAACACGCTATGCAGGCCGGGCTTCCGCAGGTTACAATCCACCACCGCCACCTTCTTGCCATCCTGTACGAAGGATACAGCCAGATTGGAGAGAATGGTGGTCTTGCCTTCGCCGCTCTCCGCTGAAGTGAAGAGCAGCACCTGTCCGCCTGGCCCCTTCAGCAAGCCGAGCTGGCGGATATACGTGCGCAGCGAGCGGAAGGATTCGGAGACATGCGATGACGGGTTTATGTCCGCGATTAGACTTCTATTCAGCCGTAACATATTTGCCCTCCCCTACTCTTGCCTTGTCATTGTTCGCACTGCCGAAATCGCGTTTGCGGATGGCTGGAATACTGGCAATGACCGGAAGGCCAAGCTCAAATTCCGCTTCCTTCTCGTTTCTCAGCGTACCGTTCAGCGTCTCCATCAGCAGGATAATCCCGACCGCTGCCATCAGTGACACCACGAAACTGATTAGAATATTCATGGTCACCCCGCCGTTGACCGGCAGAGGCTGGGCTGCAGGATCAGCCGGAGTCAGGAATGTTACATTATCCAGGTTCATCAGTGCCGGCAGGCTGCGGATGAAGGTCTGCGAAACCGCGTTTACAATCGTAGCTGCAGTGCCGTAATCCTTATCCTCCACGGTCAGATTAATCACCTGGCTTTTCTCCGAGGATTTGATCTGCAGCTTGGCAGCCAGTTGGCCCGCCGTCAGACCGAACTCGGGATGCTCCGCGATCACACTCTTCATAATGGTTGGCGACTTCATGATTTCCTTATAGCTCTCGATGAGGTTAAGACTGAAGTTAAGTGCGTTGAGATTATTGCTCTCGGGGACATTCACAACGTTGTTGACCAGTAGCTGTCCAGAGGCGGAGTAGACGGGTGCAACGAAGTTTTTACTGACGTAGAAGGTGGTGGCGCAGGAGATCAGTACAAATACCATGATTAACCATAATTTTTTCTTTATCAGGTTAATGTAATCCAGAATCGTCTTTTCCACAGTAACCCTCCTTCCGCTTATGTTCGTTTTGAAAGCAATCATGAAAGTTTCAGATGTCTTGCTTTTATTCTAACAACGCGCAGGATTTATCACATGCCCCCTAGCATCACTTTACACTTCACTTTCGAGTGACTGTGTTTGGTCCGCCAGAGGGGGTGGATGGTATACTTTAGTACCATATCCATGGAAAATGCTAACACCAGCAGTGAGCCAAGATTACCCAGCCGGGTGAAGGATGCCGGCGCACCTTCGTGTCAGCACTCCGCGCCAGCATAATGTATGCTGTTTTTCACATACATTCGGGCCGTGGGCCCGCTTGCGAGCATAATGTGTGCTGTTTTTGGCATACATCCGGCCTGCACCGGTAATCTCCCCCTTCTTTGATTTCCCTGAACGCAAAAAAACACGGACAACGTGGTCCGTGCTCCGTCCCCGATCATTCACAGGGATGATTATTAATCGTATGACATCTCATATTTGGTAAGCCCGACAGCATTGGCGTATAAGGCCGCCTGCGTCCGGTCTGCCACCTGCAGCTTCGCCAGAATCTGGCTGACATGCTTCTTGACGGTGAATTCGCTGATGAACAGGCGTGAAGCAATCTCGCGGTTGCAGGCCCCCTGTCCCAGCTCAATCAGAACTTCCTTCTCTTTGGGTGTAAGCTCATCGGTCGGACTGCTGCCGCTCATGCGCATCTTATCTTCCATCAGCCCGGGATCGTAATACTTCCTGCCCTTGTGGACCAGTTGAATGGCAAACAGCAATTCCTCCGGCAGAGCTTCCTTCAGTACATAACCGTCTACCAGCACTTCCTCCGCCTTCAGGAAATCTTCCCGGCTGGCTGAGGATGTTAGCAGGATGAACTTGCATGAGAATCCGCGCACGCGGGCTTCCTTGATAATATCCAGGCCCGATTCATCGGCAAGCTTCAGATCAATCAGCACAAGATCAGGCTGTATCTCCTCAATCACGAGAAGAGCTTCTTGGCCATTCGTTGCTTCGCCGGCAAACTGCAGATTGGACTGCATCGATATCACAGATGCCAATCCTCTTCTCACCAAAGGGTGATCATCAACAATGACGATTTTCACTTGAACGACCTCCTGCCTAAAGTTTATGCATTTTTCAGTTCAGCCACACCGACAGGTATAGAGATTAAAATTCTGGTTCCAGCGTTCTCACTGCTGGTTAACTGGAAATCGCCTCCAAGGGACTGTGCCAGATATTGCATATTCTTCATTCCCAGTCCGCCTGAGTGCTCATCAGGTTCGTTCCAGCTTAGATCTGCATCGAAACCGACGCCATCGTCGATAATCGATAGTCTAATCCATTTCGGCTTAAGCGACAGTTCTACATCCACCCGGCTGGCAGCACCATGTCTTATGGCGTTGCCGGTCGCTTCGGAGATAATCCGGAAGAGTGCCTTGTGGTAAGGATAAGGGAGACTGAAATCATCCCCCGTTATTTTCAGTTCAATCTCAACATCATTAAGCCGGGAGAGGCTTTTCAGATGCGAGCGCACCATCCCAAGCCAGCTCGGGCCGCCGCTCTTCTTGGAGCTGAGGCTGTAGATGGTAATCCGCAGCTCCTTGGCTACCTTGGTGGCTGAATCATGGATAAGCTCAATCTGCTCCTCCAGCTCCCGCTCAGACATTTTGCGCCAGGTCTGCTTCAGGGAGTGGGTCGCATAGACGATTCCGAAAAGACTCTGGGAGACACTGTCGTGCATCTCATCGGCTATCCGGTTCTGCTCGTTCGTGATGATCAGCCGGTTCTCGATCACGCCCAGCTCGTGGCGCTCAAGAATAATCGCACTCAGCTCCGACAGGAACATCAGTTGCTGGATGTACCACCGGCGGCCCTCCAGCCCTTCCGAGGCTTCCAGCTTCACGCCAATCATTCCGACGAACCGGGTGCTCATTCTTACCGGCATCAGCAGGAAGTCGCCGATCCCCGGCATACTCTTGAATACCGGTTCACGCTGCAGCCTCCATTCATGCTCGTGCTTCTCAAGCTCCATGAACAGAAAGCGCTCCTCCTCATGCTGCCATCCCGTCTGGCGGCTCTGCGGAGCAGGCTCACCGCTTTTTTTGGCGAACCAGAACAGTGCCTTCTCCAGCTTGGTAAGCTTGACCACATAGTCGGTAATGACTTGGCCAATATTCATGAAGTCATGCTGGCTTGATGTTTCCACGATGTGATAAAGCGATTTGATATGCTCCATGGTATCGTTGGTCCGCGCGTTCGCTTCCTCCCGCTGCCGCTTTATCCCCTTAACCATCTGCATAACTATAACCGCGAGAGCCAGGGCTAGAAACAGGTTACCATTGGCAAGCATAGTTTCAGCAATCGTAAGACCCGGAGAACCGGCATCCATGTAGCCCGATACCGCCACCATGGCAATATAACCCAGGATCAGACTCCAGGCACAATACAAAGAGAGCGCACCCGCCGCAAACAGCACCGGATTCAGTACATATAGCTTAAAAGGACTATCGTATCCTCCAGTAAATAACATCAACACCGCAATGAGTGCCGTCTCCATACTGACCATCAGCATTAGAGTACGGGCTTTTGCATGGAACCTCCGGTAATAATACGGGAATAGTTGGGCAAATAAGAATAGCACAATGATTAGTAGGGATTTGTATATTACGGAAGGCCCCGCAGGAACCATGAGGTACATAAACGATGTGAGGGACAAAGAAAAGATTCTGAAAAAGGCGATCGTACGGTCTTCGACTGTTAATTTAATGTTCATCCCACCACCCTATTCTCCAGTTTGTGGAAAATTCGAGTTTATTCTAAGCTATGTTTAAAAGCATCATACATGAGAAAAATCACAATAACAAGTTTCGATTTCTAATGATAGCGTTTACTTTGAAAATAAAATGGGTATAATTATTCTTTTTTCATGAAAAATTAAACAATTCTATCCATCTCCTCAAATGATAGCGTATGCAAAATTATCCAGTCCGGCTCCGGGCATGACAAAGAGCCTCTCCCTCCAGGGACAAGCTCTTCAAAAGAGAAGTCTTCGGTTATCCGGTGAGTACACCCGGCACAGTCTATTCAGTCACCGCCGTCACAGCTTGCTCCAGCTTGGCATTATTACATATACAAATTTGATAGCGCTGTTCGCCAACGATATGATACCCGGTGGACAAAATACGCAAGGTATGATTAGGTCCTACCACCTTATGGAGACTGCGGCAACTGATGCAGTAATACTCTCTCAATAGTCTCATCTCCGGCATAGTCTAGAAGAACTATTCTAGAACTGCTAATATTATCTAGAGCATATCACTGTTTTTTTCTGTGTGTCAACAAAAATCTGCAAAAAACGACATTATCCTGAGACTATTTTAAGATAAAAAGTAGAATTATGTCGTTTAATATGTCACAGATGATTCCGGCAGGTCTGCGGGGAGAGGCCCATATATTTCTTGAATAGCCTTGAAAAATAAAAACTATCCCTATAATGAAGCATTCCCGCTATCTCCTGCACCTGCAGGGAGGTATTCAGCAGCAAATGCTTGGCCTCGGCCATCTTCAGCCTGTGGATATATTCATGCAGCGGGTACCCGCTGCTCCGCCGCACGGTGCGGCGGAGTGTAGACATGGACAGGTGCAGGCGCTCGGCCATCCCCGGCAGATCGGGCTGCTCATAAATGCAGGCATTCAGCGCCTCCCGGATCAGCGGCATGGCTTCCTGCTGCCACGGGCGGCGGCTGCCCTGGAGCTGCAGCGAGCATTCCAGCAGCATCTCCTCCAGCAGCAGCGCAGCCCGGTCCGCATCACCGGGAACATCTCCGGCCATGTACGCCAGAACCTTTTCAAAGGACGCTTTCAGCCCTTCCGCCTTATCCCCCCGGGTTACCTCTCCACCCGCAATCATTCCCGCTTCCAGCCATTCTGTGACACGGCTTCCGCTGAAATTAATATAGTATTCATCCCAATACCCGCCTGGGGGCGGTCCGAAGCTGTAGCTATAACCGGGTCTGAAAAAAAACAGGCTTCCCTCATGGACCTGCTGCTCTGGTCCTCCGTTCTCCGTATAAGTTCCGGCTCCTGCGACTATATATACAAGTGCCCAGTGTTCAAAGGTGACACCCGAACGAAACAGCGTTCTTCCCGGCAGATGGCCGGCTTGCCCGACACGAATCGACTTCAGGCGCAGCCTGGCGGCCTCCACCTTCGGATCAATAATTCTTATAGGATACGGGCTGATCATATAATCCATGAGCTTGGGCATACATTGCATTCCTCCATGTGTTCAGGAGTGATATGTTGATAATGAAGATGATCATATTCTACATGAATAAGAGGTGTCCACGCTATGTCTGATGTTGTTCACTTACAGCTTTTTCCCCGGCCGCAGAAGATCACGGTATCCGCAGGACAGTTCCCCCTTCCTTCCCGGGGCAGCATTGTGCTGGCCGGTGAGGATCAGGTGTCTGCCCTTCCCGCAGCCCGCAGGCTTCAACAGACCGCTTCCGAGGTGGTCCGTCTCAGTCTGCCTCTGTCCATAGGGCAGCGGGCTGCCACAGTTCCGGCTTGCACCTTCCGCTATAACGCACTGCTTGCAGAAGGAGCCTACGAGCTGCACATTAACGAAAAAGGTCTCATTGCCGCTTACGGTTCTCCGCAAGGCGCTTATTATGCAGCGGCGACGCTGAAGCAGCTCCTGCAGCAGTGCGGCCGGACGCTGCCTTATCTGCATATCTGCGATCAGCCTGATTTCGCGGCCAGAGGACTCATGCTTGATATCAGCCGCAACAAAATCCCCACGCTGGATACCCTGTACCGGATCATTGATCTCATGGCGGACCTCAAGCTGAATCAGCTGCAGCTATATATAGAAGGAGCTCCGTTTGCTTACGAGTCCTTCCCGCAGGTATGGGAGCTGGAAACTCCGCTCACCGGCGATGAAATCCTGCTGCTGGATGCCTACTGCCGCGAGCGGTATATTGAGCTGGTGCCTAATCAAAATAGCTTCGGCCATATGGAAGGCTGGCTAACCCGGCCGGAGTTCAACCATCTGGCAGAGATCCCCGCAGGCTTCATGCTCCCGGATCAGATGTATGATCGCGATTTATACCCAGAAGGATTATTTATGCATCCCGGAACCTTCCATACAGAGGACCCTGAGGTATTGCAGCTCCTGGGCACGATGTACGATGACCTCCTTCCCTACTTCAGCTCAGAGATGTTCAATGTCGGCTGTGATGAGACTTATGAACTGGGACTTGGTGCAAGCCAGGCACTGGCGGAGTCTTCCGGCAAAGGCGAGCTGTATCTCTCCTTCCTGCAGAAGATTCACGGACTGGTCAAACAGCGCGGCAAAACCATGCAATTCTGGGGCGATATCATCATCCAGCATCCCGAGCTGATCCCACGGCTGCCGAAGGATATCATCGCCATGGAGTGGGGATACAGCGCGGCTCATCCTTTTGAAGCGGATACCCGCAAATTCAAGGAGGCAGGCATCCCGTTCTATGTCTGCCCGGGAACCAGTTCCTGGAACTCGCTCACCGGCAGGACCGACAACATGCTCGCCAATCTGCGCAGCGCTGCGGTGCATGGCAAGAGAAACGGCGCTGTCGGCTACCTGATTACCGACTGGGGAGATTTCGGCCACTGGCAGCATCTGCCGGTCAGCTATGCCGGATTCGCCTACGGGGCAGCGCTTGCCTGGAATGTAGAGGGGAATCTGGAGGCGGATGTGGCGCATTATCTGAACACGGCAGTCTTCCAAGACCGCTCAGGAACCATCGGGCAATTGCTGCTGGATCTGGGCAACTACTACAAGCTGGAGTCGGGCACGGTCCGCCCGAATGACACGGAGATGTCTATGCTGCTGCGCAGCCATCTGGAGCATGTGCAGCTGGCTGTGAAGCTGCCTGTAGAACAGCTCGACCAGCTGGAGCAATACATTCTTGCCCTTGAAGCCAGGCTTGAGCAGCCCGTTCTGGAATGCAGCGACGCCGGATTGGTCATAGAAGAACTGCGCAGCGGCATTCACTTCGTGAAGCATGCCGTGCAGCTTACCCGGCTTAAGCAGCAGCTCGCCGCCGCCGATTCGCAGCCCCAGGCAGCGCAGGTACAGGCGCTGATCCATGATCTGGATCTGCTGCTCCACCAGTACCGCCAGCTCTGGACCCGGCGCAACCGGCCGGGCGGCCTGGAGCGCAGTGTCTCGAAGCTGGTCCGCCTGCGCGGGGAATATACCGCACTTGCCGCCAAGCTGGATGCAGAGGCAGTTAGGTAGATTACACTACGGAAGAACACACTACAAGTGGAAACGGCTTTGCCGTCCTTTTAAAGGACGGTACCGTTTCAGCGAGAAATAGAAGGATAATTTATTGTGTGCAACATATAAATTCTTATATTTGAACGTACAATAGAAACCTCTCCTTTGAAATGGTTGTGCAGAAGCTCCATTTCCCAAAGGGAGTTTTTTTTGTGATATAGAAAGATTTTGAAAGAATGTTTTTCCGCATACATTCGGGCCACACGCCTCCGTCAGGCCCAATATGGTCGGTTTTTCGATTACATTGGGACCACACGCCTCCGTCAGGCTCAATATGGTCGGTTTTTCGATTACATTTGGCCTACGTGCTGCCCCCGGGTCCCATTGTGGTCGGTTTTTCGATTACATTTGCTCCACGCGACTCCGTCACGCCCAATGTGGTCGGTTTTTCGATTACATTCAGCCTACGCGCTGCCCCCGGTCCCATTGTGGTCGGTTTTTCGATTACATTTGCTCCACGCGACTCCGTCAGGCCCAATATGGTCGGTTTTTCGATTACATTCGGGCCACACGCCTCCGTCAGGCTCAATATGGTCGGTTTTCCGATTACATTTGGCCTACGCGCCGCCCCCGGTCCCATTGTGGTCGGTTTTTCGATTACATTCGGGCCACACGCCTCCGTCAGGTCCAATATGGTCGGTTTTTCGATTACATTGGGAACACACGCCTCCGTCAGGCTCAATATGGTCGATTTTTCGATTACATTCAGCCTACGTGCTGCCCCCGGGTCCCATTGTGGTCGGTTTAATACGCATACATTTACCTTCAACCGGTGAAATCAGGTACACTCCTGCTCCTCCCGGCGATCCTGCGCCGCACAGCAACAAAATTTGGATTGAAATAGGTCATTCGCAGGATTATAATGTGATCATATAACCACTTTTTACCTAATATTTTAAATAAAATACATAATTGACAGGAGATAAGCCTATGGATTGGCTTCATGCTTATGAGGACGAGCTCCGTGTGGTCTTTGAGGAGAACCGCAGGGTGATCTCTGCGTTTCCAGAGCCGCTTAATGCCCGCGGCCTGTCGTATCTCAATCAGTTCAACGTGTTCCACCCGGACAGCCACAAGAATTACATCTGTTACCTGCTGCCCTTCTGGCTCCAGGACCCTTGTGGCCTGAGTCCTGAAGTGGCCCGCAGGATGTCCGCAGGTAACATCTTCCTCATGCTCTACTTCTTCCTCCAGGATGATCTGATGGACAGCCCGGAGGCCTCGGCTGCGGAAGCGCTGCCACTTGCCAATCTGCTCTATGTCGAGTTTCTGGCTACCTACCTTCCGCTGTTCCCGGCGGACTCTCCCTTCTGGCCCTGCTTCAGCCGTTACATCAGCGAGTGGGCAGACAGCGTGAGCGGTGAAGCCGGCAGCGATTACTTCCTGAATGACCGCATCCGTATCTCCCATAAGGCCAGCCCGCTTAAGCTCAGCAGCACGGCCGCGCTGCTCCTCTCCGGCCAGTCCTCCTCCATTCCCGAGGCCGAAGAGATGATTCACACTGTGCTGTTGACCCTGCAGCTGCTTGACGACTATGAAGATTGGGAACAGGATCTGGAGGACAGCAGCTATAACTGCCTGTTGTCACTGGTACGCTCCAGTACCGGGATGGCCGCAGGAGAACCACTGACCGAATCAACAGTGAAGGACTTCATCTATGTAGCAGGCGGACTTACCGGATATGCTGCGACTGCCCAAGCCAACCAACTCATCCTGGAGGAGGCCAGCTTACAGCTGCCCTTGCTGGTGTCCTTCCATCTCGTGCTCGTGCAGAACCTGCAGCAAATCGCCGCAGCCATTGAAGCGCAGAAGCAATTGCTGCTGGGCGGGGGGCTGGATTACTGGCTGTCTTCGCACTCGAATCTCTCATAATTTATGCAAATAGCAATAGAATTATAGAATGGCCTATGCTATACTAAAAAGGCAATTATAACCATTTTGAAAGGGTGATTGTATTGTCAGTAGGAGTTCTTAAGAATCAGGTGATTCAGAAGGCGTGGGAAGATCCGGCTTTCAAACAAAGACTGCTTGCAGATCCGAAGGCAGCGCTCCAGGAAGCGCTGGGCATCAACCTTCCTGACAACATTACACTGAAGACCGTAGAGGAAGGCTCTAATGAATTCTACCTGGTCATTCCCCCAAGCCCTTCTTCCGATGTAATGAAGACACGTATCACCCCAATGGGAACCTGGTAGCATATTCAAGTCAACCTATTATCTTATCGGGAGTTGGAATCGTCCGGCCCTTCTGCACGCGGCAGAATGGTGATGGACTCGGTTCCGGCTCCTTTTTTGCTCATAAAACGAATTTCTCCCTCCATCGCTTCAATAATACGGAAGGTAACCATCAGCCCGAGCCCCGTGCCCTTCGTCTTGTTAGAGGAGAAATACGGCTCGCCCAGACGGCTAAGCACAGCCGGTTCCATACCTGCCCCGTTATCCTTAATATGAATATGTATTTTATCCCCCCGGCTGTATGCCAGCAGTTGAATCGTGCCTTCCTCCCCCAGGGATTCAATGCTGTTCTTGATGATATTAATCATCGCCTGCTTGAACTTCGAGGAATTCCCTTTGACCCGCAGACCGTCTTCCACCTCCAGAATCATTTTGCCCCCGTTCAAATGGCATAAAGGCAGCAGGATGCTCTGGATATGCAAGAACTCTTCATTCACATAGAGCAGGGAGACCTGTTCAAATTCGGGCTTGGCAAAGGTCAGAAAATCGGTGATAATACTCGCCGCCCGGTCCAGCTCACTGAGCGCCATGGACAGGTATTTCTGCTCGTCCCCGCTCGACTTCTCGCTGAGCAGCTGGAGGAACCCCCGGGTCACCTGGAGCGGGTTACGTACCTCATGGGCTACCGATGCTGCCAATTCGCTGATAATCTCCATTTTCTCTGAACGCTGCAGTTCGTTGTTGAACAGCTCCAGCTCCTGCGAATATTTCACCACTTGGCTGTGGTTCTGCGCCAGCCGCCGTCCCAGAATCACAATCAGCGAGAGAATAAACACAACCAGCGCCCACTTCCAGTAGAAGAGATCATAATTTCCGCGTTTGAAATAATACCACATCAGCTCCAACACCCCGGTAAGGGCAGCCGTACCGAAGCCGCAGGCGAAGATGATCGCATCCTTATTGCGCTTCAGGGAGAACACGATGACGCAGCCGATCAGCAGAATGAATTGAAGAATCATAATAATTCCGACAATGTTGGTGGAGATGAAGTAGTAGAATTTCAAATACTGGCCCCCGGAGAGTGCATTTATAATGAGGAGGACACAGCAAAATAAGGAATAGACCATCTGGAATTTGCGGAACCTGCGGATGATGCCGTATTTGCCCGCGCCGAAAATTTTCTCGAACAGGAAGGTCAGTGCGGGTAACAGGGACAACAGCGCCACATCGAACAAAAATACACTGAGCCCGCCCAAATAGCTGTAGAAGGTATACGTGAAGGGAGAGTAGGTTACAGACAGCACACCGGTAGAGGCGATAACAACAGACAGCGAAGCCGTCACGGGGAAATACTCCTTGTTCAGGAAAAATGCGCACACAAACAGCACCGCCGCCACGAAGATAAAAGCGCCGCCCAGAATCACATCTATGAGTCCGTTTTTGATATAGTCCTTGATTAGAAGACTGTGCTCACCGAGTATCACCTGCTCTTTGATTCCGATCCGGTCCTGGAGCGTCTGCGTCCAGATATAGAGCGTCTTTCCGTTATCCCGCATGTCCAGAGGCACAAGCAAGGAATAATTATCCATAATGAAGCCGCGGTCTCCTTCAAAAACCAGCCGGTCCTCCACATACACCTTCACATGCAGCGCATAAATCGTCTGAATATAGACGGAGGGGGACACGTAATGATAGGAGGGCAAAGTAATCTTGGTCCAGGCGGAGGATACCCCGGTAGGCTTGCGCGGCATCTCCGCCTTCGCCTCCACGTCAATCCACCCCTGGTCATCCTTTACAGGAGCCTGGAGTCCGCCATCATCCGGCCCCTCCTGCCACTTCATCTGCCAATGTCTGATCTCACTGGCGGGGGAAGCGCTCTGCGCGGACACCAGGAGGCTTCCGCAGGTTAGGCACAGCAAGAACAATACTAACGCTGTATGTAAACTTTTGACCATCAAAGACATGCAAGCACCTCAGAGGAAAGTTTTAGAAGCAAAGTTCTGTAGTGTTAATATTTCGCCCCATGCTCTGCCCATCCCTTCAAAAAAACGGAATAAACAAAAAAAATTTCTAATTCATGCTGGAGGCCGGCAATTTAATAAGCACCTCGGTTCCTTCGCCCTTGCGGCTGTGGAACTCAATCGTGCCGTTCATCGCTTCAATAATACGGAAGGTGACCATGAGGCCGAGCCCCGTCCCCTTGGTCTTATTGGAGTAATACGGCTCGCCCAGACGGGCCAGTTCGCTAACCTTCATTCCCTCGCCGTTATCCTTCACGCTGATGATTACCCAGTTGCCTGTCCTCCAGGCTGTTACTACAATCTCCCCTTCCTCCTGCAGTGATTCAATGCTGTTCTTGATCAGATTAATGAACGCCTGTTTGAATTTGGCCGGGCTGCCCGTCACTTGAAGCTCCTGCTGCAGACGCAGCTCTATCGAACCGCCCTGCAGATTAGCCAGCGGCAGCAGGATTCCCGACACATGCTTCAGCTCCCCCGAGACTTCAAATACATCCACGATATCCAAGCCCGGCTTCGCAAAGGTAAGGAAATCAGTAATGATTACCGAGGCCCGGTCCAGCTCTCCCACAGCCATCTTCAGATATTCCTTCTCCTTGTTGCCGGAGCGCTCCCCCAGAATCTGCAGGAACCCGCGTGTGACCTGGAGCGGATTACGCACCTCATGGGCTACCGAGGCGGCCAGCTCACTGATAATCTCCATTTTCTCCGAACGCTGCAGCTCATTATTGAACTTCTCCAGCTCCCTGGCGTATTCCAGCGCCTTCTCATGGCTTCCCGCAAACCGTTTCCCCAGAATAGCAATCAGGGAAAGAATGAATACCACCATGCCCCATTTCCACCAGTACAGATGATACCTCTCCATTGAAATGAAGTAACGCAGCAGCTCCGCCACCGAGACCACGGCAAATATAGAGAAGCCGCCCGTGAACAGGATGGCATCTGAATTGCCTCTGCGGGCATAAGAAAATGCCAGATACAGCAGGTAGATAAGCTGGGCCATCATTAGTACACCGGTTGCGTTAATAGTCAGAATAGAATACAGCACATCCAGCCGGAAGGATACTGCGGCATTCAGAATAAGCGCTGCGGTACAGAACAGGGAATAGGCCAGCTGAAATTTACGCACCCGGGTAGTGAAGCCCCGCTTGCCCGGTCCGAATAGCTGCTCAAAATAAAGCGTGAACGCCGGCATAATGGTGAACAGGGCCAAATCGAAGCTGATCTGCCTCAGACGATCCCCCCGGCTTAGAATCAGCGTCAGAAACGGGGAGTACGTCAGCAGCAACACTCCAAAGGACAGGATGACAAGGGCCAGAAAAAAACCGCTGTAGAAAAATTCGGGCTTAAGGAACAGCAGGCAGATCAATAACGCTCCGGCCATGAAGATCATGGCGGCTCCGAGCACAACGTCCACCAGATCCTGCTTCACATAAAAGGACAGCAGCTGATTATAGCTGCCAACCCTTATGTGCCCCTCGATTCCAAACTCCCCGCTGCCCGCATTCCACAGATAGAGCGGCTTTGCACTGTCTTGTGCCGGTAATGGAATCAGCACCTTGTTGCCGCTATATTCCACATCCCCGCTGGAATCGTAGATTAGCCGGTTGTCTATATATGCTTTCAGGTTGTCGCCAAATACTCTATCGATCAGAATAGCGGGAGTTGCTCCCGCAGGAGGCAAGGTAATCCGCATCCAGGCGGAAGCGGTACCTGTTGGCGAAAGGGGCCTGGCCTCCCTGGCCCGCACCCATGTCCATCCGGCGGCTGGCCCTGCCATTACAGCTTCTATGCCGCTATTCCCGGCCGTTTCCCACTTCAGCTCCCAGGCCGGAATTTCCGCTTCGGTATGTGCATCCCATTCTATGGCGATCCCCGCCGGAATGATGGTTATTACAAGCAGCAGCATAATAAAGACTGCGGCTGTTTTGGTTGATGCTAACTTCATTGTGGCACCTCAGTGAATCCTTAGTTGTATTTATATAGTCCATATGATTCTTATTTTCGACAACGTTTGCACAATACCTGCCATCAGACTGCAAATAACCTCGAAACGGCTCGGTTAATTCATCTATTCCGGTTATTCTGCCGGAGAAATGAATATATTAATCAGATGGGCAGCCTGGATGCCGGGCAGATTCGCCGCCGCTTAAACGGGTATAGTTGTACTATAAGATGAAGAAGACTTACAACAAGGGAAAAGGGAGCTGATTCACGATGGGTAACGAATTCAATAAGACGGAAGCCGACTTTGCATATGAGCGCTATACCAAAATGGGCGGTGTCTCCCCAGAGCAGGATATCCCGCTGGAAGAATTGCGTCCGCTTGGCACGATTACTGAGCCAAGCCCCAGTGAGGAAACTGCAGGCGCCGGGAACCGCCCGCTGGAATCTGCACTGGCCAGTCATGACCCTGCTCACTTCACACCGATCGATTTCGACGGTGTAGTGGATGACGGCTCGGATCCGGCGCTGGAGAGCGATCCTATTCTGGCAGCCGATATCGGCCTGAATGTGCCGGACGCCGGGCTTGGACCGCGCGCAGACCGCCCCGCTCCCTCTTCCGCCACCCCCGGTCCGCAGCGGGATGAGCTGCTGGAGTCGGATGCTATATACACGGCCGGTGCAGCCGGATTAACCGGCAGCGTCATTGATTATGCGGATACGGAGGAAGAGGTGACCGAAGAAGCGGAAGCCGCTCCGCTGGAGGATGTCCCAGATGCGGATGAGCTGGTTCCCGGAAGCAGCATTGACCCGGTCTCCCCCGACCCTGATGCCATGCCCGGAACCGATGTGCTGAACGGCTCGAACGGTGACGAGTAGACACGGCTAAGCGGTCCTGCCGGGGCGTTCACCCAAGGTCCAGGTTCATATTGACTTTTGGAGACAATCGGCATACGATAGTTTCATTCGATTACGGCGATGGAGTTCGCCATAACCGCCCTTCGGGGCTAATGACTCCTACCAGTGGTTAACTACGCTGGTAGGAGTCTGTTTTGATTTCAGGGCAGTATTTATTTCGGGTAGGGGAGCGTTAGCCATAATGAAGAGGAAGTATGAACGGTGGGCAGCACTTGCAGCGCGCCAGAGCCAGCTTGCGCTCTGGAGTACATTCGTCAAATGGGTGATTCTGGGGGGACTGGTCGGGCTGCTGGCAGGAAGTGCCTCGGCCTTGTTCCTGGCCAGTCTGAACGCAGTCACCCAGGTAAGGCTGGAGCATGCCTGGCTGCTCTTCCTGCTTCCGGCGGGAGGCGCGCTCGTCAGCGGAATGTATATGCGCTACGGCAAGAGCAGCCTGAAGGGTAACAATCTGATCCTGGAGCAGATCCGCCAGGGCAATGAAGCGATTCCGCTGCGCATGGCCCCGCTGGTCCTTGGCGGGACGCTGATTACCCATCTCTTCGGCGGCTCGGCCGGACGCGAAGGCACGGCTGTGCAGATGGGCGGCAGTCTGGCCGACGCACTCGGACGCTGGCTCAGAATCGGTCCGCTGGACCGCCGAATCCTGCTGATGTGCGGCATCAGCGGCGGCTTCGGCTCCATCTTCGGCACTCCGCTGGCCGGAACGGTGTTCGGCCTGGAGGTCATCGCCATCGGGCTGATCAGCCATAAGGCGCTGCTGCCCTGTTTTGCCGCCAGCTTCACCGGTGATCTGGTAGCCTCCCGCTTGTGGGGCGTTCACCATATCCATTATCAGGTAGATGTCTTCCCCGCTATGGATGCGCTGGTGCTGGTCAAGGTTATATTCGCCTCCATCCTCTTCGGCCTGTGCAGCCTGCTGTTCAGTGAGCTTACCCATTATCTGAAGCGGACCTTCACCGCCATAATCCGTAATCCTATGCTCAAAAGCGCCGCCGGCGGGCTGATCATTATCGCCCTGGTCTACATAGCCGGTTCCCGGGACTATCTGGGGCTGGGCCTTCCGCTGATCAGCAGCTCCTTCGAAGACGGCGTATCGCCCTTCGCCTTTCTGTGGAAGCTGATCTTCACCGCCTTCACCCTGGGGACCGGCTTCCAGGGCGGCGAAGTGACGCCGCTATTCGCGATTGGAGCTTCCTTGGGGAGCAGCCTGGCCGGAGTGCTTCATCTATATGGGCCTTTCCTGGCTTCACTTGGCTTCATCGCTGTCTTCTGCGGAGCAACCAATACACCGCTTGCCTGCTTCATAATGGGCATCGAGCTGTTCGGCTCCGGCGGAGCGGTCTATATGTTCATCGCCTGCATCATCAGTTATCTGTTCTCCGGGCACAGCGGCATCTACAGCTCCCAGCTTATCGGCATCTCCAAAAGCGCCTTACTGCCGGTTCCCGAAGGAACGACGCTCGCTTCCGCCAAGGAGCAGCCCGCACCAAAGTAGCGGAATCCGGCAGGACGCGGAAGCAGGCTTTGCCAGAAGCAGGACAAAGAAGGTATGATACAGAGGTGAATGCACCAGATTATTTAAGGACAAAAGGACAAAAGGAGAGATTCTGAAGTGAAGTCTATCACAAGAAAACCCGTCATCCTGCTTGCGGTGATGTGCCTGATGCTCGTCATTCTGGCGGGCTGCGGCAATAAGCCAGTGAATAATAATGCCGCCGGTAATGGTAACAGCAGCTCCGGAGCAGGCAGTGAGGCTACAGCAGCACCGCAGGAGAGCGCCGCCGCTACAGAAGGCGTGCCTTCAGCCACAGCCAGCCATCCGGTGGTTACGATCGAGATGGATAACGGCGCTGTTATTAAGGCCGAGCTGTATCCCGAGGTTGCCCCCAATACGGTCAACAACTTCATTTCATTGATTCAGAAGGGCTTCTATGACGGAACCATCTTCCACCGGGTCATTCCGGGCTTCATGATCCAGGGCGGGGACCCGGATGGCACAGGAATGGGCGGACCGGACTACAGCATTGCCGGAGAATTCAATAACAACGGCTTCACCAACAATCTGTTGCATACAGAAGGTGTGCTGTCCATGGCGAGAAGCAAGGATATGAACTCTGCAGGCTCCCAGTTCTTCATTATGGCCGCTGCTTATCCAAGCCTGGACGGCGAATACGCCGCCTTCGGCAAGGTTACCGAAGGACTGGATGCGGTCCAGGCCATCGTCAGTCTGCCCCGTGGCAAGAATGACCGTCCGGATCAGCCGCCGGTCATGAAGAAGGTCACCGTTGATACCCTTGGGGTTACTTATCCCGAGCCGCAAAAAGCACAATAAGCAGCCTACAGGCCGGTTGCACAGACTAGTCTTGCTCCAAAATCCATGCAAAAGAGCCATCCTCCATAACCGGAGAATGGCTCTTCTTCGCATCCTGCGTATACTCGAAGCATGCAGCTTCTTATTGGAAGTGGGTGTGCTTCGTTCTCCACTGCTCCAGCTTAATAACCACCCAGAAGCCGTAGATCCCAATCGTAATCACCGTCAGCAGGAACCACTTGATCCATTGTCCGAACAGGCTGACGGCTGTACCGTCGAACCGCAGGCGCTGCCCTTCCACCACGGTATGCTCGACCTTCCAGCGGTAGAGCATGACCACAGACCAGGGATAGCAGATGCCGAAGGTACAGACCGTAACCAGCCAGCCAGCGAGGCACCACCCAATGTACTCAATAAGCTTCCCGTCAAAATAAGATTCCCTGCTTCCATAATTCATCGCTGCCGTATTCATGTGCAGTGCTCCCATGGGTCTCCGCCTTTCATTCATGCAAAATTATTCCTGGTTCTATTTTCCTTATTATCCATGGTGAGCACTGCTACATTTCTCACAATTCTATCCCCATCAGGCCCAGTATTGATCTGGCCGGTATTCGATTTCGGACTGCACGGCTATCGTTAAGCGCCCGGAGTCCGCATCATAGGTTACAGGCTGATCTCCAACGTAGTACCAATGCTTGATGACCGGCCCGTCCGCAGGCTCCTCGAAGCGGAATACATTAAGCTCCGCCTTCAGCTCCACCACCGCAGCGCCCTTATCTGCAGCCACATCCGTCAGAGTGATTAAGGTCAGCCCGCCCTGCTTATCGAAGGTATACCCTACTCCCTCCATGCTGTTCACAAGCATGCGTCCGGTTACGGAATGCTTCACCAGCACTCTCTCCTGTTCTGCCATTCAAGCTCCTCCTTCATGTCTGAATCCCGCCGCTCATTACGGCAGATCAATCACCATGACCAGTATATTCTCATCAGCCTTCAGCTCCAGCTGCGCTATGTCCTCGATTCTTGCCGAATCACCCGGCTTCAGCACATCATCCCCGTTCAGGGTAAGCTGCCCTTCAACCAGATATACAAAGCTGCGCCGCCCCGGCTCCTGCCGGAAATCCAGTTGCCCTCCCGCCTCGGCCTTCCCGAGATAAATGGTCATGTCCTGGGCTATACCGACAATTTCGTCAGAGGCTTCGGAGGCTACTACCGGAAGCAGCCTTCCTTCAAGCTTGGCCGGATCGAAGCGTCCGGTTGCATAAGAGGGAGCCGTCCCCCGGGCCTTGGGCATGAACCATAGCTGAAGCAGGCGGACCGGCTCACTGTCCGAAGGGTTATGCTCCGTATGAATCGCGCCGGTCCCTGCCGACATCCGCTGGATGCCGCCGAAGGACGTCTGCGCGACATTGCCGAGGTTGTCCTCATGACGAAGCACGCCGGACAGCACAATCGAGACAATCTCCATGTCACTGTGCGGATGGGCGCCGAAGCCTTTTCCCGGAGCGATCGTATCATCGTTACAGACGCGCATCGGCCCAAAGGCCGTATTGTCCGGATCATAGAAATCCCCGAAGGAGAATACATGACTGCCCTTCAGCCAGCCGTGATCGAACTGGTGCGCAGACGCAGCAGGATAGATTGTAATCAATGGAACCGCCTCCTGAGGTTTATTATGAAGTGGTCGATATCTGCAGTTCAGAAACGATGAACCATTTCTTGGACGCAGCATCCTTAAAATACACCTGGATCATGTAGTTCCCTTTGTCGGTAACCTTATAATTATACGCTGCCGATTTGAACCAGAAGCTGTCCTTCTTCTCTGTAATCGGCTGGTTATCCACAACATCCGTCTTGCCTGCCGGGTCTGTAATGGTGATTTTCAGATCGGAGATATCTGTTTTGAGATCATCCACCTGCACCAGGGCAGAGAAGGTATTGCTGGTGTCCATTCTGACTTTGCCGAAAATCTTGCCCGACTCATCCAGCAGCACCGTATTCACATTAGGCTTGTAGATCTTGACCGTCCCTGCTGAGTCGTCCACCGATACAATCGCCTGCATATTCTCGGAAAGCTGTTCCACAGGCACATAGACCCCGCCATCCGAGGATAGTGCAGACTGCTTAAGCAGCATATTATTTACATAGAATGAGAGATCTGTTTTGCCGGCAGCAGCATACAGCAGGCCTCCTCCCGAGACCATCATCAGGCACATTGTTGAAATCGCCAGCTTGCGCATCTTCCCCATTATTCCCGTCCCCCTCTATAATGTCCTATGCTGTTTATACCCTTCAGGCGGCAAGGAGTTGCTGTGAATTGTAAAATAAAACCGGCTGTACTTTTTTCCTGAGGAAAAGGCACAGCCGGTCACGGGACAACCTTCTTACTCCGGGCACACCCGGAAGCAGCAATTACAGCTTGGCGATCGTCTCGGTAAGAACCGGTACAATCTGAGATTTACGGGACACTACACCCTTCAGCACAGCCTTGTTATCATCCAGCTTCACATTGTAAGCCTGCTCCACAGCGCCGGCTACGCGTCCCAGGGCGAGGCCCACAGAATCGTTGTTCAGGATGTCGGTAACCACGAACAGGAACAGATCCAGTCCCTTGTCATCAATAATCGCGGTAAGCGCCGCTTCCAGCTCCGGCTGCTTGGACAGGACATCATTCACATCCACAGCGTTAACCTGGGCAATCTCCACCTTATATTCACCCATTTTGAATTCCTTGGCATCCAGAGAGATCAGTTGGGCAATGCTCTTGTCGCTCAGGTCTGCACCGGCTTTGAGCATGTCCAGGCCATAGCTCTCGGCATCCACTCCGGCAATGACGGCCAGCTCACGCGCAGCAGCCACATCCTGCTCCGTGCAGGTCGGCGATTTGAACAGCAAGGAATCGGAAATGATAGCGGACAGCATCAGACCGGCGATGTTCTTGGGAATGGCCACGCCATTCTCTTTGTACAGCTTGTTCAGAATGGTAGCCGTACAGCCGACTGGCTCAGCCCGGTAATATAGCGGATAAGCAGTCTCGAAGTTCGCAATCCGGTGATGATCAATCACCTCAACCACACGGACCTGATCGATATCATTCGCACTTTGCTGGCGTTCATTATGGTCAACCAGAATCACTTGTTCAGCTTCTGCAGCAACGTTCTCCACCAGACGCGGCGCTTCTACCCCGAAGTGATCGAGGGCGAACTGAGTCTCTCCGCTGATGTCTCCAAGCCGGACCGGCTCAGCATCCCAGCCCAGTTCCTTCTTCAGTGCCGCATAAGCAATGGCCGAGCAGATCGTATCTGTATCCGGGTTTTTGTGACCAAAGATCAAAGTTTTTGTCATTTCCAATCTCCTTACTATGTTTTTGTGAGAATAATATACCATACATTGATAGAAACCTGCCAGAGACCCGTAAATATCCGGCCTGGGTTAACTCTTGGTATGCTCCTGCACTGCCTCTACAGGTTGACCCCGCTTCGTCTTCGGCAGCGCCTCAGGCGCATTCTCCCCGTATAAAGGCTCGTTATCCGAGAACAGATCCGGGTTCTCTCTGAGCATATCACTCAAGATACGCGTAGTCTCTACAGTGCCGCAGAGCATAACCGCCGCATCGCCGAAGCTGCCCCTGCGCAGCGCCCCGCCGTCCTCCAGCACGGATTCCACCTTCCAGAAATGCTGCGACCAGGACAGTCCGCAGTGTCTGCGCGAAGGCACCGCGATCTCCCTGCCTTCAGGCGTCACGGTACAGAGCGCCTCATGCCCGTCCGTCATCCGGCCGGGAATATCCACCCACTCTTCAATGCCGTGAATGAATGTATTTCTCCGCAGATCCACACCAAGCAGCATAATCTCCGCTTCCCGGTCCAGCAGCTTGCCATAGACCGAACCGCGTGCACAGGGCGTATCCCAGCGCTCATCTCCGGCCGTGAACACCGCCGCATCCCTGCCTAGCGCCGCCACCGAATGCGTAGGATGCCAGGAACGGATCACGCCCGGCCGCTTGCGGAACAGCTCCGGCAGAATCCCTACGCAGGCGGGCGACTCCAGCACAGAGAAGCGCGGATTCTGCCCGTCGATATAAGACCAGGTATGCGTGGGCAGGACCAGCAGTCCCTCCTTCATATATTCAGAGAGAACATCCAGTACGGTATCCGCTCCCCCTTCCACTTCACCGATGCTTTTGAGCGAGGAATGGACCAGCAGTGTCCCCTGCGGATCGATCCCCATCCTCTCCAGTTGCTTCATCAGACTTGATCTGGTGTGCATGATTAACCCCGCTTTCCTGAATAATAAATACCATCCTTGAAATACACCTTGCAAAATTACTCATTTACTATTAAAATTATAGTAACTTAATATTAATAAGTAATTTGCGGCTTTTATATAACCAACAACCTAAATTTCAGGAGGTATTCCCATGAGTTTAACATTAAAAGGACTTCACCATGTATCTGCCATTACCGCAAAAGCACCGGAAAACTACAAATTCTATACAGAAGTGCTCGGACTCCGCTTGATTAAGAAGACCGTCAACCAGGATGATGTATCTGTCTATCACCTGTTCTACGGGGATGAGACCGGGAATCCCGGCACGGAGCTTACCTTCTTCGAGCTGCCTAACGCAGGGCGTAACCGCGACGGCAACAACAGCATCTCCGCACTCTCCCTGCGTGTTCCCGGGGATGATGCCCTGCTCTTCTGGACACAGCGCTTCACGGTGTTCGGTGTAGAGCATGAGGAAATCACCGAGCGCGGCGGCCGGAAGACGCTGGCCTTCACCGACCATGAGGGCCAGCGCCTCATCCTCGTCTCAGATGAGCATAACGAGGGCATGCCCGGCGGCAAGCCGTGGGCCAAGAGCCCGGTTCCTGCCGAGTATGCCATTGTCGGACTGGGACCGGCACATCTGACCGTCGAGACCGCTGAGCATACGGCCCTGATTCTGGAGGACCTGCTCGGCTTCCGCCGCGCAGGCAGTTATCCTTCTCCGGTAGCGGGCCAGCCGGATATCCTCGTGTTCGAGACCGGTGAAGGCGGCTCCGGTACGGAGATCCATCTGGAGGAGCGCAGCGATCTTCCGCAGGAGCGCCTGGGACGGGGCGGCGTGCATCATGTAGCCTTCCGTGTCGATAACGAAGAGGAGCTGAAGCAGTGGATTGAACGCATCCGCAGCGTACAGCTCCCGAACTCGGGCTTTGTGGACCGCTTCTACTTCCGCTCCCTGTACTTCCGCGAGCCGAACGGTATTCTGTTCGAGCTGGCAACGGACGGACCGGGCTTCGCCACAGATGAGGAAGTCGAGCATCTGGGCGAGGCGCTGGCCCTGCCGCCGTTCCTGGAAGCAAAGCGCGAACAGATTGAGGCCCACCTGAAGCCGCTGGACACCCGCCCGCAAGTCTAACGTTATTGACTTAGTGAATTAGTTCAGCTGAATTGCACATGAAGAAACTCCGGCTGACTTACAAGCCGGAGTTTCTTTTTAGGTTAGCCAAGCCTGCATAGCAGCTTAACTGTACTGGCTCAGATCAGCTCTCCGACCAGGTGATCGTGAAGAGGTTGAAGCCGGGCCGGGCCGTGGAAGCTTTGCCTGTAATGGATACAGGACTTGTCCCGCCGAGTCTGCCCGAAATTTTTACATTGCTGGCGGATACCGACTCCGAGGCATTATCCAGATTTTTAATCCGCGCATATTCACTGTACACGAAGCCCATGATCTCCAGTGTCTCCTGCGTGGAATACGTGAACGCCACCTTCTTCTGGCCGTTAGCATCCGTATCCAGAGTAATCGCAATTAGGGCGTCCTGGGGAATCGGAAAATCCTTAGGCAGATTAACCGGTCTGGCCGTTCCCTCCACTACTGGAGCAGGAGTTGTATTCCCCCCGCCGGTAGAGGTTCCCGGTGCAGGAGTCGGAGCAGGAATATTTGCGCTGCCTTCTCCAATTCTCACTTTATAGTTGACCGAGTCATAATTGATAGGCACCTTCAGCACCGTGGCGATCGATTGGACCGGCAGGTAGGTGAGACCTTCATAGGTAATTGGAGTCAGGGTTTTGCCGTTGCCGTCTTTCATCCAAAAAGGATTACCATCCACCACAATACCCAGGCTATGGTTCAGATAAGCCTTAATCTGCTGCAGCTTGGTGCCCGCATACACTCCTGCCGAGCCTGTTACCGTCATGCCGGTGACCACCGCGGCAATCAGCCATTTTTTTTTCATAATATCCTCTCCCGTATGTTGTTGTTAAAATAGTAGAAACTTTGCGTCCCTATATATTTAACACGGAAGCGAAACTTTCAACCTGCCTGCCGCCGTTTATTCCGCTTACGCGCGGTTCACGATCTCCACCAGCTCGTCCAGACTGCGGATTTCATAGGTAGGAAGGTTCTCAGGATCACCGGACTTGCCCAGCGGATTGAACCAGCATGTATCGATGCCATAGTTGTTCCCGCCCCGGATATCCGAGGTCAGGGAGTCTCCGACGATTAGCACCTTGCGTCTATCGGACAGCTTAAGCTTAGCAAAAGCATAATCAAAAATCCCCGTCTCCGGCTTCTGGTAGCCCGTCTCCTCCGATACAATCACCGCCTCGAATACCTCGCTGAGCGGGGAACCCTTAATCCGGGCATGCTGCACATCGCTGATTCCGTTCGTAATCACTGCCAGCCGGCACCCGGTAAGCTCACCGCAGAGCTCGGCAGCCCCCTGAATCAGGAAGGTACCCTCCCCGAGAAAGCGCAGGTACGCTTCACTGAATTCCTCCGGCTTGAAGGTGAGCTGACGGGCGGCAAACAGGCGGTTGAACCGTTCCACCCGCAGGGCGGCAGAGGTGATTAAGCCTTGCTCGAAATCCTTCCATAAGGCATGGTTAATCTCCTGGTAGCTGGCTGCATACTCCTGCGCGCCTGTCGGCAGCCCGAAGTGGGCAAAGGCATGGCTCAAGGCGTGGCTCTCGGCCATTCCATAATCGAACAGTGTATCATCAGCATCAAATAGGATACATTCGTATTTCATCTTTTCCTCCATCTCGCTTATGTAGTTCGACAACATACATCCTTCTGCGATATAATTTGGGATAGGCCTTAAAAAAATCAACGGGGTGATTGTCATTTTATACGGTTTAGCTTTTCTCGTGTCATTTTTTATCGTTTATCTGCTGATTCCTCCTCTGGGCAGGCTCGCTTTCCGGCTGGATTTCGTGGACAGGCCGAGGGAAGATGTTGAACGCAAAATCCATAGGGAACCCATCCCGCTAACGGCAAGCTATGCCATATTCGTAGGTTTTTTCATTACATATCTGCTCTTCGCACGTGAATTCACCCTGGAGACGCTCGCCCTGTTCATTGGCGGTGTGCTTCTGCTGACTATAGGAACCATCGATGACTGGTACAAAACCAAAGGCAAGGATTTCCCGGCCCTGCCCAAATTCATCGTACAGATTGCCGCCGCCGTTCTGGTGTTCTTTTCCGGCAATGCGTTTACCGGCTTCATTAATCCGTTCTCAGGTGATTATATCTCACTGCCGTTCATTTTGCAGTTCCTGCTGACGATCATCTGGATCTTCGGCGTCACTACGGTCATTAATTTCTCGGACGGCATGGACGGTCTGGCCGGCGGACTTACAGCGATCTCAGCAGTAACCCTGTTCGTAGTCGCACTTACGATGGGCCAATCCACTTCAGCCTTCATGGCAGTTTCGCTGATCGGGGTTACCCTGGCGTACTTGCGCTTCAACAGGGCTCCGGCCAAAATCTTCATGGGCGATGCCGGCGCCACCTTCCTCGGCTTCATTCTGGCAGTGATTGCGCTGGACGGCGCCTTCAAGCAGGCAACGGTGTTGTCGTTGTTCATTCCGATTCTCGCGCTGGGCGTACCGATCTTCGACAATATTTTTGTCGTCATCCGGCGCTTCCTGAAGGGACAAGCCATCTATCAGGCGGACGCCACTCAGGTTCATTACCGTCTGCTCAAGGCTGGTCTGAACCAGAGACAAGTGGTCGGCGTGCTCTATCTGGCCAGCATTTGCCTCTCCCTGTCGTCCATTATCCTGCTGCTGATCCAGACGTAGGCAGGCTGCTATTGCTATTATGAAAAGGGCTGCTCCCAAAGGTCATGAAATGGCTGATGGGGCAGCCTTTTTAGTTTGGGTGGACGCTGAGTGAACGGAATTGGTTACTTGGGAGAACCTTTTACTTGGAGTAGGATCATCGTAGGCGCTTTGGGTGGACACTCCGCGAACGGACCGTTGTTACACATGAAACGGTTACTTGGGCGTTTACTTGTGAGCAGGATCAGCGTAGACGCTTGGGTGGACGCTCCACGAACGGACCGTTGTTACAATCGCTGTTGTCTCCAGATTTTATTTATTTCCCTAATCGGTAAAAATCCGGAGACAAAGGCGAACGCTATCGCTTTTCCGCGGGTCGTTCCGTCCTCTCCGCTGTTTAAGCGGTATACGAAATAAAGACCCTGCCTACGCAAGCTCGCGCCTTGGCGCCTGCCCAATGTGTTCGGTTTTTCGCCTATATTTGGTCCACGCGCCTCCGTACTGCCCAATGTGTTCGGTTTTTTGCCTACATTTGGACCGGGCGCCTCCGTACTGCCCAATGTGGTCGGTTTTTCGCCTATATTTGGTCCACGTGTCTCCGTACTGCCCAATGTGGTCGGTTTTTCGCCTATATCTGGTCCACGCGCCTCCGTCACGCCCAATGTGGTCGGTTTTTCGCCTATATCTGGTCCACGCGCCTCCGTCACGCCCAATGTGGTCGGTTTTTCGCCTATATCTGGTCCACGCGCCTCCGTACTGCCCAATGTGGTCGGTTTTTCGCCTATATCTGGTCCACGCGCCTCCGTACTGCCCAGTGTATTCGGTTTTTGGCATACATTGGGCCGCGCACCCCCATCCGTCCCTATTTTGTGTTCGGTTTTTAACATACATCGAGCCCACGTACCCATATGCCGGGCTTCTCCGGCCTTAAGGCTCCTGCTCCTCCGTAAAGTCACGCAGCTGCGAGTAGATTCCGATGATCTCTGGCATCGGCATGCGGACCAGGCCGCTGGAGGAAGGGGCGACGAACTCGCGGACTCCGTCCACCACCGGAGCAATGCCTTCCTGGAAGCCCCATGAGGCTGTAGTTCTGCGGCTGAATTCTGTGTACACGCCCTTGCCGACAAAGCAGGCAATCTCCGGGCGGTATTCCTCCAGCTTGGCCCGCAGGAGTTCACGGCCCCTGGCGTACTCCTCCCGGGTGATATCTTCAGCGCCTACGGTGGGGCGGGCAACGATGTTGGTGAAGCCGTATCCCAGCTTCAGCAGTTCCCCGTCCTGGGAGGCCTCGTATAACCGCGGCGTCAGCCCGGACTTATGCAGTATGCGCCAGAAGTTATTGCGCGGATTGGCATAATGATGACCCAGCTCGCCGGAGCGGATGCTGGGGTTGAACCCGATGAAGACAATCTGGAGTCCATGATCCAGATGATCCCGTACCTCTTCCATAAGGCTTCCCTCCTTAGCTGTCGTAGCTGGCAGGTCCATTTGAACCCTTACTTGCTATAATATAAGCATAACCCAAGCAGGCAGGTTAAGACACTCAGACGCTCTTGCTACCGCTATCCGAATAATAGATTTTGCAACGGAAGCAGCTGTAACCTCTTCTGCCGTCATGGATGCGGCAGAGCAAAGCCCCCGCACAGGAAATATTTCCGTGAGCGGGGGCCTTAAATCTGACTAGGATTAACATAGTATGACAATGACCTAAGGAAGAAGGGCCTTAAGCGCCGGTGCCACATCTTGCTCATGCAGCGAAATGTAATTAACTGTCCCGCCCTTATACTCGATCTTCACTACATATCTGCCCTCTTCGCGGGTGAAATCGCGCCGGTGCTCCAGAATACTATCAATCAGAGTCTTATCTGTAACCACCGCTGACCGCTTCTCGCTGCGGGCCAACTCCAGACGGGTGTCAGGATCGTAAATCAAACCCTGAGGGATTGCACTCTGGTGTATATCCCGGAACATTTCTGCGGACAAAACATCTGCTGCGGTAAGCTTGATTTTACCGGCATAGCCCTTCTGTTCCAGCCAAGCGGTCATCTCCTTGAAGGAAGGAAGCCATTCATACGTATAGAATAGCTGATAATCGGTCGAATCCGGCTTGTAGACCAAATTGATGGATGCTCTCGCCCGTTGATCAGAGACCTCATCTTCATAGGACATATTAAGAATTTCCCGTTTCAGAATTTCGTTGAACTCCTGTACATCCTGCGGGTCAGAAATACTTATGACCTTGTTCAAATTGCTTAGCCTGAAGCTCTCTACGTTCTCGTCCATCCGGGACAGAAGATACCGGTCACGTTTGTATTCCGCATGCTCCATGACCGCCTTCAGCTCCGGCTCAAAGCCCGCTGCCGGAATAATGTAGGTCCGCATCAGCTTCCGCCCGCTCTCCAGCCGGTAAGCAAACGTGAAACGCTTGCTCTCGCGATAATCATACCGACGGGTATTATGCTGCTGGTCCGGCTTCGAAGCTACGACAGCATGATGCAAGGCGGTTACAGCCTCGATGTATTTCCGGTCTGCGGAGAATATCTCATCCTCCCGTTCTTCCCGGGTAGTGATTCCTTGCGGATTCCGGGTTAATTCCCCGTAATTCCCTCCGGCAAATACTTCGGTTACTTTATCATTTCGCGGAACCCGGTTCTCATAACCCGTTAATTCGGACACGGGAACATAGAGCAGCAGGCCCAGCAGTACACCGTACACCACGAATTCCAGCGGCATTCTGCGGTTCAGAATATGCCAGGTTTTGCGGAGAATCATTTCAACTACGATATAGCCGATCACCCCTCCGGCAATGGCGCTGCCGATAATCCAGCCGGGCTGCTGCCTGATGCTACCGAAGTAGCTGCTCGCCAGCAGCATGCTGCAGAGCATTACACCGCCTTTGAATAGCGGATTGAAGTAGGTGAAGGCCATCGCCTGAGTGGCTTTTTCGCTGTGGCGCTTACGGTACAGCACGAATGACAATACCATGAACACAGCAGACAAGAGGATATAGCTCCATATCTCTTTATTACTAAGAGGCTCATAGGAGATATTCATAATACGCAGTAACGGCGCCCAGTTTATCAGGGTCCCCCACAAGCTAGACCCTTCCGGATACCCGTACAGATATCTGTTCAAATGCATGTCGGTAAATTGCAGCAGTGCTGCTGGAAGAATTAACAGAATGAAGACCACTATTCCCTGCAGAATGGTCTGTCCTGTGCAAATACCTACAAAGATAGTAAAGACATACAGAAACAGCGTCAGCACACTGATAACCAGGCACCACTCCCAGACATCCGCGCCTTGATAGATATACATATTGCCGTCCAGCGGGCGGACGATAGCTGTAACCGCAGCCGTAAGCCAGACCGGCACAAGCAGCAGGATCAATCCGCTTACCGTATGGGAAGCCAGCAGGTGCGAGCGGCGCAGCGGGAGGCTGTGCCACAGATCCGAAGGCATTTTGGACTGCAGATAACGGAACAGGAACAATCCGGCCACAACCGGAAAAGCGATAAGGAACGGTGCGATATCCGCACCACCGATATTGAACAGATTGTCTACTGTATTTGGCTCCGCAAGCGGATTGCTCTCCATGAACATCTCCAGCGGGAGAACAAACAACAAGAGCAATGTATATAAAATTCCAATCCAGCCATGCTGGCGCAGGTTCTGGCGGATAATGCTGCTGTTAAAGAATAATCGGCTGCGCGTCATAACCGGCATCCCCCATTTCATAAATAAAGATTTCCTCCAGCGTCAGCGGCAGCAGATCAAATACATAAGGCTCGTAGACATGAAAAGCCTGGCTGATCCGCTCCCGGTCCCCTTTTACAATATACAGGCTGACACTTCCCCGCTGCTCCCGGTGGAGAATCTGCAGCTTGGCATCCAGTGCGGCCGCATGGCGTTCGTCGCGGAAAGCCACCTGAATCTTATGCGTGTCCGCCTTCAGATCATCCAGATCCTTCTCGACCAGCATCCGTCCCTCATGCATAATGCCGACATGGTCGCATAAATCCTCAATCTCCCGCAGGTTATGCGAGGAGATCAGCACCGTCAGCTCCCGCTCGGCGACCTCCTGGAACAGGAGATTCTTGATCTGCCGGCGCATCACCGGGTCCAGCCCGTCGATGGGCTCGTCCATGATCAGCACATCCGGCTTGCAGCTGAGGGCCAGCCAGACAGCAGCCTGGCGTTGCATCCCCTTGGAGAAACGGCTGAGCTTGCGCCGGGTGTCGAGCCGGAACATCGTCCCAAGCTCCTCGTACCTTTTCTGGCTCCAGCCCGGATATATAGAGCGGTAGAATGCCGCCATACTCTTAATGGTTGCCTGCGCGAAGAAATACGGACTATCCGGCATGAAGATCATTCTGCGCTTCACCTCCGGCGACTCATACACCGGCTGCCCGGCGAGCTTGACACTCCCCGCCTCAGGACGATAAATACCGGCGAGCGTCTTCAGCAGCGTTGTTTTGCCCGCCCCATTCGATCCCAGCAATCCGTAAATAGCGCCTTTATGTACAGTCAGCGAGATGTTATCAACAGCCTTTTCCTCCTGAAAAATCTTGCTGACTCCGCGAATCTCAATCATGGCTGTTCTCCTCTCTTCTCTTATCCAGCGCCTGGCGGTACAGCGCACTCATTTCACTTTCCGTAAAACCAAGGTATACCGCCTCTGCCATCAGACGCAGCAGCTCTTCCTTCAGCTCCGCCCGTTTGCTCTCATTCTGCCCCTGCTGCAGCGGGGCCACGAAGTTGCCCTTGCCCTGCTGTGAATAGATGTACCCTTCCCGCTCCAGCTCCCTGTAAGCCTTCTGGATCGTATTCGGGTTCACTGTGAGCTGCGAGGATAAAGTCCTCACCGAGGGCAGCTGTTCATCCGCCCGCAGAATACCATGCATAATCATCTCTTTGACCTTGTCGGTGAGCTGCTCATAGATCGGCTTGCGGCTGCGCACATCCAGTTCGAACATGACAGTCCTCCTTTCTTCGGATCTATGATCCGGCTGTTCAACTGTGTTAACTGTACTACTATTATTAATACAGTTGAGGATTAATGTCAATCATTAACTTTTACTTTGTCTATAAAAGACGCACTTAAGATTAGAATTCAAAGCCTGGTCGTCGCTGCGGTGAACATTTGGACTTCCGGCCGCTGTTGTATTTCGATTTCTTGATCGAACCGCTCTTCGCGGTAGAAATCCAAACTAAGCCTATGCTTCCGATGCGAGCTTTCCTGTGGAAAGCTTTCAGGCGGACGCTACCGCTCCTCCAGTTCCAAATTCTCCCCCCGCTTCTTTTTGCTTTTTGTTATTCTTTAGTGTGTCTTATAGAGTTTCAGCATGTCACGCAAATAACCCCCACCCTGCCTGTTGGACAGTTGGGGGTTATGATTGCTTAGTGGGACTATTCTATTGAACATGGACACTGCTGCTCCGCCGCTGTCTGCGTTCATCGCTGAACAGGGCAGCGCCTATACCCGGGAGCAGCAGGTAGCCTGCGAACTTATAGGTCTGACTGAACGCATCCACAGCCGCCTGCTGTTGTCTTATTACCCCGGCCCCCGCCTCTGTGCCTGCGGAATTCGCCGCGCTCAGCTCCCGGGTTGTATTGTGCTGGAGCACAGTGACGATGATGGCCACACCGAGCACACTTCCCAGCGCCTTCGCCATATTCGTCACCCCCGAGGCGATGCCGACCTTGTCTTCAGGAACAACCCGGATCGCCGATGACATCACAGGAGCCATTGAGAGCCCCACGCCGAAGCCGGTCAGTGCAAGCCGTAGCATCACCGCACCCAGCGTAGAATCAGCCTCAAGCCCGCTCATGGAATAGGTGGCAGCGCCAATCATCACCATTCCCGCTACGGCGAACAGACTGCTGCCATATTTCGCAGACAGCGGCCCGGATACAGCCGAGCTGGCGATGGAGCCTAAGGCCATGGTTGAGAGGACAAGCCCTGCCTTCAGCTCCGATACCCCCATCACCCGGGTCAGGTAAAAGGAGGTCAGCAGCGAAATATTCATCAGCGCCGCCCCCAGCACGATCATCGATACCGAGTTACTGTTGAAGGCTCTGATCTTCAGCAGGGACAGAGGCAGCATCGGTTCTTTCCCCTTATACTGCGTAAGAAAAAAGATCACCAGAAAGAGCAGCCCCACAGCCGTCAGACCCAGGAACGGGCGCGAGCTCCAGCCGTAATCCTGCACTTTAATCAGAGCATATGTAATGCAGAACATCCCTACCGTTATCCCCAGGATTCCGCCGTAATCTATGGATCGCCCTGCTGAATCATCCCGTGATTCCTGAATGAATATAGCGGTCAGCCCTATGCTCAGCAGCCCAAGCGGTACGTTCACAAAAAAAATCCACTCCCAGCTCAGCTTCTGTGTCAATATTCCGCCAAGCGCCGGACCGCTTGCAGCAGCCACTCCCGAGACGGCCCCCCATATGCCTATAATCAGTCCGTGCATTTCTTTGGGAAAGGTGGTGGTGCTCAGCGGAATCGTAACCGGCACAATAACGGCTCCCGCCAAGCCTTGAATAACCCTGAACAGAATCAGCATGCCAAGGGAAGTGGAGAGTCCGGCCAGCAGGGAACTCAGTGTGAACAGCCCCACGCCAATGAGAAACACCTTCTTCCGTCCGAATTGGTCGGCCAGACGCGAGGCAGTCAGGATGAACACGGCAAATGCCAGGTTATAGCCGTTCATCACCCAGGATACCTGCGACACACTTCCCCCGAACTGGCGGGTCATCTCCGGCAGGGCAATATTAATAATGGTCGTATCCAGCAGCGCCATGAAAAAGCCCAGCACAATCGCCGTAAAGGATAAAGCTCTGCGCATTCCAATCCCCATCTTGATCATCTCCTGAAATATGAAATAAAGTTCATATTTCAGATTATATGAACCAAAGTTCATATTTGTCAATTAAAAAAATGAACTTTGGTTCAACTTTTATTGACAGCACAAAACCGCTCCACTAAAATCTGTACTATGAGGGGGATCTTACGATATGGGTGGAACAGAGGACAAAATTAGAACTCCGCAGCAGGAGCGCAGTATACGAACCAAGGAAGCCATTATCCGGGCCGCGATGAAGCTATTCTCGGACAAGGGCTTCTATCAGACGAATACCAAGGAGATTGCAGCCGCCGCCGGGGTCTCGACCGGGAGCTTCTACTCCTATTTCGTGGATAAAAGAGCCGTATTCATTGAGGTGCTCCACATGTACGGGGATGAGCTGCTCGCCAGAATCGATGATTCAATGTCAGAAATTAATTTCAATACGATTGAACGTACGGACCTGATCCTGCATCTGATAGACACGCTTCTGCTCTCGCATAAGGCTTTTATCGGATACCATAAGGATCTAAGCATTATGTATCACAGCGATGAGGCCATCAAACAGTTGATGGATGCCCAGTACGAGACCGGCCGACTCAAAACGCTTACCTATCTCCAGATGGGGCAAGACGAGCTGAAGACCGGGGATACGGAGGCAGCTTCGATCATTGTGTTTGAGTCTGTGAGCGCTATTGTCGACTTCATCTCCTTCTCCCCCCAGCGGATCACCGTGGACCGGCTGAAGTCAGAGCTGGTTCATATGCTGGTGCAATATCTGTACAAGTAGACAGAACCAGTGATTTCTCTATACCTCTGCACGCCAAATAACCCCACAACATATAGATTCTCGCCAAAAAAAGAGCAAGCCCGCAGGTTACCCTGCAGCTTGCTCTTCTCTATTAACCCTTACGGATCAGCGTTTATCCTTCCAGAAATTGAGCGGCTCCATATCCTTCGTAATGAGCTTGAAGGTATAACCATCCTTCTTCAGCTTCTCCAGAATACGCGGCAGCACCTTGAGTGTAGCCTTCTGGTCATGCATCAGAATGACCGGATTGGTCTTGGACGCCTTCAGCTTGTTCACCTGATCCATCACGGTGTTATAGATTCTGTCGCTGTTCTGTTTGTATTTCCAGTCATAGGAATCCACGTTCCAGTCCCAGAGATGATATCCCTGCGTCAGGACTTTATCCCTGAAGGACTTGGTGAAATACGGCTTGCTTCCGTATGGCGTACGGATCAAGGTGGTGCTGGCTCCCGTCAGCTTCTTCAGTGTCGCATTGGCCCCCGACATCTCGGCAAGCGCCGCTGCCGGTGAAGCATAGAACTTCTCCTGGCGGTGGGTCACGCCATGCAGCGCTAAGCCATGGCCTTCTTTCGCAGTCCGCTTCACCTGGGCGGGATGCTGATTCATGTTGTTCCCCAGCATGAAGAAGGTTGCCTGTACGTCATATTTACGGAGGATGTCCAGCAGGTCGCCAGTCGTGGCTGACGGGCCATCGTCGAAGGTCAGGTATACGGTCCGGCCCGGCTTGCCCGGCTCAGTTGGTGTAACCGGAGTCGCTGGATTCGTTGGAGCTACCGGAGCCTCCGGCTTCAGCTCGGCAGCATATTTATCGGTGAAGGCTGCATCGGTAAGCTGCGCCGAGCCGTCCTTCACACGAAGTAAATATTTATCTCCCGCATAGGAAATGCTATACCCGAGGTAACCGCTGAGCTTCAGCGGAGCCATGAGTTTGCCGTCCTGTACGAAAGTGCTCATAGGCACGGCAGTCCCATCCTTCAGTACCGCACCTCCGTCCTTGCTCAGCAGGGTAAGCGAACCTGTCCCGCCGGCTACGTGAATCCCGTCCGTCAGGCCGGTAAGGGTCCATTTCAGCTCATCCGCAAGCGCGCGCAGCGGTACATAATAGGTGCCTTTTACGGATACAGCTTCAACCTTGCTTAATTTATCGTTGACTCCGAGTTTAAGAATAGTGCTATTACCTTTAGCGTTAGCCGGGACCTGCACAAGCCCCATAATTAGGAATAAAGACATGAATAAGAGCAGAATTTTCTTGATGCGCACAGCAGCAGTCTCCAATCTATGTATATTTGTCTATCACTTTATCATATATACTTTCAACGTAATTTGAGAGATTGTAACCGCAAGCTAAGAAATTGTTACTCTTATGCAATGATAAATGAGGGTTCGCCATTATTTTCAGAAAGCACGCAATTCTCGTCGAATGCTGTCACAGCAGGCGTTACACGGTTAAATCAGCGGTTTTTGGCACAGAATAATTGTGACAAATTTAATAACAATATCGGAATTTTGAACAAAAATTGAACAACCTTAAAATTAGCTAAAGTGCGCCACTACAGTGATCTTTATCATACCCTTAGGGAGTTGTAACAATTTGATCACACATATTTAACTTGTTCGCCATTTTTAAGGTCTATTTTATATATTTATACAAAATATGTATTTTGCATTATGGGTAAGTAGTTCTTACTATAGATACAGATCAATGTACTTCCGTTAATGAACGGCGAATGAAAAGTAGTATTGAAGGAAGGAGTTCTATATGAAAAAAAAGGGACCGTTATACGCTCTGTTTCTAAGCCTGATCCTTCTCCTGCCGGGATGCAGCTCGATCGCTGTTCTGAACCCGAAGGGGCCGTCTGCCAGAACGTTATCTGACACCATTATCCTCTCAATTATTGTAATGCTTGGTGTTCTGGCAGTTGTCTACATCCTATACATCTTTGTATTGGTGAAATACCGTGCGAAGAAGAGTAATGAGGGTTACATTCCAAAGCACGAGGAAGGCAATGTAGTCCTTGAGGCGATCTGGATTATTATCCCGATCATTATCGTAGCCTTCCTGTCTGTTGTAACCGTCAAGACGACAAACGAAGTGGAGAATGTGGCTGCGGATTATAAAGATCAGACTCCGCTGGTCATCTATGCTTCCTCCTCCAACTGGAAATGGCATTTCAGCTACCCTGAGGAAGGGATCGAGACGGTGAACTACGTGAATATGCCGGTGCATCGTGCGGTAGAATTCAGAATGTACTCATTCGGCACCATTACCAGTCTTTGGATTCCACAGCTTGCCGGTCAAAAGTACGCCATGAGCGACATGCTGACAACGCTTCATCTCTCCGCTGATACGGAAGGCTCTTATATCGGAAAGAATGCTAACTTCAGCGGTAAAGGCTTCGCCCACAT
Source organism: Paenibacillus sp. FSL R7-0210 (assembly GCF_038009085.1). Taxonomy (NCBI): domain Bacteria; kingdom Bacillati; phylum Bacillota; class Bacilli; order Caryophanales; family Paenibacillaceae; genus Paenibacillus; species Paenibacillus sp. FSL R7-0210. The sequence continues at coordinate 5,332,962 of NZ_JBBPAR010000001.1, forward strand.
GGAATTCGAAGCACTTGTTCTGAGTAACAAAGGTTACGAGGACTGGGTGAAGGAAGTGAAGGAAACTGCACCTAAGCTGACGGAGGAAGAATTCAAAGGCCTGCTGGCCACGGATTACCTCGGACGCAAAACGTATTCCTCCACCCATCTGGAGTTCAGCCCTCCTCCGGGAAATCACGGAGATCATATGAGCGGCGGCGGCAAGGAAATGGATATGGACAACGGCAATCCGGAGCATCAGGATAACAAGGAAATTCATCCGTCTCCCGAGCCGTCCAGCGGAACGGAATTCGACAGCAAGCCTGATCCGGAAGTCGATCAGCCGCTGCCAAGCTCCCCTGTCGATGAAAGCACACATGAAGGACACTAGCTCTCTGAAGAGCTTAATGCAACACACTGAAAGGAGCTACCCTAATGGATTTGGACAAATTTAAGGTTCACGGCGAACCCTTGATATACGGGGCCATGATCAGTATTGCACTGGCAACCATCGGGATTCTCGTAGGGCTTACCTATTTCAAGAAATGGGGCTATCTGTGGCGCGAATGGCTGACCACGGTTGACCACAAAAAAATCGGGATCATGTACATCCTCGCGGCGCTGCTGATGCTGTTCCGCGGCGGTGTAGATGCGATGATGATGCGTCTGCAGACGGCTGCGCCGGAAATGAAATTCCTCGATGCGCAGCATTACAATGAGGTCTTCACCACCCATGGTCTGATCATGATTCTCTTCATGGCCATGCCTTTTATCATCGGTCTGATGAACGTAATCATTCCGCTGCAGATCGGCGCACGGGACGTTGCCTTCCCGCGGCTGAACGCGGTCAGCTTCTGGCTCTTCTTCATGGGCGCCATGCTGCTGAACATTTCCTTCGTCATCGGCGGCTCGCCGGATGCGGGCTGGTCAGCCTACTTCCCGCTGGCGAGTCTTGAATTCAGCCCGACCGTAGGGAACAACTATTACTCTCTGGCCCTGCAAATATCCGGTATCGGTACGCTGATCACCGGGGTTAACTTTATCGTAACGATTCTCAAAATGCGCGCACCAGGCATGACGCTGATGAAGATGCCGATGTTCACCTGGTCCGTACTTATCACCAACGTTATCATTGTCTTCGCCTTCCCGGTTCTTACCGTAGCGCTGGCGATGATGATGTTCGACCGCCTCTTCGGCTCCCAGTTCTTCACGATGGCCAACGGCGGGATGGATATGCTCTGGGCCAACCTGTTCTGGGTCTGGGGACATCCGGAGGTCTATATCGTTATTCTTCCGGCCTTCGGTATTTATAGTGAGATTATCGCCACCTTCTCGAAGAAGAACCTGTACGGCTATACCTCCATGGTATTCAGCATGCTGATCATCTCGCTCCTGTCCTTCCTTGTATGGGCGCACCATTTCTATACAATGGGTCAAGGTGCCATGGTCAACAGCTTCTTCTCAATCACAACGATGGCCATAGCAGTACCTACCGGGGTCAAAATATTCAACTGGCTATTCACCCTGCGAAAGGGCAGGATTACCTTCACGACCCCGATGCTGTACACACTGGCCTTTATCCCGATCTTCACGATCGGCGGGGTAACGGGCGTCATGCTGGCAATGGCCAGCGCCGATTACCAGTATCACAACACGATGTTCCTGGTGGCGCATTTCCACTACGTGCTGATTCCGGGTGCCGTGTTCGCCGTCATCGCCGGCTTCCACTATTGGTTCCCGAAAGTGTTCGGCTTCCGCCTGAACGAACGGCTGGGCAAGCATGCCTTCTGGTGGATCATCATTTCCTTTAACGTAACCTTCTTCCCAATGTTCTTCCTGGGACTGATGGGAATGACACGCCGTCTGTATACTTATTCTAAGGAATCAGGCTTTGGTCCGCTCAATATGCTGAGCTTCGTCGGGGCCGTCGGACTCGCGATCGGCTTCGTGATCCTGGTCTACAATATTTACTGGAGTACCCGTTACATGCCGAGAGATACAACCAACGATCCTTGGGATGGCCGGACGCTCGAATGGGCTACACACAGCCCGATCCCGCTCTACAACTTTGCGATTGTGCCTAAGGTTGAGACGCGCGATGCTCTATGGTCTGCGAAGCACGATAATATTCCGCTGTACACAGAGACCAAATACACCAAGATTCATATGCCTAGCAACACCGGCAAGCCGTTCATATTGGGTGTAGTCTTCTTCTTCCTCGGCTTCTTCCTGGTCTTCAGCATGTGGATTCCGGCGATTGTCTCGGGGATTGGAATCCTGGTTGTGCTGGCCTTCATGTCCTTCGATAAGGACCAGGGCTACTACATTCCTGTAGAAGAGATTGCAGCTACAGAAAAGAAACTGATGCGGGGTGAGACTGTATGAAAATAGATGCGTCCAAGCCGCTCGAATATTCAACGGAAGAGAACAGTAACAAGATCTTCGGCTTCTGGGTCTTTCTCGGAGCCGAGATCCCTCTCTTCGCTACGCTGTTCACTGTATATTTCGTAATGGTTAACCGCTATGCCAGCGGACCAAGCGGCAGCGAGCTGTTCGAGATCGGCCCGGTGCTGATGGAGACCTTCCTCCTGCTGTCGAGCTCCTTCACCATCGGTCTGGCTGTCCATGCCATGCGGCACGGCTACAAGAAAGCCATGATGGTCTTCATGGCGATTACGCTGGTGATGGGTCTGGCTTTTGTCGGTATTGAAATCGACGAGTTCTTCACTTATGTACATGAAGGAGCTACGCTGCAGACCAGCGGCTTCCTCTCCAGTCTGTTCATACTACTGGGAACGCATGGTCTTCACGTCAGCTTCGGTCTGCTGTGGGGAATTGGCATTATGATTCAGCTGTGGAAGCGCGGCATTACTCCCGCTACCGCCAACAAAACGTTCATCTTCTCCTTGTTCTGGCACTTCTTAGACGTGGTCTGGATCTTTATCTTCAGCTTCGTCTACCTGAAAGGACTGATGTGACATGATGAAGCAACTATTCCCTATTAAGCATGTGATGGGTTATGTAGCCTCTCTGGTCCTCTCTGCCGCTGCACTGATTGTAATTTACGGAGACCTGTCCTCCAGTGCCAATATGGTGGTGCTGCTGGTTACAGCGCTGATCCAGGCCTCCTTGCAGCTGTTTGTGTTCATGCACATCGGAGAATCGGCCGATTCCAAAAAAGAACTGTATATCAACATCGCATACGCCATGTTCGTGGCTCTGGTCACCATCTTCGGCACCCTGTTCATCTTCGTATGGGGCTGGTATGCTTAGCATGTAAGAAGCAGAGGAGCATTATGCTCCTTCTAGTAATCTATAATAAAAGCGGTCCGTATCCGGTAAATTTACCGGTGCGGACCGCTTTTTTGAATTTTAAAGATTGCCATCATGTTGTTGTTCTACTTTAACTGGACTATACTGCTGCTGCTCCCGCTGTCATCCCGCTCTGTATACGCAAGCTGCTTGCCCGAGGGGCTCCATGAGGTGGTCATCGTTCCATTGCTCTCCGCAATCTGGACGGACTTGTCAGAAGACAGATCGTAGACATATAAGGTATTATTCGTTGTCCCGTTCTCCTCAATAGTTACACTATAGGCAATCAGCCGCTGATCCGGGGACCAGGAGACGGCCCCAAGCTCGGCGCCTTCCACCAGGGTCCGCGGATTCTTACCGTCTGTGCCGCTGAGCAGCAGCGACTGGGTAGTCTCCTTATATTGCAGGATCAGCATTTGTTCTTCGTCAGGTGAAGGGATTACGCTGCTGGTACCCGGAATATTCAAGTCAGCCTTCACCTTAGTATTCAGGTCCAAGCTATGCAGTGAGTCCTTCGAATTACTGGTGTAATAGATCTTATCCTTGATTTGTCTTACAACAATCAGACCTTCCCCGCCTAGTCCCTCCACCGGGGCAATCTTCATTGAGGTAGCCGTCGCTGTGTAAGCACCGCCGCTGTATGCAGGACCCACTACCGTATCCTTATCCGCCCACTCGGCCCCCATCGCTCCGGCAATGGCATCGCCCTTGATGGTGAACGTCTTCTTGGACCCCAGGTCCATTACATTGTAGACTGGATCACCCAGGGAGAATTCACTATAGAGCAGAAATAACTGATTGGCGGATAGCTTGGCATCCCCCAGCATCATGTTCGCCTTCTCTGTAATCATTTCGTATTCGCCGGTATCCGGATGGAAGAAATACAGGCTCTGCGGATAGGAACCCTTCAGCTCTCCTGAGCTGATCGGCCCCAGCTTATCGTTCTGCTTGGACACGACAACGGTTCTATCGTCCTTCCAGTCGGAAATTGCTATTTTCTCATACTGTTTACTTTCCCCTACCGTTACCCCAGCAGCTTCAGCAGGTGCCGGTGTAACCTTTGGCCCTTCCGTAGGCTGGGCAGAAGCTTCTACAGGAGCCGCTGTTGGCTGTGGGCTGGGGCTAACCGCTGGAGCACTAGCCTGATTCGAGCTACAAGCTGCAAGTGTCATTAACAAGGCTGGAACTATCGCCAGCTTCCATGTTCGGGTGTTCATTATAGAGACCGCCTCCTTGAGATTAATAATAATACGTTCAAAAGCCCGGCTCCGCCGAAGATGCCCGGGAATCTCCAGGGTTCCTCGGCCGAATCGGGCCGGGCTGATGTCTATTATAGCCGTTACAGCCGGAACCGGGCCAGATGCTTCTGCAGGTCCTCGGCCAGGGTAGCCAGATACTGTGCAGAGGAGGACATCTCTCCCATCGCGGTCAGCTGCTCCAGGCTTGCTTCACTGGTGCCCTGAACGTCTGCGGCGCCTTTGCGTGAGATTTCATTCACCGTTGACATGGATCTGGCCACTTCCTCCGATTCCTGCGCGACATGGCCGATGACCTGTGTAATCTGCTCTGTCTGCTCACTGGCGGCCTGAATGGAGGTCTGGATCGCCGTAAAGGCTTCGGATACCACCTCACTCTGTGCTACACCGTGAGAGACAATCCCGGAGCCTTGCTCCATCGATTCTACAGCACTGGCGGTCTGCTGACGGATATGGTTAATGATCTCTGTAATCTGCAGCGAGCTTGTTCCGGTAGCTTCCGCCAGCTTGCGGATCTCACCGGCAACTACAGCGAAGCCACGGCCATGCTCGCCTGCCCGGGCGGCTTCGATGGAAGCATTCAGGGACAACAGATTGGTCTGGGTCGCAATCTCATTAATGGTTGTAATGATGGTGTTAATCTCTTCGGACAGGCTACCCAGGTTGCCGACAATCTGGCGGCTCGCCGAGACACTGGAGTCAATCTCCCGCATCTGGGCCAGAATCTGTTCTACTGCATCTACACCGCGTTCCGTGGAGGAGGCAGCCTGCTCCATCAGGCGGGTCATTTCTTGTCCGCTATACCGGGCTTCGGCAATCTCATAGGACATCGTCCGTACAGACTGTGTAGTAAGGGTAATGCTCTCCGCCTGCACATCGAATCCGGCTGCGATCTCGCCTGAGGTCTCAGCGATCATCTGTGAGGCGTGCGCGGTCTGGTCGGCACTGGCGCTCATCTGCTGGGAGGAGGCCGAGAGAATCTCGGCACTCTCCGAGACGCCGCGCATCATATTTTTCAACCCGTCCAGCATGGTATTGAACGATGTATTAATCTGGCCGATCTCATCCTTGGACCGGTAAGCGGCAGAGGCCGTCAGGTCCCCTTCTTCCGCCCGCTTCATCAGCCCCTGCAATTCCTTCAGCGGTCTCGTAATCAATCTGGTGATGATCACACTCAGGACAATACTGAGCAGCAAGGCCAGCGCAATCAGAACGCTGCTTAACGTAACAGAGCTCTTGGCACTGTCAGCCGTCCGTGTATTATGGGCAGACGCATCCTGAATGAATAACGTCGCTGTCTCTTCTAGCAGCCGGACCATTTTGTCACGCAGCTCGTTAAAGGTCCGGCCCGTGAACACCTGATACCCTTCGTCGTTAAGATCGTTATCGGCCAAATGGATAATATTGTCACGCTGTGAGCGGTAATCCGGCAGCAGCAGGGTATATTCGTTCACATAGGCTGCAATCTTGTCATTGTTAAATTCAATCTTCCTCAGTTCGGCCATCAGCTCATTGTTCGTCTGGATATTCTCCTGAATTCTCGCCTTCAGCTCCTGCTTCTTCGCGTCATCCGTTGTAATCAGATCCTCCAGCAGAAAAGACTCAATCGCCCGGTTATTCCCGCGGATCTCCGTTACGAAATAAATCGGCTGCAGGTTCTGCCTGTATGTCTCTTCAGACCTCTCAGCCATTCTGGTTGTCGTCAGGATACCCGTTGTTCCGATCCCGATTAGTAGTAGAATAACCACTGCGATCAGTACAATCATTTTATGCTTAATCTTCAGATGTCTCATTTCCTGTTATCCCGCCTTCTCGATATCTAGCTGTAACCTTACTTATCGGAGAATAACATCGAATTGTTGATGGCCCTGCTAAGAAATTTGTCGAAAAAAGAAGAAAAATATCGTTTTGGTAGAGCGTTATCCATTAATTATAATTCTATTCACTCTTGAAGCAAGCCATATTTCTTGCGGAATCTCTGCAGCACCTTGGTCCAGCCTCCGGCCAGCACCGCTAAGAAGAATACATTCGACAAGGCATGGGCCAGATCGAAATAAAAGCTTGCGGCAAACGTAACGGCAACCAGCCGCCAGCTAAAGGCATCCGGCAGACTGAGCAGGACCCAGATATTCATAATCCAGCCGAACAGGAACCCCCAGATGAAGCCAAACACCAGCAGCCCGGCCCGCTGGCGCAATAGCCAGCTCCTCCGCAGCCACCCGGCTGTAAGTCCGGTCATACCCCAGGCGAACATCTGCCATGGCGTCCAGGGCCCTTGCCCGAAGTACATATTAGAGACCAGCGCAGCGACTGCTCCGATAACGAATCCCGCCTCTGCCCCGAAGACATAAGCGGAGAGGATGACAACGGCCGACACAGGCTTTACCCCCGGTAATGCGGCAAAAGGAATCCGGCTGACAGCTGCAATAGCGGACAACACCGCTAGCAGCACAAGTTCACGGGACTGGAGCGGTCGGCGCTCCAGACGGATGAACAGCGGCAGGAGAGCTGCCAGCAGCAGCACCACGCTAAGCAGCACATAATGCCGGTCAGTGAATGCTGCGGTAAGCGCAAGCCCCGCGATGAAGAGTCCCAGGGCAATTAGCAGCGGTATGCGGAAGCGGGCCATGTGCGAATCACATCCTCTATTGTCAATGCCTGCGGCAGCCAGTCCCGCACCATCCGGTTGACTGCCGTGGTATAGAAGTAGTTGCTGCTGAAGAACTCCGCCGGTGTGCCTTCCGCCGTAATCCCCCCGTCAAACAGGAGAGCGCAGCGCGAAGCATGCTTAGCCGCGAATTCTACATCATGCGTTACGATGAGAATACTGATCCCCTGCCCGCGCAATTGCTGAAGCAGGGCGGCCAGCCTGTCTTTGGCGGCCGGATCAAGCCCCTTAGTCGGCTCATCCAGCAGCAGAATATCCGGCTTCATCAGCAGCATCATGGCAAGCGCGGTCTGCTGCTGCTGCCCGCCGCTGAGGTCATGCGGATGACTCTGCAGCACCTCCCGGAGCTGGAATACCGCCAGCAAAGCCTCAATCTCGCTTGCTGCTGCCTCTGGCGTTAACCCGGCGTAGCTCCCCATATGCTGCAGCTCCTCGGCTACCGTATCATAGCTGAAATAGAGCAGCGGATTCTGTGCCAGCAGACCTGTAGTCTTGCCCTTGGCCAGCTCTATCCTGCCGCGCTGCGGCTTCATCAGCCCGTTCAGCACATGCAGCAGGGTGGACTTGCCCGCACCGTTTCCGCCCATGACTGCCAGGAGCTCCCCCTGCTTAAGCGTCAGCGAGAGCTTCCTCAGGACCTCCCGGCCCTCCTTCTCATACCGGAAGGTTACTTCGCGGCAGAAGAGGAGAGTCTCTGCTCCGGCCGCTTGGAGTTCCTCTGACGAGGATTTCACGGATACTCCGGCGGGGGGTGGAGGTGAATCCCCCTCTGGAACAGATTGCATGCGGGAAACGAGGGGAGTCGTCCCTGCCTCCCTATTCAAGTTATTAACCAGTTCAGCGCCTGCGGCAGCGTCCGTTCCTGCCATCAGGGCATGCAGCCAGCGTCTGCCCTCACGCACGGTCAGCGGAATATTCTCCGGCGCAGCGGAATCCGCTTCCGGAGCAAGCGACAAGTACAGGCGTGAGGCGGCTGGCAAGTAACGCCCAGCGGAAGTCAAGGCTCCGCTGCCGGTCTGCCGGGCGAACAGGCGGGGAGCGGCATCTGCCAGCAGCTTGCCGTCTTCCAGCATCAGCACCCGATCGGCCAGCGGCAGCACCTCCTCCAGCCTGTGCTCGCTGATGATCACTGTGACCGCCATTTCCTCGTTAAGCCGCTGCAGCGCCATAATGAATTCCCGCGCAGCAACAGGATCAAGCTGGGAGGTTGGCTCATCCAGCAGCAGCACCTTGGGCTGAAGCAGCAGTACTGAGGCCAGGTTCATGAGCTGCTTTTGTCCGCCTGACAGCTCATGTACCGGACGGTAGAGCAGCGGCTCCAGCCCGAACAAGCCGCAAATCTCCGCCAGCCGGGTCCGCATGACAGCAGGCGGTAGCCCCAGGTTCTCCATGGAGAAGGCCAGCTCATGCCAGACCGTATCCATCACGATCTGTGCATCCGGGTTCTGGAAGACCATCCCGATCTCCCCGGCGGCCACCGCTGCCGGAAGCCCGGACAGAGGCTGCCCTTTGTAAGTCAAGGTTCCTCTGGATGAACCCACCGGAGTGAGCTCCCGCTTCAGATGACGCAGCAGGGTGGTTTTGCCGCTGCCGGACGGGCCGCAGAGCACGACAAATTCCCCCTCTTCTATGACGAACGATAGCTCATGGAGCGTGTCCCTGTCTTCTTCAGGGTATCGGAAGGATAATTGCTGTGCTTTGAGGATCTCCATAACCATTTCTCCTTTCCTTCCAGTCCCGCAGGAATCAGCACGAACAGGCAGAAGCTCCCGTACATGACGGCCTCCTGCCAGCCGAAGTCCGCTGGTCTCATCCGGGGATAGATCTCCAGCTTGCCGTAGCCCTGCACCCAGAACAGCAGCGTAACCACACCGCTAACGGTTAACAGCAGCATCACCAGCTTATCCTGCAAATCAGCCTTGTATATCGTGTAAGTGCTACGTTTGGTGCTGCCGTAACCACGGGCTGTCATGGAGTCTCCAGTCTGGAGGGCTTCTTCCAGCGACCAGGTCAGCAGCACCTTGAGCAGCGTCATTCCATCTGTCATTCTTTTCTTAAGGCTTCCCGTACCGGTATCTACCCCGCGCAGACGCTGGATAAGCGTAATCTGGCGCAGCCGCCGCTGGAACAGCGGCACGAACCGGATAGCCATCAGCGTCAGCAGCGCCGTTCTCGGCGCCGCCGCCGCGAACAGGTACATGAACTTATCTGTAGTCACCGTGTAATTGTAGGATATAAACCAGATGAAAATAGTAAGCAGCATTGTCATCATCATCAGCCCGTACAGCACAGCCTCCAATGTAATAGGCTGATCCAGCCAGTAGAACAGAATATGCGCCCCTCTATGCGAGAACAGCGGGTTCAGCAAGGCCACGGAAGCTGCCATCAGCAGCATAAAAGGCAAGCTGCGCAACAGCAGCCGCCCTTGGCCCTGCAACAACAGAAGTGCCAGCAGTCCAGCTATCTCTGTAGCCAGAAATAACGGATGGAAGACCAGCAGAGTGAACAGCAGCAGCCCTGCATAATACAGCAGGGCTACTACCGGATGCATGGAACGAAAGCCGCTGCTCATGGCGCTTTGGCCCCCAGGTCTTTGCCTAGATCAAGTGTATACAGCCACTCGATGGTATCCCCGGGCTCGACGATCCAGCTACCCGCAGCCTTGGAGGGAAATTCTCCATTGACCTTGTACATCCAGCCGCTCTCTGCCCCGTGATCACCCTCGTACAAATTATCTATACCTTCCACATAAGCAAAAGCCTTGCTGCCCTGAAATTCCATCTGGATCTTCTGTGCCCGTGTAATCCGCTTCAGCAGGTCCAGCACACTCTCGCCCTTCTTGATCTCGTACTGGGCAGCGGCCAGAATCACGCCATGCTCCTCATCTCCGGTGATGGAGAGGGTAACCACGTTGTCCGGCTTTGGCGTGGCCGCCGCAGCGGGCGCGGGGGTCGGCGGCTTGGGTGTGGCCGCCGGGGACTTGGCGGGCTTGCTTGCGCCCGCCGATGGCTGCGTCGTCGCTGCGCTTGGCGACGCCGGCTTGGCGGGCTCGCTCGCGCCCGCCGAAGGCTGCGTCGCCGCTGCGCCTGGCGACGCCGGGGACTTAGCGGGCTCGCTCGCGCCCGCCGAAGGCTGCGTCGCCGCTGCGCCTGGCGACGCCGGCTTGGCGGGCTCGCTCGCGCCCGCCGATGGCTGCGTCGCCGCTGCGGCTGGCGACGCCGGAGCTGCCGTACCTTCCGCAGGGGCGGATGGTACGGCAGTGCCCTCAGCGGCTCCCGGCAGCGGAGCCGCTTCGTCTCCAGGCCGCAGCGTCTGCGCGGCCGGGGTCCCGGCGGGCGGCTGCGGGCCGCCGCCTGCCTGATCCGGCTGCCCAGAGGAGCAGCCGGGGAGCAGCAATACCATCAGCAGGAGAAGCAGCGGAGCCAGCCTTCCCCGGCCTCTTTTGACTAGATAGAACATTACCTGCACACCTCCACAAAAAGGGAAAAGAACGGGGGCCAGTCAGCCTGTTCCCCGTTCCTTCATACACCTTATGCTTACTTTTCAAGACATATCCGAACTAATTCCAAGCAAAATCGCCTGTCTAATGGGCCTGCAACGCTTCAACAACCCTATACGCCTCAACTACTCATCGGCACGGGGGCGTTAGTTAGATTTTCTACACTTAATTATTCTTGTTACGCACCTGTATAGAAATTAGTTGGATTTCAGGCATCTAATTCTGCCCACAACCCATCATACGGGAGCTTCGGGCGTGAATAAGTGTTGTTTTTCCAACTAACTCCCGCTTTGCAGCAAATCCTGCCAAATTAGATGTCATTTATCCACTTATTGTCCGCCCCAGCGTACAGCACCCATCCTGCAGCGGAATGGAAATTTCAACTAAACTATACCATCCCCTACTCTTACTCAACTATGGCAATCTAACCGCTACAGCAGCAGCCATCTCACGGGTTACCACAGCAGTAGGCTCGAATGCGCCGCCGGTACCGCTCATATATCCAAGTCCCGTCACCGTACGGACAGCGGACAATGCATAGTCGCTAATCTTATCTTCATCGCTGAATTTACCAGCCCCTGCTCCTGCTCCGGCTGATGTAGCATCCAGCTTAAAAGCTCTAACCATCATCACAGCCATATCCTGGCGCGTAACCAGCCCGTCCGGGTTGAACGTTTTGGCGCTTACGCCGCTGATGATTCCTAGCTCCTTCGCCCGGTTCACTGTTCCATAATACCATGTACCGGCCTTAACATCACTGAAGGCCCCAGCAGAAGACGCCGCAGACGGCTCGTTCCCGGTTAACCGCAGCAGCAGCGCTGCAAATTCAGCACGGGTAATATTCTTTTTCGGTGCAAACAGCAGGCTGTTCTCACTCACACCGTTCATCAGCTTGCGGTCATACGCCGTGTATACCGACTCCAGCGCCCAAGGCGAGATCGACTTCACATCACCAAAAGCCGGACGGTCCGCCGCCGCAGAAGCCACCGTTACCGGGACCGTATGACGCACGATGGCCGGGGTTTTATCCTTCAGATATCCCGTAACCGTCAGGGTATATTTATTTGCTGGCAGTCCTCCGGCCACAACAGCCACGCCCGCAGCATCTGTAACTGCTGTTTTGCCGCCGATGGTTACCTGTACGCCTGCTGCCGGTGAGGTTACCGGATCGGAGGTGAAGGTCGCCTCATTCCAGACCCATTGCTTCTGGGTTACCTGCACCTTCAGATCTTGTCCAGGCTGCGGCTGTCCGGGAGTCACGGTTACGGCATCAACCACCTGCGTGTTGTCCCCGCCATAATAGATCACAACGCGGTCATTCTCCTCCAGCGCGAAGTCGCCCATCCCTACACTTGGATAGATCCATGCTCCGCCGCGTGCGACTACATACATCCAGCCATCATATCCGCCAAAAGTACCCGCAATCACGCCGCCGATCCCCGTCACATAATTGCCTGCTTCATTGACCAGAGCCAGGCGCTTGGCTGCTGCTGTCTTATCCAGTGCCGTAAGCACATTTCCGGCGTATACGCTGCCCTCAGCCAATGTTCCATTCGGACCTTCAACTGTAACCGAGACACTTACCTGAGGATTCTTCACTGGTGTGCCGCTAAAATCAAAGAGCTTACCGCCTGTTCCAAACAGCTTGTACGCTACCAAAGCCTCCAGTGCCTGCTCTGTAGAGAGCGGATTGGAGCTGCCGCCCGCAGTGTGGGCGAACCCGCCGCCTGTAGCGCTGAAGCTCAGCAGCTTGCTGACCAGATTGATTTGGCCTTTGGTATACTCTGCTCCCGCCGGATCAATGCCGAAGGCAGACAGACCGATGATGGCCTGAGCTACACTCTCGCTGCTGTCGCCATATCCTCCGTTCTTATCCTGTGCCTTAGCCAGCCAGGCTGCCGCCCGCTGACCGGCAGCATTCACTGCCGCTTCCTGCTTATGTCCAGCCAGTGCGTTCAGCACCATCGCTGTCATATCCGGATCACTCGCACCCGTGGTCAGAGTAAAGCCTCCGTCCGGGTTCTGCTTCGCCAGAATCTCTGCCAGCAGCTTAGACTGTGTCCATTTCGCATTTGCCGGGATTGTATAGCTGCCGGAATCCAGAGCGAGCAGTGCATAGACCGGATTATTCAGCGTCTGGCCGGTAATTGCATCGTGATTGTAGAGCTTCTCAATCAGGTTATAGCCTGCCACATTCGCCGGGTCGCCGCCAAGTGCCTTAACGGCGAGCGTGATCCGGGCATAGTCCGTAGCTCTGGCAAAAACACCCTTAGCCTCAGCCACCTTGCCTTCAAGCGCCTTCAGATAGCTGGCAGGAACCTTGTAGCCTGCTTGCGCAAGGCCAATCGCCTGCCAGTCCGACTGGACTCCGTTCTTCAGCATGAACTCCGCAGTGGCATAGACCGCAGCAGTTACGCTGGCTGCCTCACTTGCGGGCAGAGCGGATACCGCGGGTGCGGAAGTCCCGCCTGCCTGTGCAGCAGCAGCTTGTCCTGCCGGGGCTACGGCTGCTCCCAGCAGTGCGAACAGCATAATGACAGCAAGTCCCAGCCGTGTGAACCTGGATGATAGAGAATGGTTCTTCATAACTAACCTCTTTCCTGAAATAGAATGGATGAATCCTGCTTCCTCCGCAGATAGAGCGGCAACCTAAAGACCGCCCTGTGCAGGGCGGCCGGGGAAGAATACAATACAGGGCGGCTGAAGGAGCCGATTACTCTCCCACACTACATACAATACAGCATATACAGCCCTCGCCAATATCAGCATCTGCTTTCACATTCTTACCCCCGAAGAATAGAAACAACAACGAAAAAGGCAGGTCTCCTGGCTCATACTTCACCGCTTCCCCCGCCTTCCCATCCCGTTAGCAGGACAGTGGCTCCTCAGGAGTTGCTCCGTATTTACAGTGGCGGGACCGCGCCGGACTTGCACCGGGCTTCCCTTTTAAGCAGATTCCTCTATTAGACATAGCCCTGCCAGCATCTGCTAGCGACAGCGCACGGCCTCTGAGGCAATCTGCACCTTTTCCCAAAGCTTATTAAATTTTAATATTCTGAAACAATCATATCTACTATTCCCCTGTATGTCTATAGACAAGCTATTTCTATTCCATCCACTCGAGTCCCGCTCATTCTGCACAAAAATCCTGAACAGCACATGCCCGCTTCCCCGGCACATCGTACTATTCAGGACTATGGAGTGACTCTTCTGCTGTTAATTAAGGCGTTGGCGGTACTAGCGGAGACAGCGGCAGCAGGCGATTGTATTATGTACATTAGAATTCGTGTAAAAGCGGCCGATAACGCATTCTGCTGCATTTTATACAATCGATTGTGGCAAATAACCCTCCGCCGGGCCAAATTCCCAAAATCTAATGTACCGAATACAACAGAACACCATATTAGGCTCGATATGCCTCATTCTAGTGTACAAAGTGCAATCGAGCAGCTTCATTCGGACACTAACACACTTAACTAATTACTTTATGCTCGTATCAGCCTGCCGAAGCGCAAATCATTGTACTACATAAAGTAGTATGCACCAGGCTCTGACCAGCCCACCATGCCGCGCTGTATGCGCCCACAGCAGATCAGCTACCGCAAGTCGATCATCAGGTCCTAACTAATCAGCATTCATTTAATCCCCTAGCTTGCTGGGGAGCTGCCGTACCCCGACTAACTAAGGTACTGTTCTAGCTCCAAACGTTATGCTTAAATGCAATCTGTACAACTAAATCGTCTGATTTACTGACAAATGTACTTTTAGCTGTATTTCGTGCATCTAAAATGCTTCCGTATCCGCTTTTTGGCCCATTCGGGCAAATTTAGTTGTATAGAATACAGTTAGGAGAGGTGTGCCTTCCTTTTTACTGTTTTTAGTTGTATAGAGTACACCTATCACTGTAAGCAATGCTACTCAGTACCATCACTTGGTATCGAGTCAAAACCATCAGTTAGTTGTATAAGTCGGCTGAGTGACTAAGGAGCGTTACTAGATAGCGTTAGTTAAAAGCGACACTCGGTAGCGTCAGTCAGTTGAGTGAGTCGGTAGCATTAGTCGATTGTGTTGGTCGATTGCATCAGTCGGTAGCATTAGTCGATTGTGTTGGTCGGTAGCGGCAATCAATTGCGGCAGTCGATTGCATTATCCGATCGCGTTAGTTAAAAGCTTACGCAGCCTGCTTGTTGCCGCTGTGTTATTCCGCGTCCGTGTCCGCTTCCGGGCTTGCGGAAGCGGACGGCTCCGCACTAGGCGCGGCTGTAGCTGTGGCCTCCGGGGCGCTGCCCGGATCTGCCGCCAGCTTCAGCGAGTATCTTCCGGCGGTGATCATATCACCTGCTGCCAGCTTCGCGCCTGCTGATAGCTCCACCGTCACCTCGTAGACGCGTGACGGAGGAGTCCCCGCCGCCGCTGGAGAGGCGGCAGCTCCACTATCCGCGCCGCTGTCTACTCCGGCGCCTGCCTCACCCTTCGCATCGCCGTCTACTCCGGCTCCTGCCTCACCCTTCGCATCGCTGTCTACTCCGGCTCCTGCCTCACCCTTCGCATCGCCTTCTACTCCGGCGCCTGCCTCACCCTTCGCACCGCCGTCTACTCCAGCGCCTGCCTCACCCTTCGCACCGCCGTCTACTCCGGCGCCTGCTTCACCCTTCGCACCGCCGTCCACTCCGGCGCCTGTCTCACCCTTCGCATCGCCGTCCACTCCGGCACCTGCTTCACTCTTCGCATCGCCATCCACTCCGGCGCCTGCTTCACCCTGGCAACTGCTAACCGTTGCCTTAACCTCGTAGTCCGTAACGCCGCTGGCGGACTCCACGCCGATCCGCTCCGGCTTGAAGGCGGAGCATTCCGCAGCATCAGTGAAGCTGAACAACAGCTTAACGCCGTTATTCTTACCCGCTTCTCCGCTTCCCTCATCACCGCTACTATTCCCGTCAGTCCCCGCGTCACCGCCGACAAGCCGGACAGAGACCGGGGCCGCTACAGCGGCTTGTCCGGTCACTGCCGGAAGCGGGCTGGGGCTGGCCACCGGCGCAGCTGTATCCTTGCCGCGTCCCCCTAGCTGGCTCAGCAGGATAACCGCCGCAATCAGAATGATCCCGAGGATGCTCCCTGAGATCAGGATTTGAAATCGGCTGCGGCTGACCCACCGCGCCAGCGGCGAAGCCAGCTGGGCGCGGGCTTCATTGTAGACAGTCTGCATAGCAGGCGTTGCTGTGTCGAGATGGTTTTTGCGGAATTCCCGGTTCTTGAACGCCTCGCGGTCGCTCTCCAGGAAGTATCTCAGCACGGCCCGCTTGTAATTCGGCCACAGCTTCTTGCCAGAGCTTGCGAACAGCCAGCTATGCTGTGACCAGTCCAGGAACCGGTACACCGTCTCCTTATCATTGCCCGCCTTGCGGACCACCAGATCCAGCAGCGCATCATAATCCAGCGGCCCGCCTTCACGTTCACTGCTGTGATAAAAGGCCAGCGGCAGCCGGTCGAACGGCTCCAGGCTCCGCGCTTCCTTCAGCCACCGCGCACCGAGCAGTTGTACATCGTCCAGCTCACGCGGCGTCAGTCCGGCAAAAATCTCCTCGTCCGGCGACTCCTCCCCGAACCAGCGGTAGGCTGCGCGTAGCGCATTCGATTTGCGCTTCGCAATCGCATCGAGCGGCGGCTGCCAATCTGCCGTATCCCGGTAACGCAGGAACGAGATCTCCAGCAGCTGCTCCATCGTCAGCTCGTCCAGCGAGAGCCGGTTCAGCAGGAAGCGGTCAGCAACCGTGCCGAGCTCCTCCATAACGGACAAGGCCTCCGGGTATACGCCGCCTCTGCGGCGCTGCTTCTCTGCCTGCTGGACCGCTTCATGAACAGCCGTTACCGCCGCTACCGGATCGGATTCCCGCTGCAGCTTCTCCAGCAGATATTCCTTGAAGGTATCCCGTACCGCTGCCTGCTGAAGCACCTCCGGAAGACTCCGGCCGAAGTGGCCCACGAGGCGGAGGATATCCGCCGTTCCGGCAGCGGCAGCCAGCCGGGATTCCAGATACGGCTCGAACAGCGCCCTGCGGAAGAGAGATTGGGACAGCACTTTTTTGAAGAACGCCTCACTAAGCTCCGCATCGCTCTCAATAATCCCGTAAGCCGCCGCCAGCACATCCTCCCGGCCCCCGGACTGGCAGTTCAGCATCCCGTTGATGAAGTAATCGACGATCTTCACCCGGTAATTATGGCCCGGCAGCGCGTAATACGCCTTGAACTGTTCCAGGATCTCCGTTGACGGAATCCCCTTCTTACGGATCAGATCATATTCGCGGTCGAACCGCTCCAGGAACATATCATTCAGCCGCACCCGCGAATCCAGCTTCCCCTCCGGCTTCAGATAGGACAGCAGGCCGCCGAGTATAGCGTTCTTGTTGTCTGTATATAGGGCTTCATTACCTTGCTCGATTTCATAAAAGACCGCCAGCTCATTGTAGAGCGCCAGCGACAGCTTACGCTCCGCACTCTCCCCGAGCAGCAGGCTGTCGGCAAACTTAGCGAAATCACGGAGGCTTCCGCCCTTCTCCACCAGCGTCTTCCAGGCCAGATCGGCATAGATCTGCCGCGACTCGCCGAAGTCGGTATTCAGGAACCTTGCGCCGGCCAGATCGAAGATATAATCCTTCTCAATATTGCGGTCGCCCGGACGCAGAGAGCCCTTCTCCACGAAGGTCAGGTGAATGTATTTGCGGCTCTGCGGCTCCTTGGCATACGTGATCACTCCCAGCCTGCGGCGGAAGTCATACGGCAGCGCAGCGAAGAGAACCTCCGTCAGCCGGGCCGCACGCTGCGACAACTCACTGATCGGCACATCCAGCGCTACATAGATTTTCTTCTTCCCGGCTACGGACAGCATCACCGCCTGCAGCAGGGCCTTGAACAGCTCTTCTGTGAATCCTAGACCTGACAGCACCGTACGCGGATCAGACGGCTCGTCCAGCTCGCGGGTTGCCACAGGAATCGAATCCAGCTCAGGCAGGGTTCCGCCAGGCTCTCCCTCATAGCTCCGGGCAAACCCCGCATGCAGCCAGCTTCCATACCCCTCGACAATCTCTTCGGAGCGGATAGGCGGCACCACGAAATTATGGGCAAAAAAAGCGCTCCGCTGACCCGTGAAATCCGCCGCCAGATAACGGCTCTCTCCGATCACTGTCTCGTTGCTCTCCGTATGGAACAGATGCAGCGCAGCCGGATACAGCTCCTCATCCTTCTCGCCGCGTGCCGTAAGCTCAGCCGGGGCATCGTAGAGGCAGAAGGGATGCAGAATTTTTTTGACAAAATTATTATCGAGACTCTCCGATTTCGCTACCGTATCGAAGCCCTCTGTAGACCGGTATACGCCCCGGCGCTCGCGGGTATACATCTGCTGGGTGATCATGGACCCTGAGAATCTGTTCACGGCCCGTCGCTCCCCTCAATATAATTCAGCTTGTGCAGCAGCCAGATGAACGGCTCATCGACCCGGATCGGACTGACTACGCCTTCCACCTTCTGATTGACCGGATTGCTGCCCAGCGCAGACACGGCGAAATATCCCGTATTGGCAAAATACACATCCATCGTATCCTTGAACGGCCGGTCCACCTTCTCAATAAAGCGCCGTATTTCACCGTCGATGTTGTGGAACTCGTTCAGGTTCAGCGTTTTGCGGTGCACATAGTTGTTGAACACATTGCTGTTCGACTTGATGTAGTCGCCATCCTCATCCTTGAGGGAGTGGAGCATATCGCTTTTGGCCAGGACGACTGCGGTCGGAATCTCGGTCTTGCTCTTCTCCTGATAAGCGATGAAATCACCGAACATAGTCAGCACCACATCACGCGGCTCATCATACTGCGATACCCACTCTCCCGGGCGGTCACCGAAGTTAATGCGGATCTTCTCCCGGACCGAACGGATCTGCAGCGGATCGACCATGAACAGAATCCCTGCGGAGTTCTTGATATGCTGGCCGTGCAAGCCCAGATAATCTTGATCGACCATGCCTTCACCGGCCACATCGAAGAACACCAGCGTCAGCGGAGGCTTGGACTCATCCTTGAACACGAACTGGAAAATAAACGGCTCCTGCATCTTCTCCTTCTGGGTAGACGCCAGAAGATCCCCCCGCTCGAACAGCGGCTCCTCATACAGGGTGCGGAATTTGCGGCTGATCTCGGCATTCAGCGGCATACAGGCTGCGTCGAAATGCCCTGCCGTTGTATGCTGGAGCGTATGGATCAGCGAGGTCATATAGACAGACTTCCCGACCTGGGAAGCTCCGATAATCGAGATAATATTGCTAGGCACCTTGCCGGCTGTTACAGGCAGCTCGTTATGACAGGACGGACAGAGCCGTCTGCGGGTCATCACTCCATAGCGGTCGGTGAGCCCGGTCAGCACGTTGTCGGTATAATGATGGTACTCCTCCGGGATATCCGCCGGATGCAGAACCGCTTCCATATCATCTACCGTATCGAGGCCGAAGCGCTCCCGGTATTTATTCAGCAGATCATCCTCACCGAGCGCATAATTCTCATCATCCTCACGGCTGTGCATGGCCCGGAACACCACTTCCTCCGGCTCAAAGCGCGTGAAGCAGAACGGGCATACAATATCGTAATACAGCGGCCTCGCTGCGGGCTGATTCTTCTTCATGAAACGGCTAAAAAAAGACATCTCTCATCCTCCTCAGGGTTGTGTCAGCACCCGGTATGCTGCTCCCGCTCACTCGGGAACCAGCTCATAATACGCCCCGTATTTAGGCCCATCGGTGAAAAAAATACGGATAAAGTCGTCTTTGCCGACCTCAATCGGCGGGAGCTGGTTGCGCCCGGGAGCGAAGTCCTGGACGAACGGGAACCTTGCACCGTCCTCCTTGGAGGATGGGTGCGCATCCCGCTTTTTGACGTAGCAGAGCACTTCCTTCGGCACCGGCACCTCGGCAGTAATCGTCATCTGCACGGTTTTCAGCTTGCTGAATAACCCTTTTTTGTGCTGGACCGCGTAGTAGATCCTCGCTTTACCCGCGCTGACGAGCGCCCGGTTACCGCCATCCTGCTGGCGGACCAGCAGCGTCTCCCCATTCCCGCTAAGCCGCACGTAAATGGTATAAGCCACCATCCCGATCTCGTCCAGCCGGTCCCGGTACCCGTTATTCGCTTTGTACTCTTCACGCGTATAGAGCTTCATGCCCGGAGGCGGATGCTCATGACTGTCCGGTGCCTCCGCAGAGGCCTTATGAATATATACCGCCTGTACACCGTCCGGCCAGCGCCAGCGCAGCGTACAGAACCGGTCCTCCACTCTGGATACAACTTCGGTAATCACCGGTGCTCCAGCGTCTGCCTCGGCGTACTTCATGGCAACCTGCCCCTTTCCCTGCATCTGGCTTAGAACCCTTTACTGCCGCGGTTACGGCGGGGTGAATGAATACTGTCAGCAGGCGCATTACCAGCTCCGGCAGCTCTTCCCCGGCGCGACAGGCGCCCTTCCCCTACAGGCACGATATATGTGAACAAGGTGAGAATAGCCGCCAGAACGAGCAGCGCCAGCAGCCGGGTCATAGGGTCCCAGAGCGTGTCGCCGTTCAGGCCCGATTCCAGAATCAGCCCCGCCACAAGTCCCGATACCGCGCCCCCGATACTGAAGCTCCGGGCCAGATGGCGGTTATCGAACACAATGCCAAGGCCCAGACCCAGCGCCGTGCCGAGCAGCATCAAGGCCAGCACACGCACCACAGCATAATAAGGGCTGTCCGCGGTCTGGTCGCTGCGCTCGGTCAGCAGTGTCCGGTCGCCCAGACGGTCATAAATCTGCTGGAATACATCGCCAAGCCGGTTCGCATCGGCCACATCATAATACTGTCCGCCGGTGCCGCTGGCGATATTCTGCAGCAGACTTGCGCCGGACGGATCATCCAGGGCCAGCCCGATCGTATTTACTTTAATTCCCCGCGCCACATAGTCTGTCAGCTCCGTAGAGGTATTGAACTGGCTGACGCCGTCGGATAAAAGAATAACCATCGCCCCGCGGTCCGCGCCGTCTTCATGAATCACCTTCATCGCTTCGGCCAGCGCGCCGCTGATGTTCGTTCCGCCTTCGGTCGTCTTCAGACTGCTGATGACCTCCATGACCTTCTCGCGGTTCGCCGCTTTGGAGAGCGGGAGCAGCGGCTGGACCACGGAAGCCTCGTTGCTGAAGGTGACTACAGCGACTTTGTTGTCTTTTTTGAGCTGCTGCACCAGATTCTTGGCCGCCGCGTAGCGCCGGTCTGACGGATCGCTCTGCATCATGCTGCCGGAATCGTCAATCACCATGACGACATTCTTAACCGGCTTGCTGCCGCCGAAGTTCAGCTCGTACACGAACTCGGTCAGCGTGCCCACGCCAAGCAGCAGCACGACCATGAGCGGGAACATTTTCCACGAGGTCCCCAGGTAACGCAGCTTCCAGGACTGTCCGTTCAGCCTCGGCGAGAGGGTCTCTGCCACCAGAGCGCCTATTCCAACACATAAGGCCAAGAGGGCAAAATAGATGCCGACCAGCACCATCTGAGGTAAATCATACGGCCTGCGGTCCAGCAGCAGCTCACCGAGCACGAACGCTACACCCGCGCCGAGCAGACTGAACAGCAGCAGGAGCAGATTGATTTTTCGCTGCATTGCATTTCATCCTTTCCGGGAAAAGCTTGATCAACACACGCTTCCCCATTCCATTCTATTGCACATCCGGCAGCAGAATGAATGAGAATTGTCCTACAAAGCCTGTTAGTGTAGGCCCGTACCCGCGTCCGGGACCCGGAGCATGGGCATTATTATGGTGAGCCCTCGGATTTCGGCCGCACCCCTGTAATCAGGGGCATTAGTGCTCCTCATTTGCTGGTTCGGCGCACTTTCGGGAGAATTCAGGAGCACTAATACTCCTCATTTGCTGGTTTGGCGCACTTTCGCTGAAATCAGGGGCACTAGTGCTCCTCATTTGGTGGTTCGGCCTACTTTCGGTGAAATCAGGGGCACTAATGCTCCTCATTTGCTGGTTTGGCGCACTTTCGCTGAAATCAGGGGCACTAGTGCTCATCATTTGGTGGTTTTGCACACTTTCGCTGAAATCAGGGGCACTAGTGCTCATCTGGCGCGCGTACGGCGAAATCGAGATCACTATTACTTACACACGTCAGCACCAGAGGGATTTATCCCTCTGTTTCCACCATCCGGCCCACTTTCAGCAACATTAAAGGGATTTATCCCTCTCTTTCCACCATCCGGCCCACTTTCAGCAACATTAAAGGGATTTATCCCTCTATTTCCACCATCCGGCCCACTTTCAGCAACATTAAAGGGATTTATCCCTCTCTTTCCACCATCCAGCCCACTTTCAGCAACATTAAAGGGATTTATCCCTCTTTTTCCCGCCATCCGGCCCATTTCCACCAGCATTAAAGGGATTTATCCCTCTCTTTCCCGCCATCCGGCCCATTTCCACCAGCATTAATGGGATTTATCCCTCTCATCCCGCCGTCCAGCCCACTTCCACCAGCACCAAAGGGATTTATCCCTCTCATCCCGCCATCCAGCCCACTCTCAGCAGCACATGGTCAGCCGCCGAACTCGCGTGGACTATAGATCCTGCGGTTGTGTTAGCCTGACCTAATATGGTTGTGATAGTCTGACCTAATATAATAGTTTGTCATAGCACTCATCTAATCTAGTCCGCTCATCAGCACTCCACTCATCTAATCTAATCTAGTCTCCGCTCACAGCACTCCGCTCATCTCATCCCGGCTCTGCTCATCAGCACTCATCCCATCTATTCCCTACTCATCGCATCTCCGGCAGCTGCTCTTCTTCCAGACCGTGGAGCTGGTATCCGTTGCCGGCATAAGTCTCGTAATAGACCTTACCGTTGCGGTAGTAGAGCAGGTCCTCCAGGTGGAAGCCGCCCATCAGGTTAAGCTTTTCCACGCCGCTGCGGCGCTGCTCATGCACGAAGCCGAGCCGGTAGATGCGGGTGGTCTCGTCCGCGCTGAAGGCGTAGCGGAGGAATTCGGAGGAGCTGTCACCGAAGAAGTACTTCTCCTCATGCCGGTGCTCCTGCGTATACTCGAACAGGCGAACATTCATCGCCGCCTCCTCCTCCAGACTGCGGTAGAGCTGCTTGAACAGCTCCTCCTTGGAGACGATATCCCGGTTCTCGTAAGCGGCTGCAACATTAGCGCGCCGCAGCAGCTCCTCCTCGAACGGGAGCGTGAACGGACCCGCCGTAAGCAGCTCCCGGCGGCACAGCCCGATCAGCCGCTCAGCCAACGCCTGGCCGCCTCCGTTCACCAGCAGCCCGGAGAGACTGCCCATGAACCGCTCGCTGAAGAAGATCCCCGCCCCGCGCCGGTTTTCGATGTCCTTCATGACCTCATCCGTCACCGTGCGGTAGTACTCCATAATATTCTGATCTACCGTCTCCTTGCTGCGGCCGATGCTGGCCAGAGCGACACTCTGCAGCTCTTCCTCCAGTGCTTCCATCTTCGCAACCTTGGTCTTGCTATCTGCATGCAGCTGCTCCAGTGCAGCGTCATAGCGGAGACAGAGGGCCAGCTCGCTCTCCAGCAGCAGAAGCTCATACTTCTTGCCGTAGACAGACTCGAACAGGTAATGAATGAAATTGCGCACCGTCCGTTTGTCCAGCAGCGGCACCCGCTGGAACGGCTGGCGCTCCACGCTCTCCGCATAGAGCCGCTCCAGCTCCTCCTGACCGGAGAGCAGAGCGGAACGTAGTCCGCCCATATGCTGGCGCAAGGCCTGCAGGACGCTGCCTCCCTCACCTGTCTTCTCACTGGTCCATTCCGCCAGCTGGTAGAAGGTGACCGGGGAGGCTCCCGCCTCCTCGGCAGCCAGCACTCCGGCCCACTCCCGGGCCGGATCAATCCCGGCAGCTCTACGAGCAGACACCTCCGCAAAATTACTGCGGAAGTAAGCCTGCGCCCCTTCCCCGAACAGCAGCTCCTCAGCCTCGCGCAGCGAGAGCATCCGCAGCTGTGAATAGGACGGACGCCCGTGGCTCATCAGCCCGGTCATCTCGGCGAGAGCGGACTGCTCCGGCAGCAATTCCGCCGCGCGGTCCCGCAGGGTATCGGCTCCAAGGCCAAGCATCGCCTGCCGCTCCTTAAGACTCCGGGTATGGCCTGCACGCAGCCGCCCGGACAGATAATGCAGTGCATGGTACAGCACCGCCAGTGCAATCTGGCGGTTCGGCCGCCGCACCGCCGAGAAGCCGGCAGACGCATAGCCTTGTCTGCCTGTGCTGCCGCGGATGCCGCTTTTGAACGTCATATTATTGTAGCCGCCGTGCCCGGAGGCCTGATCGGCCGCAGGCCGGACCCGGTTCTTCAGCAGGCTGATGTGGGCGATAATCTCGTAATTGTCGTCCATGCCATGGACCGACATCAGTCCGCGCTCATTCTTGTCGGAGAGCAGATAGACCAAATCGAACAGCGGAGAAGGACCATGCGTCACGGGAATGGACAGCCCTTCCTCCGTCACCAGCAGCGGAGCGCTTAAGGCATAATCCGCCGCCTGCATCCCGTCCAGCTCACGCAGACAAGCCAGCCCGACCGAGCTGGAATAGCCGAAGTTATCCCCCTGCTCACGTTCGTTAATCAGCGCGTACAGATCAATCTGTACCGATTTGAACGACTGGCTGAGAATGGCGCGGGCCAGCAGCACGATCTCCGGCATCAGCACATTCTGCGGGTCATCGACCCGTGTAATGACAGACAGATGGATGACGTCAAAAGAAGAATACAGCCGCCCGTAATCCGCTATGCTGTTGCTTAACTGACGCAGCGTCCGGTTCATTCCGGCTAAATACTGGCTATCCTCATGAAATTCACGGTACAGCTCACGCCGGACCGTACGCGGATCACGCCCTGCCGTATCCGGCAGGGTCATGTGCATCACGCGTTCATGGACACTGCTGTTACCGCTGCCGATCCGCCCCTTGACCCCCTCCTTCTCCTGCGTACTGCCGCTGCCGTTATGCGAACCGGCATGCAGTGCCATCACGCCGCCTACATTGTCCCATTTACGCTGACAGCGTTCCAGCACCGGACCGATGGCCGGGGTCACCTTATCGCCCAGAAACAGGAACAGCGCAGGGTAATGGATACTGCTGCGCCCATCCCCCTTATTATGCTGTGCTTCCTCCTGGGCAGCGTATTGCTCAGCATATTGTAAGGCCTGATCTCTGATCATAGGCCTACTTCAGCTTTCTGCGGATGCTGCCAAGCTTGCCGGTCAGGCTCTTGTAGAAGCCGTACATTTCATCTCCGTTGGCATGCTCTACCCGCTCATATTCCAGAGCGTCACGTGCCTCCAGGAACGAGACATACATCCCTTCCAGCTTATACAGCAGCGGAGTTACATCTTCAGCTGCCGTCATTTCTCCGGCCCGGCGCGCTGCCTTGCGGAGCAGGAGACTGCGGCTTTTCTCATCCAGCTCACGGAAATGGCGGTAGACGGCATACTCCACATAGCTGCGTTCCTTCATCAGATTCGCGAACGGCTCCCAGGCATCCTCGTCCTCGTCACGGTCATAGACATAGAGCGCGCCTTTTTTGGTAATGGTATCGGTGTACAGCGCCTCAATGAACTGGTCCAGCCATTTGTCTTCATCCAGATGCTGATGCACCAGCGCTTCCAGTTCCGCAGATTTGGCCGCCAGCGCATCGTATTTCGCCAGCTCCTCACGGACACGGGCAATGAGCTGCGGGGAACGGATCAGGTTCTCCTGGGCCAGCTCCAGATTAATACTGCCGAAGATATCCTTCACGGCTTCACGTTCAATACCTGCTGTGCGGAGTGCTTTGAGCTCCTCAGCGGCCTTGCGCACTTCACCCAGATTCGGACGCGGCGCATCCAGCTGCAGATCATAAGCACCCAGCAGCTTGCCCAGATCCAGCGGCTTCGTGAAGATCACGGAGAAGCGGCTGCTGGTGTTCTCGTCCACACCCTTCTCTATGATCACACCGGACTCCAGCGCCCGGCCGAAATCTGCCCGCACCCTGGCATTGTACTCACGGACCCGCGGATTCGCATACGTATCGCCCCAGGACTTCTCCGGGATCGGCGAAGGCAGATAGGTCCAGTTGTCCTTATCGGTCATCACCAGATGGCGGCCGATGCCTTCCTTGTCGAGAATGGTCCGCTCGTAGTTCTCCTCGTACACCCGCAGCGGCGTATAGACGAACAGCGGCACCCCGTTGCGTGTATTCAGCCAGAAAATCCGGTTCTTGACCTCGCTCTCCTTGATCGTGAACTGCGATTTACCGAGTGCATTGTTCTGATAATTCCGCACACCCTTCAGAATCCCCGGCGCTTTCACCGGCACAGAGACGAAGCCCCAGGACGGGAAGTGCAGACTGCCGGAGCTGTTGCTGAGGTGGAAAATCGGCACCGCATCCTCATCCAGACGCCCGGCAATAATCCGCTCCACGAACTTATCCAGCGGTTCCTCGCGCCCGTATTTCATCACCAGGAAATCCTCCATCGAACGGGTAATGAGGTCCCCGAACTTGTCGCTGAGGAACTCGGATATGGAGCGGACAATATCAATCTCCTGCTCCCTTACCCAGCGCCCGGAATGCTTCAGCATCTCACGTGTGAAGTCACGGATCAGATCATCGCCGTCCTTCTGGTCCATGATTTTGGAGATGGTCGCCGAGATATCCGGCACGTTGACGATATTCCAATAGTAGGTTTTGTTGCCCTTGTGGTCGGCCTGCTCTTCGCCGTTAATCAGAATGTCGCCGTTCTTCTCGAAGATCGAGCTGAGCGCGGTCAGAATCTCGGTGAACACACCGTAGATCCGGCTGTTCTCTTCATTCAGCAGCTCATACAGATCCTCATAGAACTGGATCATCTGCTCGGTGCGCTCCACATCGGCATGCAGCCAGTATTCATTGATTTTGGCTTCAATATAGGCGTTCTTCTTCTTCTCTTTGGACACAAAAGCGCTCCGCGCATCGCCCAGCTTATCCTCTGCACTCTCCTGTGCGGTCTCAATATCACGCGGCAGGCGCAAGAGACTCTCGCGCAGCGCTTCAATATAAGACTGGATCAGCTTCAGGATGCAGAAGCCCTTCTCGGTGTACAGCAGCCGCGACACATAGAACGGCCCCTGCTCAGGATGCAGGAAGATGCGCTCCAGCTCTTCGCCGAACCGTCCGGCAATCTCACCCGGAAGCTGCTTCTTGGATTTGATATATTCCTCACGCGCACGGGCCAGGAAGTTCTGCTCCAGCTCCGTATCCATGCTGACGACCTGATTCTTGACGACATTGGCATGGCTGAGGCGCTCGCTGTTCTGATAACCCGGCAGCGGCTCCGGCACACGGGACTCGAACGTCTTGATCATCGTATCAAGATCGATGCCGAGCTTGCGCGCCATCTTCTCCACATCCTCCTGATTCGGGGCGTGATGGAACATCTTGTCCATTTTGTCGAAGAGACGGTAAGCCAGGTAAGTTGTCATTTCCTCAATCGGCAGCACGGCCGAGGATGCCCCGATAATGTTGTATTCATAGTTGGCAGGATAGGTCTTGTTCATCTGGGCAATGTTCGTGCGGATGTTGCTGATATAGTCATGGATGGCAAACTCCTCGCCGGAGGCCTTCTCTTCACTGGCCATGAAGTTGGTGATATTCTCAGCCGTCACGTTCATGCAGTAATCGTAGGCGTTCTCCAGCAGCTTGCCTTCCGTATTCGTTGCGGAGATGAGATGACAGAGATTGAACGGCGGCAGCGGCGAGTTGACGCTCAGAATATTGCCGTACTTCTGGCGGAAGCGTTCGCCCCGGCTGTCCACGTTCATCCAGTAGTCCAGCTCTTTGAGCGCGGCATACCCGTTCTTGCGGATATATTCGCGGGTATGCTCGCTGAGGCTCTTGTTGGACAGATTGACGTCCGGTGTGAACAGATAGCCCAGCGTATTGACACGGTCTATCCCGGCTGCGCCGTAGTCACGCTCAATAATGCCGCGCACGATGTAGGCAATATCCAGGAACGCCCCGCTGCCGGTTCCGCCGGACAGACCGGTAAGCAGGAAGACCATGAGCTTCTTGCTGGTGCCGACAGACAGCGTCTTGATCTTCTTGTCGATGGCGGCAACCACCTGGTTAATCTTCGTGAACAGCAGCAGACGTCCGGCCTGACGCACCCCGGCGGCTCCGTTCATCCCGTCTGTGATGCTCAGCTCCGGCGACAGCCAGTCTGTAATGTAAGAATCCAGGATGCTGCGGTTCTGCAGCAGTCCGCCGATCTCGGCATTGGCCAGCAGAACGAATTCATTCTGCGGGTCGAGGCCGATGCCCTTGTATTTTTTGCCGCGGTCCTGTTCATTGGTCTCGAACGCCAGGAACTCCACGTTGTCGGGCTTATCCCGTTTCTTCTTGGACAACGGATCTTCAGGCAGCTTGAAGCGGCGGTTAATCTGGTATTTGAGCCGCAGCAGGGCATCGATGCCCGTGCCGCCAAGCCCGATAATGAGGATCGGGTTGTCGATGGTATCCACTCTGATCTTGTCGCTGACGATTCCTCCGCCAAGCGATACATCCAGCTGTTGAATATGTTCTCTTACTACCGGTTTCATAGGTTCTCCCCCAAAAGTTGTGATAGCCTACACATCCCGAATCACTTCGCGTGATCGCTTCGGGAGCATACACTTAGCCTGCTTATCAGATCAAATATTCCAATAGAATCGTCTTGTCTACCGTCTGCAGAGAGACCGTTACCCGGTCCCCGCTCTTCATCTCCAGGCCCCGCGAGGGATCAGCAGCACGCCCCGAGCGTTCCACCGAGATCCCTTCGCCTCCGCGCAGCAGAAGCCGGTCATGGGTTCCCGGGGTGAAGACCAGCTTTTCGCTCTCCTTAAGTTCAGGAGCAAGCTGCAGGAGCTGGTGAAGAGTGAACTTGCCGCGGAAGGCGGCGAGCTTCTTGTACTGCGGATAGGTTTTCTCTCCGGTGTTGCCGTCCACCACTTCCACCACCAGTTGTCCGACGAACCCCCGGTTCGCCTTACTGCGCAGCAGCCAGAATGCGGCTGCAGCAGCCAGC
The DNA here is from genome assembly GCF_038009085.1 of Paenibacillus sp. FSL R7-0210. Taxonomy (NCBI): domain Bacteria; kingdom Bacillati; phylum Bacillota; class Bacilli; order Caryophanales; family Paenibacillaceae; genus Paenibacillus; species Paenibacillus sp. FSL R7-0210. Next base: position 5,361,789 of record NZ_JBBPAR010000001.1, read on the forward strand.
AGCAGCACAATGCCGCCGATGATATAGTACAGCGTGTTCGAGGTCTTCTCCTCAGCAGGCTCTTCGCCCGCAGGAGTGCCTGCTGACGGCGGGGTGGTCGCCACCGTTCCGGTCTTGGCATTGATGGTCAGCACATCGCTCTCCCGGTAGAAGCTGCTCTCTTCGGCCCGGACCTTCAGCTCGTATTCATGATTATCCTTGATTTCAAAAGCACCCTTGAACTCGGCACCCGAGTTATCCAGCGGAATCTCCTGCACCTGGCCGGTATCCTTATCTGTAACCAGCAGCACAGCCTTCATATCCTGGTACAGGCTGCTCTCTGTTACCTCTGTTCCATTGCTGAACAGATGCGAGGAGATATCCACCGTATCGCCTTTGCCGTAAGACTTGGAGGGCAGAGCATCCAGCTTCAGCTCCAGATCGTAGTTGAATACCAGGTTAATATCGATCTTGTCCTTCGGCACACCCTTGACCTGGAGCTTCCAGTCTCCCTCCTCCGGCGACAGCAGCTTGATCAGCGTATAGCTGGACGACTTGGATAACAGCACTTTATCGGAGGGGATCGCTACTTCCTTCCCTGCAGGATTACTGAGCTTCGCGGTCACCGGCTTCGAGGACATGATGGAGATATTCGCTTCGAGTACGCTGCCGTTAGGCACATTGACCGTAACTTCCTGATAATCGCCGTTTGCCGTAATGGACGGCACCGGCACCACCTTCAGCTTCAAATGGCTGGCAAAAATCTCGCTGAGAATCTGCGGCAGATCATCCGCGGAATTCGTAGTGAACGCCTTGCCGCCTGTCTCGCTGGACAGTCCGGCCAGAATATTCTTGTTCAGCTTGCCGTCAGCATTCAGCCCTATGGTATATACGGGATACCCCTTCTGCTTGGCAGCCTCTACTGCCGCCTTCAGCTCCTTGTCGGAATCGGACTGTTTCCGGCCGCTGGCTTCATTCAGGTCATTGTTGCCGTCCGCCAGCATGACGATCATCGGCTCATGGCCGGGATCGCTGCCGTTCTCCAGCACCTTCACCGCCTCTTCCATCCCAACCGCCAGGTCTGTGTAGGGTCCGCGGCTAAGCCCGTCGATGAAATTCTTCAGATCCTCCTTATCGCCGGCGGATTTGATGCCGAGCAGCGCCTTCTCGCGCTGTACCTTATCGGTGTAGGCCACAATGCCTACCTTATCGCCTTGGGTGGACAGCATATCTATGAACATCTTCATCGCTTCATTGGCAATCTTGTTCTTGTCGCTCTTGTTCATCGAGTTGCTGACATCGATCAGCAGCACAGCATCAATATGTGAGGGTGCGGCCGAAGCCGCACTGGCTCTCGAAGCAGCATATGGAGATACAGTGATACATAGAATCATGAGCAATACAGGCAATATGCGCTGCAGTCTATTCTTGGCCTTACTGAAATTACGTTCGTTACGAAGCATAAATAGGGCTCCTCTTGTGTGAAATTAGGCGGATATGGCAGATCCGTAACGCATAGCTAAATTCTGTCAATAGCATGCCATTATGATATAATTAAACCTTGTAAACTTCAACATAGTGACCGCTGGACCGGCACTTCCGCTAGTGGCAATCGCCATCCTGAGCCGGATAGACTATTCTAAGTATACGCCGTAATCCTGAATATTTGATTAAAAGACCGTAACCAGAGCAGAAAGGAAGAGTTCCATGATTACATACGCCATACTCGGGATAACGTTTCTCTATGCTGTGATTCAGATCATTCTATATGCTTCCCGCCAGCGGAAGCCGCTCACCCGTGAGGATATCGACGAGCGCCTGCTGGCTGCATTGAACGGAGGGGATACGGCCCGTGAGTAAAAAGAAACCCGTCATCTTCCGTCCCTTCAAAGCCCCCCGTTACTCCTTCGAGAAGCTGCGCATCTGCCGCCGCTGTCACCGTTACACCGCGCTGGGCGAGGAACGCTGCACCCGCTGCGGCCGCGCCTCGCTGACTCCGGTGGAGAAGTATGCAGTGTCCCAGGCCGGGCGCAAGGTCCAGACCCGGCTGCTCGTTATCCTCCTGCTGACCCTGGCCGGAATCTATTTCGGACAGAATCTGCAGCAGATGGTGCTGTGCGGCGCAGGCGGTCTCGTAATAGCCGGACTGGTCTACTATACGCAGCGGAAAGTACGGCAGAACGAAAATTTGTATGCGCTGAACAAACTGCTTGGCCGTAATATTTTCAGCATCAAGGAGGATCTGGAGCTGAACCGCCAGGAAGCTGTGACGGTACTGCGTGAGAATGATGTGCTCGCTTATGAGAAGCTGCGCGAGATCTCCGTACTGCTGCGCGGAGACCGGATCTCCCGCCAGCGTGTCGCCCTGCTGCACGGGTTCCAGCTGCGCAAGGACATGACGCTGGAGCTGGAGCAGCTGCTGCTGAAGGACTTCGAGCCGCTGCTGGCAGAATATATCGGCGAGATCGCCAGGGTCCGTCCCGAGCTGATCAAAGACCGCACCCTGCGCTATGTCAAGAATTACGAGGTGCAGATTCTCGAAATGGATGAGGGGCTGGTCATTATGACCGCCGTTGCCAGTGCTGCGGTCCGCATGAAGCGATACGCGCTGCTCTACTCCGGCATGATCGGCCGCTATGTGCAGGAGCTGCCCAAGGACCGGTTCCTGCGCTTATCCAGACTGATTGCCGCGAATCCCTATGAGCCGTGGAACGGCCTGGATGTCAAGGTGGAGGAGATCCGTGAGCTTAAGTACCGCTGGGACCCTGAAGTATAAGGTTAGAAGCCGACTGCCGCTCTAATCCTTATCTATCAATAAAGGGGCTATATTATATGACGATCATAAGGGCTATAACCCTGCGGAATATTATGATTATTCTGTGTATTTTGATGCTGCTCCCGCTGGGACAGAAGGCGCTGGGGATTAAGAATAAGCTTCAGGATGTACAAGAAGCTGGAGAACTGTACGCTGCTGGGGAACTTATCGCTGCCGAGAACAAGTACCGTCTTGCAGCGGCCAATCATTCGATTCTATATAAAGAGAAAGAAATTTCGGCGAAACTGACAGAGCTGGCTCCTATTACGAGCATCCGCACGAGTCTGAGCAGACTGTCCTTAACGCTGGAGGACCAGCTGACGGTGAAGGATTTCGCAGGGCTTATGGAGAGCTACGCCTCTCTGCTCAGCCTGAAGAGCAAGTATATGACGCCGGGCGGTCCCTATGAAGCTTATTATCGACAGCTCTCGGCAGATTCAGGCTTGTCTGATAAGATGACTGCGGGGTTCAGGCAGTTCAAGGATGAGTATCTGGCCGGACTCGCCGCCGGGCCGTCCAAGGGAGAAGATTCAGGGGCAGCCAGCGATAGTAAGGACAGCCTCAAATGGAGCCTGCTGCAGATTCCGGCAGACTATTACGGAGGGGTGGCGGCCAAAGAGGAGTTATTGGCTGCGAGCTTCAAGGCCCATGATACCGCGAGGCTCAAGGCTCTGGCCGCAGCCGGAAGCTTCGGGCCTATGCTGGAGAGCGCCCTATCTATGGAAGAAGCTTATAAGAATCATAGCTATACCGCACCCTGGCTTAGCAAGCAGGTTCAGGAGAGCGCTTCGCTCATCCTGAACAAGGATCTGGACGGTGACCTCACCGCAGCCTTCGCCGGACATGCCGCCCGCTACCGCAGCTATGCGGCATCAGCCGGCATCACCAGCTCCAAGGTGCTGAAGCTGATCGACAACAGCATCGCCCGGCTGCTCCGCGAGGGCGCGCGCCATGTGCGCGGCGGCCGGTATGCGGATGCCATCAGGCTCTATGCGGAGCTGGCCCCGGTGCAGGACACCTCCGGGGAGACTGCTGCCGCAACGCTTGCCTGGAATACGGCCGAGCCACTCCGGCTGCTGCCTGGCGGAGAAGTGCAGGGCAGCTACTCCCTTACAGCCTCCGTCACCGACAAGTACGGTGCCAAGGTAGCCGTAGCCGGAGTAGATGCTGGCGGCAAGCTGGTCTACGCCGAGATGAGCGGGGACGGCACGGTCTCCACCCGGACCGGGGAGGTGATCCCGGGTTCGGGGATGCTGAGCGCTCTTTCTTTTGACGAAGCGTTGTCTGCTTACTCCGAAGTCCCCGTAGTTGTAGCTAACGGCGGTGAGGCTGACGGACGCAGCATCTTCACAGGCTATACCATCCGGCCGGAAGGAATCTCCCTGCTGTTCAGCTTCACAGGCAGCAGCTATGAGCTGATGGCGGAGGATGGCTCCATCCGCGTAATGAACACGGATCTGGCCGATGGTACTGCCGGCAGAACCGCTATTTTCCGCCAAGTGAACGGGGCATATGAATTCTCGGAACTCTATCAGGAGTTCACTTACACCCCTATAGATGCTACACAGCTTGAGCTGTTTCCTTATGAGAAGGTGATGCTGTCCTGCGATATTTACTTTGATGCTGCCGGAAGAGCAGTTGCGCGTTCGAATGGACGTGAGCTGCTGCTTCAGGGCGAGGTGCCGCTAATGACCGGATCTGCCGCAGTCAGCGGCCAGTTCGCGAATGAATTCGGAGAGGTGGAGACGGAGCTTGGGGTGCAGACGGTGCCTGTGTTTGTGGTCGATTCGGCCCAGAGCTTAAGCCTGACGCCGCCTTGATGTGCGGAATACAGAGATTACAGGTCGCTGAGGGATGGCTGCGGTGTCATCGCCGGGTGTTGCACCGTTTCAGAGAGGCATCAAAGAATGGTGTGGTGGAGCGGTGTGTGGGATAATGTGCAGTGTGCGGTGTGCGAAATGATGTCGTTGTGGTGGCGTAATTGTAGCGTGATGGCGGACAACTGGATGCTCCGCGGACTGTGAGGACTCTATTTGGTCAAAAAGACAATTTTTCTGCCCGCCACGAACTGAGAAGGCGTTAAAAGGTGCGGTGACGCTGAAAATGAGGCGATACAGGTTGGTTAAGGACCTCTGAGTCCGGATAGATTACCGTAATAGCGCAAATAGCAAAAATAGCGGCCTTCCAGTCCGCATGGACCGAAAATCCCAAAATGGAACACAAAAACGCAAGAGTCACACGGGATGTATGCCGCCCTGACTCTTGCGTTTTCTTTTGACGCGTGGAGATGCGTGGTTATCGTTCACGAACGGCGGCCCTTAGCGGCCATCAGACGTCCCTTCTTACGGCTGAACAGCCGGAGATACTGCTTCCGGGTAGACAGCACCTCCGCCGATGCGCTCAGCGTCTCCTTCACCTCGCCAAGCACCTCCTGAGTGTCCTTGACCGACTGCTTCATCCGCCCAAGCTCCGACTTCACTCCGTCACTCCGCAGCTTCGCCGCCTCCACCGTCTCCTGCATATTCGCTTTGAACTCATCCACCGGAGCCTTCAGTCCATCGACGGATTGCTTTACCCCGTCCAGTGACTGCTTCAGCCCATCGATGCTGCTCTTGAATTCCTTCAACGGATTGCCCATGTCGTCCCTCCTAAGCTCTCTTTCTCTATATTACCCAGAATGGAGGGAGCGGGATTCAACTCACCTGAAACTCTACTCTATTACGGTATGTGCAGATGCTCCGCGCCTTTGCGCTTACTGCTGTGCCGGAAGGAATACAGCGGCCAGACGGAAGACAGGCCTACTGCCGCAGCACAGGCTACGAACACCGCCACATAGCTTCCGTTCGGCTTGTTCCCCCCACTGATCATCAGACCGCCGGCCGCCGTTCCGAACATCATTCCGATGTTGCGGGATAAGGCCAGTATACTGCTGACCCGGCCAAGCTGCGATTTTGCCGCCAAACCCATAACGATGCTTGTGTTAGGCGAAGTAATCATTCCCATAGCACAGCCTAGCAGCACGACCGGCAGCACCATCGCACCTGCTCTCAAAGCAGGGGAGCCAAGGCCCAGCGCCAGCAGCGTGACACTCATCAGCAGCAGGCCGGCGGCCAGAATGCCGAGCGGTCCTTTGCGGTCTGCGATACTCCCGCTGACAGGGGCAGTTACCACCAGCGCCAGCGGATAGCCGATCATGATCAGCCCCACCCACGCAGGCTCAGCTCCGGATAGGCGCAGCAGCGAAGGCAACGCCAGTTGTGCGGCAAAAGCGGCCATATACGTGATAACCGTAATCACAATTCCGGCAGCAAAGCTCCGGTCCGTGAACAGGCTGAAGCCGTTCTCCGCGGGCGGGGAGTTGCGCTGAGCGAAACGGGCATATCCTGTATAACCCGCTGCCAGCCCTACCGAGACCGCGAGCAGCAGCAGTACGGGTACAGACAGGAATGAGGAGCGGCTGCCGAGATCGAAGGCCACCATCAGCGAAGTAAGACAGACAGCCATCCAGGCTGCTCCGGCCAGATTCATCCGGCCTCCGGCGGTCTCTGTATCCCGGGGAATCAGCCGGTGTGCGAGCATAGCCACGGCTCCCGCAACAACGGCCAGCAGCCAGAAGTTGCTCTCCCAGGCAAACCACTGGATCAGGAAGCCGCCTAAGGCCGGACCTGCCATCGAACCCGCAGCCACGAAGGTGCTCATCAGCCCCAGCGCCCGGCCCCGCTGCTCCGCCGGGAAGAGCGAGACGATCAAGGCCATGTTGGTTGCCTGATACATGGAAGCCCCGGCCCCCTGCAAGACTCTGAAGCCCAGCAGCATCGCTTCATTCTGGGCGAGCGCGCAGCCCAGCGCCCCTGCTGCGAAGGCGAACAGCCCCAGATTATGCACCTTACGGCGGCCGAATCTGTCCCCCAGCCTCCCCATCACAGGCAGCAGCACTGAAATGACCAGCAGATAGATGCTGACCAACCACTGTGCAGAGGCCACGGGAATCTGCAAATCAGCGGAAATATCAACCAGCGATATATTGAACATCCCGGCGGACAGATTGGACAGGAACGCCCCGAGACAGATGACCACCTTAACCGCCGTGAGGTTTACGGCCCGTTCCGGTGACGGCATCGTGAGGCTCACGACAGCTGCTGCAGCACAGGCTGGTTCCAGATCTTCCAGCCCGCTTCAATCTCTGCGGCTGAAGCAACCACGCCGAAGTATCCCTTCATATTTTCCAGCGTCATGTCATGCGCCGCCCGGGAATAAGAGGCACAGGCGTCCTGAACCATCACAATCTGATAATCCAGCATGAACCCGTCCCTTGCGGTCGACTCCACGCAGACATTGGTGCTCACTCCAGTCATAATCAGGGTTTCGATCCGCAGCGAACGCAGCACCGAATCAAGCCGGGTGTTAATAAAAGCGCTGTACCGGTGCTTATTTACAATAATCTCCTCCGGAAGCGGGGATACCTCGTAGAATTCAGCCCCCCAGCTCCCCCGGCGGCAGACACTCAGCGAGCCCCGCCCGGAGCGGGAGGTCCAGACCTGGGAATCGGTCGCTTTTTCATGGTAGGTCTGGATGTAAATGATCGGCACTCCCTGCGTTCTGGCCGCCGTAATCAGCCCGTGGAGCTGCGGCATCATCTCCCGCACAGCGGATACATCATTGCCTCCAGAAGCCAGTGCGCCCTCCTCATGGCAATAATCATTCTGAACATCTACTATAATAAGGGCCGTTTTATCAGGGATAATCAGATCGGCAGTTAACTCCATTTTGGTCACCTCTTTTATTTTTGAAGACCTGCGGGTCTCAGCTTACTTCGCTGCTGTTTTATTCACAAATTGCATATCGACCAGGTCATCATAGGTATACTCGCCTTTGTAGATTCCGGTCTTGATCATTACATCCATATCCTTATCCAGCGCCTCCTGCGAGATCACTCCATCCGGACTCCAGAGCTGGTCGTCATACGCCCGGTCAAGCGCAGCTTGGGCAGCAGCATCGGAGAGTGTAGGGAATTCCGCCTTCAAGACACGCATCGCCAGCTCTTTATCCTCCTGGATCACCTTCAGCGCCTTGACGACAGCATTCACCGCCTTCTGTACCGTTTCCGGGTCCTTCTCCAGGGTAGACTTCTTCACGCTCAGCACCGAGTAAGCATAGTCACCCAGATCATGGAATTTGTAAAAAGGTTCATCCCACACCCCCTTGCTCATCCCGTCACTGATCTGCGGCTCCGCGCCGTTCGCAATATCCGCGGCCCCCTGCTGGACCATCGCCACCACCGTGGAGCCATCCGCAGGCTCCAGCAGCCGCACATCCTTCTGCGGATTAAGCCCAAGCTCCAGCAGCAGATATTGGGTCAGCAGGTTCGGCGTTCCGCCATGCCGTCCGGCATTCAGTTTCTTGCCCTTCAGGAAGGCTGCCAATTCCTCATCTGAGCTGCCTGCCGGGGCTGTCCCTTTTTTGGCCATCAGATAGACATTCGCCCGGTTCACCACATTGCTGACCGAGACAATCGGGTCTGAGTTGCCGATATTCGCCAGCGCATTGGACTCCGGTCCGCCGATGACCGCCCAGGCATCCCCGCTGACCACCGAGGTGACATGCGTGCCGCCCGCAGCCTGAAGCATCTCTACCTCAAGACCCTCTTCGGCAAAATACCCCTCATGCTGCGCCACGTACAGCGGCAGATAACCTGTATAATGCAGCGGCTCGGCGATAACCAGCTTCTTCAGCTTCTCCGCGCCGTTCCCGGCAGCGGCTGCTTCTACTTCAGCATTGCCTTTACCGCCGCAGCCGGACAGCAGAATTACAGAGGCCAGCAGGACGGCCGACAGCTTCATTGTAGTAACATTCTTCATTGGCTTCTCTCCTCTATCTTGTTGAAATGATTGCCCGCTTCTTAAGCCTTTTTCATCCCATATCCCTTAGACAACCACTTCTCCAGCAGCACCACTCCCGCATACATAACCATCGACAGCGCAGACAGAACGACAACGCCTACCCAGACCAGATTAATATCGAGAATAGTACCGGCGTAGATGACCATACGGCCAATGCCATGGCTCGAAGCAATGAATTCTCCGACAATCGCACCGGCCAGCGAGAGGGCAATATTAATCCGCAGACTGCTGATCATCCAGGGCATCGCCCAGGGAATGACTACCTTGGTAAACACCTGATGCCGCTTCGCCCCGAGCGAATACATCAGCTTCTCCATGTCCTTGTCCACACTCTGCACGCCGCTATGCGCCGACAAGGCCGCCACAACCACAGTCATGGCAAAAGCTAGCGCCACCTTCGAGAAGAAACCGATGCCCAGCAGAATCACCAGCACCGGGGCAAGCGCCAGCTTAGGCATAGCGTTGAGCAAGATCAGGAACGGTTCACTGATGCCGGCAAATTTGCGGGACCACCAGAAGGACAAGCCGAGCAACGAGCCAATCAGCGTTCCGCCGATGAAGCCGAGAATCGTCGAGCTTGAGGTATAAGCGATATCCTCCAGCAGCGTCCCCTCTGTCATCTGAGTCCAGGTTGTGCTCATAATCCGCAGCGGGCTGCTCCAGTAGTACGGGTCCATCCAGCCGATCCGGGTGAACAGCTCCCAGCAGAGCACGATCAGCAGCGCCACAGACAGCCGTCCAATCCCGATGATCCGCCGCGTCCGCCGTCTGGCGGCTTCTTCATCAATGATGACGGGCACTTTCTGCATTTTGTCCGGCTTGACTGAATAGATCGGGGCGGGCTCCAGCTTGTGAATGACATAGCCTTTCTTGTGTACACTCTCCATGGTTGTCCTCTCCTTCAACAGTTTATGAGTTCTAAGAGATACGGGTGGCTGGCTCCTGGTCCCCGCTTGACAGCAGATTCAGCAAGTGGGCTTTCAGCTCCATGAATGAAGCAGATACCGTATCCTCCTGGTGTCTCGGACGCGGCATATCTACAGAAATCTTGGAGATGATCCGTCCCGGCCGCCCGGAGAAGACATAGATGTCGTCAGACAGATAGATGGCTTCATCAATATCATGGGTGACGAATAACACTGTCTTGCGGAAGTCTTCCCAGAGCTCCAGCAACCAGTTCTGCATAGTCAGCCGGGTCTGGGCATCCAGTGCGCCAAAGGGCTCGTCCAGCAAAATAATATCGCGCTCATACAGCAGCGTACGGAGCAGCGCTGCCCGCTGGCGCATCCCGCCGGACAGCTCTGCCGGGTAATGGCCGTCGAAGCCCTTCAGTCCATAGCGGTCCATCAGGGGCTTGGCCCGGGCTACCGCTTCCTTGCGCGGCACCCCGCGGATCTCCATGCCCAGAATAATGTTGTCCAGTATCGTCCTCCAGGGCAGCAGCATATCCTTTTGCAGCATATACCCGACATATCCGGTCTTCCCTACGATATCCTCTCCGTCTGCAAGCACACGGCCGGTGGAGGGCGGAATCAGGCCCGCGATAATATTGAACAACGTGGACTTGCCGCAGCCGCTGGGGCCGATAATACTGACAAATCTGCCTTGTTCTATGGAGAGATTCGTCTCCTGCATGGCCATAATCTCCTGCCCGTCACGGCGGAACCACTTGCTGACACCGGCAATCTCAATTTTGGTTTTCATAGAATCAGCTCCTTAAGAAAGTAATAGCATAGTTACGATAAACAAAAAGCCGCCAGTTCTGGACACAGCCCCGCAGGGAAATGTCCGAAAACTGACGGCAGGCCGGCTCTCCGAAAGATCAGAGTTCCAACGTAGCGTTCAGATAATGCTCAAGGTCCTTCTCCAAAATTATGATCGTACCGGAATACTCGGTCTCCACATCATAATCTTTAAGAACGGCCTTAATATTGACTTGAAATTCATCCAGAAATGCCTGCTTGATCTCGGCTTTGAATACTTCATGCAGCACCAGATTCATCTGGCGGCTTGCCGCAGGATCATGGGTATCCAGCACCTTAAGTACGGGCACCCGGCTATTAATGGATAAAATAATAATCTTGTTGCCCACGAAGTCGACCTTCTGCTGCTTAACGCCGGCGTTGAACAGCTTCTTGTTGATTTCGTTGTAAATCCGTAGAATATCCTGTTTCCATTGTCCGGCGGAAGCGATCATTAGCGATCACACCTTTGCTGCAATAGATTATGTTATTAAATGTGACTTGTAAGCAACTATATCGCCTGTGTGCCCACCGCTTATACATCATTATAGATAAATATAAAGACTTGTCAATAAAAATACGGAAGATAATATCACATAATTAAAATAAAAATATATATTATGGTAGAATATATAACATTTAAGTCGCCGGGTTCACGCGAAGCTCCTCTAGCAGCTTCATGACTGCCGATTCTTCAACCGGAACAGAATAAGAACCGTCGGCAAAACGCTTCATCCTCCCGATACCGTCCTGGAAGACGAAGCGGATGCGGCCATTGCGTACTTTTTTGTCTGTGTACATCTTGTCCACTAGTGCCCGGTTTGAAATGTACTCTGGAAGCTCTGTTGGCAGGCCCGCCTTCTTCAGCAAAGCCACCACACGGTTAGCCTGCTCTTCCGTCATATAACCAAATTTCACACCCAGCTTCGCCTGGATGACCAGCCCCACTGCAACTGCCTCGCCATGCAGCAGCCGGTAACCGCTGAGTGCCTCAAGCGCCCGGCCTGCCGTATGCCCCAGATTCAGAATCTGCCGCAGATTACTTTCATGCTCGTCCTGCTCTACCACTTCATATTTGATCCGGCAATTCGTCAGTGCAATATGCTCGCATACCCCGGCATCCAGGATCAGCTCCCCTTCTTCCGTAATAATTCTGTCCATATTCGCTTCCAGATAGCTGAAGAACTCCTCATCACTCATGCAAGCGTGCTTGATGGTCTCGGCCAGACCGCTTCTGAATTCACGGGATGGAAGTGTCCGCCAAGCGGCCAAATCTATGTATACTTTACGGGGCTGGTGAAAGACGCCGATCAGGTTGGTGGCGACGGGTGTGTTCACGCCTGTTTTGCCGCCAACAGAGGCATCCGCTGCTGCCAGCAAGGTGGTAGCATAATTCAGAGAAGGCACTCCACGGCCAAAGGTCCCTGCCAGAAACCCTGCCAGATCAGTCACCGCTCCGCCCCCTACCGCGATAATACAACAGTCTCTGCCGTAGGCTTGGCTTAGTATTTGGTCCTCCAGCAGCGCTTTGGTCTCACGGGTCTTCGAGCTCTCCCCCGCCGGAAAAGAGAATAAGTCCGCCTGGAATCCCTCGCGCCGCAGCAGCTCCAATAAAGGACGGCCATACAACGGCTCCACCGTAGAGTCTGTAATAATAGCATATTTACTGACTCCCTCAATCAGCCCCTGCTGCAAATCGCGAACTAATGAGGCAAACAGATGCTCACCGATTTCAATAGAGTACGAGTGATCGACTACTTTTTGGAGGGTTACTTCAAAGCTCTTGGACATGGGTTGAGCCCCTTTCATCAATAGACTGTAGCTTGCAGGAGAATGCAACTTGAAGATTTCATTTACGGATCATCGTCCGGTAGACGAACTTCGGCAGCGCGGATTGTCTGCGCCAGCGTGACTTCTGGCCTTTGGCGACGGGTGAGAATAACAGTCTGTGCGCCCACTCCAGATTCATTTTTTTCCAGATGGCCGGTGCCGGTCTTACTTTCCCCGAGATCACATCCAGACTTCCGCCCACGCCAAAACCAAGCTTAATTCCCTGCAATTCATCCTTGTGCTTATACAGCCATTTATCAGAGTAAGGCGCTCCCATGGCAAGAATGAGCACATCCGGCTTGGACTGCTGAATACTGGCGATGATCCCTGACTCTTCATCTGGCGCAAAGAACCCGTGATGCCTCCCGGCAATCTTCACCTGCGGATAGCGCAGATTAATCTGCTCCACCGCCAGTCTGCTAGTAGGCTCATCTGTTCCCAGAAAATAAAAACTCCAGCCCCGCTCATTTCCTTTCGCAAGTAAACTCAGCAGCAGGTCGTAGCCGGTCACCCGCTCCGTGATAGGATTTCCTTGTCTTCGCGCAGCCATCACAATGCCGATCCCGTCAGGGACAATCAGGTCTGCCGAATGGATAATTTCCCGCAGCTGTTCGTCCGTCTGACTCGCCAAAGTAATCTCCGGATTCGCCGTAATGAGATGAAACAGCCCTTCCTGCCCGTCCATGATCTGCTCGTCCAGCAGCGAAGTTGTCTGTTCCAGCGTCAGTTTGGAGAAGGGGACTCCCAGAATATACACCTTGTCCTTCATCATCTCACCTCTCCCATTTGTCTAATCCCATTCATTCCTCAAAGTACTTCCACCACTCCACCAGCCAAGGCTCATCTAAGCCGCGCAGGCGGAATTCCTCCAGCAGCACCCGGCGGACCCGCTTCTCCATCTTCACAAAGCTGTTATCCTCCTGATACATTGGCGCATAGGACAGATCTTCTGATAGGTATTGCCGGAAGTCCTTCATGCAATCAAGCACCCTTATCCCCACTGGAAGGTGCTCTGCTACCTGTACAAGCCATTTATCATACGGATAGGGGTGGCCTTCCACTGTGATGGCACAGCGTAGGGCCTGCTTGAACACCTCCACCGCCTGAAAAAGAATCGGAAAAGCCTCTCCCCGGCGCACGGGATTATCCAGGCTTTTGGCAGCACTCCGAAGGTCTATGTATGTCTTCTTCCGCAGACTCATCAAATGTTCTGAAGGCAGCGGAACCGCTTGCGCAAACAGCGCCTTCAAAGCCAACGGGTCATGATAGAGACAGGCGACTGCTGCATTCCACAACCAATCCAGTTGTCCCTTCTCCAGCGCCTGCTCCAGCTCCGATAATTTGAGCAGGGTGTAGTGTCCTGTTTTGCCGCTGGGCAGATGCACATCTACAAACAAGCTGCTTCTCTCCGGGATCAACTCTGCCCGTTCGAAACGGCTCGTAATCGGCTCATAGCATTCATCCCGGCAGACCAGGATCAGATCAATATCCGAGCTGTCGTCCACAATCCCGAGCGCCGTTGATCCATCCAGCAGGATGCTGATATGCCCGCAATCCTCCGCAAGCAGCGGGTGATTCAGAATGTGCGTGCTGATATAGCTGCCAATTTCACGAAGTAATTCATTGTGCCGCTGCCGGTTGTCCGGCTTCAGCAGCAGACTGGATAGACTTGCCGTCCATAGCACACGCTTCCCTCCCCCTCATAGAAATTCCGCTCCCGGCAACCAACCGCACAGAACATATTTCCGGAATATTATAACATAATTTAGGAGGGTTACTGTTTGGATTGTCTCATAATCGTACTTCGGGTTTACCGCAAGCTAACAGGAAGGGAGACCTTGAGAAGAATGAACGATGAAACGATTTATAGCCATGAGGACACGCTGAGGATGCTGGACTCTTTTTTCCGGGACGAGGGGGAATGGTGGGATGGGTTCTATGCGGATAAGGAGAAGGGCATTCCTTTTTTCCGGGATTGTCCCGATGAGAATCTGGTGGAATCTTTCAGCGAAGGGGCGCTCATATGCTGTGGGCACTGGAACAGTAGTAACTGTATTTTGTACAATGGAATGCTGTAAAAAGGGCATCGAAATAGATTCTATTGTATTCGGTACAATTGAATTTTGAATAAAGGCCTCATTTCGCCCAATACGCAGCATTCCACTGTATGAAATACAATAGAATCTCATTTTACGGTCAAATATGAGTTTTCTATTGCAGTAAATACAATCAGCTACTTTCAATTCAAGCGTAGAAGTCGGCGATGGGTGCAGGATCTGCCTGATATCATCGTTCATGCCTCCATTAAGGTACAGGCGATTAGCTTAAGTGCAATCTGTACAACTAAAACGTCTGATGTACCATCGAATCGCGGTTTAGTTGCATTTCGTACATCTAAAGTACCTCCATACCCCGGTTCTCAACCATTAAGGCAAATTTAGTTGTACAGACTACAGTTAGAAGAGGAATGTTTGCCTTTTCGCGGTTTTTAATTGTGCAGAATACACTTATCTCAGAATGTCTTTCAAACGTCGCCTCGTACATTACCGCGTTAATGCAAGAACCCACTTCTATAGTTCACATGAGTTCACACGCGAAACTCCGCATCATCCTGCACAACAAACAGGCGGGGTGCCCTGTGACCCATGCGCCCCGCCTGCTACATGCAGCTTAACTACCTTTGCTTATCGCACCCGCTCCATAAACAGCCGCCCCGCGTAATCGCTGATCAGCCCGCGCAACGCCAGCTTGCCGCTCCAATCGGCCGGAATGCCGCTCAGGCCATAGTAGGCTCCGGCGATCTGGCCGTAGATGGCACCAGTGGTGTCGGCGTCATTGCCGAGATTCACGGCGAGCAGCGCGCCTTCGGCGAAGCTGTCCGACTTATGGAAAGCCCATAGCGCAGCTTCCAGCGACTCCACGACATAGCCCGAGCCTTGGATCTGCGGCGGCTCCTTCAGCTTATAGGAGCCTTGCTTGATGTTCAGCATATGCGGCGTCAGGGTATCCTCGTCCAGCCATTCGCGGAAGGCATCCGGCGCCAGCATCTCCTGCTTGCTCCAGCCGTGCAGCCCGGCTAGAATATATGCCGCGAGCAGGCGGCAGGCAGCAAGACACTCGGCGGCCCCGTGCGTGGTTCTTGAACTCATTGCTGCATAGCGGATCGCCTCAGCGGGCTGCTTCGCGTAGTACATCACCACCGGAGCCAGACGCATAATGGATCCGTTCCCGGCAGAGAACGGATCCTCTGAACCGCTGTAAGCCTCCCCGCTGGCTTCATACCGGTGCAGCGCTTCACGCGTTGCGTTGCCGATATCGAAGCATCTGCCGGTGCTGCTGAGCGCTCCTTCGCGGTACCACTTCACATACCGCTGCATCTGATCCGCCGGATCGAAGGCCTGAACGGTTAGCAGGCTCTCCGCCAGACAGAGCGCCATCGAGGTGTCGTCCGTCCACTGTCCCGGCTGCAGAGCGAATACCCCGCCGCCGACAATATCTGTCATTGGCTTGAAGGTTCCGGGTGCCTGGAATTCTACAGTTGTGCCCAGCGCATCCCCGGCGGCCAGCCCCTGCAGGCAGCCCTGATAACGGTCATCAGTCAATGTCACTTGGTTCTCCCCCTTTCCGGAAGCTTCCTGCCCGCACTTATTCGCCGGGATACTTCAGTCCCCACTGCGCCCGGACTTCATCCAGCAGCTTCATCAGGGCTACGGATTCATCCAGCGTCATCACCGGGCTCTCGGTAAGCCCGGCCTGAAGACAACGGCCTACCTCTTCCGCCTCGAAGCAGTACCCGACCGAAGCGCGGTCATCTTCGAACCTCTCCGCCAATTCGCCGTTCACGTAGAGCTCGGCCGATTTCGGATTAACCAGGGTGCCATTGACCACGATACGACCTTCCGTTCCATAGATATGGGCTTCATCGTCCAGATTCAGGCGGATGCCGGCATGGAGTGAAGCAGATACGCCATTCCCGTAGGACAGCAGCAGCGAGAAGTGCTCATCCACGCCAGTCTCCCCGATATGAACGGTGCTGGCGATCGACTCTGGATGAGGTCCGAGAACCATCGAGGTGAAGGAGACCGGATAGATGCCGACGTCCAGCAGCGCACCGCCGCCAAGGGCCGGATTCAGAAGACGCCCTTCCGGCTTCCAGTCAGAACGGAACCCAAGGTCCGCCTTCACTAGCTTCACCTCGCCTATGCGCCCGGCAGCCAGCCATTCCCTCACCTTCACATGTGCCGGGATATACCGGCTCCACATCGCTTCCATGAGGAACAGCTTATGCTCCCGGGCATAGGCCACGACTTCCTCCAGTTCAGCACTATTCACGGTAAAAGGCTTCTCGCACAGCACAGCCTTGCCCGCCCGCAAAGCCAGCAGCGCATTCTCCCGGTGGAACGGATGCGGTGTGCCGATATAGATGGCGTCCACATCAGGATCGTTCACCAGCTCTTCGTAGGTGGCGTATGCGACAGGAATGCCGTGATCGGCTGCGAATTTATCCGCGCTCTCCTGCGAGCGCGAGCCGACTGCATAGGCCACCCCATTGCTGGCGTGGGCCAGATCCGTGGCGAACTGATGGGCGATCCAGCCTGTGCTGAGAATGCCCCATTTTATCGTGTAAGCGTTATCTTCTGCCATAGTAATATCCTCCTCGTAATGAAGCTCAGGTCCCTCTGATTCTATCAAAATCTCCCTGGTGTGTATATGTCCGCCGACCGGCAGGAGCCTCCAGCTCCAGACAAGTGTGTATTACAGCCCGAACAACACATTCAGACGCTCCTCCGAATAGCCGTCCTCCCCGCGCCAGTTGGCTACAGCGTTGAAATCATTGTCTCCGCCCCGCCCCTGGCGCGGCTCCTCCTGCGGAACCAGAATTCCAGCATATCCCCAGATCTCCATCACCACATCCCGTTCATGCCGGTTCGAGGGGAATATATCCTTCCAATGCTTCTCCAGCTTCCGTGCACCATCCTTGCTGCCGCATAGCTTCACGGCTTCGGCCATATCCTGCAAAATACGAAGATCCTGCGGAGCAGCCTCCACCTCCTCTTCCCGGCTGAACAGCTCCAGATCGAGCCAGCAATACAGCAGCTTATTAAGGCGGATGCCGCCCCATTTGACCCGCTCGAAATTGAGCACATTCAGATCCACAGCGTTGTACTGCTGATCAGACATCAGGTGCCTGGCATCACAAGCAGCACAACTGCTATACCTTGGCTGCTCGGCGGGGGGCTGGGCGAATTCATGTGCAGGCAGCTCCGAGGTTAAGGCCCAGCTGGACAAGGCACTCCGCAGATGAACCTTCCGGGTAGACAGGCTGTGCAGAAAAGCCGCCGCCACCTTCTCCCGGGTCACACTCCCGCTGTGCAGCACCCGAAGCTTCTCCACCAGCTCATCATGGGTGATTGTGAGGGGATCGAACATGACCCCCTTGCTCTTCGCATAGTCGAACTCTTCACCGGAAAAAGGCCCGTATGTCCCCTTCCAGCCGCTGGCGCTCCAGAACGATTTTTGCAGTATAGTTTTGGCCTTACGATCCATGTATCTTAGCTCCCTTCCTTACCTGATGGTCCTATTGAATAATTATGTATCTCTTATACTTAACCTGAAGGCGGGGATTTGTACCGTCACAAAAAAACACCCTACCGGGTGAAAGATGCTTTCATGGCGATGCGCAGCCTCCCCCTCGCCAGTTCTGAGAGTCTTCTCTCACCGACCGCTTGCATGGATAGATTGTTGCACATCTTGCAGGATTTCTCTAAAAAGTCACGGGCTGTGGAGCACGCACCACGCGCCAGCACAATGTAATCGGTTTTTCGATTACATTCCAGCCATACGCCCTGCGACAGCCCAATGTAATCGGTTTTTCGATTACATTTCGGCCATACACCCCGCTCCAGCCCAATGTAATCGGTTTTTCGATTACATTCCAGCCATACGCCCTGCGCCAGCCCAATGTAATCGGTTTTTCGATTACATTCCAGCCATTCGCCCTGCGCCGGCCCAATGTAATCGGTTTTTCGATTACATTCCGCTCATACACCCCGCGCCAGCCCAATATGTTCGCTTTTTCGGCTACATTCCGCCCACGCATCTCGCGCCAGCCCAATGTGTTCGCTTTTTCGGCTACATTCCAGCCATACGCCCCGCGCTGGCCTGATGTGTTCGCTTTTTCGCATACATCCACATCTGGCCCACCGCCTTCGCCCCAGCCCCAGTCACAGCAAAAAACCCTCCCCGCCAGCCGCGAATCCGCAGCAGACGGGGAGGGGCATCCCCAACCCTATATTATTTCTTAAGCACTAGCTCCAGGCGCACCTCAAGATTGTTCTCGGTACTGAGCACGATGGAATGCGGATTGCTGAGGCCGAAATCCTCGAAGGTTACGGTAGTCGTACCCGACAGCTTAAGCTCTCCGCCGCTATATGCGGCCTGCGAGTCGAACGTCACTTCCTTCTCGATACCTTTCACGGTCAGCGTCCCCTGCAGTTGTACCGGCACCGCTGTACCCTCTGTCCATTCCTTTGGCATCTCCGAGAAGGACTTCACCGTGAAAGTGGCCTCCGGGAACTCCGCTACGGACAAGAAGTCCGCTCCCTTGACATGCTCGTCCCGCTGGGCGGTTCCCGAATCAAGCGCGCTCATGTCGACCGACCCTTCGCCGGTCATCGCGGAGGCATCCTCCAGATTCACCTTCCAGGTACCCTTCACGGAAGGATCTACGAAGTTAACCGTTTCTTTGGATGTGGTCACGGACCAGTAGACCTTGGACGGCTCTGCAATGTTCCAGGTTCCGTTCAACTGCTCCGGCGTTACAGCAGCAGCGGCAGCAGCCGCATTGGCCGTTCCTTCCTTCTGCGCTCCGCTGTTCTGCGCCTGCTCAGGAATCACCGATTCAATCTCCACCTTATTGCCAAGGCTGTTGTTCACTAAGATGAAGGCGGTGATGGCTCCTGCAATAATTACAATGGCTGCGGTTATAGCGACTGTTCTCTTCTTCATACGATCTCCTCCATTCCATATTCTTATCTCTGCTCTATTGGCTTGGCTCCCATTCTACCAAAGCAATATGTCGGGAATAAGTCAAAGCATACTAGCCTGCAAATGTGTTAGAATTGTCGTAATTTTAGTTAAGGGACTGAAGCTCATGCAATCGATACTAATCGTAGAGGATGAAGAAGCCATCGCGCGGGTGCTAAGTGCCTATCTGCGAAAAGCAGGCTTTCACGTCACCCGGGCCGCAGACGGCCGGAGTGCTCTGGACGCCTTCGAGGAGGCGCCTCCCTCACTGGTCCTGCTCGATATCATGCTGCCGGCGATGGACGGCTTCGAGCTGCTGGAGCTGATCCGTGAGCGAAGCAGTTGCCCGGTCATCATGCTCACCGCCCGCGACGGGATCAAGGACCGGCTGGCGGGTCTGGACGGGGGGGCGGATGACTATATGTCGAAGCCCTTCATCCCCGAGGAAGTGGTCGCAAGGGTGCGGGCGGTGCTGCGCCGCCCCTCGCAGTGGTCGGACGGCAGCCGCAAGCGCCATTACGGCAGTCTGTTCATCGATTTCTCGGCGCGCAGCATCTTTCTGAACGGGGCGGAGGTCAGCCTCAGCCCGCGCGACATGTCGGTGCTGCTGTTCCTGGCGGAGCGGCCGAACCAGATCTGTACCCGCGATCAGCTCCTGGAGCATGTGTGGGAGATGGATTATGACGGAAGCGACCGGGCGGTCGATCTCTCCATCAAAAGACTGCGCCAGGCGCTCTCGCACTGGCCAGAGGACGAGGGCGAGATCCGCACACTAAGAGGAACGGGTTATCAATTATGGACAACATAAATAAGAGTAAGAAGAACAGCAGCAGGAAAAAGAAGACCACCTCCATTCTCACTTACTGGACGCTGCGGTATCTGCTGATCATCAGCATCGGGCTGCTGGTGACGGCGCTGTTCACCCTCTGGTGGATGCAGCAGGAGGCGATGAGCAACCGGATGCAGACGACCGGTCTGCTGGCGCAGGAGATCGCTGACAGGAGCGTGGATACAGACGGTCAATTAGCGATTACCGGGGGCCTGAATAGGCTGGTAGAGGACCGCAAACGCTTCTTCAAGGTCACTGAGGAAATGTGCGTAATCATCACCGGACCTGAAGGCGAATTGTTATACTCCCAGCCCCCGATGACAGACGAGGAAATGCGACACAAGCTCAATGATAGCCTGACCGATTCGCGTACCTCGGAATACAAAGCCGCTGCCGCTCAGATTCAGGGGGACCAGGGCACGCTGGGGCAGGTGCTGGTTATGCAGTCCAAGCGCTCCCTGCGTCATATTCCGACAGAGGAGATCACCTTCTTCTCGATTATCATCGTCTTCCTGATTATTCTAAGCTGGCTGACGATCTATCTCTTATCTATCAAGCTGGCCAAGCCGGTTCAGCGGGTGGCCGCCGCCGCCGCGCAGATCAGCAGCGGCCAATATAATATCGCGCTTGAGACCGGGGCCAAAGAACGTGAGATTCACGAGTTGCTCGTCTCCTTCCAGGAGATGGCGGGCAAGCTGCAGCAGTTCGAGCAGTCGCGGGCCATCATGCTGGCCGGCGTGTCCCATGAGCTCAAGACACCGGTCACCTCAATCAAAGGACTGCTTCATGCGGTCCGCGAGGGCGTTGTCGAAGGCGAAGAGGCCAATGAATTCCTCGATATCGCTCTGCTTGAGACCGGGCGGCTGCAGCATATGGTCGCCGATCTGCTGGACTACAATGCGCTGACAGCGGGCATGGTTGCCGTCCGTCATGATAAGCTCGAAGCGGCCCCGCTGCTGGAGGAAATCCTCTATCAATGGATGCTGACCCAGAACGGGGAGGTTAATAAGCCCATCCTGCTGCTGACGGAGAACCCGCTTGTGCTGCGGGGAGACCCACTGCGCATCCAGCAGATTATTGTGAATCTGCTGGGCAACAGTCTGCAGGCGAAGACGCCGGACTGCAATCTCCAATTGAAGCTTGAACTTACGGCTACGCCGCAGGGGCAGGCCGAAATCTCCGTTACAGATAACGGGCCGGGCATCCACCCAGACAGCCGGGAACGGATCTTCGAAGCCTTCTACCGCAGCTCAGGCAAGCAGAGCCTGCTTCGCGGACTCGGGCTGGGCCTGACCTTCAGCAGACTGCTGGCCGAAGCCATGGGCGGCAGCCTGGAGCTGGGCAGCAATCCGCCGCAGGGCTGCACCTTCGTGCTGCGGCTCCCGCTGGCAGAGTAATGAACCGGGGAAGCGCGTTATAGTCCAGCACCCCGCTGCGTGGTATAATCAACTGACTACAAGCGGAAACGGTATTGCCGTCCTTTTAAAGGACGGTACCGTTTCAGCGAGAAATAGAAAGATAATGTATAGCGTGAAACCTATACATTTTTATATTTCAAGTGAACCGGAGGCTGTATATGCTTACTTTTGAACAGAAAATAGCTATTCTTGATTCCTATCCCCAGCTGGAGGCGCGGAAGGTCTCACTGGGACGGGTGAATTATCACCTGGAGCAGAGCCGTCACGACAAGAAGACCGTGGCTTCGCATATTCACCCGAACGGGAACGGCTTCGTCTATGCCGGGCTGCTGCGGGGCTATGAGACGGATGATAAGGGACTGGTTAATATCCGCGATTATTCGGAGGCTGCGCTGCGCGAGCTGCTGGATGCGTCTATCACTTCTCTCTTGATGTACATTCCCGAGGCCCCGGCCCCTTCCAAAAGAAAGAAAAAAGCGCAGACGGGCGGAGCTGAAGCGCAGTCGCTGTGGAAGAATGAGGACGGGCATACGCTGAGCCTGAGATTTGAGGAGGATCTGTGGTATCTCTATGCCGGACTACAGCTTGAGATGGCCTTCGAGACGGTCGCTGAAGCGGAGGAATATCTCGCTGAAGAGGGGTTTGCCCGGGTGGCAGACGAATTACAGGAATAGAATGGGTCCCGGCCCGTAAATCGACGTTTATCGACGATTTACGGGCTTTTTCGCATGAATTTCTGCATATTCCGGCAAATTTATAGAATTTCCCGGTGAGTCCCCTTATACTAGAGCCAATGGCATTTTCCATATATTTCACAAGGAGGAATCACCATGAACAATCCGGAAGGCGGAACACCCTTCACGAATCCTGAGGGACCTAACAACCAACCTGGGCAACCGCAGCCCCAGCGTAAGGTAACCGAGCAGTTCAATAATCTGCTCAAGGATGAACGTGTACAGCAGGCACAGGCAGTAGGCAAGCAGTATTGGAGCTTTTACCTGAGAGCCCTTACCCGCCCGTACAGTACAATGAGGGAAATTCCTGTGGCCCATTTCATGAACAGCCTGATCACCATGGGCCTTACGGCGTTGTTAACGGCCTTATATTTCCTCACCCTGTTCATCAAATGGGATGTCTCGGCCATCTTCGGCCCCGGCTTCCTGAAGCCGCTGTTATTGACGGCGGTAGGCCTTGCCGTTGCTTGCGGAGCCACTTATGCAGTTCTCCGGCTGGAGAAGGTCAGCTTCGATTTTAAATTGCTGATTACCCGGATGGGAACGCTGCTCGTTCCGGCCGTGGCGCTGCTGGTGCTGGCGATTCTCACACTACTTGTCAGCCTGTACTCCTTCTCGACCACACTGGTGGCGTTGTCCTTCCTGTTCGTCTTCATCAGCATGAATACGGCTTTGTTCCAATATCCGCTGAACACCGGCGGCAGCCGGGGCATTGACACCTTATACCCGATTGCCATCGCCAACATTGTGACCGGATATATTTTCTACAAGCTGATCACCTCCGTCATTGCCGGTGCAGCCTTTGGTATGCTGAGCAACTCGTTTAATTTATAAAATCACCCCGCAAAACAATTCACGCCAAAAACGGCGCTGCCGTCCTAATCAGGACAGCAGCGCCGTTTCCATGTGTTGCACTTCTATTCAGCCCGGTAAGCCTGTTACGGAGTTGTAGGAGCTGCCGGGGTTGTTGGCATTTCAACTTCCTTCGCGTCCAGTGCTTCCTGCGGAACCTTGATCTCGTCGACCTTGTTGTGATCGCTGATAGTCGCCTTCATATCCATATCAATCGATATCGTCTGGTCATTGCTGGTCATATCCATGACCATGGTTACATCTGTACGGGTTGGGAAATAGGTCTTCTTATCCACCGCATAGGCGATATTCATGCTCTTGATATTCATCTGCTCCATCATGGCAGCCATCTGAGGATCGGCACTGCCGCCCTGGTTCATATAAGACTTCGCCAGCTCCTTGACGTCATCGCCGGATACCTCGGCAGACAACAGATAACTATCGCCTTCCTCGGTGATTTTGGTCTTCTCGGTAAGCGCCTTGAATTGCTCCAATTGCTTCTCAGGGTTCGCGGACTGCTGCATAGCAGCTAGGACCTGTTCACCCATCGTAGCAGGCATCTTCATCCATTGCCCGTTCACCTGGGAATAGAAGCCGTCCTTAGTCACATACTGCTCAATCTTCTGGTCGCCCTGGGCCGTCTTCATCTGCACCTCCTGATGCATCATCAGCGGCTCCTTAATGAACTTGGATTTCGTGGTCATATCGGTATCTTGCGCATTGTCCCCTTGTGCCGTCTTCACATTGATCTTCTGCTTCACCTGCGATTCCATCGCGAAGCTCTTCAGATCACCCGATGCGGCAACCGACTTCTGAATCAATTCATCCACCGTTGGAACGCCGTCTGATGTCTGTTCAGCAGGCGCTGCCGATGCGGAGGCTTCCGGAGCCGCGCTTCCTGCAGGTGCAGCTGTTGCAGCGCCCTCCGATGGTTTGAGCTCCTCATTATTGCCGCAGCCAGCCAAGGCAACAGTCAGCATAACACCCATAAATATCGTAGTCCATTTCTTCAAGTTCGATTCCTCCTAGTGATGTTAGCAAGTAGTATTGTTAAATCTTGTGATGTATTTAACCACAGGAGCACCCCTTTTAATCAGCCGTTTAAAAGTTACATCCAAAGTCATGGTCGTCCGGGTGTTAAAAGAATGCTATGAAGACAGGCAAAACTGTGCTTATATATGGAGAATACTACTATAATCCAAAGGGAAAGAAGCGTGGACCCGCATGAGTTTTGAAATCGTAGAGGCTACCCTGTCTGACATTCAAGCCGCTCTGGATTCCGGGGAGATCACTTCCAGACAATTAGTCCTGATGTACCTTGAGCGCATAGCGGATCATGACAAAAACGGTCTGACGGTGAATTCTGTACTGGAGATTAACCCGGATGCGCTGTTCATCGCTGAATCCCTGGACGTAGAGCGCCAGCTTCAGGGTCCGCGCGGACCGCTGCACGGCATACCGGTGCTATTGAAGGATAACATTAATACCGGGGATAACATGCATACCAGCGCGGGCTCGCTCGCGTTGGCGGACTCTTTTGCCGGAGAGGATGCCTTCATCGTCAGGAGGCTGCGCGAGGCGGGAGCTATCATTATGGGCAAGGCTAATATGACGGAATTCGCCAACTTCATGACGAATGGCATGCCCTCCGGCTACAGCTCCCGGGGCGGGCAGGTGCTTAACCCCTATAACATCTCCACGCCGACAGGCGGCTCCAGCGCCGGGTCTGCAGTAGCGGTGGCCTGTAATTTCTGCACCGTCTCCGTTGGAACAGAGACCTCCGGCTCCATCCTCAATCCCGGCAATCTTGGCTCTATTATCGGTATTAAGCCCACGGTGGGGCTGATCAGCCGCTCCGGTATTCTGCCGCTCTCCAGCACGCAGGATACCGCCGGGCCTATGGCACGAACGGTCCGGGATGCCGTCCTTCTCCTGAACGCTCTGCTCGGTCAGGATGCCGGAGATGCGGCTATGGGTACGAACAGAGGTAAGGTTCATGAGGATTATACGGTTTTCCTGGATGCAGACGGTCTGCGGGGAGCAAGAATCGGAATTCCGCGCGATTATTACTTCGAGGAGCTGACGGAGGAGCAGCTTGCGCTGTTCAATGCCTCTGTGGAGAGAATGCGGGAGCTCGGGGCGACCATTATCGATCCGGCCGAGATTACAACGGCGCGGGAGATCAGCTATTCATCCGTGGTGCTGAATGAATTCAAAACCTCGCTGAACGCCTACCTGGCCCGCCTGGGCCCGGGGGCACCGATGCGTACCTTGAAGGATATTATTGATTTCAATCATGCCCATCCGGTCCAGACGCTGAAGTTCGGGCAAGCGACCCTGCTCGATGCCGAATTAACAACCTCCGGCACCTTCACCGAGCCGCAATATTTGCGTGACCGCATGACGGATCTCAGACTCTGCAAGGAGCTGGGGATTGACGCTACTATGCGCGAACATCAGCTTGATGCCCTGCTGTTCCCCGCTGACTTCGGCGCACGGATTACCTCAAGAGCCGGATATCCGTCGATCGTGGTGCCGTCAGGCTATACCTCAGCCGGTGCCCCCTTCGGCGTAACCTTCTCCGCCCGGGCCTATGAAGAACCGGTGCTTATCAGACTGGCTTACGCCTATGAGCAGAACTATAAGGTACGCAAGCCGCCTTCACTCCGCAGCTTCATCTGATCCCGCTTCAGGCCAACATGGGACAGGCTCCAGGTGCGCAGCCCGCAGCTGCGCACCCCCTTCTCAATCATAGTCATGCCGGTTCTCTTCATCGGCAATGCTCTGAATCTCCTCTGCATGCATCAGATGCAGCTCATAATCGCCTTCGGCATGCAGCTTCACGACCCGCTCTTTGGTGAACTTCGCACTGCTCTCCGCCGCATCCTCGTCGTAGAACAACAGAATCCCGTCACTTTTACGCAGCAGCAGATCATCTCTGGCCTTGAACTGCCAGCTCCCGTCATAGGGAGCATTGCTAACGGCTCCGTAGTAGTCAGCACCGGCTACAATGCGGCGGTATTCATTCTGCTTCTCTTCCTTCCACTTCTCCTCCGGTGAGGCATGGGCCGTAATAATGCCCAGCTTCAGCCCGGGGTATTGCTGCTTCAGCTCCAGCACCACCTCGCAGGCCCACAGATCAACACCATATTGCCCGGGAGTAATGACCCATTCCAGTCCCTCCTCCACCAGCGGAATGATCCGGTTGGCGAGTGCTTTTTTGATATAGGGAATGCCCTGATGCTTGCTGTCATAAATGCCGAGCTCATGGGCCCGGTAGCCTGTGACCAGTAAAGTCTTCATGTGCTGCGCCTCTCTCCTGACTGCTTCATTCCGAAATGTATGGGACAACCTGTACTTTATGCATTATATCTTATTTCGCGTGGCAGGGCTGCCGGACCCGGGGAGCATATAAGCCGGACCCACCGTACCAAATTATTTTCGGTAATTACGAGTAAATTTAGATAAAGTTTGGAAAACTGCATGAAGATGAAAACTCGTACTCCGTTATACCCAAATTCAAAAGCTGGGGATGATTACACTGTTCGGTATGATTCTTTCCTATATACCCGGCTGGGCAATCTTCGCCCAAGCGGGTGTGGCTATGCTTGTTCCGCTGCTCTTGGCCTATCTCTATAAATCGCTCTACAAGCTGGTAGGCAGCGGACGCGGCCAGATCGGGTACGGCGCAAGAACCGTTCCTGCGCAGGGGCCGCCGCCGCTGGCTCCAGAGGAATCCTCCGCCCGGTTTACCGGTGATCTTAAGGATGACCTGCAGGCGGTTAAATCCGGCATCGGCAACAACAGCGATGTCCATTTCAGAGCATTCACAAATGCGAAAACAGGTGCACAAGGAGTCGTCATCCATGTCGACGGGATGCAGAGTGACCGGCTGCTCAGTATGGAAGTCATGCAATACCTGATGTATGAGATGCCTGCCGGGCCACAGTCTTCTGTTGAAATGGCCGGGCATCGTCTTCCCTTCAGCGAGCTTAGAGAGGAAGAGCATATCAGGGACTTCAATAAGTCTGTCCTCTTCGGCCATGCCGCCCTGCTGATCGATGGGCTGCGCTGCGGGCTCCTGATCGAGATGCCAGGTGCTCCCAGCCGCCAGGCGGACGAGCCGGTCTCCGAAGCGCTGCTCCGCGGCCCTAGACTAGGCTTCACGGAGGTGCTCAGCGAGAACACCTCTATTTTGCGCCGCCAGGGCCTTAACGATCAGCTTGAGATGGTATCCTTCCGGGCAGGGACCGCTATTGAAAGGGAGATCGTTGTGGCCTACATGAAGGATATCGTCAATCCCGACCTGCTGGAGGAGATTAAGAACCGCATCTGCAAAATCGATATGGATTTCCTGGCCGAATCCGGCTACATCGAGCAGCTCATTGAGGATAATTATCTCAGTCCGTTCCAGCAGCTACAGAATACAGAACGGCCGGACAGAGTGATCAGTGCCCTGCTGGAAGGACGGGTTGCCATCCTGCTGGACGGCACACCCTTTGTACTAATCGCACCGGTAACCTTCAGCATGCTGCTGCAGTCGCCGGAAGACTATTACGAGCGCTGGCTGCCTGGCACTTTGCTGCGGCTGCTGCGTTTTGGAGCATCTTTCTTTGCCCTGATGGCTCCGGCCCTGTACATCTCATTCATCTCCTTTCATCCGGGGCTGATTCCTACAGAGCTGGCGATCACGATCATTAAGACCCGGCAGGGTGTGCCCTTTCCCTCTCTGATAGAGGTGCTGATTCTGGAGGTCGCCATCGAGATTCTTAGGGAAGCGGGCATCCGGCTGCCGAAGCCGATCGGTCCGGCGATGGGCATCGTCGGCGGTCTGATCATCGGCGATGCAGCGGTTCAGGCGGGGATCGTCAGTCCGTTCCTGGTCATTACGGTGGCCGTAACTGCCATCTCCTCCTTCTCCATTCCGATGTACAGCGCCGGGATCACCCTGCGGATGCTGCGCTTCGCCGGTATGCTGTTCGCCTCGGTGCTGGGAATGTACGGGACCATTCTGTTCTTCCTGCTGATATGCTGCCACCTGACCAAGCTCAAGAGCTTCGGAGTGCCTTATCTGACCCCGCTCTCCCCTTTCCGGCTCAGTGACTGGAAGGATCTGTTCCTGCGCGCTCCGATGGCACTGATGAAGCGCAGACCGAAAATGATGAAGACTAAGCAGAGTAAACGAAGATCATGACCGCGCCTGGTATAAGGAGGAATGCAGTATGTTCATACGCACGGATGATAAAATCACGGCTACACAAACGGCCATTTTCCTGAACAATACCTTGCTGGGCGCGGGTGTGCTCACACTGCCGCGCAGCGTAAGCAAGAGTGTCGGAACTCCGGATGGCTGGATCTCCACCCTGCTCGGCGGGGCCATTGTGATGCTGGTTGTCCTCCTTATGGTGAAGATCAGCCAGCAATTTCCGGGAAAAACCGTCTTTCAGTACTCAAGGCTGCTGACCGGCCGGTTCATCGGCGGGATTCTGTCCATGCTGTTAATCCTGTATTTCATCACTATCGCCGGCTTTGAGATCCGTACACTGGCCGAGGTTACCCTGTTCTTCCTGCTGGAGGGGACTCCGATCTGGGCAGTAATCCTTCCTTTTCTCTGGCTGAGCACCTACCTCGTATACGGAGGCATCAACTCTATTGCCCGTGTCTACACCATTGTTTTTCCGATCAGCATTATGATTCTGCTCATCTCCTTCGTGCTCAGCCTGCGGATGTTCGATATCGATAATCTGCGTCCTGTACTCGGCAAGGGATGGTCCCCCGTATTCGCCGGGCTCAAATCCACCGTGCTTGTATTCACCGGCTGTGAAGTCACTATGACGCTTGTGGCATTCATGGAGGACCCCAAAAAGGCTGTCAAAGCTATGCTTGGCGGCGTGGCCATCCTGCTGTCCATCTATTTCCTGACCATCATTATAGTGATCGGAGGCATCTCTATTGATTCCGCCATCACCAGCACCTGGCCCACTATTGATCTATTGCGCAGCTTCGAGGTGCCGGGATTTTTCTTCGAGCGTCTGGAATTCCCGTTCATGGTCATCTGGCTGATGCAGATGTTCTGCAACTTCAGCAGCTTCTTTTTCCAGTCCACGCTGGGTCTCTCACAGATCTTCAAGCTTAAGGTGCACCCGATTATTTATGCGTTGGTTCCGCTGCTGTTCATCTCGGCGATGCTGCCCAAATCCTTAGGCGATCTGTTCGCACTCGGAGATACCATAGGCAAGATGGGGTTGGTGCTGTTCCTGCTGGTGCCTGTCCTGCTCTCTGTCGTCTGGCTCATCCGGGTGAAGGGGCTGAAGCAGCATGTGTAGACGAATCCTGGTGGTGCTGTGCAGTCTGCTAATCCTTGCCACACTGACCTCCTGCTGGAGCAGTAAAGAGATTGAGGATCTGGCCCTATACGCAGGGCTGGCTCTGGATGTCGGAGAGTTCTCACCCACAGAACAGGAGCTGGAGGACAAGGGCGCTACTTATTATAAAAAGAATAAAATCACCGCCACTGTGCAGATGGTTCCGGCTAACTCCGTGGGAGGGACAGATAAACAAGGCGGCAGCAGCGGCAGCAGTCCACCCTATATGAATGTAACCGGAACCGGAGATTCTGTGCTGGAGATCTTCCGTCAATATTCGATTCTGCGTGAACGGCCGATCATCGGCCACCACCTCAAGGTTATAGTGATCTCCAGTGAGCTGCTCAAGCAGCAGAGGATAAACCAGTTAATGGATTTCGTCCTTCGGGATAATGATATCCGTCCCAGCACGATGGTGTTCTTAAGCCAAGGCCGCGCAGCAGACACCATGGTCGCGAAGCAAAAAAATGAAATTCCTGCCTTTCACATCAGAGATATGCTGCGCAATCAGAAGAGAACCAGCAAGGTGCTGGACCCTGTTATTTTATCGAAAATGGATGCCAATATGCACTCCAAACGCAGTTATGCACTGCAGAACCTGGTAACGGCGAATGGGGAGGTAGAATTCTCGGGAGCCGGAGTGATCAAGGGAGATACCGGGCACTGGGTGGGCCCGCTGAATCAGGAGGAAACCGAATGTCTGAGCTGGCTGACCAACGGGGGGCAAAGCGGGGTCATCAAGACCTACGACTGGAGCAATGAGCCGATTACCTATGAACTCAAGTCCATGAAGAGTAAAATCACTGCCAAAGCAGACGGCGGCGAGCTGTCCTTCGACGTCAAGCTTGTAACGGAAGGAAGGCTAAGCGAAACCTGGAACGTAGAGGAATACCCTGCGGCCACCCATCTTCCCCAAAAAGCAGAGAAGCTGTTCAAGGAGCGGCTGGAGGGGATGATGAAGAGTATGCTTCACAAGCTGCAGTCGGATTACAAAGCAGATGTGGGCGGATTCTCCACCAGACTCAGCATCCAGGAACCCGACTTATGGAACAAGCTGGAGGATCATTGGGACGAGGTGTTCAGCCGGACTCCTATTCATGTCACGGTTGATTTGAAGATTACGGACTTCGGCTCCTTTACTCAATAGAATAATCCTTTTAAGTGAATCTGTATAAAAAAAGAAGCTGTCCCAGCAGCCGTGTCTAATGAACGGCCTTCGGGACAGCTTTGTCGTGCCTTACTGCTTGTCTGAGAGAATCAGCACTCCGCGCCCGGGAACTGGAGTGGAGCCGCTAAACTTCTTCCCGGTAAGCAGATCGGTCCGCTCTAGGGTACCGATATCCGCACGAAGCTCCTCTGCTGAATGGTTCAGCAGGAACAGATAGGATACGCCGTCCTTCACACGCTGAACGGACTCAATACCTTCCGGCGCGCTGACCAGCGGCGCAATGCCGTTATCGGCGCACAGGTTAGCCAGGAAGCCGCGTAGGAAGGCCGCATCCGGGCTGGTGGCCACATAATAAGCCTTACCAGCGCCGAAGCTGTTCACCGTTAGGGCAGGCATACCTTTATAGAAATCCGCACCATACTGAGCGAGCACCTCTGCGCCTTCGGGATGAATCAGGTCGCAGAGCAGGTCGCAGGCATAAGAACGGTTCAGAGCCCCCCATTCCTTATTCATTACGATTTCATTGCTCATGCCCGGCAGCAGGGCATCGATCTCCTCGGCCCAGATCCCCAGCACCTTACGCAGCTCTCCCGGATACCCGCCAACCGTAACCAGATCATTCTCATTAACAATCCCGCTGAAATACGTCGTAATGAAGGTGCCGCCTGCCTGGACGAAGGCTTCGACCTTCTCGGCGAAGCCCGGCTTCACCATATACAGCACCGGTGCAATGACAATCTTGTATCTCGACAGATCCTCTTCTACGCCGATCATATCCGCTTCAATATTCTGCTGATAGAGCGCATCATAATACTTATGGACCTCGTCCACATATTTCAGTGCAACAGACGGGCCGCTGGAGAGATCAAGCGCCCAGCGGTTCTCCCAGTCGTAGATAATCCCGATCTGCGTCGCACTGCGTGCATCCAGCAGCTCGCTGCCCAAGCTCTCCAGCTCCCGGCCCAGCTCAGCACATTCGCGGAATACGCGGGTATGCTCAT
The DNA here is from genome assembly GCF_038009085.1 of Paenibacillus sp. FSL R7-0210. Taxonomy (NCBI): domain Bacteria; kingdom Bacillati; phylum Bacillota; class Bacilli; order Caryophanales; family Paenibacillaceae; genus Paenibacillus; species Paenibacillus sp. FSL R7-0210. The sequence goes on from NZ_JBBPAR010000001.1 coordinate 5,393,448, forward strand.
GCCCTACATGCTCAATGACCGCTCCGTGGTATTTCTCGCAAGCGCCGATGGACCGCCGCAGCTGGAAGAACAGCACGGTGTCAGCACCGCGCGCTACCGCCTGATAGCTCCAGAGGCGCATGACGCCGGGACGCTTCAGGGAATTGTACGGCTGCCAGTTCTGCTGACTTGGCGTCTGCTCCATCAGCATGAACGGCTGGCCGTTCTTCAGGCCGCGCATAAGATCATGTGTCATCGCCGTATGGCTGACCGGCGTGTCCAAGGAAGGATAGTTGTCCCAAGAGATTACATCCAGATATTTCGCCCACTTGAAATAATCCAGCTCCGGGTAGAAGCCCATCATGTTGGTTGTAACCGGAATATCCTGGCTGTGCTCCTTGATTGCCTTATATTCGAGAATGTAACATTCCAGCAGGCTATCCGACATGAATCTCCGGTAGTCCAGAGAGATTCCCTGGAAGTTGGTCCGGTTGCCGCCCCACTCTTCACTGAGTTCATTCGGAACAACGATTTCCTCCCAGTCATAGAAGGTATGGCCCCAGAACCGGGTGTTCCAGGCTTTGTTGAGCGCATCCAGCGTTCCGTAACGTTCCTTCAACCAGACGCGGAAAGCCGCCTCGGACTGCTCGGAATAATCATATCCGCCGTATTCATTGGAGATATGCCAGGCCACCAGGCCCGGGTGATCCTTATAGCGCTCAGCCAGCTTACCGGCCAGCAGGGCCGCATATTTACGGTAGACTGCGCTGTTTGGATTGGAGTTGTGGCGACCGCCGAATTTACGCTTCCGGCCCTGAACATCCACGCGGGTTACCTCCGGATAGCGGTGAGCCATCCAGGCCGGATGTGCCCCGGTACCCGTAGCCAGACATACATATGTGCCGTTCTTATATAAGCGGTCGATTAACTCATCCAGACCACTGAAATCGTACGTATCCTCAGACGGCTGAATCAGCGCCCAGGAGAACACATTAATGGTGGCTACGTCTATGCCCGCGAGCTTGAACATCCGCTCGTCCTCCGCCCAGACCGGGGCCTCCCATTGCTCCGGGTTATAATCTCCACCGTACCAGATCTTAGGTAATTTCTCGTTGATCACGCTACGCACATCCTTTATAGTATAAGTATATTCTTATTTTAATCGCTACCTCAATCGCTATAAATATAATATTAATGAATTGGAATATAATAATATGGAACACCAGGAGATGAACTGGAATGTCACTGGATACCGTCCGCAGAATCGTATTCGCCCAGGAGAGCGGGCAGCTGCTCCCCATCACCCTCGACAGTATGGGTTATAACCCTGATCAGGAACAAGTCTCCCGGCCGCAAGGCTATCACACCTATCACTGGCTGCAGACGGCGCATGGCAGCGGGATGATCCACTTCGACAACAAGAAGCTCACCCTCACCGAGAGCAGCGGCATTCTGCTGATGCCGGGGACACCGCACCGCTATGAAGCACTCTCCTCAGAGACTTGGCGCACCTATTATCTCACCTTCGGCGGGACCTCAGCCCGGCATATTCTGGATTCGCTCGGGATGAACACCAGCCTGTTCTACCGCTGGGAGAGCGGGGCGCCGCTGAGCTCGATGCTGAAGGAGATGCTGGACCGCCACGATACTTCGAATGACATGTTCAGTCTCGGGGAATCCAGCGATGCCTACCGTTTCCTGCTGACCCTGAACAAATACGGGCAGCTGCATAACAACACGGCCATCTCCCGCAATGTGGACAAGCTTCAGCCGCTGCTGAAATGGATGGACAGCCATTATGGTGATCCCGAGGTAGGCCTCAGTGATCTCGCCTCCCGGCTTGAGGTGTCCGGCAGATATCTGAACAGCCTGTTCCTGCAGACCTTCGGGCTATCGCCCTATGCTTATTTCGTCCGGCTGCGCATCCGCAAGAGCAAGGAGCTGCTGGTTGCGAATCCCCAGCTTACCGTTAAGGCCATCTCGCAGCTGGTCGGCTTCCGCGATGTCAGCCATTTCGTAGCCACCTTCCGTAAGCAGTCGGCGGTTACGCCGGAGCAGTTCAGGAAGCTGCACTAACTCCTGAACATACAGAGACGGATACCATCCACCTAAGTGGGGTATCCGTCTTTTGCGGCACGAATATAGGATCTTATCCTACGTTTATGAATTCACTGCTGCCCGTTACTCCACAGGACCGCTGCCGTTCTGCATCCTGTCTGTCCCGCTCACCGCTTCCGGCAGCCCTGCCTTCAGCTCTTCGATGAACTCCCGGAACGCGCTCGTCATATAGAGGTCACGCCGCCGGATGAATACCGTCGGCACCTCCGCATACTTCTCGGGAAACGGATAGATCCTTATCCCCTCCGTGACATTCATCCGGGTGAAATAGGATAACGGCAGCACCGCATACCCTATTCCCGCCCTTACACAGCCGAGTAATCCCTCCATCGTCCCGAACTCCATCATCTTACCCAGCCGTCCGCCCTCTTCCGCCAGCCAGCTCTCCAGCTTGTTCCGGTACAGGCATTCTGCATTCAGCATCAGCAGGGTCTTGTCATGAACAGAGAGGATGCCCTGATAATCCATACTATCGGGAATCACCAGCCCGATCCGTTCGTGGATGAGCAGCTCCTGGACAATCTCCGGGTGCTCCACCGGCCCGTCCATAAACGCCCCCTGGACTTGATGCTGCAGAACCGACTCGATCAGCTCCCCCGCCCGTCCGACCTGCAGCTGCACCTCCACCTCCGGGTAGCATCCTCGGTAAGTGGACAGGATAGCAGGCAGCCGCACTGCCGCCGTCGTATCCGAGCCGATGGTAATCAAGCCTGTGGGCACTGGCGAATCCAGCACCGCCAGCTTCGCCTCATCCAGTAGATTAAGAATCTTGACCGTATACTCCATGAACGTCCGTCCGGCCGAGGTCAAGGTAATTCCCCGGCTATGCCGGTAGAACAGCGGAGTCTTCAGCTCCTGCTCCAGCTGCTGGATTCTTGCCGTTACATTGGACTGCACATAGTTCAGGCTTTGGGCTGCCTTAGAGATACTTCCTTCTTCGGCAACCGCCAGAAATACTTTGAGAAGACCCGTATCCACGCCGTATCGCTCCCCCCGGATCACCCATCAGCCGCAGTGATGGCCTCCATCATTTCCCTTCATTATACATGATCCGATACACCGTTTATGATGGAAATATAACAGGAATGCGAGACCCCGACTAAAAAATGGCTAGGAGTGAGAGCAGTGGAAAACAAAAAGTGGAAGTTCCAGCTGCCCGGTAATCCGGATGGCATAGAAATAGCTATCGGTACAAGTGAAATCAGAACTGTCCATGACCTCCTAAGCCGGTTCCGCCAAGAGGAGCTTATGGCGGCGCAGAAGCAGCAGGCCGAAAGACGGAAGCCACAGCCGAAAGCTCCTGTGGTCTCCCTGGCCTCCCGCATGCAGGAGAAGAGACGTCACCCTACTGCCTGACTCCAGCTTCCTGCAGGCCAGAGCTTACAGCTTGCAGAATCTGAACAGCAAAAGGCGGAAGCATGACGGTTCCAGTCTCCAGATTGCCGGTTAGCGCGCTGCGGTAGTGCTTCTCCAGCCGGATGCTCTGAGCCGTCCGGCTGAGGTTCAGCAGGAACAGCAGCTCCCGGTTCTCTCCTGTACGCTTGAAGGCCTGAACGCCCTCCGGTAATTCCGCGAACTGCTCAAGCCCTGCGTCCAGCGCGATATCCCCCAAAAGCTTCAGCCAATAATCCTCCCCGGGATCGGTTCCGATATAATATACCTTGCCCGCCCCGAAGCGGTTCAGTGTAGCCGCAGGAACTCCGGCATAGTAATCATCTTCATACCAGGCGATCGGCTCCGCTCCCTCCAGACAAAGAATGTCGCACCAGTGGCTGCATGCATACAGATTCCCTTCAGCATCACGGAGCGTATGAACCTCGTCTCCAACCGGATCATACTCCTCCACCGTTATGCCGGCCGCACGTGAGAACAGCCCGGGAAGAGGCTGCATTACACAGATATTATTCATGTTCTTCACACCGCTTCGGCTCATCAGAATGACTGTGCCGCCGCCTTCCGCAAAGGATTCCAGCGCCTGTGCCGCCTCTTCATCATGCAGGTACAGGCTCGGGACGATAACCAGCTTGTAGCCCTCCAGCGGCTGACGCCAGTCCACCACATCACAACTGATGCCCCGCTTGGTTAACGCCCGGTGATATTGCTTGATGTTATCATAATAGTCCAGCCCCTCCGCCTGGGGCTGAATCCGCAGCGCAGCCAACTGCTCGTGCGAATACAGGATAGCTGTCTGACTCATGACCAGTGTCCCTTCCAGCAGCGGAGCCAGAGCATTCACCTCACTGCACAGCTGCCCGAATTCGGCAAATCTCCGCCCGGGCACATTGCTGTGGTCGATGAGGCCGTGCCAGAACTGCTCTGCTCCGGCGGCTGCGCTTCTCCAGCGGAAATGCACCACGGTATCCGCACCTCTGGCAATCGCCTGCCAGGCATATGCACGGATCAGTCCGGGATACGGAGTGCGCCACATCGGGAACCAGCAGCCCGGAGGGCCGCTAAGCTGCTCCATGATCCAGAAGCCCCGGCGTTTAATCCCGCGGGTCAGATCCAGGGATAAGGCCCCGCTGTATGGTGCAGTGGCCTGTTTCTGAGGCGAAGGATTCGGATAGTAATCGAAGGCCGCCACATCCAGCTCCTCTGCCAGCCCGTGCATGTCCAGCCGCTGCGGATAACTGTGAAAGTTATGGGTGATAAAATGATGTGGGCAGATCGCCCGCAGCACATCAATCTGCGACTTCTGGAAGGCAATCACTGAATCCCATTGGAACCGCTGGAAGTCCAGCAGCAGCGAAGGGTTCTGAAAAGGTGAAGCGCCATAAGGAACTGTCACTTCACTCCAGCTGCTGTAGCTTCCGCTCCAGACCACGGTTCCCCACTCCGAATTAAGCTGTTCCAGCGTCCCGTACTTCTGCTGAACCCAGTCCCGGAACGCCAGGTTGCAGCTGTCACAGCGGCAATCCAGCATACTGAATTCGTTATCCGTCTGCCAGCCGATAACTGCAGGGTGGCTGCTGTACTGGCGGGCAAGCGCCTCAATAATCCGGCCGCCATGTTTCCGCAGGGAAGCGCTGTTATAACAGCGGTGGCCGCGCACGCCCGGATGGAAGACGCCGCCATCCGCGAGTATAGGCAACACATCCGGGTAAGCGGAGGTCAGCCAACGCGGCGGTGTTGCTGTAGGCGTCCCGATCACAATCTGAATCCCGTACGCATGGAACAAATCCAGCGCCCGGTCCAACCAGGCGAAGTCAAAGCTGCCGTCCGAAGGTTCCAGCCGGCTCCAGGCAAATTCCGCTACCCGGACAACCTTGACCCCGGTTTCCTTCATTAATTTGATATCCTTCTCCCACATGGACTCGTCCCAATGCTCAGGATAATAGTCGACACCGATTTGCACGTTGCTGTAATCATTCCGCTCCCGAATTGTGCCCAGCTCCCTCTTATCGTAATGTACAAGACTTTGATTCGAGTATACCTCAATCACCAGTTAGCCGAAAACCATAAAGGACGCCCCGCCTCACCTCATTCACTGAGATGGGCATGAGCGTCCCGGCCAAACCACTCTATCCAATCTGTTCCCTTTCAGATTATTTCTTCAGCTTATCCCAGGCAGCCTGCATGCCCTTCTCCCAGCCGGCTTCATCCACTTTGCCGGCAATCAATTCCTGAATGGAGCTGGCGAATTCCTGTGTAACGCCATCAGGGAATTTGGACGCCTGCAGCCCGTAGACCTTGCCTTCTTTTACATAATTCCAGACATCCGCACCCAGCAGACCGATATCCTCAGGGGTTGCCGGAATGGTGGACAGCGCAGGAATGAACTTCCATTTCTTCACGATATACTCTTTCCCCATATCCGAAGTGACCAGCCAGTTCAGGAACGTCTTCGCTTCTTCCTTGGAGCCGGATTCCTTGTTCACTACCAGGTTCGCCGGAACACCCACCGACAGCTTATCGTTCATCGCCGCATCATCGTTGATTGGCATCGGGAACATCCCGATGTTCATGTCCGGCGTAATGTTATCCACCAGGGTCTGTGCCCAGTTGCCTTCCTGCATCATAGCCGTTTCGCCCTTGGCGAACAGCGCCAGGTGAGTGTTAGCATCCGTGGTCAGCGGATTCTTCTGGCCGTATTTTACTGTCAGGTTCAGCAAGTTGCTCCAATCCTTGAACTTCTCATTCCCCACAATGGATGCAGTTCCGTCGTTCAGACCCTTGATGAATTCATCCACATTATCCTGCTGGGCAAAAGCTACGCTAATCCCCTGAATCCCCAGCAGCCACCATTCCTGATAAGCGTTGCCGAACGGAGTTACGCCAATCGCCTGCAGCTTTTTAGCTGCTTCTTCAAGCTGGGAAATGGTTTTTGGCGTCTCTGTAATCCCGGCCTTGGCGAACAGGTCCTTGTTGTATACATAACCGATTCCTTCAAGGTTCATTGGCATCCCGTAGGTTTTGCCGTCCTTGGTCATAGGTTCTGCTGCAAGTGGAATCAGATCCTTCACCCAAGGCTGGTCGGACAGGTCTTCGAGTTTGTCTTGCCACAGTGCCATTTCAGCATACCCGCCGTTACTGAAGATATCAGGAGCATCGCCGGAAGCGAATTTGGTCTTCAGCGCTGCACCATAGTCTGCGCCGCCGCCCACCGTCTGGATATCCAGCTTGATGTTAGGATGCTCTTTCTCGAATTCCACCTTCAGCTCATTCAGGCCTTCCACGATCTCGGTCTTGAACTGGAAAATCTTAACCGTCTTCACAGCGCCGCTGTTGCCAGCGCTTCCATTAGAAGCATTATTTGAGGCAGACTTATCGGCATTGCCGCCACAAGCCGCGAGCACTACTGACATTAGCATTACGGATGACATCATCAGTGCAGAATGTTTCTTCTTCATTAGATATTTCCCCCTTGAATAATTTAACTGCTTCTTATGTGGAACGGGAGCCCGGTGAATTAACCCTTCACCGAGCCAGCCGCTATTCCCTCAACAATGTAACGCTGCATGAACAGATAGAAGATGACGATCGGGGCAATCCCGATGGTCAGTGCCGGAAGCGCCATATCCCACTGCTTCGTATACTGGCCGAAGAAGGAGAAGGTCGCCAGCGGAATCGTCCGCAGTCCGGGTGCTTGAAGAATCAGAGACGGCAACAGATAGTCATTCCAGATTCCCAGCGCATTGAGCACGATAATGGTCATCAGCATCGGCTTGAGCAGCGGCAATACAATCCGGAAGAACGCGGAGATCGGGTTACAGCCATCCACCGTGGCCGCCTCTTCAATCTCCAGCGGCACAGACTTGATGAAGCCGTGGAACAGGAAGATCGCCATCGGAATGCTGAGGCCGAGATGGGAGATAATGAGACCTGTGAAGGAGTTATTCACGCCCAGGACGTTCACAACCTTCAAGATCGGAATCATAATCGTCTGGAACGGAACCACCATCGCCGCTACCATCAGCAGCAGCAGAATCTGGTTGAACCGGTTATTGGCACGCACCATGCGGTACGCCGCCATCGCACTGAACAGCGAGATCAGCGCTACACTGATGATCGTAATAATCAGCGAGTTGCGGAAGGCCTCGGAGAACCGGGCCAGCTTCCAGGCATTCGTATAGTTCGACCACATGAAGCTCTGCGGCCAGCTTGCCGCGTCGCTCAGAATCTCGCCGAAGGATTTCACCGAATTCGCCAACAGGAAGTAGAACGGAGAGAGGAACAAAAGCGCCAGAAGGATCATAATCACTTCAATGCCGATATTCCATCTGCTTTTGGTCTTGGCATTCATTAAGCTTCTACCTCCTTACTCTTCGTTATACGAACCTGAATGACAGTGATCAGCGCTACAATGAGGAAGAATAACAGCGCCTTAGCCGTACCCAGACCATAACGGTTGTTCAGGAAGGCTTCGTTATAGATGTTCATCGCTACAGATTCCGTCGATTTGAACGGTCCGCCTTTGGTCAGCGAGAGGTTCAGGTCGAACATCTTGAAGGACCAGGAGATCGCCAGGAACAGGCCAATCGTAACCGCAGGCATAATCAGCGGAAGGATGATGTTACGCAGCACCTGCATCCGGGAGGCGCCGTCAATCTCGGCAGCTTCCAGCACCTCTTTGGAGACGTTGCTGAGCGAAGCGATGTAGATGACCATCAGATAGCCGGAGGACTGCCAGATGAAGACCAGGACAATTGCCCAGAAGCCGGTGGTCGCATCCCCGAGCCAAGGAAGGTTGAAGAAGGACAGGCCTGTAAGATCGCCCATAGTGGCGAAGCCTTTGATGAAGATGAACTGCCAGATGAACCCGAGCAGCAGGCCCCCGATCACATTCGGCATGAAAAAAATGGTCCGGAGCATATTCCGTGTCTTCAAGGGTTTGGTCAAAAGATAGGCGAGGAAGAAGCCTACTACGTTAGTCAAGATCACACCCAGCACGGTGAATCTAACGGTAAACCAGAAGGATGACCAGAAATCGTGATCATTTGTAAAAATACTTTTAAAATTCTCAAAGCCGACCCAGCTTACATTACCGGATACGCCGTTCCAATCCGTGAAGGAGTAGTACATCCCCATCAGAAACGGAACAATCATGATCAAGGTAAAAAACAATAATGCCGGGCCAACGAAAAATACCTGCTGACCAAATTGGGACAATTTATTGCCGCGCATGTATGGCCCCCCTTTCTTTTACTCACTCACTTGTTTATGATCTAAAGATATTATCTGTTTTTTGCAGAGCCTCTTACACCTACGCAAGTGATCTTTAGGGTGTAAAATATTGACCTGGATGTGACCCGCCCCATGAAATGGACCAGTATCCGCACGAAGCTGATTGTCTTCCTGCTTGTGCCCACCTTAATCTGCATTATGGCTACGATGTATGTCAGCTATTCCCACACCACCAAGTCGCTGCGGGACCGGGCGGTCGATGAGAACAAGAATCTGCTCTATCAGGGCTACAAGAACATTAACAGTCTGCTGCAGGAGATTAACCGTCTATCGCTGAACGTTTATTCCGACGGCGATTTCTACCGGCTGCTGGAAGCCGGGTACGACGATCTGTCCTCCGATATTGCCATCTATAACTCGCTCAGCTATATCTCCACCTCGCTGCCCCACCTCTCACAGGTGTACTTATACAGTGTGAAAGACTCGAAGGCTACGCTGATTACCGACAATACAACACCCAAGCGCTGGCTGGCTAATGCCCCCTACCACCAGTCCAGTCTGAGCGGAAGCTCACCGGTAAGCGTGCAGAGTACACATCTGAGCAATGCTTACGGGCTAAGGCTGCCCTTAACGCAGTTTATACCGGAGCCGGTCTTTACGCTGCACCGCAGAATTGAGCGTATCCCTACCTCGCAGGCGCTAGGCTATCTGTCAATTGATGTGAAGCTGGCTGCCCTCAGTGAGATTGTGGACCAGCTGTACGAGCAGGATCAGGAGAAGCTCTACCTGGTGGACAGCAGCGGCAGGCTGGTCTACAGCCATGATTCCGGGCTGCTCGGCAAACCGCTGAATGCTGATTGGTATAACACTCAGATTGCGGACAGTACGCAGTTGCAGGGTTATTTTGAACAGGACAGCTCTGTATTCATCTATCAAAAAATCGACAGCATCGGCCTCGGCTGGACGCTCGTCAAGCAGATTCCCGTCTCCTACCTGTTCCGCGAAGCCAAGGAGGCCGCCGCGATCAACCTTCTGCTGCTGGCGCTGCTGCTGGTAACGATCATTGTTCTGACGATCCTTGTCTCCTTCCGGATTACCGCGCCGATCAAGCAGCTGACCCGGTATATGAATCAGGTCCAGACCGGGAATCTCAACATTGAGATCCGCCCGGCAGGTAACGATGAGATCGGGGTAGTCACCGAGCATTTCCGCAGTATGATGGATACGATCAACAATCTCATTCTGCGGGAGTACAGACTGGAGCTGGCGAGCCGGACCAATGAGCTGAGGGCGCTCCAGTCCCAGATTAATCCGCATTTTCTGAACAACACTCTCCAGATTATCGGTACGCTGGCCCTGGAGCTGAAGGTGCCGCAGATCTACGGCTTGCTGTCGGCTCTGGCCAAAATGATGCGCTACAGCATGTACAATGATGAGAAGGTGGTGACGGTCCAGAATGAGCTGGATCATGTCAAAGCGTATATCCAGCTGCAGAAGGAGCGTTTTGAGAACAAGTTCAGCTTCCGCTGTGAGGTGGAGGAGCCGCTGCTTCAGGCGCTGATGCCCAAAATGATCCTGCAGCCGATTGTGGAGAATTACTTCAAGCACGGCTTCCAGCTTGACCGCCAGGACGGATACATGGAGATTAACGTGGCCGCGCTAACCCCGGAGCGGATGGAGATCAGCATCGCCAACAACGGCCTCCCGATTCCGGCAGGACGGCTGGAGGCGCTGCGCAAGGAGCTGGAGCAGTCCAGCACCGTTGAAGAACGGGAGCTCCTGCAGAATGCCGGACAGGACAGCCCCAGCAGACGCGATGCACCGGGCGCGGGCATCGGCCTCGGCAATGTGCTGGCCAGGCTGCGGCTTGTCTGCGGCGATAACGCCCTGCTGACCGTGGATAATCTGAAGACAGGCGGGGTAATCATCCGCCTTGAAATCGATATTGTAGTGGAGAGTGAACGGATATGAAGGCACTGATTGTAGATGACGAAGCAAGAGTCCGGAAGGCCGTCCGCCTGCTGGTGGACTGGGAGGCCCATCAGATTGAGGAGATTCTGGAGGCGGGTAACGGCAATGAGGCCATCGGTCTAATCCGCCAGGAGAAGCCAGCGCTGGTCATTATGGATATGATGATGGAGTCCGGGAGCGGCCTGGAGCTGATGACCTGGGTGGATGAATTCGCAGGCAGCACCAAGTTCATTGTGGTCAGCGGGCATAATGATTTCGACTTCGTCCGCCAGACCGTCCGCCATGGCGGCATCGATTATATCCTGAAGCCGATTGACCCGGATATGATTAACAGCGCGGTCTCCAAAGCAGTATCCGCCTGGCGGGCCGAGGAGGCGGAACGCAGCCACCGCCAGCACCAGAACCTCCGGCTGAATGAGATCAAGCCGATCTTCGGGGAGAAGCTGCTGTCCGCATTGATCGACGACAAGGTGAATGCCGAGGCCTCGCTGCGCCGCCTGATCCATGACGGCATCATTCCGCCGGACATTAAGATTTCGCGTCTGCTCCTCGTGCAGACGGACAGCGGCAACAATCCGCTGCTGCGGCGCTTCGGCGGTGACAGCGAGCTGCTCTACTATGCCATCGTGAACATCTGCAACGAATTTTTGCAGCAGCAGGGCACGGGCATCGCCTTCCGCTATTGGGGCGGGCCGCCGGAGATTGCCATCCTGCTCTGGGAGCCGCATGAATCCGTCACTTCGCTGATTAGCCGGATGAATCAGGGCATCTTCCTGACGCTGCAATTCCGCATGCATTTCGGAATCAGCACGCCGGGCGCTTTCCCCGCGCATCTGCCGGCGGGACGCGCCGAAGCCGCCGAAGCGCTGCTGCGGCGGAATCTGCTCAGGCATGAGGATTACTGCCATTTTGCGGGAGAGGAGGCGCTGCCGGGCGCGGGGACAAGCATGGGAGCGGGCTCGGTGGCAGGCGGGGAGACTGATGTGGGTGTGATGACGGGCGGGAAGCCAGGCTTGGGTGCGGCGACAGGCGGATTGACTGGCTCGGGAACGGGCGAGGTGACTGGCCGGAAGTCAGGTGCGGGTGCGGGGCCGGGGTGGGTGACTGGCAATGGTGCTGGCGCAGTGACGGGCAGGGAGCCGGGGACGATACCCGGCGGGAAGCCGCGCGATAAACGGGAGACTGCAGTCCCGCTGAGCTTCGCCGATGTCCAGGAGGACTGGCGGATGGCAGTCATCAGCGGGACGCCCGAGGCCCTGACCGCAGCAGCGCAGCACTGGACCCAGGAGTTGAGCCGCCGGGGGGTGGTTACCCCGCAGATGCTGAACAACTGGAGGGCCGATGCGCTGCTGCTTCGCTCCCGGCTGGTCCGGGAGGCGCTTGGCAGCCAGGCGGCTAACGTGCTGGCTGAGCTTGAGCAAGGGGACCAGCAGAACCCCTCTCCGCAGCCCAGCGGCTATTCCTTCTCCCTGTTCACCTGGCGCGATTGGTCCCTTGCCTTCATGCAGCAGTTATCCCGGGCGCTCACGGACAAGCAGCAGAAAGAGCGGAACCCGATGACGGAGATCGTAAAATACATTGAGCAGAATTACCCCTCCGACCTCTCCCTTCAGGAGGTGGCGGGCAAATTCCAGGTCAGCCGCGAGTATGTCTCACGCCGGTTCAAGCAGGAATACGGCATCAACTTCTCCGACTACATCGTCAGCGTCCGCATCGAGAAGGCCAAGCTGCTGATGCAGAATCCGGGCCTCAAGCTGGCCCAGATCTCGGAAATGGTCGGCTTCCACGACGTCAAATACTTCAGCAAGGTCTTCAAGAAGCACACCGGCCATTCGCCGAAAGACTACCGGGATCAGGCGGAGCATTAAGCTCCGTCTGGGTGGTATGTGAATGCTGATTACTGGGGGAGAATGTATTCGGTTATTCGCCTACATTCGGCCGTGTTCCCTCGCGACGGTGCATTGTGTTCGGTTTTTCGCCTACATTTGCTCCGGTTACTTCACCCTTTTAGTCCTCCATGGCTCTTCACCCATCCACAGATGAAGAGCTGATGCTCTACTAGTAGCTCATCAGCTCTGAACGTGTGAAAATTACTTTAACTAATGGCTTGCTGAGTGGTTACTTCACCCCAATTAGGGGGCAAGGGGGAGGCTTAATTGTAATTCGTACAACTAAATCGTCCGATGTGCCGCCAAATCTCCGTTTAGATGTAGTTCGTGCAATTAAAATACCCCTATACCTGGATTTTCGTCCATCCGGGCAAATCTAGTTGCACAAAATACAATTAGAAGAGGAAGTCCATCTGTTTCACTGTTTTTAGTTGCACAGAATACACTTATCCCTGTTTTTTCGGTACGAACGCAGCTTCATCCCTTACCTCATTTATGGAATGAACTCACTTGTTTAATTCTGATGCTCTACTAACTTACTGGAGTCCGTTTACTGTTAAATTTCGCTAACCTCTGTACCACGCCAGAAAAGCCGCCGCCACTGCCTTGCCCGCCGCACCGTTCGGATGCGGGTCGAACTCGTCGCTCATATACTCTGGCTTGATCCGGTGATCTGCAGGAGCCGGAACTGAGAGGACGGCGGCCATGTCGAATACGCGGTCCACTCCGGCCGGAGGACTCATGTGGATACATTCATTCACTTTACGCCAATGGGTCTCACGCTCGCCCTCGAAATTGAAAGGTGGCACGGTGCTGAGAATTACTGTTGCCTCCGGTTGTGCTTCCTTGATCCGGGAGATGATGTACGCCACGTCCCCCAGCAATTCCTCTGCCGTGCGCTGGCCGATATCCAGATCATTCACGCCGAGCACGATCAGCACCTCATCACCTTGCTGTGCCTTATGCAACCAAGGACCGTCCGTGGCTACATCGTAGGCCCGGCCCCAGCCGGATCCGATATTCCACACTCCATACTCTGTACCCAGCCCCTCTGCAATTCTTGCCGCCCAGTGTGTGTATTGATCCTTAGCGGTCCGCACCCCTTGCGTGATCGAGTCACCCAGAAAAACCAGCTTCTTCGTTACATCCTTCTTGTAGCCCAGGAAGCTTGGGAGGACCTGCAGCTTGTCCGATTCGCTGAAATCAGCCGCAGACTCCTGAGCTGCCAAAGTGCCCGGCGCATCGTAGCCGGAGACCAGCATTCCCTCCACATTGAAGGGGAATGACTTGCCTGCGCCAGCCGTTTTCAAGGTCCAGGTGAAGGCCAACAAGTGGTTCTCCGGCAGCTCCAGAAGCGCTTCGTCGCTCCAGAACTGCTCACCCGGCTCCACTCGCCGCGACAATTCGCCGCCGAAGGTAACCGGCACCTGCGAGCCCGGCACAATGCTGCCATCCGGCGCGGCTCCGCCATCGGCAACATATGCCGCTTCGATGCTCCACTCGCCGCCCGGTTCACTGGCTATGGCATCCGCGCCCAGGTCCCAGGTCGAATCCACAGCATTGCTGTGCCAGAACTTCAGCGTCAGGCTCCCGTTCTCCCGCAGCCGGATATAGGTGCGGTACGTATGGGTGAACGGCTCCGGCGCGTTCATAATATAGTTGGCGGCTGTAGACAGCGCGGTGGCCGAGCTGAACTCCGGCTGGCTCAATACTCCGTTTGGCCTGTTCTCCTTGTTCTCCATAGTGCAGCCCGCCTTCCCGATACTCTCTTCCCCACTATCCACCTTCCCCCAATCTTCCTCTCCAGCGTTCACTGTCCCGCTATTCTCAATATTGTTCATAGTCATCGACTCCTTTATTCTGGTGCTGTTTCTCTGGCTGATGGGCTGCGGCGACTGGTACGGCTGACGCTATACCATTAAATTAACAGTAACTTGGCAACCCTTGCAGCACACCTCCAGCATTCCTTCAGCACTCCTTTGGCACTCCTTCAGCACTCCTTCAGCACTCCTTCAGCACTCCTTTGGCGCTCGTTCGAAACCTCTAATGTTGCACTATCTGCAACACTGATGCCCGTAAAATCGGGTGTTCCGGTGCAATGTTGCACCAAATGCAGGAATTTTGCCGCTGATTGGCCCAAGGAAGCTGAAATGCTGCATTTTTGACAACAATTCGCCATAGCCCTGCTCCTGCTGCGGGGATTGTTGCATTTCTGGCAGCAATTAGCCCGTTGTGGCTCATCGTGTGTGCCCTTGCACTCCCCCATCGCCGCCAATCCCCAAAAAGCTCCCCGATCCAGGAGACGAATGTCCCCTGTCATCAGAGAGCTTGGTTACTTAAGGGCACAACCATAGGCTAAGCCAGCGTGCAAGTGTGTTAATTCGGTCTATAGTTGTGTTAATTCCGTCTATAGTTGTGTTAATTCAGTCGTGCGGATGTGTTAATTCGGTCTATAGTTGTGTTAATTCCGTCTTGCCGGTGTGTTAATTCCGTCTATAGTTGTGTTAATTCAGTCTTGCAGGTGTGTTAATTCCGTCTATAGTTCACTTATTTCAGCGTAATCGTGAACGATACGGATTTCTCGCCCGCGCCCACGCTCACTGTAGTCTCATCTACCTGCTCCGCACCTTCCACGGAAGCGATAGCGCCGAGATCCTTCACCGCCAGGGTGAAGGCTTTGCCGCTGCCTTCGGCAGTTACCTTTACAGTGCTGCCGCTGCGTACAGCTTCTACCTTCAGCTCAGGAGCGCCGTGGATATCGCGCACAGTCGCCGCAGCAGACTTCCCGTCCTCCAGGGAGTACAGGCCGAACTTCACGCCATCGGCAAAATCATAATCCGGACGGCTGTCCTCACTGCCCACAGCCAGCAAAGTGTTCGGCCGAACGAACAGCGGCAGGCTGAAGAAGTCATGCTTCTCCTTGCGCCATGCTCCGCCCTGTACGGTCTCACCGTTCAACAGGTGTGTCCAGCGTCCGGCCGGCAGGTAGTACTTCACTTCGCCATTCTCCTGGAAGATCGGAGCGACCAGCAGGGAATCACCAAGCATGTACTGGCGGTCCAGCACCTCACAGGTCGGATCTTCCGGGAACTCCATCACCATGGCCCGCATCGAGGCCCAGCCTTGCTCATGTGCCTGTCCGGCTACATCATACAGGTACGGCATCAGGCTGCACTTGAGCTTGGTGAAGAAGCGGGTAACGTCCACGGCTTCATCGTCATACGCCCAAGGCACACGGTACGAGGTGCTGCCGTGCAGACGGCTGTGGCTGGAGAGCAGGCCGAAGGCCAGCCAGCGCTTGAAGACATGCGCCGGAGCGGTGTTCTCGAACCCGCCGATGTCATGACTCCAGAAGCCGAAGCCGGACAGGCCGAGCGACAGGCCGCCGCGCAGGCTCTCTGCCATGGATTCATAGTCGGCATAGCAGTCGCCGCCCCAGTGAACCGGGAACTGCTGGCCGCCAGCGGTAGCAGAGCGTGCGAACACGGCAGCTTCATTTTTGCCGAGCTTCTCTTCCAGCACCTCGAATACAACCTTGTTATACAACTGGGTATAATAGTTATGCATCTTGTAAGGGTCGGAGCCGTCAAAGTATACCACATCCGTCGGAATCCGCTCGCCGAAGTCCGTCTTGAAGCTGTCTACGCCCATATCCACCAGGTCGCGCAGGTAACCGGCATACCATTCACAAGCCGCAGGGTTCGTGAAGTCGACCAGTCCCATTCCCGCTTGCCAGAGGTCCGTCTGATAGACGTCACCGTTGGCTTTTTTGAGCAGATAACCATTCTTCCGGCCTTCTTCAAACAACGGGGAGCGCTGTCCGATATAGGAGTTGATCCATACGCAGATCTTCAGCCCCTTGTCATGCAGGCGCTTCAGCATGCCCACCGGGTCCGGGAACACACGGGAATCCCACTGGAAATCTGTCCATTGATATTCGCGCATCCAGAAGCAGTCGAAGTGGAACACATGCAGCGGCAGATCGCGCTCCGCCATCCCTTCCACGAAGGAGTTCACCGTAGCTTCATCGTAGTCTGTTGTGAACGAAGTCGTCAGCCAAAGGCCGAAGGTCCAGGCCGGAGGCAGCGCAGGCTTGCCGGTCAGGGAGGTGTATTTCGTGATGACCTCTTTAATCGTCGGTCCTTCAATCACGAAGTATTCCAGGCTCTCTCCGGCTACGCTGAACTGGGCCTTCTTCACCTTCTCAGACGCAATCTCATACGATACCAGCTCTGGCTGATTCACAAATACACCGTACCCCTTGCTCGTCACATAGAACGGAACGTTCTTGTACGCCTGCTCGGAGCTTGTACCGCCGTCTTTGTTCCACAGATCCACCACCTGGCCATTTTTGACAAAAGCCGTAAAGCGTTCGCCCAGACCATACACGAATTCGCCGACGCCTAAGTCCAGCTCCTCACGCATGAAGGTGTTGCCGTCCTGATCCGTGATGTAGGCCATCGATTTGTAACCGCTGCCGGTAATGCGCTCGTCGCCGCGGTAGAAGTCCACTGACCAGTGTGTGCCCTTGTTGATGACCACGCGGAGTCCGCCGCTGATCAGCACTGTCTGCGCCTCTGTCTCCTCGATTTCCACATGATCGCCGGTTCCCTCAGTCAGCTCGAACGAAGGTCCGCGTGGAATCACGCCGTCGTTATGAATAATTTTGACGCCTACCACGCCCGGAAGCGGGGAATGGAATTTCACCGTCAGCAGTGTGGAGTTGAGTGTCGCCGAACGTCCCGTGATGGGAGTCGTCTGCGTGATGGCGGTCAGGCCTTCCTCGGTTTTTTCTACCACATAGTTCTGCACTGCACCATTGATTGTAATTCCGTCACGAACCAGCCATAAGCCGTCTGTAAATTTCATATGTGCACTTGCCACCCTTCGATTTGGTGTATATAGTTGCATTATACCGATAATAAAAGCTCAAAACTAATAATATATAGCTTATTTATAACACTATTTTGACGTCATCAGACAAGGAGGCCCCTAATGGACCGTACCTCGCAGCGCTTGCTCAAAGAAGACCGCGAACACGGAGATGTCATGTTCCCCCTGGCTGCCTACTGGATCGAGCTTCCCGCCGGAGCCCATGTCCTGGACACGCACTGGCATGAGGAAGCCGAGTTCTTCCTGCTGCTGGAAGGCGAGATTCTGTTTCAGGTGGACACAGACTATTTCACGCTTCGCCCCGGTGAGGCCGTGTTCATTGAATCCGGGGATATCCATGCCGCATACGCGCTTACGGAGGCCCCCTGCCGCTTCTGCGCACTTGTCTTCCACCCCGACCTGCTGGCCAGCGCCCAATATGATACCATCCAGCAGAGCGTCATTTTGCCGCTTCAGGAGAAACGCCAGAGCTTTCCGCGCCACCTCACCCCTTCTGTTCCCTGGCAGGCGGAGCTGCTGCTGCATCTGAACTGTATGATGAATGCGTATGATCAACAAATGCCCGGATTCGAAGCTTTTATGAAAGGAACCCTGCTGATTATGCTCTCGCAGATTGCGCAGCCGGGGCGCTTCGTCAACCACAGCCAGTCCGAAGGCGCGGAGCCCACGAAGATTGACCGCCTGAAGCGGGTAATTCTCTACATCCAGGACAACTACCAGGAGCCGATCCGCACCCGAGACCTGTCGGGGCTGATTCCGATGAGCGAAGGGCAATTCTGCCGTTTTTTCAAAAGCATGACCCGTAAGACGCCCGTCGATTACATCAACTCCTACCGGGTCCGCCAGGCCGCAGCCCTGCTGAAGCAGGGAGACCGCAAAATCTCCGATATTGCCATGGATGTCGGCTTCGACAACGTCAGCTACTTCATCAAAGTGTTCCGCAAAGTCATGAACTGCTCGCCTTCGGAATTCCGCAAGGACGCCGGTCCCTTCGCCGGGCAGAGCCAGCTTTATCCGTAGGCTGAACCCCGTCCTGTACTTTTTCCTGCTTACGGATGCCCGGATACGTTTAAGTTAGGGTATGGATGACCACAGCACCTGCCGCTTCAGCGGTGGCCTAATGGCTCATTCCGGTGGACATGCTGTTCCCCACTAATCTACTTACAGGAGGCAGATATTCATGAATCAACATGTTACCTTGCCAATTGAGGTACAGGACTTCTACAATGCAGTGAACCAATACCAGCCTGACGCTCTGATCGAATTGTTCGCTCCCGGCGCTACCGTGAAGGATAACGGGAAGTCGGCCGAAGGCACAGAGGCTATAGCGGCTTGGGCAGAATCCGAGCTATTCTCTGCTAAGGTCCGCTTTACTATTATGGAAATTGAAGAAATCCAGGGCCGCATTGCGGTGACCGCTGAGATGGAGGGGGAGTTCAATAAGAACCGTGTTCCCGCCCCGCAGCAGTTCACCCATGAATTCAAGGTACAAGGCGGCAAAATCAGCGAGCTGATCATCACGCTTAAATAGACTTTGATGAAGCAAAAAAAGAAATCGTTCCTTCGGAAGATTGGGCTGCCGCCCAGCCCTTTCAAAGGAGCGATTTCTTTGGTATGAGACAATCATCCGGGAAGGCAAAAGACAGCCGGAATTGTCCGCCGTCAAGCGCAGCCTCAAGGCTGCCTCCTTGCTTCTCCACCAGTTGCTTGACGATGGCGAGTCCCAGACCGAGCTGGCCGCTTGACCGCGAAGGATCGCTGGTATACGTCCGCTGGAACAATCTGGGCAGATCCTGCTCTTGGATATGCTCCGTTTCATTGGCGAACTTCAGCTTCACCTGCTGCTGTTCCATATACAAAGATATGGTCAAGCTGTTCTTGCCGTACCGGAGCACATTCTGCAGCACATTAGAGAAAATGCGGATCATGGCTTTCTCATCCAGCGGGATGGCCTTGACGTTCTCATCCAGATGAAGCTGCACCTCGATGCCCTTCTGCGTAAGGTCCGGATGAAACGCCAGAATCACTTCGCTCAGCAGACTGTAGAGATAAACCGGCTGGCTGTCCAAAGGAGTGTCCCCCGAGTCTATACTGGACAATTCGTAGAACGCTTCTACAATATTGTTCATGACTGCCATCTTATGCATGATGATCTCCATATACTGCTGCTGCTCAGCCTCAGAAGCACGGGGATCTTTCAGCAGATAAGCATATCCCTGCAAGGACGTGAGCGGGGTCCGCAGATCATGGGACAGATTGGCAATCTCTTCTTTCACTGCATGCTCTCTTGACCGGTGGATCACCCGCTCCCTCTGGCGTTGATCCAGCAGCCGGTTAACAGCCACGACGAGCCGCTCCATCTCCTTCCCGGGCAGAGGCAGCTTGACGTGCAGGTTCTGCCGGGAAGACGCCTCCGCCTCTGCCAATTGCCGCCGCACTTGGATCATGCTCTGCCGCTGCAGCAGATACACAAGGAGTATCCCTGCAGCAGCCAGAGCGGCAATGATGGCTATAGCAAGATACATATGTCTTCCCTCCTTAGCTGCACCTGTTAGAACTCTTCTTTCCTGAACAGATACAATCCCAGTACATAAAAGAACAGCGTGTACACCATTCCTGTAATCCACGGCTCCCAGGCAGGATAGGATGCCACATCGTAGGCATTGAACAAATAATAAGCAGGGCTATGGCTGTGGAGCCAGGCCGCCCAGACATATCTGCCTTTCAGAGCGCCCAGAATCATGTAGGGCAGGAAATAGATCAGCAGGAACACGGTAGATATCTGTGCATTTTTGTTCATCACAGCGTTGATACAGAAGTAGGTGGTTACACCGGCAATCATAATAGGCAGCATACCAAGCAGCATCTGGCAGTATTCAGTAAGCGCATATTCATAGCTGCGCAGCAGCAGCTTCGAACCAAGCAGTACAGAGATCCCGACCAGAACGAGCGCGAACAGCAGGAAGCCGGCCAGTGTAACCAGCAGCTTGGCGGTGTAGATCGAGCGTCTGCTGAAGCCGTAGGCTACGGTATTTTTGAGCACATGCTTGTGATCTCCCATCAGGATTCCGGTAAAAATCGTAAGCAATGCGAATACCACCGGCATCATAGCCAGCACATTACGGTAGAAGAAGCGCTCATTCCCATAGGTGAAACCCGGATCAGAATGATGAAAGACATTGAGCGTCACCGCAGCACCGGCCATTAACACCGCACAGAGCAGCCCGTAATAATAATAGTTTTTGGTGCGGACAAAGCGGTACTGCTCACTTTTCATCAGATTAAGCATGACGCTCACCTCCCAGCAGACCCAGGTAATATTCTTCCAGATCGCCGCCGGTGGCTGCAATGGAGAACACGCTGACGCCCTGGGCATGAAGCACCCGGTTTAGCTGATCGGTCTTATCCATACCGCCGGAGAGCAGAATCCGGTGCCCCGGCAGGATCCGGTAAGAGATACCCGGGAAATGCTTCTCCAGAACGGTAGACGCTTTGCCGCTGTCATCCACCACGATCTCTACATTTCTTCTGGTCTTCTGCAGCAGTTCTTCTGCCGTTAATTGCTCCACAATCTTCCCCTGGTCCATGAAAATATACCGGGTAGCCACACTCTGCAGCTCAGACAATACGTGACTTGAGATGAGGATTGTAACCTTCTTCTCTTCATTGAGCGTCTGCAGGAGCTGGCGGATCTCCGCCTTCCCCTCCGGGTCAAGGCCATTGGTCGGTTCATCCAGAATCAGCAGCTCGGGGCGGGTCATCAGCGCAAGCGCAAGTCCCAGCCGCTGCTTCATCCCGAGGGAGAAGGCTTTGAATTTCTTGTTCGCGGCATGAAGCATATTGACATCCTTAAGCGCCTGCTCGATGGAATCCTTACCGGCCAGACCCCTCTGCTGGCGGAAATACTCCAGGTTCTGCCTGGCTGTGAAGTCCGGGAAGAACGCCGGCTCTTCAATCATCGCCCCCACGCTCCGTCGCCCCTTCCGCAGACCGGCGTCATCCTGGCGTCCGTAGAGCGAAATCGTGCCTGCCGACGGAAACACCTGCTCTGTGATACATTTGAACAGCGTGGTTTTGCCTGCGCCATTTTTACCGATCAGTGCGGCAATATCCCCTGACTCAATCTGCAGGTTAATATCCCGGAGCGCATAAGCTTCCTGATAGGTCTTATTGAGCGCCTTAATCTCCAATATACAATGCATCATCGTTAAGACTCCCTTGCCGTTTGATAATTCCATTGTATAAAGAACACTTTTAATAAGCTTTAAGCAAAGTCTTAAGAAAGGTTAAAGAATTCCCCGTTACACCAGCTTGAACCCGATGCCCCAAATCGTTCGGATATACTCCTCTTCCGTGACCCCAGCCATTTTGGCACGCAGATTGCTGATATGTACATTAATGGTGTTATCGTCCCCCAGGTAGGTGCCGCCCCAGATTTGCCGGTACAGCTCGCTTTTGGAGAAAATATGATCCGGCCTCGACATAAGCACCGCCAGAAGCTCAAATTCGTATTTGGTTAAAGCCAGGACCTGGCCGTCCAGCATAACCTCCCGCCGCTGCTTGTCCATGACCAGCCCGCGTACCTTGAGCAGCTCTCCATCAGGACCTGCGGCAGGCGCATATTGCAGCCGGCGAAGCTGCGCGTACACTCTGGCCATCACCTCCTCCTGGTCAAAGGGCTTGGTGATGTAGTCATCCGCTCCCAGACGCAGCAGACTCACCTTGTCCTCCAGCGTGCTTTTGGCCGAGATTACAATAATGGGTACGGTAGACTGTTCACGGATCTGCGCAATCAGCGATTCGCCTGTCATGCCTGGCAGCATCAGGTCCAGGAGGATCAACTGGTAGTCTTCAAGCGACATTCTGAGTGAGGCTTCGCTCCCTGAGAATGCAGGCACGGCCGTCAGTCCTTCACTTATCAGCATACGGCACAGCAGGCGGTTAATGTCGGCATCATCTTCTACCACAAGTACGCTGAGATTAGCGTTGTTCACTTTAGCCTGCCTCCTTACGGATTACGATGAAGCAGGTGCTGTCCGGCAAAGGCACCGCCTGCCCGTTATCGTCCATCATAACCACTCTGTTCTCCAGCGCCTCCGTGTAGCCCTCCTGCAGGTAATGACGCAAGACCTCTATCTTGGCCCGGTCCCCCAGCGTCTGCTGAATGAATGCGGTGTACTGCGAAGGTGTGAAGTAGCCGAACTGCTCCTGAACCTCATGAATGTAGGCTTCCTCCCCCCAGGTGTACGTATACAGGAATTCCATCGCATCATTCACCGGCATCAGAACCTCGTGTTCGCCCAACTGTTCATAACGGATATTCCTTCCGGCAAAATCCTTCGCGTACCGCTCCAGCCACGCCATGCCGTCCGCCTCCAGAAACTGTACCCGCCGCAGCTCATCCTCCGGCTCACTCATTATGCCGTCGCGGATAATGATCGTCCCGCCGTCAGCCAATACCTCGAAGGCACTGGTCAGGGCTGCCGCCACCGTGCCGTGATTGAACTTCCGGCCGTCCAGCGGCACATAGGAATACAACTCATGCAGAATGGATGAGAAAATCACCGTGTCCACCGTACCCGGCTCCACATAATCCTTCAGGTTCAAAGCATCGCCTTGGAGCACCTCCCAGCGGCGGTCCTCCCGCTGCTTGCGCTGCCGCAGCGCTTCGATCACATTGCTTGCGATATCAATCCCCACCGGCACCACCTCCGGCATCCGCTCCTCAATCAGATCGAGCAGCACCCCGCCGCCGGGGCCGATGTCCAGCACCTTCCCTCCGGTAACGTAGTCCAGAATCACTGCCTTATAGTCAGCCGTATCATTCATCTGGCTTAAGTACGTATCCTCATTGTGGAAGCGGTCGAAAGCATCCCGCCGCAGATCGAACAGGTCGAACAGCAGCAGGACCGCCCGTTCATACAGCGCTGACTTCTCGGCCTCCATACAGAACTCAATCAGCTTCTCCGCTGCCGCTGAGAACTCGAACTGGAAGAACAGCGTATCCGGCAGATGCTCCTTACCCCGCAGCCTGTGCGTAAGATGCGGGTTGCTGCCGGAAGGCTTCACACCGCTGTAGATCTCCTCCCAGCCCAGCTCCGAGAGATACTTTTCAATAATCCGTTTCTTATAGACGTTGATCTTCTTGCTGCCCTTATAGTCATAATGAATACTGTTC
Organism: Paenibacillus sp. FSL R7-0210; assembly: GCF_038009085.1. Lineage (NCBI taxonomy): Bacteria > Bacillati > Bacillota > Bacilli > Caryophanales > Paenibacillaceae > Paenibacillus > Paenibacillus sp. FSL R7-0210. The sequence continues at coordinate 5,417,100 of NZ_JBBPAR010000001.1, forward strand.
ATGACCGCCTCGAAGCTCAGATGGCTCAGATGGCTTAGCTGAAGCGGGCCGCTGCCGGCCACCAGACTCATGACCTTCAGGAACTGCTCCAGCGAGAAGGTCTGGAGCGCCGATTCCACATACCAGAAGGTGGCAGGCTGCAGCGGCTCCAGCGCAGCTGGGAGGAAGCCCTCCTGCACCAACCCGTCCCACTCCGTCTCGTAATCCTCCCCCTGCGCAATGGACCCGGCGCGCATTCTCCGCAGACGTTCCTTCATCGGGACTTCAGGCTGCAGATTCCCTGAAGCAATTACAGCAATCAGCTCCATGACCTGCAGGCGGACCTCCTGCCACAGCTCCGGGGATACCGCAGCAATGATGCAGTGATTCAGTGCGAACAGCAGCCGCTCCAGCTCCTCTGCGCCCAGCAGTCCCTGCTCCACCAGTGCGGACAACGGAAGATTGACGGAAGGCGGAACCTCGCCGCGGATTTGCTGTCCAATCAGCCCATGCGTCTCGATCAGCGTATGTATGACCCGTCTCTTCTCCGCAGAGCCTGCCTCGTCCTGCTTCATCCCTTCTGCATACCTCCGGTACAATTCTGCGGAGCCGATATTATGAACGAAAATATTAATACCCTCTTCCTGCCAGCTCCGCCGCTGCCGGAGAGTCCCGCCCTTAGCCGTCTCCGACCAGATCAGCGTCTCCTCAGCCAGCTCCTTGATCCAATACGACAGCGGCAGACTGTCCAGCACCCGCAGACTCCGCTCTACATAATCCAGCACCGGATTCTGCTGCGCAAGCGACTGCAGCGATTCTACCCGCTCCAGGTTCACAATCGTCTGCTCTGCCTGCACGATGTACTCCAGCCACGGATAGCCTTCTCCGGCAGGCCATCCTCCTTCACGATACGCCTCTACAGCCCGTAATGATTTCAGCATTTGCATACCTCCCTATGTAATAGCAATCTATATACAATAGCCCATGTGCTTCAGGTTTGAATCAGAGTGTCCCCGGAATGGAACAAACCGCAAGCTTCTATTATAGAAGCCTGCGGCTGCGAAGAGCTCTTGTTCAATTGTATCAGATAGTTGGCCGGGAATCAGATTCCTCTCATTTCACACCTGCCATGAATTCTCTGTAATCCTTGGCAATCTCTTTGGACAGCGTATGATGCAGATAATGTCCGCCATTGAGCGGCACCAGCTTACCGTACACGGAATCCTTCACCTGTTCCTCATGCAGCTGCATCCAGCCCTCAACATCGGTATTATTTGACTGTACGAAGAGCAGCAGCGGAAGCTCTTTGGGGAAGGTCAGCGTCTGGGCTGCTGTGAAATTCTCCTTGAGATGATCGATCTCATTCACGACAGTGTCATTGTTTAAATTCTTGGTGGCGATCATTTTCATCTGCTGCTTGGTGTGTTCGTCGAATGGAAGCCCGGCATACGGGTCGCTGCCTATCTTTTGAAACAATCTCATGATGCCGGATTTGTCCAGGAACTTAAGCGTCCCCACCGGTATTTTATCGTCCAAGCCCCCTTGGTTCGGCACACTGCTGTCAATTCCTACAAAAGCCTGCACTTCATCCTTATACTTGTTTACATAATCCAGTCCGTAGATTCCGGCGATGGAATGTCCCATGAGTGTGTATCGCTTGATTCCAAGCTGCTGCAGCGCTTCATGAATCTCACTGACAATATTGTCCGAGGTCCGTTCCTTGTCGGTCCGGTCACTTAAGCCATAGCCGAACGGCTCCACCACGACTACTTTGTAGTTAGGAGACAGCTCGTCTACCAGCGGTTTGAAATCAAGCGCCGGTGCCCCGGTGCCATACCCCGTCAGCAGCACCACAGTCTCCTCACCCGATCCCTGGATGAGTACATTCATCTTCTTGCCATCGACTGGCACAAGCTGCCCGTACTGATCAATCTTCTTCAGCTCCGCTTTGCTGCTGATGATATTGACCACAAATACTACGGCAAAAAACAATACGATCACAATCATCAATGCCGCTATAGACTTAAGCAGGATTCTGAGTCCTTTTTTCATTATACAATCACCTGTCCCTATGAATCGGATGTACTGCCTTGATGAAGTGCTAAGGATAGTATATATAATGAAAATGTACTCTCCGTGACGGTAATATGAACGGAGGATGAACGGTGTAATAATCTAATCTGCCGGTGTATTCAGCGGCAGCGTTACAATGAAGCTTGTGCCTGCGCCTAGCTCACTCTCGACCCGGATATCTCCTTGATGAAGCAGGACGATCTGCTTCACGATGGCCAGCCCCATCCCGCTGCCGTTATACTTGTTGCTGTGGGAGCGGTCCGCCTTGAAGAAGCGTTCGAAGATCCGCTTCTGGTCCTCGGGAGCGATCCCGATGCCGGTGTCGGATACACGAACGGTTACACTTTTATTATCTTGCTTCGTATGGACACTGATTACTCCCCCATCCCCGGAGAACTTAATGCTGTTGCCCAGCAGGTTCGTCCATACCTGGCTCAACAGGTCATAATCCGCCGTGAGCGTGGCAGCCGTCAGCTGAAGATCGAAGTTGATGCGCCGGGCCGACCATTGCGGCTGAAGAGCAACAATCACGCGCCGGATCTGTTCATCCAGGCTGAAGGTGGTGAACCGGAGCTGCTGGGACTGCGATTCAAGCAGACTCAGCTTCAGCAGGCTGTCGCTCATCTTGGACATCCGTTCGGCTTCCCCGATGATGATATCGATATAGCGGCCCCGTTCGCTCTCAGGAATATTCATCTGCTTCAGCGCCAGGGCATAGCCGGAGATGGAGGTCAGCGGCGACTGCACCTCATGAGATACATTCGACACGAAGTCACGGCGCATCTGCTCCAGCTGCTGCAGATCATGCGTCATCTCCTCGAAGCTGCGCGCGAGGGCGCCCAGCTCTCCCTTTTGCTTGATATTCAGCTTCACGTTGAAGTCCCCGGCTGCGATCTTGCGCGTCGCGTTGGTCAGCTTCTTAATCGGCCGGACCACGAACATGGCCGCCACCAAGATCACGAGACTCCCGGAGACCAGCGAATACACCACGAAATTCACCAGCCATTTCAGCACAAAAGCGGAGGAGGGGGGACCGACCGGCTCTACGAACAATGCTTTTTTTCCCGTATCCGTAGTTAATTGCATCCCTAGCAGGCTGATGGAGATACCTGACGGATTGACCTGCACAATTCCGCCTGCCAGCACCTGCTGCACCTGCGCTTCAGTCACGGTCTCCAGCTTTATTCCTTCTGGCCCGCCATAAGACTGAACCCCGCCGTTCGCATCGTAAATCCGCACATGATAGGTCTCAAGCTGCTTCATGCCGCTTACGAACTTGTCAGCTTCCGTCAGCGGGAAGGCATCATAGATCTGTACGACATCTTGTGCGAAGCGCAGCAATTGAAACTGCAGGTTCTCGTTCAATTCATCTTTGTATATCCAGATTGCCAGATTGAAGGAGATCACTGTCCCCCCGATTACGGAGATCAGATAAGTCAGGACCACACGGGTATATAAGGACTTGATCATTCAGTAACCTCAATCCGGTATCCCAGACCGCGGACAGTCTCGATCCGAAAATCCGGCGAAGCCGCAAACCGTTCACGCAAGCGCTTGATATGTACATCTATCGTCCGGTCATCCCCCGAGTAATCAATGCCCCAGATCTGGTCGATCAGCTGCTCGCGGGTATAGACCTGCCCCGGTGTTCCGGCCAGCTTATACAGCAGCTCGAACTCTTTAAGCGGCAGGGACAGCGCTTCTGTCCCGTTCATCACCTTGTAGGTCTGCCGGTCCAGCGTTACCTCTCCGATACGGATCGTATGCGACTTGCCGATTCCCGAGCGCTTCAGCAAGGCTCTGACCCGGACCGTCAGCTCCAGCGGATCAAAGGGCTTAGTCAGATAATCATCGGTTCCCAGCTCGAATCCCTTCACCTTCTCCCAGGTCTCCCCCTTCGCCGTCAGCATTAACAGCGGCAGCTCCGGGTCTGCTCTGCGAAGCTCCTTGCATAGCGCCCAGCCGTCCATCACCGGCATCATAATATCCAGGATGACCAGATCCACATGCGTTCTGGCATAGACCGCCAGCGCCTCTTGCCCGTCTGCCGCTTCAGCGGTATCGAATCCGTCATTGCGCAGAAATAGGCAGACAAGCTCGCGGATATTCGCATCGTCGTCTGCAACAAGTATAGTAGGCATCTATTCCCTCTTTTCGTATGATCCGGCCTTATAAATATTTCTGTCTTCCCAGTAGCATCACCCTGCTGCTTTGCCGGTATGCACCGACACCATCCCCCACTCCGGCTTCGCGCTCCGGCTAGGTGCCGAACCGCTGCCGGTAGCCGCATTTACGGCACAGCTCCTCAACAGCTTCCCGGCGCGAGAAGCCATAGAACAGATTATTCGCCCGTTCCCCCTCGACAATCTCGGAGAACGGCTGCTCATGAATATTGCCGAGGTTGATCACCCCTTCGCCATCCAGACAGCACGGCACAACGGTGCCGTCTACCAGGACCGCCGCCTGGCTGCGCAGCGCATGGCAGAAGCCCTTACCGTCATCCTCCGGCTCATGCAGCGCCGGCCATCTGAACTCGTGGTCCTGGTTCAGGTACACACGCGGGGCGATCTTCACGCCGCTGCCGGGGACGACCTTCTCCTCGATCCTGTAGCCCAGTCCAAAAGCCTCCTCCAGCAGAGCCAGCGTCTCGCGGTTGCGCTCCTTCTCCAGATTCGTCCGGTTGTCCTCCGTCAGATTCCAGAGCCGGAACGAGACAATGACGCCGCTCGCAGAGATCTCCCTGACGAACTGGATGATCTCTGTAAGATAACCTTCACGGTTCTCTGAGCCTGCATGGCCGTCGAAGCTGTGCAGCGAGAAGTTCATCTGCCGCAGTGCCGGCTTGCCGAGCAGCTTCGGCCCCGCTTTACGGATCAGCGTGCCGTTGGTCGTAATATTGACCTTGAAGCCCTTGGCATGCGCGGCATCCAGCAGCTCGCCCAGCTTCGGATGCAGCAGCGGCTCGCCTTTGACATGCAGATAGATATGATTGCTATGCGGTTTGATCTCATCAAGAATGGTGTTGAACGTCTCCAGCTTCATGAAATTCTTCTGCCGCTCCGTGGGCGGACAGAAGCTGCAGGCCAGGTTGCAGACGCTTGTGATCTCGATGTATACCTTTTTGAACGTCTTCAAGTTCCGCTCCCCATTTCAATATATAATGCAGGCCAGGCTGCCCGTTACGCTAGAGATCCGAAGCATACCGCAGGCCAATCTGGGCTCTCGCCTCTTCCATCAGCTCTGCCACCGCCAGGGAATTGGCGTGGCTGTTGGTCGCGCTCTCCCGCTGCCCGCTCTTCAGCAGATGAATGAACTCCTCAATCTCATAGTACATCGCCTCATACACCTGCGGGAGCGTAAGCTCCTCGACGGTTCCGTCGCGGTAGTGGATTTTGACCTGATAGGGCTGGTTAATCTTGTCGATCACCATCGTTCCGTTCTCGCCCTGAATCTCAGCAGGCAGATAGGAATCGGCAATCTTGGAATGCATGACCACCGCGTCCATGTCCGGGTAACGCATGACCATACTGCCTTCCCCGTCCACACCTGAAGCGAGCATCAGCCCAACGGCCTTGACCGAATCCGGCTTGCCGAACAAAGCCACCATCGGATATAAGCAATAGATCCCCAGATCCATCAGAGAGCCGTTGGAATATTCAGGATTGAATGCGTTCAGCACCGTCCCCTGGCGGTAAGCATCATACCTCGAAGAGTATTGACAATAACCCGCGAAGTAGCGCCGGACTTGACCCAGCTTATATAAGTTATCCCGGATCACGCCAAAATTCGGCATGAACGTGGATTTCATCGCTTCCATGAACAGCACATCATTGCTGCGCGCTGCTTCAATCATCGCCTTCAGCTCCCGGCTGTTGGAGGCCGCCGGCTTCTCACAGATCACATGCTTGCCGTGGTTCAGACAGATCAATGAATGCTCCGCATGCATCGAATTGGGGCTGGCGATATAGACCGCGTCCACCTCTGCGCTTGATACCATCGCCTCCAGATCCGTATAGATCGAAGCCCCGGCATACTTGGCGGCAAAAGCCTGTCCCTTCGCCTCTGTGCGGGAATACACGGCCGTAAGCAGAAACTCCTCATTCTCAAGTCCCGCCTGCACAAAGCGGTCTGTAATCCAGTTAGTCCCTACAACCCCGAAACGAATAGTCATGAATGATCCCGTCCTTTTTTAAATATATAAGCTATAACTGCTATTTTCTCATTCCATGATAGGTATGTCCACTTATATACCGTAATTTCCGACAAATTCCGCTAGATTTCGATTGTGAAAAAAAGCACCTGAGAATAGGCACAGGATTCACCTTCATTCGTCCAACACCGCCCATCGGAGCATGGGGCGGTTCGCCAGTTGGGCAAGTAGACTATGGCTCTGCGCAGTGCGAACATTCGGGGATAGTTGCAGTTTGTACATTTAAAAACAGCAAACAGGAAGAATTTCCTCTTCTAACTGTAGTTTGTACAACTAAATCTGCCCTAATGAGCGAGAACCCCGTTATAGCCGTATTTTAATTGCACCAAATACAATTAAACGGATATTCGGCGGCACTTCAGGCAATTTAGATGTACATACTGCAATTAAGCATACTTCTTGCACCTTAAACGGGGCATACCCAACCCTCAATAAGCAATTAGTTAAGTTGATTCCCACAATTTTACATACGCTACTAGCGCACAGCGTACACACTATCCAGTGTCTCACAATACGAGCTACAGCAAACAGCGCGCCCACTATCCAGTGTCCCACATTTCGAGCGACAGCAAACAGCCTCCGCTTATCCCGGCGGGGGCTGTCTTCATCCTGCGCGGGCCCCACTGGACACGCACCTATTTTACCCGTAAAAAGCTACAAGCTGGCGCACGATCTCCGCCTTATCATGATCGACCACGACCTGATGCTGCGGCTGCTCGAACAGGGCCGAGATCTGAGCCGGGAACTCCTGCTTGATGCCGGTCAAGGCAATCGCTTCATCGAACTTGGCCGGATGCGCTGTAGCGTAAGCAATGCTTACCTCATCCGGGGCACTGAACTTCTCGTACGCCGCTACACCACACGCCGTATGCGGGTCGAGCAGATAGCCGGATTCCTGCTGGTACTTGCTGATGATCTCCAGACACTGTGCGTTCTTCACACCCAGCGCCGAGAAGTCCGCCTGTACCCGGGCCAGCAGTTCGCCCTCCACCTTAATTGCGCCCTCACTCTGCAAGGCTGCCATGTAACCGGACAGCTTCTCTGCATCCTCATCCAGCAGATAATACAAATAGCGTTCGAAGTTGCTCGCCACCTGAATATCCATTGACGGGCTGTAGGTGCCCGTGAAGCTGCCCGGCTTGTATTCACCGGTAACCACGAACCGTTCGAGGATGTTGTTCTCATTGGTGGCGATGATCAGCTTGTGGATCGGCAGACCCATTCGCTGCGCCAGGTAGCCTGAGAAAATATTACCGAAGTTACCCGAAGGCACACTGATGTTGACCTTCTTCTGATCGCTTCCCGGAAGCTGCAGGTACGCATGGAAATAATAGACCGTCTGCGCCAGAATGCGCACGAAGTTAATCGAGTTAATCGCCCGCAGGTGATACCGTCCCTTGAAGTCGAGATCGGCGAACAGCTCCTTGATAATCTTCTGGCAATCGTCGAAGTTGCCCTCTACGGACAGGTTCAGCACATTGCTGTCATCCACGGTGGTCATCTGCAGCTCCTGCACCTTGCTGACCTTCCCGTGCGGATGAAGAATACAGATCTTGATCCCTTCCTTGCCGCGTACGCCCTGAATGGCCGCAGCACCGGTATCGCCGGAAGTGGCCCCGAGAATATGGATAATCTCGCCCCGCACCTTGGCAATGTAGGAATACAGCTCGCCCATGAACTGCAGCGCCACATCCTTGAAGGCAAACGTCGGCCCATGGAACAGCTCCAGCACGTACAGGGAATCGCTCACTTTGTGCAGCGGCGTTACTTCCGGAGCGCGGAAGCTACCATAGCTGGTGTAGACCATCGAGCGCAGATCCTCATAAGGAATTTCGTCATTCGTATAGTAGGAGAAAATCTCAAGGAAAAGCTCCTGAAAGCTCAGGCTTCTCCATTCTTCCAGCTTCTCGGGGGAGATCACCGGAATCTCAGCCGGCACCATCAACCCGCCGTCATCCGCCAGCCCCATCAGAACCGTATCAATAAAGCCTCTGGCCGCTACCTTGCCTCTTGTGCTTATATACTCCATACCCGTCTCATCCTCCTGAACCCCTCTTTATTTACTGTACATAGTACCACGTTTACGCGTTAAAGTCCGCTGATTCTATAAGATTAAGGCTCACTGGGGCTATTTGCCCTGAAGCTCTTTCCAGACGGTTTTGTTGCTGTACTTCTTCTCTGTGCTGACATCCAGGCCGAACCATTCCGGGGCTGCGAAGCGCTCCGCCTCCTCCAGCGAATCGAACTCAACCTCAAGCACGGTAAGCTCCAGCTGGGTATAGAGATCAATCTCCACCGTTGTACCGTTCCATACGCCTGTAATGCGGGTTTTGACCAGCGGGATCGCCTTCACAGCCTCAATCATCTGGTTATACAAGCCTGCGGAAATGAAATATTCAATCTCCTGGCGGCTGATGCCCTTGCCATCCTTGAACGTATGCGTGTACGTAACCTCACCCGTGTCCAGATCCGTGATCTTCCGCACCCGCAGCTCCTGCCCGTCCTCAATCGCAAGATACGTCTGGTCAATACTGTGACGGGTCAGCACCTTAAGCTGTCCTTCTTCAATCAGCCGCTCCGGGTATTCCGGCAGCAGGAATTTGCGTTCAATCTCCATAGCCATGCTGTTTCTCTCCTCTGTGTGCGAGCTTTATGCGAGCGTTAATGTTACATATTATTTATCATCATAGGGGCGGGTCATACGCAAGTCAACCGGAGGGAACGGATTCACCGGGAAAAAAATCCTATACCTTCTGTCCCCCTAAGGCATGAATGTTATTCGCTCCCCAAGCCACGATCTCTTCAATTAACGGAACCAATTCCTGCCCGGAGGGAGTAAGGGAATACTCGACGCGCGGAGGAACCTCATGATATTGCTCACGGTGGATAATCCCGTAGTCGATAAGATCCTTGAGGCAGTTCGTTAGCGTTGTTCCGGTGATGCCGTTCAGTCTTCTTTTTAGTTCGTTATACCGGATCGGCTCCTCTTCGCTCAGTAAAGCGAGGATAGGCAAATTCCATTTTCCGCCGATGACATGAAAAGCAAAGGTGGCGGGGCACATTTGCGTTAAGTCAACCTCATATTTCATAGGGGATTCCTCCATTAGTATATTTTATATACCAGGTATTAAAAACAATAGTACTTGTTAATCTGATGCCAGATATTATAATCATACTACAAGTAGAAACGGAGGAGGTAACCCCTTATTATGAATACAAATCCTATGATCTGTGATCTGAAGACAGGTGTATGCGGGGTAAGCGACGAGGAGCATACACAAATTATAGATTTCAATCCGCAGCAGCAGCCCAAAGTTACTCTCTATTATGCGACTGATCCGATCTGTTCACACTGCTGGGCCATCGAGCCTACCTTGAACCGGTTTATCCAGCAGTATGGCAAGTACTTTGATCTGCAGCCTCTGATGGGCGGATTATTAGCCGGTTGGAATGGCTTCGCTGACAAGGCAAATGGAATACAGCAGCCAGCCGATGTAGCGGGTCACTGGAAGGAAGTCGGAGCGCATTACCGCATGCCCATTGACGGCACCCTATGGCTGAACAATCCGGTCATGTCCTCTTATCCGCCCTCCAGAGTATTCAAGGTGATCCAGCAGAGACATCCGGGGAAGGAACTGGCCTACTTGCGGAGCGCCAGAGAAGCCGTCTTCGTCTTCAACCGGAATATCGGAGAAGAAGAGGTCCTCGCGGATATTGTGAATAGTCTGGGATTACCCGGCGATGAGATCGTTCAGGCCGCAGGACAGGAAGCTGCACAGGAGCTGCTGGAGGAAGATTTCCAGAAGGTGGCCCAGCTCGGCGTACGCGGCTTCCCGACCCTTGTCATGGTCAATGAAGAGAACCAAGGCATCAAGCTTGTCGGGTCCCGTACGCTGCAAAACTACGTGGACGCACTACAGCAGCTTATCCCTGAGCCTCTTGCTCCTGCTGATGTCCCGGCTATGCCTGAGCTGCTTGCGGAAGGACATCTTCTCTTCTCCAGAGAAATTGAAGCCATGTACGATATCAAGCCAGAGGATGTGGCGGCCTTCACCGCCGCTGCGCTTCCTGAGCATGCATATCGCACCGGGCAGATCCTGGGTGAGATGTTCATCGAACCGGCCTGAAGGCGGCCGTATCCAACAAAGAGCGGTCCTCCGATGACGGGGGACCGCTCTTTGTTGGATTATACTGAATCATGATGCCTTTATACTGAATTTTGATGCTCATGCGGACTGAGAATCCGCTATTCCGCATAAATAGCCGTTTTGGCCCTGTCATCCGGACTCAGAGGCCCCTATTCGTGCGATTTCGCCTTGAAACGGCCAGCCCGGAAGACAATAAAGTCTTCTGAGTCCGCAAGAACAGAAATCAGGTTAGTTTATGAGCAAATAAGGTCATGTCAGTCCGCAAGCCGGCTGTGGGTCAGGGGAGCCACGACTCCAGAGGTGAATTCACGCTACGGCGGGATCCCCGCTGCGGCAGAATCACAGTTGCGGCGGAATCACAGTTGCAGGCAAGTCCACGGTTACGGAAGTATCCTCATCTGCGTGAGAGTTCGTGATTAGATATAATCCGCCATCGAGCGGACTACGAGTCCTGTCGGCGCGGCAGGGGTGAAGTCTGCCCCTCCGCCGCTGCTCCCGCTCCGAATCGAGAACTCCACCGTCTTCGGCTCGCCCGGCAGCAGATCGAAGTAATTATCCGAGAAGATACCCTCTTCTTCCACCGTCAGGTGCACGCCCCGCGCCAGCACATCGCTGCTCAGCGTGAAGCTCTGCCCGCTGCTTCCCGGTACCTCTGTCACCGTGATGACCGGCTTGCTCAGCGGAATATCCTTCGCCCGGGCGAAGTAATGCTCCTTGCGCTCCAGCACTTTCCGTGTCTCAGACTTCAATACCTGCCTTGTCTCCGGCTCCAGCACTTGCCTTGTCTCTAGCCCCTGCTCCACCGCCTGCCCACTCTCCAGGAGCGAAGCCACCAGCAGCACACTGGCCGGTTCACGGCCCTCTAACACTTCGGCCAGCGGCAGTGTGAAGAGCACAGCCGATGAATCCGCAGCAAGGGTTACCGGCTGTGACCATTCGCGCAGCAATAGGCCGCTGATATCATGCAGCCGCAGAACCAGCTCTGCGTCCAATGCCTCCCGCCGGTCAGATACCCCATAGACCTTGACGCTCTCCCCATCCGTGCTGTCTACAGACAGCAGCACCTCTTGGAAGCTGCGGCGCACCGTATATTGCAGCGCCTTCCAGCGCCCGTAATAATCCATGCCCGCCCAGGAAGCTACCGGCCAGCAGTCATTCATCTGCCAGTACAGCGTGCCCATGCAATAAGGCTTGTTACGGCGGTGACTCTCCATAGCCATGCGGATCGCCTCGGCCTGAAGCACCTGGCTCATGTAGAGGAAGCCCCGGAAATCCTTCGGCTGCGGCAGATACATATCCATATACTCCTTAATCAGCTGATTGCCCGCTCCATTCTTCTGATGGGCCAGCATGACCTTTGATTCCAGCGCCAGCTCCGCTTCCTCTGCATAGCTCAGCACCGACTTCAGCTCCGGGAAGGACTGGAAGCCGTACTCGCTCATGAAGCGGCCTACCTTGAGATTATAGTTCTCGAACGGCTCCTTGGCGTGCCAGACGCCCCAGTAGTGGATATCTCCGTCACCCATAATCCGCGTGGCATGCTGATCCTGACCACCTGTGAGTTCGCGCAGCGGCGAGGACGGCCAGTAATCCATACCCGGATGGTTCGCGGCCACAGCTTCCGGCAGAATCCGGTGGAAGATTTCCTCATAGGCAGTCCATAAGCTCTGGCGAATCTCAGCATTCAGCTTCTCCTTCCAGCCCCAGCCCATGTACTCCTCATACTGCGACCAGGCCGAGTCAATCTCATTGTTCCCGCACCAGAGCGCGATACAAGGGTGGTTACGCAATCTGCGGACATTATATACCGCTTCTGCGCGGACATTATTCAGGAACGCCTCATCGCCCGGATACATGCTGCAGGCGAACATGAAGTCCTGCCAGACCAGCAGCCCGTATTCATCACACAGCCGGTAGAACACTTCTTCTTCATAGAAGCCGCCGCCCCACACCCGCAGCATATTCATATTGGATTCCACGGCCGTGGCAATCTCATGGCGGTAACGTTCTTCCGTAACCTCCGTGATGAAGCTGTCATTCGGAATATGATTGGCACCCTTGGCGAAGACCGGCACCCCGTTCAGCTCAAAATGGAACGACGCCCCCTGCGCATCCGGCTTACGCACCAGCTTAATGTCCCGAAGCCCCGTCGTTACCTCCGATACTGCTACAGCCTCCGCTCCTTGCAGCAGCTCTGCACGGAAAAGGTACAGCTCCGGCTTGCCCAGGCCGTTGCACCACCACAGGCGCGGGCGGTCAATCACCAGCTCAAGCTCTAGCGTCTGCTTGCCCGGAACAAGCGTAACCGCCTTCATCCATTCCTGCCCTTCGGCACTTAACCGCAGCATCCCGCTCCACGTTTCCGGTGCGTCCGCTTCAATCACTGCTGTGAGCCGGGCCTCCTGCTCATTCACCGCATGCTGGCGAATGTACAAATCCTCAATCGCCGCAACGTTACGGCCTGTCAGCACAGCTTCCCGCCAGATCCCGCTGGTCAGGAATCGTGGACCCCAGTCCCAGCCGTAGTGATATGGCGCTTTGCGGGCAAATACGCTGATCCGCTGCTCTTGAAGACCACCTAACTCAGACTGGTCATTCGGCGCAGGCAGATTGTAGCCCAGTGCCGCCAGCTTTGGCAGATCCTCGGTCACCACCGAGCGGAAGACGATGCGGATCTCATTCCCACCCGCCCGCAGCAGCCCCTTCACATTCACGGTCCAGGACAGGAACATATTATCTGCGGACAAGGCGTGAACGCCGTTCACATACACATCAGCATACGTATCCAGCCCGGCGAACACCAGCTCCGTAACCGCCAGCGTCTGCCATGCCTCTTCTAATACAAATCCGGTTCTGTATTCCCAGTCCTTTTTATCAATCCATTGCAGCTCATGTTCATTCGTTCCATAGAAGGGCTGATCGATAACGCCATTGCGCAGCAGATCCGTATGCACCGTTCCCGGCACAACAGCCGTAAGCCATTCTTCATCTCCGCAGGCTCTGAATTCCCAGTGGTTCAAGTTCTTTTGCTGTTGATTCATAAATCCTCCTAAAAGTTTTGTTTTAGCTGCCATCATTGTATTTTGTTATCTTATTGTTAGCAATAACTTAATTATAATCGGAGAAACAGAACAAATAAAGACAATAAATAATAATTGAATACATTTCTACATCAATAAATTAGCGCTATAATATTGATGTAAACGCTAACATTTTAACGAAAAGGGGACAAAACAATGAGGAATAAGTTATTATCGTTATTTTTCGTTATTATCATGATTTTCTCTTTATCCCTGACCGGCTGCGGCTCCAACAATAAAGGCAATGCCGCAAAAGCCACAGATGAACCGGCAGCAGCCACCGCCGCTCCGGAGAGCACCGGCGGAGATGCAGCGGCTGCAACCGCGGAGCCGGCAGCCCCGGGCGGAGCCGACATCAGCGGCAAGATCATCTTCCTGACCAACAGAACCGACATGATCGGCAAAGAGTATGACGAATATGTGAAACGCTTTAATGAGAAATATCCCAATATCAAAGTAGAATTTGAAGCCTCCCAGACGGACTACAACCAGCAAGCCAAGGTCCGCATGGCCAGCGGCGAGCTGCCTGACGTCATGTTCGTTCCCAATATTCCCAACTCCGACCTGCCGAAATATTTCGCCCCGCTGGATGATCTGGGACTGAACGACCAGCTCACCTTCAAAGACTTCAAGGCCTTTGAAGGCCAGCTCTACGGAATCACTACCGGGAACTCCACCTCCGGTATTGTATACAACAAGAAGGCATTCTCCGATGCCGGAATTACAGAGGTTCCGAAGACCTGGGATGAATTCCTGGCTGCCTGCGAGAAGCTCAAAGCCAAAGGCGTGGTACCGCTCGCCTCCAACTTCAAGGACAAATGGCCGCTTAACGACTGGGTATACGCAGTCCCCCGCGTTATTGCCGGCAACCCTGACTTTCCTAACCAGAAGCTGACAGAGGATGCACCGTTCACCATGGACAACGGATACGGCAAATCGCTCAGCCTGCTCAGAGAGCTGAATGAGAAGGGCTATCTGGAGAAAGACATCAACTCCACCAACTGGGAGCAATCGAAGAAGGATATCGCCTCCGGCAAGTTCGCTATGTACTTCCTGGGCAACTGGGTCATCAATCAGGTGATCGGCGCCGGAACCACCTCCGACAACGTAGGCTTCTTCCCGCTTCCCTATGACAACTCAGGTACATTGACGGCTCCGCTCAGTCCTGACTTCTTTTATGCCGTAGCCAAGAACAGCAAGAATGTCGATGCCGCCAAAGCGTTCGTCAAATGGATGATTGAAGATTCCGGGTATGAGGATTTCGCCGGCTTCATCTCTCCGCTTAAGGGCAGGGAATCCAAGCTGACCCAGCTTAAGGAATTCCAGTCCACCGGCGTAGTACTGCAGGAAGGCACGGTAGACAACGCCCAGGTTACAGAAATCACCAACAAGGCGCAGCTTGACCTGCCGGCTATGGCCCAGGAATTCGTCCTGGCCAAGGACCCGCAGACGGTCTTCGACAAATGGAACAAAGCCTGGGCCAAGGCCAAGAAAGACCTCGGCTACTAAAACAATTCACCCTGCTTCCACAGGCAGCCGGACGTACCCTCTGACGTACAAATGGATTATCGCCTTCCCGGATAATCCATTTTGTCGTCAATCCCGCCGAGCTCACATGAAAGAAGGTCAACCTATTGTTCGGAACCCTATCCTACAACAAGCAGAAGACGATTATCATTGTCTCCTTCCTGCTGATTCCGCTGATCCTCCTTGGCACTTTCACATATTATCCGGCGCTCAAGCTGATCTATTACAGCTTCACGAACTGGGACGGCTACAGCCCCGAGAAGCCTTGGGTCGGCCTCGCCAATTACCGTGAGGTATTCAGTACACCCGATATTTTCAAAGTATTCACCCATAACTTCGCTTATTTCGTCATGGGTATTCTGCAGAATCTCGCAGCGATCTATTTCGCGGTGGTACTGAACAGCAGGCTGCGGGGCCGAAATGCTTTTCGCATCCTGCTCTTCCTGCCTTACATTATGAACGGTGTGGCCGTCGCCTTCATGTTCGGATATGTGTTCGACACGACTAACGGCTCGCTGAACTTATTCCTGAACAGCATCGGCCTGAGCGGCCTGGGACAGACCAGCTGGCTCGGCACCGAAGGACTGGTGAACTATTCCCTCGCCTCCACCGGCTTCTGGCGGTTCATGGGCTACAATATGGTCATCTACATCGCCTCGCTGCAAGCCATCCCGCGCGATATCTACGAAGCGGCCAAGATTGACGGAGCCGACTCTCTGCAGACGCTCTGGAGAATTACCCTGCCGAATATGAAAGCCGTCATTCAGCTCAATCTGTTCCTGACCGTTACTGGTGCGCTTGAAGTGTTCGATCTGCCGTTCGTGCTGACCAAAGGCGGCCCTGCAGGCGCCAGCCAGACCTATGTACAGCGTGTGGTCGATACGGCATTTGCCTTCAATAACTACGGCCTGGCTTCGGCAATGAGCATCATCCTGCTCTTCTTCGTAGTCATTGTGCTGCTAGTCCAACAACTTGTTCTCAGCCGGGGAGGAGATAAATAGCCATGGAACCCTTCAGATTCCGTCCTAAAGACCTGTTCAAATACTTCACACTGCTGATCGGGGTATTCGTGGTATTGTTCCCGCCCTATGTCGTCATCGTCAACGCCTTCAAATCCACGGACGAGTTCAACAGCAGCAGCTCCATGGCTCTGCCGCACAGCTTCCTTAACTTTGACAACTTCATTGCTGTGTTCCAGCGCGGCGGCCTGCTCAGCGGCTTCGGCAATGTGCTCATTATCATTATAATTACATTGACCCTGAACATTCTGTTTGGCACAATGGTGGCATATGTACTCGGCCGGTTCTCCTTCAAGCTGAAGCCAGTCGTGTTCGGCGCTTATCTGATCGCCACCATCATACCGAGCATCACTACCCAGGTCGCCACCTTCGGCATCATCAAAAACATGGGTCTCTACAACACACTCGGCGCTCCCATTGTGCTCTATATCGGGGCCGATGTGATTCAAATTATTCTCTATCTGCAGTTCATCCGCAATATTCCGTTTGATCTCGACGAGAATGCCATGGTCGAAGGCGCTTCCCTGTTCAAAATCTACCGTTCGATCATCTTCCCGCTGCTCACACCGGCTACAGCTACGCTGGTTATCCTGAAAACAATCAGCATTTATAATGACATGTACATCCCATACCTCTATATGCCCAAGCAAAGTCTGGGTGTCGTTACGACGATCCTCATGCGTTTTCAGGGGGTGAATTCCGGCGAGTGGAATCTGATCTGTGCGGCGATTCTGCTGATTCTGCTGCCCACAGTCATTCTCTACTTCTTCCTGCAGCGTTATATCTTTGAAGGTGTAACGAGCGGCGCGGTAAAGTAGGGCTGTACGGAAAGGAACAACAACCGTGTTATCCTATATCCGGAGATTTCCGCGGACACTTTGGCTGTTTCTGGCCAACCTGCCCATGGAGCGCAAGCTGATTGTAGTATTTATATTTCTGATCTCCTTGCCGATCACCTATGTCAGCTACCTGTCGTCCCGCTCCACCTTCCATTCCGTACTGGTTAATGCTACCTCAAGCGCCGGGCAGGTGGCCGGCAGCGCCTCGGACACTATTGACCGGTATGTGGCTGACCTTAAGCGCTATACCGCACTTCCGCTATATAACACGGATGTCCAGTTCTATCTGGAGCAGCAGGATACCGACTGGGACAAGAATACCGGTATGTCGATGTTCCTGAGTTATTTGAGCCATACGAAGGAAGAGATCGTTGCCGTCTACCTGGTGGACAAATACGGATCGGTCTACTATGACAAGGCTTCGGGGATAAGCGAGCTGTTCCCGGCTGAACGGCTCGCGCAGTGGCAGAGCCTGACCCGGGAGGGGGTAACCCCCGTGATTCAGGGCAGGCATACGATCCGTGTGAATGCCGGTGACAGCCGCGAGGTATTCAGCGTTCTGCGGAATGTCAGCTCGGTCAGCTCCCTGCAGAAGATCGGCATCATTGTCTTCGATATTAGCATCAGCCTGTTCAAAGGCATCGTCGATCCCGTCAATGCCGTTACCCTGGGAAGCACGATGATTGTCGATGACCGGGGCGGAGTCATGTATGCCAGCCCGCAGGCAGATGGCAGCAGCCGGCTGCTGGAGGACTACACCGACCAGTTCCTGCAGAAGGTGAAGGGTCCCGAAGGGCATTTTCAGCTCTCGCTGGAGGGCAAGGAATACCTTGCGGTATACACCGTATCGCGCAGAACAGGCTGGACCACGCTGGTGTCCATTCCGCTGGAGAGGATTCTTTCTCCCGTAGCGAAGACCCGGAATGCTCAGATGCTTACGACGCTGGTCATCATTGCCTTCGCCCTGATTGTCGCCACCTTCATCTCCCACGCGCTGACGAAGCCGCTGAAATCTCTGGTCCGCCTGATGAAGCAGGTGCAGCACGGCAATCTGGATGTCTGGGTAAATCCCCGGTTCAATGATGAGATCGGCATGCTGGGCAGTCATTTTAACCGCATGATCATCCGGGTCAAAGGCCTGCTTGAGGAGGTGACACTGACGGAGAAGCGCAAGCAAAAAGCCGATATGCGTGCCCTGCAGAACCAGATCAACCCGCATTTCATCTACAACACCCTGGAATCCATCCGCATGCTGGCCGAGGGCAGCGATGATCCGCGCGTGGCGAAGCTGACTTACCTGCTGGGCATACAAATGCGGTACGGGGTTGTCCGCAGCGAAGAACTAGTAACCATCCGGCAAGAGCTGGATCATACACGCAATTATCTGGATATGCTGCAGATCCGCTTCCCCGACAAGTTCAGCCTGGAGATTGAGGTGCCGGACAACCTGCTGCCCTTGCCTGTGATTAAGCTGGTCTTCCAGCCGATTGTGGAGAATGCCGTCTTTCACGGCCTGGAGCCCAAGGAAGGTCCGGGCACGATCCGAATCACCGGCCGGGCCGAGGGGAATCAGGCTGTATTTTGCGTAGAGGATGATGGGGTAGGCATGAATAAGCATACACTGCATACGCTGAACGACAGCTTGGCCTGCGGAGCGGACGGGGAGCGGTTCGGCATTGGCCTCAGCAATGTGAACGAGCGGCTCCGCATGGATTATGGCAGCCCGTTCGGACTGCGCGTGGAGAGCGAGGCCGGCCGGGGCACGCGGGTCATTCTGCGGATTGAGATTTTTCCCGGCCTGCACAAGGAAGAGTAACCGGAAACGGGATCTTGTAGCACACAATTTCGGGAAAAGGGGAGAGCGGCTTGCTGCGTATAATAATCGTAGATGATGAGGTCCTGATCCGCGAGGGGCTGGCCCGGATGATCAGCAGGGAGAGCCCTGAATTTCATATTATCCGTACATATGCCGACGGCAGGCATCTCCTGGATGAGCTGCCTTCCCTCCAGTTCGATGTTGTAATTACCGATATCCGCATGCCGCAGACCGGGGGCCTGGAGCTGATTCGGCAGCTTAGAGTCAGCCGCCCCCAGGTCCGTTCCCTCTTAATGAGCGGATTCGTGGAATTTGATTATGCCCGCGAAGCAATCCGCAGCTCAGCGGTCGATTATCTGCTGAAGCCGATCAATAAAGAGCAGCTGTTCGAGATTTTGTACCAGCTGGACAAGGAGCGCACGCTGCTGCGTGAGCAGGAGGAACGGCAGCGCACCGGAATGCTGCTCTCTATCCTGCATATGGCGGAGCCCCCGGGGCTGCTGCTCGCCAGCCTTCATTTGCCCGCACCTTATTTCTCGGTGCTGCTGCTTAAGGGAGACTCGCCCGAAGCCGTCCGGGCCTGTGCAGAGCAGCTGCGGCAGCACAAGCCGGAGTGCTTCGATGTGCTGGAGCTGCGCCGGGGACTCCAGGCCTGGGTCTGGTACGCTGCGCAGCCGCTGACACCGGATCAGCTGCAGGAGATCCGGGAGCATCTGCACACTGCCGCCTCAGGGCATATCCTTCATGTGGGGATCAGCCGCCCCTATGCGGACGCTGCCCGGCTCGGGGATGCCTATCTGGAGGCCAGGATGGCCTGTGATCAGGGAATGTATCAATCCCGGCTGCTGTATTACGCTACGGTGGACGAGCTGATGCTGCCGGAGAAGACTAGGGCTGAGCCGGTTGCCGCTTACCGCGATCTGCTGGTCCATGATTTGCAAATCCTGAATATCGAGGGCATCCAGGCAGGACTGCACCAGCTGTTCTCGGGGCTTGCGGAAGAGCGTGTATCGCCCGCGCAGATTCCCGGCATTTGCCGGGAGATTGAAGCGCTGGCCCGCAAGGAGCTGCCGGAATTCGAGGCGGTCTACCGCAAGGGCGCTGCGCTGAGTCTGGAAGAGCAGATTGCGGACTGTATGCGGTTTGCAGATATGGAGACGCTGTTCGCAGCCTCCTTCTCAGCCGCCCTGATCAGTATCCGCGCCCAGCGTCTCGAGCTGTCCGGCACCGCTATTGAGACGGTCAAACGCTGGATCTCGGCCCACTACAACCAGCACGCAGATCTGAATACCCTGGCGGGGATGGTCTATCTTACACCCAGCTATCTAAGCAAGCTGTTCAAGCAGGTAACCGGCCTCACGCTGACCGATTACATGATCGAAATCCGTATCCGCAAGGCCAAGCAGCTGCTGAAGAATGCCCCGGACCTCAAAATCCATGAAATCGGCGTTGAAGTCGGCTATCCCGATCCCGCTTATTTCAACAAGCTGTTCAAGAAGGTTGTCGGTGTAACACCGAATGAATTCAAACGAATCTCACCGGTAGAATGAGGGTGACTCCTTGGAGCCTCCAACCCGGGCTGGCAATATGTTATTTGTTATCTATATCATTGTTTGATTTTGTCGTTAAGTGTTCTTCCGTATTCCATGCTCATGCTCCTTAATCACCTGCTCCGTCCCAAGCAGAATCAGCCT
Organism: Paenibacillus sp. FSL R7-0210; assembly: GCF_038009085.1. NCBI lineage: Bacteria > Bacillati > Bacillota > Bacilli > Caryophanales > Paenibacillaceae > Paenibacillus > Paenibacillus sp. FSL R7-0210. The sequence goes on from NZ_JBBPAR010000001.1 coordinate 5,437,485, forward strand.
CAGGCCGAATTCAAAAGCCCCATCGGTCCCCAGCAGCTCGAACAGTCCGTTCTTGAACATCCTCCGGAATAACCCAACCTCCTTCTCGCTCATGGAGTCCATCAGGCGGAGCAGTTCCTCGCCCGGAGGCTCCTGCTGTTCCTTAGCCATCATGGAGACATTACGCTCATGCTCGTAATCATCCAGCACGAAGAAGAACACGAAGTTCACAAGTGTAGTGACCACCTGCACCTTTTGCGCCTCCTCAAGCGGCGTGGATTCCACACAGTGCAGCATCCGGTTGTTGAACCGGATAATGTCCGGCTCGTGGGGCAGTGTCATCATCATAAGCTGCGTAGAGCAGGAATACCGGCTGAGCACACTCCGTACCGTTACCGCAAATGCTGTCAGCTGCTCCTTCCAGTCGCCCTCCGGGCGGTGCTCCTCCAGGATGACTCTGGAGATGTGGTTGGCCAGCCGCTGGTAGAGGTTCTGCTTGCTCTTGAAATACCAATACAGCGAGGGAGCCTGAATCCCCAGCCTGTCAGCCAGACGCCGCATACTGAATTTTTCGATCCCCCCCTCCCTGAGAAGCTCCCACGAAGCTTCCAGAATCCGGTCTTCCGAGATTTGAGGTTGTGCTTTTTTCATCGCTATCCGCCCTTTTATCTAACAGTGTAAGTTTATGCTTTACAGCCTCTTAGGTTCATGATATCATCTAACACTGTAAGGTTCAATCTAACGCCGTTAGATTAACAAAAAATCAGTGAAAGAAGTGATCCCTAATGGATACCGAAAACCTTTATTATTTTGAAAAAGCCCCCATCACCAAGGCCGTCGCCCATTTCGCCGTGCCCATGATGTTAGGCACATCCATGAACGTCATCTATTCGATTCTGAATGCCTATTTCCTGGGCACTCTCCACAATACGGCCATGCTGACCGCACTCGCCCTGACCCTGCCGCTGTTCGCCATCATCATGGCGCTGGGCAATCTGGTGGGCATCGGCAGCGGCACCTACATCTCGCGGCTGCTGGGTGAGCACAAATATGACGAAGTGAAGCAAGTGTCTTCCTTCGCCTTTTACAGCAGTCTCGTGCTTGGCCTCCTCGTGATGGCCGTGGGTCTGCCGCTGATCGGCCCCATCCTGCACAGTCTGGGGGCAACGCCGGATTCCTATGGATTCACGAAGGATTATGTCACTGTCATGCTGATTGGCGCACCGTTTGTCGTATTGTTCTTTACGCTGGAGAATATGGTCCGCTCCGAGGGTGCAGCCATCGTCTCCATGATCGGTATGATGCTCAGCGTGGTGGTTAATATCCTGCTCGATGCACTGGTTATCTTCGTGCTCCACTGGGGTGTAATTGGCGTAGCGTCGGCAACGGTTGTGGCCAACATGGTTGCGAGTGCCTACTATGCCTTCCATATGGGCTACAAAAGCCAATTCCTCACAGTCTCCTTCAAATGGTTCAAGGCCACCAAGGATATTCTCAGCAATGTGTTCAAAATCGGCGTTCCGGTCTTCATCATGAGTGTTTTTCTGGGAGCCATGTCGCTGATCTTCAATCTGTTCCTGATCGAATATGGGGATGCGGCTGTAGCCGCTTACGGGATATCCTCAAGATTGCTGCAATTCCCCGAGTTTATTCTGATGGGCCTGTGCGAGGGAGTCGTGCCGCTCATTGCCTTCTCATTCACAGCGGATAAGCTGCGCATGAAGCATACCATCGGATTCACAGTCAAAGCGATGGCCGCCATGGCTGCTGTATTCGGCATCGTCGTCTATCTGATCTCCGACCATCTGATCGGTCTGTTCACCAGAGATCCGCAAATGATTCAAATGGGCAGCTACATTCTGCATGTCACCTTCTTGTCCTTATTCATATCAGGGCTGACCACCTTATTCATGGGGATCTTTCAGGCTACTGCGCAGGGAACGGCCGCATTCGTAATGTCGATTATTCAAGGGGTCACACTGATTCCTGTGCTCTTCTTCGCCAACCGGACAAACGGCTTCCATGGAGTGGTGTGGTCGCTGGTCATTGCCGATGCCGCTGCCTTCCTGGTCGGTGCCGCCATGCTGTACGCCCTGCGGCACAAGCTCCAGCCCGAACTGGAGAGTCTGGTTCATTAAGTGGGCTTAAGCCCCTTTTGAGAAATACAAGCAGCCGCAGGAAGCCCTTCCTGCGGCTGCTTTATGTTACTATGAAGGTTATAACGAACGAATCCCATCTGCAGAAGGAGTCTGATCCGCTTGCACGCACCATCCCATCCTAACCACGACTCTCAGGACATCGAGGTCTACGATACAACCGAGCTATATGGTGAGACCGGACGGTTCCGGGTACTGCAATTCTCGGGGGAAGCTGTTCAGGGCGCACTGGATCTGGACCATCCGCGCCGGGTGATCTTCGAGTATCCCCGGGCGATGATTCATCTGATGGAGGCGGGCAATCCGCATTTCGAGCGTGTCTTCCTGATCGGACACGGGATTGGTACGATTGCTGGTTATTTCGCAGAGAAGCATTTTACGGTGGCTGAGGTGAATGCGAAGGTGGTGGAATACAGCAGAACCCGCTTTGGCTACACGCAGGATAACATCCTGATCGGTGACGGCCGCAGCCTGCTGGAAGCCGCGCCGGAACGCGGCCATGACTATATCCTGCTTGATGCCTTCACCGCTGCCGGAACGCCGCCTCATTTCACCACGCTGGAGTTCTTCCGCCTAACCCGTGCCAAGCTGAACGGACACGGCCAGATCATCATGAATCTGATGGGCCGCAGCGGCAATGACCGCTTCATCAGTGCTATTCATACCACACTCCGTGAAGTGTATCCATATACCAGAACCTTTGCCCTCCCGGCAGAAGGGACCGCCGATCTGCGCAATATCCTCATGACCGCCAGCGCCCGGCCCATTGCCTATCAGTCCCGCCACATGGCCGGCTTCAGCGAGATCACTCCGGGGATCGGTCATGTGATCCGGGACCGGTAATGCAGCAGGCGTGCAGGTCCAGCAGGTTCTCCAAATTCAGCAAGTGAATAAACTGATGGTTGTCTTTATAGACGGCATCCAGCACCTCTGGATTCTGGAGAATGTGATCCGGCGCCTCATCCATGTGCTCCCTTGCGAGCAGTTGCACCGCTGACACCTGATCCACCCATATCCCTACCTCCTGTCCGGATACCTCGCAGATCAGAATCCGGGAGCCGGCCGTCTGTTCACCGCTGTCCATTTCGAGCTTGTGCCGTATGTCATAGACCGGGAACAGCAATCCGCGCAGATTGATCATTCCCAGGACATGAGCCGGGGCAGACACCAGCGAATGAATCTCAGGAACAGGTACAATCTCCTTCATTTGGCGGATCGGAATCCCGAAATCCAGCTTCTCCAGCTTGAAGGTGATATATTTCTCGCTCTGACTATCCTGATCCCCTGCCGTAACTGTGTTCTCTTGGAGCAGTGCATCGTGGGCCGAGCCTGTTTCCCTTGCAATCGAGCCTATATCCAGGATATGGGCCACTCGGCCGTCGCCAAGTATGGTTGAGCCTGCGATATAAGAAACGTTGCCTATGTAACTTCCCAGTGACTTGATGACAATCTCCTGGTTGCCGATCGTCTGATCTACTACCAGACAGACCCGCTTATCCGCGAAGCCGACGATGACAACGAACAGCCGGCCGTTCACCGTATGCTCGCCTTCCTCCACTTGCAGCATATGGTGCAGACGGACAAGCGGAAGCACCTGATCGCGGAACTGGCAGACCTCCCGCCCCTGAATGGTAACAATATCCTCCGCCTTCATTCTGAATATTTCAATGACATTAATCAGCGGAATGGCAAAGGTACTGCTCCCCAGCTTAACCAGCAGGGAACGGATGATGGCAAGCGTCAGCGGGACCTTGATCGTGAATATACTCCCCTGATCAGGAACCGTCTCAATATCTATAATGCCATTTAATTTCTCTATATGTGCTTTGACAATATCCATGCCCACTCCGCGGCCGGATAAATCTGTGACCGTACGGGCTGTTGAGATGCCAGAGCGGAAAATGAGCATCACCAGCTCTTTGTCCGTCATACGCTTCACTTCATCAGTGGTGACGAAGCCTTTACGCACAGCGGCTTCTTTGACCTTGCCGGTATCAATGCCCCTGCCGTCATCGGATACCGTAATGACAATCATGTTCCCTTGATGACTTGCCCGCAGAGTAATGGTCCCTTTCCGCGGCTTGCAGAGAGCTGCACGTTCTTCCGGCAGCTCCAGCCCATGGTCCACGGCGTTGCGCAGAATATGGATCAGAGGATCGCTGATCTCCTCAATGAGGCTGCGGTCCAGCTCGGTCTCATTGCCCTCAATGATGAACTCGATCTCCTTGTTCGACTTCTGCGCCAAATCCCGGATCATCCTGGGGAAGCGGCCGAACAGATGCTCCATCGGCAGCATCCGGGTCTTCATCATCCCCTCCTGAAGATCGCTGATGACCATATTCAAATGTCCTGCGATATCATTAAGCAGATGAACATCACTGTTGTTCTTGAACTGCTCGCTTAATCTGGAACGGACACTGTGCAGCCTGGTATTATCTATAATCAGCTCTCCTACCAGATTCAGCAGTCCCTCCAGCCGCTCCACATCCACACGGACAGTCTGGGCCGCATAGCCGTTATTTTTCCGAGCCTCTTTTCCTTCGGTGAAGGTGTCGAGATTTGCTTTCGTAATAGGATCTGTATGTATAATTTCAATCTGTGAGACTTCCTGCAGACTGGCCATCATATCCTGCCGGGACTGCTGTGTAAGCAGAATATATGCAATAGCACCGGAGAACTGCGCATCCCTCTCGAGGGCTTCCAGCTCGGGGAAGGTGGCAATAACCTCGCCCGTTTCCCGCAGCTTGGCTTCTACGAGCTTCGCGCGGACATATTTCATCGGCTCCTCAGCAGCAAGTTGAATATGAACCGCCATTGCCGCAGAGCCTTGATCTATAGCTGCCTGGATCTGCTCTTTGCGGATATCATCGAAGATCATATCCGGCACAGGCCCCGCTTCTCCCTGCGGAAGCCCCTCTGCAGCAGGAGCGGGAGACTCGGCTGCTGTCTTCCGCAACTCTTTTAACCGGCGTAACAGATCTGAGGTATCCCCTTCCTCCAGCGCACCGCTCAGAATGGATTGACGAAGCTCCTTAATGAAATCTACGCAATCAAAGAGAATGTTCAATAACTCGGAGGTTACGTCCAGCTGTCTGCCCCTGAGCAGCTCTAACACACTTTCCATCTGATGCGTCAGCCGGTTAAGCTGCTTGAAGCCCATGACTGCTGATGAGCCCTTGAGCGTATGTGCGACCCGGAAGATCCTCTGAATAAGGTCATTCTGATACCCTTTGCTCTCCAGCATGAGCAGGGCCTCATCCAAATACCGCAGCTGCTCGTCCATTTCATCCAGAAAAACGCCCAAATACACCATATTATGAAACTCGTTCATCTCAGTTCTCCTCCCCGCCTTCATGCGTTGGCCTTCACCCTTCACTTAACAGACGCCCGATGTTCAGAATGCTGATCAGCTCCCCGGCACACATGCCGATCCCGTCCATGTACTGCACGCCCTGCACTTCATGGGATTCCAGAGGCGGCTCTACCTCATGAAAGGAAGCCACCTTTTCTACGGAATCCACCATAATCCCTATGGCCTCCTGCCGGTAATGTACCACTACGATCCTTGACCGGGTATCCGGTGGAGATTCTGCCAGGCCAAACCGCCTGCACAGACTTACCACCGGTATAATTTTGCCGCGTAAATTAATTACGCCCTTAATAAAAGACTTGCTGTTAGGCACGGCTGTGATAGGCTCCATCTTGATAATCTCGTTAATCTCCCGGATATCGATGGCCAGCTTCTCCTGTACCAGCCGGAAGATGATGTACTGCTCCGTTCGTGCAGCCAGCATGGCTTACTCCCCCTCTACAATCTGAACACCGACACCGAGCTATTCAGTTCATCCGCCAAGGAGGCGAGCATTTGCGAGGAGGAGGCCGTCTCCTCGGCTGCTGCGGCGGATTCCTGGCTTCCGGCCGCAATGGATTCAATCGAGAGCAGCACCTCGTTCGTCTGCGCCGCCTGTTCCTCACAAGCCGCAGCGATGCCTGTAATCTGCTGGGTAGTATCATTGACGCGGGTAACGATACCATCGATCAGCCGCTCTGTACGCTCGGACAGGGCCGATACGTCACTGACAGCCTGCACACTCAGAACCGTATTCTTCTGCATCACCCGGATGATCAGGGCAATCTGTTTGGTCGCTTCACTGCTCCGTTCAGCCAGCTTGCGGACCTCATCGGCGACAACGGCGAAGCCCCGTCCCTGCTCACCGGCACGCGCTGCCTCAATCGCTGCATTGAGCGCCAGCAGATTGGTCTGCTCGGCAATCTCATCAATCACCTCGATAATTTCGCCGATCTTCTGGGAATCCTGCTCAAGCAGCTCCATCTTCTCCGACAGATTACTCATACCAAGGCCGGATTCTCTTACCGCAGTGCTTCCCTCCTCAGCACCCTGACGCGTCAGCAGCGACAGCTCCGATGCCTGCTCGGCATTCTTCGCAACCTCATCGATGCCCCGGGTCAGATCCTGAACCAGCTGATTGATATTTTGCGCCGCCTGGGCTTGGGATTGGCTGCCGCTGGCTATTTCTTCGGTGGTTGCCGATATTTCCTCAGAGGAGGCCGCGACACTTTGCGCCGCTTCGACCGTCCCGCCAATCAGCTTGCGCAGGCTGGTAATCATCTCGTTGGCTGCTGCAGCCAGCCGGCCGAACTCATCCCGGTTCTTGATCGCAATCTCCTCCCTGAGGTCACCGCCTGCCATGCGGACCATCGCAGCGAGCAGCTTGGATACCGGACCCACAATTCCCTGTGAGATCACGATGCCCAGCGTAATGGCTGCAAGTGCCGCAAGGATGGAGATGATCAGGATCATCAATCTTCCCGAGGTATAGCTGGCAACCGTAGAGTCGATCCGTTCATCTGCACCTTCGATTACATTACTGGCGGCCAGATCGGCGGTATCCTGAGCCTTCTGCAAATCAGGCAGTGCGTCGATTAAGACGCCGTAGGCCTGCGTATTCTGATCTTTATCCAGCAGTTCATTGACTTTGGGTACGGATTGGTTATAGTTATCCACGCTCTGCTTAATGATCTCTAATGCAGCCCGTTGATCCGCATTCAGTGTGAGCTCTCCATAGACCTTCATCCGGTCAGCAATTTTGTCCTGATCCGCTTTAATAACTGCCTGAATCTCCTCCTTCACCGAATCATCGGTTTCGAGGATAAGCTTGAGCAGATCACCGCGCAGCTTGTACAGCTCGGTCCGGATCTCAGCAATGTTGACGAGCGCGGGGAAGTTGTAGCTCTGCATCTGTACAGAGTTGCTGTTCATGCCCGCCATTTTCATAATCGATAGCCCGCTGATAAATATAAGCAACGCTACAATAACCAGAAAGCCTCCCAACAATTTGGTGCGGATGTTTAGTTTCAAATGAAGCACTCCTCAATATGTATTTTGTCGAGCCTACAAAGCTTCCCCTATTATGTATAACGTAAGGCCTCTGCGCCTATCGCCATTGGTTCCTAAGTTTCGACATAATCTTCCTGTTTTCTACAGGCCTTCTTTCCTTTATCAAGTGGAAACGGCTTTGCCGTCCTTTTAAAGGACGGTACCGTTTCAGCGAGGAATAGAAGGATAATGTATAGCGTGAAACCCATAAATTCTTATATTTGCACAAAAAAAGCAATGTACGCTTACATGCTGCGTAATCATTGCTTTTATAAAGAATCTTTTTTGCCGGTCGCTTGATATATTTGCGAGATCGCCTGTGATCTGCTATGCACACCAAGCTTCTCGTAGATTTTGGTTATGTGATTCTTGACAGTATGCGTACTGATAAACAGTTTCTCCGCAATTTGCTTGTTATTGAGGCCTGTCAGCAGACCATCCAGGATATCGTTTTCCCGGGTAGTAAAACGTACGCCTCCCTCTTGCTGCACTGCAACCGGCGGAGGAGCTATCAGTTGCTCAAAGGAACGCATAAGTGGCTCGGGCACGGGTATAGGAAGTGTTTCCTTCCATTGCCTGCCGCCCTGCTCCGTATACTTCGTGAGCATAAGCAAGACCTTCGCCAAGTACAGATGGGAACTTTCTCCTACATCCTCTTGCCCATTGTAATCCGTCAGGTAATAGTGCATATGGCGCAAAACACATACAGCAGGAATATCACCCAGGTATTTGATCAGCAGCCCTATAGGATATGGAGCAAGGAGCGCGGCCTGGCCAATCCATTCCATCTCTTCCGCAGAGTGACTTAACGGCTCCAGCAAGTCCTGTGCAAGCCTTCGGATATCCGCAGCTCTGCTATGTACTACCGGCTGCTGTATCAGCAGATTATCCTGGAGCAGCCGCATGAAGTCAGTTCCGGAGGGCGTGTTCTGAGGCTGCTGGGCAAGCAGCTTGGTCACTAGCAGCACATTGGTCATATGAAAAATCGTTTCATATTCCCGCCGCTGCCCCTCATCACTGAACTGGACCGTGAATAACCCCAGCAGCCTTTGTTCAAATACCATAGGATGCTCTACCAGTTGCCAGCTCTTCCATTCCCGCCGGATCGGCTTGTTCAGCAGGTTGAACCCCGGTATCCCGTCAGCGAAATAGATCTGTTCAGCATCTTCTGCGTAGACGGTGTACAGTTCATTTGGAGCAGAAGAGGAAGAATAGATCCTCAGTCCGGCCTCGTCAGGCGTATGTAATAACAAGCACATGAACGGACTGCCTAGCTGCTGCTGGAAAAACTCGATGAACAGCTGCAGGTAATCCTCCTTATCCTGAGTAACCAGAATCCCTTGGACAATTTCTTTATAGGTATCATGCCTCTTCCTTTGACGTTCATACAGCGCTTCGCTCTCCATATGATACATGGAAGCAGCGAGCTGATGGGCCACCAGCATACCCATATCCGCCTGCTCCTCCGTCAGCTCCGGGCGGACCGGGTCTCCGGCATACAATAATCCATACAGCTTGTCCTTGTATTTGATGGGATAGCAGATTAACACCTTTGGCCTTACCCCATGCGCAGCAAAAAAAGAAATCCGCAGATCGCGGTCAGCATTCCTCCAGTACCCCATTTGCTTGGAGAGCCCCACCTGTCCCAGAAATCCCTCACCGTAAAAAAAAGAAGCCCCCTGCAGGGAGTTATCCTTCGGCATACCGGTTGTCTCCACCACTGTGAATTGGTCCCCGTCTGCAGCATTACTGGCATAGCCCGCAAATTCTACTCCCAGAATACGTACCACTATGCCCAGTATTCCTTGCAGCCACTCCGGGCTTGCCGGGTCCAGCAGATAGATCAGATTCATAAGCTGCAGGTCATACGCAGAATATTCTCCGCCCTGCTCCCGTTCAAGCAGAGCCTGCACGGTATCAGCCAGTATATCCAATTGGCCGATAATCCTGGCGACGCCCTCCTGATCCAATACCGGTACCTTATCCAGAGCCTGAATCCAGTCCTCGCATTCTCCGGGGGGAACGGTTTCATGAATCCTGCCGGTAATCAGCTCTTTCGTACAACCGTCCACCCAGACGCCTGTCAGAATATAATAGGGCCTTTGCTTACTGATCCCGATGGAGGTAATCAGCATTTTCAGCCCGGAGCGGGTTTCATAGACAATAGTTTTCGATACATTCCTGACCTTTTCCAGCAGGTTCGCAATTGCATGTTCAGCGGTTGCACAAGGAGAACCGAACAACAGAGATGCCATCTCGGTTAAGCCGGAGGGTTCTGTTATTCGTTTGTCCGCTTGATCGGTAATAATAATTGTCAATCCGCATAATGATGCGTATGCGTCTTGCAAAGACTGCAGATTTCGGCGGAGCTTGTTCTTCATTGCTTATTCCTCGCTTTCCCCTCCAAAATTCGCCATAGCCTCACCGATTCCCTGCTTTTACACCCTTTCATTCTACAAACGTAGCAGTATAGTCCAGGAATCAAAGCGAAAAAATGCGCATATGCGAAATTCAAAAATTCACTCCCATCCTCCTCATAAAAGTAAAACACCGGCGCTATATTTCCAGCGCCGGTGCCATATATCCCCTGGCTAAGCAGACGCTTAGCCATTACCACTTACTGCACAGCCGCTCATCTGCTCAGCTGTACCAGAATCTGCGGGTCTTTGATCTTCGTATCATCAGCGAGCAGCACGACCTTGGAGAGTACCTCCGCTGTACGCGGGTCCTCATCCAGGAACGGCAGGAACAACCGCCCCCGGTGCTGCGAATGCACCGGAATAATGGACAGGGCGCCCGCGGCCTGCTTGTACGCCTGGCCGCTGCCCAGATGCACAGCATACTCGCCCAGTGTACCGTCAATCCGCGCATAATTGCCGTCCAGCCGGACGTTCTCGATCTTCAGCAGCCGCAGTGACTCGCTGACGATGACCCGGCGCATCTCTACAGTCGTCAGGCTCGCTTCCGGATCGACGCCCCCGACATGAGCCACGCTAACGACCAGATCCACATCCCGCATCACCTCCGAGAACAGCACTGGCGGCACCTGATCCAGCGGCACGCCCTTGTAGGTCTTCCGGTCGAAGAACTGCACCGTCTCCAATGTCGGCGCTTCGGTATCGGCCGGTGAGAACCAGTCCGCCATGGCATAGAGCCGGACGATCAGGTTCTCGGCATAGAACACCTTCTGCAGCCCTTCCTCATAGCTGACCGTCCACTGCCGCCCCTTCAGCAGGGCGACTGTCTTGCTCGGCTGCACCTGATGGCCCGCATAACGGCGGGACAGCACGCCATGGGCCAGCTCATCCTCATTCGGCAGATACAGCTCGCGGAAGACCTGCTTGAACGGCTGGCGGAGCTGACGGTCGAACAGATCCTTCTGGTACAGGCTCCATTGTCCGCTGCGGTATAGATCCAGCGGATGGGCAATCCGCAGCACAGTCTCCCCGCTCAGGGCCGTGGATTCACCCGCAGGACTTACCAGCGCCCCCTGATCCGCATCGTAATATCCCAACGCATCGCCGCTCATCAGCACTAGCTTGCTAATCAGCGGTGCCAGCACCGGATTCCGGCTCAGCCCGGCAATCTCTGCCGGCGTGAAGCCGCTGCCGGACTCCATCGACCGCTCCAGTTCAGCCCGGGCGCGCCGGAACTGCCCGGTAAGCTCGCTCTTGGCCTCCTTTAGCGCTTCAATCCACTCATGCTTCTTGAATCGTGCGGGCACCGACTTCAGCGCCTTCCCCTTGCTGGTCACCACATAATCGCTTTGCCCTTCTTCGTCGATACTAAGCGAGACGAAGGTCTCTGCGTCCAGCTCATACGGCTCGAAGTATGCAGCATAATCATCCAGCTTGCGCGCCTCCATATCCCAGATCAGGCGGGTAACATCGGCATATCCGGCATTGCGCGCCAGGTTGCCAAGAGCAATCTGTACGGCCTGGCCTTCGCTGGCGCGGCGCTGTGCGCCGAACTTCTTGCTCTCCGCCAGGAAGCGCTGGATGAACTCATAACGCACGCGGATATCCTGCTCGCGGTCTTCTCCCAGCGGAATCAGACTATAGCTGAGCAGATGATCCTTGCCCCGCTTCTGCTCCACAGACTGCTTCATCTCTTCCAGGTTCAGCTTGCCGAGCGTGGCGTCGGCGAACAGCTGGGAACGGCGGTGGTTCGCACCGGCAGAGATGTACTTGGCACAGTCATAGAGCAGCTCGAACCGCTCTTGTCCAAGCTCCTTGTAGGCGGACTGGAACCAGTTCACATCGAAGGCGCCGTCGTTGAACTCCTGCGGCGTGATCGGCGAGTAATGCGCCACCACCGTCTCTTTTTCGGCCGAGAAGCTCTCGTTAATGTGGGCGTGGAAGTACCAGGCCCCGCTGCGAAGCCCTTCCCAGCCCAGGTATTCGGCAATGATCTCGATCCACTGCGGGGCGTACATGGCGGCTTCCAGCAGCTTTTGATCGGACAGCTTGTACTCCTGCAGCAAGGTCTTCAGGAGCTCCGCATTATCGCCCTCACGCGGATAACATACCTTGAGCAGATGGCTGAAGGACTCCTTCTTCGTAATATTGTTGCCATAGCCATACACGTACCCGCGCACGAAGGTATCCTTGTTCAGCCCTGACAGGATACGGATACAATACTCCAGGCCCTCTATCCGCTGTAGCCCCATCGTCATGCCGGTCACCTCAGTCGGCAGGTCGCCGCGTCCCAGCTCAACCGCCAGCAGACGGTCGATGATCCGTGCACGCAGCGCAACCATCTGCGGACTGTCTTCAATCCAATCATATCTGCGTGAACTGATCCAGCTCATATGGTTGCGTGCATCCTTACTCAGCAGCAGCTCTTTAAGCAGCGTCTCTTCGCGGATGATTCCACCGGTGAAGGCCTCAACGTAGTGCTTCAGTCCGATGATGCTGTCCCGCTCTTCGCCTCCGCTGATCCCCTCGAACCGGTAGCAGGTACGGAACATCTCCTTGAACTCCTCTGCTCCGTTCCATAGCTTCTGCACCATATCGACCCACGGATCAGCCAGCACAGACAGGAAAGGCCAGTCCGCCGCAAGCTTCTCCTCCGGGAACGCAGACATCAGCGCATTCACCGCACCATTCACTTGGCGGAAGCCCTCCGGGCTTTTGTGGTCCGCGCGGTACGCATCCAGCAGCGTCTCTACCTGCCATCTGTACTTCAGCTTGTCTACTAGCTTCAGCACAGCCTCGATCTGCTCCAGCGGGTAGACCTCTGACGCGAACTCCTTGCGCCACCCGGATAGCAGCTTCTGCTTGCTAAGTTCCTTATCATCAATTCCTAAGGTGTCGTAACCGTCATAGTTATCCAGGGTCTCATCCAGCTCTTCCAGGCTGATATAGAAGTTCAACTCTATCAGATCCCGGGCGCTCCAGCCGCTCTTGTCCCAATATTCAGCCCATGCTTCATGCAGCGGGTACTGTTCGAGGGCGGATTTACCACTCTCCTCATCGTTAATTAAGTACCCCTGCAACGGTCTGAGGTTAGTGCCGATCAGCACCGTGTCCTTATACCCGCTGTAATACTCAACCTCGTACTCTACGTCGCGGTGCTTGTGGATCGTGTTGTCCAGTCCCTTAAGGAATGTCTTGATCTGCTCCAAGGACAGCTTGAACACCTGATCCCAGGCGAATCCGTCAAGTACAGGCCCCTGAGTCAGCCACTCCTCCGTCTGCTGCGGATCGAACAAGCCGAAGCCGTTAGCCTTCGTATACTCATTCTTCTGGCTCAGCCTCGCGATCAGCTCGCGCTCCTGGTCGGAAGGCTTCTCCAGCGCCTCCGCCAGCGGACGGACCGCTTCAAAGAGTGCCTGCCGCTCTTCATCCTGGAACAACACGGTCATAATCTCCAGCCCTGCCTGCCGCTGCAGGGCATTCTTGCCCTGCACCAGTCTGTGGACGGACTCCTTCAGCGCTTCATCCGGCTGATTCAGCAGCATCCGGGTCACGCTCTGCCGTAGCGTACCGGTCTTAAGCTTCAGCAGCCCTTCGGCCATCAGCAGCTCATCCTCCGCCAGGGTCAGCCCCTGCGCCAGGTCCAGCGCCAGCTCCCGGTTCTTGATACTCTTGTCGGAGAGGCTGGCGAAGATGAATTCGCGCTGCACAGTATCCTCCGTATGCTGCACGAAGTAATTCAGCAGCTCCCCACGTATGTCCGTGCTGAGCTTGTCCTTCAGCGCCAGCAATTCATTCACCCAGGCCGGGTCCATATCATAGGAGATCAGATAAAGCATCTTTTGGACCGGCAGATCACGGGTGTAGTTGACCTGCAGGAAATCCAGCACCTTAGAGGTACCGGTCAGCTCCCGGCTGTCCGGATTCAGGAAGATGTCCTTCAGCAGGCTGAAGTCGCGCTGCCGCTCGCTTTTATCCTCAAGCTGCGGGCTGGTTACGACCTCGATCTTCGGCCCATTATCCTTCGGCCCTCTCCACATCCGGTTATAATCATAATTATAATTCGTCAGAATCCAGTACAGCAGCTCCGGCTCTTGCTCCTTCAGATACTTCCGGGCGCTGCTCAGGCGCACCTCCCGGTTCTGGCTGCCGGAAAGTACATACTCTGCTACAATCTTCTGGTAGGACTGGCCCTGTTCCATCAGGACATCCACCTTGCCGCTCAACTCATTCTCCTCATAGACAGCCGTCCCCCACAAGCTCAGGTAGACATGGTTGGCATTCTCGCTGGTCAGCCAGTCAGCCCGCAGCGCTTCATCCGTCAGCACCTGATAGGCTCCTTCAATCAGTTGCTTCGCCACCCGCTGGTTCTGGGCTTCCAGACCCATCCCCGTCCATACGCCCAGGGCACGCACCACCGAGCTGTAGCGCACGAGATCATTGTCCAGAATCACCTTCAGCATGTACAGGTTGTTCTCTATCGTCCCCTCATCCATCGTCTCCATAATGGACTGGCGCAGTCCCTCCTGCAGCCGGGCAGCCAGCAGCAGCTCGCCAATCATCTGAACAGCGGCCTGGTTACGGCTGAGGAATGCACCCTTTATCATATTGCGGCTGAGCAGTGCCCCCTGGTTGTCCCCGTACACCGCATCCTTAAGCAGCTCCTCCATCCCGCTGCCGCTGCGGTCCAGCTCATAGGCGACTACATCGGGAACGGCAACATCTACACGGTAAGAGATACTGTAATCCTTTTCATAATCCCCCTTCAGGTACTCCGGCAACGAGAGTTCAATTAGCTCCATATAGATCAGGGCATTGATTTTCCGGAGGATCTGCATCCGGTGCGCCTGAACCTCCCGGGTCCGGAACGGCCGGCGCAGATACCCTATGGAATAAGGGTACTCCACTGCATGCTTAACTATGTAACGGGCAAGCTCAACGGTATGTGTGCTGTACAGCTGCTGCATGATCCCCATCAGCGGCTCCCAGTATCCGGTAAAATCAGCCTGAGCCGCCGCAGCGCGATCATCCATGATCACAAGGAAGCGGTCCAGCGAATCTTCCCCTTCATGAAGGTAGCGGTTCTTGCTGAACTCCGCGAGCAGGCCTGCCAGCTCCGCGCCTTCCCCCTTCAGCCCTTTGGCTTTGTTCTCAACATCCGCGTACCACTGAGTCTCCCACTCTGCATTTCCGATTTTCATCCTGTCATCTCCCTCACCATAGTCTTCCTGCCAGCATCGTGAACCGGATCAGCGTCAGCTCATCGCCCTCTTCGAGCCTCAGCGGCTCATCCAGCGCGGAACATTCCGCTTCCTGCACGAATACCTTGTACAATCCGTCTTCGTAAGCAAGCAGTGCCGCAGCCGTAGCCTGCTCTACCTCAGGCTTCGTCTCACCGTACACCGTACCGAATCCGACCTTGCCGTTATCGCCCTGCTCCGCAATTTCATTTGCGGTCAGGTAAGGAATTAGTTCTCCCCGCTCCTGCCGCTCCAGCATCGCCTGCACCTGCCCGGCTACAATCTCAGAAATCAACGCGCGCAGCGTCTGCGGACGGTCAGCAAGCAGCAGCTCCTTACGCTCCAGCACCGGCCTGCGTTTGCCCAGGCTTTTGACGGTTACATACAGCTTCATGGCCTTCCCTCCTTACCTCAATAGCTCTATTCGACAGATTATCTAGTTCATTACCCGATTTCCTAGAAATCAACCCGTTCCCCCGCCGAAAATTCAAATTTGTGCGGATACAGAGCATCCGGTATCTGTACAGCTCTTTTTTTGCTAAAATAGAAGGGTCGGCGCATTTCCGTGCAATCCTGGCGCCAGTCACTGAAACGGAGGCATTACCTGTGGATTATATTATTCTGGACATCGAATTCAACGGCCGCAAATTTGCCAGCGAGCATCCTATGGAGGTCATTGAGATCGGAGCGGTCCGGTTAGACGCTTCATTGCAGGTTAAGGATGAATTCTCAGCCTTAATCAGACCCATATACTTCTCCACCCTGAATTCATTCATCAAGAAAAAAACCGGCATCCCCCAAGAGGATATCGACGTCGCCAGCCGGTTCCCGAAGGTCATTACCGCCTTCAGAGCGTGGCTTGACCAGAGCGCTGACGGCGTGCTGCTCTTAACCTGGGGCGGCGAGGATATGAAGCGGATTATCCAGGATGTGCGGATGCACAAAATGGATGATGCCTACTGGATGGAGGCCACCTACTTCGATCTGCTTAAGGGCGTCCTGCGCGCCCGCGGCCTCAGTAACGACATCAGCGTCGAAGGGGCCATGGCCCTCTTCGGCCTGGAGCCTTCCGGCTCCGCCCACCGCGCGCTGGACGATGCCAAGATGACGGCGGAGATCTTCCGCGCAGTCTTCAGCGAGCTGGACTTCGGCCGTTCCCAGCACTATGTCGATACCTTCTCGAACGCAAGGGAACGCAAGACGGTTAAGATCGCCATCAAAGCCATGACCGCCCAAAAAATCGTCCCCACCTGGGAGCTGGTCGCCGAGCATTACTTCCCTGCGGAGGATGCCTTGGCGGACCCCCGGAAGCTGGCAGAGCTTAAGGCGTATTTCACCGCCCAGCTTAGCAAGAAATAACCCCATATGCCCGCGCAGCAGCGGCAATCTCCCGAGGCATAGCCTGGGCGGTTGCCGCTGTTTGCTTTTCCAGCACACGGTTACCCGCCCTGCTGTCTGGTTATTATACAAATTAAGAGTTGACCTTGCCGTTACGTCAAAGTATACAGTTAGATCTGTAAGCGGCCGCTTACCCGGCGGGAACGCCTTGAACCCGTTCTCTGCTGTATACGCCAAGACAGATTGGAGGCAGATTAGACCATGGAATATACGGTGCAGAAGCTGGGGACACTCGCGGGGATCAGTGCACGGACCCTGCGGTATTACGATGAATTCGGCATTCTGAAGCCAGCCAGAATCAGTTCCTCGGGATACCGGATCTACGGCCAGACTGAGGTAGACCTGTTGCAGCAGATTCTCTTCTACCGGGAACTGGGCCTCGGCCTGGAGGCGATCAGAGATATTGTCCATTCGCCCTCCTTCGACGGCGCCCGCGCCCTGCGCGAGCACCATGACCAGTTGCTTCAGCGGAGACAGCAGCTGGACCGGCTCATCGCGAACGTCGAGCAGACCATTGCACACACAGAAGGGAGAAGTCCAATGAGTAATCAGGAGAAATTCGCAGGCTTCAAGCAGAAGCTGATTGACGATAACGAGCAGAAGTACGGCCAGGAGATCCGGGAGAAATACGGCGCGGAAGCTGTGGAGCAGTCAAACCGCAAGCTCAGCCATATGACGGAGGAGCAGTACGCTGCCCTTCAACAGCTGGAGGCCGATATGTTCGCGTCACTGGAGCAGGCGATGGAGGAAGGCGACTCGGCAAGCGAACTGGCGCAAAAGGCCGCCGATCTGCACCGCCAGTGGCTCAGCTTCTATTGGGATACGTACACCAAGGAAGCCCATGCAGGCGTAGCCCAGATGTATGTCGATGATGAGCGCTTCACCGCTTATTACGACCAGCGCCGCCCCGGCATGGCCGCGTTCCTGCGGGATGCAGTGCATGTGTATACTGGAGCGAAGCAGTAGACGTAATCGTTTGGCATAGCAAAGAGGCTGCCGTTCAATCCGGCTGCCTCTTTTTTACATATCAATCATCATCCTCGTCGGAATCCGTATCGGTGTACACAACCTTGGCAGTATACGCATCGACACCTACTTCTGTCTTGACCTGCCCGTTCCTGACTTCAACCTCATAGACAGCTCCTCCATGGTCCCGGTCCAGATCAATCTCGGTGACCGTCCCCTTCACAGCAGCTTGAGCCACCTCAGCCGCCTTGCCTGCGGTAATCAGCTTGCCGCCTGAGGCCGGAGCTGCCTTATGAGAGTCATCATCGTCTGCATCCTTGCGCACACTGATCACTTTTCCCGAATAGGCATCTACCCGGACATCTATCTCCTGCTTGGTCTGCTGAATTTCGATATCGTAATACGTGCCGCTGGCCTTCTTCTCCAGATCGATGCTCTCCACCTGTCCCGGAGCTGCCTTCAAGGCAATCTGCTCGGCTTTGCTTACACTAATTAACGTTTTGCTCTGACTCTTCGCGGATGCGGCTGCATCTGCCGTACTGCCCTTCAGCTCGCCTATACCATAAGCGCCTCCGAGAATAAGTGCTGCCGCCGTGATACTGCTCCATATCTTTGTCTTCAATGTTAACTCCTCCTAAGTTCATTCTTCGCTGCTTCATGTAGTAACTATAACGCTACAATCTGAGAGAACAGCGGGAGCAACATTAGAATTCGCTGAGAAAAAAGTAAACAGATACCCTAGGAATCGTCTCCATCAGGCTCATCCCAGGTCACAGACATAATATGGCCCGAGATTGCGTTGACCTGGACTACGGCCTCCCGTCCGTCTGAAGTATGAATCTCCACCAGATAATAAGCGCCTGCCGCATCAATTCCCGTATCCACATCGTCCAGTTCCCCCGGTACCTCACGCAGAGCCAGCCTGACAGCCTCCTCTTCGGAGACTACGCTCTGCGCTGCCGGGGTAGGTGCTGGTGACGGGGTAGCATCAGCTCCGCCAGATGGAGCTGGAGTAACGGCAGACGTAGGCTGCACCGCCGGTTCGTCCACGCGCTTCAGCAGCACGATGGAGAGAATCTCGCCGGTAACTCCGTCCAGCTTCAGCTCATACCGTCCTTGCTCCGTCTGAAGCACCGCTATATAAGCTCCGGCTTGCAGCTTGAGACTGTCTACCTTACCGGGATATTCGCTCAGCACAGCCAGCGTAGCCTGATCTCTGGATAACAGCGGCTCCGAATTTTTCCCGAATATCCGGAAGGCAACCCAAGCCAACAGCAGGAAGACCACCATAGCTATGACTACCTTGTACATTTTGCTCTTATTCCTTGGATGCTGCTTCATTGTCCACCTCCCCTGCGGTCCGCAGCCATGCGGATCGTCACCGAGGTTCCCAGGCCTACCGTACTATCCATGGACAGCTCCGCTCCGATCGCCCCCGCGATCTCTGCGGCTAGCGACAGCCCCAGGCCTGCCCCTCCGTTCTCACGGGTTCTCGCCTCATCCACTCTATAGAAACGGTCGAATATCTTCGGCAGCTCCTCCGGCGGAATTCCAATGCCGCGGTCGGTAATCACAATCATCCGTTCCTGCCCGGCAGCCTCAATACGCACGGTTATCTGCTCATCGCTGTATTTGCGGGCATTGTCCAGGAAGATGAACAGCAGCTGCCGGAGCTTCGCTTCATCGCTGTAGCCTTCGGGTGACCCTTTGACCTGAACCGTGACCTCTCTCCCGTACGCATTATGAAAAGCCTTCGCCGAAGAACGCACCAGCTCCTCCAGATCCATCACCTTCAGCTCCAGATCCCACTGCTCCGGGTGCTTCGCCAGCAGCAGGAGCTGCTCCGTCATTTCCTTCATCCGCACAGCCTCGGAATGGATGGCCTCAACCGATTCATCGAACAGCTCCGGGTGATCCCGCCCTCTGCGCTTCAGCAGACTGGCATAGCTCTCAATAACCGTCAGCGGTGTGCGCAGCTCATGGGAGGCATCCGACACGAATTTCTCCTGCTTCACATAATTGTTCTCTAAGAGGCCTATCATGTCGTTGAAGGTATGCCCCATCTCCACCAGCTCATCCTTCGAGTGTGCTTTCAGCGGAAGCCTGCGGAATTTCCCGCTGCGCTGAATCTCCCGCATAGTCGCCGTCATTTGGACGATGGGCCGCATAATCAGGCCCGACAACAGGCGGCCGGAGAGCAGCAGCGGAAGCAGCACCGCAAGCGTAGCGCCTGCAAGGACCAGCCGCAGCACCCGCAAGGTATCCATCGTGCCCTCCAGACTTTTGGTCATCTGGACATTCAGGACGTTCCCGTCCGTCCAGATGACCGGAACGCTCACGAACGCATACAAGCGTCCGTCCACCCTGACCCGCTCCGCCTGCTTCCCGGAATGGTAGACTGGCTTCAGCCGGCTGATCTCCTGCCCCGAGGCTGAGGTGACCGGCGCCGGTCCGCCTCCGTCCACAGTGAGCAGCCGCAGCATTCCCTCCACCGGCACATATGCCCGGAGCAGCTCCGGTGCCGTTACCCCGTCTCCCGCTTTTCTCATCGCGGCAGCAATTCTGGCTGTCTCGGCAGATGCCTGCCCGAGCTGGCTGTCTAGTGACATCCGGCTGAACACGCCGTAGATGAACAGATTCATGAGGATAAGCAGCACGGCGAACAGCACGCTGGAATACAGATGAATGGTGCTCCTCAGCTTCATGGGGCATCCTTCAGCACATAACCAACGCCCCGCACGGTATGAATCAATTCAGGCTGGTGGTCCAGCGTAATTTTTTTGCGGACATAGCGGATATAGACATCCACAATATTCGTATCGCCGTAATAATCGTATCCCCAGACGGCAGCCATGATCTGTTCCCTGTTCAGCACCTGGCGCTTATTCTTCAGCAGGTAGACCAGCAGGTCGAACTCCCGGGGAGTCAGCTCGATGCTCCGGCCTGCACGCTTCACCTCCCGTGTAGTTTCGTTCAGCTCCAGATCCTCTGCCATCAGCAGGTTGACGGCTTCCTCTCTCCTCCGCCCCGAGGCCAGCCGCAGCGCAGCACGGACACGCGCCAGCAGCTCCTCAATTTGAAACGGCTTCGTAATATAATCATTGGCCCCAAGGTCCAGACCTGATACTTTATCCTCTACCGAGCTTTTGGCTGTAAGCAGCACCACCGGCGTATCGGGATCACCCGCCCGGATTCGCCGCAGCAGCTCTATGCCGCTGAATCCAGGCAGCATCACATCCAGCAATAACAGATCCGGCTGCTGCTCCTGGTACATCTCCAGCCCCTGATGGCCGCTCCCGGCAATGGACACACGGTATCCCTCGCATTCCAGCTCAATCTGCAGCAGACGGGCAATTCTCACCTCATCCTCCACCACCAGAATCAATTCTGTCATCGGCGCTCCGCCCCTTCTACTTGGTTGCCTCCATTGTAGGGCATGGGCAGCTACAGTTTCAAACTCCGCCCGCTATTTGCTATCTCTCTATATGCAAAAGGGTGCTTCCACCGTAATACCGGCCGGAAACACCCCTGTCTATCCCCATTCCTGCTGCGTCTGAACCGGCAGCCGCTACAAGCTGCGGTGCAGCAGTTCCAGCACACCGCGCAGCTCTGCGACTGCCACCTGCCCCGGTGCCGAAGGCTTATGCGCCGCACCGAAGGTCAGCGCCGAGCCGAAGATCTCCCCGGCCAGCCGGCTGATCACGCCCTCCCCGGCCATCGACATCGTAATGATCGGACGGTCCGCATACTGCTTCTGCATCCGGTTCGTCGCCGCCAGCAGGGTCAGCACATCGGCTGGCCCTTGCGGCATTACGGCAATCTTCGGCAGATCGCCGCCCAGCTCCTGCGCCCGGCACAGCCGGGAGACAATCTCATCCTCGGACGGCGTCCCGTCGAAATCATGATTCGAGAGAATCACGAACACCGCCTGTCCATGCGCTGCTGCAATCAGTCTGCGGACCTCTGCTTCCTCTTGGAACAGCTCCACATCCACAATGTCCACCAGCCCGCTCTCTACCGCCGCCTGGATCAGCCGGAAGTAATAGGCTGAGGAGATTTCCTTCTCGCCGCCTTCCCTGGCGCTGCGGAAGGTGAAGATCAGCGGAATCTCCGGCAGCAGGCGCTGGATGTCCTCCAGCACCTGGGTCACGGCATTAATATCTTCCACCTCCGTGAAGAAATCACTGCGCCATTCCACCACATCCGGCGCCAGTGCGATTAGCGCCTCAGCTTCTTCACGCAGCTCCGTCCGCGTCGTTCCGACCAGCGGAACACAGATTTTGGGCATCCCTTCTCCGAGGGTTATATTCTTGACGGTTACTGTACCGCTCAAACGTGTCAGCTCCTTAGCGGACCCGGAGTCTCAGAGCTTCCTCTGATGCTCCCCGCTTAATTTGTCTGTTATATAAAACGCACTTAAGGTTTGAACTCGAAGCTTGGTCGTCGCTGCGGTGAACATTTGGACTTCCGGCCGCTGTTGTCAACAGATTTCTTTGATTTTTTCCCGCTATTCGCGGATGAAATCCGTTGACAAAGGCGGACGCTACCGCTCCTACAGTTCCAAATTTCCCCTCCGCTTCTTTTTGCTTTTCGTTAATTTCTTAGTGCGTCTTATATACCATCTGCTTCCTCTATCACACACGCAATCTACTGGGTCTACAGGTCTTGTGGCTCTGCATTAGCAGCTGTCCGCAGGAACTGCTCCACCTCTTCCAGTCTGGGCAGAGAAGCAATCGCCCCCGTCTTGCCCACCGCCAGCGCACCGACAGCATTGGCGAAGCGGACTGCTTCCTCCAGCGTCCTGCCGCAGGTCAGCTGCCAGGCCAGCGCCCCGTTGAAGGAATCTCCGGCTGCCACCGTATCTACCGCTTGCACAGGGAACCCTTGGACATGCCGGCTTCCGGCAGCGTCCACGATTAGCGCCCCTTTGGACCCCAGCGTTACAATGACGTGCCGTACCCCTTTTGACAGCATTATCCGGGCCGCACGCTCTGCATCCTCCACACTCTCCACAGCGATACCGGCCAGAATCCCCGCCTCTGTCTCATTCGGAGTCAGGTAGGTAATATGGTGCAGCAGCTCATCGCTCAGCGGCTGGGCCGGAGCCGGATTAAGAATCACCGGAATCCCCTGCCGGTACGCCAGGACTGCCGCAGCCTTGCACATCGCCAGATCCGTCTCCAGCTGCATCACCACGATCCCGGCTCCGCTGATCACTGTCTCAAGTGCTTCAATATCCTCCGGCTTCATCTCCACATTCGCGCCAGGCACTACGATGATCCGGTTCTCACCGGACCCGTCGACCACAATGGAAGCCACCCCTGTAGCCTGGGATTCACTTAGCGAGATATACTCGGTATGAACCCGCTCCTGCTCCATAATCTCCAGCAGCCCGCTGCCAAAAGCATCCTTTCCCACTCTGCCGATCATCGTCACATCCGCGCCCAGCCTGGCCGCCGCAACGGCCTGATTGGCCCCTTTTCCGCCCGGAGACAGAGCGAACCCCTGACCGAACAAGGTCTCACCCGCCTCCGGCGCGCGCTCTGCCCGCACGACCATATCCATATTCAGACTTCCAATTACGACTATACTCAATCCTTTACACCACCACTTGGTTTATTGTTTGCTTTATGGTTTAGATGAAGCTTGTACATTTTTACTCCCCTTATCTTATGGCCTTCCGGCAGGTTTATCAAATTTTATTTATCGGCTCCGCAGGCAGCCAGTTGTCACCGAAACTCCGCTGTGCTTTTTAAGAATAAGTATGCTAGAATGATGGTGCAATCGCTTCCAGAGCCCGTCCTGCCTCATGGGGCAAACGTTTGCATCTTAGATACAGCCTGCAGCAACTCGTTATTATCTAAATCGCATTTAGGAGGCTTATCACGTGAGCGAGAACCATTTACCGTCAGTAGCTTATTTCAGCATGGAGTATGGACTGCATTCCGATTTCAAAATGTACGCCGGAGGCCTGGGCATTCTGGCCGGAGATTACATCAAGGGCGCGCAGGATATCGGGGCACCCATCATCCCCATCGGACTCAAATGGAAACAGGGCTACACGGACCAGAAGATTGATGCGGACGGCAACCCCTACGACTCTTACCACAACTATGTGTACGACTTCCTGGAAGATACGGGTGTCAAGGTCACGGTAAAAGTCAGAAAGACCGATGTGGTCTGCAAAGTGTGGAGAACCGACCATTTCGGTAATCGTCCGCTCTATTTGCTCGACACTGATATCCCGGAGAACAGTGATGCCTGGATTACCGGCCAGCTCTACGGCTGGTTCGGGGAAGAGCGGATAGCCCAGGAGATCGTGCTGGGCATCGGCGGCGTCAAAGCCATGCGCGCTCTAGGAATTAAGATCGATGTCTATCACTTCAACGAGGGACATGCGGCGCTCGCTGCAATCGAGCTGATCCGGGAGAAGATGTCCGGCGGCAGTACCTTTGAAGAAGCCTGGAAGGCTACACGGGAAGAGGTTGTGTTCACTACACATACACCGATTAAGGAAGGCAACGAGACCCATCCGCTGGACCGGCTGGAGTACATGGGTGCATTCAATGGCCTAACCCGTTCCCAGATGGAGCGGATTGGCGGGGAGCCGTTCAATATGACCGTCGCCGGTCTAAGGCTGTCGCGGATCTCGAATGCGGTCGCCCAGCTTCATGCCGATACTGCCAACAAGATGTGGAAGGAAGTCGCCGGCAGATCCGAGATCATCGGCATCACCAATGCGATTCACACCCCTACCTGGGTAGATGAGCGGATGACCCGTGCTTTTGAGGAGGGCGGCGACCTATGGGCCGTGCACAAGGAGATCAAGCAGGAGCTGATCAGCTTCATCGAAGAACGCTCCAGGATCGCCCTGAATCCAGAGCATCTGCTGATCGGGTTCTCCCGCCGCGCCGCTCCCTACAAGCGCAGTGACTTGATCTTCTCCCAGCCGGACATTATAGAGCCGTACCTGGAGAGCGGCAAGATTCAGATTGTGTTCTCCGGCAAGGCGCATCCGCTGGACGACAACGGCAAGCGGATCGTCAGCAACCTTGTAGCCATGATGCGCAAATATCCGAAGAGCGTAGTCTTCCTGGAGAACTACGATATGACCATCGGAGCCCAGCTGACCCGCGGCTCTGACATCTGGCTGAACAATCCGCGCAGACCGCTCGAAGCCAGCGGAACCTCCGGGATGAAGGCCGCCATGAACGGCGTTCTGAACTGCTCCATCCTGGACGGCTGGTGGCCGGAGGCCTGCATCGACGGCGAGAACGGCTGGCAGATCGGCGACGGCTTCGAGACTACCGACTTTGCGGTGCTTGACCAGCATGACAGCGATGCACTGTACGAGACCCTTCTGAACCGCGTCCTCCCGGTCTTCTATGAGAATCAGGCCAAGTGGGTGCAGATGATGCACCGCAGCATCGAGACCACCCGCACCGAGTTCGCCACCAAGCGCATGCTGGATGAATACTATAACCGTATGTATATCCCAAGCTAACTTACAGTAGTTTTTGCTCCTGTCACCCGCATCCAGTTGCTGCTGCTCCGTTACTGTTCACGAATCCCCCTCCTGTCCGCTGCTGCGGGCGGGAGTTTTTTAGGCCCTCCTGACATTTCCCATACCGCTACTTGTAGCTTCATCCGGCCTCATTATGCCCATCTTCACGCTGCTCTTAATGGAGCTTTATTTCTCACCCGCAGACCATCGCTCATATCATGAATCTATCTTCTCCCGCATACACTTAATTATAATAATTATAAAAAAGGATTGATTTTATTTAAATTCTTGCTATTATAATATTTATACTTATTCTAAAATCAAATCCTATACGAGGTGATTGTGTTCATGACCACAAACAATAACAACAAGCTAACGACAAGCTGGGGCGCCCCCGTAGGTGACAACCAGAATTCAATGACCGCCGGTGCCCGTGGCCCCGTGCTGCTGCAGGATGTCCATCTGCTGGAGAAGCTGGCCCACTTTAACCGTGAGCGTGTGCCTGAGCGTGTCGTTCATGCCAAAGGCGCCGGTGCCCATGGTTATTTTGAAGTCACCAATGATCTCTCCCACTATACGAAGGCTGCCTTCTTGTCGGGGGTCGGCAAACGCACCCCGATGTTCATCCGTTTCTCTACCGTAGCCGGGGAGCTGGGTTCATCCGATACTGTGCGCGATCCGCGCGGCTTTGCTGTGAAATTCTACACTGAGGAAGGCAACTACGACCTGGTCGGCAATAACACGCCTGTCTTTTTCATCCGTGATGCCATCAAGTTCCCGGACTTTATCCATACCCAGAAGCGCCATCCGCAGACCCATCTGAAGAACCCTAATGCCGTCTGGGACTTCTGGTCCCTCTCCCCCGAGTCTCTGCACCAGGTGACGATACTGATGTCCGACCGCGGCATCCCGGCTACTCTCCGCCATATGCATGGCTTCGGCAGCCATACGTTCAAGTGGGTGAATGCCGAAGGTGCAGCCGTCTGGGTGAAATATCACTTCAAGACAGAGCAGGGCGTCAAGAACCTCGATGTTAAGCTGGCTGCACAGCTAGCCGGGGAGAACCCGGATTATCATACAGAGGATTTGTTCAACGCCATTGATACTGGAGACTTCCCTGCCTGGAGGCTGCATGTCCAGATTATGCCTGTGGAGGATGCCGACACCTACCGCTTCGATCCATTTGATGTAACCAAGGTATGGTCGCAGAAGGATTATCCGTTGATTGAGGTAGGCCGCATGGTGCTGGACCGCAATCCTGAGAATTACTTCGCCGAAGTGGAGCAGGCTACCTTTTCCCCCGGCTCGTTCGTTCCAGGCATAGAAGCTTCTCCAGATAAAATGCTTCAGGGCCGCCTGTTCGCATACGGGGATGCCCACCGCTACCGGGTAGGAGCGAACCATAACCACCTGCCGATTAACCGGCCTATCGCAGAGGTCAACAATAATCAGCGCGACGGCGCGATGAATGCTACGAATAACGGGGGAGGCTCCGTCTACTACGAGCCCAACAGCTCCGGCGGGGCAACCGAGTCAGCGCCGCATAAAGCGGCTGCTTTTGAAGTCTCCGGCCAGGCGGACAGCGTGTCTTATGACCATGACGATCACTACACTCAGCCGGGTGACCTGTACCGTCTGCTCAGTGAAGAGGAGCGTGCCCGGCTCGTGAGCAATATTGTCGGCGCGATGACTCCAGTGGAGTCCGAGGAGATCAAGCTCCGCCAGATTGGCCACTTCTACCGAGCCGATCCGGAGTTTGGCCGGCGAATTGCAGAAGGACTGGGTTTGGCTGTAACAGAGTAACCTCTATCCACAGCAAAGAAGGGATAAGCATCGTCGCTTACCCCTTTTTTTGCATGATATGCAGCTTATATTTCCAGATTCATGAGACAGAGAGATTTTAGACTAGTGGCCTGCTCCGTGATTGTTAATAGAGATATTGCCAGAGGATGCGGATAAGTGGCCGCCTGCGCTTGCCGTTGTTACCACTACGCTTGCACTAATCAGCAATACGGCTGTTAATAACGAGATCGCCTTTTTCATCTTTTAAAAACTCCCTCTCTAAGATATTTTTCATTACATTTTGATAAGATTCTTGTTGTTCTGCGGTAGCATGGCTTCGGATATGTTCATAAAACGACACAATCTTCCTAAAGCCTGTCCCGTCATAAAGTTTACTACTTATTACCAAAATATAGAGAGTCAGATTAATTGCATCATGAATTTTCTCCCTTTTATACAAATAAATTGCACTAAGATGCATGTAGTCTATGTAGTATCTGATATCTTCCTGCTTCTCTCTGCAGCTTAGTTCCTTCAATGGCTCATTGAATTCATCCAGTACCCAGTCGATAGAAAAGTTGTACTTAATGGCCGATTCCAGCACAGTAATCAAGCAGGCAAGCAGTTCCTCCTGGTCCCCTGTACGAATGAATTCAACATAATCAGGGAGAACTTCAACCTTTCCTTCCAGCAGATCAATGACGAAGGTGTTGGCAATCGCAATGTTCCTGTAGTATTCCACTTCTACGGCAGCTTCCTGATCCACATCCGTGATCCAGCTCAAATCCGAATACAAGCCTATACACTTTCTTGATTCAGCGAGGTTACCGAGCTTTTGATAGGCAATCCCCTTCATGCACGCACTGTAGCCGAGATAATACGCTATATTTTTTTTCAAATAATACTTCTTTGCACCCTGTCGATGGGAGCCGTAGGTTAGAACTGCAAGTTCAAAGAGCTTGTCTGAAATCTCGAGAATTGCCGTCCAGTTCTCCCATGAGAACGAGACTTTAAGCATGTCTGTCAAAGAGTCTTCATTCATCCCATCCAGTTCCAGCAATTTCTATCTTGCCTCCTATCATTCCATTATATTCCAATAATAACCTGCTTCACCGCTCCGGTCAATTCATTCCCGACATATATATCTCTAAAAAAGCCTTTATTCTCCAGTTGAGCTATTCAATCTAACCTTTTCGACATTTTTATTCCATATTATGTAATATTGTAGTCTGCGGCTACTGCTGATACACATCCAGCCACTGCTCCAGCTGCTCCTTCAAGCGCTCCCTGGCCGACTCCGGCTCTAGAATCTCAGCATTCGGGCCATACTGCAGAATCCACTTGATGAACTCCTTCTCATTATTAACCGTGACTTCGAACAGCAGCGTTCCATCGCATTCTTCGCTCATCCGCGGCTGTACGAACAGCTCCTCTTCCTTAATGTAACGCGCCACCTCCGGATCGAACCGTACCTTGAACGTGACATTCCGGGTCCCCCGGTTGATCGACCAGGTATTTTTCAGATATTTTTTAATATTGAAATTTCCCTTATCAAAAGTGGAAGCCGTCATCTCGACCTGCTCAAACCGGCTGATCCGGAACGTACGAATTGCGCCCTTCAGATGGCAATAGCCAATCAGATAAAAGCGCTGATCCCGCGGGATCAGATAATAAGGATCAATCTTCCGCGCTGTAGTGGCGTTGCGTGACTGCGAGTGGTATACCGTCCGGATGCTGCGCTGCTCCAGAATGGCTCCAATAAGCGGCTGCAGGAAGTTCCGGCTCTCCTTGCGGTAGGCAGGGGTACCCATTTGAATAATATCCGCGATATTCTCCAGCAGACCATTCTGCCGCGATTTCTCCTTCAGATGAGTCCCCATCACCTTGTCATAAGCAGAATGAAAACCCGGCGGGATTCTATCCGGATTCAGCACAGAAGGCAGCAAAGAGAACGCCAGCGACTCCTGCTCCGAGAAATCCAGCGGATATAAAAAGAATTTGCCCATGAACCGGTAGCCCGTGCCTCTTCCCTCATTCGTAACCGGTGCAAAGTGGCTGATCACCTCAAGATCCCTGTAGATCGTTCTAATATTCACCTCGCACCTAAAGGCCAAGTCTGCTGCGGTAATCCCCGGGTTCGACTGAATGGCGTTAATGATTCTGAAAATCCGTATTACTTTGTCTGTCATAACAAATGCTCCTCAGCTTCCAAGTAAGTGTTGCCTATGATCCAATAGTCCAATAGTTATACTATATCAGTTCTATAGAAACATAACGCCCTCCCATACTATTGCAACATTCCAGCCCTTACAACAAAATCACCCTAGCGGGTGAATGATACTGGTGCCTCTATACCACTCGTATACGAAGCTCACTTTTCTCCATCTCTCTGCCTTCTGACGGCCATTTGACAACTACAGCCCTTAGCGCTCTGGCTCACAGATACTCTGAGTTCTATGTGTTCGGTTTTTCGATTACATTCGGCCTACGTGGCGCTCCCAGTCCAATTGTATTCGGTTTTTCGATTACATTTGGTCTACACGGCGCACCCAATCCAATTGTGTTCGGTTTTTCGATTACATTCGGTCATTCACCTTCCCTGCATCACATTGTGTTCTGTTTTTCGCATACATTTCCAAATAGCAAAAAAAGTCCGCCTTCCCCATAGGGATGACGGACTCACGTGATACAGATATAAGCGGGTGATGGGAATCGAACCCACGCTATCAGCTTGGAAGGCTGAAGTTCTACCATTGAACTACACCCGCATAGGTGAAATGAAATATCGGGATGACACGATTTGAACATGCGACCCCCTGGTCCCAAACCAGGTGCTCTACCAAGCTGAGCTACATCCCGTTAATAAAAATGGCGCGCCCTGAGAGATACGGATGCTACGCATCCGATTGCGAAGTTGTGCTATCGAAGCTTATGCTCCAACGAACTCGTTCGAATCTGACGGACACTTAGATAATTCAATGAAGCAATATATGGCGCGCCCTGAGAGATTCGAACTCCCGGCCTTTTGATTCGTAGTCAAACGCTCTATCCAGCTGAGCTAAGGGCGCAAAATCTATATGGAGCGGACGACGGGAATCGAACCCGCGACCCTCGCCTTGGCAAGGCGATGCTCTACCGCTGAGCCACGTCCGCAAAAACATGGTGCGCGTGAAGGGACTTGAACCCCCACGTCGTGAAACGCCAGATCCTAAGTCTGGTGCGTCTGCCATTCCGCCACACGCGCACACGTTACAAGAAAATGGTGAGCCATGAAGGACTCGAACCTTCGACACCCTGATTAAAAGTCAGGTGCTCTACCAACTGAGCTAATGGCTCTCATAAGAGAAACAATCCAAAAAAGATGGCTGGGGATATAGGAATCGAACCTATGAATGACGGAGTCAAAGTCCGTTGCCTTACCGCTTGGCTAATCCCCAATATTATAATTAGCAAAATACTACGGAATCGGATGGATACTCTATACTTCGAGATATAGGATGCTCAATCCCTCATGTCTTAATACCAATTAAAATGGCGGAACCGACGGGATTCGAACCCGCGATCTCCTGCGTGACAGGCAGGCATGTTAGGCCAACTACACCACGGTTCCAAATTGGTTGCGGGGGCAGGATTTGAACCTGCGGCCTTCGGGTTATGAGCCCGACGAGCTACCGGGCTGCTCCACCCCGCGTCATTGAACAAAATCTATTCGGTTAAGATAGATGGTGGAGGCTGAGGGGTTCGAACCCCCGACCCTCTGCTTGTAAGGCAGATGCTCTCCCAGCTGAGCTAAGCCTCCATGTATCAGTTCCAAAAAAATGGTGACTCGTATGGGATTCGAACCCATGTTACCTCCGTGAAAGGGAGGTGTCTTAACCCCTTGACCAACGAGCCATGCTGTGTAAAAAGTATTGCTACGGAGAGAGAGGGATTCGAACCCTCGAGACGCTTGTGGCGCCTACACGATTTCCAATCGTGCTCCTTCGGCCAAACTCGGACACCTCTCCATATGGCTCCCCGAACAGGACTCGAACCTGTGACAACTCGATTAACAGTCGAGTGCTCTACCAACTGAGCTATCAGGGAATATGTAACCAATCAGGGCAAAAAAAATACCACAATGTGTGTGGATGGTCCGCTTGGCGGCGTCCTACTCTCCCAGGACCCTTCGGTCCAAGTACCATCGGCGCTGGAGGGCTTAACGGTCGTGTTCGGGATGGGTACGTGTGGAACCCCTCCGCTATCGCCACCAAACGGGCATTTACAGCGTAAATGCTTCAGGAAATTGATTCCTGAAAACTGAATCCGAAACGAATCTGCGCTCGCCCTTGTTACGGGGCCCCCGGAAAGTATTCGGAATCCGCTTCGTCAGCTTCATCTTCACTTTTTGGGGTAGTTCTTGGATAAGCCCTCGACCGATTAGTATTGGTCAGCTCCATGCATTGCTGCACTTCCACCTCCAACCTATCTACCTCGTCGTCTTCAAGGGGTCTTACTAATTGGGAAATCTCATCTTGAGGGGGGCTTCACGCTTAGATGCTTTCAGCGCTTATCCCGTCCGTACGTAGCTACTCAGCCATGCTCCTGGCGGAACAACTGATGCACCAGCGGTACGTCCATCCCGGTCCTCTCGTACTAAGGACAGCTCCTCTCAAATTTCCTGCGCCCACGACAGATAGGGACCGAACTGTCTCACGACGTTCTGAACCCAGCTCGCGTACCGCTTTAATGGGCGAACAGCCCAACCCTTGGGACCTACTTCAGCCCCAGGATGCGATGAGCCGACATCGAGGTGCCAAACCTCCCCGTCGATGTGGACTCTTGGGGGAGATAAGCCTGTTATCCCCAGGGTAGCTTTTATCCGTTGAGCGATGGCCCTTCCATGCGGTACCACCGGATCACTAAGTCCGACTTTCGTCCCTGCTCGACTTGTAGGTCTCGCAGTCAAGCTCCCTTATGCCTTTGCACTCTGCGAATGATTTCCAACCATTCTGAGGGAACCTTTGAACGCCTCCGTTACTCTTTAGGAGGCGACCGCCCCAGTCAAACTGCCCGCCTGACACGGTCCCCGTACCCGATGAGGGCACTAGGTTAGAACCTAGATACGATCAGGGTGGTATCCCAACGGCGCCTCCGCAGAAGCTTGCGCTCCTGCCTCCACGGCTCCCACCTATCCTGTACAGATCGTACCCAAATTCAATATCAAGCTGCAGTAAAGCTCCATGGGGTCTTTCCGTCTTGTCGCGGGTAACCTGCATCTTCACAGGTATTAAAATTTCACCGGATCTCTCGTTGAGACAGCGCCCAAGTCGTTACGCCATTCGTGCGGGTCAGAATTTACCTGACAAGGAATTTCGCTACCTTAGGACCGTTATAGTTACGGCCGCCGTTTACTGGGGCTTCGGTTCACAGCTTCGGGTTTAACCCCTAACCGCTCCCCTTAACCTTCCAGCACCGGGCAGGCGTCAGCCCGTATACTTCGCCTTGCGGCTTCGCACAGACCTGTGTTTTTGCTAAACAGTCGCTTGGGCCTTTTCACTGCGGCCCCCTCGGGCTATTCACCCTACCGAGGCACCCCTTCTCCCGAAGTTACGGGGTCATTTTGCCGAGTTCCTTAACGAGAGTTCTTCCGCGCGCCTTAGAATTCTCTTCTCGCCTACCTGTGTCGGTTTGCGGTACGGGCACCTTCTCCTGGCTAGAGGCTTTTCTTGGCAGTGTGAGATCATGACCTTCGCTACTATAATTTTCGCTCCCCATCACAGCCCAGCCTTAATGATGTGCGGATTTGCCTGCACACCAGCCTCACTGCTTAGACGGACATCCATCAGTCCGCGTCACTACCCTCCTGCGTCACCCCATCGCTCATAGCGGATTACGGTGGTACAGTAATTTCAAACTGTTGTCCTTCGACTACGCCTGTCGGCCTCGCCTTAGGTCCCGACTTACCCTGAGCGGACGAGCCTTCCTCAGGAAACCTTGGGCTTTCGGCGGATCAGATTCTCACTGATCTTTTCGTTACTCATACCGGCATTCTCACTTGTATGCTGTCCAGCGCTCCTTACGGTACACCTTCAACCCACATACAACGCTCCCCTACCCCAGATGCAAAGCATCTAGCCATAGCTTCGGTGGTGTGTTTAGCCCCGTTACATTTTCGGCGCAGAGTCACTCGACCAGTGAGCTATTACGCACTCTTTCAATGGTGGCTGCTTCTAAGCCAACATCCTGGTTGTCTGTGCAACTCCACATCCTTTCCCACTTAACACACACTTGGGGACCTTAGCTGATGGTCTGGGCTGTTTCCCTTTTGACAATGGATCTTAGCACTCACTGTCTGACTCCCGGCAAGAAGTAAATGGCATTCGGAGTTTGACTGAGCTTGGTAACCCTTGCGGGCCCCGCACCCAATCAGTGCTCTACCTCCACCACTCCATTCACCGAGGCTAGCCCTAAAGCTATTTCGGGGAGAACCAGCTATCTCCGAGTTCGATTGGAATTTCTCCGCTACCCCCACCTCATCCCCGCATTTTTCAACATGCGTGGGTTCGGGCCTCCAGTGCGTGTTACCGCACCTTCACCCTGGACAGGGGTAGATCACACGGTTTCGGGTCTACGTCCACATACTTAGTCGCCCTATTCAGACTCGCTTTCGCTGCGGCTCCGGCTTCTCACCTTAACCTTGCATGTTAAACGTAACTCGCCGGTTCATTCTACAAAAGGCACGCCATCACCCATAAAGAGGGCTCTGACTTTTTGTAAGCACACGGTTTCAGGTTCTATTTCACTCCCCTTCCGGGGTGCTTTTCACCTTTCCCTCACGGTACTGTTTCACTATCGGTCGCCAGGTAGTATTTAGCCTTAGCAGATGGTCCTGCTGGATTCATACGGGGTTTCACGTGCCCCGCACTACTCGGGATCCGTCTCGGAGAGAACACAGTTTAGGCTACAGGGCTTTTACCTCTATCGCGGGCCTTTCCAGACCTCTTCGCCTACCATATTCCTTTGTAACTCCATGTGAGACGTCCCACAACCCCAAGAGGCAAGCCTCTTGGTTTAGGCTGTTCCGCGTTCGCTCGCCGCTACTGACGGAATCACTATTGTTTTCTCTTCCTCAGGGTACTTAGATGTTTCAGTTCCCCTGGTCTGCCTCTACATTTCCTATGTATTCAGAAATGAGTAACTGCGAATTACCACAGCTGGGTTTCCCCATTCGGACACCCCCGGATCAAAGCTTGCTTACAGCTCCCCGAGGCAGTTTCGTTGTTCGCCACGTCCTTCGTCGGCTCCTGGCGCCTAGGCATCCTCCGTGTGCTCTTAGTAGCTTAACCAATGTGTTTTCCCTAAGGAAAATCACGGTAGCAACTAATAACTATTTCCACTTGCTTACACAAGTTTCAGCTAAAAGATGTTCTAAAACGCAAATTCGTTTCGGTATCCAGTTTTCAAGGATCAAGTTGCTGTAAGTTCTGTTCGAACACGACTGTGTCGATAGAAGTTACAGCCAGTAAAGATGAGAGTTTGAGCTCTCAAAACTGACCAACGAGTGAGTCACTAGCCGACCGGCTAGATTTAAGATTTGAATGTTTCCGTTGCAGGAAACGATTCTCCATAGAAAGGAGGTGATCCAGCCGCACCTTCCGATACGGCTACCTTGTTACGACTTCACCCCAATCATCTACCCCACCTTCGGCGGCTGGCTCCCTTGCGGGTTACCCCACCGACTTCGGGTGTTGTAAACTCTCGTGGTGTGACGGGCGGTGTGTACAAGACCCGGGAACGTATTCACCGCGGCATGCTGATCCGCGATTACTAGCAATTCCGACTTCATGCAGGCGAGTTGCAGCCTGCAATCCGAACTGAGACCGGCTTTGCTGGGATTGGCTCCACCTCGCGGCTTCGCTTCCCGTTGTACCGGCCATTGTAGTACGTGTGTAGCCCAGGTCATAAGGGGCATGATGATTTGACGTCATCCCCACCTTCCTCCGGTTTGTCACCGGCAGTCACTCTAGAGTGCCCAGCTTCACCTGCTGGCAACTAAAGTCAAGGGTTGCGCTCGTTGCGGGACTTAACCCAACATCTCACGACACGAGCTGACGACAACCATGCACCACCTGTCTCAACTTTCCCCGAAGGGCACCTGATGCATCTCTGCTTCGTTAGTTGGATGTCAAGACCTGGTAAGGTTCTTCGCGTTGCTTCGAATTAAACCACATACTCCACTGCTTGTGCGGGTCCCCGTCAATTCCTTTGAGTTTCAGTCTTGCGACCGTACTCCCCAGGCGGAGTGCTTACTGTGTTAACTTCGGCACCAAGGGTATCGAAACCCCTAACACCTAGCACTCATCGTTTACGGCGTGGACTACCAGGGTATCTAATCCTGTTTGCTCCCCACGCTTTCGCGCCTCAGCGTCAGTTACAGCCCAGAAAGTCGCCTTCGCCACTGGTGTTCCTCCACATATCTACGCATTTCACCGCTACACGTGGAATTCCACTTTCCTCTTCTGTACTCAAGTCACCCAGTTTCCAGTGCGACCTCAGGTTGAGCCCAAGGTTTAAACACCAGACTTAAATAACCGCCTGCGCGCGCTTTACGCCCAATAATTCCGGACAACGCTTGCCCCCTACGTATTACCGCGGCTGCTGGCACGTAGTTAGCCGGGGCTTTCTTCTCAGGTACCGTCACTCCGGCAGCAGTTACTCTACCGGACGTTCTTCCCTGGCAACAGAGCTTTACGATCCGAAAACCTTCATCACTCACGCGGCATTGCTCCGTCAGGCTTGCGCCCATTGCGGAAGATTCCCTACTGCTGCCTCCCGTAGGAGTCTGGGCCGTGTCTCAGTCCCAGTGTGGCCGTTCACCCTCTCAGGTCGGCTACGCATCGTCGCCTTGGTGGGCCGTTACCCCACCAACTAGCTAATGCGCCGCAGGCCCATCCCCAAGCAGCAGATTGCTCCGCCTTTCATTCTTCTCTCAGGAGAAAAAAGAAATTATCCGGTATTAGCTACCGTTTCCGGTAGTTATCCCAGGCTTGAGGGCAGGTTGCCTACGTGTTACTCACCCGTCCGCCGCTAAGTTTGAAAGGAAGCAAGCTTCCTTTCAAACTCCGCTCGACTTGCATGTATTAGGCATGCCGCCAGCGTTCGTCCTGAGCCAGGATCAAACTCTCCAAATTGGTATTTAGAAAGAGCGATTGCTCATTTTGAAACATCTGACGAGAATTTACATTCTCATTTTTGGATCTCACCGAAGTGATCTCCGATACTCACTCGTTGTTCAGTTTTCAAAGATCAAGCTCGTTGTTAGTGTCGATGTTGTCGTCACCAGCAACTCTTATAATATATCACGTTCATCTGAGCAATGCAAGCTCTTTTTTTCAACTTCTTGTTCGAGCCAGGCGTTGATGTTTCGCGGCCAGAAATAGAATATATCACGTATAGAGATTCATTGCAAGCATTTTTTCAACCATAAGTTTAGAATGATATGCACCGCAAATGGACAGAATAACCGAATATCTAAACGTATGCTTGGAAGCCTCAAGCCTACGTCATCTAACCTTCTAGGGGGATTGTTATGGACACTCATGAATTCGTGGAGAAATTCCAGGAGAATCAGCGTAAAGCGCTAAAGAACAGAAAACGCGGTAAAGGAACTCCTGGAGCAAGACTGGCCAATAAACAGCATAGCTCTAACAAATAACAGTGACAAGCATTTCAAAACAAAGCAGGGATGTCTGCGCGGCCAGTTACGGCTCTGCGGACATCCCTTTTGCATTCTATTCTTATAGAAGCAGAATTAATTATTTGCTTAGTTTCGTTACGCCTACAGCCACTTTCTCGATTTGTGCTTTGCTAAGAGCTTTGTCAGCGGAGCTGATGGTTACAAAACGGTCTGCGAGCTTGAAGGTCAGCATCGGCGTATCCGAAGGAGTGTACCATTTCGCTTCTGTTCCATTGGAGAGCTTCACTGTAGTGCTGTCATAACCATCGGAATAGTCACGCGGCGAGACATTTACACGCATTTTATTGAACAGGAAGCTTACGCCGTCATCGCCGCCCGCAACCTTCTGGAAGGCATCTCCGCTGACCATCTGTGTCGGAGCATAGGCTGTCTCAAAACCTTGGAAGTTCGCAAACGCCTTAGCAATCTGCTCCTTCTGCGCTGCACTGTACTGTACGGCCGTCAGCTTCACAGATGAACCATTATCAGGCGCTGTGGCTCCTGTTCCAGTCCCAAGGATAACTTCATTCGTGGAGGCATTGAATGTCACCGGCACCTTCAGTGCATCTGCCATCGCCCGGACCGGAAGATACGTTGTATCCTTATAAGTGATTGGCGCCATCGTTTTGCCGTTGTTATCGACTGGGGTATAGGCCGCTCCGTTCACTTTGAACCCGATTCCGTGATTAAGATAAGCGCTGATTTTCTGCATGTTCGTTCCTGCGTAGACCCCTGCTGAACCTGTAACGGCCATTCCGAATACCATCGTTGCTATGATCATTTTTTTGCTTTTCATTGAATATCGTCTCCCTTAGTTGTGATGTTGTTGTGTGTGTTCCTTGCTATAGACTTATTAAACCATTAACTTGTTTCTAACTTGTATCCGGATTGTAAAGAAGTAATTCAAATGCTCACCCCATACACCTCTGTGTACAAAACATCTCTGAAATGGAGGAACTCCTTCATCGTTACCGGCTCCGGGTAGGTCATAATGCGCAGCGGAAGATCGGCTTGCCCCGTACGCAGCGGCGGCTGCATATAGTCATAGGGATTCAGGTAAAAGCCCAGCCGCTCATAGAATCCGATTCTTCTCTGCTCCAGCTCCCCGTCCGGCGGCTCTACCTCAAGCAGCACCGGCTTGTCCGAACGCATAAGGTAGCTGCTCATCAGCTTGCGGCCGATCCCTCCGCTCCGGCGCTGGGGATTCACGGCAATATGCTCGATGAACCGCAGTTCGGGTAATTCCCATGCCGCCAAAAAAGCCAGTATCTGCCCCTCCGTATCCTTGCTGGTATACAGATGATAATTCGGCTGATCCAGCAAAGCCTGCTGCCCGCTGCGGGTTCTAAGCTCACTTACCGGAAAAGAGGCTTCCATGATAGCGAATATTTCATTGAATTCTGCTTCACTAATACTTCCTTCATTAATAAATGTCTCATCGATCACTGTGTTCTCGTCCATTGCAATGGCCTGCTTTCTGCCGCTTCGCTGCGCGAAGGGCTCTAATGTATGGTTCCCTTATCCGGTTAAAAATACCTTCAGGGATTCTGTATGAATCAAGATGCTTCAAAATAAAGACTGTCACAGAACATTCTCCGCTTCCCTATGAGCCGATTAGCATCTGGTACTAGGAGAACGTGCTATACTGTAGTCAACAGATACATCATCACACTTATATAGGAGAGGTTCATTTGGATAATCAACGTTGGATCGCACCTGAATTCTACAATCTCACTTCGGAAATGGAGCAGCATCCTGAAGATAAGCTTGCAATTAAATGGTTACATGAAAATGGGAGCCTGGAGCAAATCACCTATGGTGCGCTCATGGCTCAGGCTAACCGTCTCGCCGGCGGACTGGCCGGTCTTGGACTTACGCAAGGCGACCGGGTCCTGGTCATGGTCCCCCGCCGCATCATCGCCTATGCGATATATCTGGCCTGCCTGAAGCTGGGACTGGCTGTTATTCCTTCGTCTGA
The DNA here is from genome assembly GCF_038009085.1 of Paenibacillus sp. FSL R7-0210. Lineage (NCBI taxonomy): Bacteria > Bacillati > Bacillota > Bacilli > Caryophanales > Paenibacillaceae > Paenibacillus > Paenibacillus sp. FSL R7-0210. The sequence continues at coordinate 5,476,021 of NZ_JBBPAR010000001.1, forward strand.
AATGCTGCGGGCGAAGGATCTCTCGTACCGGCTGCGCCATTCCGAAGCGCGGGCTGTTATTGTCTGGTCTGAGGTTACCGGAGAAGTGAACAAAATCTCCGACGATCTGCCCGCACTGGACTACCGCCTGTCCGTCTCCAGCGGTGAAGCTGAGCCTGAAGAAGGCTGGATCGACCTGGAAGGTCTAATGGAAGGACAAGCTGATTCTTACCCTACGGTTGCCAGCCGCCGCGATGATATCGCCATTCTGGCCTATACCTCCGGAACCACCGGCAATCCCAAAGCAGTAGTTCACACGCACGGCTGGGGATATGCCCATCTGCGGATCACTTCCTCCCTCTGGTTCGATATCCGTGAATCAGATACGGTCTGGGCTACAGCCGCACCGGGCTGGCAGAAGTGGATCTGGAGTCCGTTCCTGACGGTACTCGGCAACGGGGCAACTGGCTTCGTCTATAACGGAGCCTTCCATCCGGAGCGCTACCTGCAGCTGCTGCAAGACGAGAAGATTCAGGTATTATGCTGCACTCCGACTGAATACCGCCTGATGGCGAAGACTGAGGGCCTGGCAGAATACGATCTGTCCAATCTGCGCTGCGCCGTATCCGCCGGTGAACCGCTGAATCAGGAAGTCATTCATACATTCCAGCAACACTTCAATATTACAATCCGTGACGGCTATGGACAAACAGAGAGCACACTCATCATCGCAGCGCTGAAGGATGAACCGATTCGGGTCGGCTCCATGGGCAAATCGATTGCTCCGGGCATTGTCGAGGTGATCGACGAGAACGGACATCCGCTGCCGGCCGGAGTGGTCGGTGATATCGCCGTACATCTGAGCATGCCTGCATTGTTCCAGAACTACTATAAAGATCCCGAGCGCAAAGCGAACTGCTCACATGGAGAGTATTTCGTAACCGGCGACCGGGCGCGCAAGGATGAGGACGGCTATTTCTGGTTCGAGGGGCGCGGCGATGACATCATCATCAGCTCGGGCTACACGATCGGGCCGTTCGAGGTCGAAGAGGCGCTGATGAAGCATACCCTCGTTAAGGAATGTGCTGTGGTCGCAAGCCCGGATGAGATCCGTGGGTCGGTCGTCAAGGCTTTTATCGTACTCAAGGACGGCCACGCCGGAACACCGGAGCTGACCAAAGAGCTGCAAGCCCATGTCAAGGAGCAGACCGCTCCCTACAAGTATCCGCGCAAAATCGAATACATTACGGATCTGCCGAAGACCACTTCCGGGAAGATCCGCAGAATCGAGCTGCGTGAGCAGGAGAAGAAGGCTAACCAGTAGCAGAAGCTCTTCAGTCAAGGGAGTACTGCAAGCAGGTAGCTCTCCCCACCAGCTTAGAACCTTAAAATCCCCGTTCCTACAGTGATGCAGGACGGGGATTTTTGTGTTTTTGGACGCCTAAGCGTGCAGTGCGCACCTTACTCGGACCAATATTCCGCCTCCGGGTTGAGCGCTGTGCCTACTTCGCCTTCTTTTACCAGATCGCAGTCCAGGTAGCCTTCCTCATCCAGAAAGTAGACCTCCTGCTTATAGAATTCGCACAGCGTCTCCAGGAACTTCTCCGGCGAATCGTACATTACCACCAAATCGCCGTAGTCGTGCAGCAGATCGCAAATCCGCTCCACCCCTTCTTCAGAGCGGTAATAGCAGATATAATCACTTCCATAGTTGGTCAGCAACGGCAACACGGTTCCACCGCCGGTATATCCCTTCTCCTGCAGAATCCCTGACAGTATCTTCACTTCATGGCCGTATTCCCCGATATGAATCAGCCGGTAGCCCGGAATGAACTCCAGCAGACTGGGATCTTCCTCGGCGCCGCCTGTTCCAAGAACTGTATCATAGACCGCCCGCAGAAGCGCAGGAACTTCGGGTGTAAACTCTAATATCGCCTCACTGCCCCCTGCCGGAGCCTTCCCCAGACTGGCGGTGTACCCGGGACGCAGCTGCGTGGACAGCTTAAGGAATTCCTGAAATGTAACCGTAAGCATGTAATCATCCTTTCTCACAAAAATATAGCGGAGCGATAAGGAACGCCCCTATCTCTCCGCTTGGTGCTGTCATGCTAATTAACTATGTTATTTGAGACTGGTTACTTGGCAGCCGAAGCCCACATCTTCTCCAGCCACTGATCGAAATCCGCGCCCTTCTCGCCTTCATAGGCATCGTAGATATCAACCCGCATCTTCTTCAGCTTTTCTTTGAACTCTTCGTAAGAATGGTCCTTGGGCAGGCTCTTCTTAATGCGCAGAATAATCTTGGATACCCCTTTGAACAGTTCAGCTTTGTTCTTCGATGGAACCTTGACCTCTTCGCCAAAAGCCACCAGCTTGTTATATGCAGCTTCTTGCACGGTATATACAGGATCGCTGATCATCAGGCGATTAAGGATATCGATAATTTGTTTGTGCTTGTAGCGGCCCAGCTCTTCTACCGCTTCAAGACGCGCTCTCCAGTCTGCGGAACGGCCGGCGGCTCTCTTCAGTTCGTCATAGTTCTCTGGCAGCTCTTGGATTACTTCTTCATTATTCAAGCGTTACAATCCCCTTCTTGGTTAAATCTGATATATAGAACGTTACCTAGTGCAATTCTACCGTACTGCGCTGCTTGATTTCAATCTTTTGTCCAAACATTCATGGAAAAAGACTTGGAACCACGGATTTTGACTAACGGAAGCCGTATGCGTATAGTATGTACCAAATCATCCGCCATTAGATAAAGGAGGCCCACTATAGATGAAGGCCATTGCTATACATATGCCCGGAGCACACGGGGATCTAACGGAGATAGAGCTTCCCCTGCCTGTTCCGGGTGAGCATGAGGTGCTGATTGAGATGTATGCGACCTCGGTTCATCCGGCAGATTGCAGAATACTGGATGAAACACGGATTGCCGGCGGGGAACGCCCTGCTGTCTGTCCATTCATTCCAGGCGTTGTTGTAGCCGGAATCATTGCGGACACCGGCGCAGCGGTGAGCCGCTTCAAGCCTGGCGACGAGGTATTTGGTCTGAAGCCTGCTGCCGAGAGCGGAGGTTACGCGGAATACACGTGTGCCAAGGAGGATCAGCTTGCACTTAAGCCCCCGGGGTTATCCTTCGCAGCAGCCGGGGTGTTACCTGCTGCCGGGCTTGCCGCCTGGCAGGCGCTGGCTGCCGCCAAGGTCTCCAGCCGGGACCGTATGCTGGTGCAGGACGGTACAGGCGAAACCGGCAGCTTCGCGGTACAGCTGGCCAAGCTCCGGGGCGCTACGGTGATTACTACCGTCAGCGGCGGTGATGAGCTGGATGTTGCCTGGGGCCTCGGGGCCGATCAGGCGATTAACAGCGGCGGGCAGGATTTTGCCGCGATTCTGGGACAGAGCATCGATGTGGTGATTGATACCGCAGGAGGCAGTGTGCTAAACAGAAGCTTCGCAGTACTGGCTCCAGGCGGAAGGCTGATCTCCACTGCTGAACAGCCTGATCCGGCCTTGGCAGCACAGCAGGGAGTTACAACAGCTTATCTGTCTCCCGCTGCCGATCCCTACCAGCTGAGCGAGCTGGCCCGGCTGACGGCAGGGCGGAGGCTGGAGCCGCTGATCGGCGGTGCTTTTCCACTTAGTGAAGAAGGGCTGCGCACTGCCCATGCGCTCAGTGCAAGCGGGAAGGCGCGGGGTGTTATTGCTATTGTAATCAAAGAATAGAGGGATAAAAGAGGAACATCCGGAGCATTAGCTGTAGCCGTGCGAGCGCACCTGACTATACTGTGCGCAACCTCATTTCCGTCGGCCACAGCATATGATAATTTCCTCATAGAAGCTGTACAACGAATAATCTCGAATCAGGTAAGGGGCTGATTGACATTACAATGATCATTGTATTCACAGTACTGTTGCTTGCTGCAATCATAGTAAGTGTCAGGATCTTGCGAATCCGCCGCCAGTTGCAGGACCAGACGATTATTGTCTCGGACCGTCTTGCCAACTTCTATGGCCGCTCTACACTGGGTCAGGGACAAATCCGGGGTAATGGCTGGCTTGTTCTGTTGAAGGACGATCTGATATGGGAAATGTATCTGCCCGCCAGAAGCCTGATCCTCCCGCTGAAATCTATCCTAAGTGTTGATACAGCCACTGCACATCTCGGCAAAACCGGGAAGGCCGGTCAGCCACTGTTAAGAATTACATACACAGACGGAGAACAGGAGGAATGCGCCGCTTGGAAAGTAGATCAAACTCAGCAGTGGGTTAGTTCGATCAACGAGAGACGCAAGCAGGTTCATTGAAGCTCAAGCAGAAAAGATCCTCCCTCAATTCACTTAAAAGTTATGTACCAGCACGACCAGCAGCACAGCCACCAGGATACCGGGCAGCAGGTTAGCTACCTTGATCTTGGCGATCCCGAGCAGGTTCAGCCCAATTCCGATAATCATCACCCCGCCTGTAGCGGTCATCTCTGCAATACAGTCGCTCAGCAGCACATCAGGCACAAACCGGGTAATCTGCGTAGCCAGCAAAGCGATGGCCCCTTGATACAGAACTACAGGAATGGCCGAGAACATCACTCCGATGCCCAGCGTAGAAGTCAGAATCATGGCAATGAATCCGTCCATAATGGATTTAGCGTAGAGAATCTCATGATTGCCTTTGATGCCGCTGTCCAGTGCGCCTAGAATAGCCATGGCCCCTACAACGAACACCAGACTTGCCGTGACAAAACCCAGCGAGATACTCCCCTGTCCGCCGGCACCTACTCTGCGCTCCAGCCAATCGCCCGCACGGGTGAATTTGTCTTCAATGTTGATCCACTCCCCGGCCACAGCGCCGATCACCAGACTTAGGATGACAATGAGGAAATTCCCGCTTTTCAGGCCCATCTGCACCCCAAGCAGCATAAGCGCCAGTCCAATCGCTTGCATCACGGTGTTCTTCATACTCTCCGGTATCCGCTCCAGCAGCTTGCCCAGCAGCGTTCCGGCAATTATTGCTATTCCATTCACGATTGCTCCGAGCAGTACCATTCCTCAGCAACTCTCCCGTCGATTCTTTTCTCTCTTAATCTGCATTATAAGGGCAGCCGTCCCCGTGGAGTCAAGATGATTCTCTACTGGCAGGAATGATAAGTTCCGTGACGCACCTGGCGAAAAATTGACAAATTTCGGTTATCGATGGTACGCTCACTAATATCGTTCTTTTAATAGAACAAATCCGGTGCGGATCTGTTCACAACTCAGATAAGGAGCGTCCCTATGACTGACCGGAAGATTCTTGATCAGGCAAGCTTAACCAAGGAAGTACACCTTATTCTTGCACTACTGAATTCCGGAAGTCCAGATGAGACGGCGCGGAAGCATCCGCAGTTGTTCACAGAGGTGAACTGGGACTTATTCGTGGAGCTGAACCGTCAGCACAGGGTGTATCCCTACCTCTATTCCAGGCTGAGCAAGATGGAGGAGCAGGCGGTCCCTTCTGACGTTCTGGAGCAGCTGAAATGGCAATACCGCAGGAATACGGTACAGATGCTCCAGCTTAGCGGCGAAATGAGCAATATCGCAGGTCAGCTGGCCGAGCTGAATATCCGCTGTCTGTTCCTCAAAGGGCCGGTGCTTGGGCAGGAGCTGTACGGAGACCTGTCGCAGCGCACCTCCCGGGATCTCGACTTCCTGGTGCCGATGGAACAGCTGGAGGATGCCGAAACCTTGCTGATCCGGCTGGGCTATGAGAAGGAAGACAAGTTCGAGAGCCTGCTTGGCGACTGGAAATGGCGGGAGCATCATTCGACGTTCGTGCATCCTGTCAGTAATGTCAACCTTGAGCTGCACTGGCGGTTAGGACCGGGGCCCGCCAAAGAGCCTGCGTTCGACGAGCTCTGGCGTCATTCGCGGACCAGCAGCACCTTCGGCCAGAATGTCCGCTATCTGGGGCCGGAGGATCTGTTCATGTTCCTGGCTGTACACGGTGCCAGACATGCCTGGTCCCGGCTGAGATGGCTGCAGGATATCAAGATGCTGCTAATGGGACAGCAGCCGCCCGATTCCGCTAAGCTAGTCCGCTTACTACAACACTATGATCACAACGCCATAGGAGGACAGACGCTGATTCTGGCCAGAGAGCTGCTGGAGACGCCGGTTGACCCGGCGCTGTCCCCGCTGATGGACAACCCCAAGGCCCGCAGGCTGGCACAGGACATTCTGTTCTATCTCCCGCGCATCGTGAATTTGAATACCCCTCCGCTCGAGCCGGAGGTGGAGCAGCATTTCAACCGGTACCTTCCAAGCATTCTATCCACCCGAAGCCGGATGCTCCGCTCCGCCAGCTTCCTCTATCCCTATGCAGCGGATGCCAAGACCTTGCCGCTGCCGAAGCCGCTGCATTTCTTGTATTTCCCGCTGCGGCCTTTGCTGTGGAGCTGGCGGAAGGTGACAGGTGCGGAGAAGGAGATGTAGGCAGGGACAGCCATACCAAAAAGGCAAGTGCTGCGTTAGATTAGCAGCACTTGCCTTTTTACGGTTTCGGAGCCGGGTGGCGGTCAGCCAATGTAATCGGTTTTTCGATTACATTCGGGCTACAACCTCTGCGCCCATCCAATGTAATCGGTTTTTCGATTACATTCGGGCCACAACCTCTGTGCTCGCCCAATGGAATCGGTTTTTCGATTACATTCGGGCTACAACCTCTGCGCCCATCCAATGTAATCGGTTTTTCGATTACATTCGGGCCACAACCTCTGCGCTCGCCCAATGGAATCGGTTTTTCGATTACATTCGGGCCACAACCTCTGCGCTCGCCCAATGGAATCGGTTTTTCGATTACATTCGGGTCACAACCTCTGCGCTCGCCCAATGGAATCGGTTTTTCGATTACATTCGGGCCACAACCTCTGCGCTCGCCCAATGTAATCGGTTTTTCGATTACATTTGGACCACACTCCCACTCAGCACCGAATGTGTTCGGTTTTTCGCCTACATTCGCGTTTAAGGTATACCCTTACCCTGCTTCCTCCTGCCCCTTCAATAGCCGGCTGAACATGCCGCCCTTCTCCGAAGCCAGTCCGCTGTAGATCCCCTGCTGGATGACCCGGCCCTGGTCGATGACCAGAATCTGATCGGCTCCACGGATCGTGGACAGGCGGTGGGCGATGACGATGACGGTCACGGAAGCCTTGATCCGCTCCAGCGCCTCTTGAATCCGCTGCTCGTTCTCGGTGTCGAGCGCGCTGGTCGCCTCATCGAGTACCAGTATCGAGGGCTTGCGGATAATGGCGCGCGCCAGCACCAGGCGCTGCCGCTCCCCGCCTGACAGACGGACGCCCCGGTCGCCGAGCAGTGTATCCAGTCCGTCCGGCAGCTTGCGGACAAAGTCCGCCGAGGAGGCGAATTCCAGCGCCTCCCACAGCTCCGCTTCCTCCGCATCCGGCTTGATCATCATTAGATTATCGCGGATGGTCGCGTTATACAGGAACGGGTCCTGTGCCACATATCCGATGGACCTCCGGTAGGACAGCAGCCGCTCCCCTCTGACCGGCTGACCATCCGCCAGAATCTCCCCGTTCTCCGGCTGCATCAGTCCCATGAGCAGATCGACGAGCGTGCTTTTGCCGGCACCTGAACGTCCGACAATCGCCGTCATCTGCCGGGCGGGAATCCGCACATTGACATTCTGGAGCGAATATTGCGGCTCATCCGCATGATAACGGAAATCGACATTCCGGGCCTCAAGGCCTTGCTCCAGCGTCATAGGCAGCACCCGTCCTCCGGCTTGATCCGCTTCATGCTCGACAGCGGCCAGACATTCTTCCTGCAGCGATTGCAGTTGTTTGAAGGATGGCACTACTGAGGCAAGCTGCTCCAGCAGCGACTGCAGCGTCGAGAAGGTCGGCCACAACCGGGTGAAGACGAGAATGACCAGCAGCAGATTCGGCCCTTCCACTTGCATGAACCGGAAGGATACGAAGATAAATACGGCAATCAGCAGCGTGGAAGACAGCTTATACAGGAGCTGGGAGTTAGAGCGCAGGCGCGTGTAGTCAAGCTGCTCCTGCTTCACCTCGCCGGTGAAGGCATGCAGCCATTCGAGGCGGGACTGCTCCAGATTATTGCTTTTGATATCCTTGATTCCGTTCAACTGATCGGTAATGCCACCTAGATACGTCTTGCCCAGCTCTGTGCTGCGGCTACCCAGCCTCTTTGCCTTACGGATGAACCGCCGGGAGAAGATGGACAGCAGCGCCGCGCAGACGAGAACCGCGAGTGTCATCTTGGGGGACAGCCAGAAGGCAAAGGCAATCTGCACCAGGGTGAACAACAGCGACGTGAGAAACTGCAGGAAGCCGCTGATACCCGCCAGGACTCTGGCCAGCTCGGTGGTCATCATGTTGATCAGATCAGAGGTGCGTTTTCTCAGAAAAAAAGACCACTGCGCCCGCAGCAATGCGCTATAGACCTCAACCCGCAGCTGCCTGCCATAGGTCTGCTGAATCTCGACATTGCGGATCGCCACGAATCTTGCGATCAGATTCTGGCAGAGCACAATTAGAACATAACTGCCCAGCACCAGCAGCAGCGCTGTGGACTGCGGCAGCTCACTGATGAATCCGAGCATGGGAAGATGATAGCCAGCCGCCGCGCCGCCCAGCTGAATGCCGGCCATGCCGAGCATGGGAACCAGCAGCAGAATGGCAGAGCTCTCCAGCAGACCGCTGATCACCATGCCAAACAGATTAAGATACAGCTTCATGCCCGACAACCGCTGAAGCTGCCGGACGTAGTAGATTATGGCTTGCATGGACCCACCTCGATTACTCGGCTTGTAACACCTTCGCGAACTTCTCCACCACCACGAAGCCCTGCATAGCATCATCCCCGGAGACATAATGGGATCCGCTGCGCAGCCAGGCGTGGGCAATCATTTGTCCCTGCTTATCGCGGGCGACCCCCATGTAGAGGGTGCTCTCAATGCCCCGCTTCTCCAGCATCTTCAGGGCGGCTACCGCCCGGACCATACAGGTGCTTTTCCAGGGAGTATAGCGGCTCATCACCCGGATCGCCTTGGTAATCTGCTGGATGCGGCGAATATCGGAAGCTTTGGATACTGCGGGAGTCTCCAGGGATTTCACCCCAAGCTGCGGGGCCGTCCTGGCAAAGGGGAACAACAGCTGGATTCGGACCAGCAGCAGCCGCCATAATGTCTCGGGAAGCAGCGCAAGCAACGCCTTGTCATGCACCAGCAGAAGACGGAGCCGCCGGAGGGTCATCATGGTCCGCTAACGATGGAGACCAGATCCTCATTCAGCAGATTCTGTACAAAATCAATGACATCCTGCTGCGCCAGCTCTGCGGGCACCTCGAAGATCTCCTGCATCTTACCGGCAATCTGCCGAATCGATACCGGTGAAGCCAGTGCTTCCCAGATCTCACCGCCAACTTCGCCGAGGTTGTAGTATTTGCCGTTCTTCACATTCAGCATGACCTTCTCGCCGTCCATATCACTTGCGATATTGCCTTCCCGTTGAACCAGTACCGAATCCGGCGACAGCACTTCTGTAGTATTCATATTCATAGGTTCATCTCCTTCACCTTGGGCATAATCGTCTCCATAATCTTTTCCGTCTGCTGCGGTGCACTGAAGCCCTGCTCAGGGCGGGTTAGCCGGTACATCGGCAGCCGGTTTACGAACGAGGCCAGCAGCCCGAAGTGCCATTCTCTGACACCCATTGGGTCGACCAGCGCTTTTTGATAAGTATGATTGTATAAGGTGTGGAGCCGGTCCAAGCCGCTTATCGCCTCTACGGCCACCGGCCCGTCCTGCACCACAGACAGTTCAAATATGCCGGCCAGCGGCAGCGGCTCACTCTGGAACCGGTCATGCACCGGTACGGCGAACTTGGTCTCGCGCTGAAACAGCGGACGGTACGCAGACGAATTCATTCCCAAATAGTCCAGGCTCTGCTGCCACAGCTTCTGCTGCGGATAACCTGGAACAGCCAATGGATGTCCATTATGCACCAACACGGGAATAACGTCGTCACTGACCAGGAGATGCCCCTGATCCATCAGATAGGAGGCAAGCGTGGATTTACCCGCACCTGAACGCCCCACCAGCGCATAGGCCTTATTGTCCAGCACAAGCGAGCTGCCGTGCAGGGCCAGTATCCCTTTTTGCATCAATACTACACCCATACAGCTGCCCAGAATGAACAAGCGGATGCTATCCGGATCTGCGCCTGCAGCCGGAGAGACTGTAATCGTACTGCCGTTCTGTATGGAAAAAATAGCGGTGCCCTTCACCATGAACATCACTTCATGCGCCGCGATGCCCAGATTCGGCGTAATCTTCGGTATCGCTTCCCATCGCTCCGCCAGACGGCCTTCAACTACCGACAGGCTCCCTATCCTTCCAGGGTGATCTGTACGGGGAAGTTCTGGTAGCGCGAACTCACTGAGGATTTGCAGGCCAAAAGCCTTATAACCGAGGCATTGCACTGTGCCAGCCATACTGCTCACTCCATCTCAGTCAATTTCACCCGTTGTCTTGCGGATGACAAGTGGAAACATTACTTCGGATAAAGGGATAGCCCTGATCCCCCTCCAGCAAGCTAAGAGGGATTAGGGCTGAGCGGTAATGCAGGAAGACTAGGAGTGACTAACGATTTCATCTGGATCGGCTTGGAACGCATCGGCAATGGATACCCCCGGGCCAGCCATAGTCATTTTCACATCCAACACTTCCAATGCAGGCTTGCTGTATTCCTTTTTCATCTTGTCACCCCCTTTCAAGAAACGTCCTTCAGGAGAGCCGCTTCAAAAAGCGGTAAAACACCAGTCCTCTTGTAAGAAGGCGGAAATCCGTGTTAAAGATTAATAATGGTTCGGGCTCACTACCCAGCCGGTCCAAGCATCCGGCGAGCCCGGGACGATTCAGATAAGACGAAGTACGGGGGTCTTGCAGCATCTCCCTCAGCTCCTGCTGGAACCTCTGCCACTCGGGCAGCATACGTGTAATGCCGTCCGCCCCCTGGATACCGCGCCGGGTCTGGTTAAGCCTGACCTTATCCGGCAGCCGCCCTTCCATCGCCCGGCGGATGAGCGAGCGGTCCATTCCGTTCTGGACATATTGCTCCTCAGGCACCGACATACAGAAGTTGATGACACGCAGGTCATTCGTCGCATCCCGGTCCCATACCCTGTACTTCAGCGACAGCTTGGTAGCCGCCGTTCCGTTCACATTCCAGACATGCGGCTGGCGGAAATGCTCTCTGCGGATATCGTACACGGTCTGGGAAGCAGGCGACTGGTCCAGCTCCTTCAGCCGCTCCTGCACCCCGGTCCGCCGGGCAAATTCAGGATGGATCAGCTCCGGCGCAGCCTCCTGCTTCCCGGCCATCAGCTGGCCCAGAGCGGGAAATACCTTGCGTCCCGCTATTTTCAGCATTCTTTTGCGGCTTACTCCCATCGAATGGCTGTACAGCTTATTCTCCCGGTAAAAGCGGAACCAGCGGAATTCACGCAGCAGCTTCGCCTGGTAATCCAGCGCCGGCCCCCAGGAGATACTCCAGTTGCCCCGTTGTCCGCTAAGCAGCACTCCGGCATTCTTCATTCCGGCTTGTTCATATATGCCCCTCAGCCAGTAAGAATTCTCTATGAATTTGTAGGGCATCTCCATAATATCGAGCCATTCGTCGATTTCGCCATAAGAGCTTCGGTCAGGAAAATTGTAAAAGCTAGGCTCAATGTTCCCGACATAGTCGATGGTCTCCTGAATATATGGACGCTCATCGGTCACCCGCTGGCCCAGCTTGAACCCTGTAAAGTGATCCAAAGGATACGAGCTGAAGGTGTGGAGCGGCTTACCCGTGCGGCGAAGCTCCTGTGCCGCAAAGCTCACCACCGCCCCTGAGTCCAGTCCGCCGCTTAAGTTCGCACCAGCTTCAAGGTGGGTACGCAGCCGGTCCCGGACTGCACGCCCGAACAATTCACGGAACGCTTCCTCATACTCGCCATTGCTGCGCAGCCGGAGTGGAGACGGAGTCTGGAAGGTGTAATACCTGGAGAATGTAATCCCCTTCGGGCTTACTGTCATTGAATGCGCCGGGGGCAGCTGCTCCACACCCTGATAGACCGTGGAGAACATATCCGCGACATCCATCCGGCCCTGGCCCGCCAGATATTCCGAGATCCAGCCTTCATGCAGCGCGTGCTCCCCATCCATTAGCGTAAGCAATGGATGAATCACGGTGCAGAAGGAGAACTGTCTGCCTGAGCGGTGGAAGTACAGCGTCCGGCTCCCCGAGAAATCCCTTGCTCCAAACAGCGTCTGCCTGCCGGCATCCCAGATCATGAAGGCAAAATCTCCGACCAGATGCACCGGAGCCTGATCCCCCCATTTCTCATAGGCCAGAAGAATCAGCAGGCTGTCCGGCATCGACTCCTGATCCTCCCGGACAACCTGAAGTTGTCCAAAGAGCTCGCTGCGGTTATCGATGATCGCATCCGCTACGATCGCCAGCTTCCGCTGCACATCATAATAGGGAAGCACCTCGCCCCGGGACTGCGGGGTAATCCACTGTGCGTGGCACCCGAGGAACAGCCCCTCCGTATTCCAACCCCGGGCATCATCCGCCGGATAACGCTGCAGCTCCTGCATCAGGCGCAGGCCAAGTTCCGGGTCCAGCGGCCCATGCTGCATAGAATAGATCCCGGCGATTGCACTCATGGGTTACCTCCAGCTGTCTATAATTTCGCTACCATTTCAGTACTAGGTTCATTACAACAGGTTCTTAATAGTGAACACTTCTTATTACCTAAGATAACGTTCTTGCCATTAAATGTGAATAGTACCATAGAGTACTTTTAGGTATCCTTTAGCGTATTGACTTTAGTTAAAATCTATGGTATCGAAACCCTGAAATATGACCTATGGTATATAATGGCTTATACTAAAAGTAACTGATTCACCAAATACTCTCTATAGGAGCTAGATTTTATGAACAATTATTCAATAGACCCCATCCTGATTCCCGTACCGGAGAGCTTCGAAAGCAGCCGCCTGCAAATCCGTGCAGCACGCTGGGGGGACGGCCCTGCTGTAAACGAAGCCGTTCGGCAAAGTGCCGCTGAATTAAGCCCTTGGATGCCCTGGGCCCAGCGTATCCCTTCTGTAGATGAATCGGAGGTGTCCATCCGGAAATCACGGCTGCAGTTCCTGGAACGCAGCGATATCCGGCTGCTGCTCTTCCATAAGAAGACAGGGCAGCTTATCGGGAGCAGCGGCCTGCACCGGATCGACTGGCAGGTGCGTAAATTTGAAATCGGATATTGGGTACACACCTCGTTCGCCGGTCAAGGTTACATCACGGAAGCGGTGAATGCCATTGCAGATTTCGCCATACAGGAGCTACAAGCTAACCGGCTGGAGATCCGCTGCGATTCCCGCAATACGCAGAGCGCACGCGTAGCCGAACGTACAGGCTTTACGTTGGAAGGTATTCTGCGCAATGACAAGACCGATGTACAGGGGAGCTTGAGAGACACAATGGTCTACTCAAAGGTTCGCGGGGTTGAATATTAAGAGGGATTTAGTATAGTTGGGGTTAAACTTTTACCAATACACCGAAGGAGAAACTACCTATGAATACTCTTCAATTTGTCTACAATTATAAAGATCATGAGCCGCTGCGGAACAGCTTTTTCGAGCTGGCAAAAGACACGTTCGAGCTGGAGCTGGAACGCTGGTATGAGGAGGGCTTCTGGACGGATAAGTATGTTCCTTATTCTTACGCGGAGGGAAACCGGATTGTGGCGAATGTCTCGGTCAATCTAATAGAGCTAACTATTAACGGGGTGAAATCCCCTGCTGTGCAGATCGGGACGGTGATGACTCATCCTGACTATAGAGGACGCGGCCTGTCTGCACGGTTGATGGACAAGGTGCTGGAGGAGTATGGGCAAGCGTGTGATTTCATGTATCTTTTTGCCAATGAGTCAGTCTTGGAGTTCTATCCTAAGTTCGGCTTCTACCCGGTGGAAGAGCAGATCTTCTCCATAGCCTGCCCCGGGGGCACTGCCGGATCTGCGGCAATCCGCAAGCTGGATCTAGCCGACCCGCGTGATCTGAGCCTGGTCTCTTCTCTCGGAGCGCAGCGAGTACCAGTATCTGAGCGTTTTGGCATCAGCGGCGTCCATGGCCTGCTAATGTTCTACTGCCTGAACGTGTTCAGCGATCAGCTCTACTACCTGGAGGACGAGAATCTCATTGCCATCTGCCAGCAGGAGAATGGGCAGCTTGAGCTCTTCGATCTGATCAGCGCACAGCCCGTCTCCTGCCGCGACATCGCCCTGAAGCTTGCGGACAGCGATACGGAGACGATCGTCTTTCACTTCACCCCGGATGAACCCGGCCTGGAGCTGTCAGGCAGCAGACATTCAGAGGGCCTATTCGTCCGGACTCAGGGCGGACAGCAATATCCTGCGAACGTCAAGCATCCGGCTACTTCCATCGCCTAGTGAAGCATCAGATTGCAATATGTGAGAGCAGCTTAACTAAGTCGCTTGTTGAAGGTTTGCCATGCCCCGATGAAGGTACAAGTGGTATGCTTAATTGCAATCCGTACAACTAAATCGTCTGATGTGCCGCCTTATCTCCGTTTAGCTGTATTTCGTACAACTAAAATGCCCTCTGCACCGGGTTCTCACCCATTCAGGCGGATTTAGTTGTACAGACTACAGTTAAGAGAGGAATTCTTTCTTTTCCACTGTTTTTAAGTGTACAGAATACAACTATCACCGAATGTTCGCTTCGGCGAAAGAACGATAGTCCATACATTACCGCATCTATGGAATAAATTCATTTCTTTTATAGGTCACATAGGTCACAGCGTCATGAACTGCCCCTGCCGGGCCAGGTACGCTTCCTTCTCCTTATAGTCCGGCATGATACTGCCCAGGCGCCGCCAGAAGGAACGGTCATGATTCATATGCAGCAGATGACACAGCTCATGAATGATGACATAGTCAATCACTTCAGGCGGCGCCATGGCCAGGCGGTAATTGAACGTCAGCTTGCCGTCAAAGCTGCAGCTCCCCCACTTGGTCCGCGACTCCACAATCTCCATACTCTTCGGCTTCACTCTGAGCTGCGTCTGGTAGGGCTTGATGCGCTCTGCGATGATTTTCTTCAGACTGGCCGTATAGAACTTCTTCAGCGCAAGCTTCAGCTCCTCCGCATCCGCCTGCCGGTCCCCAATCAGCTCATGCAGCGCATATTCCTTCCCCAAGTACAAGAAGGCTTCTTCGTCGCCCTCATAAGCCTTAACCCTCGGCACCTGCCGGGCTGCCGCATTGCTGCGCAGCTTCTCCAGAATCTTCGGGCCTAGACTTGCTACCGCACCGAGGATCGCCTCTTCACTCGTTCCCTTGGGCGCCTTAACGGTAATGAGGTCCGAGCCGTCCACCGTTACGGATAGCTTCTTGCGCTTGGCATACTGGACATGTAACGTCACCATCTGATCTTCTAGTTGAATCTGCATAGCCACCATCGTTTCTGTAATTTCTAATACACACTAATATACCGGATAACCGGATACAAACACTGCCAGATACAGCAGACCCCCCGAAATAAATAGCGTAGTGAGCAGGATATCCTTCCACTTCTTATCCTCCGTCAACAACACAGCCGCGAACGCCAGCGGAAACGCAACAGCGAAATAACGCGGAGCGGACAGCAGCCAAGTCGGGGCCACCACATAGACGAAATAGGCGATCATGTACGCCATGTAGGCGGGATTAAGCTTCTTCGTACTGCGCAGCATCATGAAGAGAACCAGGAAGATCGCACACAAATTCGGCAGCCACAGCCCTAAGAACGACCGGTAATCGGCATCCTTGAAGGTATTCACCGCATATTCCATCTGATATCTCGCAGTATCGAAAAAGAAGTAGAACCGCTGCGACCAGTGCTCCCGCTGATAAATACTGAACTGGAACGCGTTGCCCGTCACATTGTAATTGATGTAGAGATAAGCCAGCAGACCGAACGAGACGCTCACCAGGGAGAGAACAGCCAAGATCAGCTTATTCGTAAAAGCCTTCCGGTCCATTGACCTGTAGCCAGCGGCCAGCTCCCGGGCAAATTCCACGGTAATCGGCACGGCCAGCAGAATCCCCGGGGAACGGGTGAATCCGGCCAGCGCTGCACAGAGGCAGCTCAGCAGCCATCGCTTTTTGCGCACAAAATACAGTGCCATCAGGGAGAGCAGCAGGAACAGCGCCTCTGTCATGGGAAGGAAGAAAAAGAAGGCCGACGGGAAGATGAAGATGTACTTCACTACCCGCAGGGCATTCCTGCGCCCCATATCCAGCCGGGCCAGTTCATAAGCGAACAACGCCGCTGCAAGCGTGCAGAGATTGGCTACGGCAAATCCTGCAGCCATATAATTGCCTGTGAAGAACTGCGCCAGCTTGATCATAACGGGAAAGAACGGCAGAAATACAATATGAAATCTGGGATCTCCTTCCGTCACATACCACCGTTCGGCAATGCCCAGGTAAGACATCGCATCAATTCCGCGGATATGCCAGATCTCAATGAAGCGGGAGAACAGGCTGCCGGAGCCTCCCTCCCGAAGCACCCAGAATACATAAGCCGCAAGGATTAGCAGCACCCGGCTAGCGATCACCCACAGCACAATCTTCCACCAGATCCGCTGCCGTTCCTCCGGGGAGTCATCCGTATTCACCGTCCGCAGTGCGCCGGGGTTCATGATGTACCCGGTTATAGCGGGAATAGCCCGCAGGCCCGTCCAGATAAACAGGGCCAGACAGAGCAGGGAAGCCAAGGTCCCCGCCAGGGTCCAGGTATGTACCGACACTGCCCATACCCAGACAGCTATTATCATAACAAGGATAAAGAGTGCTGAAATTGCTGTATTGACCTTTTTCACCATAGCCTCCGGTTCCGCAAGCTTTGCGGTATTGATTAGTCTTTTTCTCATTTTCTTATAGAAATGCCTGTAGCACAATGATTAGTTTGAGGCGGCCTTACAAAATAACCCCACAAAGTGGGGCTTTAGCGTAGGTGTTGACCCAGGTACTTTGCGGGGGGCCCCAAAATCAAAAAAAGGAACACCGCGTAAGATTCAGCAGCGTTCCTCTTCGGTACAGCATAGGTACTCGTTGATCAGGATTTCGGAAGCAACGGGAAATGACAGGCTACCGGACGGCCCGGCAGGACCTCTTCCAGCAGCGGCTCCACTAAGCGGCATTTGTCCTGGACGAACGGGCAGCGGGTATGGAACCGGCAGCCGGAGGGCGGATTAGCCGGGGAGGGCACATCTCCCTCCAGCATAATGCGCTCCTGCTTACGCCTTGGCGTAGGCTTGGGAATGGCCGAGAGCAGGGCGGCAGTATACGGATGCAGCGGGGCCGCGAACAGTTCCTCCGTCTCTCCCACCTCCACCAGCTTGCCCAGGTACATGACCCCAACGCGGTCAGAGATATGACGGACTACGTTCAAACCATGCGCAATGAACAGGAAGGTTAGGCCCAGCTCCTTCTGCAGCTTCATCAGCAGGTTAATGACCTGGGATTGCACGGATACGTCCAGCGCGGACACGGCCTCATCGGCCACAATAAACTGCGGATTCAGCGCAATCGCCCGGGCGATGCCAATGCGCTGGCGTTGTCCGCCGGAGAATTCATGCGGATAGCGGTTCCGGCGGCTGGCATCCAGACCCACCAGCTCCATCAGCTCGACCACCCGGGCATCGATCTCCTTGCCGGACATGTTCCAGTGAATACGCAGCGGCTCGCCGATAATATCCTTGACGAGGAAGCGCGGATTCAGCGACCCGAACGGGTCCTGGAAAATAATCTGCATCTCTTCCCGCAGCTTCCGCATGTCACGCGAACCCAGCGAATGGATATCCTGGCCCTTGAATAGCACCTGCCCCCCGGTCGCACTTTGCAGCCGGAGCAGTACCCGTCCGAAGGTGGATTTGCCGCAGCCGGATTCCCCGACCAGCCCGAACGTCTCGCCTTGGCGGATCGCCAGATTGACTCCATCCACCGCCTTCACCTGCCCGACGGTCCGGTTAAGCAGACCCTTGGTGATCGGAAAATACTTCTTAATATCCTTAACCTCCACCAGTACTTCTGAGGAGGCAGCTACCTTACGATCTGGCTTGGCCAATGTCTTGTTCATCATGCGCGCTTCGCCTCCCCGCTGGTATACGCTGAAACCGGCTTATCCTTGAACAGCCAGCAGGCGGCCCGGTGATCATCAGAGATCAGGAAATCCGGCGGCTCCTGGCTCCGGCAGATCTCCATCGCATGCGGACAGCGCGGATGGAAGCGGCAGCCCGCAGGCAGCTGTCCTATCGGCGGGATCGTTCCGCTGATCGTATAGAGTTCGCCTCCCCGTCCGCCTTCGAACCCCGGAATCGACTGGAGCAGACCTATCGTATAAGGATGGCTGGGATGGTCGAAGATCTCTTCCACACCGCCTTCTTCCACGATAGCGCCCGCATACATGACAGCAATGCGGTCCGCCATCTCAGCGGCAACTCCCATGTCGTGGGTAATCAGCAGGATGGACATGCCAAGCTCCGACTGAAGCTTGCGCAGCAGATCCAGAATCTGCGCTTGGACCGTAACATCAAGTGCGGTGGTCGGCTCATCGGCAATCAGCAGCTCGGGGTTACAGGCCAGAGCAATCGCAATGACTACGCGCTGGCACATCCCGCCGGACAGCTCATGCGGGTACTGCTTCGCACGGATCTCCGGTGCCGGTATGCCCACCAATCTAATCAGATCGACCGCCAGCTTCAGCGCTTCTGCATCCTTCTTATTCTGATGCAGCCGCAGACTCTCAGCAATCTGTTCCCCTATGGTGAAGACCGGATTCAGCGAAGACATCGGGTCCTGGAAGATCATAGCGATCTGGTTGCCGCGGATCTCCCGCATCTCCTCCTGGCTTTTCGCCCCCAGATCCTGTCCATGGAAGTCAATCTGTCCATCCAGTATCATACCGCCCGCATAATCGATCAGGCGCATGATCGCCAGCGAGGTGACACTTTTGCCGCTGCCGGATTCGCCTACAATACAGACTGTCTGACCTTTATTCACCGTAAGGGAGATGCCGTCGGTTGCTTTGAGCAGTCCCTTCTCTGTCGCAAAGCCGGCGGTTAGTTTCCGGATTTCGAGTAGTTTTTGCGCCATTGTTCCAGCCTCCTCCGGGATTTGGTCACTTGCTGTCTGGGATCAAGGGCATCCCGGATGCCGTCGCCGATAAAGTTAACCGCCAGCACCACCATCAGGATACAAAAGCCCGGATACACCGCCTGCATCGGATCAATCAGCATGAACTCCTGGGCGTTGCTGAGCATCAGCCCCCAGCTCGTAGCCGGAGCCTGAATACCAAGACCCAGATAGGACAACGCGGATTCACTGAGAATCGCGCCGCCGACCATCAAGGTCGCATTGACAATGATCGGGAAGCTCGCATTGCGGAGCAGATGCCGGAAGATGATGCCCCAGCTCGATACCCCAATTGCTCTGGCCGCCTCCACATACTGCATTTCCCGCAGCTGCAGGAAGGTTCCCCGGACCAGCCGGGCAATACTCATCCAGCTCGTGAACGCCAGAATCAGGATCATGAATTTAATCTGTGTTCCGAACAGCGCCATCACCAGGATATTCAGGAACAGGGATGGTACGGAGTTCATGACGTCAACAATCCGCATGAATACCGTATCCACGAATCCGCCGAAGTAACCCGAGATTGCACCGACCACCGATCCGACCAGCACGGATACAAAAGCAACGGAAAAACCGATAAGCAGCGAGATTCGCGCACTGTAGAGCAATCTGCTGAGAATATCGCGGCCCAGCTCGTCGGTGCCGAGGGGATGCCCCTCCGCTCCCGGCTTCAGGTTGGCGAACATCAGATCAATCTTCTCCGGCCCATAGGAAGTCAGAAACGGTGCGAAGATCGCCAGCAGGACAAAGATAAGCAGGACGGCCAACCCGCCCATGGCAAAAGGATTGCGTGAAAACTTCTTCCACAGCACTCTCCACGGGCCGGGAGGTCTGTCCATATCCACCACCGGAATTTCCGGGTCGGTCCCGCCCGGCATCGGACTCATATCCGGCGTTCCCAGCGGCTTGGAGACCTTCCCTTTGATAAGCTCTGTATTATCTGTACTCATGCTGCCTTCCCCCCTTGCTTGCCGAGCTTCACCCGGGGATCAACTACGACATACAGTATATCTGCCAGCAGATTGCCAATGACGACCATCACAGCCGTGACGATAGTCACAGCCATCAGTGCCGAATATTCGCGTGCAGTGGCCATCTCAACGAACCAACGGCCCATTCCCGGCCAGTTGAATACATTCTCTGTTAGTGCGGCCCCTCCCACCAGGATCGGAAGATCAAGGCCTAGTATTGTAATAATTGGAATTAGTGCATTGCGCAGGGCATGGCGGAAGACGACCTTCCGTTCCTTGACGCCTTTGGCCCGTGCCGTCCGGATATAATCCTGATCCAGCACCTCCAGCATACTGGCCCGCGCATACTTCATATAAGAAGCCAGGAACCCAAGTGCCAGTACCGTTACCGGCAGCACCAGATGCATGAATAAATCAGCGATACTGTCTTCCTTGCCTCTTGTATGCATATCCGACAATGGGAACCAGTCCAGCTTGAGCGACAGCCACTGCTGCAATAGAATCCCGAACCAGAAGGTCGGCATGGCGAAGCCCAGATAAGAAATGAACGAAGCCGTCTGATCCGATAAACCATAGACTTTGGTACTATTGTAGATTCCCCAGGGGATTGCGATCAGCAGGGATACCAGCCAAGCCGCACCCATCAGGATTATGGTATTGCCGATACGCGGCCAGAGCAGGTCCGAGATCGCAATATGGTTCTTGAAGGTATACCCCAGATCCCCTTGCAGCAGGTCGCCGATCCAGTGGATATACTGGATATGAATCGGCTGATCCAGACCCAGATTCTTGGCTTGCTGCTCGAAGATTTCGGGAGTCAAGCCCGGGGCCAGCATCACTTGTGTGGGTCCGCCCGGAGCCGCATGGATGAGAAGAAAGGTTAGTATGGTAATCAGAAAGATGACCAGTACCGATTGAAGCACTCTACGTATCAGGTATTCTGTCATTGGCTATCCTCCTAGAGATGGTAAGGCGATAGATTACGGAGGCCCCCCATTTATACAAAAGGGGGAGGTGAAAGAGAATTCTCTTTCACCTCCCGCAAGTCTATTCAGTTAGTCGGTACGTTACTCGGTTACCCACCATTTGATAGCGTGGAAGAACTGTCCGTAGCCCAGTGACGGCTCAGGAGCATCCTCCTCTGCCCAGTGCACTCTAGGTCCTGTTCCGATCGCCTGACCATACTGATACAGGAATACATAAGGAAGGTCGGTTGAAATTTCCTTACCTACTTCTTTGTAGATTTCTTTGCGCTTAGCCTGATCTACCGTAGAATATCCGTCTACCCACAGCTTATCCAGCTTCTCATTCTTATACCAGCCGCTGTTCTGTCCGGCAGGCGGGAAGTACTTGGAGGAGAAGATGCTCTCTGCATCCGGGTCTGGTGTATTCAGGGACCATGCCAGCAGCAGGGCCTGATATTTACCCGGCGTTACGTTCTGGTCAATCCATGCAGCGAAGTCGATCGCCTTAGGCTTCACCTCAATGCCGACATCCTTCAGGTTCTGCTGGATAACAGCAGCTACCTGTTCACGGCGGCTGTTGCCGGCATTATACTGCAGTTCGAAGGAGAAGCGGTGGCCGTCTTTGACCAGAATGCCGTCCTTGGCATCCGCAACCCAGCCGTCTTCAGCCAGGAGCTTCTTGGCCGTTTCAGCATTGTAATCATAGTTCACAGCAGCATCACCCGGGTCAGCCCACGTATCCGGCAGGAACGGCGCATTCATCAGCGCGCCTACGCCCTTCAGGATATTATCCACCATTCCTTGTCGGTTCAAGGCATGGGCAATCGCCTGTCTGGTCTTCTGTCCCTGGAACAGGCCGTAGCCATCCGGGAAGTTCTTGCCGTCAAAGTTGAAGTTAACATATTCGTACTGCGCGCCCGGCTTCTGGATGATATCGATTTTCCCGTCAGCCTTAACTGCTTCAACCTGGGTTACCGGAATCGCACTGATATGATCCGTGTCGCCCTTCATAATCGCCTGAACCTCAGTGTTCTGGTCAGCATAGATCTTGTAGATCACCTGAGCGATATGAGGCTTCACGGTTCCCCAGTAGTTCGGATCAGCATCCAGGGTATGGCTCTCGCCTTGCTTCCAGGCTGTCCACTTCCACGGTCCGCTTGTAACGGTCTTGGCCGGATCAGTACCATAGGGGTTCTTCTGCATTTCGGTCGGCTTCACATCCTTCAGGACATGGGCTGGAACAATCTCCTGGACCAGCGCATACAGGAACGGCGCATAGACTTGGGACATTGTGATCTTGACGGTGTGGTCATCCACCTTCTCAACGCTCTTCACCTTGTCAAAGGCACTGATCAGCGGAGAGCCTGTCTCCTTATTCTTGGCCATTTCAACGGTGTAGATTACATCATCTGCAACGACGGGCTGACCGTCACTCCATTTGGCGGTATCCTTCAGCTTCACAGTATAGGTCAAGCCATCTTCAGAGATCTCCGGCAGCGCGGCAGCCAGCGACCAATCCTCTGCCTGTACATTGCCTTCACGGTCGAGATTGTACAGCTTGGCGAAGACGAACTGGGCCACATCACCAGACGCGGTGTCATTAACTAAGAGCGGATTAATATTAACAATATCGGAGAAAGAGCTTGTAACTAGTGTTCCGCCGTCAACCGGCGCGTCAGCTGCAGGTGCTTCCGTAGCATCAGGCGCCGCACTCTCTGCCGGTGCTGTAGTGGCTGCAGGCGCATTTGTTGAAGAACCCGCAGTGTTATTCGTACTGCAACCTGTAAATAGAACCCCTACCAACGATAAGACTAGTAAACCTGACCACCATTTTCTCTTTTTCGCCATTCCTTTACTCCTCCTTAGTTAAGTGCTGGTACCTGCTCTTCAAAGCTTCTCGGGAGACTGGGATGCTCCGGATCGTTATCCGTCTAAGACCACTAATGACCGCCTACGCATTACATGTGACATAACATCACACCTAATATATATTGTAGAAATGCGTTGAATAGACCGCGGGTCAATTAAGGTCAGGGATAACATTCCCGGCGGGAAGCCTCACAACTTCCCTCATAAATTATGGTTTATATTACATGTGAATATATCTTACGTCAATATATTTATTTACCGCTGTACAATCTTACTTTTTTGCTCCTGAAACATTTACTTCCAATGTATCTTGAAATAACTGTAAAAATACCTTTTACCCATCATTATAATGAGTTTAATCGGGTTAGTTTTAATGACACTTTCTTATCATTTTCGCGATTTTCCGACACTGTTCGTCATATTTTCGTATGTTTCAGCGCTAATTCCCCAGCCATAAGTTCCTTTTCAGGCACAAAAAAGAAGGATAACGGCTCCGGGCTCCCTCTGCCCTCGGCTCATTATCCTTCCTTGTATGCTGATGCTTTTTTTATTTTTTTGACAAAATCGTGACTGAACTACTCTACCGACTTCAGCGCTTCAATCATATGAATCCGCTTGAGCTTGATGTGCATGAAAGCCATTACGATGCCTGAGAATAGTATGGTCAGCAAGGCTGCATAGATGTAGCTCTGCCACTTGATGAGCGGAGCGAACATGGTGGCATCCAGCTCGGCAGTCGACAGGACGAACCGGTGCAGGATCACCCCCAGGGCACTGCCGGACAAGATACCGAGCAAGGTCAGCAGAATATTTTCCCGGTAAATATACAGAGTGACTTCCTTATCATAGAAGCCGAGCACCTTAATCGTAGACAATTCGCGGACCCGCTCAGACACATTGATATTAGTCAGGTTGTACAGCACCACGAAGGCCAGCGCGGCAGCAGAGACAATCAGCACCACAATGACGATATCCATACTGTCCATAGTTTCCTCGAAGGCCTCCCCCACACCGCTGGAAAAGCTGACCAAGGCCACCTGCCCATTCGCAGTCAGCTTCTCCCCGAATGCGCTCTCCCACCCTTTGTCCTTGCCGCTGTAGTTCAATAATTGAGTATTATAGACCGGCTCCTTGCCGAACACCTCCGTGTAGTAAGCCGGGGTCATGTATACATAATGCAGCACATAGTTCTCGGTGACCGCCGCTACCTTGATCTGGAATGGCTCATTGTTGCTGTCCAGAAGCGTCAGCGTACCCCCGGGGGCCACATCATACAGCTTAGCCAGCTTCTCTGTAATGACCGCGCCCTCGTCACTCAGTACACGCGGCTTACCGGTGCTGCGGTCCTTAAGATTAACGAAAGACGCCAGTGCAGTTGTATCCGAGGGAACAAAAATCCGCACTTCCTGGTCGTTCACGCCTTTGGCCCGGGCGGTCACAGCCTCCTGCAGCACATTCAGCGTGCCTGTCACCGCAGCCTCCTGTTCAATCAGCTTCTTATAGGAAGCCTGATCTGCGGCGGCTGCATTATCATGCAGGGCTACCAGGGCACTGTATTTCATAATCCCGCCGAACTGCCGCTCGGCGATGCTGCCGATGGAATCCTTCAGTCCAAAGCCGGTCAGGATCAGCGCAGTACAGCCTGCCACCCCGATAACAGTCATGAACATCCGCTGCTTGTAGCGGAACAGATTGCGGGCTGTCACCTTTTGCACGAAGCTGAGCCGGGTCCACAGGAACTTGAAGCGCTCCAGTAGAATCCGCTGCCCGCTCTTGGGTGCCTTGGGCCGCATCAGCACAGACGCGTTGCTCCGCAGCTCCACCCGTGAAGCGACCATGGCCGTCATCGTTGTACAGATTAGCGCCACGACTATAGAAATAACGGCGTAAGAAGGGTAGAAGCTCTTGATCACATCCGGCAGGTTATAGAGAGCGCTGTAAGCATTATAGATCAGGTCCGGGAAGAACGTGAAGCCGACCACCAGACCCGCGATGGATGCCGCTAGGCTGGCAAGTGTTCCGTACACCAGGAACTTGGTCATAATGTCCATAGCACCGTACCCAAGTGCCTTCAACGTCCCAATCTGGAGCCGCTGCTCCTCCACCATGCGGGTCATCGTGGTTAAGCTGACAAGCGCGGCAATCAGGAAAAAGAATACCGGGAAAGCCGACGCAATCGCGGACAGACGGTCCGCATTATCCTTGTATTCGGCGTATCCCGGGTTCATTGTGCGATCGGCCACATATACTTTAGGCAGCTCCGGCTGGCTCTGCGCCGCTGTCTGCTGTTGTTGCTGCGAGGCATCCGCTGCCTGCTGGCCCGCAGCCAGCTTGGCGGCCGCTTCCGCCTTCAGCTCCTCCAGACGCTGCGCCGGGTAATCCTTGAGCGCTTGCTCTGTCTCTGTGAGGTGGCGCTCAACCAACGTGTCATAGGCCGGAGTATAGGCCCTCTCCGCAGCCGTATCCTTGAAGCTGAGATAGGCCTCCGTATACACCGGAAGTGTGAAATCCCCTTCCGGGATGACGGCGAACGCATCGGCAGTCCCTTTGCCGATCCGGCTCGTTCCACGGTTCGCGGTCTCAATATATTGTGGGCTCTGCGCGAAGCCTACTACCGTATAGGTCTTGGTCCGGAAGCTCTGTTCAGGCGTCTCCCCGGCCTCGCCGCCGAAGATAATAGAATCGCCAAGCTTGAATTTCTCCTGTTCGCGCAGGTGTTCATCCAGTACAATCTCTCCAGAGGCTGCCGGGAGATGCCCGGCGGTGAGCTTGTAGCCGTTCAGTTCATTATTGTCCGCATACGAATAGACTTTGGCAATCAGCCCGCTGTCGCCAAGAAAGACATCGGAGCTGTATACAGGCTGAACTGTCTGCACTCCGGGTATCCCCCGAAGCTTCTCGATCCCTTGCTCTGACAGGCCGTAAGTGGACTGGACCCGCAGATCCATCAGCCGCAGATCCTTATAATACGTCGCTGCGGTGTCCAGCATATCCGGCCCGGCCGACTTGATCCCGGAGAAGAAGCTGACCCCCAGCATAATAATTGCAAAGATCGAGAGGAACCTCGCCTTGGTGCGGCCGATCTCCCGAAAAACATCCTTCCATAGTGCCCGTTTCTTCATCATTCCCGGCCCCTTACCATTCGATATCTTCCACGGATACCGGCGCTGGATTCTTCACCATTTTCCGTACCTTGGCGTTGTTGATCTCAATGACCCGGTCGGCCATCGGAGCAATCGCCAGGTTATGCGTGATCACAATCACCGTTGTGCCGGTGTCGCGGCAGGTATCCTGCAGCAGCTTAAGCACCTGCTTGCCGGTATTGTAATCGAGCGCACCGGTCGGCTCATCACAGAGCAGCAGCTTCGGCTGCTTCGCCAGCGCTCTGGCGATAGCCACGCGCTGCTGCTCCCCGCCCGAGAGCTGGGCCGGGAAGTTATTCAGCCGCGCGCCAAGGCCCACATCCTCCAGCACCTTCCGGGCATCGAGGGCCCGGGGCGAGATCTGCGAAGCCAGCTCGACATTCTCCAGAGTGGTCAGATTAGGGACCAGATTATAGAACTGAAACACGAAACCCACGTCATTACGGCGGTAGCCGGTCAATTCCTTGGCGCTATAACGTGCGATGTCAGTACCGTCCACAATGACCTGGCCTTCGTCGGCGGAATCCATCCCGCCCAGTATGTTAAGCACCGTTGATTTTCCCGCCCCGCTGGGCCCTACAATTACAGCAAATTCACCCTTCTCGATCTCGAACTCAATGCCGTCGTTGGCAACAATCAGGGTCTCCCCCATCTTATAGCGTTTATATTCGCCCTTCACCGTTACGAATGCCATGCCGTCTCCTCCTGTCTTCTCCACAAACCGCTAATGCACCAGAACTGGCAGATACGATTTCAATTCAATGACTCAAGTGTAGCACATGAACCCCCTATGATGGCAAAAGTGGGAGCCGGAAGCCCCGCCTCTGCTAAATCCAGGTGATACAAGTGGAAACGGCATTACCGTCCTTGTAAAGGACGGTAACGTTTCGGCGAGAAATAGAAGGATAATGTATAGCGTGAAACATATACATTCTTATATTTCAGACTGCTGCAAGTATTCCCCTCACAGCAAAAAACCTCCTGACGGAGGTTCCTGCTCAAGCGTGTTGTTACTCATTCTTATTTATGGGGTCGGCATTCCGCCGTTGGCATTCAGGGTCTCACCGCTGACATAGCTTGATTCCTGGCTGGCCAGGAACACATAGGCCGGAGCCATCTCAGCTGGTTGGCCGGGGCGTCCCAGCGGGGTCTTAGCTCCGAAGTCCTTCAGGACTTCCTCCGGCTGTCCCCCGCTGATCTGAAGCGGAGTCCATACCGGTCCAGGGGCAACCACGTTCACCCGGATTCCCTTAGGGGCCACCTGCTGGGCAAAAGCTTTGCTGAAGGTATTAATGGCACTCTTCGTGGTGGCATAGTCCAGCAGAATCTCTGAAGGCTCATAGGCCTGAATCGATGAGGTATTAATAATTGTACTACCAGGCTTCATATGCTTCACCGCTGCCTTGCAGAGCCAGAACAGCGAGTAGACATTCGTCTTGAAGGTAGCATCGAACTGTTCTGTAGTCAGGTCGGCGATGTCCTTCACGAACTGCTGCTTGCCGGCAATGTTAGCCAGGATATCAATTCCGCCCAGCTCCTCTACGGCCTTGGCAATCAGCTGCTCGCAGTACTTCTCGTCCTTCAGATCGCCCGGCAGGGCCACCGCCTTGCGTCCGGCTTCCTCGATGAGCTTAACGACTTCCTTCGCATCAGCTTCTTCCTCCGGCAGATAGGCCAGCACCACATCGGCGCCTTCACGGGCATAAGCAATCGGATTCCGCTGTCCGCTCCCGTAATGACGGCCTTCCGTCCGGTGAGCTTCCCGCTGCCCTTGTAGGTGCCCGCTCCGTCATCGGGACGCGGGTGCATTTTCGTCTCTAAGCCCGGACTGGGCTGCTGCTGCTCGAATTCAGGCGTAGCCTTTTCATATTGCTGCACAGGATCTTGAATCTTATATTGATTACTCATGATAATATTCCTCCTCTGTTCGCTTCTGATTGTGTAGGCTTCTGACTCTTTCTATGTAACCAGCTTCCCTTTTTCTTAAACGAATTATGTATGAGCGCTATAACAAAACAATAGCCCCCTGCCAAAGAGCAAGGGGCCATAACTATAACATCAACGAATCAGAACTCTTCGTACACGGCCGGGTCCTGGTCCCACAGCGGTCCGGTGGACGGGAGCTCAGAAATCACCTTCATCTCAGCCTCCGACAGCTCGAAGCCGAAAATCTCCAGATTCTCCCGCTGATGCTCTTCCGACGCCGATCTTGGAATCGGAACCGCTCCCAGCTGCACATGCCAGCGCAGAACAATCTGTGAGACCGATTTGTCATGGGCTGCGGCGATCGCAATCAGCTGTTCATTCTTCAGCAGCTCCGTGCCGCGTCCCAGCGGACTCCAGGATTCTGTGACGATTCCGTGCTGCTCATGATATGCGCGCTGCTCCGCCTGTTGATAGAAGGGATGCAGTTCAATCTGGTTCATAGCCGGTACCACCCCCGTTTCCTTGATCAGGCGGTCCAGATGCTCCGGCAAAAAGTTACTGACTCCGATAGAACGGATCAATCCCTGCTTCCGGGCATCAATCAGCGCCTGCCATGCTTCCACATACAGGTTCACCTTGGGGTTCGGCCAGTGAATCAGATACAGGTCATAATAATCCAGTCCTGCACGGTACAGCGATTCTTGAACAGTCTCGACCGCTTCATCATACTTGTGATGGCGTCCGGGCAGCTTGGATGTAATGAACAGCTGGTCTCTGGGTACCCCGCTCTGCCGTACCGCTTCCCCGACAACGCCTTCGTTCTCATAGTTGAATGCCGAATCAATCAGACGATACCCCAAATCCAGGGCAGTCCTCAGATTCTGCACGCCCTTCGTACCTTTGATCCAGGCCGTTCCGTAGCCAATCGCAGGCACCTTCATTCCATCGTTCAGCAGTACTTCCGGAATATGATTCGTCATGTTCATGCGCCTCCTGTATTTAGATAGTAACAGCCCCAGCCGGAATCTTAACCAGCACCTGATACTGCTTACCCGGTTTCAGTTCCTTCAGAACACCATCTTCCACAAGCTGTCCGTCCAGATATACCTCGATTGCCGCTACGCCGGACTCACGCTTCATCTCAATCTGCAGCTCAGCGCCTCTGAAGCTGCGCTTCACGGTGGCCTCCTGCCAGCCGGAAGGAAGCTGCGGCTTCACCTGCAGCCCTTCCCGGTTCCCTTGCAGCCCGAACAATCCGTCGATCAGACAGCGGTATACCCAGGGAACGGTTCCGGTATTGAACAGATGGCTGGAGCGTCCGGCAGTCTGCGGGAATTGCTTATACGCGCCCCGGTAATAATTAGGAATGAACACCGGGAGCTGGCCCCGCCGGATGATATCCTCGATATCGGGCCCGGGGAGCATTTTACGCAGCAGACGGTACGCGTGGTCCTGCTCACCCACCGCATACAAGCCATAGATATAGAAGGCTGCGGCATGGTTATAGACTGCGCCGTTCTCGGCTGTCCCCGGATGCTTCTGGGTGACCCGGCCCACATCCTCGCGCATGGCGGTATAGGACGGGGCGAGCTTTTCCACTCCATACGGGGTCTCCAGCTGTTCATGGACCGACTTCATCAGCTTCGCCCGCTTCTCCTCATCGGCCGCACCGCTGAGCAGCGCCCAGCCCTGGGGATTAATGAAGATCCGGCCTTCCTTGTCGCTGCTGATTCCGAACACTACATTGTCATCAGTAATTCCCCGCGCATACCACTCGCCATCCCAGAAGTATTGATTGACGAGCGCATTGGTCTCCTCCGCCGCATGACGGAAGGTCTTGGCGATATCCGTACGGCCGCTCCGCTCACAAATATCCGCCCAGACCATACACGCATACGCGGTAGCGATGGTCAGCCAGCCGGACACGCCTTGCCCCCGGTACCCTACCATATTCATCGGGTCGCACCAGTCCCCCTGATTGATATAGTTCAGGCCGCGCTCATCCCGCTCATGCAGCAGCCACTGCACCGCCCGGTCGATATGCTCATGTACAGGTCCTGTCTCCAGGCCGCCCGCATACGATACTTCCTCATCCAGAATGCTGTAATCATCGGTCTCATCCAGATAGGTACTGAGGCAAATCGGCAGCCAGACACAATGGTCTGTATGCGGAACCTGATTGATATATTTCAGTTCAGCCGCTTCATGCAAAATAATGCCGTCCGGCATCGCTCCGCTGGCCTCCTGCTGGCTTAAGGCCGTCAGGAATGCTTCTCTTGCCGTCTGCGGCTTAAGATAGCTCATCCCCATATTATCCTGCAGATAATTCCGGGTCTGCGGGTCGGTCGTCAGGCGGTTGGTCTGCCCGTGATAGTACATCTGCCGGGGCAGCCAGTGGTTGACCAGATTGTCGAGGTCCGCATCCGGCGTGGAAATCTCAATGCTCCCTCTGCCTTCCGCAATGTACTGCGCATATTCCCGCTCGGCGCGCACGAATCCGTCCTCGCCTGCCGCATCGGTATCTAGGAACAGCTTCCGGCGGATCTCCGCAATCTCCTGCTCACTCCGGGCCGGGCCGAAGACGAAGCGGTATTCACGTTCTTCCCCCGCAGCCAGATCCAAACTGTATTGCAAAGCGGCAACCGGGGTCTCATAACGGGCTTCGCCTTGCGCCAGCCGTTCGCTCTTAAGCGCGGACGGCGAGCCGATTCCGCCTTCGCCCTCGAAGGCTTCCTGATTCACTTCCCAGGAGGCCGGGGCATGGTCAGCCAGCAGGAAGGTTTTGTCCTTCAGATGCTTGATTTTGGCGTAATCCTGATATTTCTGATAAGGTGTGACCGCTGTAGCCACGATTCCCTGCAAAGCTTCCTTATACTCGCCGGATTGATTCATCCATGACATGTAGCCGATGGTGAAATAGGGATAGATGCTGATACTCCGCCGCGCCGAAGACAGATTAGTCACCTTCACCCGCCACAGCTCCATTGGCTCATCCTTAGGCAGGCTTAGCGTCATCTCTATCGCGATCCCGTTCTTCTCGATGGTCCATACAATATTATGTTTACCTACTGCAAAAGTGTAATGATCCGGAGGGGTGCGGACAGGCTCATAAGGGGCAGAGAACAGCTCCCCGTTCTCCTCATCCTTGACATAGACGAAGCGGCCGGGGTGATGGGCATAATAAGGCTGCTCCGGCTGCATGAACGTCTTGGCCTCCAGATTCGGCGCATAGGAGTACTTGGCCGGCTCCGGCTGCATGAACTGGGCTACCGCATAGCCCCGGCAGTTCATATGAATCATCATCTGTTCATTCCACAGAAACCCCGAAGCCTTGGGGAGAATGGTGGGACTGGACAGCTCATAGTATTCGTTATCTTCAGATGCTCTTATCATACTAGTGCCTCTCTTTCCGGAATAAATATCCATCATTCTAGTAATCTTTATTCAAGAATACGCTCTCATAGGTTTGGGGGCAAGTCTGCGGGAAGAGATTCAATTTCATCGTTTTGGTTTTTATAGTAGAATAAACCCAAATAACTACCACTAGATGAGAGGTGCATCATATGAAGCAATCATACATAGCCAGGCTTGAATTATTCGTAACTAACGCCCAGCAGATCAAACAGGAATTCCCTTGGCAAAATGCCTCCGTGAACCGGCTGGCCGCCTTGCTCTACGCCGTGGAAGACAAGATGGCCAATGTGGAAGCGATCCGCCTGTACCATGAGATGGTCAAGGATAACACCCGGGGCTTCTCGTCCTTCCGGGGAACCTCAGCCATCTGTATTGCTGCGCTGCTCTCCCTGTCTCCCCAGCCGCAGCAGCAGCTTGCAAATACGCTGGCTGTATATGATTTGCTCAAGGAACGCAAATTCCGGGCCTCCGACTACCTGGTCATTGCCGCCTATCAGATCGCTGCCCATACTCCGTACGATCAATATGCCGCAGCCATAGACCGCACTCAAGCTTTCTATGAAGGAATGCGGTCGAAGCACCGTTTCCTGACCGGACGGGACGACTATATCTTCGCTGCCATGCTCGGGCTCTCCGATATCCCTGTAGAGCAAGGACTGGAGCAACTGGAACAGCTCTATGTTACGCTGAAGCCCGAGTTCTTCTCCGGCAACAGTGTTCAGGCGCTGACACAGGTACTGGTGCTGGGCGGCGGGGATCTTGCAAGCCGGGTGCTTAGCCTGCGTGAAGCGTTCCGGGCACGGGATATCCGGCTGGATAAGGAGTATACACTCTCGTCCCTTGGCATCCTGTCCCTGATCCCCTACGAGCAGCAGCAGCTGGTAAGCGATGTCTCGGATACCTATGAGTTCCTGCGCCCGCAGAAGGGCTTCGGCGGCTGGTCGATCAACAAGCAGGAGCTGCTCCTGCTGTCTGCCGCACTCGTCTCCTATCAATATGTCGATGATGTCAGAAACGGCATCATTGAATCCACGCTGTCTACCAGCCTGACCAACATCATCATTGCCC
This sequence comes from Paenibacillus sp. FSL R7-0210, assembly GCF_038009085.1. Lineage (NCBI taxonomy): Bacteria > Bacillati > Bacillota > Bacilli > Caryophanales > Paenibacillaceae > Paenibacillus > Paenibacillus sp. FSL R7-0210. The sequence goes on from NZ_JBBPAR010000001.1 coordinate 5,508,627, forward strand.
AGCAGACAGCGATTGCTGTAGCTGCGGCCTCTGCTGCGGCGGCGGCAGCTTCGTCTTAGGAATTGACATACAAAAGGCTTCCGGAGCGTAGTTTGCTTCGGAAGCCTTTTTGATTGTAACTCTAAGCAGGGTCGTCACTGCGGTGAACATTTGGACTTACGGCCGCTGTTGTCTCCAAATTTCTTGATTTAGACCGCTGTTTGCGGTAGAAATCCGGAGACAAAGGCGGACGCTACCGCTCCTACAGTTCCAAATTTCCCCTCCGCTTCTTTTTGCTTTTTGTTAATTTGATTAGTTCAGAATTCCCAGCCCTACACTTCCTCCCCATCCCCGGGCACCCGGCGTTTACCGATCCCAAACACATAATACCCCGCCACAACAATAGCCAGGAACGACGCGCCGACGATCAGCGACAGATGGGTATCCGGGTTGAACCACATGCCGATGATGACCAGCGACAGGAAGATAATAATAATGTAGTTGCTGACCGGGAAAAAGCGGGACTTGAACGGATGGGCGGCCATCTCGCCTGCCCACCGCTCTCTGAATCTGAACTGGCTGAGGGCCAAGGCGAACCACGGAATCATTCCCGGAAGCACGCTGGCACTGTAAATATAGAGAAACAGCTTGGAGTCCGGTATCAGATAGTTGAACAGCACGCCGACCAGCAGCAGGGAGATCGTTGTAATAATACTGTTGCGGGGCACTCCGCTGGCCGAGACTCTGCCGAAGAACTTCGGAGCCTGTCCGTTCTGGGCAAGGGTGTAGAGCATTCTTCCCGCACTGTAGATCCCGCTGTTGCAGCCCGACATGGCCGCTGTCAGCACCACGAAGTTGATAATGCCTGCCGCAGCGACAATCCCTACCTTGGCGAAGGTCAACACGAACGGACTGCCGATTTCCCCGATCTCATTCCACGGATAGATGGTCACAATGATGAAGATGGCCCCCACGTAGAAGATCAGAATGCGCCAGATGATATTCTTGATCGCTTTTCGCAGCGTTTGCTTCGGATTCTCCGCTTCCCCTGCCGTAATCCCCACCAGCTCAATCCCCTGATAGGCCGCCGTGACAATGCAGAGCGCGAACAGGAAGCCCTTCAGTCCTCCGGCAAAAAAACCGCCATGACTATAGAGATTGGACAGTCCGAGCGGCTGCCCGCCATTCCCGAGACCGAAGAAAATCACCCCGGTACCGATCACCAGCATGACCACAATGGCAACCACCTTGATCATCGCAAACCAGAATTCAAACTCCCCGTATAGCTTCACCGCCGCCAGATTGGCTGCTGCAATGATGCCCACACCAATTAGCGCCGGAATCCACTGCGGGATATCCGGGAACCAGTACCCGACATAGATTCCAATTGCCGTAACCTCGGCCATGCCGACCGTCACCCATAGGAACCAGTAGCTCCAGGCGGTCAGGAAGCCGGCCAGCGGGCTGATATATTTGTGGGCAAAAGTGGCGAACGAACCAGTCACCGGCTCCACCACCAGCATCTCCCCCATAATCCGCATCACAAAAAACATAATGATTCCTGCCAAAAGATACGCTAGCAGCACGGAAGGCCCCGCCCACTTAATCGTGCTTGCCGAGCCCATGAATAGTCCCACGCCAATCGTGCCGCCCAGTGCGATCAGCTCGATATGCCGCGGCTTAAGTCCTCTGGTTAACTGTTTGGATTCCAAGCGTAATGCTCCCCCTCATATGTACATCTGTACACCTCACATGCACTCAACGCAAACTATCATAATATGCATCCATCATTGTAAGCTGTGATATACATTAACGCAATGCAGAATTACTCCATTACAAAGTTCAAGCTTTTGTAAAAAGAAATTATACGTATCCCTATACATTTTGGTTCATAGTGTTATAATCACTTTGTTTATCACAAGACAACAGGAAACAGGTGATCAGATGTTTGAAATCAAATGGCTGTGGCAGAACCTGGAGGGCAACCGGGCGCGGTATATCGTGGCGCTCTGCCTCTCGGTCGTGGGCTCAAGTCTTACGATTGTGAACCCCTACATCAGCCAGCGCATTGTCGATACGTTCATTGCCGGTGACCACGCAGGAGCGAATCTTGCTACAGGACGCGGGCTGCTCATTGCGCTCTGCCTGGGCATGATCGGCTTCTCCCTGCTACGTACAGGGCTGGCATACTTCACGACCATGCAGTACGAAATTTCTTCACAGAATATGATGTACAATATCCGGATTTATCTGTACAACAAGATTCAGGGCCAGGACCGGGAATATTATGACCGCAACCGCACCGGGGACCTGATGACCAAAATGACGGGGGATCTGGATATGGTCCGCCACTCGATGGCGTGGATTTTCAAGACGATTATTGAATCGCTTACGATTTTTCTGGCAGCCGTCATTTATTTTCTCACGATTGATGTGAAGCTGACGCTGTGGATGCTGATCCTGTCACCGCCGATTTTTGTGGTGGCCTTTATCTTCGCCAAGAAAGTGCGCCCGATGTACATCGACCTGCGCGAGCGGCTGTCCCAGCTCAATACGACGACACAGGAGAATATCTCGGGGAACCGTGTGGTGAAGGCTTTTGCCCGTGAGGAGTTCGAGATTGCCAAGTTCACGGAGAAGAATGTCAACTACGCGGTGGCGAATAAAAAAGCAGCCCTCGTCTGGCTCGACTACTTCCCTTATCTGGAGTCGTTCGCACAAGGCTTCAACGTGGTCCTGATGCTGGCCGGCGGTTACTACGTGATGGAGGGGCGGATTACCTTCGGTGAGTTCACGGCGTTCTCCTCGCTGATCTGGGCCGTCTCGAACCCCATGCGCAATATCGGAATAATTATTAATGATATTCAGCGTTTCTTTGCCAGCTTATCCAAAATCGTCGATATCTATTACGCCCGTCCGGCAATTGCCAATGACCATAACCCGGTGGAGCGCCGCCGCTATGAGGGACGGATTGAATTCGACCATGTCCGGTTTAAATATGATAACGCTACCGTGCTTGATGATGTGAGCTTCACGATAGCCCCCGGCGAGACCATTGCGATCATGGGGGCCACCGGCTCCGGCAAAACCTCCCTCATCAATCTCATTCCACGCTTCTATGATGTGGCTGGCGGGCGAGTGCTGGTAGACGGCAGAGATGTCCGGGAGCTGGAGCTGGATGAGCTGCGGGGGAATATCGGGATGGCTACGCAGGATGTGCTGCTGTTCTCCGATACCATTGACGGCAACATCGCTTACGGCGATCCCGATCTGCCTGAGGAGGATGCGAAGGCTTACGCGGCTCTTGCCGCTGCCCATGATTTCATTGTCAAAATGCCTGAGGGCTACGATACCGTAGTCGGGGAACGCGGTGTCGGATTGTCCGGGGGTCAAAAGCAACGTATTGCGCTGGCCCGCGCCTTGGCGGTCCAACGTCCGATTCTGATCCTGGATGATACAACTTCTGCGGTCGATCTGGAGACGGAGGAGCATATTCAGCGCAGCCTGCGTGAGCTGGAGTACCCCTGCACGAAGATCATCATTGCGCAGCGGGTATCCACTACCGCCCAGGCTGACCGCATTCTGATTCTGGAGGGCGGGCGTTTGATTGAGGAAGGAACCCATGCCGAGCTGCTGGCGAAGCGGGGGTATTACTATGATGTATTCATGCTTCAGAACGAGGGCATTGGAAGGCAGGTGACCGAAAGTGGCCAGAAATAAATTCGATGTCGATGAGAATCTGGAATCGCCGTTCAATATCAAGCATTTCCGGCGGGCCATGGTCTATATCAGACGCAAGAAGAAGCCGATGCTTATCGCGTTCGCGCTTAGCGCATTGTCGGCGGCGATTGCCCTGTCGGCTCCGCTGATCATGCAGCATGTCGTGGATGTGACGATTCCGGCCAAAGACATGGGAGCGCTGGCGGGCTGGTCCCTGCTGATGCTGGCAACCATCGTGGTCAGCGTCATTCTGGCTACGATCCGCTCGCGAATTATGACGAGCGTCGGACAGGATATTATCTTCGATATCCGCACCGACCTGTTCAAGCATCTACAGGAGCTGCCCTTCAAATATTATGACGACCGGCCGCAGGGTAAAATCCTGATCCGGGTCGTGAACTACGTCAACGGGGTCTCCGATGTGTTGTCGAACGGAATTATCAACTTCATCCTGGAAATCGTGAACCTGATCTTCATCGCGGTGTTCATGTTCGCCGTGGATGTGCGGCTCTCGTTCATCATTCTGGCCGGACTGCCGGTGTTCCTCGGCGTCATGCTGCTGATCAAGACCCGGCAGCGCCGGGCCTGGCAGGCGGTATCGAACAAAAGCTCCAACCTGAATGCCTATCTCCAGGAGAGCATCAGCGGCATCGGCGTCACACAGATGTTCTCGCGGGAGACGCGCAATGAAGGCATCTTCACCCGTCTGGCCGGCAACTTCCGTACGGCCTGGATGAAGGCGCTGCGTTACAACATTCTGATTCCGTTCAGTGTCGATAACCTGTCTACCATTGTTACGGCTATGATCTTCCTGGTCGGCCTGCTGACTCTGGACCCGCAGAACATGACGCTGGGCGTCATTCTCGCCATGAGCAGCTATGCGGCCCGCTTCTGGCAGCCGATCCTGAATCTATCGAACCTGTACAATAACTTCATTAATGCGGTGGCTTATCTGGAGCGGATCTTCGAGACGCTGGATGAACCGGTAACGGTCAGCGATATCCCCGGTGCGAAGGCGCTCCCTCCGGTTCAGGGCCGGGTAACATTCGATGATGTCACCTTCGCCTATGATCCGGGCCTGAATATTCTGGAGAACATCTCCTTCGATGTCGCAGCCGGAGAGAGCGTGGCTCTGGTCGGTCCGACCGGTGCGGGCAAGACCACCGTCGTCAACCTGATCTCGCGCTTCTATAACCTGACTGGCGGACGCATTCTGATCGACGGGCAGGATATCTCGCAGATCACGCTGAAATCGCTGCGTAGCCAGATGGGGATCATGCTGCAGGACAGCTTCATTTTCTCGGGAACCATTCTGGATAATATCCGCTACGGCAGACCGGATGCGACCGAGGAAGAGGTTATCAATGCCGCAAAGGCAGTCTGCGCGGACGACTTCATCCGCGAATTCGATCAGGGCTACCAGACCGAGGTGAACGAACGCGGCTCCAAGCTCTCCCAAGGGCAGCGGCAGCTGATCTCGTTCGCCAGAACGCTGCTGGCCAACCCGCGGATTCTCATCCTGGATGAGGCTACCTCCTCCATCGATGCACAGACCGAGCGTCTGCTCCAGAAGGGGCTGAACGAGCTATTGAAGGGACGCACCTCGTTCATCATTGCGCACCGCCTGTCTACGGTGAAGAACTGCGACCGGATCATGTATGTCTCGAACAAGGGCATTGCCGAGAGCGGCTCGCATGACGATCTGATCGCCCGCCGCGGCCTGTATCACCGGCTGTATACGGCGCAGAAGATGGAAGCTTGATGTGCAGTGCAGGATAAGGATATATAGATTGTACTTGTAGTTCAATTTATATAGTCTCAAACAAGTGGAAACGGCTTTGCCGTCCTTTTAAAGGACGGTACCGTTTCAGCAAGAAATAGAAGGATAATCTATCGTGTGAAACATATAGATTCTTATATTTTAAGAAATCGCCAAAAACCGCAGCAAGGGTTCGCCCCTGTCTGCGGTTTTTGGCGTGCTTGGATGAACCATACAGCACATATTCAGTGAAGAGTATGTCCGCATGCACGACACGTTACCACCTAAGTCTGCTGGTTGCTGGCTTCATCAATTTGTGCAATTAAGCAGCACTCCTGCTGCGATCCATGGGGACTGGAGAGCCGCTATTCCTGTAAATTGCACCATTTTGCGGGCTAAGCGGACTCACATGCACTTAACTAGTCGCTCTTGCCTCATTTCCATCACCAACTGGCCTTATAACGGCCTCTCAGTCCGCGGGCGAGTGGCAAAGCTGTCTTTTTCAAAAGATAAGAATTTATATGCTTCGCGCTATCATTATCCTTATCTTTCTCGCTGAAACGGTACCGTCCTTATAAAGGACGGCAATGCCGTTTCCACTTGCAAAATAAGGGCTTCATGGTCCGGTTGTAGAACCTTCATATACTCTTCCCTAAGCATGCTGTAGATCTCCAGATCGACCACACCCTTGCCGGACCAGAGGGCTGCTTGCCGAAGCATCCCTTCCTTGATATATCCGTTCTTCAGCAGCACCTTCTTGGACGGCTCATTATTCAGCATCACTTCCGCTTGAATTCTGTTCACCTGAGCCTGCTGGAACAGGAATGCTGTCAGCAGCTCAACGGCTCTGGAGGCGAGGCCCCTCCCCCACTGGGCTTCCGCGAGGAAGTAGCCAATGGTGACCATATTGACCCTCTGATTGAAGTCACAGGCTTCAATAATCCCTAGCAGGTGCGTATCGTCTGCTGGGGCGAAGATGCCCCACTTGATCCGCGATCTTTTGCCATAATCCCGTTCATAATGACCAATCATGCTCTTAACTGTAGTCTTATTGTGCTTGGGGATAATCCCGCAATATTCGAACACATGGTCATTGCTGTAAATCTCGAACAGCCCGTCCAGATGCTGCTCCTCAATCTTGCCCAGTACCAGCTCCTCTGACCTTAAGACAGGGAACTGGTCAAACACTATCTCCATCTTCACCCGGGGCACTCCCTTCTCTGATCCTTAAGCGCTTGGCCTAATGGGGACGTACAAATCAACCATGCACTTGCCCTGCGGGTCCTGCGCAGGATCATTCAGACAGAATTCCAGACATGGCCGGTCATCGGCTTCATAGCCGCTGCGAGGTAACCATACGCTGAACATAGTATCGTACGCAAGGACAAATCTATCTACCGTATCATAGTAGGAATACACCGCATACAGCCCGCCGGATAGAGTCTTGTATTCTACCTCCTTCCGGGGGGCTTCCCGTTCGAATCCCTCCGGGAGTGTAACACAAGCATCATAGCGGCAGGCAGACTCTTCCGTAAATTCCCCGTCGTCCAGCGAGATTCCGATGAACTGCTGATTCGCCGGATGGAACCCTTGCTGAGTTGCCCAGCGGCTTAGCTTGTCCCATGCGTGATATGTGTCCAGATACCTTCCAATATGCCTGACATAAGCGACCTCAACTTCTGCAATTTCTCGAATTTCTACCATACTGTCCCATGCCCTCCTTAACAGCGGATTACCTTCTGCTACATTGTAATCTGCCAGGGCTGCCGGCTCTGCCTGCTTATTGCTGAGGACTGACGGGAAATTGCTATGTTTCTGCCCGCTATTCCTGACACTGCTGGGCGTACAGCCGAAATGCCGTTTGAAATGAACGCCCAGCGCAGATACGGATTCGAACCCGCAATTCCCCGAGATTTCCAGAATGGTCAGGTTCGTCTCAGTCAGCAGCGCCCACGCCCGCTCAATGCGCTTCCTGGTTACGAAGGCCATGGGCGTCATGCCCGTGAAGGCTGTAAATATTCTGGTGAAATGATATTTGGAGAAATGGGAGACCTCCGCCAGCTGATCCAGCCGCAGCGGCTGGCTGCTGTGATTTTCTATGTAGGCAATAACCTGCTTGATCCTCTCCCCATACTGCTCCTTCATCGCTGAATCCTCCGTCTCCTTCGTGTTACAATACTGTATAAATATTGTAAACTGGACAGACTGTTGTCACAACCCTGTGGTATAACCAGAGGAAAGGAGTGATTGTTATGGCAAGCTATGAATACTCGTCCCGTCAGGAGCTGATAGACACGATCCATAATCTGTACCTGCTCTTGGATGCCGAGTATGACGGAATTAACAATACATATAAGGATACGCGAATTCCCGAGGTGGACAAAACCCCTGCTGAGATCATCGCTTATCAGCTGGGCTGGCTGGAGCTGGTGCGGAGCTGGGACCGGAGTGAGCTGGAGGGACAGACCTTCTCCATGCCCGCTGCGGATTACAAGTGGAATCAGCTCGGCGGGTTGTATCAGTCCTTCTACAGCAAATATGCAGAGTATTCTTTGTCTGAGCTGCGTGAGCTCTTCCGGCAAGCCGAGCAGCAGTGGCTGGACTGGATTGGAATATTAACAAAGGAGGAGCTGTTCATCCAAGGCGCGCGTAAGTGGACCGGGACCAAGGAGAACTGGCCGATGGCCCGGTGGATTCACATTAACTCTGCTGCTCCGTTCAAGACCTTCCGGGGAAAGATCCGGAAGTGGAAAAAGCATTGTCCTGAAGGACTCGCAGAATGACATAGTGCCAGAGTGGCAGTATGTCAAAGGGGCACAACAGCTTAGCGTCCACTTCTTCGCAATCATTCCGTGCTGTCTGCCCTCCCGTCTGGCCCCTGCATCCCCCTCCTGCCGGGGCCTTCCCGGTTCATTCCCCTGCTGCCCTCCTTGAAGTTGGTGCCGCCGCCGTTCATGCCGGGGAACCCGCCGGGCCGGGAATTGAAGTCTGCACTGGTAATATTCTGAGCCGTGACTGCTTCGCAGGAAGTGAGCAGCAGCGAACAGCTAAGCATACTAATCATTAAGGTGATGTAATATTTCTTAGTCCGCATGATTAGACCTCCTTGTCCCAGTCAGTAATACATATAAGTCTTGAACACCCAAGTAGGATAAGACAAGCAGCAGCGGATACACAGGGTACAGATACCGGGACTTAATCTCCCAGAGCAGGTAGAACCCGATGAAGCCAAGAATCACCAGAAGGAGCGGGGTCTCCGCGAAGCGCTTAGCCCGCAGTCCCCGGATTAACCGGATCAGAATGAAGACGTACATCAGGAAATTCTGGACATATAAGGCCCACAGCAAGCCGCTCCGATAGGCGGAATCGCCTTGAAATAACCTGCTTGCAGCTGTGGAATAGCTGTAATGGCCCATCACCATGCCGCCCCTTCCTCCGCCGGAGGAGGCTGCTTCATTTCCGATCCCGTAGCGTTCCATCTGATACGTCCCTTCCGTCCAGGTCCAGATCAGCTTTTTATAATACATTTCTGCAAGCTCGGTTAAGGTCGCACCGGAGAGCTTGCTGCGGATGGACGCCTTGAACAATTCTACACTCTCCGCCTTATTATAGCCGGCCTCCTGTTGGTAGATATTATAGCTCTCCCGGTCATCCCAGAACCCTAGTGTCTCCAGATTAATCCCCATATTCAGCCACATGTACACTGGAGCAGAATTACTGGACGGCGATTCATCCACAATACCTGTTGCTTGAAGCGCCGTATTCTGAATCCAGGCAGGAAGAACCCACAGCAGCAAGGTTATGCCACAGGCAGCAATGACCTTCTTCACGCCAATCGCCCGCAGGTTGAGGAGCAGACTGAGAACAATGGCAATCAGGAAGATCATACCTATACTACGGAAGTAGTTGCCGAGTGTCAGCAGTACTGCCGCGAACAGCATATCCTTCATGGATCTTCTGCGGATGAACCTGACTCCGAAATAGAGCGCGCTGGTGAGCAGAGCCGTGGCAATTCCATCATTATAGATGAAGTTGCTCATGAACAAAGCCGGAACATAGGTCGCAGCCACAATCAGAAGGCCATAGTTTTTTTTGCGGGCTTGAGGGCTAAGCTCTTGGCAGAGCAGATAGATAACCAGCGTGGTGACGAGCGAGAAGAGGATATTGAAGCTTTTGATCACCAGATAATTGTCCGGGAACAGAAGCAGCAGCGTCTTCAGATACAGCACGAAGGAGAAATTGAACGGGAACATGTACAGGTATCCGCCTGACTGAAAGGAGGAATAGTCCTTGTCATAGAGCATGGCCCAGGCCAGGGACAGCACCGTCTGTGAATCATCTGTAGGCATACGGCTGAAAAGGAAAATAATCACGAGCTGCAGGATAACCGACAACAGCAGAACGGCAGGAATAACCTTCGCCCGGCTATACCCTTCAAGCTTCCGGGAGAGTCTGTACAGCACAAAGCCCAGTACCAGAACAACTACAATCCATAGCAGGAACACAAGCGGCTGCTGCCCTTCCAGCACCGCCCGGTCTCCATACACGGAATAATTATATTTTGCCCGGAACAAGAAGGATGAAGCGATGAACAGCCCAATGAAGAAGGCGAGGATGAGTGTTACGATTTGCTGGATTCTTTTTACCATGATACCCTCCTGACCGGCAGCGTCCGGCGAGTCTTTCGCATGTGCCTTAATCCATATACGGAGTATACATAGTGAATCTGAATGTAAGTTGAAAGGATGCTGCCTGAGCATAAAAAAACCTCCGTGTCCTCTCCAGCCGCCGCATCCATAGATGCGCTCATGCCGGAAAAGCTTCCCGAAGGCTTGCTGCTTAAACTATTCTGTTCCTGTTGTTGAATACGTACGGCTGAATCACTTGCCAGCTACAGCCCGAACCACACGAAACCCCTGGTCATTTCCCCGGCTGCTCGGCTCGTATTGCCCCCGGAAGGATACCTCTGTGTTGTTCACTCCGCCGATCCAGCCGCCGCCCTTCACCAGCCGGACCGAGCCGGTCTTGCTATTCGAATCCCCTTCTCCGTACCAGTTCCAGCACCATTCCCTTACATTCCCTGACATATCGTACAGTCCCAGCTCATTGGGCTGCTTGAGGCCGGTATTTCTCGGCTGGCTATGGTTGTTCTCAATCGCAGGCCAGTTCCAGTCCCCGGTCAGGAATTGGTCGCCGGAATTCCGCCAGTACCAGGCTACCTCCTCCGGGTTATCGCTTCCGCTATACGGGTTGCTTGTGCTCATCCGGCCTCCGCCTGCTGCATATTCCCACTCGGCTTCTGTCGGCAGACGGTAACCGTCCGCCCCTTCATTCACCGTTACAGTCCATTTCATGAAATCCCGGTCACTTGTATTATTCGGATCGACCGTGTTCTTGTCTATATTATAATAGGGAGCCAAGCCTTCCTTCACACTCCGCTCATTGCAGTACTCCACGGCATCATACCAGGTTACACTCTCTACCGGCAGCTTATCTCCTTTGAACTGCGAGGGGTTATTCTTCATCACTTCCAGCCATTCTTGCTGGGTGACCTCATATTTACCGATGTAGAAGTCCGGGAGGATCATCTCTGTCCCGTAATAATTGGATTTCGTATCCTTAAAAGCACCGCCTTCCACCCGCACTAAACGCTCATCCGTGGCAGGCTTCTCCTGCGAGCAGGCACTGGCTATAACCGCGATTGCCATGTACAGAATCAGAATCATTAATGGTTTTCTCATGAATACCTCTCCTTTGAGCAGATGGGCAAGGTACAGGACCTAAGCACAGTTCAGTGTGTGAAAATGATAAGGCCGGCAGCTTGTACACCCGGCCGGCCTTAGCCTGTTAATGGTTAACTGAGCTTACGCCACTGCCGTAACGGCAAGGTGCCGGTCAGCTTGTCCATTACCACACGGTTACGTTGGAGCTGCCGCTGCTCTGATATCCTTCGGTAGCCAGTACCTGATATGACCAGCTGCTTCCCAGATACATCGATTTGCTCTGCCAGGCGTTCACGTGGTTGCTGAACGTAATCTGGACATTGCTGCCGATAGGCCGTTTGGATTGTCTTACACTCCAGTACTGCGGGAACGTAGCATTTCCGTCAATGGAAGGAGCGTTGTAACGCATCGTACGATAGATATCATAAGTACCGCCATCACTGTTCACCGTGCCTTTGTAATCGCCGGTAGGTCTGTAAGTTCCCCAGTTGTCTACCACGTAATATTCAATAAGGGCATTCCGGGTCCATCCGTATAAGGTCAGGTAGCCGTTGCCGGAAGGCGAGAAGACTCCCGCGTTATAATTCACCACCCGGTTCGGGGAACCATAGGTCCAGCCTTTACCTACAACGAAGTTCCCGGTATTGTACCAGTTCACACTGTAATTCCCGCCACTTCCGTTCACCGCATTCACGGTTCCTCCGCCATCGGTCCAGTTCTGCCAATAATCTGTTGCGCCTGCAGTCGCTGCGAACGCACTGAAGCTCAGTGCCGCTGTCATTAATACCGTCAGAAGTTTCTTTTTCATTGTAAATTAATACCTCCCGATTATAATGGTGTTTGCTTGCAGCTTGCTTCTCTCCGTAGAATATAACTTATCCTGATGGTTATCCCATATATTTACTTGTCCTCCTTTCGAGATGATTATATCTAGTAAGCGTTTACATTTCTCTCTGCAAACTAAAGATTAACCCCCAATTTTTATTGATATTATGAAATTATTAGGATGCTCGCGCGAAACATGACCCTAAAAGGTGAATGATGTAACAACTTAAGTGGTTCATTCGGCCCCCCTTTTCTCCAACAGGGCGGATATTAAAAATACCTAGGCCAGTGTAAAGCCGCCCCGATACGGGACAGCTTTACACTGGCACTCCTAATTTCTCCTAAATGCTCTTACAAGTCTCTTAGCCCATCCGAATAACCGCCTTGACCACATCCTCCTTATTGTTGATCACGTAATCGAACGCTTGCTGCGTCTCCTCGAAGTCAAATTCGTGGGTGACGATGCCCTTGACGTCAATCTTGCCGTCCGCGATGGCTCCGATGGCTGCCGGATACAGGTTGCGGTACCGGAAGACCGACTTGATGTCGGCTTCCTTGAACATAATCTGCATGAAGTCAAAGTCGATGATATCCTTGGCAGCCAGGCCGACCAGGACGATGGTTCCGCCTCTTTTGACCAGATAAGGGGTCTGCTTCACCGTATGCTCGCTGCCTGCCGTCTCGATGACCTTATCCACGCCCGCGCCGTCGGTCCATGCCGCAACCGCCTCCAGCACGTCCTCCTGTCTGGCGTTAATCACCTGCGTAGCCCCTAGCCTCATCGCCGCCTCCAACCGCTTCTCAATGATGTCCACCACTACAATCTCCGTAGCCCCGTATGCCTTGCAGGCCAGCAGGGTGACCAGCCCGATGCAGCCCGCTCCCAGAATCACCACACGGTCCCCCAGCTTAATGCCGCCCTGTGCCGCAGCATGGAGTCCCACCGCCAGCGGTTCCACCAGCGCCCCCTCCTTCGAAGACACATTATCCGGCAGCTTGAAGGCCATGTTCTCCGGAAAAGCCATATAATCCATCAGACAGCCATGATACGGCGGCGTAGCCAGGAACTGTACATCCGGACACAAATTATACTTGCCGCTCTTGCAGAACTCACATTGTCCGCAGGTCACACCAGGCTCCAGGGCCACCCGGTCCCCCACCTTCAGATGCTTCACGCCAGGGCCAAGCTCCACCACTTCTCCGGCGCATTCATGCCCCAGAATGAAATCTCCGTTCACCACGAAATCGCCGATCCGGCCATGCTCCAGGTAATGCACATCCGAGCCGCAGATGCCGACAACCTCCAGCTTCACAATGACCTCGCCCGCTTGGGCTACAGGCATGCCGATTTCCTTCATTTCCATTTGCTTCAGATCTGTCATATAACAAGCTCTGTTCTTCATCTGTTTCTCCTCCTCAGGGACATTAGGTACTCTTAGTATAATAATATACTTTTATAAAACTATTTAAATAAGATTATAGTCAGATTTAAAGTGAAGTCAACAAAAACTCCCCCAGAGAAGGACAGTGCCGCGATTGCAGCAACGTCCCTCTTCTGGAGGAGCGGGGAAAGCAGATATTGTATCAGGGTAAAATCAACCCGGATCTAGATGCTGTCGATAAACTCCGTCACCAGCTCCAGAGCAGCGCCCACAGCGGTGGCTTCAAGCTTATATTTACAGACCCGCAGGTAGGAACCGTCCTGTTCGAAGGTGTTTTTACGCGCTGCTAATGCCTGAAGATCATCGATGTATTCCTCCATGTAAGCCCCGGCATAGCCGCCGAGAATCACATCGCAATCGTACAGCATCCGCAGGTTATTCACTGTAATGACCAGATAGCCCACATACTCCTGCCAGATGGCCTGCTGCTCCTTCTTGCCCTCTCCCAAGAGCCTGAAGAATTCCACAATACTGCCCCCGGTGCTGTCCGAGAGGATTCTCGCGGAGCAGTAGGCATCGACGCAGCCCTTCTGCCCGCAGTAGCAGGTCCGGCCTCCAGGCAGAATTGTCATATGCCCGAACTCCCCGCTGCGGTGGTTCTGGCCTGCATAGATCTGATTACCTACTATAATGGCACCGCCCACGCTATTGTTAAGGGACAGATAGACCACATTGTGTATGTCCTGCTCTCCCCACAGTTCAGTGAGTCCCGCCGCATTCGCATCATTGCTCAGGACGCAGGGATAAGGGATGTATTCGGCGAACCGCCGGACACTGCCTCCCTTGAAATCTATGACTGTAGCATAGCTCACTGTCTGCCGGTCCCCGGACAGAATCGCGGGCAGCGCAATGCCTACACCGAGAATCCGGCTGCGGTCCAGCTGACAAGCCTCTATGAAATCCTCCACCAGCTTGCCTACTCCCCGGAAGTAAGTCTCCTCATTCGCAAATGGATAATGATTCCTGACATTCTTAATGATCCTGCCGCTCAAGTCAATGACGACAATTCCCACATGATTCAGGGTAACATCCAATCCGACAGCATAACCCGCCACCCTGTTGCAGGCCAACGACTTGGCCTTACGGCCTCCGGTGGATTCATACAGCCCGGTCTCCTCAATCAGCCCGCGTTCCTGCAGCTCCTTGAGATTCTGTGTCACGGTGGGAAGACTTAGACCTAGCGCCTGCGCAATCTCCTGAATGGAAGTGGATTCACGGTGATACAGGTACCGGTAAATGGCGTTCCGGTTCATCTTTTTAACTTCCATACTGTTCAAGCGATGTGTCGCCATTCGAATCCCCCTCACTTTTACAAATGTACTTTATAATTTTATACATATAATATGCAATCACACCCGTTATAGCAATCATTAGCCGTTTTAATTGTGAATAATTTCACGTATGTGGTTTTATTGTATCAAGAATTGGAAGTCCCGTCATTAATCTTTTGGGACGATGGCCTTAATTCGCCCCTCTTTTCGCAAGTATTCGTATGTTAACGCCAAGTATGACGAACCACCCGGCGAACAGCAACTGGGAGATCAGGATCATTCCCTCACCAAGTAACCATGGATAGGAGCCGATTAGATCCAACACGCCGGTCAGAAGCCCGAGGGCTGCCGTGATTGTTGCCAGGCCGGAACAAATAAACGCCATTCCGCCATTCCGGATCAGCCGCTGACGGGTCATCATATCGCTTCATCTCGATTCTTATTTATTCTTAATGCTATAATCCAAGTGGAAGCGGCTTTGCCGTCCTTTTAAAGGACGGTACCGTTTCAGCGACAAATAGAAGGATAAGTTATCGTGTGCAACATATAAGTTCTATATTTTAAAAAAATGGATTAAGGAGAACGCTAACGCTATGAACCCGAACCAGATACAGAACCTTACAGACCAAAATCGAAACCAGACACTCTCCCAAGAACTGCTAGTCATCTGGGAGAACTCTGTGCGGGCTACGCACCTGTTCCTCACCCTGCAGGATATTGAAGACCTGCGTCCCTTGGTTCTGCAAGGGATTGCAGAGATCCAGCATCTGATTACGCATACCCAACCGGAGGGGCATCCCCTCGGCTTCATCGGGATTCAGGATCAGAAGATTGAAATGCTGTTCGTAGATCCGGCAGTCCGGGGAATGGGTATCGGCAAAAGCCTGGTGGACTATGCCATACACCACTTGAACGTGCATTCCGTCGATGTGAATGAAGACAATCCCCAGGCTACCGGATTCTATGAACATTTAGGCTTCCGGGTCTACGCCCGCTCCGAACAGGATGAGCAAGGCAAGCCTTGGCCCATCCTGCATATGCGGTTATAGCATGAACAGCCGGGATTCCCCCGCCGTCCAAATATTCAGCGCCTGTGTGCGGACTGCCGCATGGCTGCAATTCCTGTACCACCGCAGCCGTTCAGCGGCTTCCGGGCTCCAGTGCAGCGCATGGCCCGCTGCTGCAAGCAGCGGGAGTGCGAGGTACATGGATTCGTAGTGCGGCTCACCCCGCAGCACATCTACCAGTTCCAGCAGCGCCTCCGGCGTCCAATATCCGGCGCTTTGCTCCAGAGTGCCGGTCACTCCGCTGTACACCTCGCTTAATAACAATGGCTGAGCAGATATGCTCTGAGCCATCCGTTTCAGGTACCCGGCCGCTTCCTCTGTGTTATTCCAATCAATCACGGCAATATATAATTTCAGAATCAGGCCCAGCAGAGTCTCATCGGCAGCCAGAATATCGATCATCTCCAGATACAAGGGGCTAAGCTGCACCCTTGTACTCTTGGGCAGACCTGTAAGCTGGTTGATGAGCACCTGCAAGCGTTGCCGGTGGGGCAGATCTCTGTCTGCCGCTGCATTCCATTCCTGTGTCATGGGCGTTGCCGCCAGCTGCCGGCAGATCCCGGCCACAACCGCATTCACTTTGCCGTCCCGGGCGGCTTCAATCAGTGTCATCAACGCGAACTCCCAGCTGGAGCTGTCCTTCAGACCCGCAACCGCCTGAGCCGCAGCCGCCGCAACGGTACCTTCATAACCGCTTGTCCACCACTTCATGGAACTATAAGCCTGGCTGCTGACAGATACATCCGGGTGATCGGCAATGGCTATGATTAAGTCCAGATAGCGCGGTCTGTAGGCAAGCGGAAGTGCATCAGGCTGTCGGGACAACAAGCTCACTGCGATATCACGCTCTGGAGAAGCCGCGATGGCGCGCAGCACCTCCCAGCTCCGTTCATCGTCCAGCAGCCCTCTGGCAGCATGCCCTACAGCAATCACCACATCCTTATGCACAGCAGGCTTCGCGAATTCATTCAACAGCAGCGAAAGACTGTCCTCACTTCTATACGCACCAAGCAGGCGGATGGCTTCCTTGCGGACGGTGATCTTCAGCTTCTCCCGGCTCAGCAGCGCCTTCAGAGCCTGAGACAGCTGCTGCGGACTTACCCGGCGGATGCATCTTGGGATGGAGTACATCGCTACTCGGGCCCGATCACCATCCAGATGCTCCAGCAGCACAGGCAGGGATTTCTCCGGCTCCTCCAGCAGGGACAAGGCATGAAGCGCTGCCTCCGCTACCGCCACCTCTTTGTCCTGTACCAGCTCATACAGCAGCTTCGGGTTCCCCTCCGGCATACTTGCCATAATTCTGATCGCTCTGGAACGCTCAAACAGGCTGTACTTGGGACCGAAGGCGATTGTGCTTAACAGGGCACTATACGCCTCCTGCTGGCGCGGCAGCCAGCGGTGAAACCCGTCCGCAGCCGGAACAGGATATACCGTTTTGCCTGAGAGGAACTTGCCCTTGATCGCAGCGCCCGACAGGTAAGGGTCCAGCCATTCCTGGCGCTTCAGATGCAGATGCCGGAACACCTCGTAGATGGTAATATACGATGGATCTGCATCCAGCAGCTCCTTCACCCGTTCATCGCGCGTCTGCAGCGGCTCCAGCCAGAGCCGGGTTGCCCGGATCGCGGTTCCCTCGGTTTTGGCCCGGGTGGCTTCCCGTAAGAGCTGCTGTAGCTTGACGATGCCATAGCCTCTTTTACCAAATGAAGTTGCCAGGCTCAGCACCAGGTTGTAATTCTCACGCTTCCCCGCCTGTGCGGCGTAGGAATAGATACTGTCAAAGATGATCTCTTCCACGCCCCGCGGCATATTCTTCGCAAGGGGCGGCAAAGAGAGCTGCCCGTCCTGCTTCGCCAGCTTCTGGAGCGTGTTCAGCGCGAACTTGAACAGCTCCCCGCCCGGCTCTGCCGCCTGATGGCGCAGAATCGAGAAGGCCAATTGCTGCACAGAGTACCTAGTACCGTAGGAGGTGTCTCTGGCATCAATCACACTGTCCACCAGCACAGTAAGCGCAGGGACATGAGCAGCCTCGTACACAGACGCCGGACTCTCCGACAGCTCCTTGAACACCGCGCTCCGCACAGGGTCCTGATCATTATGGATGCGGCCTAAGGTCAGCAGTGTGGCATCCATTCCCTGCCTTGCAAGAACCGTGCTGCGGATTAGCTGCATCAGCGCCGTTGCGCGCTCATCTGCATTCGATACCCGGGTTGCCTGCTCCAGCTGCTCTCTGACCTGAAGAATCGGGCGGGCGGCGGTGATGCGCAGGGTGCTCTCCCGGTTCTCCCTGATCTCACGCAGGCCCAGCATCCGGGCGGCTTCCCGATCACGCAGTCCATGCGGCAATACATACAGCAGCCTCTCCGGAAAAACCCGCTCCCGGCGCTTCTCCTCCTCATACGCAGCATCAAAAATCTCCTGGCGCTTAGCAGGCGCAAGATGCTCCAGCAGCCGCGTTACATGGTAGGGCTCGTCCGCCAGCAGCTTGGCAAGCTGCGACCACTGGTCCCTGGAGAGGAGCTTCGCCCGCTTGAGCACAGCTTCAGGCACACCATAAGCCATAAGCTCACCACGCGTCTGCGTCCGCATCAGCAGCTCATACACCGCGCCTGGTCTCAGGCGCATCAGTGTGCCGAGATTCGCCTTAAGCGCAGGCGGCAGCATGTCTGCCGGTCCATGGTTCATCGCATAAGCCAGCACCAGGTCAGGCTTGTGATTGCATAGATGCTCCAGCGCGGAGGAGAACCTTGACCAGACCGTCCCCTTGGCCCTAAGCGGAGCTGCTTCCAGCTCTCTGGTGAAATACTCCGCGACCACCTCCAGGTGGCGGCTGGCCAGCTTTTTCCAATCCTTAATGGCGTACCCCAGCTCAGGAAGCCGCGCGCGGACGGTTGCCGCAGAGCAGGCCTGCAGCACAATCGCTGCCTCCACCAGGCCCCACCGGGCCTGTACCACTGGCAATAGCCGTTCCGCCAGCTCCTGGCGGTTGATCAGGGCTACCGTACGCAGCAGCTTGCGGCGGCAATCCTGTGACAGCTGCGGAAGCTCGCGTTCAATCTCTTCGGCTGAAGCGGCTTTGGGCAGCAGGCCCGCAGCCATATTACGGATACTGGCCATGGGGTGCTTCAGCCCCGCCAGAATCACTGGCGCATCCATTGTCGCGATCGCCCCCATCAGAGCCAGACGCGCCTCGTAAGCCCCGCCCTCAAGTAGGGCGGTAAGTAACTGTGAGTATTCCGGGGACCCCAGGTGATCGCGCCCTAGTCTTGTGATTGCTTTGATTCTATCGGAATACCCCTGAGCATCCAGCTCCCCCAGTAAGCGCTCTTTATTCAAAGGGTCTCGTCTCTTAGTCATAAGTCCTCCTCTTGAATCTGTTCTAACCTCTTCCTTATTTTACAAAAAGCGAGCTTCCGCCCGCAACAAGTGGAAACGGCTTTGCCGTCCTTTTGAAGGACGGTAACGTTTCAGCGAGAAATATAAGGATAAGTTATTGAGTGAAACGTATAAATTATATTTCAAAACAAAAGGGTAACCCCGAATCCGGTGCTTCCACCATCTTCAAGATTACCCTCTATACTGCTCACTCTATCAGTCTACTCTTTGTCTTGCTTCGCCTGAACGAACACATACGTGTTCTCGTCCGACGAGGCCGCTTCATACCGGAAATCAAACCCGTTGAAGCCCTGAATCTCCTCGACGCTGGTGATCTGCTGCTCCGCCATGAACCGGACCATCTCGCCCCTGGCCATCTTGACCAGCGTCGCCCGCTCCACCACCTTGCCGCCGATCTCCTGACCGAATACAACGCTAACCATCCGGACATGGCTGCCCAAGTACGGAGAGATGCATTTGCTGTATTCCTTGGAGGCCAGATTCACAATCGTGTCAGTCTCTGCGAACAGCTGGTCCGCTAATCTTCTGTTCCAGAACTCATAGAGGGTACTGAAGCCCGGCCCGCCCAGCTTGGCCTGCATCTCCAGCCTGTAAGGGACCACCCCGTCGAACGGCCGGACGATGCCATAGAACCCGGACAGTATCCGTAAATGCTGCTGCAGATAGTCCAGCTCCTCCGTCTGAAAAACCCCCGGCGCCATGTACTGGTACTGGATGCCCTCATAGGCGAAGATCGCCGGGGTCAGATTCCGGGTTAGATCCATCTCTTCAATCCGCTGCATATTCAGCGCAGCAATAGCATCATTGCATTTCCACAGCGCCTTGGCTTCTGCGTAACTGAGCTTACGAAGCAGGGCCAGGAGCGTCTGTGACTCGTTTAAGAACTGCGGAGCCTGGCGGGATTCCAGGAAATCCGTGTCCGTCTTCATCTTTTTGGCAGGTGAAATGATGATTCTCATGATACGCTCTTTTCTACCCCTACGGGAAAATAAATGTACCTCTATACTATCATATTATCTCCCCTGTCGGACCCCGGCCAAGTTATTCAGCAGCAAGCGGTACGAAGACAGAGGCACAGTTCGCCTGGCGGAATCGGGCAATCACATGCCTGCTCCAGTCGCGCGTATACTCAGGGTGGGCGCTCAGGTACAGCTCCTCCAGATGATTGAATGCGGCATCGTACGGGATTCCCGGATTATCGCCGTTCACCTCAAGCTGGGTAATATGCAGATAGATGCCCCCAGGCACAGTCACCTTCTCTACACTGTCAGGAAGGCCATCGAAGCTGCTCACCTCCATGCCCACAATCACTTTGTAGTTGCCATCCCCCTGAACCTCGGTGCGTACTGTGACGATCTCCCGGCCCTTAATTTGGTGCTCTATCAGACTGGAGAGCAGTGCAATCTCTCCTTCTGCCGCCAGCTTTTTCGTATAAAAGTAATCATTAATCGTACCGCCCGCCTGCCCGGAATCATAATACCCGCCATAGCCCCGGCTCTCATACGATATCGGCAGCGCAATCCCCACAACCTTCATTTCCGGCCTGTCCACAATGCTGCACAGCTCCGTAACCTGCTCTACATGAACCTCACTTAACATCTCCATCTGCTTCAGCTCCTCCACCATTCTCAGGATTACCGGCTTCACACGGGGACTATAGCCTTCAGCTGCTTGCTGCGGCAGTGCTTGCTTGCTCAGATTCATAGGTCAGCTCCTCTCCTGGTTAAGCTCAAGTATAGTCGCTCGCGGTTCGTAAATATTATCACTTCTTAACATCTTTCAGCTTCATCCACACGCTCATATTTATGGCATCCGGCCGGCCCGGGGCTACTGTCTCATAGGTCGTAAACGCAAGCGCCCCCTCCCTGCTCCACCCGTTCTCCCGTACCCAGCGCTCCAAAAGCGCGATAAACATTCCCCGGTCCCCATAGCTGCTGCTCTCAAGCACCGCATACCTGCCGGCGGGAGCCTGCAGAATCTGAAGGCCGCTATCTTCGGCCAGCGCTATCGCTTGCCCCCGTTCCAGCCGGACTCCGCAGGTATAGCGGCGGCCGTGCTGGATGACGCAGAACATGCTTGCCGTTCTTAGTACCTCAGGATGATACCTTGAGCAATAATTCATCACGGCTGCTGCTGCCGCCTCTTCCGCCTGCTCCCCTTCCCTGGACGCAGCCAGAAATTCAAGACCTTCACTCCAGCTCATACTGATCTTGTCATAATCCGTCCGCTTCCTGACCGGCACATACAGAATCAGCTTCTTCACCTCGCAGCCCTTGCGGATATACTCTTCCCCATAGCACTCCTCATCCTGCTCGAACATGCTGGTCCTCAGCCACTTCAGAACCAGATAGTCCCAGGCCAGTCCGATCTCAGCCTCATCGCTTCGGACCGCCAACTTGGCACAGGTTAAGCTGCGTTCCGGGACAACCTCCAGCTCCCGGAAGATACTTCCGGTTAAGCTGTGCATCAAGGCTGGATCATGATCCACCGCAAGCTCATAACAGAACAGGCCGCCCTGCGGCTGCCCGTCTCTCCCGAAGAGTCTGCCCTGGTAGGCTGGGAGAAGAGCGTATAGCGATTCCAGCGCTTGCTGTTCAATGCCGCCGTGCCTGGTTGAATAGAATTTCATATGTATGGTTGCAGGAAGGATCTCTGTGCTGACGGTTACCTGCCGGACGGCTTCACTGTCGAATCTGGGGAAGAAATAGCAGGCGGTACTTTTTTGATAGGCTAGCGGGGTTAATCTTGTGGCGGATTTCACATACTTGCATAAGGCTTGCTGGGAGCTGTAGCCGCAGGCGTATGCAATCTCAGCAAGCGGACGCTGCGAGCTCCTGATCATCCCGAGTGCCACCGAGAGCCTGCGCTTGCGGATGTACTCTTTGACCGAGTGTCCGGTGTAGGTATAGAAGTCACGGTACAGCTGCATCAGCGAGGTGAATCCGGCCTGCGCAGCTTGTTCAAGCGGAATCTCCTCATGAAGATGCTCCTCAATGAAGGCGATCGATTGTCTGAAGCGGTCGGACCCTGGCATAGGCATTCCTCCGGCAGATGATATATTACATCAGATCTTCATATTTGCGCTTCCCGTGAAGCACCCGTCTAATCTCAACAATATCATCTAGTACAACATAGAACACTATGTAATTCTCCACAACCAGAGAACGGTATTCATCCTTTAAACCATTCATGTTACGAGCAATAGGACCTGAGAATGGAAATAACTCTAACCTGGCAATGGCTTCATCAAACTTATCCAATAGATCATTAGCGGCATCCGGTGCTGTAAGCTCATTGCTCACATAATCAATAATATCCTGCAAATCGGACAGTGCCAATTTCAGATAACGCAGTTTATACTTTTTGTCCATGTGGGTCCTCCCCTAATTCGCCCAAATAACACCTGATCGCAGTTGGCTATAGACTATATGAATGGAATAACTTAAGGACCCTAAATAAAAAAAACGCCTTGGCAGGGCGTTATTGATCTGATTTATTCCGAATCTGCATTCGCAAATTATTAAATACTTCAGAGTGACTGTAGCGCTCCTTAGAGGTATCGGCTTCATGCTCGGCTTCTTTAAGTTTCATGATAATCTCTTGATTCTGCTGAATATTCTCATATTGTTCGATACTCATCACTACCATATCCCCATAACCATTTTTGGTTAAGAAAACAGGCTCATTATTCTCATGAACAATCCGGGATATTTCAGCAAAATGGTTGCGCAAGTCGGATACGGGCCGAATCTGTGGCATTAAACTCCCCTCCTTTTAGCGCTATTTTATCATAATTATGATAACGATTCAATTCCTCCCAATCACCCGAATCACCGTATCAAAAGCTTCCAGCTCCACAACCTGCGGGCCATAGTCCGTCTCGACGGTGGTCTGCTGCGGCTGGCCGCTATTGTTAATCACAACCAGACGCTTGCTCTGCGGATAATACGCACACTCGGTGTAGAGATTATCCGGGAGGTAGCGGGTCTCCTCCAGCTCATTGCCGGCATAGCGGATCAGATTCAGCAGCAGGCGCGTATTCTCCCAGCTGAAGGTAAAGGACGGCAGGTAGATGCCCTTCCCTCTCCCGAAGCTATTCACCGTCAAGGCCAGCTTGCCCTCTGCCTCACGGACCACCATAGCAGCCCCGCCGGTCAGATAGACATTGTCCTTCGGTCGGATGCTGACGCCATCCGGCACCAGCCCCTGAACCGGCTGAGCCTCATAAGCCCATTTGCCATGCGCTACCCTGGCGCCGGTGTCCTCATCCACCCCGAGAACATGCGCCAGCCGGAAGTAGTGATCATAGCCGTCCACGGCGGAAGGCTGATTCACTCCAATGAGCGCACCGCCCTTATATACCCATTCCGTCAAAGCGTCCACTACCTGGCTGTCCTTCCAGTGGTCCCCGCCGCTCCACGCTGAACCGGCGCTGCCTGCATTGATCACCACATCCACATCCTGAAGGGCACCCTGGCGGACATCCCCGAAGTCGATGAAGCGCACCTCCACCGGCAAGCCGGACAAGGCCTCATTGATATGAATCAGGTCATGCATATACGTCTCATGGAAGTGGCCCGACAGGGTCCATGACCGCAGCTTGCCCCACGAGTGCAGAACAGCTACCTTAGTCTTGATGTGATAAGGCTGCCCCTGCCGGTGCAGCTCCTTGATCTCCCTGAATTCATCCGCAATCTTCTCCATATACGCACAGAAATCCGGGTAAGGCTCGACCAGATGCAGATAGCCGCCCAGGCCGATCCGGTCGACCGGCTCACGCAGGAGGGCGCGCCGGATGTTAATCCAGTATTGCTTCGCATCGAGTGTGGGATTGCCCCCTTCCATGAAGGTGGGTGCGCCGCCCAGGCCAACCGGGAACAGATACGGATGCAGCCGGATCTCATGCGTGTCTACCTTCACCCCTGAGCAGAGTCGGGCTTCATAGCCCGAGAACACGCATTTGATCATCCCGTCGAAGCCGAACTCCCCGAAGCGGTCATTGTAGGGCTCAGCGCCCACCCAGCTGTCATCGTAGAACACATATGCCAGCTTGCCGTGCTGATGGACAATGTCAATTAACTGCTTGCCGAACCTGATGACGAAATCATTGATAAAAGCCATATAGTCGAGCTTACGTTGCTCTGCCGGAATATGGCTGACACGGTATTTGCCGCCGTTCACGAAATCCTCTGCGGTCAGCGAATAGCCGTATTGCTCCGCGAACAGATCCAGGCCCCGCGCACTCACCGTGAAGTCGTAGGACCCCCAGTCCGAGAACAGATGGCGGTTCTTCCCGCTGCTGCCCCAGATCCAGGCGAAATTATAGAACAGGGAGGTGAACCGGACCACTGTCGTCGCCTGATGCTCCCGGCACCAGTCCTCCATCCAGTCCAGCAGGTACTGCCGGGTCCCCTTATACATCGGATCGATCTGCATCAGATGCTCTTTGTCCCAGTTGTACATGGAGATCTCTTCCCAGATCCGGTAGGCCATGAAGCTGACGGTATATTTATGCCAAGGCGTAATGCCGGTTAGCACCACATTGCCGGACTCCCGGTCGTAATTCCACTGCTCCCCCGGCACCTCCTTCCCGGTTGTCCGGTCGTACACCTGCCAGTACTTGAATGCCTCACGGGAATCATTCACCCTGAATTGCTCTGCGAAGAAATCCTCCAGCAGATAGATGGATACGTAATTCTGCACAGCCACCTTCGGACTCGTAATCAGGAAGGTCTGCTGCAGCTTGTCTGGGTTCCTCGCCGCCCAGCCGTTATGGTCGCGGATGATGCACAGGGTCGAATAGATGCCGTACCCGGCATTAATAATCTCTTCTGACAACTGCGTACCGTCACTGTCACGAATGACATCGGCCCCCCAGCGTTCGGCAAGCTTCAGCGTCAGTGCTTCATAACCGGCTTCCCCCGGCAGGGTAAAAGCTCCTGTGGAGCCTGTAGATAATTTCGGCAACGGGAATTCCTCCTATTTCAGCAGATCCGACAGGAACGCAAGCGCGAGGCCCTGGCCCCAGCCCTGAGTCCAGTCCTTGGGAATATGGCGGTACCCTTCACGGTCCTTCATGACGGCGGTGCCGCCCGATACGTTCAATACACGTCCGTCTTCAGTGATGTTCTCCAGAATGCCCTTCAGGGCCTTTTGCACATATTTGGTATGCAGCGGATTGCCGTTATTCACCATGGCCGCAGCGATCCCGCAGGATGCTGATACCTCTTCATAGGACTCCTCATCGTCCAGCAGCGTGCGCCACAGGCCGTTCTCCGTCTGCACCAGCTTCAGCGCCGCCAGCTGATCCCGGAGCGAGCACTCCACATCCATACACTGCGGGTACAGGTACCACTCCTTAAGCAGCGGCTTCACCTGCGACATCGTATAGGCTCCCCAGGCGTTCGCCCGGCCCCAGTACAGCCCGGACATATGGTCCTGCTTCACATGGTTATAGCCGTGGAACCAGAGACCGGTGCTGGGGTCCTGTAAATATTTGATGTGCCAGTAATACTGGTTAAGCGCGTCCTGGATCAGCTCCTGATCCTCCAGCTTGCTGCCCACACGCAGCAGGAAGAACGCCGCCATGAACAGCGTATCCGCCCAAGCCTGCTCCGGGAAGTCATTGGACACCGAGACCGTATGCTGCAGCACCTGATCCCCGAACCGCAGCGCGCTCCCCCGGATATAGCCGATTTTACTCATGACAATATCCCAGTACTTCTGGTCCCCGGTCTCTTCGTACAACGTGATCAGCATATGGCCCATGGCACAGGTGTTAACCGTCCAGTCTGGCAGCCCCAGCTCAATATATTCATCTACCCACTTCACCAGCTGGTTCAGATACTCCTGGTTTCCCGTGGTCTGGTAGGCTCTGGACACCCCATAATAGGCAACGCCGCAAGGCCACTCCCACGTTAAATCCATCGCCAGTGTCTTCCTTGCCACTTTATCGATTACACTTAAGATTTCTTCCCGGTTATATTTAACTTGAAGCATATGTATTCCCCTCTCCTGTTCCCTGCGTCTCTGAAGGCAGCTATTATCCGTCCATCCGCTTGGAAGCGCTTTACAGAATCTATTGTAAGCAGTAAAATGTTCTACATCTAAGCACATTCACATCAAAACTGCGCAGTTTCGACCCTTTATTCTTCATTCCTATTCTAACGCAAGAAGGACAGGAGCTGCTGAAGATGCCCAGAAAAAAGAAACCCGTCATTGAGTACCGCCACTACAGCCTGCCGATCCATTTCCCTGTCCTGCTGCTCAGCGGCGAACGCTGGAAGATCTCTGACATCAAGAGCGAGCACCTTCATTTTCACAACCACCTGGAGATCGGGATCTGCTATTCAGATAGCGGGATTATGGAGATTAAGGGCGAGAACGTGCCTTTTGCCGCCGGGGATGTGACCTTCCTGCCGCGGTATCTGCCCCATACGACATACAGTTCTCCGGGGGAGGCCAGCCTGTGGTCCTATCTGTTTTTCTCGCCGGAGGATCTGTTTCAGCATTCCTTCAAGAGTGCCTACGCTGGCTTCGAGCCGAATCTCTGGGCAGTGCAGGGTGCGAACTGTATTCTGAGCAGGGAAAAGCACCCCCTAGTCTATACGCTGGCTACCTCCATCGTCCTCGAATTGCAGCAGCAGAAGCCTTACTATCAGGAGAGTGCATACGGCTTATTGCTGTCCCTGTACATTGAGCTGCTCCGCATTCATTCTACGAACGAAGCCTTGAGCGGCCAGGAGGCCGGGCATACGCTCCTCGGTGACTTCGCTATCGCCCCCGCGCTGGAGTATATCACCCGCAACTATATGGCGCCGATGACCATCGATGACCTGGCCGGGCTGTGCCACTTGAGCACCACCCATTTCCGCCGCAAATTCCATGATACGATGGGCACCGCCCCCCTGGATTTCCTGAGCAGCACCCGGATTGAGGAAGCCTGCAAGCAGCTTAAGAGCACCGAGGATTCAATTCTGGAGATCTCGGAGAAGGTCGGCTTCCACTCCATCTCCAGCTTCAACCGCTGCTTCTCCAAGCTGATGGGCGTCCCGCCCAAGGAATGGCGCAAGGGTGCGCAGTCGGAGGCGCAATCGGCGAAAGCAAGTATTCTGGAGTTCACGGGGTGGGTGTGAGCCTCCATATCACGGGGAGGTCTTCCTCCCCGGCGGATAGACCTGCAGAGCACTGACATTTGAGGAAGAATTAGAGTTCTAATGGGGGGAGTCTGCCGCACAGCCTAAATGTTATTTTCTTTCCAGTGCTACTCTTCTTATACTTTCTTTGGTCCAGGGAGGGGTCAGGGGATGATCCATGATTTCCTCTTGGGTCATCCAATGTACGGCTTCCACTTCATCAGGACTCCGGGTGGTTGCTGTACCACTCTCGTATTCACATAGGAACACCATATTGATGACATTGCGTCCGTCCTCTGTCACGAAGGAGGAGCTATACACAAAAGTAACCGCATCCTTGATCACGATGCCAACCTCCTCATCGCATTCGCGCTTCACCGTCCGTTCGAGGATTTCGAGCGAGTTGCCCTCAATATCCACTTTTCCCCCTACAAGAGCCAGAGTTCCTCCTGCATGCTCTTCTTTGGTACTCCGGGTAATCACAAGCCACTTATCTTCCTTACAGATTGC
This sequence comes from Paenibacillus sp. FSL R7-0210, assembly GCF_038009085.1. Classification (NCBI taxonomy): domain Bacteria; kingdom Bacillati; phylum Bacillota; class Bacilli; order Caryophanales; family Paenibacillaceae; genus Paenibacillus; species Paenibacillus sp. FSL R7-0210. The sequence goes on from NZ_JBBPAR010000001.1 coordinate 5,536,457, forward strand.
TGCTTCTACATTAACAATGAACATACCGCCATGCCCCTCTCCTGAAAATTCTGTTAAAGCCAATTATAGCAAATACCAGACCTCATATAGCAAATACAAGGCTTCCAATCGCCCGGGTAATCAGCAAGTGGACAAACGTATCTTAATTTATCGCTTTCTGGCGATTGTACGCAAACAGGTGGAAAAACAGCAACTAATTCTAGTGATTGTGCCAATTCCGCTGAATTGTGATTCAATAAGTAACATTTATCCAACTACTGTCCCTTCAGGACTCGTCCGCTCTACAGCAAGTGTATAAAATCCAACTGCTTCCGCACAGCACCCCACCCCTCCCAGCTCGAGATTTCCTATAATTGGCTACATGCTAAATGCCAAAATTCAATCGCCAAGTGGAAACGTATTTGCCGTCCTTTTAAAGGACGATACCGTTTCAGCGAGAAATAGAAGGATAGTTCATAGCGTAAAACATATAAATCCTTATATTGCAAAAAAGCGGATTCAGCTCAATGACTGAATCCGCTTTTTCTAGTTTACATAGTATAGTTTATACCATTAATCAATTAGCTCCGACTTCTGGAGCAGACGCTGGATCAGCACCGCCACTTCTGCGCGGGTAACGTTGGCTTTGGCCTCCAGCTTATTGCCGCTGCGGCCGGTGATTAAGCCAGCGGATGCTGCGAGCGCCAGACTGTCCTTCGCCCAGGCTCCCGTGCGGCCTGCATCTGTGAAGGCTGCAAGCACACCAGCGGTGTCCACTGTGCCGGTCTGTTCTGCGAGACCGGTCAGCTTCATCGCTTTAGCGATGATGTTCATGGCCTGCTCGCGTGTGATACGGGCATCAGGACGGAAGGTTCCGTCCTCGAAGCCGGTGATCAGACCCGCCCCGGAGGCTGTTCCGACTGCTGCTGCATACCAGCTATTCGCCGGAACATCTGCGAATTTCGCAGCTCCCTCTCCAAGCTTCAGGCCCAGACCGCGTACGATGATTGCTGCGAATTCTGCACGGGTGATGTCAGCGTTCGGGTTGAACGTGGATTCGTTCACCCCGTTAATGACCAGACGGGAGCCCATGTCATTCACAGCATTCTTCGCCCAATGCTTCTCCACATCCGCGAATGTCAGCGGATGCCAGACCACAGAATAGGTGCTGTTCGTCAGACTGTTGATCTCTGCGTAGTATTTACCATCCTTCTGGATGATTCTGGTCGGTACATGACGCACCGTTCCATCCGGATCGACAACGATACCAGTTGTAAGCCGGTTCGGGTTAACCCCCTGCGGAAGCGCTACTGTCCGCGATACATATGCATTGAACCGGCTCACCTCTACTGTTGAGGTTCCGGAAGAAGCAGTAACTGTGAAATCCAGGATAGGCGCTGCAAGGGTCAGGCCGCCCCTGCTTGCCGCAGCGGTGACCACCTGATTCATGGCAGCCGAAGCATCACCAATGGTAATTCTCAGCGTAATGTCCTCCAGCTTGGCCCCGTTACCTAATCTTGCGGCCAATGCGCCGATGTTAATCTCGGATGCAGGCAACGTATAGCTGCCCTTGCTGGTCTGAAGCACCAGGGTGGCCGCCACATTCTCCATATTCTTGATCATCTGGCCGCTTAGCTCACCGACAATAATGTTGGAATCCAGCATCATCGGGATAGTTACTACAGCGCCGTTCCCCTCGGCATCCAGCTTCGCCTGCAATCTGGCCGGATCTACCGCGATGGTCGTCGTTCTAAGGTTACCGGAGATCGTGGTCGTCGCTTTGCCCGCGTTCTCCTCCTTGCCGTTCACAAGGACAATCACATCGGTAACCGTACTGGCCGCATTCCCGGAAGGGGTCCCGCTGTTCGGGTTACTTCCGCTTCCCGGGCTGACCGGATCGGGAGTCGGCGTTACCGGAGTAGTCACTGCAACTACTGCAATGACGCTGCCGTATTTTACCACCATATCTTCCGCATCTACCTCAGCAATGCCAATTGTATCCCCATCGGCTGCCGGAATCAGCCCTTCACTGCCTACAAGCGTGTATCCGGTCAGAAGGTCTCCCACATTCGGCACGACGATGCTGCCAAGACCAAAATTCTTATACAGCAGCTTATGTCCTTCAGCCGGTGCAGGCGTAACCTTAATCTGTGTATAGCCGTTACTCTCTGCACCACCCGGATCACTGGCACTCACAGCCAAGTCCCCGGCAGGGATCAAGACATTCGTTGTAAAAGTCAGCGCAGTTGCCGGTCCCGCAGGAACCGATCCGCTCGCCGCCACCCGTACCTTTACGGCATGCTCGCCGCTGAGGTCCGGCAGGTTCGTTCCGTCATAACGTACGAAGGGTCCGTCATCCATGGAGAATTCCATGCTGGTGTTCAGGCCCACAATCGTATTATTCAGATCATCCGCCACCACTTCCGGAGCCGCCGGGATCACGGCATCTGAGTCATGCACAGTCACCTGAGCAATAGCAGAAGCAAAGTCCGTTGACGTAGCCTTTAACCGCACATAATACGTGCCTGGTGCAAGACCGGTAATCGTAGTGTCTGTTACTTCTGTCCAAGCCCCTGTGTTCCCCATCTGGTACTCCATCTGGACAGTCAGATTCTGCAGTGTTCCGTCATTGGCCCCGTTATAGGTCACATCCGTTACACTCACACCCATCGGAGCGGCCTGACGCGCGGGAATACTCAACACTTGCGCATCACTATCAGTGGTGGTCACCCCGTCGCCCGTCTTCACGATATTCAGCACGCTGCCCAGCCAGCTGTTGTCTAGCGGCAGCGTTCCGTCCGTGGTGGCCGTTACAGCCGTACTATTTACGGTGTATACCCCTTCTGGAATTAGACCTGTCAATCGCTCTGCGGCGTAATCAATCACCGCCGCAGGCGTCACTTCCGCCTCAGATGCAAATGATGTCACCGTCACTTCCACCGCAGCTGAGCTGAAGGCAGTTGCTGTCGCCTTCGTGCGGACTTCATAGACGCCTGGTGCAAGGCCTGTGACGGTGGTGCCTGTAACATCTGTCCATGGGCCTGCTGTACCTTTTCTGTACTCCATGGCGGTTGTCACATTCGTGAGCGTGCCGTCCTTTGCTTGAATCGCCGTTTCGTCTGTTGAAGCTACATCCGCAGGTGCTGCCGGACGGGCAGGAATAGTCAAGCTCTGCGCCGCACTGTCAACGGTTGTGGACGCATTCCCCTGCTTCACAAGACTAAGGGAGCTGCCCAGCCAGCCGTTATCCAGTGCCAGCTTGCCGTCTGCATCCGCTGTTACCGTTAACGAACCATTTAGTATATACATACCGTTCGCCGTCAGACCGCTCAGCTGCTCAGCCTCGTAGTCAATGACCGCTGTTGGAGTGGCTTCCAGTGTGGGTACGTAGGCACTCACCGGTACAGCTTGTGCTTCCGAGGCAAAAGCTGTCACCGTACCCTTCGTACGGACATAGTACGTATCCGGGACCAACCCGCTTACGCTGGTGCCTGGAACATCTGTCCATGCGCCTGCTGTACCTTTTCTGTATTCCATGGCTGTTGTCACATTCGTAAGCGTACCGTTCTTCGCGTTAATCGCCGTCTCATCCGTTGCCGCAACTCCCGCAGGCGCAGCCGGACGGGCAGGAATAGTCAAGGTCTGCGCCGCACTGTCAATGGTCGTTGACGCATTCCCCTGCTTCACAAGGCTAAGGGAGCTGCCCAGCCAGCTGTTATCCAGCGCCAGCTTGCCGTCTGCATCCGCTGTTACGGTCAACGTACCGTTCAGTGTATACGTGCCATTCGCCGTCAGACCGCTCAGCTGCTCAGCTTCGTAGTCAATGACCGCTGCTGGTGTGGCTTCCGGTATCGCTACATACGCTACCACATTCACGATGTGTGCTTCCGAGGCAAAAGCCGTCAAAGTCGCCTTGGTCTGGACGTAGTACGTACCCGGAGCCAGCCCCGTCACTGTTGTTCCCGTCACATCCGTCCACACGCCTGCGGCACCTTGCTTATACTCCATGGCCGGAGTCACATTCGTAAGCGTACCGTTCTTCGCGTTAATCGCCGTCTCATCCGTTGCCGTAACTCCAGCAGGTGCTGCCGGACGAACAGGAATGCTCACGGTCTGCGCCGCACTGTCAATGGTCGTGGACGCATTTCCCTGCTTCACAAGGCTCAGAGAGGTTCCCAGCCAAGAGCTATCCAGCGCCAGCTTGCCCGCCGCATCCGCGTATATCGATAACGTGCCATTCACCGTATAGAGACCATTCGCCATCAGACCGCTCAGTTGCTCGGCCCCATAGTCAATCACCGCTGCCGGGGTTGTCTCTATCGTTGGCACATACTCTTTCACCGTTACACTATGCGATTCCGATATAAAAGACGACGCCGTCAATCTCACACGGACCTCGTACGTCCCCGGAGACAGTCCCGTCACCGATGTCCCCGTCACATCCTTCCATACTCCCCCGGTACTTGGCTTGTACTCCATCGCAGTAGTCACATTCGCAAGTGTACCGTTGTTCGCATCAATCGCCATTTCATCCGTTGCCGTCACACCTGTTGGTGCCGCTGGACGGGATGGAATGACCAGCACCTGCGCGGCACTGTCTACCGTTGTCGTAGAGTTCCCCTGCTTCACAATACTCAGGGACTCTCCCAGCCAGCTCTGCTCCAGCACCAGGGTGCCAGCTGCAGTCGCGGTTACCGCTGTACCGTTCACGGTATACGTGCCATTCGCAATCAGACCGCTCAGTTGCTCGGCTGCGTAGTCAATCACCGCTGCCGGGGTAGTCTCTGCCGTTGGCACATACGCATTCACCGTTACACTATGCGCTTCCGATACAAAAGACGCCGCCGTCAGTTTCACACGGACCTCGTACGTACCCGGAGCCAGTCCTGTCACCGTTGTACCGGTCACATCCGTCCACGTTCCTGCTACGCCTTGTTTATACTCCATCGCAGTAGTCACATTGATCAATGTACCGTTATTCGCATCAATCGCCAGTTCATCCGTTGCTGTCACACCTGTAGGTGCCGCCGGACGGGATGGAATGACAAGCACCTGCGCAGCACTGTCTACCGTTGTGGTAGAATTCCCCTGCTTCACAATACTCAGGGACTCTCCCAGCCAGCTCTGCTCCAGCGCAAGCGTACCATCCGCCGTCGCCGTTACCGCCGTACCGTTCACGGTATACGTGCCATTCGCCGTCAGACCGCTCAGTTGCTCGGCTGCGTAGTCGATCACCGCTGCCGGGGTTGGCTCCAACGCTGGCTTGAACAGCGATACAGTTGCCGTCTGCGGCGAACCGCTAACCGTGTATCCGCTTGGCGAATTCACAGCCACGGACACATCGCCCTCGCCGGTGACTGAAGTAAGCGCTAGGCTCCAAGCAGTTCCCGACCCGCTTAAGGACCCTTTTACCGCAGAGCCTGTGCCGTCTGTAATCGTGATATCATCTGCCGTCAGTCCGGCAATCGCAGCATCAAAGGTCAGATCAATCTTCGTTGAAGTTGTGGTTCCTGGCACACCGTCCGCTACAGCCGATTGCAGCACAACCGGAGTTAAGGCCTCCCTGTTGAACAGCTTGCCGGTTACTCTGAAATGACTGGCGTCTGTATTATCTGTTGTGATGAAAACAATCTTGTCGCCGAAGGCCGGATATACGGCAAACTTCGGATAATATTCCACATTGAACATCCAGGTGTCTTCATTGTATCCCTGGAATACAGCAGGAGCGGAATCCACCGGCTGATCCGTTGTATACAGCAGGGTCCCGTCATTGTCATAGTAATTCAAGTAAGCGTACTGGGTTCCAGACCATTCTGTACCGTAATTGTAGGCATCATCGATAGCCTTATTCGACACAGGATCTGTACTAACCGTTACGAATCCCGGCATCGCGCCTTTCTTGTAGACAGCGGCTGACGCCTCGCCCAGCGAACCATTTACGTTGAATCCGCCTTGGCTTACACCCGCATTGTCATATAAGGAGACACTGGTGATTCCGGTTTGCCAGCTATACTGGCTGAACATGAAATTCCCGTTGCTCAGTGTAGACAGATACAGCTGCTTCTCATTCGTTCTCGCCCCAACATTAATGGTGGTTATGGAGGTTCCGTTGTTATTGAATAACTTCAGGTAAATATTATCATTCGAGGGTCCTGAATTATACGCAGTCATATACACGCCGTCACCAGCAGCTACGTAGGACATGCTTGCATTAGCGTCGATCAGCAGGGTTTCGCTTGATACCGGTACGCCCGCAGCGGTGAACACACGGGTAACCGTGCTTTTATTATCATTTCGTTGCCAGGAAAAAGCGATATCGCCGTTAGACAGCTCAGCCGCAGATATAAAGCGCGTGAGCTGCGGCAGACTGGCCGCACTGAAGGTATTCAGCCGGGTCTGGCCGGTCACCTTCTGGCCGTTCTTATCCAGCACCATGAAATAGGCATTGGGTGTACTCTCAGTAACTGTGCCCATCTGCAGGTTGTATTCGCTGGAGTCGCTTTTACTGTACATAATCAGCAGATTGCCGTTATTGAGCGCAAGCATGCTCACATACGTCATTTTGTAATAGGTGTCCATCAGGCTGCCCAGGTTAACGTCCGTTATAAGCGTTCCTGTGCTGTTAAAGACCCTTAAGAAATTAGAGGCTGTGTAAGAATTCCCCTGATAAACAAATGAGTTCAGCAGAACCGCCGTACTTCCATCCTTTAGACCCTTCGCATCCGCCAGATTCTTGCCCGCCGAATACGTAACCGGAGGCTCAATTACAAAATCAGCCGCTTCATTAAATGACGGCACCGCCGCATAAGCACGGAGCGACATCATGGGCAGCAGCCCAACCACCAATACCAGAGCCAGGACTATCTTTCCAATTTTTCCAAACATCGCTTTCCTCCTTGTCGAATGAACATTTCCATAATATTGATAACGCTTCCGTAAAACTCTGAACATGCTGCACACACTCTGCACATGCCCGGCATTAGCAAGCATTAGTTTTCCATAATGGTTTATCGACATTTTCCGCGCTAAATTTAACTAATTCGACAAATAAATATCAGTCATATCGTCAATAAGTGCGCTTTAAGTCCTTGTATAATTTAAAAAGACGAAAATAAGCGCAAAAAAAGCCCGCTCTGTCGATTGAACAGAACGGGCTGAAAAATATCCTCTACATTTCTTCCACATACCGCTTGGCTTCGCCAAGGGGCATATCCGTATGCTGACGGACGAGCTTGATGGCAAGAATGAGCTTGCCGTCCTTTTTTAACTGCCGGACATGCTCCTGGACCTCTTCGGGCAGGACCCTCAGCGTAGTGCTTGCTGCCTCCCGGCGCTTCAGTTCCGCAGCTACCCGCTGCTCCATATCCGGTGTCAACGTCTCGTCTACGGTCGCGGCAGGCACCGGCCAGCGCTCTGGCTTACTCCCCCGGATCACTGCAAGCAAGGTGCCTACAATCGAGTAGAGCACCAGATACTGAGCGCACCGGTACAGGTATAACCATACTGTACTTAGCGTAACCATCTCCCCGCCTGGCTTCAGAATGGAGAGGTTATCCGAAATGACGTACTGGCCTGGCGCATAATTATTGATATCCTGGTCCAGCTGCAACTGACCTATAGGTGAGACAATCCATTCCAGCGGCTTGTTGGTTACGGGGTTCCCTGCTGTATCGATCATCATGCCCAAGAACGAGAATATGGCGACAGCAAAAACTAGATAATTAGACCAATTCAACCTTTTGACTAACACCACCATACTGAACACAACCAGCAAAGTCAGACTTCTTATGTAATCGTTATGTAGGAATAATTGAAAAACTACCGGCAGCCCCCACCCGAACAGCAGCACCATAACAGCCGCAAACCCAAAGAAAAACAATAAAATCTTAACATTCTTCATCACTACCTTCATTCCTCCTCTCCTGCCTCCTATCCTATATTTACCCAGAATGAAGTCATTTGAGGCGATCCTGTTTATAGTACAATTATAGCTGTCAGCCGACATGTTATAAATGCAGTCTATAATTAACCCAGGTGAAGGAGGATTTACTTACTATGAATGAATTGTTAGATATGAAGGAATTGTTCAAGCAGATCATCAAGCAGGACGTCAAACCTTTGTTCTCCGCACAGGGCTATCGTACAAAAGATCTGAATTTCTACAAAACAGAAGGCCAACTCAGCTATAAAATCAATATCCAGAAATTCAAGTACAATACACACAAGCAACTCAGCTTCTATGTGAATTACAATCTTCATTCCGAAGAGCTTGCGCAATATAGGCCTGCTTCGTCTCTGGGCTTGCCTCACTTCTATGCCCGGATCAACCAAATCGTCCCCGCCGCCCCGGAACGCTACTTCCTGACGCCGGAGGTAGATGTGGACAGGTTCACGGCAGACCTGCTACTCCACTTGGATCAGGGTCTCCAATTCATGTACACCCTAACCGATGCCAGGGCCATTATTGAATACTATATGCCGCGGATAGCACTGCATTTAAGTGAGGAGACCTTCGGGTACCTGCTGGATACAGGGGATACAGAGACTGCGGAGCAATACCTGCAGCAGCTCCAAGCGAAATACGGCGCCGAGAAGCGCTGGGCGATTTGGGAGAAGAAGTTTGCGGCGGTCTGGGAGAAATACGGAAGCTCTTCCTAGCGCAGCCATCCTCCACAAATAAAAGGGCCTCCCGGTCTCGTTAGGAGAGATCGGGATAGCCCTTTTTCAATATATATCAGTCCAGATTAGGATAAGTTCTCCGTCAGCAGCGTGAAGCCTTCGATCACCGCATCCTCATCAATCTCAATCATGATGCAGCGTTTGCCCTGGTAATTCACCTGCCGTACATATCTCAGGTCTTGCGGGCTGATTGTGATGGAAGCGACCTTCGTATCTATCTTGATCGACTTGGAGGTGAACTTCGGGATGACGCTGCTGGCCTTCAGCTCATAATGCTTATTGTCCACGATGGTCTCGAACGCGCGCTCCACCTTCTCCGCCGTCACATCCTCCACACCGCTGGCCTTCAGCACACGCTCCACATCGCGGTAATCAAGTCTCGGCGGTTCTTCCTCCTCCGCGTTGTCCTCAATGACCTGGTGAATCTCCTCGTACACCTGAGCAATGGTCGCCACATCGATCTGCTCGCCCGCCACTTCCTTTACAATGTCCTCAAAAATAGACCGTTCCTCCAGCGCCGTCACCGACCGCTCCGCATTCAGCACCTGCTCGATGAACTGCGGGTTTGGATTATTCGCGCTTCCCGTGCAGTACAGCACCCGGTTGATATCCGAATAGTTGTCGGTCACACTCGGGTAGAAGAAGCCCTGCTCCGGCGTGCTGAGCTTGATGATGGGATCCACCATGATATTGTATTTGAACTCCCGCTCCACATAATCGAACAAAAGCGTCTTACGCTGCTGCTCCGTGGAATTCACGCTGCACAGAATGAACGGATGCGCGAATACCTCGTCCTTCCCGGTCTCCTCGGCCTCATCATTACGCGCCTTGGTCGGCCGGAAGTATTGTCCCCGCACGAAGGTGATGACCGCATCCTTCTCATACTTGGCATCCACCAGCATTTTGTCCACCAGCATAAGCATCAGGTCCTGCCACTCCTCCGGGTCACCGGTTATCAGCCCCTGGTGCAGCATCACCTGCGACGGCTCCTCTGCTTCCTCCAGGAACTTCAGCTCGAACAGCTTCTGGTCCAGCTCGCCCGTCAGCAGCTTCCGGAAGTTGCTCATATACAGCTCCTGCTTCTCGCGTTCCAGCATGGCGAACGGCTGGCGTTCGAAGTGGTAGATTTCATTCGTTTCTTTCATAATATAGACATTCAGAATATCGTACAGATTCAGCTGATCATGGTCCATCTTGAACTGCTTGCGTATATGTGCGGCTTCTTTCTTGATCATGGTATGTGACACAGCTCCTAAGTAATCAATTGGTCTAATCAGTATATACGATTGTAAAAACCTTCGCCAGACAACCCCCGACCGGAGCGCTGCCTGGCGGATGATTCAATTATCGCACACGGAGTTCAACCTGCTGATTCACCTGGACCTGCTCGCGCTGTGTCACGGCATTAATTATTTCCACTTCATACTGCTTCTGCTCAGGGGCCGCAATCCAGACCTCATATTCCCCACGGCCTTCCTGAGCCTGCAGAATGTTCCGCGCGAAGCCCGCCTGATCCCTGTTGCCCGCATAGAACTTGTCATACAGCTCCTGGGACTGAAGCACCTTAGCCATATAGCCTGGGATATTGAAGTCAATGCTCATGCGGTTCTGCGCATCCTGCTTAAGCTTCAGCTTCAGGAACCCGTCTTCATAACGGCTCTCGGTCAGGAGCATCTGCTTGCCGCTGAACAGGATCAATTTGGGCAACATTTCGTCCATGGCCAGAGAGAAGGAGCCTACCTCTGAGAGCTGGACATGCCCGATCTTCAGGTTCAACTGATCGGCTTGCTTACTGAAATACGGCGAAGAAGCAAACTCCAGCCGGATCGTATCGGAGCCGCTGTTGCTGCGTCCTGGCACAGAGTTCAGGCTAGTGTAACCTTTGAACTGGTAGGTGCCGCCTGCGTTATCCGTCAATTCGATGGACGGGTTGCTCCAATCGATATCCAGTAGGCTCTGGTTCTTATTGTTCAGGTGGAGGATAATGTAGGTGCTGAGCGGCGTAATTTTGACCTCCTGCACCTCAATCGCCCGCTGCTCGGAGTGAACAGTAACCGGTATGGACGCCTGCTGCGGGATGATCCGGTCCTGCTTCCACTGACTTTTGTCAAAAGGGACGTCCAAGCTATGCTTCAGCGGAATCGCGCTTCCCGCCTGAGGCTCATAGAAGGTAAAGCTTAGCTTGGACGGGTTCCCCGCCAGGAAATCGGCCACCTGCTGCGGCGACAGCTGCTGCTCGGTCGGCAGAACCAGAATCGGCTCGCCGGTCTGCTCGTCATGGATAAGCTTCATTACCCCGCCTGCTCCAGCACTTGGGAAGTCCTTGCTCGTTACGTGATAACCCGCGTTGCTATAGTCGATCCCTGGTGTTCCGTCCGGCCAGGTAGTTACGCTTCCGCTAATTTTGTCCGACTGGACAAAGACCTTGTATACCAGCCTGTCACTGGTCAGGTACACATCGCTTAGACTCACCTTGGTATCTCCGAAACTCAGCACGACCGGCTGGAACGGCCGGTAATCATGATTGCCCGCATTCTGCACACCATCACTGGTACGCAGCGTGGTCAGCCAGTCGGAGGCCACCGAGAACCCTGGAATGTATTGCACCAGACTGGCGAAGGCCGGTGATACCTGGGCAGAGAATAGTAGGATGGCAACCGCAACCGTTCCGAAGGCAACACCCACCAGCCGCCGCTTCATGCGGGACCGGACCGGACGGCTAGGAGCAGCAGGCTCCGTAGCAGCCGCGTGCATCGCAATATTTTTCGCGAAATTATGCAGGCTCTGTGGTGCAACTTGAAGGCTCAGCATACCGCCCATTTCCTTTACCTGCCGCTGTGTTTCACCCTGTATCCCGTTATTGAACTTAGACATGGAAAATCACCTTCTTCGGATTAATAGATTCATTCAGATTCATCAGCTTCAAGCGCGCATTATGCAATCTGGACTTCACGGTTCCAGCCTTGACGCCCAGCACGTCCGCGATCTCCTCTACGGACATCTCCTGATAGTAATACAACACAATCACTGAGCGGTGGCGCATATCCAGCGACATGACCTGGCCCAGCAGCCGGGCTTGCTCTTCTTGCTTCAAAACAGCCTCCATAGGCTGCTCCCGTTTATCCGCCGGCTCCTCATGATCCCCAAGCGCTTCGGTCTGTCTGAAGTGCCTGGAGCGTGCCCTGGCCAGATCCAGCGCCCGCATCGCGACCAGCCGGTTGAACCAGCTTCTGAAGCTGCGGATTTCTTTGCCGCTCATAATGGCTCTATAGGCTTCCAGCATAGCATTCTGGACTGCATCCTCGGCATACTGCGGGGAATTCAGAATCGCTCTGGCCGTGCTGTAAGCCCGGTCCAGATAAGGCTTCACCAACTGGTAGAATGCATCCTGCTCTCCATCCCGGCACTGCTGCAGCCATACTTGCTCCTGTTCCATCCGCTTCACCTCCTTTTGACTTGTTATACTCTATAGGCGATGGCCGGGCTGATCCGGTTCATCCATCTCTGGAGGATGATTATGGTAACCCACCACAAATCAGGACCACCCGTCCAACGGGTGGTCCTGATTTGTGGTGCCAAAAGTCTTTATGCTCAAATATAAATCGATAGCCTGGGTAGTTTATTAATATATCTTTATTCAGGGAATATTCGACCTTTTTCTTACTACATTTGGCACATTAATTCTGCCGCTCAATCATCCCAAGATAACGATCTAGTTGCTGTTCTTCCAGAGAGGCAATCATATCAGCAAAAGGCTTGATATCCCGGCGCACAGCATAGGCTTCGAGTGCATTGAAGTACTCCAGCCTTGTTTCCTTGGCAATGGATACAGGAAGATAGCCACTTGCGAGCAGCTGATAATTCATTATGAGTCGCGAGGTTCTGCCATTTCCATCGGCGAATGGATGGATACGGACGAACTCGGCATGAGTCCAGGCCGCAAGCTCTATGATATCGGCGTTATCTTTCTGCGCTAAATCAGCATAAAAATTTTTCACTTGCAGATACATTTCATTGGGTACTGGCGGTGTATGCGCTGCTCCGGATATATACACCTCTACATTCCGGTATACCCCACCTATCATAATATTCTCAGTTAACAGAGCATGAATATCCTTAATGATCCCTTCATCCAATGGTTTTTCATCGTTAATGCAGGACTTAATATACTGGTATGCTTTATTATGATTAATAACCTCATATATTTCCCGAAGCATTTTCCCGCCTACGGATATCCCTTCCTCCAGTACCACTTTGGTTTCCAGAAGGGTTAACGTATTGCCCTCTATAGCCGTTGAGTTATGCGTATACTCAAGTTCAAAAGCCTTCACATAGCTTTGGACAGTAAGGTCCGGGATTTGATCTTTTGCCTGATCATATAAGGCCTTTTTGCGCAGTATTTCAGGGTAGCCCATTCAGCCCACTCCTTTCTTCTCCTATCACTAAGTATAGCCTAGGTATTCACTGAATCGACTTCTTAATTTGGAGAAATCATATGGTTACACAACAACCATATCCAAATACCGCCGCAGCCCCGCCTCAGTACCAGGGTCCCTAAGCCACGCCCCCAAGCTCCAAGTCATATAACGCAGGCCGAGATACCGCGAAGCAGCTCTATAGCTCTGCCCGAACGTATCCGCAGGAAGCTCCCATCCCAGCGAAGCCAGCACTTCACGGTATTCTCCAGCTTGAGACCGGTCAACTCGCATCGGGATGTCCAGGAATAACGAGCCGTATCGCGCTTCTTCCCAGTCAATGAACATAACGTCATCATTATTGTGTACCAGTACATTTCCGGGGTTCAGATCATTATGTATAAGCGTGTGAGTGGTCTCATCCTTCCAGACGGCTTCGAGCTCGTCCACGATTTTCCCCGATACGGCATCGATCTCAGAAATATACGTCCCGAAGGTCTCCACGAACCGTTCATTGTGCTTGGCCTCTTCCCATGCGGGCCGCCATACTCCATGAATTATAGTCTCTATATATGCACGGCTAACCCGGGGGAGCCAGGATAACTCCTCCTGTAATCCCCGATTACGGTTATGAATATAAGCCAGCGCCTGCATCTCCTTGTGCTGAAGCATCCCGGTATCCAGATTCTGATAATCCGTCTTATAATCTACGTCCTGAATACACAGAAGCACCCGATGGTCCGAATCCAGATTACCCGCTCTGCTAAAAGGAACATTAGCCCCCTGATCCAATAACCGGTGCATTACCCGCCGTTCAATTCCATTCGCCATTTTGGTAATCACAGAGCTGTGCTCTTGTCTGCCTTCAATCTCCACGAGAATCCTGTGCCGGAATAAATCCACCGCCTGATAGCCAGAGTGTAGCGGAGTGCTGTCGATATCAAGGACCTTTGCCTTATCAGACAGGAATTGCCGCACAGTCTCCTCAATTAAATCCATCCCCCCGCCAATCTCAAATCTCATGATTTCCCTCCGCCTCTCCCCGCTTGATCGCATACATCCGCTTGTCGGCTTGGCGCAAAAGAGCATCCGGAGCCGTTCCGTCCTGCGGATACAAGCTGATGCCGATGCTCATATCGATCTTCAGCTCTTCGCCTTCATAATCCAGCGTGGCCTGTGCAGCCGCCGCCAGCAGCCGGTGCTCCAGCTCTGCGGCGGTCAGCCCGTCCCCGCCCACGGGGCAGAACAGCACGAATTCGTCTCCGCCGAAGCGGGCCGCCAGCCCGTCCGGCTGAACCAGCTGATGGATCATGGCCGCTACCTTGCATAACATCTGGTCCCCGGCCTCATGACCCCAGCGGTCGTTCACCTGCTTGAACCGGTCGAGATCAAGCAGGAGGATGGCTACTTCCCCGCCGCTGCGCTCTGCTTCTGCAAGAGTCTCCTCCAGCTTATCATAGAATTGCCTGCGGTTCGGCAGCCCTGTCAGCGGATCATGGTAGGCCATGAAGGCAATCTGCCGCACATGCTGATTGCGCAGCCGGATGTCCCGGATGAGCAGCACCGCATGGATCTCATGATCCACGGTCACGTAATCTCCGTTAATCATCACCTCGACCGGACTCTCCCCGTTATGCAGAACCATTTCCAGCTCACCGATATCGTCCTGTGCCTTAAGCTTCGCCACGATCTCTGCACCGCCCAGATCGGTAAGGTTAGCCTTCCCCAGGTTCAGACGGCCAAACATCTTACCGGCACTCGGATTCGCTTCCTTAATGCTGCCCGACAACGAGACGAGCAGCGCAGCCTGTGAATTGATCTGGAACATCTTCTTGTAGCGCTGTCCCGCATGATTAAGGAATTCATACCGCTGCATGGACAGCCGCAGCACGAAGCACCAGATCAGTCCTCCGTAGATATACGTATAAGGCGGCAGCATTTCATTGAAGCGGAAATAGCCGAACACCGCTACCCAGAGGAATGTCACCCAGGAGCCATACTCCAGCAGCTTGAAGATACCGCCATGCTCCTGATAATCAGGATCGGCGGCACTCCACTTGCGCGCACTTCGCAGCATGACGATGGGAATGAAGCTAAGCAGCAGACTTGCCGTTAAGGTCCCGTAGTAGGCTGCATTGGCTATCGGCCATTTCCAGACCCCGGATACCATGAACAGCTGGACGGAGGTATAGGAACGTTGACCAATGAGTCCCGCCGGAATAGCCAGCGTTAATATGTGGAACAGATAGGGGTACCATGGCCGGGGCATCCGCTTATGTAAGCCGATTAACCGGGCAATCAGATGGAAGCCCAGCCCTGGAATAAGGATACCGACATTGGCGAACCAGACCGCAGCCAGCAGCGGACTATATTCCATGGGCAGCATATACCGGAAGTACTCCTCCAGGAACATCAGGAAATAGCACAGAATTGTAGCGCTTACCAGACGATGTTCGATCTGCCGCGGGTTGCGCAGCAGCACATCCATTCCCATGTAGAAAAAGAAGAGCATCGGCAGCCAATAAAATACGACAGGTATCCATACATGGGTCGGGCTCATTTCTCTTCTCCTCTACAGTCTGTCACGGACATAGTTAATCTTAATTTTAATATATTACCGGGCGGAGACGCCGTCAATGAACAAGTTCTGTGGTATGGCTTAAGGCGGCGTATTGGCTGCGGAACAGCAGATCATAGGCTTCATTCCGGCCACGCAGGTTAGCATGGGTATCGCAGGCTGCCACCTTCCCGGCTTGCAGAACCAGCACCTTGTCACAGTCTTGAATTGTAGAAAGACGGTGCGCAATCGAGATCATGGTAGTTCCGGCAGACAGACGCTTCAGCTCATTCCTAATGCCGCTCTCATTCTCAGGGTCCAGGGCGCTTGTACTTTCATCGAAAATAATAATGTCCCGCTTCTGCAGCAGCGCCCGCGCAATCGACAGCCGCTGCTTCTGGCCCCCGGAGAGCTTCACCCCCTTCTCCCCGATAACCGTATCCAGCCCCTCTTCCAAGGATGCAATATAGTCATAGATATTGGCGCTGCGGCAGCAGGCAATCAGCTCTGCTTCCGTTGCCCCGTCCCCCGCCAGCAGCAGGTTCTCCCGGATCGTCATATTGAAC
Organism: Paenibacillus sp. FSL R7-0210; assembly: GCF_038009085.1. Lineage (NCBI taxonomy): Bacteria > Bacillati > Bacillota > Bacilli > Caryophanales > Paenibacillaceae > Paenibacillus > Paenibacillus sp. FSL R7-0210. Next base: position 5,552,653 of record NZ_JBBPAR010000001.1, read on the forward strand.
AGAACAGGCTCCTGCGCCACAATGCTTACCTTGGCCGCCGCACTCCCGCTGTTCACCTCATGCAGATCCGTGCCTCCGATGCGGACGCTCCCGCCCTGAGGCTTCATCTGTCCGGTCAACAGTCTGGCAAGAGTAGACTTGCCGCTGCCGCTCTGCCCTACGATGGCTAGATGTTCCCCCTTCCCCACCGAGAACGAAATCCCGTCCAGTGCGAAAGCATCCTTCCCCTCATAGCGGAACCGCAAATTCTGAACCTCAATCTTTTGTCCGCTAATGCGTTTGTAAGGCCGCTGGTCCGCCTCTGCCTGCAACAGTCCGATCACTTTACTGATATTCACCGAATCATTCTTGTAATTCATCAGGCCATTGCTGATCGTCTCAATGAACCCGAAGAATTGCCCGTAGAAGCTAATGAACACCAGCAGCACACCGACCTCCGAGTAGCCTTTTATTACGAAGAGTCCGCCAATGAAATAGATGAACAGCTGAGTAATGAAGTTCTTGGTGAAGAACGAATAAGTAACGCCCAGATGCTGATAGAGCTGGCTGCGGAACCACACCGGACGGATAGCTGCATAATGCCCGTTCAATTCCTCAAGCTGGGCCTCCTCCAGATTGTTGGTCTTAATATCCTTCCAGTTCTGCAGACTCGCATGTAAAAAAGATTCGTACCCTTTCTGCAGCCTCCATAGCTCCTCCCCCGCCTTCCTCGTTTTCTCACCCAGGAGATTCACGGTCAGCAGGGAGACCGGAACGAAGACGAAGCTAAGGAGGGCGATCCGCCAGTCATAGCTTACAAGAATCACAGCCAGCGCAGCAGCATACAGGACAGCATAGCTGAAATCTAACAGATGAATCGTGAAGAACCGTCCGGCTGCGGCTGAATCCTGCTCGATCCGGCTTTTTAGGTCACCAATACTGTACCCGCTGTACTCCTCATAATCCAGGCTGCTCACTCTATTCAGCAGTTTGCGCTTAAGCCTGAGGTCATACTTCAGAAGCAGCTGGTTGGAGTAGCGCTTGCTGACCGCAATCCCGGCCGTCGTAAGCACGAATACTCCCAGATAACCCGCGATAACCGGCCATAGCCCACTCAGGTGCTTCTCCACCAGCACGCGGTTGACGAGCAGAGAGTACAGGAATAACGGAAGCAGTCCGCAGACCAGATTCCACAGCTTGAACAGCACGAGCGCCAGCAGCGGCTTACGGACACCTTCAATTCCCTGAGTCAGCGCTTTATAGGCGGCCCATCTTGTCATAGTCATACCGCTTCGCCTCCTGCACGCTGTTCGCTGAATAGATCTATGTACGTTTTGTTGCTTCTGATCAGCACGTCGTGAGTATCGTAGCCTGTGATCCGGCCATCCTCCAGCACTGCAATCCGGTCACAGCCTCTAAGCGTGGACAGCCGATGGGCGATGATGATCAGCGTTCGGTCTTGCGCAAGCTCACGGGTCATCTGCCGGATCAGCGCCTCATTCTTGCTGTCGAGGGACGAAGTCGCTTCATCGAAGACCAGAATTTTCGGATTCTTGACCAGGATTCGCGCAATAGCCAGACGCTGCTTTTGGCCGCCCGATAATTCCTGCCCGGAAGTCCCAAGCACCGTGTCCAGCCCCTCCGGGAGATTCAGGACCAGCTCATGCAGCGCAGCTCTCTTAAGTGCTTCGAGTAACAGGCTGTCCTGATCACGGTTATTCGTAAAAGAGAGATTATACCGCAGCGTGTTATTGTACAGAACCGTCTCCTGATGAACCACACCCACCTGACTCCGCAAGCTGTGCAGGTTATATTCGTTCACGTTGCGGCCATCGATCAGAAGCTCGCCGCCGTCAACGGGATACAGATTGCAGAGCAGGCTTCCGAGCGTTGTTTTCCCGGCTCCGCTCCTTCCGGCAATACCCACAGTGCTTCCTCCCTCGACACGGAGATTGAACCCGTCCAGTACCCGCCTCTCCTCCGTATATCCGAAGCTGACATTACGAAATTCAATCTTCCCCTCCTTAATCAGTGTGGGCAGACGGGCTTCCCTGTAGTCCTCTTCCTCTTCATTCAGAAGCTTCGCAACACGCTGCAGGGATATATTCTGGCCCCAGGTATCGGTAATCTTGCTATTGATCGAGCTGAAGTAGGTCACCGCCATATTGAAATAGCTGGCGGCAGCCACAAAAACACCAAGCTGCATCTGCCCTTTCACAATGAGCCGGGCGCAGATGATGAACAGCAGCAGCTGTGCGGCAAGTGTGATGAATGCATTCACCCGCTCGGTGGATACCTCAATTCTTCCATTATCCACATTCTTGTGATGGATAGAGACTGTCCGCCTGAGATAGGTACAGGTTACCAGCCTCCCGGCATTCAGCAGCTTGATCTCCCGCATATTGGCCACAATTTCAAATAAGTACGAGGACAGCCTGCCCTGCTCTGCCGCCAGATCCCGGTTGACCCGAAGCGCTCTTCGCTTGAAATATCTGGAGGCTAAGAACACGACAGGCACCAGCACCACAGTGAACACTCCCAGCAGAACATGATAATAGAACATGAAGCCCACGGCGAACACAATATGCAGCAGATTGGAATACCCCCACAGTCCGCTCCAGAAGAGGAGATTCATAATGTCCTTAGCATCGCGGTTCATCCGGCTGATCAGATCGCCGCTGTACATCCCGGAGAGATCCTTCCCCTTCTGATGCAAAATCTTGCGGAATAGCGCCCGCCGGATATCGAACACGAACCCCGTCATCAGATGGGAGGAGATCAGATTATTAAGCGTTGCCACAATGAATTGATTGAACAGAAGAATGCCGGCATAGATCAGGCACAGCTTCAGGAAGGCCTTCAGATCCTGGTCATAAAAAGCGATATTAATCAGCCGTCCGCCCAGGAACGGATATATCAGATTCACCAGGGTCATTACCGTGGTTACCAGGAAACCGCATACAAAAACCAGCTTGTGCATCCGTATGAACGTCATCACCCATCGTCTTGCAGTCACTGTCCCACCACCTTCCATATATTCACAGAGAGTATTGTAGCACGGATGTTCGCATATGAGCATGAGGAATTTCTCCCTGCTCGAAATGGAAAGTATACTTTACAATATTAATATCATGCGATACATTCACGCTTAAAACTCAAAAAGCAGCGGTTCTCCAATAATGGTAGAATCGCTGCTCTATCTTTAGGGTGGAATCTGTCCTGTACTCACCAAGGCACTACATTCCATATTTTGTATTCAGCGCATATTCAGCAATCAGCTAACATGCTATAATCACAAGAGTGATAGAAGGCTATATGGGCGGCCGGCTAATCTCCTTATAAGGAGGTGATGCCAGTGGAAGTGTACCAAGCATTGACGCTAATGATTTCATTTGCGACTCTGGTTGTGTTAATACTCTCATTCCACAAAAAGAAATAGGCCGCCCCACTCAAAGGTAGCGGTCCTATTTCGATGCAATCCTTGAAGCCTCCGCCCTTAAAAGCGGCTATCGCTCGGAGAGTCGTGTTACCAGCACGGCTCTCTTTGCATTTTACGCTAGTTCTGTGCTTATTATAACACGGTTCAATATAGATTTTAACCACTGTAGCGCTTATTTTAACAAGTGCAGTTGTTTTTTTAACAAATGCACTTGGTATCCTCCCAATATATAATCATATGTCTCAGATGTGAGCAACGGCCGTTCTTGCGGCCTTGATCCGCTCAAGCCAGTAACGCCTGGGCCACCTGATCCAGAATGCAGTTGATGCCTGTCGGTCCATAACAGCCGATCCAGGTAGCAGCATCTACCGGGTATATAAGCTGACGCTTGTCGGCACCTAGCATGCCCCTCACACTGTGCTCTGTCATCGATATTCCCTCCTGCATCCTCTCATTACTAAGCAAAAAGTAGTAGTTGGCATGCACAGACGGCAGTCTGTCAACGGAAATATGGTAAGCCGTGTCGGAGGCGGGTTCCGCCACAAATCGCGGAGCAGGCAGACCAAGGTCGCGGTACAGCACAGCGCCTGTGCGGTGAGAAGCCGTATGTACCCGGACGATGGACTCCCGCGGACGGATCAGAGCTACACTCTTACCCGCGAGTACCGGAGCCAGCTCTGCGGACAGCAATGCCGTACGGCGCAGGTAATCAGCAATAATGCGTTCCGCCTCCGCCTGCTTGCCTGTCAGCTCGCCGAATAGGCGCAGAATCGTCTGCCAGCTCTCATTGCGCTTGAACATGATCACCTGCGCCACCTGGCTTAAGCGTTCATAGTGCGGAGCATGCACCTCAGTGCAGATGATCAGATCCGGGTGCAGCCGTTCAACAGCCAGCAGGTCCGGGTGCTCATAGGTTCCGAGCATTTCCGTTGCCACAAGCCTCTCCCGGAAATAAGCGGGGAAATTCAGCGCCCCGCTTCCGAAGCCTACGCTTCCTGCTGGGGATATCCCCAGCGCATGCAAATGGTCAGCATACTGGACGTCAAGCACAGCGATCCGCCGCGGAGCAGCGGTGACAAGATATTCGCCCCGCAGATGGAAGATCACCGGACCCTGTGGTGACTCGTGCGGGAAGGCCACGCTCTCTGACCGTCCCGAAGGAGCGGAGAGTACAGCGGGAGCTGAAGCGGCAGTGCGCCTGTAGAGCTGCGGGGGAACTCCATAATGCTTCTTGAACGCCCTGCTGAAATAATACATGTCGCGGTAGCCTGTCCGCTCAGCGATCTCGCCGATGGAAGCATCCGTATAACGCAGCATCCGCTCTGCGCTCTCCATCCGCAGCCGGATTACGTATTCCATGGGCCCGAGCCGCTTCTCCTGCTTGAACCGCCGCTGGAGCTGCCGCACGCCGCATCCGGCCAGCGCGGCCAGCTCTTTAAGCCCCAGCTCCTGACGATAGTGCCCCTCGATATAGGCGGCAACAACCTCCACCATATCGGGCTCTACCCCGCCCTGACCGCGTTCATGCTCCATAATAAGCTCGTAGAGCATACCTTGCAGCAGCGCATTGGCATGGAAGCGTTCCAGCCCTTCTCCCCGGCTCCATTTGGCGGCAATTCTCTCCGCCGCCATATGCAGTTCCGCCGGGGACCCGGAATGGTGAATGAACGAAGTGCGCAGCGGGTGATTGCGCTGCGGGAAGAGGACATGTGCAGCTCCCGCCACAGGAATGGCCTTGTAGCTAATAGCTGTATAATGAATGTTGTCTGATTCCGCACTCAGAGTGTAGACTGATCCCTTGACGGCATGACAAGCAAAAGAGGCCTGGACATGGCAGCCTTCACCATTCATCACAAGCCCTCCCTGCCCGCCGATGGCCAGCAGCAGCTGATTAGACGCCAGTCCCGTTTCGCTCAGCACACCGCCGGGCGGCACAGTACCACTGCGCACATCAAGTGTCTTGACCGCTGTATCACTCCATAGACTTGCCTGTTCTTGTTGCGGCATTTCTCTCATCTCCTGACAACAGTATCCTTTGCTTAACGGATAGACCTGCTGTCATTTTAATTGAGATTCATTCTCATTGTCAATTTTCGGACACTTTCTGCAATATTCTCCGGACATCCGGTAGTAAAAGCAACAGGTAATGCGCTTGCTCTTCGCAACCGGAGCCCCGTCATTCCCCTCGGTGAACCGGGTGAATGGATTGCGCCTTGCGCCGAACAATGCGCCGGGAGCCGTCCGGGTCAGATACACAAAATCCTCTTGCATCCGCAGCCTTTCTTCGTCGGATGAGTCTGCTCCAAGGGCATACAGCGGGGCAATACGCACCATTATATTCTCCCACAGCACGGCCATGGAGACGGGGCCCACGGCGGCAAGCGTCTGCAGCAGCGGCGCAAGCCGTACCGCAAAATTCTCCTCAATAACAGCTTCGCGCCACACGGCCCTATCCTCCGGTGGTGAGGCTGACTGAAGCCCGTCCAGTGCCAGGAAAGGGAATGTCGTCTCTTCTGCAGAGGCCGGATGATAGAGGAAGCTTCTGTCCAGCGGGAAGAAGACTTCACGATTATGAACGGTCATGGCGGTCAGTATTGGCGCGATCCACAGATAGCCGATCCGTTTGGCCAGCATGGAAGCCGCAACCTGCATGTCCGGCGCACCGATATAATCCTTAAGCCAGCTGACATACTCGCGGCACACCGCTTCGTCCTGCAGCTCACTCAGAGCAATGGTGCGAACGGTGCCCGCAGGCGGCTCCCCCAGCCTCATCCTGTAATCCTCCGCCAGTTCCCTCCAGGGGGCCGACGACAGATAGTGGTCCATCTCAGTGAGCTCCAAGCAGCGCTTCCGAGGCCTGATCTACAATAATATTAATCGCAAGAGGACCATAGTACGCGATCCAGAGCGTTGAATTCACATCATAGGCACGGTTATTCTTGACTGCATCAAGGGATTTCCAGATCGGACTGCTGGCCAGAGCCTCTGCCTCTTTGGCGAACAGATCATCCGAGAGCAGGAAATAGTGATCTGCCCCGATATCAGAGACAGTCTCCATCGATATTTCAACTGAGGTATCATCCTTGATCGCCTGAACGAACGCTGGAGCCTTTAATCCCAGATCCTCATACAGAATGCTTCCTGTCCGGTGCTCGGGACCATGTACCCGAATTCCTTCCGGTCTTGGACGAATCAGCGCCACCGTCTCGTCGCCCAGCTTCGCCGACAGCTGCTCACGCAGTCCGGTGATTTTGTCCTCGTAGGCCTTCTTCACCACTTCAGCCTCTGCCTGCTTCCCTGTTATTGTACCGATGGTAGCCAGCGTATCCCGCCAATCCTCATAGAAGTCCAGGACGATGGTAGGCGCGATTTTACTAACACTCTCATAGGCCTCCTCCTGAAAATCCGTCATCAAGATCAGATCCGGGTTCAGCGCCACAATTGCTTCCAGATTGGGCTCATCGCGTGTACCCAGGACCTTCACCCCGTCCATTTGAGCACTCAGATATTCCGGGAACTCGTCCTTGGTTCCGGCAACTACGCTGCCTGTCGGTTTCTCTCCAAGCGCGATCAGCTGATCGGCGAATTTCACGTCAAGCACAGCGATCACCTTCGGCTTCTCCGTAAGCGTATATTCGCCCTTGATATGTTTGAAGGTAACCGGGTAGGCTGCTGTAGCCTGTGCCTCCGGTGTTGCCTGCGTCTGTGCTTCAGGCGATGGAGACGGCTCCGCTGATGCAGACGGCTGTGCGGCTGTACCTGCATTCGTGCCTCCCCCAGAACCGCAAGCTGTAAGTACCAGTACCAGCGCCAGCATCCATACCATGAATAATCCTGATTGCCCAGCGGCGAATTTCTTCCTGCCGGCCCCTTGTTTCTGTGTTGCTCTGTTCACGCTGACTCCCCCTGTTATGTATTATGTGATAATGATTTTCATTATCATAATTGTTACAGCGAGTATAGCCGATCTGTAGCCTCTGTTTCCATGTACTTTTGCGACATTGCAGCCGGATAAATGCGACATGGTGTTTAGCTATATAAATTGAACTATTGATTTTTTTGTTTTGGGATGGCCGTGACTCCTGAGAAGTTTTGGACTTCCGGCACTGTTGTGTTTGAATTTCTTGATTAAAACTGCTACGCACGGTGGAAATCCAAACACAGCCTATGCTTACGATGCGAGCTTTCCTGCGGAAAGCTTTCAGGCGGACGCTACCGCTCCTACAGTTCCAAAATTCCCCTCCGCCACTTTTCCCTTAACTTAAATTTTCAAGTTTAATCTATATAGCAGGTGATATAGACGGAAACATTAGGAAATCACCCTACCGGGTGAAGGATGCTGATGCCTTCTCTCACCAGCCGCTTGTATAGAGAATTGCTGCACTTCTTGCAGGATTCCTCCTTACCTATTACTGGCTGAAGTACAATGTTGCATTATTTGCACAAATTTCGGTGTTTAGAGCAGATTAGCGCTGAATTTGCTGCATTTCTTGCAGGATTTCAGCATAGACCGCATCTATGGGGCAGTATTGTTGCACTTCCTGCAGGATTTCTCTATAAATGTTACTGGCTGTGGAGCATAGCGCGACGCTTCATCGCAGCAGCACCCAATGTATTCGGATTTCCGTATACATTGGGCAACTTACCTTCGTGGTAGCATATTGTGTTCGGTTTTTCATATACATTCCATCTGCTCCTCATTCAGATGTTTCAAAGACTACTTAGTTTCATAAACAGCAGCAAGCCCGCATCCTGTTGCCAGATGCGGGCTTGCTTTTATGAACAGCTGCTACCTATTAATGAAGTTAAGCCCAGTATTGCTGGGCAATCTTTTGCCCCTGTCTGATCTTCGCCCATTGCTCCGCTTCCGTCAATTCGTTGCCGCCGTCGCAGGACGCGAAGCCGCATTGGTGGGAGAGCAGTAATCTCTCCTTCGGAATGATCGTGGACGCTTCATCCAGCATGCGGAGGACACGGGTCTCATCGTCAAGCGTACTGGTTTTGGAAGACAGCAAGCCAAGTACAATTTCCGTCTCCGGTCTATCCTTGAACACAGCAAGTGCCTCCAGCGAGCCAGCGCGTTCGTCGTCCCACTCCAGGAAGAAGCGGTCGTACTTCAGCTGCTTCAGGAACAGGTTGGCAATCTTCACATAAGAGCCGCCGCCCATATTCCGGGAATCATAATTACCGCGGCAGTTATGGGTCCACATGAGCAACCCCAGGCTATGTCCGTAATCAATAATGGTGTTGTTAATATCGATGAACTCTGTGGCGAGACTCTGTACTTCCTCGTGGTTGATTTTCTCACCGGTAAATGGCGAATTCGGATTATCGTCCGCGAAAAGCTCCCAGAGGCAGTCGTCGAATTGCAGAATCTTACCGCCAGCGGCTGCGAATTCCCCTACGAAATCCTTATACGCCGTCACCAGACCCGCCTTCAGCTCATCACGGTTCTGGTACACTGCACCCTCGCCGCCAAGGTTATCCGACCAGGACAGCTCTCCGAAGATATGGGATGGCGAAGGCACGCACAGCTTCGTCTCCCGGTCTCCGGCATGAGCCTGAAGCTGGCGGTAGGCCTGAAGGAAGTGGTGATTCTTCCCGCCGAGTTCACCTGTGATGCGCAGACCGATGTCTTTTCGCGTCTCGTATTTGGAAGTACCGTCAATATCTCTGAAGAAATATCCATGATCCGCAATATAGCGTTCAATGCCCTGGAAGCCCCACACGAAGTCCAGATGCCACATCGACTTGGAGTACTCCCCATCCGTCAGAATTGTCAGCCCATTCTCGCTCGCTTGCTCGACTACCGACTGTATCGCCTTCGCTTCACACTGCTCATAGCCCTGGAAATCCTCGTAAAAAGGATACTGGATATCGTCCCGGTGTTCGATTTGCTGCTTATATTCTAATAGCTCCGCCGGACGCAGCAGGCTGCCTACGATCTGAAATCTATCACACATGATTAGCCCTCCTCTAGTTCCACTGTTCTGTCTTTGTGTATAAATTCTAGCATGGAGTGCGGCCTTAGGAGTAACACTTATAACTGATATCTGGCTATAGGGAGAAGTTATACGCTCTTTGCGCTGCCGTAATACAATCGTAAGGTTTCGCTTAGAGAATCGTAAGCTCTGCCGCTTATGCTGTTCCATGTAAACCACTAAAAAGATATGGAGCGTGATAAGCATGGGTAACAGAAAAGCAGGTAAACGGTTCATGATGGCGGCAGTATTGGTACTTTCTCTGGCGGTGTCCGGCATCTCCGGCGCAGCGGCAGGCATCAAGACGATGAAAAAAGACGGCATGGAGCTAATGAACCTAAGACAGGCCGCCATGATGTACGGCTACAGCATTGAATGGAACAGCAAGGACCGCTCCGTATCGCTGATGTACATGGACAAGATGATGGATGACGACAAGATGATGGACGACAACAAGATGATGGATGATGGCAAGATGATGGACGACGGCAAGATGATGAATGATGGCAAGATGATGGATGACGGCAAGATGATGGATGACGGCAAGATGATGGATGACGGCAAGATGATGGACGACGGCAAGATGATGGACGACGGCAAGATGATGGACGACGGCAAGATGATGGACGACGGCAAGATGATGGACGACGGCAAGATGATGGACAACAGCATGAAGCCGGCGGCCAAGATGATCAAGGTAATGATCGGGTCGAAAAAAATGATGGTCGACGGTAAGACCGTCAATCTGAGCATGGCCCCTGCCCTGTACGATGGAAGCACTTATGTGGCGGATACGGTAGTGACCATGTACATGAAGCCTGCCAAGGCCATGAAATAAGACGGGATGAGCGATGCCCTCACCCTGTGATATGATGGAATCAAATGGATTTTTCCGGATATGGGGTGGGTTAGGATGAATGAACGAGTGCTGGTCGCGGATGATGATCCGAATATTACCGATGTCTGCCGCAGATATCTGGAACGGGAAGGGTATCTGGTCACCACCGCCAAGGACGGCTTGGAGGCGCTAGAGCTATGGCGCAGCCAGTCTCCAAGCCTGATTGTGCTCGACTTGATGATGCCACATAAAAATGGCTGGGAAGTGTGCAGCGAGATCCGGCAGACCGAAGATCTTCCGATCATCATGCTGACGGCGCGCGGCGAGGAACAGGACCGGCTAATGGGGCTGACGATGGGTGCGGATGATTATCTGACCAAGCCCTTCAGTCCAAGGGAACTCGTACTGCGGGTGCAGGCGATTCTGCGCAGAATGAGATATGTCCAGGTATCGCCGGCTACCGCCGCTGAGCACACGATCAAGTACGAAGGACTGACCCTCGATGTCGGGAAGCGTACCGTGGAGATCAGCGGGCAGGCGATTGACTTGACGGTGACCGAATTCGAAATGCTGTATCTGCTGGCGAGCCATCCGGGGCAGGTGTTCTCCCGGACGCAGATGCTGAGCAAGATCTGGGATTTCAGCTATGAAGGAGATACGACTACCGTTACGGTGCATATAAGGAGATTACGCGAGAAGATCGAACAGACTCCCTCTGACCCGAAATACATCAAGACGGTCTGGGGAATCGGCTATAAGTTTGCGGGTGATGGCATCTAATGAAGCTGCGTACCTATCTACTATTGTCCAGTCTTACGGGGATCGGCGTATTGCTAGTCTGTCTATTCGTCAGTTATTCCCGGATGCTGCTGACCATCGATCAGCTATATTATCTGTCCGGCATCACAGCCGGGATCGGCCTGTTCTCCTTCATCCTCCAGCATCTGCTGACACGGCCGGTGGAGAAGTCCATTGCCCGGATTACGGAGCAGACGGTACGGATTGCCGAGGGGGATTTTCACACCGAAGTCCCCACGATCGGCCCGCACGAGTTCAAGCTGCTGGCCCGGCAATTCAATGAGATGAGCAGTAAGCTAAAAGAGAGCTTCGACCATCTCCACCAGTCCGAATCCGCCCGCCGGGAGCTGATCGCGAATGTCTCCCACGATCTGCGGACCCCTCTTGCCTCCATTCAGTCGTTCGTGGAAGCGCTGGAGGATGACGTGATCAAGGACGAAGAGACCTTCCAGCGGTATCTGAATACGATCCGGCTGGAGACGAAGCGGCTGGCGGGGCTGATCCAGGACCTCTTTGAGCTATCCAGTCTGGAGGCGAGCGGCGGAACCTTCGACCCGCAGCCCTGCCATGCAGATGAGCTGCTGATCAGCACGCTGGAGAGCTTCTCCTTCCATCTGGCGGAGAAGCGGCTGAAGGCCGAGATTGAGCTGCCGGATAAGCTGCCCGCGGCCCTGATGATGCCCACGCAGATCAAGCGGGTACTGTCCAATCTTGTGCAGAATGCCATTCAACATTCTCCTGAAGAAGGCCATATCGTGCTGTCCGCCGCCGAGGAAGGCCCGTTCCTGCGGATCGCCGTTAGCGATGAGGGGCAGGGAATTGAAGCGGCGGAGACCGCACGGATCTTCGAACGGTTCTACCGGATAGATAAATCGCGCAGTAAGAATAGCGGAGGCGCCGGACTGGGTCTTGCTATCGCACAATCCATTGTGGAGCTGCATGGCGGCAAGATTGGTGTAGAGAGCAATAAGGGTTCAGGAAGCTGCTTCTGGTTCACTGTTCCCATCTACACCAGCCGGTAAGCCTTAGCGTTAGAGAAGCAGTACTCATATAGGTGGTGACAGAGATGGCTGGTGATTTTGTATTCCTGTTCGGCGTTTTCGGCGCAGGGGTATTATCGTTTTTTGCACCCTGTATTCTGCCGCTGCTTCCGGTCTATGTCTCGTATCTGTCCGGAAGCCTGGCGGGCAATGTGAATCAGGGCGGGGTGGACACAGGCTCCTTGCGGTTCCGTTCGGTATTCATGCTGCGGACCCTAATCTTCGTGCTTGGACTGTCTGTGGTCTTCATCACCCTGGGCTTCGGCTCCGGTATTCTTGGCAATGTCATTTCAAGCTCCAGGTTCATTGCCGTCTGCGGAGCGATTGTCATCTTATTCGGAATCTACCAGACCGGACTGATCAAGATCTCCTGGCTGGAACGGGAAAAAAAGCTGTCCAGTCCCCGCGCAGCACGAGGAGGATATATCGGGGCCTTCCTGCTCGGCCTGACGTTCAGCTTCGGGTGGACGCCGTGCATCGGCCCGGTACTTGCGGGCATTCTCAGTATCGCCGCTGGGGAAGGCTCCCCTGCCTATGGAGGATTCCTCATGCTGCTGTACACGCTGGGTCTGGCGATTCCTTTTCTCGTACTATCCGTCTTCTCGGACTATCTGGTGCAGCGGATTCGCCGCTTGTACCGGTTCATGGGAGGGATCAAGATCGCCTCCGGCTGTATGCTGATCGCCATGGGGCTGCTGCTAATGACAGACCAGCTGAATACGATTGTGAGCTGGATTCAATAACCGGTGGAGGAATCTGGTATGAAAAAGATATGGAAGTGGATGGGATATATGCTGGTGATTGGCGGCCTGCTGTCGATCCTGGCTGCATGCGGTGCGAAGCCCGATACAGCATCCGGCAAGACGGACTCCCCGGCAACCATGAACAAGGGGAAGCCAGCACCCGCATTCGCATTAAATGATCTGAAGGGCGACCCTATGAAGCTGGAGGATCTGAAAGGCAAGAACGTGTATGTGAAATACTGGGCCTCCTGGTGCTCCATCTGTCTTGCCGGTCTGGAGGAACTGAATACGCTGGCCGGACAGGAGAAGGATTTCCAGGTGGTATCGATTGTAACTCCCGGCTACAAAGGCGAGAAATCCGCCAAGGAGTTCACGGACTGGTTCAACAAGCAGTCGTATGACAATCTGACCGTGCTGCTCGATGAAGATGGGACATGGGCCAAGGAGTTTCAGGTACGGGCGTATCCCAGTTCTTTTTATATCGATGAAGAAGGGGTGCTGGTGAAGTCCCTCCCGGGTCATGCCTCCAACGAGCAGATTAAGGACACCTTCGCGGGAATGAGCTCCGCCTCAGCCGCCGCTCCAGTTCCAGCGGTCAAGACCGCAAGTATAGCTGACAAGGATCTGCGTGACCTGTATCTGGCGGGCGGCTGCTTCTGGGGCGTTGAGGCGTATATGGCCCGCATTCAGGGAGTTCAGGACGTCACCTCAGGCTATGCCAACGGGAAAGGTGAGAATCCGACCTACGAGGATGTCATTCGCGGGGACCGGGGGTTCGCGGAGACTGTGCATGTGAAGTATGATCCGAAGCAGGTCACCCTGAAGCAGCTCCTGGAAGCTTATTTCAAGGTCGTTGATCCGACCAGCCTCAACAAGCAAGGTAATGACCGGGGCGTTCAATACCGGACAGGAATCTACTATTCGTCCCCGGAGGATACAGCTGTTATCCAGCAGGCCGTAGCCCAGGAGCAGACCAAATATGACAAGAAGATTGTAACGGAAGTCCTTCCTCTGGAGAACTACTATCTGGCGGAGGAATATCATCAGGACTACTTAGAGAAGAACCCGAACGGGTATTGCCACATTGACTTAAGCATCCTGGATGAGCAAGAGCCGGTTATCGATCCGGCCCAGTACCCGCGCCCTTCCGACGCAGAACTGAAGGAGCGATTAACCGCCGACCAATACGCTGTAGCCGTCAAGAATGACACCGAGCGTGCCTTCAGCAACGACTATTGGGATAATTATGAGCCTGGCCTGTATGTCGATATCGCCACGGGTCAGCCCCTCTTCTCCAGCAAGGATAAATACGATTCCGGTTGCGGCTGGCCCAGCTTCACGAGGCCCATTGCCCCGCAGGTCGTCACCTATGATACGGATACCAGCTTCGGCATGGAACGCACCGAGGTCCGCAGCCAATCCGGCGACATTCATCTGGGCCACGTCTTCGACGACGGTCCCGCTGACCGCGGCGGCAAGCGCTACTGCATCAACAGCGCCTCTATCCGCTTCATCCCTCTAGACCAGATGGAGGGGGAGCATTACGGGTATTTGCTCGGGTTGGTGGAGTAGATTAGGTGAAACGTACAGACGAAGAGTGTCTCATAAAAAGATCGCCCTCCATCCGCTCAACAGAGCGGTGTGGAGGGCGATTGTTATTTCTTAAGTTCCCATCATCCAGCCTGCCCCAAGTGAATAAGGGGACTTCCTGGGCAGCCGACATTGTCACGTGAATCTGCCGACTTAAAAATCCTGCCTATAATACAACATTCCCCTGTTTATTTCGGCTCAATTTCAAAATTGTTGTACAAAAGTAAACATTTCCTCTTCTGCATGCGGATTAACCCGACAATTGTTGCAATTTGTGCAACAAGCCTCACAAACACACGGCATCTTGGGATTCAAGTTGCAAAAATTACAACATTTTTACTGATGCAGCTTATAGATAACCAAGTAGAAACGGCTACACCGTCCTTTTAAAGGAGGGGCCGTTTCATTTGCTCTTTGGTCCGCATCCAGTGACTTCAGTGTGCTAATGTTCATGTTCGGCATGTTCATTATCGCGCTGCTAAACTACCTCCAAAAGAAATAGACCGCCCCCTACCCCCTCAACCCCATCGAGACCGCACCGTTAATGCCCGGCTTGTACACATCCGGCTGAATGCCGACCAGCACGGACAAAACCGTCTCATCGCCAAGCTCCACATCGTCAAGCGCAACCTCCAGGGTCATTGGCCATGGAGAGGACTGCTTGGCCAGCAGCCGGCCATTGACATAGATTTCGGTATCCCCGCTAAGCGCATGGAAATATAGATATGGGCTGCTGCTCTTCTCACGCTCTGTGAGGGCGATGGAGCTGCGGTAAATCACATAGCCGTCTGCTCCCTGGAGCAGCTGCTGCGGCCCGAAGCTGACGTCGACCTTCTCCCAGGAATTCATATCCGTAGGATGAATCTCCACATTGGGGTCGGGACGCTCCGGAGAGAGCTCCTGTGTCAGCAGCCAGTTGTTAATATACCGCTCGTGAACGGACAATACATAGGGAGGCTCCTCCGCCGCTTCTACCGGGATGACCTGCACCAGAGGCTGCAAACCTTCCCCCTGAAGCGTCAGTTCAATAGCGGTATGCCCCGCATCGCTGCCAACGCTGCCAACAATCAGCTGGAGACAGCCATTGAACAGGCAGCGCTCCATGAGATGATCCGGCTCGTGGGAGTTGGGATTGCCATTGCCCGCTCCCAGAATAATGCCGCTGCCAGTTAATGAGAAGGAGACCTGCTGCCCCGCCGTCTCCACAAACCGCCCTGCGGCGTCGATGGCGTAGACATTCACCACGACCGCGTCCCGCCCGTCGCCAAGCAGGGCCTTCTTGCTCGTCTCCACGCGCAGCGCGCAAGCTGCCCCGGACGTTATTTTCTCATCCACAGCGACCCGCTTGCCCTGACGATACCCCTCCAGCCGTAGCGTTCCCGGCTCGTAAGGAATTTCCCATTGGCATTGCTCATAGAGTTCAACAGCCTGTCTGTACCGCAGCTCCCCGTTGACATACAGCTCCACTTCATCGCAGTTGGTATGTGTCATGACGGTCACTGGCTGCCCTTCCTTCCCCGGCCAGTTCCAGCCGCCCGCGATATGCGCAACCGGCTCGTCCAGCCAGAACGCCTGGTACAGGTAATACGAATCCTTCGGGAATCCGCAGGTATCCAGGATGCCGAAATGGGTACTGACGCTGGGCCATTCATAAGGCGTCGGCTCGCCGCGGTAATCGAAGCCTGTCCAGACAAAGGTGCCCATCATATAGTCGCGGGTATTAATGGCTTGCCACGACTCTCTTGCGGTGTTGCCCCAATTCGCCCGTTCCCGGTCATAGCTGTCAAAAAACTGCAGCGCGGTATCGCTGACGTAAGTCCCTCTTGTGGCAAAAGCACTGACCGTCTCGGACCCGATCATCGGCTGGCCCGGATGCTTCTCATGGAAGCGGTCGTAGCCGCCATGCATATAGTTGAATCCGGCAATATCCATCACGTCGACCGTTCCGCCGTCTTCCATAACGCCGCCGTTCATGGCCCCGAGAACCGGACGGGTATCGTCCAGACGCAGGATCGCCTGCTTCATCCGCTTGAACATTTTGCGTCCGACCGGTGTGCCCTGCAGCGGTTCTTCATTGAACAGGCTATAGAATACAACAGACGGATGATTACGGTCGCGCGTCACCATATTCTCCACCTGGCGCAGCCCTTCCGGCGAGCTGTCAAAGTTGCGGTTCTCGTCCATCACCAGCATGCCGAGACGGTCGCAGGCCTCCAGCAGCTCCGGCGCAGGATTGTGATGGGCACAGCGGTAAGCGTTGCTTCCCATAGCCTTCAGCCGTGCAATCCGGTATTCATGCAGCGCGTCCGGCAACGCTACGCCAACTCCGGCATGGTCCTGATGGTTGCAGGTGCCCTTGATCTTGAGCGGGCGTTCATTAAGATAGAATCCGGTATCGGGGCAGATCCGGATGCTGCGGTAACCATAAGAAGTCGTGACCGTGTCCCGCTCTTCTCCGTCCACCAGCAGGGTGGAGTGCAGCTTGTACAGGTGGGGAGCATCCACATCCCACAGCAGCGGCGAGCTAACAGGCAGCTCCTGCTTCAGAACGGCGGCTTCCCCCGCTTCCGCGCGGCCTGCAGTCCGCTCCTCCGCCACAACTGCTCCGTCAGCATGTACCACACGGGACAGCAGTTCAAACTCCGACGCCGTCTCCCGCTCATTCGTAATCCTCGTCTCCACGTTCGTCAACCAGTTCTCCCCGTCCTGCTTCACCGGATTGACCCAGATGCCGCGGTCTGCGATGGACAGCGGATCTTTCTTCGTAAGCCACACATGGCGGTAGATGCCCGCACCTTCATACCACCAGCCCTCGGACACCGAGGCATCGACCTTCACCACCAGCAGATTGGGGCGGTCGCCATAGAAGACGTTGTCCGTGATATCCACAACGAAGCTGGTATAGCCGCAGAAGTTCCGCCCCAGCACGCTGCCGTTCAAATAAATCGTCGCATAGGTGGCGATGCCGTCGAACTCCAGCAGCAATTGTCTGCCGTTGTCAGACGGCTCCAGCTTGAACTTCTTGCGGTACCAGCCAATGCCGCGCGGCTTGTAGCCGAAGTCCGGCACCCCGCCTTCACGGTCGAACGGCTGGCGGTAAGACCAGTCATGCGGCAGCCCTACCGTCTCCCACTTATTATCGTTCCATTCGATGCTGGCCGCTCCCATGATGCCGCCTGCTTTGGCGTTGCCGTATACCGCTTTGTGGCTGTTCTCCACCGGGATAGCTATATCTCCGTGATGGAACAGCCAATCCTTGTCCATGCTTAACCGTTCTCTCATTTAGGTCAAAACCTTTCTGCGTTGTAATACTTCTATTGTAGAAAAGCGGAACGAAAGACGTTAGTACAAAGGGAGGGAACCAATCGCACAAAATGAACATTAATTCATTTTCGATTGTTCTTTTGGACGGCAGCATTCATAGTAGATCATAAATACCCATACGGCTACCGGCTTCCCGGACCCGTAAAGATCTGCCGCAGAAGGTGACAACGCTATGATATCCAAACGAAGAAACAGCATTATGGTCAAAATGATTGTGTTCTATACCATTCCCTTTATTCTACTCTCCGTCCTGCTCGTGTGGAACAGCACCCATACTACGCGCAACATCCAGGACAGCTTCATCACCAATATGTCCCATGCCTTCGACCAATCCTATCGGGATATTGAAGGCCGCATCCAGGTGGCATCGGATCTGACCTCCATGGTCAGCCGGAACAACAAAATGCTCGAATTCATCAATGACCCCTATCTGGGGGATCAATCGGAATTTCTGAAGGAATATCTGGACACCGTCACGCCCATTATCAAATATGCGACCGCTTTCTCAGAGAGTGACGACTATTCCATCCGTGTCTATATGGGGAATGACGCCATCCCGGAGTCGTGGCCTTATTTCTTTCATCTGAGCAACTACTCTTCTCATCCCAAGCTACAGCAATTTGTGCAAAAGGATTCGGAGACCCGGCTGTGGCTGCTGCCGGATGACCGTGAGCTGGGCCCCGCCAGCTTACACGATGAGCGCAGGAAGTATACGCTGCTTACCAAGCTGTATTCGCCTGCCCGCGGCATGCTGGGACTGGCCGTGGTTACGCTGGCCGAGGACAGCCTGTTCAGCATCGAGGAGGAGCCCGCCAATCTGTCGAACGCCCAATTCCTCTATGCCGGCGGCCATATTGGTCTGTCTACCGCAGAGCTGGACGAAGCAGAGGAAGCAGCCATCCTGCAGCAGCATATCGGCGATAAGAGAGCTTATTTTATCCAGGGAGAATATTTATATTTGCATCGTAACCTCGATTCCATCGGCCAGAGCCTCGTGTATAAGGTATCACTGGAGCAGCTCAATGCCTCTGTCCGCAAAAATGTCTGGAATCAGATCCTGCTGATCGTGTTCAGTATTCTGCTGCTGATGATCACTTGTTATTTCATGTTCAAAATGATTTTTCTGCGGCTCAACAAAATTGTGTCGGTCATGCGCCAGGTCATTACCGGCAACAATTCGATCCGCATTCCCGATAACAGGCCGGATGAGCTGGGACAGCTCGCGCATGATTTCAACGATCTCATCGAGCGCAATAACGAGCTGATCCACCGGGTGGTCATGAAGGAGCGGCTGCGCAAGGAAGCACAGATCAAGGCGCTGCAATATCAGATCAACCCGCATTTCATATACAACACTCTAGACATCTTCCGGATGCAGCTGATTAAGGCCAGGATCTTCGATACGGCGGACCGGCTGGCGGATTTCGGGCAGATCCTGCGCTACAACCTGAGCGACAATACCCTGCATACGACGCTGAACGAGGAGATCGGCTTAATCCGCAAGTACGTCAGTCTGCAATCGCTGAGCAGCAGCAAGGAGATCAGGCTGGACATCGAGGTCCAGGAATCATTAAAAACCTTTCCGGTGATCAAGTTCCTGCTCCAGCCGATCGTCGAGAACAGCATTAAATATGGGCAAACCGCCCGGCGGGAGCTGCTGCATATCCAGGTGCGGGCCTACGCCATTCAGCAGCAGGTCATCATCGATATCACCGATAACGGCTGGGGGATGGAGGAAGAACAGATTGCCGGCCTGAATGAACAGTTTCGCGCCCCGCTCCATTACGAGGACCCTGCGGCCGAGCCGCCCCGCCGCTCCATCGGCCTGCACAATATCAACTCCAGACTGCGCCTGTATTACGGCGACGCCTACCCCATTACCATGGAGGGCAAGAGCAATGACTATACGAAGGTTCAGATTCGAATTCCTTATGAATGAGAGGGCTCAGGGATGTACAAGCTGTTGATCGTGGATGATGAGAAAATGGTACGCGAAGGCCTTCAGGATATTATCGAGTACCTGAAGGTGCCTCAGATCGGCCCGCTGCTGACCGCACGCGATGGCGCCGATGCGCTGGAGGTGATCGCGCGGGAAGAACCGCCGATCGTGCTGACAGATCTCAACATGCCCGGCATGGGCGGGCTGGAGATGCTCCGTACGCTCCGCGAACGGCACCAGCGCCATAAGATCATCGTCATCAGCGGATACGATGATTTCCATCTGGTGAAGGAGAGCTTCAAGCTGGGCGTGCGCGACTATCTGCTGAAGCCGGTCCATTCCGGCGACCTTGCCGAGGTGCTGAACAAGACAGTGCACGAGCTTCAGCAGGAGCAGCAGCAGGACCTTGAAGGCCACTCCGAGCAAAAACTGGCCCTGCTGGAGAAGGCCAGCCGGGGCATGAATCAGGTTCTGCACACTGCCCCGGATGACCATGATGCCATCCAGGCCGTACTGGGTGAGTTGGGCTGCCGCTTCCCTCATCCTGCCACTGCGGCGGCCATCGTCTCCGTGAGCCAACCGGCTCCGCACGAGCCTTCCACCGGCGGCAACTGGGAGCAGCTTCTGCTGGCTGCCGATTGGAAGCAGCCCGATCTCAGTCTGCTCCCCTTTTATAACCGCCATAATGACCTGGTCCTCTGGCTCAACTATAATGATCAGCTGTATGATGCTGGCGGCATACACAAGCTGCTCCAGCCGTTCCTGGCGGATGGCTCCGCCGCGGTTGCCGTCGGTGCTGCGGTGCACTGCGCACCCGGCGCGGTTCAGCCCGCAGCAGCCGGTGCTACGGAGTCCGGTAGCCGCACGAGCGGCTTGGCCTTTGCCTACCAGAGCGCACTGGACACGCTTCAGTACAAGCTGACCGCCTCCCGGCATAGCCTTATTGTGTACGAGGATACTCTGAACAAGGAAGATACCCGGATCAAGCCGGAGCATCTGAGAACGCTGGTGGAGCTGATCGATATGGGGCGCCGGGAGCAGGTGCTCCCGCTGATCCAGCATTATTTTAACGAAGAAGCCCTGAAGAGCAGCAGCATGAGCAGCATTCGCCATAATTACGAGATCATCCTGCACACGATCGGCTGGCTGCCCGGCCAGAAGCGCGACCTCTCTACCTTTGAACGAAGCGAGGCCCTGCGGCTGTACCTCAAGTCCTGTATCCTGCATATGATCGAAGCCCGCGCAAGTCTGACGCACAGCGGCGATGTGGTGGAGATTGCCAAGACCTATGTGCAGAAGCAGCTGCTGAACGGCATCAACATGGCTTTTATCGCCAATTATTGTAATATGAGCTATAACTATTTCAGTAAAATGTTCAAGGACAGCACCGGGGTCAACTTCCAGGATTATGTCACGATGAAGCGGATGGAATACGCCAGGCAGGCTCTCAGCGGACTCAATGTCAAAATCCATACAGTATCCGAGCAGCTCGGCTACAGCAACCCCAAGAACTTCTCCCGTGTCTTCAAAAGCTATTTCGGGGTCAGTCCGAAGGAATATCAGAAGCATTCCCGGTGAATTCAACCTAAGCGGAGCTTCCTCCGCCCCACTCTGTCTCATGACCGCAGGCTCCCCGCTTCGCTTACGCGAAAGGAGGGGCTTTTTGTCTGTTCAGGATGAATAATGATACCTTTTCATAACCTCCAATCCTGTTATCGCTTTCTTAATCCGCTTACAATTGATGAAGCACAAGAGAAAAGAGGTTGCCAGATGACAGATTCAGAGGCTACGCTCGCGGCGCGCAAATCCCCGGGCACAGGCAGGAACTTCCGGAACAAGGATCAGCTGTCGCTTCAGACCATGATTCTTCCCGGTATTATATTCATTCTCGTCTTTACATTTATTCCGCTCTACGGTGTACTGATTGCCTTCAAGGAATATAACATCGTCACCGGAATTCGAGGCATCTTTACGGCAGAATGGGTCGGATTGGACAATTTCAAGGAGTTCGTGAACGATATCAACTTCTGGAATATGCTGCGCAATACGCTTGGCATCAATATCCTGGGGCTGCTCATCAACTTCCCCCTGACCATCCTGTTCGCGCTGATGCTCAACGAGCTGACTTCCCAGCATTTCAAGAAGCTGACGCAGACGGTCACTTATCTGCCTCACTTTATCTCCTGGAGCATCTTCGGCGGATTGATTATCAACATTCTGTCGCCGAGCAGCGGTGTCGTTAACTATGTGCTGCTGCAGCTTGGGATCATTTCCGAGCCGATCCATTTCCTTGGGGAACAGGACTACTTCTGGCTGCTTGCCGTGCTCACGAATCTCGTGAAGGAGCTGGGCTGGGGGGCCATACTCTATCTCGCCGCCATTGCGGGCATCGATCAGGAAATGTACGAAGCGGCCTACATGGACGGAGCCACACGCTTCCAGCGTATCTGGCACATCACGCTGCCGTCCATTACCGGCACGATTGTCATTTTGCTCGTATTTTCCATCAGTAATATCCTGAACAGCGGCTTCGACCAGTTCTTCGTGCTTCAGAATCCTCTGAATATTGATAGCAGCGAGGTCATTGACACTTATGTCTACAAGGTGGGGCTCAGGGAGTTCCGTATGGAATACGCTACGGCTGTGGGTCTGATGAAGACGGTCATTGCGCTCGTCCTGCTCTATCTTGCCAACCTCACGGCCAAAAAAATAACAAAAAGAGGAATCTTCTAGGGGGTACGCTCGTGGTTAAGGATCGCTCATGGCGGGAACATCTGTTCAATGCATGCAATGTTCTGATTATGCTCATTCTGATTGTATTTACGCTCTATCCGTTCTGGTATTCAGTGATCGGCTCCTTCAACGAAGGCGCAGACTATGCCAGAGGAGGCGTGTACCTGTTCACCCGGCAGTTCACCTGGGACAACTACAGCGCTTTGTTCAGCGACAGCGCTCTGATCCGGGCCTTCGGGGTTACCGTGGCCCGGACGGTGATCGGTACGTTCACCCATATTGTGTTTACAGCTATGTTCGCTTACGCCTTCTCCCGCCAGAACCTTAAATACCGGAAATTCTACTCCATGCTGGGACTCAGCAGTATGTACCTCAGCGGCGGAATGATTCCGTTCTTCATTCTGATCAACTCGCTGGGGCTGTACAATCACTTCCTGGTGTTCATTATTCCGGCCCTGTTCAGCTTCTGGAACGTGATTCTGTTCCGCTCCTATTTCGCCGAGCTGCCGGAAGCACTGATCGAATCCGCCAAAATCGACGGCGCCGGGGAATACACCATCTTTTTCAAGTTTATTCTGCCTTTATCCAAGCCCGTGATCGCCGCGGTCTCGCTCTTCACGGCTGTCGGCCACTGGAATGCTTATTATGACGCCATGATCTATACGTTTGGTGATCATCTGCAGACGGTCCAGCTCTATATCCTGAAACTGGTTCAAAGCACGGAAGCCGCTCTATTGCTGGCTAATATGTCGGGCACCGTCGGTACGGCGCACAGTACCGTCACGACAACGACCTTGCAACTTTCCGCCATGGTCGCCGCATCGCTCCCGATTGTGCTGATCTATCCTTTTGTACAGAAATATTTCATCAAGGGTATGCTCATAGGCTCTGTCAAAGGATAAATCCGCTTAAGGTTGGATGAACATATAGCTTACGATGATAACTTGGGGGTAAAAAAATGAAGAAAACAGCAACGGCCTTATTATCCATCTGTCTCAGTCTGACACTCGTATTAACCGGCTGCTCCAAAGCGGGCAACGCCAATAACGAAACCACCCCGTCGCCTACAGCGGCTGCCGGCAGCGGGGACACAGGCGCAAATACAGCAACAGCCTCAGAACCCGGCTGGACATCCAACACAGCGCCTGCCACCTTGTCCTGGTATGTAGGCGTACCGGGTTACTCCAAGAAATGGGATGCGCAGAACAACTATGTAGACAAGCTTATTACCGGGGAGACCGGCGTCAGCGTCGATTATGTACTCGCCGGGAATGATGTGAACTCCGAATTCAACGTGATGATGGCCACCGGCAATCTGCCTGACATTATCACACTGGACCGCTGGAACAGCAACTCGCTGATCCAGACGCTGATGAGCAGCGGCACAGTGGCTCCCCTTAACAAGCTGATGGAGGAGTATGATCCGTACCTGACCACCATTCTGCCGCCATCCATGGTAGACTGGTACACCCAGCCGGACGGCAATCTCTACTCCATTCCGAACTACTATGTATCTCCGGAGATGCTGGATCAGTATCCCGGGGTGAAGAAGTTCTACAATGAACGCTCCAACGGCCAGATTCTGGTCCGCCAGGACATCATGAACGATCTCGGCATTACTATGGAAGACCTGCAGCAGGAGGATTCCCTGATTGCAGCGCTGAAGAAGGTGAAGGCCGCCGGGGTGAAATATAACGGCATGGATGTCATTCCAGTCTATCTGGACGATAAGGATAAATATATCAACGACTCCCTGGGTGTGCTGAGCGGCTCCTTCGGCGCCGTTAGCGAGACAGAGGACGGCTCTTATTCAGATGTCCGCCGCACCAGCGAATTCAAGAATGTGCTGAAATTCGTCAACAGACTATATTCGGAAGATCTGCTGTCACTGGAGAACTTCACAAGCGACCACAACCAGATTGCGGAGAAAATGACGCAGGGCTCGATCTTCATGAAGATCGGCAGCTACGCCGACTACAAAGACCCGGTCAACAATCTCTACCAAGCCGATAAAGAAGCGAAATATGTAACCGTTGACGCTGTTCAGTCCAAGGAAGGCACGCTGCCGCAATACGGCAGATCGCTCAATAAGGGCTGGACCCTGACCTTCATTAACAAAAAGTCCAAGCAGCAGGACCGCGCAATTCAGTTCCTGGAATATCTGTACAGCGAGCATGGCCAGACCGTCAACAGCTTCGGCAAGGAAGGCGAGACCTTCACGGTAACAGCAGACGGTAAATACAAGCTGAACGCCGAAATTGAGGAAGCAATCAACAAGGACTGGAACGCCGCCTCCAAGAAATGGGGCTTCGACTCCATCTGGTGGATGGTCAATGAGGTCTGGCTGAAGGATGTCAAAGAAGCCGAAAAGACCGAGCAGACGGAATATATGGACAAGCTGTTCTCCGGCACAGCCAAATATATGTTCAGTAATGATGTTATGGATTCCGGCAACCTGTTCGATGCGTATGAGCCCGGCTCCAAGGAAGCCAATGCCGAAGCGAAAATTAATGTCTACTGGGCACAAGTCGTTCCCAAAATCATTTTCGCCAAAAGCGATGCCGAATTCGAATCCGTCTACACAGAAGCCCTCGCCACCCTGGACAAGCTGGGCCTGAAGGATATCGAAGCCGCGAAGAACGCCCGCGTCCAGGAACTCAAAGAAGCCACAGGTACTAAGCTGGTATCGCCTAAGTATACTGGAACTTATCAATAAGTTAACAAAGAAAGACGCTGCGGGGAGACATTCCCGGGCGTCTTTTATTTATATCTTAAGTCGTCTACTTATTGGCCCCGATGAGTGAGCTTAACCGCTCCAGCAGATCGCCGCCGCCGGTGACCGAGATGGAGCCGATCCGGTCGCATATCTTCTCGAGGAATTCCAGCTCCTTGAGCCGGAACAGCGTCTGATTCTCGTCCATCAGCTTCGCCGTATTCAGCAGGCTGCGTGTAGAAGCCGTCTCTTCCCGGCGGGTAAGCAGGTTCGCCTGCGCCTTCTTCTCGGCGAGCAGGACGGTGTTCAGGATGTCTTTCATTTCCCCCGGCAGAATCACATCCTTCACCCCCGCCCCGACAAAACGTACCCCGAATTCTTCTCCCTTCTCCTGGATACGGGACAGAATGAAGGTGGCAACATCCTCTTTTCGTTTCAGGAGATCGTCCAACTTCAGCGTCCCGACATATTCCCGGAGCAGGAGCTGAAGCTGGATGTGGATCTGCTCGTCAAACCCCTTCATCTCCAGAACACGGTGCGGACTTACGATGGTGTACTGGCATACGAAGTTCAGACGCAGCGAGACCTTATCTTCTGTCATCATTTCCTGGCCCACCAGATCCATCTGCTGCTGTCTTAGATCTACCGTCTTGGTCAGCACCGAGACCGGTCCCTTCCAGAAATAATACTTACCCGGCTTAAGCTCCCGCTGGAGTGTATGATCATAGAACAGGAAGCCCTGCTCGTAGCTCGCAATCTCGTAGCACTGCACATACGGAGTAAGCTTCGGGATAATTGAGCGGTCGATCCCGGCAGGCAGCTCCGGCTGCCGGATATCCATATGCACGAAGGTGTGCTTCCTCAAGAGGTTCCAATAAGCATACACACCCGGCTTCAGCAGCTGCTTAAATTGGCCATCCTCATAGTGCAGAACAATCTCATGATCCTGTACGCGTACGACATCGAGCTCCCGCAGGAGTTCATCCTCCTGTAAGAACAGCTCCAGGTCTTTGCCCTCGACACTAAACGGTCTGCCAATGTTCAATACTACTACCGTATGCTGCGACCATGAGAAGTAACGGTAGGTTCCCGGCAGCAGCCGCTTCACATAACTTCCTTTATGAAAGAGCAGACCACGCTGGTCCGCTTGAATCGTGATTGGCTTCAACATCATATGTATTACCCCCTTCATGATTGGACCAATGGATGACAGAATCCCGCTGCAGACCGGGCGGAATCACGTTTGAGACAGCGGTCTGCCGGGAGGTCCGGGAGGACTCTTGAGACCTGAGGCTAACCCAACCTTCAGCCGGCCTTCGTTCCCTTCTGTCCTTGCCACTGTCCTCCCCTGCTGCCGCACTATCGGTATCCACGGATTGCAAAGCCCTTCCGCAGTGCGCTAGACTAGCCGCCAGAGATCCTGTCCATTGGTTTCCTTACTCCGATTGTGCTTCAATAGTCGCTCGATGGAAATCGAGTACTGTAACCAACGTCGCTGTGAAGGCGATCGGGGAATCGAACCCCTTAGGTGCTCTTACCGCAACGGACCGTACAGGATACCGTAACATACATGCCGGCACTGCGGGATCACCTGAGATCCCCGCCTCGTTACGCCCGTTCGGATAAGAACCGGATGTAGGATGAACGCGCTTGGCGTTACCTTACAGGCTCTATCATCGCTGATATCCAGCGTGGCGAACATGGCGGAAGTATTACGATGGGAGAATAAATTTCCAGGGGGGGAAGAGACATGAACAAAATGCCTGCGGCATCGCCATTGCGAATGTGGTCGGTTTTTCGACCATATTCGCCTCCAGCCCAGAGGTCCACGGGCAGCCCATTGTGTTCGGTGAACAGCGAAGTCATTCCAGAGTATAGTCTCCTGCGGATGCTCCAAGACACTTATCCACATTGCACGGAAATAATAATTTCCCAATCAATGAAAAAAAATCCAAAGGCAGGTGGGGGAGCCTGCTTTTGGGCTTGAGTAGGAGATTTGGTTTGTGTATTCAAAATTAGCCCAAAAGAAATAGACCGCCCTCACCAAAGGAATCGGTCTATTCTTTAACTGATATTCCCAAAGCCACCGCCCTTAAAAATGGCTATTGCTCCGAGAGTCGTGTTAGCGCACGACTCTCTTTTTTTATTATACTTTCTCCTGCCTGTTGCACCACTCTCTTAAAATTTCTCATTAGCCCAAGCCCACTCTTCCGGCGGGCTCCATTGGTTGAGTCTGCGCTGTTCGTATATTCAAAATTTTCCATCCGTGGTATAATCGCAAGAGCAATAGAAAGGCTTATATGGGCGGTCGGCTAATCTCCCGGAAGGGAGGTGACGCCAATGGAGGTTTATCAAGCATTGTCCCTAATGTTCATGTTTGGCATGTTCATTATTGCGCTGCTAAATTACCTCAAAAAGAAATAGACCGCCCTGCCCAAGGGATACGGTCTATTCTTTGACGGTCTACCTTTTGAAGCCACCGCCCTTAAAAGCGGCTATTGCTCCGAGAGTCGTGTATCCAGCACGGCTCTCTTTGTATTCTACGTTTTTTCTGCCTTTACTATACCACAAATCAGTTCATAAAGTAAGAAAATGTATGAAGTTATCTATTGAAATACGCATCTTACTCCTTAAGAGCCTCCGGTGACTGCTTCGCTCTTGAGGCCGTCCCGAATCTCCATCAGCAGCTTCCCCAGCATATTGCCGCCCTGCCCGTCCCCGCCGTCTCCCCAATAGGCATCATTCGAGGTATGCTCAACAAGCGTACAATCGCCAGTGGATAACAAGATAGACTTGATTGCAGGATGCTGTTCGACCTTGGCCATGAGCGCTTCCCGCATCACCTGAACCTTGCATTCCTCCCAATCCGGGCGCAGCGGCCGGCTCCGCTCCCGTCCCATCCTGGCCGCTATCATAGGCGTACTGGCGAGCCGGATTTCCTCTTCATGCTCTGTTCCCGCAAACTTCTGCGCCTGGAAGTAATGCTCCGATGTCGCCCACTCTTTGCCCTTTAACAGGATCGGATACTTCGCAAAATTAGAAAAGCAGCCGTAAGGCTTATCCGTCTCATAGAAGCGTATCACACGCGCCTCTGGCTTAGCCGATAACCATTCCTTTCTATGATCATCGTGCAGCTTCTGAATGTGTTCCGGGATGTCCATGGCAGACCTAACCTCCTTGATTTTTACTTGATCCGCGAATTGAAAATCACATAATCCGGCGCTGAGGGAACATAAATAGTGAATGACAGGGCAGCCGCCTTAGGAGTCGGTTGCGAAGGGCCGGGAAGCTGCCGGACTACCGCCTGCCCTTGGCTGTTCACAGCGACGAACTCCAAGCTGGAAGCGCCCTTGGGAATAACAGACCCGGAGGCGTTAAGCACGCTGAGAGTCAGCCGGAAGCCCTTGCCGTCGGCAGACTGCGTCATCAGTGTAGGATAAAAGGGATGCTGGCGCTCCCCAGGCACATCTTCAAACGGAGTCACGCTCTGCCACGCCTTGGCCTGCGGCAGCACTGTGTCACCCCGGCCTTGCACTATCAGTACATTGCGGTTAAGCAGGTTGGACATGTTCTCCCATTTCACCTTCTTCAGTCCAGTGAGGATTGGGTTCATGGGCGCAAACAGCACACCATCCTGCAACTGCGGGGACACTCCCAGCGCTATCGCACTCCCGTCTTTGGTTACCGCCGTAGCCTGCCCGACCCGCAGTTTCCCCACACTTTCCCCAAGAAGCGATACCGTGGAGCTTTTGCTGGCGGCATCATAGGTCAGCTGTGCACCCAGCGCACCTGCAAAAGCACGAACCGGTACCATTAAATTGCCTGCCTGGATATAGGGCGCCAGCTTGCCTGGAAACAACACATATTGGTTATTGATCAGCAGCGGCCTGATCTGATTTCCCACTACCGGTGCAGCCTGCGCCGGAGCCGCCGTATGTACGGCTGGCAGCAGACCAGCGAGCAGCAGCATAATTAAGGCTTTCATAGCCAGCCGAAAGAATGGACGATGGCGATGATTCATAATTCATTTCTCCTTTTTTTCAAATATTCCTAACCTCCACAACCCTACCCAAATCCACATACTCCACATGATCCAGCCTCACCTTAACTCTGCCCTTGCGGCGCTTCTCCCGCCATTCGCGTATTGCTTCCTCCGTATCCAGCCGCAGCTCGGCAATCTCCAAAGCCCGGTCCAGGATGTACTTACTCGTATAGAGCACCGTGTAAATCCCTTGTCCTCCCAGCGCGATAGGATCAGCTAACCTCTTCCATTCCTCAATCGTGAAGCGTACATACAGCTCTTCCTCGGTACCCGGCCGACAAGGGATTTCCGTGATCTCCTTACGCCGCAGCACCTGCCAATCCGCTACCTTGCCTACCCAGTGAATCCCTGTTTTGGCCGGATCAATGAACTTCTTACGGGATTGGCACATCGCAATGTATTCGATCTGGGTCAGCAGCTTCTGGCTGGCAAGATTCTTAAGCGGCATATGATAAAAAGCGTTCCGCACCGCCACCCCAACCTGCTCCGGCCCCCGGACAGAACCAACCAGCACATTCTTGCCCCCAAGCTTATTGGCATAATACTCCTTCGTGCCGCGCGGGCGCGTGGATCGTTCGTAGGCTTTCTCCGGGCTGTCGCGGATAATCTCATCCAGGAACTGCTCCACCAGACCTGTGGCATTGGGCAGGAACGGGAAGGCACCGATGTTGAGCAGCTCAATGCTGCGGTAGAACTGATGACTCTTGAACCGCTCTTCATCTGGATAAGGGAATAACACATACGCCCCGAACATGCTTCGCTCATACTCCCCGGAGCCCTTCTCCTGATACACAATCGCGTCCCGGTAGCGGTGCATCGTATTAATGTCGTCCTCCTCCGGTCCGGGCTGTCTATACCTCTTCTCATAGGGAGTCCCCTCATACGCCGGATTCAAGCGGTATTTGGCATCGAAGACATACTTATACTCCTTGATCTGACCCGCATCCCTTTTCTTCAGAGTAAGCACATTATCCGGGCGCTGACTAAGTGTCGGCGTCTTATCCGTTCTCGGAATCGAGTTATAGTACAGGATGAACTGCTCCCCGTTGACCGGATTCTCATAGACCATCTGCGCACTCTGCGAGCGGTCCAGCGTAACGAAGATCCCGCTGCGGTTCACCCGGATGATATCCTGCTTCACCAGCCTATACTTCTGCCCCAACAGCTGATTCAGCTTAAGGAAGCACCAGTATTCATAGAGCTGCGCGACATCCTTCATGGATAGGCGAAGCAGGTCGCTTTGGATCGACAGGCCTTTGAGCAGCATGAGATAACAGCGATAGACCTCACGGTATCCGGGGGCCATCTGCAGCACTAGTGTTACGGACATCTGCTTCAGCGCTCCGGCCTCCCGCAGAAAATCTATCTTAAGCACCCGCTCCAACTGAGTGAGCATCGTGTCTATTCTTCGAATGAGCAGCGGATCTGAGGTCCGGCTGTTCTTTTTCCAGCGGCTCTTAAG
Organism: Paenibacillus sp. FSL R7-0210; assembly: GCF_038009085.1. Taxonomy (NCBI): domain Bacteria; kingdom Bacillati; phylum Bacillota; class Bacilli; order Caryophanales; family Paenibacillaceae; genus Paenibacillus; species Paenibacillus sp. FSL R7-0210. Next base: position 5,583,274 of record NZ_JBBPAR010000001.1, read on the forward strand.
CTCCTTCAGCTTGCCATGAATCCGTTCCAGCATCCAGCGGACGAACCGGTTCTCACTCGTATCATAGGCGAGACGCTTCCGTGTCTCCATTAAGTGCGATGCTGTGTAGCTCCGGTTACCGATGGTTAAGAATCCATGGTTCATGTCTTCTCTTAACCGTTCAGGATGCTTCGCGAGCTCGCGGATGTTCTCTCTTCCGGCTTTTTTGACCCGGCCTGCATCCATTAACCGCCGCTCCTGGAGCAGCGCAACATTAGGATTCTTGTTGATCCGCTCAACGGCATCCAAGAGCTGTCTGAATACATGCTGTAGGATCGCGAAGAACTCCGTCAGGCTCTGATGCTGCGTCTCCTTAAGGCCAGTTAGCTGATAGGTCCGGCGCAGAAAATCAAAAGCCAAATTATAGATCTGCGCGTTCACCTCATGCAGAAGGTTCTGGTAATCCCGCTTATAATCCATTTTCGAGGGGAAAATCTCCATCTCCACCCGCAGCAGCGTCTGCCCTTCGCCCCGGATCTCCCATTCCGTCAGCCCAACCTCGTTCCCAAAGTTCAGCACACCTGCAAGAATAGAATCACCCAGAGGCTTAACCGCTTGCCGGAGCAGCACATTGTCATGATAGAAAGTAAGCTTGGCCCCCTTCTTATTCTGAATCACCAGTTCATACGGCTGCGTCTCATAAAAGCAAGGAAAGGAAGACTCTCCCGGCTGCCAGTCGATCAGCCCATAGGCTTCAGGCGAGAACACCTTAATCTGCACTTCCCCAAGCCGCTGCGAGCATGTAATTCCAAGCTGAGCATTCACCCACTCCTGATCCGGGGAGCGATGAAGCTGCAACGTCTCCACCGTAGGATGATAGGGCCGCCCCTGCACATATAGTGTAAAAAGCTCCGTCTCGATACGGAGCAATTCCACCGCCTGATTAAGAGAGCCAGTATGAGGTGAATCCATCTTCCTCCAGCCTCCTAAGCATATAAGCCAATTTACGGGCACTTTGCGGATGCTTCACCCCAAGCGGATTCTGCCCGGCAGCCCATCTCAGATAGAGTGGCGAAGCATCATCGTCCATGAGTTCTCGAACATTAACCGCTATGCCAGCATCGCTGCCTATCGCAACCTTCATCAGATTAAGCAGCACCCGGCGCACGGAGGAATGACTTCCCTGGATACGCGGCAGAATCTTTTGCAGCAGCTGCCAGTCGAACGCCTCTTCCTCATCCATCAGGCTAAAGCGCTCGTTATAGATCATATAGAAGCAAATCGCATCCCGCACCCGGAAGCCCACATGAGCATGGATATCCTCCAGCAGCGTATTGATCTTCACCAGTCTCTCCGTTGTCCGCACAACAAGCTCCTGATGGGTATCATAGGCATCCACCAGCTGCAAATAATCGGAACGGAGGAAGAGATGATTCAGCTCCGTAAGATCAGCGGGATCACCCGCGTCCTGCTCAGCCCCTTGCGGATACTGCTGCAGATTGATGTAATTGAACTCCAGGGTGCTTGCGCGGTCGAGAACTTTTTTGCTAAAAGGATGCGTAGTCTCGTCCATATTCACCGTCCCGATCAGGAATACATTCTCCGGGATGCCCAGGCCGCCATAGGTCAATTGGTCCTCAGCCGTACCCAGCAAGGCACGAGAGATCAGCTCCTGCGTCTGAATCTCACTCTCCCGCCACTCCTGCGTCTCCAGCACACTTAATAGATCACTGAAATAATGCTCCACCCGGGCCAAATTCATCTCATCCAGGCAGATAAAATACGGCTTATGCCGGTTCTCCGGCTGCCGCGCCTCCACGAACACATGCGTCATCGGACCCGGCTGGAACCTGCCCGACAGATCCTTATACCCCAGCAGATCCGCAGGATCACTCCAATCCGGCCGCACCGGAATCAAGGTATATTGCCCATTCTCCCGCGTCGCCCCCAGCGCCTCTGCGAACAGCTTCACCAGCCTCGTCTTCCCCGTCCCCGAGATCCCCGCCAGAATCACAAACGGCTTCGCCTTCAGCGACAGGTAGAAGTTCTCGATCAGATGCTCCGGGAAAAAGAAGCCTTGGCGGCGGATGTGGGATTGGATTTGGTGGAGGATAGAAGGTATTTCAGTGTCGTCAATCGGCTCAAGTATGGCTTCTGTATACTCGGTCACTGGCTCTACCTCCAGGGCGCTTGCCGTTTCACTAAGTACATGCTCTTCAACGTAAATCCGATAATCTTCCACTACGTTCTGGAGATCCTGTATCAATGTCTCATCCGAAGGCACTTTACCATGTTCATACTTCATATAAGCAACCGTAGCTACCTGATAATCCTTCCCTCGGCCTTGGCCCAGGAGTTGAATATTTTCGTCCTTATTCATATTTGTGAGAGGAATAAGCTTACGAATCTCTTGGGTTTTATTGCGTAGGTAGGTATACTTATCGTCGCTCTCCTTCTCCTTCGGTACAATTGCTACTCCTTGAGCAAATGATAGATACACAGCACTCATATCTTCTGCAAAAATATAGATGACATATTCACCGCTCTGAGTGGTACTAGTAATTCGTTTATCTAATATAGAGAACCAAGGTAAATCGGCCCACTTCCCCTGCCCAATAGAGCCTTGAATCATATAGTACTCCTCATACAGGAAAGGCAACGCTCTTAGCTCAGTAGGAATCGTTCTGCGTAATAGGGTGCCTAAGGAATGATCCTTAAAGGGCTCTCTTTTGGCCTGAACATAATGATCCATAATATTCTCCAGGTGTTTTTTCAGAGAGAACTGTTGCATTGCCGCATTGTACTTGTGTAGCTCTTCTTGTGCAAGATTCTCAAGTTGAGTTAGGCCAGCCTCTCCGAGTTGATGCTTCACCTCTGGATTGAAACCAATGGAGTTATCTTCAGTATCAACCGATATAATTTCTGAAAGTACCTTAACAGGTGTCGTCAAAATAGTATTAAGTTGTCCTTTTGTTATCTCACTCCACCGGGCTTGGTAGCGGGAAGGTGCCTCATCTACACGATGCCCATTGTCTTGTTGCTGTATATAATAACCAAGAAATCGCTCCTTCACTTTATCAAAGGCCGCTCTCTCCTGATTAGTATTTTTCAACTCTTCAATTAAGGATAAGACAAGAACCATCTTGTATGATTTTTGTTTTTTCTTGAAAATTTGGCTAATGGATTCTGGTAATGTCATGTTGATCCCCCAATAGGCACATTTGATATCAAGCGAAAGGGACTACTCCGTCACTTCAATCAGAAAAGTTCGATCTGTAAACCCTCCACGTTCCTCAGCTTTCTTAGCGCGTACCTTCTCTAGATCCTCTGGCAGGATCTTATGTATCTGAGCAAGAGCATGGACCACCTCAAGAATATCGGCCAACTCTTCCACCGCTTCTGCATCACCAGCGGCTTGGTAATACTCTTCTACCTCTTCACGAAGCTTCTTTTTCAGTTCAGAAACATAGGATTCATACTCTAAAGTGATGCAATTAGAGTTCTTACCTGTGCTTTGGATAATCTCAGGGATTTTGTCACGAACAAGCTTGTTGTAGACCGGCATTCCAATCAGCTCCGTTTCTTGATTTTATTGATATGAAGCTTGCGTATCTCGGCATCGGTGATGTTGGACTGAACCAGATGATCATATATAGTTTGGATCTGCACCGCAGAAATAGGAGGCTCAGAGATTCCCGCCTTCAAGCTGATCAGTTTCCTAGAGATAAACTCGCTTAATTCCACATCATAGACAACCAGTTCGTCCGACTGGATCTTCCGCAGCTCGGGGTCAATACTGAACCTACATCTCATCGTGAATGAAATCATAGAGATGTATTTTACAGCGGCTACACCTTTCAGCAGACTCTCAATGGCCTTGATATGCCCATAATTCTGCTTCAGCGGATTATACATCTTGTACCGGTTACTCACCGACCATTGCTGATCTGTCCGTCCACCCTTAATTTCTCCATTGTAGTTTTTCGTCTCAATAACAAATATGCAATATGGGGAAATAACAACATGATCTATCTGGGCGTAGCCTGTTCTAGATTTGGGATTAGGGAGCAGCAGATCGCTTAAGGATTTGCAATCCTTAGGCAGTTGATCCAGCTGAATGTTAATTTTATGCTCGCCTAGCTCACCAATCCGGGTGGGTACAACCTTGGGCTTAGCTTTTGGAGTGTGTACCTTATGTACAGCCTGTGGTGGCTTAGGGTCTGACTTTTGGAAGAGTTTCTTTAGTGCTTCAAACATAGCCCAACCTCATATCCTCTTGATTTACAATATGTATGGTAATTCGACAATATGGGAGGGATTCCCTGCCAAAAAGAGCATAAGAAAAGGACTGTCGCGTGGACAGCCCAAACAAGATAAAGCTTATATTTTTATCGTGTCTTACTCTGACAGAGCAGAAGGAGCGGTAAAGGAATGTGCAAGTTGCATTCCGTCCTTTAGTCCTTGAAGATATAAGCGTTCATAAATAACGGATTGCTTTAAGGAAAGCTTATCCTCCCAGTTTTCAAATTCTGGATTACGAGCAATATCCATAAAAGCAAATAATTCTTGAAAAGCTTCTCGCTCTTCATCAAAAGTTTGTCTAGGTTCTGATTCATGTTCAATCTGTGCACTTACCTCAACCAATCGACCTTGAATCGTTTCTAAAAACCATGCTGGAAAGCTCACCACATCTCCTCCAAGACAGAAGTTTAACAATATGCATACTAATGCACATTATTTCAAGATTCATAATTACTTACTCGCCTATTCTACGACTGTGATATTAAAATACCCGAATTGGTAATTAACGGAATTTCCTGTTCTAGAGATCGCTATTCAAATCATTTAACTTACGCTTTTGCTCTTTATATCTGTGCATCAGATTGTATATTTCTCCTCACCTTTCTGGCAGAGCTATTTTCATTTACTAACATTTAAATAACTACAACTCTATTCAATAAATTTTTGTCACCAAGGGCCACTGACGACTCTTTTCAAAGCTTCCTTTGGATAGCAACTCATAATATAGCCACAACCAAATTGTATCCGAAAAAAGCATTATTTTAATGCGAATATCGAATTTAAATAAAATAAATTCGATAGACGTTTGAATGTTTTTCCATCCTCTGCTTATAAATAAGGAATAAATTACATAGTTTAATGTCCTAAGAATATATAAAAAAAGAAGGCTTCCCAGTTTCGGTAGTTTTAAAAAGGTATTATAGGTAATTTCCCCTATCCATGCATAGACAAGCCATATTTAAGTGCATCACTAAAGGCACAGGCACAATTTTCCGAGCGTCCTTTAATCCACCCTGACACATAGAGCATTCACATACAATACTCAATAATTTAACATTCTAATGCGTAAATACCTTAGTATAGCTAAGAAACTAAAATCATTGGTTTTTTTACATAATTATAGTATAAAGGAATTACGCCAATTAGTTTTTAACGCAACTTTGGAGAAAATGATTGTGGAGGAATGAGATTCATGTCGAACTCATTAGATGTAGCGGATAAGCCTGCTGTTTCAGATGCTTACTGGGATGAATTACTTGTTAGTAATGAAAGAATCAAAGAGAACTATAGTGATACTGACAAAGTTGCTTTCACCTCTTTCCTTAGCGCTATAGATATAGAAGCATTACAATCCATATTTCAGCTTCCTGACTTTGCTGATGCAGATAAATGGAAACAAAATCTAAAGGAACGTTCCGATTTTCTTAACTTTCTATATTTGAAGGATTTTCTACAAAGAAAGAAAAAAACCATTGAAGAACTTTTCAAATTAAAAATGCCGGATTATCCACTCCCATCTGTCTCACCACTAGTAAAACTTATTATTTTGTTTTATACAAATTCTAAGTGGCTGTTTGAAGTCCTCGTCCTTCACGAATGGAGAATTAAGGCTTCTGGTGATCTTTACATTGCAGAAAAAAAGTTAAACGACATAAGGAATAAATTAAGCCAAGAACAAAGCTTTCACTTGAAACTTGCAGATGCTCTGCACCAAAATTCTGGATTTAGCAGTGATTACAGGGTTTTCGCACACTGTGATATCGATGAAAAACAGACTATCTATCTCCTTTATAAAAAAATAAAAGATTCTAAAAAGCCAGGATACGACCAAAACAAGCGCATCAAAGATCGAGATCAAATACTATTTTCTGTCGATATAAAAAAACAATCATTGGAAATCAAGGCACCGCACAATGACATTTTGGGCATTAAAAATTATTTCGAAAAGCAATTTAATACTGCACTTCGTAAAATGGAAAATCAAGTATTCATCCAATACAAAATTGATGACATAGTTCAGCTTTTCAAGGAAGGCACACCTGTTGGAGACGAGGAGCCCGAGGACTTTACCGTTGATTCTATCACGTTTTCTAACTCCTTACTGATTAAGTCCCCGGATGTAAAGATTCAACTTAGAGGCAGCGATATCTGGCCTAGTATTAATGATGCATTTAGACGAGGTATCATTAATCTCTACAACCTAAAAGATATTAAAAAAATTAATTTCCGCTCAGAACAGCATTCAAAAGCGATACTTTCAATTCCTCTTGAAGATGGTAGTGTTATATTCAAACTTAACGATAGCAGTTTAAGCGAACAAACCAGAAATGCAATTAAAAAGAAGTTTTCAATGAAATTTGGATTCCCTCTTGATCAGCCTGTAAAAAACAAGTTTGATGGCGGAGAAGCGTTTAAAGTCGATCAAATATTTAGATTTGCAAACATTAATCAAATTACTAATGAACACAAAGATGCTTATCAAAAATTGCATCTCTCAGAATTAATAGAAGAAACTGAAGAAATTTCTTACAGTTGCTCGCACTGTAGCTTCACAACAACAGATATTAAATTGCTTGATAAAAATGATAAGAGTAATTTGATATGTCCCGAATGTGAGGAATCAATTTATCAAAAAACATTGAAAGAGTTAAATCCGAATGGTGTGAATATCGAAAAATATATTCATTCATTAGTAGATGAGCTTAATAGCAAGTATGAACATTTCAAAAGCACAAAAATATCCAAGCAAAAATTCAAGAAAAAAGAATTTACATTCAAACGATTTTTATACAAAAATCGTCCCTATCAATTGCTCGTCACAGATAGCTTGCTATCAAAAAAAACGCTAGAATGGATTGAGAAGAAGCTAATCCCCACACTCATTGTATGTTATGGGATTGATAAGCAAACAAGTGACCGTTATGCTCTTGATACAATTGAACAAGTTACTTTTGGTGAGTTATATATTTATAAAGAGAAAGCGCAAATTCATGATATTTTCGAAGAATATCTTAACGATCTCGAAAAACGTGCACACCACCAAGTTGTTTCAGCTGCTACTAAAGCAACTAAAGCACTTACATTTATTGGAGAAAAAACCACTGAACTCAAAGAGGTATATGATGAGGATATGCTTGAAGATGATGTATATACAATTATTAAGCACTTATTCCCTAACTCTGAAAAATGGGGCAAGGAGTATTCTGGTTCTACTGTCCCAGAAGGGATATTTGCCATTCAATATAAAGAAAATAGCGGGGCAAAGTCAGTCGAAAATAAACATGGTTTTACCTACGACTGTAAATTCACATTAGATAGGTCCGGCTACAAGTTAGGATCTTCTGAAAACCGTAAAGCTCTTCATTATATCAAACTCCTCAATGAATTAGTTGATGTATCCTATTATTGTACTTCGAGAGAAATAACTTCTCACATTTTTATTGGAAACAAGTTTAGAGAACGACAAGTACAAGCCATGGCTGAGTTTATACGAAAGGAAATTATTAGTGGCCATTATACAAAACCAGTGTTTATTAACACTAAAGACTTATCTTATTTATACAATCAATTTATTTATTATAAAGACAAAATAGATAAGGTTCCTGATATTTTCTACAAGCAGTTAGCTGCCATCTTCTCGACGGATGAAATTTTAATTACTAAAGAATATATTGATGAAAAACTCGATGACGTAGAAATTGCAGCAAGAAGCTATTCCGTTTTAGATGTTTCTAGTATTACAAAAAAATTGACAGGAAGAAAGAAATAGCATTCCATTTTCTGGGTCGCGATGTTATAATTAAGCCGAAATGAGAACTTTTGTTCTTATTTCGGCTTTTTTAGGGAGGAAAATGATGCTAGAACTTACTGTAAGCCAAAAAATATTTAATAAAAGACCTGACAAATTTATTAAAGAACACATTACTCAACTTTTAATTGACCAGTATAATAATAGCTATAAGACTGAGACTTCGAATGCAGTAATTGCCTTTAATTTTTTTTCTGATCATGCCCTAATTATTACTTCTAGTAAAGAAGGTGAGATCTACTTATACCAACAAATGGAGTACGAATCAATGCTTCCCGAGTCATTATCTAAGTCACTAGACTTTAATAGAGATTCATTGCCTATTCATTGGAAAAAATGGCTGGAAAAATCACAATTTAATTTAGTTCGCAAAGAATTCTCACAAGCTTTAAATTTTAATAGACTTAGTGCAAGTTATAACGAACATGATGAAACATTCTATTGGAATTGGAAAGGCTATAAGAACATTTGTTTTAGAATGAATAATACTTATGTATTTGAAGAAGTAGTAACTTAAAAATCCAAGTTACCAGCAGAATATAAGTACAAAAACTGTCAGGCAATCCTCAACGCTATTGGCACACACAGAATAGATTCTGAGAAGGATACTCTTGTGGTGAAACGGCTAATGAATATTCTATAGTCACACGACTGAAAGAAATCGCAATCACTTAATTTTTCAGGTGAAAAAGTACTGCTCCTCTGCAATTCAATATGTGTCTGAAATGAACCTATTTCGAATATCTTTATATCTTTGATACTGGATAAAATTTAAAGTTAAAAAGAAACTATTACAATAACATCTAAGTTCAAAACACATCGGCAAATTACAAAATACAAAAAATAGTTATATCTATTTATTAAAAAAACCTACTACATAATTACAATAACAGTGACAATTTGGCAATTCGTTCATTTGATATAATCAAACTTTACCCACTTCAAAACTTCTTCTAAAACAACAGGTGTTATATTACTTAAATCTGAATTATACTCTGTATTTGAAACACCTTCTGGTTGAGGCTCAGAAAATCTCGGAACACTCTTCGCAGAATAGAATTTAATATTGCGTTTTAAATACTCTTCATCAAATTTAATATGCTTCAAGCTATCTACTTCAACATTTTTTATTACTTTTTCAATTGTCAGAAGTGACGTGTAATCCAATTCTAATTCATCTCTTGCAAATTTTATCAATTGATAAATAGACAAGCCCCTATCATCTCTTTTAAGTAAACATGACATAATAGTTATATCGTACAGCTCTGACAACAATTGTTCATGTTTAAATTGATGGACTCTATTCTCTTTTTGAGTAGATTTAACCTCCATTTTTTTTCTTTCGGAGAATGAAAAATCAAATCTCATTTTTTCTTTACTTTGCCATGCCATATTTATTTTTAATCCGGATTCAGCAAAAAATTTTATGGCATATAATTCACAAAATAAACCCTGTAACTCTAAAAAAGAAGCTTCCTTTTCTGAAGCAAATAAATTAGTGAGCGCTGCAAAAAGTTGATATATTTCTTTAGTATTACCCTTCAGAGATAAAAAAGGAATGAATGATTCTGTTAGTCTGATAAACGCTGCTCTTTCAACATCATCTTTACTTAAACATGTTAAAACATGTACCATCTTTTCACTTATTTTATCATCGACATTCATAATTGATCTAATATTATATCTAAACATTAATTTCTTTGTTTTCTGAAAGGTTGGAACAATCCCCCAATTGTCAGAACATACAACAAATACATAATTCCCCAAGTCATCTATACCATAATAAATTTCATTATAATAGATAAACAATTTATACTTTGTATCCACCTTCAAACTAGAAAGATCCTTCAATTTTTTCAGAACTGCCCCACTACTCATTACGCCCCCCCCCTTCTACAATAGGCTATGCCTTTATCACAAATTTAGTAAGAGCAGCAGAATATACATTTGGTATATACAAGGCAAGCATTGGACTAGTATATTTTAAATGATAATTCTTTGGTTGAACATAGTGTATCTGTAATTGCATTACATCCCTTCCGTTTGGCATTGCACTATCACCTGCATAGTACGTTGGGCTATTCTTATTTGGATTACGCCCCTGAAATAGCTGTGTAACTGTCTGATCGTCATTTATTGTACGTGTTTCACCAACACCGTCTCTAATCCACATAACATCAATTAAAGGAACAAAGTCACATTTATGGAATAACTCCTCAACAGTATTAAAAAACTTTCGATCAATTTTACTTTTATTTGGAAATACAAATCTATCTAATATATTTCGTTTTAAATCAAAAAAATTGATATTTCTAAGTACTTTGTGCTTATTAACTCCGCCCAGAATAATCAATTCTAAAGTATCCATGGAATGACTCTTTAATTCTTCTAAAAGGAGAAGATTAGAATTAGCTTGCATTTCATCAAATAAGAACTTTTCCTGTTTAGTCCATTCTGAAAACTGATAACCCTTAACTGTTTTTGCTACATTTACTCTTGTCATCCTTAACATTTCATTAGCAAGTTTGAAAATTCTAGGAATTTCTTTGAATGGGGTTCCTTTTTCTTGAGCTCTTTCAATTGTTGCCCATAGATCATCATCGTGCTCAAGAATAGAATCAAAGTCTTTTTTTATTCCCTTAGTTGTGTAGACTCTACATACGTCTAAGTAATCTTCCTTGTATCCAAACCATCTGGCTCTTTGTTCTGTATTATCTACATTACTTATACCTTTTGCTCTTCGTGTTATATAGGTAACAGCTAAACCCTTGATTGTTATACCTCTCTCAACCATGTTACCGCCTACATAAATATTAAATTTATAATATTTATCATTATCATTAGCTGGCTCATCGCTATTATATAAATGCACAGGTGAGCATTCTAATATATTCTTTATAATCAACATCTCAATATCAACGAACCTCGGGAGATTTACTCCTTCACTTTTCAACAAAGAATAAGCGTTGGTAAGATGCCTTTTCAAAACTTGATAATTAATGTCCTCAATTCCATCTGACTTTGTAGACGAAATAGTTCTCCAATCGTCCAAAACATTTGTAACCTTTTCAATTACAATTTTGTGATCATATTTTTTTTGACTTGGATGAATTAACATTGAATGAGCCGCCAAGTCCCCTCTAAATTGCCTTAAAGATCCGCCAATAAAGTACACTGCTAATGCTTCAAAAAAAGTACTCGGAAATCCTTCATCAAGCAAAGAAGGTTCTTCCTCTGGAATCACTTTTATATACTTATCTTGATCTTCACCATGAAAAGTTGATAACCCACAATACTTATCGCCTGGGTATACAAGAACACCAAAGCTTGGCGATAATAGGTCTGTGATATCAATTAATATATTCGCCTGAGGAGTCGCAGTTACCGAAATAAAACAATGTAGAGAGATCTTTTCTTTCAATTTTATTATTGATCCATAAACAGCACTAATTTTATTTTTTGAAACCTGTGTATTTAAAGAAGCTTGGTCTCCTTCATCATCAATAATTAAAGTAGGTACTTGCTTTAAAAATTCATCATTAAATAAATCAGCAATAAAATTAATATGTTTCTGATGCTTCAAACCCATGATAATTACTTTACTGCCACGATCAAGGAATCTTTTAATTGTCGATGGATTAAAAAGCGTTTTATTACGATTTGTATCCAAGACAACCAAGCGATCAGATTCCCCAAAACTTTGCTCTACTCTAGCTGTATTTTGTGCTAAAAGATTATTTTTATTTCCGCCAAGGACAATCATAATATCATAGTCATTATCAAGAGCTAATGCCATTAATGAGATAAAATTAGAGGTTTTCCCGCTTTGAACTTTACCAATTACAATACCTGAATCTCCTCGCGGCTTTCCCGCATTTGGATCAGGACACTGTGAAAGTATATCTACTGCATTTAAAAAAATTGAATCAACGGCTTCTTTAGGTATATCATTACTAATTAGAAGCGATGAAATTCTGTTCTTGAAATACCCATCACTTGTTATTGGCCACACTTCATTATCAGATGCTAAGTTCATTGAAATAAGGGGTTCCATAATTATTAAAATCCTCCGTTTTGGGCTACTAGCTCTAAAATTTTATTCATCTTTAACCTTATTGCGCTTGACTCTATTTTACCATCTACATTGACCAAGCTTGCTTCGATTTCAGCTAAAGCTAAAGCTACAACAAATTTCGTCATTAATATAACAAAATCACCTTTGTCAATATAAGGTTTAAAGAAAGCATGTTTCATATTTATTTTTATTCTAAACTGATTATTCTCTTCCAGAGAAAGTATAACCCATTGAGTTAAAGGATTCTGAGTTTCCAGTTCTATCAAAAAATCATACCTTCTAGCGTTATGTTGAAAACTTGCATTCCATACTGTAGGTCCTTTAACAATTAGACCTGTTTCAAGATTATTTTGCTGCCGAAATGTTTGATTATCTACTTCATCAATATTTTGTGAATGTTGCTGATCTGTATAATCTGTACTTTCACTATTAAATGTATCTTTTAATGAGGTATCTTTTTCTGTATGAACTAATGAAACACTAGCATCAACTTTAGGATTTTCAATTATACCTGTGCTTTGCAAACCATTTAGTGCTTGTGATATTAAGTTATTTGTATTGATAATAGGTCTAACTCGTATGAGTTCAGCCTTGTCTCTAAATGATTTAGTGAATTCCTTTAATTTTTCAATAAAAGCCTCTTCTAACCCGCTATTGTGCCAGTCAAAGTCATCCTTTGCCTGTGTGACAGGCCAATCATCCATATGCAATTCTCCAAACAATCTTTGATAGGAGTACGAATTTGATTCACCAAATAACTCAAAGGGACGATAATTTTTTTCAGGTCCTCCAATTATTACTCTTCCTCTTCTAATTAAAGTGAATCCCGCCTCTTTTACGCTTGCAGGGATTCGTATTGCAATAAAACCTTTTACACCTAGCAATAGCCCCTCATGTTCTAAATTAAATTCAATTTGTTTAATCCATCTTTCTTTAGTTCCGTCAGCATAAATATCTTCATATATTTCTGGATTATTAAACTTCAGAAGTTCCCCGTTGTAGATAATTTCTATTTGTCCATTTCTCAAATCTTCTCTATATATACTACCAAGTAATTCTTTAACTTTCACTTTAGTTCTAGAGCCTTTAATTTTCTGGTTAAGCCTCTCAATTTTAATTATTGTATAGTGTTGATTTTTTTCTGTTTCATAAAAATCAACATCAATTTCTTCATCTTTATCATTTTGAAGCTTATCCACATCAACAGACGCTTTGTAAAGATTCCCTGAGCCATATTGTGTTGATTCAACAGTCCAGTATGAACCAAACCAACATGCAGCAGTTTTCAAACCCATTCCAAATTCATTTCTTCCCTTTTTATTTGAGGGGGGATTATCTAATATTAATGCTCTTTCAAACTCTTCCATTTCCATTCCAAATGCATTATCTTTAATTGTGAGTATGTCTCGACCACCCGCATGTTCCTCATATTGAATTTCAATTCTCATCTTATTAAAATCTGGGATTCTTTTCAAAAGATCAATATGGTCAAAAAAACTCTGGGTCGAATTATCAACAAATTCTGCAATAGCTGACCATGGCTGATAACTTAACCTCTTATAAGTAGCATAAACTCCGCTTGTAGGACGTATATTTATTTTTTGTCGTTGTCTCACCATTGTAAGCCACCATTCCATTCGATCAAATAATACCTCATCAAATAGCAAATAACGTTGGTTGAATTTCAAACAGTCCCTTATCCTGCTCACATTCTAGAAGAGCCTTTGCAATTAAAGAAACTACTTCTACATTAACTGCATTACCTAAAGCTTTGTATGCTGCGGTGTGCGCTATTGGAAGATGTTTCAATTCATCCATGCTTTGAAGACGCGCACATTCTCGAGGCGTCATATATCTATTTTCCCAGGTAATTATAGGCACTTGAGATGATGTCATTGCTATTAATGAGGGGGCAGTTGTGGGTCTTTTAGCTCTTAGACCTGAGGCGCGACATTGTAATACTAATTTTGTTAGATTCCTCTCTGCACCTTTACAATTCCATTCAAATTTTTGAAAACTAGAAGGAAAAGGCAAAATTTTGGGCAACCAAGAATTTATCCAACCCAAGTTTTCATTATATAAAGTACGATTTTGTTTAATAAACCTAATTTTCCAATCCGGGAATTTATCTTGTTCCACCCGAGCATACGAAGGTAATGAGAGGAACACCTGCTCGTCTGTTAGTCCATCTAGTAATTTCCCATGTGAACCTAAAAATTTCCTTAGCTCGCTTGCTCCCATTTTCCATGGTGTTATTTCTTCATAAGGGTATGTAGCCCCAAACTCCATAGACCAAATTGGAAAGGATGGAAGTTTATCTCCCACTGGATAGCGATCAAGAAAATCTTGCCAAACTTCAATACATTTAGTTATTTGTTCTGGTATTTGTCTTGCATCAATTGGATTTAAATCTAACACTTTGTTGATATTAATCTCATTTTCATTAAATAGGAGTTCTGGCCACTTCTCATCTGGCCAAAGAAAACCATCAAGGCCAGCCTTCTTACCAACTATAAAAACTCGTTCTCGAATTTGGGGAACTCCGAATTTATGAGGCGAAAGTTTTTTTAATTGCACATCATAGTCCAGTTCTCTTAAGAGTTTTTCTGCTATCCTCCAAGTCCTTCCTTCGTCGTGTTTTGCAAAATTAGGTACATTCTCTAAAATTAAATACTTTGGGGCATGGAATCTCAAGACTTTAAGTATATGGTAGAATAAGTCTCCAGATTTTTCATCGTGGAATCCATTTTGTTCTCCTGCTTTAGAAAATGGTTGGCAAGGAAATCCTCCACAGAGAATATCATGTTCAGGAATGCTTTCAGCCTCAATATTCCTAATATCTCCATTTGGTATTATTCCAAAATTTTCAAAATAAAGTTCTTGAAGCTTTGAATCGAGTTCCGACGCGAATACACAAGTATGTCCAAGGTTTTTTAAAGCTAAATGGAATCCACCAAGCCCCGCAAATAAATCTATAAATCGCATTATATTTAATCCCCCACATTTTAGTAACTTAAATTTCTGTCTTTTAATTTTGGGATTAATGAAGACATACGTTCTCTAAATAACATTAGTTTACTACATTACACTCCTATTGTGGATAATAATTTAATCTATAAAGCTCATTAATGTGCTTCATTCGATCCTCAATCTCTCCAAATTTATGATGTAACTCTCTATCGACCTCAATTAGCCTTATCCCGAAATTACTACCGAACTTTGCAAAACCAAACGCCTCTGCAAGTAGGCCTTCAGATGAGGATCAACACAGTAGATATAACATCCCTTCGTTCCCCGGGTCATTAGGGTCCGGTAGGTGTTACGGATAATTTGATCGGCTATGCGGAGGGCTTCGTCCTTGTCTTTTTTGTACAAGGTCTTGAATCCTGACAGGGACTTGTCCGTCTTCGCACGCTTAAAGGGGTCGGTGATGATCCGGTTGTTCTCATAGCGCATGTCTTCGCCGATGATCACTCCGACATAGTCGAACTCCAGGCCCTGTGAGGTGTGGATGCAGCCTACTTGCTCGATGGATTCCGGGTCGATAGCCCAAGTAGTGGTATTGCTCAGGTTCCAGCTCATGAAGAATTGATACTGCTCTAAGTGAATATCATGTACGCCAGGATTGTTCTTGCCATCGCTCTTCCAGTCCCAGCAGTAGCCGGCAAGCATTCGGGCCTTATTATTGATCTGATTCTTGCTGAAGATCTCGTCCCGCAGCTTATTCGGGTCATCATAGAGCCGAATGTCATACTCGAACTCGAAGCCGTCTGCATTCGCCGTTTCACGAATTTCGAGCACATCATCCAGCCATGCCAAATATCCGTCCGAGCCATTACACCGGAATTGGGAGGCTAATGTCATCTCTGTAATTTCCGCATCCATCAGCTCCGCATAGTGTCTAATCTGCTCCTTGCTGCCTACATCGTGCATAGCAATCTTCTGATATTCATCGATGAAGAATACCGAGAACCGGGAAGCACGGATGATCTCCATCGTCTGATTGATCCCTTTATTTTTGAACAGGCCGGACTTCTCATTTAAGCGGTGAGCCTCGTCCACAATCAGGCAATCGAATTCATTGGGCAATGCCTCATAATACACGCCTGAGCCTTTGAACAGATTATCAATGACCGCTTTCTTCACGTTCTTCTGGAGCTTCTTCATATACACAGAACGCGGCGCGCTATTCTTGGTTACATATTGGCAGACGAGTTCCCGGGCGGTAAGCTCTACCAGCAGATTAATGCCAAGCACTGACTTCCCTGTCCCCGGGCCGCCTTCGACAATCAGGACTTGCTTTTTCCCCGACCGGGCTTGCTTCGCTAATCTCAAAGCTTCTTGATAAACAACATCCTGATCATCAATCATAATAAATTCCTGATTTCCCTGGAGCATACTGAGGAGTGCATCCTGCAGCGATTTGGAGGGTTTAATTTTGCCATGCTCTATAAGGTATAGTGATTTGCTTCTGTCGGTCTTTTTAATGTAGGTTGTGATAAACCCTCTTAGCTTCAGAGCATCTCCCTTGGAGAAGATCGGCGCTTCCTCAATGTATGGGTCGTAGACAGGGTGCAATAAGGGATCATTATCTTTCTGAATATAGTTATGTAGATACGCACAAGGATAGAGCTGGACCGCTTCGTTCTGCACGCTCTCATTGTAATCATGAATGAGTCTGGCATAGGACCATGCCTGCTTCGAAGGATGCTGTGTGCTTGTCTTGGTTCTATTAAAAAAGGTTCTGACCAGACCATCCGCATCCTCAACCGTCTCCACTTCTGTCCATTGCTTAAGCTCAATGATCACAACGGAGTATTGATCCTGTTCATTCAAGCCTGTAATCATGAAGTCGACTCTTCTTGGTTGCGCTGGAATCCTATATTCAATCGCGATTCCTGCGTCATCTGGAATGTCCGAGGTGTTCAGTACTTTATATAGATAGTTCATGGAATTGTTCCATGCGTTGATTTCGCCCATGGCAGCTCTGCCGATTTTTTGGACGTACTGGTTATGGATCTTTACCGCAATCGTATCCTCAGTGACATCATCCATAAATTGCTGCTTGGTCGATTCGTAGATAATCATAGAGCTCTCCCCTATTCATTCACTGCTGTGTGCTTTTATGTGCTCTTCCCTTGGAGCTGGATATGGGGTATTTCTTCGCGTTTTTGTCTATCTTCTGGAGGATAGCATCCTTAACATCGATCTGCAGATCATGGGCAAGCGTCAGCGTGTAGATGAGAATATCGGCGATTTCGTCCTGCATGTCGGAGTAATGTTGCTCTATGGCCTGCTGACTGTTCTTCCATTGAAAAAGCTCCAGCAGTTCGCTAGACTCCAGCGTGATCGAGAGCGCCAGATCCTTGGGATCATGGAATTGCTTCCAGTCTCTGTCGTCACGGAATTGAATAATTCTCTGCATTAATTCGTCCATGTGTACCTCCGCCCAGTGGGTCAAATTCAATTTTCCACAATTTCTCTGTATGTAATGATGATAGCCCAATCCCTAATGTAAATCTATGATATTCCTAAAATTACACAGAAAAGGACTCCTATTGGAGCCCGGGTTCGTGACAAGGTGTAGAACTATTTAGAGTTGAAATTCTGAATTGGAGCTGGTAACTGCCAATGGAATTATTGCCTTCACAAAGGTTTCTTTACTAGTTTGGATCGCTAATTCTTTTAATTTGTCTTTCCCTTTAATAATGAAAAATGGTGTGCCTGTAGCATAATAATTCGAAAAATTGTTCGGTGTTATTTTTTCGCCTGTGACAGAGTAACTGGTAACTTTTCCGATTTCCAACTCAACTTCACTGGCAGATACTTTTTTGTCAGTTACTAAATAAATCTGGTCATTCCATTTTAAAATAGGAGCTGCATTACTCTGAGAGGATTTAATTTCTGTAAAGGTAGTATCCTTCTTAGTCGTGTTAGATTCTTGAGGATTTGAGCAAGCGGTCAATAGTATCAATAGAGAAATCCCTATTAATTTTTTCATGATATTCCTCCATAGAATCTTTATTTTCTTCATCTTAAATCGTATATAACAGGAAGATATTTCAGACCTTCTTATCCATGTTTATTTAAAATAATTCTCCAGCATACTGATTATTTCAGCATTGTTGGTTAAATACTGATTTAGTCTATTCTTTGTAGCCTTACCGTCAAATAAGGAAATATTCATTTTGTTATATATATCAATACCGAATCTAGCCTCCTTATTTACATATATCTGAATGTTATACGTATAGGGATCGAACTTAATTTTTCCGTCATTCGCATTCTTCAAGTCTAACTTATCGAACTCAGCTATGATCTTATTTATTTCTTCCCGATCTTCAATTTTAATTTCATCTTGCGTAACTTCAACACCTGAAGATCTTTGGGTGATATAAATGGTGGATACTTCATTAACATTAATTTTATCAGTTATCACTTTCTTAAAAGAAGTTGTCTTCTGAGCATTATATACAAAGACAGCTGCAACCAAAATAATGATTAAAGCCCCGATTCCTATAAGGTACTTGGTTTGTTTTTTCATTATAAATTCTCCTTCTTTATCGCTTGATTACATTCATGTTTCCATCAGCCACCCTCTTCCCTCAAAACCCTCAGCACCCGCCCCCTAGCTCTGGAAATATACTGCCGAACATGCTGCGTGGGAATATTCAAAAGCTCCCCGATTTGTTGATCCCCCAGCTCCAGCTTGTATTTGAAGTAGAGCAGATTCCGGTCGCGTTCAGATAATTGCATCATTGCTTCCGTAAGCGCTCCTACTGCTTCAGCCTGGATGTAATTCTCTTCTGTCGCGGCAGTGAGATCAGGGATTTGCTCCGCTACATCGTTGTTCAAGCCGGTATAGACCTTCTTGGAACGGCGGATGCGCCTTCGGATATGGTCATAGCAATAATGCTTAATGGTATTGACGACATAAGTGGTAACTTTGCAGCCGCTTAAGGAGCGCAATAGAGATGTTTTGGGGATCAGCTTAATAAAAGCTTCCTGAATTAGATCATCAATGACTTCTTGATCCTTAATAATATTAAATGCTTTCTTTCTCATTAAAGGATAGTGGTTCTCATATAAATTCTTCATGAATGTTCTATCATCATCGGGTTCACAAGCCTTTAGAACGCGAAGTGAAATTTGTAACCCCTCCCCATATAATCCATATTAATTCCATTTTTAATTAATTATACCCTTTTTCCTGGTGATTCGGGCTCGTGAATAATAGGCTGGCGCAGAAAAAAAGAACGCCACGGCGTTCTCTTAATTATTCAGTATCACGTAGCTTCTAATGTCTCTCTATCTTCGTTTTCGGGCAAACCATGAACTTGGACTTAACAGGACAATGGTGATCACCACCACCGCCCCAAGCAGCATGATGTTCCAGCGGTCAAAGGTCCGGTAGAACAAATCCGGCGAAAGATACACTCCATTCTGATACAATACGTCATCAATATATCGTGCAAAGGTATGCGTTCCCCGATCCAGGGTCCAATGCTGCTGACGTACAGCCGCTCGAAAAGGCTTATTTGCTCTAATCGCTGAATCCAATACAGCCTCTAAGCTGTCCATTTGCACATAGTAATAGTTCTCGCTCAATGCAGGATTTGCATCCTCTGCCGTCTTGAATGGCCGAACATACCGCCACCGCTTCTCATAGGTAGGATAGCTGGTATACCCATACCCTAACTCATAGAATGAAGATTCCTGGGATTTTGGCGGAATGGCCTCAATGATTGTTCCCTTGGGAATTTCTAAGGCAACCGCCGTTGCCCCGCCTGGAATCTCAGTATAATACTGCAAGGTTACAGGCGCTTCTATACGATGAGTTAATGAATATTCAGGCTCGCCAGATATGCCGGGAAAATAGGAGCTATACGCACTCAGATCCATTTGCTCCAGCGGAATGCCTTGTACATAGGGGCTGGCCGTTGCTGCAGCTGAGAAGTCTTTGCGTAACTGGTGATTGTGAACCCACGCAGACCCTGTCCGGTAGACAACAATACACATGAGGATAATGACCGTCAACACGGCGCACCACCACAGGAATGGTCTAGAGACTGAGGGAACAGACATGTCATTATCCTCCTTATGGGTACAGTTTAACTAATTCACCTTGACGGTGAAGCCGGCATGCTCCGCATAATAAATCGGGGTGGAATACATAATCTTAGCAGGCCCGCTCGTCGGATTGCTTCTGGCCGTTACAATGCCATGCAGCTTGTTCGCACTTCCATCCTTCATATATACCGGTCCGCCGCTGTCTCCCCCGGCAACGGCATCGGTACCGGATGAGTTCTGCATCAGAGACTGATACAGGCCATTCACGTAATAGGTATTAAACAGGCCATCGGAGTAGATAACGTTTATACTCGCTTGTGTCACAGTCCCCCAAGAATATCCGGTCGTTGCTCCGTATTTATAGATCGTGGTTCCCACAGGGACCGACGAATAGGTGCCGGTAATGGATACACTTCCATACACTTTGTTCGTCGCCGTATCGCTTCCGGTTAACTTCACCATCGCAAAATCGCCCAGTGAATCTACGCCAGTCGCACCGTTTGTTCTATTCGCACGCTGATAACTCACCTGTCCTGTCCGTGTTCCCGAATACTGAATATAAGGATATCTTGTAGATAAAAAGCCTACCTTCTCATTGCTGTGTCCAGCCGTCAGAATGGCATTACTGCCGCCATAGGTACCGCCAATGCCGACACTTAACCCGGCACCGTTATCTTCATTGGTAATTCGATCCCCGCCCCATAATTGGGCTGTACTCGTATTAGGTGTTCCCGGCTCGATCCGGACAGGCAAGCTCTCCGTTGTCTTCTGGAGGGTCTGGGGCTGCTCGTTCATAAGCTTATTGTAATCCTCTTCGATCACTGAAACGTAGAACTGGTTAGCCTTTCGGTCCACACCGTAGCTACCGATGCTATAATTCTGCTCCTCCAGCTGTGTAACGACTTGATCTAGACTATTCAAATAATTCAGTGAATATGAAGCGCTTTCAAATATAACATGCTCACTATCTTGTGCACGTTTCATATAATCCTCTTTCAATTCTTCAGAAGGATCTACTAACATAATAACCAGTTTGTCGCCGCTGACATATTCTCCAGCATAATTATCAGGATAAATGGGGGTGCCTAGCTCATCTTTATTGAAACTGTTCCAGAGATTCTGATAGGCTTGAAGGGCCGGTTCTTGCAATTCCATCGCTTGTATAATGGCCTTCGGTACAGTATGTGTTAAATCTGCATTTCGGTCAGGATTAGAAGCAGCTACACTCAGCGGAATCATTAGAAATACGAGCATGAGGCATAAAAAATAACGAATGTTCTTTTTCAACAAACTCATCCTCTCTTAATAAGTATCCAGCAGGTCTCACCTAAAGCTCCTATACGTCATCTTTGTCTACAAGTAAAGTCCTATAATTCCTCCCTTCGATATAGAAATAGCGATAATAGTCGAAATGACTCATGCTGTCTATCAATAGAAGACGCATAACTCGACTAAATGTAACACTTTTTTTGAATAATTTAACTGTTTATAATTAACAATTCTCTAAAAAGCCCCATCTTATAAGATCGAGGCGGATTTACGTTTTCTAAAATCTAATATGGATATATTAATGTATAGTTGTATTGTATCCGTATAAACATGTTCTCTAATAAACTTCATGCTTTTATCGTATTCATCATCCGTGAAGCAAGCAATTAAGTAGAATGCATTTTTGTATTTGGTGGATAGCATATAATCCGTTAATTGCTTCTCATATCCTTTTTTCAAATATGAACTGCTCGCTCTCTTTATTTCTATTAGAACCTTTTCTTCTTCGTTACTATTTTTGTATAATTTGAAATCAACTTTCCCATTTCCAAGCATTGCTTCTCTAGTGATTTCTACTGCTTGATTATAAAAGTAAGCGTCCATTATGTTTTCAAGAATTAGTTGTATACGTTCTTCTTTTACTGGAACATCTTTCTCCCAAAATAATTTATATAAATTTCCGTGCTCTACTCTTTCAGTGAAATATTTTAGCATTGAAGAAACTTCACTTGTAAGTGTAATATGCTTCGTTTTGTATTGCTCTTGAATATCGATAGGGAGTAATTCAAAATAGTAGTCTATGTTAATTCTTAATCTATTCTCTATAATTAAATTTCCAAGCTTACGTTGATTATATAAAGTGTCAATCATTAAAAAGTCTGTATCTGTAAACAATACATCCGGATAATAAAAGACATCATAAAAGGATTCTTCATGTTCTTCTAGAGTAAAATCAGAATCTTCTTCAAAATCCTTCTGACTAGCTTCCTTAATCAAGATATGGCATCTTTCATTAAAATATAGTCCATTAAATTCAGATAACTCCGTTTGCAAATCCCCCATGTAATCAATAAATTTATACAGAATAAATTCATGAATAGCATTCATTTCATGATAAAATTTGTCTCCTGTCCAATTGTACAGTTCCTCAATTGTTTTCACACATTTTTGATATTGTTCTCTGTATAGATACTTAGGGAGAATTTCTTCAATGATATCTCCAATATCTGTTTTTCCATTAAATATTGCCGTTTTTAAAAAATTGTGAAGTATACAATTATATGCCTCTTGATGATGCGTTTCAAAAAGAATCACTAAAATACCTCCTCTTTACATTACCTATCTATTTCACTCAAACCCATCCTCAGGCTCCCACACCTCGAACCCCACTTCCTTTGTCGCTTCAAATTTAAACCTTGCTATCCAAGAATCCCAATCACTCTGATTCATTCGGGCAAAAAATGATAATCCGCTTGGCTCAACGGATGCCTGAATGTATACGTTATCCTCTTCCTGCCCATACCAGTGTGGAATCCCGTTAATGTACCCGATCCAACCAGGCATACGCTCATATAACTTAGCAACTCTATTCCATACTTCATCGGATAGATAATACCATATGTTCAGATTGCAATTATGAGAGTGTATTGCCTCCATTTGCCTTCCCCCTTAGCCTCTAACCTTCAATTAAGCTTCCCTCACATCGTACCATATGTTGGAATTCGTGTACTACCACGCCTAGCCATACCAACACAAATACCCTCTCCGTATAGAGAGGGCGGTCTTCCTTATTGCTCTTATCCCATCAACGCATGGTAATACTTCGCTTCCTGGGTCTTATACAGACCATACCAAGCCTCTAATTTTTGTGGAGCCATTACATCCAGGGCTTTCAATACATGCATGGTGAATTCCAGCGGGGCGATGCCGGTTGCTGTGATCAGCTTGCTGTCCGTTACAGCAGGCTGGTTCTGGTAGAACTCTTCGCCGGTGTACGTGGGACAGATCATTCGGAGGTACTCCAGGTCATTGCTTGTATGCGGGCGTGCATTCAGCAGTCCGGCCTGGGCCAGTCCTATGGTGGCTCCGCAAATGGCTGCCACTAATATATCCTCCTGTATACATCTCTCAGCGAGCCCAAGGATCGGCTTGTGGATGGCTTCGGTCCATGTCTCACCGCCGGGTAGGATCAAGGCATCTCCGCTTACCAAGCTGCACTCATCTACCGTGATGTCAGGCATGATTTTCAGTCCGCCCATGGTAGTAATCAGTGTCTTATCATTGGCTACAGTAACTATTGTAGATGGAGCTTGTCCCTCCTTGTAACACCTTCCCGAGTTCAGTTCAGCCGTTAGATACCCTATCTCCCAGTCTGCCATGGTGTCTAACACATATAGATATACTGTATGTTTCATGTGTAGCTCCTCTCTCTATGACTATCTCTATAATAAAACAACTTTACTGACAACCGCTGTCAGTGAAGCTATGTAAGCTGAACATATTTCCTTTCCCTCCTATCAATAAAAAACAGCTATAATCAACAGTTCCATTCCCGCCTATGAACAGCTATGCTATCTTACCTTTATGCATTTATATTGTATTGCCAAGGAGGAGCTAGCATTGACTGCGCATAACAATCTGGAAGAGTACCGTGATCCGATCAACTATGATCTGGAGTTCGGCGGGGAGACACGAAAATATCAGTTCTATTTGGAATGGGCTCAAGCGGCTGACGGCGAGGTCTTGGAGCTGGCTTGCGGAACCGGATTGACGACTCTGCCGCTGGTTCAGGCGGGAATCGCAATGACTGGGGTCGATATTGCTTCCTCTATGCTGGCTTATGCGCGGGTGAAGGCCGGGAACTTGCCTGTAGCGTTTATCGAAGCTGATGCGCGAACCTTCCGCTCTGATAAGAAGTTTGCCATGATCTATTTAACGGGGAATGCGTTTCAGGCTTTTTTGAGCGATGAGGATCAGGCCGCCTTACTCAGTACAGTCTACAATCATCTGGAGCCCGGAGGACGTCTGATCTTCGAGATGCGTAATCCAGCAGGAACTGACCTGTCCGATGAAGGGGAGACGGGTTGGGGCCAATTCACCGATTCAGATGGCAACGTAGTCAAGGTATCGGGCACACAGACCTACGATGCGGAACGTTCCATCATGCACTGGGTAACCTTTCGCGATTGGGGCGATAAGCGGACAGAGTCCCGGATCGACTGCCGGTTTACAGCATACGCTGCGCTGACGGAGTTATTGACCCGTTACGGATTTCGTATCGAGCATCAGTATGCAGACTGGGATCGCACACCGTTCACCCCCTCCTCCCCTCTCCTTATCAGCGTATGTAAGAAATCGTAAGCTTCAATCTGTTCTTTTTGCCATAATTAAGCTGACGATCTGCTTCATCTCCTCTTGGTTCAGGACGGAATACCAGCGGGTGGTTGTGTTATCCTTGCTAATCTTCGCCAGAAGCAGCTCAGTCCTATCTTCGGAGACATCCAGAATCACTCTTAGGCTGCCCTGGACGTCTAAAAATATAGAGTCGAAGGGGTCGGCTCCTTTCTGGTCACTTTTTGTCTTTTCCTTCACTTGCAGGTTGGAAAGCCGGGTTATGAGATCGCTAAGATGGTCTTCACCCTTAATCTTGAATTCGCTCTCTGCGTCATTTCCAGGAATGAAGGTCAATGTAGTGATCTTCTTATTAGGTAAGGCGGGTGCGACCTGCCCTATTGTTGTTGTTACAGGAATGAGCCAGATCCGAATGGTGGTACCATAATTTTGGATCAACAGGACTATAGGAAGAACGGCAACTAGAATTCTCAGTATTAAAAAACCCTTCCCTTTACGCATAAAAGGTTAACCCTCCTTGTTCCTCATTCCTCTTGATATCATCCTAACATTCATCCCCAAGTATATCATATGCTGGTTATCCCCTCCCCTTCGCGCACCAAAGACGCCGCAGGCGAATCTGGGCGTCTCGTGTTCCTTCTATTTAGTTCTGCCCTCTTTTCTAGGGAACTTCCATGTTCCTATAGCACCCGCATCATCCTATAGGACTTAAAAGTGCGTACTTCTACATTTCTTATTTACTGTTTACACTAACATCAGCCATTGATTAACGAGGGGGAATGATTAATTTGGGACAAAACTGGAAAATCTTCATACTTGCTGTGGTCTGCTTTATTGTCGGGACATCCGAATACATGATCACGGGCATTTTAGATAAAGTTGCCGCAGATACCGGAGTGACATTATCTCAGGCTGGACAGTTAATGACCGTCTACGCACTAGCCTACGCCATAGGTACCCCGGTCCTAATGGGGGTCACAGCCCGGTTTGACCGTCGAAGGTTGTTGTTGTACTCGCTTGGCTTAATCATCGTGAGTAATGCGCTTATCATGATTTTTCCGGGTTATGGATTTATGCTGCTTGCACGGATAATCATGGCACTCGGAACTGGCGTATTTGTCGTGACATCGCTTGCCTTAGCCGCTAAGTTAGCGCCTTCGTACAAGAAGGGGAGTGCGATTGCAACGGTGTTAATGGGTGTCACCGCTTCACTTATTTTGGGCGTGCCCATTGGCCGGGTGATTGCCGCCGCGTACGATTGGAGGCTGATTTTCGGCGGTATTAGCCTTCTTGCTATGGTCAGTCTACCCGTCCTGGCAAGCGCAATACCGCGGATGGAAGGTGATGAGCCGATCTCCTTTGCCAAACAACTGGCTATGGTGAAGAGACCGCGAATCGCACTCTCTCTCGCCATTAACTTTTTTATGACGATGGGTTATGGCATTGCCTTCACGTATTTGTCGCCTTATCTGCTGGAAGTTGCCGGAATGAGCGATCGATGGATGAGCGGAGCCCTGTTCGCATACGGCATCGCCAGTCTGATCGGGTCAAAGGCAGGGGGAAGCGGCACCGATCGATGGGGAGTAGCCAGAACTTTAACTGGAGCAACGTTGTTAAATATGGTGATGCTGATATTGTTATCGGTAGTCTCTGGCACTTCCATATTCCTTGTTTTCTCGGTGCTGGTGCTTTGGTCGCTCTTCTCCTGGGCAGCTTCTCCAAGCCAGCAATATGATCTTCTTACCTTGTCTCCCAAGACATCTGGTGTCATGCTTGCCCTCAACACATCTGTGCTGCAGTTGGCGATAGCGGCGGGGGCTGGACTTGGAGGCATTGTCATTAACTTTTTATCGCTGCAAGCCATTACGTGGGTCGCTGCTGCCTCCGTTGCTGTAGCGGCTATGATTTCTGCTGCGTTGTTCGGCAGGATAAGCTATCGGTCGCGCCAAGAGAGTCAAAGTGCAGAAATACTAACATCTACAGCTCCGGAATAAGCTCCGACTACCCTTATCAATAAAAAACAAATATAGTCAACGGTTCCATTCCCGTCTATGAACAGCTATGCTATCGTACCTATTATACTTTGATAAACGAGGGAGCGAGCTGCGATTGGATAGACACTTGAATACCGCGTTGGAAGCACTGGAGCACTACTCTATGAGCTGCAAATCGGTTGATTTCATTGCACAGAGCGGCAATACGATCTACAAAGTCACTGATCTGGACAACAATAGTTACAGCCTCCGGCTGCATATCTCCAAAGGTGATGCTCTTGAGCAAATCTGGAGTAAGCGGGAAGTCCTTCAATCCGAGATGGTCTGGCTGGAAGCCTTAACCTTGGATACCGATGTGACCCTGCCTTCACCTTGTAAGAATATTCGCGGAGAATACATTACGGACGTGAACCATACCCACTGCACTTTATTACGATGGGTGGAGGGTGAACAGAAGCCTTTCATTCCTTCTATAGATGATGCCAGGGCCATAGGTGAATTGATCGGCAAGTTACATAAGCAAGCCTCGAACTGGAGCATCCCCGCTGCCTTTGAACGCCCGGCCTTTGATGGCTCCCGGATCAAGCAGGCCCTTAATATGCTTAAGGAACGCGCTAATGCCGGACTGCTTGATGCAGGAGATACGGAGCTTCTGCTGCATGCAGGCGAGCGGGTCATTCACATGATGGACTCTATGGAGCGGACAGCCAGCAATTGGGGCATGATTCATGCCGATCTGATTCCAAGTAATTTGGTGTTTGATGGAGAAGAAGTACGGCCCATTGATTTTGGTGCTTGCGGGTTCGGTTATTACTTAGTGGATTTGGGCTGGACGTTCTCCTACATCCATCCTTCATTCAGAGAACAGCTGCTTCAGTCTTATTCCAAGCACCATCCGTTGCCGGATAACTATATTAAAAGGTTAGAGGGCTTCTTCATTGCAGCACAGCTGGAGACGATGAATTTCTGGCTGGGCCTGCCGGACTGGCAGGAATGGCTGCCCGGGCATATCGGTAAATTAGCCAGTAGAGAGATTACGGCCTACTTAAACAATGAATCGTTTCTCTTCAGCGGCGTGCCGTATTGGGAATGACCTTCACCTGGGCTTGGCACACGCGCAAAAACAAAGACGCTGCGGGGTAACTCCCCGAGCGTCTTTGTTCTTTTTTTATAGAAGGAAGGGACTCCCTTAATTCTGCCCCCCATACCCCTTATACGTACCATAGACGGCATTCGCATACTGATCCGCCAGGATCGGGCGGCCGTAGGAATCGGTGGCTCCTGGATACCAGTTGTCGCCCCCGTTGTAATGTAAGAGTCCGTTGTAGATGTTGCCGAATCTTGCGATCTTCTCATCAAGAATCAGTCCGCCTAAGGCTACCTGATCCTGTTCGCTGCTGTGATTATACGTACGGCCGAATTTGGCGCTGAATTGGGAGGCATACGCGGCGCGTGTATTCGGCTCGACCTGCATCAAGCCGTCACCGGCGGATGGACTGCCCGGCAGACCTGCTCCGAAGCTGCTCTCCTTCTTGATCACCGCGCTCAGCAGTAGTGCGAAATCTCCGCCTTTGCCGAATTTATTGTCCACATTCATGGCATAGGTCCAGATCTGGCTGGGCACCTCGGAGGGGCGGGTGACGCCGGACGCTGGCGGTGAACCGGTGTAGATTTTGACCGAAGACATCTTGTCATTCACACTCTCGCCGACCCAGGAGGAGCTTGATGTATAGGTCCACTTCGTGCCGCCGAAATTATCGTCCGCATACACTTCAACCGTCCAGCCATTCGGTACCTTAAGCGAGGACATCCAGTCATTCGGAATGCCCGCATTGTTCAACTGGGACAGCACATAATTGCCCGCTCCCAGGGTGACGGCCTTGCCGCCATAGTCCCTATCTGCATAGAAGATGGCTCCGTTCGTGGCCGGTGGCGTTGTGGGCGTTGGTGTGGGTGTTGTGGTGCTGCCGCTTTTCCATAATGCAGGAACATTCGGCGGCTCCCAGCCGGTCAGGGACGTATGCGCCTGCAGACAGGTATATGTACCTCCTCCATACGTTACGGTGTCATTCACCGCATAGGCCGTGTTCGGCGACCACGCTCCTCTCGCGGCTGCATCTGCATTCGGTAAGGCGGTGAAAAATACGGAGAGCAGTAATGCGAATGCGGCCAACAGGGATACAGCTCTAGCTGACACTTTGGTATACAATAGCCAAGCCTCCTTAGATCATTTCCCCTCATAAAATAACCCCACAAAGCCCCAAAACATAACACCAAGCGGAAACGGCATTGCCGTCCTTTTAAAGGACGGTACCGTTTCAGCGAGAAAGATAAGGATAATTATAGCGCGAAGCATATAAATTCTTATCTTTTAAAAAGAGCCCTCCAGGGGGCTATTCATCAGGGTAATATATTTTATTACCGATTTTCTAATTCATTCCAACATTGTTGTAGTTTTTGAATCACCTCGAGAAACTTACAATTTTCGACATTCCTATCTCCTTATCTAGCATTCTACACAGGAATTTAGCCTCTTAATGTAAGAAAAGAAAACTTTACATATTGCAATTTCACACAATTTTCGGCAATGATGCTATCATTAAGGCAATGAGCTTAAGAATGACGAATCTTGTAGATTGGGGTCGGCTTCATCATGAGGGGTATACTAAGGTCCGGTTCTCGTAATATCTGGTTACATATCGCTGTGGTCGTGGTTATCGGGCTGATCGCAAGCTATGCCATCCTGTCTGCAACGCCGGGTGCCCCCAAGCCTCGAAGCAAGGAAGGCCTTCTGGATCTAACGCATACCTCTATCCGTATGAATCCGCTGAAGTTACAGGGAGAATGGGCCTTCTATTGGCACGAGCTGCTCTCACCCGGAGACATACGAAGCCGGATGGCAGGCGGGGAACCGGATGGCCGGGAACGGTATATCAACATCCCCGGCTCCTGGCTCGGCTACCCGCTGGACGGTCAAGTGTTGAAGGGCGAAGGCTATGCCACCTTCCGGCTGGTGATCCGGCTTAGTGAGCAGGATAGTCAGGAGCGGCTGGCTCTGCGGCTGCCTACTATTTTTCATGCCTATAAATTGTGGGTGAATGGAGAACTGCTATCTGAGGTCGGTGTGGTGGATCAGGACAAGGAGGGCATGACGCCGAGCTTGGCTACGAGACTGGTGTTCTTCCAGCCTGAAGGCGACACGGTGGAGCTGGTGATGCAGGTCGCGAACTTCCATCATAAGCGGGGCGGCATCACCAAGGACATCGAGCTGGGCGGCAGTAATGCGTTAACGGTGCGGACCCATCTGAGGATTGCTGCGGATATGTTCATCACCGCCAGTCTGCTGGTGATCGGCGTGTATCATCTGCTGCTGTTCATGCTGCGGCGTAAAGACCGGGCACCGCTATACTTCGGTCTGTTCACTGTGATGTTCTCTATCCGCTCCCTGTTGAACGGCGAGCTTATGTTTACCCAGTGGCTGCCTCATTTTCCGTGGGAGTTGCAGTTCAAGCTGGAGTATCTGATCCTCTGCCTTGGCGGGTGGATGATCACGATGTATTTTGAGTGCATTTTCCCGGATTACGTGTCGCGTTGGTTCCGCTATGGCTCCCGGATCGTCACCGGCGCACTCTGTCTAGTGGTTGTGGTGACCCCTGCTCTCGTCTATTCCCGGATGCTGGTGCTGATCGGCGTGGTAGTGGTTATCCATATGGTGTATCTGATGGCGGGGCTGGCTCATGCGGCGGTGCGGCGGATGGAGGGAGCGCTGATCTTCCTGCTGGTGTCGGTGGTGGCTCTGGCTACGGTGATCAACGATTTCCTGTATTACAACGAATGGTCGCCCATCGAAAATACCTCGCCGTTCGGGCTGCTCATCTTCACGGTCGCCCAGATGCTGCTGCTCTCTTCAAGATTCACAAGGGCAGCAACGAATGAAGAACGGATTGCGCGGGAGCTGCAGGAAGCCAATCTCAAGCTCACCGGGATGAATGCCAATCTGGAGCAGATCGTACTGGAGCGCACCCATGCCTTATCCGCAGCCCACGAGGATCTCCGCCTATCGTATGAACGGTTGCTGCACTCCGAGGAAGGCAGGAAGAAGCTGCTGGCCTACATTACGCATGATCTGCGCATGCCGCTGTCCAGTATGCTGGGTTATGTCGAGGCAGTGATGGACATGGTCAAGCCGGAGAGCAATGAACAGTATCTGCAGTATATCCGCGATAACACGATAAGGATCAACCGTATGATCGGGGAGCTGAGCTTCTTGTCCCATCTGGAGACAGGGCAAGTGGAGTACCGGATGGCGCCTGTTCAGGTGACTCCGTTCCTGCGCGGCTTCTATGAACAATATGAGCTGGTGGTGCGGGATGCGGGACTGGATTTCGATCTGGACATCGGGGATACAGCAGACCTGGGCGCCGGCCTGCCTGTTGCCCGGATTGATTCGCAACGCTTAGAGCAAGCACTATTCAATCTGGTGTCAAATGCGATGAAGTTCACTCCTGGCGGCGGGTTGGTGCGTCTTGCCTTAGCTGTAGAGGAGGTGAATGCTACCCGCTGTGCGGTCATCAGCGTACAAGACTCCGGCATGGGTATTCCTCCAGAGCAGCTGGAGCAGATCTTCGACCGCAATTACCGGGTGGACCGGCCGGGGATGGACATGGGCGTAGAAGGTAGCGGGCTGGGGCTGGCGATATGCAGGGAAATTATACAAGCGCATGGCGGGAGTGTCCGGGCGGAGAGCGACGGGAAGACGGGGTCGATTTTCCAGGTCATATTGCCGTTGATTCAGGAAGCAGGAGAGTGACAATAGAATGGACACATACCGAATTATGATCGTCGACGACGATCCCCATATCTGTGAGATTGTTCAGCTATACTGCCAGCGGGAAGGCTTCGAGTCCTCGTATTGCCACAGCGGGGCCGATGCTATGATGCAGCTTGGGTCATTTAACCCGGACCTGATTGTGCTGGATGTGCTGCTGGCGAATGAGAACGGCATTGACTGGTGCAAGAACGCACGCAATTACACGAATGCCCCGATTGTGTTCCTAAGCAGTCAGGAGGAGGATGAGGTGAAGATCAGCGCCTTATCGTATGGCGGGGATGATTATGTGACCAAGCCGTTCAGTCCGGGCGTACTCATGGCCAAGATCAAGGCTCACCTCCGCAGGGTATCCGCGGGCAGAAGGGAACAGCTGCTGGAGCTGCCGGGACTGACGCTGGATTTCTATGCACAGTCGGTCCATATGGGCAGCAGAACGATTTTTCTGTCGAAAAAAGAATTCAGCCTGCTCTCCTACATGGCACAGAACGTGAATCAAGTAGTCACTGTCGATACGCTGTTTCACCTCATCTGGGGGATGAAGAGTCTGGAGGATACGCGAACGGTGGCGGTCCACATCAGTAATCTGCGCAAAAAAATCGAGCAAGACCCTATCCATCCCGAGCGGATTATTACGGTCCGGGGGGCCGGATATATGCTGGTTGCCGGGAAACGCTGAGTACAAGCGGAAACGGCCATTACAATCATCGTGCTCCGCGCCGCAGATCATAGAAATACTCCACCGCCGGATGCTTCCGCTGCATCTTCACTGACATCCCCTCGATCCGCTTCCGCCCGACTCTCCGGTCCATCAGAGCCAGAATATTCAAGATGATATCGCTGCTCTCCAGGCTCTCCTCGATAGGAGTAACCAGGAACTTATTCGCTACTACAATGAAATTCGATTTCGTCAGGGCAGCCTGGGCCAACATTAATGCCTTGGCGTGTTCGGTGGTTAAGCGGCTTCGGGCCATGATGATTAGGCGTTCCTCAGGGATGGGCCCCTTGGCCGTCAGTCTGACTGCTTCAATGTCTTCATGGGTGACGGAGATATGGAGCTCCGGATCATTCTTGACCTCCAGCTCAGACGAATACCAGCGGATGGGGCTGGACTTGTCGGTCATGCTGAGAATATTCTTCTTGTCCACCGTAATATAACAGGTGCCTGATTTATCCGGCGCATAGCGGTAAGCGGGCGCCCGGTACTCTACCCGTCCTTCTAAGGATGGACTGAGGAAGCCCTCCAGTTGTTGCTTCAGTTTGCTCCAGGACATGTAATCCCTCCCTATTGAAAATGGGAAAAGGCCTGTCGGCCTCTTCTTGAAGTTCTATGTTACCATACTTCGCGTCCTTGCTGCCCGCCTGTGGAGACTTCGTGATGGATATTATCTGGGGTGATACAAGATAGGATTTCATCTTTGGGTTGATGATAAGCTGTCCATCTTCCTTATCATGACGCACTTGAATCCCCCCTCAATCCTTATACGGATCGAACTCATCCGCACCCGCCATACATACGCCCACTGGCTTTAGCACATGCATAACCTCAATGGTCCCGGCGTGCGCGTCCAGCACTTCTTGCAGCTTCCGGTAGACAAAAGGACTCTCGTCCGTCCCCGCGCCACGCAGCACTACGCCGAACTGCCGGACCGCCTCCAGCATTTGCGCTGTCGTAATTTGACCGCCGCTGCGGGTACGGGTTTTATAGTTCATACGGCCCGCAGCCTGGGTCCGGCTCATGATTCGGCCCGCTCCATGAACGGTGCTGTAATAAGCATCCCGGTTCTCCTCGCTGTCCTTACCCCGGACGATTACGGAGATGTCTCCCATGCTGCCGCCGATGAAGCCCATCTGGCCGGGAGCCGATGGGGTTGCCCCTTTGCGGACGACGATGACTTCCTTGCCGTCATGCGTCTCTTTCCAGGCATAGTTATGATGGTTGTGCACCTCCAGATCCGCTTCCGTTCCCAGAATCGCCAAGACCTGCTGGATGACATAGTCTCTTCCCGCATAAGCATAGCGCCCGGCCAGCTTCATGGCTCTGTAATACATATCGCCCAGCTCACTGTTCAGGTCGAGCAGAACGGGCGGCTGATCCATCTTTTCCCCGGGGGCATTCGCCAGAAAGTCTCTGCCTGCTGCCAGGTTAAGGAACCCGCTCGCTGTCTTATGCCCGAACCCTCTGCTGCCAAAATGATTGGCAATCCAAACCCGGCCGGTTGCGTCTTCTTCTAATATGTCAACGAAGTGGTTGCCGCTGCCGACCGTACCGAGCTGATTCTGCGCCAGGGCCTTCAGCTTATCATGTACTCCGCTGCCCACCGCCTTGAACACCGCCCAATCCGGGTCGTCGAACAGCTCGTGTTCCACACGCTCGTTATTAACCCGGCCTATGCCGAAGGAGATTCTGCGGGCAATCTCATCCATAATCCCTGAGAGCCGCGGCCGCAGCTCCTCTATCTTCAAGCCGGTCCGCACCGCCTTATTCCCGCATCCGATATCGTAGCCTACGCCAGACGGGGAAATCTGTCCATCGTATACGACCACGCCGCCGATCGGCTGGCTGTAGCCTTTATGATGATCCGCCATCAGCAGGGTCTGCACCACATTTCCATTCTCCTCACACATCCGGGCCTGCATCAGGGCTCCTTCATCCGGCTTCCCCCACACGCGCACACCGTCAATATTCTGATAAGCCATATCTTTTCAACCTCCTATGTTCGGGATCACCCGACGCTTCTGTGTCTATATTCGCTTATATCGGGTCCCAGGTACATGGCGGAAGTATTACGAACTGGGGGTATATAACAATGTAGCATAAGTTGTCGGAACTCAGGAGCATAAATAGACCGCCCCGGTGAAGGAAACGGCCTATTTACTATCACACAAGATTATATTCTTTCTGTACGATTATACGAAGTTTATTTAGTATTTATGGTTGCAATCTTCTTCACATTATCCCAGCTTATAGTCGCCCCTATGGCTTGGCTAATAAAACGGAGGTTCACATAAACCGTGTCTTCAGGTGTATTAAATGGCGTTTGAGTTAAAGTAAATTCTTTGCCATTGACATTGGCCTTAAGGCTATCCACTGTCATTTTAATCGTTATCCCTGTGGTTTGGGCCGTAACATTTCCGGTTTTGGAATCCCATTGGACATTCATATTTAATGCTTCAAATATTTTACGAAAAGGCACCATCGTGTTCCCATTTATGATGATGGGCTTAGCATCGAAGCCAAGGGGCTTCCCGTCTAAAATAACAGAGCCATACGTGGTTGGTGTCGCTGCACTCACACTGGAGACTGAAATACAGCCCACTGAGGCCATGATGAAAACAAGAAACGGTATTATAAATTTCAGTTTCATAAGGCTCACCTCCATTACTCCTTCATCCCTACGCATTCGAGTCCAGCATCGCCGGAATATTGATTTCCTTCACACAGGAAGCCTTGGACATTGTGTACGTATCCTCTTATGCATATATCCGTACGTTCTTATAAAATAAGTAATTCTCCATCACGAAAATAATAAATATTCTCCCGTTTAAAACCGTACAATCCATTTCTGTGCTTAATATGCGGCTCAAATGTAAATAGTGATCCTTCACTAAGCTTCATCTTATTCCCGGACTCAAAGTATTTTCTGTGATCTTTATCAAATTCGATGGTATGCCCCAAATTTCCGGAAAAATCAAGATTAATGTAACCAAGTTGTTGGACAACCTCATTCATGTATAAGTAGACTTCTTCAAAAGTCATGCCCGGTCTTACAAAATCCATAAATTTGTTATGGAGCTCCTTTTCGGCGTTAATTCCATGTGAAAATTCTAGTGCAGATTCATTATTGGTATGTGCAATTGCGTCTTCGGCAATGACTTTTCCATCAATCACTATTAGTGTTCGTGCATAGTCTCCCCAATAGGCGTTAATCTCTGGACTAAGATCTATAGTCACGATATCATTTCTGCGGACCAATGTATCCGAAGGCTTATACTCCTTGCCCGACTCGGACCTAATTGTTCTCTTCCCAACGTGAACAAATGCCCCTACACCGTGATACCAAAAACTATGAATCCCCTTATCTCTCATAATCTCTTCGGCTCTATAGACGATTTCCTTTTCTGTGATGCCTTCTTTAATTATCCCCTGTAATTGACTTATAGTAGCTTTTGCGATCGATTGAACGTAAGTATACTGTGACAGATGCTCCACTCTAAAACCTCTCTCCCCTTGACCGCGCGGATCGCGGCTGCTGGCATTCTATTAAGTCTGATTCTCCGCAACCCTAAGGCAAGCCGTACGCCTGATGAAAGAGTGACGGCCGCAAAAAGCACCCAAAAAGAGTGCTTTCTTCGGGTTGGACTTATTAGGATGAATCTGAGGTTCCAGGCAACACGATCACTGTCGGATAACCGATATCCTTGCCATCATGGGCTTGATAATTGAGACCCTTGATCCCGTCTTCTCTTAACTCTGCGGTCTGCCCGCTTCCATAAGTGAATTTATCTTGCTCTACTTTGGTAATAAGCCATTCTCCGCTGCGTTTCTCCAAGGTATATTTCTTAGCAGTTGCGGTGAACGGCTGATCCTTCAATTCTTTATGTTCGAACGTGTATATGTTGGCTTGATTGGAGCTACTCCCTGCATACACATCCGATATGCGAACCGTTGCACTAAGCTTATCCATTTCCGCTCCACGAAGGATTTGAAGCATACGCTCTTTGAGTATGTCGTACTCCTCTTGCGGCATATTCGCCAGATCATCCCGGGTGTATGTT
This sequence comes from Paenibacillus sp. FSL R7-0210, assembly GCF_038009085.1. Lineage (NCBI taxonomy): Bacteria > Bacillati > Bacillota > Bacilli > Caryophanales > Paenibacillaceae > Paenibacillus > Paenibacillus sp. FSL R7-0210. Next base: position 5,619,729 of record NZ_JBBPAR010000001.1, read on the forward strand.
GCAGCATCATATCCGAATACAATATCACCGCTGATCGATGCCCAATATTCTTCACTTACCAGTTCATTTACAGCTTTATGATATTGTCTATATGATTTATGAAGGTTAAGGAGATTATACTCACTCTGTTCAACGATCCTCACCTGCTCCACCATCTGCCGCTTCTCGGAATCGCTTATTGAAGAACCAGAACTGCATGCTGCTAATAGGGATATACACAAGACCAGCAACCCGCACATTAAGCTTTTATAGCTCATGCTCCTCCCCCTTACCTGCCGTTTGTCTGAGCCACTGCGTAATGCCCCCGAAGCTCTTCTAACCGCGCAACATCCTTCATCCCTACGCATTCGAGTCCAGCATCGCCGGAATATTGATTTCCTTCACACAGGAAGCCTTGGACAGGTTCATGACGCATTGCACCAGGGATACGATATCCTGAAGCGGAATCTGCGCACCGTTATAGGCGGACAAGACGGGCTCCACCCCGGCCTCCAGCGGAATCTGGGTAGCAATCTCCCCGGGATTAATGATAGTCACACCGATGCCGTATTTCTTCACATGCTCCCTCACCGCATTGGCAATCCCGCGCAGACCGAACTTGGAGGCGGCGAACGTTACCTGGGTGTAATCATTATGGTCAAGACCTGCCGTAGAACCAATCAAGAAGATTTTGGCGTTCTCTGACTTTATAAGATTGGACAAAAGCTTCTGGATGCACGTAATCGCCGAAGTCACATTGATGTTAATAATGCTCGTAATCTCAGCCGGATCATCCTGCTCAAAATCATAGTCATCGCTGAACCCCTTGCTCTCCCATACGCCAACATTATAGATGAATACGTCCAGGGTAACGCCGTTCAATGATTCTGCAATCCGGCCCGCAGCATCCGGCTTCGCCAAGTCAGCCTCAATCCAGGTCCGCTGAACCCCATCCTCCAGCTTCATGCTGTCCGGATACGTTCTGGAGACCACCCAGACCTGATCGCCCGCCACCGGCAGCGCCTTGACGAAGGCCTCTCCCAAGCCTTTACTTGCTCCGAAAATAATAAAGTTTCTCATACGCCCTCCCTCGAGTCCCCAAGCTCTTCCGCCCCGTCTTGCTCCTTGCCTGCGAATTCATCCAGCAGTGCACGCACCTCACGGGTGGACTTGGTGTTCATTAGATTATTTCTAAGTTCACTGGCGCCGCGGAAGCCGCGGACGTAGATTTTGAAGAAGCGGGGCAGCGGCTTGAAGGAACGGGGTTCCAGCGCCGAATAGTGATCGTGCAGATCCAGGTGCAGCCTAAGCAGATCCAGAAGCTCCTTGCTGCTATGCTCCCTTGGCTCCTGTTCGAACGCATACGGATTATGAAAAATCCCGCGCCCGATCATAATCCCGTCTACCCCATACTCTGCGGCCAGCTTCAGGCCCGTCTCCCGGTCCGCTATGTCCCCGTTAATCGTCAGCAGGGTGTCCGGCGCGATCTCATCCCGCAGCTTTTTAATCTCAGGAATCAGCTCCCAGTGGGCCGGGACCTTGCTCATCTCCTCCCGCGTACGCAGATGGATGGACAGATTCACAATGTCCTGCTGCAAAATATGAGTCAACCAGCCCCGCCATTCGTCCACGCTGCTGAATCCGAGCCGGGTCTTGACGCTGACGGGCAGTCCTCCGGCCTTCGCCGCCTGTATGATCTCCGCTGCGGTCTCCGGACGGCAGATCAGGCCGCTGCCCTTCCCGTTCTCGGCTACATTCGCTACAGGACAACCCATGTTCAGATCGATGCCCTTGAAGCCCTCTTCAGCCATGCTGATGCTCATCTTCCGGAAATACTCCGGCTTGTCCCCCCAGATGTGCGCGACCATCGGCTGTTCATCCTCGGTGAAGGTTAATCGCCCCCGCACCGCCTGCTTCCCCTCCGGGTGAGCATAGCTCTCCGTATTCACGAACTCCGTAAAAAACACATCCGGTCTGCCCGCTTCAGCAACGACATGACGAAACACCACATCCGTCACATCCTCCATGGGTGCCAGTATAAAAAAAGGGCGTGGCAATTCACGCCAGAAATTATTTATCATATGAAGTACCTCTCTATGCGTGCCAGGATAATCCTTATCCGGCCGTAATAAAGCTAAATTATATCATAACTCCTTGGGATTTGTAGCCGCCAGCCAAGGCCCCCTCTACAGACAATAAACCCCAGAGAATTCTCTGAGGCCTTGTATGTCTCTATCGTTATTGAACCCTGCCTAACCCTGCGCTTCCACCCGCGTATTCTCTTCTTGTTCGGGAGTAGATTCGCCATATTCCTACACGCCCTCCGTTAACTCTTGGGTTTCAACTGCTTAATCACGGACATCATCAGAATAATCATCCCCGTGCCGAAGCCTGACATCGATAAGGGAGCCAGGACGAACCGCATGATCTCCCCCTGCACCCAGAAGCTGGCCAGCATGATCACCATACAGATCACGGTGAACATCCCGACCGTCAGCGTCCCCACGAAATCCGTCAGACTATGATTGTCCTCACGCGCCAGAGTGATCCGGTTCTCCTTCAATAGTGGCAGCTCCAGCAGCTTCGGGATATAGTCCTCCAGCCGCCCCTTCACCTTGCTTAGCTGCTCCTTGACGATCTGCCCCTGATCCATCTGCTCTGCGAAGGACTGGCTCGCTGCGGATAAGGAATACGAATCATCCACAGAGGACAAGGTCCCGTCCAGGGTAATAATCGCCCGGAAGGCCCCGGCCACCGTCGGCTTCAAGGACATTCCCAGCTCGGTAATCATCGACATCAGCCGTCTCATCATGACAATGGTAGGATCAGGCGAGAAAGAGGCTTCGGACAAAAGTCTGCCGAGGCGCCGCTCGATCATTCGCACATCCAGCAGCTCCCCTTCTTCACAGACTCCGGCCAGGCCCTGGGCCATCTGCTTCGTATCCTTCCGGCTGTAGCCCATCAGGAAGTTCAACATCCCGGCCCGCTCCTCCTCCGTCAGATAACCCACGGAACCGAAGTCAATCAGCGCGACCTTCCCGTCTTGGGTCAGCATCAGATTGCCGGGATGCGGGTCGGCGTGGAAGATGCCGATCATCAGAATCTGCTGCAGGAATGCGTGCATGATCATTTCGGACACATCGCTGCTCACCTTTCGGGTGAACCGGTGCCCTTCAATATATTCCATGGTCAGAATCTGCTTGGTCGAGTACTCGGCGTAGATCCTCGGCACTTGTATCGGAATATCGTGTTCCTGGAATGCTTGGCGCAGCAGGTTGGTATTCAGCGCTTCGATGTCGAAGTCCGTCTCTTCAATCAGATTCGTTTTGAAGCCTTGGGCGAGCTGGATTAAGCCGAGTCTTTGGATTTTGGAGGAGCGTTCGGAGAGCCGGGTCACGAATTGGATTAATAGATCCAGATCTACGCTCATCTTCTGCTTCACATCCGGCCGCAGGATTTTGACAACTACCTTCTCTCCCGTGGACTTCAGCCGTGCCAGATGCACCTGACCGATCGAAGCGGCTGCAATGGGCTCCATTCCGAAGTCTTCATACGTCTCCTCCAGATCGCCGATTTTGCTGTCGATGATCTCCTTCAGCTCCTTCCGGCTGAGCGGCTTAACCTGGTCATGCAGGCTGGAGAACGCTTCGATGTATTGCGCAGGCAGCAGATCCTTCTTGGTCGATAAGACCTGCCCGAACTTCACGAAGACTCCGCCCATGTTATCCAGAATGGCAGCAATCACCTGCGGCAGCTTCGCATGATCCTGCTGGAGCAGATGGTTCAGCCCTTTGCGTGAAGCGATCCAGAGCAGACGGATCATACGCCTGAAGCCCCGCACCTTACCCATCACATACCCGAGCGGGTTCCCGGACTGAAGCAGCTTGAAATTGAATACGCTAAGCAGCATGTAGGTATAGCAGGAGATAAATAGTATCAGCAGCGGGTAATAGATGAACATCACCCTGACCATCTCCGCTTCGGAGGGAACCACAGGCTGCTTGAAGTAGGTTGAGGTTATGATGAGAGTAACAACGGACGTGCTGAAAAGAATCGCCACCATCAACTGGAACTGTTCATGCTTGAAGGTCCTGATGCTGCTTATAATGAAATACAGAATGAACGCCACGACAATAATGCTGCTCATATAGAATTGCTCCAGCACTTGCACCAGCATACTGACTGCCACCGCGCTGATAAGCGGCATCACGATCTTATGCTTCGCATTGAATATATAGGCAAGCGCTACAAACACACCGAAACATATAAGCATTACTATGAAAAAGAACATCCTCCAGCCCCCTGTATCCGCTTCATTATTCCCAATATAGCATACTAGGCTGAAGATGCGGAATGCTCCGATATTATTGACATCTGGAGAACTTCAATGTTAAGCTCCAGCTATAAAATTTGAGGAGGATGGCAGCCGATGATTCCACGTATATGGTAAGCAAGCCCAATTAAAGCTGATTTTCCACCAAGTGTGGGCTTTTTTGAGCTGCTGCTATTTACGTTAAGGACATCGGCTGCGATCCGCTACGGCTTATTTCACTATGCCCGGTTTCGCACTGTCCCAGCATGTAATTGTTGCAGACCCAAGTCCACTTCCGGATTTGGGTCTGTCTTTATTAGGGAGGTAAGAAACTTATGAATATTCAATGGAAAAAGACGTTCGCCTTCATCTTCAGCGGGCAAATCTTCTCGATATTAACATCGGCGATGGTTCAGTTCTCCATCGTCTGGCATCTGACCGAGACGACAGGATCGGCTACCGTGCTGATGCTGGCCGGTCTGGCCGGGTTTCTACCGCAAGCGGTCTTAGGCCCGTTCATTGGCGTCTGGCTCGACCGCTGGAACCGTAAGCTCACTATGATCGCCGCGGACAGCGCCATTGCACTAACCAGTCTGATTCTGGGCGCTTATTATCTATGGGGCGAGCCCAGCTTATGGATTGTGTATGCCATCCTGCTGATCCGTTCGGCAGCTTCGTCCTTCCATGCCCCATCGTTCCAGGCTGCAATCCCTCTGATTGCGCCGGAAGACCAGCTCACCCGGGTGGCAGGCTGGAATCAACTCATCTTCTCCGCTTCCAGCGTCCTTGGACCGGCGCTTGGAATAGCGGTATACTCGGCTACTTCACTAGGAACAGTATTACTTTTAGATGTAGCAGGTGCCTTAATCGCTAACCTTATGCTTCTGTTCATTCATATTCAGCAGCCCAAGCCGGAGATCGTAGAGACACCCTCGTTCCGTAAGGAGTTTATGCTCGGCTGGCGGGCATTCCTGTCACAAAAACCCATTGTAACGATAACGGTTGCCATGGCAGTCTTCAGCGTGGTGTTCATGCCGCTGGCGATGCTGTTTCCCTTGATGACGCTATCCCATTTCGGACGCGGCGGTTACAGTGCCAGCCTGATTGAGGCCGTATTCGGGATCGGGATGATTCTTGGCGGTGCGCTGCTGTCGGTGCTTGCTTCCAGGTGGAAGGACACCAACTACATGAGTGTGAGTCTGATTGTGATCGGGCTCACCTGTGTCCTGAGCGGGATGGTAGGGCGCGAGGCATTCCTTGCTTTTACCGTCCTCTCGTTCCTGATGGGTGCCGCTGCCCCCTTGTTCAACGGCCCTTACATGGCGATGATCCAGAAGTCTTATGAGCCTGAGCTCCTGGGGCGCGTACTCTCCTTCGTGACAAGTATCGGACTTTTGTCCTCCCCGATCGGGCTTGCACTGGCGGGTCCAGTGGCCGGCCGGTTCGGCGTTCCGTTCTGGTTCTTCTGGTCGGGGATCGTTGTGGTCCTGATTGGATTATTCATATTTATCAGGTTTGCGGGGACTGGTGCAGACAAGCAACCTGTTAATGAGTAAATGAAAGCAAATAGACCGTCCTCCCATGGGAAGACGGTCTATTTGCCTTACATCAGCGCTATGCACCCGAACTGCCGCAGGACTTCACCAAGTTTATCTATCTGCAAAGCGCTTCAATCGTCTAGATCTGAGCCATAAGCCGAATCCGATGAACAGAATCGTCGTCATCACGCCGGTGGTCGGGCTAAACCACAGTTCGCCTGCCGGCGTGAATGTAATGATCCCTGCAACCGATACCAGCAAAGTAGGCACTCCATCCTCCACTGCGTGCATGAGTACACACGGCCACACCGATTGTGTAAGACGATAGATTTCAACGTACATGATGGACCAAGCAACCATGAGCACACAGCCTATGACGACATAGCCCCATCTTGACGTAGTCCCGAAATAAGTATCCGGCAGGAAAACCAGATAATAAGCCGTATGCCACAGCGCCCAGACCAGACCGGATACGAGATAGATCATCCAGTCCTTCAGCTTCAGCTCAATCAGCTTCGGAGTCAGATAGCCGCGCCAGGCGAACTCCTCGAAGATGTTCTTAACAAAGCTGCCTGCGAGCGATACCCCGACCAGTGAGAGAATCGTATGTAGTTCAGCCTCTGAAGTGCTGGCGCTATTAAATAGCAGAGCAAGCCCCACCACAATCACCATGATTACCGGATAGACGGCAATGGCTGCACCGTACCACTTCCTATTTTCTCTAAAATTAAACCTTACGCCAATATCCTTCCAATCGCGGTTCACCAGCCGCAGTACGAGCATGGCGATCATCGGCAAAATCAGCCACAAGCCCATTCCCGGCGAATTCCCTTCCGGCTGATCCGGCAGCTTCTTATCCACCCATACCCCAATCCAGCCGCTGGCTAGCACAATAACGATGAACAATAGAAGACTAAGCTTTGTTCTGCCTGCTGTCATATGATCATCCCCTCCGGGTTCAAGATTTCTCCGAGCTACGCTTCGCTGTGCTGATGACATCCTCTGCCGCGCTGTTCAATAGCTGAATCATCTGCTCCTCCGTATAATGGTCCGGCAGCAACTCATTCGCAACCATCACACTCATCCCGACCTGGAACATCTTCATCTTGAGCAAAATCATCCCCAGTTCATCATCGGTTAATCCATTCAGATCCGGGTCCGTTCGCATCATCTGAATGAACCCTTGCGTCTCTGCCTCATTGTACTTCGCCTGATCATTCTTCTTCATCACCAGATCCCGGAACAGCACCGGATACTCTCTGGCAAAACGGATGCTGGCCGCCCCGATATCATGGAACGGATGCCCGGAGTTCTGCTCCAGCAGAATCTGTCTGCTCACCGTAAGCGTTCTCTGGTATACCTCCTCCACCAGCTCGCCAGCCTCTTTGAAATTGACATAGATGGGGGCGATAGAGCCTCCCAGCTTCTCGGCCACCTTACGGATGGTCACGGCATCCACTCCTTCGGTCCTCGCAATCTCGAACGCCGCATCGATGATTTGTTCTTTGGTGAACTTTTTTTTGGGTGCCACGGGCTTCCTCCTGAAATAGAGCATTAATTACATAACAAATGATATATATCAGATGATATATATAAACCGTCCCAGATGTCAACCTAATCTTAACGGCTTGATTCTCCTTTTTAACAATTGTTGTGTTCTGAGCACTTGTTCATATAGAATCAAATTATCAGCTTCTCTCCAGAGAATAATGGAACAAATCAGCGTAACTCACGTAAATTCCGATAAGTTAATTCAAGTGATCCCGGCGCAATTTCATCATCACATCATGAAGGAGGCGGCAGCCCGTGGCATTTATCCCGTTAAATTGTCCCAATTGCAGCGGAAGAATTGAATATAAGGAAGGCACCATCCTCAAGTGCCCTTATTGCCAGACTGAGCTTCTGCTCAAGCAAAATAATGTCTACTATGTGGATCAGACCATTAATCATTATCACGGGGCACCCCCTCCCAAGGCCGCGCCGAAGCCACCCGTCTCCGTCTCTATCCCCATTAGGCTGGTGTTGGTTCTGCTGCTGGTGCTGGGCGGGGCCATCGGTACTTATTTCTATTACGGCCTCAGCTCTCCGCAGCAGGCAACCAAGGCTAATCTGTCTGTACGGAATATGCCCGAAAGCGAGGTCCTGCTCACCTTCCTGCGGGAGACCCTGGGTAAGGGCTCTGCCATGCCGACAGAGGAGGAATTGGCCTCACTGCGTTATTTAACTGTGGAGCGTTCGAAGAATGACCAGTGGCAGTTCACTTACAGCTTCTCCGATCCGTTCAGCGATGCGCAGGCCGAGAAGCTTACTTATGTGACCCAGGACAAGCGGCTGAATACCCAGCGGATTGATCAACGTGATTTCGAAGCCTTCAAGGGACTGACAGCACTGAACCTGACGAATACCTACGAGATCAACCAGGCGGACCAGACAACGCTTGCCCATATGCCCGGATTAAAAAGCTATGGCGGCGCCTTCAACGAATCCTTCAGCGCCTTCTCCGGCTACTTCGGCGATAAATCTAAAATTACGGAGCTGTCCACTCAGCTGCGCAGTAATCAGGAAGTGGCCCTGCTGCTGGAATTTCCCAATCTAAGCTCACTATCCATTACCTATGTGGATGAGTCTATAACGGATTTGCATCTGCTTAATAAGCTGCCGCTGAAGTCCCTGTCCCTTACCTTCGTCAATGAGCTGGGGTGGTTGTCGTCTATGACCGGGCTGTCCTCCCTGGCGATTCATTACAGTGAGGCAACAGACCTGCAACCGCTCTATGCGTTAACCGGCCTTAAGGAGCTTCAGCTGTCTTATCTAACCAATGTGAAGTCGATAGACTTCGTGCAGAACATGCCTGCGCTGCAAACGCTGGATATCGAAAACCTGAATTTCTCCAGCTTGGAGTCTCTGGCCGGCAAGACCTCCATTACGTCACTCCGCCTGGCTTCCTTAAGCAAGCTCAGCTCGGTCAAGGCCGTGAACAGCCTGTCCTCGCTGCGGAAATTCACCTTGTCCGGTTATTACGAGCAACCAGACAGCCTTACTTTGCCGGGCGTCAAACGGGTGGAAATCCCAGCTTCCTTCCTCTCCGGGCTGAAGGCCCCTGCGGTAACGGACCTGACACTCCGGGGCGGAAGCGGGGAGCTTAATATGGCTGAGCTGAAGAAATTCCCTGAGCTTGCGGAGCTGTCCCTCTGGGGGGTTGATGAAATGGCCAGTCTCGCCGCCCTCGACAAATTGCCACGTCTACAGAAGCTAAGTATCTTCGACTCGTCGCTGTATATGGAGAGCGATGCCTTATTCCGTCTGAAGCAGGTGAACACGCTGGTGTGCTCGGAATGCCGCCTGAATTTCAAGCAGACAGCAGCAACGAATAGTGTGCTTGAGCATCTGACCTTGGACCGGCCATACTTCTCCATGAACAACAACTCCGTTAGTGAGGTTGACCAGGTGATGCCTTACTTCGCGGGCCTGACTGCCCTGCGTTCCTTCACCCTGCAGGACAACAACCTGGCTTCTCTTGCGTTCATGAGCAAGTGGCAGGCCATCGAGGAGCTTCATCTGGAGAACAATGCGATTTCCAATATAGAGCTTCTGAGCAAGCTGCCCAAGCTGCAACAAGTATTCCTGACTGGCAATTCCGTGGCGAACAAGTCCGTGCTTGATGCAGGCGTGCTGGTGTATTAATTCCCCTATTATGATATGAGAGAATAGACTGCCCTCCTTACAGAGGCTAGCGGTCTATTTTGTCGGCAGCACACTTATAGGTAATGCTTATTAACTGTATAGCAACTATATATTTCATTTATAAGCTATGCAGTACTATACTGAATTTCATAAGGAGGGGAAGTACATGAATGAGCCGGCTTCCAATAACCAATGGCAGGCAGACACGTATGATCACAAACTGGATTTCGTCTCCAAGCTGGGCGGCGATGTCCTCTCGCTGCTCCAGCCTCAGCCCGGTGAATGCGTGCTGGATATCGGCTGCGGGACGGCCGACCTGACGGCTAAGATTGCATCCGCCGGAGCGGAGACTGTTGGCATTGATCTGTCGCCCGAGATGATTGCACGCGGCCGTGCCAAGTACCCGCATCTGAATCTGAGCACCCAGAATGCTTACACATACCGAACCTCCGGGACCTTCGATGCGGTGTTCTCCAACGCTGCACTGCACTGGATGAAGGACGCACACGCAGTTGCCGTGACGGTAGCAAGCGCACTGCGGACCGGCGGACGGTTCGTCGCCGAATTCGGCGGCTACCGCAACGTTGCCGCGCTGGTGAATGCGACCGAGGCCGCACTGTCCGCGCATGGCTATGATCCGCAGGGACGCAATCCATGGTATTTCCCCACCATCGGAGAATATACGGCAGTGCTGGAGGCGCATGGCTTCCTCGTCACGCTGGCCCAGCATTTCGAACGACCGACTCCCTTGCAGGGCGAGAGCGGAATCCGGGATTGGCTCGACATGATGGCCGATGACTTCTTCTACGATGTTAATGCAGAAGACAAGACTGCGATCTATCGCGAAGTGGAAGAGCAGCTACGTCCGGAGCATTACCGGCAGGGCCAATGGATCGCCGACTACCGGCGGCTGCGGGTCTGTGCGGTGAAGATGGCGGACTAAGAATAGATTGGCGGGAAGCCCAGGTGAATCAAGACCTTGGGTTTCTTTGTATTTTCAAGGCAGGGAAAACGGGAGGATTGGGAATATCTGTTTCTTATAATGCAGCTTCTGGGTAATACATAGGGTTGCATCTGTCTACATATCAATTGATTACAGAATAGGAGAACAAACATGGAGAACCAAAACCAGGATACGTACCGTTTTCAGGTGAACTTAAGCGGTATGATCAACATTTTGTCTAACCATTTGTATAGCAGCCCGAAGGTATTCTTAAGAGAGCTGCTCCAGAATGGCATAGACGCGATTACTGCACGGCAGGCCTATTCCCCCGCTGGATATGAAGGCAAGATTCATGTCGAAGTAAGCGGGACCTCTACCGGGGCGACCTTACTGGTAGAAGATAACGGAATCGGGTTAGACGAGGCCGAGATTCATGAGTTCCTGGCGATGATCGGACAATCCTCCAAACGGGGCGAAGACTTTCTCTCCACCAATACCTCTTTTATCGGGCGGTTCGGCATCGGGCTCTTGTCCTGCTTCATGGTGAGTGACGATATCGTTATGGTTACCCAATCAGCCAAGGGCGGCCCTGCACTGGAATGGCGCGGGAAGCCGGACGGCACCTATACGATCCGCAAGCTCGAAGGGGAGCACGCTCCGGGCACCAAGGTTTTTTTGCGTTGTAAAGAAGGGTCCGAAGCTTACTTCGAGGAGAGCAATCTGCAGGAAGGGCTGTTCCATTACGGCGCTCTGCTGCCTTATCCGATCCAGTTAGTGTCGGACCGTAACACCCGCCTGATTAATCCGCTGACCCCGCCGTGGGTCAAAGATCCGCAGCTGGCCCGTAAGCATCGTGACGAGGTGCTGTCCTTCGGTAAGCAGGTGCTGGGAGAGTCGTTCCGCGATTTCATCCCCCTGCACACCGCCTCGGGCCGGACGGGAGGCATCGCCTTCATTCTGCCGCACGCGGTTAATCTGAACGCCAAACGCAATCACCGGGTGTACCTGAAGCACATGCTGGTCTCCGAAGCTGCCAGCAATATCCTGCCGGACTGGGCATTCTTCGTGAAATGCCTGATCTGGACCGATGAGCTGCAGCCCACCGCTTCCCGGGAGCATTTCTACGAGAATGCCCAGCTGGAGCAGGTGCGGGAAGAGCTCGGGAGCTCCATTCGTCAGGAATTGATGCGGATGGCCGAGTACGACCCGGACCGCCTGCAATCGATCATTTCACTACATGCCTTATCCATGAAGGCTCTCGCAGTGGAAGATTCATCGTTCTATTCTATCATTCACGAGTGGTTGCCGTTTGAGAGCACGTATGGCAGAAAGACGCTTGGCGAGCTGAAGCAGCAGCCTCCCCTGTACTTCACGACCACGCTGGACGAATACCGCCAGATTACCCACGTGGCTTCGGCCCAATCCATGCTGGTGGTGAACGGCGGGTATATCTATGATGCCGAGCTGCTGGCCCGGCTGCCGCTCATTGACCCGGATGTGCAGACGGAACGGCTGCTGCCGGAGGAGGTGTCGTTATCCTTCACCGATATCACTCCTCAAGAGCGGCTGGACTACTATGAGTCCGTAAGACTCGCAGACAGTGTACTTCAGAAGTTCCGCTGCCAGGTGCAGCTGCGCCGCTTCAAGCCAGAGGAGATTCCTGTCCTCTACACGCTGTCTGAGGAGTCCGCACAGTGGCGTGTAATGGAAGCAACCAAAGAATTGAGCACCGATGCCCTGGCCTCCGTGCTGGGCAGCTTGGGCGCTTCGCTTAAGGAGACGGCATACGCCACACTCTACTTCAACCTGAATAATCCTGTCATCGGGCGGGCATTTCTTCAGGCGAACCAGAAGATGCTGCCCTCCATTGTCGAGATGCTGTACTGCAATGCGCTATTAATGGGACATTATCCGATGAACCGCCAGGAGATCGCGCTGCTGAACCAGGGCATTATTCAATTTATTGATTGGGGATTGACGGCTAATCAAGCCACAGGAGGAGAAGAATAGATGAATCTTACCGAGATGGATTTTGACGATCTGATGGAAGAAGCCTATGGCCTGCCCGGAGGCAAGGCTAAGCTTGCGCTGCTGGAGCAGGCGGTACGGGTAGCAGATGCCGCAGGAGATATCGATCAAGGCTATGAGGCCCGCAGCGAAATCGTAGAGCTGGGCAGCTTCCACGGGTATCCGATGAAGGCGCTGGTCGCCTTCTCGTGGCAGCTGGGACAGTATGACAAGAACCCGGGCCGGTTCGATGATTACAGTCTGATGTGGTCGTACAAGTGGGTGCTGGACCGCATCACCGCTTTTGCAGATATTAGCCGCACTCAGATTGAGAACCTGCTGGAGGATATGAAGACCCGCTATGCAGCGGAAGGCTACAGCAGCCGGACCTATCACTATTACCGGGCGAATATCCTCGAAGATTTCGGGGAGCTGGAAGCTTCAGAGGCCGAATGGGCGATTGTCCAGACCATGGACCGGGACGAGATGAGCGATTGTGAGGCTTGTGAGCAGCATGGCCTGGTCGAGTTCCTGGCGAAGCAGGGAGACGACGAAGCAACCGTGAAGGCGGCTGAACCGATTCTCAAGGGCCGAATGACCTGCGGTGAGGTCCCGCATGTGACCATTACGAAGGTACTGTTCCCACTCCTTCGGCTGGGCCGCCAGAAGGAAGCTGATAAGCTTCAGAAGAAAGGCTATAAGCTGGTAAAAGGAAACCGCGACTTCCTGTATCACCAGGCAGAGCATATTGGTTACCTGACCCTGACCGATCCGGTCAAGGCGCTGGAGGTCTTTGAAGAGTATATCGCCTCCTCGCTCGATCATGAGAACCCGGCCGATCAGATGATCTTCAACGCCTATTCCGCCAAAATGTTCCGCCGTCTGGCGGAAGAATCCATCCGCTTCCAGGTTAAGCTTCCGGCCGGCCACCCGTGTGAGCGTCAGTCCGAAGACGTCGCTGCGCTTGCGAAGTACTTCCAGCAGTTGGCTCTCGCCACAGCGGAGAAGCTGGATAAGCGGAACGGTAACGGTTATTATACTGAGCTGCTGGAGAAGTTGTAGGTTGTGTTCCGACGGCGGTTTGTAAGAACAAACGCAAATAAGAGCAGCTCCCGTATTGGGGGCTGCTCTTTACACATACTAAATACGCATTTACGTCAAAATTTTTCCAAACATAGGTAATACTACGGCATTTGATATGCTATACTGATTGAGCAATAGAATAGGCTTAAAGGGTCGGTCGGCTACCTCTCTCAGAAGGGAGGGATGCCTTGTGACAGTGTTTGAAGCAATCATGCTGATGCTAACCTTTGGTTTGCTTATCGTAGCGCTGCTGTCCAATACACACAAATAGACCGCCCTCGACAAAGGCTTGCGGTCTATTTGTCGTATCCTGTTGTTGATGCCTACCGCCCTTAAAAGCGGCTATTGCTCTAGAGAGTCGTGTTAGCGCACGGCTCTCTTAGCATTGTACGCCCGTTCTGCTTATACTATACCACAGGTGTTAACGCATGTTAACAGTGGTTAACAGATTTGTGAGCACCAGTTCGAAGACGTAGTTGCGCTTGCGAAGTACTTCCAGCAGTTGGCTCACGCCACAGTGCATTTCCCGAGGCTCTTGGCATGACCTTCTAATCCCTCATGCTTTCAATTCGTCTTAGGCTCTCCGTGTCACGGGCTGGAGATGCACCGAAGAAGCGTGAATACTCCCGGTTGAACTGTGAGGGACTTTGATAGCCAACATGATATGCAGCACTTGCTACCGGATAGCCCTCGAAGGCAATGAGGTTTCTGGCCTCCAGGAGCCTTAATTGCTTTTGAAATTGAATAGGACTTAACCCCGTGGCCCTTTTAAACTGACGGTGAAAAGTATTTATAGCCATACCCGATTTCGATGCCAGCTCACCAATGTCTATGGGCCTCATAAAATTACTCCGAAACCATTTTACAATTTGGGATATCCGGGATAAATCACTTTCCCGCTGACCTAATTGCCTCAGATACCCTCCCTGTGGTCCCATCAGTACGCGATACAGGATTTCGCGCTCATAAGCTGGTGCAAGAGCCGGAATATCTCTTGGCGCTTTCGATAATCGCAATAAACGCAGCCAGGCCTCCATCAATTCAATATCCATGTCGCAAGCTGCGAATTGCCCGGAAGCAGCCGGTAATAGATTCTCCTGGAGATCTCTTAGCAGACTCTGAAGAATATTCTGATTCAACTTGAGACCAAGGGACATGTAAGGCTGGCCACAGCGGTCCGGATGTACAACCGCCGTTGCAGGAACATGCACTGGTAGTACGTAATAAGATGGTCCTGCCAGTTCCGTGCTGCCAGTTCCGTGCTGCGCCCCCCGATCGATAGAATCTTTCTTCCTTGAACCGTGAAACCAATCATCGGCTCGTAAAGCGCTGCAAGTTGATGATGAGGGATCGCTCCCTTAATCATACTTAGCCCCGGTACTCCGGTTTCAATCTGCCTGGTGCCCGCATCCTTCATCAGATCCATTATTTCTTCAAGGACATTTTTCATGCACATAGTTTATCACACGAATGGTGCTTTTAGGCAATCAATAGGCATTTTCAGGTCTATTTTGGTGACGCAGCTGCGGCTACAATTAGAACCAAGCCGAACACAAACCAAGGAGGATCTTATGACAATTGCGATAATAACGGGTGGAAGTAATGGCATTGGAAAAGCGGCAGCGCTGGAGCTTGGCAAGCGCGGAATTAGCGTCATTCTCACATACAATTCCTATAAGGACCGGGCAGAAGATGTCGTAAAGGAAATCGAGAAAAATGCAGGTGTCCGGGCAGTCGCATTAAAGCTGGATCTGACTCAGATATCAACCTTTGCGGGCTTTATTCAAGAAGTGAAACAGAGTCTCCAAGACATTTGGAACCGGACAACTTTTGATTACTTGGTGAATAATGGCGGCATCGGCGGACCCATGCTGTTCACTGAGATGAGTGAAGAATATTTCGACAAGATTCTGAATACGAACTTCAAAGGACCGGTTTTTCTAACACAACAGCTTGCCGGATTCATGGAGGACGCCGGAGCTATTGTCAATACCACGAGTTCATCCAAAAATCAATCCTTTCCGGGCTACTCCGTCTATGGCTCGTTAAAAGCAGCATTCTCAACCTGGACCCGCTACATTGCCAAAGAGCTTGCACCTCGCCAAATCCGGGTCAACGCCGTGTCGCCTGGTCCTACGCACAGCAATTTCGGCGATGGAGTATTTGATAAACATCCCGAATTCATTAAGCCGCTGGCTGAGCAATCTGTATTTGGCAGAATTGGCCACCCCGAAGATATTGCAAAGGTTATTGTGAGCTTGCTGTCGGATGAGTTCGGGTGGGTTACAGCCCAGGACATTGAAGTGTCTGGCGGACATTTGCTTTAATTAAGAAAAGCTTACTGTCCCCTAAACGCCAATAGACCGTCCTCCTGGCAAAAGGAGTGCGGTCTATTGGGCATATCCTGTTTTTATGCAAATCTCTTACTTATTATACAGTCTGTAAAGGAATACCGCAGCTTCAGCTTTGGTGGTGTTGCCAGCCGGATTGACCTTGTTGCCGCTGCCTTCGATGAGCCCTTCCTTCACCATGGCGGCTACGCTGTTCACCGCATAGGAGGCCACTTTGGACTTGTCGGAGAATCTCTCCAGATCCGCAGCCGTCCCCTGGCTATTCAGCTTCTTCTCGAGCTTCAGGGCTCTCTCGGTCAACACCATCATGTCTTGTCTGGTGATCTTAAGCGCGCTGCCGAAGCTGCCGTTGTCCAGGCCATTCGTAATCCCAAGCGCTTTGGCCATTCCAATCTCATTATAGTAGTAAGCATTCTCCTGTACATCGCTGAAGTTTCCATTTACCTTCGCAGTCAAGCCAAGTGCCCTGACGAGGGAGTACAGGAAATCTGCTCTGGTGATCTCGGTTGACGGATGGAATTCACCGCCCTCAGTCTTGAGAATATCCTTGGATGCAAGGACTTCGACCGCGTTCTTCGCCCATGCTGCCTTTCGGAGATCTGTGAATGTCTTGGATACATAAGCTACTGCGAAATCGCCGAGATGAGTAGTTGTAAAGGTTACCATACCGGTCTTGGAATCATAACGTCCGCTCGGTACGGTTAGAACATTTCCATTTCCGTCAATATACCGGATAACAATCCGTTCAGGATTCTTCAATTCATCCGCAGACGGCTGGTAAGGTACGGATACGGTAACAGGTGCACCAGGATTGCTCCAGGCCGTTTCTTTTCCGTCCGTCTTAAGGCTAAGCTGAATGATCGGTCTATCGCCTAGAGCCGCCTTTACTTCCGCCGGAAGCCCCGACTTGTCACCTTTTCCAATCTCCAGCGATACTTCCTTGCCGCTGCTTTCAGGTGTGCCTGTCAACATATTACCGGAAATAACGACCTGACCGAATTCGGTCGAAATGGTCAGTTTGTTATCCTTGGTTCCGCCGGTCAGTGCTGCAGCAGGCAAGCCTACCGAGTATGATTTCACTCCTTGCACGGCAGGGATGTCCAGCGTCACATTTTTCTCGATGAGTTCCTTTGCTTTTGCCAGATCTGCTACCTTAACCATTGCGGTTCCATTGTTCACTGTTGCCTGCATGGTTACTTTCTGTCCTTCTACAACAGGTGCTGCTGGTGCAGGTGTCGCAGATGCAACAGGTGCAGACGTTGAATAGGTTCCACCAGGTGCAGGCGTTGCTGGTGCTGGTGTTGCTGGTTCAGGTGTTGCAGATGGTGTTCCTGGTTCCGGAGTGGACGGAGTCTCCGTCTTGCTGTTGGTTACTTTCAGGGTATACGTCTTGACCCTGCCGTCTGCCCCTGTGACCTCAATCTTTATATCTGTTTGGGTGCCAGGTGTCAGCGCTATAGCTTCGGAAGCTGTACCGCTGGCAACCACCTTATCGTTCACTTTAAGGGTTGACCTGCTGTCTGCCGCTGCTGCTGTCACAGTAATGCTGCCGGCATCCTTCAGGGACACCTCGTATTCTGTGGTTGCTGCGTTGAATACAGGCTCGAGTGTTCCCGCACTTAGTGTCAGGCTGCTGAGGTCGGCGTTCACGCTATTAGGCGTATAGACTCCAAGGTCGCCAAGGTCGATTTTATTATTCTGAATAGTCTGATATTCGCCTGCAAAGTAATCATCCAGATACGAATGTCCCAGAATGAATCTGTCCGGTTTCATGGCGCCATAGTACCCGGCATTCGCATTACTTTGGCCGTCAAACAGGACATAGCTTCCCTGCCATCCGGAACCGGTTACGCCCCAGCTGATGATGTGATCGATATAAGGGGCAAACTTGTTGAACATTTTGTACAGCAGCGCGTACTGATAACCAAGGGCGTCCGACTGTCTGACATTAAGCGCTGCTGGAGCGGTTGCGCCTCCTCCAGGAGCATCGGTAGGAACCTTAAGGTCAAGCTCTGAATAGGTAATACCCGACAACAGACCACGGTCAACGAGTGAGGCATAAAGGGCCATCGCATATTGGTTGTCGCTGGCAAGGGTCTTACCCACCGCGTCATGTCCCTGGATTCCGATGTCTTCGATCAGGGGTCTTCCGTCATACAGCGGATCGGAGCGCCATGCGGTATTTAATTCAAGAACCATGTTATATACGGTTCTAGCTTTACTGCGGGTGGCAACCCCGTAATCGTTGTAGGTCAGCTTCGGAGGATTGTCTACGATGTAACTGTCAATGCTGCCTTTAGTATCGTGTCCATCCAGCTTCATGTACTCTGGAAGGTTAGCGTAGTTGGCTTTGTAAGCTTCCGCCATCTTGGCGTTGGGGGCCGCGATGTGCGCGTTTTTGAACAGCAGGTATACGTAATGATCGGTGATGTCGCCGCCAATCTCATCATCTGACATGGCAACAAGCCAGTTGGTATGCTTCAGGCTCGTTCTCCAGCTGTTCGGATCCTCAAGGATAAGCTCGCTGTGGCGGCTCTCGTGTACCTCTTCGTTGAGTACATCCCAGGAATTGAAGGGAATGATACCACGGGCTTCGCTGGAGCCGTACTTCGTATCTGTGGTCAGGAAGTGCCGCATCACATACATCGTATGGTTGAACTGCACTCTTCTCGCCATTTCTTTGTCTACCTTAACCGTGGTTGTGACACCATTGCCAAGTCCGTAGAAATTGGCAGAGCCGTTATAACCGGAAGGAAGGTTCGCAGGAATCATCTGTGCCATCCAACCAGGAGCCTGGTTATACCATGCCAGAACATGGCCGTGCGACTTGTACTGCCCGGGAGTTCCAGAATCTCTGATCGCCTGATAAGAGTTGGTAGGGAAGCTATACTCCGCTAAGCCAGGGGCAGTGGTTGCGCCGTTCATGGCCTCGCCGTTCACATTCTTCAGCCATTCCGGACCACGGGGATGCGTGCCATCGGCCTTCAGATTGTTGCCGTCAACGAAGATCTCATAGTGATTGGCTCTCGTTCCGTTTACAGGTCCGGTGCCGATCGCGCCGACCATGAACAGGCCATTCTCCTTATTGTACAGACTCTTTAGAGGCGCTACGGCACTCTGGTGTTCCTTATTGACTACGCTCGGAAGCGCAACACCCTTCGGATCAGGTGCGGTAATCTCAATGTTAGAGACTAGCAGCATACCGGTTTCTTCAGGACGGGCATTCTCCCCATGAAGCTCAAGAATGAAGTTCGAGGAATTGCCCGTTGAGGCGGTAATACTGTGATGCGCCTTCAGCCAGGATTCGCCGTTGTAGCTGCCCACCCAGTCAGGATTCAAGTTGTTGTACTGGTATTCCCTGAGGTAGCTGTCGAGGTTATCGCTGGCATTTCTGACTCTCCATCTCATGAATTTGCCTTGCGCGCTCTTCGGATAGTAGACATCGAATTCAATCGTTGAACCCGCTGTGACATTGACGGCCGGGGACAACGGGGATTCCAGACTGATGCCGCCGAAGGTGCTTTTGCCGTTATGGGCGTAATTAATCTGGAGCACTTCCGCTTTCCCTTGGGCATCTGCAAAAGGATATGCGATCGTCTTGAATGTCCCGCCGGCAAAGTCGGCCGGGACACGGTTATCCAGCGGAGTTCTTGCCTTCCAGGCATTCGTAGGCGCGGTAACTTTTACAGGAACCTTACCCGGACCCGGATCAAGCCGGAAATAGGGATCGGAGCCGTCTGATTTGATATTTGCAGTGAAATTCATTATGGCTTCTTTCAGCGTTGCAATGGCTTCGTCGGCCGGCGTGTTCGCATTACGCGCAAGCTCAAGCGCATCATTAAGAGCTTGGAGTTCGTCTACATGCACCCAGGGCAAAGCCCGGTTCACATCAGAACCGTAGACGGAACCATAGACAGACTGGCTGACCTGGAGCGGGAACTCCGTATTTCCAGTTTTAAGAGCTTCGGCTTGCGCAATGAGGTCGCTCAGTTCAACGGACGGTTCCTCTCCAGCCGCAGCAGCCGGGACGGGAGTATACGTGAAGATGGAGAACAACATGATGATAACGAGAAGGCGGGAGATGCTGACTACATATTTTCTACTGTTCATCTAAGTTTGACTCCTTTTCTTATGGAGATTCTTACCCTTGGTTACGCCAAGTCTGGCTTGACAGTCAATCCTGCACCTCCCTCTGAACCTAATAGCAGACAATGTTTGTAAACGCATTCACGAAAGCGGATGATTAGGCTGTAACAGCTTTCATATTAGCAACTGGAAGGGAAAGTCTAAATACGGGAAATGCACGAATGATTTTAATATATTACGAAAATAGACACACTTCTCGGCTCGCCCTTCCAGAAAAAAGGAGAATATGGGGTGGGAATGGAATATAGGGCAAAAACAAAAAGACCGCCCCCTCTCGCAAAGGTATGCGGTCTATCTGATCTCTACCCGGTTAACTGACTCACATTGTTGGTTCAGCTTTTCAAGCTTGCAGCCTCTAACATTAAATAAAATTGATGATGAAAATGCACTTCATTATTATATATTTTTGTAAATAAACCCATGCACTTATCTATGGTTTCCCCAGTGAACGTTTGGGACATGATGGCTTTATTCGAATAGAACCTTACCGTCTTCCAGTCATTAATAATTTGGTCCAGTAACGGGTTAAGCGTATCCTTGGCATTGATATGATCAAGGTTATACTTATAGAGCGTATTTAACCTGTATTTCTCAGAACATTTTCTATAAATAGTACTGCTTAGTGTTTCTATAATCGTTTCATTGGTTAGAATGAGCTTGTAATTTTCTGCCAACAACAATATATTATTCAAACCTTCCGTGATTTCATTTTGATACCTGAACATATTTTCTACAAATGCATTGATGCTGGTGTGTGCTGACTTCTTATGGTTCAAGAGCTCATGATCCCCGGGGGACACTAGTGCATATTCCCAAAAGTAATTTGGCATCTTAACGTGTTCCGATGTCAGGCATGATATTTTAAATTCTGAAAATGGCAGAGAATATTGTCTGTATTCTGTAATATCATCAACCGTATATATTTCCCCGTTCGTAAGATTGAAGCCATAGACAAAAACAGGGTGCAGTCCATGTTTTTTGTTATAGTAAAAGTCTCTCCCGCGTTGATAAAATAAATCAATAAAAATGGAAATCGGATGACCCCTAGAAATAGAGTTTATGATCTCATCTTGTAAAGTATTTAATTCAGGAGATGTTCTGCGAACAGAGATCCCCATTTCCTCAAGGATCTTCTCTTCATCCTCGAGATTCAACACTTCTAACTTGAAATATCCTCTTGTTTTTATTTTTTGTTTGTCAAATCTATAAATACTAATGACATTATTCAAAATCAGCAGCTCATCTTTTTTAAAATAATTGGCAAGCGTTAATAACAAATTGTAGTCGCAATTAAAATAAGGAAAATTATGATGAGGAAACATTTTGATCATTCCGTCGAAGGGTTGAAAGGTATCCAGGGAAATAATTTCTTCCATACAATAGTTCTCCTATACTAAAATTATTGTCGATCTTAAGGCTATGTTACCTCTTAACCAGGTTCATCATACGGTATTGCCGCGTTCCAGCCTTCATCTCTTCATATTTCTTCGAGCCGGGCAATGCGATGAAATCACTGATATCTCCAATATTGGTGCTCGCGTTGGCGTTATTCGCAATCCCTTGAGTGCCCGTACGTTGCTTTGCATTCTCCTCACACGACAGAAGGACATTCGAAGTCACATCCTGATTGCGGATTACAGACAGGCCTGCTTCCTCTAACAGCCTCACGTTCTGCGTTACCTGATCTTCCAGCATCAGCTCCGTATACAGAAATACGCCGCCAGTTCTCATTATCCGGTACACCTCTTCATAGAAGCGTGATCGATTCGGATAGGCATGCGCGGATTCCATATTCAATACAACATCGAAGCTCCCGTCTGCAAACGGTATATTCTCCGCATCGCCGACGAGATAGAAAGCTTCAGCCCATCGGGATTTGGCACTGCAATACGCAATATTCGCCGGGCAGATGTCGAGACCGACAATAGACAGAGGCTTGAAATATTTATACAAAGCTGCTATGTTCCCTCCCCTGCCGCATCCGATGTCGATAACCTGCCGATCCCGGATCACCGTCCTGCCTACTGTCTCGAGTAACAGCTTGACTGAATTTCTATTCCATCCATCGTCGGGCTCGATCACCGCATGTTGCTCATTCCCGTGCGGGACGTAACCATAGTTTAAAAAGGTGGCGAATCGGCCTATACCGGACAGCGCAAGGGAGTGCGAAATCTCGCTATAATCCTGAATTTCAGCCTCTTTCCGGCTCCAATCGGAAGGGTGGGCAACCTGCTCACGCCGGTCGAGCATCGATACATAACGGTCATCGATCGTATATACCGCATCGCAGCTGCAGCATTGCAGCAATGCCTCCGACCGGACCAGCATACCCTTGCAGCTGGAGCATACCAACCTTGCATGCAGATGCTGTAGCATGACTATCACCCAGCCGATGTATGCATTTGATTCAACGCGTACACATTATAGTAATTTGGGATATTTAAATCTTCGTAGTAATCAATCGAGACATTGAAGCCGTTGGTTCGGAAGATGTTCTCGAGCCTGCTGATCTGCTCTTCATCCAGTCCGTGTACCTCCATGACAATTTGCCTGATTTTGCCCCAATCTTCCGGATGGATGCCTTCCAGCACCTCGAACTCACTTTTTTCCACGTCGATTTTGAGCAGATCAATGGGGTTCAGATCGTAATAGCGGATCATTTCAGAGATCGTAGTTAGCTTGCATCGATGGATTTGTTCATTCAGAAGCTTCGGCGACATCAGATGATCGACAAACCGGTTTAGCATGCGCGGGTCGGCGAAGTCATCCCGGTAATGGTTGATTAACCCGTACCGGAGATCCTGATCGTGGTTCTCCCGGTATTTGATCTGGACAGAATCCGTGGACATCGTGGGGAAATAGGCAAACTCCGCTTCCTTGATCTCATTGGACAGCCCGACGTTAACCGTAGTTACGCGAGGCAGCGAGCTCGTATTCATCTTTAAGAGCTCAAACGTCGGAGGCAGTGGCTCAAAGGCATATACCCTGCAGTTACTCTTGCTGCTGACATATAGGGTGAACATGCCGATATTAGCCCCGACATCCATGACCGTGCCATGATCCGGGAGCGTAATCCCGTGCTTGAAATACATCTCCTTCTGGAAAATCTCGTTGTAGAGGAACTCGGTTTCTCCTTCGTTGTTTTGATAGATTTCGATCCCGTTGTGCAGCCGCTTCTTGGCAGTGGCTTCTGTCTGCGGTGAAAAGCTCTTGTGCTCCATCCTGCTCATCCGATTCACCTTCTCAACAATTTTTTTGGGGCATATCTCTAACTGCTGGCGCTCTCATAGTGTTTGACGGCCAGCTTCCAGAACAGCCTGACCACTAGAAGCGATATCACAGGAGCTGCAAAAATCCATATCCCAAGGAACAAGTCCAACCGGTCGATCAAATAAACCGACGGCATGTTGGTGATAAACAAGATAGGCACGACATACAGTCCTATTCTCCGCAGCCATTTAGGGTATATGTACATCGGCATATTGTTCAAATCCCAACATTTGTCCAGTATGTCGAAGATCGAACCGGACTTCACCGTCCAGAAGGCAAGAATCTGCGGAAGCAGAAGCACCGAGTAGGTCACGATCGTGCTGCTCAAGATCACGCCGATATATCCGGCCAAGTGGATAAAGCTTGGCTCGATGCCAAGACGCCGCCAGGCCAATACGATCATCGTGATCCCGGCGACCAGGTTCGGGATTGGAAACGCGAAGTTCACGTGCCGTAATGAAATCATGAACTGCAGCGATAGCGGCTTCGTCATATACAAGTCCAGCGTCCCGTTGCGGATATGGCCGGCGAATCTATAAAAGTTATCCATAAACAATCCTGTATAGATTGCGATCATAATCGTATAAGTCCCGGTGAAGATCATCATCTGGTCAGGAGAAATTCCATTGATTTCGATTCCGAGCTGGTAAACGAAGATGATATAGATCAGCTTGGTGAACAGAAATACGGTCTCCATAATCAAACCGGAGTAGAAATTCGCTTTGTATTCCATGTAACCGACCAAGCTGTTCTTTGCGAAAATAAAATACATACGTACATGCTTCCGAATCTCAGACAAGCTGATACTCACAGATCTAACCTCCAACGGCTACATATTTCTTCATCCCGGAATCCCAAGACAACTTGGAAATGATCATAAGCACAATGACCCAAACCGCCTGTAAGAGGAGCCCGGGCACGATTTCATGAATCGTCAAGCTCCCATTGATGATCTTAACCGGGAAGTATACGACATATTGAAACGGTAAATAGCTGGAAATTCTAGCAAACGTATCTCCGAAAATATTAAGCGGAAAGATGGCGCCGCTGAGCAGATAGACGCCTTGGTTGAACGCGATATAAACACCCCAAACCTCAGTAATGATGAACGCGAGCGCACTAATCGAATAAAAAAGCAGGAAGTTGATGAGCAGTCCGAACAGAATGCTGACCAGGAACAAAACGATCTGCCCCACTCTAAGCTGAAACTCCCAAATCTGAGTAAACACGATCATCAGGATGACGAATAAGACAAGGACGACCCCGGTCTGAACCGTTTTCCCGCCGAAAAAATTGCATATCCGATAGCTGAAATAATGAATAGGCTGAGCGATAAATTTGCTCAGTCCACCCGTCTTGATATCATTCGCGATCTCCCCTTCGAAGCCGGCAGAAACCAGCTTGGAGACGACGCCGGACAACACGGAATAAATGATGATCTGCGAATACGAATAACCGTTAATAATCTCCTGCGGCGAACTGCGAAACACGGCCGTCCAGAGGAAGCATTGGACGAGTATGATGAAGCCGCCGCTGATAATACTCATCAGGAAATCGGTCCGATATTCCATCTCATTCTGAAGCGCAAGGATGTACGTCCTTTTATACTTCTGCAAGGCTTTCATGTCTGACCCCATCTTTCTGATATAAGCTTTCGATGCCTCGCTCGACAGGTATATCTTCAACTGTGAAATCAAGGATCGGGAACCGGTCCAGCATCATCTTGGAGAGTCGCTGAAGGTCATGCTTATCGATCTCCATGACGGCATTCAGGCCGTCATGTTGAGTAATAACGCCATAGTCGCTTAGCGCTTGCCTCGGTACTTCGTCCGTAAATTGCAGCTTGATAATCTTTTTGGCATGGAACAGCTCGTTCACCCGCCGGAGATCGCCGTCGTATACGATCTTCCCTTGATTGATGATGATCGTTCGTTTGCACAGATCCTCAATATCCGCCATGTAGTGGCTTGTCAGAATGACCGTTGCCTTCGTCTGCTGGTTATAATACTTCAGGAACTCCCGAATGCGCTTCTGCGAAATCAGATCAAGTCCGATTGTAGGCTCATCCAGGAATATCACCTTGGGCCGGTGGATGAGCGACGCAATAAGCTCCATCTTCATCCGTTCCCCCAGCGAAAGCCTCCGCACCTGAATGTTGAGCAGGTCTTTTACGTCAAGAATCTCAGTAAGCTCATCCAGGACAAGGTTGTAGGGCTTATCCTCGACCTCATAGATGCATTTGTTCAGGTACAACGATTCATTCGCCGGCAGATCCCACCACAACTGCGATTTCTGCCCCATCACGAT
Source organism: Paenibacillus sp. FSL R7-0210 (assembly GCF_038009085.1). Lineage (NCBI taxonomy): Bacteria > Bacillati > Bacillota > Bacilli > Caryophanales > Paenibacillaceae > Paenibacillus > Paenibacillus sp. FSL R7-0210. The sequence continues at coordinate 5,645,349 of NZ_JBBPAR010000001.1, forward strand.
CGAGAACTGCATTTTGAATTCTTTTTTTCGCTCCCAAGGGACATAGCCTAATACCGTCGCCTGCCCGCTTGTCGGATACAAGATGCCGGACAGCATCTTCAGCGTAGTCGTTTTGCCGGAACCGTTCGGGCCTAAGAATCCGACCATCTCGCCTTGCTCGATGACAAGTGATATTTCGCTAACCGCTTCTTTGATCAATGATTTCCGTTTCACTAAATTTTTGAGCGATTTTTTGAGCCCCAATTCTTTTTCGTAATACTTGAAGCTTTTGGACAATCCTTCCATCTGGATAATGCTCACTCGCGCACCTCATTTATGTGATTTAGAAGAGTTATACACCGTGCAAATGCAAAACACTGCACTTGGAACATGCCGGTGTCAGTCGTTCGTCCATCATTTCCCTTATTCTTCTGTAGTTCATGCTATGCCATAATTCCTGTACAGACGCTTCATGTAATTTGCCGATCTCGAACTCCTTGAAGAATTTGCACGCGATAATTGTTCCATCGGGCGTAATGTCCATCCGGTTCGAGAGCGCCAGGCACTTCTTGTTCATCGTGCCTTTGCCCTCCACCTCTTTGCCGAGAACGAAATCTTCGATCTGGTCATGATCCAGATTCGGCTGGTAGCGCAAACGCATTTTCCAGACCCGATGATTGACCCGGTCCAACTCGCTCATGAGAGCAGGAATACGCTCCGGATCGAGCTTATAGTTAAAGGCATGCCAGCTTCGTTCACCCTTGTGTTCGCTCGCCGGAAGGAAGTGGAACTTCTGGTCGAAGTAATCGTCCATTCCCTGCGAGCATTCATCCGAGATGTACCACGGGAAGCAGACGATGACCAGATCAACGCCGACGCCCTCCAGAAAGTCCAGCAGATCGTAAAGCTTGTCGGTCATACCATCGTTAACGACGGTATGGATCGAAATTTTGCCCCTGAACCGGTTCTCCTTGCGCAGCTCGACCAGCTTCCGGATGGCATTTATCGCCTTATTAAATACCCCATTGCCGCGAAGCGCATCATTCTCTTCTTCGAATCCATCAAGCGCAATGAGCAGTTCCAGGTTGTCGGAGATTCTCTGCAAGGCGTCCAGCTTTCGCTCGATCAGCACCGCATTCGTGCAGATCGTCGTCTCCCGGGGATGGGCTTCAAGCAAATCGGCCAACCGGTCGAAATGGCTGTATACAAGCGGCTCACCGCCCCAGATATAGAGTCTCGACTTGGCTGGTTCCGTCTCAAGGATCAGCTTCTCCAGCAGCCCGTAGTCGAGCTGTTCCCGCTGCTGCTCCGGTGTCATGAAGTGATGGTAGCCGGTGTCGTTCCATTGATAGCAATGCTTACAGCGCAAGTTGCATTGGTTCGTCAGTTTAATCCCGACCGACTCCGGCAACGGTGTCGCGTAACCCGTTATTTTCTCCATGTTCCGCTTGGTTTCCAACGTATTCCTGATGGTACGTTTCAATATTTGCAAATCCTTTGCGGAATGCTTAATCTCTGATTTCGGATTCATATCAACACACCCTTCTTAAATGTGATAGGTCATTCACATGAATCAGTAGATATAATACCTTGAACAAGCCGTACAAATCGGAAGCATATTTTTTTTCATATACGCGCGGTACTCTTTGTACTTGCCGCTGCGCCAGATATCCAGCAAGCTCTCTTCATTCACGTTGCCGAAGGTCAAATCATAGAAGGCATGGCAGGGCGAAACGTCGCCCCTTGCCGTAATCTCCGCATAAGTCCATGGAAGAGAGCAACGGTTTCGTTTATCTGCCATCTGATGGAAATGTCCCGAGAAATAGTTGTGCAAGTTCTGTTCATCTATCGTCTTCGGATAGGTAATCACATCGATGCGGTTTTTCAAGCAATACTCTTTAACCTTATTGAGCTGTCTCGTCAATTCCGGAATATCGATCTCGCTGAACGAACTGATGTCCCGCCACACCATCCCCTTGGCATAAGGAGCTTCATACACGCCGAATTCCCCACTAAGAACCTCCACATATTGGGCATACTGCTCTTCCGTGGCATAGAGCTGCACTTCCATGCTGATATGGTCCAACATCGACAAGTCGATATGCTTGAAGAAAAATTCCTCGACATACATATAGTTCAAGGGCGTAATGATAAAGGATACACCCATCTTCGGAAATTGCTTGCCTTTGCTTTGCCGGAGCTCATAGAGCTTCTCGATTCCTTTGATTACTTTCTTGAATACGCCTTTGCCTCTCTGCCTATCGTTGATCTCCTCAGGGCCGTCGAGTGACACCCAAATCTTATTAGGCGGAGTCTCGACTAACATCTCGGCATGTTTCTCAAGCAGTGTGCCGTTCGTGGGGAAGTCCGCTATGCTTCCATAATGATTGATCATAGCGAGAATGTCGCTCAGCCAAGGGTACATCAGCGGCTCGCCGCCGAAGAAATCGTAATACGGCTTGCCGGGGCTGCACTGGGTGATGATCTTTTTGATCAGATCCGGGTCCAGCTGCGCTAATGTTTTTTTGCTTTTGTAGGGCCCTTCTAGTCCCCACTCATAGCACATCTTGCATCGCAAATTGCACTCCTCGAGCAGCTGCAAGACGATCCATCTCGGGTAGCTTGTCGTATCTTGGGCGACACTCAATTTGTTAACACTCATCGCATAACCCCTTCTGCCATTGAAATCTTACCTCTTCATTAACGCGACTCTCGAACAATAATGATCCACATAATCCATCCGTTCTCCGGGTCTGTTCTTGATCGCTTGATGTATCTCCTTAAGGACATCTACGGAAAAATCCATCTCCCGCCACTTCTCATAACGTATTCCGAACCCGAGCGACTCCCACAATTCCAGATTGCTAAGCTCATGACTGCCGAACGGCTCCAGCAGAATAAGAGGGGTTTCGGAGGCAAGCGAGTCGATCAATGTGCCCGCTCCCGGCTTAGCCACGATAGCCATCGCCTCCGAAGCGACGTCAAATAACCAATGATGATCAGCCTCAGCGGGGTATGATTTCGTGTCTTCTCCCGCTATTTCAATGTATGGCGGAAACTCGTGCAGGCCGTTCGCACTCTTCACCCATGCACACCATTCCGGATCGTTCATCCAATACCGGTGATCGGGATCGGGCTTCGCTTCCTTCCAGTCGTAAGCTACGATATCAAGCCCGTAGTTATGGCTGGCAAGCTCTGGAACTTTACTCTGATAAGTGCCCATCCCCCAGCCGCCGCCATGAACAACAAGCCGCCGCTTCCTTGATTCGAAGGGTATTGGCGTACCAAGAGGAACCGGGATTTCGTATCGAATCGCCATCTTATCGGTGTCATAGAGACAAGCATTGTAATAATGCTCGTCATACCGGGGATGATACTTCTTCAGGCTCTTCCAAGACGGGGCCAGATCTGAATCGACGTAGAGCAGGTCTACATGAATTGGATTCGGCAGCATCTTCTCCCTGTACAAATCCAAAATATAGCCCCAGTGTCCAGATAGTGATATGAATTCGTACCGTTCTTCCGCTTTCCACGCCTCCAGCAATAGCTCTACCTGGGCATAATCAATGCTGCCCCGGATATCCATCGGCATTCGGGCCGAAAAATTGGCAAGCGCGAAATCATTGTGGTAAGCCTTCCTGCTGTCTGCAATATGATCCCTTTTGTCTTGCTCCAGATAGCTTTCGAACACGAGCACTTCCGTCGCGATATCCCTCTTCTTGAAACCGCTTGCAGCTAATAGGCCGGGAATATAGAACCCCAGACCGAAACCCGAGCATAGAATCGTTACTTTCCGCTTACCCATAAACTCCCGGACGCCCTTACGTCTATCGTTCATACAGATGCCGTCTTCTGCAGCTCCGAGATATAATTGCAGAAGGCCGTAACCGACTCCAAAAAATCGAAGTCGAATTGTTCAAAATCGATTTCAATATCGAAACGCTCTTCCACTTTTAATAAGAAAGTAATTAGCTGTAACGAGTCGAGTCCCCCGTCTTCCATGATGCTGGAATGCTCGTTCAAGCGGTTTGCCAGCTGGGCGTCGTCCTTGATTTCACTTATCATCGCTATGATCTGTTCTTGCATAGGTACCTCCCGTTTAATGGATATATTGACCTTGGTAATAATGGATCGTTCTAGCGAGTGCATCCTGCAAACCGATCGCCGGTTCCCAGTCCATAATCGTCCTTGATACGGTAATATCCGGCTTCCTTCTCCTAGGATCGTCTTCCGGCAGCGGGAGAAACTCGATCTGCGCGTTGGACTTCATGAGCTCCTTCAATACTTGGGCGACTTCAAGGATGGCGACTTCCTGCGGATTCCCCAAATTGACTGGCTGTTCATACGTGGTGCCCAGCAGTCTTATAATCCCTTCCAGCAAATCGTCGATATACTGAAAGCTTCTCGTCTGTCTGCCGTCGCCATAAATCGTAAGGTTGCGCTTGGACATGATTTGATTAATGAAATTGGTAATGACACGTCCGTCATATAAATCCATCTTCGGGCCGAATGTATTGAAGATTCGAATGACCCTTACCGGTATGCCGTATTTCCTGTTCATCCAGTAGGTGATCGCCTCTGCATACCGCTTCGCTTCGTTGTAGCAGCTTCTTGATCCAATCGAATTCACGTTGCCATAGTAGCTCTCCGGCTGAGGGTGAACGGTTGGGTTGCCGTAGATCTCGCTTGTTGAAGCCAAGAAGAAGGCAGCCTGCTTTTCTTTGGCCAGTTGCAGCAGATGCATCGTTCCTTCGCTGTTGACCCTCATCGTTTCGATCGGATAGGACAAATATTTGGGCGGGCTGGCAGGACTTGCGAAATGCATCACCCAATCGACAGGTTCTTCAACTGCGAGCGGATAAATGACGTCATGCTCGATAAACTTGAAATTGGGGGAACGTAAGAGATTGTCCATGTTGACAGTGGACCCGGTCAGCAAATTATCGACACCGATAACGGTATGGCCTTCCCGCAGCAGCCTCTCGGCAAGGTTGGAACCGATGAAGCCTGCAACTCCTGTTAATACAATGAAAATAAAGATCCCCCCATTGCCTAAGGTTGGTGAACGGTGCTTGAGGTGAGTGGATACGCGGTGGTTATGCTTATTCAATACGCTGTCACAACGATTATGATCCCGGCATCACTCCCTCCATGAATATACCTGGCTGACATTATTTGCGCCTTCGGTGTTACTGAATGCCTACCTTACTAAGCCATCGTTCAAGGAATATTGATTCTTCATTTTCTATATTCGTTATCAGCCTATATAAGCTTTCTGAAATACTCATATCACTTGTCAAATTATATTTAATCGCTACATTCACAAGGATCTTTGCCTTAAGTTCAATGGCTGTGAATTCATCTATATGCTCTTGATTTAATTGAATTAAATGCCGATTATCGTACAAATACTTGAGTCTCAGCGTCATTATCTTCTTATGATCATAAAGTAAATGAAAGGGTCTTATATCAAGCTTAGACTTATCTTCCGATGTTTCTTTCACATAATTAAATAGAGTGGTGTATATTTGCATGCCGAAGTCAAGATTATCCCTGTCGCCCCCGTAGTTGAACATCTCCCAATACTCCGGCGTTTTCTTAGTGAAATAATTTCTTATAGAATTCACTAGGGTATCCGCACTGAATTTATCCTGATATTGATCATTGAATCTATACAGATACACCATCTCTCTAAGATAATCATGATTGGTTGTTAGATGATTAGTGTTGAACGCAAGATTGAAATCGGCAAATGATATCTCAGCTTGACTATACACGCCGTTCTTAAAGAAATCGGAAACATACAATATCTCTCTGTCTAAATCATAGCCGTAAACAAATATGTCATGATGCAATTGGAGTCTATGATATCGGTCGCTTAGGGGCACGTAGAAATAATTCACCATGGTGTGGATATAATGATTAGCATTAATATTTTCTATAATAAAATGAATAACAGAGTCCCATTTAGCTGTTACAGTATCTCTATGTATCTTTTGAGTCGAAATCCATTTGCATGCATCCGAAGGCCGCAGCTCATAAGTCAGAGGGAAATAAAAATCTCCCCAATGATGTTTATAATCTTTGTTAATAAATAATTGAATATAATTGCTGAATATCCATGGGTGTGCGCACTCGTAATGGGTAAGTACGGACAAGAGATGAGCATGCTGCGTATAGGTTGTAATCATCGGATAACTTACCGGCAATATTCCCCTGCCCAAGGTGTGAGTTGTATTCTTCAACATTTCGTTCACCCCTACTCATTTAGCAATAAGCACTTCGTACTTGCCCTGTCCAGTTTTCCTGTTTTTGTTTTGGGAATGTCATCTACAATCCTCCATTGTCTAGGTACCTTATACGAAGACAAATGCAAGTTGCAATGTTGTGTCAGCGCATCTAGATCAATCAGACATTCTTCACAAACTTTCAGAAATGCGATGGGTACTTCGCCTAATAGATCATCGTGCACACCAACAACCATGACTTCCTCCACTTCTTTCAAACCATATAAGAACTCTTCGATTTCTTCCGGATAGATATTGATACCGCCGGATATAATGATATTTTTCTTTCTGCCTGTGATGATGAGACACCCTGATTCATTCCAAAATCCCAAATCTCCTGTCTTTAACCAGCCATCAACAATGGTATTGTTCGTTAACTCCGGGTTGTTGTAATAACCGAGCATCACATTTGGGCCCTTGACCCAAACTTCTCCGATAGCGGCTCCTTCAACCTCATTCTCTTCTTCGTCAACAAGCCGAATAGAAACGTCACTGATGGGTGATCCACAGGATAAGCAGCGTTCTCCACGGTCCATCATACTCACCCTAGGAGAAGCTTCTGTCAATCCGTAGGTTTGAATAATGTCCGCTTGGGGAAATACAGTCTGAAGATTGTCTACTAATTTCGCGGGAATCGGCGCACCGCTTATAACAATAAATTCAATGGAATCAAAGGCACTCCAGTTGGTTGTCTGATGATAATCGGAAACAAAGTGCATCAATTGCGTAGGCACCGCTGAGAATGCCGTGACCGCCTTATCCTGAAACAGTCTAAACGCTGTGCGCGGCAGCAAGGGCAAGCTGATAAGCCTAATTCGGGTTCCAAATAGCATACAAGAAATCAATTGCGTGACAATTGTAGAACTGAAATGAACGGGCATCGTTACAAGAAACGAATCTTGATCCGTATAGCCCACCTTTCTGCCATGTGCCAACGCATTCGTTAATACATTTTCATGGGATAACATAACGATTTTAGATTGTCCGGTTGTGCCCGATGTAGGAAGGAGAATAGCACATGAATTGGGATCGGACGGATTCGTGAGCGAGATCGATTCAAACGAAGGCACCGGTTCTTGCGAGAAATCCTGAGCGGTAACCCAATAAATATGGCGATTTAAACGCGCAGGCTGTGCATATTTGCTGATAACCAGCTTGGCGTCACTGGCTTGTAAAATATTTTCAATCTCAGTTAGGGATGCCGAGTAAGGAACCGGTATGAGTACATGACCGCTGAACTGAATGCCAAGCGCCGCAGTAATGAACAAGGGCTCATTATTTGTGTAGACTGCAAGATGGCTGCCGGCCTCAAGCTCAAAGTTCTTTTTGATATATAAAGCAATTAAGTATGCTTCTGTCATCACTTCCGCATAAGTCCACTGCTGCTTCAGATCTTGAAGGATAATTTGATCCTTGCGATCACAAGCCTCCATGAATAAACGATGGATGATAGTCATCATATCGTTGTCTCGGTCAAATAATTAAGGATTAATCCAGTCGTGGAGAACTTCTCAAACAACAGATCCTCATCAGGGATCGAGATATTAAACTTCGATTCCATTGAAACAATAAGCTTGATGAAGCCCACCGAATCGATCCCTTGATCCAATAAAGGGGTATTGTGGTCATCCGGATACTTGATGTCAAGCTCAGCAAAAATTTCATCTCTCAAGATAAATTCTATTGATTTAGACATCATGTTTCCTCCGTTAGATAATCTTTAGAAAGGCTGATTAGAGAGGATAGCATACATGGTGATATTCAGTAATGAGCAGGTAGGTGAAAGTGAGTGTGAAGGAGAATAATCTCAAAACGATGGACAATGTGCATACGCACTAAAAGAGTTGTTTGCAGAGATGCTGCAATGAATGCTGGAGGCGGAATATGACTCGGTGCAGGAATGAAAAGCAGAAAAAAGCATTTTCCCAAGCGATAAAGCCCTGCTGAAAATGCTCTACTTCACTACGGTGAATGACACCCGTAAATGGATATGTTTAGTATAAATTGCAAATATACCAATTGTCAACAATTTTAAATTTTAGGCAACACTAGTGAGGACGTCCTTTAGCTGAATAAAGAGGTATATCATTTGATATACCCCTTGATCCATCTTATTGCAATTACATCAAACCGTTTGCATTTTATTTGAACTGGAACCAAGTTAAATTTGCAACTGTGGTTGAATCTGACTTCACAAAAGTAACATATACCGTATGGGTTCCTACCGCTGTCCCGGCAGTAATCGGGATATTCTTGAGGGACCATGACTGCCATCCGCCGGTGCTTTCTGCTGTCCAATAACCCAGCATAGTGCCTGTAGGGCTATCCAAGTGGAATTCGATCTTTCCGCCGGAATTAGCGGAGGCAACCTTCATATCAATACTTGTTTTAGCTGTACTGCCAAAGTCTACATTTTTAAATGCGATATAGTCGCCATTACTTCCTCCGCCAACATCCAGCCCGCCATCCGTGCTTGCCTCATAGGAAATAACACCTGAACTAAGGTTATAGCCTTCCGCTTCAAATTTCAATGTGTTGAACTTGGGAGCTGCAGCATAGCTGTTCGTATCTGTTATTTTCAAATCTGTCAAATTATCTACCGCAACTCCACCGACGCGGACATTGTTTAAAGTAACTCCCGAGACAGTAGCAGTATCACTCCAGCCCTTCATGATGGAAACTTCACCTAAAGCGCGTAAATTGATATTATTATAGACCACATTTTTGATCGGACCGGTTTTTGCCGAAAGATCAAACCATCTGGAGTGAACACCGGATCTTGGCCAGAAGCCTTCTACATCTATATTGTCAAATACGATGTTTTGTGCTGCCGGAGTTCCATACAGATGACCTACCGCTAAAGCGCGCCAGCACCGGTATACAAAAGAGTTTTTAACCACAATGCCATCCTGAAGCTGTTTCACTCCATCTCCAACCTTGAATGCTCCACATCTGCTCCAGGCCAAAGCATCATCGACAACTACATTGGACTGGTTCTCAGGAGTTCCCGGCCAGTTGGCAGCGATATCCGTAGTGGCTACATCCCAGGTCTTAAAGGAGTAGGTGTCATCCTCTGATACTGCTACAGTGTGCTTGATGAGTACATTCTGGCTCTCTTGGATGTCTATTGCATCATTCTCATAATCAAGTTCATTGTTGTTGAAGTGCTTGGTATTCTGGAAGGTTACGTTATTGGATCTTGTAACGATTGTAGCCCAGCCGCCGCTGTCTCTGATGGTTATGCCGTCAACCATGAAGTTGCTGCACTGCAAGGGTACAAGAATATTGTTCAGATAATTGTTTGTATTTCTCATATAATGGCCATTACCGTCAATCGTTCCCCTGCCGTATATCTTAATATTGTTGGCATTGGTTTCGGTATAAATAAACCATGTCCCATCCTTATTCAGGGAATTCTTATGGAAATGGGTAGTGTAATCGCTTGGATTTCCTGACCCCCTTATAACAGAACCACCCTCCAGATAAACCGAGACATTGCTTTTTAGAACAATGTTACCGCTCTTATACACTCCGGCTGGAACGTATACGATACCGCCGCCTGCTGCGTTAGCCGCATTGATGGCATTCTGTATGGCAGGTGTAGCCAAAGTGGCACCGGTACTGTCAGCACCGTACCCGGTTTTAACATTGTATATCCCTGTACCGGATGACGCCGGAACATTGGTTTCAAGAGCATCTGCCGCGATAACCAGATCCTTCAGGTTATTGATTTTAACGATAAGATAGGTTGGTGATGAAAGGGTAAAGGTAAGGGTATTTCCGCTCTTGGTTGCAGTGATTCCCAAAGCTTTGGGTGAAATATTATAGGTATTGATGGGCTCGCTTGCTGTTATTGTGATTGTAGTCGTACCTGAAAAAGAGAAATTACAATAATTATAGTTTACAAATACCGCCGAAGTGTCGATGACCGGTATATTGGTAGAGTCTGCTGTTACCGTGTATTGACTGGTCGTGGTATAGATTGACGGTAATGGATAGCTTACAATTGTACCCGCCGCACTTGCGGTCAAAGGAAAGACAGGTAACAGATTGGCCATACAAAAAATTAATAATGCACTTAATAACTTTAACTTCCTTAACATAAATAAACACCTCTTTCATATTTTTTAGAAAATACTATATATCCCTTCTGTATTCGCTTACAACCTGATTATAGTTTGATAGGCGTATCCGGATAAGGCGGGTAATCCCACATTAAGGGCAGATTTCTGCAGCAGCTTTATACAGAAAAGAAAGGCTGCTGAACAAAATCATCACAGAATAGCAAGCAAAAGCGCAAAAATAAAGACGCTGCGGGGAGTAATTCCCGAGCGTCTTCTTGCTTTCTTTTATGTCGAATTATCACCTACTTCAGCTCCAGCACCGCCACACTCTCCACATGCACCGTATGCGGGAACATGTCCACCGGCGTAACCTCCACCGTCCGGTAGCCCCCGTCCTCCAGCACCCGCAGGTCGCGGGCCAGGGTGGATGGGTTGCACGACACATACACGACACGCTCCGGCTGCATCAGCAGGATGGTCTCCAGCAGGCGCGGGTCGCAGCCCTTGCGCGGGGGATCGATGACGATGACGTCCGGGGTGATGCCCTGCTCTTTCCAGGCCGGGATGACATCCTCCGAAGCGCCCACTTCGAACTTCACGTTGTTCATGCCGTTCAGCTTCGCGTTGGCGCGGGCGTCCTCGATGGCTTCGGGCACGATTTCTACACCATACACCTGATCCGCATGCTGGGCCAGGAATAACGAGATGGTGCCGATGCCGCAATACGCATCAATCACAGTCTCTTTGCCGGTTAGCGCAGCATACTCCAGCGTTCTGCCGTAGAGCAGCTCGGTCTGCACCGGGTTCACCTGGTAGAAGGACCGTGCCGAGATCGCGAACTGCACCTCGCCAATGTAGTCGTAAATGACCTCGCTGCCCCACAATACGCGGGTATCGTTGCCGAAGATAACATTGGTGCGCTGGGTGTTGATGTTCTGGCAGATGCTGACCACCGCAGGAAGCTGCCCGCGGATACTGCCGAGCCAGGCGTCCAGGTGCGGGATATCCCGGCCGTTCGTGACCAGCACCAGCATCATCTGACCGGTGCGGAACGCCTTCTTCACCACTACATGGCGGAGCAGTCCACGGCCGGTCTCTTCGTCATAGGCGGTGATGCCCAGCTCACGGCCGAGGCTCTTGACGGTGGCAACGACCTTGTCGTTGTCCTCATGCTGGATCAGACAAGTCTCCATGTCGATGATCCGGTGACTGCCGCGTGCGTAGAAGCCGCCGACCAGACCGCCGTCGGTTACCCCGATAGGCACCTGGGCCTTGTTGCGGTAGCGCCAGGGCTCGTCCATGCCGAGGGTGGGCAGCACGCGGATGCCTTCAGCCAGGTAACTTGCATCGCCCGCACTACCACCTTCAACCGCTGCAAGCTCTGCCCCTGCATTTGCAACATCCGTATCAACGCTACCGCCAACTACTCCTCTACTTGGCACACCAGCCACTTCCAGCTTTCCGATCCGCTGCAGGTTGTCCACCACCAGCTGCCGCTTCCATGCGAGCTGCGCGGTGTAGTCCATATGCTGCAGCTGGCAGCCGCCGCATTGATCATAGATAGGGCAGGGTGGCGCGATGCGGTCGGGGCTGGCCTGCACCAGCTCCAGCAGCTTGGCGTAGCCATACTGCTTCTTGGTCTTCAGCACTCTGGCCCGGACCTTCTCACCGGGGAGTGCGCCCTGCACAAAAAGGGTAAAGCCTTCGACGCGGCCTACCCCTTCCCCTTCATGGGTCATGCCGATGATATCGAGCAGGACCTCCTCATTCTTGTTCACTGGCAATCCGGCCACAGCGGCCGGCCTTTGTTCCCGGCGGCTTGCGCTGCGTCCGCTGCGGTGTTTATTCATGTGTATAGGTTCACTTCTTTCATGTTCTTCACGATTAATTCTGCGCAAAAATCCGCAGATGCTGCGGCAGGATGCTGAAGTTGCCCGGCAAGGTGCCGCCCAGCTCGCCGTCCAGGTTCAGCTGTACGTAGCCGGGAGAGGTTACCTCCATGGCATCGGTGCGGAAATGGATAACCTTCTTGTCATTCAGGTGATCTCCGCGAATGGTTAGACGCACCAGCCGGATGAACTCGGCCAGGTTGCATTTCTTAACGGCAATAACATCGAGCAAGCCGTCATCGATGCGCGCACCCGGAGCCAGCTTCTCGAAGCCGCCGACCGAATTCGTATTGGCGATCAGGAAGAGCATGAACTCGTCATGGATCATCTCCTGGCCGTTCGCGCGGATGTACAGCTCTTGCGGAGCAAGGCTGGCCATCTTCTCGATCCCCTTCAGGTAATAGGCAAGCTGCCCCATCATGGTCTTCAGCTTGCTCGGGACCTCATAGGTCAGCTCCGTCAGTTGTCCGCCGCCTGCTATATTAATGAAGTAACGGTCATTGGCTTTGCCGAGATCGATCAGGCGCGCTTCCTGACGCAGAATCAGGTCGCAGGCTTCCTCCCAATTCTTCGGAATGCCCATGGCCCGCGCGAAATCATTCGTCGTTCCCAGCGGCAATATGCCGAGCGGGGGAAGGTTCGGCTTCTCCGCCATCCCGTTAATCACTTCATTAAGCGTACCGTCGCCTCCGGCAGCTATGATCAGATCATAAGTGCCGCGTTCCACAGCTTGGGCTGCAGCCGCAGTAGCATCGCCCTCTCCCGTTGTTGCATGGCAGGTAGCTTCGATACCGCCCATATCCAGCCGGTCTAGAATATCGGCGAGTCGTCTTTTCATTTCTTCCCGACCAGAAGTGGGATTATAAATCAATCTCGCAGTTTTCATTACCGGAACGCCACCTGTTTATATAATGGATAACTTTACTGATTATACCCAATTCTGTACCCCACAAGCAATGTCAGGGGCCAGCTACATTACCCGCTTACGAATTAACGCTGACCCTCAAGACGCTGGAGCGCTGCTTCCACCTGCCGCTGAATCCAGCGCGGCAGCAGCGGATGCGGCAGCAGCGTCTGGCCGGAGTAGGCATAATCGAGCCCCTCCAGCCGCTGCGGAATAACTACCTTGGTGAAGTACCCCTCACTCAAAAAAAGCGGAGCCACCAGCACATCATAGCCCTGCTCCTGCCAATGCTCCACCCGGCTTCTTACACTGTCCGGGTTCAACAGCCCGTAATCAGCTGCAGCCAGCCCGCTTATCTCCCGTACCCGCGCGGCAAGTGAAGAGATGCCCTGCTCCCAGCGCTGCCGGAAGCCGTCATGCCTGCTGCCGTGTCCGACCAGCAGCACCATCTCCCGCCCGGGATGCTGCGACAGTTCCCGGAGCTTATCCCACAGCATCTGTGCAATATCGGGATCGTCATCGACCGGATATCCGTAATGAACCTTCGCGGCAACCCTGAACGGCGCAAGGTCGGTCTCCCGCTCAGGAACCGGCTTAGCGCCCAACGCATACTCTATCTCATCGACATGCGTACTGCCGGAAGACACAAACAAGGGGATCACAATAATATCTGTGACCCCTGCATGTTCCAGCTTATCAATTCCATCTTGTATCAATCGTCCTTCTACCAGCTCAAGGAAAGCCACTGCCACCGGCAGCTCCTCCCGGAGCGTGAGATGGCTCACTGCCTCATCTACCATCGACACCCAGGCCTGATCACGGGAGCCGTGACTGATTAACAATACACCCGGAACCATAAATTATCGGCCCAGACGTTCCAGCGTAAGCTTATAACCGTCATTGCCGTAGTTCAGGCAGCGCTTCACACGGGAAATTGTAGCCGTACTGGCCCCCGTCTCGGCTTCGATCTGATTATATGTAGACCCCTTGCCCAGCATCCGCGCAACCTCAAGGCGCTGTGAGAGCGATTGAATTTCGTTCACTGTGCACAGATCATCAAAGAATACATAACATTCTTCCATATTTTTCAATGTTAAAATAGCCTCAAATAATTGATCGATACTTTTATCGTTTAGCTTCTTTAGCTGCATCGCCCTATCATCCCCTAAACATTAACTTAATGTGACTATCTTGCCTCTACTATATTGTACTGGAGCACATTTTTCAAGCATTAACGGTTTCACGCTGTAAAGAGTGAAATCGATGGACAAACGTCCATCCCAGGCGCACACCATAACCAGGGTTAACCCGTCTCTACTTCCGGCTCCCAGGTTAGACCGCCTTACTCATAGTACTACAAAACCGTGCGAAATCAAGCATGGACACGGTTTCTTCACTTCCGCCTGCCGCTCTATAGGCATCCGCCCTTTTCCGCTAGTATCCCGGTTACCCGGGCATTCGTCTATACCGTCTGTTCGCCCATGACATACAGTATAGCAAACCACTAACGAAGGAATGTGATCCTATGCCTCAGCATTACTATAATCATTCCCGCCAGCAAGGCCGTTCACTGGCTGAACCTTACAATCCGTCACCTTACCCGGGACTATCTGCTTATACACCTGCACCGCTTCCCGGAGAACCTGAGCTGCTGCCTGCTTACGGCGCTGAAGTCACCGATACGGCACTCGCACTCCCTGCTGCAGAAGCCTCTACCGCGAAGGCCGGAGGCCTGCTGGGCGGACTCGGCAATCTCGGAAGTCTGGCGAATATGGAACAGATCAAGGGCATCGTTGACCGGATGGGCGGAATTGACGGAATCGTCAATACCATGGGCAAGGTACAGAAGGTGATGCAGGGCTTCTCACAGATGGCTCCGATGGTGAAGCTTATGATGGGCGGGTTCGGCAAAGGCAAGGGAAGCGGAGCGGGAGAGCTCGCCGCCGAAGAGGATGCAGCCCTCTATAGCCCCAAACGGCGCAAAAAAAGACGCCCCGCCGCGAAGCGCCGCAATACCACGTCCAAGAAGCGTAAATCCGGTGGGCCTTCCTCCGTTAAGCGCCGCCGTTCCTAAGCGGCGGCGTTTAACGCGCTTTTCTTCTACTTAAACCAGCCGCTCCGCCGGAACCAGCCGAACATCCCGATCCCCAGCACCAGCATAAGCAGCAGCACTGCGAAATAGCTGTATTTCCATTCCAGCTCCGGCATCACCCTGAAGTTCATTCCATAGATTCCGGCGATCAGCGTCAGCGGCATGAATACCGTGGTAATCACCGTGAGTGTCTTCATAATGGAGTTCATCCGGTTGGAGTTGAGCGAGATATAGCTGTCACGCAGGTCGGCGGTCATTTCCCGGTCAACTTCAATCATGTCAGTCAGCTTCAGCAGATGATCGTAGATATCGCCGAAGTAGACCCGCTCCTCGCCGTTACTCTGCACATGCTGCGAATTGACGATCCGGTACATCAGATCACGCATCGGCACAATCGTCCGCCGCAGCTTCAGCAGTCTTCCACGCACATTGAAGACCTGGCTCATCAGTTCTTCCACCGATTCGTTGCCGCCCTGGCTCTCCAGATCTGCGAGTTCATCCTCCAGCGTATACAGGGACGGGAAATACCTGTCGACCAGCTTGTCCATCACTGTGTAAGCAGCAGCCATCGGCCCGCCCGACCAGCCCTTGCGGCTATGAATCTCAGCTTTGACCATCTGCCACGCTTCCTCCATCTCCGGCTTGTCCTGATGATGGTAGGAGACGAGAAATTTCGGGCTGAGGAACAGGTCGATCTCTTCGGCCTCCAATGTCCGCTCATTCAGCGAATGCAGCACGAAGAACTGCACATCCTCGTAATAATCCAGCTTCGGCCGCTGCAAAACATGCATACAGTCTTCAATCGCCAGCGGGTGAAAATGAAAATACGTGTCCAGCCTCAAGGTTTCTTCCTCCGTCGGCATAGCGAAATCCGCCCAGATCCAGGCATAATCATCCAAGACAATATCCTGAAGCAGCAGATCGGTCAGTATCTCGCCCGCATGCGTAACGGCAAGTGTTCGTATCATAATATAAGTCCTCCGCCCTATGTAGGCAATCCGCAGCAGAGCCGCGCTGTTCTAGTTGCTTCCTCCTATTGTACAGCATGTCTACGCAAAAAAATAACCGCCAGCCCGCTGACCAGCGCTCCGGAGGTTTCTTGGTCTTGTCTTTATAGAGTTGACGGCGCCATTTACGGCGAACGGCCCGGTCCGATTTTCCAATATATATAGCTTATCGGCCCAAGCCCTCCAGCACCTCCAGATGCAGCACCTGCAGGAATTTCTTAATATTCACCTTCACCTTGCCGCTATCTCTGCCCTGTTCAATCTCCTTCATCTTCAGGCGCACCTCTTCGAAGTCGAAATACAGCGGCGCATAATGCTCGAACTTCGGATTCCCGTAATCCGTCAGACCAATGGACGCGAGACTTGTCAGACCTGCCGCCAGTGCGCGGCGCAGACGCTGTTCGATGGCCTTGACCTCTTTGGCTGCCTCCGCAGGCACCGGTCTGTACTTGGCAGCGGTCCGCTCGTACAGCTCCTTAAGGGACGGAAGACTTCCGCTGTTCCCTTCGGCTACCGCCAGCTCCATGATCGTGATAATATCACGGCTGCCATTCTCCGAGATCATGCCCATATTCATCAGAATTGGCTGGACAATCTCCTTGACGGTACGCTTGCCAGGCGGCAGCTGCGGCAGTCCGAACTGCAGACCCTCCAGCTTACCCAGCGTCAGCTTGATCTCATCCAGATAACGGCCCATGGCGTAACGTTCATTCACTTTATATAGTACAGATTCCACTTCAATCTTGTTGATCGGCTTGCGGATGAAGAATTCAATTCCGCTCTTGTAGGCGCGGCTCACCATGTCCCCGTTCTCAATCTGCGAGATCATTACGAATTTGGAGCGGCAGCCCTGTGCCTGAAGAGAGAGGATGGTCTCAATCCCGTCCTGGTCCGGCATCAGCAGATCCATCAGCACAATGTCCGGGGTCTCGCTCAGGATCAGGGCTATCCCCTCCTGTCCGCTCTCAGCAGTACCCGTCACCTCACCAAGCCCGCTGTCCTCAATAATATGCTGCAGCATTCTTCTCGCCGACGCGTCGTCATCTACAATACAGAATGATAGCGGCATCCTCTATTCCTCCTTCCGCAGCTTAATGCTCGGCACTGTAATCTGGAACATGGCCCCACCGATATGCGATACCGGCTGAACCGTAATGCTTCCCTCGAACATATTCACAATATCCCGTACATGAGAGAGCCCGATCCCTGTGGCAGCGATGCCCTCTTCATCGAATTTCGTGGTGAAGCCCGGCTCGAACAGCAGGCCGAGGTCACGTTTCCCGATGCCTGTCCCGCTATCGTTCACTGTCAGAATCGTCATGTCGTCCTGCTCATAAGCGTTCAGATGGATGCTGCCTGTCCCTTGGATGACTTCCACCGCATTGGCGGTGAGATTGTTAAGCAGGGTCAATAGAGGAATGTAGCTGTCGGTTGTGTAATCGGAGGTGATGTGAATATGGAATTTGATCTCTTTACCTAGCATTTCTGCATATTTGGCATTGCTCTTAACCGCGAACCTCAGAATGTCCGATAACGGCATGTCCCCGTTCACCTCACGCTCCACCAGCTTCACCAGCCCTGCCAGAATCCGCTGCGAATCCTTCTTCACCTCATGGAGCTGCTGGGTAATATCCAGCACCTGCCGGCTGTAACGCCCTGTGCCTTCCCCGTCCTTCAACTTGCTGTACAGCTCGAAGCTGTTCAGCGTTACCTGCTCCAGGGTGCCTATAGACTTCTTCAGGTAGAACACTTCCCCGTACAGGCCGGAGCCGAATCCGAGCATCTGCTGGGTCCGCTCCTGCTGCTCCCGTTCCCGGATTCGCAGCTGGCTGACAGAGATACTGCTATATACCCCGGTGGTGAAATACGTACGCAGGACGGCAATCGCCATCAGGTACGTCCACTCATTCAGCCGGAAGGTAGCCGAATCCAGTACGATCAGCCGGGTCAGCAGCTCCATTTCATTCGACAGGAGATCGATCAGCGCGGCAACCGCGCCCAGCACCAGCGGATGAAACGTATCGATCCGGCTCTTGATGACACGCATCAGTGCGCCGAACACCATGTAATAGATCATTGCCGAGAAGTGGCTGCTAAGGCTCTGCTCTACCGTCAGTCCGCTTCCCTCCACCATATCCATCGCAGTCCGGAACAGCAGCACAACCACCCCGGCAGCACAACCTGTGCGGATATACGGCAGCTGCCTCATTAACAGCAGGAAGAGGAGAAAGGCGCTGCTGCCCATGGCAATCCGGAAGATATCTCCGTCAAACGGGTTGATCTTGAATTCTCCGGCTACCGCAGTAACGGCGGCCACCAGCAGAATCTGTACCGCCTTCATTCTCAGAATTGATTGTCCCATCGCCACTGCTCCTGCCTTGAGAGGTTGACAACTATAGTATCATAGCCGCACTGGCTTGAATATGGCTTAATCCTCATTCGGCTAAGGTTATACCGCTCTATGCTCAAGCCTTCTGGACAGCAGCGACAGCAGGTAATTGACGACAAAATAAATCAGGGCAACCAGCGCCAGCGTAGGGATGGCATAGCTATAGCTGTGGCCGATGACAATATTGGCATTATGCATCAGCTCCGGCAAAGATATCACAACGGCGAGTGATGTATCCTTCAGCAGGGAGATGAACTGGCTCACCAGTGGCGGAACCATCCGCCGCAGCCCCTGGGGAAGCACGATATGCCATAAGGTCTGTACACTGCTGAGACCGGAGGAACGCGCCGCCTCAATCTGTCCCTTGTCGATCGACATTAAGCCGCCGCGGACAATCTCGGCAATCATCGCCGCTTCGAAGATGGTTAATGCTGCAATGGCTGCAGTAATCAGTCCGAGCTTGATCCCGACCTCCGGCAAGGCAAAGCGGATGAAGAAGATGATCAGCAGCAGCGGCAGATTACGGATCAGCTCCACCAGGTAGAACATGACCGGAGACAGCACCGGTACATCCGAATAACGGATGACGCCAATAATACAGCCGATGATAAAGCTCAGGAAGATCGATACAAAAGCAACGATCAGCGTCACATACAATCCGTCCAGCAGAAACTTCAGATTATCGGCAGAGTATGCCCCTATGAAATCCATAATATCCCTCCTTTAGCTTCAGATGTCCTTTTATGATGCTTCTTAATATTTGCGCTGCAGCCGGCGCTCCCAGATCCGCACGCCGTAGCTGAGCGGAAGCGTAAGCACCAGATAGAATACCGCTACGAAAATGTAGGTGTCGAAGGTACGGTAAGTCTCAGTAGAGATCCCGTCGGCGAAGTACATCAGATCAAGACCGGCCACCAGCGTCAATACTGAGGAGTTCTTAATCAGGTTAATGAACTGGTTGCCAAGCGGCGGGATCACCAGCTTGATCGCCTGCGGCAGAATGATATGCAGCATCGTCTGTATGTAGCTGAGACCGGAGGAACGTGCCGCCTCCATCTGTCCCTTGGGCACGGCCATAATTCCGGCACGGATCGCTTCGGCGATGAAGGCCGAGGTATATACGGCGAGCCCGATCGTTCCTGCCTTGAAGCCGTCCAGCGTGAAGCCCAGGGCGGAAGGCCCGTAATAGAAAATATACACAACCAGCAGCAGCGGGATGTTGCGGATGAACTCCACATACACCGCGCCGAACCAGCGCAGACCCTTGACTGAAGTCATGCGGAAGACGGCAACGACCGCGCCGATCAGGAAGCTGCCGATCAGGGCCAGCACACTGGACAGCAGCGTACCGTAGAAGCCTTCCATATACAGTCCGAAGTATCTCGTTAATATTGAGAAATCCATCAATGTTCACCTGCCTTTACCTGTAGATGAGTTCGTTCCTGCCCGGCATGACCGCAGTTCCTACAAACAAGTAGAAACGGCGTTGCCGTCCTTGGAAAAGGCGGTACCGTTTCTACGAGAATTTCGTGTGAAACCCGTTTATACGTTCTTACCTTGAGGGAAGCATGCTCTTGCTTGGAACAGGCTTATTTAGCCGGAGCTTTACCAATCCACTTCGTATAGATGGCATCATACTCCCCATTCGCCTTCAGTTCAGCCAGTGTATCATTAATCGCCTTAACTACATCGGCGTTGCCTTTCTGGACCGCAATGCCGTAAGGCTCATCGGTGAATGGCTTCCCTACCACCTCGAAGCCGGGGTCCTGTGAGGCCATTCCGTACAAAATTGCATCATCGGTAGTGAGCGCATCACCCTGTCCCGCCTTAAGCGCACTGAAGGCATCCTGGTAGTTATCGAACTCAAGCACGGTTACGCCCGGCACCTTCTCTTTGATATTCTTGATCGAGGTCGCCCCCTTGGAGCCAAGGATCTTCGTATCCTTCGTAACGCTCTCAAGGCCTGTAATCGGGCTGCCCTTCTTCACCAGCAGGGACTGGCCGGCCTGAAAATAGACGTCGGAGAAATCGACTTCCTTCTTGCGGTCCTCCGTAATGGTCATGGTAGCCACCACCATATCGATCTCGCCGTTATTCAGCATCGGAATACGCGTCTTGGAGGTGACCTCCTTCAGCTCAATGGCATTCTCGTCACCGAGAATTTTTTTGGCGATGGCCTTGGAGATATCGATGTCGAAGCCTTCCACTTTGCCGGAGGCCGGGTCCTTCAGACCGAACAGGCGGGTATCGAACTTCACGCCGACGAGCAGCTTGCCGCGCTCCTTGATCTTGGCAATGGCCGCAGAGTCAGCGGCTGCTCCTCCGGCAGCGTTACCGCCTGCCGCATTGTCGTTCTTGCCCTTGTTGTTGCCGCACCCGGCAATGACCAGCATGGCCGCAATCATCAGCACACTTAACACCTTGAAGCTCTTGGACATTTTCATTTCGTTTCCTCCCCGGATTCCTATATATTTAGTTTAGTGGCTTAATACACGGCTGAGAAAAGTACGCGTCCGCTCTTCCTTCGGGCTGGCGAAGAAGGCTTCCGGCTCCGCCTCTTCCACGATCTGCCCCTGATCCATGAAGATGACCCGGTCCGCCACCTCGCGGGCGAAGCCCATCTCATGGGTCACAACGACCATCGTCATGCCCTCGCGGGCCAGGGCGCGCATGACATCCAGCACCTCTCCGACCATCTCCGGGTCCAACGCCGAGGTCGGCTCGTCGAACAGCATAATCTTCGGCTTCATCGCCAGCCCCCGGGCAATCGCCACCCGCTGCTGCTGTCCGCCGGATAGCTGGGAAGGATAGGACTCTGCCTTGTCGGCAATGCCGACCTTCTCCAGATAATACATTGCGGTCTTCTCCGCTTCCGCTTTGCTTAAGCCCAGCACCTTGACCGGGGCCAGCGTGATATTATCTATGACTTTTTTGTGCGGGTACAGGTTGAAGTGCTGGAAGACCATTCCGATCTCTTTGCGCAGGGTATTGATATCTGTCTTGCGTTCGTTTACAGTTATACCGTCCACGGTTAATCCGCCGCTCGTGATCGTCTCCAGACGGTTAATGCAACGCAGCATCGTGCTCTTGCCGGAGCCGGAAGGACCGACTACAACAACGACTTCCCCTTCCTGAACATGCAGATCAATGCCCTTCAGTACATGGAATTGTCCGTAATGTTTGTCTACCTGATGAAAGTCGATCAATGGCTAGGCCTCCTTTGTCTAATCGGGTGTTTGTCAGCAATGGTAACACTTAAAACAAACCTTACTTCAGAGACTACCAAATCCTACATAATACTACGCAAAATTCATTTCTCATATGTTATTTTCTTTTATTCATGTGATGTATTTCATTTTCTTTTTATGCCTATTAACATTTTTTATCAGTTTCGTGTAGCCTTTTGTGACATTCCTCTCTTGAAAAATCAAATAACCTCCGCTTAGGCCGAGGTTTAGCGCTGAACGCAAAAAAAGATGTCCTAAAGCCATCCATGGCTTCTGTGACATCTTGTCCAGGCAATCTATTCTGTTCCAGCCCTAGAAGAAGAGCTTGAAGATCACTCCCGCCAGCAAGGCGCTGATCGGAATCGTAATGAACCAGGTAACCACGATCCGTCCGGCCACTCCCCATTTGACAGCGGAGAAGCGCTTGGCTGAACCTACACCCAGAATCGATGAGGTAATCGCGTGGGTTGTACTTACCGGCAGATGCAGCAGCGTAGCCGTGAAAATAACAGAGGCCGCCGAAATATCCGCTGCGAAGCCGTTGATCGGCTCGATTTTGAAAATCTTCGTGCCCATCGTCTTAATAATCTTCCAGCCGCCGATCGACGTTCCGAGTGCCATGGATGTAGCCGCTGCAATCTTAACCCAGAGCGGAACCTCCATCGTATCCAGCCGTCCCGAGGTGACGAGGGCAAAGGTAATGATCCCCATCGCCTTCTGCGCGTCATTCGTACCATGGGTGAAGGATTGCAGTGCGGCCGTCACGATCTGCATCGAACGGAAGCCCTTGTTGACCGTATGCGGACTCTTCTTCGCGAAGATCCACTTCAGAATCGTCATCACAATATACCCGATTACAAAAGCGATCAGCGGGGAGAAAATCAGCCCTTCTACGATCTCAATGAACCCGCTCCATTTGATATGCTCTGTACCTGCCCCGACATAGACCGCCCCGGCTAACGCACCGATAAGCGCATGGGAGGAGGACGAAGGAATACCCAGCCACCAGGTCACAAGATTCCAGATAATTGCCGCAATGAGCGTCGCTGTGACAATGTCTATCCCGTTGTCCAGCAGGGTCGGATCGGTAATGCTGCCCCCGATCTTCTTCGCCACGCCGGTGAACATCAAGGCGCCGATAAAGTTCATCGAAGCGGCCAGCATGATGGCTGTACGCGGCTTCAGCGCACGGGTTGAGACAGAGGTAGCAATCGCATTGGCGGTATCATGGAAGCCGTTGATGAAGTCGAACGCCAGCGCAAGAAAGATAACAAAAGCTAGTACATATATAGATGTATCCATATTTGAGGCCCCTTATGAGTTACGCATGATGATCGATTCCAGCATGTTGGCTACGTCTTCACATTTATCCGTGGTGGTCTCGAGCCGCTCATACAATTCTTTGCGCTTAATCAGCTCAATCGGGTCCTTCACAGTCTCGAACAGGGCCTTGGTGCAGATACGCAGGACTTCGTCGCCCTGGTTCTCCAGATCATTCAGACGGATGGTGTATTCGCGGATCGCCAGCAGCTTCTTCTGGGAGAGCAAATGAACCGCCTTCTGGATCTCGTATGCACTCTGGCGGAGAATCTCTGCGAACTGGACAATATACTCATCCGCATCCAGCAGGTTATACATATAGAAACGCGAGGCAGAAGCCTCCAGACCATCAATGACATCGTCCATGCTTGTAATCAGATCCATGATGTCGTCCCGCTCCAGCGGCGTAATGAACGTCTTGTTCAATTCCTTGATGACAGTGTGTGTGTAGGTATCGCACTGGGATTCGTATTTCTTCATCTCCCCGGCGAAGTTCTCCACATTGCCCTGGAGAGTCGAGATATTCTGAGCGAAATAATCCGCCGCCTGAACAATGGTGTCAGCCATGTTTTCCAGCGTCTCAAAGAATATATCCTTTTTTCTGAGCCTCATTAGCTTTATACCCCTTTACATGAAATTGCCGTAAAAAAATGCAGCCATCCAAATGTAAATGCATGAAAATGAATGACAACCCTTGTTATCTTATCATATCGACAGAAGGGATAGAAGACAAAAAAACGAACTTTTTTACACTATAATAACAATTCCCTGCAACTTACGAAAATAATCATCCGAACATTCAATCTCCAGCCGGAATTAGGGGGATGCAGGCGCCTGCGCGTATTCGAGATGACTGCTGAACGAAGGACTGTTCGGAACGATCAGAATATGGGTAATCCCCGGGAACATCAGCGCCTCCTTGCCGTCCTTCTTCACGAACCGGATGACGTCTCCGGGGCTGCGCGACCACTTGCCGTTCATCGCTACGCCGCGCTGTAACAACACCGCTTCTCCCCCCAGCTCCGTATCCACCTGCAGCCGGCCGACATCGTCCAGCACCTTATGGTCCGAACCCATCACGATGATGTTTGCCGCTTCCACCGGACGGTTATTATTCAGATCGAGATGCGGCTTGCCGTTCACCCAGCGGGCGTATGTGCGCTGCTCTGCGTTATAATGGTACCCGACATTGTAGCTCTTCAGCAGGAAGTTCACACCCAGCGCAAGCGCCGGGGTGCCCTCCACAGGAATGTACTCCGGATCATGGAAAAGAAAACCCGGTACCTTCACGCTCTCCGCATAACCCAGCTTCACTGCCCCCTCCCGCAGCTTGGCGGCATTGCTGTACAGGTTATGCGGGGCCTTGCGTTCCTTGTCCCGCCAGAAGTAGGCCCCCGCGCGGCCGATTTCGTCCATATCCGCCTTCTTCTGCCGTTGCAGAATGGCATAGGCATCCGGACTGCCTCCGGCATGCACCGTTATGCCGCCATAGCTCTCGCCGATATCCAGCAGGTAAGGGCGGATACTGCGGATCGGCCCAATCTTCACCACCCCGGCATGACTCTGAAAGATACCGATCAGCCGGGTAATTCCGCCTTCGGCCAGCACCTCGTACAGAATATCCGCCTCGCTGATCCCGGACTGCGGGCGGGCCGCCGGGGCATTATTGATCATGACCGCGAGCGGCCGGGGCAGGCTCTCCTCCTCAACCGGCAGGCCTGTTAAGCCGGAGACTGCTCCGGCGGCAGGCTCAGGAGAGGGGGACTGTACCACCTCTGCCGGCTGTGGCTCCAGGGTAGGCGCTGCTGTTGGTGCAGACGTGGGTACGGGCACAGGGCTGGCCTGCTCGTTACTGCAGGCAGAGAGCAGCACGGCGGCAAGGACCAGAGCAGATACAGGACGGGATACATAACGGTTCACCGATATAGACACGTTGTTCCTCCTAATCGTAAGTTACAGCTTGCTTCTCTCGATTCTCTTCTATGAAACTCGCTTCCTTTATTTAATCATAGCTGGCAGAGTTTGTCTTGAGTCAAGTGGAAACGGCAGCACAAAAAGAGTACAGCCCTTATAGCAGCTGTACCCTCTATTCATTCCTATATTAATCAAACATCCAGCAGTTCAGGCTGAGCGTACCGTATTGGTAGGCCTGAATCATTAACTGTGCCGCTCTGCCTTCATCGGCTGCACCCATTACGTAGAACAGCGGGATGAAATGTTCCTTGCCGTAGGTTGGTACGGCCTCCCTCACATGCGGAGCTTGCTTCTCATACGCATATAGGGAGGGAAGATCCCAGGCCGCAAGCCGCTCTGCAATCCACCCGTCGAAGTCAAGCGCCCATTGCTCCGGCTGATCCTTCTGCTTCAGCAGCCTGAGGTTATGCACCAGACCGCCGCTGCCGATCAGGAGGACACCTTCCTCACGCAGCGGAGCAAGCATCCGTCCGATGTTGTACTGCTCCTCAGGCGAGCGGAGCGAATCCACGGATAAGGCCACGACCGGAATATCCGCCTGCGGGAACATGGTCCTCAGGATGACCCAGGCACCATGATCCAGCCCACGGCCCAGCACGGGCTGATGGGGCAGATTACTATCCTTGAACAGTTCCGAAATACGGCGGCTGAGTGCGGGATCACCTGGAGCAGGATAACTCAGCTGATACATCTCTTCCGGGAACCCGTAGAAATCATGCTGCGTTTCATGCTGTGCGTCCACTGTGATCAGCTGCTCGGGACTGTCCCAATGAGCTGAGAAGATCACAATGCCGCGGGGCTTCCCCAGATCCGAACCCAGCCGCTGCAAGAAACGCGTATAGTCGTTATCCTCAAGTACCAGCAGCGGGGAGCCATGCGCAATGAAAAAGGCTGGTAATTTCATAGGGTAAGAGCCTCCATTTCCGGTATGGTCTTCCCCTTTATTTTACAGCTAATTCCTAGCCATTGCGAGTGCCGTTACCGCTCCTATATCATCCAGTTCTGCCATTCCTCCTGCAGATGCTCCTGCTGGTTCATCCAATCCCGGGTACGCTTCAGCACCTGCTCCTGCGCCGGACCCGAAGAGAAGGTATGATCGCCCTGGAAAATAATCTCCTTGTCGCACCGTCCTTCCGGCCGGGTCCAGAACAGCTTCTGGTAGAGAAACGCATAATCTACAGGAATCACATCATCGGAGGTTCCGTGGATGACCAGCACATCGCCGCTGAACTTCCCGGCTTCCTGGAACGGCTGGAAGGCAGCCAGGGAATTGAAGTATACCGGCGTGAACGAATAGCCGGCGTAATCTGCTGAACCGCTCTTCACCGACCGGTCGAAGGCATCTCTGCCAACAATCTTGACGATATCATTGAAGGGATAACCGACAGCTGACCACAGTACAAGGTTCTTCACCCGCCGGTCACGGACACCGGTCAGCAGCGCCACCGCACCTCCCAGACTGTGTCCGATCAGCGTTACACGCTGCGGGTCCACATCGGCCGAGCTGATGCCGTAATCCAGCACCGCCCGGGTCTGCCCGATCATCGATTCCATATCTTCGCTGCCGTAATCACCGCTGCTCTCCCCGCAGCCCGCATAATCGAAGCGGATTACCATATAGCCATCCTGTGCCAGCTCACGGGCTGCCTTGACGAAGATCCGGTCGACACCGATCCGGCTGCCCACGAAGCCATGGCAGATCACTGCAAGCGGCACCCGGTTCTTGCACCGTCCTGTCCCTGCCCGGTCTGCGGCCGGATAATGTATGCTCGCTGTCAGTTCCTCTCCGTTATGCCGGATGATGATATTCCGTTCCATTGCGGCGTCCTCCCCTGAATGGCTGATTTATTTTAAATTATAATAATTCCGATTAACTTAGTATGATTAATATCTCTATTATAATATCTGTGCTAATTTGTTGTCAATACGCATGAAGCCCGCCGCTTACGTCAGCCCTACCGGAGAAAAGGCCCCTTCCACTCCCGCAGGAGCAAAAGAGGCCCATACCCGCTTAGGCATCACTCAGTCATAGCTGTCGTGAAACATGTCGTGTGTCTCCTGCCGGCCTTCCCAATCCCCGAGCCCGTTCTCCTGGCCCTGCCCCGCAGCATCCCATAGGCTGAAGCCGTCAGAATTGCCCCAGTCCCCCACATCATTAGTCGGTACAGGCGTGGTGCCGTCGTTCACAGCCTTGCCGGGTTCCTGCTTGTTTTCCTGTTCCATAACGCTCCCTGCCTTCCCTCTAGCTATAGTTGGTGAAGCCACCACCTCTTCAGTGTTTACTCTTCCAAAAGGATTATTCAGACCTTCGTGAACGAACGTTGTCCTTGCACACGGCTGGTGCACAAACGTATACTCTAGGTTGAAGGTATCCTGATCACTCAATGCTGGAGGTATAGGTCCACACTATGAAAGTCAAAGCTATGATTAAGCAGAACAACCTGCTGCGGGAGCAGATGACGCCGTCTAACCGCTCTTATTACGAAGATATGATTCTGGCGATGCGCGCCAGTTCAGTAGATGCTGTACGTGCAGAGGAACTGCTACTGGAGGCGGCTGAGCTGCTGCTGAAGGGACAAGCCAAGGGCAAGAATGCCAAGCAGATTTTTGGCGAGAAGCCCGGTGATTATTTCAAGGACGTGATGGACAGTGTCCCGCCGCGCATACCGCGCAGCCGGCTGAAGAACTCTATGATGATCTCCTGGTCCGCTCTGACCCTGCTGTTCGGGACAATGGGCATTGCCGGCCTGATTACACAGTGGAGCGGCGGTCCGCACGAACTCTTCGGCCAGCTCAGCCTGTTCACGCTGGTCGTTGTCGGCGCAGGCTCCATCCTGCTGGTTGAGCTGATTATGAAATGGATGGTCTCCCTGTCAGAGGATGACAGTCCGAAGCCCAAGACCTTCGACATTAAGGCCCTGGGCATCTACATCGGAATTGCTGTGATTGCGGTATTCGCCGGCATATTCCTCGATAATCTGTTCCCGGTGATTCCGGTCTCGCCCTGGGTCAGTCTGGCTCTGGCCGCTGCCGGAGGGCTGGGGCTGAAATTCATATTCTTCCCATCTTAGAGGCTGTAACCCACATCCATTCCACACAGGAGGAGACTCGAATGAAAAAGCATGCCGTTCTATCCGCCGCAATCGCCCTGCTCATAGGGCTTCAGGCAGGCGCAGCCGTCCCGGCCGGTGCCGAAGGCAGCGGAAGCAGCCGGACAGGCACTTCCGGTACAACTGCAAGCGCTAAGACTGCCAGCCATGCAGAAGCGGTCTATAAGGGCGCGCTGCCGCTGCTGTCCAGCGGTAACCTGCCGGGCGCCGTTGCCTATATGAAGACGAAGCTATACGCAGTCACTCCTTATCAGGCGACTGTATTGACGCTGAAGCTGGAGAACCTGCATAAGGCGCTGCTCCCCTCCTGGGAGAAGAAATTCAGCAGCAGCGAGGTCCAGCGGAAGCTCCTCACCGTCTACAGAGGGGGAGTCAGCATGGAGAAGCTGGCTGAGAGTACGGATAACGCCGCCTTGCGCGCCCTGCTGCAAAGTGCGGGAGAGAGCGGGTACAAGCTGGATACCGCCGAGGGCAGCTTTTACCCGGTGATTGATTATGCGGCTTACCGCAAATATAAGCCTTATGTAACGGAGGATATCAGCAGTTATATTTCCATTATGGCGGCTGAATCAGATCTGCCTTCTTCCAAGGATAACGGGCTGATCATTGCTTGGGGCGAGGTAGCCGACCGTGCGCTGACCCAGGAGCAATTCATCCAGACCTATCCCACATCCAACCGGGTACAGGCCGTCAAGAAGCTGTATAACCAGTATGCTGTGAACACCTTCTACGGCCAGAATAACACCCCGCTCTTCCATTACGATAATCTGGAGATGGATCTGGAGGCGCAGAAGGCCTACACCAGCATCCTGGCCAAGAACAGCAGCTCTAGTGCCTTCCTGCAGAAGCTTGACGGCTTCATGAAGCTGATGAAGAGTAACGGCTACCTGCTGGACGATGCGGCGGAGCAGTATCTGAAGACTGAGGTGCCTCAGCCGTAGGCGGTTCAATTAAATACCATACAACGTGAAACAGCCCCGTCCAGACTTTGCTGGACGGGGCTTACTTTGTCTATATGCAGCTACTCGCCGCACCTCAGATCAGTATACTGAACAGATTAACATCCTTGTTAATCTCCACGTAATCGACGCCCTTCTGCTTCATCCGCTCAATCAGCGGGGCGTAGGCATCGGTAGACATCAGTTCAATGCCGACCAGGGCCGGGCCGTTCTCCTTCTCATTCTTCTTCGTGTACTCGAACCGCGTAATATCATCATCCGGTCCGACCACCTCGGTCAGGAACTCGCGCAGGGCACCCGCGCGCTGCGGGAAGTTGACCATGAAGTAATGCTTCAGGCCCTCATAGATCAGGGAACGCTCCTTGATCTCCTGCATCCGGTCAATATCGTTGTTGCCGCCGCTGACGATGCAGACCACGCTTTTGCCGCGGATCTGATCACGGTACATGTCCAGTGCAGCAATGGGGAGGGAACCGGCAGGCTCCACCACAATGGCATTCTCGTTATACAGCTCCAGAATAGTGGTACACGCCTTGCCCTCCGGCACCTTCACCACATCATCCAGAAGCTTCGAGCAGATATCGAAGGTCAGACCGCCGACACGCTTCACCGCCGCGCCGTCCACGAATTTGTTGATCTCCTTCAGGGTGATGACCTCACCGCTCTGCATGGCCTCACTCATCGAAGCCGCGCCGCTGGGCTCCACACCAATAACCTTGGTTGCCGGACTCACCGTCTTGATATAGGTGGCTACACCGGCTGCCAGCCCGCCGCCGCCGATGGTGACGAACACGAAGTCCGCTGGCTTGTCCAGATTCTCCATCACCTCCATGGCAATGGTTCCGTTGCCGGCAATAATACGCGGCTCATCGAACGGGTGAATCAGGGTCATGCTATAGTCAATGCAAGCCTGCAGCGCTTCATCATAAGCATCATCGAAGGTATCCCCCTTCAGAATCACCTCAACGAATTCGCCGCCGAAGCGCCGGACCTGCTTAATCTTCTGATTAGGGGTAGTGCTCGGCATGAATATCTTGCCTTTGATGCCTAGTGCCTTGCAGGAATAAGCCACGCCCTGGGCATGATTTCCCGCGCTGGCGCAGACGATGCCCTTGGCTCTGTCTTCGTCAGACAGACTGCGGATCATATTATAGGCTCCCCGGATTTTGAAGGAGCGAACAATCTGCAGATCCTCACGTTTCAAGTACACATTACAGCCGTATTTGGCCGACAATACCGCATCCAGCTGGAGCGGCGTACGGACGATAACCTCCCGCAGCACATGGTGTGCGCGTACAATATCTTCCATTCCTACGATCCGGTTTTCGCCTTCTCTCATGTTTTCCCCGCCTCACTGTCTCTTTCTTATCGTTTCGCTTCTTGTAACATACTCTTCCAAGGACTTTTTTTCAACCCTTGTCCTCTCCACACACCATAACATCCACTGAGAGTGGAATCACACTCTATATGATGCATGTCAGCGCCTCCATCCGCACACCCACTCTATCTCATTAACTACATCAAGCTGCACAATAGACAGATTACCTAGCCGAAGGAGTCACGCTGGAGTTGAGTAGACTTGCGGTGTAAGCCTGCGGCTGCACAGCCTAGTTACTGCGCATTCAATGGGATTTTTCCCCTTAAGTTGCTCACACAGCCCACTTCTGGCGCATTCAATGGGATTTTTCCCCTTAAGTTGCTCACACAGCCCACTTCTGGCGTATATAATGGGATTTTTCCCCTTAAGTTGCTCACACAGCCCACTTCTGGCGTATATAATGGGATTTTCCCCCTTAAGTTGCTCACACAGCCCACTTCTGGCGCATTCAATGGGATTTTCCCCTTCCCTTCCCCCCCCATTCATCCCACAAACACAAAACGGCCCTGTCATCCATCGGCAGGACCGCCTACACTACTTCTATACCTTAAACCTCGACACCGCACTCAGCAGCTGCGCCGAGCTGAGCTTGATCTCCTCCATCTCCGCTACGATGCTGCGGGACCGCTCGATGATCTGCTCCGCTCCGGCAGCAATGGCTCCCGCTCCTTCTGCCCCCTCATTCGTCGCACTACCCGTCTCGCTGATTACAGTAAGCATGCTCTGGATGGAAGCCAGCAGCTCTTCCGAGGTGGCGCTGAAGTCCGTCACCAGCTCCTCGATATACCTGGCATCCTCACTGTACCGCTCTCCGGTCTCCTGCATGGCATCGTAGTCCGTCTTCACCTGGCTGTCCATGAAGCCAAGCATACTCTCCGCAGCCTCCACCAGATTGGACACCGCCTGGACTACCGCCCCTGTCACTCCCTGGATCTCAGTCACCGTCTCACGCGAGTTGTCGGCCAGCTTACGGATCTCCTCTGCCACTACAGCGAACCCCCGGCCCGCTTCCCCGGCCCTTGCCGCCTCAATGGAAGCATTCAGCGATAACAGGTTGGTCTGGGCGGCGATCTCCAGAATGGCGCCCGTAAGCGCGCTGATCTGCGAGATTGATCCCGACTGTTCGATGGCCGTGCGCAGCTTCTCTTCGCTAAGCCCGTACACGGTATCCGCCTGTGTGCGGGATTCCCAGGCTCTCTCCTTCAGCCGCTCCGCCCGTACGTTAATTTCTCCGGCGGCTTCCGCCCCCTCCTGAGCTTTGCGGGCAATCCCGTGGATCGCAGCCTCGATCTGGGTCGTGCTGGCATTCATCTCCTCCATCGAGGCGGCGGTCTGCTGCAAGCCTGCCGACAGCTCCTCCGTAACCCCCGAGATATCGGTAATGCTGCCATCCAGCACGAATACGTTCTGCTCTGTATTCTCCACCGCGCCCGAGATACTCTGCGAGCTGTGCAGGATCTCCTGAATCAGCGACTGCTGCGAGGCGATCATATCGTTGAAGCCCTCAGCCAGCACCCCGATCTCGCCTCCTGCGGTTACCCTTGCCCTTACCGACAGGTCCCCCGCCTTCGCCTGCCCGAACGCAGCCGTGAGGAGCGGAAACTGCTTCAGGATACTGCCCGAGACCAGATACAGCAGGACAGACAGCACCGCAATCGAAACCATAATGGAGAGGAAGAAAATCAGCTCGAAGCGCTTCAGCTCCAGCTCCGCATGCTTCTGTGGTACGATCAGCGCGACTGACCACTGGTTAGCCACAGCCGGTGAATAGGATACATAGCTGGGCTCGCCGTCTATGTCCGCCCGGATGACATTTGAGCCCCACTGCAGCATTTTATCGCCGACAGTCTTCCACGATTCGCCCAGATCAGCCATCTTCTTCAGCAGAATATGATCCGGATTGGGATGGTAGATAAAGGTTCCCGTCTCATCAATCAGCACGGCATAGCCGCTGCCTTTATAATTAAAAGCGCCCAGAGCAGCTGTAATCTGCTCAATTGAAATATCTGCACTCGCCACGCCGATCAGCTTGCCTGAATCATCAAGCAGCGGTGTGCTGACACTGACGACCATTTTGCCTGACCCGGCATCAATATAAGGATTGGTAATCGTTACACGCTTGTTCGCAGCCGCAGCGGAATACCAGCTTCGCTCCTTAAGCACGTAGTCTGCCGGAGGCTCGAATTCATCCTGGGTGATCACCTTGTTCACCGCGTCCAGACCTATGTATACATTGAGCAAATTCTTATTGTTGTTCTTGATCAGGTTCAGCGTCTGGATCAGCTCCGTGTACCCGTCCGTAGTCTTCAGCGTCTGCGCATCCTTCACCCTCAGGATGAAATCGCGGAGGTAGGCGTTGGCATTGAGCAGCGCCACACTGTCCACAGCAGGCTGCAGCAGGTCATTGACCTGCACCCCGATCGCCCCTTTCTCATACGTCAGCGAGCTCTTCAGCCCGTCCACGATAAGCAGCTTGGCATTGCTGTAGATCACTACAGATACCGTCATGAAAATAACCACCACAGACAGAATCACTGACAAAAACAGCTTGCCGCGAATCCCCATATTACGGAGTGAGCCGATAAGCCCCCTCTCCCTAACCTTCTTACTCTTTCCCAGTGCCATAGACCCTCCCACCTTCCATGTATAAAGACCCGGGGCTATCCCGGATCTTCTCTGTCTTTTCGACTTATTTCTGCAAAAAATCCCTTTATCCCTGTACCGTTTTCCCATAGGCTGTGAAATAAGTGTGTCCATGTAAGGTATTTTCTCATAATTATCGAGTTAAGCCTCATATTTACCCATATCACCGCTTGTTCATGTCAGGTTATTTGCACAAAAAATACTCCCTTGTATCTGCTGTATTCAGCAAAGCGCTCTGACATTATTCATCATCGACTTTGCAGTATCGTAGATCCTGTATATCGTCCGTCCGCAACGAATACTTGGCCATCAGCGCTTTGAAATGCTCGTCGCCCTATGATGTAATTACGTAAATGTATTGCTCAGGATAGTTGTTAACGCTAACGACCGCCACCAGCACCATCGCCCATTGTGTTCGGTTTTTCGCATACATCGGCATAGTCCTGCGTCCAGTGAAATCAGCGAGGTCACTCCTATTTACTTATCCAAAAAAAACACAGCCCCAAAGGACTGTGTTTGTTATTTCATCTATAGCGTCTATTGCTTCAGCATCCACTTAAGCAGATCCGGCAGGCTCGCCCACAAGCGCGAATGCATAATTACATATTCAATCGCTTCATTGGGATCACCCATACCGACATAGTCCGGAAGATTATGCGGCAGCCGCTTCATACCCAGCAGGTAATCCGGCACATGCTTGTTCACTCCGCGGGCTATGCGGTAGAGCATTTTGAGCTGAGAGGTAATGCCGTTCTTCTTGAACTCCAGTACAATCCGGTCATAGGCAAAAGCCGCCGCCGCATCCTCTTCACCGTAGTTCTTAATGATCCGCTCTGCTTCTTCAAGCTGGTTGCTATACAGATATACAGCAGTCAGGAGATAGCGGGCACCCGTATTATCATCCTTATTAAGCTCCAGAATATGCTCCAGCATCTCTGTTGCTTCCTCCGCCTTACCGCCGAACCAGCAGGATTCCGCGTAGCTCTGGCAGATCCGGATATAAGGGCGGGTCTCATAGAGCCCCCAGAAGAACCCTTTATGCTTCGTAAAATAAGACTCGCCCAGCTCCCGTCTGCCTGCGGCGATTCCCGCCTTCAGCAGCTCACGGGCGTCCTCCTCATTCTCCGTTTCCT
Organism: Paenibacillus sp. FSL R7-0210; assembly: GCF_038009085.1. NCBI lineage: Bacteria > Bacillati > Bacillota > Bacilli > Caryophanales > Paenibacillaceae > Paenibacillus > Paenibacillus sp. FSL R7-0210. The sequence goes on from NZ_JBBPAR010000001.1 coordinate 5,679,704, forward strand.
CGGCCAGAATAAGGTAGGCTTCCGGGCTGTCAGGATAGAGCTCCAGCGCCTTCTCCGCGAGCTGGACCCGGCGCTTCGCAGAGGTTGCCTCCATGGCTTGGGCCAGAAGGGTCTGCGCCTTCTCCTGCGGAGTTTCCGCTCCGTTCAGCGCCATCAGATCGTCCGCTTCCCCGGTCATGCCGTATTCCTCGACATAGTTATATATTTCTTTAACCTTGCGGGAGATCGTGGCCGTGGTAATCGCGTATTTGTCCGCCAGCTCCGCCTGCGATAGCATGAAGCCGTACTCCTCGGACAGCAGGTATTCGATCGCCGCACAGAATGAGCCTGTCTTCTTCACGGCCGGCTTGGTCTGGCGGGAGAAGCCGTTCCACAGCAGCAGTGCTTCCAGGATCAGCTCACGGTCATACTGGTCTCTCATGTGCTCGATCAGCTCCAGCGCCAGCTGTTCATGGGCCGGATGCTCCCAGTTCAGCTCCTTCGCCACCATCTTCTTCAGCTTGGGCAGCGTAAGCTTGCCCGCAGCAGGGGCGGCACTTACCGTAGCCGGCTGTTCCTCGTGCACGATTACGCCGGGTATGGTTACAGGTGCTTGCGCCGCTGCATCCCCTGCGTTAACCAGCCGCAGCATCGACTGTGCCGCCGCTCTGTCTTTCTCCATGCAGCATTTCTTATATTTGTTCCCGCTTCCACACGGGCATAAGTCATTTCTTCCTACCTTACTCAAAACTAATTCCCCCTTAAATCAGTAACTGTACATCCGCATAAGCATCGCTGTTATTGTACTATTATAGCATTCATAGTGTGGAACATATGAATTCTTCTATTTTAAAAAAGGCCTTTCCTTAGAAAGGAAAGACCCTTTATCTGTATATATCCGCACATTTTCCCCCGTACGAGTTGTATTATAGCACTTCTCCTACAACTTGTCAGTCCTTTTTTTGGGACTTTCTCCTCAGACCAGTGCCTTCATTGCGATATCACTGCGGTTCTGTTTGCCCGCAAACGTAATATTCTCCGCACTGGCATAGGCCGATGTACGTGCTTCGGCAATGGTTGCCCCCAGGCCTACCACCCCAAGCACGCGGCCGCCGGTAGTCACCCAGCCGCCGTCCCCGCTGCGTGCGGTTCCGGCATGGAAGACCAGCGCAGAGCCGCTGTCTTCCAGCCCGCTGATCGGCACACCCTTCGGGTAAGGCCCGGGATATCCCTCCGAGGCCAGCACCACGCAGACTGCCGCCTCTTCGCTCCACTCGATCGGAATATCGGCGAGTCTGCCTTCGGTCACAGCCAGGAAGATCTCCAGCAGATCGCTTCGCAGCCGGGGAAGAACCACCTGTGTCTCAGGGTCCCCAAAGCGGGCATTGAACTCAATCGTCTTCGGTCTGCCGTCCGGCGAGATCATCAGTCCTGCGAACAGCACTCCGCTGAAGGGACGGCCCTCAGCCACCATCGCTCTGGCTGTCGGCTCAATAATCGTCTCGACCGCTTCACGGATGATCGCTTCATCGATATGCGGCAGCGGGGAATACGTCCCCATGCCTCCCGTATTAGGTCCTTTATCGCCGTCGAATACAGGCTTATGGTCCTGGGCCGCAGCCATCGGCCGTACCGTTTCGCCATCCACGAACGCCAGAATCGACATTTCCTGCCCGGCAAGGAACTCTTCAATGACGACCTGTGCCCCTGCTTCCCCGAAAACCTTGTCGACCATGATCTCCTGAAGGGCCTGCTCCGCTTCCTCACGGGAATACGCCACGGTTACCCCTTTGCCTGCGGCCAGGCCGTCCGCCTTGATGACAATCGGCAGTTCTTGGCTCCGCAGATAGGACAAGGCTGTCTCATAATCGCTGAATTTCTCGTAAGCGGCTGTCGGAATGCTGTATTTATGCAGCAGATCCTTCATGAAGGTCTTACTGCCCTCAATCTCTGCGGCATTCTTCCGCGGGCCGAATACAGGGATATCCTGGGCTTCGAAGGCGTCCACAATGCCTGCAGCGAGCGGATCATCCGGTCCGATGACCACCAGACCTACCTTCTTCTCCTTGGCAAAAGCGGTCAGCTTATCGAACTCGAAGACGCCGATCGGCACACATTCCGCAAGCTGCGCAATCCCGGCATTGCCGGGGGCGCAGTAGATTTTACCGGCACGGGGACTGCGGGACAAGCTCCAGATGATCGCATGCTCACGTCCGCCGCCGCCGACTACTAAAATATCCATAAGGCTCTGATCCTCCCAGCGTGCTAGTGTTTGAAATGGCGTACGCCGGTGAAGACCATGGCAATGCCGTATTCATTGGCAACCTTAATCGATTCCTCGTCCTTGATCGAGCCTCCCGGCTGAATAACCGCCGTAATGCCCGCCTTCGCAGCCATTTCCAGTGTATCGCCCATCGGGAAGAAGGCATCTGATGCCAGCACAGCACCCTTCGCTTTCTCCCCTGCTTGTTCAATGGCAATCTTGGCCGCACCGACACGGTTCATCTGTCCTGCACCTACACCGACTGTCATATCGTCAGCCGCCAGCACGATGGCGTTGGACTTCACATGCTTCACAACCTTCCAGCCGAACAACAGCTGCTTCAGCTCTTCTTCGGTAGGCTTGCGGTCGGTTACCACTTGCAATTCCTCAGGATTCACAGAGTGTACATCGCTCTCCTGCACCACCATTCCCCCTTCAACGGAGGTGACCACAAAGCTGCTCTTGCGGGATGCAGCGGTGCTGAGGTTGCCCAGCTTAAGCAGGCGGATATTCTTTTTCTTCGTCAGGATCTCCAGCGCTTCTTCCGTGAAGCCTGGGGCCAAGACGATTTCGAGGAAAATATCCTTCAGCAGATTAGCCGTGTCCGCATCAATAATCCGGTTGGCTGCCACAATTCCGCCGAAAATGGAGGTAGGGTCCGCATTGTACGCTTTTTGATACGCTTCATAGACGCTTGTGCCCACGCCCACACCGCAAGGATTCATATGCTTCACGGCTACAACCGCAGGCTCTTCGAATTCTTTGACAATCTGGAGCGCTGCGTTCGCGTCATTGATATTGTTGTAGGACAGCTCTTTGCCGTGCAGCTGCTCAGCAGCCGTCAGGGTATCCTGCGCCGCCAGCGGCTTGCGGTAGAACGCAGCCTTCTGGTGCGGGTTCTCCCCGTAGCGCAGATCCTGGATTTTCTCATAAGTGACCGTATAGCGCTCCGGCAGCGGTTCACCGGTGACATTCGCCAGATAATCGGCAATCAGGGCGTCGTAAGCCGCCGTATGGCGGAAGACTTTGGCCGCAAGACGTTTGCGGGTAGCAAGGGTTGTATCTCCACCGGCGCGTACTTCTTCAAGCACATTCGCATAGTCGGCCGCATCCACCACCACACTGACAAACGCATGGTTCTTCGCCGCAGAACGCAGCATGGTCGGTCCGCCGATATCGATGTTCTCGATAGCCTCTTCATAAGACACATCCGGCTTGGCAATCGTCTCCGCGAACGGATAGAGATTCACCACGACGAGGTCGATGTAATCAAGGCCAAGCTCATTCATCTGACGGGTATGCTCTTCGTTGTCACGAACGGCCAGGAGGCCGCTGTGTACAGCTGGATGCAGGGTTTTGACGCGTCCATCCATGATCTCAGGGAAGCCGGTAACATCAGAGATGCCAATGACCGGAACGCCTTCCTTCGCCAAAAGTGTGCTGGTGCCGCCTGTGGAGATAATTTCTACGCCTAATGCAGACAACTCGCGGCAAAAATCCACGATGCCCTGTTTGTCCGATACGCTGACCAGCGCTCTCTTGATACTCACTTTGAATAGTCCTCCTCTGGATTCACGCTAGATTATTGGGGTGGAGCAGAATGGATTTTCAAGTTCATTCTATATAGCTAGGTTAGCTAAATTTCTGTCACAGCTTATTTTAGTTGGATTTTTGTCATCTAATTTCGGCAGGTAGGCACGTAGCGGGGCAGTAGTTGAAAAATATACACTTAAATAACGCCATATAAGCTAAATCACTCGATTGGGGTCAGATTAGCTGTACTTTTCCCACTTACACTCCGCACACCGCACCTATCAGCCAGATTAGTTGGAGAAAATCCACCTGTTACTGTAGCTTAGCTTATTGGGTTGGGAATACTATAACCTTTAAAAATAGAATTACCTTGTAACTGTGGATGATTGCCGGATGAACACTGGATGATTACAGACACGAATCTTGTAGAATAGGGTGGTAATTCAGGTAATCAGGTGTTCTGGTTGTTTCTGATGTTTCTGTCCTGCATATATCCTTTTGTGCTTATGCCAGCAAACCTGTATTTTCGCAATTTCAGGCCAAGCCGCCAGATCTTCCGTCAATTACTGCCACTTGTGAAGTATTTCCCGAGAAATATCAGAATCGGCCGGGGTTTGCCAGAAATGTCGGAATTACTCAGTTCAACAGCCGGTACAGGCAGCTATGCAGCAACTTCGCTTAATCGCCAATGGTCGTCATTCTTCCGTTCAATTCTACTTTTCCGGCGGCAAAAGCACTCACTACCTCAGGATACAGCGCGTATTCCACCTGATGGATGCGTGCAGCCAGCGATTCAGCGGTATCTCCAGACTGGACCTCCACGCTGCGCTGGGCGATCACCGGTCCGGTATCCATGCCTCCATCGACAAAATGCACGGTCACGCCCGTCAGCTTCACGCCATACTCCAGCGCCTGCCCGATCGCGTCCTTCCCGGCAAACGCCGGCAGCAGCGAAGGATGAATGTTGATGATCCGTCCGGCATACGGTGCGAGCAGAACAGGGGAGATCAGCCGCATGTAGCCGGCCAGCACCACCAGTCCGATGTTCCGGCGCTGCAATTCAGCTACAATCGCGGCCTCATACTGCTCCCGGCCCGCGAAGTCCTTCGGCCGCAGCAGCAGAGCAGGAATGCCTGCCTCCTCTGCCCGCTGTGCTACAGGCGCTTCCGGCTTGTCCGAGACCAGCAGCTCTATGCTGCCTCCGCCCAGCCTGCCCTCCCGCTGTGCCTGGACCAGTGCAGCGAAATTGCTGCCTGTTCCGGAGGCAAAGACAGCGATTCGGCTCCACTCCATCAGACTTCAGCTCCCGTAAAGGTAACGATGCGCTCTCCTTCAGTAACCGTGCCGATCCGGTAAGCCTCTTCCCCGCTCGCCTTAAGCAGCTCCAGCGCACGCTCTCCGTCCGCTTCCGCCACGACCAGCACCAGCCCCACGCCCATATTGAACGTTGTGAACATGTCGCGGTTGCTTACCTGCCCCTTGCTCTGCATCAGGCTGAAGACCGGCTGAATCGGCCAGGAGCCATAGTTAATCTCTACATTCACATTCTCCGGCAATACGCGCGGAATATTCTCGATGAACCCGCCGCCGGTAATATGGGCCATACCCTTGACCGGAAGCTGTTCGAGCAGAGCGAGCAGCGGCTTCACGTAGATCCGGGTTGGGGCCAGCAGAACATCCGCCAGCGGCGCTCCCAGCTCCGGCACAACCTCATCTAAGCCGTAACCGTCTTCCTCCAGCAGCAGCTTGCGCACCAGCGAGAAGCCGTTGCTGTGAATCCCGCTCGAAGCCAGTCCGATCACTGTGTCTCCTGGAGCAATGTCTGCTCCGGTTACCAGCTTCGCCTTATCGGCCACACCGACGGTGAATCCGGCGATATCATACTCGCCTGCCGCATACATGCCCGGCATCTCGGCGGTCTCGCCGCCGATCAGCGCGCAGCCCGCCTGATGGCAGCCTTCGGCGATCCCGGAGACAATGGCTTCAATCTTCTCCGGCACGACCTTATCGCAGGCCAGATAATCTAGGAAGAACAGCGGCTCAGCGCCCTGTACCACGATGTCATTCACGCACATGGCGACCGCATCGATACCAATCGTGTCGTGGCGGTCAGCCGCGAACGCGATCTTCAGCTTCGTGCCCACACCGTCTGTTCCCGATACGAGAACCGGCTCTTCGTACTTGTCCTTATTCAGGCCGAACAGGGCGCCGAAGCCGCCCAGCTCCGTCATCACTTCCGGACGGTATGTGCGCTTCACATGCTTCTTCATGCGTTCTACTGCTTCATTGCCAGCCGCAATATCTACTCCGGCTTTCTTGTACGCTTCTGACACTTTTGGACACCTCATTTAAGTTAGTTTAGAGCGCGTGTTCGGGGCGGCAGGGATTTGGTTCGGTTGGTGGTTATATTCGTCATTCCGAGGAACATTTGGACTTCCGGCCGCTGTTATATTTGGATTTCCTTGATTTGAACCGCTGATCGCGGTAGAAATCCAAATATAAAGGCGAACGCTATCGCTCCTACAGTTCCAAATTTCCTCTCCATGACTCCCACCACCGGGTTTTCAAACCCATACCGCAAGCCGAAATTTTGCGCCTTGCACAGCGGCAAGGGGTCGGCGTTGTGGGCGAAGCCCAGCGCCTCCTTAGGCAACCGCTCCCCCGACTTTGCGATAGCAAACAGGACGGGGGCGGGAGCTAGGCCCGCACGGGGCGAAGCCGTGCGGTCTCTAGGGCGACAGAACCTCCGGATTTGCGCAGCAAACAGGACGGGTTCTGCAGGCCTTGCCGCACGGAGCGAAGCCGTGCGTTCCTTAAGGCGACAGAACCTCCGATTTTGCGACAGCAAACAGGGCTGGTTCTGGGGCACTTCCTCGCACGGGGCGAAGCCGTGCGTTCCCAAGGGCGACAGAACCTCCGATTTTGCGCAGCAAACAGGACAGATTCTGGAGCCAGAGGGCCCGGCGGACCGCAGGCCGCCGGGGGTGCAGCGCCGTGAAGCGTGTCCCGGCCGTGCGCAGCACACAGGGACAAAGCGGGCACCCGCACCCACGCCCACTTAGCAAGTTTAGAGCAGACTCAGGCCGCCAAACTTTCGGGTGGCCGGAGGGCAGCGCCCTCCGGGGTCCCCCTTCGCAAGGGGGATTTAGGGGGATGGGCACCAGATGTTAACAGCTGCATCCGTCCTTCTCTTCCCCGCCGAAATCCACCTGCGTCGGGTAATCATTGTCGAAGCAGGACAGGCAGAGGCCGCCTTTGTAGTCGTCACTATTATAGCCGCCGATGGACTGGATCAGTCCGTCAGGGGAGAGGAACGCCAGGGAATCGGCGTTGATCTCCTCGCACATCTCGGCGATGGTCTTGTAAGAAGCGATCAGCTCGCGGCGGTCCGGGGTATCGATGCCATAGAAGCATGGATTCTTGAACGGCGGCGAGGTAATCCGCACGTGGACCTCTACGGCTCCGGCTTCGCGCAGCAGGTTGACGATCCGGCGCGAGGTCGTGCCGCGCACGATGGAATCGTCGATCATCACTACGCGCTGGCCTTCCACGACACGGCGTACTGCGCTGAGCTTCATCTTGACGCCCTGCTCACGCAGCTCCTGGCTGGGCTGGATGAACGTGCGGCCGGTATACTTGTTCTTGATCAGCCCCAGCTCGTACGGGATGCCCGTCTGCTCGGCATAGCCGATGGCGGCGGAGATACTGGAATCCGGCACGCCGGTGACGATATCCGCATCCACGAAGGCTTCGAGCGCCATACGGCTGCCCATCCGCTTGCGGGCGGAGTGCAGGTTGGAGCCGTTCAGGTCGCTGTCCGGGCGGGCGAAGTAGATGTATTCCATCGCGCACAGCGCTTTGCGCTTAGGCTCCGCGAAGCGTTCTTCACGGAAGCCGTTCTGGTCCAGCACCAACAGTTCACCAGGTTCAATATCACGCACCAGCTGGGCACCGATTACTTCAAGCGCACACGACTCGGAAGCGAAGACATAGGCTTCGCCCAGACGGCCCATCACAAGCGGACGGAGTCCGTGGGTGTCTGATGCGACAATCAGCTTATCATTGGTCATCAAGAGGAAGGCGAAGCCGCCGACCAGCTGCGACAAGGCATCCTTCGTCGCTTCGACAAAATCCTTCTGCGAACGTGCAATCAGATGCGCCAGCACCTCGGTATCACTGGTCGTCTGGAAGATCGAGCCGCCCTGCTCCAGCTGCTTGCGGATCAGCGGTTCGTTAACGATATTGCCGTTCGTGGCAATCGCCAGATCGCCGTCACGGTATTTGAAGACCAGCGGCTGCGCATTGGTCAGCCGGCTGTCCCCGCTGGTGGAGTAACGCACATGGCCGATGGACATGTCTCCCACCAGCGAAGCAATCTTGTCTTTGTCGAAGACTTCCTTCACCAGGCCCATGCCGCGGTGATAGTTGAAGTCGCGTCCATCCGCCACGCAGATGCCCGCGCTCTCTTCCCCGCGATGCTGCAGAGCATGCAGGCCGTAGTAGGACATGGAAGCGGCTTCCGGGTGTCCGAAGACCCCGAAGACGCCGCATTCCTCTTTTAATGTGTCAAAAATATCTCCCGAGCCCGTTCCTTCGTTGTAAAAGTCGCCGGTCCACAGGATAGGGGCTTCCTGCTTGTTCCCGGTCTTTATTTCATAAGACATGGAATAGCATCCTCCCAAATGGTCTTGAGTTCAGTAACGGCTTCATCCAGTGCAGCCGCGCCGTCCAGCGCCACACGCAGGCGGTCCCCGCCAACGGTTCCAATGATCTCAACAGGTACGCCGTAGACGGCAACTGCAGCCTTCAGCTCTTCTGCACGGTCAGGTGCCGAAGTCAGGAGGATACGGGACTGGCTCTCGCTGAACAGTGCTACATCCTGGCGAAGTCCGCCGGCAGACAGCTCAATATTCGCTCCAATGCTTCCGCTGATGCAGCTCTCAGCAAGTGCTCCGGCAAGGCCGCCTTCCGACAAGTCATGCGCCGAACGGACCAGACCGCTGCGGATCGCAGCAAGCACAGCATCCAGCAGCTTGCGCTCTGTCGCCAGGTCCAGCTCCGGCGGACGGCCTTCAGTCAAGCCGTGAACGGCATACTGGAATTCACTGCCGCCCAGCTCTGCCTTTGTAACGCCCAGCAGTAGTACAGCATCGCCTTCCTGCTTGAAGGCCTGGGTTGTAATATGATCGGTATCTTCAATGAGACCTACCATACCGACAACCGGTGTCGGGTAGATAGCTCCCGAAGCATTCTCATTGTATAAGCTGACATTTCCGCCGATCACCGGTGTATCCAGCACCCGGCAGGCTTCCGCCATACCGTCTACCGCACGCTCCATCTGCCAGAAGATCTCCGGCTTCTCCGGGCTGCCGAAGTTCAGGTTGTCCGTTATCGCCAGCGGCTGGGCACCGGAGCACACGATGTTGCGGGCAGCTTCGCTAACAGCAATGCGTCCGCCCACTTCTGGGTCGAGATAGACGTAACGGCCATTACAGTCCGTAGTCATCGCCAGACCTTTGCGGGTACCATGAATGGTAACCACCGCCGCATCGGAACCCGGACGAACCGCCGTGCTGGTGCGGACCATATAATCGTATTGGTTGTATACCCAAGCCTTGCTGGCTACAGTAGGTGAGCCCAATACTGTACGCAGCGCGCCGCCCAGATCGGTTACTTCCTCATAGCGGAGCGTATCTACATTTGCATTCTCTTCATAGTAAGCAGGAACTGCCGATGGTTTCTTGTAAATAGGGCATTCATCCACCAGTGCCGTTACCGGCATATCGCCGACCACTTCACCGTGATGGAACAGCTTCAGGCGCCCGTCATCCGTAACCTTGCCGACCTTGCGGCAAATGACGCCCCAGCGATCGAAGATTTCCTGGGCCTGGGCCTCATCCTTAGGCTCCACCACGAACAGCATCCGCTCCTGGGATTCCGAGAGCATCATCTCATACGGGGTCATCCCGTCTTCACGCTGCGGCACCTGATCCAGATACAGCTCCAGACCATTCCCCGCCTTGCTCGCCATTTCCGCGCTGGAGCAGGTCAATCCGGCTGCGCCCATATCCTGAATACCGAGGACAATGCCGCTGTCGATTAGCTCCAGGCAAGATTCCATGACCAGCTTCTCCATGAACGGATCGCCGACCTGAACTGCTGTCTTCTTGGCTTCCGATTCTTCACTCAGCTCCACTGAGGCGAAGGTCGCACCATGAATGCCGTCACGGCCAGTAGGCGGACCTACATAGAACACCGGATTACCTACCCCTTTGGCGACGCCTCGCTGGATTTTGTCATGATCGATTAGTCCGACACACATCGCGTTCACTAGCGGATTGCCGTCATAGCTGTTGTCGAACATGATCTCCCCGCCGACGGTCGGGATGCCAATACAGTTGCCGTAGCCTGCGATCCCGGACACGACATGCTCGAACAGATATTTTACCCGGTCACTCTCAAGCTTCCCGAACCGCAGGGAGTTCAGCAGCGCCACTGGTCTTGCGCCCATGGAGAAAATATCGCGGATAATCCCGCCCACCCCAGTCGCCGCGCCCTGATAAGGCTCTACCGCCGACGGATGGTTGTGGCTTTCGATTTTGAACACAACGGCCTGGTTATCTCCGATGTCCACGATGCCCGCGCCTTCGCCCGGTCCCATCAGCACCTTAGGCCCGCTTGTCGGGAAGCGGCTCAGCAGCGGCTTGGAGTTCTTATATGCACAGTGCTCAGACCACATGACGCTGAACACACCGATTTCTGTATAGTTGGGTTTACGTCCCATGAAGGAGGTAATGAGCTCATATTCGCTGTCTGATACACCGAACTGACTGTAGATTTTCTGCTCCGCGATCTGCTCTGCGGTCGGCTCCTTAGCGGATACTTGCTGCGTCATAACGATCCCTCCATGTCTTGAGAATGGATGTGAACATCCGTTTGCCGTCTTCCGAGCCCAGCAGGCTATTCGCTGCACGCTCCGGGTGAGGCATCATGCCGACTACATTGCCCGCCCTATTACTGACTCCGGCAATATCGGCCACCGAACCGTTCGGGTTGTCACTGTAGGTAAAAACGATCTGATTATTCGCGTGCAGCTCTGCGAGCGTCTCTTCATCACAATAATAATTGCCTTCGCCATGCGCGATCGGAATGACGATCTCTTCATCCTTCGCATAGTCAATAGTAAACGGGGTTGTGTTATTAACGACCTTAAGCACCGTGTCATGACAACGGAACTTCATCGACATGTTGCGGCGCAGCGCGCCCGGCAGAAGACCTGCTTCGGTCAGAATCTGGAACCCGTTGCAGATACCAAGCACGAACTTGCCCTGCTCTGCCGCCTTAGCCACTTCAGCCATTACCGGAGCGAACCGGGAAATTGCGCCGCAGCGCAGATAGTCACCATAAGAGAAGCCGCCAGGCACGAGAATGCAGTCATACGCCGACAGGTCTGTCGCTGTATGCCATACATAATCCACTGGTTCGCCGAGGCTGTCTTCTACTGCTTTGTAGCAGTCAATGTCACAATTGGAGCCTGGAAAGACAAGTACCGCAAATTTCATGACGTTTAGTCCTCCAATTCGTAGCGGTAATCCTCGATCACCGTGTTGGCCAGCAGCTTCTCGCACATTTCCTTCAGGCGTCCTTCCGCTTCTGCGCGGTTATCGGTATCGAGGGTCAGCTCCATATATTTGCCGATACGCAGACTTTCAACTTCCTGAAAACCTACGGAATGCAGCGCCCCTTGCACGGCTACACCTTGGGGATCGAGCACGCTTTTCTTGATGGTGACGTAGACTGTCGCTTTTAACATACGCTTGTAGTTCCTCCTAGAGTTTAATGAACTGAATTAGGCTTAATGGCAGCTTGCTTAACTGCATAATGTACAACTATATTCTCAATATTCCCGGCAAAATAACTGTAGAGAATGCAATTAAAGTAACTCTACAACGACTTTCCAGTGAGGCGGTGATAGATATCCAGGTACCGGGCCGACGTCTCTTCGACCACCTCAGGCGGCAACGGGTCCGGCTTACTGTTTTTGTCCCAGGAGGAGGCTGACAGGTAGGTGCGAACCGGCTCCTTATCCATGCTGTCGATCTCAATATCCAGTGCGTACTTGTCCTTGGCCCAGAAGCGGGAAGCATCCGGTGTGAAAATCTCGTCGATCAGAATCACCTTGCCGTCCAGCAGCCCGAACTCGAACTTGCAATCGGCCAGGATGATGCCGCGATCGTTACAATATTCTCTGGCAAAAGCGAACAGCTTCAGGCTCTTCTCCTTCAGCTCAAGTGCAAGCTCTGCACCAATCAGCTCCTGCATCTGCTGAAAAGGGATATCCTCATCATGGCCGACATCATTCTTGGCTGCCGGTGTGAAAATCGGTTCGGCCAGCACTGCATTCTTGTGCAGTCCCTTAGGAAGCTCGATTCCGTTCACCTTGCCGGTCTCCTGATACTGCCGCCAGCCGCCGCCTGTAATGCAGCCGCGCACGACACATTCGATATCAATCCGCTGGGCTTTGCGGACGACCATGATGCGGTTCTTCAGCGCTTCACGGTCCTTCACAATGTCTCCGAGCCGGTCCACATCGATATGAACCACATGGTTCTCGATCAGCTCCTTAGTCTCTCCGAACCAGAAGGCGCTGAGCCGGTTGAGCACGTTGCCTTTGTCCGGCACCGCCGGGTCCAGCACGTAATCGAATGCGGAGATCCGGTCTGTCACAACGATCAGCACCTCATCACCCAAATCGTACAGCTCACGAACCTTGCCTTTGTAGAGCAGCGGCGCATTTATTAGTTCCACGGCAGTGGATACGGCCGATGATGTCATGACCTTTCCTCCCTTGAACAAATGATCTTGCTTATATTTGGGCTAAAAGCTTTGGGAGGCTTGTTTCCTGCGCTTCGCATCAAGGAATTGACTACACCTTCGGGTTAATAGGGTCACTGCGGGAAGTTTTGGACTTCCGATCGCTGTTATGGTCATATTTCTCTGATTTAACCACAGGCTGTGGTAGAAATCTGACCATAAAGGCGAACGCTAACGCTTCTACAGTTCCAAAATTCCTCTCCGTTCCTCCTTTGACCCTAATAGCTAATCTTATCCCCTGTTGCTGCGCTTCCCGGGAACAAACCTCCCCCATGGCTCCGCCCCTATCTTCTCCAGCTCATCAGTTCACCACTGACTTACCTTTTTTAAAAATTTAAATGAGCTCCAGCTTGCGGAAGATGGTGTCCACATGCTTCAGATGCCAGGAAGGATTGAACGCATCCTCGATCTCTTCTGCGCTAAGCACGGCCGTGATCTCCGGGGTTGCTTCCACGATGTCACGGAACTGGGTCTGCTCCTCCCAGGCCTGCATCGCACGCGGCTGCACAGTGTCGTACGCCTGCTCGCGGCTGAAGCCCTTGTCGATCAGCTTCGTCAGAATACGGCCGGAGAACGGAACGCCGAAGGTACGGTTCATGTTTCGCTTCATATTCTCAGGGAATACGGTCAGGTTCTTCACGATATTGCCGAAGCGGTTCAGCATATAGTTGAGCAGCATGGTCGCATCCGGCAGGATAATCCGTTCCACGGAGGAATGCGAGATATCCCGTTCGTGCCACAGCGGCACGTTCTCGTAAGCTGTCATCATATGGCCGCGGATGACGCGCGACAGGCCGGAGATATTCTCGCAGCCGATCGGATTACGCTTATGCGGCATGGCGGACGAACCCTTTTGACCCTTGGCAAAAGCCTCCTCTACCTCGCGAATCTCACTCTTCTGCAAAGCGCGGATCTCGGTAGCGAACTTGTCGAGGGAAGTGGCAACCAGTGCCAGCGCCGCCATATACTCTGCATGACGGTCACGCTGTAGGGTCTGGGTGGAGATTGGTGCCGGGCTGGTGCCCAGCTTGCGGCAGACGAATTCTTCCACGAACGGGTCGATATTGGCATAGGTGCCGACCGCCCCGGAGATTTTGCCGAATTGTACGCCGCTAGCGGCATGACGGAAGCGCTCCAGGTTCCGCTTCATTTCCTCATACCACAGCGCCATCTTCAGGCCGAATGTTGTTGGCTCTGCATGTACGCCATGGGTACGGCCCATCATTGGGGTATCCTTGTAGGCGATGGCTTTGTCTTTTAGAATCTCAATGAACCGGATAATATCCTGCTCCAGAATCTCGTTGGCCTGACGCAGCAGGTAACCCAGCGCCGTATCGACCACATCTGTCGAGGTTAGTCCGTAATGCACCCATTTGCGCTCTGCGCCAAGACTCTCGGATACTGCACGGGTAAAAGCAATCACATCATGGCGCGTCTCCAGTTCAATCTCATCAATCCGCGCGATGTCGAATTTGGCATCCTTGCGTAGCTTCGCGGCATCCTCATGCGGGATCACTCCCAGCTCGGCCCACGCCTCACAGGCGCAAATCTCAACCTCCAGCCACGCGTTGAATTTATTCTCTTCGGTCCAAATGGCCCGCATCTCAGGTCTGCTGTAACGTTCAATCATAGCTTGTCAGTTCCTCCAAAGGTTAGTTTGCTCTACCCAGGACAATCCGTCGCCGGTATCCTTGCAGAGCAGGTTGATATGGCCCATTTTACGGCCGGTTTTGCTCTCGGTCTTGCCATATATATGAAGCTTGGGCGATATCCCAAGCCGGGTTGCCTCTTCATTCGCACGGCAGGCTGCCTGAACGGCTCCGTCCAGATGTTGGCCGAGTACATTCACCATCACCACAGGAGTCAGCAGCTTCGTATCGCCCAGGGGCAGATTGCAGATCGCCCGCACATGCTGCTCGAACTGCGAGGTCACGCAGGCATCCATCGTATAATGGCCGGAGTTATGCGGACGCGGTGCCAGCTCATTGACGAACAGCTCTCCATCCTCCGTCACGAACATCTCAACCGCCAGCAGCCCGACCGCCTTCATGCCGGAGACAATCCGCTCGGCCAGCTCGCAGGCCCGCCGCTGAATCTCCTCCGGCACCCGCGCAGGGACAATCGAGAGATGCAGGATATTATCCACATGAATGTTCTCGGCAGGCGGGAAGCTCTTAACCTCCCCCGAGGCACTCCGGGCGGCGATGACCGAAATCTCACATTTGAAGGTGATGAATTTCTCCAGCACCAGCTCCGGTACATCTGCTTGCGCACCCGGCGCGACTTGCCGGAACGCTGCGGCCAGCTCTTCCGGTCTGCGGATCACGGCTTGTCCCTTGCCGTCATATCCTCCTGTGGCTGTCTTCAGCACACAGGGCAGGCCCAGCTCGGCAGCCGCCGCTTCCAGCTCCGCCAGGCTGCCGACCTTGCGGTACGGGGCAACGGGCACGCCGGCCGCCTCGATTGCCGCCTTCTCGCGCAGCCGGTGCTGCGTCGTATACAGCAGCGCGCTGCCCTGCGGCACGTACGATTCCTCCGTCAGCAGCGCGGCTACGCCCGCGTCCACGTTCTCGAACTCGTACGTGATGACGTCGGAGCGCCGCGCCAGCTCGCGCGCGGCGTCCCGGTCGTTATACGCCGCAGTGATCTGCGGCGTCACCTGCCCGCATGGCGCATCCATTGCCGGGTCCAGCGCCACGAAGCGGTAGCCCATGGCGCTGCCGGACAACGCCATCATGCGCCCGAGCTGCCCGCCGCCGAGCACGCCGATCGTTGCGCCGGGCAGCAGCGTCCGTGGCGGCTGCGCCCCGGTCTCTTCCCGCTCTGCCTTAGCACCACCCGCTTCGCCCTCAGCCTTCATGGCCCGCTCCGCCCCGGCACCTTCAGCTTCGCCTGCAGCCTTTACCACCCGTTCCACCTCAGCACCGCCCGCTTCGCCTTCAACCTCAGCCCGCTCCGCGCCACCCTCCAGCCGTCCGGCCTTCAGCTCCTCCAGGCTCATAGACTCTCGCTGCTTTCCAGCACCTCTTGCTGAGTCGCCTCGCGCCGCAGCTGCACCCGCTGCGCTACCTCCGGCTCGAAGGCGCCGATGATCTGCGCCGCCAGCAGTCCCGCATTGATAGCTCCGGCGCGTCCGATCGCTACCGTCGCTACCGGGATGCCCGCAGGCATCTGCACAATAGACAGCAGCGAATCCATGCCGTTCAAGGCCTTCGACTGTACGGGAACCCCGATAACAGGCAGCGTGGTCTTAGCAGCCACCATGCCCGGCAGATGCGCCGCGCCTCCCGCTCCGGCGATAATGACCCGCAGGCCGCGCTCCGCCGCCTCCTCGGCATAACGGAACATCAGATCCGGTGTGCGGTGTGCGGAGACAACCTTTTTCTCATAAGCTATGCCTAGCTCCTCCAACACCGCACAGGTATGCTCCATCGTTTCATAGTCCGATTTGCTGCCCATAATGACACCTACTTGCACAGACATCGTTCACCCAGCCTTCCATTTCCGTTATAGAGATTTCTCTGATTTCAGTGTGTCCCGTTTCCTGCCAATTCCCGCATGAACCGTGAAAAATAGCCCGGACTCCAGACGCATTCTGCTGCGGGTGGACCCGGACTACTAAGGAATCAGGTGATAACCGCCCGGCAGCTGCATACTCCCCGTCTCTACAGGCAGGAGAATGCAGGAACACCGCCCCGGGCTGCGGGGAGGCTATCTGCTGTCGTTCCAGTTATCCTATTTCCTCGTAGTCCGGCAATTTACGGTTACCGGGTAGAAACTTCCGGGCCTTATCCCCGGTTTTATACGAGCTCTTCATAGATTCAGTTTAACAACGCCCTACACATCATGTCAACTTAAACACGAACATTGTCATATCATGACTGCAAATTGTTCGCTTTTGGGTATAAATGAAAATCTTATTCCCGCTAATCCGCCCATCTTCGTATTAAAAAAAGGGGAACGCCTCAGCGTTCCTCTACTAAAGTTCCTATTATTTAACAACCAGCACCGGAATGCGCGCACTTTGCACCACATTATGGCTGACGCTGCCCAGAACGAATTCCCGGATACCGCCCAGCCCCCGGCTGCCGATGACGATTACATCTGCACCCTGCTCCTTGGCATAATTCAGAATAATTTCCGCAGGCGATCCCTGCAGCAATTCTACCGTAGCATTCAGACCTTCGGCTTCCAGCCGGCTTTTCACTTCATCCGTAGTCTGGACCGCGAGGTCATAATAATCCTTGTTCACCGATGCCGGCAGAGGCGCGAGCGCTTCCCCGATGAAGAACCGCGGGAATTCAAATGCGTGTACGACGTACAGGGAGGACCCCGGAGTTACCTTAGCCAGCTCAATCGCCCGTTCCAGAGCCTGATTCGAAGCCTTTGAACCGTCATAGGCAAGCAGAATTTTAGAGAATAACATATACGCCACCTCTTTCTATTATTTACATCATTACCAAGCCTGCAAAGGTCTTACCTCAAAAAATATCCATACAGCACCATATTCAGCAGCAGCAGCAGCGGAATTCCGAGTCTGAAGGAAGTATGCCTTGTCTTGTGGCGTTTGCGGTACATGGCAATCAGCACACCCAGCGCACCGCCCATGAACGCCAGCAGAAATAATGTTTTCTCCGGCACCCGATCCCGTCTTTTCCGGGCCTTGTTCTTGTCTTCCGACATCACTACATACCCGATAATGTTGATCAGCGCGAACCACAGCAATACCACCTTGACCATCCCTCCGGCCCCTCCTCCTAGCATCCTATCTGCTCTCTATTATATTACCCTTTCCGGCAAAAAACCAATAACCTCACATCACCGGCCCTGCAACTGCCGCTCTTTCTTGCTCCGCCCGCCTGCGGCTCCGGCTTCCCTGATCCAGAACCAGGACAGCACCGCCGCCAGCACCGCTGCAATAGCGCCCAGCCAGAAGCCTCCGCGCAGACCATACGCCGCACTCATCCATCCCGCTACAAAAGGACCGCCGGACATGCCGATCGCATACACCGCCTGATAGAACCCCATCGCTGTCGCCCGCTTGAACGGAGCTACCCCGGAGACGGATTTACCCAGCAGCAGCGGGAAGATCAGGCCTTGCATGAACCCGTTTCCGATCTGTGTGGCACATAAGGCGGCAAGCGTTGGCATTGAGGGAATCAGCAACGTGAACACCGCACTTCCGGCAAAACCGAGCATCAGCGTCCCCCGGTCCCCCAGCCACCGGCCGAACAGCCGCGCACCATAGAGGGTCGCTACCGCATGAGGCAGCATAAAAGCCAGCGTCAGCCAGCCGAGACTTCCCTTGCTTGCGCCAATATAGAGCGCCTGGTTCGGCGTGTAGCCGAACATTGTAATGAACAGCACACAATGGGCCAGCACCGATAACAGTGATACTTTTACCAGCAGCGGCTCCTTCACGACACCGGCCAGATCCTTGAGCTTAATCGCCGTGCGCTTCTCCAGCTGTTGCTCCGGAAGACGGACGACCAGCAGCATCGCGGCCACCGCCACAATCCCACCGATGATGAACGGGGTATTCCAGCCGAAGTGGTCTACGATATAGCCGCTGATCATCATGCTGGTTAACTGGGCAATCACCGTGGTGAACTGGAGCATACCCATAGCCCTGCCCGCCTCTTCTTTCGGAAAATACCCCGCGAACATCACCGAATATACTACCCACGCCGATGCCGCTATCCCGGAGACCGCCCGCGCCGCCAGCGCCCAGCCCGGATGTGCCCCTGCCAGGAACAGCAGACAGCTCGCTCCGCTTGCGATCAGCCCCAGATAAATGAACGGCCTCCGCCGGTTAAGCACATCTGAACCCATCCCTATCGGCAGCCGGAACAGAATCTGCATCAGGCCGTAGATCCCCAGCACCGCTCCTACCATGACATAAGAAGCTCCCAGATGCTCCACATACGGCGAGAGCACCGGAACATAGATATAAGAAGAGAACCAGAACATAAAGACGATCACCAGAAAATACAACCGGCTGCTCCCCTTCGTACCCGGAGCCTCTGCCGCTTTCGTCACACCCGCTAAACCTTCAGCCGCCGCCACTTCTCCACCTGCCCCACTCTATTTACCGGAGCCCTAACGCCTGACCCCGTATCAATCTTCTACAGTAAAGCATATCTGCCGTCCCTTGGACAGCCTTACTTTGGCTTCCTGCGGCTACTTGCCCTTCTGTTTCGCTTCCATCGCAGCCTTCAGCAGGTCCCCAAGATTGTTGCCGGCACTTTCCGTCTTGCTGTACTGCTGCACCAGCTTCTGCTGCTCGCGTTTGTTGATATGCTTGTGGTCCTTATCCATCGTCTCTGTAATTCCGCAGCCGAGGCACTGCACATACTTCCCGGCCTTGCCTTCCTTCATCTCCATCTTCTTATGGCACTGCGGGCAACGGCGGTTCGACAGCTGCTTCTCGCCCGCCCGGGTGTAGCCGCAGTCCTCCTTCGGACAGACCAGCAGCTTGCCGCGTTTGGTCTTCTTTTCTAACATCCTTGTTCCACACTCCGGACAATGGCTGTTAGAGACATTATGCGGCTTGTATTCCGCTCCGCTGTTCTTCACCCCAGACACCAGCTCCTGGGCCATACTCCGGATACCCTGTAAAAAAGGCTCCGGGCGCCCCTGCCCGCGCGCAATTCTCTCCAGCTCCGCTTCCCAGCGTGCCGTCAGCTCCGGTGTACGCAGCTGTCCCGAGACCAGCTCAATCAACTGCTTGCCCTTGCCGGTCGGATGCAGCAGATTGCCCTGCCGTTCAATCGTATCCGAGCTGACCAGCTTCTCAATAATATCCGCACGGGTGGCCGGTGTCCCCAGCCCATGCTTCTCCATCTGCGTCAGCAGCGTGGCTTCATTATAACGCTTCGGCGGCTGTGTCCGTCCCGGCTTGATGATGCAGCGCGCAAGCTTCACAGGGTCACCTTCCCGCAGCTCCGGCAGCTTCACACTGCCTGCTGCGGGTTCATCCCCCGCATCCTCCTCGTCGTCATCCGAGCTCATATCTCCGCCGTATACCTCACGCCAGCCTGCATCCTTGATGGTAGTTCCCTTCACATAGAAGCTTTCACCATCTACGGTTACCGTCACAGCTACGGCATCATAACGGGCCGGAGAATAGAACAGGCTGATGAACCGCCTTACGATCAGATCGTAGAGCTTCCGCTCTTCCGCACTCAGCAGATTGAGCAGCACCGTCTGCTCTGTCGGAATAATCGCGTGGTGATCGCTGACCTTGCTGTCATCGACAATCCGCTTCGTAATCGGCAGCGGCTTCCGCAGCAGCGGTCTGGCGAGGGCTGCATACGGCCCGACAGCCACGCTGTCGAGCCTTTCTTTTAGCGTGCCCGTCATATCAGCGGTCAGATAACGGCTGTCTGTACGCGGATAGGTGACCAGCTTATGCTGTTCATACAGCTTTTGGAGCACACTTGAGGTCTGTTTCGCTGAGAAGCCGTATTTACGGTTGGCATCCCGCTGCAGCTCAGTCAGATCGTAAGCCAGCGGATGCGGCTCGCTTTTCTCGCTTTTTTGCACCTTTGTGATCCGTCCGCTGCGGCCCGTGAGCTTCTCCTTGAGGCCCCCCGTCTTCTCCCTGTCAAAAATCCGGCCATCCCCGCCCTGAGCACGCCACCCCGCCTGGAAATTCCCGAAATCCCCAGTCAGCAGGTCATATTCCTGGGAACGGAAGCCGATAATCTCATTCTCCCGGTCCATAATCATTCCCAGGGTAGGGGTCTGCACACGCCCCGCAGAGAGCGGCGCGCCGAACTTGCAGGTTAAGGCCCGCGTCACATTCAGCCCGATCATCCAATCCGCCTCAGCACGGCAGCGGGCAGATTCATACAGCCGGTCGAAATCCCGTCCAGGCCGCAGCGAAGCGAAGCCCTCCTTAATGGCCTTATCCGTCTGCGAAGAGATCCACAGCCGCCGGAACGGTTTTTTCCAGCCTGCCATATTCATAATCCAGCGGGCCAGCAGCTCACCCTCACGCGCCGCATCCGTTGCTACGATCAGCTCCTCTATATCCTGCCGCTTCATTAACTGCTGCACAGCCTTATATTGCTGGCTGGTCTCGCGCAGCACCTTCAGCTTGGCCTTCTCTGGAAGAATCGGCAGATCCTCCAGCGCCCAGGTTGCATATTTATTGTTATAGTCCTCAGGCTCAGCCAGGCCAACCAGATGCCCCAGCGCCCAGGTCACCACATATTTCGGACCTTCCATATAACTCTTCTGTTTATTCCCACAGCCCAGCACCCGCGCAATCTCACGGGCCACCGACGGCTTCTCTGCCAATACCAATACCTTCATCGTCCAAACCCCTCCCTGTCATCAACAACCTATTATACCATGACATACAAGTCCGCAATTATCATCAGGCCGAATTCCCTTCACTTCAGCTAGACTAGAATCATCCCCCAGCCGAAAGGAGTCACAGCCAATGCCCGCCTCAGAATTGTATAATATTATACCAGTAGGAGTAGTAACGGGAACACAGCAGAACCTGCGACTTGAGATTAGACCCGAATACAGACCTGCCTTGAAGGGGTTAGATGCTTTCAGCCACTGCCAGATCCTGTGGTGGATTCATGAGTTTGCAGATGATAGCTTCCGGGGGACTACTCAGATTGAGCCTCCCTATAATGCGCCGGTAAGCGGTGTTTTTGCGACCCGGTCTCCGGTCCGCCCTAATCCGCTTGGACTCACGGTTGCCCGTATTCTATCCGTTGACCTAGATCAGGGAATTGTGGAGGTCAGCGGACTGGATGCTTATCCGGGAACGCCGGTGCTTGATATCAAAGCTTATTTCCCTTCCACCGACCGTGTTCGTCAGGTTAGAGTGCCCGCATGGGCCGCCTCATGGGGAGAGTGGACTGTAGAGTAACCATAAGAGGAGAGGACTTTATGAAGAACAGCCAGCTTATTCTGCAGGCGACCCAATATATCGAAGCGAATCTGAAGCAGCCGCTGTCTGTTCTGACCCTCTCCAGAGAGAGCGGCTATTCCCTGTTCCATTTCATCCGCCTGTTTCAGGGGGTTACCGGACTGACACCAGGCGACTATATAGCAAGACGGAGGATTTCCGAGGCGGCCAGGGATATTCTAGGCAGACCCGAGCGGACCTTTCACGAGATCTCACTGGACTATGCTTATAATGATTACGAGACCTTCACCCGGGCTTTCAAAAGACTGCTGCGCACTACTCCCACCCATATCCGCCACAAGTCTAACCCTGACATTCCTATGTTTCTCCATCCCTTACAGCCGGCTGATTTACCGCATTGGTCAGAGCAGAAGGGCGCCTCTCCTGACCTGATTGTGCTTGGTGCAATCAGGCTTCAGGGGCCATTCATTACCGTTACGCAAGATCAGTCGGTCATCGGAGCAGCTTGGGAGCAGCTATTCAGCAGTCTTCCGGCTATCCCGGACCGCAAGCTTCCAGAGCAGTATTACCAGCTAGGCTATTGGCCGGATAACTATGAGGATAACGGAATCTCCTTTCACATCGCCTGTGAGCTAAACTCCATAGCATCTGTACATACCGGCACTAGCGTTCAGGCAAGCTGTGGACAAGCAGTCAACCACCTCCCTATCCACACTCTGCCGCCAGCACGTTATCTTAGATTTAAGCATACAGGGCCATCCGCAGAAGTTTCTGCTACCTACAAATATATCTATGGCGTTTTTCTGCCGAGAACCGATTACCGCCTGAACCTCCCTTATGAATTTGAATACTACGGTCAGGGCTATCTGGGACCCCACCATCCGAACTCCGTAAGTGAAATCTACATTCCGTTAACGCTGCTCTAATCAGCAAAATAACCCCACAAAGTGAGGCTTTCGCTTCGATGATGACTCAGGTATTTTTCAAAAAAGCCCGCATCTGCACAGCAGACGCGGACAAGGGCTCAGCCTATTTTACCTATTCCCGTTTTCACGGTTCGCGGGTTCATGGAATCACTATAGTGCTCTCAAGATCCTTATGATAAGTTCTCACCGGTTTCCCATTGTCATCCAACAAGAGCTTCAGATCATTATCCAAAGTCATGGTATACGGTCTGACCGTAATCGTCTTAGGGGTTTGCGGGAAGATATTGTACAGGCTATCCACAATAGGATGCTGAACAGCCTTCATCATGGCATATCCCTGGCCAGAAGTAGCCACATTACCGACATCATCCACAAGCTCATAGAATACCGCCGTTGGACCATATTCCCCTGTCTGCTCCGGCGATGCAGGCACCTCTCCTTCGCTGGTGACGACCAGCCTCATCGCAGCAGGCGTGATGTCCAGACTCTTTACTTTATAATGGAAGGAGTCTTTGCTCGCTCCCTGGCCCGGGGTAAGGTTGATGATTCCCTCCGCAAGCTTCTTCGCTGTTACCTCGAACTCAAACGGCTCGGCGATCTGGGCAACCGGTACGCGGATATTCACCTTGAATTCGTCTCCGAGAGCCGAAGCATTGTGCAGTTCTCTAAGCTCCAATAAGAGGGTGTTCGGTTGTCCTTTTACGTCACCTGTGATAGAAGAACCGAAGCCGATAGGCTCTCCTGTCGCCAGAGTAACCTCTGGCAGACCCAGCAGTCCTTTAGTTGATTGATCGAATTCATGGGTTTTAAAATCAGTAATCTCCGCAAGCACCCGCTCATCTGCTACTCCGGTTCTTTCGAAGCCGATGGCCAACTGGATTCCGTCATAAAATACCTCCGTAACACTTAAAGTCACTCCATCCTTGGTAACGCTCATATTAGGTGAAGTAGTCAGGCCCTGTTCCGCCGCTAATTTCAGTCCCGGGTTCTCCGTGTGCTTGAATATACTGCTGAAGACAGGAATTTGACTCAAGGTATCGGCCCAAGCAGGAGAGATGAACCCTGCGGTTATCGTACCTAACCCTATTACTACAGCTATGCTTGCGGCTGCCAGCGTCTTTTTAAGCAATTTATTTCCTCCTCTGGTCTCCAAATGTTCGATCCGGTTCATAATCTGCTCATTATAGCTATCTACAGGAAGCTCTACTCTTTCGACGCTGCTGCGAATACGTTCCAGCATTTGCTTCTCAGTTTGATTCTGCCACTTCTCCATGAGCACACCCTCCCTTTTCATCCGCTTTTTGCTGAATCAGTTTTTTACGGAGCCGTTCATATTTTTTGCGCAGCGCCGCCGAACTGCTTCCGGTAATCATTGAGATCTCTTCGAAGCTGTATTGTTCAATGACACGAAGGATTAATAGCCCCCGCTCTTCCGAAGTGAGATTTTCAAAAATCCGGTCTACCGGCGACTCCTCCGGCAACGCTTGTTGATTCGTCATCAGTTGCAGCTTATAAAGGGACAGTAACCGGCTGCGGCGCTTACGCCTGCGAAGCTGGTCCAGGCAATGATGATAAGCCACCTTATATAGCCAGGCCGAAAAAGAAACCCGCCGTTCATAACGCCCAAGCTGCTGATACACCTTAACGAATATATCCTGCACAGCATCCTCCGCTTCTTCATGGCTCCTTAGGAGATAGTAGCAATACGTGTAAATCTTTCTTTCATACTCCTTAATTATGGTTGAGAACGCTTGCCTGTCTCCTGCGTGTACCTGATGAATGGCTTCTTCAATCTTATTTGGATACATTGGGCCCCCGGGGTTGCCTTGCTCCAAAGGAATCACCTCCACTTTCCTTTTACACCTGTATAACGAATGCCAATTGTGTATTTGTGACATATAAGGAAATAGCAAATATGACAAAAGACAGTTCCCCTGAAATTCGAGCAACTGTCTAGATTTAACGCTATGTAAGTCTCTCTCAGACATCAACCTATCTTCTAAGCTTCAAGCAAGCTTCAAAAAAGATCCGCTCCCCGCCTTGCCCGCGCACATATATACCTTCTTCAGTTAGAGAAGATCGCATAACACTGATCTCTTCACCATATTTGGCTTCCTGGGCATAGGTGATATGAAGCCCCGTAAGCTCTAACTCCTCCCACTCCTCCAGCGCCAGGGCATCACAACATAAATCTGCATATCGCGCGTTGTTAAGATGTTTGTTGTTATCCAGCCCGCTATATCTTACCTGATAACGGTAAGTCTCCTGCAAGAGAAGTTCGGGTGGAAGGATTACTTTATCCGGCAGACTCCCTACGGAATCTTCTAAATACGGCTCAACAACAATAGGCAAGGCTGACGGACGCAAAATCTTCCGCTTCCCGATATCCACAAGGGCCCAGATCGATCGCGCCGAAGCAAGCTCTACACCTTGGGCGTCATAGATCCGGTAATCCCGCTGCCAGAGCGGTCCTTTGTTTCCTTTACTCCAGGTATGTACCTTAAGAAGCTCACCCGGGGATGGCAGACGCTGCAGATTCAGATCCAGGGTGATGACCATCCAGCCCATGCCCGCCTTGAGCATACTCTCCACACTTAGCCCCAGGCTGCTTACAGCCGAATCCGCAGCACGCTGCATGATATCCAGCAGGAAGGAGAGCTTGCCCCTTGAACGGTAATCCGTGTCACTTGCCTGAACCCTGAACTGCTCTGTCCACAAAAAGCTGCTATGCTTATCCATAACCTTTGGCTCCTTCACCTGTCTATCCCCAATTTTCGGTACCTATCCACATTATTGTACCGGATATCCACATCATTTGGGGAGAAGTATCAAAAAAACTAAATCTATCCACATGTGTATAACTATGCGCCACTTGTAAGAAGACCTGGAATCTACTCACAACCTGTCCACAAGGCTTCCCCGAAAATACAAAAAGACCACTATTGATTTCTCAACAGTGGTCTTGTGTGCTTGGCAACGTCCTACTCTCCCAGGACCCTTCGGTCCAAGTACCATCGGCGCTGGAGGGCTTAACGGTCGTGTTCGGGATGGGTACGTGTGGAACCCCTCCGCTATCGCCACCAAACGGGCATTTACAGCGTAAATGCTTCAGGAATTTGATTCCTGAAAACTGAATCCGAAATGAATCTGCGTTTGCCCTTCTTACGGGGCCCCCGGAAAGTACTCGGAATCCGCTTCGTCAGCGTCATCTTCACTTTTTGGGGTATTTTTTTGGATAAGCCC
Organism: Paenibacillus sp. FSL R7-0210; assembly: GCF_038009085.1. Taxonomy (NCBI): domain Bacteria; kingdom Bacillati; phylum Bacillota; class Bacilli; order Caryophanales; family Paenibacillaceae; genus Paenibacillus; species Paenibacillus sp. FSL R7-0210. Next base: position 5,705,415 of record NZ_JBBPAR010000001.1, read on the forward strand.
TCGACCGATTAGTATTGGTCAGCTCCATGCATTGCTGCACTTCCACCTCCAACCTATCTACCTCGTCGTCTTCAAGGGGTCTTACATACTGGGAAATCTCATCTTGAGGGGGGCTTCACGCTTAGATGCTTTCAGCGCTTATCCCGTCCGTACGTAGCTACTCAGCCATGCTCCTGGCGGAACAACTGATGCACCAGCGGTACGTCCATCCCGGTCCTCTCGTACTAAGGACAGCTCCTCTCAAATTTCCTGCGCCCACGACAGATAGGGACCGAACTGTCTCACGACGTTCTGAACCCAGCTCGCGTACCGCTTTAATGGGCGAACAGCCCAACCCTTGGGACCTACTTCAGCCCCAGGATGCGATGAGCCGACATCGAGGTGCCAAACCTCCCCGTCGATGTGGACTCTTGGGGGAGATAAGCCTGTTATCCCCAGGGTAGCTTTTATCCGTTGAGCGATGGCCCTTCCATGCGGTACCACCGGATCACTAAGTCCGACTTTCGTCCCTGCTCGACTTGTAGGTCTCGCAGTCAAGCTCCCTTATGCCTTTGCACTCTGCGAATGATTTCCAACCATTCTGAGGGAACCTTTGAACGCCTCCGTTACTCTTTAGGAGGCGACCGCCCCAGTCAAACTGCCCGCCTGACACGGTCCCCGTACCCGATGAGGGCACTAGGTTAGAACCTAGATACGATCAGGGTGGTATCCCAACGGCGCCTCCGCAGAAGCTTGCGCTCCTGCCTCCACGGCTCCCACCTATCCTGTACAGATCGTACCCAAATTCAATATCAAGCTGCAGTAAAGCTCCATGGGGTCTTTCCGTCTTGTCGCGGGTAACCTGCATCTTCACAGGTATTAAAATTTCACCGGATCTCTCGTTGAGACAGCGCCCAAGTCGTTACGCCATTCGTGCGGGTCAGAATTTACCTGACAAGGAATTTCGCTACCTTAGGACCGTTATAGTTACGGCCGCCGTTTACTGGGGCTTCGGTTCACAGCTTCGGGTTTAACCCCTAACCGCTCCCCTTAACCTTCCAGCACCGGGCAGGCGTCAGCCCGTATACTTCGCCTTGCGGCTTCGCACAGACCTGTGTTTTTGCTAAACAGTCGCTTGGGCCTTTTCACTGCGGCCCCCTCGGGCTATTCACCCTACCGAGGCACCCCTTCTCCCGAAGTTACGGGGTCATTTTGCCGAGTTCCTTAACGAGAGTTCTTCCGCGCGCCTTAGAATTCTCTTCTCGCCTACCTGTGTCGGTTTGCGGTACGGGCACCTTCTCCTGGCTAGAGGCTTTTCTTGGCAGTGTGAGATCATGACCTTCGCTACTATAATTTTCGCTCCCCATCACAGCCCAGCCTTAATGATGTGCGGATTTGCCTGCACACCAGCCTCACTGCTTAGACGGACATCCATCAGTCCGCGTCACTACCCTCCTGCGTCACCCCATCGCTCATAGCGGATTACGGTGGTACAGTAATTTCAAACTGTTGTCCTTCGACTACGCCTGTCGGCCTCGCCTTAGGTCCCGACTTACCCTGAGCGGACGAGCCTTCCTCAGGAAACCTTGGGCTTTCGGCGGATCAGATTCTCACTGATCTTTTCGTTACTCATACCGGCATTCTCACTTGTATGCTGTCCAGCGCTCCTTACGGTACACCTTCAACCCACATACAACGCTCCCCTACCCCAGATGCAAAGCATCTAGCCATAGCTTCGGTGGTGTGTTTAGCCCCGTTACATTTTCGGCGCAGAGTCACTCGACCAGTGAGCTATTACGCACTCTTTCAATGGTGGCTGCTTCTAAGCCAACATCCTGGTTGTCTGTGCAACTCCACATCCTTTCCCACTTAACACACACTTGGGGACCTTAGCTGATGGTCTGGGCTGTTTCCCTTTTGACAATGGATCTTAGCACTCACTGTCTGACTCCCGGCAAGAAGTAAATGGCATTCGGAGTTTGACTGAGCTTGGTAACCCTTGCGGGCCCCGCACCCAATCAGTGCTCTACCTCCACCACTCCATTCACCGAGGCTAGCCCTAAAGCTATTTCGGGGAGAACCAGCTATCTCCGAGTTCGATTGGAATTTCTCCGCTACCCCCACCTCATCCCCGCATTTTTCAACATGCGTGGGTTCGGGCCTCCAGTGCGTGTTACCGCACCTTCACCCTGGACAGGGGTAGATCACACGGTTTCGGGTCTACGTCCACATACTAAATCGCCCTATTCAGACTCGCTTTCGCTGCGGCTCCGGCTTCTCACCTTAACCTTGCATGTTAAACGTAACTCGCCGGTTCATTCTACAAAAGGCACGCCATCACCCATAAAGAGGGCTCTGACTTTTTGTAAGCACACGGTTTCAGGTTCTATTTCACTCCCCTTCCGGGGTGCTTTTCACCTTTCCCTCACGGTACTGTTTCACTATCGGTCGCCAGGTAGTATTTAGCCTTAGCAGATGGTCCTGCTGGATTCATACGGGGTTTCACGTGCCCCGCACTACTCGGGATCCGTCTCGGAGGGAACACAGTTTAGGCTACAGGGCTTTTACCTCTATCGCGGGCCTTTCCAGACCTCTTCACCTACTGAATTCCTTTGTAACTCCATGTGAGACGTCCCACAACCCCAAGAGGCAAGCCCCTTGGTTTAGGCTGTTCCGCGTTCGCTCGCCGCTACTGACGGAATCACTATTGTTTTCTCTTCCTCAGGGTACTTAGATGTTTCAGTTCCCCTGGTCTGCCTCTGCATTTCCTATGTATTCAGAAATGAGTAACTGCGAATTACCACAGCTGGGTTTCCCCATTCGGACACCCCCGGATCAAAGCTTGCTTACAGCTCCCCGAGGCAGTTTCGTTGTTCGCCACGTCCTTCGTCGGCTCCTGGCGCCTAGGCATCCTCCGTGTGCTCTTAGTAGCTTAACCAATGCGTTTTCCCTAAGGAAAATCACGGTAGCAACTAATAACTATTTCCACTTGCTTACACAAGTTTCAGCTAAAAGATGTTCTAAAACGCAAATTCGTTTCGGTATCCAGTTTTCAAGGATCAAGTTGCTGTAAGTTCTGGTCGAACACGACTGTGTCGATAGAAGTTACAGCCAGTAAAGATGAGAGCTTAAACTCTCAAAACTGACCAACGAGTGAGCAACTAGCCGACCGGCTAGATTTAAGATTTGAATGTCTTCATTGCAGAAGACCATTCTCCATAGAAAGGAGGTGATCCAGCCGCACCTTCCGATACGGCTACCTTGTTACGACTTCACCCCAATCATCTACCCCACCTTCGGCGGCTGGCTCCCTTGCGGGTTACCCCACCGACTTCGGGTGTTGTAAACTCTCGTGGTGTGACGGGCGGTGTGTACAAGACCCGGGAACGTATTCACCGCGGCATGCTGATCCGCGATTACTAGCAATTCCGACTTCATGCAGGCGAGTTGCAGCCTGCAATCCGAACTGAGACCGGCTTTGCTGGGATTGGCTCCACCTCGCGGCTTCGCTTCCCGTTGTACCGGCCATTGTAGTACGTGTGTAGCCCAGGTCATAAGGGGCATGATGATTTGACGTCATCCCCACCTTCCTCCGGTTTGTCACCGGCAGTCACTCTAGAGTGCCCAGCTTCACCTGCTGGCAACTAAAGTCAAGGGTTGCGCTCGTTGCGGGACTTAACCCAACATCTCACGACACGAGCTGACGACAACCATGCACCACCTGTCTCAACTTTCCCCGAAGGGCACCTGATGCATCTCTGCTTCGTTAGTTGGATGTCAAGACCTGGTAAGGTTCTTCGCGTTGCTTCGAATTAAACCACATACTCCACTGCTTGTGCGGGTCCCCGTCAATTCCTTTGAGTTTCAGTCTTGCGACCGTACTCCCCAGGCGGAGTGCTTACTGTGTTAACTTCGGCACCAAGGGTATCGAAACCCCTAACACCTAGCACTCATCGTTTACGGCGTGGACTACCAGGGTATCTAATCCTGTTTGCTCCCCACGCTTTCGCGCCTCAGCGTCAGTTACAGCCCAGAAAGTCGCCTTCGCCACTGGTGTTCCTCCACATATCTACGCATTTCACCGCTACACGTGGAATTCCACTTTCCTCTTCTGTACTCAAGTCACCCAGTTTCCAGTGCGACCTCAGGTTGAGCCCAAGGTTTAAACACCAGACTTAAATAACCGCCTGCGCGCGCTTTACGCCCAATAATTCCGGACAACGCTTGCCCCCTACGTATTACCGCGGCTGCTGGCACGTAGTTAGCCGGGGCTTTCTTCTCAGGTACCGTCACTCCGGCAGCAGTTACTCTACCGGACGTTCTTCCCTGGCAACAGAGCTTTACGATCCGAAAACCTTCATCACTCACGCGGCATTGCTCCGTCAGGCTTGCGCCCATTGCGGAAGATTCCCTACTGCTGCCTCCCGTAGGAGTCTGGGCCGTGTCTCAGTCCCAGTGTGGCCGTTCACCCTCTCAGGTCGGCTACGCATCGTCGCCTTGGTGGGCCGTTACCCCACCAACTAGCTAATGCGCCGCAGGCCCATCCCCAAGCAGCAGATTGCTCCGCCTTTCATTCTTCTCTCAGGAGAAAAAAGAAATTATCCGGTATTAGCTACCGTTTCCGGTAGTTATCCCAGGCTTGAGGGCAGGTTGCCTACGTGTTACTCACCCGTCCGCCGCTAAGTTTGAAAGGAAGCAAGCTTCCTCTCAAACTCCGCTCGACTTGCATGTATTAGGCATGCCGCCAGCGTTCGTCCTGAGCCAGGATCAAACTCTCCAAATTGGTATTTAGAAAGAGCGATTGCTCATTTTGAAACATCTGACGAGAATTTACATTCTCATTTTTGGATCTCACCGAAGTGATCTCCGATACTCACTCGTTGTTCAGTTTTCAAAGATCAAGCTCGTTGTTAGTGTCGATGTTGTCGTCACCAGCAACTCTTATAATATATCACGTTCATCTGAGCAATGCAAGCTTTATTTTTGAAATCACTTATTTAAGTAATCTCTCATTTCCTTTGCCGCTCCAACAACGCTTATTTATAATAACCTATCCTTCTATTAAAAAGCAACCTTTATATAAATAAAAATAACCCGCTTAATGACTAAGCGGGTTATTCTCAGATAATGCTATAGTTACAGCTATTCTTAGTAGAATTTCGCTGCAGTATATTTGCTTGCTGATTTGATCAGTTCTGTTGATGCTGTTTTCTTACCCAGACCTGCATCCACTGTAGTATCAATCGTCACCCATTTGCCGTTCAGGAACACTTCGTTCCAGGCATGGTATGAAGTTACATAGCTTGTATTCCCCATAACCAACTTGGTTGGAATCCCTTCACTGCGGAGCATAGTAGCGAACAAGGAAGCGTAATCGTAGCAGATACCTTTGTTGGTAGCCAGTGTATTGTCGTTGTTCGGAATATAATCTGTGCTTACGCTGTTGGCCAGAGAGTAGTCATATTTCACGTTAGCTACGATGTAATTGTAGATAGCCTTAACTTTGTCTGCATCTGTGGTCAGACCCTTTGTAAGCTGTGCTGCCTTTTGAACGGATTTATCGGAAGAACTCCACTTTACATTCTGTACAGAGCTCAAATATACGGCATTCACATTGCTCATTGAAAGAGATACAGTCTCGGAAGATAGTACTTTGTATTTGTTGCCGGTAGTATTCTCAAGAACGGAGACCTTGTAAGAGCCATTACCTTGTTGCAGCGGGAACGTCTCGGTCGGTTTGGAAGTGTATAAGTTGTAAGTATAGCTGTTATTGTCCTTGGTAATCATGAGCTTCATCTTCTTGTCTTTAGGAACATCGTACGATACCCCGATAACCCCTTGATCAAGTTGTCCAACATTTAACCAGCTTGAATCTGCATTTGCTGCTTGAGCAGTGCCTGTCTGCACGGAAGTGACGATCACAAAAAGTGTAATCAGCATTAAATAAAACTTCTTCATGGATAAAACCCCTTTCGGTAGCTGGCTGCCATTCTTACGGGAAGGCCCTTTAGCTTTGCGTCCCTACCTTTCGATAGGTTTGCCGTTATCGTATAAGCTTTATCTGTCCAATCTACTGCCACATAATGACAGATTCAGAATGAAAACAAACAAAAAAAGCCTCTTCATTCGGTAACTGGCTGCCATCCATGACGGGAAGGCCCTGTAGCTTTGCGTCCCTACCTTTCGATAGGTTTGCCGTTATCGTGTATTAGCTTTCATAGTTATAGCTTACCATATCTCAATCTATTAGCAAGACCCAAATCACTAGATTCCCGCAAAAATAGACTAAAATTTTATGTTTTTTGACCTTTCTCAGCATTGTCCTATGACAATCAGGTCAACTTTGCATGAATAATGAGTCTGTGGGTAGGGTTGACAAGCGGATCACAGGTAATGAGGGTCAGAATCTTATCATCATCCTTACCCTTCAGAACTGAAATATCGGTAGGCTCTACAATAGATACATCATATACAACATATTTGTATTCCTGTCCGCTTGTAATAACAGTAATGGCATCCCCTTTACCGACCTCATCCAGTCTGTTGAACAGCCGCCCTGCCGTTCTTGACCGATGTGCCGCAATCGCTGCATTGCCTACCGCGCCAATCGGAGCTGTCTCCTTCATATGCGCCGCCGCATGCTTCATATTGGTCTTGGTGGCGCCCTCCAGTACAGGCAGCTTCAGATCGATTTTATCGATTTCAATAATAGCGGTGATCTTGCCTCCCACTTCAATCTCGGGCGCTGTAGTGGGCACCGGCTCTTCCGCACCAGACTCTTCCGCCAGCAGCTGGGTGACTTCCGCATAAGGCTTGCTCAGATCCTGGCTGGCAGGAGCCGTAGCCGAAGGAACGATTTCACTATAGGCCTGTTCAGCCTCTTCCAGCAGCTTCTGCTGCTGACGGTCCTCGTACCATTCGCTTCCTTTGGGGTAGAGCATAATCAGGACCCCGGCAAGTATAATCAAATAGGATAACTTCCGCATGACAATCGCCTCCGCAATATAGAATAAGTGCTGCCCCCGCAGGGGACGGGGAAGACATACTGTACCTCTAGAATACCCACTTCCGGCTTCCAAAGAAATTAATGATTACTGTAACAAAGGTAACCAGCACCTTGGCCATCAGCACCTGGACTCCCAGCCGATCAGTCAGCAGATGAATCAGCAGCACCGAAATGCCCAGCACCAGCAGATTCAGCACAATAAATCTTACTAGCTGCATCCGGTCAAAGCGGCCATCCCCGCCTCTGTCCCTTCCCTTGAAGGTCACCTTCTTATTCCAGAAAAAGCTGTTGGCCGTCCCGGCACTGTAGGAAATAATCTGTGCAGGGGTGTTAAGCATGCCCAGGGAATGCAGCAGGGTAAATACTGCAAAATCAATGAACGTGTTAAGCAGGCCCACCGCATTGAATTTCAGAAACTGGATCATGCCTGCGCGCCAAGCCTTATCTTGCATAATCGCTTGCCTTCCGCGTGTCTTCGGCCTCTGCCTCCGGGTAGCCTCGGGTCTCGCGTACGATATAAAGCGGTCTATCCTTAGATTCATCATAGATCCGTCCGATGTATTCCCCGATCACGCCCAGCAGCATCAGCACAATGCCGTTAAACAGCAGGTTCACCCCGACAATGGATGCCCAGCCCGGCACAGTCCAAGAGGTGAAGACTTTCTGGAATAAGACCAGGAACAGGTAGATGAAGCTGGAGAAGGACAGGAAGAAGCCGACATAAGAGGCGATTTTGAGCGGCTTGTGCGAGAAGGAGGTGATTCCGTCGAGCGCAAAGCGGATCATTTTTTTGAGCGGATATTTCGTCTCCCCTGCGAAGCGTTCCTCCCGCACATATTCCACCATGGTCTGCCGGAAGCCGACCCAGCTTACCAGCCCCCGTACATAACGGTTCTTCTCCTTCAGACCGCGCAGCACATCGCAGACCTTACGGTCGATGAGCCGGAAGTCCCCGGTATCTGTGGGAATCTCCACACTGGTCATGCTGCTGAGCAGACGGTAAAAGATTTTGGCTGTCACCTTCTTAAAGAAGGTCTCTCCGTGGCGCTTCAGCCGCTTGGCATAGACTACCTCGTAGCCTTCCTTCCACTTGGCGATCATCTGCAGGATGACCTCCGGCGGGTCCTGGAGATCTGCGTCAATCACCACAACAGCCTGGCCTTCAGCATAATCCATACCCGCCGTAATCGCCACCTGATGGCCGAAGTTACGGGAGAAGTCAATCAGCTTGACATGCTCATCCCTATTACTGATTTCGCGCATAATCTCAGCCGTACGGTCCCGGCTGCCGTCATTGACGAACACGAGCTCATAGGAATCCCCGCACTCATCCATTACTTTTTTGAGCCGTTCGTAGGTTATCTGAATGACTTCCTCCTCATTATACATGGGCACAATTACACTATATCTGGCCTTCACAAGGGTTCCTCCTCAATTTATTGTAAGCCACAGCTTCCTTGATGCGCTTCATCAACATCAGCTTTGAGCAACTATGCGGCTCTTACAGCTCCCCTCCTAGAATACCCAGGAAGGGAACCAGCGAAGTACATGAATGATATAACTGCTGTTCACCTGCATGCCGGACAATACCGGATAGAACATTACAAATAGGATGGCGGCGGCCGCAACATAGGCGTACCGCAGATATTTGGCACCCTGGAACCTGCCGTCAAGCAGCTTCAGGATGTACACAATGGATAGAATCATAAACGGCACCATCGCAAAGTAATGGTACAGGAAGGTCTCACGCGGCACAAGCATCCATGGAACATATTGTGAGAAGAAGCCGATCCAAATCATATACAGGCTCTTGTCCCGGCGCTTCAGGGTGAACCATACAGCAGCCAGCATCGTGAAGATTCCTGTCCACCAGATCAGCGGATTGCCCATCGTTACTATGCTGCTCGCCTTGCCTGCAGGCAAGCCTTCGCCGCCGCTGAAGAACCATACCGGACGCTTCATGAACGGCCACTCCCACCAGGAGGAGGCGAACGGATGTGTAGCTACAAGCTGACTGTGATAGTTGTACATATTCTTCTGAGCATCAATCAGCCCCTTAACGGTGAAGCCCTCTGCCGACGCAGATAGTGAAGGAATGAAGGACAGGCTGTATATGATTCCCGGAATAATGACGAAGAATCCGATGCAGCTGGCCAGCGTGATGATCGTGTTCTTCCAGAAGGACTGATCTGCAGTCCGGCAGGCGGCTTTGAGCTCCTGACCGCTCAGCTTGCCTTCAGCCAGCAGGCGTCCGGCAGCCTTGTATTCTCTATAGCGTTCAATAAGTACCAGCGCAAGCATAATAGCAAGTCCTGCGCCTCCGTAGATCACGATCCACTTCGAAGCAACCCCGATGCCGAAGAACAGGCCGGACCAGAACAGCGGAGCCAGTGTGGTCCGCAGCGGCACCCGGTAGAAATTCATCGTGAAATACCGCTGCATGAAATAGAACATCAGCATAATGAAGAATACACCGTACACATCGATGGTCGATATCCGCGTCTGGGTGAAATGCATGAAGTCCAGAGCGAATAATCCCGCTGCCAGTGCAGCATAGGTGGTCTTACGGAACAACCGAATCGCCATGATATAGATCAGCGGCAGCATCGCAATCCCGAACAAGGTGCCGATGATCCGCCAACCGAACGGATTGACGCCGAACAGCTCCATCCCTACCCCGATCAGCAGCTTGCCAAGCGGCGGATGCGTGTTCTCATAAGGAACAATATTATGATAATGCTCATAAGCTGTACGGGCATGATAGATCTCATCAAAATACGTACTGTTCATGAAATTAGAGTTCTTGGGAATGACGGACTGCTCGTCAAACAGATTGGCCGGCGTTCCTCTTTTAGCTGCTGCTCCCGAATCGGGTGTCACGCTTGCTATCGTCAGAGGAACCTCCGGTGCCCCCTGCTCATAGAAGGCCATCTCATTGAGAGTGAAGCCTGGAGACGTAACCGAGAGCTTGACATATCTTGCAGATACGTTAAGCGGCTGGCTTTTCCAGATGAAGACATTGCCCACATCCTCGCTTACCTCAAGCGGGCTGCTCCAATTATCAGGGGTCTGGCTGAATTCCAGCTGAAACTTCCCTGTTCCGACACCGCCGAACACATTAACCCGCTCCAGTTGATGGACCTGCCCCAGATCCACATAGAAGCTCTCGCCGCTGGCTGCTGGCTCCCACAGAGTCTCAGGTGCCTTGTTATCTCCCAGATGATAGAGGGCAAGCGCCCCGTATAGCACGGTGATACCGAGCATCCAGATCCAGTCTCTGCGCTTCAGCTTCAGCGGAGAACGGCGCTCAGCAGGGGCAAGCGGCTTGATACCTTCTGCAAGCAGCAGATCTGCTGCGTACGCCTCCTTGGGGGTAACCGCCTCAGGCAAAAGCTTCGCAGTTCGGCGGATATATACATCGTATCCAATATAGAGCAGATATATCGCAAGAATGATAGTGGTAATAGCTGTAACCAGAACAATGCCGTCAGCCGGCGGATTTCCGCCGGTATTCAAATACGCCAGTGTATAACCAACATTGATGTACTGGGTCAGGGAGAACCCGAGGAACAGGGTCAGGAACCGCCGGTCCCGGCTCTCCATGAAGGCGAATAAGGACAGAATCAGTACCGGATACAAGTAACGCTCATGCATTTTGGTACCGAATACGAAGACAATCGTGATCAGCACCATAGCGATGAAGTAGGACTTGGAGAGATCCTTGCAGTCCTTGGTATTGAAGGAATAATAAGCAGCAAGTGCTACTGCCACCAGGATGAAAATAAAGCCCCATATACGATACGGTATGCCGAGCCAGGTCACATCCAGCGCCGACCACATCGGGTCAGTCAAGGCATACAGATTGAATGCATTCACTGTGGAATACGGATAGGAGGACAGTGTGCTTTTGTAGAGGTTAATCAAGCCTGCAAAACCGCCGTTGTTCCAGAAGAACGGGGCTGCGAGGACAAGGAAAATTCCCAGTCCGTACAGGGCGCCCAGCGCAAGCTGCTTCCAGGCCCGGTGATGGTAGAAGGCAAGCAGCAGCACAGGTGTGAAAATCAGCGCCTGCGGCTTGATTAATGTAGCGACGGCAAAGAAGATCGCTGCACGTACGAAGCGCTTATCGACAACCCCGATCATACTGAGCAGCAGAAAGATGAGGAAAAAGGAATCCGCCTGCCCCCAGGCTGCCGAATCCATCAGCACAGCCGGATTGAACAGGAACAGCATCATCAGCCCCATAGCCAGCCCGGAGCCGAGCCTGGTTCGCGCGCTCTTATAGATAATCCAGCCAAGCACCAGATCCGAGAGCATCGCAGGCAGCTTGAAGAGAACCGTCTCGGCACCTGACCCGCCCGCAAAGTTAAATAATCCTCGCAGCAGGCTAAGCAGGTATAGCACATATAAGTACCCCGGCGGGTAATCGGCGAAATAACCTTCCTCATAGAATTTGCCCGGTCCAAGGTCGGTCAGACGCTGGCCCCAGGCCATGAAGGTGTTCATATCATTCTTATAGCCCTGTGCCGTAAGGCCGATCCAGATCCGCAGGATGAATGCCGCTCCAAACAAAACGTACAGCCAGCGGGTGTAGATTACATCCTCCTGTCTCAGCAGACGCTCACTGCGGAAGGCTCTTGTGTACAGAAAAGCAAAGAACAGGCAGAATACTCCAGAAAGCAGCAGCAGCTTGGCCGGAGACACCTTATGCGGCACTTCCTCCGGCTTGCTTCCGCCGTCCGCATCTGCCGGGGGAGCCTGGGCGCCGCTGTCCAGTGAGATGATATTCGATCCCTCCGGTACTGTATCCAGCTTCTCTACGGACAGATCATCGAAATAGGCCTTACCCTGAATCAGATTGGCATAGCCGCCCAGCGCAGCGCCGATTCCGATCTCGGTCTGCTCCTTGCCGGTCTGGCCGATGAACTCCAGACGCTGCCATTCACCGCCGGTATCGCTGGTAGCGGGATAACCGCCCCCAATGCCTACCGGGAAAATATTGGCCCCGATTCCCCCGCCTGCGGTGCTGGCTATTTTGACGTATCCAGAGATTCTGTAATAGCTATCCGGCAAGACGGTAACGGTCTGCACCCACTTCAGGTGATTGGGCTCCAGATTCTCAATAACCGCCGCTTTGCTGCCGGAATGAACCTCTTCCGACTGAACGGATATGGAGCCCGCCGCATCTCCGGCAATCCACATGTCCTTGGTCCAGCCTGCCGGTGCCCCCTCTTCGCCTTCTTCAAAGCCCGGGTTCTGCAACAAATTCCCTTCGGCATAAATGCTTGTTACAGGAAGAATAAATAATAAGAGCATTAGTATAACGGTTGCCGCTGCACGTACCTTCTTGGTCATCGTTCTACCCTCACCTCGTCAATGTTAATCCAGCCATTACCGCCGGTTATGTATACTTCTGCCTGTATCCCCTGCTCCAGAGTGACCGCAGGAAGTGTGACCTGTTGATAGGCTTCCGCCGCAGGCAGCTCTGTCTCTGCAAGCAGCTTACCGGCTGCCCGGATGCCGATCTTCCCGCCGCTGCCGCCGCTACTGGACATGACGGTCAGTCTGTACTCACCGGCTGGTGCAGTGAAAGCCTGCGAAACGATGTTCTCCGTTCCGGGATCGAGATATGCCAGCTTACTCCCGGCGAAGGGGTTGTTGACAGCAACTCCCGTTCCCGCAGAGAAGGACCAGCCTGCCGTCCCTTCTTCAAATCCGCCATTCACAAATTCAAATGCAGCAGTCTTGGGTGTATCTTGAGGCCCGCCATTCTGTTCACTGGTGAGCATTACGCTGTAGTTGGCAAAACGCTTCACTCTGGACCCGGCGCTTGCCGCAGGCGGCGCAGCAGTATTCGCATAAATATATGCGGCATTCGCAGGCACCCTGTTCAGATCATCAAACCTGTATCTTCCAAAGGAAGAGACGCGCTGAAAGGCCTCTCCCGGATTGGCATACTGAACGGACTTCAGGAAATCATGCGGGCTGATCTGTTCATAGAACAGCACATAAATATAAGGCATATTCACCTGGTTCGTAAGATAGACTTCACCGGAGCTGTGTTCCGAAGCATACTGTACAGCCTCCCCTAAGGATTTATAGAAGACTGGACCGATGCGTTCAGGGAACTCGCGGAAATACGTATTGGAGAATAAAATAAACATCATGGCGAACCCGGCCGCGGCCAGGATGGCTATCCCTTTGACTCTGCCTGCCAGCCAGACGAATCCGGTGCTTACCAGCATAATGAACGGATAAAAAATAATATTAATCCGGTTAATATTCACAGTTGTAATCAGCGCCATTAGCACCGCCACCAGGAACCATAGCAGCACGGCTCCCCTACCAGCGCTCTCCCTCTCCCGCCGGCTTGCCCACCAGGAATGCAGGAGAACGATCAGGCCGAGCAGTGCAAAAGGCAGCGCCAGCGGGTACGCATACCCGTAAGGAGAGATGGAGTTCCAGGCCAAGCCGTCACTTCCGCTCCACATCAGCTTGCTGAACGCAGTGAGGTTATCCGCAGCCGCCTGCCACAGCCTGCCGCCGAATACGGATGAAATCTCCTCCACGCGCGGGGTCGTGAGCTTCGGAATTGTGAACAGCGGAGTGGCTATATCCTGCATAGCGTAACGGTTAATGATAATAAATAGCAATATAGGCAGCGCCAGTACCGCAAACCATACGAAATTCCAGACCAGGGCACGAGGTCTCAGGACCTTGCTATATAATAGAAGAATTGCCGTACCGAGCGCAAATAGCGGGACGAAGAAGTAAGCTGTTCCATAAGCATACAGCGAGAGGGCCAGCATGCCAGTAAAGGCGTACAGCCACCTTGGATTCGCAAAGGCGCGCAGCAGAAAGTATACGGATATCAAAATCATTGTAGGAAACAGATTCGATTCCAATGCCCACCTGGACATCATAATATGCCACGGGTTAATGGCGATAAAGAACATGGCAGCGGTCCCGGCTCCAGACGAGGCCGACAGTCTTTTCATAATGAGATAGAAAAACAGCATGCCCAGTAGTCCCATGATCAGGCTAAGCGCCCTTACAGACAATGGCGTTAGACCGAACAACAGAATGAACGGCATGGACAAGTAGGCATATAGCGCATTCTGTCCGCTCCCCCAGGCGATCAGGTGAATTGGCAGATGAACACCATTCCGGTCCATCCCGTAGTGCAGAATGGCGTAGGCATCATAGCCGATAGAGGCTTCGTCCTGGTTCAGTCCCGGTGGAATAGAAGTTATGTATAGAATACGGACTATTGCCCCAAGCAGGAACAGCAGCACCGGCCAGGGCTGGCTACGGAAGAACTTGTACACTCGATTGAATACACCGGACACCATTTATCACCTCTTCAACAATATAATCTAAATATTGGTTGATGAAAAGGGTAAAACCCAGCTTGTCCCGCGCGGCTCCCCCCTTAAAAGAATAAAAAGAAAACGGCCCCTTCATATAATGAAGAGACCGCAGAATGTAAGTCAGAATCCGTGGAGCTTATTAGCCTTGGCTGCCGATCAGAACATAACGCAGGATGATCAGAATCGCCAGCACCCACATCATCCAGTGGATATCATATTTCTTCTTCCCGGCGATATTCGCTACACAAGCCAGAATCACGTAAGTAACAATCCCGAACGAGATCCCGTTAGCAATGTTATACGTAAACGGCATGATCACGAAGGTCAGGAAGGCCGGAATCGCCAGCACCATGTCCTGGAAGTCGATCTCACGTATCGATTGAGCCATGAGTACACCGACAATAATCAGCGCTGCCGCTGTGGCCGGACCAGGGATCAGAGCGACTACCGGAGCCAGGAACAAGGCAAGCAGGAAGCAGATCCCCGTAGTTACTGCAGTCAGACCCGTACGTCCGCCTTCAGCTACACCGGCTGCACTTTCTACATAAGCGGTAGTGGTGGAAGTACCCAGCATCGCACCGCCCGCAACAGCTACCGCATCTACGAACATGGCATTGCCGACACGCTTTTTGCCCTCTTCAGGGTTCTTCATAATTCCGGCACGTTCAGCAGTACCTACCAGCGTACCGAAGGTATCGAACAGTTCTACGAAGGTAAAAGTGGCAATCGCCGATACGATACCGGTGTGCATAATGCCTTCCCAGTCGAATTCCCAGAAGTTAAGCTGGGTGAAGTCAGGAACCCATGGCGTCTGCGGATTGCTCAGTGAACTGAAATCTACAGCACCCATGAGAATCGCAGCCACGGTAGTCCCGAGAATTCCGAACAGGATGGCGCCGCGAACGCGCAGTACCATTAAGATGGAGATCAGCAGCAGGCCGATAATCACCAGCTGAACATTGGTGTTCTCCAGGCTGCCCATATGAATAACCGTTTCAAAGGAGAGTACATCTGTAAATGTATTGGCGGAGATGTCTTTACCGGCTTCAACGCCGATGGTCATCAGTCCGCTGTTCTTCAGGCCGATAATGGTGATAAACATCCCGATCCCGACAGTGATCGCATGCTTCAGGCTGTCAGGAATGGCAGTGAGCAGGATTTGCCGGACCCGGGTAACGGTCAGGAGGATGAAGATAATCCCGGAGATAAATACGGCGGTAAGACCCATCTGCCAGGTGAACTCATGTTCAGTGGTGGCGGAGGATAAGACGACGGAAGCGAAATATGCGTTAAGGCCCATACCAGGTGCCAGAGCGACCGGGAAGTTAATGAATACCCCCATGGCAATGGTGAAAATACCGGCTGCCAGCGCAGTCGCAAGGAATACGGAATACCAGCCCATATCAATGCGGCCGAAGGCAGTCAGAGTGCTTGGATTAACCGACAGAATATAAGCCATTGCCATAAACGTGGTTATACCGGCCATGATCTCTGTACGTACTGTGGTGCCGTTCTCTTTCAATTTGAAAAAGCGGTTCAAATCGTTCTCCCCCTAAGGTTGTATGTTGTGCCAATACAGCAACACAAAAGCCGGCATCTGGGAAGACACCGGCCCGAAAAAGAGATGGCTGCCGGGAATTCCGGACAATCGCCGGAAATCCCAGAACAAGCTGCTCTTCTTAATCGTAGCCAGGTCATTACGGTGACCTCGTAGAGACTTCCGGGCCGATCCCCGGAATTATACGAATATATTTGCTGTAGCGCTTTATCATTTTAGGGGGAGATGACAGCTCTTGTCAATGGTAAATACGAACATTGGCCGTCAGGTTTACACAAATGTTCGTAAATTGAACATTTCTATGACAAATACTGCTTGGTTCAGGGAGAATCCGCCAAACATTGCAGCATAAATGCGGATAGTTCCGCACTAAATTAACTATAATCAAACTCTACATGGATTTGCATACCAAATCTATGTTAATCTGAATGTGCTTAGCGATAAGCATTAAATTTCTAATCAAGTTCCTTATCCGAAAGGGGATGTTTCGATTGGCTACTACTTATATGGTGGTTTCCGTTTAAAACTGCATAGCAGGCATACATCTTAAAAATCGGGCAAACGCCTGGATTATTTGGTATGCCATCCCAAGTAACCTTTCGTGAATATTGCTGTTTGCGGGATACGATGAAGGTCGTATCTTCTTTGCATCTTGATGCCGTAGAACAGCAGCTTCTTATTGAGGCTGCTGTTCCGCGGCATTTTTGCGTCCACCAAACAACAGATAAGGAGCTAACCCAAAACCATGATGGATCTAAAAACCTATGGATACACAGAAATAGAGGAAATCCCATCCGGATTATTGCCTGGCAGAATTACAGAGCTCCGGCGGGAGCGCTTCACGGTAATCACAGAGCGGGGCGAGCTGACCGCTGTACTCAAAGGCACGTTCTATCACAGTGCGGAATCGCGCGGGGACTTCCCGTGCGTCGGCGACTTCGTCCTCCTGCGTCCGAACGAAAGCGGGGAATCGCTCATTACAGCGCTTCTCCCCCGCCGCTCCAAGTTCTCGCGTGCGAATTATTCCGGCCATGCCGCAGAATATACCAGAACCGTTCTGGAACAGGTCGTAGCCGCCAATTTCGACTATGTATTTATTTTGTCTTCCCTGAACAAGGATTTCAATGTCACGCGCATGATGCGTTATTTGACCCAGGCCAGGCAGAGCGGCGGCCAGCCGGTCATCATTCTGACGAAGGCGGATCTCACAGAAGACTACAGCCTCCCGCTGGCAGAAGTCCGGCAGAGCATGCCGGATGTTCCCGTGCACGCAGTGTGCAGTCATAACGGTCTCGGGCTGAATGAGCTCGATGTCTACCTTGAGCCAGGTTCAACTGTCGTCTTCCTTGGCATGTCCGGAGTCGGCAAATCATCGCTGCTTAACGCCCTGATGGAACGGGATGTTATGAAGGTCAGTGCCATCCGGGAGGAAGACAGCCGGGGACGGCATACGACGACCCATCGTCAGCTGTTCATGCTCCCCTCGGGAGCAATGGTAATCGATACCCCCGGGATGCGTGAGCTTGGATTATTCGATGCTGACGAAGGCATCTCTGCAGGCTTCAACGATGTGGAGGAATGGTTCGCAGGGTGCCGGTTCCATGACTGCCGCCATGAAGCCGAGCCGGGCTGTGCGGTACTCGCCGCCCTTGCGGAGGGCTCTCTGACGCATGAACGCTGGGATCGTTACAACTCACAGCAGCAGGAGAACCGGTTCGTCCAGGACAGAACACACTATCTCAGGGACAAGGATGCCCGTAATCAGTCAGCTGCGATGCAGCGCAAGCAAATGAAGAAAAATGGAGGACGATACAAATGAAGATAAACCAAGATGCTTTATATATTGCTCTATCTCAGCTTTTTAATACAACGATTACCTCTGCGGATTACGAAACGCTACAGTTACACGGCGGAACTGTGGGAGATGTGCAATTGGTCACCGGAACCGCTGCAAGTGCTGCCGGGGAGAGCCTGCCGTTCCGCATCGTGCTGAAAATACAAAAGAAATGGGAACGTTACAATGACCCGGATTCATGGCGGCGGGAATATGATCTCTACGCTTCTGAGCTGGGAGCGACCTTCAATGATACCTTCCGCTGGCCGGTGTGTTATCACGCGAAGATGAATGATGAAGAGAATGAGTACCAGCTATGGCTGGAATATATCAACGGCATCTCCGGCCTGGAGCTGACCGGGGACATGTATGAACAGGCCGCATTGGAGTTGGGACGGTATCAAGGGAAGTTGTACGCGGAGCAGCCTGAGGTGCTGCAAAGTCTGTCCAACCTGAGCCATGCCGATCTCATGAAGAATACGTATCTGCACTACCGGTCTTGGCCGGTTGTCTACGACTATATCCGTTCAGAGGAATGCGGATTCCCGCAGCATGTGCGGCAAATGCTCATCGACATCGATGAGCATTCGGACGATATTTTTGCCCGGATTGAAAGCCTGCCTCTGGTGTTATGCCACCGGGACTTTTGGGTAACCAACATCATCTTTACTGGCGGGACCATCGCGCTGATCGACTGGGATACCAGCGGCTGGGGCTACCTCGGCGAGGACATCGCCAGCCTGATTGCAGATGAGGTGGATCTTGATCACATGATTGAATACTATCAGCGGTGTGTCCCTGCTTATTACCGGGGCTTCACGGAATATGCGGGAGAGATTGCCCCGCTTGCCGGCCACTGCGTCTACGAATTCATTCTGCTCGTCTTCGGATACCGGCTGGTGGAGGGATATCTTCATGCGGAGGATGATGATAAGAAGACAGAGTGTCTGGATACACTGGAGAAGGTGTATGAGTTGAAGAGCTTGACCCTACAATAAGCTAAGATCCAGGGCATAGGATACACGACATGGTGTAGCCCTACGCCCTTTTTCTATGATACAGGAGCAGTGGGCGCTACTACTGGAGGACCGATTTGCTTTTCTCAATAAACCACTTCTCTGCACTGGATAGTGTATGTTCAGGATGATAAATCAGGGTTCTGCGGAGTGCAGAATATCCATCCGGCAAAGCTTGATAGTTCAGATAATGGTATTTGAGTGCCAGACTTTCAGGAATGATTCCTATACCGAATCCGTTGCTGCAAATCTCCAACAGTGTTTCGACAATATTCACCTCTGAAATGGATGCGTTATGCACATCGAAATCAGCCATCAGTGACATAAGTGCTTGATAAGAGGAGCACTGTTTACTGAACACATAAATAGGCTCTTCACTTAATAATCTGTAGAGAGACTTACCCTTCGTATTCCCCGTAAACACCAATCGGTCTCTTGTCAGCATTTCCGCCAGCATGGATTTACTCTGGTTATAAGTTGTGTTCTCAAGCTCGGTAATGTAAGCAATATTCAATTCTCCCTTGAGGATCTTGGATATTAATTCATCTGTGCTTCCGCTCATTAAGGACAACCTTTTGTTCGGGAATGCCTGATGAAATTCTTTAGCAATATTATTGAGGTGCAGCGGAAAGGAAGACTGCATAATGCCAATCAGAATATGCTCTTCCTTATGGGCGAGGAGCTCTTCTGTTTCTTCCCATAGCAGGATTATTCTTTTGAATTGTGCATATAGCCTTTCCCCATCCGGGGTTAGCTCTACCCCATAAGAATGCCGATAGAACAGCTTAGCCTCAAAGTGCTTCTCGATATTCTTGATCTTATTCGTAATATTCGATTGCAGATGATTAAGTTCGTTCGCCGCAGCAGTCATACTTCGCAATTCTGCAACTTTCATAAAAGCTCTCATGTTCTCAATATGCATAGCCTTCTCCTTCAGATATCAAAAAAAGTAATATCCCCATGCAATTCATGCATTTCAAATGATACTTGAGCCAGATTATACTTAGGTTCACCACAGAAGACAAGGAGCGAAATACAATGAACCATTCAAAAAAAATTAAAGTCGGCATTGTGGGCGGATCCGTTAATCCTGAAAGCTGGGCGATCAATTCACATATTCCTGTGCTGATGAACAATGAGCAATATGATTTAATGGCAGTCAGCACTTCAAATCCTGCCTCAGCGAAGCAGGCTAAAAAAGTCCTTGATATCAAGTATGCCTATGATCATTATCAGGAGCTTATCCAGAATTCGGAGATTGATCTAGTAGTCGTGAGTGTCAAGGCTCCATTGCACTATGAAATACTTAAAGAAGCGATTGAGCATCACAAGCATGTATATTCAGAATGGCCGTTAACCAACCATATCCGTCAGTCTCAAGAACTCACGATGTTAGCGCAAAATGCCAAGGTTCATAATATCATTGGTCTACAGGCCAGACAGTCCAGCGTGCTGAAGCAGGCTAAGAGCATAATTAATCAGGGGAGATTAGGAAGAATTCTATCTGCGCATATGCAAGTCACCACGCAGGGAAAAGGAAACACAGCAACAAACCGGACAGAATATCAGTTCAATCCGGAAAGCGGGGCAACGCTGCTGGACATCAACGGCGGCCATTCGTTAGACCTTATGACCACGCTATTAGGGGAATTCACTCCACTTGCGGCCGTTGCTCAAAGCAGCTTCGGGCAGATTCGCAATATCGAGACTCACCAGAATATTAGGCAAGGCGCACCCAGTAGCTGGGAAGTGATCGGGCTAATAAACAACAGCATCAGCAGCAACGTTTCAATACACGGGGGCGCTCTGCCCGGATTTACGCTATTGATTCGCGGAGAAGCCGGTTCCCTGCGGTTAACACAGGATGCCTCCATGGGTCATCCTCAATTTGGAAACTTAGTGCTGGAAGAATGCCTCCACCCAGATCTTCAGCTCATCAAGTCAAGCAGCGGCTATTCCTTTCAAATCATTGGCAGGGACACCGGGGCAGCCTCTATGCAAAGCTATTTCGAGTCCATATACCATACTCTGGCGGGAGATATTCACAATGGCTTGGATTCACTTCCTGATTTTGAAGCCGGATACAGCATACAATTGTTGATTAACAAAATAAAAGAGCTGAGTGTCCGGTAGCTACCGGATGCTCAGCTCTTATTATTTTATTCCCACTCGATCGTGGCAGGCGGCTTAGAAGTAATATCGTACACGATGCGGTTCACGTTATCCACTTCGTTGACGATGCGGACTGAAATTTTCTCCAGCACATCCCATGGGATACGTGCCCAGTCAGCGGTCATGCCGTCGATGGAGGTTACCGCACGAATGCCTACGGTGTAGGAATAGGTGCGCTCGTCACCCATTACGCCCACACTCTTCATGTTAGGGAGTGCAGTGAAATACTGCCAGATCTCACGGTCGAGACCCGCCTTGGCAATCTCTTCACGCAGGATATAGTCGGAATCGCGGACGATCTGCAGCTTCTCTTCGGTCACTTCACCCAGCACACGAATTGCCAGACCCGGACCCGGGAAAGGCTGACGCCACACGATCGCATGCGGCATGCCCAGCTCTTCGCCCAGCTTACGGACTTCATCCTTGAAGAGGGTGTTCAGCGGCTCAATCAGACTGAATTTCATATCTTCCGGCAGCCCGCCCACATTGTGGTGCGACTTGATCGTCTGCGCCGTTGCTGTTCCGCTCTCTACGATATCGGTATACAGTGTACCTTGAGCCAGGAACGCGAAGTCACCCAGCTTGGCCGATTCTTCGTCGAAGCAATAGATGAACTCGTTGCCGATGATTTTACGTTTCTGTTCAGGATCGGAGACACCGGCCAGCTTGCCGAGGAAGCGGTCACGGGCGTCGATTTTGACAACATGGATATCGAACTTGCCGACAAACGTCTCCATGACGCTCTCCGCTTCACCTTTGCGCAGAAGGCCGTGGTCGATGAACATACAGGTCAGCTGATCGCCGATCGCACGGTGAATCAGCATCGCCACAACAGAGGAATCCACACCGCCGCTGAGTGCGCAGAGCACCTTCCGGTCGCCGACTTTATCACGGATATCCTTAACGGCATCCTCGATGAACGACTCCATCGTCCATTTGCCCTCGCAGCCGCAGACCTCGTACAGGAAGTTCGAGATCATCTCATTCCCCTTCACGGAGTGGCGTACCTCAGGATGGAACTGAACGGCGAAGAATTTGCGTTCATCATTGCTCATGGCTGCAATCGGCGCGCTCTCTGTACCGGCATCCAGCTTAAAGCCCTCCGGAAGCTCCACTACATGGTCGCCGTGGCTCATCCATACCGTCTGCTTGCTCTCAAGGCCCGCTGCCAGCACGGAGCTGGGTGCGAATTCCACATCTGCTTTACCGTACTCGCGCTTGGCGGAGCGTTCCACCTTGCCTCCCTGCTGCTGTGCCATCAGTTGCATCCCATAGCAGATTCCGAAGATCGGCAGCCCGAGCTCGTAAATCGCCGGGTCTACATGTGGTGCATTCTCCGCATAGACACTGCTTGGCCCGCCTGAGAATACAATCCCTTTGGGTGATAAGGCCTTAATCTTCTCCATCGGTGTATTGTACGGCAGAAGCTCGCTGTATACCCCCAGGTCACGAATTCTGCGCGCGATAAGCTGGTTATACTGTCCCCCGAAATCCAGAACAACGATCATTTCATTTGGCTTGTTCATTACTTGCCTCCCTTGATTATTGGATTCATTATACTCATGGTTAATTCCCAGCGTCAAGGAAATGGGGTCCCTCTGTTTCAAGGTTTTGGGCGGGCTGTGGTAGGGGTGGAGGGAATACCTGCACAGTGCAAAGGTAGTGGAAACAGGCTCGTGGCTATGACTGTATGGAATACCTGCAGATGAGCAAATGTCTGCCGATTCACCGCTGCCGGGAGCCGACACCAAGTTATAGGGATAAAGAGAAGAATTGTAGCCGTGGCTGGCGGTGGATAGTGTCTGGCATGGGGAGCGTGGATTTAAATGTGGTCGGTTTTTCGATTACATTTGGTCCTCGTGCCCACGCAGCGCTAAATGTGGTCGGTTTTTCGATTACATTTGGCCCTCGTGCCTACGCAGTGCTAAATGTGGTCGGTTTTTCGATTACATTTGGAGCGGCAAGCTTAGCCGTCACAAAGACGTCCGCTGCAAATGCAGGGACGCCGCTTCCCGATCAGGTTAGATGGAAGGTGATCATCAGACACCGGGCCATGAAAGCCTCTTCGTCCTTGGCATCGGCAGCATTGGGTGGCGACGAGGACGACATAGGCGCGGAAGGCGTAGAGGGCACGGCGCCTCCAGCAGAGCGCGCGGCCGCTAAAGGCACGCCGCCTCCGGCGCCGCCATACGCCAGGGTCTCCCACTGGCGTACAAACCCCCGGACGGCGGCGCGCAGCCGCCCGTCCTCGATAGCCAGGGAGTCTGCGTACTCCCTGGCGGTAACCCCGGGCAGCGGCGGCCCATAGCGCGCCGCCAGCCCGTGCCAGGCCGCAGCGGCGGCGCGCAGCTGCCGCTCACGGCCAAGCCTGCCGGCGCGTCGCACCGCCGGCAGCAGGGCCAGGCTGCGCCGCCAGCGGATGGCGGCAGCCAGCACCAGCGCCGCCAGCGCGAGCGGCGCAGTGTCCGGTCCGCCCGCCTGCGACAGGGCGGCGGTGAGCGCGTCCGCGTGCAGCGCAGCGGAGCGGCGGGTGTCCGGCGGCGCGGCGGCAGCCGCCGGGTCCGTAGCCGCCGCGCCGAGGGCAGCGGCGGCAGCGGCGGAGGGCGTGGGGTCGAAGAGGACCCAGCCCGCGCCAGGGAAATAGACCTCGACCCAGGCGTGGGCATCGCCGCTGGTCACGCTGTAGCGCTGCGGCACAGAGCCAGGCACGGCGGTTCCCGGGCCGTAGCCCTGGACGTACCGCGCCGGAATGCCGCTGCTGCGCAGCAGGACCGTCATCGCAGTGGCAAAATGCACACAATAGCCCTGACGGGTCCCGAACAGGAAATCATCGGTGAAATCGGCACCGGACGGCGGCACGCGGGTCTTCAGCGAATAGGTGTAGCCGTCCTGAAGATAACCGGCTACAGCTACGGCGGCATCGTAACGGCTCGCCGGAGCTGCGGTAAGATCGCCGGCCAGGGCACGCACTCTGGACGGCAGAGCAGCGGGGAGCTGCAAATACTGGCTGCGTACCCCTTCGGGATCACTCCCCTTCAGCTTCCGCAGCGCTACCGGATCGCTTGGCGGCAGAACAGACTTGACGGTATATTCCGTAACCCCTGCGGAGCTGTAGACTTCCGGCAGGCGGAAGCTGAGCCTGTCCGGGCTGGCCAGTACGTAACCCAGCTGGCTTCCGTCCGCAAGCCGGATGTTCTGTACGTCTGTTATAGCGCCTGCACTGAACAGCGGCATACCTCCAGCGGAAGGCGAGGCCAGCTCAATCCGCTGAATAAATGTCTGGCCCCCGGCTGATGCAGTATCCGCCAGAGCGGGCAGCGCCCCGGACAGCCGGGGCAGATTCAGCGCTGAATACGCGGCTCCGCTCCTGATCCAGCGGCGGCCGTCATAATACGCCATGCTTTCCCCCCGCGAGTAGTAGGGACGGGAAGCAGTGACCGTGAAGGCCGCCTCCCGGCTGGGAGTCAGGGGCATGCCAAGCTCTCTGTCCTCCATACTATAGCCGGTGTTGCCGGTGCCGGGTACGCCTGCCTCCTCCGGTCTTTGCGCCGCTGCCCAGTGCTCCAGCTTGTCCAGCACCGGCTGCAGTGTAACCGGGGCAGCCGGGCGCGCGCCCAGCCCTTGCCCGGCCATCCAGGCGGCCAGCGTTACCAGTACAGCTGCCGAGAATGCCCTGGCTCCCCAGCGGGCGTATGGAAGAACAGGCCTTTCTGTCCTCTCTTGCAGGTGGAGCAGCCCGCTTAAAGCCCGCAGCCATAGGATCAGCCCCGCAGTGACCAGGACATCCCCGGAAGTATTAACGGCATAACCCATATCCAGCACCAGCAGATACACCAGCGTTACACCGGTGAACAGCGCAATACTTCCCCTGTACAGCGCGAGCTGCTGGACGGAGGACACCAGCAGCCCCCAGCCCAGCACCAGAATCAGCAGCCTGCTGTCCTCGCTTAATGCGGAGATCCGGCCAGAGAGCAGCAGCAGGGCATCCTGTCCACTTTTCTCCATGGCATAGACCTTCAGCCACCCGCCCCCACCTTCCGCAGCAGCACAGAGGCCATACCAGGTCAAGAAGATTAGCAGAAGCTGCCCGCTTGCCTGGACAAGACGGGGAAACAGCAGACAGCCCCATGCGAGAAGTGCTGCTGCGGAGAGCATCAGGAGCCTCAGGAGCTGTGTATGGTCCGCTGCCGCAGGCAATCTGTAGAGCGGCAGCAGCCACAGCCCAAAGACGCCCATAATCGCCAAAGAGAACAGACCGCGATAATACAAAGGACTGTTCTCTCTTTTACCTGCGGAGCTGTTCTCTGCAAGGTCTGATTCCTCCATCCCTGCCGCTGTAAACATGATGCTTCCGTAGCGGCGCTGCCCGCTGTGGGTTGAGCCCTTCGGACTGGCGCTATCCGTACCCGCACTAGCAGGAGGTGGAGTTATCCGGGAATCCATCAGGCTCCGCCCCCTTGTACCCTTGTGCAGGAGCAGCATAGCCCAGACAGTGAATCCTCGCGCCAAGCCGCATCAGACTTCCCGCAATCGTATCCGAGGCAGGCGGTCTGCTGTTCCCGTAAGCTGCGGGATCATGCTGCCCGGTTGTTCCCCCCTCCTCCGGTGCCAGCCTGCTGCTGCGGGATAGCTCCGGCAGCGTCCCCGCTGCTCCGGCCGGGCTCCGCACAGGACTACCCTGAGTCCGGCTCGGAGAAGGCTGGTCCCAGACATAATACAGCTCCACCCTGATTCCTTGAACCAGGAAGCGGGCCAGCGTTCTCGCTGACTCCTCCTCCAGCCTGCCGGTAACGACCGATACCGTCATCCCGGGAATCCAGCTCTGTGACGCATCCTCCAGCAGTCTGCTGAGACTCTGTGAACCGGATGGGGCAATCTCTGTAAGCAGATCCCGGACCCTCCCGGGGATCTGGCCCAGTCCCTCATGTCTGGCCATTCCTTCCGGCCAGCCGCCGCTGAAGAGCTGGATGTAGCTGCCGGTACGCTCGGCAGAGAGCAACAGCCCCATCGTAGCCGATACCGCCTGTTCAAAGGCCGGGATCACCGACCTCCGCTGGCTGCGGGGAGGGTGCGCACCGCCGGGAATCTCGTAATCCGCCGGACTGCTCGCAAGCACGATGCAGGTCATCTGCCCCGCTTCACGTTCCGGCACTCTGCTCTGCAGGTTGCCTTTACGGGCGCTGCTCTTCCAGTGAATCCGGCTGAACGGATCACCCGGCGCATAATCACGGATATCCGCTGCTTGCGGGCTGCTGTGGTTCCCCCGCCCGGACACACGGTCTCCCGGCAGCAAGCCGGTATCCGGCACAACTGTGCCCATATATAACGCCCTTGGCAGCACCTTGAAGTTCGCCTTGCCGCCCGGCTGGCAGCCGCCGGTGAATAGCCCCGGCAGATCTCCCCAGGTTACACTGCACCCATGAAGCTGATGTACACCCCTAGGAACGGACAGCAGCTCATAGGAATATTTGAAGGAACGCCGGAAGCCGGGAAACAGCAGCTCCTGATGGCTGCCCCTGCTCCAGTAATCGGTCACAATCATCCAGGGCAACGGGATTCTGGCGGCAAAAGAAATTTGAACTTCCACAACGGCGTCATCCCCCGCAGACAGACGCGCAGGAACAATCGTGCGCTGGACACTAACTCTCCGGGGACCGCAGAGCTGCATCAGCAGGCCGCCGGACATGACCACTCCGCCCGCTGTCAGCAGCAGCAGGAGCGATTCTCCGCCGCGCCACATATACAGTCCTCCGGTAACCGCCATCAGGAGCAGCATTCGCCCCCACTCCTTCGCTGCGCGGCGGACGCGCTTCCGGGGGAACCCGGCTATCTCTGCATTCCCGTACCTGTTCTGCTGTGAATACACCTGTGATTTTGGATCTGTCAATGATGATGAGGACAAGGAGGACACCCTTCCATGGTCATAGACTAGCCCCCTGACAGCCTGTACTTTCTCTGGCTATACTACCTGCTGAGGCCTGTTGCTATCTATTCTTTCCACGAAAAAGGATGCCCAGACATTCAGCAGCCGCTTTTCCCGCCAGTAGTCGCTTTTCCCGCCAGCCCCCCTGCCGTCCCTGTCGTATCCTGCCGTCCCCTCCGTCCAGCCCTCCTCCAAAACGGATATCCGCCTTAAGCTGCGGTAACCCTGCGCTCCTCTGCATTAACAAAGGCTTCCGCACCCGGATGACCTGCCGCCTCAAGCAGCATACGCAGGGGTACCCAGAGGGAGGAGCCTTGGAGCTGCACCTGTGCCGCCCTGTACTCTGCTGTACCGTCCGGCCAGTGAATGCCAACCTCCTGCTTCTGTGAGTCTAACGTCATGCTGCGGCCGTTCCAGCTTACAGCTGCGCTACGGGTATCCGCATCCCAGCCGACCCGCCCGCCCAGCCGTTCCACGGTGGCGCGTAGCGGAACATAGTACTGCCCCTCCTGGAGACGGTACTCTCCGGGCTTCAGCTTGATCTCCATCCGCCCAATCTCAAGCGCAAGCGCCTTGCCTGGTGCAAACAGCTCCGCATTCGGAGCAATATTGGCCGATATCCAATCCTGTGACGGCTTGCTCCGCTGTAGCGAGGCTGCCTTGGAGGACACCCTGAACTGTACGGGATCACTCTGCGTATCCAGAACGCCGAACTCATAACCGGCCGCTCTGTAGCGTTCAATAATGGCAGGCAGCGCCTTGGCACTCTGTTCATGGCCTGATCCGTCATGCAGCAGCAACACCACACTGGAGGAGTTCAAGTCAGCCACAGATGCCTGCACAATCTCCGCAGCGGGGACTCCCCGGCGGCGGGAATCTCCGCTGTCCACAGTCCAGTCCATCACCCGGTATCCTGCCTGCTTCAGCAGATTGAAGTATGTACTGTCGAAATGGCCGAACGTGCCGCCCGGCGCACGGACCAGTTGCGGACGGACGCCTGTGATCTCACGTACCGTTTCCTCCGTCTGCTTGATTTGGCGCCAGAATTCCGTGAAGCCGCTATATAAATCATGATAGTTATGATTATAGGTATGGTTGCCGATAGCATGCCCCTGCTCCCAGATGGCATGGATCAGCTCGGGACGCCCTGCGGCCTGATCCCCCAGCACGAAGAAGGTCGCCTTAACCCCCTGCTCCTGCAATATGCTAAGCACCTTGGGAGTAACTGCGCTTGGCCCGTCGTCAAAAGTCAGATAGACCACCTTCTCCTTACGGTGACCGGCTGCTGGAGCAGCTTTCCCCGCAGCAGCAGCAGCTACTTGTTGTATAGCGGGAGCAGGACGCTCTGCATCTGCCTTAGGGGTTGAACCGCCCGAAATATGCGGCTGCCGTAATTCTGCGGTTGTCATTCTGGCCGCTGCCGGAGGCAAATCTTGCACCGGGACAGCCGGAGCATTATTCTTAGAGAGTAGAGGTAACGCACTGCCTGCTTCAGCCTGCAGGGAGTACGTAATCCGCGAACCGGAAGAATTCCCCTGCCCTCCATAGGCTGACACACCCAGACTCAGCACAACAGCAATAACAAGCAACCCGCAGATCATGATGCGGCGGATAGGATTTTCCAGGTTGTTCTTCATCTTCTCTACCTCCAGCATTCTATTGGCGCACCCGCACCATTTGGTAGATTGTATGAAGACAAGCTTCAGAATAGAATAGGCGCGCAGCCTTTGGAGAGTGAAGAATCTATGGATATGCTCAAATGGATACAAGAATTGTTTGCGAGCTATGGTTATAGCGTATTGTTTTTCGGGCTTTTGCTCGAATTTATCGCCCTGCCTTTTCCCGGGGAGACCACGATGGCCTTCGCAGGATTTCTCTCTTTCACGGGGAGGCTGGATTTCTTCACCCTGGTGATCGTAGCCTTCTTAGGGACTACAATCGGGATGACCATTACATATTTCATCGGGCTCAAGGCCGGTCTGCCCTTTATCCAGCGGTACGGCAAATGGTTCATGTTCTCTCCGGCCAAGCTGGAAAAGACGCAGCGCTGGTTCGAGAAATACGGCAGTGTGCTGATCTCCATCGGCTATTTCATCCCCGGCGTCCGCCACTTCACCGGCTATTTTGCCGGGATTATTGCCCTGCCCTTCCGTAAATTCGCTATGTATGCCTATGGGGGAGCAATATTCTGGGTAGTGTTATTCCTCGGAATCGGCAAAATCTTCGGCCCGCAGTGGATGGGCATCTTCCACCTGATCGAATCCTATGCCCTCTGGATCGCGGTAAGCGTGCTGGTTATTGCCGCGCTGATTGTCATCTACCGTTACCGGGCTGCCATTTCTCTCCGGCTGCGGCGGCGCAAGCCAGTGGCTACGCTTGATGCCAAGGTCCAAGTGAAGGTCAAAGAGACCTCCAAGACCCGCTGACTAAAGCCTCACCTAACGTCTGAAAGAAGGTATCCCTGTGAAAATAGACCGTCTGCTCTCCATTGTCATATTGCTGCTCAACCGGCCGCTGATTCAGGCCAAGGAGCTGGCCGATATGTTCGAGGTCTCCGTGCGTACGATTTACCGCGATATAGACAGTATTAACAGCGCAGGCATCCCTGTGGTTACCTATCAGGGCGCAGGGGGCGGCATCGGCCTCATGCAGGGCTACCGGCTGGATCGCAACGTATTATCTCAACGCGAGCTGGCCGATATTTTCAGTGCGCTGCAAAGCGCCTCCTCCATCGGCGGAGAGGGCCATCAGCTATTGATGGAGAAGATCAGCAGTGTTGTCCCTCCCTCCCAGATCTCCGCCTTCCGCAGCAAAACCACGCAAATGATCGTCGATTTCTCCCCCTGGGAGCTGACAGCTCCGCTGGAGGAGCGGCTGGACCTCCTTAAAGAAGCCTTAGAGGAGGAGGTCATGGTCACTTTTGAATACATAACTGCCGAAGGCAGGGTAAGCCAGCGTACGGTCGAGCCCTATACGCTGGTCCTCAAGGGACAATTCTGGTACTTATACGGGTTCTGCGAGGAGCGTCAGGATTTCCGCCTCTTCAAGCTGCTGCGGATGAAAGCGCTAGTGAAGAAGAACAGGCACTATATCCGCCAGGATATTCCTCTTACAGAGCTGCCGTGGAGTAGTAGCTGGAAGGAACCGCAGAATCTCACACCAGTCAAGCTGCGTTTCACGCCGGAAGGCAAGCATCTCGCCGAGGAATACTTCGACTGTGAGACGCTCCAGCGGGATGATACCGGCGGATACACCCTAACGCTCCAATACCCTGAGAATGACTGGCTATACGGCTTCCTGCTAAGCTTCGGAACCGTCCTGGAGGTGCTGGGACCGGAGCACATCCGCCGCAGATTAGGCGAGGTGGCCCGCGGCGTCGCGGCGGTATATTCATCAGACTTGCCGGAGCGGCAATAAAACCCGAACCTAAGCATTTTCAATTCGCCATCGCATGACCATCTTTCCACCCCACCCGCATTCAAGCATATACAATCTTTTTCCATCCGCTTCCGAACCTGAATCCATGTTGTCAGGTTTGCCGGTTTATACTCTAAGGGAGAAGCCGGTTTTTGACTGGGAGACTGGGGAGGATGAAGGACAGTGGGGCAATTCCACCCTAGTTCGCAGACGCAAAAAGACGATCCGGCAACCGTTAACGGTTATAGCGGATCGTCTTTTTTTATTCAGGATTATGCTCTCTGTGATTTCGTCAGGTTCGGCTGCGGCTGTCCGCCTTCCGCTTCTTCCGTCTTCAGGAAGTCGGGCTGCGGAGAGGTCTTGCGGATGAACAGCGCCAGCACCAGGGCAACAACAGTCACCCAGGTTGCTACAGCGAAAGCATGGGTAATCCCGTTAATCGTTGCTTCCTGTGTAAGCTTCAGCATCGCAGCCTTATCGGTCTTCGACACCGCACCGCTTACCAGTGCATCGGTAATGTTGCTCTTCGTACGGTTGGTCATCAGGCTGACGAACAGGGCCATCCCCAGTGCACCGCCCACGGTACGCAGGGTGTTGGACATGGCTGTACCATGAGAAGCCAGACGCTGCGGCAGCTGGTTGAGACCGGCGGTGACGATAGGCATCATCAGCATCGACATCCCGAACATGCGGGCCGTATACGTCAGGATCAGATGAGTATAAGTGGTAGTGGTGCTGATCTGGCTGAATTCCCAGGTCGTTACAGTGGTGATGGCAAGGCCGATAACCGCCAGCCATCTGGCTCCGATTTTATCAAATATAATTCCGGTGATCGGTGACATCACGCCCATCAGAACCGCACCCGGGAGCAGCATCAGTCCGGATTCCATCGGTGTAAAGCCGCGGATGGTCTGCAGATAGATCGGCAGCAGGATCATCCCTGCATACATAGCCATAGTGACGATAATGTTGATCACGGTAGTCAGGGAGAACATGTTGTAGCGGAAAATGCGGAACTCAAGCAGCGGCTTATCCGTGGTCAGCTCACGCCATACGAACAGCCCCAGGGACACGATACCCAGGATCAGGCAGAGAATAACGGTCGTGCTTCCCCAACCGTCTGTTCCGGCATCACTGAAGCCGTAGAGCAGCCCGCCGAAGCCCAGTGTAGACAGAATCACACCCGGTTTATCCAGCTTCGGAGAAGTCAGCTTACCTACATTCTGCATAGTCTTCATGCCGAGCAGCATTGAGAAAATGGCCAGCGGAAGCACGATGTAGAACAGCACGCGCCAGGAATAGTTCTGCACAACCCAGCCGGACAAGGTAGGGCCGACAGCCGGAGCAAAAATCATCGCAACCGCCATCAGTCCCATCGCCTTGCCCCGTTCTTCAATCGGGAAGATACGCAGGAACACAATGTTCATCAGCGGCATCAGAATTCCGGCACCTACAGCCTGAATGACTCTGCCGACCATAATCATCTCAAAGCCTGTTCCTATTGCACAGACCAGTGTACCTATCGAAAATAACATCATTGCCGTCGTAAAGAGCTGGCGGGTCGTAAATTTCTCCACCAGATAGGCGCTGATCGGCACGAGCACACCATTAACCAGCATGAACCCTGTCGTCAGCCATTGGGCCGTATTGGCGAGGATATTCAGGTCCTCCATCATTTTGGGCAGCGCCACATTCATCAGCGTCTGATTGAGTAGCGCCACGAAGGCGCCGATCAGGAGCGCTGCGATAATCGGGCCTCTGCGGACCGTCTTGGACGGTGCATTACCGGCTGTAATTGTACTCATAGCTTCTTGTTGTCTCTCCCTTGTTCTAGAATTCGGATTATTTCACCATGCAGCCGCAGCAGCTCCTGTACATCCTCCGCAGGAATGTCTGCCAAGGGCTGCAAATGTCTTCGGAGTGACTGCCTGCTGAGCAGACGGATCTCCTTGCCCTTCTCAGTCATCGCCAGCTTAAATATTCGTCTGTCGCTCTGCGAGCGTTCTCTGGTAATCAGTCCGGCCTTCACCATCCGGTCCACTACACCGCTGGCTGCGCTGTTGCCCAGATGCAGAAGATCGGCCAGCTCCGTGATCCCGATATCTGGATGCAAGGATAACTTACGCAATACCATCAGTTGGGTAGATGTGATGTTAAGCTCCTCTGCATCCTTCCACAGAAGCTGCTGGAAATTATGGGTGATGCAGCGGAAAGAGGACAGAATATCGTCCAGTTGCTTTTCCTTTTCTTCCAAGCCTTATCCCTCCACAAGCATAATGCACAAATGCACAATAATACTTCGCATGCGAACTATTTTACTATTTACCTATTTATCCGTCAATGGTTTTCTTGCAGAAATTTTCTGAAAATTACGGAAAGCGAGGATTAAACATGAATACAGAACAACGAAATCACTGGAACAGGCAGCATAAAATGTTGTCCAGGATCATCACCAAGCCGGAGGCGCATACTGAAGCAGTCGCTATCATTCTGGAGCTGCATACCTCCCTCTACGCCTCTGAAGAAGGCAACGGGGAACAGGCAACCTATGAGGATGCCTTATGGGACCAGCTGCTGGAGTCCACCGCGCGCAGCTACCCGGTGCAGACACCCGGCAGCCGTAATTCTATAATCTGGCATCTGTGGCACAGTGCACGAATAGAGGATATCACCATGAACATCCTGGGGGCAGACCGTGAGCAGGTGCTATACTCCGGTCAGTATGCCCGGAGGCTGGGGGTTCCTTACGTTCATTCCGGCAACGGAATGAGTGAACAGGATCTTGCTGCACTCAGTAGAGAGGTGAACCTCGGAGCGCTATCCGAGTACCGGCGCGATGTCGCCCGCAGAACACGTTCCATCCTATCCGCTCTGGAGCCGGGACAGCTCGGGATGAAGGCAACTCCGGCGCAGTTCGAGAGAGTCCGGGAGGAGAAAGCGGTACTCGACAGCGAGCAGTGGCTAATGGATTATTGGGGCGGCAAGACCTTTGCCGGTCAGGTACTGATGCCGGCCACCCGGCATAACTTCGTCCATCTGAACAAAGCGATGCGGGTGAAGCAGAAGCTGCAGAAGTGACTCCGGGGTATCCGGAGGATTTGACCCACGTGCTCCGCGCCTGCTCCATGTAGTCGGTTTTTCGACTACATTTGGCCCACGTGCTCCGCGCCTGCTCCATGTAGTCGGTTTTTCGACTACATTTGGCCCACGTGCTCCGCGCCTGCTTCATGTAGTCGGTTTTCCGACTACATTTGGCCCACGTGCTCCGCGCCTGCTTCATGTAGTCGGTTTTTCGACTACATTTGGCCCACGTGCTCCGCGCCTGCTTCATGTAGTCGGTTTTCCGACTACATTTGACCCACGTGCTCCGTGCCTGCTCCATGTAGTCGGTTTTTCGACTACATTCTCTCCACTTGCCTCCTGCGGGCCGCATGTGTTCGGTTCTCCGCACACATGGGGGTTGAGCCCTGGAAGGCAAACAAGCGGACCGGAGTTTCCTCCGGTCCGCTCTTTATCTATTCAACCGCTGCTTATCCGCAGGCGGCTTGCTCTACCCCTGGCAGCCCACACTACCGGCCAGGACTGGCACCAGCTGTGCCAGATCGTCCGCTGACGGCTGGGTACCGGCGGCAAGGCCGCTGGCAATCGACATCATCAGCTTGATCCGGTTGGCCTGATTGACCACGCTGACTCCGGCATCATAATCAATGGCGACGATGTTCGCACCAGGATATAGATCCTTAAGCCCTTTAATCATCCCGCGCCCGGTAATATGGTTCGGCAGGCAGGCAAACGGCTGAATGCAGGCAATATTGTTCACGCCGTTATCCAATAGATCCATCATCTCAGCCGTCAGGAACCAGCCTTCGCCCATCTGGTTGCCGACCGACACGAGGCGGCTTGCCTTCTCGGCCAGACCGTAGATATTCTCCCGGCCTTTGGATAGTCCAGCCTGCTCCAGCGCTATCTTGACCGGCTTGCGGTAGATTTCGAGATAGGAGATCAGCATGGGATTGATATAGCCCAGCCGCTTGCTTTTGCCGAATTGCTCGGCCTTGTAGATCGGATTGTAGACACAATAGAAAATAAAGTCCAGGAAATCAGGCATCACGGCCTCTCCGCCCTCCGCCTCTATCATGTCGATGATATGATTGTTGGCATCCGGATGGAACTTGATCAGAATCTCCCCGACAATGCCCACCTTGGGCTTATCCGCTGAGATAACTGGCAGCCGCGAGAACCCGGCAACAATCTCACGGGTCAGACGCTTGTATTCACGGAACGAGAAGTTCGACAGGCTGCCCTTGCAGCGTCCCATTCCTTGGCGGAATAAGGCCTCTGTGCTTCCCGGCACCGCTTCATACGGTCTGAAGCGGTGCAGCAGGCGCATCATCAGATCTCCGTAGCAGGCTGCGGCGATCAGGCGGTTCGCCAGCTTCAGGCTGATGCGGAAGCCCGGCTGGTTCTCCATCCCGGAGGCATTCAGGGAGATCACCGGGATCTGCCCCAGATCGGCATCCTTCAGCGCCTTGCGCAGCAGAGAGATGTAGTTCGTCGCCCGGCAGCCGCCGCCGGTCTGCGACATGATTACAGCCGTCCGGTCCGGGTCATAATCGCCGCTCTTCAGTGCCGACAGCATCTGCCCGATCGTTACAATCGCCGGATAACAGGCATCATTGTTGACGTACCGGAGGCCTTCCTCCGTCTCCTGCGGACCGGTCGATTCCAGAATTTTCAGCCGGTAGCCCGCATCCTGGAAGACCCGTTCGAACAGCTCGAAATGAATCGGCGACATCTGCGGGGCAAGGATGGTATAGGTATCCTTCATTTCTTTGGTGAACGGCACATTGGCTTGCGGCTTGTAGAGCAGCTGCGGCTTAACCTCACCTCTCTCGCGCTCACGCATTGCGGCCTGGAGCGAACGCAGGCGAATCCGCGCGGCTCCGAGATTGCTGATTTCATCGATTTTGATGAGCGTATAGACCTTGTTGTGACGCTCCATAATCTCCTGAACCGCATCGCAGGTAATCGCATCGATCCCGCAGCCGAAGGAGGTGAGCTGGACCAGCTCCAGATCACTTCTTCCCGCTGCCAGCCGGGCCGCACGGTACATCCGCGCATGGTAGGTCCACTGGTTCACTACGCCAACATCCCCTTCGCTGCGGTCCAGATGGCAGATCGAATCCTCGGTCAGCACCGCAAGCCCCATACCGGTAATCATATCGGCAATCCCGTGGTTGATCTCAGGGTCGGCATGATACGGATGTCCGCAGAGCAGAATCCCCTTCGTACCTGTCTCCGTGAGGAAGACCAGCGTCTCCTCGCCCTTGGTGCGCACATCGTTCTTCGCCTGCTCCGCTTCCGCCAGTCCTGCCTGGACAGCAGACGCAATCTCCTCCTTAGGTACCTCGGCGAAGGTTCGCGCCAGCACCCGGGTCAGCGCCGGAATATCGTCGAAGGTCAGGAACGGGCTGACCAGCGGAACCCCCTGCTCCTTCAGACCGTCCATATTATTGCGGATCACCTCGGGGTAGGAGGCAACCACCGGGCAGTTGAAGTGATTCTGCGCCGCATCATCCTCCTTCTTCTCATACACCACCGCCGGGTAAAAGATGAAGTCCACGCCCTGGCCGATCAGCTGCTGTACATGCCCGTGGGCCATTTTGGCCGGATAGCAGATGGATTCCGAAGGAATGGTATCCATTCCGCTCTCATACAGCTTCTTACTAGACTTCGGAGACAGCACGGTCCGGTAGCGCAGCGAGGTGAAAAAGGTATGCCAGAACGGGTAATTCTCGAACATATTCATTGTGCGAGGAAGTCCAACCGTTCCCCGGAGCGCTGCCACTTCAGGCAGGCCCTCATACGCGAAGAACCGCTCATATTTATATTGCATCAGGTTCGGCAGCGTGTTCTTCTCTTTCTTGCCGCCTGCGCCGCGTTCACAGCGGTTCCCCGTCACATGGAAGCTCTTGTCCGGGAACCGGCTGATGGTCAGCGCACAGTTGTTGGCACAGCGGCTGCAGCGGCCTGGAGCGACTGAATACTGGAAGCCCTCCAGCTCCTCCGGTCCGAGAATCGTGCTGATTCCTTCCGGGGCAGCCTGTTCTCTGGCTATCAGCGCACAGCCGTAAGCGCCCATCACGCCGGCGATATCAGGTCTGACTACCGTTCTTCCGGTCAGCAGCTCAAAAGCCCGCAGGACGGCTTCATTGTAGAAGGTGCCGCCCTGGACGATAATATTCCGGCCCAAATCCTCGGGATTACGGATCTTGATCACCTTTTGCAGCGCATTCTTCACCACGGAATAGGCCAGCCCGGCCGAGAGATCAGCAAGGGAAGCCCCTTCCTTCTGAACCTGCTTCACCTTGGAATTCATGAATACAGTACAGCGCGAGCCGAGATTCACCGGTCCCTTCGATTCGAGTGCCGCAGCGGCGAACTCCTCTATGCCAAGCTCCAGTGCGGAAGCGAAGCTCTCCAGGAAGGAGCCGCAGCCCGCCGAGCAGGCCTCATTAAGCATCAGGCTGTCGATCGCTCCCCCGCGGATCTTGATGCACTTCATGTCCTGTCCGCCGATATCGAGGATGAAGTCGACCTCCGGCATGAACCGGGAGGCTGCCTTGTAATGGGCCACCGTCTCTACTTCTCCGCCATCCATCCGCAGCGCCGCCTTAACCAGACCCTCTCCATAACCGGTTGCGTAAGCTCCCGCAATGTAGCAGCCTGAGGGCAGAATCCGGTAGAGCTCCTTCAGCGCGTCCGTAACCGACTGCAGCGGATTGCCTCCATTGCTCCCGTAAAAGGTATGCAGAATCTCATCCGCCGCTCCGGTAACCACCAGCTTGGTCGTGGTAGAGCCGGCATCAATGCCCAGATAGACCGGCCCCCAGTAGGCAGCCAGCGCGGAACGCGGTGCTGTAGCCTGACTGTGACGAAGTCTGAACTGTGCCAGATCATCCGGCGCTCTGAACAGCGGCGCCAGCTCTGCATCCTCCGCGCGGTCCTGCGAGAAGTCTACAGCCATGATCCGGGCGATCCAGCCGCTGAGCGGCAGGAATACGGGATCTGACCCGGCAAGCGCCGAACCGATGGCGACGAAATATTGCGAGTGCTCCGGGAACAGCACCTCCTCCTCCTTCAGTCCAAGCGTCTCCGTGAACCGGTCCCGCAGAGCGGACAGGAAGGTCAACGGTCCCCCGAGAAAAGCAACACGCCCACGGATCGGCCGTCCGCAGGCCAAGCCGCTGATCGTCTGGTTCACGATGCTCTGGAAGATCGAGGCCGCCACATCCTCACGCCGCGCCCCTTCATTCAGCAGCGGCTGCACATCGCTCTTGGCAAATACCCCGCAGCGCGAAGCGATGGGATAGATCCGCTCATGCTTCACCGCAAGCGCATTCAGACCCGCAGGGTCCGTCTGCAGCAGAGAGGCCATCTGATCGATGAATGCCCCTGTACCGCCTGCGCAGGCTGTGTTCATCCGCTGCTCAATGCCGCAGCTGAGGTAGATAATTTTGGCATCCTCTCCGCCCAGCTCAATCGCGGTATCACATTCTGGAATCCGTCCGCTGATCGCCCTCGTGCAGGCAATGACCTCCTGGACAAACGGAATCTCCCCGAGCTTGGACAGGGACAACCCGGAGGAGCCGCTTACGGTGAGCGCCGCTTCACTACCGGGGAACCTATGCTGCACCTCTGAGAGCAGGGCAACCGCCGCTTTTTTTATATCACTGAAATGACGCACATAATCCTGATATATAATGATATCCCGTTCCATAACCACCAATTTGGCTGTAGTTGATCCGACGTCAAGCCCAATACGCAGTCTCTTCATGCCATCCCCCATACCTTGCTCCAAATTTGAAGTAATATGAGGCAACTATATCACGAGTGAGCCTGACTATAGCTGTTAGAAAAGTAACAGACAAATACAATTAATTACCAGCATACTTAATTATTTCACGATTTGTTCTAATGCGGCCTCCACATGGCCCTTCACTCTGACTTTTCGCCACTCCGCTCTCAGAATTCCTTCCTCATCAATCAGAAAAGTAGAGCGCACAATCCCCATGAATTCCTTGCCGTAGAGCTTCTTAAGCTGCCATACCCCGAACAATTCGCTCACCTTATGCTCCTCATCGGATAATAACGGAAAGGGCAGGCTATTCTTCGCAATAAATTTGCTGTGTGAGGCCAGCGGATCGGCACTGATTCCAAGAACAACCGCCCCATTCGCGGCAATCGTATCGTGGGCATCACGGAAATCGCAGGCCTCCTGGGTGCAGGCCGGGGTACTGTCCTTAGGATAGAAATAGAGCAGCACCTTCCTGCCGCGGTAATCATTTAAGCTGATATTGCCCCCTGTTGAGGCAGGGAGTGTGAAGTCCGGAACCTTGTCACCTACTGTGATATTCATTTATTATTCACTCCTCTTAATGTGGTTGTTGATTTCTGAAATTGCGTGTCTTCCCAAAAGAAATTATAATGTAGAGAATGTGAACTGGAAAGGACGAACGAAATGCCACCAAGAAAGAACCGGCACGCCAAAGCCGGCAAGTCAAAGAAGAAAACGCTGCTCTGGACTCTGGCAATCATACTCCTTTTAATCATCGGAGGTCTGGTTTACTATTTCACTGCAATTTACAATCAGCTCGATAACCTCCACAAGACAGGTGAAGATTCTCCGTTCGCCAATGTTCCCACAGCCTCGGCGGAGGCGGTTAAGCCCCCTGTATGGGAAGGCACAGAGCCGGTCAATATCCTGCTCATGGGCGTGGATGCGCGCGGGGTGAAGAAGGGCGAGGTGCCGCGTTCCGACACTATGCTGGTCGCCTCACTTGATCCGGTGAAGAAGAAGTTCTATGTCTTTTCCATTCTTCGTGACACTTATGTTGACATCCCTGACCACGGTTCACAGCGGATCAATGCCGCCATTACCTATGGACCCAACACGGCGATGCAGACGGTCAGCGACCTGCTCGGTATCCCGATTCAATATTATGTCTATACCGATTTCCAGGGCTTCATGAAGCTGGTGGATGCTGTAGGCGGTGTGGATTATGAGGTCGAGAAGGATATGCGTTATACCACCAAGGCGG
This sequence comes from Paenibacillus sp. FSL R7-0210, assembly GCF_038009085.1. Taxonomy (NCBI): domain Bacteria; kingdom Bacillati; phylum Bacillota; class Bacilli; order Caryophanales; family Paenibacillaceae; genus Paenibacillus; species Paenibacillus sp. FSL R7-0210. Next base: position 5,744,791 of record NZ_JBBPAR010000001.1, read on the forward strand.
ACGGGCCTGAGTTCGATATCGATCTCAAGAAGGGCTTCCAGCACCTGGATGGCAAAATGGCTCTGCAGTATGTGCGCTTCCGTCATGACGCGACCTCCGATTTCACCCGGACAGAGCGCCAGCGCGGCTTCCTTAAGGCTGTAGCAGATAAGGTGATCAGCACCACCTCCATTATCAAGCTGCCGACCATTCTTGGTGAGGTTACACCTTATATTGACACGAATCTTGATATTAGCGACATGTGGAAGCTCGGCGCTGTAGGCTATGACAGCTCTATGGGCGGCAGCGCGCAGATTCCGCCGATGAATCTGATCCGGGAGAAGACCCTCAAGGACGGCTCCCAGGTGATCGGGTTCAGCAGCGAGCGGGCGCTGAAGCAGTTCGTAGAGGATACGCTCACTGCACCCGAACCATCGCCAACTCCTGGTGCAGAGGCTTCACCGGGCAGCAGCCCTTCCGCTTCACCGGGAACAAAGTAACATCCAATATAACCATGCTTGGCACACGGGGCGGGCGGACAGCGGGAATCAGCCGCGGTTCGCCCTTTCCCATGGGCGCAAGCCAAGAAGAAAGGAACATTAGCTATGAACCGCAGCACATCAGAACAGTTATACGAGGAAGCTCTCCAGCATATTGTCGGAGGCGTGAACAGCCCCTCCCGCTCCTTCAAGGCCGTGGGCGGAGGCGCCCCTGTCTTCATGAAACGCGCCGGAGGCTCACGCTTTTGGGATGAGGACGGCAATGAATATATTGATTATCTGGCCGCCTATGGCCCGATCATTACCGGACATGCCCACCCGCATATCACCGCCGCTATTACTGAGGCCGCACAGAACGGACTGCTCTACGGAACGCCAACCCGGCTTGAGATCAAGCTGGCTAAGATGCTGAAGGAAGCTATTCCCTCGATGGACAAGGTACGCTTCGTCAACTCCGGTACAGAAGCCGTCATGACGACCATCCGCGTCGCCCGCGCCTACACGAAGCGCAGCAAAATCATCAAATTCGCCGGCTGTTATCACGGCCACTCTGACCTTGTGCTTGTAGCCGCAGGTTCAGGTCCATCGACGCTGGGCATCCCTGACAGCGCAGGCGTTCCGGCCAGTATCGCCCAAGAGGTCATCACCGTTCCCTTCAATGATCTGGATGCCCTGCGTGAAGCATTAGAGAAATGGGGCCAGGATGTGGCTGCTGTTATGGTCGAGCCGATTGTCGGCAACTTCGGTATGGTTATGCCGGAGCCAGGCTTCCTGGAAGGCTTATGCAAGCTGACGCACGAGAACGGCTCCCTGGTTATCTATGATGAAGTCATTACCGCCTTCCGTTTCCACTATGGCTCCACACAGACCTATGCCGGTCTTGCTAATCATGAGGAGATCATTCCCGATCTGACTGCCCTTGGCAAAATCATCGGCGGCGGGCTGCCTATTGGCGCTTACGGCGGCCGCAAGCATGTCATGGAGCAGGTCGCTCCGCTCGGTCCTGCTTATCAGGCCGGCACGATGGCCGGTAACCCCGCCTCGATCTCGGCAGGGATCGCCTGCCTGGAGGTGCTTAGCGCGGAAGGCGTCTATGACGAGATGGAGCGGCTGGCCATCCGCCTGACCGAAGGACTTCAGGCGTCCGCTGACCGTCACGGTATTCCACTAACCATCAACCGAATTCGTGGTGCATTCTCCACACATTTTTGCAGCCATCCCATTACGAATTATGAAGAAGCGCAGGATACCGATGGTGAACTGTTCGCCAGCTTCTTCCGGCATATGCTGAGCCGGGGCATCAACCTGGCCCCGTCCAAATATGAGGCGTGGTTCCTGACCACAGCCCACACGGATGCCGACATCGACCTCACCCTGGAGGCGGCAGAGGCTTCATTCGCAGCTATGGCGGCGGAGAAGTAATCGATTTTGACCCTATAGGAGAACCCCTGCCTTTAAGCGGCAGGGGTTTGTTTTTAATATATGAATAATAGCCTCAACTCTAGTGCTTCCTTAATCGATTTGAACGCTTTGGTAGCTGACAAGCTGCTCTTCTGACTTTTGGTCGGATTGGAGAAGAATATCGCGGATAAATGTTCCGACTGGTGATAGAAACAACAGTGCTTGGCGGGTCGGCAAATTTATTAGTAGGCCGAGAAACTTTGACACGCTCAATTAAAAAGGTCTCAGGATAGTACCATCTTCCGTGGTCACACTTGCTGATTCCAATTTGGATGTATGTATTGTCTGCAACATGCAAATTATAAATAATAATTTCAGAAGGAATTCGGGTTGAACCTGAAGGAACAAACTTGATTGCTAATGAGCCAACTCGGAGAAGTTCAGGCAAGTAATAAAAAAACAACATCTTGTCTTTCATCGGGTCCAACGAAACTCCATACGCACGTATAATTGCTTTGCTTGACCGCCCTTCACGAATCGCATTCCAACCGGCCATTCCCTTGTATTCATTCTTCACTTCCCGGCTGAGCCTTCGCGCCTGTTCAACAGTTTTTTTAAGGCCAAGTAAATGGCAGAATGCCTCTAAATTGAACTTCAATATTATTATTTCACCGCTTGCTAGACCAAATTCAAAGACATTTGGATATAGATGTTGGTAATATAAATCGCTTAGCGGCAGTAATTCGACATCCGTAAATGATGGTTTCGATTGAAGTGCGATAAGAGCTGCGGCAGTTAGCAATGATGTTCCCCCTAGAACTATTTTCTTAATAACAAAAATGCCCTGATGAGAAAGACATCAGAGCAATACATTATTATTAAAGGTAGCCGATTGGTGGTATTCCAGGATTTTATAAGACCCTCCCGCAGGGTACCGGACGCTACCATGTCCAGCTCGCTTCAAGCGACATACTTATATGATATTCCGTGAAACCAAGAATGATGATTACGTGGTAGCCGATTGGTGATATTCCAGGATTTTGTGAGACCCTCCCGCAGGGTACCGGACGCTACCGTGTCCAGCATGTATCTAAGAATGAGATACAACTTAATATTACTATACCCACTTTACATGATATTAGCACGGATTTCAATGAAATAATTTGTAAAAATACCCCAGATAAAATCACTGCTTATCATTCTCCCGCCATCCATACACAAACAACGCTGCCACCGTAAGCGGGGTCACCAGCCGTACGGCAAGCGGGATGCTCCCGCCCGTGAAGGCGACAACTACATAGCTTAATGTCTACTTGCTCTTCTGCTCATACAGGCTGCGGATCTCCACATCCTGCGGAAGCTTGAACGGGTTCTGCGGATTGATCCGGTCATAGAACATCGTTCCGTCCAGGTGATCCATCTCATGCTGGATGATGATCGCCTGATAGCCTTTGAATTTCTGGGTTACCACCTCGCCGTTCAGATCGAAGCCCCTGACCTTCACAGACTCATAACGCGGTACGAATCCGTGCACCGGCCGGTCCACAGACAGGCAGCCCTCGCTCTCCGGCAGATAGACCATTGCCATCGAATGGCTAATAATCTTGGGATTCACCCAGGTATATTCCACATTTTTGCCATTATCGTCCTTCAAAAACATGACAAACATCCGCTTCGATATTCCGATCTGGTTAGCGGATAAGCCTACCCCTGAACGCAGCTTATACTTGGCAGACATTTCGGCATCCTGACTGTTCTTCAGGAACTGCATCATGCTCTGCAGTACACCACGGTCTTCTGCCTGCAGCGGCAGCTGTACGGGTTCCGCTACCGTACGCAGGACAGGGTCGCCTTCCCGTATGATATCCTCCATCGTGATGATGTAATCAGCATTATACTTTGTACTAGACAACTGGGTTCATCCACCTTTTCCACTACGGGACTGATTTGATGATGCTATGGTTAGATTATGCGCGATTAAGGATTAATGAAAGCTGTCCGCAGCTTGCTGCTGTAATTCACATCGAAGCCCAGTCCGGTAGCGAGCGCGGCGAGCGGAAGATAGGTTTTATCCTCTTTGCCAACCTTATGCAGAAAAGCTGGAGTATCAATCGCTACATCCGCACCGTTCACCTTAATGGTCTTCGAGCCGATCGTAATAACCACCGTTCTTCCTCCGTAAATTACAGTCGCACTGGAGGTTTTGTTATCCCATTTGCCATCCGCACCCACTGCATTCAGAATATCCTTCAGCGCCAGAAAGTTCTGCCCGTTCTTCAAAATGGGCTTATTGGGCGTATTCAGTTCCTTCCCCTTCACAACGATGGACATCGGCGCTGTCTCCGAAGCCATCGCCGTTACTGCCGGCGTACGGTATTCCCCCCATTGCATTTCAGCGAATACAGTGGCAATCCGTTCATATCCAAGCTGCGTAGGATGGAAGTCTGCCGCCCCGGCTCCGATGATATGAGTTAGCGATCCCTCTACACCGGCGAACTTTGCGGCTACATGAGCTACCTTAAGCGGAGCGCCTGCCTGGTTCAGGGTAGCCGCGATATTCTCAGCCGCGATGGTGAACTGTGCAGCCGCATTCATCAGCTTGTCATACGAAGCCCCCAGGGCGATTTTCGGAGCAGGCTGATACTGGTCGGCCAGCAGAATGGTTGCCTGCGGATTCACTTCCCGGATATTCTTCAGCAGCGCTGTTACATTACTGCTGTATTCCGTCAGACGCTCCGCAAGCTGGGAAGCGAAATCGGCATCGGTCAGCGTCTTGTAATTCAAGAACAGACTGCTGACATCATTACCGCCGATGGTAATGGTAATCAGATCCGCCGCAGCGAGCTCCGTTCTAATCTGCGGGGCCAGCGCAGCAAATTGCAAGGTACGCGGATCAGACAGCCCCGGCTGAATGGCCTCCGGCGTAATTACCGCGCTGTCCTTAATCGCTCCGGTATATTGAAGGAGTCCCGCTGTCTTAAGGCCCAAAATGCCATAATTCTTAAGCTCACTTCTGCCGCGGTACCAGCCCTGCTCCAGTAATCGCTCAGCGTATCCGTACGGCTTCACGGAGGGATCAGTCATCCCCGGCTCATACCCGGCAGTAATAGAATCTCCAAGTGCCACGATGCGAAAGACATCCTGCTCCGTTCCTTGCGCCACGGCTGCTGCAGCGGCAACCGCCGGACCTGCATGCACATTGATTAATACGGTGAACAACAGCAGTCCGCTAGCAGAAGCTGATATTAACCTTCTCCATGTCTTCAGCATCGTATTCCTCCTAAATTAGTATAATTCTATTCTAACATCCCGCCCAGCTCCTGTGGAAACAGCTTTGCCGTCTTTTTATAGCAGATAACGTTTCAACAGCTGATCTTTGCGCAAAAGAGCGGTCTCCCGATAATTCGGAAAACCGCTCCTGTGGATAACAGCAGCTTATCGCTCTCCGCTGCCGGATTCTGAAGATTTCTTCGGTTCGCTAGTGCTGGGCGGACCGCTTGCCTGGTCTGAGCGCTTCACATATTTATCATACCGGTCATCCAGCTCATAGGCGATTTTGCGGTAACGAAGCGTCTCTTCGACTATGGGGTCAAGTGTAGTCTGTATGCGGATCTCATACTTGGGCGAAATCTGACGGATCTCCTTGGCCTGCCGGTCCGCCTGCTCCATCTCGCCGTCCTCCAGAAGCTCGCTTAGCCTCCGCTCCAGATCTTCATTCTCATTCATAACGGTGTAAGCCCTCCTACTGCTTCTTGAAGCCTGTAGCATCTGCGGCCTGCAGGGACGTAACCAGATAATCATGAATTCGTCCATTGCTTGCGACTACATGGCGTGTGCCGATATCGTAGGGATCACCCAGCGTATTCGTGACCTTGCCGCCGGATTCCAGCACCAGCAGCACCCCCGCTGCGCAGTCCCAAGGGCTCAGTCCAACCTCCCAATACCCGTCCACTCGTCCGGCAGCAACATAAGCCAGATGCAGTGCCGCCGATCCTCCGGCACGAATGCCGCGGACCTGCGGCATAATCTGCTGCAGCCCGGCCATATTCGCCGGCTGGGCCACCACGCGGTCCGGCGGGAAGCCCATGGCGATCAGGCTGTTACCCGGCAGAGTCTCAGCCGATACCTTCGTGGGAATCCCGTGCATGTATGCGCCCTTCCCCTTCTCCGCCACGAACATCTCGTCCCGGATCGGATCATAGATCACGCCTACCGTAAGCTCTCCCTTAACAACCAGAGCAATCGATACACAATAGAACGGGAAGCCGTGCACGAAATTAGTCGTGCCGTCTATCGGATCGACGATCCACAGATACTCATGCTCCCGTGCTTCATCCAGCGCGGCCGTCAGTGCCTCCGCACCAGGCTCAACACCCTCCTCGCCAAGGATGGCATGGTCGGGATAATGGGTCAGGATCAGCCGGCGGATCATCTGCTCCACACCCTTATCGACCTCCGTGACCAGATCCTGGGCCGATGTCTTACTGCCCAGCTCCTTCACCTGGCCTTGTCTGCTCTTGATCCATTCCCCCGCTTTGGCCGCAGCATTGATGGCTGCCGCCGTATGTCCCTTGCTTGTAACTACATAGGGCTGCCGTTCATTTCGGTTATCAGGACTTACAGGACTCATCTCTTCACTCCGCTTTCTTTGCGCATGATTGTTCTCCCGGGGACCGCTGTTTCCGCAGGATACCCTTTCTCTGCCTTAGAACATGACTGCTCAACTTTCTTTCAACGTACCTCATTTCGGCCGGTTTATCAAGTCATGACTGGTGCCGCTCACGGGCCTGGCCGGCAAGTTTTTTGCCAGTTATGGTTCTATATTCACACTCGCTCCGTTTAGTACCATAATTCCATTCCCGCCTTCCGACAGTCCCTTCATCTCCTCCATCAGACCGAACAGGGCCCCATCCTTGAGCTTCGCCTCAATCATCACATCTACGGCGGGAGTGTCCGCAGCAATCCGCTTCAGAAAAGCAACCAGCGGTGCCGGCTCCACCCCATCGGCATGGCTGCGCGGATCAGACGGGCTGCGCGGGCTGGACACATGGATCTTCGGCGGCAGCTGCCCTCCGGGCGGTACATCCTTCAGTGCCAGAGGGCTTGTCCATGTCTTCAGGATCTCCGGCCACAGCTCCCAGGGAAGCTCACCTTCATTGTTGACCCATTGGTGATGGATATCCAGCACCATCGGCAGCTCCATTCTGCGGCAAACCTCCAGCGTCTCTACCGCGTTGAACGTCTTGTCGTCGTTCTCCAGCGTCATCCGCTCTCTAAGCGCAAGCGGCAACGCGGAGCATTGTACGCAGAAGCGTTCCGCAGACAGAGGCTTGTCCCCGTAAGCGCCGCCGATGTGGATATTGCTCTTAGCCGTCGCCGGCAGCCCCATCGCGTCCAGCATGTCCGTATGATGCTGCAGATCACGGATCGAGCTTGCAAGCACCTCCGGCCGCGGCGTACTCAGCACCGTGAAGTGATCCGGGTGGAAGCTGACGCGCAGCCCGTGCTTCTTCACATAGCTGCCCACCTTAGCGAATTCCTCCGCAAGAGCAGCCAGCGGATTCCAGTCCGCCAGATCAGGGTGGGTGGCCAGCGGAACCAGCTTGGAGGTGAGCCTGTAGACCTTAATATCCGATCCGACATTATGCTTCAGCAGACGGAGCGTATTATGCAGATTCATCCGGGCGATGGATTCCAGCTTACGAAGGCCCGCCTCCCGGTCGCCCAGCTTGTTGAAGCTTGCCATCGTCATCGTTTTGGAGGGAGAACAGTCAGGAATCACCGTAGACATGGCAACATAGCCGAAGCGGACAATCATCCCTCTTCCCCGAAGAACATCTCGTAGGCAAGAGCCGTCTGAACGCGCGACTCTTCCTCATTCAGCTTCCGGACCAGATCCATTTCCACCGCCGTAACCTCATTGCCCTGAAAATTGATTTCAGCAATCGACGCAGAAATTTTGACAATGGCCACCGCTACATTCTCCGGGGTATAGGCGATCACCTTCTGGCCGGTCGGATAGACACGGAAGCCCTGCTTCACCATCTTGGTACGTCCGTACTCCAGCAGCTCGTACAGCTCCTGCTCATTCTTGAACTTGCACACCGAATTGAATTCTGATTGAAACCCCATGCTTCTCTCTCCTTCCCGGCCGGAATGCTCCCGCCGATCAACGTGGTTTATTCATTATCGTACTTCAGGCCCTGTCTGAACCGGTAACGCTCCAGCGCCAGCCCGATCATACGGTCCAGCAGCGCTTTATAGGACACACCGGTCTCACGCCACAGCAGAGGATACATGCTGAACGGGGTGAAGCCTGGCATGGTATTCACTTCATTAATAAGAATCTTGCCGTCAGACTTCCGCAGGAAGAAGTCGGCCCGGGTAATTCCGCTGCCCTCAATAGCCTTGAAGGCCAGTATCGCCGACTCGCGCAAGTGGTCCGCTACCTCGGGATCGACAGGTGCCGGGATCAGCATCTGTGATTTGCCGTCCGTGTATTTGGCCGCATAATCATAATATTCACCGGAAGAGACGATTTCACCCGGAACCGAGGCCTCCGGCTCCTCATTGCCGAGTACCGCCACCTCCACTTCCCGCGCATCCACGAACTCCTCAATAATCACCTTCGTGTCATAACGGAAGGCATAATCCACAGCCTTGATCAGACTTTCCTTGTCCGTGGCCTTGGAGATTCCTACGCTGGAGCCCAGGTTGGCAGGCTTGACGAATACCGGATATCCCAGCTTATCCTCCAGACCTACAATCAGCTCATGCTTGCGCTGTCTCCAGTTCGCAGCATTGAAGTAGCAGTAATCACATTGATCCAGCCCCGCCTCGCCGAACAGCTTCTTCATAACTACCTTATCCATACCCGCCGATGAAGCCAGCACCCCTGCACCGATATACGGGATATTCGCCATCTCGAACAGTCCCTGAATGGTGCCATCCTCGCCGTTCGTACCATGCAGCAGCGGGAACATGACGTCTATTACCTGCTCGCCTCCGCTGAGCCCGCTGAACAAGGCATTCAGGGCTGTACCCATGTCACCAGCCACCCCGGAGAGCTTAAGCTGCTCAATCGCGGGGAAGGGAGCCTCCAGCACTGCACCTACCTTCCATACCCCCTGCTTGGAGATATAGAACGGAATAATCTCATATTTATCGTAGTCAAAAGCGTTCATAACCGCATAAGCCGTCTGCAGCGATACCTCATGCTCTCCGGATTTGCCGCCGTACACCAGTCCTACGGTAGTTTTAGCGTTCCCCATGCCCTAACCTCTTTCTGATCTATAAATAGTCATTGATATGAAAAAAACGATATGCCGTCCGGTCCGTCCAGGCGTAGGAATCCTTGTAATCCCAGAAACGGTGACGGCTGCTAACCGTCCGCGCATTCACCAGCGGCTGCCCGCCAGCATCAAAAGCGGTAACGATCGTGCTGTGCTGATAATGCCCGTTGCCGTCCCAGTCATACTGAATAATGTCTCCCAGCTGAAGCTGCTCCGGCCGCTCGACAATCTCCGCCCGCAGCCCGCTGCTACGGCTCCCGCTCAGATAACGCTGCAGGCTGTCGGAGACCGCCCAGCTGAAGCTCCACCATTCCTGGGCTCCATTATAGCCCTTGTACCACCAGCCCGTTTCTCTTTTACCAGTATAGTTGATAGGCGCTCCCCCTGCAAAGAGACATTGGGAGACATAATTCGTGCAGTCCACCTCAAAAATCTCGAACTCCGGATTCCCCTCCTTCCACCAGAGGTCGGCATAGGCTGCAGCCTCCTCCCTGCGGTACCGCACCTCCCTTACGCCGCTTGCGCCCTTCAGGACACGGCGGTTCAGCAGCGGCTGGGACGGACGCGGATCGGGCAGAGCCTCCCCCCACTCCGAGAGCCGCAGTGCCGGATCTTTCTCCACCACCTTGCGCACCCCATTCCGCTCGGGTACGCGGCGCTCCACGTTCACAATCTCCCAGCCGTCTTTTTCACGTACAAAGGTCAGTCGCTCCGACTCCACCACATCCTCACGGTGTGTCATCCCGCCCTTCTCATAATAGAAGGCGCTGTGCAGCGCCACATCGGCGACCACCTCGGCAGGATTCTGCCGCACGGTCCGCAGCGTCCGCACCCCCGTCTCCCCGCGCAGCGGAGTAATGCCCCGGCGGGTGTACCACTGGGCGATCCGGCGGGAACGCGTGCGCTGTTCGTCCAGGAACCGGGGGTCCCTAATTGTGGTATGGCGCGGTTCGGCGCCAGGTGCAACCCGCCCCTTGTTCAGCTGGTCCACATAGACATAGAGACTTTTCTTCCACTGCTGCTCCATTCATCCTCCGCCCTTTCGTTCACAGATAAGAATGTATATGATGTAAGCTAAGAATATTCCTTCACGGTTTCACCGCCACAATGGCTGCTGTCCTATGTATATGAAGGATTGCTCGCACCTATACGGAAGCGGGAGCGATTTAACTGCAAGGAAGTCAGGGAGCCGGCGGTTCTATGCATCCGTGGAAACCCTGAATATACCTTACATCAAGGAGCAAAAAAAACTTTACTCCCCCCATTGTAAACGTTATACTTAAAGTATAGGAATTATGAAATGTAGTTTCACCAGATGAAACGAGGAGGCGCATATATGCCAAGCAAGGACCATTTTTCATTGGCCAAGAACCTGAAATCAGGTGGCAAAACTTATCGCTACTATCATTTGAATGCTCTGGAGGAGCAAGGTGCAGGCGACATTTCCTCCCTGCCTTTCTCCATTAAGGTCTTACTCGAAGCGGCTGTCCGCCAATATGACGGACGGGCAATTACTGAAGAACATGTCAAACAGCTGGCCAACTGGTCCGGCGGCATTGACCGCAATAAGGAAATCCCGTTCATTCCTGCCCGGATTGTCCTGCAGGATTTCACCGGCGTACCTGTAGTTGTGGATCTCGCCGCTATGCGCGATACCGTTAAGAAGGCGGGCGGAGACCCGAAGAAGATCAACCCGCTTGTACCGGTTGACCTTGTCATTGACCATTCCGTTATGGTGGATGCGTTCGGAACGGCCGATGCCCTTGAATATAATATGAACGTAGAATTTGAGCGTAATGAGGAGCGCTACCGCTTCCTGCGCTGGGCACAGACCGCCTTCAATAATTTCCGTGCGGTTCCCCCGGCAACCGGAATTGTGCATCAGGTGAACCTGGAGTATCTGGCTTCTGTTGCGGCCACCAAGACCATTGACGGAGAGACGGTTGTCTACCCGGATTCCCTGGTCGGCACGGACTCCCATACTACAATGATTAACGGCCTTGGCGTAGTAGGCTGGGGCGTCGGCGGAATTGAGGCTGAAGCAGGAATGCTTGGACAGCCGCTGTATTTCGTTACCCCGGATGTCGTTGGCTTCAAGCTGACCGGCAGTCTGATGGAAGGCGCTACAGCTACCGATCTGGCCCTTACCGTTACCCAAATGCTGCGCAAGAAAGGCGTGGTCGGCAAATTCGTCGAATTCTACGGTCCGGGTCTGGCGAACATCAGTCTGGCAGACCGGGCGACAGTAGCCAACATGGCTCCTGAATACGGCGCAACCGTCGGCTTCTTCCCAGTAGATGAGGAGACACTGGCCTATCTGCGCAGCACCGGACGCCCGGATGAACTGGTAGAGCTGGTAGGGGATTATTATAAGGCGCAGGGTATGTTCCGCACCGCAGAGACACCGGACCCGACATTCAGCGATGTCATTGAGCTGGATCTGGCTTCTGTGGTTCCCAGCCTGGCCGGACCTAAGCGTCCGCAGGACCGGGTAGAGCTTACCCATATGAAGGAGAATTTCGAAGGCATTATCCGTACACCTGTCGACAAGGGCGGCTATGGCCTCAGCGACGAGAAGATTGCCGAAGAAGTTGAGATTCAGCACAAGAATGGAAGCACTAGCAAGCTCTCTACAGGAGCGGTAGTCATTGCAGCCATCACGAGCTGTACGAACACCTCTAACCCGAGCGTAATGCTGGGCGCAGGACTGCTTGCCAAGAAGGCTGTAGAACGCGGGCTGACCAAACCGGGCTATGTCAAAAGCAGCCTGACTCCCGGATCGCTGGTCGTTACGGAATACCTGCAGAAGGCAGATCTGCTGAAGCCGCTGGAAGCGCTCGGCTTCTACCTGGCCGGCTACGGCTGTGCTACCTGTATCGGCAACTCCGGTCCGCTGCCGGATGAAGTCAGCGAAGCCATTACAGAGCATGATATGACGGTTGCCGCCGTAATATCCGGGAACCGTAACTTCGAGGGCCGCGTGCATGCCCAGGTCAAAGCCAACTATCTGGCTTCACCGCCGCTGGTTGTCGCCTACGCACTGGCCGGCACGGTGAATATTGACCTGAAGACCGAGCCGCTGGGCTATGACCCGCAGGGTGAGCCTGTCTTCCTGGCCGATATCTGGCCGACTACAGCCGAGATCCGCGAAGCCGTAGCGCTCTCGCTCAGTCCGGAAATGTTCCGCAGCAAATACGAGAATGTCTTCACAGCCAATGAACGCTGGAATAACATTCCGGTACCGGAAGGCGAGCTGTATGAATGGGATAACAACTCCACCTACATTCAGAATCCGCCATTCTTCGAGCACCTGGCTGACGGTATCTCTGACATTAAGGACATCAAGAGCTCCCGTGTGCTTGCCCTGCTTGGCGATTCGGTCACTACCGACCACATCTCGCCAGCCGGGAATATCTCTACTTCCGGTCCAGCCGGGGAATATCTGCGGGGTCATGGCGTGGAACGCGCTGACTTCAACTCCTACGGCTCGCGCCGCGGGAATCATGAGGTGATGATGCGCGGTACCTTCGCTAACATCCGTATCCGCAACGCAGTGGCTCCTGGAACAGAAGGCGGCGTAACCACCTTCCTGCCGAGCGATGAGGTCATGTCGATCTATGACGCCTCCATGCTGTACCAGTCGGCCGGACAGAACCTGATCGTTATCGCCGGTAAAGAATACGGCACAGGCAGCTCCCGCGACTGGGCTGCTAAGGGGACACTCCTCCTCGGAGTCAAAGCCGTCATCGCTGAGAGCTTCGAGCGGATTCACCGCAGCAATCTCGTCGGCATGGGCGTATTGCCGCTGCAGTTCCAGGAAGGCTATGGCTGGAGCAGCATGGGGCTGACCGGACGCGAGACCTTCGACATTACCGGTCTTGACAACCATGTCCTTCCCGGACAGGAGCTGACAGTCACTGCTACCCGTGAAGACGGCACCCAGTTCGACTTCCCGGTCATTGCCCGTCTCGATAGTACCGTAGATATCGACTACTACCGCAATGGCGGTATTCTGCAGACAGTCCTCCGCCAGATGCTGGCAGATGCTACAGCTTCGGAAGCGGCTCAGCCGGTAGAATAATTCGGCTTCATAAGGCTAGATCATTATACAAGCTGCGCCGGTATCAGATTTCAGTCTGATACCGGCGCAGCTTTTTGTCTTTTTCAGGAATGCCCTATTTGACTGACAGCAGGCTGGTCGTAATGAAATCCAGCTGTTTCTCCAGAGAGATCGGGTCATTGTACGTATCGGCAGCAGGGTTCAACTGGAATACATTCCCTGCCTTGACCGCCGGAAGCCCCTTCCACAGCGGATTGTCATAGACAATCTTCGGGTCTGTAGTATCCCCTGACCACGGACAGGTAAAGATAATGTCTCCGGCAAAGTCCGGCAGCTTCTCCAGGGAGATGGAAGCCCAGCCAGTTCCGCTGTCGATGGCCTCCTTCTGCGCTTCTGCGGGAGCCTTCAGCCCGAACTCCCCATACAGAATCTCACCGCCCCGGCCATAGTTATGCCCAAAGACATACAACCCCTTGGCATATGGATTCAGGATAGAAACCGTCTTATTGCCAACAGCAGCCTGTACCTGCGGCTTCAGCTCAGCAATGCGGGCCTCCCACTGGGCGATCCAGGCCTTAGCTTCATCATTCTTGTTCACCAGCTTGCCGTAGTCGAGCATCTGATCCTTATAATTCTTGGCGCCATACTGAATCTGTACCACAGGCGCAATTTCCTTCAGCTTATCAATGCCTTCTGTTCCGGTATACACAATAATCAGGTCAGGGTCCAGGGACAGGATATTCTCCGGGGTGACATCGTCACCAAGCCCTTCTGCACCTTCAAGCATCTCTGCAAGATACGGACTATCCTTGGCTCCTTGCATGACTCCTACCGGCTTCACACCCAGCGCCAGAAGATATCCTGTATAAAAGGCTGTAGTATCCACGATTCTCTGCGGATTCTTAGGCACTTGAACCTCACCGGCGCTATCCTGGAAGGTAACCATCTCTGCTTCAGCAGAAGGTTCGCCAGTAGCCGGAGCAGCAGAGGGTGCTTCAGAAGCTGCAGGTGCAGGAGCATTCGCTGCCGCCCCGGAGCCAGAGCCGGAATTACCCGATGAACCGCAGGCTGCCAGCAGGACAGCCATGACGAGAGTAAAGACAATCAGGACAAGACTTTGTTTAGAGTATCGCAAGATAATCCCCCTATGTATATATGATATTGATAATCATTATCATTAGTAATATATCACAGAGTAGGCAGGCTGACAACTCTCCGGGAACTTTTTTGTAGCCGGTTTTCGCATACGTTTTGAAGTGTTTCTTCCATCCGGGCGGTGCTCCGCCTATCCCTTGCCAATTCCGGGCTTTCTCTCTCACCGGCCACTTGCTTGGAGCCGCATTGTTGCACATCTTGCAGGATTTCTCTAAAAATGTTACTGGCTGTGATACATTGTTGCATCTTTTGCAGAATTTTCGGTATTTAGAGTTAGTTAGCGCTGGATTTGTTGCATTTCGTGCAGGATTTCAGCATAGAACGCTTCTTTGGGGCAGTATTGTTGGTCGAGTAGGCGGGGCCTTTCCTTCGTGGATTGTGCCCCTACCCCTCACAGATCCGTACGTGCGCAATTTACGCATACGGCTCTTCACCCCATCGTTCACAATTGGCCTTAATCGTAGATATTGACGTAGATCCGCGGCTTAGGTAGCCTGAATTCGTTTAGCACTTCGTAGAACCTCTCCCAGGTGAAACTCCTGCGCTGACTTCTGCGGTTTAGCCATGTATAGATCAAGTCGAGCGTTTGCATGTAATAGGTTTTTATTTTCTCCGAGTTATCCGTGATTCCATAGTATCGGTAGTGTCCCGACAGTTTGGACCGGATGACGCCTAGGAAATCCTCCTGCTTCATGTGGCGATTCCACCTGACCCAGCTCTTCATGGCTCTGACCTTCTGTCTGAATTTCTTCCCACTCGTTTTACGCTTTACCCGGAAGGTTCCTTTTCGGCTCTTGGCGCAGTAGTGCGTGAAGCCTAGGAAATCGAATGTTTTCGGTTTCCCTTCGCCCTTCCTCCGTGATTCTGCTTCCGCAAAACGACCGAACGCGATGATTTTCGTCTTCTCTTCCGCAATGCTTAACCCGAATTTCTCCAGCCGGAGCACAAGTGCGGTATAGAAGCGTTCTGCATCTTCTTTGTACTGGAAGCAGCATACAAAATCATCGGCGAAGCGCACCATTTCGGCTTGCCCCCCGCACTGCTTCCTCACCGTCACGGTAAACCATAGGTCAAGGACATAGTGCAGGTAGACGTTGGCTAGCAGGGGCGACACCACCGAACCTTGGGGAGTTCCTTCCTCCGTCGGTTCAAAGTGTCCATCCTCCTGAATACCTGCTTTCAGCATCCGTCTCACCAGCCGGTGGATGTTTGGATCTCCGATTCGCAGTTCGAGGAATTTCATCAGCCATTCGTGATTTACATGGTTGAAGAAGCCGGAGATGTCTGCATCGACGACATAGCTGGTTTTTCCCTGCTCGATGACCCGGTTTAGATGTTTCAGCGCACTGTGCATGTTTCGGTTCGGGCGAAATCCATACGAGAAATCCATGAAGTCTTGTTCATAAATGGCTTCCAGTACTCTTTTCAGCGCATGTTGCACCAGTTTGTCTTCATACGCAGGAATTCCTAGGGGCCGCATGTTTTTCCCGTCCTTTGGGATGTACACTCTTCTCGCGGGCTGAGGTCTGTAGCTTCTTCGCTTTAACCGGTCCACCAGGTGTGTTACATTCGCTTCCACGTTGGCTTCGTACGTCTCTTTGGTCGATCCATCGACTCCGGTTGCCTTTCCCGGTTTCATCTCTTTGTGACTTCTCTTTAATGCTTCTGTGTCAATGAGATGTCCGATGGAGTTGAACCGTAACTTCGGATCTGCTTTGGCCATTTCTGCTATTCTTGTTAATTTCGTTTCCATTTTTTTTTCCCACCTCTGTGTGTGGCCAATGTGTCCTTACCAAGATTGATGGGGTGTCGCCTGCCTTTCCTCCGCCCCCATTACAGGGGTTTCACAGGTCTTATGCGGCAATCCGACTCCCTGAACGCCGTTTGACATTCTTACGTGTTACGGCTTGTTTGCCATACTCCTGCAAAGGTTCCTAAATAGTACTTCTCTCGCAGAAGAGCGTCAGGGTCTCCCGAGTTGCTGAGTAACCATGGGTATACATGCCTGGCTCTTCGACCCCGGGGAAGCTCCTCCATCCTCGCCTTTTTTTTTTTTTTTCGGCTGGAGTCATGTTGTCTTCCGGGAAAGTGAGCCCGTCGACCTTCCCGTTTGCTGCATTTCGAGGCTCCATCACTTTCAGGCCTGCATCCTAACTGTCTACGCTTAAACGGCAGGGTTACCCTTGCCGCTCCAAGACTCGCTATTGGTGGCGTGGCTTTCGCCTTTCCAAGCAGGGGTTCCACCTGCTAAGTTACTCAACCTAGGCTCGGTCGCTCCACTTTTTGCAGGATTCCTCTTAAAATGTTACTGCCTGTGATGCATGGGGCCATTCCCTCCGCGCAGCGGCACCCATTGTATTCGGTTTTTCTGTGAAAATACGTCTGGCACTGCGATAAACACACGGCCTACGCGGCGCGCCCAGTCCAATGTGTTCGGTTTTTCGATTACATCTGGCCTACGCGGCGCGCCCAGTCCAATGTGTTCGGTTTTCTGTCGAAATATGGTAAATAAAAGTATGAAAATGTAATATCCAAAAAAACCGTCCTTAGTAAGGACGGCTTCGTTTCAGCGAGAAGTAGCAAGATAGGTTATGGGCATAAGCAAATGAATAATCGTGACTCCAGGAGGGCTTTCAGGACATCTCGATACGCTCGGAATCGAATATTCTTTTGTAGACCAGTGCTATGATCTGTGAGCGGTCTGTTACGTCCATTTTATTAAAAATACGGCTCAGATGATTCTTGACGGTATGCTCGCTGATAAACAAGGCGCTGGCAATATCCTTGTTCGTCTTGCCCAGAATAATCAGCTCCAGCACTTCCTCCTCGCGCGGCGAGATTCCCCATTCCTCCTTGGGCGTCTTCAGTGCCGTACTGTTCAGCAGCTTCCCTGCCGACACGCCTCTTTTGGCGGACATCGCTTCCGAGCGGCTGCGCAAGAAGGATTGGAAGGTAGTGCGCGGCTCACTGTACAGCTCCCCGACTACATGATCATCCAGGTTGAAGCGGGAGGGGTCCAGCCACTCCAGATCCGAGTCCGCCAGCAGCTCCTTATCCGCGCCCTTGCCTGCATGATGAAGCACCAGCGCGAGCAGTTGGGCAGTGACAGAGACCGAAGGCTTATTGATCTGAAAATAGAACGAAGCAAACTGGTCCACCTGCTCCAGCAAAGAAAGCTCCTCCGGGTAGAACCCGTACCCATGCAGGAAATCCAGCCTGAACGGCGCCAGCAGAGCAGCCGTTCTCATCTGCTCTGACTCCCGCTCCGGCAGTCCTGTATAACGGGCAAGCTCATACGCCATGGCAGAAGCCTCTGCCGATAAGCGGTGCAGCTCGGGATTACTGAGCCGGAGATAATGAAGTGTCTGCCCGGTGAAGACCCCTGCCTGCTTCATATGTCTGGCTTCCTTCTCGATCAGACGGATCGAAGTACTCGCCAGACTGGCGAGACAGCCGGTTAAGGACAACCACTCCTCGGCTTCGCTGCGGCGTCTGAAGCCCACTGACAGAATGCCCTTGAATACCTTCTCGGCAATCAGCGGACATTCGAGCAAGACCTGCCCCTCGGCCTCCCCGTTGATGATCGCAGAAGAGAGAAAGGCCTGCGAGGAGTAACGGGACTGGAGGTCCTGGACATACGGCGCAATCTCCTCCGGCCTCCACCCCTTGGCGTAATGGGTATCCCCCGGCTGCTCCTCAAAGAATACGAGCACCGATGACGGGAAGAACGGCATGCCCATTACCATATCCAGCAGCACAGTGCCCAGCTCCTGAGTGGATGCGGCCTGCGGCAGCAGGCGGGCAGCCTCCTTCAAGCGCTGGGTGGCTTCCCTGCGCAGAGCTTCGCGCTGCACCAGCTGCTCTCCCCGTCCGGATAAGCCCAGGAGCGCAGCAACATTCTGCTCATACTGGGCATAATCCTGGATTGGACGGCTCTTCCCAAAGCCTACAGCAAGCAGCAATGCCCTCTTCCCGCTGTGAATTCTCAGCGGATAGCATGACAAATATTCCGGCTGCGTCATTGCGCGCTGAGTGAAGAATAACGATCTCGGATCTTGGGCAATGTCCTGCCAGTGCCGGGGCTCCCTGCCCAGAACTGCCTGTCCCAGGAAGCCGTCTCCCTGCTGGAACCCGGCATTCATGAGAAGTCCTGCTTCTTTGCCGGCAGAATATTTGACCTTGAACTGTCCGGCCTCCTCCTCTTGGGCAAAGGCATACAGCTCCGCATCAGAGAACATACCGGCCATCTGTTGCAGCACAACCTCTATCTTCAGGAACTCACTCTCCAGATTGGATAACAGCTGGGTAATCACCAGGCTCCGTCTCTGTTCCAGCGGCTTCACTGCGCACCCCGCCAGCAATTTGGAGAGCACATTCCCGAGCACACTCAATTTCCCCCTGATGCTGACGATGCCTTCCCGGCTAAGCTCAGGCATGGCGGCCAGTACATCCTTCAACATCTCATAGTCGGGGTGTTTCCGCATCTTGGCCTCGAACGCCTGCAGCACAAGCCCACGGGTACCTTCTTCCATATATAAGCCGGACCATAAATAGTACGTCTGCCCATAGTCTGGAACCAGCGGACTGACCACATACTTCAGTCCGGGGACCCACTCTTCAAGTACGGCAGGATATGATAAGGGGCCCATTCTGAGCAATGCAGGCTCGAAGGGACGCTCTATGACCTGTAAAGATTTAAACATCTTCTGATAGAATATTCCGGAAAGCGTCGGGCGCGTAACCACATTCCCAGCCTGATCCGTAAGCACAAGCGCCTGACCCGTAACAGAGCCGAACGTATCCTGGAGCTCTTGAATTTCTCCCATCAGTGAATCGGGTATAGCTACTTTCATCCCATCACCTCGTGCCCCTGGATTCCTATTATTTCTTCACTCTTAATTTAGCTAATCATTACTAATGATAGTTCATTTTAACTAGATATACAATGAATGACGAAGGCTGAATAGCCTGTATGTCCTAAAGTTTTCCTTCATAGATCTACTGCCGGGGGCCTCAGATCAGCCCATCATTAGGCCCATTTCAGCAGCAGCCTCAGCCAAAATGACAGCATATTCCTCCAGAGTCTCCCGCGACAGACGGCTGACCGGGCCGGACATCGAGAGCGCTGCTACCACGCCCCCGGCCCGTCCGGCGATGGGCACAGCCACGGCTGCCGCTCCCGGCTCCCGTTCCTCGAAGCTAGTTGCATAGCCGCAGCGGGTGATCTCCTTCAGCTGCTCCAGGTACTGGCTGCGGTCTACACTGTCCGGCCATGCGGGGTCGGCCAGCAGCCGGACCTGCACTTCCGGCGGCGCGTAAGCAGCCAGAACCTTGCTTGATGCGCCTACCGAGAGCGGCAGCCTTGCGCCGATCTGGGCTACCCGGCGGATAGCCTGCCGGCTCTGCACCGCCTGAATGCGCACACGCTCCAGATTGTCGCGCAGATACAGGCTGACCGTCTCTCCCAGGCGGTCGCGCAGCCGCTCCATGGCGGGCAGCAGAAGCACCGCCGGCTCGTTCAGCGTCGGGAGATGTGTGGACAGCTCCCAGATGCGGATGCCCAGGCGGTATTTGTCCGTCCCCTCATCCCGCTGCAGGAAGCCCTTCTCCTCCAGTGTGGTCAGCAGGCGGTGCACTGTGCTTTTATGCAGGCCGATCTTCGCAGAGATCTCCGTCAGACTAAGGTCGTAATCATCATTATCCTGAGTAAAGCACAGTAATATATCCAGCGCACGTTCTACGGCGCGTACAGTCAGCTTCCGGTCTTCCACCCCGATCTCCCCTTCACATGTTTCACCTATTGAAACCCGGTTACATAATTATTAAGATATCCCTATCTTAGTGCAAAAGCCTAAATAAAGTCCAGCAGATTCCGTATCCATAATCAGCCGTCCGCAGTTTACAGTTACATTACAAAAGAACCATTTCCATTGACTTTGTAAGGGCATAAATTTACGATTAAATATATGAACTATTCATGCTCTGAATCTTGAAACTTTCCAGGAGGGGACCTTATGAATCTGGCAACTAGTCATCCCGGCGCGCCGGTCTCCCGTATGCCTAACGAGGGTAAGCCCGCTTCGTCACCACTAATTCCACTTCGGATGATACGCGTCAAGCACATCATTGTGGCCCTGCTGTTATCCGTATTCTTCTTTTTTGTATTCTGCTTCATCGCCCTGCATGCCTATATCGCCTGGGTACTCTCGAATCCTACCGTAGCCCCACTCTACTCCAATCCTTATCAGGCCAAGGGGCTCGCCTACGAGGATATCAGCTTCCCTGCCAAGGACGGCAGCCGGATGATGGAGGGATGGTATATTCCTTCCAAAGGAGCCACCAAAACTATTGTTTTCAGTCACGGCTATGGCGCGAACCGCGAGGAGAGCTGGGTTCCCATGTATGATCTGGCCCACTACGCGCACAGCCTGAGATTCAATGTCGTCATGTTCGACTACGGCTTCGCCTCCAAGACCGACAGGGATATCGCAACCGGCGGCAAAAAAGAATCCCAGCAGCTGCTCGGAGCCATTGAGTTCGCCAAGGAGCAGGGGGCAGACCAGATTGTGGTCTGGGGCTTCTCGATGGGCGCAGGCACCGCCCTGCAAGCTGGACTTGTAACCAAAGATGTGGACGCGATGATTCTGGACAGCACCTTCCTGCTGGAGCCGGACACCCTGTACCATAACATCAAGCAGAACATCAATCTTCCCCGCCAGCCTTCGCTGGAGATTATGGAGATGCTCTTCCCGGTGCTGAACGGCACAGGACTGAATCAGATTCCTTACTCCAAGGTCAAATCGGAGGATTATCCGTTCCCGGTACTGTTCATGCACGGCACCAAGGACGATAAGGCACCTTATCCGATTGCCGAGGAGCTGGCAGCGAACCAGAGCAATCCGTATTCGGATTCATGGATCGTGGAGGACAGCCATCATGAGCTGCTGTTCCGCGAGCACCCGCGTGAGTATCTGCGGCGGGTATCCGCTTTTCTCGGGAATGTGCAGCTGGCCCAGATCAGCGGGAGCCAAGGCAACCCCACCGCAAGCAAATAGCATCTTATCGTTACCTAAGGCATGTGCAGATGTATCCTGTGATACATTCTGTGCATGCCTTTTTACTGTGCGGGGCACAGGACCTCCAATCCCTCCGCCGCAATTCCCCTCGCAGGCCAGTCTCATAAGCTGTCCTTCTCCGGCATATAATGAACCGATGAAACTTTAGGACGGGAGGACTGCATGTCATGCCATATGTATTCGTTGCACCGCCGCCAGTACAGATTCTAGGGGAGATTGCCTTCTGGAAAAATCAGGAGAAGGAGCATGCCGAGGTCCTGATCCAGATCATCCCACGCCTGGAGGAGCCATATGTAAAGCTGCTGGAGGACTGGGCCATTGTCTTCCTGGCTACAGAACAGACGGCGCAACAGCTGCTCGCTAGTCCCCAGGCACCGGACACAGGCGGTCCGGGGAGTCCATCTGCCGAAGCCGGGCTGCTGCTGCACACCGCCTGCGACCAGTCCGCCGAATTCATCCGGCACCTGAAGGCCATGAAGGAGGCCAGCGCCGCCGTCAATGCCTTCCCCCTCGCGGGAACCACGCTGCTGCACTTCATCCGGGAGTCCGAATACTTCCTCGCTGTACTGGCCGCTCTGACTCCTGCGGACTACGGACCCGGGATGCTGCGGATGAATCCGCCGGAACAGGGTGAACCCGCTCCTTCACCCGCTCCTGCTGCAGGCGGAGACAGTCTCCAGGGAACAGGAAGCTTCGCAGTTCCGTTATGGGAATCCCGCGAGGCAGGCTCGGTTCCCATCGGCGGGCATACGCTTCCCCCTCTGCCTTATGCCTATAATGCTCTGGAGCCGTATATTGACGAGAAGACGATGATCATTCATCACGACAAGCATCACCAGAGCTATGTAGACGGGCTGAACAAGGCGGAGAACAAGCTGGCGGAAGCGCGCCTGAGTGGCGACTATGATCTGGTTAAGCATTGGGAGCGGGAGCTTGCCTTCAATGGGGCCGGACACTATCTGCATACGATCTTCTGGAATGTCATGTCCCCGCAAGGAGGCGGCCGCCCCTCCGGCGCCCTGCTGGACGCTATAGAACGCAGCTTCGGAAGCTATGATGCCTTCAAGGCCCAGTTCACTGAGGCCGCGGGTAAAGTCGAGGGCGGCGGATGGGCTATTCTGGTCTGGAGCCCGCGCAGCCGCAGACTGGAGATTCTGACGGCTGAGAAGCATCAGAATCTGTCCCAATGGGATGTCGTTCCGCTGCTGGCGCTCGATGTGTGGGAGCATGCCTATTACCTCAAGCATCAGAACAACCGTGCAGATTACATCCAGGACTGGTGGAGAGTCGTGAACTGGCCTTATGTCACCGAGCGTTACCGGGCTGCCCGCAAGCTGGTCTGGCAGCCTTTCTGAGGCTCTGTGGTGTATTCGTTTTCCGCATACAACAAGCACGCGCACCTTCAGCGCGGCACATTGTATTCGTCTTTCGCATACGTTCTGATGAACTTCTCCCTCTCATGGCGGCGTTCTGCATATCTCTGCGTATCTCTGGCCAATTCTGAGGTTGTTCACTCTCACCGGCTGCTTGAATGGAGTAGCATTGTTTCACTTCTTGCAAGATTTCTCTAAATTTATTAGAAGCTGTGGAGTATTGGGCCACACACCTTCGCGCGAGCACAATGTATGCTGTTTTCACATACATTCGGTCCGTGTGCCTGCTTGCGAGACAATGTATACTGTTTTTCACATATATTTGGTTCATATGCCTGCTAGCGAGCATAATGTATACTGTTTTTCACATACATTCGGTCCGTGCGCCTGCTTGCGAGCACAATGTATGCTGTTTTCCGCATACATTCGGGTTACATGCCCGCGCGCTAACAAATGTATGCTGTTTTCCGCATACATTCGGGCCACATGCCTGCGCGCTAGCAAATGTATGCTATTTTCCGCATACATTCGGGCCACATGCCTGCGTGCCAGCAAATGTATGCTGTTTTCCGCATACATTTGAGCCACGCACCTTCGCGCGCAAAAGCCCGCCGCCACTGTTGAAGTGGCAGGCGGGCTTTTGCGCTTGCAGGGCCGGTCCGGCAAGCTTATCCTTCCCGGCTCCGGCTTCATTCCTTGATCAAGGCCAGGAATTCGGCCCTTGCCGCAGCGTCCTCACGGAAGGTGCCGCGGGTCGCCATCGTAACCGTCTTGCTGCCCGGCTTCTTCACACCCCGGGCACACATGCACAGATGCTCCCCTTCGACTACAACCATGACACCGTGCGGATTCAGCACCTCGGTCATGATGTCGGCGATCTGGGCTGTGATGCGCTCCTGCACCTGTAACCGGCGGCTGACTGCTTCCACGAGCCGGGCCAGCTTGCTGAGTCCGGCAATGCGGCCGCTAGGCACATAACCGATATGCACCTTGCCGAAGAATGGAGCCATGTGATGCTCGCATTGGCTATAGTAGACAATATCCTTCACAATGACCAGCTCTTCATGAGACTCGTCGAAGGTGACGCCCAGCGCTTCACGCGGATCAACGGAATAACCGCCGAAGATCTCTTCATACATCCGGGTCACTCTGGCCGGTGTTTCCAGCAGGCCTTCACGGCTCGTATCCTCACCGATTAATTCCAGAATCTTCTCTACATGATACTCAATCTGCTCACGGTTTACAGAAACCTTCCCGTTCTTGTACTCCTTGATGCCCCCCATGAAAACTCCCCCCTTCCGCACCTGCAGCTGACTCTTATCTATTTCATACGATCATCATTATTACTTCTTGCGGGACTGTCCTTTGCCCGCAGCGGGACGCCCCGGCGGATTGCCGTTCTTCATCATCTGCTGGGCTCGCTGCATTTGCTTCCCGTTCAGGTTGTACCCCATTTGCTTGGCAACCTTCTGCAGCATTTCAGGATCATTCTGCATCGTTGTCATCTGTCTGCGCAGATAATATACGCCGATGAAGAATCCGCCGATCAGACCTACCACAAGCGTAATAATAGGCAATGCAATATTCATCTGTAATCCACCTTTGTACTCTATTGTCTGGCGATAACCCTGTTCAGGCACGCGAATCTATCATAGCATTTCAACAACTGGACAGCAATTGGCAAATCCCGCTGGCAGCCGGTTCATTTCCCGTCCGCTGCTCTCTGCTCGCGCAGCTTGCCTGCGGCCCGCTCCAGCATGTCGCGCACCGTAGCGTCCTCTTCACTCTCCAGCGCCTGCTCGACTGCCGCAAGCGCCTCTTCGCCGCCGATGCGGCTGAGCGCCCAGGCAGCCGTCCCGCGCATCACCGGCCGCGTCTCCTTCAGCACAATCTCAGTCAGCTTCGGCACGGCGGATGACTCCTTGAAGTTGCCCAGCGCGATGACCGCATTGCGCTGGATCGGATTCTTGCCTCGCCAGGCGGCGGAGCTGCTGCCGAATTTCTCCTTGAACCCCCGGTTGCTGAGATCCAGAATCGGCAGCAGCAGCGGCTTGACCACCTCCGGGTCAGGCTGGAGCTGCGGGCGGTGGTCCCAGTTCTTGCCGCGGTTCTGCGGACAGACAATCTGGCAGGTATCGCAGCCGTAGAGCCGGTTCCCGATCTTGGTCATATAGTTCTCGCTCAGGAAGCCCTTGGTCTGGGTCAGGAAGGAGATGCAGGCCTGGGCATTGAGCTGTCCCGGTCCGACCAGCGCGCCGGTAGGACAGGCATCGATGCATTTCGTGCAGTCACCGCAGCCCTCCTGCACCGGCTGGTCCGGAGGGAGCGGGAGATTCGTCACCATCTCCCCCAGATAGATCCATGATCCCCACTTGGGAGAGATAATCGCACAGTTCTTGGCACTGAAGCCGATCCCTGCCCGCTCCGCTACTGCCCGGTCTACCAGCGCTCCCGTATCCACCATGCTCTCCAGCACAGCATCCGGGACACGCTCACGGATGAAGCTCTCCAGCTTCGCCAGCGCTTCACGAAGGACATGATGGTAATCCTGTCCCCAGGAGGCGCGGGCCAGAATGCCTCTGCGTGCACCCGGCTCGGATTTGGGCGGATTCTCCATCTTGGAGGGATAGGCCACGGCAATCGCAATGATGGAGAGCGGCTGCTCCCCGGACTGGAGGGCGGGAACCGTCCGCTTGTCCAGGTCAGGCTCCTCGAAGCCGGATTCGTACCCCTTGTCCCGATGCTCCTGAAGAATGTTCTTCAAATATAAAAACGGCTCCGCAGTGGTGAACCCGATATCATCGATACCGAGCGCAGCTGCAGCCGCCTTAATCTCAGCCTTAAGTTCCTCCCATTTGGAAGGAGGCGGAGCGTAGCCTTTCTGGATGTTGAGATGCATATCCGCCTCTCCTTTATAGATTGAATAAGGTTGCTCTACAGGGCCTTCATCTTAGAGAGAGGCCACCAGATCAGGGAGACCTTACCCACAATACTCTCCCTTGCGACAGCACCGAAATAACGGCTGTCCTTGCTGGCTCCGGCATGCCGGTTGTCCCCCATGACGAAGTAGGTCCCCGCCTGCACGGTCAGATTGCTGAAATCGGGATCTTCTATAGACGTATCGATATATGGCTCATCCAGCAGCTTGCCGTTGAGATAGAGCTGCTGGTTCCGTACTTCAATAATGTCGCCGGGAATGCCGATCACCCGCTTGACCAGATATTCCTTGCGGCTGGGTCCCGTACTGGGATCATGAAGGACGACAACCTCCCCGCGGCCCGGATTCCCGAAGCTGAGGGCGATTTTATTAATAATCAGCTTCTCCCCCTGATAGAGGGTAGGCTCCATCGATTGGCCGATTACAGTTGACACGTTGAACACATAGATATTAAGCAGCGACATCACAGCGAACACAATCCCCGCCGTAATGATCCACTCCCGCATATCCTTGATCCATGTTCTTCGGGACTTCTGTCTGGACTTGTTATGCGTCACTGATCTGTATCTTTGTCTGCGGCTCCGCATGAAATCTTCTTCAAGCTCCCGGTTCATAGGCCACCTACTTGCTTCGATTGGGTTATCCGTTCCTTAACAATAGAAAAGCATATCTCCCGCCCATTTGCAATGGACATAGGGAAGATATGCTTTAGTATAATGAAACAGACTATGCAGGAATACCCATATTCAAAGTATCCGCCCTGCAACAGTTCTCTACTCTGACCTTTGATTCCGCTTACAGCAGCGGTTCAACAACAGTTACCCGACAATGCTCAGCTTGCGCACGGATTTGAAAATGTGGTTCTCGTCATAACCCATGGCTTCATATAGAGGCATTGCAAAAGAATTGTGTTCATCGACGGCAACATAAATGCCGCTGACCTTCCGCGCCTGAAATCTGCTCTCCATAGCCGTTACAAGACTCTTACCGACTCCTCTGCGGCGGTAATCCGGATGGACGGCAATGCGGAAATAACAGCCGTGATTCTTCTCAATCGTACCAATCAGCGCACCGATGATTTCTCCTTCATCCTCAGCAACTACAATGAGATCAGAATCCCATGACAATTGCCTGGAGAAAGGCTCGATCGTGCTCTCGAAACATTCTTCCGATAATGCGGTCTGCAGCAATTCAGTCACTGGAGTTACATCGCTTAATTGAAAGGAACGAACGTGCATACTTTCAAGTCTCCCTTTTCTATGGCTTATGATTTTACAAAAAGAAGGAGTTTCCATAACAGCATAAAGTGGAAAAAAGCATCAAAAACCGAGGAATACCTGCTTTTGTCTCTATTAAAGCACACTTTTCTCGCGTTATCATCATTTTTCTTTTGAAAGCGCTTGATATGAAGCGTTTACATTAAATATAGTTTCATATTTAACATCTTTTAGGAGATTATAGTAGTCAAAACGTCCCGGTTACGAAGCCTCACTAGTTTAACACAGCCTTAACACTTTCAGTGAGCTGCGGGCGGGAAAATACTTTTTAAACATTTTTGTTTATTTAATGTTGCATTATTGTTCCAGATGCGTTTTAATAATAGTATCTCAACGGATATATACCCAAACCAACATATAATCAGGAGGGATTTTTCCATGGCTTTTCAATTACCGGCACTTCCGTATCCGAACAACGCACTTGAACCACACATCGACGCATTGACGATGGAGATTCATCATGACAGGCACCATAACACTTATGTGACGAACCTGAACGCCGCACTGGAAAAGGCACCCGAACTGCAAAACAAAAGCATCGATGAGCTTCTGACCGACCTGAACGCTGTACCGGAAGCGATCCGCACAGCGGTCCGCAACAACGGCGGTGGACATGCCAACCACACCCTGTTCTGGGAAGTGATTGGACCGAATGGCGGCGGCGCACCAACCGGCGCACTGGCTGCTGCCATTGACAGCGAGCTGGGCGGCTTCGATAAATTCAAGGAAGACTTCGCGGCTGCAGCTACTACACGCTTCGGCAGCGGCTGGGCTTGGCTCGTTGTTAAGGACGGCAAGCTTGCCGTAACCAGCACACCGAACCAGGACAACCCGATCAGCGAAGGCGCAACTCCAATCCTCGGCCTCGATGTATGGGAGCATGCCTACTACCTGAACTACCAGAACAAACGTCCTGACTACATCAAGGCGTTCTGGAACGTAGTGAACTGGGAAGAAGTCGGCAAGCGTTACGAAAGCGCGAAATAAGCATCTGCCTTCAGCATGATGCTCTAAGCAAACAGGTTCACCTCTGCCGTAATGGCAAGGGTGAACCTGTTTTTATTTAAAATATAAGAATTTATATGTTCCACACGATAACTTATCCTTCTATTTCTCGCTGAAACGGTACCGTCCTTTAAAAGGACGGCATTGCGTTTCCACTTGCCACGCTAAGCCAGGCTGAATTCACTGCCTGAACTTGGCGTTCAAAGCGTCGTACTCACGCCGGGTGACCGGAATTACCGTTCCGTGGCGGGGGCTGGCCGGCAGCTCATAATCAGTGGATAACGTCCACTGACCCGAATCAAGATCTTCCGTCTCTAGCGGGATGTACCCTCTCCCTCCGAATTCATCCACAAACAGATACCACTTCTTCTCTGTATTGGATTTGAACAGGGTCGGCCCTTCAACGCCCTTCAGTCCGCCGACACTCCCGCTTAGCAGCTTCACCTCAGGCGCAAACACCGAATCCAGAGATTCCTGGAACACCATTTTGCCAAAAGGGGATTCCGGGCCTTGCTCGCGTTCATCCTTGGTGAATCTGTAAATCTTCCCGTTATACGCAGCCATAGTGGTATCAATGATCGAATGCCTATAGTCCATATAGACCTGCGGCTCTGTGAACGCGCGGAAATCGCGTGTCTTGCTGTACATGATTGTCTGGTAGGCGTCCCCGGTGTGAGCGGAATCGGCGTACATCCGCGAGGCCCAGAATACGATATATTCCCCGCTCTCCTGGTTATAGATCACCTCAGGTGCCCAGGTATTCCCCGCCTCCTCCGGCGAGACCTTGGCTTCCCAAGGCTCCGACCAGTCCACGAGATTATCCGATTCCCACACGATAATCGACCGGCTGCCCCGTGTCTGGGCTGCGCCCCAATCCCAATTGCCGTTGATCTTCAGATCGGTGGCGATCAGATAGAACTGTCCCCCTTGAGGTGAACGGATGATGAAGGGATCTCTGACTCCCTTGTTGCCCAAGGGGGAGATTAGCACAGGCTTCCCGCCGTTCAGCTCCTGCCAATGCAGCGGGTCATTGCCTTCGCTGAGGGCGAAATATACCTGCTCGCCGTCCCCGGTCCCTTCGCCTGTGAAATAGCTGAACAGATAGCCCGCATAGTCCGCCGCCGCCGGAATGTCCTGTGCAGCTTGAGTCCCGGTAACCTGAGTTCCGGCAACCTCACCCGGCTGGCCTGCCTCCTCCTCTAACTCCGGCCCGCCTGCCACCAGGGTCACCACCGACTTGGCCGGAATCAAGGCCTGGAATACCTGCTCCCCATCTGCTGTCCCATCAGCAGCTACATCAACGGCCAGATCCCCGCCGCGGGCCAGATCCAGCTGCGCATTGGTTACATAGGAACGCAAGGCCGAAGCCTTCAGTCTAAGCCCGCTCAGCGTGAGCTGCACCCGCTTCTCCTCCAGGCTGTCATTCACCAGCACCGCCGTCATGCTCTGCTCCTCCTCGTGTATGTAAGCCGAGCCGAGCAGCTCGCTTCCGGCGTCCTGGCTCAGACCGGAGAGCGCAATCCGCACCGCTCCGGGGCGGACGAACTTGCTGTAGTTGCCGAGCGACCACAGAATCTTCGAGGTCAGGATGTTCTGCTCGTCCCCTGGCTGAGTATAATCGGTGTACAGCAAACCGTCCTTGTAATCCACCTTGGACACTGCCGTCCACCATTGCCATGCGGCTGCATCTGCCTCGGTCAGGTCAAAATGGATGGTACGTGCCACCTGTAGCGCGGGCTCCATCCCCAGATCTCGTCCCGGCCCATAATCGCCCATGATGCAATATTCGGTGACCCAGTATTTGGCCTGCGGATCATATTGCTTCAGATTGCTGTCCAGCAGCCTTCTTAGCTTAACCAGACGGTCATCGCCGGAATGGCTATAATCGGACCAGTAGGAATGCGAGGCGATCTTATGGCCTACCGCTTCCTTCAGCACAGGATCACCCAGCAGGTCCTTAATGTATTCACGGTATTTTCCCAGCCCGAGGCTGTTAGCCCCGCTGGAATAGACGCCGCTGCCCGTGAATTCCTGGTAGTGCTCATCATCCAGCAGAGAGGTAATCTCTACCCCGTCCGGGGCACTGATCTGCGCTTCCAGCCCGCTGGTGCGGAGCTGGGCATGCAGCTCCAGAATCACCCGCTTCAGGTCGTCATTGTTGTACCGGCTGGCTTCCTGCTGCGCATGATTCCAGTCCCAGGTCGGCTCGTTAACGGGACTGATATAGTCGAATTCAAGGCCCTCCTGCTTGAAATGCTCCAGCACCTCAATCAGGAAGGAGGCGAAGGCAGCTTCAGAGCCTTCCTTCAAATTACTGGACCCTACCTCCGGATCAGGCTGGGCATGGCCGTTGCGGGTCATCCAGACCGGCGGGCTGTTGACGAAGGCAATCAGGGATTCGACTCCGCGCTCCTTGGCCGCGCGCAGGAACCACTGCTGGCCTGCCTGCCTGCTCCAGTCGTACGGCCCTTCCTCCGTTAGTTTGAAGGCTTCCGTTCTCCGCCACGGATCTGGAATGATGGCCTGATCGGTCTCCTCCGAGCCTGCGCCTATATTGAAGCGCCAGGCCGACAGCCCGATTCCTTCGGTACGTGAGAACAGCAAATCAGCCACCTTGTTCTTATTCTCTTCGGTCCACTCCTTCCCCAGGGGGTCCATGGACCAGGCGTCGGATGCGCCAAAGTTATCGATAGTCTGATAGCGGAGTTTGCCATCTATCGTCACTGCCGCATCCGGCGGTTTCTGGTGCTGCACAGGGATTTCCTCCTCTTTCCTATTACTGAACAGAATTACAACAACAACAACAACAACAATACACATTAGAATAACGCCGATAACCGCCGTGACTGCCAAGCGTTTCATGCTTGTATCCTCCTCCTAACCGACCAGACCGGACCGCTCCACACTCTCTACGAAATGCCGCTGAACGAATACATAGAGGATGATCAGCGGCAGAATCGCCATCAGCACACTGGTATTCATCATCATGGACATGAAGAACGGGTCCTGAACCAGCGAATTCGCCGCCTGGCCGCCGCCGGTCATGTAGGTAGCAATGCCATAGCCGGCCGATGACATCATCGATGACATGACCTTCGGTTCATTCAGATACATGTTGGTGAAGAATGAGTCATTCCACTGCCACACGAAGGAGAACAGCATCACCGTTACCATAGACGGAATGGCATTGGGCAGAATCACCCGGGCGAAGGTGGTGAAATAGCCTGCTCCGTCCACATAGGCCGCTTCCTCAATCTCCCGTGGAATGCCCTTGAAGAATTGGCGGAAAATATAGACATACAGCCCTGTCTTAACGCCCATCCCGAGCATTGAAGAAATAATAAACGGCCAATACGTGTTAATGAGATTCGCCGGCTTCCCCGTGAACAGCTCAATCAGGCCGAACAGGTCAAAGTTCTTGAAATGCAGGTACAGCGGGATCATGATTGTCTGGGAGGGGACAAGGATCGTAAAGATCACTGCCGCGAACAGCAGGCCACTCCCCTTGAACTTAATCCGGGCAAAGCCGTAACCGGCCAGCACACAGATGATGGTCTGAAGCACCATGACCGCTGACGACAACAGCATGGTATTCCGCAGTACTGCCGGATAGTTCATCGCCTTGAATACGAGCCTGAAGTTCTCCAGGGTGAACGCCT
Source organism: Paenibacillus sp. FSL R7-0210 (assembly GCF_038009085.1). Classification (NCBI taxonomy): domain Bacteria; kingdom Bacillati; phylum Bacillota; class Bacilli; order Caryophanales; family Paenibacillaceae; genus Paenibacillus; species Paenibacillus sp. FSL R7-0210. The sequence goes on from NZ_JBBPAR010000001.1 coordinate 5,776,506, forward strand.
GCGGTACCCAGATCACGGTGGAATCATACAAATCGTCCATACTTTTGAACGCAATCGACAGCTTCAGCAGGATCGGGTACAGAATGACGAACGATATGCCGAAGACCAGCACAAAACGGGCGATCACCCACAACCATTTTTTCGAAAATTCCACCCAATAGGCGGCCGAAGCCAGCCGGTGCAGCTGCTCTTTCTTAGAGCGGTGCGGCATTGCTGCGGTCTCTGTCTTCATGAATGCTCCTCCTTCCAAGCCGCTAGTCTTGATAAAAGACTTTACGTGAGATCAGCGCCGTCGTTACCCACAACAGCAGCGCGATGATAGCAAAATACATCCAGGACATGGCTGCGCTCAGCCCGAAATTGAAGCTCTTGAACGCTGTATCCACCACCATCCGGCTGGTCTGGTCGCTGATGAAGCTGTCGATGATGGTATAGACCAGATTCGTCAGGATCAGCGGGCCGATCATCGGAAACGTAATTTTCCAGAAGGCCTCGTAGCCTGTGGAGCCTTCAATCTTCGCCGCCTCATACAGGGAAGGGGAGATCGATTGCAGCCCCGCCAAAAAGATCAGAATCTGCACGCCCGATTGGCTGACAATCTCATAGATCCGGCTCACCGCTCCAGTCAGATACTGCACCACGGTGGGGCTCAGACCAGATTCGATCAGCAGCGTTGTCAGCTCCAGATTCTTGATCACCGACAGGCCTCCGCCCGTGGAATCACTGGCGCTGCGCACAACGGACTGCATCAGATCCCCGTTCTCAATGCTGGCAATAATACCCGAGGCCAGAATGACCGGCAGGAAGAAGATGGCCCGGGCCAGCACCCTGCCATGGAACTTCTGATTGAGCAGCACGGCAAAAAACAGGCTGAAAATCAGAATAAGCGGGGTGTTCAGCACGATATTCATCACGGATTCCGTTAATGTCCGGACATAGGATTCATGGGAGAACAGCGCCTCCCGGAAGTTCGCGAGTCCGATATACTTCAGCGTGAAGCCCTCATCATTGACCTGCAGGTTACTGAGGCTGAACCGCAGGGAAGACAGCAGCGGCGTCAGGAACAGGAAGCAGAAGCCCGCGAACCAGGGAAGAATAAAGTACAGGCCGTAATATCTGTTTTTTTGCTCCAGGGACAGCTTCTTAAGCTTCATTATTGCTGCTCACCTCCTACCCGGTAATTCCGTCCGTCTATGGTTACTCCGCCCACAGTCACCGGTGCACGGTTATAATTCACTATAATTGCGGTACCCGCTTCATAGGTCGTCTGATAGACACCGGCCGCAAGCTTCTTATGCTCCTTGATCGTCTGGGACTGGACACTCTTCAGTACACGGCTCAAGGCCTGATACTGCCCAGCTGCCTGTTCAATCCAGCTGCGGTAATCGGCTGAATACAGCCGGTCGAAGCCTGTCATCTTGATATTAGAGGGATCTGCATAGAACCAGGTATAATAAGGTGCGCTCCCGGTCTCCAGCGCCTTCAGCAGGCTGAGTGATGCATCCTGATCGTCAGCCATATTCCAGGCGGTTCCGGCAAATTGCAGATAGCCGTGGTACACCATCTGGAAGAAGGGGATGCTCTCATCCGTAATATTGAACCCGCTGCTCTGCATGGGCGCAGCCACTATATGACGGGCGAAGGGCGCCGCGTACGCATTGCCGCCTTCCACCATCAAGCGGGGCACCGAGCTGCTCATGCGCTCCAGCTGCTCCTTGACGATTCCCTCGGCCCGCTGGCGGTCCACCAGATCCTCCGCATTGAAATCGGAATTTAACCCGCTGCCGAGATCCCGCAGGGACAAGCCGTCCACTCCAAGCGCTGCATAATCCCCGAGGAAGCCGTCTACCACACCCGGCAGTACCCGGGGGCTGACGACATAACCGGAGGGCTGCTTCACATCCAGCTTCAGCATGGAGAAGTCGAAGGGATACGTATGCGCCAGCTTGCCCGTAATCAGCCGGGAGGCCTGTGATTTACGTAAGCCCTTGGCTTCCGGGAAGGTCTGCAGGAACGAAGCATCGGGATACAGTGTAATTCCCTTATCCTGTGCGTAAGACTGCAGCTCGTGAAGCCCTTTTGCCCCGCCAAGCTTGCTGTCCACCGATACGCCCTTCGGGTAATTATGGTTGATGCCGCCATTGAACCATCCGGTATACCGCAGTTGAATGTCCCTGATCCCCTTCTCCTGCATCTGCTCCAGAATGACCTCGGCCTCCTTGAAGGAAGTAAGCGGCTCATAAGCGCTGTAAGGAATGCCCAGGAAAAATTTCTTCTTCGGAATGCCGCCGATCAATTCCAGGTAGAAGGGAACGTCCTCTGCCCCTTCCAGCCTTGCCATCCCGGTATGTTCGATTAAGTACTCCCGGTATTTCGCAGCCATGCCTGAATAGCTGGCTTCTTCCTGATCAAGGAAGCTGTACGCTACAGTGATATCTCCGGGGAAGATACCTGCCTGAAATTGCTTCACCGTACTGGAGCGCCAGCCGTTGGTCAGCGTCACTTCCTCCAGACTGCCCAGCGTATAGCTGGAGAAGACATAGTTATACTGATTCAGCCGCCCGCTGACGTCTGCCTCCACGGCTGCAACCGCATCTCCGCTCTCGATCACCGCCAGGAAGCCGCGGCCCTGAACCTTCATGCCGAATACAGGCAGCCGTGCGGTCTCCTCCTTCTGCACTTGCCCCAGCTGGGTCAGCGCAGCATCAGGCCCGTACATCGCGGTACGGTAAGGGGTTGCATAGAGCTTGTTATTATTGAAGTGTATCAGCGACCCGGAGCCGTCAGGCACCAGGCTGTAGCCTTCATCCTTCGCCCCGCTCGCCCCAAAAAACGGAAGCAGCGACAAACTCTGAATATGCATATTATCCGGATAACGGACCTTATCGCCCGGGATGCTTACCCGCAGCAGCTTCCCGTCCAGCCGGTATTCCAGGGGAAGCGTCACCAGAGCGGCTCCGTCCTCCTCTTCACCGTAGGCCGCCTTATCGATGGCGATTTGCGTCTCATCATAGCCGATCTGCCCGAACAGGGAGGTCACCTTCTTCAGCCCCACTCCCTTGAAGGAGGTATCCCTTCTTTCATACCGCTTGTTCGGCTCATCGTACCTGAACCGCTTCTCAATCTCCTTCTTGTCACTGTCCTTCTCAAGGCGCCCGATGATCAGGGTACGGAAGCGTTCTTCACTGATGTATTTGGGAATGCCGTCGATATTGCTCTTGACCTCCCCCAGCGTATACACGATATTCAGGCTGTCGCCCGATTCCTCGATGGTGAACTGGCTGCTCTGCACACTGTGGGTGTAGTTGTCGTAGTTCATCAGATTGCCCTTGCTGTCATAATAGGTCAGCTCCACCTGCACATTCAGCTTGGATTTGTTATATCCGGTGGCGACAGCATCCTGTTCGCGGTCCTGCGGGTTAGAATACCAGAGCACTCCGCTCTTCTTATCCTTAACGGCGATCTCCGTGGTCATCTGATTCAGATACAGGGTCAGATATTCATTGTCCAGTGCCTCCTTCATGTCTGAGGATAGCTCCGGCGATTTCGGGGTCGGGGTGTCCTGCACGCTCTGCGCTGAGGATTGTATCGCTGCTTCCGATGGTATCACTGCTTCGGATGGTATCGCTGCTTCAGACTGTACCGCCGATTCAGCTTCAGGTGCGGATTCGGCCAAGTCCGCGTACGGCAGGACAGCTGCGCCGCTGAGCATAAGCACAATTGCAATGATGGTTAGCTTCTTCTTCAAAGCCTGGCTCCTCCTTTCTTATCCGCGAAGTGAAAGCTCCTGGTAGACGGTGTAGACAAAACTGACAATTTGCTGGATCAGATTGAAGAACAGCAGGCCCAGGAAGATGATGATGCCCACCACAGCCAGCGTCAGCAGCATGGTTGTAATCGTTTTGAGCACCGTGTACTGATGAACCGTCATGGTCCCGATGAACAGGAGCCACACGAACCACAGCGTACCCAGAGCATCCAGCAAATGATAGAAGGAAGCCTCCCGCAGCGTAATCACGTTGCTGAGCAGGATATTGGGGATGTTGATCAGAATCAGCGGAAGCAGGGCGTAGCCTGTCGTAATGACGATCTCCCCGAACTTCCCCTCCCCGTCCATCAGCGTCGTCAGCGACCAGTTCGCCAGGCACCAGAGCAGGAACGGGAAAATAATATACTTGAGCTCATTGATGCTGTTCAGTTCAAGCGGGTGATTATAATTGACCACATAGCCCACATACTGGCGCTTCACGATCATGGTCAGGGTAAGGAATATAAGAATGCCCAGTGCCATTCGCAGCTTACCCTTATTCTCGTATTTCAGATCCCAGAATCCGTCGAAGGGGTTTACTGCTACATGCAGTGAATATTTAATGTCCTTAAGAAATAGCATCCTGGACCCTCCCTCCCTTTCTCGGCCGCTTCACCAGGCGGGCAATCACGTAGCCGCCCAGCAGCACGGCTATCATTCCGGTCATATAGATGCTGAAGTGATCGCGCATATACTCCCTGCGGTATTTCCCCAGTGCCTTGGAGTAATATTCACGGTCATTGCCCAGCTTCAGATAGGTCATAGCCTCTTTGTATTCGCCTTGGCGGAGCAGAGATTTGCCGATGCCGACATACGCCATCTCATAGTTGGCATCCAACTTCAGCACCTCCCGCCACAGCTTGGCGGCTTCATCATGCTTGCCGGAGCTGTACAGGGTGTTGGCTTCATTCACCATGCTGCCGAACCGGGTCACCGTGAACTCGGTAATTCTCCCCAGATCACGGTCCAGCACATAAATCGCATTCTCATAGCTCTCCACCGCCGCCGGGTTCTTGAATGTGCCGAGCTGGCTGCCCAATTGGCCGATTACATACAGCAGCTTGCCGTCCTCATTGTAGGTGAAGATCCGCCCGCGCGTGGCGTCCAGTGCCCGGTAGACCCCGTTTCCGGTCACATCAATGTCAATGAAGGCGGAGCGGTCCTTACTCAGATCTCCGATCGGTGGAATCTCCCCGCCAACCCGCAGGACATCGATGCCGGAGGGATTCAGTCTTTTTACCGGAGAGAAGGTCTTCTTATCCACCGTAGTGGTATAGATGAAGCCATCCTCATCGACATCGGCATTATTGAATTCCAGCGGAATGAACTGCACCATCTTCTCGCGCTGCTCCTTGGTCGATACCGACTTCCAGAACAGATCCACAGGATCAAACTGCACCTTGTTCGTGCCCATGAAGCCTGTGAACTGCCCGTCGCTGTCGAACTCGATCAGCCCTTCATAGACCCCTCTGCCGACCACATAGATGCGGCCTGCCTTATCAACAATCACTTTCCGCGGAAAATACTCAAAACCCGCTCCGATCACATCCGCCTTCGGCGCCCCGATCTCCCGCACGAAGGTCCCTGTGCCGTCCAGCTCGACCAGCCGTCTGTTCTCCGTATCCGCCACGTAGATCCGGCCGGCGTCCGTCACGAAGAGACCTTCCGGGTTATTGAAGCTGTCCTTCTTCTCCCCGTTCCGGAAGCCTTCGATGACACGGAGTGTGTTCCACTCCTTATCCAGCACCACAATCCTCCCGTTCCCGGAATCGAGCACATAGAGCAGCCCTTCCGCTGAGACAAACAGGTCTCCCGGAGCGGTCCAGGCTCCCGTCCCTGCCTCCAGCCCGCTGATGGCCCTCGAAGGAAGATAAGCAATCGGCGACTGAACAGCGTCTCCCCAGTAGGAGTAGGTATATCCTTCATACGGTGCAGCCCCGGCCGGCCTAGGACACAGGCTCACAAGCAGCAGCACGGATACAAGCACCAGTATCGATGACTTTATTCTCAACCCTAACGCCTCCATCGCTTCAGTCCTTCATGCCGGACGAAGCCATCGTCTGAATCACATTGCTCTGTGACAGAATGAACGTCACAATCGGCACGGTCATCATAATCACCGCCACCGCGGCTCCGACTCCTGCACGGGCGATCCCGCCCTGAATAATCTGGCCCATCGCGTAATGCAGCGTCTTGAGCTGCTCGCTGTAGATGAAGCTGCCCCCGTCCGTGCCCCATAGCATCTGCATCATCAGAATGAGCAGCGTCAGCCAGGCCGGCTTCACCAGCGGCATGACAACCTGCCAGAAGATGCGGTATTCACTTGCCCCGTCTATCTTCGCCGCCTCCAGCAGCGCATCCGGGATCTGCTCCATGAACTGCTTCATGAGATAGAGTCCCAGCGGATAGGCAAAGGCAGGAACGATAACCGCCTGGTAGGAGTCCATCCAGCCCAGAGCGGACATAATCATATAGTTCGGTATCGCGGTGACATGCGGCGAGAACATCAGCGACAGGACAACCACGGTGAACAGCACCTTAGAGCCGCGGAATTTATGCTTCGCCAGCGGGTAAGCCGCCGCCGAGGCCAGTAGAATATGCCCGGCTGTACCGGCAGCGGTAATGAATACCGTGTTGAATATATATCTGGAGAACGGCACCCAGGAATTCTTCATCACCTGAAACAGATTGGCGAAGTTCTCAAGCGTGGCATTGCGTACAAACAGCGTAGGCGGGAAAATAAACAGCTCATCCAGCGGCTTGAACGCATTGTTAATGACATAAATTAACGGAACCGCCATGAATGATCCGAATCCGGCCAGGGCCAGGAACAGCAGAGCGTCGACCTGCCAGGAACGGTTTACTTTTTTGTTCAGACGTATCGCCAGCTTCATCCCGCTTATTCACCCACCCTCTTCAGCAGCTTTTGAACAATCAGATTGCTGCCCAACATCATCACGAACAGCACGGTGGCAATCGCCGAGGCATAGCCCATCTCGAAGCGGATCGTACCGTAGTCCACCAGATGGGTTACAATCGTATGCGCCCCGTACTGCACACTCGGGAAGCCTGCCAGCGCCATAGCTACATCAGCAACTGCCAGCGACGCAGTGATCTGAATAACCGCGCCGAACATCAGCTGCGGGCGCATGGAAGGGAGCGTAATGAACCACAGCTCCTGCCAGCGGTTTTTGACACCGTCCACAGCCCCTGCTTCATACAGCGTCTTGTCAACGGTCTGCAGTCCGGCGATGAAGGCCAGGAAGCTGGTCCCGAGGCTTAGCCAGAGCTGTACCAGCATGATGATCCCCAGCATATACTTGGGGTCCTGCAGCCATTGGATCGGCTCATAAATTACGCCAAGCCGCATGAGAAGTCCGTTGATGATCCCGTAGGAGTCACTGGAGAAGATGATCTGCCAGATGAAGAATACATTCCCCGAGATCGACGGCGCAAAAAAGATCAGGGTCATAAACGCCCGCAGCTTGGGATTCAGCTCATTGATCAGCCAGGCAAACAGAAAACAGGCGATATAGCTGACCGGTCCGGTAACGACCGAGAAAATCAGTGTATTCTTGACCCCGATCAGGAACACATCATCGTTCCAGAGCAGCTTGGAATAATTCTCCCAGCCGATCCAGCGCGGCATCTCCAGCATATTGAAGTGCGTGAAGCTGAAGATGATCGAAATCGCCACCGGCAGTACGGTAAACAACAGAAACAGCACCATATATGGAGCCAGCAGGACGTACAGGTGCTTATCCCGCCGCACATCCTTGCCGAACAATGCCCAGTAATTACGCAGCCCGGAAGGGGACAGCCGGGGCTGAATCAAGGGTTCGGCCGTATTTTTCACTTTCTGCACAAGAGTCCCTCCCTATTCCCTTCGTTTCAAATCGAACTCTGCTCTCTTCTGATCAATCTCATAGTCGATCTCCTGCACATAATCGTACAGGGCATCGGCGGTGTTCGTTCCATTGTTGATGACCTCGCGCAGGGCATTGTCCAGATGGCGGCCTGTGAAGTAACCGCCCGGCACCTCAGGCACACCCTGTACCCATTGCCACTGCTCCTCCAGATGGCGGTAATCGCTAGTCGGCCACGGCAGCTCCTTAAGCGCTTCAACGTTGGCGGTCGGATACCGCGCAGCCGCGCCCATGAGGCCCTCCATCTCCCGGCCGAAGCGGACCTGCGAATCCTTGTCGACCCACCACTTCATGAATTCCCAGGCGGCATCCTTATTCTTAGCCTGCCTCAGCATCAGGGCGGCAGTGCCCCCGCTGGCAACGTCCCTGCGGATACTGCCGTCCGGCTGCTTCGTCCCCGGAACCGGAATGAATTCCCATAGCCCCTTAATCTCCGGCGCAGATACGCTCAGATAGTTATAGAAGGTATAGTCCTGAATGCCGACCGGCATCTCTCCGGTGCGGAACCGCATCGGGAAGTCGAAGATCAGCGGCAGCTTGTAGCTGGTATAGAAATTGGTCCAGTTCTTGAAGGCAGCCAACCCGGTCTCTGTATCAAGTCCGCTCTTGGCTCCGTTATTCAGATAAAATGATCCGCCCATCTGATAGAGCAGCATGGCATAGGCGCGGTTAACCTCCAGCACCGGCACGCCTGTCGTCTGCGCGAGCGGCAGCGCCATATCCATCCGGTGCTTCTGCAGCACCGGAATCATCGCGTAGACCTCATCCCAGGTCTGCGGCGGCTCAAGGTTCAGCTCCTGCAGAATATCCTTCCGGTAGAACAGCATGTTGAAGATCTGCTGCTCCGGCAGGGCAAAGACCTGATTCTCGAACCGGTACGGCACGAGCGCACTGTCTCTGAACTGCTTCACCACATCCTCATAGCCGGGATACTTCGACAGATCCTCTGCCGCTTGGCGCATCCCGAAGTTCACCGGCATATCATTGCCGACCTGCATCGCCACATCCGGGCCTTCCCCGGCCAGCGAGGCGCGCAGCAGCACATTCGGACTCACCAGCTTCAGATTGACACCGATGCCGGTAAGCGGGGTAAATGTATCATCGATCATTGCCTTCAGCACCTGCGCCTGGTCGCGGCCGGTTCCAATCCATACATCAATGGTCTCGCCGTTCTCCGTGGTATTGCCAATCGTGTTGTAATCCTCGAAGAACGAATGGGTGAAGGACGACACCTCATGCACAAGCTTCCTGAACCCGGAAGCATTCGCCTTCGGCAGCTTCACATCCGGCGAAGAGAGCAGCAGGTAATCAATCTCCAGCGGCTGCTCCCGTACCTCCAGAATCCAGGAGCCGACGCTGCCGACATTGATTTTGAACTGCGACAGCCGCTTCTGCACCGTTTCCGGCTTGTCGGCCATGTCCGCCAGCTGATAGGCAGTTTTATTCAAGGTTGCGGTTTTATCACTCTTTTCCCCTGTAAGCCGGACCAGCTCTTCCGATACGCCATATAGAATCTTGCTCTGCTCACGGAAGACCGCCGTCATATCCGGGATTTGCTCCTCCAGCTTGTAATCGCGGTACGGATCAGGCACATTGCCTGTAATCATCAGGATTTTCCGGTACATCGCATTAATGTCCAGCACACTGGCCTCCACCTGGCGCAAGAGCGGTGCAATGGCCCCGAGGCTGACCTCCAGCTGTAATTCGTGTTTTCCTTTGCTTAAATAGAATAAATAGGGCTCCTCATCGTTCCCCAGCCGGTTCATCTGCCAATCCGAATCATAGTAGAACGGAATCTGCAGCATTTCCCGGAACGGAATCTCTCCGTCAATCCGCATAGAGCGTGTGGAATAGATCCCTCTTAGCAGCTCCTGCCGGCCTTTGATGGTGATGTTGTACAGACCGTCCTCCGGCGCTTCCACCTCCCAGGCGATCCATTGTCCCGGTACCCGCCAGTTGTTGCCGCCAATCGTGTTCATTCTGATCTTGGACACATCGTACGGCTCTGTTGAAGGGCTTGAGCGGTCTGTGATCGGATACAAGGTCGGGGAGGATTTGTAAGCAGCGTCTTCCCCCTGCACCTTAACCGCGTGGCCGCTGGTGGCCTTATACCCCTTAACTTCGTAGCTCTGCTTCACCTCTGCGTAGGCAGCGGGTGCATCGTAGCTGTGCAGCTTAATATAGTCGATGACCATCGGCTCTCTGCTGGACACCATCGTCAAGGTGTGCCTTCCGGCCGACAGATAGAATTGGTAAGGCTCCTCATAGTAGCCTTCCGTATCTCTCAGCAGCGTCTCCTGCCAGGCTGGGGCCTCAACTTGGCGCGGACGGAGATCATTGTCCCGGTTATCCTGCTGGATCTCCGGGTTCTCATTGACCCAGATCCGCCCGAAGGACAGATTGCGGGCGCTGGTGAACGGCAGCTTGCCGTCAATCAGCAGCTCACGTTCAATCGCCGAGCTTTTGCCCTTCACCGGATAATACCGGACAGAGATGTGGTATAGCCCGGACTTCGGCACATCCAACTGCCACTCCACTGAACCGCTCTCCTCCGTTCTGACGTATCTTCCCGTCTCCCCGCCAAGCTCCGTCAGCACCTCCGGGCTCATCCCCTCGGCCCCGGTATAATCGGCTCCCTTCAGCATGATTTCTTCGCGGGGCTGCTCCTCGCCCTCATATTGCTGCAGATAATGCTCATAGCTGCCCTCAGGCAGCTGCCGCACCTCCTGCCCGTTCCCCGTCACACCTTGCGCCTGGGCAGCAGGCAGCTCTGCGCTTGCCGCAGGCAGCGCCATCATGGAGATCAGCATGACGGTTACAAGTGTCCGGTTCATCATCCGCCGGGATAATGATATTCTCACTCGGGTTCCCTCCTCTAGCAGACTTGCATATTAAGAGTGATACAGGTGGTGCAGAATAGAAGGATAAATAATTGTGTGAAACATATAAATCCTTATATTTCAAGCGCACACGGCTACGCCGCCCTATAAGGGCGGCTGCCGATTTTGCAGACAAACACAGCAGGTATTGCGCAAGACAAGCAGGTATTACCCTTGTTATGAGCTGTCCAGCTACCTATTTCTTCTCTTTATCCTGCTCACCGCTCAGTACTTTCTTGGCTGCGGCCTGCGCCGTTCCAATGACTTGGGCCACCCCGGTGGACGGTGTAATCTCGCCCTTCAGGAATTTCTCAGTCACCTTATCCAGCTGATCCTTGACGCCAAGACCGCCGTAACGTCCGCCGAAGACCCGCTCCACCTTACCTTCATCATTCATCGCATTGGCGATAGAGGCTTCATCCGGCAAAATATTCTCCATCGACAATCTGCGGTTCTCCTGCCAGCTGTCGAACGGCTGCAGATCCTCCCAGATCTTTACGATTGTATCCGCATCCTTAACCCCTTTGGGGATGGCATAGGCTGCTGTCTGGCCCAGCGGATCGTAGTACTTATCGGCCTGCGGGCCTTTTGGAATATAGACATACCCCCATTCATCCTTCATCTTGCCGAGAATACGCCCCTCGATTTCCCAGAGACCGCCCGGATACATAGCCACGGTGCCTTCTCCAAAATACTTAGCCGGGTCTTCCCAGTCATTGCCCTCGTTAGGCTTGAATACCTTATCCTGCGTGTACAGCTTATGAAGGAAGTTAAGCGCTTCCATAGATGCTGGTGAATCAAAGACCGCCTTCTGAGTAGCTTCATCGTAGATTTTGCCGCCGTTGCTGGCGATCAGCAGCTCCGAGATCACATAATGGGCTCCGGCCAGACCGTACTGGTCCATCTTCCCGTCCCCGTTCTTGTCAATCGTCAGCTTCTTCGCCGCATCAAGCATCGTATTCCAGTTCCAGTTATCCTCATCCATCAGCTGCTGCGGGTCCTTCAGGCCCGCTTCCTTGAAAATACGCTTGTTGTAGAACACGCCGCTGTCGTTCGGGCTATACCAGCTCTCCAGGCCATAGACCTTGTCGCCGCCGAAGCGCATGGAATCAATCACACTCTGATCGATGAGTGAATCCTTCAGATAATCATCCAGCGGTGTCAGGAAGCCGCCATGCATCAGGCCCCAGATGAAGCCGTCAGGCAGCCGGACAATCTCGGCAAACGGATCGCTTGCCATAACGGAAGAGGACAGCTTCTCGGCGGTGGACCAATACTCTGTATTCAGGTATTTAATCTTGACGTTGTATTTCTCTTCCACCGCTTTGATCCGTTCGCGGGCAAGCTCATCTGCCTCTGAATCCCCGACAGGAGTGGCGTCCCACCAGTGGGAGATGCGGATCTCCCGCCCGTTCAGATTAGCAGCCGGCGTTGCCGAAGGCGCTTCCGTTGCTGCTGGTGCCGTTTCACTGGCTGCCGGAGCCTGAGTCGCCTCCGCCGCCGGTGTTGCTGCCGGTGCAGACGCGTTATTCCCTCCGCTGCAACCGGTTACAAGTGTAACTACGGCTGTCAGCAGCATGAACCACGCCGAGCTTTTCTTCTTCAACTGTTTCACTGTTCGCCACGCTCCCCTAATTTCAGTGATGTTAAGCTAATCTAAGATTGAACTGATTCAAGATTGAACTGATCCAAGATTAAACTGATTCAAGCATGTCTGCGTCCGTCCCCCGCTCCCTTCCGATGTCATATTTATATAGTGGCGTATGCCAGCATATAAGCCCTTAAGACTACCCTTGAGATGATGAAAAGAAAACTTGGAAATAAATGAACTTGGATACGGTTATTGCCGCCCCCTAAGGGCGGTGCCGTATAAGCAAGAAAGATAAGGAGCACTGCATGGCCGAATCGTCCCTTTAAGGGCGGTGCTGCTCCAGAGGGAAGGATCAGGATTGTTGTACGGCCCCTGCCGTCCCATTAAGAGCGATACTGCTTCAGAGGGAAGGATCAGGATTGTTGTACGGCCCTTGCCGTCCCATTAAAAGCGATACTGCTTCAGAGGGAAGGATCAGGATTGTTGTACGGCCCCTGCCGCCCCATTAAGAGCGATACTGCTTCAGAGGGAAGGATCAGGATTGTTGTACGGCCCCTGCCGTCTCTCTGAGGCGGCACCTCTCTCGTGGGAAATATCAGGATGACTGGTGGGTTATGGCTGCGAATTCTTATACTTTTCAAATTATCAGTAAATTCGAAAAATCCCCTTGTCCCATATGTACAGCCAGAGTAACCGCTTACTCAAACTCTAAAAAATAATGAAATGGGTTTCATGAAATCCATTTCATTATAACTTCTGGTTATCCCCTGGTCAATCCTACTTTACACAAATTTCATGCTTCAATCCAAAAACTTTCCAGAATACAGGCCCCCTCGTGCTGACGCACTCCACATACGCCTGGAAAGTTCTTGACCGGCCCTGGATGAACATACTTGAATGCTTGCGCGGCAGACCTGTCTGGTAAGCAGCTTCCGGCGGGTAATATTGCTGGGCTATTCTTAGAGCTATTCTGCAGGATTCTTCGGGCGTCCCGTGCTGTCGCGTACCACCAGCTTTGGCTGGAGCACCGTACGTTTCCTGGGATTTCCGCCGCTAATCAGCTCATGAAGCATCTCTACAGACAGCTCCCCCAGCTGGTTGGTGTTCTGCGACACCGTGGTCAGCTCCGGAATAACCGCTCTGGACAAGGGCGAATCGTCGAACCCGACGATCGACAGATCTTCCGGTATCTTCAGCCCATGCTGGGTGGCTGATTTCAACGCGCCAATGGCTGTAAAATCATTCACACACAGCACCGCTGTCGGCCGTTCCTCTTGCTCCAGCATCCGGTCCATCAGCGTCCGCCCACCCTCGATCGAGAAGTCGTGGAACATGACCCAATCCTTGCGCAGCGTAAGCCCCCGCTCCTTCAGCTTCATCCTCACAGACTTCAGCTTCACTTGGGTTGTAGAGGTCTCCTCCATTCCCCCGAGGAATCCGATTCTCCGGTGCCCCAGGTCCAGCAGATGCTGGGTGGCCAGTGCCGCCCCTTCTTCTTCATCGGTGTAAATGCGGTGCAGGCCGCTCCGGGGCAGATTGCCGTTGACCAACACGATCGGCACATGCTTCGACAGCTCCACGACCTCCTGGGACAACGCCGGCGGACACTGATTCAGGTTAATTCTGCCGCCCAGGAAAATAATCCCGTCCACTCTTTTCTCCCGAAGGATGCTAAGGTACTCCGACTCGCGGCTATGCTCCCCCGCCGTATCGCAGAGGAAGAAGGTATAATGCTTCTCTCTGGCTACATTCTCGGCTCCCCAGAAGACCTCCGGGAAAAAGGGGTTGGTGATGTCAGGCAAAATCATGGCGATCGTGCCAGTCTCCTTCTTAAGCAGACTGCGGGCCAGCGCGTTCGGCTGAAACTGATGCTTCTCAATCACAGCCATGATGATCTCCCGGGTGCTCTCCTTGACCGGAGCTGTATTGTTGAGGACACGGGAGACTGTGGCTACGGACACCTGGGCCTCCTTGGCGATATCATATATGGTAATCGTCTTCATCCTTTACCTCCTTGGTCTCGCGTTCCTGGCTTATAGCAACTTACATCCGGGGCGGATGGGTGCGGGGGGTTGGGGTGGGGTGGGGATTGGGGTGGAGCGGGAGTTGTCGCAGGGGGCAGGGCGAGTTAGAGTTGGCAGACGCGGGAGATGGGGCGGGTGCTTAGTGGCCCTTTATTCGTGCCAGCCGCCAACTGCTCCTCACTTCACTCAACCACCCACTTTTGGCCAATTCAGGGGCATTTCTGCTCCTCATTTCGTTCGACCCGCCCACTTTTGGCAATTCAGGGGTATTTGTGCTCCTCATTTTGCTCGACCCGCCCACTTTCGGCCAATTCAGGGGTACTTGTGCTCCTCATTTCGTGCGCCCCGCCCACTTTCGGTCAATTCAGGGGTATTTGTGCTCCTCATTTCGTTCGACCCGCCCACTTTCGGCCAATTCAGGGGTACTTGTGCTCCTCATTTTGCTCGGCCCGCCCACTTTCGGCACATTTAATGGGATTTATCCCTTTGATTTCACCGCGCGGCCCACTTCCAGCACATTTAATGGGATATATCCCTTTGGTTCGGCCGTGCGGCTCACTTCCGGCACTTTTAATGGGATTTATCCCTTTGATTTCACCGTGCGGCCCACTTCCAGCACTTTTAATGGGATTTATCCCTTTGGTTCGGCCGTGCGGCTCACTTCCGGCACTTTTAATGGGATTTATCCCTCTGATTTCACCGTGCGGCTCACTTTCGGCACATTTAATGGGATTTATACCTTTGGGTTCGGCCGTGCGGCTCACTTCCGGCACTTTTAATGGGATTTATCCCTCTGATTTCACCGTGCGGCTCACTTTGGGCACATTTAATGGGATTTATCCCTTTGATTTCACCGCGTGGTCCACTTTTGGCACATTTAGTGGGATTTATCCCTTTGATTTCACCGTGCGGCTCACTTTCGGCACATTTAATGGGATTTATCCCTTTGGTTCGGCCGTGCGGCTCACTTTCAGCACTTTTAATGGGATTTATCCCTCTGATTTCACCGTGCGGCTCACTTCCGGCACTTTTAATGGGTTTTTGCAGTCTGATTCCGGCGCGGTCAATGGCGCACATATACTATACTTTCGGCGTTGAGGTCAGGTAGTACTTAATTCCAGTTTGTCCACAACCGAAGCCCCCTACATTTGCTCAACAGCATACGGAAGCGGTGGCACTCTATTGAGAAGGACGGCAGCCGTTGCAGCGTTGGCAACAAGATGAGAGAAGCACCCCCGTCTAGCACCAAACATACTAATCTTTACACTGCAATCGGCAGCAGTGATGCTTGTCCGTTGGTGATCTGTATGGCTCAACAGGGATTAGCATAGCGGTAGCAGCTTAGAGCCTACGTCCCTTGCTCATCGAAATAGCTGTTCAGCAGCTTGAGGAACACATTCGGAAAGGCGTAATTTTTCATGTCCTCACGGTTGATCCAGCGCTGCGCTCCGCTGTCTGCTGCATCAGCTGCGGCATCCCCGCTGTCGAACAGCGCCAGCGGTGCGTCTTCCGCCGGCTGTGCCCCCAGCGCCGCAGCCAGCAGGCTGTTCTCACGCTCCGCATGAGCCGCTCCCGCATCCACTCCCAGCGGACTATTCTCGCGCCCCGCATGTGCATCCACTCCCAGCGCGCCATCCGCGCGTCCCGCATGCGCTGCCCCAGCATCCGCCCCCAGCGCGCCATCCGCGCCATCCGCGCCATCCGCGCCATCCGCGCGCTCCGCTTGCGCCGCCCCGTACACGGCGCGGCTCTCCGCTGCCAGCGGCAGCGCCGCCTCTTCCCTGCAGCGGTACACCTGCAGGGTCCAAACAATATGGCTGAATGTATGCTCCGCAGCCATCCAGTGCCCCTCAGGCCGGGCGTGAATCCCGGCCTGGCTCATGGACCGGCGCAGCCGGTCCAGCGCTGCCGCTTCCGGCAGCAGCGCACCGCGCGCGCCGCCGGCCTCAGCAGGCGGCGCAGGCCAGTGCGGCAGCTCCCACATGCGGGCCAAAAGCCCGCTAGCCGGCCGCTGCCGGATCAGTACCCGGCCCGCGTGCTCGCCGCGGCCCTCTACCAGGGCGGCCAGCCGCTCCTCCGGACGCGGCGGCTTCGCCTTGGTCTTGACGGGCAGCGAAGCCTCGCAGCCCGCCAGCCGCGCGGCGCAGTGCTCCATCACCGGGCACGGAAGGCAGCGCGGTGATTTCGGCGTGCAGATGAGCGCGCCAAGCTCCATCAGCGCCTGATTGAAGCTGCCTGCCTCCCCTTCGGGGATCAGCTCGGCGGCAAGCTTCTCCATTTTCACACGGGTCGGGCCTTTGGCAATGTCATCCTCAATCAGGAAATACCGGGATAAGACGCGCATCACATTGCCATCCACCGCCGGCTCCGGCCGGTTGAACGCGATGCTCAGAATAGCACCGGCTGTATACGGGCCTACGCCCTTGAGACCGAATACGGCATCGCGGTCATCCGGCACCTGCCCCCCGTACAGCTCCTTGACCTGCTTCGCGGCATGCTGGAGATTCCGGGCACGCGAGTAGTAGCCAAGACCCTCCCAGCATTTCAGCACCTCTTCCTCCGGTGCATCTGCGAGCGCCTCCACGGTTGGAAACTGCTCAATAAAACGGTTGAAATAAGGAATTACCGTATCCACCCGGGTCTGCTGCAGCATAATCTCCGAGATCCAGATGTAATACGGATTGCGGTGGCGCCGCCACGGCAGGTCCCGCTTCTGGAGGTGGTACCATTCCAGCAGGAACCGGCTGAAGAATAACTTGGCTTCCTGCTGCGCTTCTATGTGCTTCTCATCTGTGGTCATCGTTATTCTCCTTGCCGTTCAAAATTATATAGTTACAGGCTGTGGCCGGTCGTCCGCTCCACCACCGCGAAGGCCGAGGCCAGTCCGCGGCTGTGCGTAATGGTGAGATGAATGACATACTCCTGCTCCGGCAGCCCCAGCCGGGCCCAGGCCTCCGCCGACAGTATGGCTACTGGCTTGCCCAGCGCATCCGGCAGAATCTCAATGTCCTGAAAACCCACCATCTGACCGATTCCGCAGCCCAGCGCCTTCACAACCGCTTCCTTGGCCGAGAATCTCCCGGCGGTGAATTCCGCTGTCTTCGCGCCTTTGCCTGCGGCCAGTACCCGCTCCGGCCCGGTCAGAATTCTCCGGGAGAAGCGGCTACCCAGGCTGCTCTCCGTAATCCCGGCAACCCTGCCGATTTCCAGCACATCATGCCCGATTCCATAAATCACACTTCCACACCTCTCCTGGCTCTGCATTCCATAACCCTCTTATATTACCTTCTATCCTTACCCTGCGTCTAATGATATGATCTTGCTAGGACTCCACAGATCTCATGTAACAGTGAAGCCTGTCAGCTTCTTGACCAAGTATTATTAATAATAGTCTTAGCGTCAGCTTTCTGCTATCTTAAAAGAAAAAAAACTGAAAGTCTATCACCCGCAAATCAGGTATATCCGGTAAAGAAGTACAACCGCCAGTTCCAAGAGATGAAGGAAAGGAAGAATACCTTATGTCCCGTAATTTTGAATTACCCGCAGGAGAGGATGCGGTGCTTCGCTGCTCCCATTTTCCCGCTCAGGGAGAGGCCCGGAGTGTGGTGGTTATCGCTCACGGCTACAAAGGCTTCAAGGATTGGGGGATGTTCCCGTATACGGCACAGGCGCTCAGCGACGAGCATGAAGTGATCAGCTTCAACTTCTCCCATGCCGGCATCGGCGAGGATCTGCAGAATTTCACCGAGCTGGATAAGTTCGCCCGCAATACCTACCAGCGTGAGATCAAGGATATGGAGATCCTGCTCTCTTATCTGAGCCAGCACCACAGGTTCGGCAGCCTCCCACTTTTCCTGCTGGGCCATAGCCGCGGCGGGGGCGACTCACTCCTCTACGCACTGGATCATCCGGCAGAAATTGCCGGGGTCATCTCCTGGAACGGGATCACTAACCTGGATCTGTTCACAGAGCAGCAGAAGAGTGAAATGCGGGAAAAGGGCCGGACCCATGTGCTCAACGGACGGACCGGCCAGCAAATGCCGCTGGACGCCATCATTATAGAGGATCTGGAGCAGCAGGCGGAGCGTTACCAGATTCTAGAACGGATGAAGCAGGCCAACTTCCCCGTTGTCCTGATTCAAGGCAGTGAGGACGGCGAGCATCTGCGGCGCGGCTCCGAGCAATTGATCCGGCTGCGGCCGGATATCGAATGGGTGCAGATTCCCGGCGGCAATCATACCTTTGGCACCGTTCATCCTTTTGCCGGAACTACCCACCAGTTAGAACAGGCGATATCCGCTACCAGAGGGTTCATCAACCGGGTACTGGCGAAGTAGGCCGTACATTTATAATGAGCTTCACATACCTGGCTGCCTAATTGTATTCACTGTATTCGGTTTTCCGCACACATTCGGCCGATGCACCTTCACACGAGCATATTGTATTCGATTTTCCGCATACATTCGGCTCGTTCGCCTTCGCACCAGCATACTCTTACACAAAAACCGCCGGAGCGTCTGCATCAAGCGCAGCGCCCCGGCGGCTCCGGCATAACCTGTCTAGATCCCCGGAATACTATCGCGCTTATGCGCCGTTCTCCGGAAGAAGCGCTCCAGCTTCTCAGCCGCTTCAGGGCTGACGGTCTTCCCCTCCAGATAATCGCTGTTCTCCTCATAGGTGATTCCAAGCTCAGTCTCATCCGTCTGGCCCGGCCAGAGTCCAGCCGTCGGCGCTTTGGTTACGATATCCGCCGGCACGCCAAGCGCAGCAGCCAGCTGCCGTACCTGCCGTTTGTTCAGGGAGGACAGCGGTGTTATATCGACGGCGCCATCGCCCCACTTCGTATAGAATCCGGTAATGGCCTCAGAGGCATGATCGGTACCCACCACCAGCAGATTGTTCTCAAAAGCAAGCGCATACTGCATCACCATCCGCGTTCTCGCTTTTACATTCCCCTTGCCCTGATGGGTAATATGCTTGTGCTGGCCCAGGGACTTCAGGCTATGCTCGACCTCCAGGGCGATCTCGTTCACCGCTTCTTCGATATTGGTCTCCACCGTATGGGTCAGCTCAAAAGCCCGGGCCACCGCATAGCTGTGCTCAATATCCTCCTGCTCCCCGTAAGGCTGGAACACCCCGAGTGTCATATACTCCTTGCCTTCCTCCGCCGTCAGCTCGTCCGTAGCCAGCTTGCACAGACCCGCAGCCACCGCGCTGTCCACACCCCCGCTAATCGCAATCAACAGACCTCTGGCCCCCGCCTGGAGCGCATACGCTTTCAGGAAATCTACACGCTTACGGATCTCCGCATCCGTATCAATCACCGGCTTAACTCCCAGCGTAGCAATAATCTCTTCCTGCAGACTCACAGGACCACCCCGTTTCTTAGAATTGTAATCCCTACCCTTAACATTAGAAAAAAAATCCCGCATGAGCCAAGCCCCCGGCTGACGGCTGGCTGATGCGGGATCATTACTTATTCATGCTGCTGTCCTCAGGCTGCAGGACATTATTACTGGCACACTCGGTCAAAAACTTCCTTCAGCTCCGCAGCAATCTCGGCGGCCGAACGGTCTTCCACACCGTGACGTTCGATGAAGTGAACCAGCTCGCCGTCCTTCATCAGCGCGATGGAAGGGGATGATGGCGGATACGGTGCGAAAAATTCACGCGCCTTGGCGGTAGCTTCCTTCTCCTGACCGGCAAATACGGTGAACAGGTGATCCGGCAGAATCTCGTTCTGCAGCGCCTGGGCTACCCCTGGACGGCACTGTCCGGCGGCACAGCCGCATACGGAGTTCACAACAACCAGCGAAGTTCCCTTGGCTGCCGGAAGGGCTGCTTCCACATCCTCCGGGGTCAATAGCTCCTGAAATCCGATGCTTGTCAGATCGTCGCGCATAGGTTGGATAGAATCTCTCATATATTGATTAAAAGACATGGACATTTCTCTGCACTCTCCTTCATCACTTGAATTGAGATAAGGTCAGAACCCGGATAACGTTACCGCGTTCCAGCACTACTTGCTAACTTTATTATACATACATACTCTGCGAAAGCAAGAGACGCAGCCTGCCGCTGCACAGCCCCGAAACGGTGCCGTCCCCGTGAAATCTGCTACATATATACAGGGCTCTGGACCGCTCCCTCTCTGGACTCCACCGGAAAAGTAACGATGACCGAGGTCCCGGACCCTACCTCCGATTCTACCCGGATCGTTCCGTTATGCCGCTCCGCAATACTGAGACAGAGAGGCAGGCCAAGACCTGTCCCCTGGCTCTTGGTGGTGAAGAACGGAGTGAACAATTGATTCAGCTGGCTCTGGGGCATGCCTTCTCCGGTATCCGTAATAATCAGCAGCACGTTATCCTCATGCTCATAGGCAGCCAGCGTCAGTACGCCCTTGGCCTCCATCGCCTCCATGGCGTTGCGGGCCAGATTCAGAATCAGCTGCTTGATCTCCCGGACATTCAGCTGCAGCAGCGGCATCGTCGGGCTGATTTTCAGCTCCACACTCTGGCCGCGGAGATTGGCATCCGCCCAGATCAGCGGCGTAAGCTCCTCCAGAATATGCTGGAGCCCGGCCGGCTCCTTGTCCGATACACGGGTCTGTGCCAGCGACAGAAAGTCATTGATGATGCTGTTGGCCCGGTCCAGCTCTTCCATGACAATATGATAATAGGAGTGGAGCTCCTCCGGGCTTTTCTCCCGCATCAGTTGCAGGAAGCCGCGAACTACCGCCATCGGGTTACGGATCTCATGCGTAATGCCCGCAGCCATCTGCCCGACCAGCGACAGGCGCTCGACATTGTCAAGCTCACTGCGCATTTTCTCCTCTTCCGTCAAATCCTGAATAATCATGACGATGCCGCCCGGCAGTCCCGATTCATGCTGGAGCGGCGCGGTAAAAATATGATAGGTCATCGAATCGACCCTGATCTTGGTATTGGAGCGCTGTCTGCTCCTCAGAACCGCCTGTAACCGGTCCAGGGTAGCCTGATCCATGCTTTTGCCGAAGATATCACTAGCCGGCCTGGACAAAATAAACTCTCTGGTCAACAAGGGACAATGACGCTGCATCAGGCTCAGCATATATTCATTCACCTCTGTCACATACCCGTTGTCATCGAACTCCATAATATTCAGCGGAACTACATTTGTAATCTGCTGCAGCTTCTCCGATTCCCACTGGAATTTCTCCGAGATTCCCTGCATTTGGACCCTAACCTGCAGCTTGTCCCACGCCTTATCGATATAGGTGATGAACAAGGCGCCCAGAATTAGGGCCGTTAATCCGTATAGTCCGGCGAGGGCCGCTTCGCTGGTAGGTATATCCATGACGTTCCTGCCCTGTATATTCGGTACAATGACTATGAATAACATGCTCGGGAAAAGTGCGCCCCACAGGATGAAGATTTTGCCGGGTATCGCAGATTTCTTGAACATCCCGGACATACCGAAGAGCAGCGGATACAGCAGCACCCCTGTATTCAGGAAGAGATGCTCCAGACCTGAGGGCACCGAGAACAATGCAGTACAGAAGAAGAAATATAGCGCGAGGTAGACGCTGGAGCGCAGATTACCATATAAGATCCCAATATACGCCGGGAGAATAGCCAGATTCAAATAGACCAACCCGAACATCGTGGCCGACAGTGCCATGCACAGCGTAATCCCCAGCGCGCAGCAGATCATCAGAAAGGTCTGGTCATCCGGAAACCTGATATTCCTGCGCAAGGGATGGCCCCGGTCCAGCCTCCACTGAAAGAGAAACAGAAAAATGCAGGCAGCCGATATTTGCAATAAAATATCCTTTACCGCATAAATAATTGCAATCACTCCTCAAATTGGTTAAAATTCCTTTTCCACTTAGATTAAAGCATAACCGCGCATTCCTGACAACGATAATCAGGTTTCGGTCGCTTGGACCTGGCTACACTCCGCCTGGAATGGTATGATGCCGTTAATAGAGTGTCGCAATAAGCAAAAGGAGCAAATGAATGAGTAACTACGATGTAATCGTCATTGGAGGCGGCCCGTCCGGGCTGATGGCCAGCGTAGCCGCAGCCGGACACGGAGCGTCCGTACTTCTGATCGACAAAGGGGCGAAGCTGGGCCGCAAGCTGGGAATCTCGGGCGGCGGGCGCTGCAATGTTACCAATATAAAGGAGACCTCGGAGCTGATCGCCCATATTCCGGGCAACGGCCGTTTTTTATACAGCTCGTTTGATCATTTCAACAACCGGGATATTATAGATTTCTTTGAGGGGCTGGGCATTGCCTTGAAGGAGGAGGATAACGGGCGGATGTTCCCTGTATCGGACAAGGCCGCAAGCGTAGTATCCGCTCTGATAGGCAAAGTGCGGAGCCTTGGCGTGCAGATCATGACAGACAGCCCGGTCCGGGAGGTTCTCTACGAGGAAGGAGCCGTCCGGGGTATCCGCCTGGAGTCAGGCCAAGCGTTCGGCGCGAAGGCTGTAATCATCGCCACCGGAGGCAAGTCCGTGCCGCAGACCGGCTCTACCGGTGACGGGTACCCTTGGGCTGCCGCCGCCGGACATACGATCACGGAGCTGTTCCCGACCGAGGTCCCCATTCTCTCCCGGGAGGCGTGGATTAAATCCGGGGAGCTGCAGGGCTTGTCCCTCCGCGATGTCACGCTGAGCGTCTGGAATCAGAAGGGCAAGAAGATGATCTCCCACAGGGGGGATATGATCTTCACCCATTTCGGTTTATCCGGCCCGATTGCGCTGCGCTGCAGCCAGTTCCTGCGCCAGGTTCAGCAGAAGTCGGGAACCGATACCGTGGAGATGTCCATCGACCTGTTCCCGGACCTGTCCCTTCAGGAGGCGGAGTCTATGCTCCAGAATAAGCTCGATCTGGAGCCGAAGAAGGCGATCCGCAACTCGCTGAAGGGTCTGCTGCCCGAGCGCCTGATCCCGCTGCTGCTGGCGAAGAGCGGGCTGGACGGGGAGATTACAGGCTATCATCTGCCCAAGCTTGGCCTGGGGGCGCTGGCTGCCCTGGTGAAGCGGATGCCCGTTCAGGTTCATGGGACACGTTCGCTGGCGGAAGCCTTTGTGACCGGCGGGGGAGTTGCGCTCAAGGAGATCGACCCCAAGACCATGCAGTCCAAGCTGACCGCAGGCCTCTATTTCTGCGGTGAAATTCTCGATATTCACGGGTATACCGGCGGTTATAATATTACCGCTGCCTTCTCCACCGGCTATACTGCCGGTAAGCATGCGGCGGAGCAGTAAGGTGGATAAGCAGCGCCTATAGTTAGCTTCTTCTGTCTGGCCTGCGATCTGAGAAACATCCCGGATGCTGCCAGTGACAGCCAGAACAGCCGTAACAGCAAAGAGCCTTCCCCCCGGCTTGTGGAGGAAGGCTCTTTGCTATTATCTTGCAAACCTTATGACACTGAAGATACGGCCGATCCAGATTCCGGCGGCAGCCCCGACAGGGATAAAGATCAGCAAGCCCAACCAGCCGTAGGCCGGAATGCAGAGCATAGCGGAGCACAGGACGGCAAAGGGCGTCAGCAGAATGGGCATCGCCTTGGAACCGGCGTCCGCCTTCTGCTCCTTCGTGAACGGCAGAATGCCGATATAATCATCCCCGGAGAACAGATTCCAGAAGGAGGTCAGCCAGTAGGCCATCAGGCAAGTCAAGATGGCGTACAGCAGCCATTTCAGTACTACCGGCACAATAAGGATGGCCACCAGCGACACCCCGGTGAACTGCAAATACAGCTTGAGATGGGCCGGATTGCGCAGCAGTGCCTTCATCCCTGCGGCGGCGAAGCGGCTCTCGGGCAGCTTCGAGGCCAGCAGCGGCTGCGACTTGCGGAAGATCCAGGGCTTATAGCGTGTCGGCCGCGGCTTATCCAGCACACGGCGCAGCAGAATCGCTGCAATTCTCATCCGCTGCTTGTAATCTTCGCGCACATCATTCATGAACGTGCCGCGCAGACGCAGGCGGGCTCTGAAGGCCAGAACGGTCACTACCGCGTAGGCGGCTGCCGCCAGGAACAGAAGGGCCGGGCTGTCCTTCCAGAAAAGCGCGAGACGCAGGTAGATCCCGCAGGGTACGGCCACCGCCAGGATCAGCCACAGCCGGCGGCGGAAGCCCTGCCGCTGCACCTTGACGATATGGCCCAGCAGCTTAACGGCCCAGCTACAGGTTATGGTCAGCGCCAGCAGGCCATAAGCGCTTGCCGTGCTCAGATCGTAGCCGCGGATCAGAAACGGCAGCAGAATGACGTACACCGCCGCCATCTTCAGCGCAGTTACCGCTAGGCTATAGACCATCCCCCCCTTGAGGATCGTGCTGATCCAGTTCTGCCGCTGCCGCAGGAACAGCAGATCGCCTTCCTGGAGCAGCAGTACGATACCTCCGGTAGCCAGCAGAATGGCCAGCAGCGAAGGCACGACCACAAAGGGTACATGGCTGAACCAACCCGGGAGATTGCCGTTCCAGTAGCCATAATAGAAGCGGCCACCGAGGAGGCCCCCCGGGATGAGGATATACAGCAGGACCGTCCAGTCTACAGCCGTACGGATAATAGCACTCTGCTCCCGGAAATGGGAGAACAGTCTTCGTCTTAAGAGATTCCTTGCAGCCGGGAACGCAAATGAATTCCGGCTCATGTTAATTCGTCGAAGCAATCAAACAGCGATCCCTCCGGCAGCCCCGCTTCCCCGCGTATCGCCGCAAGTGTCCCCTCGGCGGCAATTTTGCCTCCGGAGATCAGAATGAAGCTGTCGCAGATTTTCTCCGCTGTATCCAGAACATGCGTGGACATCAGCACCCCGGCGCCGCGTTCCCGTTCCGCCTCCAGCAGGCGCAGGAAATCCTTGGTGGCCCTGGGATCAAGGCCGATGAACGGCTCGTCCACAATATAGACATCCGGCTGTACCAGGAAGCCGAGCATGAGCATCATCTTCTGCTTCATCCCCTTGGAGAAGCCCGCCGGCAGATCATCCCGCACATGGGTCATGCTGAACTGTACCAGCAGCTGTTCCGCCGTGGACTCGAAGGCTTCATAGCTTAAGCCGTAGGCAGCGGCAGCCAGATCAAGATGCTCCCACAGGGTAAGGTCCTCGTAGAATACCGGCTGCTCCGGCACGTAGGCGTAGGACTGGTTCTCGCCGCCCAGCTTCACCCGGGCCTTGGCATGCTTCAGCAGACCAAGCAGCGTCTTGATCGTAGTGCTTTTGCCGGCCCCGTTCGGTCCGATCAGTCCCAGCAGCTCGCCCTTTCTCACCTGGAAGGAGATTCCTGAGATGCGGATATCCCCTGCCTCATAGCCTGCTTCCTCAATTACCACATCAAGCACGGTATCCTCTTCATCGTAGTCATCATCGTCGTCGTAATACTTGTTGATCCGGTCCTCCGTCTGCTTCGGAGCCTTCTGTTCCTCTGAGCCTTCTGTCTCTTCCATATCTATCTCCATCTCCTGTATCATCATTCAATATAATGCGATCATAGCACCATAGACGGACCTTTGCTGCAATAATTTTCACCCTTTACCCCTCCTTCAAAAGATTGTTCAATTTTTTATAATTAAAAGTGTGCTTATTGTGACAAATGACATGTTTTTCAATCTTTGTTTGACGTATTGTAAAGGCTAGATATCCGGAAGGAAGTATTCCAAACCGTGCGGATAAGCCCGTACGATTAACAATAGAGGTGGAGAAGCATGATACAATCCTATGAACGCGATACTCAGTTGACCCTGCATTTGTACAGAGTTTTTGCCAAGTCCTTCAAGAGCATTAACGAGCATGCTGTAACCGGCAGCAAGATCGAAGGCTTCAACCCGACCGCCTTCGCAGTCATGGAGGTTCTCTATTACAAAGGTCCGCAGCCCATCCAGCAGATCGGTGCCAAGCTGCTGCTGCAGAGCGGCAACGTTACTTATGTGATCGACAAGCTGGAAGAACGCGGCTACCTGCAGCGCAAGCCTTGTCCCAGTGACCGCCGTGTTATTTTTGCCGAGCTGACTACCGAGGGCGAACGCCTGATGAACGAGATGTATCCGAAGTACTCGGAGCGCCTGCATCTGGCCTTCAGCGGACTCAGCGACGAAGAGAAGGAACAGATGATTGTGCTGCTGAAGAAGATGGGCCTGCAGGCCGAAAAGCTCTCCCCGCTCCCGCGCAAATAAGGGTAGTTGAGGAATCGGCGGTTGTGAATCTATTCACTAATTAAGCCAATGTAGGGGTTGTTCCAAAAAGCAGGTAACGGCTGCTTGGAACAGCCCTTTGTTTTGAGCAGGATCAGGCGTAAGCAGCTTGTAAGGAGCAGCTTTGTTGCACATCTTGCAGGATTCCTTTATAAAAGTTACTGACTGAAGCACAATGTTGCATTATTTGCACAAATTCCGATGTTTAGAGCAAGTTAGCGCTAAATTTGTTGCATTTCCTGCAGGATTTCAGCATAAACCGCTCCTACGGGGCAATATTCTTGCACTTTTTGCAAGATTTCTCTATAATCCACAATAGAAGAAAATCATAGTTCCCTAAATAAACACAAAAAATCGCTCGTTCTGGTAAATGGAAGATCCGCCATCCATCCCCAAAGGAGCGATTTTTGTATGTTCAAGCCCTCACTCGATAAATCTCCTAATCAGGACAATCCGTGCTAAGACTTGAAGCTTAACGCTTCGATGGTGTATTTACTTCCTGTATGGAAGGCACCCCTTGGTCAAGACGCACCGAGATTACCAGGGAGATCACAGCGAACACTGCCATCACGATGAACAGGGAGTGCAGACCGCCCTCCAGCGCACCTTGCAGACTGCTCCAGGCTTCCTTAGGCAGCACGCTTCCGCTATGCGGGTTAAGCAGCTGGTTAATATCTGCGCCGGAGGCGGCTGCCCCCGGCTGTTCCGCCAGGCTCCGGTCAATACTGAAGTTCAGCCAAGAGCCGAAGATTGCCACCCCCACCGTCTGCCCGAGTGAGCGGGTGAAGGTGTTCAGCGCCGTAGACGCACCGCGCTGCTCATGCTGCACCGAGGACTGGGCGATAATGGTGAAGACGGTCGAGGCATAGCCGAAGCCCACCCCGCAGAATAGCATCAGCACCAGAAGCAGCAGCTGCGAGGAGTCTGCATTCATCAGCGTAAGCCCCACGGCTGCGATAACAATCAGCGACAGGCCGAGCATTCCCGTACGGCGCGTGCCTGCACGCAGAATCATCCGCCCGCCCGCGATGGAGCCCAGCATCCAGCCGACCGACATCGGTGCCAGGAGCAGGCCCGAGAGGGCGGCGCTTTTGCCGAATACGCCCTGCACCCACAGCGGAACATACGTAGACAGGCCGATAATGAGCGTGCTGACCAGCAGATTCGCACCTGTAGAGACTGCAATATTACGGATGGAGAACAGCTCCAGCGGCAGCATCGGCTCGGCGGCCCGGCGCTCCACGAACAGGAACACCACCAGCAGCAGCACAGCCGCCAGGAGAATAGCCAGCAGCAGCGGAGAATTCCAGGGCAGACTCTGCCCCCCAGTCGTCAGGCCAAACAGCAGCGCCCCCATTCCCGCAGCGAACAGCAGCACTCCGGCTACATCGATCTTCGTCTTGCGGCGGACCTTCTCTTCCTTAAGATAACGCGAGATGAAGATAATCGACAGCAGGCCGAACGGCAGATTGAACACGAATACCCAGCGCCAGCTTAAGTAATCCACTACATAACCGCCAAGCAGCGGCCCGACCAGCGAAGAAATCCCCCACACTGAGCTAAGCAGCCCCTGCGTCTTCGCCCGTTCCTTCAGACTGTAGATATCTCCGATAATGGTAAAAGTCATCGGAATCAGCGCCCCCGCACCGATCCCCTGAATCCCCCGGTAAATAATCAGCTGCTGCATACTCTGCGAGACTCCGCATAACAGCGAGCCTGCGAGGAAGACTACGGCGCCGCCAATGAACACGGGCTTCCTTCCGATCAGATCGCTCAATTTGCCAAAAATCGGCGTGGTCACTGCCATCGCCAGCAGATAAGCTGTAAAGATCCAGCTCAGCCACTGCATCCCCTGGAAATCCCCTACGATGGCCGGCCCCGCCGGACCCGTTACCGTCCCTTCAATCGCTGCCAGAAATGTAGCCAGCAGTACGCCTGTCAATATTAACTTCCGCTGCTTGTCCCCCAGTGAACTCAATGAATCCATACCTTCTCTCTATGTTCTCTCTCCTGCGCCCGTATCTCCTTGCAGCAGGGAATACATCACTACATCCTGATAGCCCGATGCTGTATGCCGGTATTGCCGCAGCAGGCCTTCCTGCCGGAAGCCAAGTCCTGTGAGCAGACGCTCTGCCCGAAGGTTGCCCGGATGGCACAAGGCTTCCAACCGGTTCAGCCCCATGCTCTGGAAGCCGAACGCAAGCGCAAGCGTAAGCGCTTCCTGCATGTACCCCTGGCGCATGGCTGCCGGTGACAGCTCGAAGCCGATCTCTCCCCGGTAAGCGCCTTGAAGCTGCCAGTGGTTATAGCCGCAGCTGCCGATGACAAGGCCTTCCGGCCCCAGGATGCTCCAGCGCAGGCTCTCTTCCTCCACCGCCCACTCCGCCAGCAGGGCAATCAGTGCTTCCGTATCCTCCACAGAGGACAGAGGCGGGCCATCCAGCCAGGGCGCTACTTCCGGATGGCTCCAAATCGCGAACAGCGCCTGTGCGTCCGCCGGCAGCATCGCCCGCAGACGTACCCTCCGTCCGCTTAATTCCGGGATAACCCCCCCGCACACATACATGTCCCCGTCCCCTTTCAACCCTATCAGTATACATCTTATTCTGCCCGGACGGCGTATTTACCTGTCACTCCCGCTTATCCATCACAAATAGCGTCTGCCCCCATGGCTTGCCGCCACACGGTCAGACGCTGTACCTTATCCCTAATGTTATATTCCATTCGGTGCAGCTACGTTCAGACTTAACCCGAAGCACCCGCTGCCTTAACTGGCTTAAGCACTTCGGTGCACAGTACACCAAGCTTGGCCTGAATGGCTTTGAACTCTTCGATTCCTGTTCCCGTGACACTATAAGCGTCGCCATGGGCGGTGAGGAAATTCTCCTGGGTCAGCCGTTCCAGCTCCTGTTTCACTTCGCGCTCCGCCACCCGATACCCCAGGTTCTCCAGCTCCGGCAGCATTTCCGTTAGTGTCAGATCCTTCTCATGTGCACAATATAGCATATGGATTCCAATAAACAAGTTCTGTACGTCGGCGCGCATGTTTCACTCCTTCTGGCTACTAGCCTGCTGTATTTATAAAAGCATTACCCTGCCCTGAGTTCCCGGAAACATCCCCGCTTAAGTAATCCTTTCTTCTTCCTCTTCTTCCACTAAGCGGTAAAACCTGTTAATCCCCCGTTAATGCTTGACGTATAGCGCTTCACTGTACTATCTTGATAGTTAACAGTTATGGGATTCATACTGACTCAAGGTACAGGAAGGTGATGCTTCATGTTTCAAGCCATGCCTTATGATGGCACTCGCAGCGAACGGTTCGAAGCCGTTCTCAGCCAGCTCGGGGCACTGATGGAGGGTGAACCGAACGCCATTGCCAACTTGGCCAACGCTTCGGCGCTGTTAAAGCTCTCTCTGCCGGACACCAACTGGACCGGTTTCTACTTGTACGACGGCACAGAGCTGGTGCTCGGCCCCTTCCAGGGACTTCCGGCCTGCATCCGGATTCCGCTGGGCCGCGGTGTCTGCGGAACCGCAGCCGCCGAGCGCCGCACGCTAGTGGTCGGCGATGTTCATGCCTTCCCGGGGCATATTGCCTGCGATGCTGCCTCTAACAGCGAAATAGTTGTTCCTCTGGTCAAAGGGGACACCCTCTATGGCGTACTGGATATCGACAGCCCGCTCAAGCACCGCTTCGACGACGAGGAGCGCCGCTTCCTCGAACGGTTCGCAGCCATGGTATCCGAGGTGCTGTAAGGCTAGCCTTCATCATCAGCAGCAAGTAAGTCCTGAACCGCAAAATACCCCCACAAAGTGGAGCTTAGCTTTGATGATGACTCAGGTACTTTGCGGGGACCCCAAAACATATCAATTCTTATGTACCAAAGAAGCCGCCCAACGCAGGAGTTTTTCCTGGATAGGGCGGCTTTTGCTTTGCTGTTCTGATTATACCGACTGGAGCTGCGGCTATGAAGCTGCAGCCTGTACCGATGGCGTTACAGCCGGACTGGATCGATATGCCAGATCTCGGCGGCGTAGCGGCTAATCGTATTGTCGCTGGAGAATTTGCCGGAATGGCCGATATTGATGATGGACTTCTTCAGCCATTCCTTCTGGTTCCGGTAAGCCAGGTCAATCTTGACATGGGTCTCCACATAGCTGGCGAAATCCTTAAGCACGAAGAATTCGTCATTGTTATCAATCAGCGACTGAAAGAGTGTATCGAACTCCTGGGCATGGGAGATGAAGGGGCCAGGGACGATTAGCTGATCCAAGACTTCTTTTACCCGGCCGTCGCCATTATAGATATCGCGGGCGTGGTATCCGCCGTACTGGTAATAATCAAGTACCTGCTCTGCCCGGAGGCCGAACAGGAACATATTATTGTCCCCTACCATCTCATGCATCTCCACGTTAGCCCCGTCCATGGTTCCAATCGTCAGCGCACCGTTCATCATGAACTTCATATTGCCGGTACCAGAGGCTTCCTTACTTGCCGTGGAGATCTGCTCGCTAACATCGGCGGCCGGAATAATCTTCTCCGCCAGCGATACCGAATAATTCTCCAGGAAGAAGATACGGATCTTCCCGTTAATGTCAGGATCTCGGTTCACAACATCAGCCACCGTATTGATCAGCTTAATGATCCGCTTGGCCAGATGATAGCTTGGAGCAGCCTTGGCACCGAAGATGAAGGTCCGCGGCACGATATTAATGGATGGATTATCCTTAATTTGATTATATAAATGCATAATATGAAGCACGTTCAGCAGCTGGCGCTTATAGGCATGCAGGCGCTTGACCTGTACATCGAAGATCGAGTCGGGATCTACCGCAATACCATGCTTTTTCGTGATATATTCAGCCAAATGCAGCTTGTTGCGGCGTTTGATGGCGGCCACCTGCTCCTGGAAGGAGGCATCCTCACTGTATTTGATCAGTCCGATCATCTCCTGGGGCTGATGCATCCAGCGGGTGCCAATGGACTCGCTGATCAGTCCGGCAAGCTCGGGATTGGCATGCTGCAGCCAGCGGCGGTGCGTAATGCCGTTGGTCTTGTTATTGAAGCGGTGCGGATACATCTCGTTGAACAGCCGCATCTCACGCTTTTGCAGAATCTCCGTATGCAGCGCCGCTACACCGTTCACACTGTGGCTGGCGACAATCGCCAGATGTGCCATCCGTACCTGATCGTCATGGATGATCGCCATCTGATTGATCCGGTCCTGGTCTCCGGGATATTTACTCATCAGCTCGCCGCAGAAGCGGGCGTTAATCTCCTCAATAATCAGGAAGATGCGCGGAAGCAGCTCTCTGACCATGCCGATCGGCCACTTCTCCAGTGCTTCGCTCAGAATGGTATGGTTGGTATACGACACCATCCGGGTAGTCATGCTCCAGGCCTGATCCCAGCCCAGATGATAGACATCCATCAGGATGCGCATCAGCTCAGGGATCACCAGCGTAGGATGAGTGTCATTGATATGCAGAGCTACCTTGTCAGGCAGGCTGTCAATCGGCAGCCCCGTCTTGGCGAAGGTCCGGATAATACTCTGCAGGCCGGCACTGCACATGAAGTACTGCTGCTTCAGACGAAGCAGCTTGCCTTCGTACTGGGAATCATCGGGATACAGGAATTCAGAGATAGATTCCACCGAACGCTTGTATTCCAGGAACTTGTGATAATCCGTACCGCCCTGAGCGCCGAAGACTCTCGATGGCTGGGTGATGGACTCGGCACTCCAGTTCCGCAGCGTGTTCACATGTCTGCGGTCTGCACCGATAACCGGAATATCATACGGAACCGCCCGTACAGCTTCATAATCTCTATGCTCGAATACAAGCTCTTCGTTCTCCCAGCGGGTGTCCACATGTCCCCAGAAATGCACCTCGACCTGTTTGTCCTCGCGGCGTACTTCCCACACGTTGTCATTCTGCAGCCAGTAATCGGGCAGCTCCACCTGATAGCCGTCTACAATCTTCTGCTCGAACAAGCCGTATTTATAACGGATACCGCAGCCGTGTCCCGCATATTGCAGGGATGCGAGCGAGTCCAGGAAGCAGGCGGCCAGGCGGCCCAGCCCACCGTTGCCCAGACCGGCATCGGCTTCCACCTCTTCGATATCCTGCAGACAGAAGCCCAGATCCGCGAGGCCCTCACGGACAACCTCCAGCACGCCCATATTCAGCAGGTTATTACCCAGCAGCCTGCCGATCAGGAATTCCATGGAGAAATAATATACCTGCTTATCCTTATCGATCTTGAACTTCTGATTGGTGTCCGCCCAGTCCTTACCGGCACTCTCCCGGATCATGTTGCCGAGAATATTATAGATGTCGGCGTTCGAAGCTTCTTCAAGCGGCTTGCCTAATTTCCCGATGAGTTTCTCACGGAACACTTGTTTGAAAGTCTCTTTATCGTTGAACAACAGCAGGTTCCTCCTTACAGATGCATGTATTGGTTGAAAATAGTGCCTATTACAACACTGGATCAGAAGAAATGCCCCGAAGTGGCACATTCCCCCTGATCCAGATATTATATCTTGCTGCTCTTGGCTATGACAAATGGACGCCTGCTGTCTCCAACGAGTATCCGGTCTTTGCTGAGATGCACATCTTTGTCCATGATCACATTCTCAATCACGGCATTCTCTTCAATCACGCATTTCTGCATAATCACAGAATTAATAATTCTCGCACCCTTACGAATCTGTACGCCCCGGAAAATAACGCTATTCTCCACCGTCCCGGCGATTACACAGCCGTTGGCCACCAGCGAGTTGCTGACCGACGCACTATCCAGATAACGGGTAGGCGCCTCGTATTTAATCTTGGTCTGCACCGGATTCTCTTTGAACAGGCCAAAGTAATTCTCCTGCTTCAGCAGCTCCAGACTGTTCTTATAGTAACTCTCCAGCGAATTGATAACGGCATGGTAACCCTTATATTCATAGGCGGAGATTTTGAATTTGTGGCGGTTCTTCTGAATGGCATCGCGGAAGAAATAGCTCTCGCCATGGGCAATGCAATGCTCCACCTGCTCCAGGAACAGTTTCTTCTCCATAATGAAGATGTCCAGATACACATTCGGATGATGCTTCTCATGGTGAATATTCGTAACGAGGTTGTCGTCATTAAGCTCGACCCGCAGACACGGATCATGCTCCGGCTGAAGCTCGTCAATCTGCTTGTAGACCATCGTTACATCCGCGCCCTGCTCCAGGTGATACTGATAGAGGTCCTGCAGATCCACCGTGTTAATGTGCTGGCTGCCGGAGAAGACGATGTATTTGGCTGAAGCCCTTTTGAAGAAATCCAGATTGTTATGATAATGCTGCAGGTCTCCCAGGGAGGTGTCCGTAGGGTCATTCCAGTCTGGCGGCAGGATGAACAGTCCGCCGTGCTTACGGTTCATATCCCACGATTTGCCGTCACCGAGATGATCCATCAGCGACCGGTATTTGCGGCGGACGAACAGTCCCACGCTCTCCAGCTCTGCACGCATCATGTTGGACAAAACGAAATCAATCAGCCGGTACCGGCTGGCGAAGGGGACCGCTGCCCCGCAGCGGAAATAGGTCAGTTCATTTAAATTATCCAATTCATGATCAAGATTAATTACACCCATAAGCTCTTTCATCGGAATCCCCCGCCCTCTTGTGGTTATATGGTTTTGGCTGCTACAGATTTGAGCTTCTTGCTTCGTTTGTCGATCAGCAGAATTTCATTCTCATTCTCCCGGTCGACGCCGATTTCCATATTATCCTCAATGACCGTGTTCTGACTGATGATGGCTTTATGAATTCTCACGTTCTTGCCGATCTTCACCTTGGGCATAATGACAGAGTCGGTGATGACACTGCCTTCGCCCACTTCAACCCCGTAAAAGAGGACAGAGTGCTTCACCTCGCCATGCACGATGCAGCCCTCATTAATGATGCAGCTCGATACCTTGGCTCCCGGTGCCACATATTGTGCGGGCTGATTCGGATTACGGGTGAAGATTCTCCAGCCGGTATCGTTCAGATTCAGGGGAGGCGTATCGCTCAGAAGATCCATATTCGCTTCCCACAGACTGTCTACCGTACCTACATCTCTCCAGTAGCCTTCAAAAGGATAAGCGTACAGGGATTGGCCTTCACCCAGCATCATCGGAATAATGTCCTTACCGAAGTCATGGGATGATCCGGCGTTCTCCCCGTCCTCAAGCAGATGCTTGCGCAGAACATCCCATTTGAAAATATATACCCCCATAGAAGCAAGTGTGCTCTTAGGCTGGGCCGGCTTCTCTTCGAACTCGTAAATCTTCAGATCATCTTCCGTATTCAGTATGCCGAAGCGGCTCGCTTCCTCCAATGGAACGTCAATGACCGAGATGGTGCAGTCGGCGTTCTTGGATTTGTGATATTGCAGCATGGCATGATAATCCATCTTGTATATATGGTCTCCCGACAGAATTAACACATGCTCCGGATCGAATTGATCCACGAACTTAAGATTGCGGTAAATGGCATCCGCCGTTCCCCGGTACCAGCTGCTTCCATTCTCCCGTTCATGCGGAGGCAATACGAATACGCCGCCATCCTTGCGGTTCAAATCCCAGTCGCTGCCGACTCCGATATACGAATGCAGCACCAGCGGTTCATATTGTGTCAGCACACCCACGGTATCGATGCCCGAATTCGAGCAGTTACTTAGGGGGAAGTCGATGATCCGATAGGTTCCTCCGAAATAAACAGCCGGTTTGGCAATCGATTTGGTCAAACTTTTTAATCTTTTCCCTTGGCCTCCCGCCAATAGCATGGCTACCATCTCTTTTTTCTTCATGGAAGAGCCTCCTTGACTTATGGGTAATGGAACATGTAATAAATTAGGTTGAATGAGTGATGCTGTGAAGTTAGACCTAAGTAAATACCCTAAAAAGAAGTGTTGTGAAAAGATGTAGCCCAAAAGAAATGCAGAGACAGGATGAATACGGGTGATACGGGGAGGAAAACAGCTGATCGGGACATATTACCGGTTAAGCCGAATCAAAAGCAAAAACCAGGTTGTATCCTTTATTCTAATAGTGTTCTATACCCGCCGTCAAAACCCTTTATTGCCCGCCTTAAACTGAGTAATTTCTAACTATATTTCATATTCATGGCGCGATAAATCACTATAATTAGATTAATATGATTAACCGCAATCAGCGCGAATGAATCGAAGGTTTGGCTCCAAAGACCTATTTTCAGCAAACCTTCAACCTGTAGCTTCAAACTATGGACATACTATACTTACTTAATTACTGGATATGGAGGAATTGCTAATGAAAGCAGCCCAAGGTGTCCGGCTACTCCTGGTGGATGATGAGCCTCATATCCTTCAGTTTCTGGAGCTGGGCCTAATTAACGAAGGCTTTGAGGTACAGACCGCCGCCGATGGCGCTGAGGCCCTGGCAGCAGCGGCCGACTTCAAGCCGCATGTCGTTATTCTCGATGTGATGATGCCCGGCATGGACGGATTCGAGGTCTGCCGGTGCCTCCGCGCTGAGGAAGCAGAGGTGGCGATCATTATGCTGACCGCGAGGGATGAGGTGGACGACCGCGTCACGGGCCTGTCCCTGGGCGCAGATGATTACATGGTGAAGCCGTTCAGCTTCGAGGAACTGCTGGCCCGGATTCAGGCCCGGCTGCGCAACCAGTTCCCCGGCCTGCTCGGCGAGGTCCGCTGCGGCCCCTTCCGGATTGACGGCCGCCGCAAGGAGATCCGCCATAAGGAGGAGGTGCTGGAGCTGTCTCCGACCGAATATGAGCTGCTGCAGTATCTGGTGATCAACCACGGACTGGTCCTGAGCAAGCCGATGATTCTGGACAAGGTGTGGGGCTATGACTTCGGCGGAGAGGAGAATATCGTGGAGGTCTATATCCGCTCCCTCCGGGAGAAGCTCGGCGACAAGGAGCACCGGATCATCCGCACCCTGCGCGGGGCGGGGTACCGGGTGGATCTGGTATGACTGCCCGGACCCGTAGATTCACGGGCAGATTCCATGCTCCGCGTTCCCTGCGCAAGCAGCTGCTCGTCACCTCGCTGTTCATTCTCTCAGGATTGCTTATACTGATCGGCACACTCCAGTATGTACTCATGCGAAATTTCATATACAGCAACCGGGCAGAGGCGATGGAGACCCAGATACGCTCTGTGCCATTTGAAATCTTCAATAATGCAGGTAACAGACGACCCGGAGGAGACCGTCGTCCCCTGCTGCTGGACGCCCATACTACCCTCGCTATCTACAATCAGGATGGCGGCTTCATGGATTTGAAGGAAGAGACTCTGTCCGCTTCGCCTGCACCGAGAATGAGTAATGAGGCTTATGACCAGCTGTTGAAGCTCCCCCAGGACAAGAGGGGCGGGAATTACCAGTTGATTACCGCCGGGGATGGCAGCGGACATCTGGCTGTCTTCATGAATCTGGGCAGGCCCGGTGCTGCCCGGATGCTTCTGCAGATGACAGTGGAGACCGGACCGCTGAGGGATGTCATCCTGCAGCAGCTGCTTATCTTCGGCGCATTGTCGGTAGCGGCTCTGCTGGCCGGGCTGCTGCTGTATTTGCCTACGCTGCGCAAGACGCTGGTCCCCTTATCCAACATGGGGCGTTCGGCCCAGATTATCGATGCCGGCAACCTGAATGTGCGGTTCCCCGAGGAGCAGGGCCAGCTTGAGATCGACCAGCTCTCCCAGTCCTTCAACGGCATGCTGGAGCGGCTGGAGATTTCGTTCAAGAATGAGCGGGAGGCGAAAGAGCAGATGCGCCGGTTCGCCGCCGATGCTTCCCATGAGCTGCGGACGCCGCTGACGTCCATCTACGGCTTCCTGGAGGTGCTGCTGCGCGGAGCTGCCGATAACCGGGAACAGCTCTACAGCGCGCTCAGCAGCATGCACGGTGAAGCCAAGCGGATCAACAAGCTGG
Organism: Paenibacillus sp. FSL R7-0210; assembly: GCF_038009085.1. Lineage (NCBI taxonomy): Bacteria > Bacillati > Bacillota > Bacilli > Caryophanales > Paenibacillaceae > Paenibacillus > Paenibacillus sp. FSL R7-0210. The sequence goes on from NZ_JBBPAR010000001.1 coordinate 5,813,875, forward strand.
TGGAGGACCTGCTTCTGCTCGCCCGGATGGACGGTGCCCCCCGGCTGCAGGTCAAGCAGGTACTGCTGGGCGAGCTGATCGACGACATGCAGGCGCAGCTGCGGGTACTGGCCGGAGAGCGGCAGGTCGTCTTCGACCTGGCCTGCGGCATCCAGTGCCTGGTTGATCCTGACCAGATCAGACAGGTTCTTCTTAATCTATTCCACAATGCGGTTCAGCATACCGATGCGGTCAAGGGCATCATCCATATATCTCTGCACGCCGCAGGAGAACTGGCAGAGCTGACCGTGAAGGATAACGGCTCCGGCATCTCTGCGGAGCATCTCCCGCATGTCTTCGACCGCTTCTATCGCAGCGATTCCTCCCGCACACGCAAATACGGCGGCTCCGGGCTTGGATTATCGATTACGAGGTCCATTGCCGAAGCGCATCACGGAGAGGTGACAGTATCCAGCGCTCCGGGTGAGGGCGCTGCCTTCAAGGTCTCCCTTCCATGCCTGCAGGATTAGCCAATGAGCTGTAAATAGCGATATAATAGTAGGCAGGAATGAAGCGAGTTTTGCTAAGTGAATTAATGAGGTTTATGCTATCAAAACTTAAAGCATATGCTTCCGAAGTGAGTTTTGCGAAGTGGTTCCATGAGGGGTTATGCTATCAAAACTTTTAGGAGGGTATCTCATGTACGAAATCGCCATTATCGGAGCCGGTCCTGCCGGTGCAAGCGCAGCCCTGTTTGCTGCCAAGGCCGGCAAAAAAACACTGCTGATTGACAACGACAAAGGTATGACCCGCAGAGGATGGTATGAGAATTATTACGGAATTAGCGAGATCGGCGGACCTGATCTGGTAGAAACCGGACATAAGCAGGCCGTGAAGTTCGGGGCCGAGCTGGTTGCCGGACAGGCGACCTCACTGGAAGCCAGCGGTGAGGGCTTCGTCATCGGGACAGAGAGCGGAGCTGCTTATGAAGCTAAGCATGTCGTGCTGGCGACAGGTGTTCTGACGGATCTGGCTGCCGCAGCCGGGGTAACGACCAAAGAAGGTACGGAGCCAAGAATCAAGACGGTGATCGCCGCCACACCGGAAGGCAGAACCAACATCAACGGAATCTGGGCCGCCGGAACCGTTGCCGGAATGAGTGTCCACGCGATTATCACTGCCGGGGACGGCGCCAAGGTTGCCGTTAACATTATCAGTGAGCTGAACGGCGCACGTTATGTCGATCACGATTTGCTGAAGGCTTAGCAGATACAGCTGTTACATAAGAACCGCCTTTCCTTTTTGGAGGAGAGGCGGTTTTTTGATGTGGAAGGAATATGGTTATTTGTTGAGACTGGCGACTCTCTGCTCCTGCGCGCTCTGCTGCGGCCTGCCGCTGTAGAATTCCTGAACGATGTAGAGGGGACGGCCCTTCGATTCATCATAGATCCGTCCGACATACTCCCCCAGAATACCCAGCATGAGCAGCACGAACCCGTTGAAGGTCAAGGTGATCCCGATCATCGATGCCCAGCCCTTCACGGCCGCATCCGTAAAGAGCGCCAGATACAGCACATACATCAGGTACAGAAACCCGGATACGGACAGCAGTGCTCCAAGAACACCCGCCAGCTTCAGCGGCTTATAAGAGAAGGAGGTAATCCCGTCCAGCGACAGCTTCAGCATCCGTCTGAATGGATATTTGGTCTCTCCGGCCAGACGCTCCTCCCGCTCGTATTCTATCGCCTTCTGGCGGAATCCGACCCAGCTGACCAGACCGCGCACGAAGCGGTTCTTCTCCGGCAGACGCTTCATCTCATCGCAGACTCTGCGGTCCATCAGGCGGAAATCACCGGTGTCCACCGGAATGGAGATATCTGTTGAATAACGCAGCACCCGGTAAAATAAGCTGGCTGTCCACTTTTTAAACAGGGACTCTCCGTTTCGCTTGATCCGCTTGGCACACACGACCTGGTAGCCTTGCTTCCACTCCGCAATCATCTCCGGAATCAGCTCGGGCGGGTCCTGGAGATCCGCGTCAATGATCACGACCGCATCGCCCAGCGCATAATCCATACCTGCGGTAATAGCGACCTGATGCCCGAAATTGCGGGACAGATCGATCAGCTTCACACTTTCATCCCAATAGCTGTATTCCTCGATCATCTGCGCGCAGTTGTCCGTGCTGCCGTCATTGACGAAGATCAGCTCGTAGGGCTCGCCTGTTATGCCCATTACTTTTTTGATGCGCCGGTAGGTCTCCTGAATAACAGCCTCTTCATTGAACATCGGTATTATAATGGAATAGCGCACTTGAACACTCATGGGCAGCTCCTCCTTAAAAGTAGTAAGGAAGCGCGCCGGCACACGGCCGGATATACGCGCTTCCTGATCTCCTGCTCACGCAGGTTAGTTCAGGGTGATCTCGTACAAGGTTCCGGCATTGCCGCTGTTCTGCGTTCCCTGCCAGTCTGCGGCCGGAACCTCCGTCCCGTTCGCGGTAATCCATTCCGTAATCTCCGAGCTGCCGCCGCCCCGCATCCCGCCCATGCCGCCGCTGGTGACCAGGAAGTACTTCACTTGCCCGCTCTCTACAAGCTCCTTCAGAGTGGCTGGGGTGTAGGGCGTATCTGACGCATTGAAGCCGTTCAGGATGACGACCCGCTCCCCTTCGTCGATGATATACGGGCCTGCCGTTCCATAATCCATCGCTGCGAACAGATATTTCTCGCCGGTATTATGCTCCTTGAGATAGGTCAGCAGAGACTCATTGATACCGGCAGCGTTATTCCTCCCCCCCATGCCGCCCATGTTGGCTATGTCGGGCATGTTGGCTATGTTGGGCATGTTGCTCATTGCCCCCATCCCGAAGGGGCTGCCGCTATCCGGTCCTGCTGCTGGAGTCATGCTATTATTTCCATAGACAATCGGTGTAAATGCCCAGTAGAGCGGGCCAATCAGCAGCACCAGGAACCCTGTTACCGCAGCAGCATGTAGCCAGGAATGCTTACCCCGTACCGCCTTCAGCAGCCGCAGAATTATTAGCACTACTGTCATTGCAATACCTGCTGCCAGTATGCCCACGGACCAGCCGCTGCCGATGGTATCGTCATACGGACGGATAATGTACACCTCAAGCACCGTTGTAGCCAGCACCGCTGCGGGCAGCAGCCAGGACAGCCAGTCCTTCCGTTCCTTATAGTAGCTCCAGAGCTGAGACCAGCCTGCACCTGCCAGCGCCGCCACCGGCGGAGCCATCATAATCAGGTAGTACTGGTGGAAGAAGCCGGCAATGCTGAAGAATCCCATGACCGGAACCAGCCAGGCCAGCCAGAACAGGGCTTCCTTATGCTGCCGGGTGAAGCTCCTGCGGCGCAGGCTGGCCAAGATCCCGATGCTGCCAAACAGCACGAACGGCAGCAGCCAGCTCGCCTGGCCGGACAGCTCCTGCTGGAACAGCCGCAGCGGACCGGCAGTGCCTGTGTTGAACATGCCGCCGCCGTTCATCCCTCCGCGTCCGTTCGGGCCGCCGAACCCGCCGAATCCGCCTTCCGCTCCTTCTCCGCGCCGTCCGCCGTCCTGACCGCCCGGCACCATTCCGCCACCGCGTCCGTCCTGGCCTGGAGCAGTCCCGCCGCTGTCACGGCTCTGATTGTCCCCGGCAGCGGAATCACGGCCGTTCATCGTCCCTTGTCCGTCTGCGCCCCCTTGCCCGCCAGCTCCATCCATGGGCGGGAATTCACCGCCGAATTCCGGCATTTCCCCGTTCATTCCGGGCATACCGCCACCGAAGCCACCGCTTCCGCCTGCCCCGCGGTCACCGGTCAAGCGGGACACACCATTATAGCCAAAAGCCAAATTAAGCACAGAATTGGTGCCGCTGCTCCCGATGTAAGGCCGCTTATCTGCCGGAATGGAATCGACAATTACAGCCCAGGATAGAGACACTGCCAGCAGTACGGCAGTGCAGGCTGCAAGGGTACCTGTCTTCTTTTTCCAGTTCACCTGGGCTGCCAAAAGATAGAATAGATAAAAGGCCGGAAGAACCATATACGCCTGCAGCATCTTCTCATTGAAGGCGACACCGATAAGCCCGAAGGCGGCGAGCAGGCTACCCGGCCGGTGGGTCCGGGTGCCTCTGAAGAGAAACCATGCTGCCAGCAGTAAAGTGAATACCAGCAGCGCATCAATATTGTTCGTCCGGCTTACCGCCGCTGCTACCGGGGTGGCCGCCATAACGAGCGCTGCAAGCCGTGCCGCCGCCCGTCCGAAGGAAGGCTTCACCAGCAGATAGACTAAGAGTACCGAGCCTACACCGCCAAGCACCTGCGGCAGAATGACACTCCAGCCATGCAGGCCGAAGACCAGTGCACTTAAGGTCTGCAGCCAGAAGGTTACCGGCGGCTTATCAACTGTTACAGACCCTGCTGAATCCAGGGAAGCGAAGAAGAAGTTATGGAAGCTCTGCAGCATGCTGCCCACTGCGGTTGTATAGTACGTATTCGCATATTGGTCATTCCAGATTCCGTATCCGTACAGGACGGCTGCCAGCAGCATAATCATTACCAGTACAACATCGGTACCCGGCCTCTTCAGTATTTTCATCGTTTGATCCACTCCGATTCGTTCATTTCTTAGGTGTATTATGGCATCCGTACCTTAACCGGCAATGAATGCCCGCTGAATGTTTGCTGAACGTGCCGGACACGCCAAATACCCCACCAAGAGATATATCCTGGTGGGGTATTTGGGAGAGCAACTATTTCCTTTACGGCTTACGGGCCAGCGCTGCTACCTTGTTCAGGGTGTTCCAGTTGCGCGCGGTAAGCGCCGTTCCCAGCAGCTTGTCGAATGACACCTTGAACAGCGGCGACTCGCTCACACTCACTTCATAGAAGGCATACAGCTCCCTGCCGATCACCCGCACCTTATCGGCTCCATCCTCATAGGGACGGAGCTTCTCCAGTGCTTCAGCGGCTGGCTCCGCTGCCAGAAACGAGACGTACAGGCGCTTGTAGGCTTCCGGCTCACTCTGCGGGAACGGGTTGCCAGCAATGGCCGCCTCCAGCTCCTCCAGAGAACGGATGATTACAGGCACCTCAAAGCCGAAGGTCTCCTGGATCCGCTGGCTGATGGTCCCGGCAAGCCCGGAAGCGGAGGCTCCTTCACTCTCGAACACAACGTTGCCGCTCTGAATGTAGGTGCGCACATGCTCATATTTAAGCGCTTCGAACATCGCCTTCAGTTCTTGCATCTTAATGATTTTGTTGCCGCCGACATTAATGCCGCGCAGTAAGGCAATGTATGTATTCATCTGCGTTCCGCCTTCTCAATATCATCTATTATTCTGTTGCCCGCAGCGCTATGCTCTCATGCGTCTGCGGATCTCGCGGACCAGCAGTTCCTTCTCGGGAACCGGAAGTCCTTCAACCAGCCGTGCGGCTGCTACCGGCAGTATCCACGGGTTGATATCTGCAAGCGTCAAGCCTGACAGCTTCAGATATCTGCGGACATATTGCGCGGTCAGCCGCTTCCTGGCGAACCCTAAGAACCCCTTAGTGAACACAGAAGCCGACTCAGGCATGGACCCGATACTGAACATGATCACCGAACGTGCAACATCTGCTGCAGGATTGCCGCGGACACCGGTCATCCAGTCTATCACCCACAGCTTGCTGTCCATCAGGATGTTGTCCGGGTGAAAATCTCCATGACACAGCTTCTCCCCGTCAGGCAGCTGTGCGAGCCGGGACAGAATCTGCGTCTTCTCCTCCGTCTCAAGCATGGGCGCGGCGATAATCTGCTGCTCCAGCCGCTGCTTCTGCGCACCTGCTTCGCCCATGCCATCGAGCTGATGAAGGCTATTATGCAGGCCGGCCATCTGCTTGAAGCCGCTGAAGTTCAGCCACGGCTTCCGGTTCATCTGCTGTAACAGGGTAGGACCGGCGATCTGCTGATACACAATTCCCGGTCTGCCCTCTACCACTACCCGCTCATGGGGCTGCGGAGTAGCAACACCTTGTTCATAGACCCATTTACTGAAACGGTATTCTAAGTCCACATGCTCTTCCGGAACGTCATCGCGGTACAGCTTAAGAATCTTTCCTTCCCCGTACTCCAGCACTTCCGCCGTTCTGCCTTGACCGATTACCTTCCCCTGCATATCAAGCCCTCCAGGCTAATCCAGACTGATCCGCGAGTAAATGCTCTCATCTCCCTTTATAGTGAATCGCGGAAAAACTCATGATAGAAATTAATAATAACCAGCAGCACAGCCAGTGATTCGTTGACGCTATCCACTTCCAGAGCGTGGTTGGCATCGTCAATCCTGTATACCCTTACCTGCTTCATGCTGCTAAGCTCGGCAGGATGCTGCCCGGTGAACATCGGGTCACTCCCGCCATAAATTACACTGCCCCGGCTCTGCCGTATGAACGGAAGGCTCTCGGGAACAGGTGTAAGGAACAGATGCGAGACCTTCTCGCCCACTCCGGGCTCCGACGCAACCTTACCCGCAATAATCGTCCCCATACTCTTGCTGATGAACAAAAGCTGCTCGTAGTCGGGAAGTGAAGCAAGCGCAATCTTGCATTCCTCGGCAACAATATCAATCTCCTCGCGCTTGAAGGATACTCTCGCAGCCTGGTAGCCGTATTCAAGCAGCAGCAGGTCACAGCCGTATTCCCGGGCCAGCTTGCCCGCATAATCCAGCAGCGGCCGCTCGGCGGAATAATTCTGTCCCGGAAACACCACAGCCAGCATCTTGGAGCCTTGCGTAATAAGCTTATGTCTGACCTCTCTGCCCCAATGTGAGGACATTACAATGCTGGATACGCTCATCTATCATCCACGCCTTTCCTACCTGTTCTATGAGATTCTCTCTTGCCTCTCATTATAGCTAACTTCAGCACAGGTTGAAAACCGGACAGCCCCGCAGGGCGGGGCTGAATAGCTGACGCTGCTCTATGAACCTTCCGGCTGCTGCTCTGGAAGGGCCTTGTGTCTACTGTTCCTTCTGCGGGCAAGAAGCTCGGCTGTAATCCATAGTACCACAGGAATCACCACTTCGAACGGGAGGGCATATACCTTGTAGATGTGATAAGCGAACTCCTCCATTTCCATAATATTGGAATATATGAAGTCCGACAGATAGATCATGATCAGCCCCATCTGAAGCACTACAGACCGGTAGCTCCCCAGCTTGAATACCTTCGCTACCCCGTTGCAGGTTACATACAGGCACAGACTGACCTTGACGAAGAGCGCCGTAACAAACACAATGGCCGCCGAGCCCTCGATCCGGGTAACGAAATCGCCTATGTTAATCCGGCTGACCGCCACGTATGAGGGGAAGTACAGGCTGGACAGAATATCAGGGCCGAGCATCAGCAGGTTGCGCAGCGTGATCATAATAATGATCCCCCCTGCAATCAATGTGCTGCTGACCAGCACCCGCTTGGCAGAGCCCTTGGCCGGAATAGCGCTGAATGCGCCAAGGAAGACTACAATCTCGGCAAAAGGGAAGGTGAACGAGCCTGCTGTATCTGCAAGAATAAGGTTGAATCTGGTATGGAGTAGCGGCTTCAAATGATGGTATTCAAATTTGGGTACGGAGAGTAGTTGTAAGATCACAATTACAATCAGCGAGAACAGCAGCAGGAATTTGGCGCTTCTTCCAAGCACCTCGATCCCGGCGTGGACCACCCACATACAGAGCAGGCCAATCATAAGCATGGGTGCGAGCATCGGAGTTGCGGTTAAAGCCACGGTCTTGCTGAACTCCCCGAAATTGCGCAGCACCAGCGCGCCCAGATGTAAAGCATACCAGATATACAGACAACAGAGCATCCGTCCCAGGACGGAGCCGAACACTTCAATCAGCATGTCATACAGATCCTTGCCCGGAAACAGGACATGGAGTCTTGCATAGATCAGCATAAGGGGAATCGCCAGCAGAATCGCCAACATTTGGGCAATCCAGCTGCTGTTGCCGGACTGTGACGAGGTTCCCAGGAACAATGAAGCACCGGTGACAAATAATACAGCGATGCTGATCGACTGGCCAGCCGGAATAGTCTCTTTGCTCACACTCTCCTCCTCCTTCAGCGGTGCGCTCTAATATAGCTTTTTCACCCAATCCACAAACAGCGGGGACGGACTGGGAATCTCCCAGTGCATCGACAAGGCGAAGGCCAGCGCGAAGGAGATCAGATACAGGGCGGAGCAGACCAGGAAATCCCGCTTCATTCCCTTCTTCCGCAGCCCATACGGATCAATGACCGCTATCAATGCGTAGATTAATACCACGTAAATGACCATGCTTAATCCCCCAGCCGGATGGCCCGCGAAGTCTTGGCACTGCTCTGTATCGTCACCTTGGACTTGACGCTCACTTCAAGACCGGCAAAGACCTCAGGCCAGCGGTCCTTCACATTGTCCCAGAGCTTAGGCTGGTTCTCGTACAAGCTCTCGCCAAAGCCAAAAATATCAGCCTCATATTGCTGCTGCATCTTATGAACTAACGCAAGAATATCTGCCTGCAGCTGCTCGGCTGCCCTTTGCTCGATATCTTGAAGCGTCTCATCCTTAAGGAATCCATCCGGTGTCATCACCTCATCCAGCCCTGTCTTGGTTACAGTACGAATGTCTATTTGGAGCTTGCCATCCACCATTTGGTGCTTCAGCTTGGTCTGATTGGAGATAATCTCCAGCGAATACGCGGGATTCCCCCGCTTATCATCTACAGCCAGCACCCCACCCTTCAGTACATTTTTGACGATAAGCATCGTCTTCGTCTCATTGCCGCTCAGCTTGCCCACCATCCGGTCCTTCACGAATACGGCGGTACCTGCCACCCTTTCGCTCTCCTCACCATTTTTCCGGTGAATATGAATGATTGGGGCCGTCGCATTGATCCCCGAGGTCTCCAGCTTATCGATGAAATCCCAGATCTCCACAGTCGGGGCGGTATTCGTATACCTCTCGTCACGCATCATCTGGGCCAATTCAAAGGACAGGATCGCTTCCGTGGTACTGTTCAGATTGAGCACCTCGCGGGCCGTCTTCTCTCCGGACACGAAGATGAACACATCCGACCGGGTCTCCGTGTCCCGGCTGTACCAGTCAATGACTTTGACCAGCCCCTCTCTGGCCGCTTCCTCACTGATGATGATTGCCTTCGCATGACTCCAGAAAAGCTTCTTGCCTGTCATAGAGATCATATTGCGGACGATCTCAAACATCGTATTCCCGCTGAGGCTGACCATCTTGTAGCCCGCCTGGGCCTTGTCCGCCGACCCGCCTGTATCCACTACCTCTGCTGTAAGCAGCAGCTTCCCATTCTCATTCTTATCAATGGCCACACCGGCGACAATCGCCATATCATCCACCTCGGCATAATTCCAGCAGCCGGTGAGTCCCAGGCTCAGCAGCAGCAACAGTGCGATAAGAGAGGTACACCTTCTCAGCAGAGATCTCATGACCGCTTGACCGGTCTCTTGGCCGGTTTCCGTCTCCGGTTGCGCATGCCAATCACCGCAGGGCGCAAGTTCATATCCCACCAGGGCGCCCGGACGGTTGTATCCTTAATATCCTGGGGGCGGATCGAGCCTACCCCGAGCATGTATGAGACGCCGAAGGAGCGCAGGCTCATTAGGTGAATGACCAGACCGAGCAGACCGAAGAAATACCCGTAGAGGCCCAGGAAGAAGGTTGTGCCCAGCAGCACCAGTCTGGCGATGATCAGCGGTCCGGTCAGCCTCGGATTGAGCAGCGTCGTTATCCCTGTCAATCCCACCACAATGACCATCGGCGCACTGACAATCCGCGCATCCACAGCAGCCTGGCCCAGCACCAGCGCCCCGACAATGCTTACAGCCTGGCCAATCGATGTCGGTATCCGTGCCCCCGCTTCCCGCAGCACCTCGAAGATGGTCAGCATAAGCAGCGCTTCCACTATGGTTGGAAAAGGCACCGATTGCCTGGCAGTCGCAATACTAAGCAGGAGCAGAGTGGGGACCATCTCCTGGGCATAGGTTACAAGGGCAATATAAGCGGCCGGAATACTGATCGACATGAAGGCGCCCAACACTCTAAGCACACGGTTAAACGATGCAAAATAATAGTTGATATAATAATCCTCACTGGCCTGGAAGTTCTCAACGAATACATAAGGAACGGTCAGCGCAAAAGGGGTGCCTTCGACGAGGACCGCAACCCGGCCCTCCATGATTTTACTCACAAGTGTGTCCGGCCGTTCGGTACTTCCAACGGTTTCAAACGGAGAGTAGGGCTCGTCACGGATCAGCTCGGACAGATAACCCGTGTCCAGAATCAGATCAAGCTCCACCTTCTCCAGCCTGTCATACAGCTCCTTAATAATGTCGGGAGAGGCCAGGCTCCCCATATAGCAGATACAGGTCTGCGTCTTGCTGCGTGTTCCGATTTCCGTGAATTCAAATTTCAGATCCGGGTCGCGCACCCTGCGGCGGATCAGGGTCAGATTCACAAGCAGCGATTCGGTGAAGCCCTCACGGGGGCCACGCACCGTTTTCTCTGTAGTAGGCTCTTCTATCGCTCTGGAGTCCCATCCCTGAACATTGATGAGAAGCCCTCCGGCATAGCCTTCCAGCAGCAGCACCGCCTTCCCGCTGACGACCGCCCCGATCAGTCCATCTATCTCCTCGGAGACCATGACATCTGGGGTATCAATGACAGTCAACCGTATTCTCTCCATCAGAACCTTAGGGTCCCGGTGCTCTTCTTCTGCGGGCTGGTAGGCGAGTATCGGCTTGATAATCCCCGTCTGAATCAGATTCCGGTCCACCATTCCATCGACATAGATTAGCCCGCAGCGGACGGAAGCGCCCTGGCTGTTCTCTATAATCCTTACTCTTAGTGTCCCGTCGTTATTGAATATCTTCCGCAGCCGATCCACCGTCTCCTCCAGCGAAGGGCTTAGTGGAGGATGCGCTGATAGGGTACCGGCAGCTTCGCTGTTCAGTGCAGGTTGCTTGTTCTTCACCGCTATCACTCCCCTCAGAGATCTATTGCTCTGATTATCCCCCGTCTCTCTAACTCCTATTCGCCAGAATTTGCTGGATAGGAGAAGCAGAAGCCGCCCGGACCTTGAACGGCACAGCAAATAAGCCCGCTCTGTAAAAGAGGGGCCGGTTGAGTCCAGGCTTCGTATGATATCGTCAGCCGCTGCTCCACTAAGGCAAATGCTCCTTGCAGCAGCCGCTTTATGTTATGGTTAGTACAGTTAGATAACAGCGGTGGGATTGTTACAGAGAAAGGTAAAAGGAGCACATAAAATGACACCATTCACGCGAAAAGTTATTCTCATTATTCAGTCGATCCCGGAAGGCTCCGTCATGACCTACGGCGGGATTGCCCGGGCGGCCGGAAGTCCCCGGGCGGCCCGGCAGGTCGTGCGCATTCTGCATTCCATGAGCAGGAAGTACAAGCTGCCGTGGCACAGGGTCATCAACGCCAAAGGAATGATCTCGCTCACCGAAGACGAATCCGCCTCCCTGCAGCAGCTATATTTAACCGGAGAGGGCGTTATCTTCGATGAACGGGGCGTGGTTGACCTGGAGCGCTACCAGTATGTTCCGGCTCCTGAGCTGGAGATGGACATGGAGCTTCCGCCTGAACTCGGCGATGAGGAGGACACTTAACCTATCTTCCTCCGGCACTCGGAATAACTCCTGCGGCTCCCGCCCGCCAGCCCGTTCAGCAGGCAATACATCGTGGCATAGATCACCAGCAGCACAAAGGCGACGAACAGGCTGAAGAACACTGACTGCCGGTTCAGACTGTCCAAGACCAGCCGGTAGAGCTGATGGCGGTCCGTCAGCACATCCCAGCTGTTCAGCCGGTAGACTCTGCCAAGCAGGACGCCGTAGCCGCCCATGACACAGGCGAACAGGACGAAGACCCACGAGAGCAGCATGTTGCTTTTCCGGTAGATCACGTGCTGGAACTGGTACAGGGAGAAGAATCCGGTCAGCCAGCCGCTCCAGGTGAACAGGAGGAGGGTGGTCAGATCATACCAGTACCGGTTCTGGATCGTTCCGCCGACGATATACTTGCTTTTGCGGACAGTCAGATGGATCAGGTCAGTCATAATATAAGGCGCATTCGGAAAAAACAGCAGCCAGGCTACGCCCAGCGGCAAAATCAGCAGCCCCCCGATCTTCCGCTTATCCAGCTCATGCGCAGCCATGGAGAAGAAGAACGGCACCCAAGCCAGAAACAGATTCCAGAGCAGAAAGGCATAGAACGTATCCGTCTGCAGGGAAACTACGCGGTACACCGCAAGCGTTGCCCCCGTCATAGCAGCCAGAAGGATGAACACCTTGGTATAATTCAGTTCTCTCATGAAGGATAATCTCCTAACCTCGATATAGTCCAATGATATAATTGTACAAATATGGGGCGGGAGTGTCCAATACGGGAGGGTTTACGGGGAATCCGGTGATAAGTGGAAACGGCTTTGCCGTCTTTTCATACATTTCGCTTACGAATTAAATTCACTGTACTCATCCTCAGTCGTCTGCACGTTCTTCAGATACGTAATCTGCCCCATATCATTCACACGCATAATATCTATACCCGCCTTCGCATAGACCGTGCCATCGGCAGCTTGTCCGCATACTGCCCAGTTGGTCAGGTAGCTGCCGTCAGGCTGACGTACCCATGCGTCCCACATATGTTTAATGTCTTTGTTGTGTTCATAAAAAGTCTTAATCACTACCTCGAATCCTGTGCGGCTTCTCCCGCCCGACACAATTTCAGCATCCTGCGTGAACAGTGACAACAAATCTTGCATAGCCCGATCGTCGGTGCGGGAGGCATCATACAAACGGAAATAGTTATTTAACATGGTTATGTTCTTATCCGTGTGTTGAGCGTTAGTGGTATTACCGGCAGTTGTTGTGTTAGACATTTTATTACCTCCTGAATTTTCTGTAGTGTTATATTTAGTCGGGTTTTATAGTTCGAATATTTTCGAACTATTCAACATAAGAAGAACTATATCACACTCTATAAGCAACGTAAATGATAATTCGAAAATTTTCGAACATTGAAAGAAGATATTGAATATGCTAGTATCTACCTTATGAGAAATTTATCGATACCTACAGTTTCAGAGATGCATCTGACCACGGTCTGTAATGCATTAGGTGACCCGTTGCGTATGAAGATTGCCTATTGTCTAGCCAGTTCTGGCGAGAAACGCTGCTCCGCCTTTGAAGTCGACCACATCTCAAAATCAACGTTGTCCCATCACGTTAAAATGCTTCGTGAAGCTGGAATTATCCAGCCGCGCATAGAAGGCAAACAGCACTTTTATTCGCTCAGAAAAGATGATTTAAATACCCGTTTCCCAGGTCTGGTCGAAATGATTCTGCACACAGGAGACTTAGAATAATATATGATAAAGCGGGGACTTGGTATATTAAACGACAAAGAAATCGCTCCTTTTGGAATGGAAGGCGGACCCTCCATTTTACCAAAAAGGCGATTTCTTTTTCCGGATTACAAGGATTATACCCCGCCGCTGAGCTTGCGGGCCACCGCCGGAGTGCGCCCCTTGAAGGCAGCGCTGCGCGATGAGGATTCCTCCAGCCCCGAGAGGGCGCTGCATTCTCTGAAGGCCGCATGCGCACAGCCCCGGCACCGGCTCGGATTCACGCTGCCCAGCGCTTCATTGATCGCTTCGCCGGTATGATCATAGAACTGGGCAGCACCGATCCGGTCGTACAGCCCCGTTCTCTTGAGTAGCTCCAGCGGCTGGCTCTGGATGCCTGAGATCATCAGTCTGCCGCCAGCGGCCTGCAGCTCCTTCACCAGCGCTGCCAGATTGGCCTCGCCTGTCGTATCCATCAGCGGCACCTTGCCCATACGCAGCAGGATAAGCTTAGGCTGATCCGGGCCGAGCTCGGGCATGGTGTGGTCGAAGCGGTAGGCAGCGCCGAAGAACAGCGGTCCCTCCACATTGTAGATTCCGATCTGCGGACAGTCGTGGCTCTCTGTTACCATATGGGCCTCGACCTTGACGGAAGACGGGTCAGGCAGCACCTTGGAGATTCTATGCACCTCACCCATACGCTTGACGAAGAGCACAACGGCCAGGATCAGCCCCACCTCTACCGCCACGGTCAGATCAGCGAATACCGTCAGCAGGAAGGTAATCGCCAGCACCAGTGAATCCCCGGTCTTCAGCTTCAGCAGGTGGAGAAATTCCTTGCGTTCACTCATATTCCAGGCTACGACCATCAGAATCGGAGCCATCGCTGCCAGCGGAATGCTGGAGGCGTAAGGGGCGAACAGAAGCAGGATCAGGAACACCACCACACCGTGAATGATCCCGGAGAGCGGAGAAGCGGCACCGCTGCGTATATTGGTGGCAGTTCTGGCAATCGCACCGGTAGCCGGTATCCCGCCGAAGAGCGGCGCGGCGATATTGGCGACCCCCTGGCCGATCAGCTCACGGTTGCTGTCATGGCGGCTGCCCGACATGCCGTCGGCCACGACTGCGGAGAGCAGCGACTCAATGGCCCCCAGCAGCGCAATGACAAAGGCCGGACGGATCAGCAGCTTGATTTTCTCCCACGTAATGACCGGGAAGTGAAAGCTGGGGAGTGTATTCGGGATATCTCCGTAGGCGGAGCCGATGGTCGTCACCTTGCCGCTGAAGAACAGGGCTGCGATAACCGTGGCACACAACAGTCCAATCAGAGAACCCGGCACCTTCGGGGCAAACCGCAACCCCAGCACCACTACGCCGAGACATACTCCCGCAGTCAAAATGCTGTACAGATTGATTGTGGAGAGATGCGCCCCGATCTCCTTCATATTGTCGATAAAGCTCTCATGCCGCTTCATGTCCCTCAGGCCAAGGAAGTTCGCAATCTGCCCGCTGAAGATAATAACGGCAATCCCCGCTGTAAAACCAATGGTCACTGGCTTCGGAATGAACTTTATCAATACCCCCAGCCGCAGAACACCCATCAAGACAAGAATCACCCCGGCCATCATTCCGGCAATCAGCAGATTCTCGTACCCGTACTGCATGGCAATAGCGAACAAAATAGGAATGAATGCACCCGTAGGCCCGCCAATCTGGAACCTGGACCCGCCGAATAAGGAAATCAGTATGCCGGCCACAATGGTTGTATAGATTCCGTACTCCGGCTTCACACCGGAAGCAATAGCAAATGCCATCCCAAGCGGGATGGCAATAACGCCGACGATTGTCCCTGAAATGATATCCTTGCGCAGCGAAGCAATGTTATAGCCTTTGAAACGGCCCCACCCTGTCATCCTATAACCTTCTTTTCTCTGAATATCTGATTATTTGAATATAATACCCACATTACTCCTGCCCGCTGCTCTTGTCAACGGGGTAATCCGCCCCCCGGAGCCCGGGGTTATTCGCTGCGGATGCCTTCAAGCAGGGAAATGGTACTCACCAGATGATTGTCAAAGATCTGTCTGGCTACAGCCAAAAGCTCCTTAATCAGAGGATCACGTAGGGCATAGATGACAGTGGTCCCTTCCTTGACGCTGGTGACCACATTTTTGGCCCTGAGGACGGCCAGCTGCTGGGATACCGCAGAGCCTTCCGACCCCAGGATCGCCTGCAGCTCGTTCACATTCTTCTCGCCTTCGCTAAGCAGCTCCAGAATCCGAATCCGCATCGGGTGCGCCAGCGCCTTGAAGAATTCCGTCTTAAATTGTTGAATATCGCTGTTCATCAGACTTCTGCTCCTTATGCTGTTACTTGTTTCAATCTATATTATATTAGCTCATTTGCCTGAAGGTGGCTATGCCGGGACAGGAAATAGTTCGTCCGCCGGGGGCCCTGCGGCCCCTACAGATTCACCGGATACAGCCTCGCTTCACGGGTCCTCAGCTCGACGAAGCCGCCCAGCGCCATCGGTTCACCCAGGCATTCGAACATGATCAGGTCGCGGCCGATCCGCAGATAACCTGTGCCGTCCTCCTCTATATTTTCCAGCACGCCTGTCAGGATGACCGTGTCCCCTTCGATACGCAGGCCAAAGGCACCGCCGGGAGCAGGCACAATATCGACCCAGCTCATGAACAGCGCCGGCAGCTCCCATTCTGCCACCCATTCCTCACCCGGCTGAACAGGCGGTCCGCACCAGATGGCTCTGGCTTCCCCCCATTCCGCTGCCGCGAATCTGATTTCTCCGGTCCGGGGACCTTGTCCAAGAATGTGTATGTTCATCTTCATTAGCTCCATCTTCGTTCATTAGTATAACGTCATTATACATGACCAGGCGCCGGAGAGGATATCAGGTGTAATTCTGCGTTGCTTTGTTCAGATATGTGCTGGGATGCAGCCAGGGATGCTTGAAGAACTCGTGTTTGTCAGTGATCTGGCGCGATACGCTGAGGTCATAATCAATCATGCGCTTCACCTTCTCCGCGAGGCTTCTGCCCTTCACCAGCAGGCCCAGCTCGTAATCATGGCAGGCACTCCGTTCATTAATATTATAAGAGCCGTGAAATACCGCCTGCGCTCTGTGGTCGTAGATGATTTTCCAGTGGGAGAAGCGTTCAGTCGCACTATAATCATAGAAGGATACGCCGTTACAAAAGGGAACGTACATGTTGCTGCGCACCGCCGCCCGGTTCGTCGGATGGTCATTAATCTCCAGCGGATTGCAGATGGTAAGATGGCAGGCACGCTCCGGTCCCACTTCACCCAGCCGGTCCCAGAAGGCCTGATCGATCAGATACGGATTCACAATAAGGGTCTCATCGGCTGCATAGGTGATCACATCCAGAATATATTGCTGAATCAGATTCACCGGGTTGCCGGGAAAGCTCGCGAAGAGCGTGCACTCCTCCTCCCCGAACGCATAGTCCACCGCAGGACGATAGAAGGGTGACGCCAGGTCAAAGTGATCTCCCCCGAGCAGCAGCCACCTGGAGTGAAAAACAGCGTTCAGCGACTGGGCCACAGCCCCCTGAATGCGGAAGCAGCCGTCATGCCACTCCTCTTCCTTCGCGGGGATACCGAGCGGACGTCCATCCACCTGCTGATCCGGGGCTTCCTGAATGGGGGTGGCGAACGTATACTGGTCCCCGATATTCAGACTGCCGATAATGGAAGTTATTCCGTCTATAATCATGAATTTGCGGTGGTCAATCACATTCAGCCCGGTCACCTCCACATCCTCCTGAACCTTATCCTGCAGAAAAAGGATGCTCTCAGGCACGCCTTGTGACTTCAGCACCTTGCGCTTCGCAGCCCATTCCTCTGCACCGTAATAGGAGTGGAAGGTATCCAGCAGTTTTGCACCTGCCTGCTCCAGACGCCCGGCAATCTTGGAGAATTGCCCCACCTCCAGGTTCTGGCCGTATCCGAGCGCAGTGACCGTATAATTCACCATGATTCTAACCTCTACTCCGCGTTCAAGTGCATGAAGCAGCTCACTAGCGATAAGGTTCCCTGAATGGTCATTGAAGAACAGCATCACGGACAGATGAATGTAACGCTCAGCCTTGCCGATCTCGCCGAGCAGCATGTCCAGACATTGTGGCCCGTTCACATAAGGATCTACCCGGTTATGCCGGGTGGTCT
Source organism: Paenibacillus sp. FSL R7-0210 (assembly GCF_038009085.1). NCBI lineage: Bacteria > Bacillati > Bacillota > Bacilli > Caryophanales > Paenibacillaceae > Paenibacillus > Paenibacillus sp. FSL R7-0210. The sequence goes on from NZ_JBBPAR010000001.1 coordinate 5,831,480, forward strand.
GCGGGGCCAGAGCCCTGAGCTTACCGGAATCGAGTCCTGCTACTGTATCCGCGAGCTGATTAAGCCATTCCTGGCTTATACCCGGCAGTTGCCCGAGTTGCTGCATATCGGTTATGACGCCACCGCACTCCTGCCGGTAAGCGCGTGCGGTATCATTTTGCAAAAGAGGGGTAAACGCCGGCTCAGCCTCTTCCGCGCCTTCGGTAAGCGAGGCCAGGGAGCCGCCCGAAATATGATAATTCACGTAATCTATGAGATCCTGCTGAAGCTGCCCGTCCTGCTCGGCAGCAGCAGGGATTGAGGTTAACCGGTGATTATTATGTAGATTAGTCATGCTGTCTTCATCTCCTTCGTTCTTCCCCGCCTTGCTTCGTCAGCAAATGACAAGCCAAGTAAGGGTAAGGTAAGATACCCGGCTTGTACGTTTTATAAACGGCATGGCACCTATCAAAATAATCCCACAAAGTGGGGCCTTAGCTTCGATGATGACTCAAAAACTTTGCGGGGACCCCAAAACATATAAATTATTCTCTTAAAAAAAGGATGCCGCAGCAGTCATTAGACTGCCGGAGCATCCCGGGATTCCAGATTGTATAGGGTTAATCACTTGATAACGTAATTATTTGCTCAATTCCTCAGCGCTATACACCTTAACATCAAGCGGTGCGGTCAGGAACTCTCCCGCTTTGGCGGCGAAGCCGGTGAAGTGAGGGCTTGTGTTGTGAGCGGCAACGGCGGCCTGGTCACGCCAGGTCTCAACCATAATATAGAGACTTCCGTCTGCTGCATGCTTATACAGCTCGTAGGACAGGTTCCCTTCTTCTTCGTGTGTGGCGGCAATCAGCGGCTTCGCTGTGGCCAGGAACTCTTCCTCCCGTGCAGGATTCACATGAAGCAGCGCATGGATAATAATCATTTGGATATTCCTCCTAGAATTTCATGGGTATAGAGAATTATTTCCACTGGGCAATCGTGTCAATAGGCAGACGGACGGAGGCGTAGCCCTCTTCCAGTGCTTTGCCGATCGAAATCAGCATGACCGGAATGTAGCGTTCTTTGTCCAGACCGAACATTTCAGCGATCTGATCCTTTTCAAATCCGCCGATCGGATTGGTGTCATACCCGTGTGCGCGGGCGGACAGCATCAATTGCATGGAGACCAGACCGGCGTCAATCATCACCGTCTCTCTGTTCACATCTGCGGGCAGCTTGGCAAAGTGGGCGCCCAGGGCGGCCAGCTGTCTTTCTTTCACCTCGGCAGGCATAAGTCCGCGTTCTACAGCCGTTCCGTAGATTTGTTCAGCGTAATCGAAGTTATTCATATCACCGAATACGGCAATCACCGCTGCGGAGGTTTCGACCTGAGTCTGGTTGAACTTGGCAATAGGGGCCAGCTTAGCTTTGGCTTCCGGGCTTTCGATGATCACAAAACGCCAAGGCTGCATATTCACGGAGGAAGGCGCCAGCGTGGCTTCAGTAAGAATCTCTGTCATTTCCTCTTTGCTGATTTTGACGGATGAATCATATTTGCGGATAGAGCGGCGTCCTGTAATAATGCTGATGTAATCATTGTTTTTGGTAGTGTTCATGATAATTTGCTCCTTTAAAATGGTTTGATTATTGTTTCCGGCTACAGTAAATTAATGTTATATTGCAGCCGGGTAAGCATCTCTGCGAGCACAGTGCGCTCCTGTTCATTGAATCCGTTCAGCAGATCGCTGATGAACTCGGTCTTGTTCTCCCGGTAGGCATTGATATGCTCACGGCCTTGACCAGTCAGGGAGACGAGAGTCACCCGATTATCGGCTGGATTATTGCGGCGGGCGATCATCCCGTTCTCTTCAAGCCCTTTTAAGTGGCGGGTAACCGCTGCTGCATCGATTTCCAGAAGCTTTTGCAGGGAAATCTGACTGATCTCGGAAATCCGGTACAGCTCTTGCAGCAGCCTGAAGCGGGTCGGAGTCATGCCGGCGCAGCGCTCGAATTTGGGGCCGATTTCTTTGTGCAGGGCCTGTAGCAGTTCGAAGATCTTATGTTCATCGGGCTGAACTTCGCTCAAGATTAACCCCCTCACGCAAATAAATTGTGCAAAACCTTTTCGACAAAACATACTTTACACCCAATTCATTGACCCGTCAACTAATAATTTTTGGAGGAGGCTGCCAGTATGAAAATAGCCCTGATTCAGCTCGATATAGCATTTGGCAAACCGGAGGTGAATTATGCTGCCGCTGAGCGCAAAATTCGTGAGGCTACCGCCGGCAGTCCAGACTGCATTATTCTTCCCGAGCTATGGACAACGGGATATGACCTGACCCGGCTGGGCGAAATCGCAGATCCCGGCGGACATACCACGGGTGCCTTGATATCAGGTCTGGCCCGGGAATACGGCGTGAATATCGTTGCCGGCTCCATTGCCGTCAGGCAGGAGAACGGCGGCATTACGAACAGTATGTATGTCTTTGACCGCAGCGGGGCGTGCACCGGGGAGTATAGCAAGCTGCATCTGTTCAAGCTGATGGAGGAGCATCTCTACCTCCAGCCCGGCGCAGCCAAGGGACTGTTCACGCTGGACGGTATCTCCTGTGCCGGGCTGATCTGCTACGACATCCGGTTCCCGGAATGGGTCCGGGTTCATATGGCCGCAGGGGCCGAGATCCTGTTCATCAGCGCCGAATGGCCGCTGCCCCGCCTCTCTCACTGGCGCGCGCTGTTGATCAGCAGGGCGATTGAGAACCAGTGCTACGTTGTAGCATGTAACCGGGCAGGGGCAGATCCGGCGAATACCTTCGCTGGACATTCCCTGATCATCGATCCGTGGGGCGAGATTGTCAGCGAGGCCTCCGGGGGCGAAGAGATCCTCCGCGGCGAGCTTGACCTCGCCCGGGTCCGGGAGGTACGGGGGCAGATCCCGGTCTTCGCGGACCGGCGCCCGGAGTTGTATATGTAGTTGGGGCTGCAGGGGATATGTAGAGGCTGATCGCAGGGGGGCGGCATCTCTTGCCCCCGCAATCAGCCTCTTGGACTGTCTCAGGCCCGCTCACCCTCGCGCGTGCACATTGTGTTCGGTTTTTCGCATACATTTGGCCCGTGCACACCCCAGCCTGCACATTGTATGCTGTTTTTCGCATACATTCGGCCGCGCACACCCCAGCCTGCATATTGTATGTTGTTTTTCACATACATTCGGCCCGCGCACACCCCAGCCTGCATATTGTATGCTGTTTTCCGCATACATTCGGCCCGCGCACACCCCAGCCTGCACATTGTATGCTGTTTTTCGCATACATTCAGCCGCGCACACCCCAGCCTGCACATTGTATGCTGTTTAATACGAAAATAAAGTATCGGAAAATGCGCCGCAGACTGGATTTTGACAAAAAAAGACCCACCGCCCCCAAAAAACGTTTCGTTTTTTTTGAAAAAGGGAAGACTATGGGGTAGGATTTAGTTGCACGCTATATCCTAACTGCTGGATATATTGCACGTACCGATCCAACCGGTTTTTCTTGGACGTCTCATCGCCTAGTGAGACGTCTATTTCTTGGTATGACCTTTTCTCCCGCATCAGGGCATGGAGGATTCGAATCAGCAAATGTGCGGTGGCGACGTTTGCTTTTTTATCGCCTCGTCTCTTACGAATTCGTCGAAAGAATTGGCCGATCCGGTTCGAGGAGCGAGCGTTCGCCCAAGCCGCCTGACACAACGCCCCTTTCAGGTGCTTGTTCCCTTGCATCGTTTTTGACTTTCTTCGCTTTCCCGCGCTTTCGTTGTTCCCTGGACACACCCCCGCCCATGATGCAAACTGCGCATCACTCGGGAACATTTCCGCGACATGCGGCCCCACTTCGGCAAAGATGGTCACGGCAGACGTCCGCTCAATTCCTGGGATGGAGTCAATTTGTTCAATTACCTCCAGGTAGGGTTCTGCCTTCGCCTCGATTCGAGCTTCCAGTTCCGTGATCCTTTTCTCCAAATAAACCAAGTGGTCCCAATGGTCTCGAATCATCTCCCGATGATGACGGCGCAACTTGCCATTGAGCGCGTCTAGCAACTGTGGAACTTTCTTTTTTAAACGGGTTTTGACCAGGTTTTTAACGGCCATTTCGTCGACGACCTCGCCGTCCATGATCTTCTGGAGCAGGCCCCGTCCCGAAACCCCATATAGATCGGACATAAAGGTGGTTAGCTTGATGTTGGCATCCTGCAGGATTTTGTGGATGCGGTTCTTCTCCGCCGTCACCGCCTGCACCATCTTACTCCGGTAACGGGTCAAATCCCGCAAATCCCGGATGTCCTGTTCTGGCACCATACTGCCTTCAATGAGCCCGCAACGGTGCAATTGCGCTAACCAGCGCGCATCTTGCATGTCACTTTTTCGACCCGGCATATTCTTTACCCGCTGGGCGTTGGCCAAGACCAGATCACAACTGCCCTCTAAGATGTTCCATACCGGTTTCCAAAACACGCCGGTACTCTCCATCACCACTTCCCGACAGCCGTGTTCACTCAGCCAATCTTGCAGGCCTAGCAATTCTCGGGTTGTCGTCCCAAAGGTTTTCAGGTGACATTGTGGTTTCTGTTCGATCGGTCCTTTCAACACGTAGGCCACAACGGTTTCCTGGTGCACGTCTAGACCAGCGCAACACATACGTACAGCATCCATTCCAACCATCCTCCATCGTCAGTTTACAAATCATGCGCTCGAGTGAGTGTAATTTAATACACGTACTTTTGGGGGGCTACAATAGGCGATGCTCGAAAAGCGCAATAGAACGGTTTTTCGCACGGGGTGTATCCCAGTAACCGTTTCCGCCCTTTGATTTGTATATGTAGTGTTGACGACTACAGCCTCATTTAGAATGGTTGCGACGGATGCCACCCACTTATTTTCATTCCTGGGGGTGACAAGGCCTCTGTCTTGTCATGCCTGTTTTTCGCATACATTCGGCCCGTGCACACCCCAGCCTGCACATTGTATGCTGTTTTTCACATACATTCGGCCCGCGCACATCCCAGCCTGCACATTGTATGCTGTTTTTCACATACATTCGGCCCGCGCACACCCCAGCCTGCACATTGTATGCTGTTTTTCGCATACATTCGGCCCGCGCACACTCCAGCCTGCACATTGTATGCTGTTTTTCGCATACATTTGGCCCGCACACACCCCAGCCTGCACATTGTATGCTGTTTTTCGCATACATTTGGTCCGTGCGCCCTCTAACCTGCACATTGTATGCTGTTTTTCGCATACATTCAGCCACCCGTCGCTGCCGCCAGTAGCCGCCCGCTTCAGCGGGCGTACCTCTCGCGCAGCATACGCGCTGCTTCAAGCACCTGCGGGTCGCTGTACCGCAGGCTGTAGCCCGTCGCCTGCTGCAGCAGCTCCGCCGGCAGCAGGCGGGTTCCCCGGCCGGCAAGCGCCTGCCGGATACCCGCAGTGAATTCGGCCGCCGAAGACGGGCCGCCAAGCTCCGCGAGCGCGGCGATGGTCTCCGGCCGCACGCGCGGATAGTCCAGGAAAGCATCGCCGTCCGCTGCATCCTGATAGAAGCGGCGGATGCACTCTCCGCGCGCGAGCCCCGTGCCGGACACAATCACGAACGCGTGGACGAAGTATGCGCTACTCTGTCTGCGCTGGGCAATGCCGCAGAACTTACGGCCGCCGATCGCCAGGTCGAAGTCACCGGGGCAATACGACCCGGTGACTTCTTCTGCCCGGATCTGCGCTGCTGCCTGCGGATAGCCCGCCGCTACCGCTTCGGTAATCACCGAAGCCAGCAGCCGGAAATCATCGTGGAAGTCCAGCTTGCCCGCAGGCTTCGGCAGCAGCAGGGACACGTTGATCACTCCCGCATCCAGCGGCACCGCAGCGCCGCCCGAATGGCGGACTGCCGTACGGATGCCCTGCTGCTCCAGCGCCTGCATCGCCTCTGCTGCGCGGGGCAGCTTGCTGTCCCGCAGCCCCAGCGCTACTCCGCCGGGGTGGCTCCAGAGATGCAGCACCGGCGGGACCTTACCGGCCCCGACATCACGGCACAGCACCTCTTCAAAAGCAAACGGAATCAGCATATCCTCCGCAGATGCCTCTTCCCCTTCTTCCCCTGCTTCACCGCTGGTATGCGTGAAGAGGACCATCTGCTCCGGCAGTATTCCCGCCGCCCCGCTCTCCAGTACATCATAAGGTTCACTCCGCATGCTGATTCCCCTTTCTATCTATAAGCCCTGGCCAATCTTAACTCCGTTAACTATTCACATTGTAACCGATCTCTCCCCGCACCGTACAACCGGCAGTGTATGCCCTTACAGATTTGAAATAGCGAAGCGAACCCGTTATCCTTAATGTAGTACAGAAGAATATACCAGCCATAAGATTCGCGCATAAGCTCATGCTATACACAACCTCTAGGAGTGATGCTGCATGACAACCGAACCACAGGCAAAAGACAGGCAACTAAGCAAATCCAGGCAATGGGAACAGGCCATGAGCAAGCTGTACATCAACTTTCAAGACTACAGCAAGGATGCTCGCAAAGAGTTCAACGATGAGGATATTCATCAGGCCAGAGTCAATAGCCGCAAGCTGCTGACCCTGTTGTCCATTCTTGATCCGGGCCATACTGCAACGGCAGACTTGTATGACAGCTTCAAGCAGGCCCAGAAGAAGCTCGGCAGAGTCCGTGATGCAGATGTGCTGATCGGGTCGTTTGAAGCCCGGCGCAAGGCGGCGAAGGCGGCTGGTGATAAGAAGACTGCCAAGCTGCTGAAGTCGGTAATCGAACACCAGAAGGATACACGGAAGAGCGCCCGCAAGAAGCTGAAGAAGGCACTGCCCAAGCTGTCCGGCCAAGCGCTCGAAGCGATGTGGACACCTTTTATCGAGACAGGGCTAGAGCCCCTCGCCGCCAAAAAAGACGCCAATGTCGCCATGCGCGAGCTTGAAGTCGCCTTTGAACAGAAGAAAAAAGCCTGCAAGACCTTATTCAAGGGTCCTCAAGCTGAATCAAAAGAAGCCTTCGAAGCTCTTCATGAGCTGAGGATCGCCGCCAAGGAACTGCGGTATACGGCGAATGCGGCTGATTTTGCGCTGGATCAGAAATTCCATGCCCATGAAGCCTTCTATAAGGACATCCAGGACCAGCTCGGACTCATTAATGACAAGCGGGTATGGCTTGAGACGCTGCAATCGATTGGACGCCAAGAGCTGGATGTCGGCAAAAAAGTCTGGGCTGCCTTCACCGATACGCTGCGGGCAGAGGTACTGGAGGCTCTTCATCAGAACGGGGTTGTCCCTGTTGCTGAGGCTAAGCCCCCCAAATAGGGCATCATAGCTGATCATCCCATCCTCTACACAAAGGCAGGACGCCGCATGTTATCCAAGCGGTATCCTGCCTTTGTTCATAAGCGCCACGTACTATAGCATTCCGGCAGCCCATAATCCGCCTCTGCGGATCATCCGTCGCAGCGGCTCTGAAGAGAAGGAAGGCAGATGGTGTCCAGGCATCAGATAGACCACCCGGCCTTCGCCGAAGGGATGGCACCATGCCGCCGGTCTCATCGCCCCGTCATGCGGATATTCGGCCAGCACCGTTGTCTTGAAGTAGGGATGCTGCTCGAAATAGTAAGGCTCGTCCTCTATGACAAAATCAGAGCTCCCCTCCATAATCGGGTGCTCCGGCGCACTTACCTTCATCTCCAGCGCTGTGAATGCCGGATGATGGGTGAACCGGGCACCGAGCATCGCCCCAAGTTCCTGATTACGCTGCAGAGATATGCCGTTATGCACGACAAGCAGCCCGCCGCCGCCAGCCACATAAGCAAGCAAGGCTCCGCTCTGCGCAGCGGGTAACTGCTCCTCTGAGAATTCCGTATAGGAGACCACCAGTCTGCATTCTTCCAATTCTGTCCGGTTCATCCGTTCGTAATCCTCCGTACAAATTACCTGGAACTCCGGTTCAAGGAGCTGCTCCAGCTCACGGTCTACCCCCTCGAAGGGATGATACTTCACTTCGGTATAGCTGCCGAACGCCAATGCTTTGTATGAAGACATGCTACACACACCTCTCTTTTGCCAAGTTAGCCTGACCGGAAAGTCAGTGTCACCCCTGATTCGTTCCCCCTGCCGCTGTCACCAGGGCCAGAGATTGCCGTCCAGATCGATATAAGCCGGTTCTTCGGCCAGATACATCTTGTGGTTATGAACGATCGTCATAATCTTGCCTGCTGATTCTTCAGGAGTTACAGGCGCCTCTGCATCCTTCTCCCCGTTCATATAGGTCTGCAGCCAGCCGGGATGGAAGACCAGCACTTGTCCGCCCATCGCACGCAGGTGATTGTGCAGCAGCGAAGACTGCATATTAAGCGCGGCCTTCGACATACAGTAGCCATACATATTGATCCGCTTGTTCCGCCCGATGCTTCCGGCCTCCGACGAGATATTAACCACCAGACGCTGGCGGCCTTGCAGCAGTAAGCCCATCAATGCATTGCTCACCCTCAGCGCACCCAGCGTGTTCACGTTATAAATCTCCGCCATCGCTTCATCATCCATATCCACGAGCACTGTTGCATCATCAGACTTGTGGATAATCCCTGCGTTATTGATAATCATATCAAGGTGCCCTGTACTTCCGGCAATACTCCGCGCGGCCTCCTTTACGCTCCCTGCACTGCCGATATCGAGAGGAACCAGCTTCAGGCTATCCGGGTATTGCGCTTTCAAAGCTTCAAGTAGCGCAGGGTCCGGCAAATACTGTCCGGCAAACACCATGTATTTACTCTCCAAAAGAGAACGAACGAGGCATAATCCCAGTCCACGGTCAGCACCGGTAACACAGGCAACCCTTTTCATGAGCTCCCCCCTCCTATCTGCATAATTATGCTACGAGCCTAGGTCCATCCCTCTCACATTAGCATGGCTGCAGGCCGTTAACAACATCCTGCAAGGGAGGGCAGGCTAAGCAGAACTTTACTTTTGCTTTAATTTTGAACTATGCTACAATCATGATTAATAGTTGTTAACAACACAATTGTTGACAACAGGTTTCATTAACTCTTACCCAGGAAGGTGATCCTACGATGTCTATTCAACAAATCCACACTAAGGAAGAATTACAGCAATATATCGGGCAGCCTGGCAAAAAACTGCTCTTCAAGCACAGCACCACCTGCCCGATCAGCGCCAAGGCCAACGAGGAATTCCAGGCCTATACACAGCATTCAGATACTCCTGCAGCCGTGGTCCATGTGATCGAAGACCGTCCTGTCTCCAATCAGATTGCTGAGGATTTCGGGATCAAGCATGAATCCCCGCAGATTTTCCTACTGGAGGACAGCGAAGTCCGCTGGAACACCTCACACTGGAAGATTACCCAAAAAGCGATAAAGGAAGCAGTGGAACAATGAGCGCGAACGTAATTGTCTATTCAACCTCCGGCTGCGGCGAGTGCAATCAGGTCAAACAGCTGCTGGAGAGCAAGGGCATTCCCTTCGAGGTCCGGGATGTGATGACCAGCTCCGTCTATCAGGAGGAAGTGGAGAAGCTGGGCTTCATGGGCATTCCAGTCACCGTATCCGGGGACCGGGCGGTCAAGGGCTTCAATCTCCCTGAGCTTCAGGAGCTTATGGATGCTGCTGTTCTGTAATATACGCAAAGGTGCTGTCCTCTCAACAGGAGCAGCGCCTTTTTTTTGCGATTCATCGAGGTAGGCGGCAACGATACATGGAGAACCCTTCTTCCCCACCGCCGTCTGCCAAAAATAAAAAACAGCGCTTGAGCGAGATAAATGGCAGATAATCTGCTACATATAGGTGTTTTGGCTTCCCTATGCACAGCCATTCAGCCATTTGCTGAAAATAAGGCGAATAGCACTCTTTTCCATTTTTACAAACCCCCTCTGAAGAGAGTATGATTCGTGTTGAAAGCAAATGAATGCATTCATGAAAATGAGCATATGCATGCACGCTGAATTTCCGTCATGTGGAAAACGGGGGAACCATCCGGCCGTCAGGCCGACTTGGGGTGAATCCGAAGGAGAATGCTACGCGCAGGTCTCCGGCAGGTAGGGCGACTCTCACCGTCCGAATCCGACAGCTAACCTCGTAAGCGCCAAGAGAGAGCCCTGATCCGCCACGCTTTTGTGCCAGGCGTCTTAAGCCTGTTACCCACAACCGCAGGCAGAGGTCCTCCTCTACCTGCGGTTTTTTGCGCGCTGTAATGAACTGCACAGTATAGATTCAGGAAGGAACGTGACCACATGCCTGACCCCTTATCGCCCAAACTAACCGCCGCTGCCGGATTCAACCACTACACCCAGCAATATAGCGGTCCCGTCTATGCGCTTAGCTGCCTGCTGCTGGAGCAAGGCGTCCGCGCCGAACAAGCTGCAACCGCCACCTTCGTTGCACTCCATCCACTATGGCTGAAGGGCCGCCTCTCAGGGGACGCCGCTGCTGCGGCTGCCTACAGAGAGTGCATCCGCCAGTGTGCCATGCTCGCCCACGACCGCAGCCGCTGCGCTTCTGCGCCGCTGAGCTGGGACGATCACGTTGCCAGTGCCTTATGGTACGGCATCCAGCTCCCCCTGTCCGACATCAGCCAGATTCTGGAGTGCAGCATCCCCGAGCTCAAGGCCCGGCTCAGAGGAATACGCGAACAGATGGCAGCCGCCCATTCAGCACTGCCTGCTGTGCACCGCCCTTCGGCGGGTTGAGACTGGGAATAACGCGGGATATAGGAATTAGTACCGCGGAATGAGTTGGACGTGGCGGAATTGGTTTCAAATATAACAGCCTCTGTTTGCATTGATTGCGGCAGGGCTTTTTTTGTTTTTCTCTGATACGCAGAACAGTGATGACTTTCTTTCCCAATACTTTTATTATTGAAATTGTTGGAAATACATACTTAATGGGGGTAATCATTTGACGAATGGACAAGCTAAATCAGATCTTGATCACACACTAGAAAATTTGAAGAATGTAGTTCAATCACTAAATTCTAAACAACAAACCCTAATTACCGAATGGCTAAAGCTATACAGCGATTATTTGATCAAGGAACAAACCTTTAATCCTGTAACGGATACCATAAAGTATGAAGCTGGATCCATTGTGTCTATTGAGCTCGGATATAACCCAGGCTCTGAACATGGCGGCAGCCATTATGCCGTAGTGGTTGAAGACAACGCTAAAACTTCACCTATTGTTGTTGTAGTGCCTTTAGGATCTTCTAAACCAACGAAAGCTGTTCACTTTAATGATGTAGATTTAGGTGTTATTCCTGGTATTAATGCCTTAAGTAGGTACCCCGCTGACACTAAAAGTATTGCTACAGTTAGCCAAATTAGAGCCATTAGCAAAATACGAATTAGTGCACCCGTACGATCTGGAGATCAGATTATTTTTGTTCCTACTCCAGAATTACGCCGATTATATGATAAAATTAAACAAAGGTTCACTACCAAAGGATTAAACCGGACTAATCGTTAAGCCTATTTTTCATTTTTTGTTGCATTATATACTATTCCGTAATATAATAATGTACTGTACCAACAACACTGGTTTCGGCTTTATAACTAGCTAGGAACCCATTGCAATTAGCAGTAAACATACACTGATTCCCTTGAGGAGTCCTTAAGGCCCCTGATGCTTGCATCAGGGGCCTTGTCTTCTCCATAAATTAAGAATAATCTTCTGCTTACTCCAAAACATAGAATCCTGTTTTTGTCAGCCGTTCAGTACATCGAACTCAGCTCTTGCCCTTCCCACCCTTGCCGCCCTTGGCAAACCGCCAAAAAGCCATACAGCAGCCGAGCAGTCCGGCTCCCAGCAGAAGGGTCTGTAACGCCCCCAACCAAGTCGACTGATCCGAGGGGATCAGGCTGCTGATAATAATCAGCAGGATCGAGGCCGCGACCAGCACGGGGGTTTGTCTACTTTTCTTCACAACACTTCACCACTCCTAAAGACTAATACTACTAAGGTACACCATCTCCGGCGTTTTCACCAGTTCACCACGGCTCCGGGCACACCCGGGCGGAAGAACGTATGGCGTCCTTGGCTAGTAATTCTTCACTCCATAGTAGTCAAAATCAGCGAAGGAGTCATGCTGGTGGGCATCAACGGAACCGATAAAATTGAACAAGCCTGTAAATCCGCCAATCTCCCCCGGCTCCCCGTTCACGCCTTCATCCGACAGATAGAGTACATCAATGTTTTCTACAAAAGCTTGCCAATCCCCGTTATCCCCGAAACGGTAAAGGATACTCGCGATGCCTGAATGATAGATAATCTTGAGCTCCGCTGTGTCTTCAGGGACTGGAATGTAATGGTGGACCGGCTCAATGCGTTGCCCCAGCTTGGCCTGAAGTACGTATAGAACGGTACCCTCTGATTCGGAGTGGGTCAAGTGAACGTACAGCCAATTATTTGAATCATAGTATAGCCCCAGACCGGCCGTTTCCGAGTAGTGATCGGGATGAAATTCCACCTTGGTTTGAACTTCATAATGAAGGGAGGTTGCGCGTGTGGCCATAATCGCCGGATGGATCTGCGAGAACAAAGAATTCTCTCCATGAATGCGTAAGTAACCCGGACGTTCAACCGTGTTCACCCATGCCGCTTGCTGGTCCCGGTACGGAGTCAGAAAATGAAGATCATATTTCTCCTGATTAAAATCATCAAATACGTCATGAGAGATTCCATCGGTCTCTAATTCAACACCTGTCATCCCCTCCACTTCCATTTTCGCTACATTCGATCCATCCTTCATCTCCAGCCAGCCATCCTCTGTCCAATGCATTTTCTGTATCGAGGTTTCACGGCCTAATGGATTTAAAAGCGTTCCTTCCACAGGCCGTGACATGAGATGGGCAATGTACCATTCGCCTGTTTGAGTTTGCACTAATGAGCCGTGACCTGCTTTTTGCATAATTGAACTTGGATTATACATCTCAAAATGCCCGGCATCCGGATTGCCAAGTGAAAATAGATGGCGCGGCGAGGAGGTGATGATCGGCTCCCCCGACGGATGCGGCTCATAGGGACCAAAAATATTCTCCGCACGTCCCACCTCCACACCATGAGCATAACCCGTTCCGCCCGCAGCTAATAAAAGATAGTATTTATCTTTATACTTATAAATTTGCGGTGCTTCAGCACAGCCGCGGCTGGTAAAGCCTTGCGTCACCCGGTGCCATTGTCCAACTATCTTACCCTCATTCAAATCAAATTCAGCGATCACAATATGTCCGGGCGCCTGATACCCTTCACGGGTCTCCCATTCAAGAATGGACACATAGTGCTTGCCATCTTCATCGTGGAAGAGCGCCGGATCGAAGCCTATGGATGTCAGATAGATGGGCTCCGACCAGGGTCCATGGATATCTTTTGCCCACATGGCATAGGAATCCGAGTTGAATTCACGGCCTGCCATGTTCAACATATGCGAATAGGCTAACCAGTACCGGTTCGCCCTAGAATCATAGGATAGATGCGGCGCCCAGATCCCGGCCGGAGTATTTGTGCCTCTTAGATTCACTTCACCTTTATTTAATACGGAGGCAGTCAGCTCCCAATTCGCTAAATCGGTTGATTTGAAAATTTGAACGCCGGGATTCCAATGGAACGAGGATGTCGCAATATAATACACATCATCCACTCTAATGATAGAGGGATCTGGTGCCATTCCAGGGATAATAGGATTATTAATCTTCGTCATTTCTCTGCTTCCCTTCGCTGTTTAGCCATATTATTTACCCTTTTCCTGTTGTCTATGTATATTATAATAACTACTAACGTACTTATGCGATGGGATGAGTACGGCTAGATTTACCCAAATCAAAGGCAGGTGCTGCAAATTGGAACATATGAATAGCTATCTCACAGGTGCACAGACGCTGCTGCTGCCGCGCATTGATTGGAATATACGCTTTTTTGGCGCACATACACAGACCGTTCCTGCCGATTGGAGCATGACTACAGAATCCCACCATGCCTTTGAGATTCTAATTGTGCTGGATGGGGCTCAAGAGACTAGGATGGATCATGAACCATTCATTGTGAACAGTGATGATATTCTGCTGATTCCGCCTGGGTTCGAGCATACGAATAAATGCATTTCCGCTACATCAATGACCTATTTCTGCGCTCATTTCGATATAGACGAGCCTTCCTTACGGATGAGAATTATGAAGAACTGTGACTGGGTCTATAAGCCCTCCCATTTGTATCATAGCCAGCTGAAAAAATGCCTTCAAAAATGGATCGATATTCTGCATGAGCCTGAGTTGTCGTTCACCAAAGCAAAGCTAAAAGCACAAATGGTCTTGTTCGAGTTATTGGAGGTGCTTGTAGATATCCAGCCGGTACAGACGGGGATACATGCTAACGAATCCATGACCACTGCGAAGTATGCCAAAGAAATTGCCGAAGCCATCAAGAGAGCTTTTAAGAAAAATTGCACCCAGGGAAATTCAGATTACACCATTCACATCCAGCCCATCATTGCTTCGCTTGGGATCAGCCCCAACTACGGATTAGAGGTATTTCAAAAAATATATAAAATGTCGCCCCGTACCTATCTATCCGACTTAAAGCTGCAGGAAGCCAAAATATTACTACAGCAGCCCAAAATATCTTTAAATGAGATTTCAAGTCGTCTGGGCTACAAGAACCTCTCTCACTTCAGCAGACAATTTAAAAGATGGACAGGAATCAACCCCTCCGACTATCGTAAAAATAATTGTGTATAGCAAACACCCATCTTCCTTTATGGGGCGGATGGGTGTTTTGTTGTTATGCTAATAAGTTATCGTTATTTAATTCTCCTTCAGCTCTTTAATCTCAGCAATGAGATGATTCAGCTTGTAACCGTTGGTATCCCTGGAGAAAGCTTTCATCTCTTCGCTCTCTCCCTCGAATGCAGATAGAACATAGTCACCATCAACTACATAATATGTCCCATAACGGGTGAAAGAGTAGCTTCCTTTTTGCTCTTCCCCTACCCCTTTTTTGATTGCAGCGACGATCTTCATTCCCGGCTTAAGTTCTGGTTCAATCCCCTTGAACTCAGAGTCATAAATCAGGTTAAAGGTCCCTTCAACCTCTTCACCAGTAACTACTTGATCTACATTAACTTGAAAAGAGGTAAACATAGGCTTGTAAGGCTCCAGACCGGAATCCTTCAATTTCTCCGCTAAATTACCCTCTGGAGTTCCAGGTTCAGTTATCAGATCCACGCTGAAATCCGGCAGTTGCTGAATGACTTCAGCAACTATGAACGTGTCCGTATGATCCAATACCTCCTCGAATGTTAAATCCCGCAAATCAACATTTACAGGAGAGCCGGTGGATAAAGGATATTCTTTACGAAGCTCCTTAATTTGCTCTGCCGACAGACTTGCACATTCCTATCCTTAATCAATCGCTTGGAAAAAATATCAAGTGAATCAACCTTGAAGTGTCTCTTTACGATGCTGAGGATGTCATACATGATTTTTGCGACGATAATACATCAGATAATTTTTAATACTTCTCTAGCAAACTACTTATTTAGAACAAAAATCCCGATGGTTGACCAGATTGGTCATCATCGGGATTCCTGTATACTTTTCCTTTAGCCAAGGCCTTCTCCGCCTTGAATCCCTCCAAGAGGTGTTCCAGGTGAAATATGGAAGCCCGTTCTTTCTGCGCCGCTGCTACTGCGTAATATTGGGATTAGGACAGATTCGGGTAGAGGGCGGACACGCCGCCTGCAAGTCCGGCTTGGATCATACGGCTGGTATCGTCGGCAAGAATTTCGAAGCTGCCGGCTGCTATGCCGTCAATAGCTATTTTCGCAATATCTGAAGGGTTTGATTTGGGAGCATCCAGGCCGGCCGTCATGTCTGTCTCCATATAACCCACATGTAAGCCTGCTACTCTAATATGACGGGGATACAGATTCAAACGAAGATCGTTCGTCAGCGCCCATGCTGCAGCCTTTGCCGCCGTGTAGGCACCCGCAGCTCCGCCACTAAACCAGGATAATGCGGAAAGAATATTCAGAACCGATCCTCCCCCGTTATTCTCGATGACCGGTCCAAAAGCGCGAACCATGGATAACGTACCGAAGAAATGCGTATTCAATTCCAGCTGGATCTGCTCCACATCCCCTTCCAGCAAAGAAGCGCCTGTAGATGATCCTGCATTGTTGATCAGAATCGTAACATCCTTAGCCTGGCTGGCTGCTGCCGCTACCTCTTGAGGGTTGGTAACATCAAGCTTTACAGGTGTAACTCCTGGAATATCCAGAGTTTCCGGATTTCTTGCTCCCGCGTAGACCTTAGCCCCTCTAGCTAGAAGTTCAAGCGTAAGCTGGCGGCCAAGCCCCCGGTTTGCTCCAGTAACCAATGCCACTTGTTCAGAAATGTTCATTGTATTCGCTCCCTATATGAGAATGATCGTTCTAGAAAATGCACAGGAGAAGATATAATAACCTAATCTCATCATGCAGTGATGTCCTATAAATTCAATATAACATATTGAGAACGATCGGTAAATAATTATATGAATATTTAAAATCGGATAACCACTTTCCCTTGGGGGTGACCTGTAGCAACCAGATTTAGAGCTTCATTAATATCTTCAATGTGGAACTCCCGGGCGTCTACCGCGGGTATAATTTGGTTCTCTTCAATGATTTTTGTGATTTGCCGTAATTGTTCTCCATCACTGCGTACAAACACAAAATGATATTCAATCTTCTTCTTCTTGGCTTTATGATCATACTTAGCACCAGCAATACTGAATAGTTTTTGCTTCCAACCTACCAAGCCCATAGTTTTGGCGAATCGTTTGTTTGGTCCGGTCCGTAGAGAAAGAAGATGGCCGCCTGGTCTAATAATGGAGAGTTCGCGGTCAAATTCACCGGGCCCCAAGGTATCAATCACATAGTCAAGATCACGAAGTCGTTCCCAGTAGTTCTCCGCCTTGTAATCAATGTATTGATCTGCTCCCGCGGCCATTGTACGTTCGCGCGCCTGTGGACTTCCACTGACGATGACCTTCAGCCCCATGCTTTTAGCGATAGGAATCGCCATTTGGCCAAATGAACCAGAGCCCCCTGGAATGAACACTCTTTCGCCAGCTTTGGCAGCTAACTCTTCATGCAGGCTTTGATAGGCTGTCAATCCTGTTAAAGGCGCAGCCGCACCGGTTACAAAATCCAGATTACCCGGCAGGTGAGCCATAGCCTCTACATGAACCGCCGCATATTCGGCAAATGCTCCAATTTTTCGCAGCGGCAGGCGGGAGTAAATGGCATCACCTACTTTGAAGCCAGCGACTTTCTTACCCATCTTCTCAACAACACCTGTGAGTTCGTTACCAAGGGTCAAGGGGAACTCATAGTCCTGGATTAACTTCACGCTTCCGGTAGCGATGAGCAGCTCCAAGTGGTTAACCGCCGCCGCTTTTACTTTAACCAAAACTTCGTAATCACTTATTTCCGGGACTGGAATATCGCGCACTTCAACTTGAAACGGTTTGGAATATTTGGTGATCTGTGCCGCCTTCATAATTAATACCCTCCTATCCGCAAGATCCTAAGTAACATTTACGACGATTTGTAACTTGCACACCAAGCATAAGACTAGAAGTTACAAAAGTCAACATTTGTTACTTTGTTTTTTCATGCTAAACTATAAGTGGATATTATTAATTAACGAAAGAAGGGTTGGCAGCATGGTGTTACACTGGGGGGTTAATCGTAAGTGCCTGCACTCCCCCATTCACCTGCCACAACAAATGGCTAAAATCACACAGGAGCTTATTATTGAAACTGCCGAGACATTAATTGAGCGTACGGAAAAATCTGAGGTGACGCTCTCTCAAATAGCGGATGAATTGAACATCACCCACGCTGCACTCTATAAACATTTCAAAAACAAACAAGAACTGTGGGCGGCAGTAGCTAAAGGCTGGTTCAACCGGATGATTTCAGAACAAATCCGTATAAACATGACTAATTCAGCCTCCCCGCAGGAAGTGCTCCACGATTGGCTATGGGCATTTGTTAATGCCAAAAAACGCGCTTATAATGAGAATCCCCAAATGTTCGCCTTGAATACACAATATGTGGACAGTAATCCATTGGTATTACGTGAAGTGCTTTGGGATTCTTATCAAATCATTGATGGTTTCATGGAATATCATGATCCTCAATTTGAACGGGCAGAGGCCATTCTATCTGCGTTTGCAGTGTTTAGTCTCCCCTCTTTTAAAGGATCATGGAATTCACCAGACTACCAAGAACGGTTTGAACGCCTCTGGAGTTTAATCAAACAAGGGGTTTGAATCCTGGAGGGGATGGCTGAATATACAACAGGGAGCAGTTACCTGAGGTAACTGCTCCCTGCGAGAAATCCATCACACTACTTCCGTCAAATCCTAAATTTTATAAGCCTTCATCGCTTTTCTGATCTCTTTGATGCTAGGGCGCTTGCCGTACATCAGGACGCCGGTGCGGTAGATCTTGGCGGCGAGCCAGCCGAAGAGGAAGGTTGTAGCCAGCAGGATCGCCAGCGAGACCATGATCTCCCAGAAGGCGACCTCCCCGACCCCGATCCGCAGCAGCAGGCTGAGCGAAGAGGTGAATGGTACGAAGCTCGCTACCTTCACCAGCAGCGTATCCGGGTTCGAGATGCTGAACAGCGGCAGATAGAAGCTGACGAAGCCCAGCATCATGACCGGCATCACGGCCTGCCCCAGATCCTCTGTCCGGCTGACAATGGAGCCGACAGCGGCATACATCAGGGCGTACAGGAAGTACCCCAGGATATACAGGATGAAGCCATAGACAATCATGCTGACATTAAGCTGTCCCAGATTCAGATCGAAATCGCTCAGGATCGTGGAATTATGCGGCAGCATCAGGTTGACGGCGATGGCAGCCGAGATAATGGCGATCTGCATCAGACCGACGAGGAAGATTCCGATGACCTTGCCGAACATCTGGGTTAGTGGCGAGGCGCTGGTGATGAGAATCTCCATAATGCGCGAGCTTTTCTCCGACGTAATCTCGGCCGAGATCATGTTGCCGGTCATCATCACCGACATGAAGAACAGAATCAGCAGGATATAGACAATGACATAGTTGATAATCGGTTTGTCCTGATCCTGGTCTACGCCACCCGCAGCCCCGTCAGTACTTAGCTGCGCGCTATCAATCGACACCGGAGCGAAGATCGCCGCCACCTGGCTCTCGGTCAGCTTATCGCCGACAATCAGGCCGGTATTCACCTGCTGCAGAGCGGCTTGCAGATTCGTTCTAAGCTTGCTGCTGATGTCTCCGTCTTTGCTGTGATACGTTACCGGAGGCACCCCTACACTGCCCTTGTCGGCAAAGGTAAGATACCCCTCAATCTTCTCATCCTCCAGCCCCTTCTTAAGGGTTGCATCATCTGCGGAAGGATAAGCGGTAAATACGACTTTATCTTCGGCTTCAGCCGGCGGAGTATAAGCGAGCAGCAGCTCGGCAGGCCGGAAGCCCTGCTGGGCAACGACTCCGATCTGTGTCGCGTCCTTGGCCCCGTCTTCTCCGTTGAACACTTTGATCAGATAAGGGATATTCATCCCGATACTAAGCAGAAGCACCAGAATTAAGGTGGTAATCATGAAGGATTTCGTTCTTACCTTATTCTTGAATGTGAAGCCGATAATGGTTGCCATTTTATTCATTGGATTCACCCACCGCTCTGATAAAGATTTGGTTTAGCGTCGGTTCCTTAATCTCGAAATGCTCGACCTCGCCCTGAGCCACAGCCAGTTGAAGAATGCGCTGTGCGGCTCCCAGGTCACTGATGGTTAAAACATACCCGCGCTCCTGCCGCTGCACTCCGGTAACTCCGGCAAGCTCGGCAAGTCCGTTCACTTCCCCGGCGGTGCGCAGTACAACTTCTTCCCGCGGATACCCCTTCTTGATCTCACGGATATCTCCCTGAACCACGGTGTTCGAGCGGTCAAGAATCGTGATATTCCGGCATAATTCCTCAACATGCTCCATGCGGTGCGTAGAGAACAGAATGCTCGTTCCCAGATCCCGCATCTCTCTGACGGTATCCTTCAGCAGCTCCACATTGACCGGATCGAGGCCGCTGAAGGCTTCATCCAGGATCAGAATCTTCGGCTTATGGACCACAGCGGCGACGAAGCCCATCTTTTGCTGATTTCCCTTGGACAGCTCTTCAATCTTCTTATTGTAATATTCCGGTACATCGAAGCGCTCCAGCCAGTACTTCAGGCTCTTATCCGCTTCACTCGCGGACATCCCGCGCAGCTGAGCCAGATAGATAATCTGATCGCTTACCTTGACCTTCGGATATAATCCCCGTTCTTCCGGCAGATAGCCCATCAGATGCTGAAGCTCCTTACTATACGGCTTGCCGTTATACAGGATGCTCCCTTCGTCGGGATAGATCAGGCCGAGCACCATGCGCATGGTCGTTGTTTTGCCAGCGCCGTTGGCACCCAGCAGACCGTAAATCTCGCCTTGCTCCACCTTTAGACTGATTCGGTTGACTGCCGTCTTCTCACCGTACTGCTTCACTACCTGCTTCAACTGCAATGCTTCCATTCTTATTCCCCTCTCTTCTGGTCAATCAGAACCGGACGATGTCCCCGGGTCCATAAGCTTAGGATTTCATCCAGCTCCAGGCTGCGGCTCTTGAGTACCTTTACGCCCAAATCGTGAATGCGTTTCTCATACAGATAAATTTGCTGGGTTAAAAATGAAGCCACACCCGGCGTTTCCAGCTTCAGCTCCAACGCTTGCGGCAGCTCGGCTGCCAGCTCCTGCAGTTCTTGCTCTCCCTCAATTTGAACCCATATTTCACTCCATGAACCAAACAGACTGTCCTTCTCGGTCATTCCCAGCAGCTGCCCCTGGTGCATCAGCACGATATAATCCGCCAGCCGCCGGACCTCTTCAACAATATGGGTCGAGATGACAATCGTGGCCTCGTGTTCATCCATGTATCTCTGCAGCGTCTCAATCATGATCTTCCAGGCAAAAGGGTCCAGGCCCGAAGACGGCTCATCCAGCAGCAGCAGCCGGGGCTTCACCGCGAGGGCGGCGGCAAGCTCGAACTTGCGGCGCTCGCCCTTGGACATCTTGCCCAGTCTGGCATTCGGCGGCACTTCAAACTTACGGGTCAGCTCCTCGAAGTAAGTCTGGTCCCAGGAAGGATACCAATGGCTGCGGAAGGCGGCCGCCTCACCGGGTGTCCAGAAGTTCTCCTCAGGCTGGGGCATCTCCGGCACGTAAGCGATGCTCTGGCGGAGCTCCATCGGCAGCACACCGCGGTAAGTCTCTTCATACCAGCGGATCTCCCCTTCATCCGGCAAAATCAGCTGCAGGAGCATATTCAGCAGCGTGCTTTTGCCCGCGCCGTTCTGGCCCACCAGCGCTGTAATATATCCTTGCGGCAGCCGGAGATTCATCGGCCCGATGGTCTTGTTGCGCCGCTTCTTCCATACATCCCGCAGTTCTATGGCTTGCTGTCCCATCAGCTTCCCCCTCTTTCTGCCTGCTTCCCGTATTTGTTCTTCACGATCTCTGTGAACAGCCTGGTTAGTTCCTCTTCGCTGCAATGGACGGACAGTCCCGCCTCCACGGCGCTCTCCAGCGCCTTGCGGACGGTCTCCTGCTTATAGTCCTCCATGGCTCCGGTCCCGATATGGGATACGAAGGTGCCCGTCCCCTGCCGGGTCCGCAGCAAGCCCTCGTTCTCCAGATCCTGATAGACGCGGCGGACCGTTATGACACTGCACTTCAGGTCACCTGCGAATTCGCGGATGGAAGGAAGCAGCGTCCCTTCTGTAATCGCACCTGAGATAATCAGCGATCTGAGCTGCGTCTCGATCTGATGGTACAGCGGCTCTGCGCTGTTCTCATTAATTTGTATAGGTATCCACATCATTTACACCTGCCTTCCAGGCCCGGCCCCCGGATGAACGCCTTGCCCCGTCTCATACGAGATCACGGCTCTTCAGCCGGTGAATCGTCCATCTGGAGAATAGCTGAATCGATAGCATGCCAAGTGCCAGCGCCCCCCACATCAAGGGAGACAATAGGCCCCACTCCTTGGATACAGCGACCGTGGCGAGCAGTATATTGCCTCCCGCCAGGTAGACTAGTCCTGACACGCCCAGCGCCAGCAGCATAACGGCTGAGATGATCCAGAAGTACATGACGCCGCTGACCGAGAACTCGATGATAATGTACATGCCAGCGACAATCAGGCTGTAACCGATCCAGGTAAAAGCAAAAGCCAGATACGAAGCAGGCGGCAGTTCAGCGCGTATTCCGGGGCTGAGCAGATAGATCAGGCTGAAGAACAACGTGCTGTTCATGGCAACGGCGAGCAGGGTGTCCAGCTTTCTTTTACAGAGAATAGCTGCTACCGGTACCGGCAACGCCCGCATATACGCCAGCATCCGGGTATAGGAATCCTCCGAGATATACTTCATTGTCCGCCGGGAGAAGGTGATCGTGAGCATGAGCATCATCGTAACCATCAGAACATCGCTGAGCAACTGCTTGTCATGTCCCGTTAGCGTATCGTCGATGACCATTCCTGACAGTGCGGCAAAATATCCCATGAACAGGAGCGAGAACAGCAGCGCCCACAGCAGCTTCCAGCGGTCACCGTGGAATTCGCTGCGTACGATGACCCACGCTTGCTTTAATGTTGTCATAACTTCTAACCTCGCTTTATTCGTCTTGAACAGCAGGAGCTGGCAGATCAGCTAGCCTCAGTGTGTATCTGTGTGTGCTTACTGTATATATCTATATACACAGTATATGACCTGTGTTTTCCACTGTCAACAGAAAAACTCTACTATTCTTAGTATTTCGATTCCACGCACGAAAAAAACCCCGCACATAGGCGGAGTCTGGACTTTATTATTGGAGCATACGCGGGATTTGCGGCACAAGGACCGGATTTCGATGCAACAAACCACATGAAGCTAAGTCTGTATGTATACTTTGACGTTTTTTGTCGTACAATATCACTTATGCGACTTTTTTTGAGTAAAATACGATAAACCATGCATACTTGCGCATAATCAAGCAGCCATGCGTTTATTATAGGTCATTTCCTAACTTCTGTATAGAAACTTCGCTGGATCAGCCCCTCTGTTTCCACAATTATGTTCCATTCGTGCTTCTGCAATTTTTGTCGAATCTAATCTATTGTATGAACGTGCGCAGGCTGTCCTCGACAAAATCCGGGGCAGCCTTTTGAATCTGCTGAACGGTGTGGAGATAACGCTGAGTGGTGTTGATGTGGGAATGCCCCAGCGATTCCTGAACCTGCTGAAGCGACGCTCCCTGGAGCAAGGCCAGTGTGGCATTCGTGTGGCGCAGCCAGTGCGGGGTCAGCTTTTTCTCAATTGAGCTGGCTTCTCCGGCATTCTTGATAATCCGTTCCACCTGCCGTGAAGATAACGGAAACATCCGCTGCTCCGGGTTGGCCTCTTCCTTCCCTGGCAAGGTATCAGACAACTTGGAATACAGCTGCCACAGGGTCGGCGGAACCTTAATTTCCCTAGGCTTGCCCCCCTTGCCGTTCTCCACGGTCAGCCAGACCGAGGTCTCCAGCAGATCATTATGGAAGTCCCCCCACTTCATCGCCGTCAGCTCTGACACCCGCAGACCGAGCACTACCAGCGTCAGCCCGATCAGATAATTGCGCAGTCCTTGCTTCTCCAGTACATTCAGTAATTCCCCCACCTCCCGTTTGGTCAGGAAGTTTTTGCGGCTGGTAACGGTTATTTTGGGGATGCGTACCGAAGAGGTCGGATTCACTGCAAAAATCCCGATATGCTGGTCACTCCCCCATTTATAAAAAGACTTCAACGGCGCAAGGAATGCCGCTATGCTTGCCGGTGCCAGCTGCCTCTGATAACTGTAGCCCCCCTGCGTCAGGAAAATCTTATACGCCTCCATCTCCCTCCAGGTCACTGCCCTTAAGGAGGTGCCTGCAATAAATCTGCGGAAATCGGCAATCGCCCGCTTATAATTCCGACCTGTATTAACATTCGTACAGCAGGTAGCCATAAACATCTGAACAATCTGATCATCGCTTAGGTAGCCCTCTTCCGGGTACACCAAGCTGAGCGCCGTACGGCTAAATTCGGTCTGGCTCATTCTTTTTTCATCACTCCTCAGGAATAGACATGTCGCATAAGTGATATTGTACGACATTTTTGTGGTATTTTGTCCCATTATCACACAGGAATGGCCAAAGACCGGAATACACAAGATCAGCAGAAGGTAACGCGAAGAACTCAGGAGGGGGACGGAGACAGAATAGCGGCTGCGGGCCAGCTAAGTAATATGAGAAGCCGGAGGGTAACTATGGAGACCGTTTTGCAGAAACAATATGTTGAATTCGGGGTAGATCACGAGCATTATGCGATCCCGATCTCAGATGTTCATGAAATTATAAGAATGCAGGAAATAACGGAAATCCCCAGCAGCCGTCACTACGTTAAGGGCATTATCAACCTCAGGGGTAAAATTGTGCCGGTGCTCAGCCTTAGAGTGCTGCTTCAGATGGAAGAAGTGGAGCCGACCAAACACACACGCATTCTGGTGGTCCATCACCAGGAGGAATCCCTGGGCGTTATTGTCGACAACGTGAATAAAGTGACGACCTTCAGCGATATTCAGCCTGCACAGGGCAGCATCTCTGGAGTCAGCGGCTCCTTCTTCAACGGAGTAGGCTTCTCTTCTTCCGAGCTGGTCGGCATTCTGCGGCTGGATGAGATCCTGCTGCGAGACTAAACAAAGGCTAAACGGAGAGAAGGCGAACCATGGTTGATTTATCGGAATACCGAGGGATATTTCTGGAGGAACTTGAGGACCAGCTGCAGCTGATCGAGGATGAGGTGCTCAGGCTGGAGCAGACCGGGGAGACAGAAGACGGAATCCAGCAGTTTTTCCGGGCGGCCCATACCCTTAAGGGCTCCTCGGCCTCTATGGGCTACAACGGGCTGAAGGAAGTCACGCATCATCTGGAGCATCTGCTTCATCAGATGCGGGGAGGGGAGCGGACGGTCACGCCGGAGCTGATCCGCCTGTTCTTCGGAGCGCTGGATGGAATGCGCGCGCTGCAGAGCGAGATCGCTGCTACGGATCAGGAGACCACAGATGTGTCCGGTCTGGTGCAGCGGCTGAGTACATTCGCAGCGGAGGAGCTGCAGAAGCCGGAGGATAAGGTCCCTGCTGTGCAGACAAGTCAGGCAGAGCTTCCCCTCCAGCTGTTCTGGGTGCATGTGTGGCTCTCTCCCGGCTGTGAGATGAAGCTGCCCCGTCTTCACCTGATCGATGCCAAGCTGCGGAGTGTCGCTGCGGTCCTGCGCATGAAGCCGGAGCTGGAAGAGATAGAGGACCACGACAGCCGGATCGACGAGGCCTCCTGGTTGCTGTCGCCTAAGATCGATATCGAGGAGCTCCGTCAGGAGGTCTTATCCATTATGGATGTTGATCGTATATACATAGAAGAAGTGCTTAACGATTCCCCGCGTCCCGGTGAATTCGTGAGACCGCCCCATCCGGAGACGGGGAGCCGGGAGCTCCCGGAAGTACCAGAATCCCCGCCGTCTGCCGCTGACAAAACCAAGCCGCAAACGATCCGCGTCCAGGTGGAGCGTCTGGAGAAGCTGATGAACCTGGCGGGTGAGCTGGTCATCGATCAGACCCGGTTCCATCTGCTGAACCGCAGATTCCACCAGCAATACGGAACCAATGATCTGACAGAGGAGCTGGGCCAGCTTGCCGACCATCTGGCTATGATTACGGGGGAACTGCAGGAGAGCATGATTAAGGTGCGGATGCTGCCGATAGAGCAGCTGTTCAACCGTCTGCCCCGCATGGTCCGGGACTTGTCCGGCTCCCTGAACAAGCAGGTTGAGCTGGTTCTTGAAGGCAAGGAGACGGAGCTGGACCGGACGCTCATTGAAGAGCTTGGCGACCCGCTGATCCATCTGCTGCGCAATGCCGTTGATCACGGTATAGAGACCCCTGAAATCCGCCGCAGCGCCGGCAAAAGCGAGACCGGAACCGTCCGCGTCGCGGCCTCCCATGAGGATAATCAGGTTATCCTGGTCATCGAGGACGACGGGGCCGGGATTGATTCCAGCCTGATTGCAGAGTCTGCCCTGCGGAAGGGCATCATTACGGCTGAAGAGGCCGGCGGGATGACTGAGGATGAGGCGCTGCGGCTTATTTTCCGGCCCGGCTTCTCTACCGCCCCGCACATCAGCGATATTTCCGGCCGCGGGGTCGGAATGGATATCGTCCGCAATGATATTGAACGGATTAACGGTATGATCGATATCGAAACCACGCGGGGGCAAGGCACCCGCTTCCGGATTCGTCTGCCCCTGACGCTCGCCATCATCCGGGGTCTGCTCGTTCATGCCGGGGGAGCCACCTTCGTGATTCCCATGAGCAGTGTGGCCGAGATTGTCCGCGTCACTCCAGAGGAGATCAGCTCTGTCCGGGGCCAGCCTGTCATTACCGCACGGGGACAGCTCGTACCGGTGGTCTGGCTGCAGGATATCCTGCGGCTCCCCGCAGGTGCGGGCGGCAGATCAGCATCCATTCCGCTGATTATCGTAGGGCGGGGAGAGAAACGGCTGGCACTGGCCGTGGATACACTTATCGGCAATCAGGATATCGTAATCAAATCGCTCGGGGCCTACATGGGCAAGACTGAGAACATATCAGGAGCTACCATCCTGGGAAATGGCAATATCGCTCTGATCATAGATACAGCCAGCTTATTTTTCAATACGGGAGTCTTCGCTTAACAAAATCATCTTTACTGGGGGAAACAGGTATGAAATGGTTCTATAATCTAAAAACAAGCGTGAAATTAATCTCGTCCTTCCTGACCGTCGCTGTCATTCTTTCCTTCGTGGGCCTCTACGGTCTCAGCAACCTCGGCTCGATTAATAACAGTCTGGACGATATGTATGTGAACAATCTGGTTCCCGTCTCCTCCCTGCAAAGCTCACAGAACAGCTTCTCGGTCATGCGCGTTATCGTCAGGGATCTGTACATTAAGAAGACCCCTGAGGAACGCCAGCAGCGGGTGGACGATTATAAAAAAGAGAAGCAGAACGTACTCGATAACATCGCGGCCTTCCGCAAAACCAAGCTGAGCGCGGAATCGGTTCAAGCCATTGCCCCTTTTGAAGCGGCATGGAATGATTATCTGTTAACGTACGATTCTCTTGTCAGCCTCTCCCTGACGGGACAGGACGAGAAGCTGCTGGAGATGCTGCGCGGCAGCACGCTTAACAACCAAGGCGATACCTTGAAGAATATTCTGAACGAGCTGATTCTCACCAACACCAAGGAAGCGGATCAGGCCAGACAGAGCGGAGCCGCACTCTATAGCTCTTCGCGTAATATTACCCTCAGTATCATTATCGGTGCAGTCATTCTGTGCATCCTGCTAGGGTATATCATCTCCCGGATTATTTCTAATCCGCTGGCGAAGGTTGTCAAGGTTCTCTCGAAGGTGGCTGACGGCGACCTGCGCAGCCAATCCGATATCGACACCAGAGATGAAATCGGCATCCTGGCTGCCAAGGTGAACGAGATGGTCAGCAGCCTCCGTAACACAGTGGGCTCCATCCTGCTGCATTCCCAGAGCCTGTCCGCCGCCGCCGAGGAGATCTCCGCCAGTACGCAAGAGGTGGCAAGCGGCAGCACGACCACAGCGGATGATGCCGGGACCATCAGCGAGTTATTCAAAGAGCTGTCCAGCGCGATCCACTCTGTAGCCCAGAATACCGAGCAGGCCTCGGTCATCTCCGATGAGACCGTTACG
The DNA here is from genome assembly GCF_038009085.1 of Paenibacillus sp. FSL R7-0210. Classification (NCBI taxonomy): domain Bacteria; kingdom Bacillati; phylum Bacillota; class Bacilli; order Caryophanales; family Paenibacillaceae; genus Paenibacillus; species Paenibacillus sp. FSL R7-0210. The sequence continues at coordinate 5,859,370 of NZ_JBBPAR010000001.1, forward strand.
ATTGCCGAGAACGGGAACAGCATCATTCAGGAGTCGATGGAGAGTATGCAGGCTGTCAGCGGACAGATGGCTAAGCTTGAGGAGGACTCGCAGAAGGTCGGCGAGATTATCGATGTTATTGAGGATATTGCAGATCAGACCAACCTGCTTGCTCTGAATGCCGCCATTGAAGCCGCAAGAGCGGGGGAACAGGGCCGGGGCTTCGCGGTGGTGGCTGACGAGGTGCGCAAGCTGGCCGAGCGCAGCGGCGAGGCCACTAAGCAGATCACCAGCATCATCAAGGGGATGCAGGTGAATACACGCTACAGCGTGAGCGCTGTGCAGGAGAGTGCGGAGCTGTCGCAGAAGACCGGCGTTTCTTTTCATCAGATCGTGACGATGGTCAACAACGCCGGACAGAAGATATCCGAAATCGCCGCCGCCAGCGAAGAACAAGCCGCCCAGTCCACCAACGTTCTCGCTGCCGTGGAGAGCATCTCCGCCACCACCCAGCAGTCCGCCGCCAGCAGCGAAGAGACCGCCTCCTCCGCCCAGTCCCTGGCCAGCCTGGCTGAGGAGCTGCAGAGCACGGTGTCTTCGTTTCGGTTGTAGCTTCATCCTTGCTCCAAGCATCAATATTTAGACAAACCTTGAAAGTGAAACAGCGGCAGTGGTGGACAGAAATTCAAGTCCTAGACTGTCGCTGTTTATTGAGCTGACGGTTACCGTTAGCTGAATCGATTAACGATATTCTTCAGATTTAGCTGTTCACGTAACAACATCCAGCTTTCCGCCACGGTTTGATGAGCCGTGTCGATCATGCCTTGGTCGTTAGAGCTTAACCGCCTGAGAATATGCTCTTCGTAAATTATCACTCCGCATCACGTATGAATTCTTTATTCCAATGATTATCGGTGTAACCCCGATTATTATTCCATTCAGCCAGCATTAGTCTTTGTCTAATTTCTAAATCAGAGTAGGGAGCAGCCACAATTTCAATGTCATTAAATAAATCATTATAAATCGGCAACGGACTTGTCCTTTCTTTGAATTTTTTAAATGCTCCGATTTCAGCATCATTTGCAGCCCACACCACTTTTTTTATCTTGGAGAGAACTATAGTCCCCGTACACATTGGACAGGGCTCGCACGTCGTATATAACGTAAGCCCGTTATCTACAACAAATTTCTTACTTTCAACATCTAATATCTTATGTCCAGCCTTTCTTATAGCGTCTACTTCTGCATGTGAAGTTGTATCATAGCTGGAAAAAACTCTATTTCTACCCCGGCTAACAACGGTTCCGTTAGAATCAATAATGACTGCCCCAATTGGGTAAGTCCCTTCTTCTTTTGCTTTTTCAGCTTCTTCGAAGGCAAGCAGAAGGTATTCATAGTGGTTGTCCATTTTCACCCATCCTAACTAAATTTCATTCTATTTTTCGGGTTCCCATAAGAAAAGTATCATACCCAGGAACGTTTCAGAACAGGGATACACCGATTCAAAGGTTTTAGTGTACAGTTCTGAACGCAGCTAATGGCGTTAATTGGATTTTTTCCATCCAATCCTGCGGCACCGCCCCATTCACGGACAGCAGTTGGACAAACAACACTTAATTTCTACGATTCCGTCCAATTCGATGATTTTCGGGGAATTAGGTGGACTTTTTCCAATTGCTTACCTGCAACTGGCTGTATCGCTGGAACTAAGTGTGCTTTTTCCAACTATCATCATTGTCCCTCTTCGCCGAACCCATCAATTAATGAAATCCCCTTGGTAATACGCACTGTACTCTCTTGCAAGAACCCACGCGTCCAATCGTCAGCCTGGGTTAAATCCCAACTCCGGTGCATGCCGACGACTACGATAATTTCACGCAGTTTAAGAAACAAATCCAGTTGACTCTTCCAGCCATCGGGGAACTGCCGGCCATCCTCCGCGTAGCCCAGCTCGAAATGCCGGATAAAAAGCTCGTATTGCGCCTTACGTTCAGACCTTGAATCCTCCCCAAATACATACAGTAAATAATAGAGCTGGATAGCAATATCCTCAGCATACCAGCTGTATTGAGACTCATCGAAATCAAAAAGCGTTATCCGCCCTGACTCATCTACCAAGAAATTACCTACGTTGATATCCCCGTGAATTAAACCGAAATTATCTGAGGTAACAGGCAAACTGCTCAAATCAGCTTTTAGTGCGTCTAGGGCATGCAGAATGGGCCCAAGCTCTGCCGGCAAATAATCTTTCGCCCGCACAAGGTATTCATTAGTTTCCCAGGTATGTCTTCTGGATACCAGTTTGTACTGCTTAGTCAGTTCATGAATATGGCCTGTAATACGGCCACATTGTTCGTATAGCATCGGATTCCCCAGGCATTCCGGATATCCGACTTTTGTGCCGGGTGCAAAATCGAACGCTGCTGCGTAAAAATCCATCGTATTTCCATGAATACGCTCAAAATCCTTTCCATTCACCGATAGTACCCGCCCAATGTGTTCGGTTTTTCGACTACATTTCGCCTGCACCCTCCCGGCTCCTCATTCAAAAAAGCCCGCCCCTCCCCCGCAGCAGCGGCAGATGGACAGGCTTTTCCCCTATGATCCAGGACTTCTCTTCCCTCGGCCTAAGCGCCCAGGATGATTTCCCAGACCGGCTTCGTATGTCCGCCCGGATAGAAGATATACAGCAGGACGTAGACAGCGACTCCCGTAATAGCGGTGATGAACCAGATGACGGAGGTCACTCTGCCCCACTTGCGGTGCTTGGCATACTTGGCCTTGAAGCCAAGCGTCAGCGTGGTGATGCCGAATACGGCAGCGACGGTAGCCAGTACAATGTGGAAGATCAGGAAGACATGGTAGATCGTCGTCAGCTCATCCGGTCCTCCCCAGGAGGTATTGCCTACGAACACCGTTCTTGACGAGTACACCAGGAAGAACAGAATCGCTGCCACCGCAGCTGCAATCATCGTCTTCTTGTGCGCTTCGCGTTTGCCTTGAATGATCTGTCTCCAGCCGATGGCCACCAGCACCGCGCTTATGACGATGAACGATGTACTGATCGTAGGAAACAATGTGAAAATATCCATGAATATCCCCCTCGGTACTTACCAGCTCGTTATAGTTCAGACCTCCTCCGCCAGGGCAGAGGGTGACGCGGACACTTCTGTGTCCTCTTGTCCGTTCTCTTTTTTATACCAATGATAGAACACATAAGCAAGCATCGAGGCGAAAATAAATTCCTGAATGAACTTCATCACGATGCCGCCGACCTGCTGATCTACCTTGGGGGACAGAGATCCGAAGAAGCCGGGACCGCCAAAAGCCTGCAATAATGCAGCCGGACTCTGCGGTACACAGTAGCCCATCGCCTTCGCCCAGGTGCCCGGGTCGCTATACGTAGCATAGAGGGGGGAGCCCGCAAAAATAATCAGCCCGCAGGCTGGTGTCAGCAGCACCATGTTCAGGAAGATGAAGCCCACCTGCCCCAGACCGCTAAGCGCCCGGTATTCCGGCAAGGGGTTAATCAGATTCCACCACATCAGCGCCGAGGTCAGGAACAGGATGCCATAATACAGACGGTGAACGGTGAAATGCAGCATGACATAATCATGGATGGCGGGGATGTGGTAGAGCGAGAACAGACCATTGAAGAGCAGGGCCGCCACCACCGGCTTCGCGAGAAAAGCCAGTCCCTTCACCGGATTCACCCGCAGCAGAGCACGCCAGCACCAGTCGGGGATACCGAGCATAATCAACGGGACCGCCACCAGATAGGATAAGGCCATACTCACCATATGGAAGGAAAATAAGATATGTCCCAGCAGACTGACAGGTCCTCCCTGCGCAAGATAGAGGGCCAGCATTCCGCATAAGAACAGCCCCCTCCGCCAGAAGGGGACTGCAGTGCTGCCCTCAAAACGGGAGGCCAGCGGACCGATCAGCACAAAATATCCGGCAGTCAGGAGGAGCATCAGGGCCAGAAACAACGGACTCCATAGTTCCGTAAAGCTGAAATATTGCAATCCCGGTATCATCCTCAAGACCTCCCCGGAGATAGAATCAATCCCACCATACCCAATAGAGCGCCATTACAATACAGGTGCCTGCGATAAAAAAGCCGCCCAGCATGAAGATAATCGGGAGCATATGCCCTTTGTCCTTCAGATGCATCCAGAAGCCCATCTGCAGGAACACCTGCAGCACAGCCATTACTAGCAGCAGGATAATCGCAAAGGTAGCATTCACCCCTCCGGCCGCCACCGCGGCAAAGGCGATCAGCGTCAGCACCACGGAGAACACAAACACCACAATATGCCGCTGCGGTCCTTCCGGACGGTGCCGGTGCTTCACCGCAGAATCTGAAGAAGGCTGCTTCGTCGTCATGGCTTCACCCCACCTTTCCGAGCAGGTATACGACTGTGAAGATAAAGACCCACACCACATCAATGAAATGCCAATACATCGCCGAGACATAGATCTTCGGTGCAGTAACGACCGTCAAGCCTTTATGCGCCAATTGCCCGATCAGCACGGAGATCCACAGAATCCCGAAGGCGACATGGGCACCGTGGAACCCGACCAGCGTATAAAAAGCCGAGCTGAACGCACTCGTCGTCATCCCGAATTCCTCATGCCGGATATATACACTGAACTCGTAGATCTCCAGGATCAGGAAGGCAAGGCCGAGCAGGACAGTCACCACCAGCCAGTTCCGTAGCTGGGCCACATTTCCCCGGTGCATGGCCTGAATGGCGAACACACTGGTCAGACTGCTGACCAGGAGGAGGAAGGTCGCTGCCGCAACAAGCGGCAGATGGAATAGCTCAGCCGCCGAGGGTCCCTCATTCGTCTGATTACGCAGCGCCAGGAAGGTAGCGAACAGGGTGCCGAAGAGCACCGCTTCCCCTCCGAGGAACAGCCAGAAGGCCAACACTTTATTGCGTCCTTCCAGGGTCGCTTTCTCGGGTTCATGCGGGAGTGTACCGTCCGCCGCTTCAGCATGTGCCGTTGTCATCTCTGCTCACCTTCCTTCCAGCTCTTCGGGTTCAATATGCCAGCCGTGATCGTCGAACAGCGACCGCATCAGCATCGATCCGAAGGTAATAAGAAGCCCCAGCGCTGTAACAATATAATTATTGAACAGGAAGCTCATAATGCTGCTGCTGAATTCATCGCGGCTGAACATAAAGCCAAGGCCCGCAATGAAGATACCGACGGACATCAGGAACGGCAGAATCGTGGCCGACGGCATATGAATCGGACCAATCGGCTCCGCCGGGGTCATGGCCTTATGCCCGGCCATTTTCTCTTTCCAGAAAGCATCCAGGCCCCGCACCAGCGGCGTCTGCTTGAAGTTATATTCCGGCGGCGGCGAAGGGATCGTCCATTCCAGGGTCCGCCCGTCTTCCCACGGGTCTTCCGGCGCATCCGCCGGCCGTCTGGAGGTCAAGAACACATTTACAAGGAAGATAATCATGCCCACTCCCATCAGGAACGCCCCCACCGTACTGACCAGGTTGAGCGTATCGAACTGCTGGTTCGGCAAATAGGTAAATACGCGCCGCTGCATCCCCATCAGTCCCAGGAAATGCTGCACGAAGAACGTTAAGTGGAACCCGATAATGAAGGTCCAGAAGGTCCACTTGCCCAAGGATTCGCTAAGCATCCGCCCGAACATCTTCGGCCACCAGTAGTGCAGCCCGGCGAACAGCCCGAGCACCAGACCGCCAACGATTACATAGTGGAAATGCGCCACCACGAAGTACGTATCATGGAACTGGAAGTCTGCCGGCGCGGAGGCCAGCATCACCCCGGTTACTCCGCCCATCGTGAAGGTAGGAATGAACCCGGCCGCGAACAGATTCGGGGTCGTGAACCGTACCTGTCCGCCCCACATGGTGAACAGCCAGTTGAAGATCTTGATCCCGGTCGGGACGGCAATCAGCATCGTAGAGACGGAGAACAAGGCGTTCGCGACCGGACCGAGGCCGGTGGTGAACATATGATGCGCCCAGACCATGAAGCCCAGGAAGGCGATCAGAATTGTCGCGAAGACCATGGAGCTGTACCCGAACAGCCGCTTGCGCGAGAAGGTCGGAATGACCTCGGAGATGATGCCGAAGGCCGGGAGAATCAGAATATACACTTCGGGATGCCCGAAGATCCAGAAGATATGCTGCCACAGCACGGGATTGCCCCCTCCGGCAACATTGAAGAAATTGGCGTCCAGAATCCGGTCGAAGGTAAGCAGGACAAGTCCTACGGTAACCGCAGGGAATGCAAACAGAATAATGGCTGAGGTAATGAAGGTAGCCCAGGCGAACATCGGCATCCGCATGAAGGACATCCCCGGTGCACGCATCGTGATGATGGTAGCCAGGAAGTTAATCCCGCCAATCAGTGTGCCGAGTCCGGCAATCTGCAGCCCTATCGTATAAAAGTCCACTCCGTGTGAGGGACTGTAGCCCGTACTTGAAAGTGGGGTATAGGCCGTCCAGCCCGCATCCGGCGCGCCGCCCATCACCCAGCTCAGGTTAAGCAGAAGACCGCCGAACAGGAAGGTCCAGAAGCCCAGCGAGTTGAGAAAAGGAAAGGCGACATCCCGCGCGCCGATCTGCAGCGGAATCACCGCATTCATCAGCGCGAAAATAACCGGCATGACTCCTAGAAAGATCATGGTCGTGCCGTGCATGGTAATCAGCTCGTTGAAGGTCTGGGCATCCAGGAAGGTATTCATCGGCTTGATCAGCTGAATACGGATCAGGATCGCCTCCAGGCCGCCAATGCCGAAGAAAAGGCCGCCGGCCCATAGATACAGGATGGCTATTTTTTTGTGGTCGACGGTGGTAATCCAGTCCATCAGCCCGGTATGCCGCTTGGCGCTGTGGCCGGGCTGCAAGGGCTGGGAGGGCTGCAAGGATTGCGCTGCGTGAGCCAAGGTATGTACCCCCTTATCAAATATGCTGCTTCCGCTTCAGTCATAGGCCCCTATTCCAGCGTATAACCGGCCAGATATTCGGCAATGCCGTCGATCTCTTCATCACTTAAGCCCATATCCTTCGGGTTCGGCATCTTGTTGCCGGGCTTCACGCTCTGCGGATCATGCAGCCAAGTCTTCAGATTCTCAAGGACCGGCGCCCCGTCTTCTCGAGTGTCATCATTAAGCAGAATTCCGGCAACCGATTCACGGGAGCCGATTCCGGTCAGGCTTGGAGCCACCGGTGATGCAGGCATGCTGCCAATCGCATGGCAAGTCAGGCACTGGGACTTGAATTTCTCAGCCAGTACTGGATCTTCCGGCATCACCGACTCCGGCGCCTTCATTGAAGCCACCCACTTGTCAAAGGCCTCACCGCTGACCGACTTCACCTTAAACTCCATGAACCCGTGGGAGGGTCCGCACAGCTCTGCGCATTTCCCCCGGTAAACGCCTTCATTCGGCGCACTGAAGCTGAAGCGGTTCACCGTGCCGTCGGGATTGGTGTCCATTTTCCCGGCCAGCGAGGGTACCCAGAAGGAATGCAGCACATCCTTGGTGCTGAGCTCAAAGGCAATGTGCTTACCTGTAGGAATAATCAGATCCTGCGCGGTCGTTATTCCGTAATCCGTATATTCGAACTCCCACCAGTACTGGTGGCCGGTCACCTTGACCTTGATGGCGTCCTTGTCATCCGAATGATCATTGCCGGCAGCGAAGACCACCTTCACCGTAGGAATCGCCAGCACAATGACGAGAATAAGCGGGATGACCGTCCATAGCACCTCCAGCTTGAAGCTGCCCTCCACCTGCTTCGGAATCTCATCCTGATCCTTCTTCCGGCGGAAGCGAATCCATACATAAGCCGCAATGGAGAAGACGATCAGCAGCACCACAATCATGATCGTGATCGACAGCTTCATCAGTCCGTAAGAGCTTTCCGCTACGGGTCCCTGCGGTCTGAGTACCGACAAGTCCTCCCGCCCGCATCCGGCCAGAAGGAGTCCAAGTGCTGCGGTCATGGGAAGAAGCCGCTTACCAGCCTGCCACGTTTTCATCATTGATCTACCCCGCTTTTCCCGAATTCGTAGATTAGAGTATTTTCCTGTCAATTATAACAATCACTATTAATATAAGTTCGGTCTACGTTTTTGTCAATCGTTCACAACAAATTCACATAATCATTTTAAAGTCGCGGAAAGCTTGTCAATACTGATTTTATAAGCGCTTTCAATTTTCCCGGAAAACTGTTAAACTACTTTTGAAGCGTATTCATATTTATTTGTGTCTAAACATTCATTTGACATACGAAGATGATCTGCAATATGCATACAAAAAAAACCGATTCCAGAAGCAGAAGGCTGCCCGGGCACGGTTTATGAGAATCCTCATGGATGTTATCGCTTGAATGTAGATTAAATGTATAGTTGTCGGCATCAAACAGCACGAAACAGAATCACTCTCTCTGCCCGCTTCTTCAGGAGACGGAAGAATTCATTCTAACCAGCTCATGCTCCACAACCATGGTCAGCTCTTCCTCGTATCCTCCCGTGATCCGATACTTCCGGACGTACTCTTTCACAAATTTCTTGGGATCTTTGGGCCGGAAAATACGTGTCATTTCCCGCAGACTTTCCTTGACTTCGTTATGACCTTTACTTGCCATGATCAGTTCCCTCCCAAAACATTGAAAATGAATGCTCCGTTGTAGAGAATGCATGATGAAAAGTTCGCCGTAACCTTGAAATGCAAGTAAGAAACCATTACACATACGCGGCTTGCATTACCCGTCCAGACTACCATTCCATGAACTTGGAAATCCGCCTTGCCGGTGAAGCAGGTTCGTCGTGATTTGGGCTGAGAGTAAGGATGTCCCACTGCAAAGACACCTTGACACTTTAATTACCCGAAGAGCCACTTGCTGAATCACTCCTTTCGGGCCTTATCGTTATATTGTATCATATTCCAGATTAACTTCCACCTTTCCATGTAAAAATGCAAATGGAATTTTTTTATAGTATATGCTTGACCTTCCGTTTGGGAACCTGATCATAGTATGCCCCCTATCCCCAAAAATTATTGGACAGCATTCCGCACAGCTCATACTTTGCCCGGACACCTCATAGGCTTGTAGGGAAGAAGCACGAATAATCTTTGCCTTTTTCTTCTACAATCCAAGGAGAGTGAGCCCTTTGTCGCCTTTCAGATCTTCGACCGGACTGCCCGATAACCTTGCCGCCGCCTTGTGTTATTTTTTTCCATTTATCGGTGCGATTATTTTCCTCGCTCTGGAGAAGCGCAGCCGCTTTGTCCTGTTCCACTCGCTTCAATCTCTGATTGCCTTCGGAGTCCTTATGATCGCCCATGTGCTCAGCGGCTTCATTCCGCTTCTCGGTGATGTGGCAGGCGCCCTGATCTCCCTATGCAGCTTCGCAGTCTGGCTCCTGATGATCTACCATGCCCTTGGCAGCAGATGGTTCAAGCTCCCCTGGGTGGGAGAGATCGCCGAAAGCCAGCTGCGGCAGCTATAGCTGTAGATGTAGCCCCGCGCAGCAGAAAATAGTTTCCCTTTTGCCTGCCCGCTCCTTACAATGGGATAAGACATGCAGGAATCTACAGGCTGGGGGAAGCATCCATGTATTTGTTCATCATAAATCCCCGCTCCGGCGGCGGGGCGGGACGGCGGATCTGGCACACCGTACAGGCCTTGCTTGCGGCGCGGACTGTTCCGTATGAAGCGCTGTTCACCCAGAGCGCTGACAGTGCAGAGAGTCAGGTGCTGCAGGCGCTTGCCCGCCGCGAGGACTGGCGCGCCGCCATCATTGTCGGCGGCGACGGCACGATCCACAGCGTGCTGGGCGCACTGCGGCGTAGAGGGGTCCCGCTGGGAGTCATCCCGGCGGGTTCGGGCAATGACACTGCGCGCGGGTTCAGCATCCCGCTCGCGCCTGAGGCTGCGCTGGACACCGCGCTGCAGGAACACTGCATCGAAGCCGATCTGATGAGCGCGGCAGGTGGTCTCACCCTGACGGCGGTGGCCAGCGGCTTCGACGCGCAGGTGGCCGTCAATGTGAACGGCAGCCGCTACAAGCGGCTGTGCAACGCCATTGGCGCCGGGCGCCTAGCCTATATCATCGGCGTGCTGCATACGCTGATGACCTTCAAGCCCTGCCGCGTCAGCGTGACCTGCGACGGCAAGGAGCAGGCCTATGACCAGGCGTGGCTGGTCTCGGTCTGCAACCTGCCCAGCTACGGCGGCGGGCTGCTGATCTGCCCGCAGGCGGAATCAGGCGACGGCCTGCTTGACGTCTGCGTCGTGCATGGGGTCAGCCGTATGCAATTGCTGCGGCTGTTCCCGACGGTGGTGAAGGGCAGCCACACGAAGCTGCCCTATGTCACGATGCTGCGCGGACGCAGCGTAGCCGTGCACTTCGCGCAGCCGCGCCACGCCATCGGCGACGGCGAAGCGCTCGGCACAGCGCCGCTGGCCGTGGCTTGCGAGCCGGGCGCGCTGCGCGTGCTCTCGCCGCTGGCGGCAGCCCCGGCGGTGGCTGCCGGCGCCGCGTCCTGCCGCGCGGGCGGCTAGGCCGGGCGCGGCGGGACGCGGCGCGGTGGGCACATATGTGGCTCCGCGTAACGGACTGAGGCGCTCTTATTCTGGATGAAAGTCATAAATTAGGCAGGCAACGGACCACAAGGACCTTATTCTCTGAAACACTGCTCTTAAGTATCGTTCTGAGCTACCTTAAGGTCTCCTCGGTCCGTTAAGACACCAAAAGTGGTGTTTTCCAGGGGATAAGGTCTCTCAGGTCCGATAGGAGCAGATTGGTCTGGCTAATGAAGAAGTTGGAATGATATTTCTCCCAACACAAAGAGCAGGTCCGGGTATTCCCCTGGGCCTGCTCTTTGTTACATATTTCACGTTTCCGCCGGGTCCGTTTCCTGCTTCGTGCAGGAATAGACCTTCATCTCAAAGATATCTTCCGCTAGCAGCAGTAATTCTGCTGGCCAAGCTGAACCGGTTTTCCGTCCTTTTAAAGGACGGTACCGTTTCAGCGAGAAAGATAAGGATAATTATAGCGCGAAGCATATACATTCTTATCTTTGGATAAAAACCGCTGGAACCACGCTGCTCCGGTTATATCCCGGTTGGCTTCTGGGGCAGCAGGTTGCCGACAATCGACTTCAGCTCACCCTCCGTCGTGCTGCTTTTCTTCCCGTTGTCAAAGCTGGTAATGCGGATCTCGGAATAACTTTCTCCCGGAGCCACGGGCTTGAAAATCCATTTCTCCCGGTTATCCAGCCGGACGTTGAACTTCATGTCCTTGAACATCTCCACCAGCTCCCGCTCTCCCGGGGTCTTGCCCTCTTCCAGGAACAGCAGTCCGCGCAGCGGCTTGACGGCCTCTGCATGCTGCACTTCAAAATGTACAATACACTCCATGCTTGTCACCTCCCTTGCTTAGTGAACTTGGGCACTTACTATTGCAGCCCTATTCCTCCGGCTCTTCCCCCGATTCCTCCTGATCATGCAGCACATATTTGCTGTAGATCCGGCTATAGCGCTCCCCGTAGCGTCGCTGCAGTTCGGGGCCCATATCTTCCTCCAGCTCGAACAATACCAATTCCTGTGTAAAAGATTTGAGCAGCAGCTCCACAAGCACCGGATGCTCGGTAATCACGGCTTGGGCGCTCCCGTCCTCATAACGCATGCCGAGCATGCACCAGCTCCGGTCCACGACGAAGGAGAACTTCCGGCCTCCGCTGCGTTCCGGCTTCCCCGGCAGGGGCGGCCATACCGGATAAGGTGCCGGCACAGCATCACCGCCGTCAAAAGCCCACAGCAGCTTCACTCCGCGCTTCTCCGCCTGCTCAAGCTCACTGCGCAGCAGCGAGGCTTCCTCCCGCCACACATCCACTACAATCTCCTGGGCGGCAAGATTCAGCTGGCGGACCAGCTCTCCTATGACATTCCGGTCACCCTCCACGTTGTAGAAGGAGGGGCTGACCGGACCTCCGCGCGGCATTTCACTCTCCATATAGGCGAGCGAGGCCTGCACCCGGCCGGATATCATCGTGGCCAGCTCTTCCGGGTCCAGTACACTGTAGCGTGCCGGCTCCCCTTCTCCGCAGCGCACGTAGCCTTGCTGAGTCAGGCGCTGAAGCGCCGCATATACGTTCGATCTTGATACTCCTAGCTGCTTTGCCACTTCGTAGCCCGAAGCCTGGCCCTTGGTGGCCAGCTCAACCATAATTTTGGATTCCATCTCTGTGAAACCCAAATTGCGCAGATGCAGCAGCAACTGTTCCATCTATGTTGTCCCCCTAAGCTGTCAGTACTACACTGTCTATATTTGCTCCGAGCCGCAGCGCGGGCACCACATGGAGCCCTTCGGCAGATCGGCGCGGCAGATCTGGCAGTTCACAATCTCCCGTGTATCCGCGTCTCCGGCTACCCGCTCTTCGGCTGGCTCACTTGCCTTCCAGTCCCTGATCCGGCGGTCCAGCTCCAGTTGCCGCTCCCGTTCCCGTTCCAGTTCATCTGCCTCCCGGCGGCTCCGGTCAGAACCTGAAGCCATCCGGTCCGCATCCTCCAGCTCTGCCTCTTCTTCCAGTTCAGGCAACACCTCCGCATACTGCACACGTGCTTCGGGTCTTCTGGCCAGCTCCCGTTCCGCTTCGGTCAGCTCTTCCTCACCGTAGTACTGGTCTTCCTCATCTTCATGCTCCAGTACTTTATGTACGGTAACCACAGGCGGTGCTGCGGTAGCGGCGGCGGCCGAAGACGGCTCTTTACGCAGTGAAATCTCCTTATCTTCCGGCTTGCGTGCTTCCAGCTTACGTCCGCAATGCGGACAGAAATTGGCATCCAGCCCTACGAGCTGACCGCAGGCACACAAGCGTTCATTTCTCAATTCGGCAATTCTTGAGCGTACGTCCTCGATCTGCTCCTGCAGCTTGTTACAGCCCCGCGCAAGCTCGATCATCTGGCCTTCAGCCACCGACATATCCCTTGAACGATATCCCTCGTAGAACAGCTTCCCCATTTTCAGAAATTCAACCTGCATCTCGTGCTCAATATCCGAAATCTGCCCATTCAGCTTGCTCACTTCCACCGAGCTTTGCGCTTTTTCACTCACCCGGCTGGCACCGTCTTTAATGCGTTGCAGTAAATTCATTGTAGTTCCTCCTTCTCCAGAGTGAGAATAGGCTGATTCGCAGCCGCGTATATCCTTACATTCCGATTGCCGCCCCACGCAGCAGCGGAAACGTGATTCTATCATACCAAAAGTCCACGGCAGATTCATTATTTGTCGTCATGTGGTAAATACCAAGTAGAGGCGGTTAGCGTTCTTATTGGAATGAGTATGCTGCGGAAGAAGCAATCATACATATTGCCTTCTGCTGGATCCGTTCCTGCGTACCCGTACATTATCGAATGATGGAGGGATGAATTGTGCCTGACGATAACCTTAACCGATATTTCGTCTCTGTGAATCACGGTCTGATTCAGGAAGAGAGAGGCGACTCCAGTGAGTATGAGGTTCTGCTGTCCAGTGACGGGTTGACTGTGCTTCAGGATCTTCTGGCCGATCTGGCCAGCGGGGATGACTACGCCTTCCGGCGTGCTCTGGTTCCCTACAAGTCAGCCGATCATGATGATGCCGCAGAGCAGTTCGATGACACCACCATCCGCCTGTTCCAGTATCTGCACGACCATGGCACTGACGAGACCCGCCTTCAGATCGAAGGCTTGAACGTCCTGCAGAAGCTGGAGAATACAGGCTATCAGGATGAAGGCTACGGCACAGGCTCTCCCACCAACAAATAAGAATGAACGGAGCTGCACCATAAGGACGGCCTAAAGCCTATACTGAGCTAATACGCGCCGGAGGGAAGAATGTTTCTCTTGGGTCAGGGTTACGGTTTTATTTTGCTTCCGGGGCTGTACATCGGTTAAAATAGAATCAGAACCGCAGCTAGCGCTGTATAAGATTGCCGTAGTCATCCATTCATGGTCTACAGTCACAAATAACGAAAACCGGGAGAGTTTCAGTGGAAGAATATGATAGTACACAAGTAACATTGAACAAGTTACAGGTCCATGTGAAGGATATGCAGAAGTGGCAGATTAACGAGGATTTTGCCAAGCAGGTTGAGAATTTCAAGGCTTTGCCGGCGCTGTACCGTCATGCTCTGAATGAGCTTGAGAATAAAATCGATATCATCCGGACCGAGTGGCAGGTGCGTGACGGCTTCAGCCCGATTGAGCATGTGAAGTGCCGGATCAAAGAACCGAAGAGCATTGTGCAAAAAATGCAGCGTAAGGGCTATGAGCTTAACCTGGATAATATGGAACAGCACATCCATGATATTGCGGGGATGCGGATTGTCTGCGCCTTCGTGAAGGATATCTACCGGCTGGTGGACCACCTGTGCGCCCGCGAGGATATCCGTGTGCTTGAGATTAAGGATTATATTGCCCACCCGAAGCCGAACGGCTACCAGAGCCTGCACCTTATCGTGGCTATACCGCTGGTACTGCTTGATGGCACCCGCTGGGTGAAGGCAGAAATGCAGCTGCGTACGTTAGCCATGGATTTCTGGGCCAGCATGGAGCATATTCTCTACTATAAATTCGACAAACAGCTGCCCTCCCATGTGGCCGAGGAGCTGAAGGAAGCCGCTCGTGCTGCCGATGAGCTGGACCAGAAGATGCTCCGCCTGCGCCGGGAGATCCTGGAGCTGTCAGAAGGCAGCGGCGGCAACGAGTCTTAATTGCGCTTGTTGCCGTAGTATAAGTGAATAACATAACCAAGCAGACATAATCTTAGGGTAAAATGGCTGCAGCCAGGTCGTTATCCGGCTACTAGAGGGGCACTTGTGTGCTCCTCTTTTGTTTTGCTCACTTCTTTCTGGCGATCAGGACGGAAGTGAGGTGCTCTTCTGCCACTTCTTCTGCTCCTCATTCCCGCCTGCTGAATAGTAGCAAAATGTCCGCACGCCGACTTCTAGCCGATCCAGAGGGATTTATCTACTTTATTCCCGTGCAGCCACCTCGCAACCTACCCGGCGCACTGCGCTCAAAACTAATGTTACTTGGTAGAACAACTCTTACGTTCGTGTCCCGGCATCCGATTCAATTCCACCAGTTGGCCTAGTTTACCCTCAATATTACTTAAAGAGCAGTTTCAGTCGCCGCACAAACAATAGCTCATTTGCTCCTACAGCTTATTCAAGCCCCATCTCACGAACCCGATCAGCTATAGCTCATTCATTCCCATCACACCTATCCATGCTCCTACAGCTTATTCAAGCCCCATCTCACGAACCCGACCAGCTATAGCTCATTCATTCCCATCACACCTATCCGTGCTCCTCCAGTTTACTCAAGCCCCATCTCACGAACCCCGCGCAGCTATAGCTTATTCAAGCCCGCCGCGCGCTTCGCAGCAGCTTCCGAGACCCGGCGCATCAGCAGCGCAAGCCCTTCACGCGCCTTGGGTGTCTGTGGCAGGAGTGCGCTCCAATCCTCCTCTGGCTCCATTACCTCAGGTATAGCCGGAAACGGACGTGAGGAGATCTCGTGAAACAGCGGCCCCGGCTGGTGCAGAGAGCCTTCAGCCGCTGCCTCAGCCAGCCACTCTCCAGAGGATACGGCCGGCCCCTTACGCTCCAGCCGGGCCAGCTCGGACGCGAGCGACACAGACGCAGGCGCGTCTTCTTCAGTGCTCCGCTCGTTCTCCTGCTCCGCCCACAAGGCGAATACGCCGGAGAGCAGCTCTTCCTTGGACAGTCCGCGCAGGGCGAATGCAAGCAGCGGCTCCTGGGTCAGCTGCTGCCGGACCCGCTGCACCAGCTCATCAACAGGCAACAGACCCGTGCCCTGTTCCTCTGCAGCCAGCCTCAGCTCGTCATCTACAGGCAGCAGCTCCAGTGCAGCAAGCCCGCCATTCAGGCTACCCTGCAGCAGATCATACAATTCGCCCGGATGCGCAGCGAGCTGATGCAGCACTTCATTCTTCCTGGCGGGTGTCCACTGCGGAATACGCAGAGTAACAACCGCCCGCTGGCCCTGTTCCCCTCGCTTCTCTATCTCTGCTCCGGCTTTGCTGCTGCGTCTGTCTGCTCCTTCAGCAGCAGGCCCCACACTCCCGGTGGCCTTAATGACCCCGGGCAGCACCTCCAGCCGCAGCTCCAGCAGCTCATTCATAGATGTTGCCTCCTTCTGCCTTACAATGTATTGCCCTGTTTACATCCAGTCCTGTCCCTGGAGTTCAATCAGCTCTTTGAGCTCATGGTTGGACATCTCGGTTAACCAGTTCTCACCGGAGCCGACGACCTGCTCTGACAGGCTTTTTTTGCGTTCAATCAGCTCGTCGATCCGCTCCTCCAGCGTTCCCTGGCAGATCAGCTTATGCACCTGTACATTCTTATGTTGTCCAATCCGGAAGGCGCGGTCCGTCGCCTGATTCTCTACAGCCGGGTTCCACCAGCGGTCATAGTGCAGCACATGATTCGCCCGTGTCAGATTGAGGCCTACGCCTCCCGCCTTAAGCGACAGAACGAAGAAGGCCGGACCGTCCCCCTCTTGAAAAGCATGCACCATCTCGTCGCGCTCACGCTTCGAGATGCCGCCATGCAGGAACAGCGGCGTCTGCCCGTATCGTCTGGCCAGCCGGCTGACCAGCAGTTCGCCCATCGCCACATACTGGGTGAAGATCAGCGCCGATTCGCCAAGCTCAGAGATGCTGTCGAGCAACTCGAACATGACGTCCATTTTGCCCGAAGGCTCACTTCGCAGGCTCCGCCCCTCGTCCTTGCGGAACAGCTGGGGATGATCGCAGATCTGCTTCAGCTTGGTCAGGGAAGACAGCACCAGCCCCCGCCGGGCCATGCCCGAACGCTCGCCGATGACGCCTAGCATCTCATCCACAACCCCCTGATACAGCGCGGCCTGGGTCTCCGTAAGCGGACAATAGGACTTCAGCTCAAGCTTCTCCGGCAGATCCTTCGAGATATCCGGGTCACTCTTGAGACGCCGCAGCAGGAAGGGCGAGACCAGCCGGTGCAGCTCACGCAGCCGTTCGCCGCCCTCTCCCGACACATAACGCTGGCGGAAGGAATGATACGTCCCCAGATAACCTGGGTTGAGAAAATGAAAAATCGACCACAGCTCGCCCAGCCGGTTCTCCACCGGAGTCCCGGTCATTGCGATCCGGTGCGGCGCGCTCAGCTTCATGACGCTCTGCGCCTGCTTGGTGCGGTGATTCTTGATGTATTGCGCTTCATCCAGCACAACCGTGGACCAGCGTACCCCGGCCAGATCCTCGCTGTCCCGGCCTGCCAGATGGTAGGTAGTTAGCACAATCTCATGGCTGGCCGCCAGTTCCCTGAATCCTTCGCCGCGCACCCGCCGCCCTCCATGGTGAATATGCAAGCTAAGGGAAGGGGCGAAGCGCTGCAATTCCCGCTGCCAGTTGCCCAGCAGCGAGGTCGGGCAGAGGATCAGCACAGGCTCCTGCTTCTCGCCCGGCGGGGCATTCAGCGCCCGGTCGAGCAGGCAGGTGATGACCTGCACGGTTTTGCCGAGGCCCATGTCATCAGCCAGGCAGACGCCGAAGCCGAGATTGCTGAGTGCCGTAAGCCACTGATAACCCCGCTCCTGATATGGCCGCAGCGTTCCGTTCAGATCCTCCGGCACCGGACGCAGCGGCATCCCGCGCAGCACATCGCCGTGCATGAGGGAGGCCAGCAGGCCAGAGGTCTCCATGCCGGTAACCGACATGCCCTTCCACAGCCGCTCTTCACCATCTTCAGCCTCCAGGCGCATCCAGTCGGCTGCGGTCATCTCTCCGCTCTCACCACGCTTAATATATCTCAGGACCTGACGGACTTCCTTCGGGTCCACTTCAATCCATTCTCCCCGGAAGCGCACAAATGGCACGCCTGCTTCCACCAGGGCATTCAGTTCCTCCTCTGTGATGTCTGAATCTCCCAGAGAGGCTTCAATACGGAAAGAGATCAGCTCTTCCATGCCCAGCGCAGACTGCACCGGGCCATCCGCTGCACCCGCCGGGGGCTGCATCTTCATTCTCATGCCGATCCGCCGCCGTCCCTCCCGGCTCCAGCGCGAAGGCATCTGCACGGTAATTCCCCGTTCCCGCAGCTGCTGCACGCTCTCCTTCAGGAAGAAATACAGCCGCTCCGGCGGCAGCTCAATCCCGCGCGGGGCCGGTTCAGCCAGCGAGCGCCGGATGTCGGGCGAACTCTTCGCCGCCCGTCCCAGCGCAGCCAGAAGCTGCTGCTGAATATTGCGGTAACGCTTGCCCCATAGGGTGAATTCCCGCTCCCGGCTGCTCCACACCGCTTCCGCCGGAATCCAGAATTCCCCCTCCTCCCGGCTCTCCGCCCAGAAGGTCAGCTGCCACAGCTCGCTCTCCTCCGCCGGAGGCTCCAGCCGCAGGCCCAGGCTTAGCTGTCCGCTGCGGGCCTCCTCAGTCTCGAAATGCGGCACCTCATGGCCCGCCGTCTCGTTCACCACTGCCAGCAGCTCCGTTACCTCAGCCGGAGTCCCCTGCACGGGGATATCCCGGCTGCCCGTGAGCAGACTGTTCCACCACAGCTCCGTCAGTGGAGAATAGCCGCGGCGGTAATTAGCCTTATACGGCGACAGCACGCTCTCATGGGCGGCAACCACATTCTTGATCTCGGCGGTCATGACCGCCTGCAGGAAGGAATACAGCACATACCCGCCCGCTTCCTCCCGCGAGGACAGGTCGCCTTCCTCAGCTACGTGTGTGCCAAGTGCAAGCACCGGCATGGAAGCCGCCATCTGCAGGAAGAACTCCTTATCCGCCTCTTCCCGGAACGCCGGTGACCAGCATACGGCAGCGGCCTGTTCGCCGCCGCGCCGCCGCGAACCGATCTTGCGCGGCGGCTGGGCGCCGGGCACAATCCCGCCCTTGCCCATCAGCTCCAGCGCGAAGCGGGCGGCTGCCGACCAGTAGCGCAGCTCCCCCCCGGGTTCAATGCCCTGGGCACGGCTCGCCTGCTCATCCCAGGCCAGCAGCAGCTCGAAGGCATCCTTCGGCGACAGCGCCAGCCCTTCCAGCGTGCGTCCGGGCAGTCCGCGCCGCGCCGGTTTGCCCTCCACGGCGGCGGCCGCAGGATACTTCACTTCCGCCAGCCGCAGTGCAGCACCCGCAAAAGGACGCCAGCCGCTGCGGAGCTCCAGCCGTTTGATTACGCGTGTCCATGCGTCCACCTTCGGCTCGGAGGTTTCGCCCGAGAAGCAGAATAATACGTCCCCTAACCATATTGCATACAGATGCTTAATCATTGTTGGTTAATCTCCATTCTTGTGAGCAAACAGCAAGAGCAGCCCTTCCAATCCGGAAGACTGCCTCCTGCTGCGCGAGAAATATATTATGAAGCTGCACCGGCAGCAATAGCTCTAGCCGCACAGCCTTCCTGTTACGTTATCTGCTGCAACTTTTTCTTCATCCCTTCATCTTATACGAAAAAGCCTATATTTAAAAACTTTTCTGCACATTTTCTGTGATTTTCAGCAGATTGTTGTTCAGATCAGGCGATTACTGTCCAGATAGCGTTGCAGCAGAAAGAACCGGCCCGCCCTCTCCAGGCTAGCCGGTCTTGAAATCCTGTGCAGCAACTCGTGCTGGACTACCAAAATCTTACGGGCTACAGCTACCTGCCCTCTAATCCGTACCTGCCAGAATCCGCAGCTCCCCGCCCCCGGCAGCATCCGCTACCTGTACGATGATCGCGCCGTTCTTGCCGTTCCGGGCCCAGCCCAGTGCCCCCTCATTCAGCTGCTCCAGGCTAATCTCTGCCAGTCCCTCCACCGCAGCGACAGTGAAGAACGGATAGCAGAGCGCGAAGCGGAGCATCTCCCGGCGCGGCTTATAATCGTGCACCGCATACGCCCACTTCAGTGCAAGCAGACCTTGCCCGCCTTCGGCCTGCACGGCAAGCTCCGTATACTGCCCCTTGCGGTAGCTGAAGCTGTGGCCGTCATCCTCATACAGCTTGAAGGACGAAGAGAAGCCCGCAGCCGCTTCCGCCCCGTAGAGGTGGAAGATGATCGTCTCCTCCGTGTCCTCCAGCGCATACTGTCTCAGCGGGCCTTCGGCCACGAAGCTGCCGGCCTTCACATACATCGGCATGATGTGCAGCGGTGCAGCCGCAAGAATATGCCGTCCGCCTTCATGGATCTCCCCGTCCCAATAATCCAGCCAGCAGCCTTCCGGCAGATAGACGGAGCGGTGATCCGTATCCGGGCGGTAGACCGGGGCAATTAGCACATTTTCACCCAGCAGGAACTGGTCGCACAGGTTAGAGACATGCGGATCACGCGGATATTCGAGCACCAGCGGACGGATGACAGGCAGACCACTCTTCTCCGCTTCATGAAAAAGATTATATAAATGCGGCATCCAGCGGTACCTCAGCCCGATGAATTCACGCAGTATTCCTTCCACCTCTTCCCCAAATGACCACGGCTCCTGGCGCAGCGTCCCGATGGAGGAGTGATTGCGGCAGTATGGGAAAAAGACGCCCATCTGCGTCCACCGCACCAGCAGCTGCGCGGACGTATGATGGGCGAACCCGCCGATATCCGGCCCCGAGAAGGCCAGCCCGGACAGCCCCATGTTGAGCACCATCGGCATCGCCATCGCCATGTGCTCCCAAAAGCTGCGGTTATCGCCGGTCCATACGGCTGCATAGCGCTGGATGCCCGCATACCCGGCACGGGTCAGCACAAAGGGACGCTCCCCCCCCATATGCTCGGCCAGCCCTTCATAGGTCGCTTTGGACATCATCATCCCGTACAGGTTATGGTATTCCTCATGCGTCACCGGCCGCCCGTTGTTGAAATGCATCACATCAAGATCCATCGTCTTGGTCTCATTGAAGACCGCAGGCTCGTTCATATCGTTCCAGATGCCCTGAATGCCAAGCTCTGTGTAGTATTTGTGCAGATCTCCCCACCACTCGGCGGTCCGGCTGTCGCTGAAATCAGGAAAAGCACTGATCCCCGGCCACACCTCACCGAAGAAAATATCGCCCTCCAGGCGGCGGCAGAAATGCTTCTCCAGCACCCCTTGCTTATACACCTCGTATTTGGGGTCTTTTTTGACGCCGGGATCTACAATCGGGACAATGCGCACACCCAGCTCCGCAAGCTCCGAGATCATTTTCTGCGGATCAGGGAAGTTGACAGGGTCGAAGGTGAATACGCGGTACTCGTCCATATAGTGGATATCCAGATAGATCACATCGCATGGGATGTTCTTCTCACGGAAGGTCTTGGCCAGCTGCAGCACCTCCTGCTGATTCATGTAACTGTAGCGGGACTGGTGATAACCGAGCGCCCACTTAGGCGGAAGTGCGATCCGGCCGGTGAGCGTGGTGTATCTTCGGACGACATCCTTCATCTCAGGCCCATTAATGAAATAGATATCGTAAGCTCCCGTAGAACAGCCAATGGTAAAAGCAACGCCGTGCGAGCGCATGTCAAAATCACTCCGGCCCGTATTATCCAGAAACAGCCCGTAGGAGAGGTCACCGTGCATGTGGATAATGAGCGGTATCGACTCATAGAGCGCTTCAATCTCCGGCAGATGAGGGGCGAACACATCGGTGTTCCAGTTCGTATAACGCTCCCCGCGTTTGTCCAGGAAGCTCGATTTCTCACCCAGTCCGTAGAAATGCGAGTCCGGCTGCATATCATATTCCGCATGGCTTGCGCCGCGCGGGTTCCAGCTCGCCAGATTCTGCTGCATGATCACTTTCCCGGATGTATTCTCCACACGGAGCAGAAACGAGGCCTTCTCAATAATTAGCCGGATAGCGCCTGTAGAAAAAATGAGCTGCTCCTCCGTCTCCTCTACCGGAAACAGATGCGGAATACAGCACTCCTTCAGCACAGCCTCCGAGGTGGTCAGGTCCGGTGCCTTGCTATGGAAGACCTTCATCCGGAACATATCATCGCTCAGGAAGATAAAAGCCATCCCGGCGCATTCCCCCCGGACGATGTAGATATTCTCGGAGCGTTCCCAGGACACCACGCTGCCCGGCGTGTTCCAGGTCTCCTTCATCACCATCGGCCCCATCTTCTCGGGGCGTATCGCCTCACTGCTCTCCATGAATCTTCTCTCCCTTCGCTGCTTGCTGATCTACTTCTTGACTACATATTACCCCGGGCCTAAGGAATACTATCCGCGATTCTTATGACCAATTGGTCATTTTTTTTGCCGGATTAGTCTTAATTGCCGCCACAGCGGGTATATTCTATATAGGCCAAGGCCAAACGTAGTTATCAAACAAGTTAGGGAGTGGTCATATGACTAGAACTAATCCTTATAAGTGGGGGAATTTACTGCTCTTCCTCGGCGTCATTGCCGTCAATACCCTTTCGGTCGTCCTGCCGCTTGGCGGGAACAGCACCGCCGAAATCTCGGACAGGTATCATACGTACCTCACACCGGCCGGATATGCTTTTTCCATCTGGTCCCTGATCTATCTGCTGCTGGCCGGATTCATTATTTATCAGTTCCGCAGCGATACCGGGGGCAGGGATTCCGTCCAGCGGATCGGGATTTGGTTCATGCTCAGCTGTCTCTTCAATATGGGCTGGCTGCTCCTCTGGCATTACCTGTACATTGAGCTGTCGCTGGTGGCGATGGTGCTTCTGCTGCTCTCCCTGATCGTCATTTACCGCAAAACCCGCTTCATCGCAGATCCCACGACAGGCGAGAAATGGCTCGTGAAACTGCCGTTCAGCCTCTACCTCGGCTGGATCTCGGTAGCCACCATCGTCAATGTCAGCGTTGTGCTGGTGAAGAACGACTGGGGAGGCTTCGGACTCAGCGGCCCGTTCTGGGCCGTCATCATGCTCTGCGTCGGTGCTGTGCTCGCTGTGCTGGTAAGCTTCCCGTACCGGGACAGCATCTATCCGCTCGTCTTCGTCTGGGCCTATATCGCCATTGCTATCGAGCATAAGGACACGAATGAGGTGTATTTCACCGGCCTGATTGCAGCAGGCCTTCTCTTGCTCTACAGTATCTGGCTGCTGCTGACTCCGCGCCGTTCCCGCAGCAGATACTAGATATGCTTATATATGCACGCAAAATCCCCCGCACGCCTGATTCACGTGCGGGGGATTTCCCGTTTCTATACACAGACCGGATGCATCCGGTCTGGCTTATTTCTTGCGTGCTACCGCTTCGATCTCGACCAGCGCGTCCTTCGGCAGACGGGCTACCTCAACGGCACTGCGGGCCGGGTAAGGCTCGGTGAAGAAGGTGCTGTACACCTCGTTAACCGCCGCGAAATCATTCATATCCTTCAGATACACGGTTGTCTTCACTACCTGATCCATTGATGCTCCGGCCTCTTCCAGGATGGCCTTCACATTGTTAAGCGACTGGCGTGCCTGCTCCTGCACACTGCCCGGCAGTTCCGCCGTCTCAGGGTCCATTCCCAGCTGGCCTGAAGTGTAGACCCAGTTGCCGGCAACAATGGCCTGGCTGTAAGGGCCGATCGCTCCTGGAGCTTTCTTTGTAGCTACTTGTTTTTTGGTCATAGTGAACGCCTCCTGCATGCTGTACGCGGCCTGTAGACCGCTATGTACATTCTAATCGTATGTTTATTGTAAGTCCTGGGGTCTGCGGTTTGCAAACCCTGCTGCCCAGCTAATGCTTGCCAATCACATGAATAACCTCATTGGTGTAGATATGAACGCCGCCTGTATCGGCCAGGGCAATGTTCATCATCGCCCGCGCTACCGTTGCAGCCGGAATGGCCCGGAACTTCGCAGCCTTGCCGACCATCGCGAAATCCAGCGCCTTCATAACCACAGCTGCGGCGCGTTCACCCAGCCTGAATTCTGCCCGGTCCCCAAGGAGCAGAGAAGGCCGGAACAGATGCAGGCCGTGGAATCCGGCAGCAATCAGGCCCTCCTCCGTCCGCCCCTTGATCCGGCTATAGAAGGTGCGCGATTTGGCGCTGGCTCCCATAGAGGACACGGCCAGGAACTGCTTCACATTATGCTCTTTGGCCAGGGCCGCAGCCGCAAGCGGATATTCCAGGTCCACCCGTTCGAACTGCTCCTGCGAGCCCGCCTGCTTAATCGTCGTTCCCAGGCAGCAGAATACTGCATATACACCGGCGAATTGCTCGTTGTATTGCTCAAGCCGGTCCCAATCCACTTGAATCTGTCTCAGCTTGGGATGCTCAAGGGCAAGAGGACGGCGGACCAGTACACGGACCTCGTCCCAATTCCCGCCCAGCAGGTCCCGGGTCAGCGCACTGCCGACTAGCCCTGTAGCTCCCAGTACCAGTGCAATTCTTGTCACCGAAATAGCCTCCTTCTATTCCTCCTTATTCATCCCGCAGAATACGGCGGCCCAGCAGCAGTGCCAGCAGAATCATCAGCACGCCTACCACTAACTGCATGCCGTAGATCTGCATCCACTGGGGCCATTCCTTAATCCATTCATAGATACGGCCGCCCAGCAGCGGGCCGAAGAAGGCCGCCAGACCGGTAAGCGCCGCATACATCGCCATATACATCGGCCGTTCGCGCTTCGGCGTATCGCCAATAATGAAGTTGAAGGCGAGCTGGTTGAAGCCTCCCACACCCACGCCGAACACAATATGGGCCGCAAATAATACCGGAAGCATCGGCAGCACAGACAAGAGTCCCCAGATCAGGGAAGAGACCGCGATAATCGGCAGCGTCCACAGCAGCAGCTTCTTGTTGCTGTGCCTGGCGTTCAGATTGCCCCATACATAGAAGCTGGCCATCATGAAGACCGTCTGCGCGACATTCAGCAGGGACAGCTTCTCATAATTGATATTCAGCAGCTGCAGCATGACATAGGAATACAGCGGCACGGTCAGGTTCTGCAGCAGCAGCCAAGCAGACAGGAACAGCGTGGATTTCATGAACATCTTGTCCTGAAGCGGCTTCCTGAGCATCGGCAGGAAGTCCTTCTCTTCCGATTTCTCAAACGGCACATCCGGGTAGAAGAAGAACACCACAATATTCGAGATCGAGAAAATCCACACTACAATATACAGGATAAGGAATCCATGTCCGCCCGGATAACGGTCAAGAATAATACCGCCTCCGTACATCACCAGGCTTCCCAGCGCATTAAGGAACGTATTGCGAATACCGAAATACCGGCCCCGGACCCTTGCAGGCACCAGGTCACTGATGATCGAATTCCAGAGCACACCGCCGGCAGTGTTGGCAATAAAGGCAATGGTATATAGTACGATGAAGGCAGTAACCCAGTGCTCTTGCGGAAAAATAAACGGAACCAGGCCCGTAGATCCCCACAACAGCCGGTGTAAGCCAATAAAAGTCACGAGCGCCCACTTGCGGCTCGGCAGCCTCTGAATCAGGAAAGCCACACCGATCTGTGCGACGTTCACCAGCGTAGTAAGCGCGAGGACAAATCCGATCTGACTGGAGCTGGCACCCAGGTATAACAAAAATCCTGTAAGAAATTGGCCTTGCAGCAGCACCTGGAATATCGTGGATGGTATCCCCTCAAAGGTAGCGATCTGCAGATTCTTGCGGTGTACGGAGGCCTTGCGCAAATCCTTGGAACGGTTCCGCAGCGGCCGGCTTCTCATGATGTTCATGGGGTGTTGACTCTCCTTTGATGCGGCTTTTGCTTCATTCTACTCAGCACCAGGTTCCTGTCAATACACCGAAATCACAAATAAAGTTGGAGCTGCGGGGATTATACGGACGCGCCTGAATGCAGTGGTAAATATAAGGAGAATATACTGCCCTGGCCTTCGCGGCTATGCAGGGTAATGAAGCCGCCCAGGAGCCTGGCCAGATCATTGCTGATAGACAGGCCCAGCCCCGTACCGCCATACTTGCGGCTGACATTGATATCCGCCTGTTCAAAGGCCTCGAAGATCAGATCATGCTTCTCCGGGGGAATGCCGATTCCGGTATCCTGCACCTCAAAGGCAATCCACTTCTGTGCAGCAGACCCCTCCTGACGTTCCACTACATGGATATTCATAGTGACCCCGCCAGTCATCGTGAACTTGAACGCATTCGAGAGCAGATTGCGCAGAATCTGCTGCACCCGCTGGGGGTCCGTGTAGATTACCGCAGGCACCCCTTCGTCCAGGGAGACACTGAAGGTGAGCTGCTTCTGTCTGGCTAAGACGCCGAACTGCTGGACGAGCAGATCAGGGACCTCGCTGGTATTTAAATCCTCTATAATAATATCCAGCTTCCCTGCCTCCACCTTGGACAGATCGAGAATATCATTGATGAGCGACAGGAGATCCTCCCCGGAGCGGTGAATGATGCCGCCATATTCAGCAAGCTCTTCCGCGCTCAGGGACTCATCGCCTTCTTCAATCATCTGGGACAGGTTGATAATGCTGTTCAGCGGGGTTCTTAGTTCATGGGACATGTTCGCCAGGAACTCCGATTTGAACTGCGAGGCGAGCATGAGCTGCTTTGCTCTTTCCTCGAGCACAATTTTATTCTTATGCAGCTCCTCTGTCTGCTCGGACAACAGCTTATTCGCTCTAATGATCTGTCCTGTACGCATCAGGTCCAGATGGAAATCGCGGATAATCAGCGCGAACAACGCACTGAGGACAAGGCCTGCGGGAAAGGTAACCGGCAGAATCTTCGTTATGTAATCATGTGTGGGAATGACCCCAAATACGGCAATATTCAGCACATTCACTACATTGACTACCAGAATAGTAGCAATCCCCTTATATATCACCGAGGAAGACGAACGCTTCATCCATACGCTTAGAGCGGCACAGACAAAGCCCAGGATAGTCAGATTCAGCACGCCTACCAGCGCTGCCTCGTTCACTCCAAAGGTCAGGCGCGTAAGCCCGGTTGCGATTCCGATGATAATCAGGACCAAGGGCTGGGGGTAAGCCAGTGTAGAGATGATCAGCGGTACATACCGCAGGTCAAAAATGACATGCTCATGCAGTCTGTAGCCGAAAAAGGTGCTGATCCACCCTGCGAAGACCGCGAGCAGCACCCAGCTTACTCTTTTTACAGGCTCGGATGCGTGGGTTACAGTGTACTTGTATATTAGATTCGCCAGATACGACAGAGTGATTAGTAAAGCTGTATTCACAAAAAAGATTTTGACATATTCCATGGCTTCACTCCTGCAGCGAAAATAAGTTCACAATAATATTTATAGTATCATACTGGAGGAATGAAAAACATGAAGCGTGAGGGCTATTGCATATGTATATGTATGAGAGTGATGGCTGCGGAATGTCCGGGGGGACAGCAAAAGAGCGCAAATCAGATACGATTTGCGCTCTTTCCTTGAAATATAAGAATTTATTTATATGTTTTATGCTATAAATTATCCTTCTGATTAGCTGCGGTGGGAGGACTCCCATTTATGGTACTCCGCTTCGGCTTCATCCTTGGAATGGCCGTAACGCTCCTGCAGCTTGCCTACCAGCTTGTCTTTTTCACCATCGATGATATCCAGATCGTCATCTGTCAGCTTGCCCCATTGTTTCTTGGCTTCACCTTTAATCTGCAGCCATTTACCTTTGATCACATTGTTATCCACTACAAGCTCATCTCCTTAGTTGTCTATTTAATGTCTGGCGAAAGCTTATAATTGCTTGTGATCTATTACCCCCATGACTTTTGGCTGAATCTCCAGGCTGTGCAGGGGCTGCACCTGCAATTGCTTGAAACCATGCAGAATAACTCAACTTTTGTCACATAAAAGTCTTTTTAAAAAGCTATTCAACTATCTTAAAATTTGATATACTTCAGAAGTAAATTTATTTATGATTTAAGTGATTATTTTCACATGATAGTTCCATAGCTTGTGCTAAAATGCCATCGAACAAGAAACGATATGATTCAATTTTTTCTTATTGTCTGCCGATATATGTCGTATGCCTGCTACAAAAAGGGACTTAAGACCGAGATGAAAGTGACATTTATCATTTAGAAAGTGATTTTTATCACTTCCACCGCTATTAAAATGTTTTACATTTTAATATATATATTTTAAACTATTTTCTTGGAGGTCATATCAAAATGAAAAAAGCTTCTGTAATCTTGTCGAGCGCTCTGGTATTGGGTACTTTACTCGCAGGTTGTGGCAACAGCAACAAAGCAGAGAACGCTGCTGCAACAACAGCACCTGTGGCAACTGCTACAGCTGCAACTGAAGCAACTACTGCACCTGCAGCCGAAACAGGCAAGTACCAGGACGGAACCTACTACGGTACAGTGGATGCCGATCCAGAGACTGGCTGGCAGACCTTTACACAACTGACTGTAGAAGGCGGCAAAATCACCAAAGCTGACTGGAATGCTTTCAATGTTAAAAAAGCGGGCGATTTGAAGAAAAAAGTATCTGAAGACGGCAACTACGGCCTGGTAAAAATCGGCGGAGCGAAGTCCGAATGGCATGAACAGGCTGCTCTTGCTGAAGCCTACCTGATTGAAAAACAAGATCCTGCTGCTCTCACTGTAAATGCTGAAGGCAAAACAGATGCAATCTCCGGTGTATCCGTCCACGTTAGTGATTTCGTTGGCGCGGCTCAGGCTGCACTTGCTGCCGGCCCTGCACAAGCAGGCCCATACAAAGATGGCGGATATACTGCTGAAGGCGAAATGGATGCTACATCCGGCTGGAAGTCCACAGTAGCTCTCTCTGTTGCTAACGGCAACGTTGTAGCTGTTAATTTCAGCGGTGTGAATGCCGCAGGCGACGATAAGAAACAATATTCTGTAGACGGCAAATACGGCATGAAAGCCGGCGGCGCTGCTGCTGAATGGCATGAAGAAATCGCCCTTGCCGAGAAATACTTCCTTGAGAACAAAGGCGTAGCTCCTACCCTGGATGCTGAAGGTAAAACAGATGCAATCTCCGGCGTATCCATCCACGTTGGTGAATATTTCACACTTGCACAAAAAGCACTTGAAGGCGCGAAATAATTATTCGCTACCCTTTTGCAGCTAATCAGATGAATGAGGTGAGTTTCTCTTGAAGAAAATAGTCATTTTGGGCGGCGGCTACGGCGGCGTACTCACGGCTAAGAAACTGGCAAAGAAATTTAAGAACGACAAAGATGTAGAAATCAAACTGATCGACCGAAATCCATACCACACTCTTTTGACTGAGCTGCATGAGGTTTCTGCGAATCGCGCACCTGAGGATTCGATCAAAATTGACTTGAAGAAAATCTTTGCCGGCCTGAAGGTAGATGTTGTTCTGGACGAAATCAGCAACATTGATTTCAAGAACAAGAAGCTGAAGTCCGACAAAGCCACTTATGCTTATGATTATCTGGTCATCGGCACAGGAAGCAAGCCAACCTTCTTCGGAATCCCCGGAGCAGAAGAGAACACCTTCTCCTTCTGGTCCTACGATGATGCAGTTGCCTTGAAGCGTCAGATCCGCGACATGTACACCAAAGCTGCGAAGGAAAAGAACCCGGCTACACGCCGCGCTATGCTGACCTTCGTAATCATCGGTGCCGGCTTTACCGGCGTTGAGCTTGTAGGTGAAATGGCCGAGCAGCGCGATGAGCTCTGCAGAGAATTCTTCATCGATCCTTCCGAAGTGAGATTGATCGTGGCTGATATGGCTCCGAAGATTCTGCCTATCCTGCCGGATAAGCTGATCCAGAAAGCCGAAGCCCGTCTGCGTAAGCTGAAGGTAGAAATTGTTACAGGCGCCAAAATCACCGAAGTAGGCGCAGGCTCTGTTGCCCTCGGCGAGAAAAACATCGTGGATGCACAGACAATTGTCTGGACAGCCGGTGTTGAAGGCTCCGAAATTGTCGGCAACCTTGATGTTCAGCAGCAAGGCCGCAAACGTATTGTTACCAATGAACACCTTGAAAGTGTTGACCATAAGAATGTGTATGTTGTAGGGGATAACATCTTCTTCATCCCTGAAGGCGAAGAACGTCCAGTTCCGCAAATGGTTGAGAATGCTGAACAAGCGGCTCCGGTTATCGCAGGCAATATCACTGCCGATATCAAGGGTACGCCTAAAAAAGCATACAAACCAGGCTTCCACGGCACCATGGTTTCGATCGGCAGCCGCTACGGTGTAGCGAACGTTGGTCTTCCGGGCAAGTTCTTCATGCTGACCGGCTTCATGGCTATGTTGTCCAAACATTTCATCAATATGTTCTATCTGTCACAGGTTGTAGGCTTCAATAAGGTCTGGACTTACATGATGCACGAGTTCTTCCATGTTGAGAACCGCAAGAGCTTCGTTGGCGGTTACTTCTCCAAGCGCTCGCCGAACTTCTGGCTCGTTCCGCTCCGTATGCTCCTTGGGGGAATGTGGTTATATGAAGGTATAGAGAAGATCCGCAAGATCTGGGTTGATCCGAATAAGATTTTCCTGATTCCTGCGGCTCCTTATGCAGACGCCACATCGGCAGCAAGTCAGGCTGTGGATGCAGTCAAAACTACCGTAGATGCCCAATCTGCCGCTTCCGCAGTATCCACTGCCAAAGAAGCTGTATCGGCTCTTCCGGTTCCAGGCTTCATTTATGATATCTCTAACTGGTTCATGGATCTCATGTTCTATAACCCGGATGGTTCTTACACCTTCCTGGCCAAATGGTTCCAAATCGGTATGGTCTGTGCCGAGATCGTCTTCGGAGTAATGCTGATCGTCGGTCTGTTCACAGCTATCTCTGCTATAGCCACGATAGGTATGGCGGTTATGATCTGGACCACCAAGATGGCAGCAACAGAAATGCTCTGGTATGTTGGGGCAGCGATTGCCTGCATCGGCGGTTCCGGCACCGTGTTCAGCCTGGATTACTATGTTCTTCCTTGGCTCAAGAAGCAGTGGAAGAGAATACCTCTGGTCCGGCGCTGGTATCTGTATACCGACTGATGAACCGGGTAACCGGTGGTTAAGAACTACATCCATTTATAACAGCAGCGTATGCACAAGCTGCGCTGCTGCAAGCTGAATAGGATATTCTTAAGAGTAATGTGTCCCTAGGACACATTACTCTCCTTGTTTAACGAGGTGAAAGTACATTTATATGTTCGTTTTCAACAAAATGGTTTTGTAGGGATAATCAGGGATTCGGTTCTATCCAGCAAAACCGACATGAAGGAGAGAAGCTTGTGAACCAAAAAATCGCCCAAGATACATTCCGGTTGCTTCAGGCTGAGATGTCTAAGATCGCCGGAATTCAGTTGTCTCTCTCTCCGGCAGAATGTGAGCAAATGCTCTCGGTACTGGAACGCCATGATCTGGAATATGACCGCAAAACCCATTTGCTAGGTATTTATACCATTCTTACCGTGGCAGCACAGCGCCATATGGAATGTGTCCCACATCATCCTGACCTGACCCGTAACATTTTGGATGGAGATTACCTGTACAGCTTCTATCTGCAGTTTGCAGTGAAATGCCGGGAGCTGGATCTGGTTGCCTACATGGCCCCTTCCATCAAAAAAATGCAGATCGCACGTTCAAATGGAGAGTTCACCGAACACAATCCGGCCCGGGAGTTGGATGAATTCCTCATTCAGGAGCGCAGACAACGAAGCCGTACCAGTAAAGCCATTTGACAGGTGGGAACATGAACGATGAAGCTGCATGAAGCCTTGAATATTGATCTGAATGAAATTAACCGTGAAATTAAGAATCTGGTCACCCATGATAAGGATGTTCCCAAAAAGTCGCAGCTGGCGCAGAGCATTCTCGAATTAACAGGCTCCGGCGGTAAACGCCTCCGCCCGCTGATGGTTATTGTCGGCAGCCGGTTTGGCCTGAGACCTGCCGGACGCCGAACTCTGCAATTATCCGCTGCGGCTGAATTTATCCATGTGGCCTCACTGATTCATGACGATATTATTGATAACGCCGAGCTGCGGCGGGGCGAGCCTGCGCTTCATATCAAGACAGGCATTCTATCCGCTGTTCATATCGGTAATTATATGTCTGCCCGCATCATTGAACTGCTCAGCAAGTACACCGGGGATAAGGACCGTTACGTTCACGATCTGTCCTCTGTCGCCACGGCCCAGTTATGTCTGGGTGAATATCAGCAATTAGAGCATGCCTTCGATTATGATCTTACGCTGGAGCAATATCTGGAGAAATCCCGTAACAAAACCGCGCTGCTAATGGCCACCTGCCTGCGGGTAGGCGCACTGTCGGCGGAGAGCAGCACAGAGACAGCCCAGCTCCTCTATGATTTCGGCGAAGCGCTGGGGATGTCGTTCCAGATCCAGGATGATATCCTGGACTTCACGCAATCGGCGGATGTACTAGGCAAGCCGGCCGGCAGCGATCTCCGCCACGGCCAGGTTACCCTTCCGGTGCTCTTTGCCTTAGAGGATGCCGAGCTTGCCCCTGTCATCCGCAGAATAGGCCCTAGCTCATCTCCCGCCGACATCGAACAAGTCCTGAAGCTGGTAAGGGGCAGTGATGCCCTAACCCGCTCAGAGGCCGTCAGCCAGGACTATCTGGCCCGGGCTGCTGCGATTGTGGAGCAGCTCTCCAGCTTCCCGGCGCATGCCGATCTGGAAACCCTGCTGCAGTACTTCGCTGGGCGTGACCGCTGAGCTCCGGACTGAATGGGTTATAGCCAGCGATGCTCTAACGCATTGTGGCCGTCAGCAGAGAATACCTGGCCAAGGCTGTTGCAATCGGTTAGCATCTGTAAGCTTTCGTACAATGCTTACGTAGCTCAGCTGTATTATGATGCTGCAAGCTCCACGCTGCTTTATTAGTTCATACTGTACGCTCCACCCTTCACACTATATGTATTAACACATATTAAGTAAACGAGCCTGAGTAAGGCTCGTTTTTTTGTTTTTTATCACACTTCGCCGCGCTAATTGTATTTTGTACAACTAAAGTCCCCTCTAATGAGCTGGCAGGTGCTTTAATTGCACTCTGTACACCTATTTAGGCTGGAATGCCCTCAAAAGCTACTTTTCATTATTTTAGTTGTACAGAATACATGTATCATACGAAATTAGCTTTTTGGATGTCTTTTAGTTGTACGAAATACACTTAACCGCCCACATCTCACCTATCCGCTAAATAGCGAACGCAGCGGAGCGTACGTGAGTGAGTTTAGCAGGGAGCTTTGGCTATTGGGGGTTGGGGTTCGGGGTTGTTTGCCGCCCAAAAAGAAAAGCGCGAAGCTCTAAGCTTATTCGCGCTTTTTCTGCCGCCCCCCCTCTGGGTAGGCCTGTTGTCTTTTTGAAGTTAATCCTGCCTGGGGGAGGTTAGGACGGAACGGAGAGGAATTTTGGAACTGGAGGAGCGGTAGCGTCCGCCTTTATATTTGGATTTCTACCTCGGCCAGCGGTTCTAATCAGGAAATCCAAATATAACAGCGGCCGGAAGTCCAAACATTCCGCGCAGTGCAGCTCCCCAACCTCCAGGGCCGCCCCACCAGACGCGCCCCCACCTAATTAACGTAAAAATAATCAATCAGCGTACACAGCAATATCACCATACTGATCACCTGATTCAAATTATAAGAAGCCACCTTCATCAGCTTGCGGTTAGCAGGCTTGATAATCTTGTGCTCTGTCATAAGCAGTACCGTAGCGATGCCGATGCCCACCAGATACATCCAACCGAGATCACGCCAGGCGTACAGGAACAGCAGCAACATAACCATAATGAAATGCAGCCCTTTGGAGATCCGCAGCGCGTTCTCCAGGCCGAAGAAGCTCGGGATGGACCATAAGCCGTTCTTCCGGTCGAACTCAATGTCCTGAGTCCCGTAGATGATATCAAACCCGGCAATCCAGAGCATCACCACGGTTCCGATCACGAATGGCGTGAACGCGATATTCCCGGTAACCGCAAACCAGGCGCCAATCGGGGCCGAAGCAATCACGAAGCCCAGATACAGATGGCTCAGGAAGGTGAACCGCTTCGTATAAGAGTAGGATGAGATCAGTACAATAGCTACCGGGGACAGCACCAGGCAGAGCAGGTTCAGCATCCCGGAGGCCACAATGAACAGGGCATAATTGATGATAATGAACAGAATGACTTCCTTCTCTGCGAGCAGACGCTGCGGCAGATGCCGGTGGGCGGTTCGCGGATTATTGCCGTCGAAGGTGCGGTCTACCAGACGATTGAACGCATTCGCCCCGTTGCGTGCCCCAATCAGCGCGATTAGTCCCCATAACATCATATGGCCGGAAGGCCAGCCTCCCGCCGCCCAGACCATCGAGATGATGGCAAAAGGCAGTGAGAACAGCGTATGCGAGAACATCACCAGCTCGCTGAACATTTTCATTTTAAGCGCCGTATGTTTAAAAGCATTAATGATAACCATATTGTTAGGCCTCTTTCTCAGTGGATCGCTTGCAGCACTTCATGGAGTGCATCCAGCAGGGCATCGATATTACCGGAAGTGACCACAAGCGGCGGCTGGAAGGCGAGGACGTTGCGGCCTATACCGTTTTTGCCGATCAGGTATCCGCGGTCCTTCAGCTCCTCCAGCACATAGTCTGTCACCGCAGCGGCATCCTCAGTCTCTGAACCGGCTAGCTCGGCCCCCAGCATAAGTCCGCTGCCCCGTACGTCGGTAATCAACGCAGGGTAACGCTCCTGGAGAGCAAGCAAGCCTTGCTTCAGCTGCCCGCCCAGCTCAGCCGCACGTTCTGCCAGCCGCTCATCACGGATGTAGTCCAGCACCGCCAGCGCCGTAGCCGCTGAGACCGGATTCCCTCCGAACGTCGAGGCGGAAGGCTTGTTCAGCGATGCCGCAATCTCATCCGTTGTGGAAAAGGCAGCGATAGGCACTCCGTTCCCCAGCGCCTTAGCCATGCTGATAATGTCCGGCACGACGCCGAAATGCTCCATCGCAAACATAGCTCCGCTCCGGCCGTAGCCGGTCTGGATTTCGTCGTCAATCAGCAGTACACCGTACTGCTCAAGCAGCGCCTTCACCTCACGGAAATAGGACAGCGCAGGCATGACGATCCCGCCGTTCCCTTGAATCGGCTCCACGATCATGGCGGCAATGGTGTCTCCTTGGGCAGCGAGTACCTCCTTCAGATTCTGGATCGACTGCGCCGCCGCTTCCTCCAGCGTCAATTCCGGATGATACGGGCGTTTAATGAACGTTACATCCTCATCGAGGTAGGCATCGGTCCTCCACATTTGCAGCCCGGTCACACTCATAGTGAGATTGGTCCGGCCATGCAGGCCAGCTTCCAGGGCGATGAAGCCTTTGCGGCCGGTATGCATCCGCGCCAGCAGCAGCGCCCCTTCATTCGCCTCCGAGCCGCTGTTGACGAAGAATGTCCGGCGCAGCGCGCCCGGCAGCACTTCTTCCAGGCGTTCCGCCAAATCTACATTCGGCTGGGTCAGGTAGATCGGCGAAGTGTGCTGCAATTGCTGAAGCTGTGCTATCGTACGGGAAGTAATAGCTGGATTACAGTGGCCGCAGGCAACCACTGAGACTCCTGCGAAGAAGTCGGTGTATTCCTTGCCGTTCTCATCGTAGACGTACTGCATGCTTCCGCGTACCAATTGCGGGGCATCCCGGTAAAAATGTGCGGTGCACGGGTAGAAATACTGCTTTCTTTTGGCAGCTACCGCTTCTCTTCCAATGATGACGCTCTGTTCCATGTAAATCCCTCACTTTCAACTGCTGATAATTCAAGATGATTAGTTTGTGAAAAAAGGTACTTATAATTGCGCCATATGCCCTTATTATACTCGCAGTAGCTTTATTTTAAAATTGAATTATTAGCATTAGTTGAATTGCAGTGAACCGAGGGTGTATCCCGCATAGACCGGCTTCAGCCCGCCCAGCAGTTCCTCCTCCGGCTTCGCCCCATCCATCGCAGCCTGATAAGCAGCAATAATGGCGCGCAGCTCCTCTATGCTGTATGTCGCACCTTCAATCCGGAAGCTTGTAATTCCCAGGCCGTTCATTTCACCCAGCATCGGGAGATAACATAGCTCCTTGGCGAACAGCAGATGGCAGCGGCCATATTGGTCACGGTAGACCGGGTTCTCGCCCTTGTCGGTCTTGAGCACCAGCACTTCATTACGGACATACTGGTTGTCTTCCTCCCCAATCGGCTCCATCACCTCTGTATTCTCGAACAGATCATGCTCCATATACATCAATGCAGGCGTTCCGTGAACCACAACCTCCAGCGGCAAGTCACTGTGCGAGGTGAAGGAGGCGAAATGCTCCAGCGTCATCTCCGGCGAAACGGTCAGCTTCGTCAGGCCCAGTCCGGCATACAGTCCGGCTGACAGATGGTTGTATACATTTAGATTGGCATCGCCCATCATCGGGTAACCGGTGCCACGGTAACGGCGGATCGCCCCCAGGTTCGTAATGATCAGGCCGTCAATCGGCAGCCGTTCCCCGTTCAGCAGATGATCATATTGGTCGAAATGCAGTTCGTTCATCATCCGCGGCAGACCTAGATATAGCTTGGTATGGCCTTTTACCGCTCCAAGATCCTTAATATCCTGCTTCGTAAAAGGACGGTCCGGCTCAAACACATCGCCCGGCAGATACAAGCTGTCTACTCCCATCTCCAGTACGAGACGAGCCTGCTCCATATTATTCACACGCACTGCCAGCTCAGGCTTGATAAGGGTACTGCGTCTGTCTTCAGCCATTCGTGCCCGCAGTTCCGTCACCCGCTCCACAGATAGCTCACGCTCGGCAGTCGGCGTACTGAACACTTTGCCGGTACTGTAGAACTTGCCTGTTCCCTCATAACGGCGGTTGATATTCGACAGTCCCGGTCTGCCAAAAGCATACGCCGTGGAGAAATCACGCTTACGGTTGTTATACAGCTCTTTGGAATCCTGGGTCCGGTCGAAGCCCAGCGGATCATCGATATAACGGTCAATCGCATCGCCGTAGCTGTTGGACAGCATGACCATGAAGTCTTTATCGCGCATACGGCCTTCGATTTTGAAGGAAGTAATGCCCGATTCAATCAGCTCCGGAAGATGCTCATACATGAACATATCCTTCACCGCCAGCGGATATTCCGCAGGGAAGACATAGCCGTCACGCTTGATCCGGTAATCCCAGCGGCAAGGCTTCATGCATTTGCCCCGGTTGCTGCTCATCCCGAACACCTGAGAGCTGAAATAACAGTTCGCCCCGTGGACAGAGCACATATCGCCATGGATGAAATACTCCAGCTCCATACCGCTCTGGCGTCCCAGCAGCTTCGCAGTCTGCAGATCCATCTCCCGCGAGGTAACCACCCGACTGACGCCCAGCTCCTTCAGCGCGTGGATCATCTCCAGATTATGCACATTCATCATGACGGATGCGTGAACCGGCAGATTCAGCCCCATCTCGCGGATCAATTCCAGCACCGCCATATCCTGCACGATCAGCGCGTCCGGGCGGACCGTGTCCAGGAAGCTCAGGTACGCTCTGGCCTCTTCCACATCCTCTTCGCTGAACAGATTGTTGACCGTGATATATACTTTTTTGTCCATACTATGAGCGATATTCAGGGCTTCGATAATCTCTTCATGACTCAAGTTGTAGCCCTTGCGCATCATTCTCATGTTCAGCACCGGACCGCCGAAATACACCGCATCACACTTCGATTCAATAACAGCCTTGAAGATCTCGAAGGTTCCCGCTGGTGCCAATAACTCTACTTCTTTACCATTAAAATAACGTGCCATTCCCGTATCCCCCTAAATGTCTTACAATAATACAACTGCAACTCCCAGTACAACAAACATAGCAACAAAAAGCGTATCCGCCGCGCCCCACCTGAGCCGGTGATACCGGCTGCGCGGCGCATCCATGCGGAAGCCCCGGGCTTCCATGGAATAGATCAGGTCCTGGGCGCGCCGGAACGCACTGGCGATAACCGGGACCAGCAGCGAGACAAGCATCCGCGCCTTCTCCTTCAGCGGCAGCTCCTTCAGATCCGCTCCGCGCGAGGCCTGCGCCTTCAAGATAATCTGCGCCTCATCCAGAATCGTCGGGATGAAGCGGAGCGCGATGCTGATCATCAGCGTAATCCGGTCCGGTGACAGCCGGAGCTTCTTAAGCGGGGCCAGTACTCCCTCAAGTCCCTGATTCAGCTTGGCGGGTGTTGTCGTGAAGGTCAGCAGCGCGGTGAAGGTCAGCAGGAACAGCATGCGGATGACAGAAAATGCTCCCATCCGCAGGCCGCCCGCATGCAGCGAGAACGAGCCAAGCGACCATAGCACCTCCCCTTCCTTCACGGACAGCGCCTGTACGATGAAGATGAACAGCATCAGATAACGCAGAGGCTTCGCAGCCTTGATGAAATATTTCAGTGGAATGCGGGTCGTCGCCATCACCACGATGGAGAAGACCGCGACCAGACCGATCGATATCCACGAAGTAGACAGCAGGATGATGGCTACATAGAGCAGCATCCCGGTGATTTTGGACCGGGCATCCAGCTTATGGACCCAGGAGCCCGTATCAATGCTGCGTCCCAGCAGCAGACGCTCATTCATCGCCATTCCCCATTTCTTCCGTGCCGGAGACATTCAGCGTGCGGCGCTCTTCCAGCAAGGCCGCAAGCCGCCCCGCGAGGCCCTCCGCTGTAAGGAGCGGTTTCTCGCCGCTAAGACCGAAGCGCTCAGCGGCAGCCTGCCAGTAACGCAGAGACTGCGGAACCCGCAGTCCGCAGCGCTCCAGAATCGCCGGATCGGCGGCCAGCTCGCCGCCACTGCCCTGGAAGGCGAGCTCCCCATCCTTAAGCAGCACCCAGTTGTCGGCATACGGCAACAGTTCATCCATCCGGTGCGTCACGATGATGATCGTCCGGCCCTGCTCGCGGCACAGCCGCTCCAGCAGCGCGATC
The DNA here is from genome assembly GCF_038009085.1 of Paenibacillus sp. FSL R7-0210. Taxonomy (NCBI): domain Bacteria; kingdom Bacillati; phylum Bacillota; class Bacilli; order Caryophanales; family Paenibacillaceae; genus Paenibacillus; species Paenibacillus sp. FSL R7-0210. The sequence continues at coordinate 5,898,225 of NZ_JBBPAR010000001.1, forward strand.
AGCTCCGCGCGGCTTACCGGGTCCAGGGTGGCTGTCGGCTCATCCAGCACCACAATGTCCGGGTCCATTGCCAGCACGGAAGCGATAGCCGCCTTGCGCATCTGTCCTCCGCTGAGCCGGAAGGGATTGCGCTCCAGCAGCGCCAGATCCAGCCCCATGTCCGTCATCGACTTGCGGGCCCGTGCCTTGGCCTCCTCCAGACTGACTCCGAAGTTCAGCGGCCCGAAGCAGAGATCCTTCTCCACCGTATCTTCGAACATCTGCTGCTCCGGGAATTGAAAGACGAGGCCTACCCTCCGCCGCAGCGGAAGCAGCCTCGGTGATTTCTCCCCAGCAGTTATCGTTACATCCAGCACCTGCACCGTGCCTTCCGTCGGCTTAAGAATGCCATTGAACAGCTGGAGCAGTGTAGATTTGCCGGAGCCGGTGGCTCCGGCAATGCCGGTCAGCGAACCCTCGGCAATCTCCAGATTAATCCCGTGCAGCGCCGTCTGCTTCCACATACTGCGGTCGGCATACGTGTAGCTTACTTGCTGTAGTTGTATTGCCATAGTGTGTCTATAAGCTCCTTTTCGCTGGCGGGTACATCCACCGTAATTCCCCGGCTCTCCAGTTCACGGGCTAGCTGCCAAGTATAAGGCTCCCGCAAATGACACTTCTCCAGCAGCTCCGCATCACGGAACAGCTCCGCAGGTGATACATCTGCCGCAATGCTTCCCCCGTGCAGCGCAAGCACCCGGTCCGAAGCCAGAATCTCATCGGCATCATGGGTAATCAGCAGAATCGTGTAGCTGCCCGCGGCCTGCATGTCCCGCAGAATCCCCATCAGCTCATCGCGGCTGCCTTCGTCCAACATAGAAGAGGCCTCGTCGAAGATGACGATGCCTGGCTTCATGGCGAGAATCGAGGCGATGGCCACTCGCTGCTTCTGCCCGCCCGACAACTCTCCGGGATGCTTCGACAGCAGATTCCCAATCCCGAGCTTACCAGTATAGAATTCAAGCCGCTCCTTCATCTCTTCGTACGATAAGCACAGACCCTCCAGGCCGAAGAGAATATCTTCTTCCACCGTCTGACCGATGAACTGGTTATCGGGGTTCTGGAAGACCATTCCGATGCATTGCCGGATGGACTGAACCGTCTCTTCCTGCAGCGTATGTCCGCAGACAGAGATCTGGCCTGCACTCTTCGGAAGCAGCGCATTCAGCAGCTTGACCAGGGTCGATTTGCCGCAGCCGTTAGGCCCGACAATGCTCACCCATTGGCCCTGCGGGATCGACACGTTGATATCGTGGAGAATCGGATGCTCCGGGTCATAGCCGAAGGATACGCCCTCAAGGGCAATCACCGCTGGCTTTTCACCGGCTTTTGTATCGTTGTACGCTTGATTCATGTTACTCATCCTTCCGCAGCTAGTGACCCGGTCCGTTCAGGAACTCTTCAAACAAGGATATTTTGGATAGCGAGTCAACCACATACCGGACGGCGAAGCCGACAGCAATGCCCGTAATAATACCGGTAATCAGCAGCACCGGCAGGTAATAGAAAATACTCGTTGAATTGAACACGAACGAGGCTGCCAGTAGCTGCCCCGTATTGTGAGCCAATCCGCCTGCAATGCTAATGCCGATGACACTGAACTTTCTGCGGCCAAGCTTCACCAGCGCGAACATCACGATGAAGCTGAACAGGGAGCCGAACAGGCTGAACAGCAGGCTGGACAGCGTACCGAGCAGGAAGGCGGTCAGCAGTGTCTTCAGGATCACCAGAACCAGGACATCCCGTCCGCGCAAAAAGTAAATACAGGTCAAAATCATAATATTGGCGAAGCCCAGCTTCGCCCCGGGCATGAGCCCCACTCCAGCCAGCGGGATCTGCGCCTCCACAATACTCAGCACCACAGCAACGGCAGCGAATATAGCGATAATTACGGTCCGCTTCAGAGCTGTAGCCGATTCACTACTGGACATAGCCATCTACTTCATCCTCCCCGGCCGCACTTGCAATCTCAACCAATACCCGGTGCGGAAGACAGACGATGGTCTGCTTGGGCAACGTGATGAATCCGAAGCCAAGACATACCTTATCGGGACAATCCGCATCAAACATCTCGACCCCGTAGTCATGCACCTTCAGAATGTTATAGCCCCGTTCGGTGCGGACCTCAATAGTCTGCTCTTCTTTGGTAAGGGTTATCGTTTTGAATAACTTACCATCTACCGTGATGTTGGCCTTGAGTTCTTTGCCCGGCCCACCTTTATCAGCATCGTTTGACAGCCATCTTGGCACGAGAAAAGCGAGCGCAGCAATCAGAACGATAGAAATCAGCAGCACATCTGCGCGTTTCATAGAAATCTCCCTTATTTTTTAATTAAAATCCAGACTTAATAATTATAACGGTCTGCCCTCAATCCTTCAATGAATGTAGTCGTTAATTGTCGCAATTCCATGTCAGTTCACAAAATAGGCACGCAAAGCTGAAGCGGATCCTCCATAAACTGGATAGTATCCGCTTCGGCAAGGAATATAAGGATAATGCAATCATTTATAGAATTACCCGGCTTGGACGGGCTGAGCACCCTTACGGGCTTCCGGATTCCGGCCGAAGTACCCCAGGAACAGTCCGGCGAATTGAGGGTCCCACTGACTCCCCCTGCCCTGCTCCAGAATATTCAGCGCCCGCTCATGGTCCATCCCTTTACGGTAAGGCCGGTCCGACGTCATAGCATCATAAGCATCCGCCACAGCGATAATCCGGCCGTGCAACGGAATATTCATACCTGCAAGACCATCCGGGTAGCCCCGGCCGTCATAACGCTCATGATGCGAGCGGACGCCGCCCAGATAGGGTGCCATTTTGTCCGCTGGTTCAATCTGCCGCAGAATATTCTCCCCTAGCACAGTATGACTCTGAATCTGAAGGAATTCCTCATCTGTTAGGGCTCCTTCCTTGAAGAGGATGCTGTCTCTGACCCCGATCTTGCCAATATCATGCAGCAGCGCCGACCTGCGCAGATCATCCAGCTCCTGCCCCCTCAGTCCGGCCAGCTGCCCGATAATTACCGAATACTCCGCTACACGGAGCGAGTGTCCTGCCGTATACGAATCGCGGGCGTCCAGCGCCACGGCAAGGGTGGAGAAGTAGCTGTCCAGCAGTTGGCGGCTCTGCTGCTCCCGGGCCTGCAGCCCCCGGACCATCATGTTAAAGCCTGCCACCAGCTTCGAGAACTCATCGGAGTACTCATCCTGCACCTGGATCAGATTGCCGTCCTTCACCTGGTTCATCGCCTGATACAGCTCATGGATCGGATGCTGTACGCTGTTCGTCAGCAGCCAGGCCGCAATGGAGGAGAACAGCGTGCCGATCAGCATCACCATCCCCGCCCAGGCCCAGTAGCTCTGAAGTCCGACGACAACTATCGAATCCCCTTCACCGTTCATACGGATATGCGTGGCCATAATAAACAGGAACAGCGGGAAGGTGCCGATCAGCATACAGCTTACCAGGAATTTGGGGCGTATCGGCACGAACACATGGCCCTCCAGGGAAAAATCCACACCATACTGCTCCAGTGCACGGTTCCTGAATTCCTTGATCAGCGGAATAATGGAGGTGCAGGTCAGGAAGAATTCAATAAGGGAATGCATACAAGCCACAAGCACTGCGCAGCACATCGCCAGAATCAGATAGAAGTACGGAAACGTGACCCAGCCAGAATTGATCATCCACACCGACAGCAGCAGAGCCGGAACGGATAAGCCGAGCAGATGCGGCCCCATAATCCGCTGTATAGCCCGTTTGGGCAGCAGGTGCGTGTGCAGATATGCTTCTTCCAGCATAGACAATGCGGCATTCTCCTGAACCAGCGCAGCCCGTACGGGCCTGATCTGTCTGAGAAAGACAGTAATCTCAATAGAGGCCATTATTACGAAAGAACAAGCAAGCACCAGCAAGAGGCGGTAATATTCAACCCGGCTGATCTCCAGGGAAGATAACATAAGCAGACTCCCGACCGCGAGTACCGCTACAGCTGAGCCGAAGATATAGTTCCGGATCTGATTTCTCAAAAAGCTTCTGTATAGTCTCATCTGTCCCCTCATCCCCGTCCGGCCTCAGCCCAATATACAGTTGCATTTATGTAAAGACCATGCTATAATAAAATAATATTTGTTTTCGAGTATGTTTATCCCCATCAAGAAGATGTCAGGCCGATGAATCACTTCTCTATATTATCGGCGGTTTGGACACAATATCTTACGTTTTCTTGCAGTACTTATCCCTTTTATGAGACTAAATTCGAACATAGCATTCCGATTCACACTGGCGCGGCCACGGAGCCGCAAGGACAAAAGAGAGGTAGGGCTTTTGTCGTATTGGAAGGATTATTCTCGCCACACGGCTGCTGGAAATAACAAGGAATAACGACACCCGTCTTGCTCACAGACGGCGGGGGATTAATATACCGATAAGACATGGCTGGCTGCTTCTCTGTTCTTCAGGGAAAGGCCCCATGTGTGGAACATAATTAGCGCCCGATAACCGCTGTCAGCGGATATCGGGCGCGTCTACGTTCTACGGACTTTTTTACCGTATAGATTCAGCGGCAGCCGGACTGTGTACATAACGTTCCACGAATTCGCCTACTGTGCGGATGTATGTGCTTTTATCCGTATCATAGGCAAGACCATGCCCCGCTCCATGCACCACCAGTTGCTCCTTCGGACTCCGGCAGGCCTCATACAGCTCATTCATCATTGCATAAGGCACGAACTTATCCGCATCCCCGTGGATGAACAGAATCGGCACCTTGGCCTTGCGAACCTGCTTCAGCGCAGACGCCTCCCCGAAGAAATAACCGGCCTTCATCCGGGTCACCAGACTGGCCACCGGCACAAACGGGAAGCTCGGCAGATGGTACATCCGCTTCAGCTGATAGGACAGCTGGGCCTTGACCGAGGTATAACCGCAATCGGCGACAATCGCCTTGACCTGCGGAGGAAGCTCCTCGCCGGACGTCATCAGCACCGTGGCTCCGCCCATAGATACACCATGCAGTACGATTTGCGCGTCCGGACCATTCTCCTGCAGAACGAATCCGATCCATTTCAGATAATCCCGTCGTTCCGGCCAGCCAAAGCCGATATAATCTCCTTCACTTTTCCCGTGTCCCCTGGCATCAGGCAGCAGCACATTGTACCCCAGGTTCTCATAATAGTTCTTGGCGGTCGCTCCCATATCCTTGGCCTTCCCGGAATAACCGTGGGCAACAATGACCGTCCGTCCGGCAGCACGCTCTGACGCCAGATAATAGCCTTGCAGCTTGAGCCCATCCTCAGAGACCAGCTCTACCTCACGGAAGGTCTGCCGGGACACCCACTCCGCTCCTTCTCCCCACGAGGCTCCGGCCACCGGCGGCGGATCGATCTTAAGGTCTGGGGTCTTGGCCAGGAATTCCTTAGGGGCCCGTTTAATGGCTACTCCATAAAAATAGAATCCGGCATACCCCACCCCTCCGGCCACCACGATCAGCACCACAAGCAGGTATATCATCCACATCAACGTTCCTCCTTCAGTAAGCAACCATATTAATTTGAGCCTAGTATAGCATGGGAGTACGGCCAACTAAAAATACGGCTGAGGCGCAAACTTCAACTCCATTGTACTCTGCAAGACTCTTGAAAGAAGCAGGTGGACTCTATTTAGCACACTCGCCTTCCCGCAGCAGATTGCATGTATGCTGTTTTCCACATACATTTGATCCGCTGACTCTCTCATCGGCACATTGTATATTGTTTTTCGCATACATTTGGTCCGCTGACTCTCTCACCGGCACATTGTATATTGTTTTTCGCATACATTTGGTCCGCTGACTCTCTCACCGGCACATTGTATGTTGTTTTTCGCATACATTCTGTATCCGGGCACTTATTTCCAATAAAAAAAAGAGCTGCTTTCAGGAGAACATCTTCTCCGAAAGCAGCCCTGGTCAAATTACAGGATCATCGTTTGTTTATATAAATCTCAGTTCCGGTCACTCATTTACGTTTGCTGTTTCTGGTGGTTCTTCTAAGAATCAAGCCCAGACCAGCGAGTGCCAAACCGGCAAAATAATAAGGCGCAGGACTGGATTCGCCCGTCTTCGGCAAGGTTCCATCCACAGGCACACCGCCTAGAGGAACCTCATCATCAATAAGGACTACATCGGGTGCCGGTTCTGCTGAAGGCGTTGGCTCCGGTGTTGCTGCTATTTGCGCAACCGCAACAGCCGGTGTCGGCGTCGGCACTGTTGTAGCTATTGGAGTTGCTACAGGTCCAAGCGGCAGCGGATCATCATTCACAACCACATCATTGCTCACGATAAATCCGATAATCGGAGTCGGCGTAGGCACTGGAGGGAAACTGAACGGCGGCGATGTTGGCGCTGGCGTTGTTACTGGTGTTGGATCTGGTGTCGGTGTCGGTGTCGGTGTCGGTGTCGGTGTCGGCGTTGGTGTCGGCTCTGGTGTCGGTGTCGGCGTTGGTGTCGGCTCTGGTGTCGGTGTCGGCGTTGGTGTCGGCTCTACCGTCGGTGTTGGTGTCGGCTCTACCGTCGGCGTTGGTGTCGGTTCTACCGTCGGTGTCGGTGTTGGCTCTACCGTCGGTGTTGGTGTTGGCTCTGCCGTCGGTGTTGGTGTTGGCTCTGCCGTTGGCGTTGGTGTCGGTTCTACCGTCGGTGTCGGTGTTGGCTCTACCGTCGGTGTTGGTGTTGGCTCTGCCGTTGGTGTTGGTGTTGGCTCTGCCGTTGGCGTTGGTGTCGGTTCTACCGTCGGTGTCGGTGTTGGCTCTACCGTCGGTGTTGGTGTCGGCTCTACCGTCGGTGTCGGTGTTGGCTCTACCGTCGGTGTTGGTGTTGGCTCTGCCGTTGGCGTTGGTGTTGGCTCTGCCGTTGGCGTTGGTGTCGGTTCTGCCGTTGGCGTTGGTGTCGGCTCTGCTGTCGGCGTTGGTGTTGGTTCTACCGTTGGTGTTGGTGTCGGTTCTGCCGTTGGCGTTGGTGTCGGTTCCGCTGTCGGCGTTGGTGTTGGCTCTGCCGTTGGTGTTGGTGTCGGCTCTGCCGTTGGCGTTGGTGTCGGTGTTGGTTCTACCGTCGGTGTTGGTGTTGGCTCTGCCGTTGGTGTTGGTGTCGGTTCTGCCGTTGGCGTTGGTGTCGGTACCGCCGTTGGCGTTGGTGTCGGCTCTGCCGTTGGTGTTGGTGTCGGCTCTGCCGTTGGTGTTGGTGTCGGCTCTGCCGTTGGCGTTGGTGTCGGTCCCGCTGTTGGCGTCGGTGTCGGTACTGCCGTTGGCGTTGGTGTCGGTACTGCCGTTGGCGTTGGTGTCGGTACTGCTGTTGGTGTTGGTGTCGGTACTGCCGTTGGCGTTGGTGTCGGTACTGCTGTTGGTGTTGGTGTCGGTACTGCCGTTGGTGTTGGTGTCGGTACTGCCGTTGGCGTTGGTGTCGGTTCTGCCGTTGGCGTTGGTGTCGGTACTGCTGTTGGCGTTGGTGTCGGTACCGCTGTTGGCGTTGGTGTCGGAACTGCCGTTGGTGTTGGCGTCGGCACCGCTGTTGGTGTCGGTGTTGGCTTCACCGTTGGCGTTGGTGTCGGCTTCACGGTCGGCGTTGGTGTTGGCTTCACGGTCGGCGTCGGTGTTGGCTTCACCGTTGGCGTTGGTGTCGGCTTCACAGTCGGCGTTGGTGTCGGCTTCACAGTCGGCGTTGGTGTTGGCTTCACAGTCGGCGTTGGTGTCGGCTTCACGGTCGGCGTTGGTGTCGGCTTCACAGTCGGCGTTGGTGTCGGCTTCACGGTCGGCGTTGGTGTTGGCTTCACGGTCGGTGTCGGCTTCACGGTCGGTGTTGGTGTTGGCTTCACGGTCGGTGTTGGTGTTGGCTTCACGGTCGGCGTTGGTGTTGGCTTCACGGTCGGCGTTGGTGTCGGCTTCACGGTCGGCGTTGGTGTTGGCTTCACGGTCGGCGTTGGTGTTGGCTTCACGGTCGGCGTTGGTGTCGGCTTCACGGTCGGCGTTGGTGTCGGTTTTACAGTCGGTGTTGGCTTTGGAGTTGGAGTGCACACAGGTGTAGGTGACGGTTTTATGGTCGGTGTTGGCTTCACTGTAGGTGTAGGCGTTACCGTCGGTGTTGGCTTCACTGTAGGTGTTGGCGTTACCGTCGGTGTTGGCTTCACTGTAGGTGTTGGCGTTACCGTTGGTGTTGGTTTCACAGTCGGTGTTGGCGTTACCGTTGGTGTTGGTTTCACTGTCGGCGTTGGTGTCGGTGATGGACTAGGTGTCGGCGTTGCGGTCGGCGTCGGACTCGGCGGCGGCCCCTCTCCCTCGTACAATCCCAGGTGCATCTCTACCCCGCCGCTAAAAGATTTTGCAATCAGGGTTCCGTACAGCTCTGCTCCGGCATAATGAACATCCGCTCTAGGTGCGAGGATCGTCCCGAAGAATGAGGTATAAGCGATATTCACCTCAGAAGCTTCGTAAAAGTTGAACAATACCTGACTGGCTCTGCCGTTATTCATTGAAAAGCTCGGCACATTGACTGTAGACCCGCTTATATTAATAATCAGCGTAGCGTTCTGTGCAATGTTGAATTCGATATAGTTGGTCTTCGCCAGTGTCGAGGCATCCAAATGAACTACATTGAAACGATCCGGTGCACTTATCTTGAGCTGTCCATAATGATTATCGCCAATCTCATTCGTGTCGGCCAAGGCCCCATACTCTGTGGATCGGGAGATCAGAGCTTGCTGCTCGGCTGCAAAATCAATCGGGCTGGCATTTTTCTTCCCGCCTTTGATGTTGACACCAGGCTCATTGGCTGTAAAGCTATCCCCAAATACCACATTTCCATAGATCTCTCCACTGCCTAAATGTACAAAATTCTTACCGGCCACAAGTACATCCGTCGGCGAAGCATCCCTGTATGCCCTGGCTACTCCGTATCCTCCGGAGAGGGTAATGTTCCCCGCCGCTGCCAGGCGGCCTTCAATCTGGTCATTGGCTTGTTTAAAATCCCCGAGGATAAAAGCATTAAAATTCCCTGCAACCCCCAAAACCGGTGTTGGCGTATACGGCACCCCTGAAGCTGCTCTAACATCCGTCCCCCACGTAAAGGCACTGGATAGGGTCAATAGGCCTGCCATAAGGATGGCAGCTGTTTTACGTACTCTTTTCTTCAATAGTCCACACCTCCTAGTTACTATTCTATGAATCTGTCACGCGACTATAACAACAAAAAGACCGCCACGAAGGGTTAGCTTCACGGCGGCCGGACGACCCTAGCCTCAACTTTAGAGACAGTAGATTCCTGACTTTGCGTCCCGTTCTTTCGATACGGTTTGCGTTTGTACATGATTTCGGTATGCAATTAAGATTTGCTTATGTAAGATCATTGTTGAGTCTATGACATTTGTTACTTTTGTACTAATTTCAGTTTATCCGCTCCCCCACCCTGTTGTCAATCCATTCCCAGTATATTTTTTGAAATTATTTTTGCGAAGATTCCTCATTTAACCCTTTTATCATAAGGCTTCAGGGGCGAATCTTTTTTTATATGCTGACGAAAAAAGTCGAGAAATCAGAGGATTGGCTGTAGCCGTTTATCTCTCTTACCTATAATAATATCAATTTATATTATTTAAATTTGATGCATTTGTCCTATTTTATCGCCTTCAGACCCCTCCTACTCATTGTCTGCTCCTGTTCAATGCAATTTTACCTATTTACAGGCACCTCAGCTCGAAAAAAAAGTGCCGCCCATAGGGACGACACCTGCTAATAGACTTCATATATTTTGAATAAAATGTCGCCTAGGCAGACCCGAACAGCTGAACCCAGCCAATCATCGATACCCAGAGCGGAACACTTAGAATGATCCCGAATACCAAACCACGGCGGAGGCTTCCTTCACGACTCATTGCCATTCTCCTTTGAGCTGATTTATTTTTCAATCTTTAATATTTCAATTTTAATATAAAATAATTCATCTTATTTTTTTGTGAAATATATCACATTATTTGAGTTAATTTATAAAACCCATTGATTATTTTTTGAAGGATGAGTTACAATGCGAATATACGTTCTCTTCGAGGGGTTGAGAAGGATGCAAAGAGCAGAGAGCCAGGACAACCTGCTGGTCAAATCTTATATTTTGCTGCCGCTTATTCTATCCGCCTTCGAGCGCGATGCTTCTGCTATAGCCTCTGAGCTGCGCACGCCTGCACCTTATCTGGAGGTAATCCAGTCGGCCGCTCATGCCGCTTCTGCCGATCTGCGGGAGGTCCGTGCCGGAATGCGCGCACGTGGTCTGAAGGTCTATGAGCAGCAGCGGCTGGAGACGGGTGTTGAAGCCAAATTTGTCTGCAGGGGCTATCACGAACGGATGCTGCTGCTGGATGATGTGATTGCCGCCCAGGCCACTCTGCATATGCGCAGATATCTGGGTATGGAGAAGATGGAGCAGCGCTAACAAAGAAGCCTGCCGCAAGCGGCAGACTTCTGCATTAAATGATCGCCCGGATGCGGCTACATTAACAACGTCCAATACCCCAATGTGCCGCATATCACCACCACAGCTACCGGGTACAGGATTCTCCGGCTTACCTGATCCCTGAACGCAAGAAACAAACAAAGCATACAAAGCCATGCAATTAGAAGGCTTCCCATCTATTATGCATACGCTCCTTCCCGGCATTTCTGCCCCTCTCCAGCGGTAGACCGCCTCAGAGCACAACTCTCCTTATATATAGGAAGATTTCCCGCCGAATATCCCAATTATACCAGCTGACAGCCAATCTGGAGCAATTTTTCTTCACATTGCCGTCAAGAAATTCACAATTCCTCTTCCAGCACAGGATATTCCCAGAAACCCAGACGTCCCTTAGCAGGTATGGGATGTACCAGCGGAACAACCTCCTCCAGCATCCAGGCATACCTTCCTTCGGCATAATTGCCGAATACATATTCATTGCCGCCCGGCCAGCCTTGCTGCGCAAGCTCCGGCGTCACCTCACAGCAATCCGCAATGCGGCTGACTGCAATGATCTTGCCGGTTGGCAGGTTGTCCGCAGTGTAACCGTAACGTGCCAGCAACGACTGATACGGCTCCGTCCGGCAGATCGCCTTATTCACCTGCATCCCGGCATGAATGGCTAACTCTCCCCGCTGGGCGGTCCGCCAGGTCCGGGTTTCGATTTGTTTTTCTCCCAGCGCAATTAACGTGGCCCACGGCTGGCGAATGGTTAGGCATTTCATAATGCAGCTTGCCTCCTCTGTTGAACACCTTTTTACTCAGAATGACTATGGCCTTCTATGGGAAACATTAATAGCTAAGAAGGGGGACTGACGAACTATGGGTAACGGATTAGATCAAGGGTACGGGGTATTAAAATGCAAATTATCCAATGAGAATACCATATATAAGCTAGGTGTCAAAAATAATCATGTCCAGGTACTGGTTGAGGTTGAAGGTGATATTAATAAAAAGTACAGGGTGGCTATCAATATCAGATCAAGCGCAAAAGCGGAACATTTACCGGAGGACACCGCAAATCAGGTGCTTTATTATGTGGGCGAACATTTCAAAGCGGAAGAAACGGCCCGTTGGCTCACGCTTGAATCCGGCTTCACGAAGATCACCAGGCATAACCGGAGCCTTGCCCTTGATTATATCAGGGGAAACCTGGTGATTCCCAGTAAGATGGTAGCTCTGCCTAATACGAACCGGAATGAACCCGAAAACAGCGATCCCCGCAACAATCTTTATGATAAAATCACCTCTTATCTCAAGGAGGCACAGCAACAGGATGCAACCCTGTACGTATTCGGCGAGCCTTGGGGACCAGAAGAGGATAAGCCCGATAAGTACTTCGGCTTCTCCCCTGGGCAGGGCGTTCATAATATTCATATGAACCAAGGCAATGCGGGCGGGTACGCCAGAGAAAATGGCACATGGCAAGACGGCGGCGTCCTTATTCATTTCGAGAATGAACACAGATGGGTGGCTATCTTCCTGGCCTTCCAGTCCCAATCCTGGTGCACTAACGACCAGGGAGATGCCACCAAGCCGGTTAGTGAATGTAATCATACCAATGCTTTGTCATGAGCCAGCACCATCGCATTAACCGCTGATACGATATCCTTGGCATCCAACTGTTCATCCAGCCTCAAATGAAGTTGTAAGGTAGAGACTGATGATTGGTTAGCAGAAACAATGAGCTCGACCTCATGAGATGAAAGCACCTTTGCTTGCAGGATTTGCAGCCAGGGGATAATATCCGGTAACGCTTTATCCTCCGAAGGACCAATTTCCATGCCATCCACCCCAATAGGTGAACGCCCGTCGAAATACTCAATCCTTAGCACAGGATAAGAGGGGAGACTGTTCCTCTTCGAGGTCCTAGCGGCTTCCAGCTGATGGCGGGAGGTTTGTTTACGACCGATAACTATTTTCCACAAAACGATACACAGGGAGGGGATGAAGAAGCAGAGCACCGCCAACCAACCACTGGAGGTCTTGATATAGACGGCAAAAAAGAGGGCTGCGGATAGAATCGCAAGCAACCAGATGTAGAGCTCCTGCCTCCATTTGGACTGGCGCTTCCCGGATACTGGAGGAATGGACTGTGCTGGTTGAATATCGGTAGCTTGCTCCGGTTGAGCTGCCGTTCGTTCCCTCCTAGGCAAATGCTCCCCATTCAGCATATAAAAGTTATCGGCTGCTCCCTGCCAGACCTTCTCCTGCGAGGGATGCGGCGACTGCCAGAGGGTAACGTATTCTTGAATGTCTTTTAGATACAGGGCAGGATCGCCCGTGAATGAGAAATATTGCGAAAGCTCCAGATGAATAACAGCAGAAGAATAACGCTGTACATGGGTCGATAAGGTTACCAGCCACTCATGTACAGGAGTGGAAAGCGCTGGGAAATGGGCCAGCGTGCCGGGTAAACTCAGGCGCAATTGCTCTGCAGCATCCGCCCATGGAATCTGCCATTGGAAGGCCTCTGAAAAATGTTCCCACTCAGGCAAATCCTCCACATCCGGTTGGTCCATATGGGGTTGAATCTTGCTCCAAGCTTGCATAAGCTGCCTGCTATAGCGCTGGAACTGGTCTTGGCTGACTAGACAAAACCATATTGGAGCGAGAAAATTATTCGTTTCGAAAGCTGTATTCTCATAATCAATCAAATCTGTATCGGCACTGGTAACACTCAGGAATGTCCGGTTTCCCATATAAGATCCTTGCCTCCTTGCCTCCTAGCATCCAACCATAAGCTCCCCACTTTACTTAACTAAAGGTTAGAAGAATGGTAGATGTTGATGCTTGCATAGAAAAAAGGCGCAGTTCCAAAAAACCGGAAACCCGCGCCACTATCGACTTTGTAAGAATGCTGGTGAAGGGAATTGAACCCCCGGCCTACGCATTACGAGTGCGTTGCTCTACCCCTGAGCTACACCAGCTTACAGACGTTTGCGTCTGCCAAGCAAAAAATATTATAACTCTTCCAGCGGAAAACGCAAGCCCTTTTTCCGCTGGTTGCTGTGTCCTCAGCCGTGCATCAGCCCCAGCCCGCGGAAATAATCCAGTGCGAGCTTAGCGCTTGCAAGGGAGGACTCCTCATAGGCCTCTTGCTCCACAATATAATAGAGAATTCCGCTCTGCTCCGCGATCTCGAAGACGCTCCGGAAATCAACCTCTCCCTTTCCGAGATCGGTCTCCTCATTGTCTGCTCCGAAGTCCTTCATGTGAACCAGCGGAACACGGCCGGCGTACCGTGACACATAATCAACGGGCCGGGCTCCCCCCCTGTATACCCATCCCAGATCAAACTCAGCCAGCATATGCTCGGCAGGAATCTGCTCCAGCCAGATATCGATGACCGCCTTGCCGTCAACCTCTTTGAATTCATAATCATGGTTGTGGTAGCCGTACTGCATCCCCGCCGCCCGGACCATCGCGGAAGCCTTCTCCAGGAATGGAATGATTCTCGTTACATCCTCTATGGAAGGGTTCGGCGGAAGCGGTGCCGACGGGGTGATCATATATTGCAGTCCGAGCTCTACACCGTATTCAATCTCTTTGGCTAATGCCTGTTCCATCTTATCCAGACTGCTGAAGTCCAGGCCTACATGCGCCGAAGGAGCCGCCAGGCCAAGTTCATCCAGCTTACGGCGCAGTTCCCCTGCAGATACACCGAAATAACCGGCGAATTCCACTGCCTGGTACCCCATCTCTGCCACCTTGGCCAGTGTGCCGAGGAAATCGCGTTCCGTCTGGTCACGCAGTGTATACATTTGAATTCCGATCTGCTGAGCTGCTTCTGCCATGAATAATCCGCTCCTTATTATCATTTCTGATTAGATACTGTATTCCCGCTACTCTCCCTGTAGCTTGCGCTCCACGGATTCCAGCTTGCTGCGACTGGTCGAGATCTTGTCGCGCCGGTCATCGATCTTGAGCGAGGTTGAGACTCTCTGCGCCCCGGCGGTGAACGGCGACTCGTGCAGCGCTTCTACCGCAGCCAGAATCCGCGCTACCGGCCCCTCAATAATCGTACCCATAGAAGTTAGCTCGTAGGTAATGCCCTCCACCGTCTCCAGCACGCGCTGCATCTCGGCCACATAGCTGCTGAGACTGGTGCTGCCTGTCCCAATCGGAATAACGGTCACTTCGCCAATTGCCATTGTGAACTGCCTCCTAATGATCTGATGTGCCTGCCTCTAACTTATCCTCTTATTGTAACGCTTCGCCAGGCTTGCTACAAATCACCTGCACCCTCTCTATTCTATTAATATCCGTCAAAATGATTACCAGGATTAGACGCACTCTATTTATGGATTCTTTGTGGCGTATTTTCGGAGATTTTATGAAAAATTCACGGCAGATTCATAGGAAAGTTGTGGATTACCTGTGGACTAACTGTGGATCAGCTGTGAGTAAAAGCGCCGAACCCGCTCCCCGTGCGGGATTGCAAAAAAACATTTACAAACACAATATATTGCGGTAGCTTTAATAGATAACAACAAAATATAGTAGAAACGGGTGTTTCACCCCTTGTAATAGAGGTGCGACTTAATAGGGAAGCGCGGTGCAAAACCGCTGCGGTCCCGCCACTGTAACCGGATGCTCCCAGGGTGCGATGCCCAGGGCCGCATTCTCCGGCTAATTGCCACTAAGGGGCGGAATAAGCCCCCCGGGAAGGCGCCGGAGGAGTTGCCGGAAGCCAGGAGACCTGCCTGTTTCGGTGGCACCGCTTAGACTCCTGCGAGGAACAGGGAAGGTGTCCGTATGCGGCCTGCAATAGCAGAGTTAGCCTTCCGTCAATCGGGCCAGAGGCTGCCGATACCTGAGGACGATCGCGGATTATTTTCAGGTATCGGCTCTGCGGAATATACAAGAACGGGCGTAAGCTATTTGCCCCTTGTCTGCTCGTATATTCCACCCAGACCACAGGCAAATTTCCGCTTCCCGGATCTTTGCATCATGCATTCGGGCATTTCCGGCCTTCCCGGCCGGAGGTGCTTTTTTAACGCTTACAATACCCGAGAGGAGAGAGTTATATAATGACGCTGCTGGAGAAACGTTATAACGAAGGACAAGCTGCACAGGAGGATCTTTTGGAAGAGGTCATTCATCTGGGACGGGATATTATCGACAGCCGGGATCTGGATCTGCTGCGCGAGAACGCCAACCTGAACGGGGAGAGCTTCTCCGGCAAAATGAGCAAATTCGGCAGTGAATACTCCAAATGGTATGCCCGCAACTTCACCATGCCGCCGCAGCTGGTACAGGCTACCCTGGATAATGTCGTCTATGTGCATGACCTGGATCAATACGCCATCGGAACCACCAACTGCATCTTCATCCCGTTCGAACGGCTTCTCCGTGAAGGCTTCAACACCGGCAACGGCAGCGTACGGCCTCCCAACTCGATTATGACGGCGATGTCGCTGGTGGCGATTATTTTCCAGTCGCAGCAGAATGCGCAGTACGGCGGTGTGTCCGCCAACAAGCTGGATTATGATCTGGCTCCTTATGTGACCAAGTCCTTCTCCAAGCTCTTCCGCAAAGGTCTGGAGTATTTCGAGGAGAATGCAGAGGTTTCAGAACTTGGGGAGATTACGATGAGCCGCAGCGATCTGGCTGAGCAGTATCCGCGCGCCTTCCGTTTTGCCCTGAAGGAGACGCAGAGCGAGACCCTGCAGGCCGCAGAGAGTATGGTACATAACCTGAATACGATGTCCAGCCGCTCCGGCGGCCAGATTCCTTTTACCAGCATCAACTACGGGACCTGCACCTCCCCGGAGGGCCAGCTTGTGATCAGCTCACTGCTGACGGCTACGATGAACGGACTGGGCAGCGGGGAGACGCCGGTGTTCCCGATTCAGATCTTCAAATGCAAGCAAGGCATCAACCAGCAACCGGGTGACCCTAACTATGAGCTGTTCCTGAAGGCAGCGGAGTGCTCGGCGCGCAGATTGTATCCGAACTTCGCCAACCTGGACGCTCCGCTGAACATGCAATATTATGATCCGGCTGACCCGGATACCGAGTTCGCTACGATGGGCTGCCGGACCCGTGTGCTCGGCGACCGCTTCGGACGCAACCATTGCTCCGGCAAAGGCAACTTGTCCTTCAATACGCTCAACCTGGTGCGTCTTGGACTGGCCCACGGCACGATAACCGGCCGCCGCCTGGCTGCTGATGAAGAAGGGTTCTTCGACGACCTGAATCACTATATGGATATTGCGCTGGACGGTCTGCTGCACCGCTTCCGTATCCAGGCTTCCCAGAAGGCCAAAGCCTCCGATTTCATGATGCGTGAAGGCGTCTGGGAGGGCGGCGAGCAGCTTGCCCCTGATGACAGTGCAGGCGAACTGCTGAAGCACGGCAGCCTGTCGCTGGGCTTCATCGGGATGGCCGAATGCATGAAAGCCATGTACGGCAAGCATCACGGCGAAGATATGGAGATTCACGCCAAGGCTGTAGCCATTGTCCGCCACATGCGTGAATATTGCGACCGCAAGAGCGAGGAGCTTAACCTCAACATCACCTTGTTCGCAACACCGGCCGAAGGTCTCTCCGGTAAGTTCACCAAGATCGACCGCAAGGTGCTCGGTTCTATCCCTGGGGTAACCGACCGTGAATACTATACGAACTCGTTCCACATTCCGGTCTACCATGAACTTAGCGCAGCCAAGAAGATCAGCCTGGAAGCCCCGTTCCATGAATATTGCAACGCCGGAGCGATCTCCTATGTCGAGCTGAACGGCAATGCCCGGAGCAATCCTGCAGCGTTCGTCAAAATCATCAAATATGCGCTGGAGCAGGACATCAGCTACTTCAGCATCAACCATCCGATTGACCGCTGCTCCGGCTGCGGCTATGAAGGGGTCATCGGCACGAATTGCCCGACCTGCAATGCCCATGAGGATACCACCCATATCCGCCGTCTGCGCCGGGTTACCGGGTATCTGACCGGTGACTATCAGACCCGTTTCAATGCGGCCAAGCAAGCCGAAGTCCGGGACCGTGTTAAGCATCTATGAACATCTGCGGATATTATCCGGAGTCGATCAATGAAGGGGAAGGCCTGCGGGCCGTCCTCTTCGTCAGCGGCTGCCGCCACCGCTGCCCGGGCTGCTTCAACCCGAAGACCTGGAACTTTAACTACGGGGAGGCCTTTACCCCGGAGCGCCGGCGGGAGATTATAGAGGAGATTGCAGGCAATCCGCTGCTGGACGGCTTGACGCTGGCGGGCGGGGACCCTTTTTTCTCGGCTGAGGAGGCTGCAGACTTCATACACGAGCTGCGCGCCGAGCTGCCGGCCTTCCCGGTCTGGATCTATACCGGCTATACGTACGAGGAGCTTACGGCTTCCCCGGGCTCTGCGGAATGGAAGCTGCTGGCCTTGTGCCAGGTCGTGATCGACGGACGGTTCGTCGAAGAGCTCAAAGACCTTACCCTCTCCTACCGGGGAAGCAGCAACCAGCGGATCATTGATATTCCGGCGAGTCTGGCGGGAGATAGGGTTGTTCTGTGGGAGCCGGAGCTGAGCTTTCAAGGAGTATAACTCCTAAATAGACAAAGGCACTAAACTCCCGCATCCGGGTGGTTTAGTGCCTTTTGATTGTACCGGGGATGATCGGACCGGCAGCGTAACCTTATTCCGCGGCTCCTGTCTGTCCTGCCTTGCGCCCCACCTTATGCTCCGTCTCCTCCGCCAGCTCTTCCAGCACGCTGTTCAGGCGTAAACGCAGCTCTTCAGCCAGCTCAACTACGCCCTGGTCGTTACGAACCGCCTGGGAGTCTACGGCGTAGACGCCGCCAAGAATGTAGCGGGCGCCAAGCACGGACAGTACCGGCTTCAGTGCATAGTCGATCGCCAGCAGATGTGCAAGACTTCCGCCCATGAAGAGCGGCAGGACGATTTTGCCGGCCAGCCCTTTTTGCGGCACCAGATCCAGGAAGGTCTTCAGTACTCCCGTGTAAGAAGCCTTATATACCGGACTGACTACGATTACCGCATCAGCTTCCGCTACGAGCCCATTCGCCTTGACAATGGCCTCGCTCTCGAATTTGGTATGGATCAGATCCTCCGCAGGCAGCTCCGCCACATTGATCCGCTCCACTTCATACCCGCGCTCCCGCAGGGCATTCTCTGCATACTCAATCACGGCATTGATCCGTGAGACCAGCGAGGGTGTTCCGTTAATTACGACTATTTTGGCCATTTCCGCACCTCTTCCGTCCGCATAATAGGATAAACCGGGCTGCTTCGCCGGGCATCAATACTTTAAATTAGTAATAATCCTAGCAGAGTACAAGGAATATTGTCAAACCCCTCTTATGCTTGCAAACTGCTGCCGCTCTGGTTATAATAAACGGCAAACCTATATCCCGACCAGGCCAACGACCGGCATCCAACCGCGAGGCGTCTGCGACCGGAGCAGCTTCCTGTTCCCTAAGTTTACCGGGTTTCGCCCGTTACCGCGAAGACCAAAGAGGGCCTGATTCCGCGCTGCTTAGCTGCTATACGCGAATGAGGTCAACCTGGGTGGCACCGCGAGCTGACGCTCCTCGTCCCATGGATGAGGGCGTTTTTTGCGTTTTTTTACCCACACTTAAGGAGCGGATGCAGATGTTGGATATGAATTGGATCAGGGAGAATGAGGACCTTGTACGGAAGACGGCCGAATGGAAAAGATTGAAGTTCCCCCTGGAGGAACTTCTGGAGTGGGATGACCGGCGGCGGGAGGTACGCCGGGCCACCGAGCAGCGGCGCGCGGAGCGCAACGCGCTGACGAAGGAGGTCGAGCGCCTGCTGCGCGGGGGCGACCCTGAAGGCGCCGAGCACGCAAAGGCGCAGGTGCGGGGCACCCTCAGCGAGCTGGCGCTGCTGGAGGCGGAGCTGGCAGAAGCGGAGCAGCGCTGCGGCGAGCTGCTGCTGGAAGCGCCGAATCCCGTGTCGGCGGATACGCCGATCGGGCCGGATGACAGCGCGAATGTGGAGCTGCGGCGGCATGGCGCGCCGCCGGTATTCGGCTTCCGCGCGCGGGACCATGTCGAGCTCGGAGAGCTGCACGACATCATCGACCTTCCGCGCGGTGTCAAAGCCGGAGGGCCCCGCAGCTATGTGCTGAAGGGGGCCGGGCTGCTGCTGCACCTCGCCGTGCAGCGGCTGGCGCTCGATGTGCTGATGCAGCGCGGCTTCACCGCGATGGATGTGCCCGTGATCGTCCGGCCGGAAGCGCTGGAGCGGACCGGGTTCTTCCCCGGCGGCCGGGACCAGACCTACGAGCTGACAGGCGAGAAGCGCTGGCTGGCCGGGACCTCGGAGGTGTCGCTGGTCTCGCTGTACAGCGATGAGATTCTGGAGCTGGATCAGCCGCTGCGGCTGGCCGGGATGTCGGCCTGCTTCCGCCGCGAGGTCGGCTCGGCCGGCCGCGATGTGCGCGGGCTGTACCGGGTCCACCAGTTCTCGAAGATCGAGCAGGTGGTCATGTGCAAGAACGATCCGGCAGAATCAGAGCAGATGCTCCAGGAGATTCTCGGCAATGCCGAGCATATTCTTCAGCTGCTGGAGCTGCCTTACCGGGTAGTCGCCGTCTGTAGCGGAGACATGGCGATGAAGACCCATAAGCAGTATGACATCGAGACCTGGATGCCGGGCAGAGAAGCTTACGGGGAGACCCACTCGGCTTCCAATCTGCTCGACTTCCAGGCCCGCCGCTCGGGCATCCGCTACCGTGATGAAGACGGGCGGCTGCAATACTGCCATACCTTGAACAACACAGCGGTGGCCACGCCGCGCATTCTGATTCCGCTGCTGGAGAACCACCAGCAGGAGGACGGATCGATCTATATCCCGCAGGCGCTGCGGCCGTATATGGGCGGGGCGGAGCGGATTTAAACGGGAGTGAATCACGGCTGATATCCGGCTCTACAACGTCGACTATAATTGATTTTCTATTAATAATCGATAATAGCCATTCCCCAATATTGGGGAATGGCTATTTATATAGATTTTATACTAAACATTACTACTATTTTTATGCATTTCTAATAAACTTCTCTATTATTCTTTTGAATTGGTCTCAATTTAATATATATTTATATGAAGCGACCCTTTATTTAACAATTAAATGGTAGAATAATGGGGAATGCCAATCATAGTTTTGAGAGGAGTGGGTTTAGGATCATGGTTATTTCTCACAGGATGCGAAGATGGCTGTCTACAGGGTTATCCGTGCTAATGCTGCTCGGACTGTTAACGCCTGCTGGACAAAGTGCACAGGCAACAGCGGATAACAGTAATATTGTAATCTCACAAGTCTACGGTGGCGGCGGCAACGGCGGCGCTAAATACAAAAATGACTTCATTGAATTATACAATCCTACGGATACAGCAGTGAGTCTTGAGGGATGGAAGGTGCGTTATGCCAGTGCCAATGGTGACCTAATTAACACATCCGACATCTCAGTATTAACAGGAACCATTGCCGCGAAGGGATACTTTCTGATCCAGCAATCGGCTGGTACCGGAGGTACGGTTGAATTGCCAGCCCCTGATTATACAGGAACATTAAAGCTTGGAGCTACCAATGGCAAAATTGACCTTGTAGATGCCTCCAATGCAGGTGTTGATATGGTTGGCTTCGGAACTGCCACTACTTATGAAGGCAGCGGAGCTACAGCCGCACTAAGCAGTACCCTTGCCGCAGTGCGCAAGACCGCAGACATTTCACCTGCAGATAACCGTGCCTTCGATACCGATAATAACTCTAAGGACTTCACCGTCCAGCCCCCTGATCCCCGCAATAGCCATTATGGTCTCAGTCAGACTGTAGCGCCGGTTATTGCCACTCCGTCTGCCAATGCCTGGCCCGCAGGCACTGAAATCTCCCTTAATACTTCAACCGTTGGCGCATCCGTGTACGCCGCAGTCTACATAGACGGCGCCGAAGCGGCATTCAAGCCATACAGCACCCCTATCCTACTAAATGCACCCACGACAATCAAAACCTATGCTGTATCCGATGCAGTCTATAGCACAGAATCGAGCTATGATTACACTCTCCTTAAACAACAGGATATTGCCTCTGTCCGCCCGGCACCTAAGGGTCAGAACGTATGGACGGAAGGAACGGTTACACACATCGACGGCGCAAAAATGTACATTCAGGATGCCACTGCTGGCCTTGTGCTGTACGGGTACCCTGACTTCGCCAAAGCAGGAGATATTGTTAATATTCAAGGTGTTATGGATATCTACAGTAACCTCCAGGAACTTAAACCGTCCGCCGGGCTTAACTACAGTGTAGTGACTCCGGATGCCGGTGTTCCTGCTCCCCAGTTAATTACCGCCGCAGAACTGACAACAGCAAATGGTGAAGCTTATGAGGCTAAACTTGTCACACTTGAGAATGTAACAATCAAAAGTAAAGACGGTAAGAATGTCACCGCCATTCAAGCTGAGCAGCCGTTCAGAATTTACTCTGACCTGCCTCAACTGACCGCAGAAAAGCATTTTGATAGAATCACCGGTGTTATTGAACAGTTTAATGATGTCTATCAATTCATTCCGCTGAATGCCGAGAGTCTGGTAGAAGGGCTATTCTCTGTGACCGCCAGCCCCGGCGCCGGACGAATCATTAGCGGAGGCTCTGTAACACTATCCAGTCCTACAGAAGGAGCAGCTATCTATTATACGCTCGACGGCTCAGAACCTACCGTGACCAGTACGTTGTATACCGTTCCGGTTACGATTACTAAGGATACTGTAATTAAAGCTATCGCTTCCATTCCGGGCCAGACCAGCAAAGTATTCACGTTCAGTTATACCGCTTCAGCGCCTCCGCGCATCCATGATATTCAAGGGGAATCCCATTCCTCTGAATATGCCGGCCAGACCGTTACTGATGTCGAGGGGATTGTTACCCAATATGGATATACATTTGCGAACGGCAATTATAAAGGATTTTTCATCCAGGACCCTAAGCCGGATAGCAATGACAATACCTCTGAAGGCATATTCGTATACAGCACGAATGCCAGCCTGAAGCCCGATATTGGAGATCATGTGACTGTATCGGGTATGGTGTCGGAGTACAATGAGGGCAGCAGCAAGAATCTGACTTCCACCCAAATTACACTCAGTACAATCAAGACAGTTGCCAAAAACGTAAAACTTCCAGAGCCTGTAGTTCTGGGCAAAGGCGGGCGGATCATCCCGTCCTCAGTCATCGACGATGATAAACTAACCGAATTCCAGCCCGATGAGGATGCTATGGACTTTTATGAATCGCTTGAGGGGATGCTCGTTACACTTCCGACTCCTACGATTCTCAGTCCGTATTGGACAAGCGGCGGCGGTACCTCCACCGTATATAACATTCCTACGAGAGTGGACAATATGATGGACGATGTTATTACACCGGCAGGCGGACTTGTTCTAAAAGGCGCCAAAAACCTTAATCCGCAACGGCTGCTGATCGCCTATGGCAATCCCGGCCAAGAGGTTGGTACCGGTGATACATTCAACGGTGATGTGACCGGAGTAATCGGCTACAACAATGGAAATTTCAAGGTTATTCCGGCGAATGGAAGTCTGCCCGGCATTACGCAAGGAAGCTTCACACAGGAGACCTCTACGATTGCTGTAGCTGAGGACAAGCTGCTGGTGGCTTCGTATAATATCGAGAACTATTACCCTGGCGTAGGAGCCGCGAAGATTCAGAAGCTGGCTCAGTCCATCGCTGTAAATCTCCAGAAGCCGGATATTATCAGCGTCGTTGAAATGCAGGACAGCAACGGCGAGACTGACAACGGTATCGTGGAAGCCAATGCCGCCGAGCTGATCGAAGCGATTCAGACCGCCGGAGGCCCGGCGTACCAGTATATTGATATTGCTCCATCGGATAAAGCAGACGGCGGTGCTCCCGGCGGTAACATCCGGGTTGGATTCCTCTACAATCCGGTAAGAGTCAAGCTGTCTGACAGCATCAGCGGACAGAAGGGTTCCGCTCTGCAAGCGGTCAGCTACAATGCGGCTGCGGACAAGCTCACCTACAATCCGGGAAGAATTGACCCGGCGAACGATGCCTTTAAAGAATCCCGCAAGCCGCTTGCGGCACAATTCGAGTTCAAAGGCAAGAAGGTCATTGTAATTGCCAATCACTTCAATTCCAAGTCGGGGGACAACGGCCCGTTTGAGAACGTTCAGCCACCGGTTTTGTCAAGTGAGACACAGCGTCACAAGATTGCCGCCGTCGTGAACGGCTTCGTCAAGGATGTGCTCGCAGCCAACCCGTCGGCGAATATTATTGCCATGGGCGACTTGAATGATTTCCAATTCACCAAGACCGCAGATATTCTCAAAGGTAATGAGCTGGACAATCTGATTGACAAGCTGCCGCTTAATGAACAGTACACTTATACGTATGACGGAAACTCACAGGTACTGGATCATATTTTGGCGAGTAAAAATATTGCGAAATCCGCAGAAATGGACGTTGTCCATCTTAATGCAGACTTCCCGGCATCGCGTGGACGGGCATCCGACCATGATCCGGTAGTCGCTCAGTTCGACCTATCCAACTTCGCTCTGCGTGTGCTGCACACGAATGACACGCATGGACATCTGGAGACGATTGCCAAGCGTGCTACGGCGATCAAGCAGGAACGCAATCCCTATACTCTACTGTTAGATGCAGGAGATGTGTTCTCAGGGACACTCTATTCCACTACGTTTAAAGGCATGGCGGATGTTGATTTCATGAACGACCTCGGCTATGACGCGATGACCTTCGGCAACCATGAATTTGATCAGAATAAGGAGCATCCTGAATACCTGAGAAATTTCGTGGAAGCGGCGAAATTCCCGTTCGCGAGCGCAAACATTGACTTTACCTCTAAGAACAGTGAGCTTGCAGACCGGTACCACAACGATATCGTTACCATCGGCGAAGGTGACACCGCGTATAACGGGAACATCTATCCGGCTGTAATCAAAGACGTCTACGGGGAGAAGGTCGGTGTCTTCGGCCTGACCACTGAGGATACGGTCGGATTATCTTCTCCGGGGGATAAGATTAGCTTCAAGGACCATATAGAGAGCGCGAGGAACACTGTAGCGATGCTCGAAGCTAAAGGGGTTAATAAGATTATCGCGGTAACCCATCTGGGGTATACCGTAGACAAGAATCTCGCTGCCGCCGTCGACGGCATTGACATCATTGTCGGCGGGCATTCTCATACCAAGATCGACAACCCTCCTGAGCCGGTTACCAACGTTGGTACAGGTAAGCCTGTGCTGCTGGTCCAGACAGGAGAATACGGCCAAAATCTGGGTGAGCTGAATGTTGTCTTTGACAAAAACGGTGAAATTGTATCGTACAACGGAAAGCTGCTGGATGTAGCCAAATACGCTGAAGATCCGGCGGCCAAAGCCAAGCTCGCTTCTGAATACGATTCTAAGCTCTCCGCCGTTCGGGCTGAGAAGGTAGGATATTCAGACGTTGATCTCTACACAAACCGCGACATCGACGGGAAATCCGTCCGCGTGGTGCGTAAGGAAGAGACGCCGATAGGTAATATGATTGCGGACAGTATTGCGGAGAAGGTTACCGAGCTGATGCCTAACTTCGTGTCCAAGGAGGAGCTTGGTACGATCAAAGGCGTCGTGGCCATCCAGAATGGCGGAGGGATCCGTGCAGCGATTGATAAGGGTGAGATTACGATGGGCGAAGTGTTAACCACACTCCCATTCAATAACAGCCTGGTTGCCCTGAAGGTTACCGGCGCGGAGATTATCTCCTCCCTGGAGAACGCAGTCAGCGGCCTGGAGCTAGACCAGGGACGTTTCGCCCATGTCTCGGGGATGAAATACACGTATGATTCGACTAAAAAACCAGAGATTGTGAGTTCATTGACCGGTCAGGTGACCCAGACCGGGGAACGCATCATCTCCGTTGAGATCAAGCAGGCGGACGGATCTTACCAGCCGATTGATCCGGCAGGCTATTATATTCTGTCCACGAACTCCTTCATGGCTGGCGGCGGGGACTTCTACCGCGCACTGGCTTCAGCCAAGGCGGATGGACGTTATTATGAACTGGGTCTTCCCGACTTCGAAGTCCTGCTGGCCTATCTGAAGAAGCATAATCCGGTAACTTCAAGCGTTGAAGGACGGATCACCGATCTGAAGGGTGCCGTTCCAAACCCAAGTCCGACTGTAACGCCTACTCCGGCTCCAACCACGGCACCGGAAGGCGGAAGCCCAGGGGGCACCGGAGGAGTGACTCCTACGGCAACGCCATCAGTAACCTCTACTCCAAGCGCGGCAGCACCGCAGGTTACCACGCTTACAGCAGCAGAGCTTACAGCGAAGCTGGCCGCACTGCCAGCCGGTTCTAGTGAGCTGATCATTCCGCTTACAGCGTCGGCAGGAGGCGCACAGGTTGTCCTGCCAGGCAGTGTGCTGGTTCAGCAGGCGGCTGCCCGCCCTGATACCGTGCTTACCTTCACCTCATCAGGCGGAGCCTCCTACTCCCTGCCGCTGAGCGTTGTGAACGGATCAGCACTGGCTGCAAGATTTGGCACCGGGGAGTTCACGGTCACTGTCTCGCTGCTTCAGGCCGGACCTGCTGCACTTGACGGTCTGAACAAGGCCATTGCCGCACAGGGCAATGTGGTCACACTAGCCGGCCCCGTCATTGAATTCAGTGTCACTGCCCAGGCAGGCACCACCAATGTACCGCTGAACAGCTTCGGCAGCACTTATGTGAAGCGGACAATCACGGCCACAGGTGCACTTGATGCCAAGGGTGCGACCGGTGTCGCCTTTGACCCGGCCACGGGCAAGCTTTCCTTCGTGCCTTCTGTCTTCGCAAGCCCGGCAGACGGACATACAGAGGTAACGATCAAGCGCAACAGCAACAGCTACTACACTGTCGTTAAATCGTCCAAGACCTTCGGTGACACTGCCGGCCATTGGGCACAGGGCTCCATTGAGCTGCTGGCCTCCAAGCTGGTGATTAACGGCACCAGCAATACCGCCTTCTCACCTGCGCAGTCTATTACACGGGCAGAGTTCGCAGCCTTGATCACCCGCTCGCTGGGGCTTGCACCGGCAGCAACAGGAACATCCTTCAGTGATGTCCGTGCTGGCGCATGGTACACGGATGCTGTACAGACAGCAGCAGCCGCAGGTCTGATTACCGGTTATACCGATGGCAGCTTCAAGCCGGGCAGTCCGATTACCCGGCAGGAGATGGCAGCCGTCCTGTCCAAAGCTATGAAATACACCGGCAAGACCCTGACGGCCGATTCGGCTGTACTGGCTAAATTCCGCGATGCCTCAAGCATCCCGGCCTGGTCCAGAGCAGCGGTAGCAGAGATCGCCGCCGCAGGCATCATCCAGGGTACCCCTGATGGTGCGTTCGCTCCGGCGAAGCTGGCTACCCGTGCGGAAGCGGCTACGATGCTGGAGAAGACCTTGAAGTCGCTGCAATTCATTAACTAACGCACGCACGCTACAGCGTTATACGAGGTTTAAATCAGTAAAGGCGGTTCCCAAGGCGCATGATGCGCTGCGGGAACCGCCTTTTTTTGAATAATAAGATTTGCCAAACCAGAAAAGTTCGTTTATGATAAAACAAATATAAGTTCTATGTTTATAGAACTTTTTTTAATTCCAAGCTCAGTTATCCTTCACTATCTATTATCTCTGTTATATCTAACCCCACTACACCAGAAAGCAGGAATTCCTTATGGATTATAAAGTAACTGTGGACTTCGCGCCTGTCTATGAATGCATTACCAGCCTGAACGCTTTTATCGGCAAGCAAAATCATACGGCTATGGATGCCGGGACCTCCTGGGTCCGCCAGGTCCAGACGCAGTTTGCCCCTGTCATGCTCCAGCGCATGAAGGAAGTGCTGAAGCTCACCGATAATTTCAGTCTCTCCCCCTACATCTGGAGCTGTCCCGGAGAGCGTACGCCGGAGGCATTCCTGCATTGGTTCGAAGAATTGTCTCCGGGGGAGCTCTACGACATTGCCGGGCGGTTCGGGCAGAGTGTGCCTGCGAATCTTGCCGGGCTGCGGGATGCTGCGGCTGAAGTGATCCGGGTGTGGAATGACAGCTATTTCAGCAGCATTGATCCGGCCATTATGGAAGGGCTGCGGCAGGAGGCCGAAGCACGGGCAGCGATGCTGGACGGCACGAATGATATGGCCATCTACGAGGCAGCTACCGAAGGAATGCGGCTCTATCCGTCTAAGACGCTGAAGCAGGTTATTATCACTCCGCAATATCATGCCCGACCGCTGGTCATCTCCTCTCAATATGATGAGTTTGTGTTCACCAGCTACTCTTGTGATGCGCTTCCCCCCGAAGAAGGACGGCCCACTGCCGCGCTACTGCGGCTTACCCGGGCGTTATCGGATGAGACCCGGCTGTTCATTCTCCGGCAGCTTACCGGCAGCCAGATGAATTTCACAGAGATTGTGAAGGCGGTCCAGCTGTCCAAAAGCACGATTCACTACCACCTGATCGCGCTGCGCGCAGCAGGTCTGGTCATCGTTCACACCAGCGGCAAAAGTGTCTCCTACAGCCTGCGGCTGGAGGCTCTGGACGATCTGCCTGGGCAAATTGAGGATTACCTGAAGGGGTGAGAAAGTTGCAGAAACGGAGCTATTACGGATTGTTATCCACGGTTTCACTCAGCGCCTTCGGCGACGCCTTTGGGCTGCTGGCCATGGAGTGGCTGGTCTATGACCTGACTGGCTCCAAGGTAGCGATGGGGGCGCTTGCGCTCAGCTCCATGATTCCCGAGCAAGTGCTGCGCCTGCTCGGCTCGCCGCTATCCGACCGGCTGCCCCGCGTGCGGTTCATGGCCTGCCTTGCCGTGCTGCGGCTGCTGGCGCTCCTGCTTCCGCTCGGCATGGGCCTCGCCGGCCATCTCCAGCTCTGGCAGCTGTTCGCGGCCGCCAGCCTGAGCGGCGCCTGCTCCGCGCTGTTCCTGCCGACGGCCATGGCCGTCATCCCGGAAATCGCCGGAACCGGCAAGCTGATGCGCGCCTTCGCCATCATTGACGGCTGCAAGGGCGCTGCCGTGCTGCTCGGTCCAGCGCTTGCCGGTATCCTGACCGCGGCCAGCGGCGCCTTGCCAGCGCTCGGGGTCAACGCCGTCTGCTATATGGCTGCGATTGCCATGCTGCTGTGGCTGCCCCGGATGGGCAAGCCCGCCGGGCCGCCTGCTGCTGCCGTTTCCGTATCCGGCTATCTGCGGGAGGTAGCCGAAGGCTTCTCGTTCTATCGGCGGTTCCCGGCCATGCTGACGATCATGATGATGGCTGCCGTCAGCAATCTTAGCTCCACAGCCATATGGACGATGATGGTCCCTTATGTCCGCGAGGTGCTGCACCGCAATGCGGCGGCTGTAGGTACGCTGTCTACAGCTTCTGCGCTTGGGTACCTCGCCGGACTCGGGGTCATCTCCATCATGGGCGAGATTAAGCAGCGGCGCGCTGTCATGCTGGGCAGCCTGGGCTTGTCAGGTATCGTCACCATGCTGTGGGGCTTCATCCCCAGCTATGCCTTCGCCTTGTTCGCCGTATTCGCCGCCGGGCTGATGGGGCCGTTCTTCAGTTCCCTAAGCTCCTCCCTGCACGGGCGGCTCGTACCCGGTCAGCTTCAGGGCCGGGTGAATTCGGTCCGCTTCCTGATTGGCGGGAGCCTGTCGCCGATTGGCGCCTTGGCAGCCGGTACGGTCGCTGAGCTGTACGGGGTTCCTGTGCTTTTGATTGCCGCAGGCCTTCTTCCGGTGCTGTACGCCGGAGTGGCCCTGCGCCTGCCCGGCCTGAAAGCGCTGGACGGCGACCTGTCTGTGCTGGAGCAGCGGGACCGCCAGCGCCAGGAGGCTGCGCTGACGGGCAATGCATCTATGTAGATGGACCTTAAGGAGCTGACAGTGTTGCATTCCGTGCAGGATCTCTGCGTAGATCGCCCCTATCAAGCTCCAGTGTTGCACTTTATGCAAGATTTTTCTTAATTTGTTACTGATTATGGCACATTGTTGCAGCTTTTGCAGGATTTCGGGCGATTCGGGGCTAACGGGAGCTGGATTGTTGCATTTCGTGCAGGATCTCCGCACAGGCCGTTCTTATCGAGCCCCATTGTTGCATTTCATGCAGGATTCCTACACACTGCCCCCTAGCGAGCCCCAGTGTTGCACAATGTGCAAAATTCCCGCGCACGCCTTACGCCGCCCCACGCCAAACAGGCGATGCCACATGCGCATCGCCTGTTTATCGTAACTCTACCTGCTGTGCTGCTATCCAGTAACTGCTACTCAGGACTCCAGCCCGCCCTCACTGGTCACATAATGACTGGTGTCCCCGTGCAGCACAATCTCCGGCACGCCGTCAGTAATATCAATTCTGCATAGGCAGGTAGGGTGAATGTAGGGCAGATCCCATAGCTTGTCCATGGCCCGGTCTTCAAAATAAGCCATCAACACCTTCACTACTACCGTATGGGTGGCAATAAGGATCGTGCCGCCTTCGTGCAGGTCTATGAGCTCACGCAGCTTGCCGAGCGCACGCTCCTGCACTGCTGCGAAGGTCTCGCCGCCCTGGATGCTGAACAGCGCCGGGTCCCCCCAGAATAGCTGGTGCTGCTCCGGGTACTGCTCCTCCAGCTCACCGGCCTCCCGGCCTTCCCAGACGCCAAGGTTAATCTCTTTGAACTCATCATAAGCGGTAAGCGGGATCTCCCGCCCGCCCCGGATAATCTCTGCCGTCCGCAGCGCCCGGGGGCTGGAGCTGGCATAGACCGCGTCCAGATGGACATCCTTCATAGCCTTGCCCAGCCACTCCGCCTGCTGGACGCCCAGCGGCGTAAGCGGCGAATCCTGATGACCCTGCATCCGCTTCTGCACATTCCATTCCGTCTGCCCGTGTCTTGTAATATACACCGTTGTAGTCATGAATTCCTATTCCCCTTTACCCAATTATGTATCGATGATTGGACCATTCCGGCCGCTATGACACCAGCATGTGCCAATCGTCTCATTCAGGGTCTACCTGCGGCGGCGCTCCAGCCACTTCACCCCATAATCGACAATCTCCCGCTGCGGGACCAGCTGCGCCGCAGATGCTGCAATGAAGCCCTTGGCAATCCGCCCGGTCTCCTTGTCAAAGTCCGCGCCAAGCTGAGCGAAATCATCCGAATTCCAGTTGTAATCACTGAACTCCACCCATTGCCGGACGCCATCCACCAGCATCGGAGCACCTGCGATAACCTCCTGCTTCCCTGCATAATCGGCCCGGTGCTCCGCGAGATGCAGCGAGGTATTGTTCCCATGGTCCACGCCAAGCAGCAGCACGCTTCCCCCCAGCTCATAGATCCGGGCCAGCGGCGACCGCTCTCCGAAGGCATATTCCAGGCCATGGCTGTCAATAATGACATCCCGGTGCTTCCCCCAGGCGGCAAAAGAATCAATCGGATGGCTGCTGCGCCGCACACCCCGCTGCTTGCGGAAGCAGTCCGGGATAATCCCCATACCGCGAATAGGCGTCAGGTCCGGGTCATACGCCGGCATATGCTCCCGGATCTCCGGCCACCAGGCCTCCGGCACCGGCGGTCTGCTCCAGCCTGACGGATCGGTCAGATCCGAGGATTGCGTCGGCATCACCAGCGTTCCTTCCTCGCCCAGCACCTGCTCCAGCGCGAGGATCACGGCAACGGGTCCGCCTGCCACCCACTGCCCGAGTGACTTCAAGGAGGAGTGCAGCAGCAGCGTCATGCCTTCTTGCACGCCCAGCTGCCGAAAATCGGCGGCAAGCCTATCTACCGTAATCAGTGTTCCTTGGATCTCTTCCATACAAATACCTCCAGACCTTCCATCTATCCTATCATAGACCAGAACCTCAAGTCTTGCCACCCGGCCCTTAACTCCCGCTCTTTATCATTCCTGCAGCTGCTCTAATCCTAAGACTCCTTATCCTCAGCCTGGCCGGGATAACGCCCCATCAGCAGCTTCGCCCGGTACTCTCCGGGGGAGATGCCCTCCAGCTCCTTGAATACCCGTGCGAACTGCTTGCTGTTCTCGAAGCCGACGGACTCAGAGACGGAGGCCAGCTTGACCCGGTTATCGGCCAGCAGCTCTTTGGCGTGACGGATGCGGACTTTTTTGAGATACAGCACGAAGCTCTCCCCGGTATAGGCCTTGAATGCCTCACTGAAATAAGAATAGTTCAGGGACACATAATTACTGACCATCGCCATGTTCAGCGGACGCGCATAATTCGCTTCGATATACGCCAGC
The DNA here is from genome assembly GCF_038009085.1 of Paenibacillus sp. FSL R7-0210. Lineage (NCBI taxonomy): Bacteria > Bacillati > Bacillota > Bacilli > Caryophanales > Paenibacillaceae > Paenibacillus > Paenibacillus sp. FSL R7-0210. The sequence continues at coordinate 5,930,076 of NZ_JBBPAR010000001.1, forward strand.
GCTTCCTCCATATCGGCATGCTCGGTATGAGCGGATTTGATGCCTATAATATAATCGTTAACGCTCAGGAGCAGATGCTCCAGCGCACGGTAATAGTCGTGGAAATGGCGGAAATTATGCAGGTTGCCCACTTGGCGGTACAGCTTCAGCACCTCCACCGAAGCTTCGCCATGCGTACGGAACACCTCATCCAGTACGCGTTCATTCATACTCCGTCCTACATTCTCCAGGTAGCTCAGATCCAGCCTCAGCAGATGCTCCGTCTGAAAAATAACGCCAAGCAGCGCCTTGATTTCCTTCTCCCGCCCGGTTCCCAGCATATTAAGCAGCTTCCGCAGCTCTTCCTCCGGGAGCGGGAAGCTCAGCCGTCCAGCCTGAATATCCGCATAGTCCACGAAGCTGGCCTGCGGCGACAGGAAGGTATATTGCAGCGCCCGGCAAGCCTCCAGATAACAGGCGCGGAACTGCCCGGCGCTGCGGCTCTCCCTGCTGATTCCGAGCAGCAGCCGCGTAAGCTCCTTGGACTCGGCCCTCTTGGCCAGCTCCAGGAAGCTCTCCCCGCCACCGACCAGCACCAGCTTCCCGTCTCCGTCCGTCAGAATCTCCTTGAATTTGTGCTCTAGCGGTCCGCCCAGCTGCTCCAGCAGCCCCTGCACTTCTGCAGGCTTCATCCGTGTACCGTCACTGTGATAATAGTTCAGCACTCCTACTGTAAAAGGCACTTCAAGCCCCGCAAGCTCCTCATGCTGCGCAGACGATACCTCGCCCTCCTGCTGCATCAGGAGGCTGCGCAGACGGGCCGCCCGCAGCTCGCGGCGGTAGCCCTCTGCTTCCTGCAGCTGCTTGTGGCTGCTGAATTCCCGCTCTTCCCCTTCCTTGGCTATCCGCTCCAGAATCTCGAACAGCTCCTCACGGCGGATCGGCTTCAGCAGATAATCCTTGACGCGGTAGCGGATCGCGCTTTTGGCATATTCGAAATCATCATGGCCGCTGAGTATAATGACAGCCGGAGCCCCATCCGCCGCTGCTTCCGCAGACAGCCGCGCCAGCAGTGTAATTCCGTCCATGATCGGCATCCGGATATCGGTGATAATCACATCCTGCCGCTCCTGTTTGTACAGCTCCAGTGCTTCCGCGCCGTTGCCCGCCATCGATATGCTGTAGACAGCCGGATATTCCCGTTCAATCATCGCCTTCAGGCCTAAACGGATCATTTTTTCATCATCCACAATCAGCAGATTAGTCATAGCTGTTATCCCCCGTCAATAGAACTTTGGGCAGTGACATGTACACGGCCGTCCATTTTCCCGCTTCGCTCTGTACCTCCAGCCCGTAGGCTTCACCGTAGAATAGCTGCAGCCGCTGGTGCACATTGCGCAGTCCGACGCCGCCCGCCTTATATCCTCCGCTGCTGATCCCGGAAGCGTCCGCTCCAGGCTCCTCTTTCGCATAGATCGCCTCATGCAGCGCCAGCAGCCGCTCCGGCGTCAGTCCCAGACCATTGTCGCGCACGACAATTAGAATCTCCGTCCCGACCTCCGTCAGATCAATCCGCACCACGCGGTCCTTAAGCTCGACTCCGTCCGCATTCCAGGCATGCTTCACACTGTTCTCGACAATCGGCTGCAGCGACATTTTAAGCACCTCCACTTCCAGATAAGCGCTGTCAATATCCAGCTCTAACCGGATGGTATGCTCGAACCTGATGTTCATAACCTCCACATAATTCTCAATATGGCGGATCTCGTCCCTCAGCTTGACGTATTCTCCGCTCCACTTGAAATTATAACGCATCATGCCGCCCAGCCGGGTCAATGCATCCGAGATGGTCCGTTGGTTCTCGATTTCGGCCAGCATCTTGATATTCTCCAGCGTATTATAGAGAAAGTGGGCATCGATCTGATTATGCAGGGTGCGCAGCTCCGCTTCCTTGGAGAGCGCCTGCTTATGGACCGCCTGGGCCACCAGCGTATTGATCGTATTCAGCAGCTTCGAGAAATGATGGGCCAGCTCCCCGACCTCACCGCCGCCGTTGACCCGGATGCTGCCGTAAGGCTCACCTCTGCGGACCTTCTTCATCGTCTCGGTCAGGCGGCGGAGATTCTTCAGAATAAATGCGTTCATGATATAGGCAATGACCGTTACCAGGAAAATAAAAACGATATTCGCCCCAATAATCAGGTTGCGGGTACGCGAAATATCCTTCATTAATCCCTTCATGGAGACCACCGTGACCAGGGAAGCATTAATCTGCTCCAGCGGCGCTTGAATCAGCAGGAATGAATTCCCGTTCTCCTCGTAATCCATCTCCCATCCGCCCATCTTACGGTAGACATCCAGCCGTTCTTTAACGGCCGCAGAGAGTCCCGGATTCTCCTCCAAGAAGGAGTGGTCCGTCCGGGTGAACAGGTTCAGCTCCTCATCTGCGATCATCATCTGCGATTCATTGTCCTGCACAGAGGTGAATGCCTTAGGTGCGAACTTGCTCAGCTGCATATCGACCTGCACCATCCCGACATGATGCCCGGCAGGAATGCTTTTCTCTTTAAGCAGCGACACCTTGGCCGGACCAGCCTCCACCTCCCCTGCGTAGCGCTTCATGAGGTCGGGATCCCGCTTCTGAAAGGACCAGTAATGCTGTCCCTCCATCTGCAGCGCTTTTTGAAACCACGGTTCCATCGATACCCGGTCCTCACTGAAAATAACCGGCCACAGCTCATGCACATTCTTATTGCTGGAGAACAGCCGCAGATGCTCAATATTCGGATTATTGAATTGCATCTGGCTCAAGCTCACAAAGGTAGTTGTATTGAAATCGATCAGTTCTCCAAGCGAAGGCTCATCCTCGCTGACCAGATAGCTCTCCACCCCTTTATCCGAGGAAGCCATCTGGGCGACCCGTTCCATCGCTTCAATCTGGTTGAGCACATACAGCTTCTCCATCTGGAGGAGATAGCTGTTCTTCTCAATAGAATCACGCTTATAAGTATTATTGATCGCTCTGTACGAATAGAGGGACACCAGCAGGCTGGGTCCCAGAATAATGAAGATATATGCAGCAATCAGCCGGCTCTGCAGTGACCTCCGCCCCCACCAATAGCGGAAGGAATTCCATAATGCCCCTGTTCGTTCGCGCATGCTCACCTCTTGAAAATAGCCCAAAAGCCCGCAGTCTGCGGGCCAATGGGTCTTATATTTAAAAACTTACATTCCGAGTTTCTTTTTGTTCTCTTCATATTTCGTCTGGCGGTAGGCATCGAAGGTCGCCTGGCCGTCCTTTTCTTTCTTGGCGAGATAATCGCTCCAGATCTTATCGAAGTCTGCATCGGAATCCGCCATCAGCAGTTTCGGCAGTGTTTTACCGCGCAGTTCCTTCAGTTTGGTAGCGATAATGCCTTCCGGCGAGTTGCCGGTAGGGTCAATCAATTGGAATTCAGAGGTATTGACGGATTTGCCCTTTGTCCAGTCTTCCAGTTGCTTGTAAGGCTCCACAGATTCCGGCTTCCATTGTTCGGTAATATTGGTGTTCTGCATCATCCAGAAGGTGAAGGATGAACCGTATTGCTTATCAAAGGCTCCGCGGTCACTGTTCATCAGCTTCAGCGCTTCAGGCAGGAATTGGTCCTTGCCGTCAATTGTATCATAGCTGACCCCTTTTTCACCCAGGAAAAGATCCTTTTGGCCTTCTTCACTGTTCAGATAGCTGAGGAATTTAATCGCACGCGCTTTATCCTTCACGTTCTTGGAGATCAGGGTCACCGTCCAGCCTGAGATTCCGGGGCCGTCCAGGGCCGGAGGGTCCATCTTGGTGTTGGCCGGTCCGTCAACTGCAATGTACACCTGCTCAGGGTTCTTCTGGAAAATCGTACCGAGCTGGGAAGCGAAGTCTGTGCGCTGATACAGCATGGCGAAGTAGCGCCCTTGTACGATCTTCTCTTCCATCTGCGCACGCTTGTCAATGAAGATATCCTTGGCCAAGAGCCCGTCCTGGTTGGCCTGACGGAGCGTTTTCATCCAGCGGACATACTCCGGATCCGTCTCACGGTCATAGACCTTGCCGTCCTTTTCCCAAGGAATGTTCAGGAAGTTCTGAATGTAGCCTTCCAGCGAGTCGTTGCCGGTCTCTTTAAACTCATGCAGCCCCAGCGGGATCAGCGGCTGGCCGTTCACCTCAGGGAATTTCTCCTTCGCAGCCTTCAGCGCGGCGAGGAAACCTTCAGGAGTACGCATATCCGGGCTGCCGATCGCTTCATAGATATCCTTGCGAACCGCAAAGGTCTGGTTGGATACATAGGCGTCGCCATATTGCTTATAATCAGCCGGGGAGGACGAGGAGTTCGGATACCCGTAGACATTGCCGTCCGGCTGAGTGTACCAGCCGAGCTTATCCTTATCCGATACTTTGTAGAAGTACGGGTCATATTCATCGGCCAGCTTGTTCAGCGGAAGAACCAGATCGCCTTCAATCATTTTTTTGATCGCATCTTCCCAGAACCCAAGGGTAATGAAATCCGGCAGCTTGCCGGAAGCAATCAGCGTGTTCAGCTTCTCGTTCTCATTGCCTGCAGGCACGATGAAGTTAAGGTTAACGCCGGTCTTCTTGGTCACATATTGGGAAGTAGGGTCTACACCCCATTTATTCGGGAACCAGGCAAAGTTCAGATACCAGTCAAAGGTAATCGGTGAAGTATCGCTCTTCCAGCCCGGTTCATCGGCCGAAGCCGCAGGTGCCGGAGTTGCAGCGTCTGTTGCAGGTGCCGCCGTAGCCTCCGTGTTCGCCGGCTTGTCATTCGCCTTGTTTCCGGATGAAGCATTATTGCTGTTACCACAGCCCGTTGCAGATAAGGCCAGCATGAGTCCCAACATCAGCAGGACCGTTTTCTTCGGCTTATGTTTCATGCCCATTTGTTTACCCCTTTTCTAGATCATAATATTTATAAGCTCAACCCCGTAGCCCTTCAGACACCCGGGCGTTGGAGGAGTTACCTGTGGCTTGCAGATACTTAGCCCTTAATCGAACCAATCATCATACCTTTGACGAAATAACGCTGCAGGAACGGATAGACGAATACGATTGGCAGTGTGGTCACGACCATGGTGGCCAGCTTGATCGACTGTGAGGTGACCGTTCTTGTGGCCGCGCTGCCCTGGACAGCGGTCATCATGGTATTGGAGCTGGATTGGGCCACGACCCGGAACAGATAGGTCTGAATCGGCTGAAGATCCACGTTGTTGATGTAGATAATGCCTGTAAAATAATCATTCCACTGGTAGACTCCGTGGAACAGGGCGATGGTGGCAATGACCGGCATGGAGACCGGCAGCACAATCCGCAGCAGAATCGACCAGTCGTTGGCCCCGTCAATCCGCGCCGCTTCATCCAGACCATCCGGAATTTCCCGGAAGAAGGTCATGAAGATAATGAGGTCGAAGAAGCTGAACATCACCGGGATGATATAGACCAGGAAGTTATCCAGCAGATGCAGGTCGCGGTTCAGCAGGAAGGTCGGGATTAGCCCGCCGTTGAAGAACAGGGTGACCGTACCGATCAGAATGTAGATTTTGCCGCCCACCAGATCCCTGCGGGATAGAGCATACGCGACCATTGCTGTGAAGAATACATGCACGGCAACACCGACTACTGTCTTGGCTACGGTAATGGCCATCGCCAGCATAATGCCCGGACTTGCGAAGACCGCCTCGAAGTTCTTCAGTGTGATGATGCGCGGCCACCAGTAGATTCCGCCCAGCATGGCGTCATTGCCGTCATTGAAGGCGTTGACCAGCACATACCAGATCGGATAGAGCGTCAGGAAGCAGACGCAGAGCATGACCAGATTATTGATGATGTCGAAGATGACTTCGCCTTTGGTTCTGCGTTTGAGTGCAAACATAGATAGATCCTCCTTGTTCTAGAACAGCGACGTGTCGTTGATTTTTTTGGATACCTGGTTAGCAATCAGCAGCAGAATCAGTGCAATGACCGCCTTAACCAGAGTGACCGCCGCAGAGTAGGAGAAGCGGTTAGAGACAATACCTGTCTGATAAATATAATAGTCAATGACGTTAGAAGCACTTTCATTCAGCGAGTTGCGCAGCACCAGAATCTGGTCGAAGTTGGAGCTCAGCACTCCGCTGACCGCGAGAATGAACAGAATGCTGATCGTGCCCCGGACGGACGGCAGCGTAACGAACCACATTTTCTGGAACCGCCCGGCTCCGTCAATCGTCGCCGCCTCATACATCTCCGGAGAGACACCGGCGATCGCCGCCAGATAGATAATGGCTGACCATCCCAGCTCTTTCCAGATGTCGGAGCTAATGATAATGGTCCAGAAGTAGCTTGGCTCGGCCAGATACGTAATCGGCTGGTCAATGAGGTGCAGCGCCATCAGGATACTATTGATAATCCCCACATCGGCCAGCCAGGTGGCCAGAATCCCGCCAAGCACGACCCAGGAGAGGAAATGCGGCAGATAGGAGATCGTCTGAATCGCCTTCTTATACCGGAGGGAACGGACCTCATTAAGAAATAAAGCGAAGATAATCGGCAGCGGGAATCCGATAATCAGCTTGATCAGACTGATTCCCAGCGTATTGCGTATAACATTGGGCAACTCGTCGTCGTCGAATAATTCCCTGAAATGCTGCAGGCCCACCCAGGGGGCTTCGGCAATCGATTTGACGATGTTGTACTCCTTGAAGGAAATAATCAGGCCATAGATTGGAATGTAGTTGAATACAATCATCCAGGCTACGCCAAGCAGGGCCATCGTCTGCAAATGCCGCTGGGCTACAAATTTCCTCCAGAGTGAATGTTTCCGACCTGAACCGGTTTCGATTGACGCCGGAATGAGCGGACCCATGACCGGGTCCTGCTTGGTATTTCGTTTGTTCTCCATCGTGTGGACCTCCAGGATACCTATCTGTTTATGTGAAGCGTTTTCATCTCTATGTAAGTATTGTATGCGTTTTAGGTATACGGTAAAAGGCCTCATATTTCGTATTTAGGGGCTCATATTTCGGCTTGGAGTATTCTTCTGGGCTCCCCAAGCCGAGCCTCTTACACATGCAGAACCGCATGCTCCTCCGACAAAACAAGATAGTCACCGATCACGCCGTCCTCAAAGGCAGGCTTGCGGGGCTGGCCGTTTCCCAGCGGGGGCAGATCCTGATGGTATTTGTAGAAAACAAGCTGGGATCGCGCCCCCTCCTGCGTCAGCTCAAGCCGCAGCTCCTCATCGGTCAGACAGACAGCGGACACCACGCTCCCCGTTACTTTTGCCGTCAGCTCATCCCATTGCTCTTCCTCAGGCTCCCCTGCCCAGCTGGATATCCACGGCCGGTGGCTCTTGTTATAATTCAGGTGGCATTCAATCACTCTGCCGTCCAGCAGAATATATTGGCCCGATGCCCAGACGGCATATACGAGATACTGTCTAACGCCTTCCTTCTCCAGCAGCAGTCCGAAGAACCCGGGACCTCCCATGCCATAGGTTCCCAGATGGGTAGAGAATCCCACTGCCCTGCTGCCCAGCAGCGCGTCCTTGTCCATCTCTGTCATCGTCCGGGGTCTGGCGGTCATCATCGCCTCGCCTTCCTCCGCTTCATAGTGGAAGTCCCTGAACGAACTTTCTTCCGTCCAGCCTTTAGCCTCCCACGTCTCCCGTTCAGCGGCGGGAATAATCATGGAGTATTTCTCAATCAGTCCGATCTTAAGCTCGCTCATTCCTTCATCCTGCCCCTCTCCTGTTAACAGATGTATACCCATTATTATAAGCAACTTCACATCAGCCATTGTATTCTGTATTTCGCATTCAATCCAGACTTCTTATACATCAGAAAGGAGGCCCCTAAGGACCTCCTCCCCATTACTATCTATGCCCGTTATTCCATTACCGCACGGATCGCGGCAATCTCCCCGCGCCGCAAGGCTTCGGCATCTGCGCCGCGCAGCAAGCCGCCGGTAATCACGCGCTCCATACCGTCCCGGAAGGTCAGTGCCAGCGTCTGAATAACTGCCTTGCTGTCGCCGAAGGTATCCGCATGACGCGGATTCACATACGTCACTTCCGTGCTGCCCAGCAGCTTGAAGGAGACCTCTCCCTGCTCGTCGAACAGCCAGCCGGGAAGAGCCGGATGCAGCGCCAGCGTTAATTCGCCATCCCGGGTAGCGAACAGGCTGCTGCCTGCCATCATCGTTCTCCACATGCTCAGGAACTCGGCCGTGGATCCGCTCAGCCGGGCCACGAACCCTCTGCCATGTGTGGCAGGGTCGGGGTTGCCGCCGGTGGAGATGAACGACGAATTCTCCAGCGTGCTGCGTCCGTATACCTCAGGATCAAGGAACGGGATCAGCGACGTTCTCAGCTCACTGTAGAATTCTTCATACAGTCCCGCCTTCAGCAGCTCAAGCAAGTATTTATAGGACATGTGCAGGAAGTTCGATTCCCGCTCCTGCCAGCCTGCGGTGAACGCCCGGATGCGTCCGATCTCATGCCCCTCTTCCTCCAGTGATACCGAAGTCCGGTACATCGAGGTGACCGGATCGAACAGCCCGCTCCGCTTCACCTTGCTGTAGATAGCCTTGGCGGTCTGCTGATCCTCCAGTGTCTTCAGCCAGCGGGTTGGGCCTTCCAGGAAATACGGCAGCGCCGAAGCCTCGAATTCTTCTACGACTGCCTTCGGCAGTCCATAGCCGCTGATGACCGGCTCGCCGGCAGCATCCGTGACCGGCCGGAAGCGCGTAGCCTCGAAACGGAAATAGGTTGGCACCAGTCCGCCGCCCATGTCTACCGCACGCGCAATCCCCTGATCCACTTTGTGCAGCCACTGCTCCAGCATTCCGCGGATCACTTCAAGGGAGACTTCGCCGGTCTCGCCCGTGATCCCGAACCGAACGGACGCCCGGTATGCCTCACGCGCTGCGGCCACACGGTCCCAATACGGGAACTCAGCCAGCGAACCGTCCAGCACTTCCGTTACAGCCTGGCCTACCTGTGTGAGCAGCGCCGCAATCTCCGATGGAAGAGCCACTGTGGAAGGAAGCCCGGCACTGTTCTCCAGCGCTTCCACCATGAAGACCAGCATCCGTTTCAGCTCCAGTGTCTCGCTCATGCCCGAGCCCATCAGGCCCGGCAGTCCGTTCATCGCATCGTTCCAGCCCGGCTTGTTCGCCTCCATCTCCACACCCATACCGTATGGATCAAGCGTGGCGAATTTGTTCAGGGCGAGCGACAGCATTTTCACAAACAGACTGGTCCGGTAGATCTCCCCGTGCCCGCCTTGTGTGCGCAGCCACTCGGTACCGGATGCCTTGCGCTTCAGCTTATGCAGCTTCTCCTCATCCTCCAGCAGAGCTCCGAACTGCCGCACCTTGCCGCCGCTGATCACGTACTTCTCGCTGCGCGGCAGGACATAGGCCGGAGAGTCGTAGAACGCATACGTCTCATCCCCGAACAGCAGCTCTCCAAGGCGCTCAGGATAAATATCCAGATAGCCTTCCACCAGGTCCAGGTTATACGTCCAGTGATCCGACCAGAACCCCTCGCCGAAGGCGGCTTCAATGTTCTGCTGCGACAACGCAAGCACCCCGCTGAGGAATTCCTGCTCACTTAGGGTTAACACGATCTGCTGATCGGCAATATAGTTAATCAGACTGCCTGCGGTGAAGCGTCCGGCCAGGAGCTGAGTAAGTCCCGCATGCTGCTCTGCAAGCGCCCCGGTCAGCCATGCCTTAAGCTGCTCCTCCGCACCCGGCAGAATCTCGAAGCTGGTGCCCTGTACACTGAGCGGGTTGTAGCCGTCTGCCTGAATCAGGCTATAGAACATTTTGATATTGAAGCTGCCCACCTTGGGATGGAAAAAGACGTCGTTGCGGCGGTTCTGGTTCATATCGCGGAAATTCCCGTTCCCCTGCGAATAATATTCGGGGGCCAGCGAGAAGAAGTTATAATCCCGTTCCATATCGCCATGCTTGCGGGAGTAGAGATGGACCACGAAGCCCTCTTCCCCATTGTCAAAGATAAACGGATATCCCCCGCGCAGGAAATTGTCGAGATAGGACTGGCGGCAATACGCGTCAAAGATCGGCGAGGACGTCCGGGTGGCGATATCCGCAGTTAACTCCTCGGTCAGTGCGGCAGCTTCAAGGGACTTGGCGGCAAAATACTCCTCACGGCACAGCTCCGCCGTCCGTTCATTAATCCGGGCAATATCATTTACATGCCCGATGATGGTGTTCAGCTTCAGCGAAGCCCCGGGGGCAAGCGTCCGGGCAGTGCCGCTAAATCCGCACGGCACCTTGTTGACCGGATACTGCGCCTGTGCCAGCAGCTCGGCCAGCGGAAGCGCCGCGAAGCGGTCAGGATAGGTCAGTGACGTATTTCCGCCAAAGATCACTTCATAATCTACAAGCGGGCGGAGCAGCTCTCCTTCCGCCGTGGAGGAGAGATAGAAATGCCCGCTCTCGATCTTGCCGATTTCGGCATCGTCATTCGTGCCGGAGCGCAGCTTGTAGAACGGAATCCCGTGCTCAAGGTTGAACACATCCATCCAGCTGCGGAGAAGGTTCCCCATCTCCTTATAGCCTCCGTTCGCCACTCCGAACGGAAGCACCTCCGGCAGACCGTCCAGCAGTTCAAGCGCAAGTTCAACTCCGCCGATATTCTGAATCTCCACCTGACGGACCAGCGCGGCATAATCATCCCCCGGAAGGTTGAAATAGTGGACTGTGGTCTTCAGGCCATGTCCGGCATGCGATTCCTCAATGGTCAGTCCGTTCGGCAGAATGGTCATGATCCGCTGGGCTGCCTGGTCCGGGCGGGCCGACTGGAACGGTTCATAGATCTCTGCGTTCCCCTTCAGCTTGATGAAGGTGCGGAAGCCGGTCGATGTTACATTCTTGTAGGAGATATTGGCCGGCGAGAACTCCATGATCGGCGAGTTTTTGTCCCGCACGCCGAAGCTGCTAATCCCTTGGCCGCGGTTCACATAGAATGTCCACATCGGTATCCCCTTCAGTCCGGCAAGGCCCGGCAGGAAGCTGGCGAACGGCTTGCCTTCATGGAACTGCTTGATCACAAATTTTCCTGAGTCAAAAGTATAACGGCTCATATTTACTCCTCCTAAAATATCAATGAATGCTTGCAGTGCAGGCCTACCCCTGCGTAATCAGATGTGTCGCGATAGAGTGCGCAGGCAGCGTGCATTCGGCGGTCTCAGCGCCCAGTCCCAGCGTCAGCGTACGTGCTTGCCCGCCTTCGTTCATCAGCACCACAGCGAGACTGCCGTCCGGATTGCGGAACGCAGCCGACAGCACATCTGCTGCTGCCGATTCAAGCCCGATCCGCACCGCACCCGGGGCGATGAATTTGCTGAAATGCCCGATGTAGTAATACGAGCTGTTGTAGTGGACCTCGTCAGTAGCCGTATCCGCGATCACCGGAGCATCGCAGAGATTGCCCACATGGTTCGGCCCGCCCGTCTCATCCAGCACCAGATTCCAGTCCAGGTAACCTTCGGTCCAGGCATTCAGATCGCCGATCATATTGCGGCCGTAGCGCTCACCCGTGAACCATTCGCCCAGACGCACGCCGCCCTCCTGACAGCCCTCGGTGAACAGCACATGCTTATCCGGGAAAAGCTCATGCACCTGCTCCACGTTGCCGAACTCCTCGCCGCCATACCAGTGGATACCGGTCCCCCAGACATACTGTGCAGCTTCCGGGTCCGACAGAATCGGGGTCACGCGCTCGACCATAATGTCGCGGTTATGATCCCAGATCACGATGTTCACATCGCCCATTCCGGCTTCGTGCATCACGGGTCCGAGATGGTTTTTGACAAAATCACGCTCTTCCTCAGCACTGTACACACAGGAATCCCAGGTCTGCACCGCTGCCGGCTCATTCTGCACTGAGACAGCCCAGACCGGAACGCCTTCCTTGCGGTAGGCCTCGATGAATTTGGTATAATACCGCGCCCAGACCGGCGCATACTCCGGCTTCAGCGAGCCGCCGTTGTTCATCTCCCCGTTCGTCTTCATCCAGGCGGGAGGGCTCCACGGGGAGGCCAGCATGGTGAACGGTCCGCCCCGGACCTCCATGGCATCCTTAATCAGCGGCAGCACCCACTTATGGTCACGCGCGATATCGAAGGTCTTAAGCTCCGTATCCCCATCCTCCACATACGTATAATTACCGAGTGCGAAGTCGCAGCTATGGATATGCACACGGCCCATACTGTAATTCAGCCCGTCTACCGGGTCAAAGTACCGCCGGATGACCTCTGTACGCTTCGCTGGACTCATCCGGGACAAGGTATACGCCGCTGCTTCTGTGAATGCGCCGCCAAAACCAATAATGGTCTGGAACGCCTGCTCCGGGTGCAGCACGATATCTGCTTTTGCCGCTGCGCCCTCTGCGCTAAACTGAATGCCATCCTTGCGACTCAGGCGATCTCCTGTATCTTTGGCGGTGACTACGGTTTGAACGGTTGTCATGTCTATCACTCCTTTATTATTTTTGCTAGGCGAAACCAAGGACGAAAGAAATCGAAACCGGTTTCGATTTTGCCGAAAAAAAAGGTATTCCTGAATGTACGCACCTTCATCACATGCGCGGCGGTGCGCAGGAATCCCTCACAATAATCTCCACAGGCAGCACAAGTGCTTCCTGAGCCGTACCTGGACCGTTCATAGATGCCAGCAGCAGCTCCGCCGCCCGGGTCCCCAACATTTCAGTATTCTGGCGTACAGTGGTCAGCGCAGGCGTAACGTATCCGGCAAGCTCAATGTCGTCATAGCCCATCACCGAGACATCCTCCGGCACCGCAAGCCCCTGATCCTTAGCCGCCATTACCGCACCCAGGGCCAGCAAGTCACCCGAAGCAAAAACAGCCGTCGGCCGCTGCGGCAACGCCAGCAGACGCTTCATTGCACCATAACCATTCTCCAGCGCGTAGAAGGCTCCCTCGGCCACATATTCATCCGGTACCTCAAGTCCCTGCTGCTCCATCGCCGTTCTGTACCCCAGCTCCCGCTGCTGTCCCGGATAGGTGTTCCCGCCTCCCGAGATATGGGCAATCCGGCGGTGTCCAAGACTGACCAGATACTCCACGGCCTGCAGCGCACCCGTCATGTTATCCGAGCAGACTGTATGCGACAGCTCCGTCTCGAAATCGAGCACCACGGTCGGAATATCACTCTCCAGCAGCTCCCGGAAATACGGGTCATCATAATCAGAGAGGAACACTACCACCCCGTCGACGCCGCGAATCCGGCAGTTCTCCAGATATCCGCTCTGCTTGCCGCCTACATCCTTCGAGATGAACATGAGGGCATAGCCCTTGGCTACGGCAACCTGCTTGAAGCTCTCAATCACTGCGCTGAAAAAAGGATGGCGGATTCCCGCCCCCGTATTCTCCACAAACAGCACACCGATGGTCCAGGATTTCTTGGTCGTCAGTGTACGTGCATGCGCATTGGGAAGATACCCCATCTCCCGGGCGGTACGCAGAATCTCCTCACGTGTCTTCTCCCGCACATCGGAATAGTTATTGAACGCCTTGGACACTGTGGTTGGTGAGTAGCCGGTCCTTTTGGCAATATCGTATATCGTGGTCATTTCCGGTTCACTCCCGCAGCTCAATGAAAGCCCTTTTATGTTCACTGACATTCTAACTTCTTTCGGCACGGCCGTCCAGCATAAAATATCTTTGGACCCCAGGCAGCAACGTCAAGATCTGAATCATCATTCCAAGTGACATATAGAACACATGAATCAAGCTGACCATGTTCCACATGTAGGTCTGCACCATAATCCAGATAATCTGGCCGAAGCCGATATAGAGCGAAAAGCTCCAGGCCGCATGCCGCTCCTTAAACGGTGTCAAGGCGTAGCTCCAAGCCCACTGCGGCTGCTTCCAGAGACCATACAGCACGAGCAGCGGGAGCACGCCGAATACGAACAACAGCAGCAGCCCAGGGACGGCAAAGCTGTGAAAGGGCATTCGTACCATTGCAGAGGCCGGCATGCCGAGCAATTCCCCGCTGGGATCAGTTAGCAGCGCCAGCCCGCCTGCGATGGCCCCCAAGCCCAAAAACCCTTGAAGTACCAGCAGCACCCTAACAGCACCTGGCGTTTTTTTAGCAGCGTTCATCCTCATTCCTCATTCCCCATTTCAGGCACCTATTTTCCGGCTACGGATTAGGGCTATTTCTGGTTAGCGCCTATGCTTTATTGAGATTTTACAGATTTCTCCTCAAGATTGCCGGGAAAGAAATCACACTCCGGAAAATTTGCATGATGTGCCTGCTGTGTGAATGTCTGCGGTTTACGCTATACTAGTATCAATTAGGACAACTCCTGACATTAAAGCGGACGCATGCAAGCAGATGCATTTATCATTCACAATACAGAAGGGATTGGACGGTTGCGGCTTAAGGCTGCTTCTGCCAAGTACACTTATGACTGAGATTACAACTCTACCTCCATCCAAAAAATGCGCGTACTGCCATCAGCTTAAGCCGCTCGCTGAATTCCGCCGGCGCACAGGCAAGCGCGCCAAAGGCGTGTCCCGGCGCGGAGCGTGCCGGGAATGCCGCAAGCTCCGCGAGGCCGAGGCTTCCTTGCCGCCAGTGCGGGCAAGCGTAGCCCCTGCCCTGCCGGAGCGCCAGGCCGGACCGGCCGGTCCCCTCAAGCGGGACAAGGGGCCGGTCTCTATCTCCAAGGCAGCTGCGCCCGAGAAGGCAAAGCCGCCCATGGCCCAGCCCCGTCCAGCCTCACGGCCGGAACGTGCCCGGGACGCCAGAGGCAGCGCGGGCACGGCCGGCCATAAGGGCAAGGCGCGTCCCCGGCATGCCGCCGAGACCGGGCGCAGCCTTCCGCAGCAGCGCGGGCCGAAGCCCGATCCGCAGGATGCCTCTGCCCTGATTCCTTCGGCCAAGGGCATGATTCTCATGCGCGGGCACAGCGATAAGGGCCGCCGCTGGCATCAGGAGATCGACCTTGAGCTTGCCGTGACACTGGTCAAGGAGCATGCGGCCATCGTCGTGAACCGGCGTACGATCCGCCGCTTGTACAGCAATAAGGACTTCCGCGCCTATATTTTGACGAGGGACAACTATACCTGTTATTTCTGCGGCCAATACGGGGATACCATCGATCATCTGCTCCCCCGCGCCAAAGGCGGGCATACTACGCCGGATAACTGCGTCTGTGCCTGCAATTTATGCAATCAGACGAAGGCTGACCAGTTAGTGGAGCAATTCATGAGCCGGTAATGTTCTTGACCCGTCCAACCTGGCCGTCCGAGAGCCGCACCTTGATCCCGTGCGGATGGCGGGGCGAGTTGGTCAGGATGTCTTTGACTGTGCCGTGCGTGAGCTTGCCGGTCGCCTGATCCTGCTTCAGTACGATATCTACCTGAATGCCAGGGCGGATATCCGCTCTTACTTGTCCGTTCATAATACACTCTCCTTCCGTTAATATTTGCGTTATATATCGTCTACTTTCTCTTACAGATAAGGATGAACAGCCATGGCTTTTGGAATCAACCGGGCGGAATTAACCCGCTGGAAACAGGCCGTCTCCGCAGGGGAGATTGCGTTCCTGACCCATTACTGGATCGATAAACGCTACCCTGAGATCACAACAGTCACCAAGGTGGGCTGCAGCGATCTGCCCCGCCTGCGGGAGTGGTGCAGGAAGCACGGTCTCCCGGCGCGGTATATCCATAACCGCCAGCCGTTCCCCCACTTCGACCTCATGGGCCCGAAGCAGGCGGAGATCCTCCGGCAGGAGGGCTTATGGGAGCACCTGGAACGCTTCCGTATGCTCTGATGAACGGCAGACTGCAAGAGCGCCTGTGACCGGGAGGTTATTTCGGTTTCCGCAGATCCTTCATAATCCGGCGGCCGGTCGGGGTCTGGGCCAGCCCGCCCCCGGCCGTCTCCCGGTGCTTCTCGGGCATCGCAGAGCCGACCTCCAGCATGACCTTAATCACTTCATCGGACGGAATCACACTGCGGACGCCGGCCAGGGCCATATCCGCCGCCGCAAGCGCCGTAACGGCACCGAAGCCGTTGCGGACAATGCATGGAATCTCCACGAGTCCCCCTACCGGATCACAGATCAGCCCCAGTGTATTTTTGAGCGCAAGACCTACTGCATGTACAGCCTGTGCCGGAGTCCCGCCGCGCATCTCAGTCAAGGCTCCGGCCGCCATACCGATCGCTGAGCCCACCTCGGCCTGACAGCCGCCTTCCGCACCCGATACAAAAGAATTATTAGCAATAACATACCCTATCGCTCCAGCCGCGAACAAACCGGAGACCATATAATCATCGTCCCAGCCGAAGCGCTCCTGACAGCTCAGGAACACACCGGGGATAATTCCGCAGGAGCCGGCAGTCGGTGTGGCAATAATCCGGCCCATAGAAGCGTTCACTTCAGAGACGGCAAGGGCATACGCCATCGCCTGGCCTGCCGGTCCCCCGAGACAAGGCTCATCCGCTGCATTATAGGCGGCCACCCGCTGGGCATCCAGCCCTGTCAGGCCGCTGCGTGAGGTGGTGTCTTCGGTCATGCCGCGCTGCACCGCTTCCTTCATTACCCCGTAATACTCGCGCATGGTGGCGAATTCCTGCTCTTTGGAACGGCCGGATTCGGCGCTCTGCTCCTCAAGCATCAGAGCACCGATCCCAAGCTCCCGCTCCCCGCATAGTACAGCCAGCTGGCTGAGTGTTTGAAAATTCATGTTGTGATGTCCTTCCCCTTCTGTGTCTGTTCTTGTGTATTGCCGTTCAAATCGACTACCTTGACGCTCTTCACTGCCGGAAGTGCCCGCAGCTTCTCCAGCAGCTCCGCCGTGGCTGGCTCATCCAGCTCCAGCACCGTTAGGGCTGCACCGCTGCGGTTCTTCCGGTCGAGTGACATATGTCCGATATTGAACTGGCCCTCCCGCATGACATCCGTAACACTGGCCAGCACACCCAGATAATCCATATGCTGAATCAGCACCGTCGGGTACATGCCGGTCAGCTTCACGCTGAAGCCGTCAATATCTACAATCTCAATATTGCCGCCGCCGATGGATGTGCCAGTAAGGGTCATCTCCGTCCCGCTCTCCCTGCCTGTAAGGCGCAGACGGACCGTATTGGGATGGGGAAACAGCCCCGTTCCCTGACCGAAGGAAATGCTCATCCCGGCTTCGGCCGCAAGCCCAATGGAATCCGGCAGCCGGTAGTCGTCCGTGGCGAAGTCAAGCAGACCTCCGGCGATCGCCCGGTCTGTCCCGTGTCCCTGATAAGTCGCGGCAAAAGAACCGAAGAACGTAACCTCGGCCTCTCGCGGCAGCTCACCAAGCACCTGCCTTGCGGCCCGCCCGATCCGCGCGGCTCCCGCTGTATGAGAACTGGAAGGCCCGACCATGGCCGGGCCTATAATTGAGAATACATCTTTAAATCTCATAGTTTTGGTCTCCCGCTATCTGAATTCGGCCATGTACAGCGAATAATGTAATGATGTCCATCCGCTCATTGTACAGCACCTATATATTATACTGCGTCCGCACCAAAGCTACACTATTACATGAATTGTGACCTATTATTCGCTGCTCTGCGAGTGGAAACGGCTTTGCCGTCCTTACAAAGGACGGTACCGTTTCAGCGAGAAGTAAAAGGAGAATGTATAGCGTGAAGTCTATACATTCTATTTCGAGAAAAGCACCAAGCCGTCCCGCTCCTGCCAGCCGATACGGGTCCAGAAGCTGCGGCCCGGCACATTAGCTTCGATCACCATGAGATGGCACTTCGTTATGCCCGCTTCGCGCAGTCCCGCAAGGCAACGCCTCACCAGCTCACGGCCTGCACCGCTTCCCCGGCTGCCGCTGGCGACAGCCACATGATACATATAGCCTCTGCGTCCGTCATGCCCGCACATCGCGGTACCCATTAGGGTGCCGTCCTCCTTCACGCACACCTGGCTGATGCCCGGATTCCGCTCCAGATAACGGATGATATTTTCACGCGAGTCGGCTTCACTGAGGCCCATTCCGTCCGTATTCTCCCACAACCGGTAAGCCGCCTCGTAATCGTCCCCTGTCATTGCTCTATATATCATGCATTCTCCCCTTTTCTATGCTTATGACTCCACTTCACGCCGCACGCTTTTCTGGGCGCATGCATACCCATATACGGAAGAGCTGAGCAGGCAAGGAGGAGTAACCGCCGATGAACCCCATGTATCCTTATTATGGCAAGTGGAAACAGCTTTGCCGTCCTTTGAAAGGACGGTACCGTTTCAGCGAGAAATAGAAGGATAAGTTATCGTGTGAAACCTATAAGTTTCTTATATTTTGAAAAGACGGTCTCCCATGTGCAGCCTGTTGCTTTTCCCCCTCAGCACCAGGACCGTTACCAGCTGATCCATGTCCAGGCTTCAGCCGGTCACGCCGGCCTTGTTCATTCCCAACCCGAGAGGATGTATAGCGATGAATCAACACAAGGATTTCAACCTGCCTTCTGTCCGCCTGAATGCGGGCATGTACGCTCTGACCAAGCTGTCGGCCGCCGGATTGACCTTCATCCTGATCTCCCTGTTCATGCTGATCCATGGCTATGAGAACGGAATTCCGTCCGGCTGGCCGGTATCGGTGCCTTATGCCATCTACGCTTACGGCCTGCCGGCTGCCATCCTGGCCGATGCGCTCCTGCGCATGTTCCGCTCCACCTCGCTCAGCCCGGCGCTGGCCCTGTACGCCATTGCCGGCTATGGCGCCGGCCTGTGGCTCGCTGCGGAGCAGGGCGGCGACTCCCTTGTCTCCGGCCTTACCGGCCTCGCAATCCTGCTGCTATTCCGCATCGCCCAGATCGCGGGCGAACGCTTCCCGATCCTGCTTCCCTTCTTCGCTCTGTTCATTCCGCTGATCTGTCTGGTCTTGTTCTGACCTGGCGGGTTCAGGCAGGGCGGAGCATTGGGGAGGGCCGGGATGGCGGGTAAGGCTGGATACCGGGCTGGATGGGATCAGTATCCGGAAACCGCAAACCCTTCTCACGGCACATTGTGTTCGGTTTTCCGCATACATTGGGACCACACGCCTCCGTCACGCCCAATGTGGTCGGTTTTTCGACTATATTTGGACCACACGTCTCCGTCACGACCAATGTGGTCGGTTTTTCGATTACATTGGGCCCGATGACCTCGCGCTGGCACATTGCGTTAACTCTTATCGTCCGGTGCATCGCGCTCAAGTAGGATGCCCGAAGCAAACAATTGGAGAAATGTGTCTTATTTCATCCGTTTCTGCCGTTTACAGGCAGGCAAGTGGAAAAGCTCCAACTAATAAAGTTAGTTTTGTCGCCTGGGGTGAAATGTGCTAAATTAAGTGCCGTTTATCCAACTAACGTCCCGCCAGAGCTCATCCGCTCATCAGCAGGTGGACAAAATCCACCTGTTATCCGCTAAAGCAGACAGCAGACTAACATAGACTTTGAACTCCAAGCAGCCCGTGCGCCAGAGCGAGCAAGAGCTTGAACTTGTTAATGAAATGGAGGGCTGGCGCTGTTGGTTGGAGACATCAAACCCGGTGCTTACATTTACAGCGCCTCGATAATATCCCCGGCGATCAGGGCAGCAGGATGGTCCCGCTTCCGGGCAGCACGTTCTCCAGCCAGCCCGTGTAGATAGACTCCGAACGCGGCGGCCTGATCCGCCTCCAGGCCCTGGGCCTGCAGACCGGAGATGATGCCTGTCAGCACATCGCCCGCACCGCCGGTACCCATACCGGGATGCCCGGTGATATTGATATAGGCCTGCCCTTCGGGCGTTGCTATTACGGTATGGGCTCCTTTTAGCACAAGGATTACCCCATGCTGAACTGCGTAAGACAATGCCAATCCGATCCGGTCCCGCTGCACCTCCGCTGTAGATATCCCCGCCAGACGGGCCATCTCCCCCGGATGAGGGGTCAGAATAACCGGATGGCGGCGGCTCCAGCTCCGGTAATCGGTATCCGCCAGTATATTCAGCGCATCCGCATCAATAACCATAGGACCCTCCGTCTCCTCCCATAGTCTGCGGAGCCACTCCGTGTCTCCTTCGAACCGGCCCAGGCCGGGGCCGATGGCTGTACAATCGCGGCTGGTACTCAGCCGCAGCACTTCAGCGGCCGTACCCGCATTCCACTCCCCGTCACCTCCGGTGACCGGGGCCAGCATCAGCTCCGGTACGGAACCGATCACATAGGGCAGCAGCTTCTCCGGCAGCGCCCAGGTTACCAGCCCGCAGCCTGCGCGCAGTGCAGCGCGGGCAGACAACAGGCCTGCGCCACTCATGCGCAGGCTTCCTGCTGCAAGCAGGACATGCCCGTAGGTGCCCTTGTGGCCCTCGGGCGAACGGCGGCGCGCCAGGTCAACCTTCAGGCGCGCCGTCAGTACTTCCGGCGTCAGGAGACTGACCTGGACGCCGCCCTCCCGGGCAAGGGCAGCGGGTATGCCGATGGAGCGGACCACGACCCGCCCGGCGGCCTGCGCGCCGGGATATTGCAGCAGCCCCCGCTTCAGGAACGCGAGGCAGACGGTCACTGACGCATGAATGCAGGGCTCATGCGTCTCCCCCGTGTCCGCATCCAGCCCGCTGGGGATGTCCGCGGACACAATGGCCCTGCCGCTGGCATTCGCAGCGGCAATCAGCTCCGCATAGGCACCGCGCGGGGCTCCCGCGCTGCCTGTGCCGAGCAGCGCATCCACGATGCCGCTGCATGCGGCAAGGTCCAGGGCGTCTCTGCCGTAGACTACGGCAGGAATGCCCATAGCTGCAGCGGCATCACGCTGCAGCGCGGCTTCGCCGGCCAGCGACTCCGGCGCGGCCGCGTACACCAGCGTGACGGCGATGCCGGCCTCACGCAGGTGCCTGGCGGCGGCGAGGCCATCGCCGCCGTTATTGCCCTTGCCGGCGAGGACGAGCCAATGCTCTCCGCCGGCAGCGGCAAGCGTCAGCGCTGCATCTCCGCTGACAGAGAAGCCCGCAGCGTCAGCGCCGAAGCCAGGCGCCCCGCGCCCGCTTAAGGCGCCCGCTACGTCACCAGCTGCTTCCGCTCCGTTCCGCATCATTCCGCCACCTGTCGTTCCCGCTCCATCCCGCTTCGCTCCACCTCCAGCCGCTCCCGCTCCAGCCCCCCACACCCTGCCACCAGGCACACCAGCTTCACTTGCCCGGCGGCGGCATAGGGCGATGAGCTCCTCGGCAATGGCCCGTCCCGCATTTTCCATCAGGGCGATGGCCGGGATGCCCAGCCGCTCGATCGTGTCGCGGTCGAATGCCCGCATCTCCTCCGCTGTCACCACATCCATTGGTCCAGACCTCCTTCATAGTTGCTTCGATTGTACTAAGTCCCGTTTCAGCAAGCAAATAACCCAGGTAGCTCATGGCAGCCAACGAGCAACAAGCCCCCAGAACAGCAAAAAGCCCTCCCGCTACGAAGAGGACTTCTATGTTAGATAGGTTATGATCCCAACTGCTTAGTCTTGAGGATCAGATAAGCATAATTGGATCCATAGTTGCATTCCATACACCTAAAAACACTCAAAATCAAGGCTGGCCTCTTCTAACTGTAGTTTGTACAACTAAATCTGCCCAATTGGAGAGAATCCCGGCACAGCGGCATTTTTAAATGTACAGACTGCAACTTAACGGATAATCGGTGGAAAATCAGGCGTTTTAGTTGTACAGAGTGCGATTAAACCCGCCGCCGACTCTACCTCTGCCTTTTCACCTTCCGCCTCCGCGTACCCCCCATCAATACCCTACAGTAAACCTGGCTCTGCTGAAATTGCCTTCCTCCAGCTCATCGATGACCGCCACGGCAAAATCCTGGATGCTGATGCTGCTCCGGCCGTCTTCGTCTACAATCAGCCGGTCGAGGCCGATGCGGAATTGGCCGGTACGGCGCCCGTCTACCAGAGCGGCAGGCGGACTAAGATACGTATAGTCCAGCTCCGACCCCCTATAGATCTCATAGGCATTAGCATGAGCCGAAGCCAGCGCGCGGTAGTCCTCCGGGAATCCGGCGGTGTCCATCAGCCATTCTCCCGATTCCGTCTTGAGGCTGCCTGCTCCGCCGACAATGATCAGACGCTCAAGCCCAGCCGCCCGCAGCCCCTCCAGCAGTGAATCCGCTACCCGCAGCAGATCATTCTCATGCCCTGCCGCCGGACCGAAAGCACTGATTACCTCCTCATGTCCGCGCACGGCTGCCGTTACCGAGGCCGGGTCCAGCAGATCAGCAGCCGTCACCTGCAGCCGCTCATGCTGAAGGCTGAAGGCTTCAGGTCTGCGTACCGCAGCCGTGACCTCATGTTTTCTTTTTAACGCTTCCTGTACGATGGCACTTCCAACCCTGCCCGATGCTCCAAACACTACAATATCCATTCTCCCGCTGCCTCACTTTCCTAATCTGCTATCCATTAGCATTACACGAATTCACACGATTTATCGCCGCAGGAACATTCCCTGTGAAGCAGGCATTACCGGCGCGAACCCGTATTTGGCATACAGCTTGGCCGCTTCCCCGTCAGCAATGAGACTGATATATGCCTTCTCCGGCACACTGTCCAGGAATGCGCGGATTTCCCCCATGATGGTTTTTCCGAGACCCCGTCCCTGGAAGGAAGGCTTCACTGCTATATCCGTCACTTGAAAAAAACATCCCCCGTCCCCAATAACCCTGCCCATTCCCACCAGCAGATCCCCCGCATACACGGTCACCGCAAAAGCAGAGTTAGGCAGTCCGACTGCCGCCCCCTCTATGCTCATCGGACTAAGCCCGGCTTCCTGCCGCAGTGCGATATAATCCTCTACTGAGGGCAACTCCTGCCGGATCTCCGGCTGTGCTGAATTTGTCATGCCACTCCTCCTATTTACTGCAATCTGCAAGCATAACCCGCCTGCTATACTGATACCAATATATATGTATTTGTTCAAAATTGAAACGCCCCGCCTCCTTCGGCGTACAATAACTCAAAACACAGCACTTGCACTCTGCAGACGGGCAGGTTATTCTTACCCCGTGTCCTTGGGTAAACTGTGGATAGACAAGCAACACTACTATTTTGGAAGGTTGGTGAAGTAATTATGTCTCCTACAGGGAAACTGTTTAAATGGGGAACTTTCGCTTATGAGGCTTTTCTGGCGCTGCCGATTATCGGGGGAAGCTTTGTGGTGGCAAATGCCTGGGCGCCGCTAGGAATCGCTTTTCTGCTGCATGCTGTAGCCATAATCATTCTGCTGAGAGAGCGCGGTCCGATTATCGGGAATGTAGTGGGCGTGGTCACCTCGGTGGTTGCCTTGATTCCTTTTGTCGGCTGGGTGATGCATGCAATTACCGCTATTATTCTGCTCGTAGAAGGGCTAAGCGGATCACGGCGCAATCCACGTTACTGACAGTAAGCACATTAATCAATGAACAAGGAGTACCTTACTAATTATGATTAAAGGATTATACGAAGCCCATTTACCCGTTTCTAATCTGGAAGCATCTATTGAATTCTATAAAAGACTGGGACTGAAATTCGCCTGGCGCGATGAGGACACCGCGTTCTTCTGGATTACAGAGGGGCGGAGCTGGATCGGATTATGGGAAGGGCCGGAGGTTCAGACCCCTTATCACCCTTCCCTGAGGCATATTGCCTTCGAAGTCACTTATGAGGACCTGAAGCAATCGCTCGCCTGGCTGCGTTCCCTACAGATTGACCCGGTTCCTTTCGGCAGCAGAAGCACGGTTGAGCCTTTTATCCGCCCCCATCAAGGCAATGCCTCGGTTTACTTCAATGATCCGGACGGCAACTCTCTGGAGCTGATGTGTCATATCGAAGTCCCTCAGGGGTTGAAGACGATCACAAGCAAGCTGTCTTTTGAGGAGTGGGAGGAGCTGTGCAGGAAGTCCAGCGATTAGTTCCAGCAGCCATGCTGAGAGGAACCTACAGGGAAACCGACATGTATACTGTTTTCCGCATACATTCGGGCCACATGCCTGCATGCCAGCAACTGTATGCTGTTTTTCGCATACATTCGGGCCACGCGTCTGCATGTGAGCACAATGTATGCTGTTTTCCGCACACATTCGGGCCACACGTCTGCATGTGAGCACAATGTATACTGTTTTCCGCATACATTTGAGCCACACGCCTGCGCGCCACTTATTCACAACAGAAGAAAATCATAATTTCCTATACCACAAGAAAGACCTTCCATTGGTTGCCCAATGGAAGGTCTTTCTGTATTATCCTCGTCCCCCTGCACGGGTATCGGTCCGCCGGCTTCCGGTCTCTCCACTACCACGTGAATTTGCTGTGCTGTTCTCGAAACGTTTGCGCTCCGTGCGCTCCATCTGTACGATTTGGCCTTCATGCACTACGATGTGCAAGGAGCCGAATTCCATATCGTCGAGCAGTTCCGTTATCCGCGCAAGCCATACCTCATCCACCTTCAGTGGTTTAGCCATTCGCAAGCCTCCCTTTCCCGGTTAGGGAATAACTCTGCCTAAATTCCGTTATTACCAACTTGTATACTATGAATTAACTTAGCACGGCACCCAATAGCTGTCAATGAGCATTTTTGCGTACAAGCAGGCTTTTTACAACCATCGTCACCAGTGCCAGCAGGAGCAGCAGAGAAGCCACCGCGAAGGATGCCGAGAACTGATATTCGTTGTACAAAATTTCGACATGCAGCGGCAACGTATTCGTCTCCCCGCGAATATGCCCGGACACCACCGAGACGGCCCCGAACTCACCCATGGCCCGTGCATTACAGAGAATAATGCCGTAGAGCAGGCCCCACTTGATATTCGGCAGCGTTACGCGCCAGAAGATATGCCACCCGTGCGCACCGAGCGTAATCGCAGCCTCCTCCTCCTGTGTGCCCTGCTCCTCCATCAGGGGAATCAGCTCACGGGCGACGAACGGGAACGTGATAAACAGCGTAGCCAGCACGATGCCCGGCAGGGCGAAGACGATTTTGATATCGTGGTCGCTTAACCAGGGGCCGAACCAGCCATGCGAGCCGAACACCAGAATGAAGATAAGCCCGCCAATCACCGGTGATACGGCAAAAGGCAGATCGATCAGCGTCACCAGAAAGCCCTTGCCGCGAAAACGGAACTTGGTTACCGCCCACGCCGCCGTTACCCCAAAGACCGTATTCAGCGGAACCGTAATGGCGGCGACCAGCAGCGTCAGCTTCAGCGCCGAGGCGGCATCCGGGTCGGTCAATGCGGCCCAGTAGACATCCAGCCCCCGCTTCAGCGACTCCACCAGCACAATAATCAGCGGCAGCGCAATCAGCCAGAGCAGGACCAGTCCCGCCAGGGAGATGAGCACCCATTTCACCGCTTGTGACTCCGTCGTAGAAGGCGATGACGCACCTGTACGCGGCCCGGGGACATGCAGGGGAACCGTACCGGCCATATTTATTCCTCCTAAAAGTTTTGTTGGTATATGCATCCTGAATCCGTTCCTAACAAAACTCGCTTCGGAAGCATATGCTTAAGTTTTGTTAGTATATGCATCCTGAATCCGCTCCTAACAAAACTCGCTTCGGAAGCATATGCTTAAGTTTTATGAAGCATACCCGTTCTCTCTTATCGCGAGCTCCTCCGCGCCCAGTGCTGAAGGCTGTTGATGACCAGCAGCATCAGGAAGGAGAGCAGCAGCAGAATCAGGGCCACGGCGGTGGCTCCGGCGTAATCGAACTGCTCCAGCTTGGACATGATCAGCAGCGGGGCGATCTCTGTGCGCATCGGCATATTGCCGGAGATAAACACGACAGAGCCGTACTCGCCGATGCCCCGGGCGAACGCCAGGGCGAAGCCCGTAAGCAGCGGCGGGAGCAGCTCGGGCAGGACAATCCGCAGGAAGGTGCGCCCGCGGCCTGCCCCCAGCGTAGCAGCGGCTTCCTCCATGTCCCTGTCCAGATCCTCCAGCACCGGCTGCACCGTGCGGACGACAAAGGGAATGCCGATGAACATCAGCGCCAGCGTGATGCCCAGCGGCGTGAAGGCAACCTTGAAGCCGAGCGGCGTCAGCAGGGAGCCGATCCAGCCGTTCTGGGAATAGAGGGCGGTCAGCGATACGCCCGCCACGGCTGTAGGGAGCGCGAACGGCAGGTCGATCAGGGCATCGAAGATTCTTTTGCCGGGGAATTCATACCGCACCAGCACCCAGGCCAGCAGCAGTCCCAGAAAAACATTGATCAGGGCCGCAGCGCCCGCCGTACTCAGACTGACACGGTAGGAGGCCAAGACGCGGGCATCCGTAGCCACATCCCAGAATTTCGCCCAGCTCAGCCCCGTTGAATTAAAGAGCAGTGCGGACAGCGGCAGCAGGACCACAAGACTCAGATACAGCACGCTGAATCCCATCGTAATCCCGAACCCCGGCAGCAGCCTGCGCCTTGATACCGTCCTTGCAGCAGCTTTGGTCGTGACATTCATCTGCCCATTCATCCTTTCCTGCCTTCGGCATATGGCCGATCAGCCTCTGGCGGAATTCCGCCTGTCAGTATGGTCTTTCCGCTTCTTCATCATCGTTCACGAACTCCGCTGTCAGCTGCCCGGTACGTAGATTTTGTCGAAAATCCCACCGTCATTGAAGTGCTTCGCCTGCGTCTCCTTCCAGGTTCCGAATTTATCCGCCAGGGTGAACAGCTTGATCTCCGGGAATTGATCCTTGAACTCGGCCTTTACGCTATCCAGTGTCGGACGGTAATAGTTCTCGGCAGCAATCTTCTGGCCTTCCTCGGTGTAGAGATATTTCAGATAGGCATCTGCTACCTCACGCGTTCCTCTTTTATCGACGACCTTATCCACCACAGCAACCGGCGGCTCAGCCAGAATACTCTCTGACGGATTCACAATCTCGAATTTATCCGGACCCAGCTCCTTGATGGACAGATAAGCCTCATTCTCCCAGGCGATCAACACATCTCCGATGCCGCGTTCCACGAAGGTAGTGGTTGAGCCGCGTGCTCCGGTGTCCAGGACCGGTACATTCTTGAACAGCTTTTGCACGAATTCCTGAGCCTTGGCTTCATCATTATTATTGTGGTCCAGCGCATAGCCCCAGGCAGCCAGGTAGTTCCAGCGGGCACCGCCGGAGGTCTTGGGGTTAGGGGTGATGACCTCTACGCCGTCCTTAAGCAGATCCGGCCAATCCTTGATGCCCTTCGGGTTGCCTTTACGGACCAGGAAGACGATGGTGGAGGTATATGGGGAGCTGTTATGCTCATATTTACTCTGCCAGTCCGCGCCAATCAAGCCGGCCTCCTGAAGCGCATCAATGTCATACCCGAGCGCCAGCGTAACGACATCCGCCTCCAGGCCATCCAGTACAGCCCGGCTCTGCTTGCCCGATCCGCCATGCGATTGCTTAACGGTTACCTTCTGGCCGGTCTCCTTCTCCCAGTAGGCGGCGAAGGCTTTGTTATAGTTCTCATACAGCTCACGCGTCGGATCGTAGGATACATTCAGCAGCTCCACCGGATCTTTGGCCTGTGTCTGGGTGGCTTCCGGTGCTGAAGATGCATTCGCAGCCGCTTCTGTTGCTGCCGGGGCCGCTGTTCCTGCACCCGCACTATTCCCTGCATTACTGTTCCCGCAAGCCGTAAGCCCTGCCGTCAATATCAATGCAACCCCGGCGAGAAGCCCCTTCTTGATCCCTTTTGTCATCCCAACCACTCCCCCATAATAGTCTTGTAACAAGCAATAGACGCAGGAAAGCCCGCTTGCGGCAAGTCAAACCGGTCTTATAGACACGTATCTGCGAGCCTGAAGCAGGCGTTCCTCCGTCTGTACGGTAAGAACTTATTCGATTATTCCTACCCATTTAGTAGGTTATACAGATATAATACTGAACGCTTCCCGCGCTGTCAAACCTTTTTTTCACTTTGAATGAAAGACGGCGATCGCTGAACCCGGGGCAGGAAGTGGCGCCCGTTCCTGTAAGACCCACTTGTTATTGTTGCCCCAAAGTAATATCATTGCTACATCTTATTGAGCGAAAATAGAGCGAATTCATATAAATAGAAACGGCATCGCAGTTTCTATTATTGCCGCTTACACCGGGGGAAATAATCATGGGAATGGATTTGGAGTATGGTCCCGCGCCGCAGGGACCACGGCTG
Organism: Paenibacillus sp. FSL R7-0210; assembly: GCF_038009085.1. Taxonomy (NCBI): domain Bacteria; kingdom Bacillati; phylum Bacillota; class Bacilli; order Caryophanales; family Paenibacillaceae; genus Paenibacillus; species Paenibacillus sp. FSL R7-0210. The sequence continues at coordinate 5,958,254 of NZ_JBBPAR010000001.1, forward strand.
CACAGGCGTGTATTCAGAGAACTGGGCAGACGTATCCTGGAGACGTACAGGTATGATACTACTTTATGGAGGACTGCGCTCAGCGGCCCGTGGACGCTATGCATTCTGGCTTTTTCTATAGTTATTATGGGTATTCCTACCGGACTCGGAAGCGCAGCGGATATTATGCTGGCAGCCGGCGCGGGGACGCTAGTTATGGCGCTGGCCGGCAATCTGCTGGCTGTGCTGCTCTCCCTAACCGGACTCCGCTGTCCGCATCTGTTCGCAGGCTCTTTGCTCAGCACCTATGGGACTGTATTGCTGATCCTGTATTTTTCCGATCTGGAGCTTGGAGCTGCAGCCGTTGTCGCCTGTATCGCAGCCTTGGCCTGCGGGATAGGGGGACTTGCGGCCGGTCTGCTGCGGACCCGGAGAATGTTCACCGGTGGTCTGCTGGCAGCGGCACTCTTGCTCTCCCCCTTCGCACTGGCCTATGGCTATGGGACGGGAAGCAGCCCGGTACCTGTACCCTCGCTTCAGAGTCTGGCGGCGGACGGACAGGTGCTTCCCGTAACGGCGGACGATCCCGCCCAGCCGGGCGACTATGAGTTCCACACCTTCACCTATGGCAGCGGCAAGGATCTGCAGCGCAAGGCGTATGGCAAGGATGTCCTGCTAGCCTCTGCTTCCGTGGATGCTACCGAATATATCTCTTCCTGGCCCGTGCTGCGGACCCTGTTCTGGGGGTTCGATCCCGCTTCCCTCCCGCTGAATGCCAGAGTGTGGATGCCGGATGGGGACGGGCCTTATCCGCTGGTGCTCATGGTCCATGGCAACCATATGATGGAGGACTTCTCCGAGGACGGCTATGCCTATCTTGGTGAATTACTGGCCAGCCGGGGCTTCATCGCGGTCACCCTGGATGAGAATTTCCTGAATTATTCGGCCTGGTCGGGTATTCCGGACAACGACTTCAAGGCGCGGACCTGGATGATTCTGAAGCATCTGCAGCAGATCGGCAGCTTCGCGGAGCAGCCCGGCACCCCCTTTTACCAGAAGGTTGATTATGACTCTGTTGCACTGCTTGGCCACAGCCGCGGCGGGCAGGCCGTAGCCATGGCTGCGGATGCGGCACGCTGGTTCGGCAGTGATCCGGTTCTGGACGCTATTCAGCAGTTCCATATTACTTCGGTTATTGCCCTGGCTCCTACGGATAAAATGATCGACAGCAAGCAGGCCCGTCTAACCGATGTGAGCTATCTGACACTCCAGGGCGCCCGTGACGGCGATGTACATGATTTCTACGGGGATCGTCAATATATGCGCTCTTCCTACACCGGCAATACCCCTGGCTTCAAAAGTTCGCTCTATATTGCCGACGCTAATCACAGCCAGTTCAATACGGACTGGGGGCTATATGACCAGACGCTGCCTACCGGCCTGTTCCTGAAGCGCTCCCGGATCATGGACGGGGAGGAGCAGCGGAGAATCGCCAAGGTCTATGTCTCTGCCTTCCTGGAGACCACGCTGCACGGGAGGAGCGAGTACCGGCAATTGTTCCGCGATTACCGCAGCGGTGCCCGGTGGCTGCCGGATACCGCCTACTATAACCGCTTCCAGAGCGGGGCCTATATCACGGTGGCGGACTATGATGAAGACCGCAACCGAGACGCCGTCCAAGGCGGGACTGTCTCTACTACTACGGGGCTTCACTGGAGCGAAGAGGCCGCAAAGGACCGCGAACGGAACAACAAGCCCTCTTACGGTATTCTGCTGGAGCGCAGCAGCAGCCCGGATCAGGAGCATACGGATCTTGAGGCTGCTTACAGCATTAGGCTTAGCGACACGCTGACTCAGACGCTTGCGGAATCCCCTGCCGTAGAGGGACTGACCTTCTCTCTGGCGAACCATAATTCCGGTCCTAACGAGGATGGAGATTCCAAGCCGCTGCCGGAGGCAGAGCTCTCCCCGGAGGTAGAGGTGGAGCTGACCGACAGTAAAGACACCTCTGCAAGAATTCCCCTGGACGAAGTGATGGATATTCTGCCGCTGCCACAGACTGAGTTTACGCTTAGTCCATGGCTGGAGGAGCGGATCAGTGACGGCAAATTCGGCAACCTCTCGGAAGCCGTCTACCAGACGTACAAGCTGCCCTTCGAGCTGTTCCTTGAGGAAGAGCCCGAGCTTGATCCGGATAGTCTGACAGACATCACCTTTTATCTGCAAGGGACAGAAGACAAGATTATGCTGGATGACATCGGCTTCTATGAGCGGGAGGACCCGCTGACAGAAGTGAATTAACCGGACATCATTCTATTTATAAAAAGCCAAAATTGCCCCCTGTCCGCCATACTGCGGACAGGGGGCTTTGCTGTTCCTGCACAGAGATGCTTGTCCAGGTTAGTCCAGGGCTACAAGGCAGACAGGTGCCGGCACTTCCAGCTCATTGCCGGTAGGGATCAGCCGTCCGGTCTCACTGTCTATGCGGAAGGAGGCAATATTGCCGCTGTTCTGGTTAGCAGCGAGCAGCATGCCGCCGATCAGAGCGAAATTACGCGGTGTCCGTCCCCCGGAAGTCACCCTGTCCTCCGTTTCCAGCAGACCCGTAGCCTTATCAATATGGAACAGTGCGATGCTGTCATGCCCACGGTTGGATACGTAGAGGTAGCGTCCGCATGGTGATACATGGATATCTGCAGCCGTATCATCACTTCCGGCGGTATAATGCTCCGGGAGACTGCTGATACTCTGCAGGAGCTTCAGATTGCCCTGAGGCTCATCATTGGCGAACACGGTAACCGTATTGTTCAGTTCATTAACCAGATAGATCCATTGCCGCGAAGGATGAACCGCCAGATGGCGCGGTCCTGAGCCTGGAGGAAGCTCTACCTCCCGGTGAGTGACCAGCTTCCCGTCCTCCACACGATAGAACACGATCTGGTCGAGACCGAGATCACAGACCAGCACATGATCACCCGTCTTGTCCGGAATCACGGAATGGGGATGGGGGGCCTCCTGACGGTCGCTGCGGATTCCCGAGCCCTCATGCTTCACCTGGGAGGACATCTCCTGTAATGACCCGTCCTCATTCAGCGGGAACACATTGACATTCCCTCCCGTATAGTTAGACACGGCTATGTAATCTCCCTTCGGAGCCACCGAGACATAGCAGGGCGCGCCGCCCCCGGTCGCTCTGCTGCCCAGCGGATGCAGCGCTTTGCTGCCGGGATCAATGGCGTAGGCATGAACCTCACCCTCATCCTGCTCACTCACAGCATATAATACCGTCTGCGCCGCATTAACCGCCAGATAGGAAGGGTTCTGGATCCCCCGGGTACCGCCCATAACCCTCATTTCTCCGCTCTCCTTATCCAGCGCACCGAGCAGGATGGCCTCTCTCTCCTCACTGTTGTACGTTCCAATATAGAATAATACTTCATTAGGCTGGTGCATGGCAGCGGCTCCTTTATTGTATAGTATATAAGCTTATATACCCTGTACACCCCTATACTCACTCAGCGGGTGAACCATAAATTCACTATAACATCTTTATGTACCCACTACGTTATCAGGGTTAAACAGCATAAATTTGGACAGACTGGAATACTAAATAAATGTGTGCCGGCAAAATTTAACACTTGGTTTAAACGCTGTGCATGAGGTTAATAGTAACCATCGAAGACAACAAACACAAAAGGAGCTGAAAGTTAATGAGTTTACTATGGATGTTGATTGTTGGTGGCGTAATTGGTTGGCTGGCCGGGTTGATTATGGGTAGAGACATTCCGGGCGGAATTATCGGCAACATTATCGCTGGTATTCTCGGTTCATGGCTCGGCGGCATGCTGCTGGGAAGCTGGGGACCTAAGATCAGCGACTACTATGTCTTCCCTTCACTGATCGGTGCTGTGGTTCTGATCTTTATCGTAAGCCTGATTCTGCGTTCGGTTGGCGGACGTAGCCGCTCTTAAGCTCTATGGCAGCATTCTTTCCTGAAGCTGCTGAACTATACTTAGCAAGCAGACCCGCCGGGGTTAGACTCTGGCGGGTTTGCTGTGTGCTTCAGGCAGATCACCCGTATGAGGCAGGCTGCGCATCATTAATGAAATCCGTTCATTATCTGCTATAATGAAGTAAATAGTGACCGAAATCACAGAGGAGGAACGTGAATTATGGGTAACATCAACCCCTCACTTCTGCATGTGGGCTCCACGCTGGGAGCAGTATTCATGGCGCTGATGGTGATTTTTATCCGCATGAAGGCCAGCGCCCGCCCGGTAACCATCCGCAAAATATGGATTCCGCCGCTTGGCATGTCCACCGGCTTCGCCATGTTCGTCGTACCGGAAGTGCGCTTCCCCTGGTGGTGGGCGGTAGCGGCTTTCCTGGTCGGCTGGTTTATTTTTGCCTACCCGCTAATCCGCAGTACGCGGTTCGAAGAACGTGAAGGGCTGATCTATGCCCAGCGCTCCAAGAGCTTCGCCTTCATTCTGCTTGGACTGCTGCTGGTCCGCACCCTGCTCCATGAGTTCATCAACCGGTATGTCTCTGTTCCGCAGTCCGGCGGATTATTCTTCATTCTGGCCTTCGGCATGATCCTCCACTGGAGACTGTTCATGTATAAGCACTATACCGGAATGCTGCATGCCGAGCCGCAGATTCCGCAGCCCCGGGTCTAGGGTGAGGCCGGGATGGATTATATAATTATGTACAAGGGGGTGTCCCCGGCAGCCTTAGGGAGGACTGCCGGGAACACCCTTTCCTTCTGTCTTCCCAAATACCCATCAGCTGCATATTATAATTCATAAGAACCCTGATACTCTAACCTTCCATGTGAATTATGGCCAAATAACGGACGGGTGCGGCGGGCATTTTCGGTGCGATGTCAGGTAACTTGCGATGAGATCAGTTAGAATAGTACCATACTTGTAGAGAGTGGGGACTGGGCAATTGAAAAGTAAATCGAGAAAAGTGGCAATCGTCGGCTCCGGCATGGTCGGCTCAAGCGTTGCCTATTCCATGGTGAATCAAGCCATATGCGATGAGATCATGATGATCGACCGTACCTACGACCGCGCCATGGCACAAGCGCTTGATCTCTCGCACTGCATGGACTTCACCGGAACACGCACCAAGGTCTATGCCGGCACCGCCAGTGACTGTGCGGGGATGGATGTCGTCATTCTGACGGCAGGCGCCAATCCCAAGCCGGGGCAGACCCGGCTGGATGTACTGGATGCCGCTGCTGTAATTACCCGGGAGATCATCACCGAGATTATGGCGGGCGGCTTCGATGGGATCTTCGTCGTCGCTGCGAACCCTGTAGATATTGTAACTTATATGGTCTGGCAGATCTCCGGCCTGCCGCGGCACCGGGTGATCGGCACAGGCACCTCCATCGACTCCTCCCGGCTGAAGACACTGCTGTCGGAGGTGTTCACGATTGATCCGCGCAGCGTCAACGGCTACGCCCTTGGCGAACACGGGGAGTCGCAGTTCGTAGCCTGGTCCCATGTGACAATCGGCGGCAAGCCGATTCTGCAGATTATGGAGCAGCACCGCGAGCGCTTCAGCAGCCTGGACCTTATGGATATCGCCCGCAAGACGAAGGATGCCGGCTGGGAGATTTTTACGCGCAAGGGTTCGACTCACTTCGGGATCGGCAGTGCCCTCGCTTATATCACCCGCTCCATTCTGAATGACGAGCACAAAATCATCGCCGTCTCCGCCATCCTGGACGGGGAATACGGACAAAGCGGCGTATGCGCCGGAGTTCCGGCCATTATCGGCAGCAGCGGTATTCAGGAATTGCTGGAGCTGAACCTCAGCGATACAGAGATGGCTAAATTCACCGACTCCTGCAATATCATCCGCGCGGGAATTGATAGCCTCACGCTGGAGGAGCAGCACTAAGCTTAACAGCACAGCCTATACCGCAAACCCCCCTCTGCTTCACACAGTAACCTGTGGGGCAGAGGGGTGTTTGCGATGATTTTACCTGATATTATTGAAACTTCTCGATCTCGCTGCGCAATTCGCTCATCAGCTGGTTGAGGGATTCGGCTGAGGTGACAACCTGGCCCATCAGATTCCGCTGCTCGGTGGAAGCCTCCGCCACCATCTCGGCGCTCTCGGCAGAATCTCTGGCAATAATCAGCATGTCGGAAATGGAGGCCGTAATCTCTTCTGTCCCGGCGGACATCTGCTCGTTGACGGCAGAGACGTCCTGGATCTGAACCGATACCTCACGGATGGACGAGCGGATATGGTCGAAGGAGGTGCCTACATTCTGCATTTTACCCATCCCGTCTCCGATCTCAGCAATGCTCTTCTCCATAGAGACCTCGGCCGCTCTGGTGGATTCCTGAATCTGACGGATCAGCTCCACAATGTTCACAATGGCGCTGTTCGTGCGCTCCGCCAGCTTCTTCACTTCATTCGCCACCACGCCGAACCCGCGCCCGTGCTCGCCTGCTCTGGCCGCTTCAATCGACGCATTGAGCGATAACAGCCCCGTCTGATTGGAGATTTCGGAGATTACGTCAACAATCTGGCCAATTTGTTCGGATTGCCCGCTCAGATTGCTGATCAGGGCCGAGGTCTCCTCCGCAGCGCCGCTGATGACATTCATCTGCTTAAGTGTGGATTGAATCTCCACATAGCCGTTCTCGACCTCGGCGCTGACTGTCTCCGCCTGGTCGGACACATTAACCGAGGATTCCGCAATCCGCTGCAGCCCGATCGCCATCTCCTCCGTAGCTCTGGCCGCCTGCTCCGAGCCTTTGAACTGCTCGCCCATTCCATGCGCGACCTCCTGGACGACCGTCTCAATCTCTGCCGATGTATTCGAGGTCTGACTGGCGTATTTCAGCACGCGTTCTGCCGAGACAGCAACCTGCTCCACGGTAGCATCGATTTTGCCGACAATGCCGGACAATGATCCGATCATATCATTAATGCTCTGGCTCATCTGGCCGATCTCATCACCCGAGCGCACGGTCACCCGTTCGCTGAGATAGCCGTCCGCTACTTTCTTCATCACCCCGGAGATCGCCACAATCGGCTTCACAATCAGACGGGTCAGATACAAGGCCAAGGCAACGACCGCCAGAATGATGATTGCAATGAACAATGTGGATATCCGCTGGGCTGAGGTGACTTTGGCGGTAATCTCACTTTTGGGAACCGTAATCAGCAGCTTCCAGTCTGTGCCCGGGACGGTACGGAAATAGGTAATCACCTGCTTGCCGTCCTCTCCCTTATAAACTTCCGAGCCTGCTTCCTTGCCGAGAATATGCTCTACGGCCTGCTTCATCTCTGTGGTCTTCGCGTAATCCGCGATATTCTTGCCGATCCGCTCGGTCTCGGAGTAGGCGTAATAATCACCCTTGCCAGAGATCACATATCCGTAGCCGGTATCGCCCACGTGGATGTTTTTGCCCATCTCCATCAGAATGTCCGGTGTCACCGAGAAGGCGATACCGCCGCCAAACTGCTTGTCCTTGTCCACGACCGGAACGAATACCGGGATAATATATTTACTGAGCTGTTCCAGATAAGACATCTCCGCTACCGCCGGAGCAAGACTCTCCTTGGCCTGCAGGAAATATGCCGATTGGCCTACATCCGCCGTAAGCTTAAGGGAATTAGCCAGAATGCCCTGCTTGTTAATGACGCTGTAGCCTTCGGACTGAGTATCGCTCTCTTCGAGTACCTTGACCACAGGAAAAATAGTATCCGGTCTTGAGGTATCGAATTCAGGATGCTGCGCAATCAGCTCCTGGACCGCAGATGTCCGCGTATTCAGCCACTCTACGATGCGTGTAGTGTTCATCTCCAGAATATTCTGGGCGAGCTCCTCGCTATCGTCTCTGGTGACACCCCCGAAGTACTGCATGAAAAAAATCGTGACGCCGAGCAGAGGTACAATAGCAATTGCCAAAATAACAAGCGAATACTTGCTTTGCAGCGATAATGATTTTCCGTTCTTTGCATTCATTTTCAATTTTGACCGTACACTTCCCTCATTCACCGCAAAATCCCCCTAGAAACCCATTCTGGTCTTCCATATGCTGTAAATATATATATTGATATATCGGCATAAATAGACAAAAAGCATAATACATACAATAAAAATAAGCCTTAAGACCCAAAAATTAGGATCATTAAGGCTTATACTTTTCATAATTATTTCATTATCGATTCATCTTACACGATTATAACGATTTCGGCGGCTGTAAGGCGCGCATGCTGTTCAGTACAGCGAGTACAGTAACTCCGACATCTGAGAATACGGCCTCCCACATAGTGGCAATTCCGAACGCTCCCAGCAGCAGGAAGACCGCTTTGACTCCCAGCGCAAAAGCAATGTTCTGCCAGACAATGGTCCGTGTCCGTTTGGCGATCCCGATGGCGGAAGCGATTTTGGAAGGCTCATCCGTCATGATTACAATATCCGCTGCCTCAATGGCCGCATCCGAGCCAAGTCCGCCCATGGCAATCCCGACATCCGCTCTGGCCAGCACCGGAGTATCATTAATCCCGTCCCCGACAAAAATGATCTTCTCCTTCGGTCCCTTTTCCCGCTCCAGCTGTTCAATCGCTGCGACCTTATCTCCCGGCAGCAGCTCAGCATGAATCTCCTGAATGCCCAGCTGTCTGCCGACAGACTCGGCTACCGGAGCGGCGTCACCCGTCAGCATAACCGTCTTGCGGATTCCCAATGCATTCAGAGCCTGAATCGCCTTAAGCGAATCGTCCTTCACTTCATCTGCAATGACGAGATAGCCTGCGTAGCGCTTATCTACAGCAATATGAACGATCGTCCCGTACTCCTGCGGAGTTACGCTGGTAATCCCTTCACGCTCCATCAGTCGCGCATTCCCGGCCAGCACTGCCTTCCCCTCCACGGTAACTGCGATGCCGTGGCCGGAAATTTCGTTATAGCCGGTAATGGCTTCACCCGGAATAGCTTCGCCATAGGCCGCACGGATGGATTCCGCAATCGGATGGCCGGAGTGGCTCTCCGCATAAGCCGCTACCCGCAGCAGCTCCTGCTCTGTGAAGCCTTCCGCCGGAACATTGCCGGTTACCGTGAACTGGCCTTTGGTCAAGGTTCCAGTCTTATCGAACACAACGATCTTCACATCATTCAAGGCTTCCAGATAGTTGCTGCCCTTCACCAGAATCCCGTTCTTCGACGCGGCACCGATCCCGCCGAAGAACCCGAGGGGAATCGACACGACAAGCGCACAAGGGCAAGAGATAACGAGGAAGACCAGTGCACGGTAGATCCAGTCGGAGAAGGTGGCTCCGCTCAGAATCAGCGGCGGAACCACGGCCAGCAGCAGCGCTGTTATGACTACGACCGGCGTATAGGCACGGGCGAATTTGGTGATGAAATTCTCTGTCTTTGCTTTGTTATTCGTAGCATTCTGGACCAGCTCCAGAATCTGCGAGACTGCCGATTCACCGAAGTCCTTGGTCACTTCAATGGTAATCACACCATTGCGGTTAATGAATCCGCTGAGTACCTGGCTGCCCGGCTGAGTAGAACGGGGAACGGATTCTCCGGTCAGTGCCGAGGTATCCATCATCGCGCTGCCCTCCAGAATAATCCCGTCCAGCGGAACCTTCTCACCGGGCTTAACTACGATGCTGTCTCCTACTCTAACCTCTTCGGGGGACACCTTCCGCAGATTACTGCCTTCCTTCAGATAGGCGAACTCCGGCCGGATATCCATCAGCGCTGTGATCGAACGGCGTGAACGGTTCACCGCCATTCCCTGGAACAGCTCACCTACCTGATAGAAGAGCATAACCGCAACGCCTTCGGGATATTCGCCGATGGCGAAGGCGCCGATGGTCGCAAGGGCCATCAGGAAGTTCTCATCGAACACCTGGCCCCTTACAATATTCCGGGCAGCGGCGAGGACGACTTCTCCGCCGACAATCAGATAAGCTGCCAGGAAGATCAGCAGCTCGGTGATCCCGCTGACCGGCAGGAACATGCCAGCCGCAGCCAGAATGGCACCGCCGCCCAGCCGCATCAGGATGCGGCGCGTATCGCCCTCCCCATGCTCATGGCTGTGTCCGTGGCCATGTGATTCCTCCTTGCTGTGGCTATGCTCAGCAGCATGTGAATGCGGGTGCCCCTCTTCATGGGAATGTCCTTCTCCATGGGCATGCTCATGACCGTGCGGTTCGCCGTGGGTATGAACATGACCCTGTCCTTGAACCGCTACGCCGCGTACCTGAGCTGCCCCCTCCGCAGACAACGGCTTCTTGACCGCACGCGAAGCTCGAACCGCACGCGGCTTCACATGCGGCTCCAGCTTGGTTACCGTATGCTCAGCCTGCTTCGCGATCTCATCTGCAGCAGCAGCTGTTGTCTCCAGTGTCATGGTCTTCGTCGCGAAGTTGACGGAGCAGGAGGACACGCCTTCAATCTTCTTGACCTTATTCTCGATTTTCATAGCGCAGTTCGCGCAGTCCAGCCCATCCAGGACCCACTTGCGCTTCACATTGTCTTCTACCGTACTCAAATGACTCATCTCCCTTGATCGTCCCTATATATGAGTATTTGTTCATATGTTAACTTACACCTATTATATTCCCCTGAATCATGCAGTGTCAATGCATTCAGCCCACAGATTGTGGCTAATTATGTACTGTGAAGAATCTGGATGCCGATGGAGTTATTTTGGACAAACTATTCTTCATCTATATAAAAAAGCTTGTAATTTGTCTGAGCTGGCCATAATATTAACATATGAGCAATCATTCATATGTTAACTGAAAAGAGGTCCTATCTAATGAACAATTCCAAAACCGATTCACACACTCACTCACATGCTGGAACACACACTCATTCGCACGCTGGCGGGCATTCGCATTCCCACTCCCATTCACATGCACATTCACATGCACATTCCCACGCACCGGATAATAAGAAAGGCCTGCTGATCGCCTTAATTATCACCGGCGGTATTATGTTCCTTGAATTCTTCGGTGGCCTGTTCACCGGGAGCCTGGCTCTCTTGTCCGACTCGGGGCATATGCTCAGCGATACCGCCTCCCTTGCCCTTAGCCTTGTGGCCATGATTATCGCGGTGAAACCGGCATCCTCCAAGAACTCCTACGGCTTCCACCGGTTTGAGATTATGGCGGCTTTGTTCAATGGGGTGACCCTGTTTGTAATCTCCGGATTCATTATGTATGAAGCTTTCCAGCGCTTCTCCGCCCCTCCGGTGGTAGCCAGCGGAACGATGATGCTGATTGCCAGTGTCGGACTGCTGGCCAACCTCGTCAGCGCCTGGTCACTGATGCGCAAAAGCGGGGCTAAAGACAATATCAATATCCGCAGCGCTTACCTGCATGTAATCAGCGATGCTCTCGGCTCCGTCGGCGCGCTGGCGGCTGGACTGATTATGAACCTGTTCTCCTGGTATGTGGCAGACCCTATCATCAGTGTGCTGGTCGCCCTGCTCATCCTGCGCAGCGCCTGGGGTGTCATCAAGCAGGCCTTCCACATCCTTATGGAAGGAACTCCGCTTAGCGTGAATGCCGAAGAGGTCGAAAAGGCGCTACTTCAAATTGAAGGGGTTCAGGATGTGCATGACCTGCATATCTGGACCATCACCTCCGGCCTGGATGCTCTCAGCGGTCATCTGCTGATCAAAGACGGGGTGAATACGGAGCAGGTGCTGCAGCAGGCACTTAAATTAGTGGAAGAGAATTTCGGCATCCAGCACTCCACACTGCAAATTGAGAATTCTGCTGTGAAGCACGGTGATCTTCCGGTCTGAGGAAGAGGTGGTAAGCGGGTAAGGGAGAATGAGGGAGTCCGAGGAAAATCTAACGATTCTGTATGCCTGCCGAATGTATGCTGTTTTCCACATATATTCGGCCACTTGCCCTCACAACGACCGATTGTATGCTGTTTTCCACATATATTCGAACCACTTGCCCTCACAACGACCAATTGTATGCTGTTTTCCACATATATTCGAACCACTTGCCCTCACAACGACCGATTGTATGCTGTTTTCCACATATATTTGGTTTATCGCACATCATAATATAAAAGGGGCTGCCCCAAGCCGTTACCTGGCTTGGGGGCAGCCCCTTTGCTATCATAACAATCTATTCATGCCGGATATGCTCATGGGTCTGCAGGAAAATCTGCTCCACATGTGCATCATTCAGCGAATAATATACGGTCTTACCTTCCTTGCGGCGCTTCACAATCCGCAGATTGCGCAGATAGCGGAGCTGATGGGAGACTGCCGATTGTCCCATATCCAGTATAGAGGACAAGTCATGCACACATAGCTCCTGCTGGGATAACGCGTAGATCAGCCGAACTCTTGTCGGATCACCCAGTGCCTTGAACATTTCTGCCATCTTATCTGTGATCTCACGGTCCGGCAGAATCAAGGCCATCGATTCCGGTTCCAGTTCGGAACCATTACAGGTGTTGTCGCATTCTTCAAGTGCCGCTGGTTCCATGCTCCCGCCCTCCTCCATATGCTCATCCGGTGTCACCGGCGCTTAATAGTATCTTCTACGATTAATTATAGAAAAAATGGCGTCCAATGTCCATTGAGAAGAAAATACGGGAGGGAATTCACTTAAACATGCGGCGATGTATAGCCTATCCGTCAGCGAGATCAGCTAGTATGATCAGTTTCGTTCGGGTTCGCTTCGAACATTCAGTGATAGTTGTAGTCTGTACATCTAAAAACCCCGAAAAGAAAGGTTTTCCTCTTCTAACTGTAGTCTGTACAACTAAATCTGCCCGAATGGGTCAGAATCCGGTACAGATGGATTTTTAAATGTACGAAGTGCAACTAAACCACTCCTAGGCCATATATCAGGTGATTTAGTTGTACAGAGTGCATTTAAGCATACCTCGTATACCTTAATCGCATACTTAAATCGTACGTGAACCCTAACATAGGATTAGTTTAACATTTCCCGCCAGCCGCATTCCGATACCTGCTAACCTTATACCGCCTTACGCCAAAAGGCTATCAAGCCAGCACCCAGGAACAGAAGCAGGCTACCCGCCACGACAATCATCAGGCTCTCCAGCGGCAGGTTGAAGGCGCCGAACCGTTCTTCGCCGAAGGGGGACATGGCCAGCACCGGCTGCACCCATGGATAATAAGGACCGTAGGTGGAGGAGTTCGCAATCAGTATATTGGGAATGGTGAAGCAGACATTCAGCGCAAGCGGGGCGCCGAAGCTGCTCCAGCCTTGAGATATCGCCAGTTGCAGTGCAGCCAGCGGCAGGCAGGCAAACCAGCCCCCGAACAGGCTGCTCAGCATCAGCCCCCAAGGAACTCCCCCTTCTGCACCCCGATACCATCCCACTCCCAGAACCCCTGCAAGAAACAGCAGCTGAACCGCACCCAGCAGCGCTACAATTAATGCATATTTGGCAAAATATACGGAGGTTCGTGTAACCGGAAGCGCCAGGAGCTGCTTCCAGCCGCCGTCACTATGCTCATTGCGGCAGATTAAAGCGGCGAAGAGTCCAGAGAGTACCGGAAGAAACAGCAGCGCATGTACCGCTGACATTGTGCTCAGCAGAACCTGCCAGGTTATCACCCTATCCTCTTGCATGTCCGAAAGCGCGCCTATCGGCAGGGAGATCAGCGGACTGAGCAGTATTAACAGCCAGGTGCGGAATCCGGCTATCTTCATGCACTCCGCAGACATTATTCGCAGAAAAGTCCGCATATTCAGTCCACATCCTTTCGCGCGAAATGTATGGCTCCAGGCAGGATTACCAGGAGTCCAAGCAACAGGCCGGCTCCGCTGAACAGCCAAGGACGCGGATCACTCCAGGCCAAGACCGGCCAGGAGAGCGGGAACCATTCCGTGAAGTACACACCGAACGGGCTGACCAGCGACAAGGTCAATCCCACCGATACCGGAAGGGTCTGGTTCCGGCTGGATAGAGAGAGCCACAGCTGGAGTGCAATGACAGGCATGGCCGCAGCATAAGCGGCGAAGCCTATCCGCAGGACATCTGCAAGCGGTATCGGCTGAGCGCCGAATCCGAGCAGCAGCCCGAGGACGACAGTTCCTGCCGACAGCAGCAGGCAGGACACGATAAGCAACAGCAGGCAGAGCAGCAGCTTCGCCATGAACACAGCCGTACGGGAGACAGGCAGCGCCAGAAGCTGCTTCCAGGCGCTGGTCTGATGCTCGACATTCGCAATCAGAGAGCAGATCAGTGTGCCTCCAAGATACAGGGCAATCGGTACGAAGGGTACGACCTCACTGAGCAGTCCACCCCACAGGTCCTCCCGGTACTGCCCGCGAAGATAGTCATAACGGAGGCCGAAATTCAGCCCCTGCATAGCGATAAGACCCAGCGGGCCGAGGAAGGCGAGGAACCAAATGCCTTTGCCGCGGATCTTAAGCCAGTCCGCCGACAGCGCACGCCACATCATAGCTCCCCTCCCCCAACCACCTGCAGGAAGAATTCCTCCAGAGATTGCCTGTGCTCCTCCACCCTGTAGATTGCGTGACCCTCCTCGACCAGCTCTTTGACCAGCAGCGATACTCTCGCATCACTCATCCGGGGCAGAACCAGCCGGCCCTCCTGCAGCTCGCCGCCGCAGCCGCGCCGCACCGCCGTCATCAGCGCAGTCTCCGGCTCGGATAACGCCAGACGCAGATGGCCGGCCGCCTGCTGCTGGAGATGTGCAATGGTATCCTGATAGACCATCTGCCCCTCGCGGATAATGCCGACCGTACCGGCCATTTGCTCAATCTCGCTCAGCAGATGGCTGGATACCAGAACTGTAATGCCCTGCTCTCCAGGCAGCCGCTTAATCAGGGAGCGGATCTCCTGTATGCCTGACGGGTCCAGTCCGTTGGTCGGCTCATCGAGAATCAGCAGCTCCGGGCTGCCCAGCAGGGCTGCCGCAATCCCCAGCCGCTGCTTCATGCCCAGCGAGAAGCCCTTGACTGGCCGCGTCTCCTCCCCGGTAAGCGATACGATCTCCAGCACCTCGGCAATACGCACCTTGGGCACACCCAGAATGCGGCGGATCGCCTCCAGGTTGTCCCATGCACTCAGATGCCCGTAGTAGGACGGCGATTCCACCAGCGAGCCTACCTTGCGCAGAATCTGCATCCGGTTCGCACGCAGCTCCTTGCCGAAGATTTCAATGCTGCCGGAGGTCGGCTTGATTAGGCCGAGCAGCATGCGGATGGTTGTTGTCTTGCCGGCACCGTTCGGTCCGAGGAAGCCGTAGATTTCCCCTTTTGTAATATTGAGATTCAGGTTCTTCACAGCCGCACGGCCGCGGTATTCCTTAAGCAGATTTCTTGTCTCTATCACTGTATCCTTCATTCTCTTCACCTCGGTAACAGCATAACGCCCCAAGGTTAAAAGCACGGAAGCAGCAAGTTTAAATTTTGTTTAAATTGTTCGGGGCGTCCCGCTTCCAGATCACAACCTCGGTCCCCTTCGCCGTGCTCTCCATGCTCCATTCCAGGTCCATCCGTTTCAGCAGCAGATCGACAATCGACAGGCCCAGGCCGGCTCCTGCGGAATCCGTGCTCTGCGCAAGGCCGCCGCCGTGATCGGAGATGATAATCACCCGGTTGCCCTCACGGATCTCCGTAAGTATGCCTACATATAATCCGCTGCGCGCATGACGCAGAATGTTCTGGAACAGATTATCCAGCACTCTGCGGAACCAGCTGTCATCGATCTCCCAGTACAGCGGCGCTCCCTCCAGATCAATCTCGATCTGGTACCCCTCCTTCTCCCACACCGGATACCAGGCGGCGGCGCTCTCCCGCACCAGTCTCAGCACATCCCGGCGTTCCGGGTGCAGCGCAATGCGTCCGCTGTTCAGCAGATTGTAGGACAGCAGGTTCTCAATTAGGATGCCAAGGCTCTCAATCCGCTGATCCATCAGCTCAAGGGAGGACTGGCCATGCGGTGACAACGGCTCCTTGCCCAGTACATGGAGGTGGCTGCGAATGACGGTCAGCGGAGTCCGCAGATCATGCGACAGATCGGCCACCAGCCGCTTGCGCAGCGCCTCTTCTTCCGCCTCTCTGGCACGGCCTGCCTTAAGCTCCGTCACCATGGTATTGAAGGCTTCCTCCAGACGCCCGATCTCATCCGGCTTCCCCGGCGGAACAATCTGCGGCAAGCCCTCTTGCCCGGTGAACACCATAGCGGTCTGCAGCCGCAGCAGTCTTCTGCGGATCATGATGAAGAAGAACCAGGAGCTGGTGATGAACAGCAGGAAGAACACCAGCATGGCAATCGTATACCATTTATCCAGTCCTGCCGCATATTTGCTTTCCGTAATATCCTCAGGAATCTGCATGACCATGAAGCCCTCTGCGGCCTCTGCCCGGTCTCCTATAAAAGCGACAATCGCCAGCGGCTTCAGCGCCGCACTGTCCTTCATGAAGGATACCGCTTCAGCGGCGCTCCACTGGGCGGGAACAGCCGGAGCCTCTCCCGTCAAGAGCAGCGGCGGTCCTGAAGGCTCTGTAACCAGCTGTGTTGTGCCCGCAGGATCGACCCAGAATATTCTCGACAACGGATAGGCTTCACCTAAGGCCGACAGCCGCTTGGTAATATCCGCCGGGGGTTCACCAAGAAGCTTGCGCGCTTCCTCATGCCACAGAATCTCCAGCTTATCTATACTGGAATACTGTTCATACTCCTTGGGTGGACTTGTATGAGTAGCCCCCGCGAAGATGCTGTATACGGCAATCGTCAGCGGAATAACAACCGGCACGAACAGCAGTGCAGCTACAATAATCAGCAGATAACGAAAAAGCAGCGAACGGTGCAGCAGCTGGAAACGCCCTGCCCCCTTCACCCTCTCACCCGGTAGCCGATCCCCCGGACCGTCTCAATAATCTCCGGCGCGGCCGGATCAAGCTCCAGCTTCTCGCGCAGATAACGGATATGTACCATCAGCGTCTTGTCGCCTTCGATATAGCTCTCCCCCCAGACCGCCTCATAGATCTGCTCCTTGGTCAGAATCTGGCCCAGATGCCGCAGCAGATAAGAGAAGATCTGAAACTGCTTACCGGTAAGCATAATCTCCCGTCCGGTCGCAGCTTCCGTGACCACACTACTCCCCGGTATGACAACCAGATGCTTAAGGGTCAACTGAGCGGGCGCGGCAGCGCCGCTTCTTCTCAGCAGAACCTCGATTCTCGCCGCCAGCTCATCGGGATGAAACGGCTTGGTCAGA
This sequence comes from Paenibacillus sp. FSL R7-0210, assembly GCF_038009085.1. Classification (NCBI taxonomy): domain Bacteria; kingdom Bacillati; phylum Bacillota; class Bacilli; order Caryophanales; family Paenibacillaceae; genus Paenibacillus; species Paenibacillus sp. FSL R7-0210. Next base: position 5,975,485 of record NZ_JBBPAR010000001.1, read on the forward strand.
TAATCATCCGCGAAGTCCAGCCCCTGAAGCTTATCGTCAATGGAGGTGCGCGCCGAGAGCATCAGAACCGGCAGCTCCGGATAAGCCCGCTTCAGCCGCTGGCCGACGGTGAAGCCGTCCAGCCCCGGCAGCATCACATCCAGAATCGCAAGCTGGCAGCCCTCTGCAGCTTCAAGCGCCCCGTCTCCGCTCTCCAGCCAGCGCACAGCATATTCCCGTTCCCGCAGATCTGCAGCTACGACACTGCCGATCTCCCGGTCATCTTCTACGTACAATAGGGTTACACTCACGTTGTTCTCCGTCCTTTCTTCCTTCAACTGGCAAAACAAATCCCCGGATACCGGCAGTCTTGAGGTCTGCGGTATCCGGGGAGAATGATCCTTGCTGTTCAGGCCGTAATTCCAAACCGTCCCGGAGGCTTATCCTCCGGCAGCCCGAACAGATAGCCTTGTCCCAAATCCATACCGAGATCACGGCAGACCAGGAATTCCTCACGGCGTTCAATGCCTTCGGCCAGCAGGCTTGCACCGAATTCTCCGGCCCTGGAGATTATCTCCCTAAGCATCCGCTGCTTCCCCTCATCCCTGTCACAGAAGCTGATCAGACTGCGGTCAACCTTGACATAATCAGGCTGGAGGCTGGACATCAGTTCAACGGTCGAATAGCCCGCGCCCACATCATCCAGCGCAACCCGCATCCCCTGCTGGCGGTATTCGGCGAAGATGGCGCGCAGATGGGCAATATCGCTGATCTGCTCCGTCTCCACTACTTCAAATACATAGTCCTCCGGGTTCTGGTCCAGCCTCCGGATCGCCTCGAAGGTATGAGTAAGACAATACTTGGGATTATAAATAGAAGAGGGCAGGAAGTTAATGAACCGTTTGATGCCCTTAGGCAGCAGCTTACTGCTGGTCTCTATTGCCGAGATCCGGGCGGCCCGGTCAAGGAAGGAGTGAAACCCTGTCCGCCGGGCAATCTCAAACAGCTCATAAGGCTGAAAATAACTGCCCTGGGGCAGCGGGCGCAGCAGAAATTCAAAGCCGACAATCTCCTCGCTGAAATTCACAATCGGCTGCATGTGGCTGCAGAAATCATGGCTCATAATGATGGACACCAGATTCTCGTTAGCGAAGCGGACCTTCAGCTGATCGAAGGTCAGCCACCGTTCCGGGGCCGCAGGGGCATCTTTGCTCTTAACGCACACGGATAAGGAGTCCGCAATGTCCTTAGCCGCCACCAGCATTTCTATAAGCTTCAACAGCTCTTCCTTACGATGATATGGAATGATACAGGTCTTGCTTGTCTCAAATACTTCATAACCGGCATTCCGGATGGCAGCAGCCAGCGGATCAGAGCAGGGGCGGAGCTTCAGCTCCCCTTGATCCTCTATCGGGTCGATGTCAGCACAATCAACACAGTTCATGGCAATCCCCTCCGCCTCATGATGTCGATAACCTGAGGTCATTATAGCATGATTCCTTCGGCACAATCCGAAAAGCAGCAGCAGAAAGGGCCCCCTATGAACCATGGAGGTTCCTAAGAGGCCCGGATTGCCGGACTATATAGTACTTAGGCTTAGGCGGAACTTATCCGTTACCGGCCACTGCCATCCTTTTACCGGAGACAACCGCTTAAGGCTGCCATACCCCGTGCTCACCGTTCTTGCCCATATATTCAATCCGCGAAGGGGACAGCTCAAGAATGACATAATCGGGATCATCCGGTCCCTTGAACCATTTCTCCAGGGACTCATTCCATACCTTAGAGCGCAAGCTATCATCCTTCGTCACAGCAACTGTAGCTTCAATCTCCAGTACATCCTTGCCGCCGCCCTGTTCATAGCCAAGCAAGAGACTAGCATTCGGATTATCCTGAAGCTCTTCTACCTTATGAGTCTTGCGGTTAGTTGCCAGATAGATGGACAGTCCGTCATGAAAAATCGCCATGTAACGCACCTTAGGCTTGTTACCGGCCTCAATCGTGCCGAAGGAACCGAACCTGTTGTCGTCCAGCACCTGTATGATTGTTTTCTCCAGCTCTTTGTTATCCATTGACGTCACAGCTCCCTTCAAATTCATGTGAATATAAGTTTATATATTCACGTCCACGGTTTGGATTTATGATTAACCTGTGCCTAATATAGTGTACCCTTCCCGTTCATTCTGAATCCCGCCATCTGTTCATAAATTGATTCATAAGGAGTCTTATTCTTGAAAAAACTAATCTGGATCGGCTGTCTCTCCTATTTCGTAATCGGCCTCGCCCATGTCGTCCTGGGCTCCATTCTTCCGGTGCTGCTCCAGCATTATGACCGCAGCTACAGTGCAGGGGGCGAGCTGATCTTCAGCCAGTTCGCGGGCTTCCTGGCCGGCGTACTGGTCTCGCCGCTGCTGAACCGGCGGTTCGGCAAGCGCGGCGGCATTCTGATTGCAACCGGCCTGCTGCTCTGTGCCGAGATTGCCTACGCCTTCCTCCCGCCCTGGGGCTGGATGTACGTAATTGCCGTAGCCGCAGGGTTCGGCTTCGGGATGATCGAAGCCGTCATCGGCACGATTATTATTGCCGCAGTCACCGAAGGAACGGCGGTTGCCATGAGCCGGCTGGAGGTGCTGTTCGGTGTCGGGGCGCTGCTCATGCCGCTGGCGGCCAGTCCGCTGATTGCCGCCGGGCAGTGGAGGCTGGCCTTCCTGATCGTTGCCGCCTTCTCCCTCCTCTCGCTGCTCTTCTGGGCGAAGAGCAGATTCGGCCCGCTGGACAGCGCGCTGAATGAGCGGCCTGCCCGCCCTGACCGCGCTGCGGCAGCGGGAACTACGAGACGGTTGTCCTTGCCCTACAAGGGCAAGCAATGGGTGGTGCTTGGCTTGTTCATTCTGTTCTTCTTTCTCTATGTAGGCACTGAGATGAGCCTGGTGAATTTCATGCCGGCGATCTTCATCGCGAAGCTGGGCATGAGCGAGGCCGCGGCTGCGCTCACGGTGACCTTCTTCTGGCTTGCCATGTCGGCAGGCAGACTGTTCGCCGGTGTCATCGCCGAGAAGATCTCCTACCGCATCTATGTGCTCGTCAGCTGCTTTGCCGCTTTGCTGCTGCTTATTATTTTCCCGTTCGCCGGTCACCGGCTTGCCGCCTTTGCCATCATCCTGCTGCTTGGCCTGTTCATGTCCGGCATCTTCTCCATCGCGCTGGTCTTCTCCAGCAAGCTGCTGCCCGGCGCGGAAGAATCCACGCCGAGCATTATGATCGCCTCCGGCGGAATCGGCGGCGCGGTGCTGCCGCTGCTGACCGGCTGGTCCATGGATCATCTGCAGATCGCCCAGACCTCGGGACTTTTGGCCGCTTTTGCCGCGCTGTTATTCGTGCTGAGCGTAACCGCCTGGAGAATCGGGTAATTGTATACAACAAGGTCCATATTCTGTGAATAAGGATGGAACCCACATATGGCTGAACTGCATTCTGAGCCCACTCTGCATACCGCCTTGCTGCAATTCATTTTCCCCTTCTCCATCAAGGCCGAGGTCGATGAAGAGCTGATTGAGAGTTTACAGAAGGATGGATTTACGCGTTTTTTTCTTGAGAACAAGGAACTGGAGCATGCCTATTACGGAGAGAACCACTGTGTATCCCATGAGAAAATGGAGCGCAGCTATCTTCCTTTTGCCGCCCATGTCTTGTTTCCGCATGAGAAGGACAGGGATTCCTTCCGCCGCTTTTCCCGGGTGAGTGATCTGCTGTGCGGGCTGCAAATGCCCTTTCAGACGGTTCCCTTCCGCGTGCTGTCGACAGATGTGTTCCTCTGCCCGTTCGAGCTGGGCTTCCTGACGGTAAGAGTGGCTATTGAGGAAGAGAATCTCCCCTTCAGCATGGTGCTCGAATTCGCCGACCGTTTCCGCAACCTGGAGGATGTAAGCGTTCAGGATGAGCATACCTTCATCCATTGTCATAAGAAGTCTTTTGCCCGGGTGGAGGACTTCGTGTTCAGGCATCTGGCAGCCGGGCTGGAGCCGTATCTCGATCCTGCGGAGACCAATGGCAATTATTTCGAGACCCTGCCCTTCTTCGTTGATGAACGGATGCTGGTGCAGGCCTTCTACGGCGTTAATCTCCCTGAGGACGAGGAAGAGATCAGTGTCGAAATGCTCTACCGTGCCTCTCAGGTGGATGGTCTGACCATCGACGGCAGCCCCTACATGAGTGCAAGTGATCCGGATTATATCAAGCAGTACACCCGGGAGCATTGCTATAGCCGCTGGGGGCCGGACACCTACTATATGACCAATGAGCAGACCTTCTGCTGCGTGAGCCGGGCGAAGCCGGAGATTGCCGCAGGCCTGATCAGCCAGATGTACGGAGAGTATTATTACGGAATGCTGCTGAGTATTTTTCATAAAATCGTGCTGCTGAAGCTCGCCAACCTCCACTCCCGGCTGCGCATCAACCACGACAACGACGAGATCGAGAATCTGATCTTCCTGATCAACAAATTCTCGGCCAAATTCTACTTCCTGGAGCTGATTTCACAGTCGCAGGGGCGGGAGATTTTTTTTCAGCTGCGTAAGGTATATGGCAATGATGCGCTGTTCGATGAGGTGAAAATGACCCTGAATGACCTGTTCCAGTACCAGGACAAATTCCAGGCCAAACGGCGGGATACGCTCCTGATGGTGCTCACCGTATTTACGGTTATCAGCGGAATTTACGGGATGAATCAGGTCATCGAGGATCTGAAGGGCCAGATTGACTGGAGCAAAATGCTGGAGTACTCCGCGTTCGAGTATCTGGCTCTGTTCCTGACCTTCTCAGGGATCACCGTCAGTGTCGGCTTAACGCTGAGAGAGATCTGGAACGGCATCCGCAGCCGCCGCAAGAAGCGGCATTATACGAGGGATTAAGACACAGAGGGTGGACAATGTCGAAGCTGCCGTCTATAATACACCGTAAGAACATAGCAATACCCGTGAACTTTATAGAACCAGGGGTGCTGGAATTGGCCGGCTGAGATTGTATCCCACAAGATACTGACCCTTATACCTGATCTGGATAATGCCAGCGTAGGAATCTTCATTCGGCACAGTGCCTTAAGCGGTACTGAAGCTGAATTCCCCTCACGCAAGTAACTGGCGTCCCGATCTTCGGGACGCTTTTTTGATTATATGGATGTACAGGAATAGGGTTTCTGTAAGCTCTGAAGACCAGGGGTTGCTGGAAGGAGAGAAAAAGAGAAATGGGAGTCAAAAAAACAGTAATGCTGCTGCTCAGTTCCATGCTGGTTCTCACGGTCGCGGGATGTGGCGGCGGGAACAACAGCGGCAATGCGGGGGCCAGCGCACCTGCTGCCGGGAACAGTACGGCTGCACCTGATGCAACCGCAGCCGCACCCACAGATGCACCTAAGGCGCTGACTCCGGTCAAGATTGCCCTGGACTGGACGCCGAACACGAATCATACCGGCCTGTATGCAGCCAAGGAGCTGGGCTATTACGCGGAGGAAGGTCTTGACGTACAGATTGTACAGCCAGGCGCTGCCGGGTCGGATACAATGGTCACTTCCGGCGAAGCCCAGTTCGGCATCAGCGCCCAGGAGGCGCTGACCCTGGCCCGCCTGCAGGATGTGCCGCTGGTGTCGATTGCTGCAATCATTCAGCATAATACCTCGGGCTTTGCGGCTCCGAAGGACCGCAATATTAAGACGCCGAAGGATTTTGAAGGCAAAACGTACGGAGGCTGGGGCTCCCCTGCGGAGCAGGCTGCCATGAAAGCCATTATGGACCCCGAAGGCGGGGATGTCTCCAAGGTGAAGCTGGTGAATATCGGCGAAGCGGACTTTTTCACAGCTGTGAAGCGGGATATTGACTTCGCCTGGATCTTCTACGCCTGGACCGGTGTGGAAGCCGAACTGCGCGGGGAGCCGCTGGATATGCTCTATCTTAAGGATTATGCGCCGCAGCTTGATTACTACACACCGGTGCTGACCACCAGCGAGAAGGAGATCGCCGAGCATCCTGAAGTGGTGAAGGCCTTCCTTAAGGCTACGTCCAAGGGTTATCAGTACGCTATCGATAACCCGGAAGAAGCCGCGACGGTACTGTCGGATGCTGTACCTGATCTGGACCCCAAGCTGGTGCTGGCCAGCCAGAAATGGCTTAGCCCGAAATACAAGGACGACGCCCCGCGCTGGGGTGAGCAGAAGCTTGAGATCTGGAAGAATTACGCCGACTGGATGTACGGCCTGAAGCTGCTGGATAAGCCGCTGGATGCGGAGAGTACGTTTACGAATGAATTTTTGCCGGAATCATAATGAACCCGCATGCCGGGAATCTTATACTTAACTTGAAAGGAATGATTGATCATGGCTAACACACTGCTTAGCATTCAGGTAATTCCCAAGACACCGAACAACGAGGATTCCATCCCTTACGTGGACAAGGCTATAGAGGTGATTCAAAAGTCAGGCGTGAAGCATCAGGTGAATCCGCTGGAGACCACGATGGAAGGCGAGCTGTCCGAGCTGCTGGATATTGTGCGTGATATGCATGAGGCGCTGATCGCTTCCGGCAGTCCTAGTGTCATCTCACAGATCAAGATCGCCCATAATCCGGGCGGCATCAGCATGGAGAAGCTGACGGAGAAATACCGGCCGTGAGAAGCACCTGGAAGCTAGTGTGGCCGCCCTTTGTGGCGGTCCTCTTTTTTGTCGGGATATGGCAGCTATCGGTCATGCTGTTCGATATCCCGGCTTACCAGCTGCCCAGCCCCGCGGATATCGCGCGTGAGACGAAGATTAACGCCTCCGGGATCTGGGAGCACACCGCCGCCACGCTGCGGCTGACCCTGATCGGCTTCCCGGTCGGCACAGGCATCGGCCTGCTCACCGCCTTGCTGCTGCATCTGCTGCCCTGGGTCAAGCGAGCGCTCTATCCGCTGCTGATTCTCAGCCAGAATGTGCCCTCCATTGCGCTTGCCCCGCTGCTGATTATCTGGTTCGGCTTCGGCCTGCTGCCCAAAATCATCCTGATCACCCTCGTCTGCTTCTTCCCTGTGGCTGTTGCGACCATGGGCGGGCTGACGCAAAGCGACCGGGTAATGCTGAATTATATGAAGATGGCCGGTGCAGGCAAGTGGCAGATCTTCACCAAGCTGGAGCTTCCCGGCTCGCTGCCCTCCCTGTTCTCCGGGCTCAAAATCTCCGCCACTTATGCGGTGATGGGCGCAGTGGTCGCCGAGTGGATCGGCGCCGACAAAGGGATTGGCTACTATATGCTGCTGCAGAAGTCCTCTTACCGTGCGGACCGGATGTTCGTGGCCATCGCTATTATCGTGCTGCTGAGTCTCGTATTATTCGCGCTCATTGCCCTCCTGGAGAGATGGCTGGTGCGCTGGAAGCCGCGCAAGGAAGCTTAATGCCACGGGAGGATACCCCAACACGGAAGTACTTATAATCAACTGAAGGAGGTTACGCGAAGTGTCTGAGCTTACGAGGATTGAACTGGAGAAGGCGGACGGAGACGGACGCCTGGGTACACGGAGTGTGCCGCCTGCGCTCGAAGTCAGCGGCATCAGCAAGTCGTTCAAGCACCGCCGCCGGGAGACACAGGTGCTGAATCAGGTGTCCCTGACCGTGGAGCCGCAGGAATTCGTCTCCATTGTCGGCCCGTCCGGCTGCGGCAAAAGCACGCTGTTCCATATCATCGGCGGCCTTACGCTGCCGGATACCGGAACCGTCCGCATGAACGGCATCCCCGTGACCGGGCAGCGCGGCAAGATCAGCTATATGCCGCAGCAGCCCGCGCTGTTCCCGTGGCGCAGCACACTGGATAACGTCCTGCTTGGCGGCGAGCTGCAAGGCGCCCCGCAGCGGGAGGCCCGCGAGGCTGCACGCCACTGGCTGGCGAAGATCGGCCTAGGCGGCTTCGAGCGGGCCTACCCGCACATGCTGTCCGGCGGCATGCAGCAGCGGGCCGCCTTCCTGCGGGCCATGCTCGCGCCGCAGGAGCTGATGCTGCTCGACGAGCCGTTCAGCGCGCTCGATGCGCTGACCCGCGAGCAGATGCAGCGCTGGCTGCTGGAGCTGTGGGAGGAAAACCGCCGTTCCGTGCTGTTCATCACTCATAACATTGAAGAGGCACTGCTGCTCTCCACCCGCATCTATGTTTTCTCGGGGCGTCCCGGCTCCGTCCTCCACACCGTGGAGGTCCCGTTCCCGCGTCCGCGCCGCGAAGAGATCGCCGATTCGCCGGAGTTCCTCCGGATGCGGCGCCAGCTCTCAGAGTGGATGCGCGAGGAGCAGGCGAAGAGCCAGAGCTAAGTAGGCTCTTTGCCTGCTGGTACTGCTGCGCTCATTGCTGTGCCGTCTCGGCAGCAACTTATTTCTAACTGATTGTATTTGGTGCAATAGAATCCGCAATACTCCGGGCCAAACTCAAATCTGCTGTATTTCGTACAGCAGATTTCTGTTCTTTGGCCCCAAAGAGCCTTTTTCGCAGATTTCTGCTGTACGAAGTGCATTAGATTCAAATTTGCGGTGGATTTAAGGAGCATCTGTTGTAGAAAATACAATGGTCTAGAACAAACTCAGGTGGTGTAATGTAAGTTGCGAACCACTTCACCCGTGTAGTTGTATTCTGTACATTTAAAAACAGTAAAAAGGATCGCTCGCCTCCTATAACTGTAGTCTGTACAATTAAATCTGCCCGAATGAGTAATATCAAGCTATAAATACCAGGTTCCCCCGCCCTACATCCAGCCCTTGTCCTCCGCCAGCCGTACCGCTTCAATCCGTGTTTTTACCTCCAGCTTGCTGAGGATCTCCGAGATGTAGTTGCGGACCGTGCCATAGGAGAGGTGGAGCGCCGCGGCGATCTCTCCGGCGCTGCGGCCTGCGGCAGCCAGCTTCAGAATCTCCCGCTCCCGGTCCGAGAGCGGGTTCTCTTCACGCAGGCTGCCAAAGACCAGCTCCGGGGAAACCTCGCGGCCCCCGCCCATCACGCGGCGGATGGCATCCGCCAGCTTATCCACCGGCTCATCCTTCAGCAGATACCCCTGAATCCCGGCCTTCACCCCGCGCTCGAAATAACCGGGACGGGCGAAGGTGGTCAGGATAATGATTTTGGTGCGGCAGCCCCGCGACTTCAGCAGCTCGGCCACCTCCAGACCGCTCATCAGCGGCATCTCAATATCCATCAGACACACATCCGGCTGGACACGCTCGATCAGAGCCAACGCCTCCGCCCCGTCTCCCGCTTCGCCCGCTACCTCAATATCCTCCTCCAGATCGAGCAGCGATGCCATTGCGCCGCGCAGCAGCCGCTGATCTTCGGCAATTATGATGCTGATCATGCCGTTTCCCCATCCTTTCCATCCTTAACTACTCTTGGTGTGACCACCGTCAGCCGGGTTCCCCCTCCGGGTCTCTGGGCAAGCGTCAGTGAACCGTCAATCAGGGCCAGCCGCTCGCCCATTCCCTTCATGCCATTGCCGTCCCGGCGATCCGTGCTCTCCGAGCCGCAGGCATCTACCCCTATGCCGTTATCCTCCAGCGTAATCTGTACCTCGCCGGGTGTCATTACGATGCTGATCCGGCACTGGTCCGCACGGCTGTGCTTGACGATGTTGGTCACGCCCTCCTTGATGCAGAGGCTGAGAATACTCTGCGTCAGAGCGGATACGCCTAGCAGTGCTGCATCCCCTTCAACTTCAAGCGCGATCTCCGCACTGCGCAGCATCTCCGCTGCCTCAACCAGCTCTTCGGCAACTGAGACTGCACGCATCTCTGAGACCAGCTCCCGCACCTGGCGCAACGCGGCCCGCGAGGTCCACTGGATCTCACGGGCTTCCGCCTGCGCCCGCTCGGGGTTCTTCACCACCATTTTCTCAATAAGCTGGCTCTTCAAGGTAATCAGTGACAGCGTGTGTCCCATCGTGTCATGCAGATCGCGGGCGATGCGCATCCGTTCCTCGCGCTTGATCATCTCTCTAATCACCTCATTGGCCTGATCCAGCTCCTTCTCCAGCATCCTCCGCCGGTTCATGGAGCGGATACCGAAGGGAGTAATCAGCATCATCAGCGCAAAGGGCACCATGAACAGCAATCCCCCCGTGCTATACATTTGATCCAGGGACAGCAGAGCCAACGCGATCAGCATAGCTGTGAATATGGCCAAGGCCCGTCTGAACCGGCGCAAGTCGGTATACCAGCCGATAAAGTTGCTGGTGAAGAAGCCCATATACATGTTGTAGGGGCTATAGACTACGGTTAGCACGACAATAATCAGCATCTGCAGCCCCAGCCAGGCCGTATACGTTCTCTCTTCCGCCCAGTAGAGCTGGCGGTAAATCACCAGGAACAGCAGGAGCAGCGCCACTCCCCACATCAGCTTATAGCCGCTGTAGCCATCGAGATTCAGCACCGGGAACACCAGATAGAACAGCCAGATATAGGGGAAGAAGCCGAATCTTTTCGGAAATATCCAGAACTGCTTACGTGCCACCATGGATTACACCGCTTCCTGTTTTCGCCTTATATAGACCGATAATAACATAAATACAGCCAGGTAACCGAGCAGCAGCAGTACGGCCTTCCACGACGGGGAATCTCCCGCTACAATCGCCCAGGCTCCATCTCCATAATTGTAGGACGGCAGCCAGTGTCCGATCTTCTGCATCAGCTTAGGCATAATCTCCAGAGGCATCCACATGCCCCCGGCCACCGCCAGCCCCATATAGAGCACATTGCTCACCCCGCTGGCCGTATCCACCCGCTTCATGGAACCGATAATCGTACCCAGCGCCAGAAAAGGCAGAGAGCCCGCAAGCAGCCACAGTCCGCTAAGCAGCCACTGCGCTGCTGTCAGCGATACCCCGTTAATCAGGTACCCGGCTGCGAAAATGCACAGAACCGAGAACAGATGCATGATGCTCTGACCGAACATTTTACCGGAAAAATATACCGAAGACGGCAGCGGAGTAATGCGGATAAACGTATTCCAGCCCTGCGTCTGCTCCTGCACCAGCCGGACGCCGAGGGTCATAATCGCCGAGCCCATCACGCTGAAGGCCGCCATCGACATCAGATAATGCGCCTGCCACTGCTTCGTATCGTCCGTCCCCGTATTCACCACCCGGGTGAAGATGAAGTAGAACATAATCGGCATGAGCAGCGACCAGAATACATAATAGGGATTGCGGATAATCCGCAGCAGCTCTGCCTTGCACTGGGCTATCATAGGGTTCATCATACTGCCGCCTCCTCTTGATTCAGGGTCAATTGCTCGAACGCTTCATCCAGCTTCCCCTGGTCGATCCGTACATCCTGCACGGCCAGCCCGTTCACGAAAATAGCCCGCAGCGCCTCATCCGTATTCCCTGTCGACACATGCAGCCGTCCATCCTTCTCGTAGCAGCCTTCCACGGCTGGCAGCTCCAGCAATTGACCGCGCAGCAGCGCCGGGTCGCCGGACGCCAGGAAGGACAGCGACTTCTTGACCAGTCTCGCCTTAATCTCATCCGGGCTTCCGTCCGCCGCCAGCACTCCCCGGTTGAACAGCAGAATCCGGTCCGCGATATCCTCCGCCTCCTGCAGATAATGGGTGCTGAACAGAATCGTCTTGCCCTGACCGGCCAGTCCCCGCACCCTCTCCCAGAAATGCCGCCGCGCTGTCGTATCCAGCCCCACCGTGGGCTCGTCAAAAAACAGCAGATCCGGGTTGCCCGCCAGCGCCAGCGCGAAGCTGAGGCTGCGCTTTTGCCCGCCGGAGAGCTTCTCCGCATAGCGGTTCAGATCCGCCTCCCCCAGCCCCGTCGCCTGAAGCAGCACCTCCATCTCCATGGGCTGCGGATAATAGCTGCGGATCAGGGCCAGAAGCTCCCGGACCTTGAGCCGGTCCATGACACTGACCTCCTGGAGCATGGCTCCGGTCCGCTGCTTCACTCTGACGTCTGCCGGCTTAAGACCGAACACCTTCACGCTGCCCTCCGAGGGCTCGAGCAAGCCCAGAAGCATCGCCAGTGTAGTGGTTTTGCCGGCTCCATTAGGGCCAAGCACCGCTGTGATCGAGCCGCGGCTAATCGTAAAGCTCACCTGCTTTACCGCTTGCTTCTCCTGGAAGCTGCGGCTGACATTGTTCATTTCAATGACATGTTCCATCGTGTATCCCTCCGTGTCCTTCTGCCCTCTTGGCTATATTGCTATAGTACCGGAGACCGGAGAGAAGCATCAGTATGGACTGTCACCGATTCAAAGTGACAACTGTCACCCGGGCAACAAGTGGAAACGGCTTTGCCGTTCTTTTAAAGGACGGTACCGTTTCAGCGAGAAATAGAAGGATAATTTATCATGTGAAACATATAAATTCTTATATTTAAATAAAGCGCTCCTATCCACGATTCCGTTATCGTAGCAGGAGCGCCTCCGTGTGCATATTATTCAAACCTCAATTGCCCAATCGCCTGTTCCAGCATGCCGTTCAGCGTCTCCCCTCCGGGAGGGGCGCTTACCCAATGGAAAACCGCTGTGCGTATCGCTGCCATAAGCAGCGCGGCCAATAAATCCGGGTACAGGTCGAGCTTCACATCCTTGTGTGTACGCTCCGATATCACCTTGGCGAGCTCCCGCTCAATCTCGATCTCCACCTTCCGTGTCGCGCCGAACAATGCAGGATCATCGCGGAGGAGGACGATGCGTGCATACCACTGCCGGTCTGTAGTCTCAGCGAATCCGTCAAGCACAGCGGCACGGATGGAGTCCTGAAGCGGTTCACCTGAAGGACGGCTGGCAAGGGTAGCCGCTATCCGCTCGGAACGCTGATAGGCATTGCCGACAATAGCAGCCTCTTTGGACGTAAAATAGTTATTGAACGTCCGCATGGAGACATTCGCAGCTGCGGCAATATCCTCCACCCGAACCTGACTGGCCCCTTTCTCCATGGCAAGTCTGCAGGCTACATCACTTAGCGTCCGCCTGGTCTCTTCCTTCTTGCGTTCTCTCAAGCCCGGTTTCTCAGTCGTCATGTCCGTCTATGTCTCCATTCCTGTATGTAGTCAATTCAATATGTATTCAAAGGCCTGCGGTGCTGAAAATTTCAGCACTACAGACCCTGGTATCATTCTGCGGAATGGTTTACTGCGCCACTGGAAGCTGAATGTTATAATCCAGCACCTCGTCCAGCCAGTCAAACATCACCTGATAGCTGAGCGGCAGATTGTTCAGTTGGCAATGCAGGTCGGCACCATCCTCTTCCGTCCCCTTGAATATCGCGTTCTTCTCATTCGGAGCCTTCTCGTAAGTGTCTATCGCTTGCCGCTGCATCTCAGGATGCTCTGCTTCCGAATACATGGAGAGCAGGGGACATTTGACGTCCTTCGGGTCCACCTCGATAGCTTCCCTGGCTACATGATACCACTCGGCAATACTGTCGAAGCCGTGCGACCAAGCCGATCCGGCGAATAGAACCTGGCCGGTATAGGGCATCTTCTTGCTCTGCTCCGCCGCTTCTTCCGCGGTGCCCCGCAGGAATGAAGGCATCCCGCGTTCAATGAAGGACGCCATAGAGTACACCGGCGAGTTCGGCACTGCCGCAGCGAAGCGGTCGTCACAGCTGGCATGCACCATCGTCTTGGCCCCGCCATAGCTCATGCCGCTGACCACCAGCCGCTCAGGGTCCACATCCGGACGGGCCAGGACGAAATCCGTGGTGGCTCTGTAGACATTATGCAGCTCCTCGCGCGGGAAGTTCCGTGCTGTCGCCTCAGGCTCATAGAATCTGACACATACATCATAAGGAAGGTCTACGATCAGCGCGTTGTATCCCCGGTCAATAGCCGCTTGCCCTCCGAGAAAATAGGTATCTTCCTTGTGCGTCTCCCCGCCGTTATGGAAAATAATCGTTGGCTTAGGCGCATTCCTGTGCTCCGCCTTCAGGAAGCAGCCCGGGAACTTATACCCCTTGTATTCCACCTCGACCCACTCATGGGGGATCTGCTCAGACTTCGCATCAAGCGCCTTGCGGAAGCATTCCACACTTTTGCCGTGATACCGAACGAAATCCGGTTCACCGGGAAAAGCTCCATAGAAGGCTGCCCTGTAATACGAATGGGCACGAATGAATGCCTCACCGGCGCTGATCAGATGCCCTTTCTTCAGGCAGCGCTCTGCTGTTGCCTCGATTTTAACGGCTTCCTTCTCGAATTCAGTCTTCCAGCTGGTCAAAGAGCCGGGATCGATGTTCCTTGCAAGCTTGAATACTTCCCCCTGTGCCACACCGCCGCAGTGTACGAACGACAGCAGCCACTGGAACGTGAATTCAATGTCATCCCGCTCAAAGAATACCTTGTGTGTCAACCGTGCAGCCACCTTTGTCTCTTGCCCATCTACCTGTACCATACCATTCTCCTCCTTCTCCAATCTATCCTTTCAAGATCATCCACAGCAGACACAGCCGCGAAGCGGAAGAGGGAATCAGGCTACGGCGCGATTCCGGGCCCGGGTGTTGGCGTCCAGCGAAATTCGGCCTCTAACCAGATTTTAGCACTTTCCATATTTTTGCGCAACACGCAATATTTCTTGTAATGCAATTTTTCAATACGTGCAAAATAATCAAATGGGGGAATAGTATTCCGCTCGCTTCGGCTCCCTCACCTCCACTCGAACCCACTGCATTCGGTTTTCCGCATACATTTGCCCCGATCCCCCCCGCAGTTGCACATTGTATGTTGTTTTCGGCATACATTCGCCCCGTTCACCTTGCAATTGCACATTGTATATTGTTTTCCACATACATTCGCCCCGCTCATCCTTGCAGTTGCACATTGTATGTTGTTTTCGGCATACATTTACCCCGCTCACCCTCGCAGTTGCACATTGTATGTTGTTTTCGGCATTCATTTACCCCGCTAACCCTTGCAGTTGCACATTGTGTGTTGTTTTCCACATACATTCGCCCCGCTCACCCTCGCAGTTGCACATTGTATGTTGTTTTCGGCATTCATTTACCCCGCTAACCCTTGCAGTTGCACATTGTGTGTTGTTTTCGGCATACATTTACCCCGATATCCCCGCATCAGCACATCATGGCAACGTTCTGCCTATCTCTGGCTAATTTTGATGGTTTTCACTCTTACCAACCGCTTGTATGGAGCAACATTGTTGCAGTTTTTGCAGGATTTCTCCAGACATGTTACTGGCTGCGGTGCAATGTTGCATCATTTGCAGGAATTTTGGTGTTTGGAGCAGGTTAGCTCTGACATTGTTGCATTTGGTGCAGGATTTCTGCATAGGCCGCTTATATTGGGCAGCATTGTTGCATTTCTTGCAGAAAATTTCAATATTTGTTACTGGCTGTGGCGTATTGAACGTGCGTACCTTCGCACAAGCCTACATTTTTCACTTTTACGCATACCTTCTGTCCATCCTCCTCCAATCAAAAAAGGCCTTCCCCACTGACTCTGGAGAAGGCCTTACTGTTCACTACCTCTGCATGAATCCCTTGCTAAGCAGGAATTCCTTCATGTGCAGCCGGGCAGGCTGAGCCAGCCGGCCGGCCATCATCTCCGACCAGGAGGCTGCGCTCTGGCCGCCGGTACGCTCGCGCATATAGTCGCTGGAGATGGTGTCGTATACGCGGGCCTGTTCCACTGCGGCTTCGGCATTGTAGCCGTTATGATGCAGCACCGCTGCCTGCGGCAGGCGCGGGCGGATGCCATTCACGGCGGCCGGATACCCCAGGCACATGCCGAAGACCGGATAGACCAGCTCTGGCAGGCCGAGCAGCTCAGATACCGCAGCGATCTGATTGCGGATGCCGCCGATGTAGACAATGCCAAGACCGAACGATTCTGCGGCAACAGCAGCATTCTGCGCGGCTAGCGCCACATCGACAGTCGCTACAATCAGATTCTCGGCCGTATCCTCATAGGACGGCTTCCCCTCCAAATGCGGAGCAGACGCTTCCCGCAGCCGGTACAGATCCGCACACCAGACCAGAAAGACCGGGCACTGCTCGATGTAGGCCTGATTGCCGGATAAGGCAGATAACTGGGCTTTCAGCGCTGGCTCCGTTACAGCAATTACTGTGTACGCCTGGACATTGCTGGAGGTCGAAGCCATCTGCCCCGCTCCAATCACTGCTGCCAGCAGTTCGTCACTGACCGGCTTGTCCTGGTACTGGCGGACAGAGGTATGACGGTTCAACAGCTCAAGGGTTTCATTCGTAGGTTTCATTATCGTTCCGCCTCTCTTCACTCATATATAAGCCTATTATGATCCCATTTCACGGCACAGACAACAAGCGTGGCTTCCTCTTCCTCTTCCTCTTCCTCTTCCTCTTCCTCTTCCTCTTCCTCCTCCTCTTCCTCCTCCTCTTCCTCTTCCTCTTCCTCTTCCTCTTCCGCCTCCGCCTCTACCACCGGCTCCCCCGCTTCACCTCCTGGACAATCGCCAGGATTCCCTCATCAATCTGCGTAAGCCCCGCCCGGGAAATACTGATGCGCAGGAATTTGTCCCGGGTCTGGTAACCCGGCAGATAGAAGCCGTTCCCCGGCACCACGTGGATCTTCCGCCCGGCCAGGCGCTTGACCAGACGCTCCAGGTTGACGGTGACCGGCAGCTTGAACTGGATATAGATGCCGGAGCTGTCCGCAGAGGCTTCGATGAAGCCGTCCGTATTATGCCGCCCAAGCGCTTCGTATACCGCGCGGATTTTTTTGGCGTACATAGCTTTGATCTTGTGCCTGTGATGCCCGTACATCCCGTTCTTGATGTATACCTCAAGCGCAGCCTGCGACAGCAGCGAGGTATCGGTGTAGCCTTTATAGGAGCGGAAGGCCTCCAATAGCGGCTGCGGCACAACCACTGCACCGAGCCTGAGGCCCGGGAAGATGATTTTGGAGAAGCTTTTGAGATAAATGACATGGGAGGTCTGGTCATACGCATAGATCGGGTCATAACGCCGTCCGATCCCCAGATCCGCCATATAATCATCCTCGGCGATGTAGACATCGTATTTAGCTGCCAAGCCGGCAATGGCCTTGCGTTCCTCTGTGCTGTAGGTTGTCCCAAGCGGGTTGTGATACCTGGGCATCGTATAAAAAAACTTGAATCTTCCGCTAGCGAACCGCTCCTCCAGCTCCTGCAGGTTGATGCCCGCCGCCGAACGCCCGATTCCGCTCACCGGCAGCCCCTCAGCCTCCAAATACCGCAGATAGATATCATATCCCGGCTGTTCTACCAGAATCTCCGTCCTGCCGCTGGGAAAAGGCATTCTGGCCAGAATCTCCAGCGCCTGCTGTATCCCGGAGGTAATCAGGATCGACTCCGCCTTGGCGAACACCTGATACTCCGCCAGATGCGACACTAGGGTGCGGCGCAGTGTCTCCAGCCCCAGCGCATCGCCATAGGTGAACAGATGGTATTTGTACTGGTCAATCGCTTTATTGAGGCAATGCTGGAAGTCCAGGTACGGAAACACGTTCAGATCCGGCGAAGCCGAAGCAAAATCAACCGTCCCTTCGCTCCCCGCCGCTGCCGAATCGTCACTCTTGTCCACCATGTAATAGCCGCTCTGCGGAATAGAGTAGATCGTATGCGTCCGCTCCAGCTCCCCGTAAGCCTTCAGAATGGTACTGACGCTGCAGCCATAGATTTCTGAAGCACTGCGCACAGACGGCAGCTTATCCCCGGGGCGGTACTGCCCTTCCTTCATCTGCCGCTCCAGCTCTGTGATCACCTGATGATACTTGTTCATCGCCCGCCTCCGTTCGCCGTCATTACCATGCTATGCCTTGTATTTTATCCTATTATTCTTCCCTTATTATATAGGGATCGCTGCAAACTGTACCGGTACAGTTAAGGAAACCTTGTATTGTTGGTGTACGCCTTTTCCTTTAATTTTAAAGTAATAGATCGAATGTTTACAGCATCCAATCTTCACTAACCTACAAGGAGATGTACCCATGCACAAACAAGGACTCAAGCTGGCCTACAGCTTCGCCGTACTCAATGCGGTCATTATCGGCTTCTCCTTCCTGTTCACCAAAGTGGCGCTCGTTCATGCCGGGCCGCTCGACACGCTGACCTTCCGGTTCGCCGCCTCTTTTGCTGTGATGTCGGTTCCGGTCGCCCTCGGCTGGGTCAAGGTTTCCTACCGGGGCAAGCCGATTGGCCGGGCCCTGCTGCTCGCCGCGATGTACCCGCTCGGCTTCTTCACCCTGCAGGTCTTCGGACTTCAGCGTGCCACCTCAGCCGAGGGAGGCATCCTTTATTCATTCACTCCGGTGGTGACGATGATCATCGCTGCGATTTTCCTGAAGGAGAAGACCACACTGCTGCAAAAGCTGTGCATCTTCCTCTCGGTATTCGGCGTGGTATTCATCTTCGTCATGAAGGGAAGCGGCATTCAGCTGTCCAATATGACCGGGATTGTGCTGCTGTTCATGACTTGTCTCGCTTTTGCCGGGTACAGTGTGCTGGCCCGCTCTCTCTCCAGCCACTTCAGCCCCGCTGAGCTCAGCTACCTGATGATGGGGGTCGGCTTCGCCACCTTCCTGATCATCTCGCTCACCGGTCATACAGTCAGCGGGACGCTCGGGGAGTTCCTGAATCCGCTGGGAAGCGCAACGTTTGTCCTGTCCGCCGTATATCTTGGGGTGGTCGCCTCGCTGGTCACAACCCTGACTTCAACCTATATTTTATCCAAAATCGAGGCCTCACTCATGAGCGTCTTCACTAATCTGTCTACCATCGTATCCATTGCAGCCGGAGCGGTCTTCCTGGGTGAGCAGATCACGGTCTATCATTGGATCGGATCCTTCCTGATCATCGCCGGGGTCATTGGCACGAACCTGCTTGGCCGGAAAAAGACCGCTGCGGCTTCCGCAGCAGCCAGCGAATAGAGTAGCTTAGACTTCATTCGCCTATCCATTCAGCTTCTTCGATAACAAGTGGAAACGGCTTTGCCGTCCTTTTAAAGGACGGTACCGTTTCAGCGAGAAATAGAAGGATAATTTATAGAGTAAAACATATAAATTCTTATATTTAAATAAAGAATCGCCGGCAGATGCTTGCCGGCGATTCTTTGAGTTGCGGCCTTCTGTCCGTCCGGATGACTCCGGCTGCGGCAGGCCGCATAATTCTTATAGCTTGACGCGCTGTAGCCGCAGCGCATTCAGTACAACCGACACCGAGCTGAAGGCCATCGCGGCTCCGGCCAGCCAGGGCGCCAGGAAGCCCAGTGCCGCAATCGGGATTCCGACCGTATTGTAGGCCAGCGCCCAGAACAGATTCTGCTTGATATTGCGCATGGTCTTGCGGCTCATCAGGATCGCATCCGGGATGCCCAGCAGATCGCCGCGCATCAGCGTAATATCCGCCGCCTCCATCGCCACATCCGTGCCTGTGCCGATCGCCATGCCCGTATCCGCAGTCGCCAGCGCCGGAGCATCGTTGATGCCGTCGCCGACCATAGCCACCTTGACCCCGCCGCTCTGGAGCCTGCGGATCTCTTCCGCCTTGCCCTCAGGCAGCACCTCCGCCAGAACCGTGCGGATACCCGCCTGATCTGCAATTGCCTGGGCCGTAATCTTGTTGTCTCCAGTAATCATGACAACCTCGATACCCATGGCATGCAGCCGGGATACCGCCTCACGTGAGGTCTCCTTGATGGTGTCAGCCACGGCAATCACTCCCGCTACCGCATCATCGACGGCTACCAGCATCGCTGTTTTGCCTTCCTGCTCCAGCTTGGTCATGATCCCTGTCCACGGCTCGATATCCAGCCCGTTCTCCACCATCATCCGCCGTGTGCCTACGCTTACCTTCTGGCCGTCCACTACCGCCGACACCCCGCGCCCCGGTACCGCCTCGAACTGGCCCGCAGGCGGCAGGTCGATTCCTCTGCCCTGTGCTCCGGCCACAATGGCCTCCGCCAGCGGATGCTCCGAGAGCTTCTCCGCAGCCGCTGTTATGGCCAGCAGCCGGTTCTCGCCAAGCACCCGGCCTTGTGCAGCTATTGCTGTAGTCGCTACAATATCGGTCAGCACCGGCTTGCCGTTGGTCACGGTCCCGGTCTTATCCACAACCACTACCTTCACGCCCTGCGCAGCTTCCAGATGCTCCCCGCCCTTGAACAGAATGCCGAACTCAGCAGCCCGCCCGGACCCGGCCATAATCGAGGTTGGCGTCGCCAGTCCCAGTGCGCACGGACAGGCAATGACAAGCACCGCAATGGCTTTTTCCAAGGCCTCCGCGAACTGACCGGGCGCTCCCCAGATATACCAGACACCAAACGTTACGGCAGCAATACCGACCACAATCGGCACGAAGATCCCAGAGATGACATCGGCAACCCGCTGAATGGGCGCCTTCGAGCCCTGCGCTTCCTCCACGACTCTGATGATCTGTGCCAGCGCCGTATCGCGGCCGACCTTGCGGGCTTTAACCCGCAGCATTCCGTTCTTGTTGAGCGTAGCTCCGATAACGGAATCCCCCGGCTTTTTCTCTACCGGGATACTCTCGCCCGTGAGCATGGATTCATCGACGGAGGATAGCCCCTCTACGACTTCACCGTCTACAGGCACCTTCGTGCCGGGCTTCACCAGCACAATATCGCCGATCACTACATCCTCGACGGGAATACTCAGCTCTGCACCGTCCCGCAGCACCAGCGCAGTCTTGGCCTGCAGCCCCATCAGGCTGCGGATCGCATCTGATGAACGCCCTTTGGCCAGCGCCTCAAACCATTTGCCCACCAGAATCAGCGTGATCAGCACCGCGCTGGTCTCGAAGTACAGCTCCACGGTATGGTTCATCCCGCTCATTTTCAGGGAATCGATCGTCAGGTATAGGCTGTAAAAATAAGCCGCAGAGGTGCCCAGCACCACCAGCACATCCATGTTGGCACTGCCGTTCTTCAGCGCCTTATAGGCGCTGACATAGAACTGCCAGCCGATCACGAACTGAACCGGGGTCGCCAGCACAAGCTGGAACCAGGGATTCATGAATAGCTCAGGCGTCCAGATCCAGGTTGTGAACGAGAAGTGAGCTGCCATTGCCCAGAGCAGCGGTAGGGACAACAACGCGGAGAGCATCCACTTATTCCGCTTGCGTGTAATCTCTTCGCTGCGCTGCTCCGCGATATCCTTCCGGTCCTGCTTAAGTGCGGCCTTATAGCCGATGCTGCTCACCTTATCCATAATCTCGGCTGTGCTGACATTGCCCGGCGAATATTCCACATGCGCAGTCTCCAGCGCCAGGTTCACATTGACGGCCGCGATCCCCGGCATCCGTCCCAGCACCTTCTCAATGCGCGCCGAGCAGGCGGCACAGGTCATCCCGGTAATATCGAAATCCGCCGACTCTTTCAGCGTATCGTAGCCAAGGGAGCGGATCTTCTCCTCGATCTGCGGCACATCCGCAACGGCCGGATCGAAGCCCACCGTAGCCTGCTCCAGCGCCAGATTGACATTCGCCCGGGATACCCCCTCCATGCGGGACAAGCCCTTCTCGATCCGCGCCGCACAGGCGGAGCAGGTCATGCCGGTAATCTGCAGGGTAGCCTGCTGTTCCGGGGCTTCAGCACTCTTTTCCATCATCATGCACCTCCGCATACCCCCAAGGGGTATATTTATTTTGAAAAGAAAAGGCATTGGCGCCCGGCCCTGTACCCCAGGGTTCCCTGCTCCAAGCCCTTATATTACAACCCTTAGCTTACACTACGTCGTAGCCCTGATCTTCAATAGCGGCCTTGATCTTATCCAGGCTTACCGTATTCTCATCGAATTCAACCGCCACCGTCTTCGCCGGCAGATCCACCTTCGCCGCAGCGCCTACACCGCTCACAGCCTTCTCTACAGCACTTACACAATGACCGCAGGACATTCCTTCAACATTCAGTGTTACATTCGACATTTGAATAACCTCCTAATTGTTGTTGATATACACATAATTTGTGTTCATATTCGACAGCCAGCTATATAGATTTTGATACGCGAGGAAGGGATGGCTGTGCTTGATTGTACTTTGTACAACAGATACCGGATAAATCAGCCTCCAAATCGAATCTATTGTATTTTGTACATTAGATTTTCAACTTTTAGGCACTTTAACCTTATTTCCCTGACTTCAATTGTACGGAATACAATAGAATAGGTGTTTGGATTGTTTAGCAGGAATTCTATTGCACTAAGTACAATCAGACCTTTGAGAACTTGAACTATTAAATCCCCTACAAAGGTGATCTTCACCGTTCCATTTCTCCAGGCCCCACCTTTATTTCATCAGCTTGTTCACCGTGACCAGCAGCTCGTCAATCACCTCATGCTCACCGGCTTCGATCCGTTCAATAATACAGCTCTTCATGTGGCCTTCAAGCAGCAGCTTGCCGACACTGTTCAGGGCCGCCTGCACCGCCGCCAGCTGATTCAGCACATCATCACAGTAGGTATCGCGTTCAATCATGCCTTTCACACCGCGGATCTGCCCTTCAATCCGGTTCAGCCGGGTCGTCAGCCCGTTCTTGAATTCCGGGGAATGATGACTCTTGCGGCCGCCGGATGCTGCAGAAGAATGGCAGGCTTCGGCGAAATCCTGTCCGGCAGGGTCCTTCTCATTTGTAGACACAGGAATCAACCTCCTTATGTACCAATATAATATACCCCCCATGGGTATGTCAAGACCTTAGCGGACAAGCGCCCTCCGCCCCTCCTTCAGATATTTTGCCCTATTGCAGCTGGAATAAAGGACCGGCCGATAAGGAATACCAAGTACACGCATGCAAGTTCCCAAGCAGATCCCAACCCGTCTGTCCTCCTAAAAAAAACAATTGCCACCCTATTCAAATTTGAATATAATAAAATTCCATTGAATTTTAAACATAAAGGAGCTTAACATGCACACCAAAGAAAGTAATCTCAAGCTCGTCATTGTCGGACTGCTGCTCGGCATTCTGATGTCGGCCATGGATAATACCATTGTTGCCGCAGCTATGGGCACGATTGTGTCCGATCTTGGAGGACTGGATAAAATCGTCTGGGTCACCTCTGCTTATATGGTCATGGTTATGGCCGGCACCCCGATCTTCGGCAAATTGTCCGATATGTACGGGCGCAAGCGGTTTTTCATCTTCGGGCTTATCGTGTTCCTGATTGGCTCCGCCCTGTGCGGAACGTCGGCGAGCATTACCCAGCTCAGTATTTACCGTGCGATTCAAGGGATTGGCGGCGGTGCACTGATGCCGATTGCCTTCACGATTGTCTTCGACATCTTCCCGCCTGAGAAAAGAGGCAAGCTCACCGGACTCTTCGGCGCTGTCTTCGGGATCTCCAGTGTGATTGGGCCTCTGCTTGGTGCTTATATCACCGAATATATGAGCTGGCACTGGATTTTCTATATTAACCTGCCCATCGGGATTGTCTCGTTCTTCCTTATTATGACCTCCTACAAGGAATCCATATCGCATTCCAAGCAGCGGATTGACTGGGGCGGCGCCTTCACCCTGGTGGCAGGGATTATCTGCCTGATGTTCGCCCTGGAGCTTGGCGGTAACCAGTATGCCTGGGATTCTGCGGCTATTCTCGGACTGTTCGCTGCGTTCGCCGTGCTTCTGATCGCCTTCATTGTCATTGAAAAATTCGCGGCAGAGCCGGTCATCTCCTTCGCCATGTTCCGGGGGCGCCTGTTCGCAACCAGCAGTATCCTGGGGCTGTTCTATGGTTCGGCATTCATCGTAGCAACGGTATATATCCCGATCTACGTCCAGGGGGTATACGGCGGCTCGGCCACCAACTCCGGCCTGATTCTGATGCCGATGATGATCGGTACCGTAATCGGCAGCCAGTCCGGCGGCCTGCTTACCACCAAAACGAGCTTCCGCAACATCATGCTGCTGTCAGCAGTCTGCTTCGTAGGCGGGATCTACTCCCTCAGCACATTGACCCCGGAGACCTCCCGAATGGCGCTTAATGCCTTCATGGCCCTGACCGGCTTCGGAGTCGGCTTCTCCTTCTCCGTGCTCAGCCTGTCTTCGATCCAGCATTTCGACATGCGCCAGCGCGGCTCGGCAACGTCCACCAGTACCTTCATGCGCTCGCTCGGAATGACGCTGGGGATAACGATCTTCGGCATTATCCAGCGTAACCACTTCGCCTCCGAGCTTAGTACAGCCTTCGGAGACAGCGGCCAGGCCGCTTCCTTCGGCGACCCGCGTTCCGCGTTGACGCCCGAGGCCAGAGCGCAGATTCCGCCGCCTGTACTGGAGAAAATCACGAATTCACTGTCTTCGTCGATCTCGCATACCTTCTTGTGGGCTATAGTTCCGGCGGTGCTTACCGTGGTCTTCGTCCTGCTGATGCCGAAGGACCGTCTGCTGCCGCAGGGTAGCCAGCACGGTACAAATCAAGGTCAGCGGTAAGCCCATGCCGATGAAGCTGCTGATTCTGGGACTCCTGCTGGAGCGGGATATGCATCCCTACGAGATCACCCTTGTCATGAAGGAACGCTCCATGGATCAAGTCATCAAGCTGCAGACCGGTTCCTTATATTATGCCGTTGACAAGCTGGCCGCAGGCGGCCATATCGAGGCGGTAGAGATTATCCACAGCCCGGACCGGCCGGATAAGACCATCTACCGCATTACGGATAAAGGCAAAGAATTGATGGAGCAGCTCATTCTCCAGCAGATTAAAAAAAGTGATCCGCCCTATCATCCGCTGTACATGGCCCTGGCCCTCGCGCGTCATATCGACCAGGGCAAGGTGGCGAAGCTGCTGGAGGAACGCATCCGGGAGGCGGAGCATCAGGTGAATTATGCCTACCAAGTATACGAGGAGCATATCTCCATCGTGCCCCGCTCGGTGCTGCATATGATGTACGGCAGATATGAGCATAGCCAGACCGAGCTGAAATGGCTGAAGCGCCTGTATGAGGATGTAGCCGTCCGCAAAATGAATGATATCGGCAGACCGATTATCGCAGACTAAAAGAAGTAGATAGCCGATGTGATTGTTTAGCGAAGACGATATGTGTTTATTAGCAAGTGGAAACGGCTTTGCCGACCTTTTAAAGGGCGGTACCGTTTCAGCGAGAAATAGAAGGATAAGTTATCGTGTGCAACATATAAATTCTTATATTTGGAGCAAACCGCTGGCGAGCGGCTTGGGCATCCGGCTGTACCACAGTTTGTATTCGTGCGGTGTGCCGGCCCCGCCCTGGCGGATACTCTGGAAAGGGAAGTGAAGCCGCTATGAGCGATGATAAAAAGCCGATCAGAGACGAGCGTGACCACCCGGAGCAATACCCTACAGACAAGCCCAGCCTGTTCGATGTAGATGAGAGCGAGCAGCATGTGGACCCGATACCCGTAGAGGACCTGACACTTGAGAAGGAGGAAGAGAAGGATAAAGAGACCACGAAGCACCGCTCCTCCAGCGACAAGAGATACCACACCGGGTTCTAAAGGTGTATGCTTTTCCGGTAGTATCATCGGAGCATTTACAAGCTTAATGGTATGGAGGGATCACATTGCTGAGAGCGTTACCCCTTAACCGGCGCGGCATACCTGCCAGCCGTATCGCCCTGGGCTGCATGGGGCTGGGCGGCGGGTGGGACCGTGAACCGGTCACGGCTGCGAACATAAAGCAGGGACACGAGGCGCTGGATGCGGCGCTGTCTATAGGTATTAATTTTTTTGACCATGCGGATATCTATACCCGGGGCAAGGCGGAGAAGGTGTTCGGGCAGATCTTCAAGGAGCGGCCGGGGCTGCGCGAGGACATTCTCCTCCAGTCAAAATGCGGCATCAAGCTGATGGAGCCAGGCGATATCTCCAATAGCTTCGACCTCTCCAGGGAGCACATTCTGTCCAGCGTCGATGGAACTCTCGCACGGCTGGGCACAGAGTATATTGATATTCTGCTGCTGCACCGCCCCGACCCGTTAATGGACCCTGAAGAGGTGGCGGAAGTACTCCATCAGCTCAAGGCCTCCGGCAAGGTGCGCCACTTCGGCGTCTCCAACATGAGCGCCGCCCAGATCCAGCTGTTACAGACTTATTGCGACGAGCCGTTCATTGTCAACCAGCTGCATATGAGCCTGTCCCGGATCAGCTGGGTCGACGCCGTACTCAGCGTGAACCGCGACCCGTGGAAGGACATTACATTCCCGGAGGGCACCATGGAGTATTGCCGCGCCGGGAACATCCAGCTCCAGGCCTGGGGCCCCCTGGCCCAGGGACTCTTCAGCGGACGGCCGCTTGAAGGCCTGCCGGAGAATGTTGTGAATACAGCAGCCATGGTACAGAGGCTTGCTAACGAGAAGGGCACAACGCCCGAGGCTATCGTGCTGGCTTGGCTGATGACCCATCCCGCAGCCATCCAGCCCATCATTGGCACCGTGAATCCGCTGCGGATCGCTGCCTGTGCAGACGCAGACCAGCTAGAGCTCTCCCGCAAGGAATGGTATGAGCTGTACGTCACCTCCCGCGGGGAGAAGCTTCCTTGAGATTGAATTTTACTGGAAATTACATGATTGAACAGGTTCAGGTTCAGCGATAGTCGAGAGGTACTGTCCTTGTATGGACAGTACCTTCTTTGTGTCGAAATACGCTAACCCTATCGTTTAGCCAACTGGTGCAGCATCCGAATTGTATTCGGTTTTTCGCATACATTCGGCCCACACGCCTCCCGCTGACCGATTGTGTTCGGTTTTTCGCATACATTGAGTCCGATTACTTTCCTCATTCCCGCTCGCCGCCCACTTTTGCCCCATTCAGGGGCACTTGTGCCCCTCATTTCCGCTCGCCGCCCACTTTCGCCCCATTCAGGGGCACTTATGCTCCTCATTTCCGCTCGCCGCCCACTTTTGCCCCATTCAAGGGCACTTTGGACTCCTGTCAAGAAAGTAGACAGCAACTACATCGTTGTTCGCTTAAATGTGGCTGCAAACTGAACCGGAGAAACGTAACCGAGCGCCCCATGGATTCGTTTGCGGTTGTAGAAAAATTCAATGTACTGGAAAATGGCATCATACGCCTGTTGCTTCGTTTTAAATCGATTCCAGTACACCAACTCTTTTTTTAAGAGGCTGTGAAAAGATTCGATACAGGCGTTATCATAACAGTTCCCTTTGCGGCTCATGCTTGCCGTCATCTGGTACGTCTTTAGGCGTTCCCGGTAGTCTTCCGAGGCGTACTGGGAGCCTCGATCCGAATGGTGAATTAAGCCCTTCCCGGGGCGTTTGGCCTTGTAGGCAGCGTCCAGAGCGCCTTGTACGAGGTCAGTGGTCATCCGGTCGCTAAGCCGCCAGCCGACAATCTCCCGGGTACACAGGTCCAGCACACTCGCCAAGTACATTCGTCCTTCCCGGCAGGGAATGTAGGTGATATCCGCCACCCACGTCTGGTTCGGCTTTTCCGTGTGAAATTGCTGGTTTAACAGGTTGGGGGCAATGGGTAACGGATGGTTGGAGTCGGTGGTGCATACGCGAAATCTCTTTGCGACACAAGAGCGCAGACCCAGTTCTTTCATGTACTTGCCTACCGTGCGTTCACTGACCTGGTGCCCTTCACGCTCTAGGAGAACCTTGATTTTGGGGCTGCCATAGCGACCCTTAGAGTCATGAAAATGATAGGCAATCCGCTTCAGCAACAAGGTTTTGCGGCTGGCTTGAGGGCTGGGCTTTGCTGTTCTCCATTTGTAGTACCCGCTCCGGGACACCTGAAAGACATTGCACATCTTCTCCACGCGGAACTCGGAGCGATGATCTTCAATAAACTGAAATCTCAGTTCTTTGGATTGCTGAAGATGTGCACGGCTTTTTTTAGGATTGCCATCTCCTCTGTCAGCTCTGCGAGTTGTTGCTCCCGCTCCTTCAGTTGACGTTCCAGCTCTCTGTATTTGTCTGGAGTCACGATGGGCTCATTCTCAAACTGCCGGTACTGTCCTAGCCATTTATGCAACGTTTTGGCGGGGACATCCAGTTCCAGGGCCAGTTCCGCCACCGTTTTCGTCTGCTCCTGGATGTACTTTACGGTCTGTCTTTTGTATTCTTCATTGTAGCTTCTCCGTGTTCCACTCATGGGGACACCTCCTCGTTAAGCTTATTATCTCTATTCTCTTAACGGGTGTCCACGGTTAACACTAACAGCACTTATGCTCTTCATTTCCGCCTACCGCCCACTTTTGCCCCATTCAGGGGCACTTGTGCTCTTCATTTCCGCCTACCGCCGACTTTTGCCCCATTCAGGGGCACTTGTGCTCTTCATTTCCGCCTACCGCCCACTTTCGCCCCATTCAGGGGCACTTATGCCCCTCATTCCCGCTCGCCGCCGACTTTTGCCCCATTCAGGGGCACTAATGCCCCTCATTTCCACCTCCCGCCCACTATCAGCGATAACTCCTATGCACTTTATCTCTCCCTCACCTTTCTCCGCTCCTCCCAGCCACGCTCGCCGACCGTTCTTTATAAAGAACATTCGTGAAAAACAGCGATATCGTCAGATAAAACGAGATATCTCATACATTTCGTACTTTATTGCGAACATTCCGCTGAAAATAACATTTTTCTTTTCTCAGCAGCACAGTGTATGATTTGCTTACGATATCGTTCTTTATTAAGAACGAATATAACGAATTATTCATTAGCAACTCGAGAGGGGGCTTAGCTATGTACCCCAGATCTGCCAAGCGGCGCAAACGGAAAACCAGGAAGCTCGGCCTGCGGATTCTGCAATCGGGTATGGCCGTATCTGTGCTCCTGATGTACACCTCAGGCCAGATCGGCAGCACCTATGGAGAGTTCAACACCTCCCAGGAACAGATCAGCTCCATCGGGCTGTGCTCGGTTTTCCCGGGTCAGATTGAGCAGTTGTTGTCGGAATTCAGCGGGCATCTAAACACCGTCATAGAGCTGAAAGCTTCCCTTGGCAGCCATAGCATCAGCGGAGTGTATAACACCTCAGTCGCTGCCGGAGAGCTGTCGCTTGCAGAGCTGGATCAGGCTGCGGATGAACTCTCGTCCGAGCTCACTCAAGCTGGCAGCGAGATCGACCTGCTGGAGAAGCAGCTGAGCTTCAATGGGACGGTCTGGCAACACATTCTGCAGGAAATTGGCAATGCAGCGGCCATTCTGCACAAGCTTGGAGGATATATGGTGAACCTCGATCCTAACTGTCTGGAAATCCGTGATGCCCAGTTCTTCGACCAGATTCAAGAGAGCCTTCATCAAAGCGGGATTCTGTCGGAATCGCTGGCAGAGACGTTAAGCGGAATTGTGCAGTATCTTGGCTCGATTCATGATATCGGCGGATCCTTGCCCACCGGCAATCCGGACCGCGTCTTGCTCCGGCAGGATGACTACAGCTTCCCTGCTGAAGAGCCTATCCTCTCATTCGTAACCAGCGCCTACCAAGCAGATTCGCAGGTATCCCCCGCGCTGCTAGCCACGTATGAGCAGTTGAATACCGAATTAACGGCGTCAAAGGATACCCTGTTCTCCACAATCCATACCTTACAGGAGCGGCTCACAGAAATCGCTGAAGCCAAAACAACCCTTGAGGACAAAGCGAAGGCACAGCAAGAGGAAGAGGAACGCCTGGCGCTTGAAAAGGCCGATAAAACCAGAGCGGAGGAAGCCCAGCGGCTCGCCATAGAGAAGCAGAAGGCTGCTGACGAAGCGCTGAAGCTGGAGCATGAACAAGCACAGAACCAGCCGGCCGCAACCAGTCTTCCTGACAAAAGCCAGCCGGGAGAGGATCCTGCTCCCGCAGCGCCTGTAGAGGACAATCCAGTCCCCACAGCTTCAGCAGCAGCAGAGGTTATTCCCACTGCCACTCCGGCGACTGAGATTCTTTTACCGGAAGCAACTCCAGATCCATTACCCGGCAGCGTAATTCCAGGCACTGTAATGGACGGCGCGCAACCTGCTCCTACAGCTACACCGGCTCCACAATCTGAACCCAGCAAAGGCGGCGAATAAGATGCGCATCCGAAAAATAGTCAATACGATAATTTCCACTCTGATTCTTATAGTGTTCCTGGTGCTAATCACAGCCGTTGTCATCTCCAAAGCCTCCGGCGGCGAGCCCTCCTTCTTCGGCTACCAGATCAAGACGGTATTATCCGGCTCCATGGAGCCCGGCATCCAGACCGGTTCCATTGTGGCCATTAAGCCGGGCGGGGATATGACCCGGTTCCAGAAGGGCGATGTGATCACTTTTCTGAATCCCGATAATATTCTGATTACCCACCGCGTGGTCGATGCCGAGCTGAACAGTGCTCTGGGGGAAGCCAGCTACACCACCAAGGGCGACAATAATGATTCAGCCGACACCGCAGCCGTCAGTTCCACGAATGTGGTAGGTGAGTACACCGGCGTGACCGTCCCCTATGTGGGCTATGCCATGAGCTTCGCAGTCTCCAAAGCCGGAAGCGTAGTGCTGATGATTATTCCCGGACTGCTCCTGCTTCTCTACGCGCTGTATTCTTCCTGGAAGGCCGTTGCAGCACTGGAAAAGAAGAATGCCCCGTCATCCGCAGCCAGCAGCGGCGGGCCGGATACTCTGACTGATCTCGTACAATGATCAATTGTCCTCTCCCGTTTACGAAACGCGGAGCCACAATACAGCTTGCCGGAAGCACCGGCTATGCACAAAGCAGACTCATAAGAGAGGGATGAACAAATGAACGTCAAAAAAACATTAGGTCTCGGCGTTGTATCGGCAGCATTAGGCTTAACCCTGGTCGGCGGAGGCACCTTCGCTTACTTCAGCAGCACTTCTACTTCCTCAGCTTCTTTTAACAACGGAACCCTATCACTGCAATCTGACCCCTCCGTCATTGTTAATCTCAGCAATCTCAAGCCGGGTGATACGGTCTTACGGGACTTCAAACTTAAAAATGACGGGACGCTCAATATTCCCAAAGTGGTACTGCGCACCTCATCGGCCATTACAGACGCCCAGGGAGACAACGGCTCCCATAATTTCAAGGATGATATTATTGTGACCTTCCTCGTGAACAAGGATAAGAAGGAATCGCCGCTCCTGGTCATCTCGCTGGCCGATCTGGAGCAGGAGAGTCCCGATCTGGTGGCCCGGGGAATTCTCGGAGCGATCTTAGGCGGAGAGAAGTCCGGCATCAAAGCCGGCACCTCGGATAACCTGACCATCCAATTCGCCTTCAAGGAGACCCTCCAGCCGCAGAACTATTATCAGGGCGACACGCTTGCACTGACTCTGAATTTCGAAGCCAACCAGGAAAAAGGCACGCTCAAATAATTCCACAAAAACAAACCATTCGAGGAGGAAATAAATAATGGGTATCAAAAAAACATTGGGTCTTGGCGTAGCATCGGCAGCACTGGGCTTGTCTTTAATCGGCGGGGGCACCTTCGCTTACTTCAGCTCCACAGCTACCAGCACGGCAACCTTCGCAGCGGGTACGCTGAAGCTCGGCTCTTCCTTCAATACTCCGGTAGCGCTGACGAATCTGAAGCCGGGAGACTACACCGTCCGCACCTTCACCTTGTCCAATGACGGCACACTGGATATCAAATTCCTCAAGCTTGCCACCACTTACACCGTGACCGATGCCAAGGGCGATAACGCGGGCCAGGATCTCGGAGACCACTTCAAGGTCAAGCTCCTGGATAATACGTACACCGGCGGTTCACTAAGCGGTCATGTGCTGTCCGAGATCTCCCTGAAGGATCTGAAAAACACCCCCAGCTACGATCTCGTAGCAGTAGGTGTACTGCCAGGAGGGATTGCCGCCGCCGGGTCCAAGACCTTCAAGATCGCCTTCGAATTCGTAGACAACACGCTCGATCAGAACATTTTCCAGGGTGACGGCTTAGCTCTGAACTGGACCTTCGATGCTCTTCAAGGAGTGGGAGAAGCCAAGTAGATCAGGGGCCAGCCTATACAAGTGAAAATAGCTTTGCCGTCCTTTTATTAGGAAGGCAGCGTTTCAACAATCCATCAAGACGGCATATCCTCCCTCATCCGGGCCGGGTATGCCGTTTCTTTTTCCCCGCTGCCGGGTTCAAGGATTTTTGTCCGTTTTGCGGATTTTTGTTATACTGACAAGAGAAAACGGCTTTGCCGGCCTTTGAACGGGCGGTACCGTTTCAACGAGAAAGATAAGGAGAATGTATAGCGCGAAGCATATCACTTCTTATTTTTCACCAAAAAAAGTACGGAGGGCGTTGTAATCGTGTCAGATACTATGGGAAGCCGCATCCACAAACTCCGGCTGGAGAAGGGCTATTCGTTATCCGAGCTTGCCGATAAGGCTGATGTGGCGAAATCATACCTCAGTAATGTGGAACGGAACATTCAATCCAACCCCTCCATTCAATTCATCGAAAAAATCGCTGACGCGCTTCAGGTATCCATTCATGCACTGTTGTATGGCGGACTGGCAGAGACGGAAGAACAGGCTCTGGACGGGGAATGGTTCCGGCTTGTTCAGGAGGCCATGGCCTCCGGTATAAGCAAACGCGAATTCAAGGAATTCCTCGATTACCAGAAATGGCGCATGGAACAAAAGGACAACTAGACGGGCATTATATGCCACAGGGAAGACTCCGCACGGCAGGGAGGCCGCCTTCGGCGAAGGCAGCCTTTCAAGCGGCATACAGAAAAGGCACAGCGTACCGGACGCTGTGCCTTTTCTGTATGTATCCGAACAATGATGACCGCCCTTACATCGCCTGGAGCGCCTTCTCACTTAGAAACCGGCGGATATCCTCCGCCGCGATCCCCGCCTGCTTGGCAGACATCAGCAAGTGCACCCATTCTAAATCCAGATCTACTGCCTGCAGCTCGTCATTCCCCTGGTTGGACATATCCAAGAAATCTCCTCCTAGAATTTTCGCGTCCCCAGGCAGTCCGGCCATCATAGTAGTATTGCTACTTTGTAGTATTTCTACTTTAGATCCGAGACTTTGTGCCCCTGTCTTTCGGCAGGTTTACCTTTTACTGGACCCTTTCCATCATGAAAGGATCTGGCAAGAATCGATGAAACCGTTCTCCGCAATAACATTATACAAGATCATACGCAATTAGTGTGTCGTTTTCTGGAATTTTTTTATGAAAAAATGTGAGGAAACTTAGCTGAAATTGCCAGCGGCTTGTATAAATATTTCCAGTTCCAAGTTCAAACACTAGCTAATAGTTTAAATATACTAAAGGGAACCCCATCCGCCCCGACTTACCGCTGCACGCAACATCGTATAGAGACAATTACCCATTTGTATGTATAACGGGCTGTTATATGAGTTTTTTCTATTTATGATAGTTCCGTATGAATACTGTAATGAATCATGCCAAATTGCGAACGGATTGACCGAAAGTATGAATTGATTACCCCGCCGGAAAGTAGCACAATAGGATGAGAATGAAACCGCAAACATTTGCAGCTCCGCCAAGTGGCACACTGGATGCCTCGCGTGGAGTTTATCCGTTAGGAGGACCTATTCATGGCAGTCAAAGAGCCCTATAACGACACAGTATGGAGCAAATACTACGGCCCCAACCTGGGCTACATCCAAGAAAGATATGAGCAATTTGTCAAGGACCCCTCTTCTGTTGAACAGCATTACCGCGATCTCTTCACCGTATCCGGCCCCCCTCCACTGGCACCCGATGCCGAGAGGGCTCCAAGGCCTGCCGTATCAGCAGATGCCGAGTGGCTCAAGAAGGCTGTCAAGGCCTCGAAGCTGATCGCCAATATTCGAATATATGGCCATATGGCCGCAGACATTGACCCGCTGGAGCGCAGCACGAACCCGATGGCCAAATGGCTGGAGCTGGAGACCTACGAGCTTACCCGCGAGGATCTTAATGCCCTGCCCGCTTCGCTGATCTGGGATAATGCCCCTGCGGATGTGCATACCGCAATGGATGCCGTCCACAGAATGCGCCAGGCCTATACACAGACCATTGCTTATGAATTCGGGCATGTGCATGATGAACGCGAGCTGCGTTGGCTCAACAGCCAGGCGGAATCGATGACCTCCCCTGCCCCGCTGAATAATACAGAACGCAAAGAGCTGCTGAAGCGGCTGGTTCAGGTGGAGCATTTCGAGACCTTCCTGCACAAGACCTTCGTCGGCCAAAAGCGCTTCAGCCTGGAGGGCAATGATGCCCTTGTGCCGATGCTGGATGAGATTGTGCGGGCTGCCGCGCATGACGGCGCCGAGCATATCCTGATGGGTATGGCCCACCGCGGAAGACTTAATGTGCTGGCCCATATTCTGGGCAAGCCTTATGATATTATTTTCTCAGAGTTCCATCATTCGCCGAACAAAGAGCTGTTCCCTTCGGAAGGCTCCATGGGCGTGACCTACGGGTGGAGCGGTGATGTGAAGTACCATCTCGGGGCTGACCGTGCCGTCCGCGAAGGCGAGACCGTGCGTACCCGGATCACGCTGGCCAATAACCCGAGCCATCTTGAATTCGTCAATCCTGTCGTCGAGGGCTTCACACGCGCCGCACAGGAAGAACGCAACGCTCCGGGACTGCCTAAGCTGAACACAAGCAAGGCTATGGCTGTGCTGATGCACGGCGATGCAGCCTTCCCTGGCGAAGGCATTGTCGCTGAGACGCTTAATATCGGCAAATTGCAGGGTTATCAGAATGGCGGTACCGTGCATATTATCGTCAATAACCGGATCGGCTTCACCACCGAGAGCGAGGATTCCCGCTCCACCCATTATGCCAGCGACCTGGCCAAAGGGTATGAGATTCCGGTCGTGCATGTCAATGCCGATGACCCGGAAGCCTGCATTGCCGCAGTCCGTCTGGCCAGCGCTTACCGCCATATGTTCAAGAAGGACTTCCTGATTGATCTGATCGGCTACCGCCGCCACGGACATAATGAAATGGATGATCCCGAGACGACCCAGCCGATTGTGTACGGCAAAGTGCGGAACCACCCTACTGTGTACCGCGCTTATGCAGAACGCCTGGAGCGCGAGAAGGTAATCACAGCCGATGATCTGAAGAACATGATTGCCGAGGCGGAGAGTGTCCTCCAGCAGGCCTTCGATCAGATGAAGGAAGGCAAGCAGAAGAATGCGGAGTCCAAAACCGCCGTCGCGCTGGATAACGGCAGTCCCCAGCAGCGTCCGACAGCCTTCCCTCTGGCCGGTCTGCAGGAGATTAACCGCGAGCTGCTGCGCGTACCGGCGGGCTTCAAGGTCTATCCGAAGCTGGAACGGATTCTGCAGCGCCGCAAGGATGCGCTGAATGACGGAGAGCGGGTAGACTGGGCGCTGGCAGAGACACTGGCCTTCGCTACCATCCTGAAGGATGGCACGCCGATCCGCCTCAGCGGACAGGATTCACAGCGCGGCACCTTCGCCCACCGCCATCTGGTGCTGCATGACAGCGAGAACGGCGAACTCTATTCTCCGCTGCATCAGCTGAGTGATTCCAGCGCTTCCTTCGGCGTCTACAACAGTCCGCTGTCCGAGGCCTCTGTCCTCGGCTTCGAATATGGTTATAACGTGTTCGCACCGGAGACCTTCGTCATCTGGGAGGCTCAATATGGCGACTTCGCCAATGCCGCTCAGGTCATTATCGACCAGTTCATTTCCGCCGGCCGTGCCAAGTGGACGCAGCGCAGCAATCTGACGATCCTGCTGCCTCATGGCTATGAAGGCCAAGGACCAGAGCACTCCAGCGGCCGAATGGAACGGTTCCTCCAGCTCTCCGCCGAGGAGAACTGGACTGTAGCCAACCTGACCAGCGCTGCGCAGTATTTCCATCTGCTCCGCCGTCAGGCCGCGCTCTGCGGACAACCGGATGCCCGGCCGCTGGTGGTCATGGCGCCGAAGAGCCTGATCCGTAACACGCGCAGCACCTCAGCCGGAGCGGACCTCGCTTCGGGCACCTTCCAGCCGGTTCTTCCTGAGCCGCTGCTCGGCAGTAAGCCGGAAGCCGTGAAGCGCCTCGTGGTATGCAGCGGCAAGGTGGCCATCGACCTGCAGACGGAACTGGAGGCAACGCGCGGACAGGACTTCTCCTGGCTGCACATTTTGCGCATGGAACAGCTCTATCCGTTCCCGGAACGTGAGCTTGGCGCTCACCTGAGCAGCTTCAGCTCTCTGGAGGAGATCGTCTGGGTGCAGGAAGAACCGAAGAATATGGGCGGGTGGACGTATGCCGAATCCCGGCTGCGCGCCATCGCACCGCAGAAGGTCACTGTCCAGTATATCGGCCGTCCGGACCGTTCCAGTCCGGCTAGCGGCTACGCAGATGTCCACAGCTTCGAGCAGCGGCGCATTGTCCGGGAAGCCCTGAAATTGAATGCTGCAGTGCAAGCACCTGTACCGTCTTCCTGAGCACAGCAAGGCGGTCATCCGATATCACGCACACCACTATATTTGGGGAGGTACGGCCTGTGTCCGAGATAAAAGTACCCGATTTGGGCGAATCGATTTCCGAAGGAACGATCTACAAATGGCTGGTTAAAGAAGGCGACACTGTCGGCCAGGGAGATGTGCTTGCCGAGCTTGAGACCGACAAGGTCAATCTCGAGATCAGTGCGGAGGAGGACGGCGTCATCTCCTCCATCCTGCGCCAGGCGGGCGAGAACGTTGCCGTTGGCGAAGCCATCGGCATCATCGGCAGCGCCGCCGGGGCAGGTGCTGCCAGCGGGGGCAAGCCTGCAGCAGATAGTGCTCCGCAGAGCGGCAGCGCGCCTGCTGCTGCCGCAAGTGCCGCAGCGGCTGAACCGGCCGCTGCGGTAACGGCTCCAGCCGCCGCCGAAGGTGCGGCGGCAGGCACTGCGGCCCTGGCTTCGCCGGGGGCGCGCAAGCTGGCGCGGGAGCGGGGCATCGACCTCGGCGAGGTCAGTGCCCGCGACCCTATCGGCCGGATCGGTCAGGCTGATGTGGATGGTCATGGCGCAGCCGGGCCGCAGGCCGCTGCGCCAGCAGCTCCGGCGGCCGTGCGGCCGGAGCCGGCGAAGCCCGCGCCGCCGGCAGCGGGCAAGGCACCGCACGCCGAGGACGGCAAAGCCACCGAGCGCAAGCGCATGTCGCGGCGGCGGCTGACGATTGCCAGCCGCCTGGTCGAAGCGCAGCAGACGGCCGCGATGCTGACCACCTTCAACGAGGTGGACATGACGGCCATTCTCGACATCCGCAAGCGCCGCAAGGATGCCTTCAAGGAGAAGCACGAGGTCGGACTCGGCTTCATGTCCTTCTTCACCAAGGCTGTCATCGGGGCGCTCAAGGCTTACCCGATGCTGAACGCCGAGATCGACGGAGAAGATCTCCTGCTGAAGAAATATTACGACATCGGCATTGCCGTAGCTGCCAAGGAAGGCCTGGTCGTACCCGTCGTCCGCGATGCCGACCGGCTTAGCTTCCCAGAGATCGAGCGGCGTATCGGCGAACTGGCCTCCAAGGCGCGCGCCAATACGCTCAGCCTGCCGGAGCTTCAGGGCGGTACCTTCACAATCACGAACGGCGGAGTGTTCGGCTCCCTGCTGTCCACACCAATCCTCAATACCCCGCAGGTCGGCATTCTCGGCATGCACAAGATCCAGCTGCGCCCCATCGCGCTGGATGAGGAGCGCACGGTCAACCGTCCGATGATGTACATCGCTTTGTCCTACGATCACCGGATCGTGGACGGATCAGAAGCGGTCAGCTTCCTGGTCAGAGTCAAGGAATTGTTGGAGGACCCGGAATCCCTGCTGCTGGAAGGCTAAGCCCCCGGCCCATCGCTTCTCCAACCATTTAATTAACATAAAGGCACCCGTTAGAGCGTAACCCTACGCCCTCCCGGATGCCTTTTTGCTATATCCGCTGACTCTGCCTCCGCCATACCCGCTCATACCAACATGCGCCTGTTCTCGGCAGCCCACGCACCTCCACCGCGCTAAATGTGGTCGGTTTTTCGACCACATTTAGCCGACGAAGCGCGTCCGGGCCAATTGTGATCGGTTTTTCGATTACATTTGGCCGACGCGGCGCACCCAGTCCAATTGTAGTCGGTTTTTCGATTACATTTGGCCGACGCGGCGCACCCTGTCCAATTGTAGTCGGTTTTTCGATTACATTTGGCCGACGCGGCGCACCCTGTCCAATTGTGGTCGGTTTTTCGATTACATTTGGCCGACGCGGCGCACCCTGTCCAATTGTGGTCGGTTTTTCGATTACATTTGGCCTACGCAGCGCGTCCAGTCCATTTGTGGTCGGTTTGCTGAATTAAGTACGTTAAACAGTTGAACGGACGACATTCTGTATTAGGTACACTGCTCATTTTCATGCTGGAGTTGTGCCTCGAAAGACATGTTTGTTTTCGACCATGAAAAAAAGACCTCCACCACCCGCTCACGCGAACGTAGGACATCTCTTCTCCAAAAGCTATTCTCTTTGTCTATACTACTTTAAGCCGACGTAAGTCGATAAGTCGATATATGGTTTAAGCCGTATGCCGTGAAGGCTTCAGGCTCATTCCCTTGGCTTTGGCTGCTCTGGCTACCGGAGGCTTCAGCGAAACCGCCAGGATACAGGCCAGAATACACAGCAGACCGATGATGTTAAAAGTAGGCTTGAACCCGCCGAGGAAGGCGGCGATGAATGAACCGGACAGCGCGCCGATCCCGAAGCCCTGATAGATGATGCCGTAGTTCTTGCTGTGATTCTTCAGGCCGAAGAAGTCACTGACAATCGCCGGGAAGACGGTAATGTTACCGCCGAAGCAGAAGGCGATGGCCGCCACACAGGTGAAGAACAGGCCATAGCTCAGTGTGGCATAGCTGAGGGTAAACATTGCCACAGCCGTTACTGCGAGCGTGATACTAATCAGCTTGGTCCGGCTTACCCGGTCGGATAATGCGCCAAGAATCAGGCGTCCGGCCGTATTAAAAATAGCGATCATCGCTACAGCATTCGCCGCCGTCGCCACATCCATACCCGCCAGCTGCACACCGATATCCTTCACGATACCGATCAGATAGAGGCCGCTCATGCAGGCGGTGAAGAAAATCACGAACAGCAGGTACGCTTCCTTCGTGCGGAGCATTTCCTTCACGGTATAATCCTTGGGCAGCAGAGCCGCCCCGGAAGCGGACGATGCCCGGTTTCCCGCAGCAGTTACAGCAGGTGCAGCCACCGGAGCCTCCCGGATCAGCAACGAGCCGAGGAGGATCATCAGCATGACCATCAGGCCCCAGTATAGAAAAGCATTCGACACCCCCGCCGATTCAATCAGGCTGCCGTTGATGTATTTGAAGATCAGACTGCCCGTTCCGTAAGCACCCACGGACACCCCGGAGATCAGTCCCTTATGCTTCGGGAACCACTTCATCAGGTTGGACAGCGAAGTAATATACGCCGTGCCATCAGCATACCCGACCACTACGCCAGCCAGCAGGTAGAACATCGGCAGGGAACTGGCCTGAGAGCTTAGCATCAACCCCAGCCCCAGCAGGATACCGGAAGCTGCGGTCAGTCTGCGGAGACCGAACCGGTCCTGCAGCTTGCCTGCGAACAGTGTGGCGAAGGCCAAGGCAAAGCTGGTAATAGAGAACGTTATCGAAACTGAGCTAAGCTCAAAACCAAATGTACTGACAAGATGTGCATTGAACAGGCTCCAGGTGTAGATGGTGCCGAGTCCCATTTGCATAATTACTGTACCTAGTACGATGAGCCACCGTTTACTGGCTGTATCCGTTATCATCAGAATTCCCTCTTTCTCTTCTGAAGTCGCTGAAGTCGCTTCAAGGCTTACTCTGCCTCTTCATTGTAGCGAAAGGAGCTCCTTCTGAGAGAAATCCGGAATGAGATGACACTGACGGGGAATGAACTGCCGTTAGAGACGCATAATCTGCCTGAATTCCTTCACCTTGCTGCGGCTGACTGGAACCTCCACATTCAGATCCCGCAGCCTTAGCAGATAGGTATTGTTGAACCAGGGGATGATTTCCTTGATTTTGGACAGATTGACCAGATAGGAGCGGTGACAGCGGAAGAACTGCTCCTGCGGCAGGCGGGTATGGAATTCACTGATACTGAGGGCCATGCTGTATTCCTCCCCCTTGGTGATCACACTCGTTGTTTTCTCCTGCGCCGAAGCATAATAGATCTCGTCCGCATCGACGACGATAATCTTTTCATTTTTCCACAGATTGACCTTATCGCTGCCCAGCTTCACCGGTCCCTCTTCCCCCTGGCGGCTTCTGGCCGCGATGGCACCCTCCAGCTTCTGCAGCATCGCTCTGATCCGCGTCTCACTGTAAGGCTTCAGAATATAGTCGAATGCTTCAATCTCGAACGCCTCGGCGGCATGCTCCTTATAGGCTGTAATGAACACAATATACGGCTTGACCGCGAACCGGCTGATATTATGGGCCAGCAGCACCCCATCAATTGAAGGGATATTGATATCCAGGAAAATCACATCCACCGTATCCGTCTGCAGATACTTCAGCGCCTCCAGCCCGTCCTCGAATTCCGCCGCAATCTTGATCCGGCTATGGGTCTGAATCAGATACGTAAGCTCCTGTCTTGCCAGCACTTCATCCTCGACAATGATCGCTCTCATCGCTGCTCCTTTATCACATCAAAATAGATTTCCGTCCCCTTAGCCAGCCGCCGGATGGTCAGACCCGTACCGTAGATCAACTTGATACGTTGGTGCACGTTGTTGAGGCCGATTTTGTTGCCCTCCATGCTTCCGCTGTAGACCTTCGCAATCGTCTCTTCACTGATCCCCGCTCCGGTATCGGCAATCCGCACCCTTACGCTGTCTCCGTGGTCCTTGACCGAGATGTCTACAGTTCCGTTCCCTTTCCCCTTCAAAATCCCGTGGATAATCGCATTCTCCACCAGCGGCTGAATGACCAGACTCGGAATACGTACCGTTACCTCATCTATATCGTACAGAACGCTCAGGCGGCTGCCGAAACGGGCCTTCTCAATCTCCACATAATGCTGCACCTGCTGCAGCTCGCGCCGGATATCTATGGATTCATCGGTCAGCTCCAGATTATACCGCATATACCCCGACAGATTGACGATCAGCTCACGCGCCTTGTCCGGGTCTATCCGGATGGAGGAGATAATTGCATTTAGCGCATTGAACAGAAAATGGGGGTTGATGCTGGTCTGCAGTGCCTTCAGCTCGGCCTTGTTGGCCATCTCCTTGATCCCCTCAACCCGTGACACCTCCATCAGTGTGGAGATGATCTGTGACAGCCCTACCGCCATGGCCTGGAGGGAATAGGTGATTTTATGCGCGTGGGTATAGTAGATCTTGAGTGATCCCGTCACCTCCCCCTTCTCCTTCAGCGGGATAATGATCAGCGAGCGGATGTCCCGGTTCATGTATTCGGTATCGTCGTCACGGATGGTAATCTCCCCGCTGCTCAGCGTCTGCTTCGTCTCCTCACTGATGATCTCATTGGCTTCGGCATAATATTCTTCCCCGACACCCACGTAGGCCAGAATGACTCTGGTATCGGTAATTGCCACCGCATCCGCCCCGATATCCTCCTGGATGATTCCGCAGATGGTACGCAGCGACTCGGGAGTAATACTGCGGAAATACGGAAGCGTCTTATTGGCAATCTCCAGCGCCAGCTTGGACTGCTTCGCGGCAATCCGCTCTTTCTCCCCTTCTACACTCTGCACAAGCGTAACGATCAGCCCGGCACAGATCTGCCCCACTATCATCGGAAAAGCAATCTTGGACACGATATCCACGCCAAGCGAATGGGGATCAGCCATCACCAGAATCAGCGCCATCGTCAATGCCTCGCAGGCCATCCCGGCGACAATGGCAGCGATCCAGCGGCGTTCAGGCGAAGTGCGCCGGTAGATGATCCCGGATACCACGCCCGCCGTAATGCTGGTAATCAGACACGGGAGCGAGGTGACCCCGCCGATATCAATCAGGAAGCGGTGTACGCCCGAGATGATCCCGGTAATCAGCCCGACCCAAGGACCGAACAGAATCCCTCCGGCTATGATGGCGATAATCCGCACGTTGACCAGAGACCCTTCCACATTAATTCCGCTGTAGGTTCCGAAGATGGCGAACAGGCTGAAGATAACCGTGACAATCGCCAGTTCCTGAGGGGCATGCACCCCTTTGGCAAAAATCTCCTTGAACCGCGGCACCCGGCTCAGGACGAACAGACACATCAGCAGCAGCGCTGCCCGCTCTAACAATTGCAGCAGAATACTCAAATTATATTGCACACTCACGCCTCCATAGGACAAGCTATCGGTCCATTATAAGTTGGGATAATGGTTATAGCAATCTGCGCAGCCGCCGCTAAGGGTTGAGGTAATCCTATTGGATTTCCAAACCAGGCATGTCGTGTTCCCTCACTGAGTATAAAAGCCCTTCTATTGCGGAAAATTAACTATTATCGTAAGGTTGTTTTAAAGGAGTGATAGCTTGTGCGTATAGCTTTTTGGATTGTATTTGCCTTTGTTGGTATTTTGATCTTTTGGATTGTGGGCGGCTTAATTGGCCGTAACAAACGAAAGTAATCTATAGGGGCTATAACAGCCCCTCAAAATAACTGCTGCACCTTTTCTTCGGATTGCGCAACAGTCACTATGACTCTCGATGAAAAAGTTTCAAGGCAGGATAGTAGATGATGGTATCCTTGATTGTTTTTTGATAAACTTGGAATATATAAGAATTGGAGGCGGTTAACATGAAAAGTAAGAAGAATAATGGGCAAAAAAACGGGGAATATAGCGCCTAATTAGCCCTATAACTGCGACTCCCCATTAGGGAGAAAAATGTCTTGAATAATCCTTTTCTAAGTATCCAAAACCCAACTCCATTAGGCGCGGGTTCATACGAAATGGCTCTGCCACTAATTACTGCTTTAGAATTGAAGCCAGGTATGCGTGTATTGGAAATAGGCGCTGGTACTGGTCAAGTTGCGGCAACGGTAGCTAAACATTGGGGAGTAACTGTAATTACATTGGAATTGTGGGAAATATTGAGTGTTATCCAGGAATATGCATCAGAACAGGGTGTAGATAATAACGTTCTGGCAGTAAGAGCGAATGCTGAACTTATGCCATTTCCTGACGAAGCATTTGATGCAGTCTTTAGTATCGGCTCTTTTTTTATGATAGAGGATAGGGAACAAGCTCTGAAAGAAATCACACGCATTACTCGCACTAACAGTTTTTTTGGAATTGCAGAACCTATGTGTACATTGAATCCAATACCGCTTGGTTTGGAGAATTTCGATATCTTACAGTCTTATAAAAAATGGATTCGGACGTTAGATTGGAATTGCAATTTACTTCGAAATCAAGGTTTTTTAATTACCGAAAGTTCTTACTTCTCTGAGAGTTACCAATGGATGCTCGATAATTTCCGATATTACGAAGGCGAGAAGGATTTTATTTTGCACGATGAAGGACGTTGGTTGAGTCTAGGGCTCGCTGTTGGCAAGAAAGTACGGCGATAAGCGTTGAATTAACAG
Organism: Paenibacillus sp. FSL R7-0210; assembly: GCF_038009085.1. NCBI lineage: Bacteria > Bacillati > Bacillota > Bacilli > Caryophanales > Paenibacillaceae > Paenibacillus > Paenibacillus sp. FSL R7-0210. Next base: position 6,018,940 of record NZ_JBBPAR010000001.1, read on the forward strand.
GGAATGACTCTTGAACACCGAAGGGCTACCGTATGGTAGTCCTTCGTTATGCTAAAGGGCCACGTTAACTCAATAACACAACGGCAGTCTATGACTTTATTATCTCGTTCAAGAGCTGTCGTCGTTGAAATTTTTGGGGCCAATGTTTTTAATGCACCTTATGCAAATTTGAGTTTGTTCGCAAAATGCTTATATCTCCATTCCAGCCTAATGACCCGCTAATCAATTCATCCTACTATCCCTCTCTTACTGCGCCGTATGCGTCCACTGTTCAATGCCTCTAGACTGCCAGATCAATCCCCACCACACCCACAATCTTCCCGTCCCCGTTCGTAATTGCTCTGGAGAGGGTGATGCAGGAACGCTTCGTAATGGCCGAGACATACGGCTGCGAGACGTAATGACCTTCCGCCATTGCCCCGTTCCACCAGTCCCGGCGCTTCGCATTCAGCAGCCCGGCCGCAGGCTCGGAGTAGATGAAGGTGCCATCCGTCCGGTTGGACCAGATGGCCTGCACATCCGGTACCTTATGCTTGCAGGCCGCAAGAACTCTGCCATGGATGTCCGCATCCGCTGCACACATCTCCTGCTTGGCTGCTATCTCCTGAAGCACCGTCTGCATTTCCTCAAGCCGCGCCGTATATTGACTCAGCTCAATGACTTCGCGTCCGGCAATGCCGTTCACTGACTGCTGCAGGGTCTGAGATTCCAGCAGCAGGCTTGCGCTGATCTCATTAAGCTGCCCAATCTGCGTGCGCTGGCGGGTCACCTGCTCCAAGGTCAGGTCTACGCCTGCTATGGTCTCATTGACAATCCCCACTGCACCGCTCAGCTCGCCGGTCACCTCTTCGATCAGACTGTTCTGCTGCTCTGCCGCAGCCGCTGACTCCGTAACTATGACCCCGACTTCCTCCACCCGGGCCGAGATATCCCCGAGGCGCTGCTTCACCTTCGCCACTTCATTCACTCCATGCGCAACCGCTGTCTGCTCCTTTGTGACCGACTCCAGCACCTGCCGTACGCCATGATTGAGATCCCGCAGCACCGCCGTTGAGCGCTCCACGGAATCCCGGCTCTGATCGGCCAGCTGCCTGATCCGGCCTGCGACCACAGCAAATCCGCGGCCCGCTTCCCCGGCCCGCGCAGCTTCAATCGAGGCGTTCAGGGCCAGCAGCGAGGTCTCATTGCCGATGCCTACGATCAGGGCGTTCATCTCCTCCACCAGCGCAATATGTCCGCTTAACACGGTGAATTTGCCCAGCATATCTCCGCTCTGCTCCTGCAATTCCTCCATGACCTCATCTGTATTCTTCAGGGAATCCACCATCCCCGCCATCCCTGTACGTGCTGCCTGCATCGCCATACTCAGCCGTCCGGTCAGCTCTCCAATCTGTCCGGTAACTGCTGCGACTCCGCCCATCCTGGCAAAAGCCCCCTCAATATTGGCCTTCGCCTCATTGCTGCGGGTCTGCAGCTCCACCTCGTAGGCATGCGAATAGTCCGCTGTCTGCTGAAGTCCTTCGGTATGACGGGTAATCTCCTCCAGAGCACCATGCAGCCGGTCCGAGGTGACAACAATTTCATTGCCCAGCCGCTCTACCTTGCTCTGTGATTCCGCCAATTTCCGGGCTCCAACCGCTCCGTTCCGCCCCATATCCAGCGCAAACCCGGCCAGCGCTACCATCAGCAGCAGATAGACAACCTTATGTACCCAGTACATCTCCATCCATAAGCCATACAACCCCACACCTAGCAGCAAAATAATAACGATAGCGGCCTTGCTCCGGCGAATTCCCATTCTGCACGTTCACTCCACTCTATCATGTTATGTATTCTAACATTATATCAGCAGAGTTAAATTAAGGAAACCACAACTATATAGATTTCACTTATATTTTTTCTGTTATGGGATTGCCGTGACTCCATAGAAGTTTTGGACTTCCGGCCGCACATACATTTGGTCCGTGTGCCTGCATCAGAACACAATGTATACTGTTTTTCACATACATTTGGTCCATGGGCCTGCTTGCGAGCACAATGTATGCTGTTTTCCACATACCTTTAGTCCGTGCGCCGCTCTACCAGCCAATTGCCATTCGGTTTTAAGCATACCTCAGCATTAAAGTCATTCTACGAATCATTCAAAGAATACTTATCCCCAAATCTATAGTTTCCTAAAAAACAATAAAAAACAGCCGACCCCCAGCATCTGAGGATACGGCTGTCCTTCCGGCGTCATCCCGCCCAGGATTATACCCCTGCCGGTTGTACGCTAACCTCTTGGGCATTCTTCGCCATCATGCCGCGGGCGATCCACACGCCAGCCGCTCCGGCCTGGGCCAATCCGCGGGTAATGCCTGCCCCGTCGCCGCCGCAGTAGAGGCCGGAGATTTCGGTCTCGAACTCATCCGTCAGCTTCGGACGGGCGGAATAGAATTTCGCTTCCACGCCATAGAACAGCGTATGTTCGGAGGCGATGCCCGGGGTTACCTTTTCCAAGGCCTCCACCATTTCAATCAGGCTCTTCATCGTGATGTACGGCAGTACCAGCCCCAGGTCACCGGGCACCGCTTCCTTCAGCGTCGGCTCCAGGAACCCTTCCTTAATCCGGGTCTCCGTAGACCGGCGGCCCCGCAGGATATCTCCGTATTTCTGTACAATGACCCCGCCGCCGGACAGATCATTCGCCCGCTTGCAGATCTCCCGGGCATATTCATTCGGCTTGTCGAACGGCTCGGTGAAGGTATGGGAGACCAGCAGCGCAAAGTTGGTGTTCTTCGAGCCCAGCGCAGGGTCCTTATAGGAGTGCCCGTTCGCGGCCATCGCTCCGCTGTGATTCTCCACAACCACATGCCCCGAGGGATTACTGCAGAAGGTGCGGACACGTGTACCTACGGAGGTATTGAAGATGAATTTGCCCTCGTACAGATGCTCATTAATCTCCCGCATCACCACATCCGAGGTCTCTACACGCACCCCGACATCGACCTGGTTATTGTACATTTTGAGCCTGCGCTTCTTCAGCACCTCGGTCAGCCAGGCCGATCCGTCCCGTCCCGGAGCAATCATCACCAGGCCAGCCTCATGACTCTCCCCGTTCTTCAGCGTAATGCCTGTAATGCGGTGCGTTCCGTTCTCCTTCACAGTAACGATATCTTCTACTTCTGTCTTGTATAACATATCAATGCGTGTCCGCAGATATTCATAGATCGATTTCAGAATCTCCAGGTTCTGCTCGGTTCCGAGGTGGCGGACCTGCGCCCGCAGCAGCTTCAGCCCGGCGGCATATCCCCGCTGCTCGATGCCGCGAATGCTCTCCGTAGTCGGATCGGTAATGACCGGGGTTGCCCCGTGCTCCAGGTTGATTCCATCTACATATTCAATCAGCTCCATCACCTTGGAAGGAGGCAGATAATCCGTCATCCAGCCGCCGAATTCGGTGGTAATGTTGAATTTGCCGTCACTGTATGCACCAGCGCCGCCGAAGCCCGCAGTAATGGAGCAGGCCGGCAGACACCCGGCGAATTCCTTGCGGCCGGAGGCGGGCGGACAGAGCTTGATTTTCTCCTCCAGGATCGGGCAGTTGCGGCGGTAGATATCATGTCCCTTGTCCACCAGCAGCACCTTCAGCTCAGGGGCCTTCAGTGTTAATTCATAACAGGCGAATATTCCAGCCGGACCGGCTCCAACAACAATTACATCGTATTTACTCATATCTTCTCTGTTCCTCCCAAGGTGAAACGGCTTCGGCCTGCGGTTGACAGGGGCCGCAAAGCGTCTCTGCAGTATATTAGTCCACTTAACCAAGCAGCACACAACAGCACACAAAAAAACCTGGCCTCTTCATAGGTATGCAAAATGCACCCTATTCGTAGCCAGGAATTTACGGTCCCCTGTAGAAACCCCCAAACCTTATCATTGAGGATATACGAACAACTTCACCCGTTATTACGGGACAATTGGAATTTTACCGAATAAATCCGAATGTGTCAATGATGAATAGCATGAATAGTTCGTGTTTATAGCATTATGCAGAATCACGTACCCAGACAACCTAACAAACACCTTACAAACACGAACGTTATTCCAGACCTATTCCCTGACATAAGACCCAGAAGGAGAAACAAGAACATTGTCGAATATATAAGTACATTGCCACTGGAAAAGAGGAACATCTTATGCAGATCCCGCCCCCTACTCCTCGCCAAATGTATTGGAACCGCGTCCTCCTCAATACCTTTTGGATGGCGCTTTTTGTTTATATGGCAAGCCAGCTATATGTTTACTTATCCATGTGGGGCCACCGGCCCGAGTTGTCCGACAAGCCATATCTCATTAGGCATATCTGGATTCCAGATGCTATTCTGTTCGCCCTGCTGCTGATTCTGGAGGCTGTCCATAAATACAAGCCGCTGTTATCCGAATTCTCAATTATTCTTGGAAGTCACCTGTGCGGTATCGTGTTCATCCTGAATCTTAGTTCCGAATATCATGTGAAGCCGCTGATTATGCTGCTTCCGCTGCTGGTATCCATGATCTATCTGAGGGAGAATTATCTGAGGGCTTCCTCTGTGATCTGCCTGATCTACATCATCATACTATTTCTGAACACCTCTATTACCGATTACACGCTACGCATCCAGAACATCATTATCACCCTGATCTTAGCCGGAACCTCCCTGGCCGGCTTCGGTGTTATAGCCCGGGGCAAGGATCTTATGCGCTCGCTGGAGAATTCGTTGAAGTCAGAGCAAGAGCTGCGCATCCAGAATATTATTATGGACCGACTGTCCAAGATCGACCCGCTGACCGACCTGTACAACCATAAGACCTTTCATGAGTACCTGGGCTGGCTGATTGACCATCAAGAGAGCAATCCTTTTCCGATGCAGCTGGCGGTTATTGATATCGACAATTTCAAAAAGGTCAATGACCGGTACGGGCACTGGGTCGGAGACATCGTTCTCCGGCAGGTCGCCGCTGTCATGCTCCAGCATATCGGCTCGGATGATTTCGCAGCGCGGTACGGCGGGGAGGAATTCGTGATTATTCTGACTTCCAAGACATTAGAGGATTCGGGCCGCATTATGGAGAATATCCTCGCAGGAATTGCAAGCCTTCCGATCAGCGAAATGGACAATGAATCGGTTACCGTGAGCATCGGAATGCATGAATATAACGGCGGGGATTCCAAGAGCTCTATCTTTCAGCAGGCGGACGACGCCCTGTACGAGGCCAAGAAAACCGGCAAGAACAAAATCGTCATCTTCTAAGTCCATCCATCCCACAAAGTGTGGCTTTAGCTTAAATATAAGAATTTATATGTTGCACACGATAACTTATCCTTCTATTTCTCGCTAAAACGGTACCGTCCTCTAAAAGGACGGCAAAGCCGTTTACACTTGCGATGATGATTCAGGTACTTAGCGGGGCCCACAAACATATGATTTCTATATTTCAAAAAAGCGGGTCCACCGTGCATAGCAGCCTATGCCGGGGACCCGCTTGTCATCTGAACCTGTCTGATATCTATTCCAGCTCCTCCGCCCCATACCGTCTCTGCGGAACAAGCAGCTCCATGACCTGGCGCTGCGGCACCGGCCGGCTGATCAGATACCCCTGCACTTTATCGCAATGAGCTTCTCTAAGGAAGGCCCACTGGCTGGCATCCTCCACGCCCTCGGCTACTACATCCAGACCCATCTTGTGGCCCAGAGTAATAATCGTCTGCACAAAAGATTCACTAAAGGCCTTATCGGCCAAGGAATCGATGAAGACTTTATCCATCTTGAGCGTAGAGATCGGCAGCTGCTGCAGATAGCTAAGGGAGGAATACCCCGTTCCGAAATCATCCAGGGCAATCCGTATCCCCCGGGACTGCAGGAACTCCAGCTTGCTAACCGTACTCCCGAACGACTCCATGAAGATAGACTCTGTGATTTCCAGCTCCAGACTGGATGCCACAAGGCCGCTCTCCTCCAGACTGTCCAGCACAATCTCTACGAAATCATCCTGCAGGAGCTGAATGATGGAGATGTTCACCGATATTTTGTAAGGAATGCCGGTCCGCTGATGGATGCTGTTCATGAACTTGCAGGCCTCCCGCAGCACCCATTCGCCGATATAGATAATCAGCCTGGAATCCTCGGCGATCTTAATGAAGGAGAGCGGGGAGACAAAGCCGAGGACCGGACTGTTCCAGCGGATCAGAGCCTCGAAGCCTGAGATCAGCCCGGTCTCCATCTGCACCTGCGGCTGATAATGCAGCTCGAATTCGTTATTATTCATCGCACTGCGCAGATGCTTCTCAATATTCATCCGGTCATTGAAGGCGGTATGCATCGATTTATCATATACGACGTAGGTGCTTTTCCCCTCTTCCTTGGCCCGGTACATCGCTACATCGGCGTTCTTCAGAATCTCTTCCGTCGTCTCGCCGTCTTCCGGGTAGAAGGAGATCCCGATACTGGAGGACACATACAGATTGCTCTCACCGATAAGAAAAGACTTGCGGAACGCACGCATAATATCCTCGGCCAGATTAAGCACATCCACCCGGCTCTCAATATCCTTGAGGAAAATCACAAATTCATCCCCGCCCAGCCGCGACAGCAGATCCTCCTCACGCACTACAGACTGGAGCCGTTCGCTGGCCTTGCGGATCAGAATATCGCCGGACTTGTGTCCAAGCGTGTCATTGATGTATTTGAAATTATCCATATCTACGAAAAGCAGCGCCGCACTGCCTCCCGTCCGGCGGAAATAACTCTCCATCGTCTCCAGCAGACTGAGCCGGTTCGGAAGATTGCTGAGCGAATCCATATACGCCAGGCGATGCATATTCTTCTGATTCTCCAGCAGCATATCATATTGTCCTACAATCTCCTGCTGGGTCGCTGTAAGCTGCTCATAAGTCGCCTCCAGCTCCTGGTAGCTGTTATTCAGCTTGAATTCTGCCTGCTTGCGCTTGCTGATATCGATCAGGGAACCAAGGAACAGGACGATCTGATCCTTCGGGTCAACGATTGCCTTGCCCCGCACCTCGAACCAGATGTACTCCCCCTGCCTTGTTCTCATCCGGTATTCGGTTTCATAGATCGGGGTCAATCCGGTAAGATGCTCCTGTCTGGCCTTGCGCGCGGATTCCTGATCATCCGGGTGAATAATGCTGAGCACGCCTCCCTCGAAGGAGTTGATCTCCGCCTCGGTATATCCCATCACCTCGTACCACCGGTCCGAGAGCTTGTAGAAGCCGCTGTCCCAGTCCAGCTCCCACATGTACGCACCAGAGCCTTCCGAGGCCAGGCGGAACCGCCGTTCGCTGACCCCCAGCTTATTGAACTGATCCTGCAACTCTACCTCTGTGGCCGCCAGCTCCTCATATGTAGACTCCAGCTCCTCGTAGCTAAGCTGCAGCTTAAGCTCATTCTGCTTGCGTTCATCGATATCGATGCCGACCAGCACGAAGATATCCTCCGCCTGCTCGTCCATTCCCTTGATGAGGGCCGTGCGGACGGAGAAATAATGCGCACCCGGAGAATGGTCAGGAAGCCTCAGCTCGACATTGGTCACATAATCCCGGGCTGCCGCCCTGGCAAGGAGATCTCTAAGCACGGCTGCACCGTCTTCCAGGCCGGGCAGCTCTTCTATGCTTACGCCCAGCACCTCCTTCTCCTCCAGCCCGGTCATCATCTCGGCATATTTATTGAAGCGCACGCTCCGCTTGTCCCCGTGAACAGCCCACACAATCACTCCGGCATTCTCGATCACATCCTTGAAGAATTCCTGTTCGGAGTGAATCGTACGGCGCAGCCGCCGGATATACATCCGGAGCAGGACGGCACCGAATACCAGCAGAATGGTCCCGATGGAGAATACGGTAAAAATCCGGTTACGCATCTTTTCATTATAATGGTCGGAATGCACGAAGAAATACTGCTGGTACAGCTCTTCGAAGGCACCTGAGCTTACCAGACGCTCTAGCCTTGCATTGACGTAGGACACCAGCTCCGGCTTGGACTTGCTGATGCCGTAGGCCACATCCTGCGGATACAAATTGCTCATTTTGCGGATAATATTACCGGTTAAGCCCTGTTCTACAATCAGATAATCGACAACCCCCTGATTCTCGAACAGCAGGTCGATCTCCCCCTGACGCAGAGCGTCCAACGCATCCGGTACGGTTGCATATTCTATGTATTCTGATGGCGGGATACCCGCCTCGTTCTGCAGGATGGTCTCTGCATATTGTCCTTTGCCAACACCGATCTTGTACTTACGGAGTGTGCCCAGCGTCACGTCAACCTGGAGTTCCTGACGCGAATAGACAGAAATATAGCTTTTTAACACGGGTTTCGAGAAAAGAATGTTCTGCTTCCTCTCCTCGCTGACAGCCATAAGCCCGGTAGTATCAATCCCGCCCTCACTCAGCCGCCGGTACGTCTGCTCCCACTTCCCGGTGCTGTAGTGGACAAGATATTCGTTCTTCTCAAAGATCATACTTGTCAGGTCAATATCGAAGCCCGTCAGATAACCATTCTGTATGTACTTATAAGGTGGATACTCCAGTTCTGCCTGGTACTTAATTTCCTGTCTTTCGGCATAAGCGGCAGCGGGGTGTGCAAGCATGAGCACAATGCTAATTAGAAGCAACAATTTACACCGCTTCATCGCAATTCTCCTTTATCCCAAGTAAGATCGGCATAACTATGTATACAAGCTTATTCGACAAAATATGGTAGGGTTCCTGCTCCTTTTTTCTCATTTCCGATAAATTGTGCACATCCTGCGGTTTCATATCCTTAATTCTTTAGTGCATCATCTTAGATTTAATCAAAAACTTTAGATTTGTATTGCTTTTTGCGGTTAAAGTGTGGATAATAACAGTAACGGTTGATAATGATTATCATTATTGGATGTGCAACATTCATTATTTTCTATATTTGAGCTAAAAGGAGACTGAACCCCCATGAACGCAGCCACTACCCGGACCGCCCTGCAGGTTGACGATTACCTGGACCTGCTCAATCTTGCTGTGAAAGTCGGAGATATGAAATGGCAGAAAGAAATCAAGTCCCGGTTGCAGTATATCCTGTGCCTAGAGACCAGATAGCCCATTTCATACAGAAATAGATGAATATAGCTTACTTCTTATACAAGAGGCGGTTCCAAAAGCCATGAAATGGCTGCTGGAACCGCCTTTTGATTTGGAGCAGGATCAACGTGAGCACTTGGGTGGACGCTATCGCCCGTCAATTCCGGAGTACCTGCATCTGCGGGGCTCAGAATGTGTAATGATATAGTATAATGATCAGCATACTATAACGAACAATAGCCTATAGATCGGAGTGTGTCAGATTGAGAAAAAACCTCACCCTCGCCTTGGTCCTGATATTATCCCTGCTGTGGATTCCAGGGGTCTATGCTGCAAATATTCCTGCACAGCAAGGAGTAATTACGGATGAAGCCCGGCTGCTGTCTGCCCAGGAAGCAGAGAGCCTTGCCCGGATTGCTACTACAGACCGGTACACCTTCCATGTCTTAACCGTTGATTCGCTGGCCGGAAGCAACATGTCCAGTTATGCCGCCGATGTATATGATACCTGGGGGCTGAAGTCCCGGGACATCCTGCTCCTGATCGCTTATGAAAATCAGCTGACTGAGATCAGCTTCATTAACCCTGGGCTGCAGGATGCGCTCGATGCCTGGTCCTTACAACAGGGCGGAGCTGCAGGTAACGCAGCAATTAACAAGGTGCTGGAGAAATATTTCAATCCTTATGCCAAAAACGGAGATATCCCTGAAGGCATACGTTCTGTGATCCAGCAGATGCAAGCCATTGGCAGCAGCGGACAGAGCAGTAATACCGGCAGCGGTGCGGCAGGCGGTGCGGATGCCGGTACGGCAGGAGCTGGCTCCAGTCCTAACGGCAGCAGCAGCAGATTCCCTCTCCTGCCGGTCGCAGGCGGTCTTGTCTTGGCCGCGCTGCTGATATTGCTGCTGTATGTGGCAATTACCGGAATGCGCCGCCGCAAGGGACTGTCCGTGCAGCGTGAGCAGCTCGCCGACCTATTGGTACGGGCGAACCGCGCTCTGGAGTCCCTTCAGCCTTTCCAGGGGATTGTGCAGGGCAAGACTGGTGAGAGGGTCGAGGGCATCTCGAAGCGCCTGACCTCCCGGCTGGTCGAAATCTCTGCATTGCAGACCGCCGGGCAAGCACCATTGCCGCCGTTCTACCGCTTGTCTGCGCTTAAGGCGGCGGCAGAGCAGCTTCAGCAGACAGAGGGGGAATTCCGTGCCTCCCTGGAGGAAGAGGAGAAGAATATCGCAGTCGTCAGCGACGCCGACCGGAACGTCAAGCAGCAGATCACCGAGCTGAAGCAGGCTGCCCCGGAGCTTGAAGAACAGCGGCAGCAAGCGGCCCTGGAGACGGGCTATACGCTGGAGGAGATTGCCCAAGATCTTCAGGAGCTGGCCGAAGAGACGGCCAAGGCAGATCAACTGGAGCTGTTCGACCCCATTGCTGCCCAGGAGATTACTGCACAAGCTAAAAAGCGGCAACAGCAGATTGAGCAGGATGTGCAGGATGTGGGGACCTTTGACGATAAGCTGAAGGCCTTCCCCGGAGTCCTGGCGACTACCCGCAGCCGGATTGCCGGGCTGATCGACCAGAACTCCCTGCACAATATGAAGGTTAAGCCTTACGACAGCCTGGAGCAGGCTTCCGCTGCCGCCAGTTCCATGAAAGCGCCGCTGCACAGCGGCGATATGGACGAAGTGCGCCGGATTGGCGCTGACATGGATGCCCTTCTGACTGAAGCCGTGACCATGACGGAACGCCAGGCTATGATCCGGCAGAATAACCTCAAGGATCTGGAGACTGTACGCAGCACATGGGCAACGCTTAGCCAGCGGCGGAACGAATTACAGAGCCGGCTTGCCGGGGCGAAGAACAGGTTCGCCCGGAAGCACCTGGACGCTCTGGAGCAATTGCTTGAGGAGGCCAGAGGCACGCTGCGGCAAGGCGCGGCGGAAGTGCCTCAGCTTGAGACCTGGACCAGCGATGCACGCGGAGAGTATGACAATGCCCGCAGCGGGCTGGACCGGCTCCTTGCTTTGCAGGATGAGACGGCAAGCAGCATGAGTAGCATGAGCAGCAGTTTGGACACTCTGGAGGAGCGCCTCGACAGCTTGAGCAGGCTGTTCACAGAAGGGCAGAGCCGGGTGGATGCCGCCTACAATCTGCTGCACAGCAGAGGAATTGCCTCGCAGAACCGCTTCCAGCTATCACTGCTGCCGGAATATACCGAGCTGGAACAGCGTCTGGCCTCAGGTCCTTACGATCTGGATCAGCTGGAGGAGACAGGACGCTCCTATGCTTCGCAGATTGCTTCCTTCGTAGAAGAAGCGAACCGGCTGGTCCGTCAGAAGGAAGAGGCCGAACGCGCAGCCCAAATGGCCATGCTGCGGGAGCAGCAGCGCCGGGAACAAGCCCGCAGACGCAATTCCGGCCCGCCGGGCGGAGGATTCGGCGGCGGGCTTGGCGGCGGACGCTCCTCCGGCGGCTCTTCTTGGGGCGGCGGCGGTGGCGGCGGACGTTCCTCCGGCGGCTCTTCGTTTGGCGGCGGCAAATCCGGCCGAAGCTCCGGCGGCTCCAAGTGGTAAGCAGCCGATTGCCGCTACAGCACATCCTCACCCTAACAGGTGAATGATGTAACAATTTATTCTGGGCCATCAAGCGAAATCAGGGGCATTAGTGTCCCTGATTTTTGCTTTCTATGTACTTCCTCCGGACCCTGCGCCCTCACGCTAGCACATTGTATTTGGTTTTTCTGTGAAAATACGTCTGGCGCTGCGATAAACGCACGGCCTACGCCGCGCTCCCAATCCGATTGTGGTCGGTTTTTCGATTACATTTGGCCTACGCAGCGCACCCAGTCCCATTGTGGTCGGTTTTTCGATTACATTTGGCCTACGCAGCGCACCCAGTCCCATTGTGGTCGGTTTTTCGATTACATTTGGCCTGCGCGGTGCACCCAGTCCCATTGTGGTCGGTTTTTCGATTACATTTGGCCTACGCGGCGCACCCAGTCCCATTGTGTTTGGTTTTCCGTTAAAATATGTTAAATAAATGAAAAGACGATGTTCTGTTTTTTAGCCACGCTGCTCATTTTCATGCTGGAGTTGTGCCTTGAAAGACATGTTTGTTTTCGCATACATTTGCCCACTTACCCTCGCCAGCACCGATTGTATTCGCTTTTCCACCTACATTTGCCCTAGGCCTACCTGCGAACGCACAACAGCGATCCCCCGGTAACCGGAGAATCGCTGTTGTGTCATGTTATTGCCGTTCAGTGAGACTCATCCTCCAGAAACGGCTTGTTCACATAGTAATACATCACGCCCATTAGCACGCCGCCGCCGATCAGATTGCCTAATGTGACCGGGACGAGATTATGCACCACGCCTCCCCAGGAGATCGTACCAGGGTGATCCAGGACGAGAGCAATCGCAAAGGTACACATATTGGCAATACTATGCTCGTACCCCGAGATGAAGAAGCAGAACACGAACAGCACCATGGCGAACATTTTGGCACCGTCGTTCTTCATTGACATCGGGACGAAGAAGGCCAGACAGACGAGCCAGTTACAGAGAATCGCCCGGAAGAACAGCTGCATTGCCGGTGCTTCCATCTTATGGGCCACCACATTCAGCAGGAACCCGTTGACAGAGGAATCATAGAACAATCCGGTCAGAAAAATAAGCAGCGCAAACGCCGTAGCCCCAAGAATGTTGCCCAGGTAGCTGACGACCCACATCCGCACAACCTCAGTCCATGCCAGCTTGCGCCTCAGTGCCGCATAGGTGTAATAAAAAGTATCCCCGGTGAACAAATCGCCCCCGCCGTAGGAAATCAGGATGATGGCTGCGCCGAAGGTTATCGCAGCCATCGGATAGGTCATCGGCGATTGTTCCATATAGAAGAAGTTGCCGGTCTTAAAGGCTACGATCACGCCGAATCCGATAAACATGCTGGCGAGCATGGCCCTGGCAATGTACCGCCATACGCTTTGCCGGAAGATCTTCTGTTTCTTAAGTGCAAGCTTCTCTACCTGCAGCAGTGCCTCGTTCTCCATTTGACCCTCCGTATTCACTTTATATTTTCAGTGGTGCCGGAAGACTGATGTACAGCCTCCAGCTATTATACCCAATAAACCACTGGAAATTGCTTGAATCACAGAGCATCAATAATTTATGGATTCCGTTCACTCCCCGCACCCTTGTTACAGGCCGTTATCCTCCCGTTCATTCAGGCTGGCAATCGCCTCCGCCTTCTCACTGCTGGCTACGACGATAAGCACCACGATCAAGCATCCCAGAATCATCCCGCTTATCCCCTCTTTCTCCACAGGTCGCCTTAGTGACAACGTATGTGGAGGAGCGGGATAATATGAGTAGGATTAGCGGAGAATCAGTCAGTCAAACCGCCAATATAATAATTAAGCGCCTTATAATTAGCATCATAGAACAGGATAATGTAGTCTTCCGGCTGTCCATTCCGCGCCGCATCATCAGATAACTGAATTCGCTCATAAGGATAGATACTGTTAGTATTCCGATAATCATTTAAATACTGTACTGCAGATTCTGCAGAGAATTCTTGCTTAGCTGCTGCCAACGCTGATTTAGAGGTCGCTGTGAAATAGACCGCCTCGGGATGCGTTTTCTGATAATCTTTTACAGATACATAGTCTATACGGGTACCGTTATTATAATCCCGGACCAGCTTAACTCCATCCCCAATCTGTGCCGCCGTTCCGTCCCACACCGGCCGCTTCGACGAGAAATCTACCAGCTTGGTGGTATAACGTATTGCTTGCCCTGCCTTATTATAATAGACCACTGTAACGTAATTCTGTCCGCTCTTATCTGTCACCGGAAGAACTACTGAATGAATGTCAGCAAAATCAAATTCCCCATAAGGGCTTGGTTGTGCTAAATCCTCTGCACGAACAGGATTGGCTGTAATGTAATACGAGAACCTGCCTATGCTTCCCTTCAACTCATCCGGGAAACCCATCCAATTCATACTTATTGTCTTACCGTTGAATTGATTATACCCATCAATAATTACGGATTGAACCAGATCCATATTTTGAAGTGGTCCCGATCTCTTGGCGTTCATAAGAGCTGATACAGCATTCTTAAGCTTAGTCTTGCGTTCTCCCCAATTGAAAGAATCATCAAACGGCAAGTAGGCTCTATAAGCCCTGTTAACTGCATCTTCATCCATTAAAGTTACATTCGAAGGAAGCTCGTCAATTCTTTTCATGGCTGCTTCTAATTTCAGGTCTGTGCTAAGCATCACCTTGCCGGTGTAATAACCCAATGGCTTCATCTCGGAATCGAGGAAAATAATGGTGTATTCATCTTCGTTATATGTTTTGAAATTATATAATGTGTCATAGGCAAACGGGATATAGCCCGGTGATGAAGCACCTGCTGCTGTATTAGAGGATACTGTGGCATCAACCACACTGACCCAGCCGTCTCTGTACACTTTACGCGAAGCATGAATGATATCATTCAATTCCAAATTCAGGTTACTGTCCATATAGTACTTCGGGGTAATTGTATATCCCACTGCTCTTCCGCCAAATTGCAAAGCAGCATCTTCCACATCAATAGTATCCCGATAATATACTTGGGAAGACACTGTGCTGAATTTCTCCTGGGTAATAGTCACACCACTATTTAGTAACATTATACTGCTATAAGCCTCAGTAACTGAGGGCTGCAAATTCACCTTTTGAGTATAGAATCCGGTCACTTCATTAGATGAATTCCGTACCACAACCGAGACATATTTATCGCCTGCTGTGCCAATCCTGCTCTTTGGAATCGAAACACCGGTATATGTCAGCGTCTTCAACGAGTATCCCGTACTAATAGAAGCGTACTGGAGATTGGTAAGCTCCCAGTGGAGATCTCTAGAGCTGATCGGCTTCGCTGTTACATAATAAGTTATCTGGTCATTTAGACGGATAGTGCTTCCAATCACCCTGCTATAATCAACTTCTAGATAAACAGCATTCGTAACTGAATCGTCAGGGCGAGAGGTGATGCTGATATCCAGCGCCGGAAGCTCCTTGACCGGTAATTCATTAACAGGTTCCGGGCTTGGTGTCGGTGTCGGTGTTGGAACCGGCGTTGGTGTTGCCGCCGGAGCCTGGGTTGGTGTCACCTGAGGACCACCGCCACCGCCACCGCCACTACCGCCGCCACTTCCTCCCGCAGCTACAGCAGCAGTTGCAGTTGGTGCAGCTGTAGCTGCGGGAGTAGCCGACGGTGTTACGGCTGGAGCAGGCGTTGCCGCTCCCTGTACAGCTTGACCCGTTCGAGAGACTGCCGCATCGATCAGCGCTAAGGATTCTGCACGGGTCAAGGCTTTGACGGGCCCGAAGGTTCCATCCGGATATCCTTTAAGCACCTTCGCTGTGACTGCGGCAGCAACACTCCCTTTACTCCAGGATGCAATCTGGCTTGCATCACTGAATACTTCCAATACCTCTATACTGCCCGCGTCCAGCTTCAGCAGCTTGCTGACTATAACTGCTGCTTCCTGGCGGTTAATCGGAGCATTCGGGCGCATCTCATTGTTGAAGCCCTGGATATATCCAGCCGCTACAGCCTTCGCAACCTCACTATACGCCCAGCTGGTAGACGGCACATCGGTGAATTCCACCTTACTCTGTTCCGTAAAATGATAAGAACGGTTGATGAGCGTCATGAACTCCGCTCTGGTTATGGTCTGGTTCGGTTTAACCGATCCATCTCCGAAGCCTTTAAGCAAGCCGTTATCCAGCCAGCTTTGAATCGTCTGCTGCGCCCAATGTCCCTCATAATCCTTTGTCCCTGCTGACTGGGCTGCCGCTGTCCCCATAGAACCAAACAGCATCCCCGCTCCGACTATACCTGCCAATATTCCCGTTAACTTCCTGATCATCAATACTCTCCCCCTGAATGTACGACTGAACCCATCTCATAATATCTCACCGGAATATATTAGTAAATTAGAAATTTAACAACAAAAAAAGCCCGCCGAATCCATATCAGCAGGCTTGGTGCGTTATTCAAGTTATTTTACCGGCCCAGAAGCAAACCCTTAATTCAAAAAGCTGCTCAGCCCGCTCTCCGCCTGCTTCAAAGCCTGCGGCTGTGAGCCTTCGTTAAGCCCGAGCCGGTTGTTCAGCTGGGTGTTGATGGTGGTCATTTTGGACGTATAGTCCTGACAGCTCTCGATGATCCGCCGGTTGGACTGCTCTGAGGTATCCAGGGCGCTGAGCAAGTCGCCAATAGCCTGATTCACGGCTTCCAGCGACATGGACGGCTTGGAGAGCAGCTCCGTTGTCTTCTCTGTCGTCGTGCGCAGCAGCCGCGCATTCTCCTTGAACTGGTCCTCGATGGTCTTGTTGGTGGCTTCGACCGCATTGATGACATTCTCCTGATCGGCCAGGGACATGGCAATCATCGCCGAGACGGTGATCAGGTTAGAGGTCTTATCGATCGCGTTGTTTACGGAATCAATCAGCTTGTCATTATTGTCATTGATGATATCCGTTGCCGCAATCGCCTGATTGTAGAGCAGAATCATCTCGGTCATGGACTGAATCCGCACCATGACCTTGCGCAGCCCCCGCTCCAGATACGCTTTGCGGAATTCATTCTCGGGCTTGGCGATCTCCACCTCGAACAGCTCCTTCAGCTTGTTGCCGAAGGCGATCTTGGTCTGGAGGTTATAGATCTCCTCCATGGAGGTACGCTTCAACTGGCGCATGTTAACGATGCTCTCCTCTAGCGTATCCCGGCCGTCACGCAGACCGGTGATAATGGCATCAATGTTGGTGCGGACCGACTGATATTTATATACATAATTTTTAAGCGGGCTTTTGCGCAGCATTTTGCCGAAGAAGCTGACATTCTTACTCTGCTGAAGGGTCTCGCACTCATTGCGCAGCTTCATAATCATATTCGGCACTTCCACCCGCTTGCCGCTCATCAGGTCATTGACGGGGCGGTCCAGCAGCTTCAGCGTCTGGCCTGCCTTCTCCTGCGTCTTCACACCAAGCTTCCCGATATCATCCATCAGGGAATCCAGTGCCACCGTGTCAGTCTTGGCTACCTGCTCAATTAACTGGGAAGCCTCCTGGACTACCTTCTGCTCATCTTCTTTTCTAAGCTCAATTAACTGCGTGGACATGGCTATCCTCCTCCTATAATTCGGAACTGCTGTAGCGCTGATGAATCAGTTCCGCCTTGGTCTGAAGTTCCATCAGGTCTTTGTGCTCGATCGTCGACGCAATATCGGAAATTTTGGCATCGACATCACGCAGACCGTTCAGCAGCATTCTCCGGTTTCTTGTCTTGGCTTCGCCGCCCAGGCGCAGGAACGGGTTGATTACTCCATTAAGGTCCTTCAGCACCAGCCTACGGACGGTATGGTTAATCTCACCGTTACCCAGCTCCTGCAGCAGCGGAATGACGCGCTGCAGCCTGGCGAACAGCGCCAGCGACTTCTCGACAATTTCATTGTCCAGCGTATCCTTCTGCCCTTCGGAGATGATCATATCCTCCAGGATGCCCAGATACTCCACCACCGGAGCGAACTCTGCTCCGATCTGTATGTCCTCCCTGTGTCCGGCACCCGAATGGGCCGGGGAGGCCTGTCCCGCAGCAGCAGGAGAGGCAGCGGCAGCAGACGAAGCCTGCTGCGCGGCGGAGGATGCCGCCGGAATGGCCTGCGGCTCCTGTCCGGCAGGAATCACCTCTACCGGGAGATTCACTTTGGTGCGCCTGAGCTCCGGCACTGCAAGTGCTGCGCCGATTACCGGGAGCAGCAGCGAGACCAGCTCAGGCAGGAAGCCGCTGGTCAGTACGGCTACAACATAACCGGCACCGGCATACGCCAGTACTTTGAATTTAGCTTGCATTCCTTCTCACCTCTTATGAGCGTGAATGCTACACGCTCAATTCACGGAATCCGTAATGACGGATTCTCCGTTTATTCTCATGATCAGCGGCTGCTCGACATGGCTGGCCAGGACGTTATGCTCGAACGATGCAGGCATAACCTCGCCGCCGAGCGCGCTTTTGACAGCCAGATATGGGAAATTGATTCCGGACAGACAGGAGATATGCAGGCCGCCGGACATCCGCGGGTTAATCTCCAGCAGCTTGGGGACGCCACCGCTGTATTTCATCTGGATATTGAAATTGAACGGAATCCGGTACGTCTCAGCCACCCTGCGGGCCACCTCCGCAAGCTCCGGGATATACTCCATCAACCGCAGGCGGCCGCCTGCCTTACGGCGGGGAACTGCGGCCAGCAGCCTGCCCTTCTCATCCGACAAGCAATCAATACTATATTCATATCCCTCCAGCAGCTCCATCACCATCAGGTTAGGGAAGCTCCCGGCTTCATCAAGGATACGGTAAGCTTCCTCGAAGGAGATCAGCGGAGTCACATGGCCGAACAGCTCCTCCACGGGACTGCGGTCATTGTCTATGATCCGGAATCCGAGTCCGCCTTCCGTCTCGGTAGGCTTGAAGCAGACCTTGTGTCCTTTAGCTGCGAGGTCTTCATAAGCTTCCCTGAACTGCTGCGCATTACTAACCACATGATAATCAGGAATCGTCATAATCCCGGTGGTCTTCACGCTCTCATAGAACTTGCCTTTGTCCATGATCATCTCCAGCAGATCCAGATCACGGCAGACCAGCACCTTCGTTCCGATCTCATCGAACAGCGAAGCATGCAGCGCGATATCGAGCATATGCAGCCGGGGGATGAAGATATCAATCTCGTTCCGGCGGCAAAAATCAACACAGAACTGCACATATTCAATGCCTTCGAGCGCCGGCTCGGTTCCGGCCACATCCGCGCCTTGCAGCGACATATGGTGGATATCCGGGTGGGTGGCGAAGATTTGCACCGGAATCCCGTCTTCATTGCTCCGGATGAGATTCATATAGTGATAGGCAACAGAGAACCAGCGGTTGAAATATATATTTACCTTTTTCATGGTGGCGGTCCAACTCCCAATGCTGTCAAATGTGTATAAATCCTGTGAACATACTGCATAATCTCATCCGCGGCAAATACCCCCGGCCGCTTAGTAAACGGATACTCTAAGTGTACTAAACCCGCCTGCTGCTCGGCAAATATTTCTCCGTGGCAGGGAGCTATGGCATAATCGGCGGCGGCGAGCAGGCTCTTGTCCAGAAGAGAGTCACCGGAGGCGACCATCGGCTCTGAATGCACGGTGCGGCGGACATGAAGAATGGCATCGCTTTTGTTCACCGCCTCCGGCACGATATAGAGCTTGCGCCCCTGCAGGGATACTCTCCAGCCAAGCTCACCCAGCCGTTGAGACATCCGGGCAATCTCCTCAAGCGGCAGCGAATCCCGGTGAACCACGAAGGTATAGAACAGCTCATCGCAATACCGCCGGCTAATGATCCATTCTTCCCGGACAACAGCACGCACGATGCTCTCGGCTTCTTCCGCCGCAGCGGAGCCGCGTTCCACCGCTTTGCCGACAGCCGTCCGCCAATCCTGATCCACTACCCCGTTCACAAGAATATTGCCGCCATTGCTGGTGATGGCATAATCCGGAATGACCGTCTCCTGGAACAGGTTAATCCGCCGGTACTGGGCAATGGTACGTGTAGTCACCGGCATGAAGACGATCTTCGCCGCCAGCTCTTTCAGTGTAGCCAGAGCCTGCTGTGAGATATACGATACCACCTTGCCGTCAACAACCTCTGCCGGAACCAGACCGGGGGTATCCTCAGGAACGCCTATCGCGCTAAGAGAGTAGATCAGCGTGCGGTCCAGATCGCTGGCGTAGATCATTCACTCTCCCCTTTCAGCGGCTTGATGATTCCGCAGCAGGAGTAGGTCAGCCCGGGATAGACCTCTACCGGCACGCCCCGGTCCTCCGCCAGCAGCAGAATATGCCGCAGGTTGGGATTGTCCAGCCTGTCGACAAGAATTCTCCAGGGCACTCTCCGCAGCAGCACACGTGTCGTCTCCCCCACTCCTGGCTTCACCAGATTGATATTATCGATGCCGAAGGTATCCTGGATACTGCGGATATCGGCCAGCCCCTGCCAGGTAATCTCCGGCGGATGCTCCAGCATCTCCGCAGCCTGCGCAAGTGCCTCTGCTGCTACTTCCGCGAAATATGGGGTAATCGCTTCAACGAATACGTTGGACAGATCACTGTCCAGCCATTCCTTGTAGAATTTGGCCCCGTGGAATTCCTCAGGCCCGATCAGATCATCGCGGAGCACCGTACGGCTCATCAGGCCGGATACCGTGGAGTTCAGGCAGGCGCTTGGAATCAGATAATCCTCCCGGGTACCGAAGGTTCCCGAGCAGTGCCCGGGATCGGCGAGTACCGCCAGATCATCATTTAGCGTAATGCCATATTTCTTATGCATACTCTCACAGGCCTCTATCAGCACCTGCCGGATGGCCCCCTTACCGGTCCAGCCATCGATGAATTGCAGTTCGGCATCCCTTCCATGCTGCTGTAGCATATAGAGCACCGCATTCTCATCAATCCCCTTGCCGCGGATAATCGAGATGCTGTAATGCGGAAGATCCGCTCTATATTTCTCAAGAATATAACGTTTGATCAGCACCCCGATAGGTGTGCCCGCTCTCGCCAAAGAGACCAGCACCGTATTCGCCGTTCCCCGCCGGGCAACAATCATCTCGGACACCACAGCTACAGCCAGCGCCACCTTCCTCGCAGTCTGCTGCAGCGTCTCATGAAACAATTCGATATACTGCTCTGTCGGCTGGTACTCCACCGGGAGCATCTCTGAATAATGCACGCCGGACTGGATCGCTTCCTCCCGCTCGGCTGTTCCCCGCTCCAGGGATACATTGCTTAGATCCTTGAGCAGGAAGGTAACGTCGGAAGCAGGATAGCTGCCCAGTGCCACCGGAGGGGATATTGTTCTATTGTGAATGGCTTCGATATCTATTCCCTTCATAGCTCTGAGCCTCCCGTATCTGGTTCTGGGCTGAGTACAACAAGATGTACCTTATTGCCTGCCAGCCTCTGTAAAATATCCGTCATCGGTGCAATCCGCTGCCGGGGCACCTCGCGCTCCAGCAGGACGAAGATATCGTCATACTGGCCGGAGTCCACATTATAGATGAAATTCATGATCTCCGTATCCCCTGCGGACGGATACGCAGCAGCGCTGTGCACGCCGTAATCCGCACGCCGCTCGGGATGGATCGGACTGCGGGTTGAGGCCTGGTACAGCACGCCCTCTCCCATCTCTGCGGCGATCCGCATCGGCAGATACATGAACTCGCCTACGCCCATCACCAGGGCACGGGAGCCTTCCCGCAAGCTCCCGAGCTGCTCGGCCACGCGGCTTACACCGGCATCAAGCTGCACATTATCCGCAGATTTCAGGCCAAAGCGGCCGCTGAGCTTCAAATATGCCGCCGGATTGATCACGCCTTGTGCATCCACAGAGGTTACAGGCAGCCGTTCCAGGCCGTCCCGCACATAAGTAGTTACAAGCTCTGCACCTGTGGTAGCAGCGGCTCCGTTATCAGCTGCAGGCTGCAGCAGCGGAACCCCCTCAACCTTAATGCTTCCCTGCAGCAGGGATAGAGCGGTAATCCGTATCCCCAGCTCTTGCTCCAGCTTACGGTACGCCTGAATATTCGCCTCGCTCCGCCAGTCGAGGAGCGAAGCCACTACATATTCGCGGCGCGGGAATTTCGACTGAATGTCCCGGATGATGTTGACCGCCGTATTGCCGGTGGTAATCTCATCATCCACCAGGATGACCGGTTCAGTCCCTGACAGCAGGCTGGCATCCAGCGCGTAACAGAGGTGGTCCATCGCATGGGAATGCTCCTCCACGAAGGTCACCACCGATTCCAGCTCAGGAATCATCTCACGCGTGGTATGAATATAAGACGCGCCGCCGGCGAATGCATTATACATGCTATGGCCAAGGGCGGTAGCGGTTTCGGCGAACCCGATAAACAGAACCGGCTCAGGCAGAGCCAGACGTGCAGCAAGCAGCGCATGATAAGCTTCTTCCGCATATTCAGGATGGATCAGGCCATGAACGGCCTGGTTCATCAGCGGGTCCATAACCTCCCGGTCAGCGGTATCCCCACTCATCTCCAGATACAGGAGCAAGGCGAGTGCCGCTCCGCTAAGCAGCGGGGTATAGGGCCCTACGGGAATGTGCTTGCCAAGCACTTTGCTGACGAACAGGAAGGAGCGCTTCTTATTGATTCGTGCAGCCATGGAGAACAAGGACTCCACAGGCATATGAAAAGGATTGGAGGTTTCTGTTACCGTAACCTGCAGATTCTCGACGATATTAAACGTGTGTGTATTCGTTCTCGGGTAGTAATCCGACAAAATGCTGTTGTTCATGTAACACCCCGTATATTTGAGATCGTAATAAAATTCGTCTGGCCCAGTTCAAATGAGGCTTGATTTCATTCATTTTATTATAGTATTCACTCTTGAACACGCCGCGGCTGCCATCGTTGCTGTCTACAATACTTAAGGCATCCACATACTCTTCATGCATTACGGTATACATCGCCTGCACGGGTCTGAGGTGGGAAGGGTGGATAATGGTTTTGCCCACAATGCCGTTCTCCTTGTCCAGAATTACTTCCCGGATCAGCCCGTCCATCGAGCTTGAAATGAAGCTGTTGCGCATTTCGCGGCCATGCT
This sequence comes from Paenibacillus sp. FSL R7-0210, assembly GCF_038009085.1. Lineage (NCBI taxonomy): Bacteria > Bacillati > Bacillota > Bacilli > Caryophanales > Paenibacillaceae > Paenibacillus > Paenibacillus sp. FSL R7-0210. Next base: position 6,041,739 of record NZ_JBBPAR010000001.1, read on the forward strand.
TGCCATAAGTATCCTCGAAGGGCGTCTCCCGCAGCTGCGGGCGGAGGACCCGGTGTCCTTTGCTGGCAAAATACTCCCACACAGGACCCGAGATCACGTATCCTTCCTCCACACGGCCAAATACGTTAATGATATCCGACATGCAGTCGCGGATCGGCGTCAGGTCATAGATGCTGATATCCGGGCTGCGCCGCAATCCGAACAGACTGGAGAAGTCCGTAGCCCCAATCCGGACATTCAGCACATACTCGCGGTATTGCCCCAGCAGATCCCGGACCCCAAGCAGAGTGTCCATCCGGCTCTCCCGGTAGATGATCGGTGCATTCTCCAGAATCGGCATCCCGTACAACACCGGGGCTGAATAGCTGCGTGTGTCATTGTAATCGGCAATGGCCTCGAAATAATCCGTACCGTTCTCTACGGAGAACTTGGGGAAGACGAAGCCGGTCAGCATGGTGATTAATGATCCCAGCCGAAAGATCAGATCCCGCAGCTGTGCAGGGTTACGTACGCGGATGAACAGCAGCGGAAGACTGCCGCGCTGGTCCGGCTCATTCTCCGCATAAGCGGACAGAAATGCCAGATGCCTGACGATGGATTCTTCGGCATAATCCACTTCACCGTCCCCGATGGCATCCTCCAAATCTATGATTACCGTGATAAGCCCCGAGGCTCTCAGCTTAATAATATCTTCGGCAACACTGGCACGGGTGGCCGGCATATAAAGGGCTGCTCCGACGGCATAAGCCAGTAAATCCTTGCGGGTAGTATGATCAAATGAAACCGGCGGAACATGGAATAATGAGGCTTCCTGTTCTTGTGTGAGGTAATCGAAATATCTCAAGGCCCTTCCCCCTTAATGTTGTGCCAGCACAATCCAAATGGCCTTTGGCTGCGAGCAGAACCAGCTATGCCGTCCTCTCGGGGACGGTATCCGGCTTGCTTAGAACCCAAGCAAAGGCCATGCTATAAACCTGTTACGATTACCCGAAAGGCGTGCCGGAGTCCACCCTTCCCGTGAACCCCGCGCCTTCCTGCACAGCTATAAAGGATAAAGAGATGAAGCACGCACAACCATCAGGCCTTGTGGTTCTCAGCCTTCTTGCGTTTGCTTGCGCTGTACACGATAGTACCTGCAAACACCGCAATTAGAATACCGAAGAAAATTACATGCGGCAATTCATAGCCGAAGGCTCCGGCAAGCATTTTACCGGCAATCAGTGCAATAAGCAGGAATGCTGTCTGTTCCAATTCAGGATATCTGGCAATCAGCTTGAGGAACACCTGTGCCACTCCGCGCATCATCAGCACGCCGAGAATACCGCCCAGGAAGAGTACCCATACTTCACTGCTAAGACCAAATGCGGCTACCACGCTGTCAATACTGAAGGCAATATCCATTAATTCAACGAGGAGTACCGTCTTCCAGAAGGATGCACCTTTATTCTTAATCTCTCCCTCTTCTCCGCTGCCCTTGAACAACCCTTTGTAGGCAATGTAGAAGAGATACAAGGCTCCAAGCACCTTCACCAGCGTGAATTTGACGAGATAGGTCCCCAGCCCAATCGCCAGGAATCTGAACACGTAAGCACCGATAATACCATAGAACAACGCCTTACGCTGCTGCTCCTTCGGCAGGTGCTTAACCATGACCGCCAGTACAAGCGCGTTATCAGCGGACAACAGACCCTCCAGCAGAATCAGGCTTCCGATTATCCCCCAGCTGACAGGGTCGGAGAGCGTTCCTGCAATATCACTCCATGAGAAGAAATGCCCGTAATTCTCACCGATACTCCTAAAAAAATCACTGAACCAGTCCATTCCACTTGCGCCTCCGGTAATATCAAATTATTTACTTCCCGCTACCCAGCGAAGCCCCCAGCCATAAGCCTCATCCATCTCCCGGTGACCGCTGAAATATTGCACGAGCCGTTCAATACTGAAGGTCTCGTTATCCACATTCCGGATCAGCGCGATGGCGCACATGCCTTTACGGTTGTTATGCTCGTCCAGATTCACGATAATATCCGGCCCTCCATCCTGCTTCAGGGTAACCACCCCATCCGCCTCAGACCAGTTGGTAACTCCTTTGTAAATAAAGGCAAACACCAGAATCCGTTCGATCTGGGCTACCTTACTTCCGTTTATACGCAGATTCTCGCCGGATGTTACGGAGCCTGTCCGATCATCTCCATCGAGCATCATATAAGGCTGCTGCTGCAGGTTACCGAACGCATTGCCCAGTGCCTGCACCACGCCTTTGCTGCCGTTCTTCAGCTCATACAGACAAGCCAGATCGAGGTCCACCCCGCCCTTGTTACGGCTGAACAGCCCTCCGCCCTGCTTCTGGTTCCAGTTCAGGTTAATCAGCAACTCACCCAGACCGGAAGCGGATTTCTTCAGGTTAATCGAATCGCCCTTCTTCTTCAGCTCAATCTTCTTCAGATTGAGATTCAGCGCCGGTGCGGGAGCAGCCTCCTGCTTAGGCGGTGCCGGTGCAGGCGGTGGCGGAATCACAATATTCGGTCTGGATGACTCTGCGCGGGGCGGCGGCACTTGAAGCGGCGGTCGTGCCTGCGTCGGTGTAGTTTCCGGCGGCTTCGGTGCCGGTGCAGGCTCGTCCTCTACTTCTATGCCATAGTTGCCGCAGAGCGCCTTAAGCCCGCCTGAGAAGCCAGCAACAATCGCACTGTATTTCCATTCTTCACCATGTCTATATAATTCTCCAACTACAACAGCCGTTTCCACAGAGAACTGATTTCCAAGGTTACACCGCAGAAGCTGCGCACCTGTCGCCTGATTCACGATCCGGCACTCCGCTTCACTCATTTGTCCGAACATCTGCTTGCGGTTTTCTCCGTCATACAGAGTAAGCGTAAAGGCAATCTTCACTATGTTTGCCGGAATCCGCTCCAGCGAGACCTCGAACTGCTTCAGTCCGCCCGAAGCTGTACCCGGTACATCTTTATAGGTGATAAAGGGAGTAGACGGGTTATTGTAAAAGATCAGATCGTCATCACTGCTCACTTTACCGCCAGCTCCAAGCAGGAATGCGGAAGCATCAATATCCATGGAAGACGGAGCTTTCCACCCGATCTCAACCGTAATGCTGCGGAGCCCCGGGTTCCCTTTGGTCAGATCTGCTTTCTGTCCTTTGACTACTTCTGTATTCATTCTTACGCCACCTTTATACATGGATAAGAGCGCAACTTATCAGATTTTGTGTATAAAAAGGGCAGGATCGATGATGATCCCGCCTTTGAAGCTCTTATTGCGCGTCCAGCCCGTAGTTCTTGCATAATGCGCTTAGTCCGCCAGCGAAGCCGCTGCCAATCGCCTGGAATTTCCAATCCGCCCCCTGGCGGTAGAATTCACAGAAGACCACAGCCGTCTCGGTGGAGAAATCCTCGCCCAGATCGAACCGCAGAATCTCACGGTCACTGGATGCATCAACTACACGGACGAAAGCGTTGGAGACTTGTCCGAAGTTCTGCGCCCGGGCCTCATAATCATAGATCGTGACCGTGATCCCGATCCGCTGAATATTGGCAGGCACCAGACTGAAGTCTACGACGATCTGCTCATCATCCCCGTCGCCTTCACCTGTGCGATTGTCCCCTGTATGGGTTACAGAGCCTGTACCGCCGCTCGGGTTGTTATAGAATACAAAGTCATTTTCGCTTTTGGCTTTGCCGTCCTCATGCAGCAGGAATGCTGATGCATCGAGGTCGAAATCCTTGCCGCCGCTGTACTTGTTTGTATCCCAGCCCAGTCCTACAACTACTTTGGTCAGACCCGGATTGGTCTTGGTAAGATCAATCCGCTGTCCTTTGGAAAGACTGATCGTCACTGTCAAAAACCCTCTTTCCTTACAGATTTAATTCCCGTAATGTCAGAGCCTTATTGCAGACCGTAATCACGGGTCAAGCCGGAGAGACCGTCCTTGTAGCCGCTGCCAATCGCGTTGAATTTCCATTCTGCGCCGTTACGGTACAATTCGCCTACAACTACGCCTGTTTCAACGGAGAAATCTTCACCCAGGTCAAAGCGGATCAGTTCCTCACTGTTCGCATCGTTGACGATACGTACATAAGAACGGGAGACTTGTCCGAAGTTCTGGCTTCTGGATTCTGCTTCATAGATGGTAATGGTGAAGGCAATCTTGTCCACATCTGCAGGAACATTAAGCAAATCGACTTGAACCTGCTCATCGTCTCCGTCGCCTTCCCCGGTACGGTTATCGCCGGTGTGAACAACAGAAGCGTTCTCGTTCTGCTTGTTGTTGAAGAAGATGAAGTTGGTTTCTTTATCGACTTTACCGTTCGCATTCGTCAGGAACACGGAAACGTCAAGGTCAAAGTCCTTACCGCCATCATATTTATTCGTATCCCATCCGAGGCCGACTGTGATTTTGGACAAGCCTGGATTTGTTTTGGTTAAATCAATTTTTTGTCCCTTGGATAAGTTAATAGCCATGAATAGAGCCCTCTTTTCTCAAATTGGATTTAGATATAGCGTTCTGCCAGCTGATTGATATGCGCGGCGTGGGCCGCTTCACCGACGGCTGCGAACTTCCACTCTTCGCCATGACGATACAGCTCGCCGCAGATTAGTGCCGTGAAGCCTGTATAATTGTCTGTCAGATTAAACTTAACCAATTCTGCATTCCCTGCCGCATTAATAATGCGGATATACGCAGATTTGATCATTCCGAAATCCTGCTTGCGGTTCACCGCATCGTAGATGTTAACCACAACAAGGACCTTATGGACATCGGCAGGAATCTGCTTCAGATTCACCATGATCTGTTCGTCGTCCCCGTCGCCCTCACCCGTCAGATTATCCCCCGAGTGGACTACAGAGTTATTCGCATTCTGTTTGTTGTGAAAGCAGACAAGGTTCAGCTTGTTCGTCAGCTTGCCGTTCTCATTCAGCAGCAGCGCTGAAGCATCGCAGTCAACATTCGCCTGTTTTTTAACCCCAAAGAATCCCCTTGCCGGTTCGGCAGGGTCCCAGCCCAGTCCTACGATTACGTTAGACAGTCCGGCATTGCCTTTGGTTAAATCGATCTTCTGACCTTTTACCAGATTAATTCCAGCCAACTTGAAGTACCTCCGTTTCCAAATAGAAGTGTGCTTGCGGGTGTTACATCAGTGATACGGCGGTCCATCGCCTAAAGTTTCAGTAATTAGCAAATGAAATCCAGCCTGTAATTACAGGCTGAATTCGCTTGGGCTAAGTCCCAGTACGCTGCAGATATTCCGCACAACTGCCTTCTCATGCTCGTCGAAGTCACCGTCGGCTGCACCAATCGCCGAGCATACGCCCACGATTAACCGTCCAACCTCCGGTTTGCCGTTAAACTTACCGATAGCCTTCAGCGCTTCCTGCTTACCGATCTCCGGCGAGAATTCGAAGTTGCTTACATAGTAATTGAACTGGGCAATGACGTCCCTCATGTCAAATACCTTGAGTTCATTGCTGAGATTCATATATCCCGCCATCTTGTTCTTCTCAGCTTCCTCAATCTTGCCGTCAGCAGCAGCGACCAGCGCGCAGCCAGCTACTACCGCATTCATAAAGTCTTTATTTTTAAATTTTTTCACTTGATCCGTCAGTCCGCTCTTGGTGGTATTCAGCCAATTTTTGAATGTGCTCATCGTATTCTCCTTCTATCATTATGGAATTATGACCAGCAGAAAGCCTATGCCGTCTTATTAAGCACCCTATCCTTTTCTGCCGGAAATATAAGGATAAATCATTATGCAGAACCGCTGTCATCCTTATACTTTAAAAAAAGATATCCCCGAGCCTCCTCCCCGCCACCCTGGGCAGCTATTCACGCTTGGACTTATTGCCTATTTCTTACTCCTCTAATATAACCGATTAAATAACAATATTCTACTTTGGGCGATTCTTACAGCACCTTGGACAGGAACTCCCGTGTACGCTCATGCGACGGGCTGCCGAACAGCTGCTCCGGCGCACCCTGCTCCACTATGGCCCCTTGCTCCATAAAAAGCACCCGGTCCCCCACCTCACGGGCGAAGCCCATCTCATGAGTCACCACAACCATGGTCATCCCCTCACTTGCCAGCTCCTTCATAACCGCCAGCACCTCGCCCACCATCTCGGGGTCCAGAGCTGAGGTCGGCTCGTCGAACAGCATGATCTTCGGCTCCATCGCCAGTGCCCGGGCAATCGCCACCCGCTGGGCCTGACCGCCGGAGAGCGAGGCCGGATACATCTCCGCCTTCTCGCTAAGCCCTACCTTCTGCAGCAGCTCCAGCGCCTTCTGCCTCGCTTGATCCTCCGTCCATTTCCGCACCTTCATCGGGGCCAGCATGATGTTCTCGATCACCTTACGGTGCGGAAACAGATTAAACTGCTGAAAGACCATTCCCACCTCGGTACGGATATCGTTAATCCTTGTGCTCTTGGCCATCAAGGAAGTGCCTTCAATCATAATATCGCCCGCTTGCGGCTGCTCCAGCAGATTAAGGCAGCGCAGAAAGGTCGATTTGCCCGAGCCCGAAGGCCCGATGACAACCACAACCTCCCGGCTGTGAATGTCGACGCTGATATCCGTCAGTACCTGATGGGCACCGAATGATTTGTGCAGATGCTTGACTGAAATAACCGGTTCCATAGGGGCTACACCTTCCGTTCGATATAATTAAGCAGCTTGCTGAGCGAATAAGTAAGAATGAAGTAGATCAGTGCAGCGGTCAGATACGGCTCCCAGATCCGCAGGTATTGGCCTTTCATGGTATTACTCCAGTACATAATCTCAGGGGCGGCAATCAGCGCCAGCAGCGAGGAATCCTTAACAAGCACAATGAATTCATTCCCGAAGGCGGGAACCATCCGTTTGATGGCCTGAGGCAGAATAATGAAGCGCATCGCCTGCTGCCGGGTCATTCCGAGGGATAGGGCCGCTTCCCGCTGACCGGGGTCGATGGACTGGATACCGGCGCGGAAGATCTCCGCAGAATAGGCGGCGGAATTGAGCGACAGCGCCACGAATGCGCTCATCAGCGCATAGGTTTTGCCATAGAACAACGGGATCAGCCCGAAGTGGACGATCAGAATCTGCACATAGAGCGGCGTACCGCGGAAGAGGTTAATATACGCGTGAAACGGCCAGCGGAAATACCATTTGGGCGCCATTTTGCCGAAGCCGATCACCAGTCCCAGCAGGGAACCGCACAGAATGGAGACCAGCGATACGCCGATGGTGAACAGGGTCCCTTTTAGCAGAACCGGTAAATAATGAATGATGATGTCGAATCTGAAATCCATAGAATTCTTCCCTTCTCTTCTGCTTGTGGCTTGCTCAAAAAAAGAAGCACGCGCAATAGCAATCATTACGCATGCTTAATTGTTGCTGGCCCCTATGCTACTTCGCGTTCATAAGCGCCGCCGTGTCCGGCTCTTCGCCGAACCATTCCTTGTAGATCTCCGCATATTTGCCGTTCTCGATGACCTTCTTGATCGCCGGGTCCAGCTTCGCCTTCCATTCACTGCCCTTCGGATACAGAATGCCGTAGTACTCGGAGCCAAAATTCTCCTTATCAATAATGCCTGTCAGCTTCTCCTTCGGATTGTTCTTGATGTATTCGTTCACGATGGCGATATCCGCGACCACCGCATCCGCTCCGCCGCCGTTCAGCTCCATCAGCGCTACCGCATTGCTGTCGAACCGCTTCAGGTTACCGTTGTCGACGCCCATAATGCCGCTCATCAGCTCATCTGCTGTCGTGGCTGCCTGAACCGCAACCTTCTTCCCCTTCAGGTCCAGGGCGGATTTGATATCGCTGCCTTCCTTCACCATGATCATGTTCGTAGATTCGAAATAAGGGATAGAGTAGTCATAGGTTTCCTTGCGCTCATCTGTAATTGATACCGAGGATACACCCGCCTGATATTCAGTGCCCTGCTTCACACTGGTCAGCATGGTATCCCAGCCTGTGTTGGTGACCGTGTAATCAATGCCGGCCTCCGCCATCACCGCCTTAATGAAATCAATGTCAAAGCCCTTGATCGTATCGGTATCCATATACTCCATTGGTGCATAGCTGGCATCGGTAGCGATTTTGAGGCTTTTCCCGTCCGCACTGCCGCCTTTCGCATCATTACCAGAGCTACAACCCGCCATTGCCAAGACCAGGAGTGCCACCATACCTGACATCGCCCATTTTTTCCGGATTCCCATTCTCCAATCCCCCTACTTATTTGTAAAATAACTTAAGGAGATTTTATCAGATTAAAGTAGTGATGACAATTAACTTTATCCTTTTGTGTAATATAATATGACATTATTATCGATATATTGTAACATCTCATGCAAAAAAGCAGCCAGAATGCCCCGGAGAGAGCTCCGGCAGCATTCTGGCTGCTTAATGGTCTATACATATTAGCGCATAAGTTAGAAGGTCAGATCGCCATCATAGGAAGCAATCATCCGGTACAGCTCCGGACGGCGGTCACGGAAGATCCCCCATTCAATCCGGCCTACCTCAAGCGCATCCAGGTCGAATTCGCTGACCAGCACGGTCTGCTCATCCCGTCCGGCTTCGACAATCTTGTTGCCCTGCGGACCAGCGATGAACGACGAGCCGTAGAAATCAATGCTGGAATCCTCGTCAGTCTCCTTGCCGATCCGGTTGGAGGCCACGACAGGAATCAGGTTAGCGGCAGCATGACCCAGCATGCAGGTCTGCCAGTGATCCTTGGAATCGATTGACCCGTCCTGCGGCTCCGAGCCGATGGCTGTAGGATAGAACAGAATCTCCGCACCCATCAGGCTCATCACCCGGGCAGCTTCCGGGTACCATTGGTCCCAGCATACGCCGACTCCGATTTTGGCATAGCGGGTATTCCACACCTTGAAGCCGGTATCGCCCGGGTTGAAGTAGAACTTCTCTTCATAGCCCGGACCGTCAGGAATATGGCTCTTGCGGTATTTGCCCATCACGGTTCCGTCTGCATCAATGACCGCCAGCGAGTTGTACCGCGCATAATTCTTCTTCTCATAAAAGCTGATCGGCAGCACCACCGCAAGCTCCTTGGCGATAGCCTTGAAGTGGTTCACCGCCTTGTTCTGCTCAAGCTCTGTAGCATAGGCATAGTAATCCGACTTCTCCTTCTGGCAGAAATACGGCGTCTCGAACAGCTCCTGCAGCAGAATAATCTGCGCGCCTTGGGCTGCCGCCTCCCTAACCAGTGTCTCCGCCTTGCGGATATTCTCATCGATGTCGCCGGAACAGCTCATTTGCGTCGCGGCTACTTTTACTTGTCTCATGGTTGTTCCTCCTTGTATGAACTTATAACACTTAGAACTCAAAGCTTGGTCGTCGCTGCGGTGAACATTTGGACTTCCGGCCGCTGTTGTCACCAGATTTCTTGATTTAATCCGCTCTTCGCGGTTGAAATCCGGTGACAAAGGCGGACGCTAACGCTCCTACAGTTCCAAATTTCCCCTCCGCTTCTTTTCGCTTTTCGCTAAGCTCCATCCACCGCAGGCATCTGCTGGGTGGTGCAATGCACGTTTCCGCCTTCGCCGATCACGGCCATTCCGTTCACCGTGCGGATTCTGCGGCCTTGGAACAGCCCGGCCAGCGTCTCTTCAGCCAGCTTGTCCGTCTCAGCCGCTGTACCGCCGAAGACTGGCAAGATAATGCCGCCGTTCACAAAATAAAAGTTCAGATAACTCAGCGTCAGGCGGCTACCCTCGAAGTCCACGCGGGGCGGCTGCTGAATGCGGATAATCTCCAGCTTCCGGCCTTTGGCATCGACGGCCTGCTCCAGGATGCGCAGATTCTCCTGCGTAATCGCATAGTTCTCATCCTGCGGGTCCTCGCAGACCTGAATAATCACCTTGCCCGGTGCCGCGAAGCAGGCGATGTTATCGACATGCCCGTCCGTCTCATCCCCGCTGAGGCCGCGCTTCAGCCAGATGATGGACTCCGTCCCGGTATATTGCTTGACATAATCAGCAATTTCTTCCCGGTTCAGCTCAGGATTACGGTTCGTATGGAGCAGACATTCCTCCGTGGTCAGCAGGGTGCCCTCGCCATCCGTATGAATGGAGCCGCCCTCCATCACCAGCGGAGCATCGAACGCGCTGACCTCCAGGTGCTTCAGAATCTGCGGAGCTACCTCATCATCGAGATCCCAAGGCGAGTATTTGCCGCCCCAGGCATTGAATTTCCAGTTGACTCCGGCCAGCTTCCCGTCAGGACCCGTGAGGAAGGTCGGTCCGTTGTCCCGCAGCCAGGCATCGTTGTGCCGGATGGGGAGCAGCGTTACATTGTCCCCAAGCGCCAGCTTCTCTACCGTATCCAGCTCATCCGGATTGACGATAACCGTCACCGGCTCGAATTCGGCAATCGCCCGGATAATCTCAGCATAGCCCCTACTAACCGCTTCATGATTATCAGGGTGTACCATAGAGTCCTTCACCGGCCAGGAAATAAAGGTCCGTTCATGCTTGGCCCATTCGGCCGGCATTGTATAGTGTAAATCACGTGGATGCATCATTTAGTTACCTCTGCTGTTTAGTTTTTGAAGCCGGGGATCTGCCCGCAAGCTCCTCACCCATCATACATGAATATGCCGGCAGGCTCAATTGCCGCGCAGCAATAATCCCTCTGGAAATATCCAGAGGGATTAGAGTGTGAAGCTGACTTGCTACAACCCGATCTGCTTGATGATATTGCCACTGAAGTCCTTAATGAGAAATTCCCCATTCTCCAGAACGCCGTAGGAGTTCGGGTTGTTCTCCTTCGGCAGCGCAATCGATCCGGGGTTAAGCACAGTAATGCCGTCCTTCACTTCTGCCACCGGCAGATGCGTATGCCCCTGAATGAACACATCCTGCGGAGCCAGCGCCGGTAAGTGGTCGATGCTGAAGCCATGCCCGTGCGTGGCGTAGATTTTGCGGCCCTCGTGCAGAATTAGCACATAATCGCCCATCATCGGGAAGTGCAGCAGCATCTGATCCACCTCGGCGTCACAGTTACCTCTTACCGCCGCCAACGATTTGCTCGATTGGCTGTAAGCATTCAGCCTGTCGGCGACCCCCTGCGGGTTGTACCCCTCCGGCAGTGGATTCCTAGGTCCGTGATACAGGAAATCCCCCAGAATAACCAGCGTGTGCGGCTGCTCCTCCTCCGCCTTCGCCAGCGCCTGCTCCAGCCAGTACAGCGATCCGTGAATATCGGAAATAAACATCAGCTTCATGTGAGTGCTTCCTTTCTGTTGGTATAGTTTATTGGTATAGTTTAATGCCTGACTGCTGCTTATACACTAACTTCTACTATAACGCCTTGTGCCACTCCAGCTAAGACTCTCAGCCAAAATCCTGCCCAAAATGCAACATTCCGCTCAGCACTCCAGTCCCAATCCACAATTGTTGTATAAAAGGCAGTATTCCTTCTCCTCCGGGCGAAATAGCAGGCTGAATCCTGCATTCTGTGCAACAATTCCGCGTAAAGCCCGCATATTGCCAGGTAGAAATTGCATTATGTGCAACATTAGATGCGAACGCTGAACGCCACACCTGCATCCTATTATAGATGATCAGCCTTGGCGGGTGAACGTAAAGCAAGACGCCCGGGAGGGCGTCTCTTGGCAGACATCGCTTGGCAGAACACGCCTTATCAGCGTTCCTTAACAGGACGTCTCATAATGGAGCGAGCGCCAAACTCAAACTCTCTCCCCTTACTCCGTCATGCCTCAAGGCAGATTGGACGAGCCCATCAGGAAGCGGTCTACCTCGCGGGCAGCCTGGCGGCCCTCGTTAATCGCCCAGACCACCAGACTCTGCCCGCGCCGCATGTCACCGGCCGTGAAGACTCCCTCCACATTCGTTGCCTGCGCGCCGAACTCTGCCTTAACGTTGGAACGCTCATCGCGCTCCACGCCAAGCTCTCCAAGCACTGTCTCCTCCGGTCCGGTGAAGCCCAGAGCCAGCAGCACCAGCTGCGCCTGAATGATCTCTTCGCTGCCCGGCACTTCGACTGGTGCCATCCGTCCGTCCTCCGTGCGCTTCCATTCAATACGCACCGTGTGCAGCTCCTGTACATGTCCGCTTGCATCGCCGATGAAGCGCTTGGTGTTCACCAGATAGCGGCGCGGATCTTCTTCATATAGAGAAGCAGCCTCCTGCTGTCCGTAGTCCACCTTCAGCACCTTCGGCCATTCCGGCCAAGGGTTGCCAGGCTGGCGGGTCAATGGCGACTGCGGCATAATCTCCAGCTGGATCACGCTGCGGCAGCCGTGGCGGATCGAAGTGGCTACACAGTCCGTCCCCGTATCTCCGCCGCCGATGACGACAACATCCTTGCCTGCCGCCGACAAATACTCTCCATCCGCCAGTTCAGAATCCAGCAAGCTCTTCGTGTTCAGCGTCAGGAACTCCATCGCCTGATGAATGCCACTCAGATCCCGCCCTTCCAGTGGCAGGTCACGCGCCTTGGTAGAGCCGCCGCAGAGGACAACTGCATCATGCTCCTCCTGTAACTGAGCTGCTGCAATATCTCTGCCAATCTCAGTCCGGGTGACGAAGGTAACGCCCTCCGCCGCCAGCAGATCCACCCGGCGCTGCACCTTCTTTTTATCCAGCTTCATGTTTGGAATGCCATAGGTCAGCAGACCGCCGATCCGGTCCGCCCGCTCATACACCGTTACACTGTGTCCCGCCTTGTTCAGCTGGGCGGCACAGGCCAGCCCAGCAGGGCCGGAGCCTACGACAGCCACCTTCTTGCCCGTACGGGTAAGCGGCGGCTCAGGAACGATCCAGCCTTCAGCGAACCCTCTATCTACAATCGCTTTTTCGATCGATTTAATCGTTACCGAATCGCCGTTCTTCCCTACTGTACAAGAGCCTTCGCATGGCGCAGGGCAGACGCGTCCCGTGAATTCCGGGAAGTTATTCGTCTTATGCAGGCGCTTCAGCGCGACCTGCCAGTTCCCGCGGTACACCATGTCATTCCACTCTGGAATCAGATTATGCAGCGGACAGCCGCTGGCCATCCCTGACAACATACGCCCCACATGACAGAACGGTGTTCCGCAATCCATACAGCGGGCACCCTGCTCACGCAGCTGTTCTTCCTCCATCGGAACCGAGAATTCATTCCAGTTCTTAATCCGCTCCATTGGCTCACATTCAGCAGGCGTCCGCCGCTGATATTCTATAAATCCGGTTGTTTTACCCATCCCTGTCATCCTCCGAGTCTCTCTGATTGGCCGCCGAAAGGTAATAGACGGCATTCATGCCCACACCCGGCTCCAAAATGAAACACACTCTTCTGTCACCGTCCGTTATTCTGTCACTGTAAAGCAGCGAAGCAAGAGGCTATAACGGGGCTTCAAATCACCCCGGTACAGGCTCTTGCACGGTTATCATAAGGGGAATAAATGCCTTCATATTACCATCTACCCGCAGGGAGGGAACATGAGCAATGTCACCTTTTTTATTAACGTTGTGTGGCAAATAATGTACAGCAGACTCAGGCAGCATCTTTTTTCTTGAACATATTGTAGACCGAGCTGAACACCCCGAACAGAATGCCCGTTAACGGGAAGACGATCCAGTTGATCTCCCACTGGTCGAACACGAAACCGCTGACCAGAAAAACACAGGTAACCAGCGGCCAGATAATAGCGGCAACCGCACCGACAATCCGGTCATCCTCCTTCTTCTCCTCCTGCTTCTCCTCACTGAAATCGCCGGTCTTCAGCAGTCTCTGATAAGCCCCCCGGATATTCCCGTAATACACGAAGAGGAAAACGGCTACAGCCACTATAATCAATAGAACGGCTACCCCGTAGGAACTGTATTCATCTCCAAACGCGGAAGATACAAAGATAGCAATCGGCGAAAGTACGCATAAACAGACACCCATGATAAGCGACAACGTATACGTGGCAGCAAAAGCGGACTGTCTCTGCTCAATATATGCCTCCAGCGGATACGGCAGACTGAAACCCGACTCCATGTATTTGTATTTCTCCATCTTCGTACCGCTGTAGATAAATAATGCGATAGCCGGACCGAGCAGCAGTAACAGGGGGATCAGCCCGATCATGCTCATAGCATCTTCAGAGAATACATTTCCCATGAACCCGTTCTCCCCCAGACCTGAGATCAGGATAAGCAGAGCAGCACCCAGCATAATTAGCCCAACGCCCCAACCTACGAGCAAGCCGGATCTTTTTTTGGCAGCGATAAATCCCTCTACAGCAAGCTCATCCAGCATGGGCAGCCCTAGTCCTTCCTCCTTACGAACCTCTCCAAGCCCCAGCTCACTGACCAGTTCATCAATGTTGCCGAATTCGGAAATGACGATGCCCACCGCCTCGTCCTCCGACTTCCCTTCATGCTTCAGTTCATAGTATTTCTCCTCCATGTTGCCAAGCAGCTCCTGCTTCAGCATCGCCATCTGTTCCGTTCTGGGCAGAGATGCGAACATATTGTTCAAGTATCCAATGATGGTATCCAAGTTCCTCACAGCTCCTTTATGAATTTGTTGATAACTTCCTGCGTGATCTGCCATTCCTCGCATTTGGCCCGGTAGTAGGCAAGACCCTGCGGAGTGATGCGGTAGTAGGTGCGTCTTTTGCCAAACGTCTCATCCAGATAAAAGGAATCAATATAACCGTTCTTCTCCAGCCGGGTGAATGCCGAATAGAGAGTGGTTTCCTTCATAATGTATTTCTCTTCCGATAGCTTCCGTATGTTCTTGGAAATCTCATAGCCGTAAGACTCCCCGTCCAGAAGCATGTAGAGGATCATCGTGTCGTTGTATCCCCTAATCACATCACTGCTGATCAATTGCCTGCCTCCTATACTTCATCTGTCGTAGTAATTAAATTCAGTGTAGCACAATTACTACGACAGATGAAGTAGTGTTTATGATGAATGGAGAATTTTTTTTAAAAGCGGGTTTATGGGCGTTAACCGTGCATCGAGCTGTTAGCAAGAACAGAAGGATTGACAGACAAATGATTCTTTTATATGATTTATTTATCGCCCGATAAATAAACGATTGGAACTGGTTGCAATGGCAGCAAAGGAAGATAAAAAGCAAAAAATTATGGAAAGTGCCTTGACCTTATTTGCAGAATATGACTACTACAGGACAACAACTGCTATGGTAGCTAAAGCCGCGGGAGTTACGCAGCCCTACATCTTTCATTTTTTTGACAACAAAGAAGACTTATATATAGCTGTGCTAAAACGTGCCTACGATCGGATTCATAACACTTTCATGGAAGTCGAGGCACCTGCTGATCAGCTGGTTGGCGCGATGGGCGCCAGTTTTTTCAACTTAATGGAGACACATCGTTCCGAAGTACTCATGGTCATGCAGGCTTACACCATATCGGAAGCTGGGATCAAACAACATTCTGCTAAGCTCTATACGACTATTTTTGACGAAGTGACTGCCAAATTTCAGAAAGCCGGGGTACCTGATGCGGAAGGAAATGCAATCCGCTTTATGAGCATAGGGCTGCTAGTCACGTTATCCGAGGTGCTTGATCTGTCAGAAATAAAACAATCCATACTGATGACTAAAGAATGAAGTAAATGCAAGCAGCAAACGGATAAATCTTATCTGTTACTGCTTGCAATTATTTTGATAATTATTTATTAATCGATAAATAAATAAAGGAGTGAGCTAACCTTGCATACTATGTTAACCGAATTGATGACATCTGCCGTATCTATTTATAGGCGTGAAAAAGGACTCGTTATGCTTGGAGGGCTCGGGTTTATTATTGCGGGATGTGCTGCTGTCTTTATGTTCTTTCATGGAGTAGTTGTTCTACCGGAGGGTAATATAGAAAATGTATTCTCGTTTACAGCAGCCTTAGGAATTTTTCTGTTATCCATTGCTGCGATCTTGCCCTTTGCAGGCTTTACCGCTCGCAAGAGAAAAGTGATTCGCCGGCTTTTTATTGTTGCTGCTTCATACAGCTATGTAATTGAAACCCTGCAGAATTTTCGGGGCTTCAATCCCCGTTTCTCCAAAGCCGGCGGCCTGGTGGACACCCTTGGGGGAGCTTTATTTGGCGTCGTATCTCTTTCTTTTGTCATCGGGGGTATCCTGCTGGCTGTCCAATTTCTGAAAATGAAGGCTCCCTTATCGCGCCCTGTACTAATCAACGGTATCCGTTATGCCTTGCTGGCGGTATTTATAGCTAATCTGGCCGGACTGATCATGATGAGCTTACAAGGACGTTTTACCGGAGCTGGAGGCAATTATATTGTACTACATGGAATTGGCCTCCATTCTCTCCAAACCCTGCTGTTACCCGCCTGGCTGCTGGAACATTCGAATCTAGGGTCCGGCAAACAGCGTCTGCTCCTGCATACAGGTTGTATAGCTTGGCTGATTGCCATTTTGGTAATAGCCGTTCAGACCAGTCTTGGCCGTTCTATGTTTGAGATTAGCTTGTTCCCGATATTTGCCCTCCTCTGTTTACTGGTTTGGCTGCTCACTGTCATTTCGGCTCTAATGTCGCGGGTGAGAAGGATATGATATATATTGAGTACGGTTTAACAAAAGGTGAGTGTTTGGGCTTAATACAGCCCCCGACCCCAGCACATTGTATTCGGTTTTTCGCCTACACTAAGCATATTTCCGCCACAGCAAAAAGCAGACTGCCCCGGCAGCCTGCTTTTGTGCGATACCTACAATCCCGGTACCTATGATTTAGTTCACAGCAAGTACGATCATTCCTATTCCTGCAGTGGTTAAAGCACCGCTCTCCAGCCGTCCAATATGCGCTTCGCCGAATACAATGTCCCATTCGCCCAGTTCGGGCAGCATCAGGGTTGCACCTTCGGGATTGGCATTGTACAGAACGTACAGATACTCCGCCGAATCTCCTCCGGCATGATCGCGGAGCGTGAAGGCCACCGCATGCGCCGGTGCCTCTTCGAACACCAGATGGTCGCGGATTTCCTCTGCGGTACGCAGCCGGAAGGCGGGATGAGCGGCGCGCAGCGCGATCAGCTGCTTCATGTATGCTACAGATCCGGCATGTTCCGCGCAGCGTTCCCAGTCCAGCCAGTTCACTTCCACTGGCGATTTATAGCTGTTCTCCACACCGTCCTTGGTCCGCAGGAACTCCTGACCGGCATGAATGAAAGGTATCCCCTGACTCGTCAGCACCATAGCCGAGGCCAGATGGTGCATAGCGCGGCGCTGCCCGTCTTCCACTCCTGCCGTAGACAAGACCAGCTTATCCCACAGTGTATGATTGTCGTGGCACTCCACGAAGTTCACACACTGCTGCGGCTCCTGGGCGTATTGCCCGAGGCCGGGCCCGTAGTAGATCGCTCCGGCAATGCCTGCCTTCACATTGCGTTCGAAGCCGAACCCACCGTTGATGAAGCCCTTCTGGTCATGCAGGAATATATTACCCTTCACTGCATCGCGGAAGCCGTCATTGAAGTGGCCAATGCCCGGCATCTGATTGGCCTGGCACTGGTTGGCCCGAAGGTCCTCGGCCAGCTCCGTGTCCATCACCCAGCCTTCGCCTATCGTTATAATCGAAGGGTCCAGATCATCCAGACGACGGCGGATCTCGTTCATAGTCCCTACATCATGAAGACCCATCAGATCGAAGCGGAAGCCGTCGATATGGTATTCCCTGGCCCAGTACAGCACGGACTCAACGATGAAGCGGGACATCATCCTCCGCTCGGAAGCAGTATCATTCCCGCAGCCTGAGCCGTTCGACAACCGCCCGTCCTGCTTATACCGCAGATAATAGCCGGGAACCAGCTTGGTGAAGTTCACCCGGAAGCCGTCATAGACATGGTTGTAGACCACATCCATAATGACACGCAGGCCGCGGTCATGCAGCGCCTGAATCATTGTCTTCAGCTCCCGGATGCGCAGGCCCGGAACATACGGATCTGATGCATAAGAGCCTTCAGGAGCATTGTAATTCTTGGGGTCATATCCCCAATTATAATGCGGCTCCTCCAGGCGGGTCTCATCTACGCTCTCTGTCGCATAATCATAGATAGGCAGCAGCTGCACATGGGTAACACCCAGACTGGCAATGTGATCAAGACCGGTGGCAATGCCCTCAGGACCCCGGGTTCCGGCTTCTGCAAGGCCGAGGTATTGCCCTGTATGCTTAATCCCGCTGGCAGGATGAACCGATAAGTCACGCAGGTGAAGCTCATAGATCACCGCATCCACCGGGTCCTCCAGCGGCGGCTTATCCTGCGTCCAGCGCGCGGGATCGGTCTTGCGCAGATCCAGTATAGCCCCTCTGTCCCCGTTCACGCCGATCGCGCGGGCGTACGGGTCCACCGCTTCATTCCATAGCTCCCCGATACGCACCCTGTAGGTGTAGAACATCCCATCCAGATCGCCCGGAACGCTGAGTCTCCAGGTTCCCCGGACGTCTCGCACCATGGGTATCTGCCGCTGCGCAGGATCCTTCCAGGATGGATACAGCACCAGCTCCGCTTCCTGGGCCGTCGGGGCCCACAGACAGAACGCGGAGCCGGACGCCGAATAGGTTAGGCCAAGATCCTCTCCGTCATAGCTGAACAGCTCATCGAAATTCCGGTCGAAGACGGAGATTCCGCTAGTAGCCGCCGGGTCCCCGTAATCAATCGGTTCCTTCATTTCCTTCTGTACTGACAAGGCATACCGCCTCCTTTACCCTTAACTAAATATACGGCAGGGCTCCTGGGATTTATACAATTCCTCTTTTCTCTATTTGAAATTTTATCCTAACCGCCAACATTGTGCAAACGTTTGAATCACACTCTGCAAGTGGAAAGGGCTTTGCCTTCCTTTTACAGGACGGTACCGTTTCAGCGAGAAATAGAAGGATAAGTTATCGTGTGCAACATATAAATTCTATATTTAGAAAAGGCCGGGACACAAGAAATATCCTGCCCCGGCCCGGCCATGATCTTGAAGCAGACTGTAGCTCATCAGATTTAAATGCATGAGAAATTATTTTAACTAATTGCTTGTTGAGGCTTTACTGGGCCAAAATTAGGTTGCAAGGGGTAGGCTTAATTGTAATTTGTACAACTAAATCGCCCTATGTGCCGCTTAATCAACGTTTAGTTGTATTTCCTGCAATTAAAATCCCTCTATACCTGGATTTTCGCCCATTCGGGCTAATTTAGTTGTACAGACTACAATTAGAAGAGGGATTCTACCCGTTTCAGTGTTTTTAGTTGCATAGAATACATTTATCTCTGATATGGTTCGCTACGAACTGAATGCCTGCCTCTTTACTCCAAGGAGTTCTTTACTTGCTAAAGGTGGCTTCCTTCCAGAATAGGAGTTGCCCGTCTGTCACGGCACATCTGGCGATTCCGGCAGATTGAGCGACACCATCGTAAGTATTCTTTTATTCGCGGAATAGGAGATCTGCCGTTCTCTGCCCGGCGTATAACCGCCGCCAGGATGTTGCACCCCGTTGTCATGGACAATCAGCTTACAGGAGCCGTCCTCCTCAGCCTCATAACCGATTCCCAGCACCCAATGATAGTCATACGCATATCTTCCGCGCCAGCGGAAGCTGAACCACTTGTCGAATTTGAGCGCGACCGGACGCCCGGCATCAATCTCGGCCCGGTAGCGACCGATATCATTGAACACGGATACCTTAATCAGGTCGGAGCGGTTACTTAAAGGCGGCAGGGCTGCACCGATGTACGCCCGGAGGCCTCTGACAAAGCTGCGTGCACTCATGCCCCAGGGCGTCCCGCCATGATGGGTGTAGATGTAATTGATATGCGCGGCCATGGAATCAAAATGACGGATACCCGGAATAAACGTCCGGCCCATTTGCGAATGCCAATATTCCAGGAGGGCGGCCATGGTCGCCGGCCCGCAGGCTGAGGAAGGCGAGGCTACGCCTGTCTCCCACTGTGTATACGCCTTCGCCTTCAATCGCTCACCAGAAGGCCTCCGGCTCATAGGGATACCCTATGGCTGCAACGCTCCAGCACCCGGTCAATATCGGCAGCCAGGAACGGCTTGCTGACAAAGTCATCCATGCCCGCCGCATAGCAGCGCTCCCGGTCCTCTTTTCTGGCATACGCTGTCACAGCTGCAATATACGGCTGATGCGGGGCAGGCGCCTGCTCGCGGATTCTGGCTGTTGCCGTAAGCCCGCTCATCCCCGGCATCTGTACATCCATGAATACCAGATCATACTGCTCACGGAGCACTGCCTGCACCGCCGCTTCGCCATGATCGACCAGATCGGCGGCATAGCCTCTTTTGTCCAGCATAGCCACCAGCAGCTTCTGATTCACCGGATGATCCTCCGCCACCAAGATACGTAGACGCCCAAATTCAGCAGCGGATTCGCCTTTTTCCGGGATGCTACTATGTTCAGAGACCGGCGCCGGATCAGAGACAATCACCGTATCCTCCCAGCCGCCTTCCGGCTCCAGCTCCATATCTACAGGCAGGATGAAATAGAAATTCGAACCTTCCCCGACTACGCTATCCACAGTGATGGCACCGCCCATCAGCTCCACCAGCTTTTTGCAGATGGCCAGCCCCAGTCCGGTTCCCCCATACTTGCGGTTAATGGACGGGTGCAGCTGCGAGAAGGACTGGAACAACAGCGGCTGCTTCTCAGATGGGATTCCTATCCCTGTATCGGCCACGCTGAATTTGAGCGTCAGCTTCTTGCGCTCCCTGCTATATTCTCTGCTGAGCAGAATGGAGACCTGTCCCGTCTCTGTGAATTTCACGGCATTGCTGACGAGATTCACCAGCACCTGGCGCAGCCGGGCCGCATCTCCCATGATCAGCTCCGGCACATCCGCAGCCATGCGGCAGGACAGCTCAATATTCTTTTCACGGGCCTTCGGCATGAACAGCTCCGTGATATTGTCGAGTAATTCCACCAGACTTACCGGCTCGTGGGTAAGCGTCATTTTACCAGCTTCGATTTTGCTGAAATCCAGAATTTCATTAAGAATATATAGCAGGGATGCACTACTCTCGCTGATAATCTGGGCATACCCCCGCTGTTCTTCCGTCAATTCCGTCTCACTTAGCAGATCGGTCATGCCCATAATTCCGTTCATCGGTGTACGCAGCTCATGGCTCATGATGGCGAGAAATTCCGATTTGGCCTGGTCCGCCTTCTCCGCCAGCTCCTTGGCTCTGATAATCTCCTTCTCCCCGGTAATGTCACGAAAGACAACAACCGCTCCCTTGCGCTCACCCTTGTCGAACAGTGGGGTTACCTGGTACTCGGCCAGGAAGCTGGAGCCGTCCTTGCGCCACAGCACCGCATCCAGACTCTGATGGGCTTCTCCTGCCCGGACTGCCCGCATCAGCGGAGACTCCTCCGGCCGATAATGGTTGCCGTCAAGCGCGGTCTGCTGGATGGGGTCCAGGTAAGGATGCCCGGTAATCTCATCACATTCGAAGCCCAGCATATGCGCCCCCGCAGGATTAATAAAGGTGACCCGCCCCTCTTTGTCCAGACCAAATATCCCTTCGGACACGGCATTGAGAATCAGGGTATAATCATTGCTCAGCTTCTCAATCTGCTCCGTGTACCTGATATGATCCGTTATATCGCGGGAGATCCCATATACCCCAACCACCTGATGATCCACAACTATTGGAATATTAATCGTATTGATCTCCACCGGATGCCCGTCTTTGTGGATCAGCGTCAGATCATAGCTCTGCGGCTCCCCCTGGCTGGCCAGGGTGAAATGATGCAGCGTCTTCTGGATATCCTTCTCAGCCACCAGCGGTCCAAAATAATTCCCCAGCAGCTCCTCCAGCGAGTAGCCGCTCAGCTTCTCCAGATTGGCATTCGCCGTCAGATAATCCCCCTGCAGATTCATGGAATATACCGCCGCAGGATTATACTCGAACAGGGATTTGTAGCGTTGCTCACTCTCCTGCAGCTTCGATTCGAATTGCTTGCGTTCAGTAATGTCACGGCCTACGGCAATAATCTCTGTCTTCTGGCCTTGCGCGTCAAAAATATACCGGCTGTTCGTTTCAAACCAGACATAGGTACCGTTCTTGTGGCGGTAGCGGTAGGAGGCCGGCGGAATCAATCCCGAATCCACGCTCTCCGCCATCTGATTCAGAATCATCTCCAGATCATCAGGATGCAGGTAATCGTAGGCACTGGTGCCGATCATCTCCTCAGGCTCATAACCGAGCAGCGAACGGCTGGCCGGTGAGCAATACAGGAAGATACTGTCCTTAATCGCATGGCGCGAGATCAGGTCGAGGGAGTTCTCCGACATCAGCCGGAAATTCCGTTCACTCTCCCGCAGCTGCTCCTCCATATGCATACGCTCCGTAATATCCTGCATCATGCCGAACAGCTGGGCTGGCTGGCCCTCCGGTCCCAGGATGACATCCCACTGGACATGCACCATCAGGACCTCCCCATCCGGCAAAATCATCCGGTAAGCCGTATTCCCCGGCTCCCCTAGTCCCATAGCCCGTTCTACGGCCTCCTGCAGAATCCGGACATCTTCCGGATGGACCAGTGCCAGGAAGGCCTCCTGATTCACTTGGCCTGTCTCCACACTATATTGCAGAATACGCCGCAGTTCGTCGGAGAACGTGATTCTGCCCTTCACCAGATCCCAACCCCATGAGCCTATTCGCGCCACCCGCTGCGCGGACGCAAGGGCCTCCTCGCTGTGCTTGCGCCGGGTGACGTTACGGCCAATCCCCATAATCCGTGTGATTTCACCCTTATCGCCGCGGACCACATGGAAGGATGTCTCGAACCATAGATAATGGCCCTCCTTATGGCGCAGGCGGCGACTGGAGATATTGTTCTTCAGCAGGCTGCCGGAGCTGTTGATTGCTTCAACATCCTCCAGGTGATAGAATTCGGCGCGGTTCCTGCCGACAATCTCCTCCGGATGGTATCCGATCTGGGAATAGGAGGACGGCGATATGAAGGTTATCGTCCCGTCGGGCAGGGAGAAGGAGATCATGCTCTGATCGTCTTTTATGAATAAATTGTACAGATCGCGGCTGTCTACGGTCAGCTGGTCAGCAATTTTGCGGTCTGTTACATCCTGTGCATATACAATAACGGTCCGGCCGGAAGGCTCCTCTTGGGCCGGAATGAAGGTCAGGGCGAGCCAGAACGGCTGCCCGTCAATGCCGGAGAACCGCTGCTCCACCTGTAGAGGCTGTCCCTGCCGCTGTGCAAGCTCTGTCCCGATTCGCTGAATAGAGAATTCTTCCTGCAGGTCCCGGCCGGCCCCCGATAGAGTCCCTGAGAGAAATTCAGGCTCAGTGCAGCCCAGCATATTGCAAAAAGCAGGATTAATCTTCATCCATCTGCCTCCTTCCGGAGACAATACAGCCATCCCCACCGGAGATAACTGGAAGGCTTGATCGAGAATGCTGTTATTCCTAGCCAGGTTATCCATCACCTAAGGCCTCCTTCATCTTGGGGCTGGCGCTTCTGCTGACCCTCTGTTGTGCTTCACTTGACGTTCTTCCTTCACAGTATACGATAAGACCGTCACGGAATGAAATGAAGGTCCTCCCCTTGGTTCGCATAAGTTAAAATTGATAATATTGACAAAATTAAGATAATATCTCTATAATAAAAAGCAAAACTATCTTCGTGACTCATTACGCCGGAAGCACCCGTAATAGAGGCCTGTTGGCCTTTACTGCGGGTGCTTTCTTTGTGTTCCGGGACATGAAGACAAGCGGAGGAATGTTAATGAACAATCTGTATAAGCCAAGTTGTCTGCTGCTGTCCCTCTTGATTGCCCTTGCCCTAAGCTTCCCGGCCGGTCCGGCTTCGGCAGCGGCGACGGTGATTACCTCATCGGTTCAGGCTTCCTTTGACCTGACTGCTGCTAAGGCGGACAGCACTGCCCGCGCCCGGATGAAGAGCCAGTTCACAGAGCTGACCACCCTGTCTGCCGGGTATGACAGCCGGGAGGTGCAGATCAGGACGCTCCATGATCAGAATACAGAGGCGTTGAATGCAGTCCGGGAGTCCATCAAGAATATGGACCAGGCCTCCATCACCAAGCTGAGCGCTGCCGTCAGCAGTGCCAAGCAGCGTTATCAGCCGCTGTTCGATCAATACAGCGCGCTGAACAAGCGGATCTCCCTGCTCAAGGGACTGAAGGACAAGACGCTGAACTCCGTCCTGAAGGCCCAGTCGGAAGCCATGAAGCTGCTGGTCCAGATTGCCCGCCAGGAGATCCGCGACAAGGAAGCGCTGCTCAAGGCCGCCAAGGATACCCGTACCCGCCGGATGGCCGCTGCCCGTAAGACCCTGGCGGGCATTGACAGACCGCAAAGCTTAATCAAATCACAGAAAAGCGCAGTCTCTGCCCTAAACAAGCGGCTAACGGCAGATTGGAGTGACTTCAAAGCGGCTATCCGCAAGCAGAATCCGGCTCTGGCCGGACAATCCTTATCTTCTATGGTCGCCGGGTACAAGCAGATCGCGGCGGGGAAGCTGAAGATCCTGGATTATGAGCAGACGATTGCCGGAGTCATTGCAGCTACTCTTAGACAGACAGGCAGCTAGACCGCAGACGGCCGCTCCCTGCTTGCTCCTGTGTCTTCTGCACGCCTGAACGCATATGTTAGGTTAAGAACCATAACTACTATGCAGCGGGAGGAGCAGCCACAATGCATATCTGCATGATTGCACCGGAGCAGTTCACGGTTCCCGGGGACGGCTCTGTGGAGATTTGCATCTGGAATATCGCGCGGAGGCTGACCAAGAGACACAAGGTAACCATTGTGAGCCGCAGAGCCGCCGGGCTTCCTGACACGGATGAGCTCGAGCAGGTCCAGTTCATCCGGCTGCCCTCAGGCACCCCTTCCCGGTACCGCAGCTCCGTTCTTACATTCCTGGAAGCCTCAGAGCCGTTCGATCTTATTCAGATCGACAACCGGCCGCGGCTGGCGGCGGCTGTGAAGCGGCAGTACCCCGGCACTCCGGTGATTATATTTCTTCACTCTCTCACATTCGTGCCGCAGCAGCCCGGCATCGCCCGTTGCCTGGCCCTGGCCGATGCCGTCACGGCCAACAGCAGCTCCCTGGAGCAGCGGCTTATCCGGAGGTTCCCCGGCATCCGCAGCAAGCTTCGCGTGGTTCCTCTGGGAGCAGACCTGTCGCGCTTCACTCCTGCATCTGCGCAGGAGAAGGCGCGCCTGCGCACGCTGCATGGTCTTGGCCCCGGCTTCACGGTCCTGTTCGTAGGCCGGGTCATTCCGCGCAAGGGAGTGCCTGTGCTGCTCCGGGCCATGCACCGCCTGAACCGGCATATGCCCGCACGGCTGCTGATCGCGGGCAAGGGGAAGCCGCCGTATCTCCGGCAGCTGAGAGCTCTTGCCCGGCGGCTGAGCATACAAGTGTCTTTTCTTGGCAATATTCCCCATGAAGATATCCACAGTCTGTATCAGGCTGCCGACTGTTTCATCTGCCCCTCCCAACAGCATGAAGCCTTCGGGCTGGTGAATGTGGAGGCGATGGCCTCGGGGCTGCCGGTGATTGCCTCCAGCAACGGTGGAATCCGGGAGATTATTGATTCGGGCCGTAATGGCTATCTGGTGAAGCAGTACAGGAACCCTGCTGCTTTTGCCAGCCGTATGCTGCAGATCGGCCGCAATCCGGACCTTGCCGCAAGGATCGGACTGCAGGGAAGAAGTGATGCGCTGCAGATGTATGAGTGGCAGCATACCGCAGAGCTGCTGGAGAATATTTATCTGAAGCTGGTTCCTTCACGTTAACCAGAGGAAGCATCCTTCTAGAAGGCTCCTCCGGTTAACGAGGGGCACAACACTTTACCTTGAATTACTTTCCTGGCGGGTGGACAGCGCCGAACTGTAAGTCCAGTCAGGATACGACAATGTGTAATACGGATTTTGTGATCCTTCTCGCAGGATGCAGCCGGAGTTAATAATATACTACACGTGTAAGCGTTGCCATTAAACAAATGCACTATACAGTAAGCCACCGAGATATTGGCAACCCCCTACAACCTATTATTCGCTGTAGAAAGGGTGCATCGTTATGTTAATGATCAAAGCTATCGTAAGACCTGAGAAAGCGGATGAAGTAATGGCCGAATTGCTGCTGGCCGGCTTCCCCTCCATCAGCAAGATGGATCTGCTCGGGCGCGGCAAGCAAAAGGGCATTCAGGTCGGAACCAACCATTACAACCAAATCTCCAAGAAGCTGCTGATGATCGTCATTCAGGATGAAGACAAGGATGACGTCATCAGCATTATTATGCGTACGGCCAGATCCGGTGAGCATGGCTCCTTCGGCGACGGCAAAATCTTTGTCCTGCCTGTACAGGAGGTCTTCACCATCAGTAACGGCAAGAATCAGCTATAGAGAAAGAAAACCTTCGCCCTGCTATATTGACGCATACAAGTGGAAACGGCTTTGCCGTCCTTTTAAAGGACGGTACCGTTTCGGCGAGAAATAGAAGGATAATGTATAGCGTGAAACATATACATTCTTATATTTCTATGAAAGAGGCAGCAAAGCACCCCCCCCGCTCTCCGTCTTCACGGAAGACCGGGGACTGCCTTGCTGCCTTTATGAATTCCTGGTCTTGCGATGATCAGATCAGCTGGATCACGGTAAGTCCCAGCCCGACCACAAATCCGCAGACGGCACCGTTGACACGAATCCACTGCAGATCCTTGCCGACCTTCTCCTCCAGCATATTCACCAGAGCGGCATCGTCCATCTGATCGAGGTTCTCCTTGACCAGTTGCCCGATCCGGTAATGATTAGCTTCCACGAAGGAGATCAGTGTACCGCGAATCCGGTCCTCTGATGTCTGAATCCATTCCTTCTCCTGGCTAACCCGCCGGACCAGCGCGGCATACAACGAGAACAGCCTGCGCCCTCCCCGGCCCCGGTCCTCTTCCAGCAGCGTAACCGCCTTGCCGCGCAGCCCTTGCAGCTGCTGTAGTACAAATGCGGCAGCGGCTTCCCCTTGAAGCTCATTCAGCGCCCAATTCTTCAGTGAGGCAATCCGTTCTTCATCGCTCAGCAGCTGGAACAGAGCCACCCGGATCTCCCGGATGACCTCCTCCCGGTAAGGGCTGTCCTCTTCCTTAAAGTCACGGATCGTAGACTGTACCATACCCTGGAGCATTTCCCCTAGCATATCAGCATCCACGAACCCGACGAAGGCCTGGAAGGCCATTCCCTTCAGTCCGCCAAGCTTAACCTCGGCCAGCTTCTCACTGGCGATCTTGCCCAGCATGGCCCGCGTCTCCGGGCGTCCGCTCCAGGCGGAGATCCCCTCCAGCGCAAAATCAAGGGCTGCAATATCCTTGCCCTCATTCATCAGGCTGGTTGCTATGGTATCTGCTGCGACTCCGAGCTTAGCTTCACGCAGATAGCTTGCTGCTGCCGATTGAATATACGGAACAGCCTGCTCTACCGGAAGCCGCAGCACGAAGCCCTTCAGCTGCTCCAGCACTTCCTGCCGCGCTTTCTTTCTGGAGAAGAACCGGGTCAGTACGCCAGCTCCAAGCGAGACTATATTGAATGTGCGCAGCTTGTTCTCAATGCTCTCCTTGTTCAGCAGTTCATTCTCCATCGCAGAAATCAGGGACTGGATCAGCTTATCCCGGTTCTTCAGCAGCAGCGAGGTATGCGGAATTCTCAGGCCCAGCGGATGGCGGAACAGCGCCGTCACGGCGAACCAGTCGGCGATTCCTCCGACCAGACCTGCCTCGAAGCCGCCTCTCAGCAGAATAACTGCCAGATTCTCAGGCAGAAACAAGGTGAACAGAAAGCCGCAGGCCATAATAGCCAGAGAGATCGTAGCTAAATTTCTGGATTTCATCAGTATCTTTTCCCCCTTACATAGCGACCCCATGCCGCTTGCATCCCGGACATCGTCCCTTGCACATGCAGAAGACGAACCAGGCTGTCAGGTTACAGGTCTGCCTTACATTGTACCACGGGAGCACTCTTTTCTGAAAATCCGTCATGCTGCATGCAGCAGGGAAGCTGTTCTGTAATACTATAGATGAACACTTTAATTTTAAATTTCCGAGTAAATAATGATAAAATACAAGTGGAAACGGCTTTGCCGTCCTTTTAAGGGACGGTACCGTTTCAGCGAGAAATAGAAGGATAATTTATCGTGTGAAACATATAATTTCTTATATTTCAGGCAAAGCATACGCACCCTTGCAGGGGAACCTAAAATAAACAGATAGAACAGGAGATCAATCACATGCTTATTGCACTGGATATGGACGGAACACTGCTCAATGCGGAGGGTGAAATCAGCAACGAGAATAAAGAGGCTATTCTTCAAGCACAGCGCCTGGGGCATATCGTGATTATCGCTACGGGCCGTTCCTACATGGATGCTGAACGGCAGCTGCGGCTGGCTGATCTGGAGTGCCCTGTGGTGAGTCTTAACGGTGCTGTGATCACGCTGGCTGACCGGACGGTGGCGGCAAGCACTCCGCTGAATAAAGAGGATATTATCCCCGCACTGCGCTGGATGAATGAAATCCCTGAATTGTATTACGAGGTATACACTGAGGATAACGTATATGTAGAGCTGGACAAGCGGGTACAGCTGGAGAAGCTGGCTACTCTTAAGGATACTGAGGTACCCGAGGAATTGGCCTGGCTGCTCCAGGCAATGGTAGACCAGCAGTTCCAGCAGGCAGCGGTAACCTACGTGGAGAAGATGGAGGACGTCTGGAGCAAGGAAGAGAATCTGATCTATAAGACCCTGGTCTTCTCGCTGAACCGTGAGCTGCTGAAGGAAGCCTCTGTGCGGTTCGCTGCCATTCCCGGGCTGATTATTACCGCATCGCATGTCAACAATATCGAGATCAACCATAAGGAAGCGAATAAGGGCACCGGTGTTAGCATGCTCGCAGCCCATTACGGGATTCCTGCGGAGCAAGTGGCGGTGATGGGCGACAGCTACAATGATCTGCCTATGTTCGAGATGGCGGGGTACAAGATTGCCATGGAGAATGCCGCCCCTGTGCTGAAGCAGACCGCCGACTTCATTACGTTGAGCCATACGGAGAATGGTGTAGCGGCGGGACTGCGGCATCTTCTGAACAGCAAAACAGCCTTCAAATGAAGGCTGTTTCCGCTAACGGCGGTCGGTCCCCGAGCGCCGAAAGCATAATAATGAGATGGCGCCCAGGTTGACTGCTAAATATAGAATGAGCGTCAACCGTTCGGCATTGGTTAATTCCATAAGCACCGGAATAAACATGATATCCCTCCATACCTCACTTCTATTTGTCTATCTGTTATAATCAGCTAGTCCTTTGTTCAATATATTAGTATTATCTGTCAAAAAGTGGACTTTATGATAAATGGCGTTATTTTCTGCTGGGAGGAATTACTCTATGAACCACCTATACCCCGGGATTGCCCGGTTATATGAGAACCGGCTGCTGCGCACCGAGCTGGAATGCGAGCAGTTCGATCAGGCACTGGAGGGTCTGGCCGGTGATACAGAGGATGCCGTCATTCACCAGATCTTCAAAGTATTCGACGATGATACGGAGCAGGAAGAGGTGATGTTCAGCCTTGTTCACTTTGTAGAGAGTATCCAAATGGAGATGTATCTGACCCAGCTGCTGGAGTCGCTGCCGGAGATGCTGGAGCATGCCCGCAACTGGGCGATTGTGCTGAATCAAAGAATTCTCCAGGACGACCGCTACCGCAAGGATTACGCCGAGATCGCCGTCCGTATGCCGCCAAGAATCCGGCAGTGCCTGGCCTTCCTGCTGGAGGAGATCAAGGAGGACCAGCCCCGGCTGTACGAGCGCAAGGTGAATTCTTTTCTGGCCAAGCTGAATGCATCCGGGAGATAGCCTCGTGCAGAATAGAGTGCGGAATGGTATAGTGTATACTGGCCAAAACCGCATGACTGATTACGCATTCAGAAACAAACGAAGGTGAACATAATGAACAAGCTCTTATTTCATAATATCCCGCTGGGAGCCAGCGGTGAGCATATCCCCCAGGCGAAGGTAGCCTCAGCCCGGACAAGCCGGGAGACGGTACAGCCGGGGGACAGCGATGCGGCATACTTCCGCAGGCTGGAGGCAGGCGGCATTCTGCTCAATCCGCCGCAGATCTCAGCGGTACGCCATCATCTCGGGCCGCTGCTGACACTGGCTGGAGCCGGCTCCGGCAAAACCTCGGTGCTGATCTGCAGAGCCGGGTATTTGCTGTCTGTGCGCGGCATCGCCCCCGGTCGCCTGCTGCTGCTGACCTTCTCCAGCAAGGCAGCAGCAGAGATGCGCGAGCGGATTGCCCTGCTGCCGGGGGTGAACGAGGGGGATGCTGCTCGCCTGCAGGCGCGTACGTTCCACTCGTTCTTTCTTTATTTCCTGCGGCGGCAGGGACTGCGGCAGGATATTTTCAGCGAGACTCGCCGCCAGCATATTCTGCTGAAGCAGATTATGCGCGAGCTGGGACTGCCGAAGGATGCCTATCCTCCTGAGAATCTGCTCAGTCTGCTCTCCGCCTGGAAGATGAATATGGGCTTGCCCGTACAGCTGCCGGAGACTACCGAGGCAGAGAAGGAGATGAAGGCTATCCTGGCTCAGTATGAGCAGTGGAAGACCGATCATTTCAAAATCGATTTCGACGATGTGCTGCTGCTCGCCTACCAGATGCTCCGGGAACAGCCGGCGCTGCTGCGGGAGCTGCAGCAGCAGTATCAATATGTGATGGTTGATGAGTTCCAGGATACGAATGCGCTGCAATATGAGCTGGTGAAGATGGTTGCTGCTCCGCAGGATAACCTGATGGTGGTCGGCGACGATGACCAGACGATCTACTCCTTCAACGGTGCCCGCAGCGAGTTCATCCTGGAGTTCGAGAAGCTGTATCCGCAGGCCAAGGTGATCACACTGGATATCAACTACCGGTCCGGTCCGGCGATCATCGGGCTGGGCAACGGCATTATCCGCCATAATTCGCGGCGCCGCGCCAAGACGTTGCAGGCAGCCCGCAGCAGCGGCCTGCCGCCCCGTTACCTGCGTCCGGAGACAGCAGATGACGAGGCTGGACAAATCGTGGAGCATATTGAGCGTGAAACGCAGAGCGGGGCCCGGGAATACCGTGATTTCGCCCTGTTGTACCGCGCCACAAGCAGTAATCGGGCGGTGCTGGAGCTGCTGCTGCTGCGCGATATTCCTTATATTGATTACGGCGAAGGCCAGCTGCTCTATGAGCATTGGCTAATCTCTCCGGTGCTGGATCACCTGCGCCTGTCGGTGAACCGCCGTGACTTCGCCGCCATGGAGAACATTCTGCCGACACTCTACATGAACCGGGACAAGGGAATGGAGCACATCCGGCGTATGGAGGCGGTGCAAGCGAAGCAGGGCCCGCTGATTCATCTGCTGTCCATGCCGGGCATGGAAGATTTCAAGGGCGTCAAGCTGCGCGAGCGGCTGGACCTGATCCGCGGCCTGCGGGAGCTGACACCGCTACAAGCGATCCGCCAGATCCGCACGGTATTCTATGAT
The DNA here is from genome assembly GCF_038009085.1 of Paenibacillus sp. FSL R7-0210. Taxonomy (NCBI): domain Bacteria; kingdom Bacillati; phylum Bacillota; class Bacilli; order Caryophanales; family Paenibacillaceae; genus Paenibacillus; species Paenibacillus sp. FSL R7-0210. The sequence continues at coordinate 6,073,295 of NZ_JBBPAR010000001.1, forward strand.
TATTTCATCGAAGGCAGCGAGCGCCATCAGGCTACGCTGCACCGGGAGACGCTGAAGGAAATGCTGGATGAGCTGGAGTCCTCGGCGGAGCGCTTCGCTACAATTCCGCTGTTCCTCGAATTCATCGACAACGTAACGGAGCGTAACGAGCAGAACCGGCAGCCGGGGCTGAAGGAGCAAGGCAACCGGGTGGCGCTGATGACCATCCACAAATCCAAGGGACTGGAGTTCCCCGTCGTCTTCCTGATCGGAGCCTCCGAAGGCATTCTGCCGCATAGCTCCGCTCTGGAGGAGGGCCGTGCGAAGGACCGCAAGCCAGCGAAGGCCTCGGTCAAAGTGATCAGCGCGGCTGCTGCAAAAGCCGCAGCCGAAGCGGGCATTGCCGCATTGGAGGAAGAGCGCCGGCTCGCCTACGTGGCCGTTACCCGGGCCAGGGAGGAGCTGTTCATCAGCTCGCCGGCAAGGCATCGGGGCAAGAAAGCGGAGGTCTCGCGCTTCATGCTCGCGGCCTTCCGCTCGGCGGCCCGCCCACAGGCACCGGCTCCAGCCGCCGGAGCCAGCAGCCCGAACAGAACGCATGTAACACGCAGCGGCACACACGGTTCAGCCGCAGTGAGAACACATACTGTTCCGGTCTGGCAGTGCACCGGCAAAGCCTGTCCGGGCTGGACCCGCAAGAAGGCGGGCGGCGCAGAGGATCACCTGACCTCGAAGCCGTGTCCGCTCTGCAGCTCCCCGATGGAACCTAGCACCCGGGAGGTCCCGGTATAACAGGACGCACGGCTGCCATGCATAACATCAGCCCCTTTCAGCAGCTAATCGGCGCTGCAGAAAGGGGCTGATGCCGTTATTCCCGGGTTTATCTGGCCCGCACCTGGAATTGGGGCAGGTACTCGGCATTCTGCTCCAGAATGTCGGCCAGTACTTCCTTGGCGATCCGCTCGTCGCCTACCAGCGGATGGATCGTCAGGGCCTGCAGTGCAGAGGCATAATCTCCTCTTACTGCAGCATCTATGGTCAACTCCTCGTAAGCCTTCACTACCTGCAGCAGACCTCGGATCTGCGGGGGAAGTGGCTTGCTTGGTGCAAGCGCATGCGGCCCATCGGATTTGATGACACAGTTGATCTCAATGGAGACATCACCCGGAAGATCCGGAATAACCCCCTGATTACGCACATTGACGGTCTGAATATCGCCGGTATCATTATAGATAGACTTCATCAATTGAACCGCCGCTTCCGAATAGTAGGCACCGCCGCGTTTCTCCAATTGAGCCGGCTTACTGTTCACTTCAGGCTGCTTATAGATCTCGAACAGCTCGGCTTCTACTTCCTTCACATCATCGGCACGTGTCTTGCCGCTCTCCTGGTAATGCTCAGAGATCTCCCGGTACATCTCTTCCTTCATATAGTAGTAACGGTGATACGGGCAGGGAAGTGCACCTACGGACTGAATGAACTCCGAATCCCACTCCAGATCGGGGATGTTGGCCATCGAAGGCCCCTTGGCTCCCGACAGCTTATTGAGAAAGTCCTCCGTCACGTCCTCCCCTTCAATCAGCACCCGGGTCGTCCAGTTGAGGTGATTGATCCCGACAATCTCAATGAACATTTCCGATTGCGGAACCCCGTACAGCTCAGCGATCTGCATCTTCGTGCTTATCGGAAGATTGCATAGCCCCACAGACTTGACCCGGGAATGCTTCGAGACGGCTTCCGTAATGATACCGGCCGGGTTGGTGAAGTTAATCATGAACGCACCCGGAGCCAGCTCCTCGATATCCCGGCAAATGTCCAGAATGACCGGAATGGTGCGAAGCGCCTTGGCGAACCCGCCCGCGCCCGTCGTCTCCTGGCCGATTAAATGGTGGGCCAGCGGGATCTTCTCATCTCTGGAGCGTGCATCCAGCATACCGACACGGATCTGCGTAGCGACAAAATCCGCACCGCGAATCGCTTCGCGCCGGTCCAGTGTCGTATGCAGCCTGATAGGCTTGCCGCTTGCATCAATCATACGCTGCGCCAGTTCCCCTATGATTCTCAGCTTGTCCGCCCCTGCCTCGATATCTGCCAGATACAGCTCAGCAACCGGAAATTCATCATGATACCGGATCAGCCCTTCAACAAGCTCCGGCGTATAGGAGGAACCTCCTCCGATGACTGCGATTTTCAAGTGTTTCTTCTTCATTTGTGATTTCCTCCGTCTCTCTTGAAATGCTCTATTATTGCCCCGGTTAGATGTTTATAATAACAATCCCATTTATTGTTCCTACAAATACATGTCTTTTTTTAACCTTTTTTCTCCTCATTGGATTTTCTAATCACTCAAATGATTTGTGAATCTCTATACCCGGTAAAGGGTGCACACATTATGGATTCAAAATCCCGTCATTTCCATATGGTTTCTCCTGCTCTTTTTCCGTGATATAATATAACAAATTGGCATCGGAGGAAACTTGTAATGACAAAGAGAACAAATAATACATTATATTTCAATATTAAAGAACAACTGCTCAAACAGATCCAATCCGGCTTCTATGCTGTCGGAGAGAAGCTTCCCACCGAAGCCGCGTTATGCGAGATGTTCTCCGCCAGCCGGACCACCATCCGCCTCGCGCTCAGCGAACTGGAGGTTCAGGATATTCTTGAGCGGCACCAGGGTAAGGGCACCTTTGTCAAACGTAAGGAGCTCCAGCTTAACCAGAAACGAAGCTTCACTGAAGATGTGCTGATGAGCGGCAAAGAGCCGACCAGTACAATTATTGAAGCCAAAGTGACACCTGCGGAAATCCCGCTCAATGAATTCCTCAATATTCCGTTGAAAGCACCGGTAAACCAGCTATTGCGGCTCCGCTATGCCGATAATGAACCACTCTTGTATGAGACTACTTATATTGCCTGGGATCTCGCCCCGGGGCTCATTAATGAATATAAGGATGGATCGCTCTTCTCCTTCCTTGAGTCAGAGTATAACCTGAAGGCCCACCGCTCTGTGGAGCAGCTGAAGCCTGTACTCGCGGACAAAACAGCCAGCAGGCTGCTTGGTGTCAAAGAAGGCTCCCCCTGCCTGCAAGTGAGAACTTTTACGTATTTGGCCGACGGTTCCCCTCTGGAATACAGCTTCGGCGTATTCCGGGGTGATTTCCCCAGCTATACTATCGAGAGACAGTTTGGATGAAGGAAGGCCGGGCGACCGTCAGCCCAGAGAGCATACGGAGCACCCCTGGATGGGGCGCTCCGGCTCCGTTACCTTCAGTTCAGTAAGCCCTGTTACTCCTTGATGATCTCAAAATAGCGCCCCAGCCAGTAGGGCAGTGTGAATACCGAACCCGCCTCAATGCTGCCTGTATGGTAGTTATACCCCGGATTGGCCCCGGTAGTCTGGCTGTCATTTTCAAACGGATTCGAGTTATGCTTAATGATGCGCCGCTCATCCGGAGCCAGTGCGTAGTTCGTCTGTTTATAATCATCGCGGTCACCCGGTTCAATATACAGCACATCCTGACGGTCCCACTGCACCGGGAATTCAATCTGGAATTCAGGGAAACGGTACAGGAAGCGGACCGCCGACTGCAGATCGACATCGGTTTTGTCCGGATGCGCAAGCTGGTAGAGGAAGGTGTAGAACGGATTCTCCTCCCGCACCTCATTGGAGTACCATTGATCATAGGCTGCTACAATCTGCGCATGTCTGCCTGCATCCTGCTCAAGCGTAACAAGTATGAATACCGGGAACCAGCCCAGCTCTTCATCCGAGTAATTGATATATTGGGTCCAGTCATTATGAAGCGTCGCATTGGTGTTCGTGCCGTCGCCTGCATTATCCATAGTTACCGGCTGGTTGTCGTTCTCGCTATATGCATTGGTAGCCTGACGCACCAGTCTGCGCTCAATATAGTCCTGTGCCATGGCCATATAGCCCTTACCGTTGATATACGGCTCTTCCTTGCTGTAGCTGCCTGCAAAAGCCTGCTCATACGCCAGCTCATACTTGGCCGAATCAGCCGGATAGCTCGCTGCGACAATATAGCTTGCTGATTTCAGCGCAGCCATGACTTGCAGTGCGTTGAGCGGGCCGTCTTCGTAACCGTAGGACAGCGCATCATCCCCTTTTTCGTCAACGCCGATCTTGGACTGCCACTGTACCTGCTGCTCCATAACGCCAAGGCTGTCGTTGAAGTATTTGGCGAACCATCTGGACCACTGTGTTGATTTGCCGGTGGCATCCTCAATATAATAATGGTCGTCCTTCAAAATCAGCTCTGTCATGCGGTGCGTGGTTTCTTCAATGAGAGATTTCAGCTCAAGAAGTTCAGGATCGGTGCTGTCACCGACCAGATATTTATAAGCCGTATAGAACATGGCATAATGGCCATCCACTTCATCTGCAGAAGTATCTGCCTTATACACAATCTGGTTCATGTCGATATGGCCGTCCACAATTGCGCTATCCGGGAACAAATCATTAAAGAATTCCGGAATCTGCTCATAGACGGGAGCTGTCAGCTGAAACAGCGGCTTATTATTGATGCCCGTTGTCTTATCTTCCTTCGCATCATTGTTGTTAGTGGCGGCCGTAATGACAGGCAGCACCTGATATACTGCGCCGGTTACGGTAGTTCCAACCCGTGTCTTGATATCAATCCCCAGCTTCTGGCCTTCAGGACGCGTCAGGTTCAGCTCGTCAATGGCGGCTTGACTAAGCCCAAGCCCATTGTAATTGAGCACATCGGTACCTCCGCTCGGGAACAGCGTGGAGCCTTTTTTGTTCTCTGCGTCTTTGGTTACCCTCACCATGGAATAGCCGATAGGCTCCACCCCGTCGTTACGCTGCATGCTTGGAATGATTCCATTCGGGTTAGTCATGTCCGGCCCGACAAAGTTCTGGAACCAGAAGCCGTTCTGAGATTGGTAGCCGTACACTGAATTGCCCACTGTAGCCGCACTCGCTTCGCTGGTCAGCATATAGGAGCGTGCCGGAAATCCGTTTCCGCGTCCGGAGACATAATCGAGCAGCAGAACGGCCTTGGTCGCTCCAAGCGCCGCCGCTCTTGCATCCGCAATTTCTGCCTGCTCCCCGGAAGCCGGGCTGGCTCCGTACTGCTCCTGCAGTGCTTTATAGCGGAAAATCTCCCCCATTGCATACATCGCTGTCCATAGACCGTCATTGTCACTGGTGGTTGGTGTGGATGTGAACACTCCGGTTGCAGAGTTGTAATTAACCGCATCCAGCTTGCTGTCCGTCTCCGTAAACGTAAAGCCTGCGCCATGAACCATGCCGCGCCGGTCCAGAATCGACTTCACCAGATCCTCATAGATAAACGATTTGTCATGCAGCGTCTTCTCCGGCATGGCGATATGGGTCACACCGCTTGCCGTCCGGACCCAGATACCGCCCTTCCCGTCGCTGGCAAGCCCTGTCACATGATCATCACCACCGTACAAATACCTCGGTCCGGCCATATACTGAACGATATCCTTAGTGTCGCTTGCGCCGAAGTCAACCCGCTGCAGGCCGGTCTCCGTTCCAATCCAGTAGACCCCCCCGTCCAGAACTACACTGGTTACATCACCGGTTACCGAGAGCGGCAGGAATTTGAGCGCAGCAGTACCGGTGACCCATTCAAGGGTGCCCGGGATGGAGGCAGATCCGGCTTTGTAATAGGTCATTTCCTTGGTCTGCACAGCCTCCAGCTGAACAGGAGAGTAGCCCGCACCCGGCAGCTTCTCCGCAAGCACGGGCGCTGCCGGCAGTACGAACAGCGTTAAGGCAAGCAGTGCACCCGTGATTTTCACGCCATTTCTTTTCATCATGTACATGGTAAGCTCCCCTTTCCTTATTGGTAGATATGCGATACGCCGGTTTGTGTAATAACCAGTACACCCGTACTTTCATCCGGTAAAAGCAAAAGCACCTTGTCATCGTACAATTGCTTGCCTTGAGCGGAATAACTGGTCATTTCATTCGTGACGAGATTGATTTTGGTGACTCCGCTGTCTGTTCCGATCCACAAATAAGTCCGGGTTTTATCCAATACAGAGGTGTTAATCCCCCGCATCGAAGCAAATATGGAAGGTTTGATATTAAATTCATAATTTACAAAGGTTATTGCATTCACAAGGTTCGGCATGGTCACACCCTTGTTCGCTATCGAAGGCGTGTATGAAGGGTCCTGAAGGAAGGTCAGGTATTGCTTGGCCAATCCTTCCGCTCCTGTGGAGCTGAAGGAGCTTAAGGCTTCGGCATAGGTATACAGCTCCGGACCTTTGGGCTCAGGTGTTGGGGTTGGGGTAGGTTTCGTTGTTGGTGTTGGTGTCGGTGTCGGCGTCGGTTTCGTTGTTGGTGTTGGTGTTGGTGTCGGTATTGGTGTTGGTTTCGTTGTTGGTGTTGGTGTCGGTTTCGTTGTTGGTGTCGGTGTCGGCACTGGTGTCGGGGTTGGCGTTGGACTCCATGTACCCGGGCTTGAGGTTGGAGCCGGAGTTGGAGTAGGAGTAGGGGTCTGGCTTCCCGTGCCGCCGTTTGAACCGGTTCCTCCCGAATGGCCGGCCGCTGAAGTGATCAGATGACCTGAAGCATCAAAATCCTGTCCGCCTATGCTTACCTTCGCGGCATTCATCGTCAGCTTGTCCGGCTTGACAGAGAAAGACACGCCTTCTCCATTGACCACAGCTTCCGTGATTGTCCCTTCGCCGGTTACGGCAGCAGCGCTGTTCAAGGTCATTTTCTTGACAACCCCGCCTTTATTCAGCTTAATCGCTGAGCCGCCTGCTTTGGACGAGACGTTGAAGCTTCCAATCTGGCCGCCCTCCAGCGTGAAGCTTGCCGGTGCAGCTACATTCAATTCATTAACATCCCCTGATACAGAGACAGCATCGGAAGCCCGCGTAAGCAGGTTAACGGTACTTACCGTCTGATCCGATTCATTGACAATCCGGGCAGCAGAAGTTACATCAATCTTCCCGGCTATCGTCTTTCCCTTCAGCATAACCCTTACCGGAGATGCGGGCTTGCTGATTACAATTCTGCCCACATGACTGTCCGTTAAGGTGATGCTGTTCATACCGCCGCCGTTTATGTAAACGGTGCCTCCAATCTTAGCATTGATGAAACTCAGATTACCTTCGCCAACGCCGGGAGTAATATATACATTCCCTGAGAAGTTCAGATCCGATAGCGTGCCTCCAGCTGTGTTAACAATCAGGTTGCTGCCGGAGGTTCCCGAATGATCTCCGCCGTCGGCAACCAAGAGGCCCATGGTGTTATTCATCATCTTCACGGCCTCGGCCCGCGTCAGTGCCTTCTTGGGCTGGAACGCGCCTTGCGGTGTGCCCGCCACATAACCAGCTTCCTTCATAGCATAGACCGCTTCCTTGGACCAGCCGGCAAGTTGAGCATCATCGGTAAACGGGACGAAGGAATTCCCGGAGGCTGCAACATTAAATACTCTGCTGAGAATCAGCGCCGCCTGCTCACGGGTCAGGACCTCCAGCGGATTGATCCTGCCTTCGCCGTTACCAATAAGAGCACCGGCAGCAACCGCTTTGCTGATGTCAGAGGCGTACCATGCCTTCTTAGGGACGTCAGTAAAGCTCTGGCCGCTCTCCTCACTGAAATGAAAGATCCGGTTAATCAGGGCGACGAATTCTGTTTTTCTGATTCCTTCATTCGGCAGAACGAGACCTTCCTGATTGCCTTTGAGCAGCCCCATCTCTTTCCACGAGGCTATTTCCTCTGCGGCCCATGCAGGAATCTTCTCCGCTACTTCTGCAGATGCTGCGGGCATGCCCGTAAACGCCACGGATGACACTACGGCGAATACTCCAAGCGTCTGCTTCCATTTGAACTTCATATGCACTCCTCCTCAAGGTTTTGTTAAGCGGTACTTCAGCTGATAACTTCGTACACAACTGCTTCGGAAGCATGTGCTGCATAATCTCCAGGGGTGACATCCTTTTCAGGTTATCTTTTCAAATTTGCAGGTTTTTTAATGTCACCTCCATGTCATGTTATCAATGTTATTGTAGTAACATTTACCCACATTCTATTTTTAATCATAACAAATTGTCAATACATTTATTAATTAGAGAGATATTCTTCCTCTCTTTTCCACAAACTCCCATAACATCGTAAATTTCCATGTAAAATCAATGTTGTTTGCGCTTACAATAATCCATTGGTCAAAAATATTTACTGCTTACTTTCTGGATAAAATGATTTTTATATGTCTTTTTGCATGAAAAAACAATTGACAGGCTTCTTGCTATCATGAATAATGAAAGCAATATTGTTACTACAAATATTTGTTACTCAACCAATCACAAACAAAAATCAGAAACACCTCACTCAGATGAGTCATATAACATTACATTTAGGAGTGTGAACGCGTAGGGGAGAGTAGGGACTAAGGATAAAGAGCGTAGTCGCGTCAACTTATTTGCCAATACCAATCAAAGGAGCGATTAACAAATGAACAAACGGATGATTGCACTGATCTCAACGATGCTGATTACCGCCTTAACGGGCTGCTCTTCTGCAGCTTCTAATAACAGCCCGGCCAATAACGGAGGCTCCGGTGCCAAACCGGAAACACTCCGTATTGCTATGGGTTCGCCCGGCGAAGGATTAATCAAGGTCTGGGAAACGATCGGCAAGGAGTTTGAAGCGCAGCATCAGGGGATTAAGGTGGAATTCAGCTATCAGGACGATGACACCTATCAGACGATCGGATTGCCAAATCTACTAAGCGGCAAGAACGCTCCTGACCTGTACTTTGAATGGGCGGGGCAGCGCCTGCAGACAAGAGTAACGGACGGTTATGCGGCGGATATTACAGAGCAGCTCCAAAGCTCAGGACTGAAGGATATGTTCGCGGAGGGTACCTTCAATGGTATGGTGATCGACGGCAAGACGTATATGATTCCTACTGCGGGCGATGTGACGAACGTAATCTTTTACAATAAAGCGGTATTTAATGATCTGGGTCTTCAGCCGCCGGCCACCTGGGAGGAATTCCTTAAGATATGCGAGACTATCAAGCAGGCAGGCATCACCCCGCTCGTGATCGGCAACTCCGATCTGTGGACAGCAGGCAACTGGGTCGCCCATATCATTTCCCGGGTTGTGGGCGAAGACGCCTACAGTGAGGCTATGCAGCTGAAGCAGCCGTTCAATTCGCCTGATTTCGTCAAAGCCTACGGTTACGTACGGGAACTCTGGGATAAAGGCTATATTAACGAGAATGTAACTGCCGCAAGCGACAGTGAGGCGGACATGCTGTTCCTGAACGGCAGCGGTGCCATGCACCCGATCGGAAGCTGGCTGGCTCCAACCGCAGTCGAAGAGACGCCGGAACTTGAGCTTGGCTACTTCAATACTCCGGCCATACCGGACGGCAAGGGCAATCAGGACAGTGTAATCGGCGTGTTGAACGGAATGGTGGTCAATAAAAACTCCAGGCTGATCGACGAGGCTATTGAATTCATGAAGCTCTACAGCTCCCCCGAATCCTCCAAGAAGCTGTCCGATGCCGGAGCTGTTCCGATTACCAAAGACGGGATCGACAAGGAGACCATGCTTCCGCTCTCGCTGGAATTGAACGATCTGATGGAAAATGCTCCAGCGCTTGTGTCGCCGCCCGATACCGGCTATTCCATCGAAGTTGCCAACGCGCTCAATATGGCCACCTCTGAAGTTATCGGCGGCGCTAAATCACCTGAAGAGGCTCTGGCTGAGCTGGAGACAACTATCGCCCCTCTAAAGTAACGATGAGTACGTCCATAAGGCGGCTTCATCCGGAAATCGAAGATTACGCATCCCCCCTTATACCTTGAATTGGAGGTGGACCCATGTCCGGCCGAAGCAATAAGTTATCTCCCTACCTGTTCATATCTCCAGCCCTCCTGCTCTTTGGCTTTGTTGTACTTGTCCCCGTCCTTATGACCTTCGTATTCAGCTTCTACGATTGGAACGGGATCGGCACTATGAAATTCACCGGCTTCGACAACTACATCCGGGCTTTTCAGGACCGTGTCTACATGAACTCCTACGGACACACGCTTATCTATATTGTCGCCACTGTCTTTGTTGAAGTCATTGCCGGACTCGGGCTCGCAGGCTTGATCACGATGGGCCGCAAGGGAAGCGGACTCTTCCGGCTCGCCTTCTTCGTGCCCGTCATGCTGCCGATGATAGTCGTCTCCTACTTATGGAAATTCGTCTATAATTCCGACTTTGGCCTCATCAATATCCTGCTGGAGAAGATCGGCCTGGAGAGCTGGACCCGTGTCTGGCTGGGCAACCCCGATACCGCGCTTTATGCCATCTGCATCGTATCCGGCTGGGTCTACGCAGGCTTCTATATGACCATCTTTTATTCAGGAATCCAGCGCATCTCTAGAGAAGTCTATGAATCGGCCTATCTGGACGGTGCAGGGGAAGGACAGATCTTCTTCAAAATCAAGGTGCCCATGATCCGTAATCTGGTGGAGACAGGCATCATGCTGTGTGTACTTACCGGCTTCCAGTCCTTCGATCTGTTCTATGTAATGACCAACGGCGGACCGTATAATTCAACCGAAATCGTTACGACCTACCTGGTCAAAGTAGTCTTCACCCATATGAGCATCGGCTACGGCTCCGCACTTGCCGTCATCATGACAATTGTGATCGCAGTGATCGGGCTTGTGGCCGGCAGACTGAATAAGAAAGACTCCAGTGTACTGGAGTATTAGAAAGACACGGCTTCGCAGTCCTCTGAAAGAGGCTTCGGGTGATGACTCAGGTACTTTGCGGGGACCCCGATACATGTACATTATACGAAAGTGAGGTGTACCGCTTGACGACCACAGCCCTGGATCTCAAGAAAGACGCTTACAGCGGCGGGGAAGCGGCCAGCCGCAGAGCGTTCTCGCATATTCTGTATTATCTGTTCATGATCTTCATTTCCTGCTTCTATTTCTACCCGATTCTCTGGCTTATTCTCTCCTCCTTCCGTGAGAACCGGGAGATCTTCTCCGCTCCATTCGCACTGCCGGAACAGATCAATCTCCAGAACTGGTCCAAAGCCTGGACCGTCGGCAATATGAGCACCTACGCCGGCAACAGTGTAATTGTAACCTCGGCCACCGTTGCGGGCATTCTGCTCTTCGCGAGCCTCGCAGCCTTCGCCTTCAGCAAGCTCCGCTTCCGCGGCAGCAGCTTCCTGATGCTGATGTTCGTATTCGGACTGTTTATGCCGCTGCAATCCTTTTTCATTGCCCAGAGCTATATTTTTGAGCAGCTGAATTTGAAGGATTCCTATATGGGCTTAATCCTCCCTTACATTGGAACCGGCCTTCCGCTGGCCATATTCCTGCTCAAGGCATACTTGGATTCTATACCGAAAGAGCTGCTGGAGGCTGCCCGGATAGACGGCTGCGGCAACTGGAGAATGTACAGCAGGATTATCCTTCCGCTGCTTATTCCGAACATGGCCACCGTCGGGATCTTCTCAGCGCTGAATGCATGGAATGAGCTGCTGCTGGCCATGCTGTACATCCAGAATGATGCACTGAAGACGATACCGGTTGGTCTGCTGGCCTTCTCCAGCCGGTATATGACCGACTATAAGCTGCTGTTCTCAGCACTCTCGATTATTACGCTCCCAATGATTGTCGTATACCTCTTCTTCCACCGCTATATCGTTGCCGGCCTGACAGAAGGGGCGCTGAAATAACCTCCCCCTGACTTCTTTCCTGTCCCCCACAACAACAAAAAGCCCCTTCGGGCAGACGTAGCGGAATCATGATATATCATGAGCTTCCAAGACGTTCTGCCCGAAAGGGCTATGCGTCATACTGTATTTAAGCCGGAGTAACTACTACCGGTTCTTCAACTTCTTCATGTACAGTCTTGATCTGAATCATGACCGTACTTGGATCGGTCAGCACTTCAATGCCATCCTGGAAAATCAGATCCGACACCAGCAATTGGTCGCCGATGGCAAGGCCGCTGATATCCACTTCCATGGAAGTAGGCAGATCGCCCGGCATACAGCGGACTTCTACTTCATAGATTTCCACCTGCAGTACGCCGCCTTCTTTGACGCCAACAGCTTCGCCTGCAAAATGAATGGTCACCTTGCTGTCCATGCTGATGCTCATGTTCACATGCTGGAAATCAATATGCAGCACTTTACCGGACATGGATTGCTTCTGGATGTTCTGAACCACTACCGGAACGGTTGTACCGTCGGTCAATTTCCCTTGCAGGATCGCCCGCGGATTCGTTCTCAGCACTTCCAGCAGTTCCTTCTCGTTCACTTCAAGACTAAGAGTATCTTTACCAATTCCGTACAGTACAGCCGGGATGCGGCCCTGCTTTCTTGCCACATTCAGGTTGGACTTCGTGTCAGACGTACGATTGCTTAGTTGAATAAATTTACTCATTGCTTGGTTCCCGCTCTCTTCGACCATAAATTCTTGTCACCTCAAGTGTAACATGACCATAGAATCTAGTCAAACCTGCGGCAATCAGACTTCATATTCGGCAAAAGGATCAGGGATCTCGATTCTATAGGCTTCCGCATCGCTGACGCCTACAGACAATACCGCCCGGCCGTCCGCTCCGCGTACCAGTCCGCCGCTGAAGATGACATCCTGCAGATCAGGACGTTTGCCCGGACCGATCGGGAAATCGCTTCTGGCTGCGATGATTTTAACCGGGGTAGTCTCCAAAGTGTCCGGATTAAGCGAGAAGACCATAGAGTAGTAATGCTTCTTCCCCAGACGGTCGAAGCAGGCAATATGCCCCAGCACACCTATATGGCCATTGCGCAGCAGATGGGCTTCATTGGCTCCGCCCCACTCTTCCGGCACGAATTGATGCTGCAGAATCTCCGCCTCCAGTAAGGTCTGTTCATGCAGCTCCTCCAGTGAATCAATAATGGTGAAGCCAATCTGTCCTCTGCCGCCTACCTCTCCCTGAGGCCTGGTGAGCACGCCAATTCTGCCATCCAGCAGCTCAATCAGCCGGATATCCTTCATCATTGCCGGACCGGAGGAGAAATGATGCATTGAATCAATCCGGTATCCCCGGTAGAACTGGGTAACCCAGGAGACTATCTTGGGCGGATTATCCCCAGCCGTAATCACCTCAACTCCGCCGACAATCAATTCTCCCTTAACGCGGGTTACGCAGGGGTCCTGCAGATTATAGGTATGGGTATGCGCACGGGGAACCCATACCCCATCTGCGCCGGATGTAAAAAAGAAGACTTGAGAGAACTCGCTATCCCGTTCCTCAACTCTTCCCAAGATCACTTCCTCCCCGTCATGCAGAAACGGAGCTGTTATATTGTATACATCGCGTCCGCCCACACCGGAGAAGACCAGCTTCTCCACGTGCACGGTACGGAGATTGGCATAAAAGGTATCCAGCAGTTCATTACAGGTTGCTGTCTTCGCCGGGCTCCTTGTCATTGCCTTCCTCCTCATATTCATTTGCCTTATCTATTGCCCAATCGTTCTCATCCGGTTCCATCCGGATCAATTCCCCAGGCTGAATATTGAAATACGTACACAGCTTCAGCAGCAGATCCCGGGGATACTGCACCATCTCGTCTTTGTACATCCGCCGGACGGAATCGAAATGGTAATTAATGTCCTTCGCTAGCTTGCGAATCGATAATTTCGGGTCATGCTTATCCATAACCTCACTCAATTTACTGCGTATGACTGGCATCCATACACCTCCTACATCACTATATCCGGTGATTTCAAGGGAGTCAATAAATTGACAAGATTAAATGGTCATGTTATAGTTTGGTCAGGAAATAATTTGCAGAAACAAAACTTTATACCACTCATCCCCGGAAAATAAAGTCCTCTTTATTTTCTTTTTTTGTCCCCAAAAGTTCGATAATCAATAGGGAGGCTTTCTATTATGAACCACAGCAACCGCAATAAAAACATTGTTTTCCTGTCCACCAGCCTGCCTAGAGAATGCGGAATTGCTACTTTCACCCAGGATCTGCTGGATGAATTCACGAAGCTTCAGGGCTTCAACAAACCGCGCATCATCGCCATGAATAACAACGGGAACTACCGTTACACGGATCAGGTCATGCGGGAAATCAACCAACATCAGCTATCTGATTATATAGAATCAGCCAGGGACATCAACCAGTCAGATACCGATCTGCTAGTCATTCAGCATGAATTCGGCATCTACGGCGGAGAGAGCGGCGAATATCTGCTGCAGTTCACAGAAGAGCTTCAGATCCCTTACGTGGTTATCTTCCATACTGTCTTAACCAAGCCTACCCCCAAGCAGCATGAGATTATCACCCGGCTCGCCGAAGGAAGCGTCAAGGTAGTCACCATGGCCCAGTCCACAGTAGAGGATCTAATCTCTGTCTATCATATTAACGCCGCCAAAATAGCATTCATTCATCACGGCGTTCCTTTTGTCCAGACCTCCACACGTGCAGAGCTGAAGCTCCAGTACAAGTTCGGCGAACGCAAAATCCTCTCGACCTTCGGCTTCCTGAGTCCCGGCAAGGGCATTGAATATGCGATTGAGGCTATGAGCGGCGTAGTGAAGCAGCATCCTGACGCGCTCTATATCATCTGGGGCAAGACGCATCCGGTCGTTAAGCAGGAGACCGGTGAAGTCTACCGGCAAAAGCTGACCGATCTGGTGCATGAATTAGACCTGGTCAATAATGTGCTGTTCGTCGACAAGCTACTGACCCAGGAAGAGGTCATTGAGTCCCTGGTGATGTCGGATATATATATGACTCCTTATCTGGGCAAGGAACAGGCCGTAAGCGGAACGCTCGCTTATGGAGTCGGCTATGGCAGAGTGATTATCTCCACCCCTTACCGCTATGCCGAAGAAATGCTGGCGGGAGGCAGAGGACTGCTGGCAGAATTCCGCGATTCGGCTTCCCTGGAGGCCTGTATTCTGGAGCTGCTGGACAGTCCGGCCAAAGTCCGGGATATGGAACAGCGTACACAGGAACTCGGCAGTACAATGATGTGGAGTGAGGTTGCGAAGACCTATGCCGCCATCTTCCAGGACATTATAGGCCTTGCCACACCGGCTGACCGGAGTGTGATCTGATGCAGGCGCCAGCAGTGTTACAGTTCAAGCCGGACTATATGCGCCGGATTACCGATGATACAGGGATTTTTCAGCATACGAAATTCGGGGTTCCCGACCGTGCCAAAGGCTACACTACCGATGATAATGCGCGGGCTCTAATTGCAGCCGTTCTGATGTACAAAAAAAATCAGGACAACGCCTCCCTCGACCTGATCCATACGTACCTCTCTTTCGTCCACCATGCACAGACTGAAGAAGGCAACTTCCGGAACTTCATGGACTATAACCGTTCCTTCCTGGAAGAACGGGGCTCTGAGGATTGCCAGGGGCGTACCCTCTGGGCGTTGGGCTTCGTACTCTCCTATTCCTCCATATTGCCTGATAATCTGCTGAATACCTGCCGTTATTTAATCAACCAGGCGCTGCCGCATATCGCAGGCCTGCGGTCACCCCGGGCTCTGGCCTATGCCGTGATCGGACTCAGCTATTTACCCGGGACTCCAGGAGCACTCACCTACTCCTTCCCTTATACGCATATACCAAGTACAGAAGAAGAACGTGCCTTCCTGCCTGAAGCCTTCATCACAGAACTTATTGAATCTGTTGCCGTCCGGCTGAATGACCAATACAATCTCACCAAGGGCGAAGGCTGGAACTGGTATGAAGACAGTCTTACGTATGGTAACTCAATGCTGCCCTGGGCGCTGCTTAAGGCTTACAAGATTTCCGGCAATCCGGCGCTGAGAATCACGGCTAAGGAAAGCCTCGATTTCCTGATCTCCCGGACCTTCGCGCCGGAAGGCTATTACAAGCCCATTGGCAGCCACGGCTGGCTGCTGCGCGGCGGCAGCCCTGCGTTATATGATGAACAGCCCATCGAAGCCTGCGAAATGCTGCTGGCCTGCGAGGAAGCGGCCGTTGTGCTGAAGGACCCGGCTTATCTGCAGCGGGCTGACCTGTGCTACGCCTGGTATACAGGGAATAATTCCTTGCAGATCTCCCTGATTGACCCCCAGTCCGGGGCTTGCTACGACGGCATTCACAGCTCAGGGCTGAACCTCAATCAGGGATCGGAGAGCATTATATCCTTCTCGATTGCCCATCTGGTGACTCATCATGGATAAATACGCAACCATACTTGCAGGCGGTGGCGGCACCCGCTTCTGGCCGCTGTCCAGACAGGAAATCCCCAAGCAGCTGCTGAACATCAGCGGCAACGATATTATGCTGAACGATACGATCGAACGCTTCAAGGGCATCATACCGCAGGAGAATACCGTTATTGTGACGAACCGCACCCAGGCGGTCCTGCTGGAGAGCATTATGCACAGCAGTGTTCAGAAGAGCAATATTCTGATCGAGCCTGTGGCCCGGAATACTTCAGCAAGCATCCTGTTCGCCGCCTTCTCCATCCAGCAGATGAGTGAAGGGGATTCCCTAATGGTCGTCCTGCCTTCCGATCATTATATTACCGATGAGCCGCAGTTCCGGCTTACGCTGGACGAAGCCTGCACCGTCGCGATGGAGAGTGACGCCATTGTCACGATCGGGATTAAGCCGACCTTCCCGTCCACCGGCTACGGCTACATCGCTTATGACCAGGAGCCGATCGCAGTCAAACCGGTTGCTGTATACGATGTAGCTGAATTCGTGGAGAAGCCGGATTTCAAGAAGGCACAGGGGTATCTGGCCTCAGGCAATTATCTCTGGAATAGCGGGATCTTCATTTGGAAAACTTCGGTCATTATCGATAACTTCAAACGTTATCTGCCGCGGCTATATAATACGATGCTGCCGATCAGTGAAGCGCTCGGTACAGACCAGGAGCAGGAGACGATTAACCGGATCTATCCGCTGCTGCAGAATATCTCCATTGACTATGGCATACTTGAACGCTCTGATGAGGTAGTGGTGCTGTCCGGCCAGTTCGGCTGGAATGATATCGGCAGCTGGGACGCACTCGGCGCCATCTTCCCGCCTGATGATGAAGGCAACATTATCAAGGCCAATCATGTCGGCATCGACACCCGCAATTCCATTATCTATGGCAACGGGCGGCTGATTACCACCATCGGCGTGGACGGCTTCATTATCGCCGACACCGGGGACGCGGTCATGATCTGTCCCAAGGATAAGGCGCAGTCGGTTAAAGATATCGTTGATCTGCTCAAGGACAAGGGCATGCTGGAATATGTATAGGGGATGCCACGTAAGTTCTATTTGCATACAAAAGGGAGCACTGCTATTACAGCAATGCTCCCTTTGTTATGTTCTTATGGTTATCCTCTACTCGTTCAGCCTCAGGTCCAGGCCCACAGGAACCCGTCGCGGTCCCAGGCAATCCGGCCGCCATGCAGCTTGCGGAAGGCCTTCTTCACTTCCTTGGATAACGAGGCATTGCCATTCTCATTCACGAATACAAATTCCTCACCGAAATTCGCCTTCACATATTCAATCGCAGCGGTCTGGTATAAAGTTCCTGTGAACTTAATCTCCTTCACCATCCACTCCGCTACTTCCTGTGCGGTTACTTCCATTGGGGGTACTGCTCCTTCCTGTTCATCCTGCTTGCACATTCCCCCATTATACCACGAATCCCGCCAGTCGATTCCGCCATTCCAGCGGCCTTTACCTTTTGGCGAATAAGAAAGCTAAGACAGGCTAACCACATAGGTCAGAAACTGATAGATATTATCCTTCAGTACCGTAGCTGTAGCCAGCAGCTTCTTGCCGGACGGACTCCAGTGGAGAGGATCAGCCAGATGAAAATCATTCAGCACAGGCGTCTGCTCTCCGGTCTCCACCTCGGTAATGAACAGGTCCTGCTGGTCATCCGTTGAACCGGCCGCCGTCACTGCATAAGCCAGCAGCTTGCCGTCCGGCGACCAGCTGGTGCCGAAGATCTGCTGCCCTGAAGCTAGCTTAGACTGCTCATTGCCTTCGCTGTCACAGAGCTTCAGAGTCATCTCTCCGCGTCCGATACGCTCGACAATCGCCATCTGACTTCCGTCCGGAGAGGGAACCGCCCAGATCACATTCTTTCGCAGCACCTTGGTCTGCTTCGTCGCTGTGTCATAGGCGCTAAGCTGGCTGTCTTCACCTGTAACATAGAGAATCCGGCTGCCGGTCTGAACCACCTCATGCACATACGGGATGCCCGTCTTCACGATCGTCTCCTGCTTGCCGGTTAGATCTGCACTTAGAATATTGCCTTCCATATCAGGAAAAATCACATGCGCGTCATCCGCCCACTTTCCTTCCTCCAGCCGAAACTCTGCATCACTTACCTTCACCGGTGCGCTCCCGGACAGATCCATAATATAGCCGAACCCTGTGACGTCATACAGCTCCTTGAAGAAGACATGCATCTTGTCCGGAGACAACTGCGGCGCGCCGTAATTCAGCTCTCCCGTCTGAAGCGGTGCTTCCTCACCTGTGGACAGGGTATGCAGATAGAGATTCAGCGGATACCGTTCCTGTCCTTCAATAATCTGCGAGGGAAGACTGCGGTTCTCCTTGGTCACTACCATTACATCCTCACCGGCAAAATCCGTCCCCCGCACCCCCTCCACCTTCTGTATGCCCGCAAGCTTCAGCTTTGTATAGACCGGTTCGCTGATATTATCGAGGACTGTAATTTTGCGGCCTGCCTTCTCTACAACCTCACGTGTATCTGTGCTCTCAGTACTACAGGCAGTAACCGTTAGCAGAACAGCTCCGCAGAGCAGAATGCTCCAGATCTTGCCCCTGGCTCTATGGCTCTTATGATTCATTCAGGCTTCCCTCCAGCTCATCGCTCATGTTGCCACTTCAGCATAGCGGACGCTTATTTCCAAACCGCATCGCAAATATCTCCAACTTGTAAACTTTATCCCTTCAGGTCACCAGCGGAAAAGACAGCTCAAACGCCGCCCCTTCGCCTGAGCCTTCCAGCAAGGCAATGGTTCCGCCCTGCTTCTCCACCAGATTACGGACCAGCGAAAGACCAAGCCCTGTGCCGCCCGAGGCTCTGGAACGGTCACGATTGACCGTATAGAACGCTTCGAAGATCTTCTCCCGCGACGCCTCCGGAATGCCGATGCCGGAATCCTGCACGGTGATCCATACCCGCTGCTCCCTGACCTCACTGTACAGATGAACACTCCCCTGCGGGACATTATATTTGATCGCATTGTCCAGCAGATTGATGAAGATATGCATGAAGCTTTCTCTATCGATCCAGATATGCGCGGGCTGGGCGTCAAGCGTGACTGTGAGGCCGTAGCGCTCCGCCTTGCCTTTCATCCGTCCGCAGATATCGCGCAGCGTACTCTCAACCTCCAGCAGCTCTGCCTGGGATTCAAAATCATACTTCTCCAGCGCCGTTAATTGCAGCACCTTCTCCACCATCTCGTACAGCCGCTCTGTCTCCTTGGCGATACTCAGCTTGGCATCATGCAGCAGCTTGGGGTCATCGTCATACATATTCAGCAGATCAACATACGCCTTAATCGAGGTCAGCGGCGTCTTGAATTCATGGCTGATGTTCCCGATGTACTGCTTCTGCTGCTGCTCCAGCGCCTGAAGCTTCTCCACCGCCAGCTCCAGCTTACGCCGTTCTTCATCCTTGGCGGCAATGCTGCGCTCGATCTCCCGGCTCATGAAGTAGATGCCCTCGGCCAGCTCACCCAGCTCATCCTTACGCCGCACCGGCGGAGCCGTGATATAGTTGGCACCGCGGATATCCTCCGCCGCCTTCTTCAGCCGCCCGATGGAGGCAGCCGCACGGTTGAAATACAGATACCCGAGGATGAAGCTGAACACCAGAACCACGCCGCCTGTCGTCAGGAACAGATTCAGCAGCGTCTGCTGGAAGCTGCGGGCTCCCTCCAGGGAGTATTGCAGCTGCACCACGCCCATCTGGCCCTCCGGCCCCTGCAGCGGGGCCAGGTAGAACAGCTTATCGCCTTCACTCTGGTAGGCGACCTTGTTATTCAGCGCGTAGTCCAGCGCTGTGCTGAGATCGGGCTTACCCGGACCCGGCACAGGCCCGCCTTGCGCCGAGGTGCCCGCCTGCTGGCCCTGGCTGTCGTACAGGGTCACCTCCAAGCCGGTGAATCCGGCCAGCTCTGCAGCCAGCGCCTTGCCGCGCTGCTGCATGAAGACCTGCGGCGTAAGGCGCGCACCGGTATAGTATGTCTGCTTCACACGCAGATTGACCGTGTTGACATGCTGGGCCAGACTGCGCTCCGTCTGGCCCTGCTCATTGCGCTCCACGCCGCGCAGGACGAAGTAGCTCAGCACGCCGACGGCCAGAATCAGCAGTGCCGCCAGGAACAGGCTGAATTTCAGCTTGATGCTGATTCTCATGAGTAGCTCCCCGCAGGCACGGCCTTATAGCCTACACCGTAGACGGTTTGCAGGATATTCTGGTAGGGCTCGCCCAGCTTTTTGCGCAGCCGCTGGATATGAATATCCACGGTGCGCGTTCCCCCGGCATAGTCCATATCCCAGACCTGCTCCAGCAGCTCCTCGCGCATATACACCCGCTGCGGGTGCGAGAGCAGCAGATGCAGCAGATCGAATTCCTTCGGGGTCAGCTCCAGCGGCTCCCCGCCAAGCTCGGCGCTGCGCCGGTCCGGGTGAACCTGCAGGAGGCCGTATTCGATCAGCTCACTGCGGATCTCAGCCGTATTCTTCTCCAGCCGGCGCAGCAGCGCCTTCACCCGGGCCAGCAGCTCGCGGATCTCGAAGGGCTTGGTCATATAATCGTCTGCACCCAGCTCCAGACCGACAATTTTATCAACAATATCATTCTTGACAGTCAGCAGGATGATTCCAATATCATCCCGGTCCTCCAGCTTGCGGCAGACATCATAACCGCTCAGCTTCGGCATCATTACATCCAGCACCAGCACATTCGGACGAAAGGTATTCGCCTTGCTCAGCGCTTCCTCCCCGTCACCGGCAGTATCGACCTCATAGCCTTCACGCCGCAGCGCGTAGGCAATCGCACTTACAATGGCCGGTTCGTCATCGACGACCAGTATTTTTTTCATAGACGGTTCATCCTTCCGCTCACGCTTGTTCTGATCTGTTACTGCCCTTCAAGAATAACGCAGATGAAGAAGCCGGAGCAAGGAACCGGCAGAGCCAAGCAAAGTTTAGGTTATCTTTAAGAAGACTTAAGCTTCATTTCAGTATTATTGGGTAAACTGTACTTAGCTGAAGTTCACTAGCCGCCGTAAATGATGAACCTTGACCGATATAACCAACCACGAAAAGAGGATTATACACATGAATATAAAACATATGAATATTAAGCGTGTAATGATTGTAGGAACAATGATCGTAGCTATGTCGTTCGGAGGAACGGCCTGGGGTAAGCCGGCTTTACATACCCTTCCTGTCGCCAAATGGTCCACCTCTGATGTGGCCGATACCGATGAGCTGCTGGATGCCCTGAACCTGAACCCGACCTCTGACGAAGAGCTATACGACGCCTTATATGAAGGCAAGTCCCTGCGTAACATCGCAGAAGAGAATGGCGGCAACGTGACCCAGGTCATCAACCTGCAAGTCAAGCAGCTGACCCAGCAGCTCGAAGCCAGACTCGCCAGCGGCAGCATCACCCCGCAGCAGTTCAACGCACAGAAGGCCGAGCTGAGGGAGATTGTCGCGCAGAGTGTCGAAACTTCGTTTGGCTGAGTGAATGGGCGCAGCGATAACTAAATAGGGTTGAAAGTATTTAAAAAGCTGTCCCTTTCGCAGAATTACTGCGTATGGGACAGCTTTTTTATATCCGGCTCATATGCCTTCGCAGCAACACATTTAGATCATTCAAAGAGCACTATTGACCTAAGTCCCGCTCTTGTTATGATTAATAGATACTCTTAGAAATGGAGGAAGAACAATGAATGATGCGCTAATGGAACGTTTACAGCTTTTTTTAACCAAAGAAGGGAATCAGAGTCTGCTCGGTACACCGGCAACAGAGGAACAAATCGCTGAGGCAGAGAAGCAACTGGGTCTGTCGCTGGATCAGGATTATGTTCAATTCATCCGAAGCTTTGGCGGCGCTTATGCCGGACTACCCGTACACGCCTTCAGCAACGGTTCCTCCATCGGACGGGAGAGTGTGACCGAGTTAACGTTGTCCTTCCGCGAGGATTACAAGGATACCGCTATGAGCGGGCTGCTTGCACGAAGTGCAGTCTTTTCCATGGACGGCTCGGGCAACCCGATCCTGCTTGACCCCGAGGGCCGCGTGCTGCTCATCGACCATGATAACGGGGATTACGAGGTGATCGCAGAATCGTTTGCTGCGCTGATTGAAGAGAATTTTATGGAGTGGTAGCTTCATTCCTTGCACCTAATTATTATGGATGACAATCATATCGATCCTCTGAAATGGAGTCCGCTCATCTACAATTTCCGCCATTATTTTGGTCTGGGTCATCAGCTTGGCAAAACCTACCGGGCAGAAACCTAACCCTTACGGTTGGTGTCCCATGCTCCCATAGAGCAGAACTCGACCTTAAGGCTGGATGTGCCTGTAATATCTTCGAGAACCGGTACAATCAAATTGGAATAACGGTGATATAACCATTCTGAAGCAAAACGGCTCGGACTGTAGACGCAGTAAGTCTCCCCCAGCTGTTTCCCCTTCGTGCCCTTGAACCAGGTGTTGAAGCTGGGTGGTGAGATGCGGCCTTGGATACGATCCAAGGCCGCAGTCCAGACCTCATCCGGCAGCTCGATGGGAGGGCTTACAATTTCCTCAGAAGCTGAATCGCGGCTAACGCTCTCCCCTAACAGAAGCTCTTCCACCGACTTCCCGAAGACCTGTCCAAGCTTCAGCAACACCCCGATATCAGGCAGGCAGTCACCCTGCTCCCACTTGGAAACCGCCTGATGGCTTACGCCCACTAAGCTGGACAGCTCTGCTTGGGTCAGGGATAGCCCCTTCCTTAAGTTCAATATATTCTGCCCGGCTTTGTTATTATCTATCAACGTGACCACACCTCCACTCTACTATCACTCAACACAGCCAATAGTAGCATAGAGGAGCTGATATCGAAATCGAGCGTAAGTAGAGTATTCTAAATTTATTCTGCAACTCTAGGTTGCAAAAGGCTATGTAGTGGTCTTGATTGCTCATTCCATTAGAAAACGGCTGGTCAGGTTCCCCTGATCCAGCCATTTACGGTTATTTCAATATTACATTATCGATCAATACTGCCGTGTCAAAAACGCTGTCACCTTGATCCCACACATGGAACCGGAGGACAATGGAGCCCTTGCCGGCAAATTGGCTCACATCAAATTGGACGTGCTTCCAATTCGTCATGTAGGCCGTATCATCCCCGCCGTAGAAATTAACGTCTACTTTGTTCTCATCAATCCAATAGGCTGTGGACTCATTAATCGATTCCTTACCCACAATCACAGATTCCTGTCCGTAGACACTGGACGTCACCGTAGGTCCGCCATTCAAGTGTGAGGTGACGAGGGAAGCCGGATTGATGTATACACTGGAAGTTACTGTTGCTCTAAATGTATCGTTGTATTTGGTTCCAACAAACTCCTTTGGCTCCTCAGAAATGAAATTGTAATCGAACGACAAGGTTGTGGCTCCCGCCGGGACAATGAAGCTCTGCTCGATATAACTATCGGAATTGTAGTCATATCCTCCCTTATCATTGTTTTCAAACCCAAGGCCAGTACTGATAATCACCATGTAGTTACCCTCTGTAGGCTTAAGCGGCCCCAGCTTTGAGATGACCCGGACATCTCCGTTTCCATTCCAGCCGGTCCATTTTCCGTTCTCAAAGGTTCCGTTGATAATCCCTTCGGTCTTCGTACCGATGCTGCTTCCCTTCATAACGAATGCTGCCAACCCGTCATCGGTTCCATGAGCAGCCACTGCTGCCTCAAAAGCTTGTCCGGTTGTCATATTCTCATTATTCAAGGCATTGAATACGGATGGAGCAATGACCTGATCATAAGCAAGCTTTACATAATCGGTGTAACCATAATAAGTGCTGGCGCCATTGTTGATGAACGCATCCGACATGGAATCGTTGTATGCGCTGCGGCAGCTGCCGTTATATACAATAGTGCCGGGAAGCATATCATTGTACCGTGTAATGAAAGAAGGCGTAATCGCATAATAACCTGATATGATAGCCAATCTTCCCTTTTTCAGATCCAGTTCATAGGTCTTGTTGTTCTCTGCGTTTGCCTTCTCTCCAGTCAGGAACATGACTTGCGGCCCCGCATATTTGAAATCAACACCGTATTTATCATGGAATGTCTGGAGCACAATCTCATCATAGTACGTATCCCCATGAGAATCTAAGACCACAACACCATACTGATCAAGTCCTTTGAAGAAGTTAACGCCCGCTGCGCTGTCCTTTACTCTCTCCGCAAGGAAGGGATAATTCGACTGCTCGAAGCTTTGATATACAGCGTCATACACCGTCGAAGATGGAAGGGTGACGGAGAATGGAGAGACCACAGCAACCCGCTGGCTTCCTATGGTGGCTACGGTTTGTTCCACATCTTGCGTGAGCGCCGTCAAAGCATTATTGGACGCAGCCTCTTCTACAGTGTTGTTTAATCCTTTTGTATTCTCAGGGGCCGAGGATATTCCGCCTAGAATCCCGTTGTCCAGCAAATACCAGATGCTTCCTCCTTCACCTGATATTCCTGCATGCTCTACTTCGTCCTGGGTTTGAAGCCAAGCCACTGTCTCTTCCTTTGCCTGTTGCAAATCACCTGTAGAAGCAGCCAGTTGATCAAGCATACTCTGTGTATTATTTTCAATCATTTCTGTTTGTGCAAGCTGTTCATCTGTAAGATGCTTCAGTACAGACAGTTTAAAGACTGCACTGCTAGGTACCTCTCCAACAAAGGCCTGCAGATTTATGTAGCCCTCTGTATTTTCAGTTAATGCTGCTTTGCCGCTATAGAGTCCGTCTGCCGCAAGGCTGTCTCCATGAATTTCTTGACCATCATCGTACAGCAGGGTGATCTGTGACATCATTTTTCCGCTGTCATCTACCTGATAGACACTTGCAGTTACTGTCTCTGCCGCATTAAGCGTTGTACGGAAAATAACTTCAGTGGACTCTTCTGCATAAATAGCATCTGTACTCTCCCCCTTCACTACAATCTGGAGAGCATTGGCCGGTACTGGAGTTGGCTCCACTGGTGCCGGTGTTGGGGGTGCTGGAGTCGGCTCCGCTGGTGCCGGTGTTGCGGGTGCTGGAGTCGGCTCCGCTGGTGCCGGTGTTGCGGGTGCAGGCGTTGCCGATGCTGGCGTTCCTGGACCCGGGGCTGCCGGAGCGCTCACAGACGTATCACGGATAGCTTGTGTCGCTGTAGGAGCCGGAGTAACCACCGGAGTCTTAACAATGTTCGTCTCTTCAGCAAGGAGCTGCTTGGACTTCTCAACATATAGTGCCTTATTCGTCTTGAACTCATATGCGAGACGGGCCAGAGCCTGGCGCTCTGCGCGCTCTTTAGGTTTGAATTTCAGCGTGCCGTCAATGCCCTCTACTCCGTTGATGAACCCATTGTTGAAGGCGAGGGATACTTGAGCTTTTGCCCATTCAGACACCTCAGACATATCCGACAGCTTACTGCCAAGCGGCAGCTTCTTCGCCGTTTCATCTAATTCAAAGGCCCGGATGAAAAATACAACCAGCTCTTCCCGGGTTACACTCGAATTAGGACTGAACGTGCTCGCCGATGTCCCCTCTGTGATGCCTGCCTTCACCAACGCACCTACATAACCACGATACCAGCTGGTAGCGGCAACGTCTTTGAATGCTGCGGCCTGATCACCACTTACTTCCAGTCCTAAGGACAGGACTATAATTTTCGCCAGTTCGGCGCGCGACATAGCCTTATTCGGTTTGAAGGTGTTATCTTCATACCCCGAGATGATTCCTGCTTCAGTTAAAGATTGAATCTCCTTTTGAGCATAAGAGCCTGCGATATCTTTCAATTGCGCGGACTCCCCGAACACCAGATGTGGCGTAAGGCTGCTGATTAACAGGGCAAATACAATCAACAGACTGAGTTTACGGCGTGCTGCTTGGAATAACAAAATTTCTTCCCCCTCTTTCTTTGTAAAAAAATTCATAAACCATCGCCCTACAGAGTTCCAAGGATGGAATATCGCTCCATAATTCGACAACTTCTTGATTCTACAATAGGACTATGTACATTTACTATGTATATTGATACTAGGAAATTGTATAAATTGGAATATTAGAGGAAGAAAATTTAAAAAAAGACCATCAAGCATAAGCTTGATAGCCTAAAGGCTGCCTGCAGTTTCCTGCATCTAATTCAAAGAGACCCTTATCGTATTTTTTGGAGTTTCATCTCTTCCATATCCAGAATGTTATGATAAAAGCTGGACTGGGTCTCTTTGTGTGAAATGCCAATGACCATCGTATTCGGCAATTCCCTGCTTATCAGTCTGTACAAATCTGATTCTTGTGCTCCATAAATATCGGTGGTTGCTTCATCAATTAATAACAATTCCGGCTTGAGTAACAGACATCTTCCCAAATTAAGAAGCTGCTTTTCACCCTGGCTGAAGCTCCCCTGATCTTCATCAATTTCTTGTTGAAGTGAGCTTACTCTCCCTCTAAGGTTTAACTTTTCAAGCACTGACCATATCTCCTGATCCGTACATTGCTGCTCGGGGTCCAAATTATCTCTTAGCGTTCCATGGTACAGCACCGGACGCTGCGGCAGGGTGACTATTTTTTTCATCAGCAGATGATCTGGAATGGACTTAACATTAGTATCTCCGAGCAGAATCTCGCCTTCATACTCCATAAATCGGGTCAGGCAGTAAAATAACGTAGATTTACCGCTTCCCGTTCTTCCTTTGACCAGCAGGTTTTCAGTGGGTTCCAGTTTTAGTGTCAATCCGGAGATGACTGGTATTGAATCACTATATTTGGCGCTCAAATTCTTGATTGTCAGGCCGCCTGCTGTATCCATAACTGAAGGTGTAGCCTCCATTGCGCTTACCGGGGATTTTCCGCGCTCAAGCCCCAAAATTCTTTCAAGTGAATTAGTCCCAATTTCCATATGACGAAGATCTCTGAGCAGCACTTCAAAATTGGAAAATGCCGTTAACGTATAGGTTAAAGTCACATAGATGATAACGGAGTCTCCCGAGAAGCCCCTCAAGCTCATAAGGATCAAGAAAACAGAAAATGTAAAATACCCTGCCACCTCTATCCAGAACAGATAAAGTCTATTCACTGACTGTCTTGTATACTCTGCATTTAATGCGTCTGTAATCTTCCCTTCCCAGATATTCGTAAAATAAGTTTGCAGGCTTTGCTTCCTTACATAATTAGAATCTGCGGCCACAGATTTAAGAATAGCGAGGCAGGGCTCGTGGGCTTCATTGGCTAGCCTGGATGTAATTTTGCCTGTGATCCGAACTTCCTTCTGAATTTTATTAAAAAATATTAAAAATACACCCAGAACCAGCACCATATAGAAATCCGAGTAAGCAATTAGAATTGCTGCGGCAATAATTTTGAAAAACGATTCCAGCAGATTGCTGGTGTACCCGCTCATATCCATATCAATAATCTTCATATCATTGGAAAAACGCGCGGATAATGCCCCGTTCTGTTGTTTACTGAACTGCAAAAAACTGAGTTTCGATACCCGCTGTAATAATTGCTGATGAAGGGCTTCACCGGCTTTTACATTCCCCAAGTAGATTATACTTATACGCACAACATTGGTAATAACCAGCAATAGAGCTATGCCAAAATAAATAGAGGCGAATAACATAGGGTTTGCAGTATTTCCACCAAACCTCGGCACAATATAGATAGAGGCAGCATCGATAACCTGCGCTAATATAAATAAAGCTATGAAAAGAATCAGCAGCGGCCTGCTTCCTAATGCTAAAAAATACTGCTTCAGTACTCTAAGACTAGCTTGCTTAATCTTCTCCTGCTCTTCAGGGCCCGGCTCTTCCCGCTTTAAGCTCTGTTCTTCTGACAATTCCTTTGTGATACTTTCGTTATTCATTTGAATTACTTTTTCATCAGGAAGAAAGTCACGAAGTGTATTGTAATCGAATGCATTCTTTTGGAAAGCATTGTTGATACGGCCTTGTTTCATTACAATCACTTGGTCTGCCCGTTCGAATAATTCCTGATCAATAGTGGCTGCCACCATAATTCTAGTTGTATCATTCCAATAATCCAGAATCAAATTTTTAAGTACTCTCTTTCGCACCTTTGCATCCAAAGAATTCAGAATCTGATCCAGCAATACAGTCTTAGCATTCTGATATGCAGCCCGGGCCAGCAAAATTCTTTTTTTCTGCCCGCCTGACAGATTGACCATATCTGTGTTGATAACAGTAGAATCACCGTTTGTCCACTGTTCCAAATCCTTGCTTAACTCGCATAAATGAATGATCTGACGATAACGCGCCTCCTCATAAGGCCTGTCAAGGATGATATTATCTCTGATGCTTACCGGGAATAAAGGTGAATGATCCATGACCTCCTCACAGCGCAGCTCCGCAGATTCTTCTCCTTGAACGCGTTCCAGATATCCGGCAAGGGCTCGCAGCAGATTCGTTTTCCCGGACCCCGTTTCACCTACAATGATAACTAACTGTCCTGGATTGACCGTTAGATCTATATCTGTAAGCAGAATCTGGCCAGGGTCATTAGGTCTGCTATACGTTGCTTTCTTCAGTGAGATCGTCCCTGCCTTCTCTACAGTCCCTCTGCTTCCCTCCCATTCTTCTTCATCCAGGCTAACATATTCCTTTACGAGTGAGGCAGCCTTTAGCCCTTGTCTAACTGTGTTGATACTGACGAGGAAATCGTTAATACACCGATCCAGCAGGCCAAATACAATAAAGGATGCCATGGTTTTCTCAACACTTAGCGGATAGCCCACTAGAGAGGAGAAGCCAATACATATCATGGCCGTCAACGGAACCAGAGAATAGTTGATTAGAGTTAGCAGAATTTGAATCTTACTTTTTTTATGTAAAAATTCCGATTGACGCGATCTTGCTTTATTAATCTTGCGGATGAAGTAATTGGTGAAGTTCATTTGTTTAGCTTCTCTATATTTATTAAGGTAATCGTTGATTTCAAATAATCGCTTACTGTTTGCACGGCTGAGCTCAGTATCCACCCGATTCAGTTTATGAAGCAGCCTCGAAAACATAGGTGCTGCGAATAGCAAAATACACCCCATAAGACCCCCGGCGCCTAAATACATTACCAGGAGTGCAACGCCAAATAGAATCCCGAGCGCGCTGCTTATGCCGTCTATAAACCAAACTATTCCTCTGAACCAGCTAATTTGATTTCCGTACAAATCTATCAGTTGCCCTGCACGCTGCGCGGATTCTTTTTTCCGCAGAATATTCTTAAACAGGATATTGCGGTAATTGAATTCAGTGGAGATAATTAGCTTCCAGCGGAAATGCAGAAATTGAGAATTGGAGATCACCTTCACCATTTGAATGGCGACAAACAGAAAGATCGCTCCCAGTGTTGCCCCGTGAGGCTGTGAGCTATCGTTAATAATGGCGCGAAGGATATCAGGAAACAAATACGGGATAGAGAACTGTAGGGCCAGGGTCAGAAACGAAAGTAGTGCATAGGCCAGGAAAGAGGATTTTAATTGGCATACGATATGAATAACCAGCGGCATCACTTTTTTGGATCTGCGTACGGATGCTGATTCTTCTTGAAACCGACCGATTCCATATGTGGAAGGAATAGTGAGAATGGATTCTTGGATGGTACTTAGCGGCTGATCCTTACGAATAGCTTGCTTAGTAAACGAACGTGTCCACGTAAAAAATATCCTTTGAATAGGATTTGATATCTCTTCAAGAGAGCGGCTCTGATTCGGGTTAGTCAAACTGTTCATCCCTTCACTTATTGCGAAATTAAATAGTTAAACTATACAAAGCCCCATCCTATAACAAGACGGAGCCTGGTTAACATATTTTATCCTGATATATAATCTGCTTTTTTCTCGGTCTCCGGCAGTTGCGCTTTAATTTCCACGAAATAACGTTCCAGCAATCCTTTAACTATATGTTTAATTGTTTTGCAGTATGCTTCATCATAGTTATAGATATCATCAAATTCATTCTCTACAGCGCCTGTACAGTTCCCCGAACAAAATCCCTCCAATTCGCAATCGACACAACCCGTGGAGTTGGAATACGCTCTCATCGCATAATAACGGTATGCTTCACCGGCAAAAATCTCCTGAAATAAATCTGTATTTCCTAATTTTTTTGAAGTTGTTTTACAGGCATAGGCACTGCCATCCGGCTCAATGCTTATTAGACGCCCGATGGTAGGACAGGTCTTCCAGGCTCTTCTTTCCACCCATTCGTCCGGATGAACAATTCCCCAGAATGATTGATACCAATACCCTGATAACAACACGCCTTTAGTCTGAGCATAATCATAAGCATCAAGAATTCGGTCACCAATCTCTTTGGAACCAAACTTCCTATAAAAATCAAAATCAAAAGACATGATAATCTCAATACTTTTTATTCCCATTGCTGCAGCATAGTCTATGAGCTCATAATTAAAATGATCCCAAGTCTCTTCTGACATCACTGACTGCAGTTCAATATTGATATTGCGATCTCTAAGCTTGCCAATATTCTTGTCCAGTGTAGCCCATTTAATCAGATTATTTCCTTCTCCACGGAACTCACCTGTAAGGTAATCAATATAATCAATGCTTACAGCCACTCGCACCTTATACTTAGCCAACAGCTCCAATATGCTGGATGGCAAATATGAACCATTTGTCGTGACTCCGTATTCCAAATCCATGCCAAAGCTTGTACCATCGCCAAAGTGTAATAATACTTCTTCAATCAGCTTACTGTTCAAAAAAGGTTCTCCACCAAAAAACTCAATTGACAGTTTGTTCTTTCCGTTCATTTGAATGACCTGAATCGATTTCTCAATAGCTTCCTTGGCAACCTCAAAAGACATTGCCTGCTGCGGAAATCTCAGCTTATCATCTTGCGGGTTAGCTTCACTATAGTCAAAGGTGCTACAAAAACAGTAGCTACAGCTCATATTACATTTGTTAGTTGTAGAAAGATGAAGCCTGTCAAAATAAATACCAGTATGTAACTCCTGCTGCCGTTGATCCAATTCTTTCTCCAACAAGGCCCGTTCATCTTCCTCAACCTTATAGATAAAATTCAAAGCAATTAAATCATTGAACATTTCATCGCCAAAATACTCCAATACTTCATGCTCCGAAATTATAGTATGACCATCAAAAAAGTCATTACATTCTTTAGAAACTATTCTTCCATTTCCGTACAGTGCATTGTAGATAAAGTAATAGTCATCCGTAATAGAATACTTGATTAAGTTAGGGGCTAGCTTATACAAAACCTTCATATTTATCCTCCGTTATAAGTTATAAGGGATATCTGAGTGCCCTAAGAGGTCCACAGATATCCCTGGTTAGATTAGCAAGGACGATTAGTCGTCAATGGGTTTAAATTTGTTTTAACAGACGAAGGATGGATCATTACTGGCTTTTTCATAGTTTCACCTCCATTCACGGTCTATTTCAAGAGAAATATAATTATGTGATAAAGATTCATTTATGATATATAATCCCAGATGTTATAAAATATATTATTTCATCTTCTGGTAAAAAAACTGTTAAAAATATCATGTTCATCGTTTCGGCGGTGACTATTAAACACGGTCAGCTAGACAATCATATCCCCTATCCCGGTTCTTGTTATATCAGACTTGGCACTGTATACTGGCCTGAATTTGGAATAATGATCCGCCCAGATCAACACGTGATCACTTGTAATCAACTGATCCAGTGCACCCGGGATTTCAAGATGCTGGAGTTCTCCAGGTAACGTAGCCAGTATCGCATCTTCTATATTTACATAAGAATACGATTGCAGGCCTCTTGCGTAGAACGGCGCTGGCTGAAGTTCAATAAATTCGGTTATTTTCAATCCATTATGTTGATACGCCAATTTCATTAACAAGCCTTCCAGTTGTTGCACTGCTATTGCAATAGAGGGTTCCATCAGGATCGCTTCAAGTTGCTTAACATGCTCATTGACCACAGGGCTGATCTGCGCCAGCTCCCTGGACAGCCATTTGTAGGTCCCCGGCCGATACCTTTTGTTGTAGAGAAAGACCAATTGCACCGCCTGCTCCACCATCCGGTTTAACAGCAGCCGGGCTGACAACGTTTCTCCCCGAAGTTCAGCGAGCTTTACCACATAGAGATGACAGAATGAACTCCAGGCATATTTCAATTTATAGCGCCAGATATCATCTGGCAGATAAGCAAGGGTCTTACGCACTTCTGTTATTTCCCCTATAGGGTCTGTGAAGATTCTCCCTCTTGTCCATTCGAGCAATTTCTGCTCAGGAAGCATTAGCCACTCGTGTAAGGAAGGCTGCACACTATGCAGACCCAGTTGGATTCGCATATGCCGGGAGACACATGTAATAGCAATATGATGCAGATTGCCACTACCATTAGAGGGTATAAGCACCTTGTGAGACTCATCTACAGAAAAGCGGGCGGGATACCCTTTGAATAAAGCCGGAACCTCTTCATCCAACGCTTGATCGAGGGTTACAGCATATTGATCTTAGTCCGAGTCCTGCAGCCAAATGTAGCATCTGGCTCCCCATTCATGATCTCTTGATAAGTCGTCATCATGCCCTAGAACATCCGAGCCATATCCAATCAATCCGGCAGCATGCTTCTCCATTAGTTGCGGGAAACGTCTGGCGATCAGCGGCCTCACAATCTCCCAATAGAACTCCTCGCTCAAGTCTAAACCCTTCATTTGCAGACTCCATTTCATGTAACAGTGCGCACTCACATTTTGTTTTACCGGTAACCTTATGTTAACATCTCGCCCAAAAATTACTAGACTATTCATTTGAATTCTGTTATCATTTAGATTGAAGTCTTGATAATAATACTATTCCATTAAAAACGGCTGGTCAGGTTCCCCTGATCCAGCCGTTTTCTGGTTATTTCGATACCATATTATCGGGCCCAGCTCCGCTCACTCAGATACCGGCCAACCGCCCCATCGCTCCAGACATGCGCTTCGACGTACCGCTCCGGACCGTACTTTCCGTCATTGTTCCAATTCTGCGGTAACCCGTACTTGTCAATGATGCTCACAATCTCGGGATAGGTATACAGAGTGTGCCTGTACTCTTTGCCATCGTTAATCAGCGGGCTGAAGGTGGGCATGGAGTCCCCATAGGTAAAAGAAATCGTGTTCACATCAAATTCCTCAATCGGAATCTTGAGCGATGCGCCATTCTCGAACCATGTGCTTAGCCACGGACTGTGTTCAACTACCATATAATGCGGGGAGGACCGCTGGACCACACCGCCCTTACGTATAAATTCCGCCCGGATGATGCTCTCGCAGTTCCGCCGATATTCCACATACTTATCATGTCTTTGGGCGCTCTGGGCCTTGGGCTTGGTCTGCTTAATCGTCTCCAGCACGGCCCTCGCCTGATCGCCCGGCAAATCAGATAGGCTAACAAACGGACCCACAGATGCATCATAATAATGATATAAGAACATCGTTCCGCTCCCTCCCAGCGTAGCTTATGTCAACCCAATTCTAAATCCTTACCGGCTAGCTACCTCGATGATCCAGTCGGTCAGTTCGTTGATTTGACTCTTCACAGCGATCGGGTCACGGTACCAGGATTGGTTCTCCGTCCATATAAACACCCGATTGTGGGCAACGGGGCCCAGCGACCCCCATATCGGATCAGCCTGCAACGATTCTAAACTGGACTCTGTAGTCAGAATTAAATAATCCCCCATGTACTCTGAAAGCTTCTCCAGTGAAAATTCGTAATAGGATTCCTCCAGCATATATCCGGGAACGGCAGCCGGCGGCTTCAGCCCCATGATTTCATACATCAGCCGGCCGCCCCGACCCGACTTCGGACCAAACAGGCTCACGTTTCCGTCATACTCCTGCATAATCGAAAGCGTCTTCCCTTCAGGAACCGCTTGTTTAACCTTCGCCCGAATGTCTGCAATTTCCTTCTCGAATTGTTCGTTCCATTGCTCCGCGGCCTCGCGCCGGTCCAGCAAATTGCCGAAATACAGCATCTCATCCTGAATGGATGCGAACTGATTGTAAGGCACAGATACCGTTGGCGCAATCTTCTGATATTTCTCAACTACCTCAGGCTGTGGATTATGCGTTATGATCAAATCCGGATTCAGCTCCAGCAGCTTCTCAAGCGAGTCGCCGACATCCGTCACAACATCCAGCATTCCCTCCAGGTACGGGCTCGACATCAGGAACGATTCGGCTGCAACCGGCTGAACATCCAGCGCAAGTACAGTACCGAGATAAGAGATTGCCGCTATGCGCTGAGGGTGCTCAGGAACCTCGACATCGCCAAAAGCGGTACTAACCATCTTGGTCCCCGAAGAGGCCTTAGCCCCGGTTACGGTTGGAGAAGCGCTGACGGCAACCTGGCTGTGCGTTGCGCTCCCGTTGTTCACCGGCCCAGCGCAAGCCGTTAACATAACGGTTAAGCATAACAGCATCACTGCATACAAGCTTCTGGTTGCTCTGGTCATTCTATTCGCCTCATTCCATTGAAATTGATAATCAATATCACTCACATGAAAAGGATAGCGTAATGACCGGCTTGGAACAACGGACGATTGTGACCTATTCCTTGCATAATCTGAAACGGACTGTCCGTATCGTTTACGATATTGGCCTGGCGTTATGCCGGTATATTTCTTGAACATGCGGTTGAAATACATAAGATCTGGATAACCGACATGGGTTGCAATCTCCTGTTGTGTTGCCATCGTACCGGCCAGCAGATTCTTCGCTTCCTCCATCCGGAAACGGATAACATAATCCAGCGGACTGAGTCCTGTCTGTTCTTTACATTTTCTCGAAATGTACTGCTGGCTGTAATTCAGTTGCCGCGCTAGCTCCTCTAGCGAGATGTGCTTACGGTAATTTCTGGACAAATACCGGATGACCTGCTCTGACAAGGATAGCTCACCGGGTCTGAACAAGCGCTCGCTTAGAACTGCGTGGACGAAGCGGATGAAATCTCCCTTGACCGACAGCCGGGTCAATCCGTCATCCAATTGAAGCCAACTGCCGCATATTGTCTGAAGCAGCTCTAACATAGCCAGCGGTTCAACGGGCGGGAAGCCCCAGTTGTCCAGAAACGGGTCGGATTCATGCATCATCCTATGAAATTCATACGAGGCCGAAGCGGGCAGCGAAGCTTTGTACAGTACGATATATACGCTTAGTGCTTCCTGGCTCCG
The DNA here is from genome assembly GCF_038009085.1 of Paenibacillus sp. FSL R7-0210. Taxonomy (NCBI): domain Bacteria; kingdom Bacillati; phylum Bacillota; class Bacilli; order Caryophanales; family Paenibacillaceae; genus Paenibacillus; species Paenibacillus sp. FSL R7-0210. The sequence continues at coordinate 6,108,780 of NZ_JBBPAR010000001.1, forward strand.
GATCGTCACCTGAGCACCTTTACCGGCGTGCAGCACGTAAAAACGGTCGCATAGCCATACCTCATCGTCAACCCACAACTCACCCTGTCCTTGGAAAACAAATAAAAATGCGCTCGCCGGTAAGCGGTACTGCTTCAAATCCCCGCCGGTTCCGGCCTGCTTCAGCCGCACATCAAGCACGCGCACCGTCACCTGATTCCACAATTGTATAATTCTCAGAGCATCCATAGCTGATTCGCAAGCTCCCCCTAAATGATCTAACAGATAATCATTCTCAATTGAATCCTGTTTTTAATCACCATAACGAATAGGATTCGTACTGTCAACACGGGTTGACCGGAGTCTTCTCAAAAGCAAAAAGACGCTTGCCTCCCACATGCGGAAGTCCAAGCGTCTATCAGGTTCATTAGGGACGGGAGCGGCAGTTAAACCTGGCGCAAATCAGCCTAGAGTACAGACTCCAGCACTTCATCCTCAGCATCAATACTATTCAATGCCGTACGGTTAATCCAAGACAGCGCCAGTGTTCCCTCGCCCATATGAGCACCTACCACCGGGACAAAGGTCATAATCTCTGTACGCACCGAAGGGGACATGGCCTTAATGGCCCACTCCAGGCTCAGCGCTTCTTCTTTATTGTTCGCGTGCATAATACATATATCCTGGAAGCGGCCGATTTCCTCCTGGATGGTCTCCAGCAGCTTTTGCTTCGTCTTCTTGAAGGTGCGGATTTTATCAACAACGACAATTTTGCCCTCATCGAACCGCAGAAGCAGATGAATCCGCATCAGCTGGCCCAGCAGGAACTGGGAGCCGGAGAGCCGCCCGCTGCGGTGCAGCTGGCTCAGGCTGGCGGGGATGATATAGAAGGACATTTCCTCGATTATATTATCAATTCTGTTCTTGATCTCCTGTGCAGAGCAGCCTGCCTGCTGCCAGTGCATACCGCGCAGTAGCATCTCACGGATGGGGTATGCGCCTACTTTGGAATCGATACCAATTACATTCACTCCAGCAATGTCTGCCGCCTGCATCGAGGTGTTGAAGGTCCCGCTAAGCTCGGAGGAACAATGGATCGCAATAATCTCGTCATACTCTTCCTTCAGACGCTCGTATAATTCCACGAACTCGCCAATCGGCGGCTGGGAGCTGCCTACCTTGTCATGCTGACGCATTTTGTCATAGAACTGATCAGCGTTAATATCTATATTTTCTCTATAACATTCATTATTGACGATTAGACGGAGGGGGACGATATACACATGGTTATTCATAGCGAATTCAGAATCAATGGTGCTGGTGCTGTCAGTCACCCAGGCGATGGATTTCATAGTCATTACTCTCTTTCGTGAGGAATTCACTGCGATCAGGAATCGGCAGCTATGGCTGTCTGTATATTCGTAAATTATACAGGAAGCCAGGCATGCGTAGAGCGATCCTTGCATAATTCCAGCACTTTTTTTCAACTAAATTCGACATAAATTCACATTATATATGACGAATATACCTGTTTAAGAGAGGTTTGATTATGGTATGAGAAAAAGCGGAAAATAGAGTTCGTACGAGCATCCTACTAAGTTCCTCTACTTCCGGAAGTACTGCGTCACCTTTCCCTTACCTGCACCAACCACCACCTCTGCAAAAGCACCGTTCACCAAAGTAACCTGCGGCGGCAGATGTCCGCAGTCGATATCGTATGCGACTGGCAGGCCCAGCTCATCGGCCAGCTCCTGGTAGACATCCTCTACGGTGTACCCGTCCATAGGGCGGTTAGCCGCGCTGCGGCCGAACATAAGTCCGCTGCAATGCTCGAACCAGCCCGCCAGCTTCATCTGCACCAGGGAGCGGCGCAGGTCGGTCACGGACAGCTCACAGTTCTCTAAGTACCACACAATCGGCTCATTATGGATATAGTGCTGCTGGAAATGCCGGACCTCTCCATACGGCGTCCCGATCAGATGCCGGATAACGTCAATGCAGCCGCCCAGCAAGCGGCCCTGCATCGTCACTTTTTGATTCCCCACCGTCTTCCAGCTAGTCGCTTCTGTCAGGTTGAACACATGGGGCGACGGCTTGCCGCCTCCCCATTCCAGCTGATACTGCTGTGAGGATTGCTGGAGTACAGAACCACCGCTTGACGTAAACAACACCTTGTCCCACATGGCGGTTGTCGGGTCTGTCTCTTCTCCCCGGAGATCAATGAAGTTCGTGCCATGAGCAGTGGCAATCCCCGTCTTCAGCGTGACAGCCAGCAGCAGCACACTGATATCGGAATACCCGAGAATCCATTTACACTTCATCTTGCTGAAATCCACCTGCTCCAGCATCTCAATCAGCAGCTCCCCGCCCCAGGGAGGCACGACGAGTCCGATGGACTCATCGGCCATCATCGCGTTGAATTCAGCGGCACGTACAGCAGCCGGAGCCGATTTAGCCTTTTCCTGTGTCCATGCTGTGGGTCCGCAGACTACGCCGTACCCTCTTTTTTGCAGCCGTTCTACAGCCAGCTCAAGCAGTTCACGAAGCTCCTCCCCCACTCCTGATGAGGGTGCAGTTACACCAATAACAGCTTCTGCTTCTAATACGGGATATCTGATCATCCGGTTATTCCTCCTAAGGTAACCCCACCAAGTGGGGCTTTAGCTTCGATGATGACTCAGGTACTTTGCGGGGACCCCAAAACATATAAATTCTATAAAAAAGGCGATACCCGAACCTTGAGCAGGTTGAATATCGCCCTATGCGTACTACGGATTATATCATTGGCTGCGTCATTCCAGTGAAGGCTTATTGTCCCGGCTGATATCCAGAATATCCAGGAAAAAGACGAAGATTGGAATCCCGAGAATCAGTCCCCATACCCCGATATAATGCTCGGAGAACAAAAGCACTACGAGCGTGTAGAACATCGGCAGGTTCATTTTGGAGGACATCAGCTTCGGGTTGAGGAAGTAGCCCTCTATGACATGTAACAGGGCAATCATCACCAGAATGTTGACCGTCAGCATCAGTCCACCCGTGTTATAACCGATAATGCACAGCGGAATCAGCGAAATGACAAAGCCGACGACCGGAATCAAGCTGAGCATGAAGATCATAATGGAGAGGGCGAACAGATACGGGAATGGCTCGAAAAAGAAACCAAGCACCCACAGCCCGACCACGGTAAACAAAGTATTGAACAGCGCAATCAGAATCTGTGCTTCAATGACCTTGCCGAAGGAGGAGATGAATTTTCTGCCGAAATACTCCAGCTCCACATAGAACCAGGAGATCTTGCTGTCTCTCAAACGGGAGGTGAAGCTGACGATCCGGTTCTTCTCCAGAATGAAGACAAGGCTTAGAATCGTGGACAGGACGAAGGTGGTGCCCCAGTTGCTGATTTTGAAGACATATTCGATCCCCTGATTCAAATAGCTCTGATAATTGAGCTCCCTGACCTTTCGGAACAAGTACTGCATAATTTCATTCTGCGGAATATCATCGGAGGTCAGCGTGCCGAGAAAAGTGGTTAACTGCTTGATCTGTGAGAATACCTTGGGCATATATTTGACGAGTGCCATGACGATCATGCTGATCAGCGCCACATACAGTATAATGATGATGACCTTGCTGTTCACCTTCACAAATTTGCCGATCCGCTTGCTTAATAGCACCTGAAAGCTGTTCATCACATAAGCGATCAGGAAGGTCAGCAGCACCAGATTCAGCATATCTCTGATACTGTACAGCAGCAGTCCAATCAATCCCAGAATCAAGAAGCGCCGGACTGTTAAATTGGCGACATAACGCTTGAATACTTCCATTGTTCCCTTGTTCCTCTCCATTCGCTGGCAGATAAGATTTTTATTATAGTGTACCGTACTGAAAACAAATATAGCAACTTTGGCATCGCCCAATTCCCGCGAAACCGCGAACTTTATGTCGATTTACAGGAAGCTCTATTGCTATATGCTATAATGTGGGCAAAACTGGAACATATATACCTTTTTCAACAGGTCCAAATCAATGAAGTTCAAACTAATGGAGGCGAAAGCTGGTATGAACAAAGTAATCTGTATCACCGGAGCATCCTCCGGCATCGGCCTTGCCACTGCACTGAAGTTCGCCCATGAGGGCTGGACGGTCTATGCCGGAACCCGCCATCTGAAGCGTGAACAGGAGCTGTACCAGAATGTGGAGGGTCTGCAGTTCGTTGAGCTGGAGGTGACACAGCCGGAGAGTATTCAGCAGGTTATAGACCGGATAGAAGCAGAGCAAGGCAAGCTGGATCTATTATTCTGTAATGCCGGATTCGGATATCTGAGAGCGCTTGGGCAGGCACCGTTCCCTGAGATCGAGGATGTCTTCAATACCAACGTGTACGGGGTCATGCATACGATCCGGGCTGCACTGCCGCTGCTGCAAAAGACTGGCTACGCCCAGATTGTGGCGACCTCCAGTGTCGGCGGACTGGTCGGGCAACCGATGAATGAGGTCTACTGCGCCAGCAAATTCGCAGTGGAAGGGCTGCTGGAGAGTCTGGCCACCTATTACAAGCCGCAGTTCAATATCGATATCACCCTGCTGGAGCCAGGAGCGATTGCTACTGAGTTCAATTCAACCGTCATGGGGCATGTCGCCAGCACCGGCGGCGTTCTGGAAGACGAGTACAAGCCGATTCTGGATGCTTATAGAGCGACCTTCCTGGAGCGCAATGTGGAGCCGCAGACGGCAGACTCTGTTGCGGATGTGATGTGGGAGCTGGTACAGCTTGAGACCAAGCCGCTGCGCCTGCGCACCTCGGAGCGGGCCGAAGCCTTCGTGGCCCGCAAGGTCAGCACTGACCCTACCGGACTGGAAGGCGTACTAAGCACGCGCAGAATTCAGTTGAATATGTAAATGTAAACAGCCGCTCCCATTCCAGGAGCGGCTGTCTTTGGCTTTCCCTTATCAGATGCTAGCGCTGAATCGGCTCAATCCGGTACGTTCCGGTACTGCCGTCTCCAGCAGGCCCGCCAGTGACCGCCCAGCCGTAAGACAATACATCCTCTAACCGTTCGCGTTCAGCCTCCGTTAATTCCGCTTCCACCGCTTCCTGCCCCTCCGCAAGCTCCAGCTTCGCTTCAATACCCAGCGCAACCTCTATCCAGCTGCGGATTCCGCGGATGGTATTGTATTTAATCTGGTAGCCTTCCAGAACGGCCCGGCGGAATCCCTCCGGCTGTTCCTCTGCAAGGGCAGACAACTGCCCGTAATCGAACTCGTATTTACTCTCATCGGCCGGCAGATCCCCTTCGCTGACTCTGCGCAGCAGCTCTTCGTCAGATCCGGACAGCGCGCGCAGCGATTCCAGCAGAAGGGCATCCCATTGTGATAGCTTGACCTTGCTAGTCGGTATTGTCATTGTATCTCCTCCTTGATTCACAGATGTGTATCTTCTAAGATTCGTTCATAATATTAGTCTGCATATTCCCCGGCCACATAATGTCCGGGACTCACTTCCCGCAGTGCAGCGGCTTCCTCTGTCCCGCGCGTAGCCGGGTAAGCCTCCAGCTGGATTCTGCGGCTGGCCTTCATCGGGTCTGTCTCCAGAATGGAGGACAGCAGGGCTCTGGTGTAGGGGTGGAGCGGATTATCGTACAGCTCATCGCTTGGAGCAACCTCCACCAGCCGGCCGCCGTACATCACGCCGATCCGGTCAGCAATATGGCGGACCATCGACAGATCATGGGCGATGAACAGATAGGTCAGTCCGAACTCGGCTTGCAGATCCTCCAGCATATTAACGACCTGAGCCTGGACAGAGACATCCAGCGCAGAGATGGGCTCATCGCAGACGACGAACTCAGGCCGGACCGACAGCGCCCGTGCAATGGAGATCCGCTGGCGTTGCCCGCCGCTGAATTCATGGGGGAAGCGGTACAGATGCTCCCGCTTCAGCCCCACCTTCTCCAGCAGCTCTGCCACCGCTTCCTTGCGCTCTTCGCCCGGATAGAGACCGTGAATCCGCATCGGCTCACTGATCAGCTCCAGTACGTTCAGGCTTGGATTAAGCGAGGAATACGGGTCCTGGAAAATCGATTGAATCCGCCTGCGGAAGGGCTTCAGCCCTTTCTCGCCCAGCTTGCCAAGCGGCTTCCCGTCGTAGAACACCTCGCCGTCTGTATAATCGTACAGACGGAGCAGACAGCGTCCGACCGTGGACTTGCCGCTCCCGGATTCACCAACCAGTCCGAAGGTCTCGCCCTGACGGATCTGGAAGCTGACCCCATCCACAGCCTTAAGTACGCCCTTATCCCGTCCGCGCAAATCCTTGCCCTTCGGGAAATGCTTCTTCAGATTGCTAACCTCCACAAGCACCTTGCGCTCACTCAAGTGAAATCCCTCCCCGCTGTAACTGCCGTCTTCTCTTCTGTACCTTCGGTCAGCCAGCACATCGAGCGGTGCCCCGGTGCAAACTCGACTACCGGAGGACGTTCACTGCAGCGGGCGAAGGCATGCGGACAACGGTCCATGAACGGGCAGCCGGGCGGGGGATTCAGCAGATCGGGCGGTGTGCCCTCGATCGGAATCAGCCGCTCACGTTCACCGCCACCGCGCTTCGGTATGGAACGCAGCAAGCCCTGCGTATACGGATGCTGAGGCCGGTAGAAGATATCCTGCACCGTCCCCTCCTCCATCACCAGTCCGCCATACATGACAATGACGCGCGTGCAGACCTGGGCTACCACTCCCAGATCATGAGTAATAAGCGCAACAGCTGTATCTCCCCGTTCCTTCAGCTCTTTGAACAGATCGAGGATCTGCGCCTGGATGGTCGCATCCAGCGCGGTGGTAGGCTCATCGGCAATCAGCAGCTCCGGGCGGCAGGAGAGCGCCATCGCGATCATCACCCGCTGGCGCATCCCTCCGCTAAATTCATGGGGATATTGCTTCAGCCGCTGCTCCGGATCACGGATGCCGACCTGGCGGAGAAGCTCCGCCGCTTCGGTATACGCCGCCGCTTTATCCAGTCCCCGGTGTCTGCGGATAACCTCTGTCAATTGCTGGCCGATTCGCTTGACCGGATTCAGCGAGGTCATCGGGTCTTGGAAGACCATCGCAATCCGGTTGCCCCGTAAGGACCGCCACTGCTTCTCCGTAAGCCCCTTCAGGCTCTTGCCGCGGAATTCCAGCTTCCCGGCAGTCATATGGCCCGGCGGTGTGATCAGTGACATGACCGCCTTGGCTGTAACGCTTTTGCCGCTGCCGGATTCCCCGACAATGCCTACGGTCTCACCCGCATCAATATGGAAGCTAACGCCACGGACGGCCTGATTCTCCCCGTCCCGGGTAGCGAAGGATACCTGTAAATTCTCAACAGTCAGCAGCCGTTCAGTCATGATGTTAAGCCCTCCTATCTTCGGATCAGCTTAGGTTCAAAGCCGACCCGCAAAATATCTCCCAGCACATTAAAGCTCAGCACCGTAAACAGGATCATCAGCCCGGGGAACAGCGCCAGATAAGGCGCCTGGGCAATATACCCTTGTGCGCTGTTCAGCATACTCCCCCATGTGGCATTCGGCGGTTGTACCCCGAAGCCGAGGAAGCTGAGCGACGATTCCATCATAATGGCCGAGGCAATATTATTCGTCGCACCTACAATAATCACCGGTATCAGCCCCGGAAGAATATGCCGCCAGATCATTCCGAAGGCACTCTGTCCCGAGGCTTTGGCATATAGCACGTACTCCCGTTCCTTGATTGTCAGGGTCTCCGCGCGGACGACACGTGCCACATTCATCCACATCAAGAGAGCAATAATAATGATTAGATTGCCGATGCTCGGCTTCAGATAGACGCTGAGCAGCAGCAGGATCAGAAAGGACGGGATCGACATGATAATATCCAGCATCCGCATCAGCAGATTATCGATCCAGCCGCCGAAATATCCGCTAATCACCCCAACCAGCACGCCCACAAAGGTTGCTACGACCATGGAGGCAAACCCGACCAGCAGCGAGACCCGGCCTCCGTATAAGGCTCTGGACAGATAGTCGCGGCCATAATCATCGGTGCCGAACAGATGCGCGGCGCCGGGCTTCGTCAGGCGGGCCATGGCATCCATGGCATTCGGATCATGACCGGACAGGAAGGCAAAGACCGCCCCCAGTGTAAACACCAGCAATATGACAAGAGCAGCGACACCCAGACCGTTCGTAAACAGCTCGGACTTCAGATTTTTCCATTTACTGCGATTCATGAGGTCACCCCTTCAGTTTGATTCTTGGATCGACAACGCTGTAGAGAATATCTGCCACCAGATTACCGAAGATCAGCATTAAGGAAGAGAACAGGGTAATCCCCATAATGACAGGATAATCCATCCCCTTCACCGCCGTCATCCCCAGGGAGCCGATCCCCGGCCAAGAGAACACCGTTTCCGTAACAATCGCCCCAGCCACCAGATCTCCCATCGACATACCGATCAGCGTGATCACCGGCAGCAGTACATGCTTCAGCACATGCCGGAACAGGATGGTGGATTTCTTCGAGCCAAAAGCGTACTGGATCTGCACATACTCCTCCTTAAGCTGTCCGATCGTGCTGGAGCGGATATAGCGCACATACCCGGACAGGAAACTGAAGGCCAGCACCGTACACGGCAATATCCCGTGCTTCAGCACATCAATCGGCGATTCCACACCAATGGTGCGCATCCCCATGCTTGGAAGCAGGTGCAGCTTGATCGCGAACAGATACATCAGCAGGATAGCCAGCCAGAATAAGGGGATGGAGATGCCGATATAAGCGATAAAATTGATTAGCTTGTCTACCCAGCGGTTGCGGTTCGCACCGGCCACGAGGCCCAGCGGAATGGCCAGAAGGACGGCCAGGGCAATGGCGCTGCCCATCAGACCTGCAGTTGCGGGGAGGCGGTCCAGAATCTGATCCAGCACAGGCTGGTGATTGACCAGCGAGTACCCGAAATTGCCCTGGACCATCTCTTTGATCCAGATGAAATATTGGATATAAGCAGGCTTATCCAGCCCCAGATTATGACGGATGCGCTCAATATCATCAGCGTGCATATTGGGCGTCACGAAAGACAGCACCGGATCTCCCGGAGCCAGCTTAATCATGGTAAAACAGACCACCGATACAAAAAACAGCATCGGCAATGTTTGCAGCAACCTTCGGACGATGAGTTGTCTCATACGCAGCTTCTCCCAGCTCTTAACAGGCAAAAATAAGCTGGGAGAACCAGCTTATTTTTTTGCCTTGCTTATTTTGTGAGGCAGATTATTTCTTGTAGATCTTGGACAGGTCTTCGAAGATAACGACTGGCTTCAGGACAGCCTCATCAACTCCGCCGTAGTTCTTAGAGACAGCTACAACAGTCTTCGTATAAGCGATCGGATAGATCGGTGCATCCTCGGCTACCAGCTCCTGTGCTTTCTTGTAGATCTCTGCACGCTTAGCCGGATCTGCTTCGCCTGCACCGTCATTCATCAGCTTATCGACTTCACTGTTGGAATAATGCGAGTAGTTGGACGAGCTGTCCGTAGTGAACAGGATACGGTACGCATCCGGATCATAGCCCATGATATAGCCGGTCAGAGCCAGCTCATAGTCGGTCGCCTTCAGATCAATGAATTTCTGCACCCAGGCCGAGGAATCCATGTTCTGCAATTCAACCTCTACGCCGATTGCCTTCAGCTTCTGCTGCACATACAGCGAGATGGCTTCCTGCGCCTTGTTACCGCTCTGTACGATATACCGGAGCTTCAGGTTGCTCTCACCGGCAGTGGCCAGCAGTTCCTTCGCCTTGGCAGCATCATTGTCAAAGGTAGGGACATCGTTGGTGAAGTACAGTGCATCCGGAGTCAGGAAAGACTTTGCCGGATCAGCATATTCGCTGGAAGTGTACGCCGTCTGAATCAGCTCGTCGCGGCTGAGGGCCAAAGACAGGGCTTGCCGGACTTCTTTTTTGGCGAGGGCACCGGTATCGCTGTTCGCATTGAACATCAGATAAGCGAGGCGGCCTTCGCTATACGGGAGAATCTCAAAATTATTCGTCGCTTGAATCGTAGGAACATCCTTCGGGTCCAGATACTGTACATTAATCTCGCCGTTCTGCAGAGCCAGATTCGCAGCATTGGTATCCTTGGCAATCCGGTAAGTGACCGAATCCAGATGCGGCTTGCCCCCGAAGTAGTTGTCGAAGCGTTCCAGCGTCAGATACTCGCCGGCCTTGTATTCCTTGAACTTGAAGGGACCGGAGCCGACAGGAGAAGCGTTCTTCGTGCTCTTCTCAATGTTGGTCTCATTCTCGTAAATGTGCTTCGGAATCGGGAATACCTGTACCAGCGTGGCTTCAAAAGCCGGGCTGACCTGCGGCAGCTTGAACTCCACAGTCAGGTCATCGACCTTGACAGCCTTAATCGCTTTGTCGCCAATCAGGAAGTTGGCACGCAGGAAGCTGTTCTGCTTCTCATCAAGAATGCTGTCGATGGTGAATACCACATCATCCGCCGTCAGCTTCTCTCCATCATGCCAGGTCAATCCATCCTTAAGCTTCAATGTATACGTCAGATTATCGCTTGACGGTGTCAGGCTGTCTGCCAGGTAGAAGGTCTTCTTGCCGTTGTTCACCTGGAACAGCGGAGCATACAGGGCCTGGTCAATGGTCAGGCTGACACGGTCACCCGCATAGTTCGGATTCAGCACTACCGGGTCGGAAGCGACCCCTATAATCAGACTGCCTCCATCCTTCGGTTCGCCGGCAGCAGGCTCTTGCGATGCAGCCGGTGTCTGTGCGGCATTGGTAGATGAAGCGTTATTCCCACTCGAACATGCACTGATCATCAGTGTTAATAATAGTAGAATAGCAACCCCTGTTATCCCTTTACGCATTGTCTCTTCCTCCATGTCTATGAGCATTCCCGCTCGTTGTTGAGTCATTATATATCGGAATACTAGGAATTACAATGTATGAATTTACCATGGGCTTTACCAGACGCGGACCTCCTGCATGACCGCTCCGCGCCGCAGGGCATCGACATGCTCCATTCCTTCCGTAACCCTGCCGAATACCGTATGCCAGCCGTCCAGATAATCGAACGTATCATAACAGATAAAAAACTGGCAGGACCCCGTGCCTGGTCCAAAATGCGCCATAGACAGCGCCCCGCGCACATGCTTATGGGGATTCCCCTGCGTCTCACAGGGAATGGGATCTGTGCCGCCTCTGCCGTTGCCGTCCGGGCAGCCGCCCTGGGCAACAAAGCCGCGAACCACACGCTGAAAGGCCAGACCGTTGTAAAAGCCGCTGTTCGCAAGCTTTTCAAAATTGGCTACGGTTCCCGGCGCTTCCTGATCGAACAGCTCCAGCCGAACCTCCGGTCCCTGCTCCAGACGGATCAGAGCCTGCTTCATGGCGCCTCCTCCTCTACACGGGCTGCAGTGTCTGCCGGTACACCGATATAGACGGCCGTCTTGGCAGCATGCAGCGGCGCATAAATCTCCTCGATATCCTCGTCCACGAGCGGCCTAAGCTCTCCGCCCTCCATATGCAGGAACACCTCAGCGCGCGGATTCATCGCCAGGAGGACATTGATCAATTGCTGTACTTTTAACGTTGGCTTGTCCATCCTCTCACTCCTGCCAGCCCTCTTCCGGGGATTATATATATTAGCGGTATTGTACAATAGCTCAGGGCAAACGGCAATACGGCTCTCTTCTATACATGCAGGTGATTATTTCGGGGAAATGGGGAAAGTCTGGTACTTCTCTAAAAATATCGAATACATATAATTTATATCAACTATTTGCGAATCCAAGGGGATGTTCTATCATGTTGACCTTATTCTGGAGTGGCTGCTATGAATCCGAATAGAACCCGGGTGCTGCTGGGCAGCCCGATCCATCAAAAACCGGCGATCCTGGAGCAATTCCTGAACTCTCTGCTGCGTCTGAACCTGAAGGATATCGATCTTGATTTCTATCTAATTGACGATAACCCGGATGAAGCCGCAAGCCAGCTGCTGCAGCAGTTCGCCCGGAACGGCAGATCCGTCTTCCTGCAATCCTCCGGCTACCATGATGACTATATCCGAGATGAGCATACTCATGTCTGGCATTCCAATCTGGTCTGGAAGGTGGCCGGATTCAAGAATCTGATGATCCGGCGGGCGGAGGCCTTCGGCTATGACTACCTGTTCCTGATTGATTCCGACCTCATTCTGCACCCGGATACGCTGCTGCATCTGATCGGTACAGGCAAGGATATTATCTCCGAGATTTTCTGGACACAGTGGCAGCCGAATACACTGCTGCAGCCGCAGGTATGGATGCATGACGAATACAACCAGTGGGAGATTCATCCGGGGGAGCAGCTCTCGCCGGAGGAGATTCAGCGCCGTTTCCATGCTTTTTTGCTGAAGATGCAGCAGCCTGGAATCTATGAGGTTGGCGGACTTGGCGCCTGCACGCTGATCAGCAGCTCAGCCCTCAGCTCCGGGATCAGCTATGATCGGGTACACAACATCTCCTACTGGGGAGAGGACCGTCATTTCTGCATCCGTGCAGCGGCCCTCGGCCTTCCGCTCTTCGTGGATACCCACTTCCCTGCGCTGCACCTCTACAGAGACAGTGATCTGGATCTGGTCGCGGAGTTCATCCGGCACACCTCGGGCGCGGAAGCTGCTCCTATAGCAGAAGGGGTGCCCGGGACCGGGGATGACAATGAAGCATACGGAGCCCGGACTGAAGCAGCGGTCCCGGAGGACGGCGATACAGCAGCCGCTGCTGATCTGCCGGGCCATGCAGAGATAGCTCCGTCCCCTGCTGACAAAAGAGTACAAGAGGCAGCAGCGCAGTGGGATGTGCTGTGGACCGAAGCCGAAGCCCGGCAGCGCTTGTCCAAGGAGCCTCTGCCTGCTGACGCAGGCGAGACGGCAGAAGGAGCCAGCACAGGCAGGGACGGAGGAGCAAGTCTGCAGAAGCCTCAATCCGCTTCTGCAGCGTCCCCCGTCATCCCGGCAGTCCCTGCTTCCCGCCGGCCCAAGCTGACCCTCACGATGATCGTCAAGAACGAAGGCACCAGATTCCTGCGCCAGGTGCTTGAGGAGCACCGCAAGTATATTGATGAGGCCGTCATTATCGACGACGCAAGCACCGATGATACAGCCGATATCTGCCGGGAGGCTCTTGAGGGGATTCCGCTCCACCTGATACAGAATCCTGTCTCCCGCTTCCATAATGAATCAGAGCTGCGCAAGCAGCAGTGGGAGGCGGTGGTTGCAACCCGTCCGGAGTGGATTCTTAATCTGGACGGGGATGAGCTGTTCGAGTCCTGTTTTCCAGAGGAGGTTGACTCCCTGCTGCGGACAGCAGATTGCGACTTATTCTGTTTCCGGCTCTACGACTTCTGGGATGAGGGAAGTTACCGCGAGGATATGTACTGGCAGGCCCACCAGAGCTACCGCCCGTTCCTGCTCCGTTACCGGGAAGACTTCACCTATACCTGGAATGATCTTCCGCAGCACTGCGGGCGGCTGCCGGAGAATATCTTCGAGCTGCCCCATCAGTTAAGCAACCTGCGCCTGAAGCATCTTGGCTGGTCGAAGCCGGAATTCCGGCTGGAGAAGTATCTGCGTTATATGCTGCTGGACCCGGATGCCGAGTACGGCTGGAGGGAGCAGTATCAGTCTATCCTTGACCCGAAGCCCCGGCTGGTGAGTTGGAGCGAATAAGGCGGAGGGCTAAGTCATAAGAAGAGAGAAGGAAGCTCCTTATCGGAGCTTCTTCTTTTGTTGCGAATAAGCTTCAGGAAATATATCACTATAGGTCCGCAGGCAAATATGCTAAAATAACAGAACATAAGTTCGTATTTTGGTTGTAAAATACATCCTAATAATTCCCTATTATTAGAAGGATATATAGAAGAGGAGGCATAACAGTGATGGAACAGCAAATGATACAGCGTTACCGGCAGGAAATCTATCGAATCGGCTGGCGCTTACAATACCGCAGCAAGCGAACCCGCCGGCATGAATGTACCTTCATGGATATCCGCCCGGCTCAGCGGGATGAAGCGGAGGAGATGATTAACCGGTTGTCCGTTGAACAGCTATTAGATACCCTTCCAGCCAAAGGAAAGGTGATTCTGCAAAAGATTTATCTGCAGGAAATGACAGAGGCTGAGGTCGCGGCACAGCTGCATATGAGTCAACAGGGGGTTAACAAATGGAAGCAAAAAATGCTCCAGCAGCTATCACAGACAGCGAATTCGCAGACCTTCTGACAGGTGTCCGCCAGAAACAGCCGGAGGCCATGCTCCAGATCATCGAGCTATTTCAGGAGGACATCGAAATAGTCAGTCAATGCATCCTCCTCCCGCGGGAGGATGCCATTTCACATATTGTGACGGAGATTCTTAACTTCATACAGGCGGGGGATAGCACATGAACAAGCGGGCAAACGCCGACCTATCGTGGCGCTGCCCGCTTGTCATTCATTGGGAATAGCTAATCTATCAGGCAAGACCAGCATTCATGCTGACTGCACCCTAGGTATTGACATTCCTGCTAGGGTAAGGTTTATGGTTACTATAAGAAGTTCCGGACGGAATAACTTATGAAAGGGTGTTCATGCGTTGAAGATCGGAGAGTTCGCAGCTTGAGGCCCATGGGATGTTACATCGGAGGTCTGGTCGGACCGTTCGGAGCCAGCACAGATATCCGCATCATTATCGAGGCTTCCATCGACACTCTAGACCGGGCACGGCGAAATGGGGTAAACTCATTAAATATTGAATCGTACATTGTATAACTCGGATGCCACGAGAAGGGGTTGAACCAATCCATGGAACTCTACGCCGTAAAATTTGGTGAATCTTCATTTCGCTTAAGCAACGTATACCGCGATATGCATCATTCGGAGGAATTAGTCCAGATTGCGTGGTCATTTTATATTGCCAAGCATAATAATAAAACAATCTGTATCGATACAGGCTTTCGCGATGAGAATGTGGCACAGCAATGGGGGATTACACTAACAGACGTTGCAGACGAGTTAAGAGGCATCATTGGCAATCTAAGCTCCGTAGATACAGTCATCATTACGCATAGTCACTTTGACCATATTGAGAATCTTGACTTGTTTGATAAGCCTGAAATCATTATTTCAAAAACCGACTATGAAACTGCGCTACAGCAGTGCCCGCCGGCCATCAAGGAGAAGCTGCTTCAAGGCCCGGTTGTCACCGTAGACAACGAATATATTTACGACAACCAGTTCAGATTCAAGGTGATCGGCGGGCATAGCCCTGGTTCATCGGTGGTTTACTTTGAATCGGTTAATACCAACTATATAATCACCGGCGATGAATGCTACTGGTGCGATAATTTGCTAAGCAATCGGCCGAACGGGGTTTTTTCCAGTACAGAAAATAACGAACGGTTTCTAAATGAGGCTCATCACAGCGGATTAATTCCGCTCCCATTCCATGATCTGCAAATATTCGAACACTATCCGGCCGTTTCTAACAATATAGTGAGAATCTTTTAGATTTTGGATAAGGTCATCCTTTATGGATGGCCTTTTTTGTACGGATATGTCTATCGCGCATTGAATTATTATTCTAATAGTTGTATTATTATTCATTATTCGCGAAAAAGGAGCATACCTATGCCATTGATAATTAGAAACGCTGAGCCTTAGGATGTAAACAGTCTGACCGAGCTGATGTATGAATACATCGTTGGTTTTTATCAGAATCCTAAACCTCCTGCCGATAAAATCAACACTTTAATCCAGACCCTTTTTGACCAGCAGCAGGGGGTGCAGTTCGTGGCAGAGCAGAATGGAGAGTTAGTCGGCTTTGCTACCCTATTCTTTACATTCAGCACTATGAAAGCAGATAAAATCAGTGTTATGAACGACCTCTTTGTAAGAGAACCCTTTAGAGATACCGAAGTGGAATCACAAATATTCCTGGCATGTCAAAAATACTCACAGAATCATGGCTATGCCAACATGACTTGGATTACTTCTACTAACAACAAACGCGCTCAAAGCTTCTTTGAAAACATGAACGCGGTCAAAGGGAAGGATTGGGTTCACTACTCCCTTATCTAAATCAACGCGTCGAAATGGCCCTCTGCGTCTACCGTCGCTGTCCGGGGATCGGTCAGACCGATGCCCTTAAGGCCTCCCTTTCCCTCAGTCCGCCAGGGCGGAGTATGATCCTGAAGCGGGGGAGCAGGTACAAATGAAGCCGAAGCGGTACTCCCGCTTTTCTGCACCAGATGGGCCTCCAGCTGCCGTATTTGCCGCTGCAGCTGCTCCCGGCGATAAGGAGTCTGCATCTCTCCGCCCTGCGCCGCATTCACCTTGTCCAGCTCCATCAGCAGCCGGTTGCGCTGCTTCTCCAGAGAACTGACATCGCTCTGTGTGCTGCCGTAAGCTGTAGTGGCCTGTACCGGGCTGATACCGGATACCGTCTGTGCCGCCATGATCTCTCCCTCCGTTTCCTTGGCTTCTGCTGCAAATCCAGCCATATTCGAAAGTTCTAATCATTTTTATTACCCGGCAGCTCCCGCCATGACAACATTCCAACCACATATTTACAAAAAATCGTCGCATAGTCTCAATCGGATGCTGGTTGGACCATACCAAAGACCTAGCCGGGAGGTCTGTAAAAGCGCCAAAGGCCCATGTTCGCTTTGCCCCGCACCGCTTCCAACGGCAGTTCCAGTCCATATTTATATCATCTACAAAGATATGCTTTTGTCTCTTTCTAACGAACCTTATTTGACATAAGATTTATCCTAGTACCTCATCAGATTTAAAATAGTGGAGTAGAATAAATTACCCTTCAAATTACATATTTTTTTCAATAGAGAGTTGTTATTTGGGGGCGTTTGGCTTAGCGTAACGGACACAGGGGCTCTTATCCGGGAAGAAAGTCGTCACTTAGGCGATTAGCGGACCGCAAGGACCTTATCCCCTGCAATTCAGCTCCAAAACGTCTCGCAGAAAGACGATAAGGTCCACTGAGTCCGTTACGTTGCAAAAGGTGGCGTTCTCGTGGGGATAAGGTCTCTTCGGTCCGTTAGATTTTTTGGGATGATAGGGTTTCATTACACGAACCCCTGAGTTTCACAAGCTTATCCACCCTTTTAAATCTGACACTGTACTAAGAGGTGACGCCGGGGCCCATTACATTTCACATCGATCCTACTGGCTTCACAGACTCTGATTTCGCTATTGCAACAGTCAGCTCGCCGTCCGCTTCGTCCACTGTCATCACTGAGCCTTCCTCCGCTTCTCCGGCGATCAGCGCGCGCGCTACCCGGGTCTCCAGACTGCGCTGGATGAACCGCTTCAGCGGTCTGGCCCCATATATGGAATCGAAGCCTTCCTCGGCAATGAAGCGGACCGCCCGATCACTGAGGACCAGACCGATGTTCCGCTCAGCCAAGCGCAAGCGTAGGCCGCCTACCAGCTTCACGACAATCTGCTCCGTCTCATTCATAGTCAGCGGCTTGAACATTACAATATCATCTACCCGGTTGAGGAATTCCGGGCGGAAATGCCCGCTCAGCTCCTTCATGACCCGGTCCTTCACCGCTTCAGTCAGCTCGCCGTTGTCATCCGTGCCCTGAATCAGATGCGGTGAGCCAATATTGGAGGTCATGATGATGATCGTGTTCTTGAAGTCGACCATCCGGCCCTGCGAGTCGGTCAGCCGCCCGTCATCCAGCAGCTGCAGGAGGATGTTGAACACATCCGGGTGCGCCTTCTCCACCTCATCCAGCAGCACGACGGTATATGGCTGGCGGCGCACCGCTTCCGTCAGCTGGCCGCCTTCTTCATAGCCGACATATCCGGGAGGAGCACCTACGAGACGGGAGACACTGTGCTTCTCCATGTACTCCGACATATCGATACGGATCATGCCGTCCTCGCGGTCGAACAGCGAGACCGCCAGTGCTTTGGCCAGCTCCGTCTTCCCGACCCCGGTCGGCCCTAGGAACAGGAACGAGCCGATCGGACGGTTCGGGTCCTTGATGCCGGCTCTTGCCCGAAGAACGGCATCGGCTACCAGCCGGACCGCCTCATCCTGCCCGACTACCCGCTCATGCAGCGTCTCCTCCAGCCGCAACAGCTTATCCCGTTCGCCTTCCACCAGCCTGCTTACGGGAACTCCCGTCCAGCGTGAGACAATATCGGCGATCTCCTCCTCCGTCACGGCTTCACGCAGCAGCCGGGTCTCCTGGTCCTGCTGCGCCGCTTCCTCTGCCGCCTTAAGCTGCCGCTCCAGATCAGGAATAATGCCATAGCTTAATTCAGCCGATTTGTTGAGATCATAGATCTCCTGCGCATCGACCAGATCCTTGCGGGCCTGCTCCAGCCGCTTCTTCAGGTCGCGGATGCCCTGAATGGCCGATTTCTCCTTCTCCCAGCGGGCCGTCATCCCCAGATGCTTCTCCTTGAGGTCAGCCAGCTCCCGCTGGAGGTTCTCCAAGCGGCGCGCGCTGGCGTCGTCGGTTTCTTTTTTGAGCGCGGCTTCTTCAATCTCCATCTGCATCAGGCGGCGGGTTACCTCATCCATCTCACCGGGCATGGAGTCAATCTCCGTGCGGATCATTGCGCAGGCTTCATCGACCAGGTCGATCGCCTTATCCGGCAGGAAACGGTCCGTGATATAACGGTTAGACAGCACACCGGCTGCTACCAGAGCGCTGTCATAGATTTTGACTCCGTGATGCACCTCGAAGCGTTCCTTCAAGCCGCGCAGAATCGAAATGGTATCCTCGACATCCGGCTCGCTGACCAGCACCTGCTGGAAGCGGCGTTCGAGCGCCGGGTCCTTCTCGATATATTTGCGGTACTCATCCAGCGTGGTCGCCCCGATACAGTGCAGCTCACCCCGGGCCAGCATCGGCTTCAGCATGTTGCCCGCATCCATAGCCCCCTCCGTCTTGCCCGCACCGACAATCGTATGCAGCTCGTCAATGAACAGAATAATCCGTCCGTCACTCTCGCGGATCTCCTTCAGCACCGCCTGCAGCCGCTCCTCGAATTCCCCCCGGTATTTCGCACCGGCAATCAGCGCACTCATATCCAGCGAGAAAATTGTCTTGTCCTTCAGTCCCTCCGGCACATCCCGGCGGACAATCCGGTGGGCCAGCCCTTCGACAATCGCCGTCTTGCCGACACCCGGCTCCCCGATCAGGACAGGGTTATTCTTGGTCTTGCGGGAGAGGATGCGGATCACCCGGCGAATCTCGGCATCGCGACCGATGACCGGATCGATCTTGCCGGCCCGCACCTCAGCCACGAGATCGCGGCCGTACTTCTCCAGCACCTCATAGGTGGCCTCCGGCTCCCGGCTGGTCACCCGCTGGTGTCCGCGAATCTCCGCTAACACTCCAAGCAGCTTCTCCCGGGTAACGCCCCGGCTGGTGAACAGCCCGCGCAGCTCGCGGTTCCCGCTGCTCGCATCCGAGACCATCGCCAGGACGGCGTGCTCCACCGCGACGAATTCGTCCTGCATCTTGGCCGCTTCCTGCTCCGCCTGTTCCAGCATGGCAATCAGCGCGGGCGATGCATAGCGCCGCATGGTGCCAGCTCCGCTCCCGCTTACACTGGGTTTGCGCTGAAGCAGCGCCTCGGTTCCCTGCAGCAGCTCGGCTGCGGGAACATTCATCTTCTGCAGCAGCCGAGGCAGCAGGCCCTCATTCTGCTGAAGTAAGGCTTTCAGCAGATGAAGATTGTCAATCTCCTGATGCCCGCCGGAAGCCGCCAGCGACTGCGCCTCTGCTACCGCTTCCTGCAGCTTCTGGGTAAGCTTATTGAAATCCATAAAATCATCGCCTTTCTAATGTATAGGTTAATCAACCGGATGCCCGGCTGTTATATATGCTGAACTTAAATGTTCTTTACCGTGTTGCCGCTCTTCGCCGCTGCGCTCCGCCTGTGGTACGCCGTTTCGCACCGGCTTGGAAGCTGCCGGACTCCGCCAGCTGACGGTACAGCTTCTTCTCTGCCTCCGATGTATCAGACGGAATGACCATCTCCATCCGGAACAGGATGTCACCATTCGTTCCGTCCGGACGTCTCAGCCCCTTGCCGGAGAGGCGCAGCGTTCCGCCGCTTGCTATTCCGGCAGGGATCTTCAGCTTCACGCTGCTGCCATCCGGCAGTGCTACCTTGGCTTCCCCGCCAAGCACAGCCTGCCAAGGGGCGATCTCAACCGTGCCGAGCAGATCCCCGCCGTCCGGCTCATAGATCTCATGCGGCAGGAGGTGCAGCGAGATTAGCAGATCGCCGCCCTGCGCCGCTCCGCTTCCGCCGCCGGGTACCCGGATGAGCGTCCCTTCCGCCGAGCGTGCCGGAATCTGTACGTTCAGGTCTTTGCCTGCCGCCTGAACGCTGATATTGCCGCCTTTGTAGGCCTGCTCCAGCGTAATCTCAAGCTGGGCCTGCATCGTACTGAACTCATCCCCCCACGGGCTTCCGCCTGGACGGGCACCACTGCTGCCCGAGAAGAAGCCGGTACGGTCAGCCGCGCCCCGGCTGCCGAAGAACATCCCGAACAGATCCTCTTCCGGTATACCGCCGGAAGAAGCGGCTCCGCTGCTCCAGCCCGCGCCAAACGGCGATTCCCATGAAGCGGAGGAGGCTGATCCATGGCTGCGCTGACCCCGCGAGCCTGCTGCGGCTCCATAGCGGAGCTCCTCATCATAGATTTTGCGCTTCTCTTCATCGCCCAGCACCTCATATGCCTCGGCTGCTTCCTTGAATTTCGCCTCTGCCTCCGGGGCCTTGTTGACATCGGGATGCCATTTTTTGGCCAGCTTCTGGTAGGCCTTCTTGATCTCCTGCTTCGAGGCCTTCTTGTCTACCCCAAGACGCTCATAATAATTTGCCGCCACCGGAACCTCCTCCTTTCGTGTAATGGGAACCTTCTGCCTTCCTCCGGGAAAAGACGCATTATAGCCGGAACCCCCACTACAATGCGTCTAATATGAAGTGCTATATGAAAAGCCCGGTGAAATCCTGCTGCCGCCCGGTGAACCGGATAGGCCAGCGGCTACAGCCGCTAAGCCCGGAGTTCCTGCGGAAGCGGCAGCTTCAGCCGGACTTGGATGTCCATCTTCCTCATAAGGCTGTCCTTCCGCTTACTGAAGCTCTTTCCGGTCTGAATTATCGTTTCCGCCATCCTGAATTTCGATCCGTTTGCCCTGGGACTTCTGCCGTTTCGGCACCTCCAGGCTCAGCACACCGTCTTTCAGGGAAGCACGAATGTCTTCCTCTGCAATATCCTGCACGTAGAACCGGCGTACATATTCACCATACCGCCGTTCGCGGCGCACCATCTGATGGTCCTTGTTCTCCTCATTGCTCTCTTCTGTACGAACCGCCTTGATCGTCAAGTAAGGGCTGGAATAATCAATGTCGATTTCTTCTTTGCGGAAGCCCGGAAGCTCAGCCTCGATCAGATATGCCCCTTCACTCTCCCGGATGTCGGTCCGGAAAGACAGCGCGTTACTTGTCAGCGGTGCGAAGAAATCATCATTAAACATTTCGTTCAGCGACTTCGCCAGCACACCAAAAGCATCATCTCTGCGTTTACCAAAAGGAACCAAATCAAACATCTTTCATTCTCCTCTCATTTGACTTTTGATTTTTGATTTTTTGAATTCGGTCTTGCTAAGACTTTGACTTTGTCTGACCTATGGCTTTATTATAGCCTGCACCTCCGGAGAAAACAAAACCGGTATAAGCCGAAAATCCGGGAAAATCCGGCGTTTCGGCTCTTTTTTTATAATAAATTTTAACATTATTAAGGATTTGACCTTATTTGACCTTCCTGCTCTACTTCAAATAACGCTCCCGGTATTCACTCTCCAGCATGCCCATCATTATCACATCATGATACTCATGGTTATAAAACAGCGTCTGACGCCGCACCCCCTCCTGCACGAACCCGATGGACTCATATACATGCGCAGCACGGGCATTATAACTGTAGACCTCCAGCTCAATCCTGTGCAGATTCAGAATGCCGAAGCCATAATCCAGCATAAGCAGCAGCGCTTCACGCCCGTACCCTTGACCCTGATGCCGCTCGTCCCCGATGGCGATCCGCAGATTGGCATTCCGGTTATCCCCATCGATGTCCTGAATGGCGATGTCGCCGATAACCTCATCGTTCTCCTTCAGCGCAATCAGCAGCAGCACCGTACTGTCATCCCCTGATTTATGGGCGATATAATTCTCAATCTGCTCTTTGGTAATATGCTTCTTCGTTCCTGTAAGCCTGCGGACTTCCGTGCCGTAGAACATATGGTAATACATTTCGGCATCTTCCCCGTTAAGCGGGCGCAGATACACCTTATCCCCTGTTACAAGTTCTGAATGCCTGTTCATTTCCGTCATCTCCCACCTGTTGTTATAGCTCTTATGGTAATGCAGAGCTGCATACTATAAAATATACAAAAACGTCTAATTTCAAAGGACAGATTGAAGGTGAAGGATGCTGCTTGTCCCTGATCTGAATGAACACAGCGAGGTCCCGTACTACATACAGCTCTATAATTATCTGGCAAAAGCAATCCTGGGCGGCACCCTCCAGAGCGGGACGCGCCTGCCCTCTATCCGCCGCCTGGCGGCGTTATGCGGAATCAGCGCCACTCCGGTGGAGCTTGCATACCAGCAGCTTCTGGCAGAGGGCTTCATCGCCAGCAAGCCGCGCAGCGGCTACTATATTCTGCCCGTTCACCGGGAAGGCAGCCCTGCTGCCGCCGGGGAACGGCCCAGTCCGGCACCCCGCCCGATCACGCCCCGTGATTCACGGCACTACGCGTATGATTTCCATATGTCGCGCAATGATTTCTCCCTGTTCCCGCACAAAATATGGCGCAGCCTCTACCAGGAGCAGCTCGCGAATCCAGACCTGCTCCAGTACGGCGATCCCCAGGGGGAGCCGGCCCTCCGCGAGAGCATCGCCGCCCATCTGCGGCAATTCCGCGGGCTGCGCTGCACGGAGAAGCAGATTGTAGTCGGCGGCGACCAGTATACGCTGTGTTCTTTGCTGTGTCTGCTGCTGAAAGGACGGGTGAGCGGGCTGGGTATCGAAGATCCGGGGTACCACCTGCTGCCTGCGGCATTCCGGCGCAGCGGATATAGCATTCTGCCCATTCCGCTGGAGGAGGATGGATTGCAGATAGACAAGCTGTACAGCAGCGGGGCAGATGCTGTGTACATTTCGCCGTCCCACCAGTTTCCCCGGGGGATGACCATGCCAATCACCAAACGCCTCGCATTGCTGGAGTGGGCCCGGTCCACAGGCGGATATATCATCGAGGACGATTATGACGGGGAATTCCGCTATCACGGGCGGCCGATCCCCGCGCTGCAAGGGCTTGCTGAGGGCAGTCCGGTGATCTATATGTGCAGCTTCGCCCAGTCGGTAACCCCTGCGTTGTGTATTCACTATATGGTGCTGCCGGAGGAGCTGCTGCCAGACTATCACAGCCTGAGAAGCGAGCTGTACCTGGAGCATTCGGCCTCACGGCTTCATCAGATTGCGCTGCATTATTTCATGGAGCGGGGTCATTTCGAGAAGCACCTGCGCCGGATGCGCCTGCTCTACCAGCGTAAGCATGACCTGCTGATGCGTTCGGTCAGGCAGCATTTCGGCGATGCCGCAGTGCTCAGCGGAACGGATGCCGGATTTCATCTGCTGCTGACCTTTAAGCCGCCCTCAGAAGTTGGCAACAGAGTTAGCAGTAGCACCAGCGCCAGGGAGCTCGCTGCAGTAGCGGAAGCCGAGGGCATTCGCGTTACCCCCATGTCCTATACCTGGTGGGCCAAGCCGGACTACGATGAACCGGAATTCATCCTGGGCTTCGGCGGGATCGCCGAGGAGCTGATCGATGAGGGCATCCGCAGATTGGCGGGGATATGGCTGGGCCATATGGATTGAACTACTAATTTTATTATTTTGGGAGAGGCGTGGCTCCAGAGAATATTTGGACTTCCAGCCGCTGTTGTCTGCAGATTTCTTGAATTTTCATACCGCTGTTCGCGGTGGAAATCCGCAGACAAAGGCGGACGCTAACGCTCCTCCAGTTCCAAAATCCCCTTCCGCCACTCCTCCCTTAATTTATGCTTCAAGTTCAATCAATATAGATTTTGGATCAGCTATACTTCTCCAGTATATCCGCAAGCGTCCGCTTCACCTCAGCCACCAGCTCCGGCGGCTCCAGCACCGTTGCCTCGCTGCACAGGCTAATCACAAACCGCGCGAAGAAGCCCAGATCGCTTCCCGGAATCTCTCCCTCCAGCCAGCCTGTGCCGTCTGCACGGATATGCAGCAGCTGCGGGGACCATACCTCCCCTTCGCAGGACTGGACCCCTTCATTCCCCAGCTCCACGTACAGCCGGATAAGGCTTTGTTCGGCCTGCTCCTGCGGCGGGCTGCCGTAATGCTCCGTATTGTCCAAGTGGATATGACGCAGATCAAGCGCGGCCGGTCCCGCTTCATCATACCCGGCAGACTGAATCCGGTCGCAGCGGAAAGTACGGATGCCGCCCCGCAGGAAGCAATACGCCGGACAATACCACAGGCCGTTACTGGCATAGATGCCGACGGGCTGAATCCACCTTTGCTGCCGCCGGCCCTTCGATTGGTAATCGATCAGCAGCACTTTTTGCCCGGTAGCCGCGTCCAGCAGTTGGGGAAGATAAGGGAATTCCGCCTGCCGCGACGGGGTCAGGAAATCAATTCTGTTCTTCATCTCATCAATCCGGTCACGGACATCGCCAGACATGTAATTATAGAATTTGTACAAGGCGGATAAGGATTCTTCCTTGAAGGGAAGATATTTATAATGGCGCAGGGCATGGCTGGCAAAAAATATCGCCACCGCCTCTTCCTCCGTGAACGCAATCGGCGGCAGGATTCTCTCGCTCAGCACCTGATACCCTCCATGCGGCCCCACTTCGGAATAGAGCGGTACGCCCAGCTCCCCCAGCTCCTGCAAATCCCTGAGGATTGTGCGTGAAGAAACTTGGAATTCGTCAGCCAGCTCCCTGACGGTGAATTTACGCTTGCGGTTGACGGTCATCATGAGGTCCAGCAGCCTTTTGGATTTCGACACAGGGTTCACTCCATTTATTATTTTAACTATGACAAGAGCTGTCACTATTATAGTCTACACTATAACCATAGCCGGTTAGTACAGGCAAATATACCTTCCAAGGAGCGAACAAGACATGAAACTGCAAATGAACCCTTATATTCTGGTGGACGGATCTGCTGGGGAGGCGATAGCCTTTTATCAGGAAGCGCTTGGTGCTGTGGTGCTGTTCAAGCAAACGATGGGCGAAGGCCCGCAGAACCCGGACGCCCCGATGACGGAGCAGGAGAAGGCGCAGATTGCCCATGCGGTGCTGCTGGCGGGAGAGACGAAGTTTTTTGTGGCGGATTATGAGCCGGGTATGCCGCGCAGCCGGGGCAACAACATCAACATCTGTCTCACGGTGGAGACCGAGGCGGAAGCACAGCAGCTATTTAACTCACTGAAGGCAGGCGGAACTGTCGATATCGAGCTGGCCCCAGCCTACTACAGTCCCGCTTACGGCATGGTGACCGATAAGTTCGGCGTATGTTTCCAGATTTTTATGGATAATAGGAAGTAGGAATGGGGTGGAGAGTGGGAGGGCGAGCGCCCCACGGCTGCAAATGTGTTCGGTTTTCCGCTTACATTTGGTCCATGTGCCGTCCCAACTCGAATTGTATTCGATTTTCCGCATACATTCGGCCTTTGACCAGTGGAACCAAGCACCTACTCTTGCTCCTCCCGGCGATCCTTCAGCTACGTTCGGCACCACTTCACTCTACAATGTCATCCAAAAAGCCCTGTCTCCCGAAACAACCGGCGAGACAGGGCTTTGTTCTAATATAACGCCCGCCACAAGTAAAAGGTGGCGTAGGCTTCCCAGCCTTGCCACGGCCGGGCCAGCTCCAGCAGCTCCGCCGGTGTCGGCTTGCGGTCCATGGCGGTGAGGAACTTGATTACATTTTGCAGGCCGACATCGCCTACAGGGAACGAGGACGCATCGCGCAGGCAGCGCATACGGACATATTGCGAGGTCCACGGGCCGATCCCGCGGATCTGCAACAGCCGCTGCTCGGCGGCAGCCGGGGACGGTAGCGCCAGCAGCTCCTCCCGGCTTAGCTCCCCGCTTGTGATCAGCGAGGCTACGGTGAGCACTGTCTGTGCTTTGCTGCGGGTTAGCTGCAAGGCGCATAATTCCTCTACCTGCACCCCTGTGAACACCTCAGGGCCAGGGAAACGGTAGTAGGCCTGCCCTTCCCATTCCAGCGCTTCGCCGTATTCTGCGGTCAGGCGCTGCTTCAGCCTGTAGGCAAAAGCCAGATTCACCTGCTGGCCCAGAATCGCCCAGCATAGCGCCTCAAACAGATCCGGGATGCCGATGATCCGCAGGCCCCGGTGCTCGCTGGCCAGCGGCCCGAGCAGCGGGGCCGCTGCCGCCAGCCTGTAGAACGGGGCAAGATCACGATCCAGATCAAACCACTCCACAATGTAGCGGGCCAACTGCTCCTGCTCCAGCGCACCGGGAATCGCCCCATGCAGCCGGGTTACACTCAGCTTGTGATTCTCGGACACACTGAGCCGCACCAGCAGCGGGCCACCCTCTATCCTGAACATCCGGCTGACGCCTGCTTCATCCGTGCGGAACAGGCATTCCAGCGGCGAGCGGTTCATGTACTCCAGACAAGCCTTCAGGTCGAAATCCTCCGGCAGCGGCAGCTCAAAAAGCAAATCGTTCATGACCCGCCGCCTTCACATTCAGAATCCCTTCCAGCTGGAGCAGCTCCTGCTTCATCTGGAGTCCGCCCCGGAAGCCGGTTAAGGTGCCGTTCGCGCCGATGACCCGGTGGCAAGGTACAATGACAGGCACCGGATTCTGCCCGTTGGCCGCACCGACAGCACGAACCGCCAGCGGTCTGCCGATCCGCTCAGCCAATTGCTTGTAGCTGGCCGTCTCCCCATGCGGGATGGTAAGCAGCCCCCGCCACACCTCTTGCTGAAACGGGGTGCCCCACAGATCCAGCTCCACACTGCTGAAATCTACCGGCTCTCCGGCAAAATACCGCTCCAGCAGCGTGATCACCCCAACCTGCTCAAATCTCCCGGCATCCTCCAAGAACTCATAGGCAGGCGCGTACATTTTCAACCAGGAGGCGGGTAATTGCCCTTCGTCCTGCGGGAAGGATACGCGGACCAGGCCTTTATCACTGGCCCACAGGGTCCACTCCCCTTTCCCGAGGTTCAGGGTATGATGATAAATCGTTATAGTATCTGTACTCCGGCTGTTATTCCGGCTTGGCTTCATGCGAATCTCCTCCTTCTTGATGCTTGCTACGGTACTCTGTAGGGGACAGCCCCGTCTTCTTCACGAACCAGGCGGCAAAATGAGAGGGCGTACGGAACCCCACAGCCCGGCCGATTTCACCCATCTCCGCCGCTGTCTCCGTCAGCAGCCTGCGGGCTTCTTCCGTGCGCAGCGCATCCAATCTGGCAGCAGGTGACTGGCCGGTTACCCGCTTATAGGTGCGCTGCAGGTGGAACGGGCTGACCTTCAGCTCTTCAGCCATCGACTTCAGAGTCAGCTTGCTGCCGAACCTTCCGTCCATTATGGCATCCGCCTGCGCCGCTAGTACCGCATCAGGCCGGAGGGTGCCGCCTTCCTCGGGACGGCATCTTTTGCAGGGACGGAAGCCTGCCGAAACAGCCTCCTGCAAGGAGCCATAGAATACAACATTTGCTGCCTTCGGCGTTCTCGCCCGGCAGGACGGACGGCAGACAATATGGGTCGTCAGCACCGCCGTATAGTAGATCCCGTCATAGGTCGGCTCGCGCCGCACCACCGTTTCATAGATACGCTCGAACAATTGCGGGTCCATCCCCATCACCTCTTACCGCCAGTATAAACGATTCGTTTTGACATATGCAGCCTATTGCAATAGGAGAGCAAGATTACGACAGTGAAGCAGAGGGTTTTTCTCGCCAAGCAGAAGTGGAAAACCAGTAGCTATTTTAATGCTAGTATTGACTACTTGGATTATAATTAGGGCTTCTAAGTGGTGTATCCAACTACAATCTTTATTCGGAGGACTAAGAACCCAATGAAACTATCAGACATCCGCTGCGAACGCCTGCGCGAGAAGGATTCTCTCACCGCCACAAAACTATTAAGCCTGGACGCGGACACCGGTCATGACCTCCTGCAGGTGCTGGAAGAGGAGCCGGAAGTGTTTATTGCCGCTTATGTGCAAGAGACGCTTATTGCATTAGTCCAACTGGAAGCGTCTGCACCCCAGTCTCATTTAAATGTATTCGTCGCCCCGCAGTATCGCCGGCAAGGCATTGGCAGGGCTTTGATGCAGGTGGCAGAAGCTCAACTACAGGCAGGCGGAACCCGTAAGATCAGTACTTCCGTCCGGTCCGGGGTATCCCCTTCCCTTGCGTTCGCCCGCAGCCTTGGCTATACCCCATACTATTCTCTTATTTATATGGAACGAACCGGAGGTTCTTTTCCTCAGGAAACGGCTTCAGCAAGGTTGTATAGAGATGAAGACTTTGTTGACGCCCATTCGCTGTATGCTACTGCTTTTCATGAAATGCGGGTACGCGTCGGATGCTTCCCCGATTCTGTGGTTGCAGAGCCTAATGAAGGCAGACGAACAGCCTGGGCAGCAGATGCACAGGACCGGCTGGTCTATGAGCTTGACGGGGAAATTGCGGCTTACAGCCACATCCACGGGAATGAAATCAGCAGTGTAAGTGTACGTTCTGACCTTCAGGGACGCGGAATCGGACGAACCTTCATGAAGTACTTATGCAACGAGATCCACCGTCGCGGCTACACCAGCGTTATCCTATCCTGCGTCGTTGGGAATGAAGCCATACATTTGTATAACAGCCTTGGATTTCAGGAAACGCATCGAATGGAGTATATGATAAAAAGTCCGGACAACTCAGAGCATTCCCGGTCAGGCCCCGCCCTGCCCGCTTCTCTACAATGAATATTGAAAGGGAGGTGCGGAGATGGAGACGATACGGCTGCTCCAACAGGCGATTGATTACGTAGAGCAGAATCTGCATAACGCCATCGGCGTCGAGGATATTGCCGGAGTGGCGATGACCTCGAAGTACCATTTTCAGCGGATGTTCCATGCCTTGACAGGGTTCACTGTTACCGAATATGTACGTAACCGGAGGCTTACACTGGCGGCGGAAGAACTGGCAGGGACGGACGGCAAGGTGATCGACATTGCGCTGAAGTACGGGTACGAGACGCCTGAGGCCTTCGCCCGAGCGTTTCAGCGGGTGCATGGGGTGACCCCCAATATGGCGAAGAAAAAGAACGTGAAGCTCAAATCGTTCCCCCGCATCTCCTTTCAAATTCAGATCAAAGGGGAAAGCGAAATGAATTACAGGATGGTTGAAGAGAAGGGCTACCGCGTCATGGGTAAGGAGGTTATTATCCACCAGGATGCTTATAGTGAAATCCCTGCATTCGTTGAGAAAATCTGGAACGATGGTACGCATGACCTTATTAACGAATGTGCCGGAAGGCCTTCCGGTTCGCTGCTGTTCGGTTATTACTATGACTTCCGTGAGGATGGGACGAAACGCTATCTGATGGGAACCGAGCTGCCGGAAGGTCAGAAGGTATCAGAAGAGCTGGTTAACCTGACTATACCCGGCCAGACGTATGCTGTATTCGATTGCCTGGATAAAGTGCCAAATGACCCGGAGCTGGGGTCAGACATTAAGAATGTGTGGCGGCGGATCTATGCGGAATGGTTCCCGTCGTCAGGCTTTGAACAAGTAGAAGGTCCGTGCATTGAGAAATACTTCTGGACGAATGATGAGCACGATGAATGTATTTGCGAGGTATGGATTCCTGTGGTAAAGAAATAAAATGCAACATTCCCTATAAGCCCTCTACCAGCCATAAAGGCATCTGGAGGGCTTTTTTCCGGGCCAGGGTAACGGATTGTTAACCTCTCAATTCTCACGCTATAATCAATATATACAAATAACTGGAAGGGAATGATTGGTCTATGTCTTCATTAAAAAGGTGGCTTCCTGCCTGTTGCATTATGCTGTTCATGCTTATGCTTCCCAACGTTATTCTGGCAGCCCCTGCTTCCAGCCCGGCCCGGTCAACCACAAGACCTATACAGGTTAACATCAATGGTGCTTTTATCTCTGCTGATAGCAGTCCTTTTATACAGTCTGGCCGAACGATGATTCCCATCCGCACGCTTGCTTCCCTGGGGCTCCAATATTCATGGGACGCTACCCGCCATATGGTAACAATCACGAATTCCTCCAACGACCTCTTTGAAATGACTCAGGGACAGTCTAATGCTTATAAGAATGGCCAGCCTGTACAGATGGACAGTGAAGCCAATAATTACAACGGACGAATCATGGTTCCCGCAAAGTTTGTCAGTGAAGCATTTGGATACAGTGTGTACTATGAAAAGATAAGGGAGATCATCTTCATTCAATCCAAGAATTTCACTCCTGATGCCCAGGCCATCCATTCAGCAGATCTTAAGCAGGCCCGCCTGGCGGCCATTTCGTTGCCGGTGCGCTACGCTTTTAAACCCGGTACAAGAGTACAAAGTGATCAATCCCATTACTACTCGTATGCCTTTGCCTCAAAGGACGCCACCCGTTATGCCTACAGCAATGGAGAAATAACCACAGTGGTTGAGATTGCAGGCACAGCGGCCACAGCCGTATGGCAAGCTTCGGAGGCAGATATCCCAGGTTATCCTGCTACTACATTCGGCGGTGTGCAGCCAGCGTATATTTCCGATCTGTTCCAGGATTCTTTTAGCTACAACAAAGGTGTATATAGTGGTTATCACACGCTTAGCGACGGTACTGTAACAACCTTTAAGTTCCCCGGCCTCTCTTATACTGAGCTGATCCGGGCCATCCCGGAGTAAGGAACTTATATGCCAAAGTTAGCTCCCGGGAAAAGGGTGTTTTCTATAAAATCAATATTATGTATTTATTCGTTTGATTGCTTGAACTAAGAACAAAATCACCCTAACGGGTCCACTCACCAACCGCTTGTATGGATTTCATTGTTGCACTTCTTGCAGGATTTCTCCATCTACTCTTCCTTCATTCAGATGATTAAAAAAAAGCCCCCGGAGCAGCCCTAACGCTGTCCGGGGGTTCTGATCAACCTAAGTCTCACAAATTATTATGTGTTATATACGTTGTTATCCGCTGTTTAGCCCGCTGCCTTCTGAACTTTAGCAGCTACAGGTCCCTCTGCTGCCGGGGGATTCTTCTTCTTCATGTAGTCGGAATAGTAAGCTGTGATGACCGGGACGAGAATGGATGTAACGATCACGGATGCGGCTACCAGCGCTGTAGCGGACTGGGCGGCCGGCAGGAATTCGGGCTTCATGTTCGCTACCAGCATAGGGTTGGCGACCGCAGCACCTGCGGTACTGGAAGCGGCCAGTCCGGCAGTTCCGTTGCCGCGGCCAATGAACTTGTCAGCCAGAATCAGCGGGATACCGGTAATAATGATAACGACAATACCAAGCAGAATACCGAGCAGGCCAGTGTCAACGATAACGCCAAGATCGATCGAGCTCCCCAGAGCGAAGCCGAAGAAGGGAATGAGCGTCTGAGTAGCTCGGCCGAAGTAGGCGCGCAGATCATGATCCAGGTTCCCCAGGATGAACCCGACGAGGAACGGCAGGACAGCGCCAACGAAGAGATGCGGTTCAAATACAGCCACACCGGTGCTGCCCAGAATGAGCATGGTTACGAGCGGCCCGGATTCTAGTGACATCAGCACGAAGGCACCGGATTCTTCCTTGGTCCCATACTGCTGCATAATGGAAGCGTACAGCCCGCCGTTGGTCATATCCATAGCAGAGATGATGGCGAGGACCGACAGTCCGGCGAAGAAGCCGGTTTGCACCCCGCCCTCAGGCAGGAACTGGATCGCGATCATAGCTACGACCCAAGCTACGGCGATCTTGGTCAATACCAGCGTACCGGATTTGCGCAGTACGGTTCCGGTAGCTCTGACATCGATCGCGGCTCCCATACAGAAGAACCACACGGCCAGAATCGGCACGGTGCCGGTCATCAGGCCTTTGGTGAACCCTCCGAAATATTCGCCCGCATCAGGAAAAGCAGTGTGAATGATCGCTCCCAGAAATAGTGGAATGAGCATCATTCCGCCGGGAATCCGATCCAGTGTCTTTTTGATTTTCATATGATTACCCTACCCTTTCTTACTCGTGATGAGTGTGTATGTTCTACTTGCGGCTTAGTCCAAGCTCGGGAATCATGGCGGCGAACAGATCATCGCTCTCCTTGAGCTGCTTCGCAAAGGCTTTGCCGTCCTTCACCAGCAGCCCCAGCCCGTTCGAATTCATATATTCGCGGAATTCCCTGTCTTCGGTCCCTTTGATAAATGCCCCGGCCAATACCTCCGCAATCGCATCCGGCGTATCCTTCGGTACAGCCAGTCCTCTCCATGTTCCTGTGAAGTTCACATGAATTCCGGTCTGCTCTTCCAGGGTCGGCACATCCGGCAGCGCCTCTGAGCGCTTATCGGCATTGACTGCCAATATCCGCAGCTTCCCTTCATCCACATACTTCTTCACCTCGGCGGGACTGACCGGTACCGCATCCACGAATCCGTCCATTAAGGCGGAGACGGCCGGCCCTGCACCTTCAAAGGGAATATGCGCGAACTTCACACCGGTCTCCCGTTCCAACGTTACGGCGGCCAAGTGCCAAATACTCCCCGTTCCTGCGTTTCCCATTTTCAATTCCTCTGGATGCGCTTTCGCAAAGTCGAGAAATTCATTGACGTCCTGCCATGGCGCGTCCTGTCTTACGGTGATGGCGGAAGGATCAAAATTCGTCTGAGCGATCGGTTTGAATCTCTCATAGGTAATCGGCAATAATCCCAGATGTGGAAGAATGGTCAGCTCGGCCGGCAAAAAAGTCACGGTATAGCCGTCTCCCTTGGCATTCGCGCCTTCCATCAGTCCTACGGAGCCACCGCCGCCGGTGCGGTTAACCACAATTACCGGCTGGCCCAGCACCTTCTCTGTCGCGGTGGCGAGCGCTCGCGCGGTGGCGTCCGTTCCTCCTCCTGCGGCGTAGGGCACAAGCAGTGTGATTGGCCGTCCGGGATAACCGGTGCCCACCGTCTCCTGGCCCGGGCCGCCGCCCGCCGGATTGCCGATTCTAAGCACCAGCAGGACCACTGCCGCTACAGCTGCTGTCCAGAGTCCTATTCGAGTTGTACGTTTCAAGTCCATCCCTCTTCTCTAATTAGAAGTAATCGGGCAGCCTCCAGATGCTTGATGCCTAGCCTTGCGCCCGTGCCCTCACCCCCGTTTTATTTGAGTATCAGCAGCCTGCCATGGAGGATGTGAAAGTTTTCTCAAATAGAACTTTATCGCAACCGGGGGTATGCCTTCAATCGCATAATCTTATTCCGAATCCTCAGAAACGCCGGAATGGCGCGGTTTTGGCCGATCTGCATACTCCTTGGAAGATTTGCTGCTCTCCCTGAACTTGCCGGGTGTGGTCGATTTAATCTTGCGGAAGACCCGGATGAAGCTGTTCTCATTCTGATAACCCACCTGCTGGGCAATCTCGGCAATTCTCAGACTGCTGTCCTGCAGCAGCTCGCAGGCTCTATTGATTCTCAAGTTGGTCAGATAGTCATAGACGGTAGTTCCGGTCTCTTCCTTGAAGATGGTGCTCACCGAGGATACCCCCATGTTCACATGGGAGGCGATATCAGACAGCCCGATATTGAATTGCAGATTCTCCTTCATATACTCTATAAGATTCTGAACCAGCAGGAACTCCTTCGATTGCCGGTGCGCCCCGAAGGCGTCCGATAGCTGAACCGCTATGCTGCACAGCATCTGCTCAATCTCATTAAGCTCCATCGTTGTCACCTGATGCCAGGTGTAGTCAGCCAGCTCCGCAGGCACCGGGTATCCCCCGGCAGCCGCCATATGCAGAATCTCCTCCAGCAGGTCACTTAGCGAGCGGAATACTTTTTGCGGCTGAATTCCCCGCTTGCGGGTCTCGGCAATCCCTCTGCGGATCCAATCCTGTGCAGCGGCGGCATCGGATGCTCTCAGGGCGTTCAGCATTTCCTGCTTCCATAGCTCATCTGCCGCCCCGCTGCTCTCTTCATATTTGTTCTCTGCGCGGGAATAGACCCGTACATGGGAATACCCTTCATATAACCGGTAGGAGAGCGCAGTCTGCGCCTCTAAGTAGGACTGGGCGATATGGGTAATTGAGCCTGCTTGTTCACCGATGCCAACGGACACCGGAATCTTCAGCACATCGAGCATGGCAGCCGCCAGCCGCCGGGCATCTGCATACAGCTCCCGCTCCTCTCCGCCTGCCGCCTGTAACAGGATGACGAGACTGTCCTGCTGCGGCGCAGCGACCACGGTCCGCCAGGAAGCTTCGCAGATTTCATAGGCCATGTTAATCATCGCGTATTTGAGCAGCATTTGATCCTCTTCCTTAAAGCCCGCGGACCACTCGGTATGCCGGTCTATGGATAAGACCAGCAGCTCGAACGGACCTTCCTTCCAGCCGGTAAAGTAGTGCTCAAACCGGGTCTGTGTCTCCTGTGTGCCGATACTCCGCGTGATCAGGTCCTGCAGGAATTTGGAGCGCAGCTCCGGGAGACTCCAGTCCGCCACCAGCGATTTACTGCGGAAATCACCGACCAGCTTGCCGATGACCGGCTCCAGATCGTACAGTCCGCCCTGCCCGGCTGCCTTCTGCTCAGGAAGCAGCAGCTTGTTGATCCGTTTGAGCGGCCGGAAGGCGGCAAAATTGTAATAATACATGGCAGCGAGACCTACGGCGATGGAGATCAGTGACAGCATCAGCATCATATTCCGCGCAATCTTCACATTTTTGAGCAGCTGCTCCATGGGTACGAGCGAGAGCAGGCGCCAGCCGGTCACATTGGAGAAGGTCTGATTCGCCATGTAGGCCTGGCCTCCGATGGTGACATGGGCAAAGGGACTGACATCGATGTCCTCCAGCACCTTTCCCAGCTCCGCCTGCGGGAACGGAAGATTCAGCTTGGGGTAGATCAGCTCTCCTTCCAGGTTATAGACGAGCTGGTAGCTGGAGAGATGGGTGTACATTTTGGAGAACAGCGTATCGTAATCCAGATCAATCAGCACGGCACCGGCCACTTCGCCGTTCACCACCACCGGCCGGGCGAGCGATAACAGCTCAGTATCACCGGGGCGGGAACCGGGGCCGGTATACAGCCTTCTTTTGATCAAAAGCGGCTTCTCCTTCATTCCCCCGATCCAGGACTCCCACTCATGCTCAGGCGCCTCCCCCCAGGACGGAACATAGCCGTAGCGGCTGGAGAGCACAGACCGGTCCTTGAATTTGACCACGCTGATCGCGTGTACATCCGGCTCTGTCGCCAGCGCCTTAAGGTATTCCTGCGCCGTTGCGGCTCTGCCCCGGTTATCCGCCTCAGACGCATTGATATAGCTCAGTACAGCGGGATGGAAGGACAGATCCACTGCCTTGTTGTCGGATTCCCGGAAGGCCCGGTTCGTAACATCTACATTAATCTGCAGCAGTTCAATATTCGGTGTATTCAGCTCGGTGTCCAGTGCATTACGGTACTCTCTATAGGAGAATAGACCAATCATAGTAATCAGAAGGGATACCCCGGCTGTCAGCATCAGGATTAGACGGTTCTGTTTGTTGTGCAGCAGATATTTCATTTTAAATCGCAGCATTGCTTAAGCTTCATCCTTCCAGCGGTTGCTCATAGGTTTAGATTTCAGATTAGCATGTTCCCCTAATTTTTCAATATGGGGCATATCATACCTGCCAGGATTTCAGACTTTTCCGGGATACGCTATACAATAATGATATAATGGAACGATGGATTCACCCAATCTGCTACAGGAGAACGATAGCGATGCAGTCAAACTATACCATGGATGCTGCCGGGTGGGATAAGCTCATCTCGGAGGTTGCCCATTCTTTCGATGATCTGACCTTGAAACGGGGATTTCAATATTATAAGCAGCAACGCGTGCAGGCCTTCAGAATGGTCACGCCGTACAGAATCATGGCGCTGGTCGAAGGGCGGGAGGATTATGCGGTCTCCATTGACCTGGACGATCTGCAGGAGAGCCATTGCGATTGCCCTGTATCCGGGATGTGCAAGCATATGGCGGCTGTGCTGATGCAATACGCCGAGGAACAGGAGCGGCCTGTGCACTCCATCGCGAACGCCAAGGCGCTGATTGACCAGCCCAAGCTTCATTCTGCTCCGGCATCCGCTGTTCCGGGACGGCGCGGGGAACAACTGAAGAAGCTGGCCGCCCTGATTCCTGAGGCTACGGTGCAGCAGTGGCGAGAATACATGGCGCTGCTGGTGGAGCCGCTTGCTCATACGGTGCGCAACCCGCAGTATGCCGACCGGGCGCTCGCCGCCATCACCGGGGGCCAGCCCAAGCTGCCTCCCGCTGCCGCCATGCTGTTCAAGCTCCATGCTCATCTCTGTGTGCTGGAGAGCCTGATCCGGCCTGGCGGCCAGCCGCTCTCGGCCAACCTCTCCTCCCTTGGTTATTCTGTGGGCTACTACACTTCTATTGCGATTTCCGAGCTGCAAAAGCATATTACAGACCTGATGCAGCGGGGGCTGCCGCTGGCAGAGGCCCCTGCGGAGTGGCCGAGAGTCTACGATACGATTGCCTATCTGCGGAGCGAGATGCTGACGGAGGCCCGCGACCGCGCCAGAGAACAGCCTTATTTCTCTGCTTGTTACAGCCTGCTGTGGATCAACTGGATTACCCCGAATCTAAGCGGACCGGAGCTGTACACCAAAGAGCTGAAGGAGCTGCAACAAGCCGGAGAAGGGCTAAGCGCCGCTGCTCCCCGCCACGCCCTGCTGCTGGCCGAGAGCCGGATGTACGCTCTGCTTCATGAGGATGCTGCGGCTATAGAGAAGCTGCACACAGCGTCCGAACGGCCCGGGCTGCACCCGGAGGAGCTGATGAGCTTCCTGCCTCCGCTGGCCGAAGCCGGCCAGTGGAGACGCCTGGCCCTGTGGCTGGCCGCGCTCGGCCCGCTGCTGAACAGCCGAATGTACAATCTGCTGGATTATGCGGGCTACTGGGATGAGGCGGTGCGCCGCCTGCCCGAAGCGGAGCCGCAGATGTGGGATACGCTGTCCGGTATGCTGCCGCTGTCCCGCGAGATCTATGAAGCCCAACTGCTTGCCTACGGCAAATGGCAGGAATGGATGGATATGCAGATCTCCTCCGGCCATCAGCCTTCCGACTTCCGGGTGAGCGACCTGCAGCCGATTGAGAAGAATGCGCCGGAGCTGCTCCTGCCGTTCTATCATCAGGCGGTGGAGCGCTTCGTGCTGGAGAAGAACCGGCACAGCTACAAAGCGGCCGTGAAGCTGCTGAAGCGGCTCGCCAAGCTGTATAAAAAACTGAAACGCGAAGCACGCTGGGAAGTGTTCCTGGACGGCTTCACAGATAGACACAGCCGCCTGCGCGCCCTACAGGAGGAGCTGCGGAAAGGAAAACTGATCCCATGAATATGAAGATGCGCAATATTACTGTCCAGCTCGCCCTTACCCAGTATGGCGATGCGCTGATCTACGGTGTGGATGACCGGGATGATTATATGCCCGGTGTCCAGCTCAAGCAGAAGCTGTTCGCCTGGCATGAGGAATCCTTCTACGGTACGGAGCTCAGCACCTCGAAGGCCGATGAGGTCGAGCTGGTGGTGCTGCCTGCCGAGCAGGTCCTGCCGTTCTTTGCGGACCTGCGGCTGCTCCGG
Source organism: Paenibacillus sp. FSL R7-0210 (assembly GCF_038009085.1). Taxonomy (NCBI): domain Bacteria; kingdom Bacillati; phylum Bacillota; class Bacilli; order Caryophanales; family Paenibacillaceae; genus Paenibacillus; species Paenibacillus sp. FSL R7-0210. Next base: position 6,146,741 of record NZ_JBBPAR010000001.1, read on the forward strand.
CATGTCGGCTGGAGCTGGCAGGGCGATGCCCAGCTGCTGACCCGGCTAGCCCCGCTGCTGGCCGGAATGCTGGAGGCCCGTCAGTATGCCCCGAGCTTCGCAGCCTACCGTGAAGGCCAGCTCCGCTGGGCCTGGACGGAGCAAGTGCTGGCGGAAGCCGCCGAGGCAGACTGGGACGATGCGGCCGCGCTGCATCGTCTTCAGGAGCGCAGCGGGTTCGCCGAAGGGCTGCAGGCCGCCTTCTCGGCGGCGGTCTTCCAGCGGCACTACAGCACCGAGGCGCAGGCCGGTGATCTGCGCAGTGAATTCCCGCTGCTGTTCAGCGCAGGCGGGAGAAGCGCAGCCGGTATGGACGAGGACAGCTGGCTGATGTCCATCGGCTGGAAGGCAGACACCGCGCCGTTCCGGCCGGTGCTGCAGCTGCTTGAGCCTGACGATGAGCTGCCGCACTGGCGGCTCCAGCTGCTCCTCCAGGACAAGCGCGACGAGTCCGCGCTTGTGCCGCTGCGGCTCACCGGGGACGGCGAGCCGCATGGCACTTGGCCCGCAGCGTGGACAGCGCATGTCCACGAGCGCGCGGGCGGGTGGCTGTCACGGCTGCGTGACAGCCTTCCGGAGCACATCGGGCGCGGCGCCGATGTGCTGGCAGAGCCGCTCGGCGACGAGGTCGCGTGGCGGTTCCTTACGGCCGACAGCCGCGCTCTGCTGGAGGCGGGCTGGCAGGTGCTGCTGCCGGCGTGGTGGGAAGCCGCCAGCCGCAGGAAGCCGCGCCTGCGCGCGAAGATCAGCTCCGGCACGGCTGAGGGCAGCCGCGGGCAGTCGCTGTTCGGCCTGGATGCGCTCGTCGATTTCGACTGGCGCATCTCCATCGGCGACGCCGACCTGACCGAGGCGGAGTTCGCCGACCTCGTAGCGCGCGGGGAACGCCTCGTCCAGTTCCGCGGCAAGTGGATTCCGCTGGACCCTGCGCTGCTGGCGCAGATTCAGCGGGCCATGGCCGGGATGGACAAGTCGCGCGGCTTGTCCTTCCAGGATGTGCTGCAGCTGCACCTGCTGAACGAAGGTGCAGACGGCGATTCGGAGGAAGCGGAAGCGCAGCGTGCCGAGGAAGAAGCGGTTCGCGTCCGGCTGGAGGTCGAACTGAACGAGCACCTCTTGAAGCTGATCGGACAGCTGGGGCAGCGTAGCCAGTGGCCGAAGCCGGAGGTGCCGGCCGGTCTGCATGCCGAGCTTCGAAGCTACCAGCATGAGGGCTTCGCCTGGCTGGTCTTCCTCCGCCGCTTCGGGCTGGGCGCTTGCCTGGCCGATGACATGGGGCTTGGCAAGACGGTGCAGCTGATCTCCTACCTGCTCCATCTGAAGGAGCAGGAGGAGGAAGCCGCAGCTTCCGGCGCACCCGTGGCCCGGCGGCAGACCGAGCCGGCCGGCTGGCCTTCGCTGATCATCTGTCCGACCTCCGTGCTGGGCAACTGGCAGAAGGAGCTGCAGCGCTTCGCGCCTTCCCTGAATGTAATGCTTCATTACGGAAGCCGGCGGCTGGATGCCGGATATTTCTACGGCGCGGCTTCGCAGGCGGATGTTGTGCTTACCTCTTACGCTACCGCTGCACTGGACCAGGAGCTGCTGAAGCAGTTCACCTGGGCAACCGTATGCCTGGATGAAGCACAGAATATCAAAAACGCCGGAACGAAGCAGTCCGCCGCCGTGCGCAGCTTCCCGGCCTTGCACCGGATCGCCCTGACTGGTACGCCGATTGAGAACAGGCTGTCCGAGCTGTGGTCGATCTACGATTTCATCACACCGGGTTATCTCGGCAGCCCGAAGGGGTTCCAGGACCGGTTCGCAAATGCCATTGAGAAGGAGCGCAATGCCGAGCGGACCGCTGATTTGCAGCGGCTGGTCAAGCCGTTCATGCTGCGCCGCAAGAAGAAGGACCCGGCGATCCAGCTTGATCTCCCGGATAAAAATGAGATGAAGACCTACATTAACCTGACGGCCGAGCAGGCCGCACTCTACGATCAGAACGTGAACAGCCTGCTTGAACGGATGCAGAAGCTGGAGGGCATCGAACGCAAGGGGGCCATTCTCGCCGCCTTGACCAGCCTGAAGCAGCTCTGTGACCATCCGATGCTGCTAACCAAGGAGGCACTGCCTGAGCCGGAAGACGGTAGCGCTCTGGACACCACCTCCTTGATCGAACGCTCCGCCAAGCTGGAACGGCTGCTCGCGATGGTGCGCGAGCTGCGCGAGGAGAACGAGCGCTGCCTGATCTTCACCCAGTATGTAGGCATGGGTAAAATGCTCCAGGCAGTACTTCAGCAGGAGCTTCAGGAACCGGTGCTGTACCTGAACGGCAGCACGCCGAAGAGCACGCGCGACCGCATGATTGAGCGGTTCCAGGCTCCCCCGCTGCCTGCGGGCGAAGCCACTGCAGATGCAGCTGCCGGTGCGCAGCCGTCCGATCAGCCGAATGTATTCATCCTCTCACTCAAAGCGGGCGGGGTCGGCCTCAACCTGACGGCCGCCAACCATGTGTTCCATTTCGACCGCTGGTGGAATCCGGCGGTGGAGAACCAGGCCACAGACCGTGCCTACCGTATGGGCCAGACCCGGGATGTACAGGTGCATAAGTTCATCTCGCTCGGCACGCTGGAGGAGAAGATTGACGAGATGCTGGAGAGCAAGCAGCAGCTCAGCGACGACGTCATCTCCGGCTCCGAGGGCTGGATCACCGAGCTGTCCACAGACGCGCTGAAGGATCTGTTCACGCTGCGCCGGGAATGGGTGGGATAACCCGCCACTGTGGATACCGCCTGTTCCGGCTATCTTTTATCTGCTACAGGTCTGGCATCAGTCTGGCATCGGTCTATTACCAGTCAGCCAGCGTGGCATTACTGGACCTTCACCCTTCGGCCTTCACCATTGCTCGGACATTCTGAAGGTAGCCGCCACATTATCCTCACCGGCAAGCGAGCTGACCACCAGCGTGACCGGCACTTGCTGAAGATCGTAGGCGAGCCGCTGATTCAGCAGATTCACCGCCACATTCTGGTAGGCTCCGGATATGCCGGAGCCGATGCCTTGAGTCAGCACCCGTCCGCCGGTGACTGTTGTACAGGTATAGTTCACCAGCAGCGCTGTTTCAGTGACTGGAATAGCCGTAGTCGGCGTAGGGTAATTCACAAAAGCTCCATTCACGGTCCCCCCGGCTATCACCTTATAGCGGATAGGGGTAGAGGCCAGAATCTCCAGCCCGTCTGGAACGATCTCGGCGGCCACTGCTTCAGGAACGGCGATGGTGGTGCTTCTGCGGAAGCTGATGACTGCGGTGTCGCTGCTCGTTACGGGGATATTGTTACGAAACTCTGAGGTAATCCGGCTAAGCGCCACGGGCTGCAGGGTAACGGGACTCCAGAGCCCGCTGCTGTCCACAAGGAAGATCCGCACCCGTACCTGCTCCTGGGAGTAGGAGATATTGAATTGGAAAAAATTCTGCGTAATATTATACGTTTTGGTCACAACCTCCCGATAGTTCGACTCGAACAACTCCTGCGCGAACAGCGTTGAGGGACTTACATCGTTGTTGTAACCAGTCAAATAGACCGATCCCTGGGCCATCCCATTGTTTACTACCTTCACTACTGCCTGACTGATGAGTCCTGCTCCCGGGGTAGGGTTCTTTGTTAACATATTGGTTGTCAGTATAGGCATAGTTATCACCCTCCGTTAGAGCTGTATTCAATAGGATATGCAGATATAATTGGAAGTTTCTGGTCGATTGACAGACCATGGCAGTTGTCAATTCACAGACACTGTGCTAAAATCAATGTAACTTTTTTAGAACGGAGGGTTGCGTGTGATAGACTATATCCGGATTCGCACTTTGCGCGGCTAATTATTTTCCCATAGCGCGAAAGCTCTGCCTTGTGCAGAGGACTCAGGATAAGTCTGTCCATAACACGTAACCCATAGCATACACCCGTTAATCCGCAACCCGTACACTGATTCCCGGAACCGGTACCCTGTGCCCAATAAGGCCTGTATCCGCTCTGCCAGATTCTGTGTTTACCGGGAGGATTAGCTCTATATCTTTTGAAGTTGCCGGGGCCCTCGCCCTTGCCGCTTGAACCATCATGGTGTCTATGGCAAGCATGGCCGTATAGCTGCTCCCGCGCAGCGGGCTATACCAGACTTTATTCTGTTGTTCCTCCAACTACTGTTAGCACAGGCAGACTGCCTGTGCTTTTTTGATGCTCAAATTACACTATGGAGGTTGATCTATATATGGAACCCATACTACAGAAAGCCGTTATCGTCGGCATGCAGCTGCAGAACGACACGAACTTCGCTTATTCGATGGAGGAGCTGCGCAATCTGGCAGCCGCCTGCGAGATTGAGGTCGTGGCTGAGCTTAGCCAGAAATCCAGCCGGGTGAACCCCTCGCATTACATCGGAACCGGCAAAATCCAGGAGCTTGCGCTGCTGATGGAGCAGCATGAAGCACCGATCGTTATTTTCAACGATGAGCTGTCCCCCTCCCAGATCCGCAATCTGGAGTCCGCCCTGGACCGCCAGGTTATTGACCGGACCATTCTGATTCTGAATATCTTCGCCTCACGGGCGAAGACCAAGGAAGCCCAGCTGCAGGTAGAGGTCGCACAGCTGCAATATATGCTTCCCCGCCTGAGCGGCCTGCGCGAATCTCTCGGCAGACAGGGCGGCGGGGCCGGCTTGAAGAACCGGGGAGCTGGGGAAACGAAGCTGGAGCTGGACCGCAGACGGATTGAAGAGCGGATCTCGGCGCTTCAGTTAGAGCTGCAGACGCAGGTCGCAAGGCGTCAGATCCAGCGTAAGCAGCGGCATAAGAATGAGGTGCCTGTGGTCTGTCTGGTCGGCTACACCAACACCGGCAAGTCCAGCTTAATGAACACCCTGGTAGAGACCTATCATCCCGGTTCAGGCAAAGGCGTGCTCGCCAAGGATATGCTGTTCGCGACGCTTGAGACCTCAGTGCGCAGCATTGCGCTGCCCGATCACAAGACCTTCCTGTTAACCGACACCGTAGGCTTCGTCAGCCAGCTGCCTCATCATCTGGTGAAGGCGTTCCGCTCGACCCTGGAGGAGGTAACGGAAGCCGATCTGTTGATTCATGTCGTCGATATTGCCGATCCGCAGCATGAGCAGCATATGGCGGTAACGAATGAGACCCTGAAGGCGCTGGGCGCTGACGGAATCCCTACCCTGTACGCCTACAACAAGGCTGATCTGAGGGAGGACCCTTACCCGCAGGTGGAGGAGAACTCTGTAACCCTGTCTGCTAAGAAAAACCGCGGGATCGCCGAGCTGGTCACTCTGATCCGCAGCCGCATCTTCACCGACTATGTACAGTGTGAGATCCTGGTCCCCTTCGACCGGGGCAGCATTGTCTCCTATTTCAACGAACATGCCGATGTGCAGTCCGTCAGCTACGAAGAGCAGGGCACACGCCTGAAGCTGGAATGCCGGGCCGCCGATTACGAGCGGTTCAGAGATGATTTTGTAGAGCTGCCACAATAAAATCGCTGAAAGTCACAGGAGCTGGTCCCCGCAATACGGGGCCAGCTCCTTGTGTTGTCCATGAGACTATAGGGTCAAATTACCCTGCGGGTGAACGATACTGGTGCCTCATCGCTTTCTGGCGACATACCTCCAGTCATATGCCTTTTTGGCCACACCTTGTAACCGGTTATCGCATTCGTTCTGAAGTGCTTCTTCCTTTCCAGGCGGTGCTCCGCCTATCTCTTCCCCATTCTGAGTATTCTCTCTCACCGACCGATTGTATGGATAGCATTGTTGCACATTTTGCAGGATTCCTCTAAAAATGTTTACCACCTACGGTACATTGTTGCATCATTTGCAGGAATTCCGGTGTGTACTGCAACTTAGCGCTGACATTGTTGCATTTCATGCAAGATTTCAGCCTAAGTCGCTTCTACTGGGCAATATTGCTGCACATTTTGCAGGATCTCTACAATGTTACGGGCTGCGGAGCATGGGGCCCATCCCTCTTCGCAGCAGCACCGATTGTGTTCAGTTTTTCGAGCATTCGGCCCGTCAGCCGTCGCGGCGTGTAATGTGTTCGGTTTTTCGACTACATTCGGCTTCGCGCACTTGTACCTGCCTATTGTGTTCGGTATTTCGCATACATTCAGCCTTTGAGGGGTGATGTCAGCTACTCTCCCGGAGCGGGCCGCAGGTTAAGTACGAAACCTCCCTTCATACTATTCATGCTGTTCGCGCTGTTCATGCTGTTCACGACTCTTACACCCCGCTCTCCCTTCGCAGCATTCGTTTCATCATTTTCATTCGCTTCATTCCATTCGTTGACTTTATTCGCTCCCGCCGCCTTCCCTCCTGCAACTCCCTGCGCTCTGCCCCCTTCGTGCTCGCTTCCACTGCTAACCCGCAGGCCGCCCTCATCCGTCAGCTCCAGAAGCGGGGCAGAGTTCAATCTCCCCTCCTCCCCAGCCGCCAGAGAGAACACCAGCGCAGCCTGCTGCATGGAGGTGAAGTCCAGCATCCTGCGCGGACCGGCGTAGAGAATCATATCGATATTCATCTGGCCGTCTGCCTTATGAAGTTCCCACACCAATCGGTTGCCTGTATCCGCTTGCCCGCTGAATGCCGCGAACCAGGTTGTCAGGCCAAACTCCGTCCCTGCAATGGTGATAACCGTACCTTCTTCTGTTAATGTGGCTGTAACTCCCTCCAGAGCGCCGCCAACCTCCAGCCGCAGCCGCAGGTCCGAAGCCGCAATCACACCGCCGGTCCGGTCCAGATTCGGATGGGTATCCCCGCCATCTGTCATGAAATCGATCCCGAACAGCACACGGCCTGCTTCCTGCAGCGATTGGAAGCGTGCGGAGCAGTAGTCATAGCCGTCATGCAGGCAGCGGAGCCGGAGATATGAGGGCTGTCCGTTATTATTGGCATAGATCAGCAGCGGCCGTCTTTGGTTCCACAGATCACTATTGGCGAAGGAGCCCATGCTCCACTGCGGAGTCATATAAGTGACCGCCCACTTGCCGTCATACCCCTGATTCTGATTTTGCACCTGACCCTGACCTTGCTCCTGATCCCGATCTTGCCCCTGCCCCTGCCCCTGACCCTGATCCCGACCTTGCACCTGATCCCGACCTTGCTCCCGATTCCGCTCCTGATCCCATTCCTGATCCCGCCCTTGTTCCTGGCCCAACTCCCGCTTCCGCCCTTTCCCTGTCCCCTGCTCCTGCCCTTTCTCCTCCCCTTCCAAGCGTTGCCTTATCTCCTTCGTCTCAGGAACCTTGAAGCCCTTCAGATAGGCAGGGGGACAATGAATGCCGCTCATATACCATTCCTCTTCGTAGGGCAGCTCCTCCCATGGGAAGAACATCACGGCTCCTCCAGTCGCCAGTTGCAGAAACGCCTTGCTCTGGTCCTCCAGCAGCACCCCGTAGCAGCGGGAATGCGGCCCGGACCACTGGGCCGTGGCGGGATGATAATACCCGGCCACGGTCCTCCAGGTCAGCTCAAGCAGTTCTCCGGTCCATGCCTTGACCCTGCTGTCCGAGGTCTCGGACTGAAGCTTCGACAGCTCCAGAATGGCAATGTAGGTGTAGACCGGGCTGTTATATTCCTGAAAAGCCCCATGCTTCAGGGTATGAGCATGCAGCCTCCTGAGCCGCTCCAGCCCATAGTCCGCATAATCCTTACGCCCCAGCTTCTCCCCGGCAATTCTGGTCACGAACGCGCCAATAATCGCAATATTGGTATAATCCGGTCCAACATTGCGCCGGATAATGGCTTCGCAGGCACACTCTATGGACAAGACGGCTGCTTCCCGCAGATCGTGCGGGAAACGGTGGCCGTGGCGCGAAAGGGCCTGCACCAGTCGGCTGCCGCAGAAGTCCGCCCAATTCCAGTCCGGCGGAGCCATCTGGTCCAGCGGCTCCTCATAGAACCAGGACCAGATGCCGAAGGTATCATGCGCCGGGTCCGTATCCTGCAAGGAGATGACCTGCCGGATAATATCGAATGCCCGCTCTTCATAACAGGCCAGCTCCGTGTCGAGCAGTCCAAGCGCATAGCTGAGCGAGTCTCTGGTGGAGTGGATGAACTCCGCCTGCTTCAGCGTCGTATGATACCCCGGGCTGCTAAACGGGGAGCGCAGCATGCAAATGTCCGAGTCATAGCGGGATTCCAGTCCGGTCACCTTATGAATCAGCCGTTGCCGCTGATCCAGGCCTCCACCCGCAGCTTCTGCGTTATCCTTCACCGTCATCCCCCTGCCTCCCCTTCAACATTTAATGAACCTATCCCCTCGGATTGCTCCTGACGTCGCTGACCCCCTTGACGCTCTGGATGTTCTTCACGCCCTTGGTCCTCTTGTCCTCCCTGACGCTCCTCATGCTCTTCACGCCCTTGGTCCTCTTGTCGTCCCTGGCGCTCCTCATGTTCTTCACGCCCCTGGTCCTCTTGTCGTCCCTGGCGCTCCTCATGTTCTTCACACCTCTGGCCCTCTTGTCGTCCCTGGTGCTCCTGACGCTCCTCATGCTCTTGCCTCTCAAGACGATGCTTCATTTCCCCCAGATCCAATGCCTCTGTCAGCAGTTGCATCACCAGCCCTTGCCCATACAGTGCCGGATATCTCTCAATGGTGTTATAGGCCGCTATCGACGGCATTACCGGAGTGCCTCCCGATACCCCCTGCACCTCACCGTCTTCGCGGATGAGCGGAAGAATCCCCGCAAGTGCCGCCTCCGCGCTCTCCAGATAGGCATCCTCCAGCAGTCCGCTCTTCACCGCCTTCAGGAAGCCGCAGGCAATACCGGCGCTGGCCGAGGTCTCCTCGTAATAATCCGGCCGGTCGAGCACCGTATGCCACAAGCCGCCGGCCCCCTGCGCCTGCCGCAGGGCAGAAGCAAGCCTGCGGTAGCGGCTGTACAGCTCCTGTGGAATAGCAGTCAGGCTTCCGGTCCCGGCCACAATGTCCGGGACCGCAAGTGCCACCCAGGCATTGGCCCGGGCCCAGCGGGCTGCCGACATATGGCTGCCTGCCCGGCTGTTCCAGCCATGAAATAGCAGCCCCGTCGCCGGGTCCTGGAGCAGCCGAAGGTGCTGCAAGGTCTGCTGCACGGCGGCGGCAGCAAGCTCCTGGTCGCCGGTCAGACCGGCAAGCCGGGCCAGGAACAGCACGGCCATATACACCGTATCGGCCCATACCTGTTCAGGGAATTCCACGGCCTCTGTCACGGTATGCTCCAGCGCCCCTTCCCGGGTCCGGGGGGCAGTCTCCAGCATCCATGCGGCAACCTCCTGCGCCCGGCTGAGAAACCACGGGTCCCCGGTCAGCCGGTACAGCTCAGGAAAGAGCGCGTAGGGAGCCAGGGAATTGATAACCCGAACCCCTTCGGCCTTCTGCTTATTCCGGTTCACCCAGTGCAGCAGGTAATCCGTCACCTCATCCTGACCAGTCCCTGTGCCATATTCAAGCATAGAGATGACCCCGACACCGGGCACCCAGTCCCAGTGGTTAATATCCATTCCCCAATTCCCTTGGTGCCTTTCAAGACGCATATATTCAAAGATCTGGCGCAGCTTCGCCTCCAGTTCCCGCTGCCTGCCCGCTGCCCGTTTTGCCTCTGATTCCTGTTTCGCACTCAAGACGTCTGAAGCCTCCCTGAACCGTAATCGCCCGCTTGAATCTCTGTCTTCACCGGGGAGCTTCCCTGAAACGGAATCTCTCCGAACAGCGCCTTAACCGTCAGCTCTACTGTATCTTCATGCAGAGAATACGCATTCACCAGGGTATCTAAGAAGGGAATGTCCTGCAGCAGATATGGCGTAGCGAACGAAATACCGATCGGCCGGACCGTCTCCGCATGCTGCATGGCCCAGATGGCTTTGGCTGCTTCGCCCACCGGACGGGCGGTATTCATCATTCCGTGCAGGGGGAGGAAATAAGGGGCGAAGGCAGCATCCCAGCGGACCCCCGACTGCTCCCATTGCCGCAGTGTCGTCAGCGGCTCGAATTCATCCAGAATATCCACCTCTAGCCCCCTGGCCTTAAGCTGCTCCACAAAAAGATTCATCCGCTCATATCTGCGCCCCTCCGTCACCTTGTTCATCATGATGACCAGCACCCGGCGGACCTCCTGCGGATTCAGCGGCAGCTGGCCGGTGCGGTTGCGGACCAGGGTAATGCAGCGCCCGGCCAGCTCGCGGCTGAATTGTCTGACCTGCCGGTCGAGACCAGACGGCAGCTTGTCGTCCAGCAGCGGCTGGGCCCTTGCGTCCTCTCTCCCATCGCAGGCAGCATGCACACCAAGCCGTGCCTTCAGCTCCAGAATCCGCCGGACACTGGCCTTCAGCCGTTCCCGGCTGACGCGTCCGTCCTCCACCGCCTGCTCCATCACTGCGAAGTACCGCACTCCCGGCCAGAGCAGCACATCCGTACCGCAATTGAAACAGTCTATGATGCGCTGCGTATAGTCTCCCCAGGATAAGAATCCGCCCATATCCAGCGCATCCGACAAGACCACTCCGTCGAAGCCAAGCCGCTCCCGCAGCAGTCCTGTTGTAATCTGCTCCGAGACGGTTGCCGGGACCGGCCCCGATCCAGCACCGCCTGCCCCGTCTTCGATCCAGGGAAGGGCAATATGTCCGGTCATATAGGACATGACCCCCTGGCTGATCATCTCCCCGGCCACCTGCCCGTAAGTGGAGAACCATTCCTCTTCAGATAAGCTGTTCACCGTAGTAATGATATGCTGATCCCTGTAGTCGACCCCGTCACCGGGAAAATGCTTGGCGCAGGCCGCAAGGCCATGCTCCTGCATGCCCCGCATGACAGCGGCGGACAGGCGCGCCGCCCGCCCGGCGTCATCTCCCAGGCAACGGGTCGTAATGACGGGATTCACCCAATTCAGCAACAGATCGGTTCCCGGGGCCAGCGCCCAGGTGAACCCGGCCGCCCGGCCTTCCAGCGCGGTATATTTTCCGTATTCGTAAGCCAGGTCTTCATCATCTGCTGCCGCAAGCGCGAGGAGCGGCGGGAAGGCCGTGAGACTCCTCACCGCCGAGCCTGCCCCGAATTCCAGATCACCGGAGAACAGCAGCGGGAACCTGCTGATACCTTGCAGCAGTCCCGCCCAGTCCCGGTAATCCTCCGCTTTGCCTGCGGCCTTCTGAATAACCTCCCCGCCGATGAAGAAGCTGCCCACCGGATACTGCTCCAGATACCGGCGGAGAGCGGCCTCATCATCCCCCTTGAACGGCAGCCTGCCCGCATGGTCCTGCATCGTCTGCCCGATCAGTTCCCGGAGGCTCATCGCTTCAAGCGTCTCCTCCACCCATTCCTGTTCTTCCTTGCTTAACGGCTTCTGCATCATTTAAGGCTCCTCCCGGCAGGTTCTGTTCTAAATCCAGTGTACCGGATCACGAAGCTGCTCTACATACAGCCAGCTATAATATAAGTTCAAAATTCTACAGACTGCCTGCACCGATCCGCCAACCGGCTGATTAGCCCGTCAGGGCAGGCTGATCTCCAGCGCCCGTGCCCGCTTGTTATTCTCCTTGTTCATCTCCGCATACCGCCAGATATCATTCACAAAAAAGCTGACTGTAAACTCGCCGATGGTCGGCACCGTCCACCGGGGGGTGCCCTGCGCACTGGCGTTAGCCGTCAATGTTATCTCCTCGCCCGGCTGAATCACACTGGTATTCGTGTCCGTCCACGAGACCACTCCGCCGTTAACCGAGAAGGCGCCGCCGGTAATCTGTCCGAGTCCGGTCGAGGCATTCAGCGGTGTGGGACGGACACCGATGTTCTTCACTTTGGCCCAGAAGATCAGGGAGTCGCCCAGCTGCGGTGTGCTGTGCGCGGAAGGGCTGCCGTCGCTGTTCACAATATGCCAGCCGATATCCGTCACCGTCAGATCCGGTCCCGGTACGGGCAATACAGACTCGTAGCTCTCGTACTCCAGCCCGCTGACCATTACCTTTCCGCCGTTGCCTGCAATCTCTATCCGGTGCAGCCCGTATTCCAGACCCGTCAGTTCGTAGACAATCTTATGATCACCCTCCAGCCCTGCCTGCGGAATGACTATAGTCTCCTTATACTCACCATCGACATAGACATCTGCACTGCCCATATCGCTCTTGATGTCCGATCTCCAGCGGACACCGATGCCATTGAAGCTGAAGGCAGCCGTGGCATCCTCATCATAGGTCACATGGGAGACTCCATTGGGCGCAGGGGTGAATCCGGCATAGTCAATGTAAGGATGATCATGTGCGGCCGGATACCAGTGGGAGAGCGGAACATACAGCCCTTCCTCCAGCTTGAAATAATCGAGATTTGCCCCCTTCCCGGCGGAGGTGAAGCTGATCATGTTATAGCCCGGCTGGAGGGTAATCCCATACTGCCGTGCGGTCAGATTCGCGGTCCAGCTGCCCGTTGAAGGCAGGGTTACTGTGGACTGCTTCACGCCGTTCACGAGAATATTTTTCTTCGATTCCTCATTGGAAGCGTATACAATTGTTAAGGTGTAGCTGCCACCATTCTCGGAATGGAAGCCTTGGATCGTTAAGCCTCCGCTATGCGTCTGCTCCACGACCTTGCCGCCCGAGGCGCTGCTGTTATTGCCGGTCTTCAGTGGCAAGGCAAATGCAGTAGCTTCGGCCTCGAACTTGGCCGGATCTCCTGCGGCATGCGGTGTAATCGGCATGACCGGTGTAGTCGCTGATACGGCTGTGCTAAGAGGCGATGCATTGCCGGAGTCATCCACGGCCTGCACTGTGTAGCTGTAAGTGGTCTGCGGCGCTACGGTATAGTCACTCCAGAAGGTCAGCCGTCCCGGAATATTCATCACCGGAGCCGCTCCGCCGTCACGGTAGACGTTATAGCTGACGACAGCAGCGTTGTCTGTGGAAGCCGTCCAGGTCAGCCGGATTTGCTCATGGCTTACGGCCGCTGCGGCAGGACTGCCCGGAGCAGTGGGCAGCGCGTTGTCCTGCTCATCCAGGATGTACTGGATCGTCTCTCCCGCGTCCAGCGCAACTGTAAGTGTAATGTACGGATCTGCCGTAAGCTCCACCCTGGAGTAGGCGGCGGCGTACGTCTCCCCTGGACCGAACCGTTCCCCGGCATACGCTCCGCTGGACGGCATCTTAACCTTCACCTGCATCGTCACCGGCGACGTCTCAAAGTTGACGAAGTTCAGCAGGATTTTATCGGACGAAGCTCCGATGGCCGAAGTGCCCAGCGCCGAGGTATCCACTGCGCGGAAATACGCCTTCAGCCCGGTCAGTTCAGCTGCATTCAGTACCTCGTAGCCCAGCGGGCTTCCATGGGTGGCGTAAGCGGCGGCCAATCTGCGGAACGTCTTCAGCCGGGTCTCCCCGGATTCATTGATATTAGCCGGTACCGCTGCTGTATCCTCATAACGGTGTGTGTTCCAGTTGATCGCTGAATTGAACAGGCCAAACTCCGTCCCGTCATTGAAGAAGGCCGCGTGCTGCATAATATGGTCGGCATAACCGATATTTCCCCGCAGCTCCCGGTCAAAAGCAGAAGCGAACCTGTAAGCATACGTCCCGTATTTCGTATTGTCGGAATGATTGTCATTGCTTCCGGTCTCGCTCATGGCCATCTCTTTGCCGAAGCCTTCCTCTGAATCACTGTACACCCGCAGATTCTCATACAGGCTTCCGCCCGGCAAAGGCTGGACGCCGGTCCCGCCATAGCTGTGTCCGTTGGTCACATCCGACAGCGCTTCAATCGGCGCACGCTGGGCAGCATCCCGTTCCCAGCCGTCAGGGGTGCCGTTATACGGCCAGTAGGCCCAGCCGGGAGCAACAATTTTCAGGTAAGGCTGGCTGTTCGTCTGCCTCTCCTCGTCCATCATTTCATGAAGCGCCAGCACCGCCTTCTGTGCCCAGCCGAACAATCCCGGCTCATTGCCTGTCTCGACATACTGGTACAGATCACCGAATTTGCTGACAAAGCCGCTGTAATAGCTCCTCAGCGCAGAGCTGATCGTCCCTGCCGCCAACTCGCTGTTAGTCTTCCAGTTGCCGCCGATGATATTAACCATTGGCGCAAGATTGAGGTCGCGCAGCGTCTCCAGGTACTTGCGGCCCTGCGGGTCCCAGCCTGCGCTGGTATCGGACCAGAAGGAGGTGCGCATCCAGTTGCCGCTGTAGGCAATGCCCAGCCACTTGGCCATCGGGGCCAGATGGCGGATCGCATGCTCGTCGTAGCGGAAAGTCGAGGCGGCAATCGTACTGCCCAGATGGACATACCTGCCGTGGATAGGCTCTGTGGCCCGCTCTTCCAGCGCCGCCAGCCTGAGATAATCCCATTCGAACCACAGATACTTGTCACCGTCATATCCTGGCGACTGCGGATCAGCGTATAGCCCGCGGTCCACGGTCAGCTTCAGCTCATTGCTGCCGGTCTTCAGCTGCTCTGAGGGAATGTAGAGTCTATAGGTTTCTATCCATGTGTTCGTAAGGGGGGTCTCTCCGTCATTCAGCCCGGTAATCTGAATCAGCCCGCTGAAGCTGCCATTGGTGAATACGGCGAGCTGCGGAATAGCGGTGCTTGCATCCAGTACCTTGAAGCTGAACTCTACACCATAGAGGGGGACTTCCGTTAGATTGAAGCTTAGCTCCATCGCCGCGTTGCGGTCCAGCTTCATGCCGCGGGAGATTGTATTCCAGTTCAGGGGATTTACGGGGAGGGTAATATTCTCACTGTACACATCCTGATATACTGTAAATTCTGCGGAGCTGTTATCCTGCTCGCCTATCTGCCAGAGCAGCGGAGACGGCTGGTAGGTATCCTCTGTGACAGTACTGTTATTTATATTTTCTTCCACAACCGCCTGTGCAGGCGGCATTTCGGCGGAGCTGATCTGTACTCCGGGCAATGAGGCGGACATCCATACCAGAGCTGCAATGAGCAATTTGCCTGTGATTCTCTGAATTCGCATAGTAACACCCTCTCTTGATCAGATAGGGGCTCCCCAAAGGCTGGATTAGCGAAAGAGAATACCCGGTACCTGCCGCAGGCGGCCGCTATGGCTGCTTGCGGCAGGGAACCGGGCGTGCTATGGCCTCTACTGCTTATTTGGCGGCCAGAAAAGCGTCGAGCTGACTCTGAATTTCCGTAATCACAGCGTCCAGGCCTGCGGCCTTCAGCTTGCTGTTCATCTCCTTCAGGACCGGTTCAGGGTCCTTTTCCCCGGAGAACAGGGTGTTCTTATACTGCTTCGTGATATTGATCAGCGCCCCGATCTGTGACTGCACCTTGGTTGAATCGAAGACAAATCCGATCACCGGCGACACGGTGGCGTTCTTATTCCAGTCCGTATAGAGCTGCACGCGCTTCGGATCCTCATCCTTATTCAGGTAGTTCAGCAGTACATTGCCGATCATCCAGGAGGATACGGAGTTGTAGCCGCTGTCCGCAATGAACTCCACAGTGTTGTTCTCCAGCTTCTTGTAGTGCTTGCCCTCAATGCCGAAGGTTAGCAGGTTGTAGAGCACCGGATCGGTGTGGAGCAGGTTCATGAACATCATGGCCCGCTCGGGGTTCTTCGAGGTTCTGGAGATGGCGAGCATGGAGCCCTGCAGACTCTTGGTGCTGACCTGAACAGGCAGCAGCGTCTTGATGATCATCGGCTTCTCGGCGAGCCGGGTCCAGTCATTGGTGGAGGTCGGATTCATGTTACCGTAGACGAACCAGGCTTTGCCGCTTTTGACCGCATCCTTCAGCTCGGTCTTGTCTGTGGCTCCGTTCTTGTTGATATAGCCCGCTTCATACCAGCTGCGGATCAGCTTCAGCCGCTGCGTCATGGCCGGTGTGTCATATTCGTTGAACACCTTCATGGTCTTGTAATCAAGCAGGGTCGGGATATCATTGCTGCCGTCTAAGTCCTCGCTGTCAGGATACGCAGTGAACCAGTGCAGGCTGTCGGTATGGTTCATGAACAGCGGAGAGAGGGCGGGCTCCTTCTCCTTAATCGTCTTCAGCATCGGTTCAATATCCTCCAGCTTCTGGAGGCTGTTCACATCGAAGCCGTATTTATCCACAATCGCCTTGTCAAAAGCGAACCCGACCGACTGCCCCAGCTCCTTCTCGGTTGGAACCGCATACAAATGTCCGTTGACGGTGGCTGCCTGCAGGTAAGCGGGATTAATCTGTGCCTTCGTCTCCTTGGCATAGGTGTCCAGCAGCTCCTCCAGCGGCAGATACGCCCCCTTCGCGGCGTTGGTCATGAAGTTCCAGGTATAGACCATATCGAACACCTCGCCGGACTGGATCATCAGATTGACCTTGTCGGCCGGTTTATCCCAGCTTAGCTGGTTGATCTTGAGGGTGGCGTTGATTTTATCCTTCAGGTAGGCGTTGATCTCCTGCTCTACGGACGCCACATCCTTATCCGGCCCGCCGGGCAGATACAGAGACAGCTCCACCGGCGCAAGCGCACCCGGCGCCTCCGTTCCAGCCGCTTCCGTTGCAACAGCTTCCTTCGTTGCTGCCGGAGCTGTGCTGCTCTCTCCCGCTTTCTCTGTAGGCGCAGCCTTATTTCCGCCATTCCCCGCACATCCGGCCAGGGTGAATCCGGCTATCAGCACAAGCGACAGCAGCAGACCTGTGACTTTTTTACCTGCCATACTTTTTTCCTCCCCTTGATGGAACAGATATATGCTAATCGGTAGGTTCCGAGGTTAGCCTTTGATAGAGCCGAGCGTCAGTCCTTTGATGAAATACCGCTGGAAGAACGGATAGGCCAGCACAATCGGCCCGATGCCGATCAGCGCCATCGCCATACGGATCGTTTCCCCCGGCAATTTGGCCAGCTCGGTGGCCGAGCCTTGAATAAGTGCCCCGTTGCGGCTCAGGTAGTCTGCCTGGGAGATCATTTTGTACATGAGATATTGGAGGGAATAGAGGTCTGTGTCGGTAATGAAAATCATGCTGTTAAACCAGTCGTTCCAGTAATGCAGGGTATTGAACAGCCCAATGGTCGCGAAGACCGGCAAAGACAGCGGGAAAACAATCCGGAAGAACGTCCTTAGCTCCCCCGCTCCGTCAATCGTAGAGGCTTCAATCAGCGCGGGCGGCACGCTCATCTGGAAGTACGTCTTCATGATCAGCACATTGAACGGGGACAGCAGCATCGGCACAACCAGCGCCCAGATGGAGTTCTTGAGGTCGAGTACCTGGGTGTAGACCATATACCACGGTACCAGCCCGCCGCCGAACAGCATGGTGAAAAAGATCAGGAAAGCGAACACCCCCCGGTACCGGAAATCCGCCCGCGATATCGGATACGCATACAGGGAAGAGAGGAACACGCTGACCAGCGTTCCGGTGATGGTGACGAAGAAGGACACGCCATAGGCCCGCAACACCACACTATAATCCTTGAAAATATACGCGTAAGCCTCCAAGCTAAGCTTCTCCGGAATGAATTGATAGCCATTACGGACGATGTAATCGTAATCGGTAATAGAGATCATGAAGACCAGTACAATCGGCAGCAGGCAGGCCAGGGACAGGATGATAAAAATAATATGGAGGAGAACATTAGTGAAGCGGGATATTTCGTTATTAGCCACGGATTTCCACTCCTTCTACAGGGTACGTGCGCTGCCAGACTTTTAGCTAGAAAACCGCCTGATCCTTGTCAACCTTACGCACGATCCAGTTCGAGCCGAGGACCAGGAAAAAGCCGACCACCGATTGGTATAATCCGGCCGCTGCCGACATCCCCAGATTGCCCATATTAATCAGCGCGTTATAGACGTAGGTGTCGATGACCAGTGTAGTCGGGTACAGCGCCCCGGAGTTCAGTGTGGTCTGGTAGAACAGCCCGAAGTCGGAGCGGAAGATGCCCCCGATCGCCAGAATCGTTGTAATAATAATGACCGGCCGGATGAGCGGAATCGTGATATGCAGGATCTGCTTCCACTTGCTGGCGCCGTCGATCAGGGCCGCTTCATAGTACTCGTTGTCAATGCCGATAATCGCCGCCAGATAGATGACACAGCCATAGCCCACCCCTTTCCAGAGATTGATCAGCGGCAGAATGAACGGCCAGTACTTCGGCTCCGAATACCAGTTCAGCTCATCCAGCCCGAACAGGGCGAAGATCCCTTTATTGATGAAACCGTATTCAACATTCAGAAAAGCGAACACCAGATAGCTCACCACCACCATCGACAGGAAGTAGGGGAAGAACATGATGCTCTGATAGAATTTGGCGGCCAGCTTGTTCCTCAGCTCATTCAGGGCAACCGCGATGGATACGGCAAAGAGCAGATTAAGCACAATGAACACGAAGTTGTAGAGCACTGTATTGCGCGTGATAATCCAGGCATCCGAGGTGGCGAACAGGAATTTGAAGTTATCCAGCCCGACCCACGGACTGCCGAGAATCCCGTCCACATAGTTGATATTCTTGAACGCAATCACAATTCCGAACATCGGCAGATAGTTGTTGATCAGCAAAAATACTACGCCCGGCAGCAGCATCAGCAGCAGCACCTTATGCTTCAGCAGATGCTTCAGCCCGTGTCTCTTTTTCGTCTTCATAACCATTGTCTTCCGCCTCCCGTGTTCCTTCAGCAGTCCCTCTCTTCCCTGACTTAAGTGTACCCGCAGGCGGCTCCATGCTAAATAAGGCCATCTATAATAAAAGTTCAAAATCCTACAGAGTTTGGAGTAAATTAGTTGGATAAACGCATCTTAATTTGGATGTTTTGGATCACCGTCGGGTTTTAGTTGGATAAACGTCATTTAATTTTTCCCATTTCCCCTTTTCTGCTATATTTGCTGAATTTTAAGTGCTGTTTCTCCAACTGTTTCCCTACAAGAAGGCTTCTGTCCATGAGTAAGTGGTGAAAATCCAACTGCTTTCCGTACCAGAACCCATTTGCCGGAAGGCAGTGAAGCCGAAGGGACAAAATGCAAAAAGGCGCTCCACGATGATCGCTGTGGAACGCTCTTTTAGCTGAGGCTTATGGGTCTGATCCGCCTGCCGGGACTAGGTCAGTCTGTGCACAGACCATACAACACCCGAAGAGGCACCTCCAAGATCTAATGGCAAGGTTAATCCATCTGCTGCATAGAAGAGTCCGATCACATCGCCTGCCGTCAGTTCAACTTCACCTGTCAATGTTACCGTACCATTACCCAGGATCGTCCGCAGAGACAGCAGAAGCGCAATGTTAACATTCAGCAGCGGGAACAATCCGGTTACCAGATCCGTTACTGTCGGGGAGGTTCTCCGCACTACAAAAGCCGGATCAATTCCCGCTCCCAATGCAACGGAGATGGCAGCGGTAGTGCTGTAGTTAATGGTTGCCTCAAACGAATATCTGCCGGATACCGGAATCGTGTAGTTGCCTGTAGTCTCATTAAATGTCGCACTGTCATAGTAAGGCGTAGTCACAGTCCAGCCGGTAAGCTGAGTACTGGTCGAGACCGAGAACGTCGGCAGGAATGCGGAGAACCCTTCCGTTGCCAAATTCGGGCCGGTCGCTCCGGTCACTCCTACGCCCGTTGCCCCGGTCGCTCCGGTCACTCCCACGCCCGTTGCACCTGTCGCTCCGGTCACTCCTACTCCAGTTGCACCGGTCGCTCCGGTCACGCCCACGCCCGTTGCTCCTGTCGCTCCAGTCACTCCTACGCCCGTTGCTCCTGTCGCTCCGGTCACTCCTACTCCCGTTGCACCGGTCGCCCCGGTCACTCCTACTCCCGTTGCACCGGTCGCCCCGGTCACTCCTACTCCCGTTGCTCCGGTCGCTCCGGTCACTCCTACTCCCGTTGCCCCGGTCGCTCCAGTCACTCCTACGCCCGTTGCCCCGGTCGCACCAGTTGCTCCTACTCCCGTTGCACCTGTCGGGCCCGTCACGCCGGTCGCTCCGGTCACCCCTGCTCCAGTCGCTCCGGTCACGCCCACGCCCGTTGCTCCGGTCGCCCCGGTCACGCCTACTCCCGTTGCACCGGTCGCTCCGGTCACGCCTGCTCCCGTTGCCCCGGTCGCTCCAGTCACTCCTACGCCCGTTGCTCCGGTCGCTCCAGTCACTCCTACTCCCGTTGCCCCGGTCGCCCCGGTCACTCCTACTCCCGTTGCCCCGGTCGCTCCGGTCACTCCTACTCCCGTTGCCCCGGTCGCTCCGGTCACTCCCACGCCCGTTGCCCCGGTCGCTCCGGTCACTCCCACGCCCGTTGCACCTGTCGCCCCGGTCGCCCCGGTCACTCCCACGCCCGTTGCTCCGGTCGCCCCGGTCACTCCTACTCCCGTTGCACCTGTCGGGCCCGTCACGCCGGTCGCTCCGGTCACCCCTGCTCCAGTCGCCCCCGTCACTCCTGCGCCAGTTGCCCCTGTCGGACCTGTCACGCCGGTCGCACCGGTCACCCCTGCCCCGGTCGCCCCCGTCACTCCTGCGCCAGTTGCGCCTGTCGGGCCCGTCACGCCGGTCGCACCGGTCACTCCTGCTCCAGTCGCCCCGGTCGCCCCCGTCACTCCTGCGCCAGTTGCGCCTGTCGGGCCCGTCACGCCGGTCGCTCCGGTCACCCCTGCCCCGGTCGCTCCAGTCGCCCCCGTCACTCCTGCGCCAGTCGCACCAGTCGGGCCCGTCAATCCGGTTGCTCCAGTTGGGCCTGTCACGCCTACGCCCACCGCCCCGGTCGCTCCGGTCACCCCTGCTCCAGTCGCGCCCGTTGCGCCTGTCGGGCCTGTCACGCCGGTCGCCCCAGTGGCCCCCGTTACACCAGTATCGCCCAGCAGTTCAGCCGAGACCAGCCGGTGGGCGGTGACGAGCTGGCCGGTGCTGCTCTTGCCCCACACCGAAATCTGGATGGGGTCATCCGTCATGGCAGACGTGACAAACAGAAATTCAAAAGCGTCCAGATCCGCATAATAAGTGTTTGTTATCGCTTCGTTGGCAGCCACATCCAGCGTTTGGCTGACATACAGATTTCTAATGCCTCCGAGCATGTAATACCCTTGTACCAATACTGTATAAGCTGAAATGCTGCTGCGGTTATCAAGTCTGACCGTAACCTGTGTAGTGGGTCTTACCCCTCCTACTGCATTGTTTTCCAGTGGTCCTGTGGATAGTAGAGTCATTTCCCAGTCTCCTTTAACGACAGATTTGTATTGTCCTGATAGATTCCCCTTTCCTCGCTTAATCTATCTTTTGACTACATAGAAGCTAGCAGCAGAAAGATGGATCAATATAGTAATATTCTGCGATTCCGGCACGGTGTGTGCAGTAGAGCTAGATTCCGGCAGGCATCCCATATAAATAGGAGACAACACAAAAGGGCCCTCTCCTCAGCCGCAATGGCCTGGAAAGGTCCCTGAATAGAAGCCTATTCTATTCCCGTCCGCTGCTTGAACGGTTTTGCAGGCTCTCCCCCAATAACGGGGCGCGGGGATCGAACTGCGGATAGATATATTCCTCACGCCGAAAAGAATACCCGGTAGCTGCAATATCCAGCATCTGATTCAGCCGCTCACTCTCGCTGCCCAGTCCCTGGTCCAGCGGAATGTCCCCCGCGATGATCCGCAGATACAGCTGCATTCTTGGACGGTCGCCTGAATAACGCGGCTCCATGGATACCGTATTCGGATCATACTGGTCCATGATCTGCGGGGATAGCGGATAGATCGATTCTGCTGCGGTTGGATAGAATTCCCTGAAGTGGCGTAACCCGCGTGAAGCGCCCGGCTTATCCATAATCCCGTCTGTCACCGGGAGGGCGAGCGCCTGCTGATACAGCATGCCCAGGAACTCCTTCGATTGAAGAAAACGCCAGACCTTCACCGCAGCCTCCCGGCTTTGCGCCGCACTATTCACCACCAGCGGAGCTTGGGGGACCATCATCAGGGCCCCGGCACCGCGCCGTGACAGCTCCGCTGCCGGAGGGAGCGCCACTCCCCAGTCATCCTTAGGCATATACTCCTGCAGCTTGACATAATCTTTGCTGGTAACATACATCATGCCAATATTGCCGTCCGCGAACTGCCGGAGCGCACTGCTCAGCTTCAGCAGCGTCTCCCCCGGGTAGAGGCTGCCCTGCTGCTTCATCTCCCGTACCATTTGCAGCCAGGGGGCATACACACTCAGGTCATAACGGCCCGACCGGTAATCATACAGATAATAACCGCTGTAGGTATTCGATAGCTCCAGTCCGGCCTGGAGACTGGCCCGGCTATCCCCGGCGGACAACGCGAAGCCGTATTTATTGACCAATGCTCCGGCCCGGCTGATCTGCAGGGCAGCCTGCTCCAGTGCAGCGAAGGTAAGCGGAGGCTGCTCCGGGTCAAGTCCGGCGGTCCGGAACAATTGTTTATTGTAGATCAGACGCACGGTATCAATACTGGAGGGCATGAAGTAGATTCCGCCCTTGAACAACGGGCCAGACGCGTACTTCCTGGCCCATACCGGAAAACGCAACAGCCATCCGGCATCCAGATTAGCAGACAGATTAGCAAGATACCCCTTGTTGACGTAAGTGGCCAGCCAGGCGTTATCGACACTGAACACGTCCGGCCCCTGCCCGGAGGTCATCAGCATATTTAAGGTATCGTCGTAAGCGTCTGTGGCAAGGTTCATCACTACGATCTCAATCTGATCGGGATTTGTTTTATTATAATGGCTGATGGCATTCTTCACTTCCAGGTTCTCCGTCCAGTCAGACAGGGCGACCCTCACCCGGGTGGTCTGCGCCTCCGGCAGGGCCTTCTCGCCTTGAGTGAGGTCCGGCAGCAGCGGGCGGTCATAGACAAAAGTGTAGATAGCCAGCCCGCACCCTACGATGGCAATAAGATAGAACAGTAACCTTTTCACACCGCACCTCCTGCGTTGACATCCTGACTTCACGCGTTTTACAATGTATACCAGTTATTGACTTGCTGAAGGAGGACTCCGATGAAGAAATATTACGATTCGTTGTCGAAGGCTCTCTTCCTGTATAACTTCAGCATCCGCAGCCGGCTGATCCTCTACTTTCTCTTCCTCGTTCTTCTCCCGACCACGATCATCTCGGTCACCATCTATAACAAATCCGCCGGGATCATTACCCGGAATATGAATACATCGATTGAGAATAACTTCAATCTGGTTCAGGATAATCTGGCCCGGCGGTTCGAAGCCGCCAATCAATCCATGACCGCGTTGTACCTGAATTCTGAATTCGCTGACCTCATCTCCTCCAACCGGCCCGCAGACAGCACCGGAATCATTAATGAGCTGGCCGCCCTTAGCAAAATCCTTGAGGATTTCCCCGCGAACGGGACCTCCGGCAACAGCTTCGTCCCTATGCTCTATATGCTGAACCGGCCCGAATATACCCAATATAATTTCTCACGGCGTGTATTCAATATCGATCTTATTACCTTGAAGCCCTGGTATTTAAGCATTCCGGCCAAAGCCGATTTTGCCGTGGTGGGCCTTAGCTCACTGGATTCCAGATTCACCCTCAAATTCGCGAAGCGCCTGTTCGGTATCCGGCATGCACAGCTGCCCTATGTCGGACTGCTCACCCTTGATATCCCGGTAGCCGAATTCGGCACGCTGCTGGAGCATTATAAGCCTACCCCCGGCAGCAAGGTCTATATCGCAGACAGAGCCGGAACGATCGCCATCAGCCCGGAGCCGTCACTCATCGGCCAGAATATCGCAGCTCAGGATTATTACAGCAAGCTTAGCTTGACTATAGGCCCTGCTGACAGTACCAGCAACCCTCTCTCTCCAGACCACTCATCCGGACTGCATTCCTTCCGCCACTCTGTCGGCAGCGAGGAGATGCTCGTCTCGTACAAGACGCTGGAGAATACCGGCTGGACCATCCTGTCCTTCTCGCCTGTCCGTGAGCTGAATGGGGAGCTGGTCTCCTTCCGCCGGGTGATGTATGTCGTAATTGTCATCTGCATGCTCATCTCCTTCCTGATGGCCCTGCTGCTGTCCGAGAATATCTCCGCACCGATCCGCAAATTCATCCAGTCGATGTCGCATGCCGAGAGCGGGAACTTCAATATCCCCATCCGTTACCGGCGCAAGGACGAATTCTCCTATTTATTCAACCGCTACAACAAGCTGCTCCAGCAGATTAAGGCGCTGATCGACAAGCTCTACGTCACCGAGCTGCGCAAAAAGGAAGCCGAGCTGCAAATGCTCCAGGCCCAGATCAATCCGCATTTTCTCTACAATACCCTGGACTCCATTAACTGGATTGCCATTAACCACGATATTCCCGAGATCAGCAGCATGGTCACCTCGCTCTCGGATTTCTTCCGGTACAGCCTGAGCAAGGGCCGCAATATTATCCCGCTCCGCGATGAGCTGCGGCAGGTCGAGAGCTATCTGCAGATTCAGCAGTTCCGCTTCCAGGACCGGCTTCACTATGAGCTGGAGGAGACGGACCGGGCGCTGGCAGAGGAATGTCTGGTGGTGAAGCTTAGTCTCCAGCCGCTGGTGGAGAATGCCCTGATTCACGGCATCCAGCGGCGGCGGGGAACAGGCACGATCCGCATCCGGGTAGAGCAGACGCAGGAGCTGCTTAGTATCTCCGTGTTCGACGATGGAATAGGCGCCGATCCCGCACGGCTGAACCAGCTGCTGGCAGACCCGCAGCCGGGCAGCCAGTCTTACGGCATCCGCAATGTGCATATGCGGATCCGGCAGTTTTTTGGAGAGTCCTACGGCATCCGTTATTACGACAATACCGAAGACGGCTGCGGTCTGCTGGCTGTCATCCGGTTCCCGGTGGTCACTACATGGAATGAGGTGAATGAAGATGTTAACGATGATCATAGCGGATGACGAGCCGTTTATCCGCAGCAGTCTAATCCGCGTGTTCGATTGGCAGGAAGAGTTCGGGATTGAGATTATCGGGGAAGCCTCGGACGGGCTGGAAGCCTACGAATTATGCCTGAAGCTCCAGCCGGACATCCTGTTCACCGACATTATGATGCCGCTAATGGGGGGGCTGGAGGTAGCAGAGAAGCTGCGGGAGGCAGGC
Source organism: Paenibacillus sp. FSL R7-0210 (assembly GCF_038009085.1). NCBI lineage: Bacteria > Bacillati > Bacillota > Bacilli > Caryophanales > Paenibacillaceae > Paenibacillus > Paenibacillus sp. FSL R7-0210. The sequence continues at coordinate 6,171,807 of NZ_JBBPAR010000001.1, forward strand.
TGCAGGGCCCGGATTATTATTATCAGCGGCGCCCAGGACTTCTCCTACGCCCGGGAGGCGCTGAAGGTGAACGCCGAGGGATATATTCTGAAGCCTGTCAAGCTGCCCGAGATCCGCAGTGTCTTCCGCCAAGCGGTGGCCAAGCTGACAGAGGAACGCGAGCAGCAGCTGGATCTGGAGCAGCTTAAGCAGCAGCTTCAAGACAGTATGCCGCTGCTGCGGGAGAAATTCCTGCAGAATCTGATTGCCGGCCTCTACCGCAGGGAGGAGGAAATCTGGCAGAAGATACAGTATTTCGCCCTGCCCTTCCAGCAGGGGACGCTTCTCAGCGTCTGTGTACTCCAACTGGATGAATACCGGAGCGCGGTGGATAAATACTCGGAGGAGCATAAGCAACTGCTCTACTTTTCCATCCAGAATATCATTCAGGAGAGCCTGGACAGCCACCCCTGCGCCATCAGCTTCGTAGCCAGCGAGAACGAATTCATTATGGTGATCTGCACCCCGCAGACACCTCCGTCCCACTCCATCTCCGAGACCTGCGAACAAATCATCGCTAATATTCAGAAGTATCTGCGGCTGGATGCCTCCGTCGGCATCGGGCGGGCTTGTCCGCTGGCGGGCCAGCTTGAGGATTCCTATAAGGATGCGCTGGCTGCGCTGGTGTACAAATTCTATACCGGGCCTGCCTCCGTCCTCTACATTAATGATATCCAGCCCGACACGGAGAAGCTGCAGAGCACCTTTATCTATAAACTCCAGGCCCGGCTGATGAATGAATTGAAGGCAGGACATACAGACACCGTCACCCGGCTGCTGGAGCAGCTGTTCAATGGACTGGCCGGTCCCAAGCATAGAATTGAATACGTGCAGAGTATCTGCGCAGAGATGATTTTCACCTCCGCCAGAGCCCTGTATGAGATAGATGAGGATATCGGGCAGGTGCTAAGCGACCGGATTAGCATCATGGATAAGCTGTACCAGCAGACCACGATCACCGGCCTTAAGGCGTATATGCTGTCGCTCCTGCATGACTTAAGCGCTTATGTAGCAGGCAAGAACACCTCCAGGAACAGCCGGATCGTCAGCAGCATCTGCACCATCGTTCAGGAGGGATACGCCTCGGAGCTGTCCGTGTCCAGGATTGCCGAGGAGGTGTTTCTGACACCTAACTACATCAGCCTGCTATTCAAGAAGGAGACCGGCAGAACCATTACCGACTATATCACCCAGATCCGCATAGGCAAGGCGAAGGAGCTGCTGCTGACCACGGACCTGAAGGTCATGGAGATCTCAGAGCGGGTCGGCTATGAGAATCCCCATTATTTCAGTACTGTTTTCAAAAAAACCACCGGCCTGCACCCGCTCAAGTTCCGTTCGGCCAAGGATTAGACCGCTGCCGCTCTAGCGGACAATATAGGATTTCGTACCTATTCTGGAGAAGATGGCCGTTTTTACATTCACTTTGGCGGAGATCGGCGGGCTCAGTCGTGAGTTGCCGAGAGAAGCAATATAGGCAAAATCCGGGTGAAGCCCCTCATCCGCCAGATAGGCAGACGTCCGGCTGCCCGGCACCCGCTCCCTGTTGAGCGAGGTTATCATCTGAGTGGCATTCTTAATCCCGAGCCCGTGTCCGTAGTAACTGTCCCTGGACAACATAATCGCGTTCTCCCCCTGCCATTCCGGCTTAGCCGGATCATGGTCAGGATTCTTGAAATAGACCACATCGCCCGGCTGCAGCTCGTTCCGGTTGAACGTGGTAATCAGCTTCAGATTGCTGTCATAGTTCCAGTCCCACAGGTACAGGCCGGTGAAATTACGGTTGAAGGCTGCCTCTCCGATCATGTTGATGGTCGCTTTATAGAGAATCATCACCATCGCCATAGCACATTCAAAGGCATACAGCTGTCCATTCACAAAAATATCATTAATCGCCGCCGAAGGAGTGACATTTGAATTCAGCTCAAATCCACCGCCCCCTGTACGGGTCCAATACCTCGGATTGCATCGGGAATTCTCGAAGGTCGAGAAATCTGTCCCCCCTACATTCATTGCCCGGGCTGCCGCAATAATCTCCCCCCGCATCCTGCTCTCAAATGCCGGATCTGCCGGAGCCGCGTATCCATACCCCATTCTGCTTCCCCCTTTCGTCTTCTTGCCATGAAATATAGGTTATTGTACGTGTCGGGCCTCCTATTGGTGCGGAGGAGTTTGCTTACTGCGCCAAAAGAACCGGCTTTTGCCGGTGCTCTCCTTCCTGGCCGCTGCCCGGTCCTATGGAAGAACGAATAAAAGGCGCTTCCCGGCAATCGGAGCGCCTTTTTCACGCTGGATAATGCCCTTGCCCCCCGATCCTCAGCACCATAGATTTAGTTTCATTGACTGAAATATTATCAATGTTAAAATATAGGAACATACGTTCTTTATTTTTTGGAAAATGGTTGTAAAAAATACATTTCATTTCTCTTTATAGGGTAGGAGTACTCTCTTTTTAAAAGGACGGGGGGCTTATATTGACAGATGATGACTTGAATCGTCGTTTTATCACGTATATGGCCAATCTCATATACTACAACTCTATCAATTATGACAAAAAAAGACGAATGAAGGACAGCCGATTTCCTCTGACTTTAGACAACGATGAAAACCTGGAGTCCATCTTACTTACCACTTATGATGCTGAATCTGTACCCCCAAATTTAAAAGATCACATTACGGATCACTCCCTTTATCAAGCTTATGAATCCTTATCAGTGCAGCAACAAAGGATTCTATCTTTTGCTTATGTACAAGCACTAAATGACAAGGAAATAGCCAGAATATTGGGAGTATCCCAACAAAATGTTTCGAAACACCGCTTAAAAGCCCTAACTAAATTGCGCAGCTTAATAACGGAAGGGGGATGAATGATGATGGAGGGTGACATCGCTACTTTCATTGCTAATTTAGGCTTCCCGATTGCAATTACTTTGTATCTGCTTATTCGTTTTGAAAAGAAAATATCTGATTTAAGCGAGGCTATCAATGCTTTAAAGAATGAAATACAAAAAAATGTAAAGCGGTGATTTTATGTTGGCCGAACTTTTAGTACAAGCACAGCAACACCATGATCAGGGGGCAACACTGCATATCCTAGAATCTTTCACACCAAAGATCAAAGCCTCCTTGCGACAAGTCCCCGCCGATCACCGGGAAGATTTGAAACAGGAACTCTATGTCAAAATGATTGAGGTTATACAGACCTTTGATATTAGTGAATTGAAATAAAATTTGGAGAGTGGTTGTAGAAAATGAGACTCATTTCTCTTTATATAATGAGACGCCGGTGATCTACAAAAAAAACATATTGGAGGTAATATTCATGGCAATTGGTGATCCGTTAACTTCTAAATCTCAGCTTTACGGACGTGACAGTGTGGATTTGTTGGCTCGAACTCTTTGGGGAGAAACCCGAGGCGATTCAGATTCTCGTGTAAGTGTTGCTTATGTCATAAATAACCGTAAAAACAATACCACATACGGTGAATTTAAAAATCTTAACACGATTGAAGCAGTAGTGCTCAAGCCATTTGCATTCAGTTGCTTTAACGAGGGCAATCCTAACTTGCCAGAATGTCTTGCTCCTAATAGAAGTAGTGCGGTCTGGACTAATATTGTTAATTTAGCCTCAAACCTAGGTAACTATACGAATGAAATCGGTAGCAAGTGTTTCTATTCTACTAACACCAGGTTTGCTGAACTAAGCTATACTTCTGGTGGAAAACTCTATTATAGTTTCCCAGGCGGAGGCACGGTTCAAGTCAGTTCCAAAGTCGTAGTCGGTAAACACACATTCTTTGATTATGTCGTTTAATTTAATCAACAAAAAAAGCTGACCACAGTTGGTCAGCTTTTTTTTATTTTTCAATTGGTTTAACTTCAATTTGATCAGCAAGAAATTCATTCTTGGCACTATCGAATTTGTATGTGATATTGAAATCACATACATATGTGGGAGACACACCTACAGATCCTCCAAGGTTCAATTTTATTTTTTGATTCTCCAATGAATAAATATACACTCCTCCAAAAGCAAGGCTATCTTGCTTGTAATCCGGTGCTGGATCAAATCCATAGTTGAAATCATATTCTTTTCCTTGTGATTTAACGGAAATCGCTAGTGTACCATCACCGTTTTTAGCAACATGCGTTTCAAGCTGATTCGCAACAATCTCTTCATAACCTTGGACTTTAATTTCGGATAGATCCTCGGCATTAACGACATGAATATCATAATTGTTTAATTCTGTTCCTCGCCCAGTCTGGATGATAATTACGGCTTCTTCTTTCCCATCGCCTGTAACATCCGTGTAAAATACCTGCGGGGCAGTTCCAGTATCCATAGGAATATTCCAAGGATAGTCTTTCTTATTACCGTTAATATCCAGTGTTATTCCATCAGTTTTTGTATAAAACTTCACTTTTTCATCTTCTGAAGACCCCAGCAACTTCACATCCTTATCTTGCACCGGCTGTGTCATAACTTGTTTACTAGGAGACTCACCCGAACCATTATTAACCGTTGCAGGTTTATCTGATCCACATCCTGAAAGCAAAACGACACTCAACACAATCAATACACCAAGCTCTTTTTTCAACCCTGAAAACTCCTTTCGTCTAATTATCTGAAATTATATCAGAGAAAATTAATCCATGAATAACATATAATTAACATTATTTAATATTTAAGTTAAATTTTTGTCATCCAATCAATTCCATGCGAAGTACCATACACCTAATTTTATCCATCTCACATACCATTATGTTATTATCTTTCCCCTCACAGCTACTCCTTTCCTATTTTTTACTTATTATACCATATATATTTTCCCCTTATTAGGTTTATCTATTTTTCTTTCCACAAACCTAAATAGGGGGAGCTTAGCTCCCCCCTCAAAATATTTAAAATTCAACCCATGAAGAATAGTCTATTATTGCAAAATCAGGTTAGGATTCAAAGTAATTTCAAAGGCGCGGCCCCAAATATAATCGGGATCATCGTATGGAAGGACTGCACTGGCGTATTCGGAGAAGACCCAACTGCCCCCGTTAATCTGCCGGATACTGCACGCTGGTTCAGCACTGCCGGTCAGGAAGGCGCCCGTCCCGGCAAGCGTGGCCGTGTGTGTCTGCATCCGCTCTCTCAGCAGGGCCTCGAGATGAGCGTAATCCTCCGGGCTATTGAACAGCAACATGTTCTGATCTGTAAACGTTGCAACATTCTCATAGAGCGAATGGGCTCTGGAGTACGTCCGGATTTCACCAATCGCCAGCCTTTTGTAGAAGTAATCCTTCAGGAAGCGCTTGAACAGCAGCGAGCCGTGAGCGTTAACCGCAAGATCCAGCGCCGCCGCATCGGTCTCTGTAACGATATAAGCATACCGGGCCTGGGCCATGCCCAGTGCGAGGCCGATTTTGTTCCCCGGCGTATTCCAGCCGCTATATCCTAATAGCGCGCCAGTATGCCTGCTGCCCAGTAGAGCCTCAGTTATACTTGCATCTGCTGCACCTGCGCCGACACAATCAATCACTACCGAAGGGACGAGGCGGGAATCGTTATCTTCGATACGGTTAACCGCAGCCAGCACCTGATCCGCAGCAGTAATCGCGATAATCTCCACCTGACGGGCATCGCCTACCGCCTCACCCCCTACAATATCCAGATGGCGCAGGATGTTCTGATGCACATCCATATATTCATACGGACTCGTAAGGGTAGAGCCATGCGGTCCGAAATATTCAACGGTATACCTGGTTGTGGCTCCGTTCCGGTAGAGCTGATTCGCCATCCGCGCCAGTAAGGACTGTCCCAGTCCGTCTGCATCCGGGAGAATGACGGCCCGGTACGGATTTTGCTCCTGGGTCCCGCCCAGCCATTCATTAATGCCTGCTTCCATATAGTGAATCTCGTTAATCTGCACGCCCTGGGTATTGGCATCATCCACTCCGACTGCAAGGAAATCAATAGAGCCTTCCTGCGCCAGCACCTCCAGAATATAGCGGTTCGTCTTGAACTTATGCGCTCTGGTATTGTAATACTGCTCTTTATCAAAAGTAGCCGTACTGCCATAGTCGCCAGTCGGTGACAGGTTATATCCACTGAGAATATCTTCGAACTGCGTGAAGCTCCTGCGCGGCTGAAGCATGAAATTACGGGAATCTGTATAAGCCGCCAAATCCAGTCCTTCCGCAAAAGAGGTGGTGGCCAGCCTCATAATTGTATCCATTACATACACCGGCTTGTCCGGGCAGGCTTGCTTCACTTCACGGATGACGTCCAGCAAGTCTGTAGTTGCAGCGTCATACGCCGGGTAGACACCACCCGCATGCGCCCGGAGACGGCGGCTGCCAATCAGCCCCCCGTAGGCCAGCATGTCCGCCGAGAGAATAAAACCGTCCACGGACGACGCCGCATGATCCAGAATCCATTGCCGGATCTTGGCGGTATCTCCGTAGGCCGGTGAGGAGGTGGTCAGCAGGGTTGTGCCCAATGCTGTCTTTTGCGAATCCAGGCGATTCTTAAGATCCGTTACATCCGGTGTGATCACATCAATACCCGCAGATCTCCCCTGCACAATCACATCATCCAGATTAACAGGCCGATCATCCAATGGTACATATAGCACTTTCTTCATTGATGTCACGCTCCCTCTAGTTAGCAGATAGGCTCAGAACAGATGCCCTCACTATATAAGGTAATTTACACAGATGGATTACAACCAGAACTTAAAAAATAATAAAAAATATAAAAAGCCTACCCAGTTGAAAGGCAGACTCTCTATATTAATTCAGTATTATTCAGAAAAATTAATATACACGGAGGCATTATCAGCTGCTGGGACGGTGAGCGTGTAGTAGGCTTAGCACGGGCCATCACAGACTATTGTTACTGCTGTTACCTCTCAGACTTGGCTGTCATCAAAGAGTATCAGAAGCAAAATATAGGCAAAGACCTGGTAGAACTCCTTCAGCAGACCTTGGGAGATCAAGTAGCCATCGTACTCTTGTCTTCTGAGGAAGCTTTAACGTTCTATCCTCAAATCGGCTTTGAAGCGGCTACCAATGCGTTTCGGATCGCCCGAAAACATTAGCTACTCTTTGGACCCGGCAGCCTCCTGGAACCATAGATTTACCTGCGCGGTCTCCTCGGTCAGAAGATCCAGGTAGATGGAGGTACGGTAGTCGGTCTCCTTGAGGCTCCTGCCTGTAATCTCGGTGATCCGGTTCAGGCGGTACATTAAGGTATTGGTATGAATATGCAGAAAAGCGGCCGATTCCTTCAAATTCCCGTCCAGCGACAAATATACGGCGAGGGTTTTCAGGAGATCGCTTTTATGCTCACGGTCATGCTCCTTCAGCGGATAGAGCAGCAAGCTCCGGCGGGGGCGGCTCCGTTTCTGTTCCAGAATCGCCGGAAGGTACGCCCAGAACCCGATCTCTTCATAGAGCAGCAGCTCACGGGTATGATAAGGCAGCAGCTTCTTCAACTCCAGAATCTGCAGCGCTTCGCGGTACGCTTCAGCGGCGGAGGTATATTCGCGGTATTCAGGGCTGCACCCTGCCGTAAGCCTGCCGCCTTCGCTCTGGCCCAGCTCCCCGAGCAGCTTGTGCAGGAACGAAGACAGACGTCCGGTCCCTTCCACCGGAAATATAAAGGAGAAAAGAATAATTAGCCGGTTCTGCTCGGCGGTCTGAAAAAGCAGCCGCTGCCCGGTATAGGTAGCCATCACCCTGCGGAATTTCTGCAAAAAATGCTCATCAACCGGCCTGCTGCTCTCCAGCACCCCGATATAATAACGCTCCGGCAGCAGAATCGCCCCGGCCTCTGCCTCCTGGCGGATTCGCGGCTCACTCTCATAATGCGAGGTCAGCAGCTTCCAAAAGAAGTCCTCGAACGTCTTCTCCTGCTTCGTCTTCCAGCCGCGCTGCTTCAGCAGATGACGTCCGGCAATCCCGGCAGCCTTCTCCACGATACGCTCCGCATGCCCTTCGGTAAGATTCCCCCGGTCTACCACCCAGATATAGCCCAGAATCTCCTGCTGGTGCTTGATGCACATGGCCAGCCGCGGGCCAAGCCCGACCTCCATTACCGCAGGGATGCGGATCGGATGAATGCTGCTCTCCAGCTCATGCATAACTCCCTTTTTGCGTAGACCGATAATGACCGTGCTGGGCACCTTTTTGCCAATGATGGTCGAGATCCGCGCCGGATCACTCTCCGTCTGATGGGAGCTGTACCCGATCACATGATGATTGCTGTCCTCAATCGTAACCTGGGACTGGAGCGATTCGCTGAGCGTATCCGCCAGGGATTCCATACTGTCAAAAAAACGGTCAAATGATGGCTCTGCTTCTGTCAATGTTCCCACCCCAACCCCAAGAATAGCCGAAGCTTATATAAGTGATTACATTATATTACAGCGTCTGGCAGTTGCCTATAGGAATAAAACAGATTTCAGTAGAAAACCTGACATATCATGAAGAATTTGCGTCAAAAGCAAAATAACGTGGAGCGATAGCTTACATGGGGCGGGTGTCAGACGCGCTCGACCCCCGCTGGCCCAATGTGTTCGGTTTTTCGCCTACATTTAGCTCTCTCTCCTCGCGCCAGCCCATTGTGTTCGGTTTTTCGTCTACATCCGCCTCACTCACCTCACGCTGGCCCATTGTGTTCGGTTTTTTCGCCTACATCCGCCTCACTCACCTCACGCCAGCCCATTGTGTTCGGTTTTTCGTCTACATTTGGCCCACACGCCTCGCGCCAGCCCATTATGTTCGGTTTTTCGCCTACATCCGCCTGGTCCACTCGCCAAAAAAAAGCCCGGTGATTGCTCACCGGACTCTGACACACATTCTTCTGTTTACTCTCCCACCACACATCAGATCAGCGTGAACTCCTGCTCTACAGCAGCTTCAACCGTGAAGTACTCTTCTCCAAGCGCCTCGGCTACGGCCTGGCAGGTGATTTTGCCGTTGGCTACGTTGACGCCGCTCTTCAGACCTGCATTATCTTCAATGGCCTGGAATACGCCTTTGTTGGCAATTTGCAGGGCGTACGGAACGGTGACGTTGGTTAGAGCGATGGTCGAGGTTTTGGCCACTGCGCCCGGCATATTGGCTACGGAATAGTGCAGAACCCCATGCTTCTCAAAGACAGGGTTATCATGCGTGGTCACCCGGTCAATCGTCTCCACAATCCCGCCCTGGTCAATCGCCACATCTACAATGACGGAACCTGGCTTCATTGTCTGCACCATCGCTTCCGTTACCAGCTTAGGCGCCTTCGCGCCTGGAATTAGCACAGCCCCTACCAGCAGATCCGCTTCAGCAACGGCCTTGGCGATGTTGTACGGATTGGAGATCAGGGTGCTGATCTGGGCACCGAAAATATCGTCGAGCTGACGGAGCCGGTCTGCGCTCAGGTCAATAATAGTTACCTCAGCGCCAAGGCCGATGGCCATCTTAGCTGCATTGGTGCCGACGACACCTCCGCCGATGATGCTGACCTTGCCGCGGCTTACGCCGGGAACCCCGGAGAGCAGGATGCCCTGTCCGCCGTAGTTCTTTTGCAGGAATTGTGCGCCCAGTTGTACAGCCATCCGTCCGGCTACCTCGCTCATCGGGGTGAGCAGCGGCAAGGTACGTCCATCCACTACCGTCTCGTAGCCGATGGCGAATACGCCTTTGTCCTTAAGGGCGGCAGCCAGAGCTGGCTCTGGAGCCAGATGCAGATAAGTGAAGAGGATAAGCCCTGGACGGAAGTAACCGTATTCGCTGGCCAGCGGCTCTTTTACCTTCATTACCATTTCAGCGGCGGCCCACACTGCGGCGGCTTCTGCCACCAATTCAGCACCAGCTGCGGCATACTCTTCATTATGGAATCCGCTGCCTACACCCGCTCCTGCTTCCACCAGCACCTTGTGGCCCTCTGCGGTCAGGCTGACAACACCCGCCGGGGTGATCGCTACCCGGTTTTCGTTGTTTTTGATCTCTTTCGGTACGCCAATAATCATCTTTCATCGCTCCTGTCAGTTAGGGTTCTCTTATGTGAAGAATCATAACATACAGGCCGGAGCTGCATTTTGGGTAAAAAGAAAAACATGATCTGACATGATTGTGTTTTTACACAATGGACTTGAAACGCCGCACCAGCTGCTCCCGGAATAGAACGTTTCCCTGCACTATTGCCGCCCTAGCTCTAATCCGGTGAGATATTATAAAGTTATGTTCCATATTCTCCTGTTTTTTGTTCCTTCTGACGCTTCCGGCCATCTGCTATTCTTGAATTGCAAGCTTATACAGTACACACAGGGAGGTTGTCGCTTTTGAACAAGAGCCGTGTTATTGCCGGAATCACTTCGCTCGTTCTGATCATGGGTCTGGCCGCAGGCTGCGGGAACAGCAGCAATTCATCTTCAGCGGACAATGGAAGCTCTGTCACAGGTAAGAATACACCGGTAACGCTCAAAATGTGGGGCGGTGTCCCCCCGGAATCCGGTCCGCAGCAGGTGGTGGACAACTGGAACAAGGAGCACCCCGATATTCAGGTGGAATATGTACGCTATGTCAATGACGACGACGGCAATCTGAAGCTGGATACGGCGATGATTACCGGCCAGGATGTGGATTTGTTCGTGAACTATACAATCTCCCATGCCGCCAAGCGGATGGAATCGGGACTGGCCCTGGACCTCAGCGGCTTCACCGATTACAACATTGAAGAGAAGATGGGCGCGGACACTGCGAGCTGGAAGATTGACGGCAAGTTCTACGGCGTTCCGACAACCAAGAGCCCGTTCTTCATCGCCCTGAACAAAGACGCCCTCGATAAGGCAGGCCTGCCGGTTCCGAAGGAATGGACCTGGAATGAGCTGCGCGAGTATGCGAAGAAGCTGAAGAACGGGGATTCGTACGGTTTTATTCAAAATATGGAGCCCTTCGTGGACCCCATCGACTCCGTGCTGTCCCAGGAGGGCTACACTAAGCCGGACGGCACCTCCAATCTCGATCACCCGCTGGTCAGACAATGGCTGGAGACGCTGAACGGGATGATGCAGGACGATAAGACCACGCCGCCGCTCGGCGAGCAATTGACTTCCAAAATGCCGGTGGAGCAGGTCTTCCTCAGCGGAGAGGTGCCGATGCTCAATATCGGGGCGTGGCTGCTGCGCAGCTCGAATAACTTCACCGACTTCCCGCGTGATTTCAAAATCGCCTTCGCTCCGGTACCCCGGCTTGCTGAATCCGCCAGTGATTACGTGACCCGCGGGGGCCTCGGCGATTACATCTCCATTAACGCCAAGTCCAAGAAGCAGGAAGCGGCCTGGGAGTTCCTGAAGTGGTATTCCGATGGCGGCATGTCCCCGATGGCAGCGGGTGGAAGACTCCCGGCCTCCAAGGATGCCAAGCAGGAGGATGCGCTCAAGAGCCTCATCGGCGACAAAAGTGACTCCTACGATCTGGACTCCCTGATGTACGTCATGTTCGACAATAAGACGCCAACCTATGTCCGCAGCCTGCCGCAAGAGGTAATGGACCTGCGCTCACAGGAGTACGAGAAGTACTTCCTCGGCTCGCAGTCGCTTGACCAGACCGTACAGGCCATGGCAGCCCGGCATAACGAGTATTTGAAGCAGAAGAAGTAGCGGCTTGGGTGGAGACAGCGGAGATAGCGAAGAAATAGAGAAGTATCGTGCATCATACAGGAGGCTTGCCATGGAAATCATGGCGCCTCTCTTTTTTTTGTCTTACCCTATCAGGAACAGGCTAAGCCTTGAATGAACGCGGGTTCTTGCGGACTGGGATGCGCTTATTTTGGCAAATTTGGCTATTCTGGAGGCTACGCGGACTCAGATGCGCTTAACTACCATTTTTCGCTTCATTTCCGGTTACCTGGAGTGATATAACGGCCTCTGAGTCCGCCTGCCAGCATAAAGGTGATTTTTTCGCCAAATAAGAGCCTGTGAGTCCGTCGGTCCACACATATTGGCGGGACACATTGGCGGCACATGCGTCCAGGATCCCTCATTACCGCCCACACTGGCGGAAAGTATATAATTAAGGAGGAGGGACTATCTTTACAAAGGAGTGATGAAATGCTCAAAAGCTTCAAACCCTTTGACAGGACAATCATTATAGGCGGATTAGTCTCGGCGGGGGTCATTCTCCTGGCTGGCGTGTTTCTTCTGCTTGCGCTGAAGTACAACATCATACGTTTAAACTGACATCTTATACCCCTCCATACTCCAGGAGGTCCCTTGACAAGGCGGGGCGGATAACCCTCCGCTCCGTCTTTCTTGTCCCGCCGTCAAGCAGCCCGGATAGAACAAAACTATGCATTTCCGCCATCCTCCCCTGTCCGCTGGAACAAAACCATGCAATTTGAAATATCGCCAATCCGGCGGAGGGATTATGCTATAATCTAGCATATCAACCGTCCCTAAGCGGGCAGGTTCAGTCAGGCTTGGAGGTGCTTCCCTGTGTCACAGCTGCTGCGTGTGCTGATTCCCCAGAAGTTGAAATACCGCCTGTTCACCGCCTTTGTCTGTCTGATTCTGCTGCCGTTCGGCGCGCTGAATATCTATAACTATCAGCGCATTGAGACGCTGGTCCAGAAGAAAATCAGCCAGCAGAGCCACTATCAGCTGGAGCAGATGTACCGCACGCTGGAGGACCAGATCAGCATTGCCTTCAAGACGCTGCTGTTCCTAAAGCAGGATGACACCGTGAAGTCTGTACTGCTCCATCCTGAACAGCGTAATGAGCTAGAGAATAAGCGGCTGATGGAGAATATTTTCAAGAACCTGAACAACAGCTTCTTCCTGTATAATCCTTCGGTCTACTTCATGATTCTGGACTTATCTGAAAGCGCATACACCTCTTACCCGCCCAAGGATTCACTGGTCTATTCGGATCTGCGGGCAAATCCCGGGTTCGACCGGGGGCAGATGAAAAACAGCTCTTATCACTGGGTGCCTAATGATACTAACTACGTTCTGCGTGATGTCTCTACCAGCGCCTATCTTCTATCCTTATACGCGTATCTGGAGGATGCCCGGAACCAGCCGTACGGCATGGCCCGGATCAGCATTGATTATACGTACTGGCTGCGCTCCATCCACAAGCAGTCCGATCTGGAGCAGCAGTATTTCCTGATTACCCGCTCGGGCGAGGATATCTCCCAGTCGGTTCCGGGCAGCCAGTTATCCGAGAAGGTGAAGACCGGATTTGCCGGGCAGCCGGGACAGCAGTATTTTATCGACAAAGACTCGAACGCCCTGATTAACTATATCTATGTGGAGTCGCTGGACTGGTATATCGTCAACCGGATTCCGCTGTCTGTGCTGTTCGTGGAGATCGAGGGGCTGAAGCAGCAGTACTTCCTTACATTCCTGGTGCTGACGAGCATCTTCCTGATGATGACCTTCGTGATTGCTACGACGATTACGCGGCCCTTGTCCCATCTGCAGAACAAGATGAAGGCGGCGGTGCAGAAAAGCCTGAAGATCCGCCTGCCGGAGCACAAATTCAGCGGGGAGATCCTGGAACTGACCCGGACCTTCAATACGATGCTTGACGACACCCACCTGCTGATCCAGAAGCTGAAGGCGGAGGAGCGGCAGAAGGAGGCGGTGCATTTTCAGATGCTGCTGGCCCAGACGAATCCCCACTTCCTGCTCAACACGCTGAATACGATCAAATGGATCGCCATCCGTGAGCAGAACGAGGATATTACGAACATGACCCTGTCGCTCGGCAAGCTGCTGGAGGCCAGTCTGAACACCGATAAGGATCTGATCCATCTAAAAGATGAAATTGAGCTTGTTGAGGCCTACGTCCATATTCAGCAGGTCCGGTACGCGCACAAATTCGACTGTACGTTCACGTATGACGAGGACATTCTGTATGCTCTGGTGCCGAAGCTCAGCCTCCAGCCGCTGGTGGAGAACGCCATCATTCACGGAATCAGCAGACTGCCCGGCCACGGCCTTATTGAGCTGAACGTCCACCGCGAAGAGAACCGGCTGGTCGTAGAGATCCGGGACAACGGCGTAGGCATGGAGCAGGGCGGCGGCCCCAAGGCTCCGCGCAAGCGTCCGGGCATCGGACTGAGTAACATTCAGGAGCGGCTGCGGCTGTTGTTCCGGGAAGAGGGACAGCTTGAGGTGCTCTCAACCAGCGAAGGCGTTACGGTCCGCTTGACGCTGCCGCTGCTAATGTCCACACCTTACGGCAACGAACATCCGGCTTGAGGCGCATAACTACGGGAGGGATTACACATGTGGAAGGTACTGCTTGTGGAGGATGAGGTATTCGTACGGGAAAGTGTGCGCGAGATTATCGCCTGGGAGGAGCTTGGCTTCACGGTCAGCGGAGAAGCGGGCAACGGGGCTGAGGCGCTGGAGATCATCCGCGGGGATACGCCCGATCTGGTGATTTCGGATATTGTCATGCCGGAGATGGATGGCGTCGAGCTGCTGCGCAGAACCCGTGAGGAAGGATTTGATTCCCGCTTCGTCATGCTAACCTGCATGAATGATTTCGAGAATGTGCGGCAGGCCATGGAATACGGGGCATCCAATTATATTCTGAAGCTGTCGATGAGCGTAAATTCACTCCGGGACACACTGCGCAAGATCAGCGGCGAGCTGGAGAAGAACCACAAGGCAGAGCCGGATATGCCTAAGGAGTCTCCCCCGCCCCCGCCGGCCCATGAGGAGATTACTAGCCACCCGGAGATCCAGAAGATTCTTCACTACCTGCACGAACACTACGCTGAGGATATTACGGTGAAGTCGATGTCGCAGTATGTTATGATGGCCGAGAATTATGTCAGCACCCTGTTCAAAAAGAAAACCGGCCACACCCTGATCCACTATCTGCACCGTGTACGGGTAGACCAGGCGATCCGGCTACTGACCGATTCCGACCTGCCGGTCTATGAGATCGGTAACCGGGTCGGCTTCGTGAGCGACAACTACTTCATCAAGATTTTCAAGCGCCTGACCGCGCAGACGCCCAGCCAGTACAGGCATCAGCACCGGGAGAAGCCGGATCGCCTGAGCTTATAGCCTGCTTTTCAGATAACGATCATAGTATTGCTCCAGCGGCATTCCTTCCGGGAATGCCGTTATTCTTGCTGGCCGGAACACAGATAGAACATATCTAAGACCGAAGCGCCTGCCGCCGCCTGCGTAATTGTATATTTCTGTGCCATGAAGTGGTTGGTTTTGTTCCTTAACCCTCACGGGAACGCTTGCTATGCTTGTAATGTACTTATTAAGACCTAAAGGAGTGGGGCTATTGTGAAAGCAACCTGGATGCGACGCCAGCAGCTGCTGGGCTATCTGTTTATCGGGCCCAATATGATTGGCGTGATACTATTTTTTATCATACCGGCTATGTATTCGTTCTATCTCATGTTTACAGACTACAAGTTTATGAGTCCCCATACCAAGTTCATCGGGCTGGCCAATATCCGGCGAATGCTGGGGGATGAGGTCTTCTATATTGCCATCAAGAACACGCTGCTGTTCCTGCTCTCTGTTCCTGTATCCATTGGGCTGGCGTTCCTGGTGGCTGTCATTCTGAACCGTTCCGTGTATCTCAAAAAGCTGCTGCGTGCCTTGTACTTCATGCCCTACATTACCAGCGGCGTAGCCGTAGCCTTCGTCTGGATGCTGCTGTTCCACCCGAATAACGGGCCGATTAACGGCATTCTCCGCTCTATGGGCATCGAGAACCCTCCCGGCTGGCTGTCCACGATGGATACGTCCATGTATGCGATTGATATCATCTGGATCTGGTTCATGCTCGGCTATAACATGATTATCTACCTCGCCGCCTTGCAGGAGGTGTCCGGCGAGCTGCTGGAGGCAGCCACCATCGACGGTGCCCGCACCTGGCAGACGGTCCGCAGCATCCTGTGGCCGCTGGTGAGTCCCACCACTTTTCTGCTGCTGATTACCGGGCTGATCATGTCGATCAAGCAGTTCGGCATCATCCAGGCGATCACGCAGGGCGGGCCCGGGAACAGCACCACCGTATTGTCCCTGTTCATCTATCAGAATGCCTTCCGCTATTACGAGATGGGCTATGCGTCAGCGGTCTCCTGGGCCCTGTTCCTGATCATTCTGATCTTCACCGTGGTTCAATGGCTGGGCCAGAAACGCTGGGTTCACTACTAAGGAGCTGAGAATATGAATAAAGCCGCCGTTACCAAAATCATCGCCACATTAATCATGCTGTTCTTCAGCATCGTCATGATTGTGCCCTTCCTCTGGATGATCAGCACCTCCTTCAAAACCCCTGCGGAAGTATTCCGCTATCCGATCCAGTGGATTCCGGACCACTTCAACTGGAGTCATCATATTAAGGTCTGGTCCGGCCAGGGCAGCTTCGTGCCTTATTATCTGAATTCCCTTAAAGTCGCTGTGCTCAGTACCATCGGCGCGGTCTCTCTGTCCGCCTTGGCGGCTTACGGCTTTGCCCGGATTGAATTCAAGGGACGCAACACTATGTTCCTGGTCTATCTGTCGATGATGATGGTTCCTCCGCAGGTGCTGTTCGTGCCCAAGTTCATCATGTTCGACTGGGCCGGCATCTATAACACCCACTGGGCGCTGATTCTGCCCGGCATGTTCACCATCTTCGGCGTATTCATGATGCGGCAGTTCTTCCTCTCCGTGCCCCATGAAATCTCGGAGGCCGCCTTCATCGACGGTGCCGGCCATTTCCGCATCTTCTCGCGGATCATCCTGCCGATGGCCAAGCCTTCGCTGGCGACACTGGCGATTATCGATTTCTCCTGGCACTGGAATGATTATGAGAACGCGCTCGTCTTCCTAATCGACCAGGATCTGTTCACCGTTCCGCTCGGGCTGCAGAACTTCATCCTGGAGAACAATGTCGATTACAACGGCATGATGGCCGCCGCAACCGCCGGTATCATTCCGATGATTCTCGTGTTCCTGCTCGGCCAGAAATACATTATTGAAGGAGTGGCCAGCTCGGCGGTGAAGGGGTGACGGGGAGGGGAACTAGGCAGTAGTGCCGCATCAGCTTAAAACATGTGAAAATTACTTTTAACTCATCGCTTGCTAGGGTTGCCATGCCTGATCGTGCCTGATTAAGGTGCGAGGGTAGGCTTAAGTGCAGTCTGTACAACTAAAATGCGGGATGTGCCGCCAAATCTCTGTTTAGATGTATTTCGTACAATTAAAATACCTCTATATCTGGATTTTCGCCCATCCGGGCAAATATAGTTGTACAGAATACAGTTAGACGAAGAATACCTTCGGGCGCACTGTTTTTAGTTGCACAGAATACACTTATCTCTGATGAAAGTCTGAGTATGAACATCGAGCTGATATTAGGCTGAACCTGCGCCCGTTGCTGGCTTCAACTCTTTAATTCAAGTAGCTGATTGTATTTCCTGCAATAGAAAACGTATTGCTGACCGTAAAATGAGATTCTATTGTATTTCATACATTGGAATGTTGTGATTTGGCTGAAAAAAGGCCTTTTTTCAATATTCGATTGTACGGAATACAATAGAATCTATTTCGAAGCCTCTTCTACAGCATTCCGTTGTACAATGTGCAGTTGCTATTGTTCCTCCGCCTTCACCGCCACCCAGCCGTCAATCAGATATGCGCCGAAGAATCGGGATACGGCAGTGAACCCGGCCTCCTCCAGCAACTCCTCTATCTCTTCAGCATGGAGCGGATGAGAGATTACGCCGAATGATTGCTCGAAGGTCTGCCACTGTTCCTCTGCGATCCCGTTACCAAGCATATGCAGCCGCCAGCCTGCCATCTGAAGCTCCCATGCAGGAGTACCCGGCACCCCGCAGATGGCGGACAGGCAGAGCGGCGCACCCGGCTGAAGCCGCGCGGCAATGCTGCGAAGGAGCGCCAGCTTACTCTCCCTCCCCTGCACGAAATGAAGCACCAGCATACAGGTTGCGGCATCGTACGCTCTAGCACAGCTCCAGTCACTAATTTCCGTACGATGCAGCCGCACTCTATCCAGCAGACCCGGTTGACCCGCAGCCTCCAGCCGCTGCTTGGCAGCCTGGAGCATACTCTGCGAGGTGTCCAGGCCGCTGAACCTCCAGTCCGGGTGGCTTAGGCCCAGCTTCAGAATCTCCTGGCCTCCGCCTGCTCCCACGACTAGCAACTCCGGCTTTTCCTTCTTGCCCAGCCGCGCTGTCAGCAGCGTATCCATCAAGTCATATTGCAGCGCGTACCCGGGGATTTTGCGGCTGATGTTCTGTACATACTGATCCCCGTCTGCCTGCTCCCATGGGCTGCCTGCCCCGCTCATGCTGTCCTTCAATTATATCCCCTCCGAAAGTAATAATCGGTACATAACCACAACAGGTCATGTACCGATTATCAGGGACGGACGCGGAAACCGCCATCCCACATAGCTGGGATCTATAGCACAGGCCGCTCGTACCAATACCCCGGAATTCCCCGTTCCAGCCGCATCAGTGCCTCCAGATAATAATAATCGCCCCAGATCGTGTAATCATCCGGCGAATCTCCGGCCCGTCTGCCCAATGTGTTCGGTTTTTCAAGTTTCACCGATACGAAAAAAAGACACCGTTTAAGTGTCTTTTGGGGCAATCCTATACAATTCTCCTACCCAGCCTCCCTTAACCTACCCGCCGCTCAGTCCGGGATAGCAGCGACAGCACCGTCTCCAGCACCACATTCACGCCCATTTCACAATCCTCGTAGGAGGTGAGCTCTTCCTCGCAATGGCTTTTCCCGTTCACACTTGGGACGAAAATCATCGCCGACGGCAGGAGCCCCGCCACGAACTGGGCGTCATGCCCCGCGCCGCTCGCCAGCTTCCGGCTGCTGTAACCGAGCTTCTGCGCGGCCTGCTCCACCAGCTCACAGATCCCCGGATCGAACCATACCGTGTCGCGGTCCCACAGCTTCGTCTTCGATACGCTGCATTCCAGCAGCTCCTCCGGCAGACTGTGAATAATCGCCTCAACTTCACGGACCACATCCATGTCCTTATGTCTCGCTTCCACGGTGAAGATCACCTTGTTCGGAATGACCGTATGGATATTCGGCAGCACATTCATCCGCCCCATCGTATAGACCAGCTCAGAGTCCAGCACGGCCAGCTTACGACGCAGCTCCGTAATAATATCCGTAGCAGCAAACAGCGCATCCCGGCGCATATCCATCGGCGTAGTCCCGGCATGATCCGACTCCCCGGTCACTTCAAGCTCATAGCAGACCATGCCCACAACACAGTCAACCAGACCGATTTTAACGTTCTCCTTCTCCAGCACAGGGCCTTGCTCAATATGCAGCTCCAGATAAGCCGCCGCTTCCCTGATCCGGTTCTCCGCCTCCCCGGCATAGCCACTGGCCTGGAGCGCATCTCCGAAGGTGATCCCCTCCGGGTCCTTCTTCTCCAGCATAGCCGCCTTATCGAACTTGCCGGACAAGACCCCAGAAGCCATCATGGACGGCTCGAAGCGCGCCCCCTCCTCATTGGTGAAATTCATCACCGTGACAGGCAGCCGGGGCTTAATCCCGTGATCTACCAGGGTTCTCACCACCTCAAGACCGGCAATCACTCCCAGCACACCGTCGAATCTGCCGCCCTTCTTCACAGTATCCAGATGTGAGCCGATCACGATGGGCGGCCCCTCTTCACTGCCAGCCAGAGTGGCATACATATTGCCCATATCATCCACCTTCACATTCATGCCCAGCTCTTCGCAGCAGCCGGTGAAATAGCCGCGCACCCGCACATCCTGCTCCGACAGCGACAGCCGGGTAACTCCGTTATGATCTGTCCGCCCGAAATCGGCAAAAGCTTCAATCGTATTCTTCAGCCGCTCACCGTTCACCAATAGTTGCTTAACCTGCATCGGCTTATTCCCCCGTTTCCGCTGATATGGAATGATTGCTATCCTTATATGTTAACGAATTCCACATGTTTGTCATTGTACATACTGTAAAAATTATAGGCTGGAGAATTTCCGTTATATGCTGGCACCTGCGGGGAAGTCTGTTAGAATATGAGACATCAGGATTACATATTGCAGGGCGAGAGGGGTAAAAGCATGAACACTATTTTACGCAGCGGCCTGGCCGTGGCCGAGATCAGTTCACTCGGTGCTGAGCTGGTCAGCTTCAAAAGAACGGATACAGACACTGAATATATGTGGAACGGAGACGCCGCCTATTGGACAGGCCGTTCCCCGGTGCTGTTCCCGATGATCGGAGGAGCCGCAGGCGAAGCGGTCCGGGTAGACGGGCAGGCGTATCCGCTGGCCCGGCACGGCTTCGCCAGACGCAGCGAATTCACGCTGGTGGAGGCAAGCGAGACGCAGGCGATCTTCCGGCTCTCCCACAGCGCGGACACGCTGGCCAGCTACCCGTATCCGTTCCATCTGTATCTCACCTATACGCTGAACGGCAGCACGCTGGACATCGGCTATCGGGTGGAGAATCCCGGAGAAGAGGAGATGTTCTTCCAGCTCGGCACCCATCCGGCTTTCAACTGCCCGATTGGCGGAGAAGGCAGCTTCACCGACTATTACCTTGAATTCGAACAGCCGGAGCGCCTGGAGCGCTTGTTCCTGAATGAGAATGGCTTGATTACTCCAGGCCAGAGCGAGGCTATGCTCGGCGGGGACAACAAGCTGCCGCTGAACCACGACATGTTCGCGCATGACGCCTTGGTCTTCCGCAATGTCCAGTCCAAATCGGTTGCCCTGAAAAGCAGACAGTCTGACAAGAGCGTAACAGTCGCCTTCACCAATTTCCCTGATCTCGGCATCTGGCAGCCGAAGAATGCACCGTTTGTGTGTATCGAGCCTTGGCATGGTGTGGCCGATATCGAAGGCTTCACCGGCGATATCCGGGAGAAGCAGAACGTCATCTCCCTGCCGCCGGGCAGCCAGTTTACCAGCGCGCTGGCGATTACATTTAACTAAATTTCAGCAGGTGAAGGCCGCAGTCACCCCACGGTGCTGCGGCCTTTTTGCTGTGGAACAGCGGCTTCTCGTCAGGCAGTTCACCCCCCTCCTCAAGCGATAAGTACACTTTAGTAGTATATACAACCTTTTGACCCGGATAGTAAGATATTCACAAATCAAGTGACGCGTAGACCCGAATCAGAACCGGGAAAGGAAGTGACTGCTCGAGTGAAGCCAGAGATAAGTATTATTGTGCCTATCTACAACGTGGAATTGTACCTGAGGAAGTGTGTGGATTCGATATTGGCGCAGACCTTCCGCAGCTTTGAATTGATTCTGGTCAATGACGGATCACCCGATAAGTGCGGCGAGATATGCGAGTATTACAAGGAGCTGGACCCCCGTGTCGTAGTTATTCATAAGCAGAACGGCGGATTGTCCGATGCCCGGAACTATGGTATTGATGTGGCAAAGGGCCGGTATATCGGATTCGTCGACAGCGATGACTGGATAGAACCGGACATGTATGAAGCCCTGCACGGACTCATCACCGCCCACAATGCAGATATCGCTGTATGCGGTCATTGCGAGGTACAGGATGATGTCAAGCTGGAAAAGTCCTTCACGCACCAGGTGCGTGTATACGATAATGCGCATGCCTTTGACAAGCTGCTGGAGGATACCGAGATCCAGAACCTTGCCTGGGATAAGCTGTATAAAGCCGAGCTGTTCAGCCAGGTGAGATATCCGGTCGGCCGATATTTCGAAGACATTTTTACCACCTATAAATTATTCCTGCAGGCGAACAAGACCGTCTCGCTGGACTCCCCCAAATACCTGTATCTGAAGCGAAGCGACAGCATCACCGGAGCGATGAACAACCGGAAATATTACGACCGCTTCTGTGCGGCGCTGGAGATCTACGAGACGATTCAGGATAAAAACTATCCGATCGCCAAAGAAATCTCGTTATCCCGGACCGTAACCGAGGGCATTGAGCTGTGCAACTTCCAGCTGATTACCGGCGAGACTGCAGTGAACAAGGAATATCTGGCCGAGCTGGTCGGGTTCCTGAGCAAGCATACCTCCGCGATCCTGCGCAACCGTATTATCCGCCGGGAGATGAAGACCGCAGCCCTGCTTATTCTGACCAGCTCCACGGTATACAAAATGCTGTATTATTCCAAACTCCGTTTGAAGGGAAGTAATATGATATGAGCCAAGCCCTTGAGAAGATCCTGCCGCTGTCCTTCCGCAATTATGTAAGCAATATTCCCGTCTATCAATATTATAAGGGCTATCTGAGCTACCGGAATGCATACAAAGACAAGACGAAAGCCATTTACGTCGTCGGCTCCCCCGAGCATGACAATCTGGGCGATCACGCCATCACTTATGCGCAGATGAATTTTTTGCGAAAAGCTTTTCCCGACTATACCCTGATTGAGATTGTCGCCAACCGGCTGATGCATAACATGAAGTGCCTGGAGGAATTCTGTTCGCCGGAGGATATCTTCGTGCTTCAGGGCGGGGGCAACTTCGGAATCGAGTATTTCCGCGAGGAAGAGGTGCGCCGCAAGATTATCTCCGAATTCCCAAATAACAAAATCATCGTCTTCCCGCAAACCATCTACTTCGGTGATACCGAGCTGGGCCGCGCGGAGTTCAAGAAGACACAGGACCTCTATGGCTCCCACAAAGACCTCACGCTGGTCGCCAGAGAGGCAACGTCGTACGAAATTATGAAAGCAGGTTTCAGAAACAACGCAGTGCTGTTAACGCCGGACATTGTCATGTCCCTGGATATCACTGACCCTCCCAAGCAGCGCCACGGTGCCCTTCTGTGCATTAGAGCCGATAAGGAGAGTATTTTCAGCGAGCAGGATAAAAAGGTCATCCAGGAGTACACCTCCAAGCACTACAGCACCACCACCTTCACGGATACCTGCATTCTCCGCCCTGTCTCCCTGGAAGACCGGGATCACGAGCTGAACACCTTATGGAATCAGTTCAAGGAGGCCGAGGTTGTGATTACGGACCGGCTGCACGGGATGATTTTTGCGGCGATTACGTCCACACCTTGTATTGCACTGGGGAACTACAATTATAAGGTCGTAGGCAGCTACGAATGGATCAAGCATCTGGGCTATGTGAAATTCACGAACGATGTGAAGCAAATCCCGGCATTGCTGGAAGAACTGAAGACGATCCAGCGCCCCCGGTACAATAATGAGTTCTCGGTCCAGCATTACAGCCAGATCATTGAATCCATGGCAAGCAGCAGCGCTAGAGAACCTGCTTCGTCTATCGTTACCGCTTAAGATAAGCACAAGACACTCTCTGTAGCGAGGAAGCGATCCCACCCTTGAAAACAAATATAAAACTTGCTGCAATCATAACCTATGCTTCGGTATTCCTAGGCGTTATTATCTCCCTGGGCTCGACGCCGTTCATTGTGTCGACCCTGGGGAAATCCGAATATGGATTATTCGCGCTGGTGAACTCCATCATCGCCTATATCGTCCTGCTGGATCTGGGCTTCGGCAGCGCGGTCATCCGCTTCAATGCGAAATACATCTCTGAGAATGACTCCGCAGGCCAGCGCAATATCAACGGAATGTTCCTGCTGCTGTTCTCAGCCATCGGACTCCTCTCCTTACTTGCCAGTGTGATTCTGGTGTTTAATTTCGATGCGATCTTCAGCAGCCTCGATGCAGCTGAGCTGGGCATTCTGAAGACGATATTTATCATTGCCGCCATCAATGTGGCTGTCTCGTTCCCGCTGAATATCTTCAGCTCGATCATTACGGCCTATGAGCGGTTCGTCTATCTCAAAATCATCAATCTGATCCGCGTGGTCCTGTCTCCGGCGATGATGGTGCTGGTCCTGCTGTTCGATTTCAGATCGACAGGAATGGTTACTGTTGCGCTTGTGCTGAACCTGGCGATCGGTGTGATTAACGTGGTCTTTTGCCGCACCAAGCTGAATCTGAAGGTCCGGTTCCACGGCTTCGATACCAAGCTGTTCAAGGAGATCTTCAGCTATTCGTCGTATATCTTATTATCCTCGATTGCCTTCCAGATCTATACGAATGCTGATCCGCTGATCATCGGGATGTTCCTCGGGGCTACGCCCATCGCCATTTTCGCCATCGCCGCCCAGCTCAACACCTATATTCTCAACTTCTCCAATGTGCTGGCCAGCTTCTATCTGCCGAAGCTCACCAAGATGATCGTCAAGGGGGCAGATCAGGCGGCCTTAATGCTGGAGCTGGTCAAAATAGGCAGAATCCAGGCGCTGATCGTAGGCTACATCGTCTCGGGCTTCGTGTTATTCGGACAGAGCTTCATTCTGATCTGGCTTGGCCAGGATTACAAATATGCGTACACGGTTGCGCTGATCATCATCATTCCCCAGATCACGTCGATTGTGCAATCGCTGTTCGCCACCATGCTGGAAGCGATGAATATGCACAGGGTGAAGGCCTTTATCTACTTCTCAGTTGCAATTCTGAAGGTGGCCTTAACCTTCTGGTTCATCCGGATCTGGGGGATTACAGGCTGCGCCATTGCTACGGCTATCGGGATGATCATCAATGTATGCCTGAATAATGTGTACTACAAATATAAATTGAAGTTCGATATCCTTCACTTCTGGCTGCAGATCATCCGCGTCTTCATTCCGGTGGTGCTGCTGTCCGGTGTGTGCGGGTTCCTGCTTAGCTTCGTGAGCATCACTTCTTACGTGTATCTGGGCATGTATGTCATCCTGTACTCCCTCATCTATGTGCTTACCATGTGGCTGTTCGGACTGAACGGGGCAGAGAAGCAGATGGTGGCCGGACCGGTGCGAAAAATGGCTCTGCGGAGTCAGGCCTAGGACTCTACGTGAGGCGGGGCTGATTAGCATGCCGCGCTTAGGCGCTGCTCCATGCTGTGCCTAAGCGAAGAAGCCTCTGCGGGTAAGATCCGCAGAGGCTTCTTCGCTTAACTTGGCAAGCTTGCTGATCAGAGCTGCTTCAGCCGCTCATCCAGCAACCGGAACATGCTTCTAAGGGCCGTCTGGTCCGCTTCGCCATAATGATCGCCGATATTGATCTCATAATAGCAGGAAGCCTCGCCGATTGGCTTAAGCCGTGGTGTCAGGCCAATGCCGGTCTCGTTATAGATCCCAATCAATACAGGGGCAAGCTGCTCCAGAGGCAGCGCGAAATGAATGTGGAACATATTCGAGACCGGAACCTCCGGCAGCGTGGATACCTTATCGCAGCTGTTGAATAAGGCTGCCAGCTCCTTGGCCTGCTCATAGTATTCTGACATCCTGCTGATGCGCTGCTGGTAATAATAACGGGCCGGGATGATATAGGGATAGAGACTGATCAGGTCGCCCCCGTGGCGGCGCTTCCAGATCTTCGAGGTCTCCGTGAACTCCCGGCTGCCGGCTAAGATCGCTCCGGCAATCCCGCCAATGCCTTTGTACAGGGAGACATACACGCTATCGAACAGCGCGCAGACCTCGGCCGCCGTCTTGCCGTAGTAAGGCAGCACCTCGAACAGCCGCGCCCCGTCCAGATGGAGCTTAATTCCCTGCTCCCGGCAATACCCCGATATCGCTTCCAGTTCGGCATATTCCGGCAGCTGTCCGCCGATCTCCCGCTGCGGCAGCTCCAGCAGCAGACAGGCAACCCCCGGTCCCATCCCCTTCACATCCTCCAGGGTAATCAGACGGTCTGCACTGCCCAGCAGCAGCGGCTCCAGATGATGCAGCTCCTTCAGGCCGTCCTGTTCATGAATCTCCAGGTGGCATAGCGGATGATAAGCGACCTTTGGGCTGCCCTCCCGGTCACTCCAGATCCGCAGGGCAATCTGCTGGGCCATCGTGCCGCTGGGGAAGAACACGCTGCATTCTTTGCCCAGCACCTCTGCCATCTCCGCCTGGAACTCCTCAATCACCGTCCCTGTTCCGTACATGTCCGCAGCAAGGCTGTCCTCTACACTGGCCAGCGCTTTCTTGAGTACAGCCGCGTCCCGTCCGCCATGGCCAGCAAGCTGCACCTGCGTCCTGCCGAACGCCTCCATTAAAGCATTCTCCTCGTTCATTTTATTATCCTAGCTCCCTTCTTCGTAGCACCCGATCTGTATGAATCCTTGAAATTATATCATTCCTCTACAAAATAACCGAATTATTAGAATGTTCACATGATATTCCTCTCCAGCAAGGTGAAATAAGTTGACCGCTGTGCTACAATATTGGAATTGCAAAGGCAATTGCTTAGGGAGGTTTATAAATTCACCATGCTTATTATTGGTATCGCCGGCGGGACCGGCTCCGGCAAGACAACGGTAGCGCGCTCCGTGATTGACCGTCTTGGCTCTGACAAAGTAACATTCATATCCCAGGATAACTACTATAAAGACCATTCTTACCTCAGCATGGCTGAACGCGGTGCCATTAACTATGACCACCCGCTGGCCTTTGACACGGAACTGCTGATCGAGCATCTGGATTGTCTCAAAGCGGGACAAGCCGCCTTCGCTCCCGTGTATGACTTCACGGTTCATGCCCGTTCAACCGAGAAGACTGTGGAGCTCGCCCCGAATAATATCGTCATATTGGAAGGACTGCATGTGCTGTCCGATGAGAAGCTGCGTGAGCAGCTCAACATCAAGGTGTTCGTGGACACCGATCCCGATGTGCGTATCCTGCGCCGGGTGCTGCGGGATATCGAGGAACGCGGGCGGACCATCCGTTCGATCCATACGCAATACCTGACCACGGTGAAGCCGATGCACGAGGCCTTCATCGAGCCCTCCAAGAAATACGCGGACCTGATCATCCCGGAAGGCGGACAGAATCAAGTCGGAATCGAACTGCTGTCGGTACTGACCGAGAAGTATCTGTCCGGCGATCACCAATGGAACTGAATTAAGCCGCACCGGCTGATATGGTGCGAGGACCGTCCGGCATGCCGGACGGATTTTTTCTGCTTAGGGAAGTATAATTTATTCGAAAAAGTAACACATTTGGCGGCGCGATGGCTATCGGGCCCTTTGTAGGCGAAAAACCGATTACATTCGGCAGTGCAAAGGCGCTCAGACCAAATATAATCGAAAAACCGATTACATTCGGCAGTGCAAAGGCGCTCAGACCAAATATAATCGAAAAACCGATCACATTCGGCAGTGCAAAGGCGCTCAGACCAAATATAATCGAAAAACCGATTACATTCGGCAGTGCAAAGGCGCTCAGACCAAATATAATCGAAAAACCGATCACATTCGACGGCGCGATGGTTACCGGGCCGATTGTAATCGGAAAACCGATTATATCGGGCAGCTCGAAAGCAGCAGGGCCCATTGTAGGCGAAAACCGGCAAACAACCGGTCGCCCACAGGGGAGCTATCCACGAAATTCCGCCACTTAAGTCAGGTTGCCTTACACGAAAATCTAGTTTATCCCGGTATCTTCATCGTTTTCAGCAAAATTATCGATTTATTTGTTATATTTTCTGACTGATAGCGCTTTATCTCCGAAATAAAGGGTTGATTATTTCCATTTCATCCACTATGATTAGTTCAACAAATGGCATTAAAGTTAAAACGGTTTAACTTTAATCTTGTCCACTACAAATGTATTGGCAAACTAAATTTTTATTTACCATTAAAGTTAAAGCGCTTATACTTTTAACAATGAAAGGCTGGTGTGTCCGTGATTAAGAGTGAGAGCCGGCGGCAGACGTTCTACATGTATCTGTTCATTTCCCCGTGGCTGGTCGGCTTCCTGATCTTCGCCCTGTACCCGATCCTGTCATCGCTATATTACAGCTTCACCGACTATGACATCATTCATCCACCCAGATTCATCGGCCTCGCCAACTACACGGAGATGTTCCACAATGAACTGTTCTGGCGTTCCGTGAAGGTCACCCTAAGATATACCTTCATCAGCGTGCCGGTACAATTGCTGCTGGGCCTGGGGTTCGCCCTGCTGCTGCATCAGACCATCCCCTGGCGCGGCTTCTTCCGCACAGCGATGTATTTCCCGAGTATGGTCTCCGGTGTGGCCATGTCGCTCCTCTGGTACTGGATCTTCAATCCGCAGATCGGCCTCTTCAATTATATGCTTTCCTGGTTCGGCATTCACGGCCCGGCCTGGCTGATGAATCCCGATACAGCGCTGTATGCCCTAATTATCATGTCCCTTTGGACAGCGGGCTCTGGCATGATCCTCTTCCTCGCTGGTCTGCAAGGAGTCCCAGCCAGCCTGATCGAAGCTGCCAATCTGGATGGGGCAGGGCGCTTCCGCATTTTCCTGAATATTACGCTGCCGATGATCTCGCCTGTCCTGCTGTTCCAACTGATTATGGGGCTGATCGACTCCTTCCAGGTGTTCACGCAAGCCTTCGTCATGACGCAGGGCGGACCCAATTACTCTACCTGGTTCTACGTCTACAATCTGTATACCAGTGCCTTCAAGGAATACCGCGCCGGATACTCCTCCGCGCTTGCCTGGGTCCTGCTGATTGTCGTCATGCTGTTCACGGCGGTCATTATGAGGCTGTCGCGCCGTTATGTCCATTATGAAGGAGGCAGCAGCCGATGAGCACCGTTAAGGCCACCCGCCCGCTTGACCCGTCCCCCCGGCTCCGCCGGAGAATCAAGCCCGTTAAGATTGCCAGCTTCACCGCGCTGCTAGTCACAACGTTCCTAATGCTGCTGCCGCTGTTCTTCATGGTCTCCACCTCGCTGAAGTCAAAACGGGAGATGCTGAAGTTCCCGCCGACGTTTCTGCCGGAGAGCTGGGCCTTACGCAATTATGTCGATATTTTTGAGACTCTCCAGTTCGGCACATTGTACAAGAACAGCCTGATCATCGCCGGCTTCTCCGTATTCGGCACCCTGCTCTCTTCGGCGCTGGTTGCTTACGGGTTCGCCAGGTACCGGGGGCGCGGCAACAACTTCTGGTTCATCCTGCTGCTGAGCACGATGATGCTGCCTTATCCGGCCATTATGATTCCGCAGTTCGTATTGTTCTCCAAAATGCAGTGGATCGACACCTTCCTCCCGCTGATTGTGCCTGCCTTCTTCGGCTCGGCGTATAACATCTTCCTGCTGCGGCAATTCTTCTCCACGCTGCCTGAGGAGCTGTTCGATGCCGGACGCATTGACGGCTGCGGCGAGCTGAGGATGTGGCGGACCATCGCGCTGCCGCTGTCTGCGCCGGCGCTGGCGACGGTTGCGATCTTTGCTTTTATCTACAGCTGGAATGATCTCTTGACCCCTGTGCTCTATCTAAGCTCGTCGGACAAATTCACGCTTCCCGTGGGGATGGCCTCCCTCACCTCATCGCGCTTCCGCATTCCGCCGTGGCATCTGCTGATGGTCGCCTCCGTCCTGGCTATGGTTCCAATCGTCACCCTGTTTGCCATCGCCCAGAAGCAGTTCGTCGAAGGCATCGTACTGACGGGTATCAAGTAAGGCATCATGTATTGCCGGGTACAACACTTGAATTCAGGAGGGATTGGACAATGAAAAATATGATTAAGAGCAAGAGGTATGCGCTGCTGCTCGCAACAGCCCTGACAGTATCAGCAGTCTTGGCGGGCTGCGGCGGCGGCAAGTCAGCAGGCAATGTGGCGGCTGGGGACAGCGGAGCCGGGAATACCGGCGGTTCGGGGGAGCAAGTGACGATATCCCACTATACCATTGACTCGGAGGACCGGACTTTTATCGAGAAGCTGATCCCGGATTTCGAGAAGGCGCATCCGAACATCAAGGTCAAGGTGGAGAAGGCACCGTATGAGCAGTTCGACAGCAAGCTGCAGACACTGATTGCCGGCGGTAATTCCCCGGATGTGACGAGCCATTACGGATATGGCGGCTTTGCCGAATACTATAACAAGGATATGCTGCTGGATCTGACGGACCTTATTAAGGAAGACGGCTTCAAGGCGGAGGACTACAATATCCCAGAGAATCTGATGAAAATCTATACCGTAAACGGTCATACCTACGGCATACCGGTCAATATGTACGTCACCCTGATGCTCTACAACAAGGATATGTTCAATGCTGCGGGCGTCTCCTACCCGCCAAGTGATTATGAGGATAAGAGCTGGACGTTTGACCGCATGGTGGAGGATGCCAAGAAGATGACACTTGTCTCGGACGATATCGCCAAAACACAGTACGGTGTAGATTTCACTTGGGCGGAGCGGGATATGCGGCCGCTGTACTTCGGGGCAGAGCCTTACTCTGAAGATACCTGGACCAACGGCGGTGTTCCTTCCGAGACGCATTTCGATTCCCCTGAGGTCATTGCCGCTTACCAGAAGCTGTTCGACCTTGTGTTCAAGGAGAAGGTGTCCCCGACTTCCGAGTGGAGTAAAAGCGTAGCCGGACAGAACGGCGACCCGTTCGTCGCAGGCAAGATTGGCATGTCGATCGGCGGCTCCTGGAACCTCGCCGGGGCTAACGACTTCCCGTTCAAGATTGGCGTAGCTGCTGTGCCATGGGGAGGCAACGACAAGGTGCGCAGCACGCTGTTCGTTGATCCGCTGCTGATTCTGAAGGACTCGAAGCATCCGAAGGAGGCTTTTGAATGGATCAAATACCTGATGACCACTGAAATCCAGGAGAAGTCCATCGAGCTGAGCGGCGGCAATCCGCCAGTCAATACGGAAGCGGCTGAGGTGTATTACAAGCATTTTGACGGCATTGATCCGGAGGATGTGAAGAAGGTCTACGAAGGCGCAGTCAAATACGGTTATGAATCCTACAACCATCTGATCACCAACTACTCGCAGATCAACGACATGTTCATCAATGAGCTGCAGCCGGTCGAGACGGGTCACAAGACCCTGGAAGAGGTTATGCCGGTGATTCAGAAGAAGGTTACGGAGATCATCAAGAGGTAGCGGCCCGGCGATGGTTATATGTTTAGCGAAACCCCGGTGCGGCCTGTATACTGGAGATAGAATAAGTGGAAACGGCTTTGCCGTCCTTTTAAAGGACGGTACCGTTTCAGCGAGAAATAGAAGGATAATTTATCGTGTGAAACATATAAATTCTATATTTTAAAAGCACCGGACAATCTGCCGCAAGGAGCGCTTGAAATGAAAGTAAGTATTTTTGATGTAGCCAAAAAATCAGGGCTGTCCGTGGTCACCGTATCGCGGGTATTAAACGGAGCAACGTCTGTGCGGGAGAACAACCGCCAGAAGGTGCTCGACGCGATCAAGGAGCTGGATTACCGCCCGAATGCGGCAGCCCGCAGTCTGGCCAGCGGCAAGACCGGCATCATCGGCCTGATCGTAACGACTCTGCAGGATTCCTTCTTCGATGCCGTAGTCAAGGAGCTGAATGAGACGCTGGCCCTGCACGGATATTATCTGGCCATCTCCGTGTATGACGGCATTGGCTCCGGCGAGAGCCACTACCTGATCCAGGAAGACCGGGTGGACGGACTTATCCTGCTCTCCCCGATCAAAGAGGACAATTATATTGTCGAGCTGAAGCGGCGGGGCATTCCCTATGTGCTGATCGACAACCAGCTGCCGGAGAATGACAGCTACTCGATCACCATCGACAACTTCAAAGGCGGGTATGCCGCAGCCAGCCACCTGCTGGAGCTGGGGCATACCTCCATCGCCCATCTCTGCGGGCAGGAGATGTTCCGCAGTACGCGGGAGCGGCGCGCGGGCTTCCTGCAAGCGCTGCAGGAGCAGGGCCTCGCCCCGTTCGAGATCGTACACGGTGAATTTGAGATCACCATGGGCTACGACACGGCGCAGCGCTGGCTCGCAGAGGGTAAGCTGCCGGGGGCGGTATTCGCCGGAGATGACAATATCGCCCTCGGGGTGATCAATGCCCTGATGGAGGCAGGCGTAAAGGTGCCGGAGGAGGTTGCTGTAGTCGGCTACGACGACCACTATATCGCCTCCCAGCTCCACCCGCATCTGACCACTATGCGCCAGCCGGCGGATAAGATCGGAGTCGCCGCCGCCGACATGCTGCTGCGCCGGATCAGCGGGGAGATGAAGCGCGGCTCCAATATTAAGATCGATCCGGAGCTGATTGTGCGGGAATCGACGAAGATTACACTTTAGGAGGTACAAACATTGGCTTACTACTTGGGGATCGATGGGGGAGGCAGCAAGACCTACGCCCTCATCAGCGATGAACAGGGCCGTATTCTAGGCAAAGGCCGGAGCGGCAACGGCAATCACCAGACCAGCGTGACGCAGGCGGAGAATAACATCCGCGAAGCGGCTTCCATGGCGCTGGCGGAAGCCGGGCTCCGGCTGGATCAGCTTCGGCAAGCCTATCTGGGGCTTGCCGGTGCTGACCGCCAGACGGATTATAACATTCTGCATCCGATGATCCGCCGGATCGGCTTCACGAATTATACGATCAGCGGCGATACGATGATCGGCCTGCGGGCGGGGACGGACCGCCCCTACGGCGTAGCCCTGATCTGCGGCACCGGCACCAATGCGGCAGGCCGTAATCCGCAGGGCCGCCATTTCCAGTGCGGCGGGTTCGATTATATGTACGGCGATTTCGGCGGCGGCGGCGCGCTGAATATCGAGGTGTTCCGCACAGTGATCCGGGCCTGGGACGGTCGCGAAGCGCCCACGCTGCTGACGGAGCCGCTCCTGAAGCTGCTCGGCTATGAACGGGTCGAAGACATGTACGATGACTTCCTGGATCACGGGAAGCAGGTGCCGCTGGATGCGGCACGCCTGCTTTTCCCGGCAACGGCTGAGGGCGATGCCGCCGCTCTGGCGATCCTGAACCGCCAAGGCGTGGAACTGGGCAAGGCTGCGGCGGCCGTCATTCATCGGCTCGGTATGGAGAACGATGAATTTGATGTGGTCCTGGCCGGAAGCGTGCTGACCCGAGGCGACCGGGGCTGGATTCGCGGGCCGATTGAGCAGGCTGTGCATGAAGCGGCACCAGGCGCGGCAGTGGTCACCCTCTCCACCGAGCCTGTGGTCGGCGCTCTCTGGTCGGCGCTGGAGAGCGACGGGATCACCGTCAGCCAGGGTATGTATGAGACGATGCGTGCTTACAGGGAGTTCGAGCTTATTCCCACTACCACCAGACAGGAGTGATTCATTGTGACAGCGAACCAAGGTCTTAAGATTGCCGTCATCGGCGGAGGGTCTTCCTATACCCCCGAACTGGTAGAAGGCTTCATCCTGCATCATAAGGAGCTTCCGGTCCGGGAGCTGTGGCTTGTAGACATTGAGGCTGGCCTGCATAAGCTGAACATCGTGGGCGCTCTGGCGAAGCGTATGGTGGAGAAGTCCGGTCTGCCGATCGAGGTCCATCTCACCACCGACCGCCGCGAGGCCATTGCCGGTGCGGACTTCGTCAGCACGCAGATCCGTGTCGGTATGCTGGATGCCCGTGCCCGTGACGAGGCGATTCCGCTGAAATACGGCGTGATCGGCCAAGAGACGACCGGCCCCGGCGGCATGCTGAAGGCGCTGCGCACGATCCCGGTCATTCTCGGCATCTGCCGGGATATCGAGGAGCTGGCACCGGACGCCTGGCTGCTCAACTTCACCAATCCCGCAGGTATGGTCACCGAGGCGGTCCTGCGGTACTCCAAGGTGAAGAGCATCGGTCTCTGTAATGCCCCGATCGGCCTGATCAAGCAGGTATCGGCCAAATATGACACTGCCCCGGACCGGATCTACGCCGAGTTCGTCGGCCTGAACCACCTGCACTGGATTACCCGTATTGACGTGGAGGGTGAAGACAAGCTGCAGGAGATGCTGGAGGATACTGCAGGCTACAGTGCAAAGAATGTTCCGGCACGCGAATGGAACCCCGAGTTCCTGCAATCGCTGCATGCCTTACCTTCGTATTATCTGAAGTACTTCTACATGACCGATGCGATGCTCGCGGAGCAGCAGGAAGCCGCCGCACAAGGCGGGAACCGTGCTGAAGTCGTCAAGCGCGTGGAGGAGGAGCTGTTCGCCATCTACAGCGACCTTGCGCTGAATGAGAAGCCGAAGCAGCTGGAGCAGCGCGGCGGAGCCTTTTATTCCGAAGCGGCCGTGAACCTGATGCGCTCGCTCTATAGCGGCACCAATGACATCCAGACACTGAATGTGGCGAACCGGGGCATCTTAGACTTCCTCCCGGACGATGCCAGCATCGAGGTCAACTGTGTCGTCACGAAGACCGGCCCCCTCCCGCTGCCGCTGACCCAGATTCCGCCGATGGCCAAGGGACTGATTCATGCTGTGAAGACCTATGAGCAGCTAGCCATCGACGCCGCCGTCACTGGAGACCGCAGCCTGGCGATTCAAGCCCTAGCGCATCACCCCCTTGTCCCTTCAGTGGAGGTTGCTATCGCGATGCTGGATGAGATGCTGGAAGCGAACAGGGAGTATCTGCCGTCCTTTTTCGGTCAGGACTAATCCCTTAACACCAACAAAGAGCCTATGCTAACCACAGATCACTCTGCGGCCGCACAGGCTCTTCTTTTATTTCACAATGGTATAGCGGTAGGTCTCTCCCTCGATCTTGAAGTCGGCATACAGCGGCTTGCCGCTGGACTTCACTTCGTCGGGGACCTCGGCCAGGAACACCAGCGTGCCGTTCTTCAGCGGTTCAATCCTCGAGATATTGGTATAGGTGAAATCTTCCCCGCCGTTCTTTTCCATGGTATCGAAGGTACTATACTCGTATTTATTGTCGTATTTGACCTCCACATCCGCTACTTCGTCTGCCTCCATAGCCTCACCTGCCAGGTTCTTCACTTTCAGCGTGATCGCCAGATAGGTTGTGCCCGGTTCCTTGGCTTCATAGTAGGTATAGAATGATCCGGGATTGGACGGAGTAACCTTCTTGCTATAAGAGGTCTTGGTGATGGTATACTCACCCGTCCCGTCGATAACAAGCGGCGTGCCTTTTACGATCAGCTTGTGGTCCTCCCCGGGTTCAGCTGCTGCCGGGCTGCCCCCGTTATTTAGAAGTTCAGCCGTACCGCCCTCTTCTTCCGCTGTCACGGGCTTTACCAGGCTCTCCTTTAACCTATCATTCTGTTCTTTTAGGAATTTGTTCTCCTTTTGCAGCTCACTAATCTCTGTCTTCAGCTTCTCCATGCTCTCTCTGCCAGCGCCTGCATTGTCCGAGGAACACCCGGTTACGGTTACCGCCAGCATAGCAGCAGCAAGCCAAAGGCCCCCTGATTTCATTTTCATAACACACCCCAATACTTGTATTTAATTCTTCACCATTATAAGACCAACCCTGTGTCAAAAGATAGAAAAATATGTAACATTTTCGCAGCGGTTGCCGAAAGAAACAGCCGATGCGAGCCGTAATCGTCACCCCCGGTGTTGCTTGCGGTACTGCAAGGGTGAACGTCCTGTAATGGCCTTGAACACCCGCCCGAAATGCGCAATGCTCTCAAATCCCGTCTCCGCCGCCACCCGGGTGACCGGCCACTTCGTCTGCGTGAGCAGTACCTTCGCCTCACGGATGCGGACATAGTTCAGGTACTCAGTGATGGTGAAGCCTGTCGTCTGCTTGAAAATCCGGCACAGATACGTAGCGCTGATGAAGAACCGCTCGGCAATCCCCCCAAGGCTCAGCCGCTCGCTGTAATGGTTGTCCAGGTATTCGATGATGCTGTATACCCGGCGTTGCCCCTCGCTCTGCTCCGGTGAGACCAGGGCGGGCTTCGCCCTCCTTATCCGCTCCAGCGTAATCAGCAGTTGCAGCAGCAGCATCCTTGTATATTCAGTGCTCCAGCGCAGCCCCTCCTTCTGTTCCTCCTGCATCGCCTGGAGCAGGTCTGTGATGAGTCCCTGTTCATGCGCCGTAGGCCGCAGCAGGAAGCTCTCCCCTTCGAACACATTCATCCAGTCTGCCCCGGGTGCCACCGGCTCCAGATAGGCATCGTCAAAGCTGATCAGCACCCGCTCATGCGGAAGATGACTTCCGCCGGTTGTGCGGTGCAGGTGATTTTTGTTAATAAACACAAGGTCTCCGGCTTCCAGCGCATACCTTCCGTTACGGATATAATAGTGCCGCTCCCCGGATAGCAGATAATATATTTCGTAGAAATCATGGAAATGGTCGGTGTCCATATTGAAATGCCCGATGCGCCTCAGCTGCTCAATCTGAAAAATAGATTCCACCCTGCACCAAGCCCCCTGAAAGGATAAGATAAGCACACTTTTGAGCAAAAATGACTAAATACCGTTCACTTTCTGCATTTTCTATACTATAAAATAGAATCAAATCCAAGTAAATGGAGTGATCCCCTTGTCCAAAAAGAAATATGCACTTGTCGGCACTGGCGGCCGGGCTGAATTTTTCTATGGCGCTCTTGTTACCGCTTACAACGAAACCTCCGAGCTTGTGGCCTTCTGCGATGTCAATCAGACGCGGATGAATTTCGCCAATCATATGCTTACGGATAAATACGATTACCATGAGGTTCCTACGTACAAGGCCGAAGACTTCGACCGGATGATCACCGAGACCCGGCCCGACTTCGTGCTGGTGACTACGATTGACCGGACGCATCACAAGTATATTATCCGCGCGATGGAGTTGGGCTGTGATGTCATTTCCGAGAAGCCGATGACGATTGACGAGGAGAAATGCCGGGAGATCTTCGATGCGATTGAGCGCACCGGCAAGAATCTGCGGGTCACCTTCAACTACCGCTATGCGCCGCATAACACGAAGATCCGTGAGGTCATTATGGACGGCGTACTGGGCGAAATCCTGTCCGTGAACTTCGAATGGCTGCTCAATACCCAGCATGGAGCGGACTATTTCCGCAGATGGCACCGCGACAAGCGGAACAGCGGCGGCCTGCTGGTGCATAAATCGACGCATCACTTCGACCTGATGAACTTCTGGCTGGGGTCGCAGCCGGACACGGTTTTCGCCATGGGCGATCTGCGCTTTTACGGGAGAGAGAATGCCGAGAAACGGGGCATCACCGAGTTCTATCAGCGTGCCTACGGCAGCAAGGCTGCCGAGAACGACCCGTTTGCGCTACACCTGGACCGTAACGAACACCTGAAGAGCATGTACCTGGACGCCGAACACGAGGACGGGTACCAGCGCGACCAGAGCGTCTTCGGGGATAATATCAGCATCGAGGACACCATGAATGTTATGGTCAAATACAAGAACAAGACCGTCATGAACTATTCGCTTAACGCATATATGCCGTGGGAGGGCTTCATCATCGTGTTCAACGGGACTCAGGGGCGGATGGAGGTGCGGATTACCGAGCAGTCCTACGTCAATTCCGGCGGCAAAAAAGAAAACGAAGGCGCGCTGGAAGGCGTCAGCATTATGATCTATCCGCACTTCAAGGAGCCTTACCGCGTAGAGTTCGAGAGCAGCAGCGGCGGACACGGCGGCGGTGATCCGGTGCTGTTGAGCGATATTTTTGACAAAAAGCAGGAAGACCGCTTCAACCGCGCAGCTTCGCACAAGGACGGCGCGATGTCCATTATGACCGGCATTGCCGCCAACCGCTCCATGAAGACCGGCCAGCCGGTGAGAATAGACGACATCTGGAAGGCGTGATCTGGCGCGTGGCGTCGCAGCAGCGATGAACTCGCACGATAATGCAGAAGCCCCCCCTTTGATCACGGGTACGTGGTGAAAGGGGGCTGTCTAGCTCTCTACTCGGCGCCATTGTATTCGGTTTTTCACCTACATTTCGCCCACTCACCACGCACCGGCACATTGTGTTCGGTTTTTCACCTACATTCATTTCTCAACAAAAAAAAGACCCTTCATTTAAGAAGGGCCTTCGCTTGCATCACGGTTAAAACCATTATGCGGTCAAGAGGACTCGAACCTCCACGATATTGCTACCACTGGCACCTGAAGCCAGCGCGTCTGCCAATTCCGCCATGACCGCAAAGAAAACATTCAATGCAACGCAAGAAGTAATATATCATGAATTCTTCAAAAGAACAAGTCTTTTTTATTAATCATGGTTAAAGCGGGACACAGCCACTTTGAGAAGGGGTCTAGCTGGTGCGTCATAGCTAGCCTCAACTTACAGTTGATTACGTTATACCGCGTGCCCTACTCCAGTATATGGGTTATTTCGAGAACGGAGATTATAATAGACTTACGACGTCGGAATCCATTATAGGAGTTGTACTGAGTATGATCGTAAGTGACAAAGTTGGCAAACGAATTGCTACCCTCCGCAAAATAAAAGGCTTATCCCAGGAACAATTAGCGGAACTGCTCCATGTCAGTGCACAGGCGGTATCCAAATGGGAGACTGGCAAGTCTCTGCCGGAGACAGCCACCCTTCCCCTGCTATCCGCCGCATTGAACCACTCGATTGACAGCATTCTGCTGCCCCAGGAGCTTGTGGTGCTCTCTGCAATCTATACAGATGGACAGCAGGAGCTGGATGTTACCCAGCTTGTGAACCAGTTCGTAGCTTCAGACCGCTTAAGCTTAATCCCCGGGGAGCACCTCTTTCCCCACTCATGGGATGGGGTCGGGATTGCTCCTGGGCAGGAGCCATGACGCTCGCTCTTACCGCCAGAGGCGTAGAGACCACCTACGAGCAGGTGATGGGCTATTCGGGAGCCTGCTGGAGAATGGCTTTTGAACCGGTATGGGACTACAGTGCTGCGGATGCCCTTGTCGTCTATGACTACTCCATTCCCGCCTGCAAGGCTTATGGACTAAGTGCCCGCCGGGCCAACCGGTTGGAGCCGCAGCAGCGCACAGCCGAGAAGCTGGCGATTCTGGAAGATATCCGCCAAGGCAGACTGCCACTTGCGATTAACCTCAGGGTAGCGCCGGAGTGGGGAGTCATTACAGGATATCTGGCCGAGGGGGATGTGCTGCTGTGCCGCAGTTATTTTGACGATGAGACCTTCAGTGAGCTTGAAGCTGATCCTAAGTTCCAGGCTCATACGAGGATAAGCCAAGGGTATCTCCATGTGGATCAATGGCCTTACCGGATTATCAGGCTGGGAGATCAGATGGAGGCCCCGTCTGCACTTGAGAATCTATATGCATCGCTGCGCGTTAAGCTGGAGTCTATGCAGGCTGAGAGCCTGTCCAACAGCAGCTCTTATGCTATAGGATACAAGGCGCTGGAGCTATGGAGAGAGGGACTGCAGGATCACCCTTGGTATGCCGCAGCGGACGAAGAAGCCTTCAGCCGCAGGTTATCCGTCAATCACTTCTGCATGATGGCCCTGGCAGATGCCCACCGCTGCGCCGCCGCCTACTTACGCGACTCTCTGCCGCTGGTGCATGACCCGCAACAACAGGCTGCCTTGGCGGCGATGACGGAAATCTATGGGGAATTGGCTGCCCTGCTGGATAAATACTATAAGGAGATGTCCGACCCGGCCATACTTCGAACAGCCGGCGCTGCCCCCAGAGCCAGTTGGACGGGCCGGCAGCGTGAGCAGCAGGCAGAGCTGCTGGCGAAGGTTGCTTCGCTGGAGCATCAGGGAGATACTCTGGCTGAAGTGGTGCTGGGCCTAACTTAATAGTGTATTGATGTATAACGGCTCTAGTGCCAGGTTTGGCCTGACGTAGAATTTTTGTGCAACAGACAGCAGCTTAAGCAGAAGCGCCGGATGCTTTTGCTTAAGCTGCTGTCTGAAGTTAGTCTAATTTACGGACCGGCCGCAGCACCGCATACCCGTAACCCTCGGGGAAATGCCGCTGATAATCCTGTTTTTCCTCTTCGTCCCACACATAGCCCATAACCGCAGGATCATAGTTCCAAGCAACTTCCTCAACAATACGCATCACCTGCCCATTATCCTGCAAGTAATCAAATGGCGGATGAAAAAAGACCAGGTACTCCGATTCCGGGATATCCCGGCATTCCATGCCCTCCGGAACCGCCCCGTCGTAGTCAGCCGCGACAAGGATACCATACAGATAGCCTTTGCGCCCCTCCTGATAGAACCAGCCTGCCGTCTGGCCGAGCTGCCCGGGCAGCGTATGGTGCGACATACTCTCCAGGGTTCCAGAGACCTCATCGCAGTCATGCCCATTCTTCCAGAATCCTCCGTAATTGTTAGATCCGATATCGCGGATGCCGATAAACTTATGCGCCGGTAAGAACTCAAGCTTAATCTCCGCTTCCTGTAAATGCACCTGTCTCATTCTATCCCGCTCCCTGATCAGATAATGATAAGGAGAGAACACCTCGGCACGAATGGCCAGCGGAATCGGCTGTGGAGCCTTGCGGTAAGCATGGGGAGTGAGCTTGAAGGCTCTGAGAAAGGCCCGCGTGAACGCCTCCTGAGAGGAAAAGCCGAACTTCACGGCAATATCCAGAATGCGTGCATCCGTGTCCCTAAGCTCCAGTGCCGCCCGGCCAATCCGGCGTTGCCAGACATAATCCCGCAGCGTTATTCCAGTCAGCGCATGAAATTGCCGGGTGCAGTAATACGGCGAATAGCCTAAATGTCTCGACATCTCCAGCAGCGTAGGCGAAACCGCCAGATCCTCCTCCACCCAGTCAATCATGCGCTGGACCATCTCATTCCATTCGTACATTGATGTCCTCCTCCTTTCACTGCTGATTTTAGCAGAGGCCTAGTGTGTAGATATGACTTGAGTTGCACAGTATTAAAGGTCGATCAAAAAGGACACCCGCAGGTGTCCTTTTGATATTTTACTATATTCGCTTCATTATTCGGTCTCTTTGGCTCGGTCTATCACTGTGAAGAAGAAAGGTTCACTCTCTTTCATTAATGGGCCGACTGCTGTCACTTGATATTGTGTATTTGGAGCAAGCTTGACATTCAAGAAGTGACCTTGCTCACCGAGCGTAAAAGCTTCTTCAATTACAACACCATCCTTAGTCTTAAGATAGAAACCTGAGATGCCGGAAATACGAGGAACATAGGCTACTATCACCGCACTATCACTATAAACCACACCAACCACCGTAGGTGTCGGAGTAACTGGTTTGCTGGCTACTACAACCTCAACAGGCTTGCTAGGGAGTTTTTCGTATCCCTTGGCGGTTACATATAGAGTCTCCCCTACAATAGGACGCGGATTTAATGGAACCGAATATTTCCCGCCGTATTCCTGACCGCTGCTCTTTTCCTCTCCAACGATGGTTCCGTCCGCACGTTTGACAACAACGATAGATTCTCCCTCAGCCGTGCCGAAGATTGCCCAATCGTCCTCGTATACTGTTTCCGTTACAACCGGTCGTGCCGTTACAGCAGTAGCAGCTACGACAGTGATAATGGTAGGCTCACTTTTTCTTTTTCCTAAAGTTTGCGCATAGACCATTAGCTTCTCACCAACAGTAAATGGCGTGTCGCCCCATAGGTATAATTGATAAACGCCTCCATAACTGCTGGAATTATGAACAAGTTTGCCATCTTCGCGGGTTATCGTAATTTCACTCGACGAATCTTCCGTTGTACCTCTGATGATTCTGGTATCATTATATACCACGCTAGTCACAACAGGCATCTTCGTCAGTGGCCGCTCAACTGCAGTAACCTCAAAACGCTCAGAGGTCCATCCGTTGTCATCATAAAGAGTCACAAATAATTTGTCTTTGTCCTTCAAAAGCAGGTTAGGATTAT
Organism: Paenibacillus sp. FSL R7-0210; assembly: GCF_038009085.1. NCBI lineage: Bacteria > Bacillati > Bacillota > Bacilli > Caryophanales > Paenibacillaceae > Paenibacillus > Paenibacillus sp. FSL R7-0210. Next base: position 6,213,411 of record NZ_JBBPAR010000001.1, read on the forward strand.
AGTCATATAGCCTGAAGCTGAAGAAAGAGTAAAATTCTCCAGAGTGAATATTCAGTTCTTTCCCATCCTCAAGCTCAACCTTAACTTTAAAAGGCTGCGCTAGATACATAATGCTACCGCTCAGATAAGAAACATCTGTGTACACGACTGGTTCAACCTTTGGTTCAGGTGTTTTCTGAACGATGATGATATCAGGCAGAACTAAGTCCTTCCCTGCTTCCACTGTAAATTCCTCTGAATAATAGTTGTATGGAGAGAAAGGGATATATACAAAGTAAGTTCCCGGTACCACGTTGTCAAAAGAAAACTCTCCGTCCTTTACAGTGGTAGCCGAATAAGTTCCCTTTGTATCCTTAGCTCCCCTTAAGTAGAAATGTTTGTTGAAGGCAGGAAACGGCTTGGTCCCTGTATAAGGCTGAATAAATACGCGCCCTGTTACACTTACATTAGCCTTAGGCACAGTAATCGCTCCAGATAGTACAGGGCTTCCACCCTTATATGACAAGGAGTATACCGCCAATTGCTCAGCCTCGCTAATTGCTATCGAAGGGATTGTAAGTTGTACTGTTGCTTTATTATCAAGCAGCGTAACCAGAGTAACCTCTACCTTATGAAACTCGCCATGATTGACCTGTTCGAGAACTGCGAAATCAGCAGCATCTGGTATGCTGTCCAGGTTCCGGTTGAATTGAACTTCAACCATACCATTGGCCGCGGTAATTCCGGTTACAGATAGCGCCGGTACAGGAGTTGACCCGTTCCCACCACCAGTACCCGGATCAGGAGAACCACCGCCACTACCGCCGCCTGGGCCAGGGTTAGAGGAGCCTCCACCCCCGCTGCCAGTTACAGGTGCAGCAGGTTGTTGTTCTTTTGGCAGCTTAGGGTCCGGTACACCTTCCGACAATACAACACTTTTGACTTGGCCTTCGCCGGAAATCTTCAGCTTACTCTTCATTTCCAGCTGATCAATGACAACATTCTTGCTGAAATTCAGAGTAGGGATTACCAGGTTTTCTTGGATAAGCAAATTAGCTATGCTGCCTGAGCGAACATTGAACTCTTTGAGGCTGCCGCCTACAGAAACCTTCTTAAAGACTCCGGCAAGCACCACTGTGCGCTCTGATGAAGATGTCTGGGCAGGAGGAAGCACGGTTACATTCACAAAACCATCGCCGGTAAGATCCTTCTCTTCAATAACCGCGCTGGATAGAATCTGTACGTCCTGCACAACACTTGTACCCTCGGCTACAACTCTCACCGCATGATTCAGCCTATTCACAGATACTGTGTTTAGTTTGCTGTTCCGGATATGAATACTGTTGCTGCCTCCGCCTTCAATACGTGTTACACCGTCTACTTGAACCTGTTCAAGGTAAGCATCCCCATCTGCCACCTCTTTAGCAATGACGAGGTCACCCCGGATATGCATATTGCGGAGCGTGACATTGGAAGCTATAATTCTTACATTATGCTGTACTGTGCTAACTGCAGCCTCGCCAAAAGTACCCGCCTTATCATAGACCACTGTGCTCAGCGCCAGCGCCTTCTTAATGACCACTACAGTCTCGGCACGGGTCATATTGCGCTGCGGTTGGAAGGCTCCAGCCGCATTCTTGCTCATGATCCCCTGATCCAGAAGATACTGAGCGGCGGGTCTGCTCCAGGCAGGGATAAGATTCGCGTCCTGTGCAGAGATGGAGGCCGTTGCTCCTTTACTATCAAAGCCTAATATTCTGGATAGGATAACTGCAGTTTCCTGTCTTGTGATTGGCTTGTCAGGACGGAAGGTATTGTCGCTGAATCCGCTGATATATCCTTGAGCGGTCGCTTTCTGCACTTCTATGTACGCAAAATTCTCCGGCTTCAGATCCTTGAAGCTGATAGCCTTCGTATCCGAATACTTATACGCTCTGTTCACTAGCGCTACAAACTCACCTCTGGATACTTCAGCCCCCGGCCGGAAGGTATGATCGGGATAGCCGGTAATAAGTCCTTGATCCAGCCACTGCTGAATATCGGATTCCGCCCAGTGTCCTTTGATGTCTGCCATTTGTCCGGCATCGGCGTAACTCCGTGCAAATGGTAGAAGAATAAATAATAAGACGATGAAGCAAGTATTTCTGAATGAACGATGGATAGCCAAGAGATTAGGTCACTCCCCAATAGAATTAGAACCGGGACTAAAGTCATGCTTTCTCACTCCAAACCCAGTACTTCTGGGTAATTCTACAAGCATATCCGTTTCCCTTTTTTTCACTGTAAAATATTTCACTACAATTAACCTGAATTCACAATTTGTATATTTTTAGATCATCCCGCCCCCAAAGACAGCCCCGGGTTGTTCAAAAATAATCCGCAGAACTCCATACCCGCACAAGCCGCCCCTCAGGTTCTGAGTAAAATAGAGTAAATAGAACAGTGAGGTGAATGACGAATGGCAAATTCAACAAAGCTCCGCAAGCGGGCACAGCAGCTGAAGGGCCAGCCGGTCTGCATCACTTTGCATAATGGGCGTTCCTATGTAGGGTGGATTACAGACCTGAACCAGGAGGCGGTGATTCTGTCCAGACCCGGCACACGTAAGGGGTCATCCCCGAAACGGAAATCCTCTTCAGCTGCGCGGAAAGCAGAGGTATCCGGTTTCATGCCTCTACTCGGCTCGCTGATGGGCGGGGGAGGCGGGGCAGCCGGTATCGTCGGCGGGGGTCTCGGACGGTTCATGGGCATGTTCGGAATGGTGCAGAAGGCCATGCCGGTGATGAAGATGGGCTACAATATGATCAAGTCAATCCGGCCTTTTCTGGGCGGGCTCAAGGGCTTAATGGGCTAACACTAATATTTTCAAAAAAAACGGATGTGCCGCCATTTCCCAGGGGCACATCCGTTTTGGTGTGGAGCTTCTTACGCCGCCGCTGGCAGCACGGTCTCCGGTCTATTTTTTGACCACCTTGAAGTTATCCGTAAGCAGCAGCCAATTCTGCGGAAAAGGCAGGCCCAGCTTCCAGTAGCTGATGCCCCGCAGCCTGAGCTCCTTGATCAAATCGAACTTGGCCTGAATCGAGCGGGCATCCTCAAACCATACCTTATGCTGCCGCCCCTCGTCATCGGTGTAATTGAAATGCGGCGCCTGGGCTCTATAGTCATATTGAATGGCTGCATTCCTGTTCCTTGCCAGATCAATAGCCGCCTGCGGACTGAGCGCTTTGGCATATTGTCCGCCCGCTACGTAAGGTAACGTCCAATCATAACCGTACAGATTCTGGCCCATCATGATTTTACCGGCAGGCATCTCGCTTGCTGCATAGGTCAGCACCTGACGGACAGGCCCGATGGGCGAGACAGGCATCGCCGGCCCCCCGCTATAGCCCCATTCATACGTCATAATAATGACGAAGTCAGCCACCTCTCCGTGGACCTTATAGTCATGCGCCGTATACCAGGCCCCAACCTGTGACGCGCTGGTCTTGGGGGCAAGGGCGGTGGACAGCAGGAAGCCCTCCTTATGAATGACCTCTGCCGCTTTCCGCAGAAAAGTATTGTACGCTTCACGGTCCTCCGGCCGGAGAAACTCCAGATCAAAGTGGATATCCCGGAAGTTCAGCCGCTTCGCTTCCGCAATGATGTTCTCAAGCAGCCGGTCCTGAACCTCCTGATCATTCAGAATAATGCGCCCGAGCTCCGAGCTGAACTGGGCATCCTCCAGATTCGTCACGACCATCATCAGCGTCACCTGTTGCTCTGCGGCAATGGAGGCGAGGCCGTCCAGGGGCGGCGGGACCAGCGTTCCGTCCCGCTTGATCCGGAAGCTGAACGGTGCGAGATACGTCAGCTCAGGAGCAGCCTCACGCGCAGCATTCTGCAGCGGCTGGGAGACACTCTCCCCCCGGGGCTCCACATACGCGTTCACTTCCGCCTGCCGCCTCGGTCCAGGGGGAAGGTACAGACGGAGCCCAACCTGCAGCGGCTGATTCAGTGTCAGCCCGTTCACCTCCGCCAGCTCGCTTGCCTTCAGGCCGAACCGCTTGGCGATGCTGTAGAAGCTGTCGCCCGGCTGCACCCAATAATACTGCCCGGCAATCGGGATTACCAGCGCCTGCCCGGCCACCAGGCTTCCCGGCGCAGAGAGCTGATTCGCCTCAGTTATCGTATCAGTGCTTACTCCGTAGGCCTGCGCAATGCCATACAGCGTCTGGCCCGGCTGCACTACATGTATTTGCATACGTTCCTGCCATCCCTTCATAGTAGCCGTTTTATCTCTATTTTATTCGGCGGCCCTGCGGGTATGCGGAATCAGGCGGATCATGTAAATTCAATATTTGCAAAAAAAGACACCCCGGAGGGTGCCTTGCTGCTCATGCTATAAATGATCCTGATGCTATACCTGTTTGAATTCAATCCATTCAACCTGCAGGCCGGGCTTGACGAAGTCCAGCTTCAGCTCATACCGGCCGGCTTCCAGCTCAACCTTGACCAGCTTCTGCCGGATCCACCGGCCTTCCGTTCCGTTCGTCTGAATGGTGGTTACCGCTTGTCCATTCAGGGTCAGGTTGCAGGCGCTCTGCGCAAGCTCAGGCTCAGGAGACATGATGCTGACAATAATGCGGTACTGGCCCGCCTCGTCAGCCTGAATGTAGGTCGGCCCGGACACAGCAGGGGTTACCTGAGCGTTCTCGCTGAGCACCTGCACCTGCACCTGCTCAGCCCCGATAGCCGGATCAGCCTTGAACGTATCGACCGCTTCAATAATCTCATGCTTTCTGGAGAATACCGGCGCCTTCATGATGAACTCACAGATATTGATCGCGCAGCGCTGAAGCTCCCCGCGGGTAAGCGTGCCGTTCTCCAGAGATGCAATTGTATTGTCATCGTAAGCATTAACCTCTGCCCCATAATTACTAACGACCATGTACAGATCGTTCTGGGCGCGGACCATCCAGTTCATATTCTTACGGTCTGCCGGCCCTCCGTTCACCACATCGTTCATGATCGCCCACCAGTCGGTCATGACGATCCCCTGGAAGCCCCATTCGCCGCGGAGCAGCGTGGTGTTGAGGTCATAGTTGGAAGCCGCCCAATGCCCGTTCACCGGGTTGTAGGAGGTCATGATCGAATTGGCTCCGCCCTGCTTAACTGCGATTTCGAAGCCCTTCAGGTAGATCTCACGCAGCGCGCGTTCCGATACGACAGCATCGACCTTACTGCGGTGCTTCTCCTGGTTGTTGCAGGCAAAATGCTTCAGCGTCGCATTAGAGCCGCCCTTCATAATTCCGCGTGTACATGCGGCAGCGAAGATTCCTGAGATCAGCGGATCTTCGGAGAAATATTCGAAGTTACGCCCGTTCAGCGGGCTGCGCCGGATATTCAGCCCCGGTCCCAGCAGCGCATCCACCTGGTTGCGCAATAATTCCTGGCCTTCCATAACATACAGTTCTTCCACCAGCTCCGCATTCCATGTAGCGGCCAGCAGGGTTCCAATTGATACCTGTGTTGCCTTAGCTCCACTGTCCATACGGATGCCGGAAGGGCCGTCCGCTGTAGCTGCAACCGGAATGCCGTAGCTGAACAGACTGTCGCTCACGCCCCCGAACGCCGATGCTGTACCCGGAGTTACCAGCGGGCTGCTCATTCCTTCGCCCCGGACAATCGCCGCCAAATCTTGGTCGCTTAGCTGGGCAATGAAAGTGCTCATGCTAACTTTTCCGTCATGGACATCTCTCAGGGTATATCCCTGATTGCCGGTCTGCGGAAGCGTCTGCGGCAGATTGCGTTCAATCCGCTCCGCCAGATCCACCTTGCGTGTGGGTACTTCAGAGGAGACAAGCTCATACGAACCGTCTGCCTTGCGGGCACCCGGCTTCATCCGCATGAAGCTCTCGGTAGGCGCCATAGCCTCTTGCAGCTGTTCCACGACCTTAAGCTCATCCAACACATAGCCTTCTTGTCCATCCAGAAGCACTGCTGATACGGCTTTGACGCTGGTTCCTGCATAGAAGCGGTAGGTTCCGGCTTCCAGCACATAAGCGGAAGCGTGCCCGGTCACTCCGGCGTCATCATAGGAAGCCATGGAATGGAGCGGGAAGCTTACAGTAAGGCGCTGAGACTCGCCAGGCTCCAGCAGCTTAGTCTTAGCGAAGGCTGCCAGCGCTTTGGCCGGTTGACCCAACTGTCCTTGCGGCGCTTCAACATACACCTGCACTACTTCTTTACCGGCATATACTGCTCCCGTATTCGTTACGGTGACGCCGATTTCAATCTGCGGCTCGCCCGCCTGGTTCACCAGCTTCGCTTCCTCCGGCTCCAGCTTGAAGGTCGTGTAAGAGATCCCGTAGCCGAATTCATACTGAACCTTATCGGGACAGAAGGTCTCGAAATAACGGTAGCCCACATAGATATCTTCCTCGTACAGGTTCTTGAACTCATTGCCGTAGTTGCGGGTCGACGGGTAATCCTCAATGGAATAAGCGATGGTGTCCGTCAGCTTGCCGCTTGGCGTAACCTCGCCGGCCAGAACATCGGCGATCGCGTGGCCGCCCTCCATGCCGCCATGCCAGGAATAGATCACTGCAGAGATAGGGTTCACATAAGCGGCGTCATTTACCCAGCTCATATCAATAATGTTGGATACGTTGAGCACCACAATCGTCTGTTCAAAATGAGCCGTAACCGAGACAAGCATCGCCTTCTCATCTTCCGTCAGCCGGTAGCTGCCTGCGGTATCGGCATTATCCTGATCCTCGCCCGCCGTACGTCCAATGACAACAACCGCTTTGGCTGACTGGCTTCTTGCCTGTTTCACCAGCTCGTCCGTAAGCGGCATTTCCTTCTGGTTCCACGGCTCCGCAGCCCATACCTTGCCGCCGTCATCGAACGGATTAAGCCCGATCCAAGCCTCGTAGGCTGCAGCCAGCTCTTCATTCACGCTAATGTTCTTCTTGCTGCGTAGTCCATCCAGCAGATTCGTCGTATATGCAACGTGAACGCTACCGCCCGATCCTGTACCGCTGCGGTAATAGTTCACCTGTATTCTGCCAAAAACAGCGACGCTCTCACCGTTACCCAGCGGAAGCACCTGTCCCTCATTCTTAAGCAGTACCGCACCCTCTGCGGCTACCGTCCGGCTAAATTCTGCAAAACCCTCTAACGGCACTCCAATGTTCTGTGTACTCAATTGGTTTCCTCCTGTATGTTCATTTCCCATGCTGTGGGTTGATTCTATAGATAACGCCCTCCCTGCAGGGAATATACGTTGCCTTGAATCTGTATGGTCCATCATATAGCATATCCTTCTAAGAATATAAGCTCCAGCCAGATTATTCAAGCACCGCTTGCCGGATCACCGGGATGCACATCTGTCTGCATAAATTTTTTTAGCTAAAAAGACACCTCTAATAAAAAAGACACCTGTGCGGGCGTCTCTCAAGCCTGTTCCTATGCAATCCGCTCCGCCTGAAGAGATACGGCCGGATCTTCTATTGATTTTATCTGCGGCGGCGGCCCTTCATCATGCGGTTGTACATAATAAGAGCTGCAACGATCATGCCCAGCATGGCTACACTGCCTGCCGATTCCTGCGACATGCCGAACATAAGGCAAATACTTGTCACTAACTGTCTTGTCAGCAGCGCAACCGCAATCAGCATGATGGGCCGCCATATGTTATATCCTCTCACTTCAGCAACACTCCTAACCCGGATTTCAATAACCGTATGATTCCTCATTCCATGAACCATCAGTTTCTATTATAGCACAAGACGGAATGCGCATACATTTTACACGCGGCCAAGAAGGGGGGGATACCTTTGACAAGAACGTATGTTCGGTATATAATGCTCACATATGAGGGGGATTGAGACCGTGGATGTAATGGAGAAACTAGAGATTCTGACCGCTTCCGCCAAATACGATGTAGCGTGCACTTCAAGCGGTTCCGACCGCAAGGGCCAGGCCGGGGCGCTCGGCAACACCTCCGCGATGGGCATCTGCCACAGCTTCGCGGCGGACGGCCGCTGTATTTCGCTGCTGAAGGTGTTAATGACCAACGGCTGTGTATATGATTGTGCGTACTGCATCAACCGCAAGTCCAACCCCATCCGCCGGGCTGCCTTCACCCCCGAAGAGATCGCAGATATCACCATGCAATTCTACCGCCGCAATTATATAGAAGGACTATTTCTTAGCTCAGGCATTATGCGCAATCCGGACTACACCACCGAACAGCTGATCTCAGCGCTTGAGCTGCTGCGCAATGTCTATCATTTCAACGGTTATATTCATGTAAAAGCCATCCCCGGAGCAGACGATGCCCTGCTGTCCAGACTTGGGCTGCTTGCCGACCGCATGAGCGTCAACATTGAACTGCCCTCGCAGGAGAGTCTCGGACGGCTCGCCCCCGATAAAAGCAAGGTGTCCATCCTGAAGCCGATGGGGCTGATCACAAACCGGATTAAGGAGAACCGCTCCGATATCGTCCGGTATAATCACGCACCCCGCTTCGCTCCGGCTGGACAGAGCACCCAGATGATCGTGGGGGCAACGCCGGATACCGATTACCAGATCCTTAATCTGACGGAGGGCTTATACCGCAAATACGCACTCAAGCGTGTATTTTTCTCGGCCTATACCCCTGTAATAGAGGATTCCCTCCTGCCCGCTCTAGACACCAAGCCGCCTCTGCTGCGGGAACACCGGCTCTATCAAGCCGATTGGCTCCTGCGCTTCTACGGCTTCAAGGCGAATGAATTATTGGATGAGGCCGTGCCGAACTTCAACCCGCTGCTGGACCCCAAATGCAGCTGGGCCGTTAACCACCGGGAGCAATTCCCCGTTGAGATCAACCGCGCCCCGTACGAAATGCTGCTGCGTGTACCCGGCATCGGCGTTAGAAGCGCACAGCGGATCGTGAAGGCCAGACGGGCCGGATCGCTCGATTTCCATGCGCTGAAGAAGCTGGGAGTGGTCCTCAAGCGTGCCCAGTTCTTCATCACCTGTAAGGATAAGCCGCTGGAGGGGCTGAAGGTAAGCGAGCATACGCTGCTTCGCTCACTCATGTCCGGGGAGCAGCTCGCTCTCCAGCAGCCGCAGGTGGAGCAGCTCACGCTGTTCGACGACTTTAACCTCTCCACCTTGCCCGCCGCCGGGGACTGGAACAGCTTCAACAAGGGGGCGAAGGCCTGATGTTCAAGCCGTCCGCACTGGCGTACACCTATGACGGAAGCTTCGAGGGTCTGCTGTGCTGTGTATTTGAGAGCTATGCCTGGAAGGAGATACCGCTGGCGATTCATGCTGAAGGCGGGGAAATAGGCCTGCTGCTGGAAGCGAAATGGATTGAGACCGACAAAGACAAGGCCGCACGGGTACTGAAGTCCCTGCCGCTGCGGATCAGCCGCGAAGCCGAGGAGCTGGTGCGTCTGGGCTTCTGGAGCTGCGCTCCCGAGAAGGAAATGCTGCTGCTGAACTTCCTGTATCTCGGCTTCCGGCATGGCCGCAAGGTGATGAATATGCTGGCGGATGACACCGTTAACACGCTGATGAAGGCTGTCCAGCAGCTCCGGCATGAAGCGCATCTGTATACGGGCTTCGTTCGCTTCTCCGTATACGGCCCGGTCATGGCCGCAGTCATTGAACCGCAGGGCTATGTGCTGCCTGTAATCCAGGAGCATTTCTGTGACCGGTTCCAGGGGGAGAGCTTCATGATCTACGATCAGACCCATGGGGCTGCGCTGATTCATGAGCCCGGGCGTGAGGCCATCGTGCCTTTAAACGGTTGGACCCCGCCTGAGCCGGATGAGACGGAGGAATCTTACCGCCGCTTATGGACCGGCTTCTATCATGCCATCGGCATCAAGGAGCGCCGCAATGACCGGCTGCGTTCCTCGAAGATGCCGAAGCGATACTGGAAGCACATGGTGGAGATGAACGGCAGCAACGGGGTGCCTGTACTCACCGCGGCGCAGCGGAAGAAGGCATTGCAACCGGAGGTCCCGGAGACCATAATCCAGCTCCAATCATTGGACAAAAAGAGCGCTCCGCAGCCATCAACATGACTACCGGAGCGCTCCTTAATTGAAGCCTACTATATTATTAATGAAATAACACGATCATCTAGAGCTTAGTTCAGAGCCTTCCATACCCAGCTCTCAACCTCTGGAAGGTCGATGCCTTCTTCACGGATGTACGCGTGATGCTTCTGCACCATGGCGTCCATCTCGTCAGCGATAGCCTGGTATTTGTTTGCTTCCGGCAGGCTCAGCACAGCTTCCTTCGTAAGATCGAAGCGGTCCATCTGGTTCAGTACACGCATATCGAACGGTGTAGTGATATCGCCATTCTCGCGGTAGCCGTGCACATGCAGGTTGTGGTTGTGGCGGTCGAAGAACAGGTCTTTGATAAGGCCTTCATAGCCGTGGAAGGCGAAGATGACCGGTTTATCCTTTGTGAAAAATTGATCAAACTCTTCGTCAGACAAGCCGCGCGGATCGAGCTTCTGGCTTCTCAGCTTCAGCAGATCGACTACGTTAATGTAACGGATTTTCAACTCAGGCAGCTTCTCATGCAGGATCGAGATGGCAGCCAAGGCTTCCATAGTTGGTTCGGTACCCGAAGAAGCGATAACGAGATCCGGCTCTTCGCCTTTGTCGGTGCTGGCCCAGTCAATGATCTTAAGGCCTTTGTCCACCAGCTCCTGAGCTTCGTCAGCCGAGAACCACTGCGGACGCGGATGCTTGGAGGATACGATCAGGTTGATCTTCTGGCGGTCATTCAGGATCTTGTCGAACACAGCCAGCAAGCTGTTCGCATCGGACGGCAGATACTCACGGATGAATTCAGGCTTCTTGTCAGCCAGATGGCCGAGCAGACCCGGATCCTGGTGGGTATAGCCGTTATGGTCCTGCTGGAACACTGTCGATGTAGCGATCACGTTCAGGGAAGGAATGTCTTCTCTCCAGGTCTGATCTGTAGCCTTGCGCAGCCACTTGAAGTGCTGGGTGATCATCGAATCGACCACGCGCAGGAAGGCTTCATAACTGGCGAAGAATCCGTGGCGGCCAGTCAGTACATACCCTTCCAGAATCCCCTCTGCCTGATGCTCCGACAGCTGGGAGTCAATGACACGGCCATAGGGAGCGAGGAATTCATCCTGCGGTTCCTGAATGGCATCCATCCATTGACGCTTGGTCACTTCGAATACTGGTCCCAGACGGTTAGACATAGTCTCATCCGGTCCGAAAATACGGAAGTTGCGGTTCTCTTCGTTGAGGGTTACAACCTCTTTCAGGTATTTGCCCAGTACGGCCATATCCTGTGCAATTACTTGGCCTGGGGCGGAATTATCGAGAGTATAGTTGCGGAAGTTCGGCTTGTGCAGGTCTTTAATCAGCTTGCCGGCATTCGTTACAGGGTTCATCCCCATACGTCTGTCGCCGGTTGGCAGAATTTCAGCCAGATCTGCGTTCAGACGGCCATTCTCATCGAACAGTTCTTCAGGTCTGTAGCTGTTCAGCCATTCAAGCAATGCCGGAGCATGCTTCATGTTCTTCTGATCGACCGGAATCGGCACCTGATGGGCACGGAAGGAGCCTTCGTTCGGTACGCCATCCCACGATTTCGGACCGGTCCAGCCTTTAGGGGAGCGGAAGACCAGCATCGGCCATACAGGGCGTGTAGTATCGTTATTTTCACGGGCGTTCTTCTGAATGGCGGCAATTCTCTCTACGATTGTATCCAGCACCTTAGCCATTTCCGGGTGCATCAGATCCGGGTTCTCGCCTTCTACGAAGAATGCCTCCCAGCCGTTGCCGGCAAAATAGGCGGTCAATTCTTCTCTGCTCATCCGGGAGAGGATGGTCGGGTTGCTGATCTTGAAGCCGTTCAAATGCAGAATCGGTAACACAGCACCGTCTGTAATCGGGTTGATGAACCGGTTGGACAGCCAGGAAGCGGCCAGAGGACCGGTCTCTGCTTCGCCGTCACCTACAACTACAGCGGAGATCAGGTCAGGGTTATCCAGAATCGAACCCACGCTGTGCGACAGGGAGTAACCCAGCTCGCCGCCTTCATGAATCGATCCGGGTGTTTCAGGAGCTGCATGGGAGGCAACACCGCCAGGGAAGGAGAACTGCTTGAACAGCTTTTTCAGACCAGGGATGTCCTGAGTGATCTGCGGGTAGATTTCGGTGTAGGTTCCGTCAAGATAAGAGTTCGATACCATCACCTGACCGCCATGGCCCGGGCCTTCAATATAGAACATGTTGAGATCATATTTAGTGATTACGCGGTTCAGGTGCGCATAGATAAAGTTCTGCCCAGGGATCGTGCCCCAGTGTCCGATCGGCTTCACTTTGACGTCTGCATCCTTCAACGGTTCTCTTAACAACGGATTATCCTTCAAATAAAGCTGACCTACGGAGATGTAGTTCGTTGCACGCCAGTAAGCGTCAAGCTTTGCCAGATACGTTTTCGAGGAATAATCCACCTGTTCGATTGTTAATCCCATGTCTTCCACTCCCTAATCTTTTTCTTTGTAAATTGAATGTATCACTTCTACATTTACATCATACATCGGCATTTCAGAAATTCAATCTTTTTAGAAATTAATACGGTCCAATATTGTGAAATTTTGAACATAGTATGAATTCCTCTGCAAATCACGCACAAAAAGATGTTTATTTTTATAATTATGGATTAATTTGTTATATTAAAAAACTCTAAAAAGACCGGGATTCCTCCCGGCCTGCTATACCTCAGTTATGCTATTTACACCGTCCATCCGTTAATGCACAGATACAAACGTGTTAAACTTCAGATACTCATAATGGAAGCGCATATGCGAAAACTCAAACGGCGTGCCGTTATCCAGGAAGAAGATCCCCTCCATAATCCCTACGGGTTCATTCTCCTTAAGATGGAGCAGCTCCTGATCATTCAGCAGTGAAGGCTCGGCAAAAATAGACAAAAAGGATTTGGTCACCGCCAGATTGCGCGACTCCTCCAGATAATGAAAAATCGACCCCTCAATAATCGTCTGGTCGAGATTTTGCACAATTTTGATCGGAATATATCCCGTCTCAATCATGAAAGGCGCACCTTCAAACAGGCGCAGACGCACGATCTTATACACGAAATCATGGGGCATCAGGAACAAATCCCGCTGAATTTCCTCCGTGGGCCGGATGACCTCGAAGCTCAGCACCTTGATCTCCGGCTTCTTGCCGTGCATCTGGAAGTTATCCGACACCCCCAGATTAGAGCCTTCGTAATTGAAGATCGAATCGTTCTTTATGTATAACGGATTGATGAAGGTGCCGGAGCCGCGTTTCTTGAAAATAATGCCCGAGCTCTCCATCTTCATCAGCGCACGCTTTATGGTACTGCGGCTAACCTGATACGCCTCGCTGAGACTGCGCTCATCCGGCAGCTTCATATCGGCGTACTGCCCGGCAAAGATCTTCGTTTTGAGGTCAGCAATAATCTGCTTGTAGACAAATTGGGTCATGGGGTTCTCCTTCGCCGGAACTTTGCAGAACGAAATATTCAAGATTAAATATATCATAATTTAGATAGGGCAAAAAGGATGAATCCACGGATTCACCCTTTTTGACGCTTGTTATCCCAATCCCTATACCATTTGACAATCTCCCGGCTCGGTTTCTCCGCAACCTCTGCTTCCATGACCGTTTCCAGCAATACATACTGTCTTTGCACCAGAAAATGAAAGCCCATTCTATCCGATATTTGCATGTACAATAATTGCGCCTGCTCCTCTAACGGATAGCGGGTGCAGACCTGTTCAATGTGCTTGAAGGCCTGTTCATATTCTGCATTCCCCATATACCAGCGGACCAGATTCAGCTTCAGCCGAATCCACTGCAGCTGGAATCTCTGCCGCTCAAGCTCCGCCCACACATAATCGTACCCCTCCAGATATTCGCTCTTGAACAGCTTCAGGATTCGTTCGTATTCGGGCAGTGTGTCATTCGAGAGCTCTAACCCCGCTTGGATAAAGCGGTCAAACTCATCAACGTCCAGGCAGATTCCATTCAGCTTGAGCAGATAGCCGTCCGCCGTATTTTGCAGGAGAATCCGTTCTCTGCTGAAGGGCTCCAGCATTTTGCGGATATGATACACAGCCGTATATAACTGCGGATAGGCCCTGTTCGGATCAAAATCAGCCCACAGCAATTCAATCAGAGTGGCTTTACTGACCACTTTGCCGCGATGATGCAGCAGGTAAAAGAAGATTTCCTGCGCCTTCGCCGTTCTCCATTGCAGTGACGGAAGCTCCTGACTCCCTTCGTAGATCCGGAAGGCATCGAGCATCAGCATTCTCCAGCTTGTCTGCGCTGACGCTGCCCGGGCTGCCAGGCCAGGCTTCTGCTGAGCATTCAATCTCCGAACTGTAAGCTTCAGACGGTCCGTATGAATCGGCTTAAGCAAATAATCCAGGGCATTCAGCTCAAAAGCCTTGATCGCATAATTATCATATGCCGTTACGAATACAACCTGCAGATCGGGTCTCCGTTCCAGCAGCCTTTCCGCCAGCTCAATCCCGCTCAGCTCCGGTAAATGAATATCGAGAAACACAATATCGGTCTCGGTCTCCTCTACCTTTTGCTGCCCTTGCAGCGGATCGGTATATTTGCCGATAATCTCGAAACAACCAAGCGCATGCAATTGGCGTTCCAAAGCCTTTAGTGCCAATTCTTCATCGTCAATCAGGATTGCTCTCATTCGGATCTCCTTCGCAACTGGAAATCGGTACGGTTTTATAACCATTATACTTCAAATTTAATGATTTAGGGGCTGGAGGAGAAATGATCTCTCCTCCAACCCCTATCCATTTATTCTGTAACCCGTTGTTCCTTCTGTTCACTGTCGATCCGGTACTGATGGTCGATGACAGCCTCCTGGATGTCCAGGTAGGCCCAATGATTCTTGGAGACATCCGGGAATTTCACAGCATCTGCTCCATGGAGCGGGCCGCGGTCAAACATCTGATTAACAATGACTACAGCTTCCGCCCGGGTCAGGTAAGCATTCGGCTTGAAGCTTCCGTCCGGGTAGCCCTTGAGCAGGCCTGCCGACACATTGGCTTCAATTACCGCCTGGGCCCAATGTCCAGTGGTATCGCTGAAGCCCGATTTTCCGTCTGCCGGTACGGCAAGCTTCAGGTAGTTGGCTGCAGCAGCAGCCATCTCTGCTCTCGTAATCGGTGCATTGCCCCGGAATTTCCCGGCCGGATCACCCTTCATCACGCCCTGTGCATTCACAAAGGCAATGGCTGCTGCCGCATAATGGCGGACAGCTACATCCGGGAAGGGAGGAGTGCCTACAGCCGCACTAGCATCATAGCCCAGATTCCGGGCAATCATGAGCGCCATCTGCGAGCGCGTTACCCGTTCGTCCGGCTTGAATTGACCATCCGGGAAGCCAACGATATAGGATACATGTGTAGCAGGCGACTGATTATTGAAGTTAATAATCGTAAAGGTACTGAATTTGCTTACCGAGAATTCCAGTCCAAGCAGTCCCTCTTTATAGGTAACCGCTTTGCCTTTGACAACCTCTTTCGTACCGTCGGTATGTTCAATGAAAATACCGAGCTGTGCGAGGAATGCATTACGCGCCGCTTCATTCGCAGGCAGCTTCACATCTCTTAGCGGCAGGATCAGGGTTACCGCCCTGCTGGACAGATTCGTCTCAATGGTCATCGGTCTGGCGACCACTTCGATTTTGTTGTTCTTCGCCACTTCGCGGACCACAGCTTCAAGCGTGGCTCTCTTCTCGATTTCACTCCGCTCTGCTGCACTTCTCACCGGCACCAGCCGGAAATAGAAGTCTTGTCCGATGCCTTCCAGCGATTCATTCGGAACACGCACAATTGCATTCTCCGTATAGATTTCCAGTACAATGCCGTTCTCTTTCAGCAATTTGGCGGTTTCCGCCGGAATCTGGACATTCACTTCGCTGACATTGTCCGCCGCATCCGGGATGACTACACGGGCAATGCTTTGTCCCGTCTCTTTCGCCATCTTCACCGCTTCTTCAGCCTTATCCTTGGTGAAGCGGACCAGATCAGTGATCATGCCATTGCTCTGAGTGGTACGCTGTACAGGCACTTTCGTGATGCCAGCTGCATTGGCTCCGCCGATGGCCACATCCACCTGAATCACTTCGGTCTTGGATGTTTCAGGAGCTGCTGGAGCCGGAGCGGAACCTCCGCCTCCGCCTGAAGATACAGGCTCTTGTCTGGTAATGATCATTGTATACGTATTCGTTCCGCCTGCGGAATCCTTGACGGTAACCAGAACTTCATTCTTGCCTACTTTTAGAGGGAGCGCTTTGCTCCATTGACCGTTTGTAACCTCTACCGGAGCTTCACCGGCAATACTGAGTGTTACCACAGCACCAGGATCAAGTGTAACCGGCTTAAATGACATTTCATATACACTGTTCGCTACGGATACATCATAGCTTGCAGTTTCAGGCTTGAACTCAGGCTGCAGTGTGCCGCTCGAAGGATCAAGCGATACGAGCTTCCCGCTTGCGCGGATAACCTGAATTTGGTATTGCCCCAGCTTAACGCCCGGACGCTTCGCATCCACAATATCTACCTGGATGATGTTCAGCCCTTCCTGAAGCGGCAGCTTGCTCCAGTCTCCGTCAGGAACCTCTACACCGTTCAAGCTAACCTTGCGCAGCGTATCGTTATCTCCTGCCGGGGCAAGATTCAGCGCAATAGTCCCCGTCTCATTAGGCACGGTCGCCTGATAGCCGCTTGGTACATCCGGCTGGAAGGCTGGACTCAGCGATACCGGCTTATCCCCTGCCGTTAATCCCAGACCGTTCTCCGGCAGCTTGCCGCCGTCGGCGATATATTTGCCATCCCCGCCTAGGTCAATGCCCGGCTGCAATCCCGTAAGCGGGTTATTCTTGTTGCCGTTCTCCGTAACATTGCCAAGCTCTGGATCGTAGCTCAACATGCCACCGTTATGATCAGCGGGAATTGAAACGATCAGTTCATTGCCGTTAATCTCAAAAGGTGCCTGAAGCGGCACGCCGCCGTAAGTGAATCCGGCCAGATCGGTCAGATCGTTGATCGGCTTATTGAACACCAGCTTGAGCTGCCCCGCTTCGGGATAAGCAGCAACGAGCTGAAGCGGAATCACATTGTTATTCTTCGTGATGCCTGACTGCTCGCCGGCCTGGATCGGCTTCAATTCGTTCAGAACGTTGCCTTCAGCCGTAACATTACCGGCAGCGGGATCGTACCCTACGATCAGCGCATCATCAGGACCAAGCGCTTCCTCCAGAACGACTTCCACTTTGTCGCCCTGTACGGACTTCACAGCAATAACCTTCCGGCCATCAATGGTCAGTCCGGTGAGATCAGCATCAGTCAACGCAGAGCCTACAGGCTGGTTGAACGTCAATACCGCGTGATCCGGCTGGCCTTCGTTTACCGCCACATGGGTCAATTCCAGCTGCGGTACCGTGAACGGCACCAGCTTCGTTTCTGTTCTTACTTCATCGCCGAATGTCTTGGTCGAAGTCACCGCCACATGGTAGGAGCCCGGTGCCAGCGGACCCGGCAGCTTGGTGTCCCACTTATAGACATCATCGGTTACGGTAATCCCTACCTCAAGGTCGAACAGATGCGCATTCGGGTGGACATCCACTTTATACACAGCAGCCGTAACCACCGAATCGAGTGCAGCTTGTCCGGTTACCGGGAGCGGGAAGTCTGCTCCATATACCTCTGTTCCCTTAGCAGGCGTCTGAATTTCCAAGGAATCACCGAACGGTCCGTTAGCAATGAGCGTAAAGTCGGACACTGGCTCTTTCCCGGGTGTCTGAGCCTGGATTGCCGACTCTGCGGCATCATATTCGATTCGAACCACAGGATCATTGGACAGCGGACTGGCCAGGGTCAGAATAATGACACTAGGATCTTGATCAGACACTACAGCATGCGTAACATCGACCAGTCTTCCGTCCAATGTCACTCTGAAGTCATCCGTAGTATCGGTATCATCCGCATTGAACTTGATAGGCTTGTCAAACTTAATAGATACCTGGTTGTTGCTGCCCTCGGTATAGCTTGCGCTATCAGCCACTGGCGGCTGCTTCACCAGTCCGGCAATGGCATCCTCCAGACCCTTACGGGCGGCCTCAACTTCTTCAGGAGACGCATGCTCATCTTCAAGGACAGCGTTGGCAGCATCCGTTGCAGTCTTGAGAACCGCCAGAGAGGCCTTTGTATATTCCTGCGGCTCAAGACCAAGATAGCCCTCTGCTGTCTCGTTGTCCTGCTTCAGCGGGGTTTTGTCCACCAGTGTTATGGTAGTACTGATGCTGGAGTTGGCATCGCCTTCCATACCGCCGTATTCAACGAGGTAAGCATTCACGATGTTATCAATCGGATAATCGTTCCATTTTCCACTTGCAAAAATATGCACTACATGTTCGTAGGTAGAGTCATTCGGCTCTCCTGCATCCCAGTTGTTATGCATGATATGGTTAGTACCAATCCCATAAGTAAGATCCGTCACTGTGGCAGAATCATTCCTCCCACCACTAGCATTGTAACCCTTATAGAAAGGAAGTCCGGATTTGCCTTCGTACTGCAGCTTTCCTTCAGGTCCGGTTACCCAGCGCCAATCACCATAACCGTTATATTTATTGTTCTGCAAGGTGAAGACACGTGTATTGGCCCGTCCGTTGGTTTCTGTACGGGCTACGTCCTTCCCGCCGATCCAGCCAATCCCTTGAGCCTTTTCCGCAATAAAAGCGTTCTCAGCCGGGTCAGTAATTGTCGCTAGATACCCTTTGCGTCCATAGTAGGTCCGCTCCTCGGCCTTCACTCGGGCATCCGTCCATTTGATGCTGTTTTGTGTCACATACTCATAGAAATGTCCATTTTTATTAAAAGCGAGCACAGGCCCCAGACCGAAGGTCAGGCTGCGTTCACCCGGCGAGGTCATCGTAAACTGGGCATTCTCCAGTATCTGCTGGTAGATTTCAACCGGCGCATTGCCTTTTAAGATGTAGGCTCCGTTGCCCCCGCTGGTGGCAACTGTAATTCCAGTGCCGGATGTGGCGAATGTAATCTTGTCACCTGACTTATAACCATTGATTACAACCGTAGCCCCGTCCATCATTTCACCGGAATCTGCAGTGATAAATAGCTCCGGGAAGGTTAGGTTAACAGCTCCGCTATCCGGATTGGTGAAACTCCGGTACTTCTCCGAAGTAAAAATTTGTTCCGTACCGTCATTCTCCGCGACTGCCGCATGAGCCACTGGCCCAAGCACCGCAAAGTTGGCGGTGACCAGCGCAATCGACAAAGAGGCGGCCAGACTTCGGGACCATCCTTTGTTCCATTTCTTCGATATTGTCATCTTTTTGTGTACTCCTCATCTAATGGGACTTTTATGGGATCAGCCGACACTTCCTATTGTTCATAGACCGCTTGCCTGTTACCTGTAAATTCCTCCCTTCCTATGCAGGCGTTCACCAAATCGTACTAACGGGATACCGACAGGTTGTGTATAATAATCTCTTAGTTTCTAATACTATCCGACAGTCCTCTACATTAACTCTACAAATCCCCTTTTTTGTGACAAATATCATTGCATAATTGCGAATCTCCTCCCAACCTTATGTTGCGGTTCATTTGAAAAGTTAAAAAAGACACCCTAAGGGTGCCCTGGTTGATCCTGCGGATCGCTTATTTCCGTTAATTCACCGGGATATACATCTTCTGAACCTCCTGCACCCCGGGCTTAAACCCGAGATTATAGTACACAGATTCCGCATCATTTCCCTCCATTACATACAATCTCAGCAGCGGATAAGTCCCCTTCAGAGTGGTAAGGGCTCTTTGCAGCATACGTGTAGCCAGTCTTCTCCCACGATAGGCCGGATTAACGCCAATGCTATAGACTGCGGCCACATCATCCTGGAGACACAGCCGGCAATTGGCAATGAGCTGTCCCGTCGCCTTATCGAATACCAGCGTGGAGGCCTGTGTTAATTTCTCATTAGAGTAACTAGGATCAGTAGGCAGGAAATCTTTCATAACCGTTTGCTTCCGCCGGGTTGCATCCAAGCCCTCTCTAAAGCTCTCGAAGTCACAACGGGCAATCTCTTCTGTGAGAATAAACCGCTTGTCCCCGGCCTCATTCTCCTCTACTTCGGGACTTTCAATCCGCAGATCATCCTCCCAGTCCACTTGGAATAGTTCTGTAGGCCGCTGCATCCAGCGGCATCTGAATTCATCCGGCCAGAAGCCTGCCCGCGCGTATAGGTGAACCTGATCCGGCAGAACCTCATAGGTCCGTATCGGTTCCTTCCGGTCAGACCACTGAATCAACAACTTTTTAAGCTGCTTCAATATTCCGAATGAATCGTTAAACGGAGGGATTACAAAGAGATGGTAGATCACATTCGGTGACATCCGAACTCCGCCGATTCTACTCTCCCCCTTGTATATCCAAAAGGCATTCCTGCGCGGATTCGCATAGCTTTCCTCTCTAAAAAAACCGTTATACTCCATGTTATAATAGACGGAGCAATATACTCCCCACTCCTCGGGCTCTGCTCTCCGGATAGTCCATTCACCATTTAAATCGTAGGATATCGTATCTTCAGACCATTGCTTTACACTCATCGTGCACTCCTCCTTATACCTCCAGCCATCCGGCTGCACTCACATAGACCTTCCTTTTGATCTTAACAAGGCCACGTGCCCATTCAAATATAGGAAACTGCTATAAAAAGACTTTACTGTTTGTTTTTTTCTCAAATATAGGGTATATTGTCAGACCGCAACTGTCTTATAATGGAATTGGGCGGGATTCTTCGGTCATTTATGAACGCGCGTTCATAGCCCTGCCTGTCATCTATTATGAGGAGGAATGGTTATGCAATACGGTCATTTTGACGACAAGAACAAAGAGTACCTGATTACGAAGCCGAATACGCCTGCTCCTTGGGCCAACTATCTCGGTTCGCCGGAATACGGTGCGATTATCTCAGGTAACGCCGGGGGCTACAGCTTCGTGAAATCCGGGGCCAACGGACGGCATATCCGCTATCACTTCAACTCCAAGGACGAGCCTGGGCGCTACATTTATGTCAAAGACCTGGAGAACGGGGATTATTGGTCCGGCTCCTGGCAGCCGGTAGGCAAGGATCTGGAGCAATACAAGTCCGTCTGCCATCATGGAACCGGTTACACGAACATCGTCTCAGATTATGACAACATTCATACCGAGTCCTTATACTACGTACCGCTGAACAAGACCTATGAAGTATGGCGCATGAAGATCCGCAATGACGGCACTGCGGCTCGCAAGCTGGCCCTCTTCGGCTTCGCCGAATTCACCAATGACAACAACTATGAGCAAGATACCGTGAACCTGCAATACACGTTGTTTATTTCCCGGACCTACTTCAAGCACGATAAAATTCTTCAAGTCATCAATGAAAACATCGCGGGAGAGCAAACCTGGAGATTCTTCGGTGCGGCCGGAGCAGAGGTGGCCGGTTATGACGGGGACCGCGATACGTTCCTTGGAGATTACCGCAGCTACGGGAATCCGCTCTCCGTGGAGAACGGTCAATGCTCCAATTCGCTGAACTATAATACCAATGCCTGCGGTGCCCTGCAGCTCAATGTGGAGCTGCAGCCGGGAGAAGAGAAGGAAGTCGCCTTCCTGCTGGGACAATATGATGAAGAGGGAGCCTCCGGCATTCTTAGCCACTACCAGGATTTGTCCGTGGTAGACCGGGAGCTTGAAGAGCTGAAGACCTTCTGGCACAGCAAGCTTAACCGCTTCCAGGTGCAGACCCCAAGCAGCAATCTGAACCATATGATCAACACGTGGAATGCTTACCAGTGCTTCATTACCTTCATCTGGTCGCGTGCTGCCTCCTTCCAGTACTCCGGCCTGCGCAACGGGCTCGGCTACCGGGATACGGTGCAGGACATCCAGGGCATTATCCATCTGGACCATGAGATGGCTCTTGAACGCCTGCGGCTGATGATCTCTGCCCAGGTATCCAACGGCGGCGGGCTGCCGTTGGTGAAATTCGACCATAATCCGGGTCATGAAGGAACACCGGACGACCCTGAATATGTACGGGAGACGGGACATCCCCACTACCGGGCCGACGATGCCCTGTGGCTGTTCCCGACGGTTATCAAGTACCTGAATGAGAGCGGGAACTGGGACTTCACGGATGAGGTCATTCCTTATTCAGATCAAGGCGAAGCAACGGTGTATGCGCATCTGCGGCAGGCGCTTCAATTCAGTCTCGACCGGATGGGTGCCCACGGCATGCCGGTTGGACTTCATGCCGACTGGAACGATTGCCTGCGGCTCGGCGCCAAGGGTGAATCACTGTTCGTGGCCTTCCAGCTGTACATGGGCTTCAAGGTTTTCATGGGCATCGCGGAGAACAAGAACAAGCCGGAGGATGCCGCATGGGCGCAAGGTCTGCTGGAGGAGCTGGACGGTAATATCCAGAAGTATGCCTGGGAGAACGACCAGTTCGTCCGCGGCTTCACCGAGGACAACTATACCATCGGCTCGTGGGAGAACGATGAGGGCCGGATCTGGCTCAATCCGCAGAGCTGGTCGGTGCTCAGCGGCGCGGCCCGCCCGGAACAGGCCAAACTCGCCATGGACAAGGTCTATGACAATCTGCGGACCGATTACGGCACGATGCTGTTCTACCCGCCATTCCGCAAATACGGCTTGCCGGTAGCACTCATGGCGTTGTTCAACGCTTCGACCAAGGAGAACGGCGGCATCTTCAGCCAGCCACAGGGCTGGCTTATCCTGGCGGAGACGATGATCGGCAATGGTGAACGCGCGTTCGAGTACTTCCTGAACTGCAGTCCGGCCACCATGAACGACAATGCGGAGGTCCGCAAGCTGGAGCCTTACGTCCACGGCCAATTCGTGGAGTCCAAGGACAGCCCGTATCAGGGCCGGGCCCATGTCCACTGGCTGACCGGCACGGCCTCCACCGTCATGGTCTCACTGGCAGAGGGCATTATGGGCGTTCAGCCGCAGAAGGACGGCCTCCGTCTGGATCCGTGTGTCCCTTCGGATTGGACCGACTTCTCCATGGTGCGCGAGTTCCGCGGGAAGAAGCTGAACATCCAGGTGGAGAACAAGAACGGCGTCCAGAAGGGCGTCTCCCGTATCGTCATCAATGGCGAAGAAATCCAGGGCAACCTGATTCCTGTGTCCCGGATGGCGGCAGAGAACGATGTACTGGTTGTGATGGGTTAGCCTTACGCCGGTCCAAGGAACGGCATAGAGTATATACGAAGAAGGAGAGCAGACCCGCCGGGCGCTCTCCTTCTTTTCATATCATGCTACTTCAAAATCTTATTCAATTCCTCTGCCGACTTCCTGCTGTTCGCTCTGGCATAGAAGTAGAACGCCACCGTATGCAGAATCACGGATAACAGCAGCATTCCTGGCCACCAGGCGCTGATAATCCCGAACATTTCGACAGAGAACAGCCATACCATGCCCATTCCGCCGGCAATACTGAGAAGCGAACCGATCAGAATATTCCACAGCGGCTTCAGCGTAAAGTGATTCCACAGCACATTATACATCACCCCGAAGACTACGGCAGCGATAGCGGCGATACCCGCCAGACGCCACAGATACAACATCTCCACCGGCTGATCCCTGAAGAACACCGTTAACAGCAGCGTGACCCAGAGCGACGTAAGGGTAAATACCTGAAAGAATCCTTGCTTGATCTGATTAGCCATGATAATTCCTCCTAAAATCATTGATATAGTAACGGCTAACAGTGTAGGAATTATTATCTGTCAGCAGGACTTCCACCCGTGCATTGGCGGTTGCCGAGAATTCTTTGATGTAACGGGTATTGATAATAGTCTGGTTATTGATCTTGATGAACCCGGGCGTATCCAGCGCTTCCATCGCGAACTTCAGCCTTGTATTGAGCAGATACATCTCTCCGGTAATGAGCCGCACACTGCACATCCGGTCTTCCGCTTCGATGACCGCAACCTTGCTCGTCTCCAGGGAGACCTGGCGGTTATTGCTGGCATTGATGACTGTGATCCGCTTCTCTGCCGCCTGAATCGCTGTCTCAAGATTCTTCCATTGCACCTGTTCCGCCGGATGCGTAACGACCTTGGCCGATCCCCGATCCATACCTGGGTCTGCTTCAAATCTAATCTCCAACTGTCACTGCCTCCTCTCAACACCCATATTATTATCCTAAAAGCATCTTGACCATCAATCTGCGTTTTCTTGCAGGAATCTGGCGTTTTATTTCATTTTAGCTCCTTCTGCGGCTAAACAGGTACGCGAACAAGACTGCCGGGAGCTTCCCGGCAGCCTGCCTGACTATCTTTTATAACCTCGGATCGATCTCCTTCTCCTTCGTCACCTCGAACAACAGGTTCGCGGCAATCTGCTTGTAGGTGCTGTTGTCCGCCGAAATATCCTCCAGCTTAATCTCCAGCAGCTGCTTACCCAGCCGATGCTCGGCCAGGGAAGTACGCAGCTTAGGTGCGATATTCTTCTGCTTCATCAGCTTGGAATACTTGTGCGGGAATCTGTAGTCGTAGCCGTAAATAATGGACAGGTACCCCGGATTGCGGACCTTCAGGTAAGGGACCACTCCCGGTTGCTCTTGCTCCGGCTTGATGACGATGCCTTCCATCTGCTGCTCTACGGTAATTGTGGCGAAGAACGCCTCTGCGCTGCGGTACGCTTCCGGGTCCTTCAGATCCAGCACCAGAATCTCATCATCATTCAGGAAGCGGTATTGCTCCGAGGTCGCCCCTTCAGGCACCCGTTCCTCCCCACTCTCCAGCACTTCCTTCAAGATGGCAAACGGCTTATAGTCCAGCTCCGCATCCCCGGCATACAGCTCCAGCTGCTGCTTATACACCCGGTAAGCTTCATCCCGCTGGTCAAGCCCCACGTAAGAGTCCCGGATGCTGCGGACATGCTTATACGTCTGGTATACATGAGCTCCGTAGCTGGTGTTAAGCGCTTCTTTGGTCAGATGATGCTGGTCCTGCTCGAACCCGCTGGCTTCATATTCCCGGATCAGCTCACCGAGCGATTCCTCGAACCCGTGCTCCCTCAGGAACGCAAGCTCGCTCTCCAGTGCCCGCCCAATCGGCTGGAACTGGCGTTCAATCAGCCCTTCCCCTAGCGCCTTCCAAGGCAAAAGCTCCCCGTCCAGCAGCAGCACACGGATGCCTTGCTCCGCCATATACGTTCCGAACCGCTCCAGCAGCCCTTCGTAAACCGGCGTCAGATCGACAGCTTTGACCTTATAACCGTTACGGCTAACCGCATAGCAATGCTCTACGTCCCGGTACAGATACACCGTGCAGCGCGATCCCATGTACTTGGGCTGAAGGACCACCTCGTACACCCCGCGTCCGGCAAAATAATCCAATCCCTTGCGCAGCGACTCCAGCTCGCCCGTTGCTTCGTCTTTATCCGCCGGCGACATCGTCCCGGAGATGAAGTTGACCTTATTCTGCGAGGAATAGTGCAGTCTTCGCATGGACTCCGTATCCAGCTCCTGCAGGGAGACCTTGTGCTCCTCGCGGAAGAGAACCGGCAACTCCTCCTGTAATAGAGGCTGCTGGGATTTATGGCTTTTGTAGAACGGCTTGAAGGTTATATGGACAGAAGTTAGCCCGTTCCCATGCACGGCTCCTGTGTCGAGATGAAGCTTGTTCTTGATGCGGAACGTCTGTTTGGCGGCAATATGTCCGAACAGATGGAACGGATGGTTCCCCTCCGCCTCCTCCTTCAGGAAGCCGAGCTGCTGCTCGTACGCAGACTCACGGTCCAGCCGGAAGTTGCGCTGATGGCGCAGCGAATTCGTATCCAGCTTCCCGACATACTTATTGCGGCAAGGGGCATGAGTCACATAGAAGGAAGGGCCGTGCATCCCGATATAACGGTAAAACGGCTTCGCACGCTCCACCAGCACGGAGAATTGACGGAACAGCTCCTCATCCTCCTGTAACACCTGAGTGGAGTCAAAATAACTTCTCAGCAGCTCCGGCTCAGTCCCCTTGATCTCCCCCCGCAGGTACTTGTAGACGAAATTCTCATGGTTGCCCATTACGAACAGGAAATGCTCCTGATTGTTATACAGGAACTGGATGATCTCCCGGGTCTGCTTGCCCTTATCGATCCAGTCGCCCGCCAGGATGATCCGCGTATTCTTCAGCTTATCCGTAGCGCTTAGCTTCCCTTCTTCAATCCGGTAGCCGTAGCTGCGCAGCAGGCCTTGCAGCTCTTGAACACATTCATGTACGTCTCCGACTACAATGTATTCCTGCTCCTGCGGAAGCACAGCAGCGGCATACGCCTCCCAGTCCTGAATGTACACCCGGTACTCCGGGTTCGGCCGCTTTTCCCCCGTACCTTCTGTACCTTCAACACCTTCCAGCAGAAAATCCTTCGCCCGCACCTTATGAATGCTATGGTAGCCCTCGCGGGACAGCACCGGCAGCACTTCCCGGCGCAGCCGGTTCAGGTGACCCGATATCAGCTTCTTCGAGCGCTCCGAGGCATAATAATCCTCCCGTTTGCGGTAATCGAACAAAATGACCTCCAGATTATACTGGTTCTCCTGAGCAATCGCCCGCACCTTGCTGCGGTAATCCTCGGCGAGACCAATCGTATCCATAATGACAAACTCTGCATTAATCGGCCAGGAGGTGACCCGCTTCAGCCGCTCGAACAACAGCGCGAACGTATGCGAGCTGGCCTCCAGCATGACCTGGTCGTATTTATCGTAGTCATAGCCCAAGAGCTCCTGACGGATCAGGTCTGAAGAGAGATACTGCACATTCGTGCGCAGACCTGTAGTGCTGTCCTCAAGCCTGAGCTGCGGGATCAGAACTTCTTTGGCAAAAGTAGACTTCCCGCACTCCGTCGCTCCCACCAGCATGAATATCGTGTGTACCTTCGTCTGAATGTCCATGGTCTAACCCTCCTGTCTGCGCACAATCGCGCTCTGTGTGGTACGAATGTCGCCTACCCGGTCACCCACGAGCGAGAACTCGGCTTCTACGCCCAGCCCTTGAAGTGTGGCAGTCAGCCACTCTTCGAACGCCGCCTGACCCTTTTCCCACTTGTGATCCTCATGCCGGAAGCCCTCCAGCTGATAGTAAGGATTGAAATCCGCATTCGGCGTAGTCACAATCAGCTGCCCGAAATCAACATGGCGGATGATCTGCCGGATCAGCGCAGCCGCTTCCGTCTCACTCATATGCTCCACAACCTCAGTCAGTATGATATCCACCTGCTCTCCGTTGTACAGCTCCAGGAAATGCTCCAGCGAGCGGAAGGTGACGATGTTATCGAGCTCCTTGGCCTTTGCCTTCCGGTTCACGACCTCCAGCAGCTCCTCGTTGATGTCCACCGCATAATAAGCGCAGTCAATCTTCCCGGCATACGGAATGGCGTAGAAGCCTTCTCCGCAGCCGATATCCAGAATGGGCTTATCGAACGGAAGCACACCTGAGATGAACGTCCGCCGCTGCATCGCCGTACTGCCATATTCCAGACCGATCGGATACAGCTCCGTTTGCTCGACCGCCGCCTTGTACCGCTTGAACTGCTCCCGGGTCTTCAGGAGATTCCGGGCGAACAGGCTGCGGATATAGAAAGGGGCGTCCATCACGTTCAGACTGCGGATATACTTGTCCAGAATCCGGTCCGAGATATCGATATATTCATCCCCGAAGATCGATAAGAATAAGGACAGCACACTGACCACATGCAGGAGGTGGTAGAGGCTTTTGCGCGTAGTAATGGTTAGAGAATAGCTCTTATGCGCCTGATGCTCCAGGGTGAACGTATAGTCCTTCAGATGCTGCTCGAAGAACCGGATGTAATGCAACCGCTGGGCATGAATCATCTGGATGGTAAAAGAGTGCTCAAACCCCTCCGCATCCCGCTCATCCCGCGCCTTGAACGGGGTAGAGAAGAACTCATTCACCGCATTCAGCGGGAATAACGGGGTGTTGTAGCGGGAGACATTGAGGTACTCGAAGCTCTCGCCATCGTTCTTTTTATAGGAGACCTCATTGTCAGCATCCTTGAAATACACATTATAAGTAGCTTCATCCGAATACCAGCCGTAAGCGATCCCCTGGCGGACCGGGCGAAGCTGCATACCGCTCTGCGGATTCTTGCGGATGATGAAGCTTAGCTGCGGGTTCGTTGATCTCAGTTGTACAATAGCCATGATTGTGTGCCTCCTCTACAAATTCAACCCCCATACTTCCTGCAAGGCCTCCCGGAACAGAGCATCAAGCTCCCGGTCCCGATTGTCCGTCTTGGCACTGAGGTATGCCGCCGCTGTCTTCTCCAGCCCTTGCAGCTGCTCCTCCAGATACTCGTTAATCACACTCAGCCGCGGCTCCAGGTCCAGCTCCTCACCTGACCGCTTCCGGACCAGCAGTTGCTGCACAACCGGCCACAACGGGCCGTCCTGCGGGATCAACCGTTCTACCAGCACATCGAATGCCATCGGCGGCATCTCACCGTACCGGTGAATCCACTCACAGGCCAGCACCGGGCGCAGCACATAGAAATACTTTTTGATATTGACCTGCTCCCCTTGCAGGTAATCCCGGTAGTTGCCTTTGGCCATGTTCAGGTAATGGTACATACAGGATTTCGGCGAAAAGGTATACGGTGAAATCCCCCTAAGCTGCTCCGCCACGCTGAACTTCTCAGCATACTGGATCGGGGATTGCAGCCACTCCAGCAGCGGCGGGTTGGATTTGTGGAACAGCTTGAGGGCTTTGCGCAGATCCCAGCCGCTAAAATCCAGCATATTGTTAATAGGACGCTCTATGACATCTCGTGCATCCCATATGGATAAATACCACTCCGGCCGATGCAGGTAGATGAACCGCACATCGTAATCGCTGTCCTGCGAGGGGAACCCCCACGCCCGGCTGCCCGATTCACAGGCATAGAGGATCGTCACTTGCTCCTCTTGTTCAATCTGCTTCAATTGCTCATGGATGAGCGTATGTATAGGATTCATTCCATCCCTCCGTTCCAAGTCGGTTTCACTGGCCTTATCTTCCCTCATTTTGCCAATGTGGAACAGGGTGTAAGTATGGCGGCGGACAAAAATCTTCCATTTCAAGCAACTCTGGTGCTTAATAGAGGTATTAACTATTACAACTCATGAATGCGTTACAGGCTGGAGGTATACATATGGCCAAGGAAAGCTTCGATAAAGAAATACAGTTTCTCCGTATGCTGTCACTAGCCGGGGGAGCTTACAGCAGGCAGCAATTCGCCGAGCGGCTCGGCATTTCCGTACATACCTATGACAAAACGCTGCGCAATCTCAAGGAGATGGTGACCGTCCTGCAGCAGGATCTGACCGCAGAACAAGGCACCGAGCTGTCCGAATGGCTCCGCTATAATTACTATGAATCTGCCGATCCGCTGCTCCTGTTCCTGTTCCGGGCGAAATCGCTGAAGGAGACGGAGAGTATCCGGCTGACGCTGCTGTTAACCGCACTTCAGAGCGAGGAACTGACGGCCAAGGAACTGCATGACGGCTGTTGTGACCAGATGCCCGCCGATTCACCGCTGCCGGACGAGAAGACCATCCGGGGAGACCTGAAATACCTGGAGGAGGTCGGCGTGATTGTAAGAGTGAATGAGAAGCGTCCCTACCGGTACAAGGCAGCCAACGAACTGCTGGACCAGCTTACGGATGACGAGCTGCTCGACCTGTTCGATTATGTAGATGTCATTGCCAATACGCAGATTCCGTCTGTCCAGGGTTACCTCCTGCGTGACACCTTGAAGAAGGCACTGCGGATAAGGGACATTCTCCCCGAAGCCACGGAGACCCACCGGTACAAATACCATTACCATTCACGGATTCTGGATGAGGCTCATCTCTATACGATCTTCGGGGCGATTCAGCAGCGCCGGAGAATCAAATTCCTCTATCTGTCGCCCAAAAAAGGCATGAACTACACCTCCCAGAACACCAATCCCCTCTTCGAGCGGGAATCGGCAGGGATTACGGACAGTCTGCTTCCGCTGCGTGTCATCTACGATCATCAGTATGGGCGCTGGTATCTGATCGGCTATCACAGCCGGACCGGGATTAAGAAATTACGGATGGACGGCCTGACCCAGGTTGAGGAGGGCGAGCCTGTAGAAGAAGAGGAGTTTGCGCAGAGACTTCAGCAATTGGAGGCTCAGCTGGAGTATAGCTGGGTGACGGATACCAACCGTGCGGTGAAGGTCGCCGTCAGATTCTATAACCCCAGCCGGTCCGGCGCCAACTTCATCCGGGAGCGGGTCGAGGCGCAGGGGCAGTGGGGAACCATTACGGAGGAGTCCGATACGACCTTCCTGTACGAGATTACAGTGAACGAGATCTTTGAGATCAAGCCGTGGCTGCGGAGCTTCGGCTCCAGCTGCGAGATTCTGGAGCCCCGCTGGCTGCGCAAGCAGTTCATGGAGGAATGGAAGGAGATTAAGAGCTACTATGAATCCCTTTGAGAAAATATTCAACTTCCAGATCATCTCCCGCCTGGAAGAGGCCGGCTCCTTGGCGCTAACCTCACAGGAGCGTTCCTGGCTGAAGACGATGCTGGGGCATCCGGCGGCGGCTGAAGCTTTTTCAACAGAAACCTTACGTAAACTGAACTCCCTGCTGGAGCCTGAAGCTTCTATTGAAGTAGGAGAGATCATCATCGAGAAGGCCCGCAGCAAGGAGCGCCAGGTCTATCATCCGCTGCTCCGCCCCCTGCGCCGCATCATCATGCAGAATCAGGGAATTCAGCTCACGTATGCGATCAAGCATGGCGGGGAACGGACCGATCTGTCCGGCTTCCCTCACAAGCTGGAGTACAATATGTATAAGCGGGAGTGGTACTTACAGTGGTATAGCACCCGGCAGCGCTCACTCATGTCCACGAAGCTACGGAACATCGTGTCTGCCGATCCCGCTCCCATCCCCGCCTACCGTATAGAAGGCCTCAAGGCCCGGATCTCACGTCTTCTAGACGGTCTGAGAGAATCGGCCTGTATTCAGGTCATCCCTGTCTACAATGCCGAGCTGTCGCGGATCTTGTCCACGTTCTCCTGCTTCGATAAGTCCGTGGCCTTCGATGAAGCTACCGGGATCTACCGCATCACCGTCCACTACATGAGAGACGACAGCGAGTTCCTGCTCTCCCGCATCCGCTTCCTGGGCCTGCGCGTGAAGATCACTGAGGGCGAGCAGCTGAAGCAGCGTATGCTGAAGTCAGCGGAGATGGCGGTGGGAAGGTATGGGGAGATGGAAGAGTGAGGTCTTTCGATAGGTCGTTATCATTTAAACATGGTGCTCATCGGCTAGCACTTCAATCATCATCATCGTTCCGGCCTTGAACCCGGACACAAATGCAGCCGTCATATCCATTCCCTGCACTTGGGAATACAGTTCCAATAAAGACTCCAGTTCCTCGAACTCGCCCGAGGACAGTTTCTGCCTCCAAGCCTCAAGAGATTCAGTAATCTGCTTGTTAAGCGGGCGGTAATGAGGGTCTTTGGAGATCATATCTTCACCGGGGAATAAACTGCCATGATATAGCGATTCAAGAATATTCGGCATTGGGGCCTCCTTTCTAATATACAAAAAAAATTCGAACTGAAAATGCTCGTCTTACGTATAAACGTACCGAATAAAAGGCAGTTATGCGATACGCTTATACGTAAAGTCAATAAAATATTCAGGATGAGTGAGGGATTACTATGGGAAAAAGAATAGTGGTAAACATAGCTGATTTAGCTAAAAAGCATAAGATTTCGATGCGGGAGTTGTCTAGACTATCGCATGTCCGCCATGCTGCATTAAGCGAACTGGCCAATGGAAAACGAGAAAGTATTAATTTTAGCCATATCATTAGAATTGCAGAGGCTTTAAATATTCAGGATATACGGGAGATTATTGATTTGGTTGATAGTAAAGAGAACGATTGATATGAAGATTATTGTACAAGCGGAACAGCTATTTTCATATGGCATGAATATTAAATTTGATTTTGGTGGCATGTAAGGCTATAATACGTTTAAACAATTAAACATTATAACGGAGTGAGCCATGAGCGAGTCGATAGGTAATCAACAAGTCATTGATATTTTCGAGAATCTAAGCCCTTATCTTCAAGGTCTGGGAGATCCCGTTCGCCAGCGAATCATATCGCTGCTCATTGACCGAGACAGCATGAACGTATCACAGATTGCAGAGCATGTTCCCATGTCACGCCCTACAGTCTCTCATCACCTGAAAATATTGCGCCAATCCGGGCTGCTGTCGGTTCAGAAAAAAGGGACTGAGATGTATTACAAACTGGAGTTCAACGATGCTATCGAATTGCTCAAACAGCTCGTTCATCTCGTAGAAGTGGAATGTCAGAGCTAGCGCACGCCGCGCTGGTGAACCGCATTCCTTTTCTTCACAGTATTATGTTCAATAGTTTAAACATATAAGTACATAAACCTATAAACGGAGGTTAACAAATGAATAGAAAAAAGGTTCTCATCGCTGGAGGCTATGGTGCTGTAGGGGTACAGATTGCCCGCATTTTGCATGACAGGCACCCTGATCTGGAGTTAGTGCTTGGCGGTCGTTCTGCTGGCAAAGCAGCCCCTTTCCCATCGGACCGGGTGCACACGGTTGTTGTTGATACCCAGGCAGTCGATCCGCTGATTCACGCAGGAGAAAATATAACTTTAATCATTAATGCGGTGAACGATCTGGATGACCGACTACTGGTTGCAGCAGTACGAAGAAAAATTCCACTCATTGATGTCACACGCTGGACAGAAGTGTTTCAGCAAGCGATCCGCACAATAGATCAGGAAGAGCTTCATGCCCCCGTGATTCTCTCTTCCGGATGGATGGCGGGAACGGCCTCCCTGTTTGCAATGATGCTCTCGAAATCGCTTCAGAACGTTGAAGTTAACATCCATGCCTTGTACTCCCTGCGGGATAAGGCCGGCCCGGATTCAGCAGCCTTCATGGACCGGATGAGCATTCCTTTTCATATCACTCAATCCAATACGAGCCGGCTTGTCTATCCCATGACTGACCCGGTTAAAATACAGTTTCCAAATGGATACGCGACGCACTGTTACAGACTGGATACTCCTGATCATGTCACCTTGCCTCGTACCCATCATATCGATTCTGCCAGCTTTCGCATCTCCTTCGATCATAAGGTTTCCACTTATGCACTCGCAGGACTGGTCAAAACCGGAATATGGAAGATGATTAGTGGGGATCGATTCAAGCCTTTCAGACGGAAATTATTGTACAATCCGGGAACCGGGAGTGCTCATCACCTGGTGATTCTGTTGA
The DNA here is from genome assembly GCF_038009085.1 of Paenibacillus sp. FSL R7-0210. NCBI lineage: Bacteria > Bacillati > Bacillota > Bacilli > Caryophanales > Paenibacillaceae > Paenibacillus > Paenibacillus sp. FSL R7-0210. The sequence goes on from NZ_JBBPAR010000001.1 coordinate 6,246,852, forward strand.
AAGGCATGGATGCGAAGGGTAACGTAGTGGAACGCAGGATGACTGTCTCCGATCCACTCGGTCAGACCCATATGACTGCGCTTGGCGCTGCGGTGCAGGCCGAAAATTTACTGCTGATGATGTCTACGGATGAGCCGATGGCTCCAGGCATTTATTATCCTGAGCACTTGTTCGATCACCGCATGGACATGGATGCAGTCACTCACTTTTTCACACAATACGGTGTTCAAGTATCTTATTCCTGATCCAGCACTATATTACCAATACGCCGCCAGAAAGAACGGTCATGATTCATGTGGTTAATATGGTACATTTCATGAATCATGACACAATCCATCACTTCCAATGATGCCATCGCCAAGCGATAATGGGGTTGGTAGTTATATTATTCCACCACCAAATAATACAAATTAGCCGTACTATCCTTCGTAATCGTATGCGCACCCGCTGCAAGGGAGACGGTGGCCACACCGTTCGTTATGGGATAGCTTGTCCCATCGACTTTAATCTTCGACCCCTCTGAGTTGAATATCAGCGTTAGCGTTGAAGCCTTGGCTGCGGTGAACTGGATGCGGGTGGCGCTCTCGATCTTCAGACATTGCGTTAAGGTCAGTCCGTTATAGGAGACCGTTCCCTTGCTGGTGGAGAGATTGCCTTGAATGGTAAAGAAGCTGCTCGAAGTCCCGGACGCTGTAAAATTGTGAACCGCCGCTCCCGGAGCAGGCGTTGACGTTGGCGCTGCTGTCGGCGCGGGAGTTGTTGTCGGCACCGGAGTCGCTGTTGGCACTGGAGTCGCTGTCGGTACCGGAGTTACCGTTGGCACAGGCGTTGCTGCCGGAGTCGGCGATGGGCCTCCCGGATTAGCGTTGCCTCCCACAGATACCAGCCCCGAGGTGTAGCTGCGGATGGCTGACATTAATGGTGCGTTGAGGGCATAGGCGGTGTCATCTACAGCGTTATTGAAAGCCCAGCTGAAATCGCCGCCCCCCTGGCGTCCCGCTCCCGCTGTAACTTTCTGCTCTACTGCGCTTACGTTATCGACAGCTGCTACGCTGACACCTGTATCGACCAGCGTATCGAAGTTGTTATATGCTGTTCCGCCGACAAGTGCTTTGTACGAGCCGGGAACCGCTTCGCTTCTCGATGAGGCCAGGTAAGCATCGTGGGAGGCTGCATTGGCTGGAGCCGTTCCAGTATTGGAGTTGGCATAGATAAGGCCGGACGCACCAGTAATACTGTTGTTGAAGGCCTTGATCATCCCGCCATTTTCCCCGGAGAATGTGCCCTCGCCCAGAGCATCCGTCCCCTGAAGAGAGCTCAGCATCGGATATTTAGCATTGCGGAACACATTACTTTCCACGAAGGCTGAAGCGCCGGTAGTCACGCCCACACCATATTTTGACACGCCGTCATAGAAGTTATTATACACATGGACCGAGGCCACTCTGATCCGCGGGTGACGCGAGTCGGAATGATCGAACCAGTTGTGGTGGAAGGTGACGAAGAACTCTGCGGATTCGCTAAGTCCGACCAGAGCTGCTTTGCCGGAATCGAAGTAGTGGTTGTACGAAATGGTGATATAGGTGGAGCCTTTCTTGAGGTCCGTGGAACCATCGCCCTTGGCTTGGTCCGCATCGCTGCCCGCTGATCCGTAGAAAATATCATTATTATGCACCCACACATTCGCGTTGCCTGTATCCATGGAAATGCCGTCATCCGGGAAGAGCATCAGGCCGAGATTCCTAACCTCTACATTCCCTGTATATCTGAGCAGCAGCCCCCAGCCATAGGCATACGTATCTGTACCGACCCCTTCAATCGTCAGATTCATTGCGGTATAATTGCTTTTCCCCTTCACTTCCAGATAACCGCCGCTATTGAGCTGTCCGCTCAGATCAGCAGCCGTCACTTTGCCGATAAGTCGGATTGCGAGCGGGGTGGTGTCATAGCCTTTTTGCCGGAGCGAGAGAATGCCGCCAAGACCTACCCCCGTCTGCACCGTACCCGAGCTGCTGACCACTACGGGAAGCGTTACAGTCTGTGCATTCTGAGAGGTGACATACAGCACCTGCGCCCCGCTCTTCAGCGTTCCATTGTCAGTATAAGCGCCGGAGCCTGTACCATATGGAGATTGGGCCGCAAAAGCAAACCCGGACCGGTCATACGGCGCGGCGGCCAGCGTACCTGTCACTGCACTTGCCGTTCCCCCGCCTGACAGTGCGGCTTCCACCTTCATAACATAGCTTCCGGCCGCAAGGCCTACAGCATCTGCTCTCCAGTAAGAGCCATACTTGCGGATCAGCTCATTATGAAGCTGCTGATACTGGGAATCTGCAGCGCTTGCAGCCTTGACGTATACCTTATATCCCGATGCATTACTGACAGGTGACCACTCCACGTAGGCAGCTTCATTTCCGCCTCCACTGCCTGTTACCGTAAGTCCTGCAGCGTGTACCACCGCCGTTCCCCACCCGCTGAATAACAGAGTGAGTCCAAGAGAAAACAACAATACTATACTGGTTACCTTCGCAACGATTCTATTCATTGATTTGCCTCCCGATTTAAATTTGTTGCAGAATACATTTGTAACCGCTTGCAATAACCTGTGGAATTTCGGTTCTGCCCTCCTCTTGTACCGGGTGATCCGAACCCTTGAAGTAGACGGAAATGAACCTGTCGGATACCCCGAGCATAGCAGAAGCCGAATTAGTGCTGAAACAATCATTTGCTCATATCACCTCTAATTATGCACTATTATGAGAAAATGATTATTTTGCAGCGAAATGATACCTGCATACAAAAAGACACCCGCCCGGGGTGCCTTGAACTGACGCTTCTTATCGATGACACAAAGGTCACTGAAACTTCGTATTAACGCGGATCTGGCCGCTTTTACTTTTGACCGCAGCCTTCTCCGGCTCTGGGTTCAAGCTCTGGCCGATGTCGGTAGCGTTCTTCTTGAAGGTCTCGGTCACCGTCTGAATAACTTCCCCTACATTGTGCGCAGATTCAAAGATCGGATCGATGGTCTTGATCTTCCCTTTCACATCCCGGGTGACCTGATTCGCCGTGTGAATGAGCTGAGTCGCCTCTCCCGTCAATCCATGTATGGCATTTCTCACCTCGCCCAGCGTCTTGTTGGTCTCCCCGAGCGTGGTCATTCCCTTGCGCAGCGTAAGAATCAAGAACACCGCCAGAGCAATAAAAGCGGCCGCAGCAAAAGCAACACTAAGCTGAATTAACATATGCAACGCCTCCTGTAGTTCCACTCTATGTCCAAGGTACAGACAACATTCCAACAGTTGCGGCTACAGCCCGCTTTTACCACCTTTGAAGGAAGATAATTTGTCAATCAGTTTGTCCTTATAGATTAATCCGAAGATAAAGGCCAGAACAGAGATCGCGGAGATGACGATGGTGGGACCATAATTCTTATCGTAGATATTAGCCCCAATGCTTACGGAGGCCAGCAGCCACGGAAATCTGGCGATGAGCAGGATCGTAAAGAATCTTAAGGGCTTCATCGTCGTCAAACCCGCTGCATAGATGAACATATCCTTGGGAAGTCCGGGAATAATGAAGATAATGAACAGGAACACCGAGAACTTGTTATTATCCATCATTCCTCTCATCCACTTGAACTTGTCCCTCTGAAGCAAGCCTTCAATGAAGGACCCGCCCAGGAATCTGGTGAAGTAAAAGGCAATCATTGCCCCCAGCAGCATCCCCCCAGTCACGAAGACCGCCCCTAGAGTTGTCCCATAGATGTATCCCCCGGCAATTTGAACGACCTCCCCCGGTATCGGGGCGATTACCGTCTGGAGAATCTGGAAGAGCACCAGCATAACCGGCCCTAACTTCCCCGTAGAGAGGATATAATCGCGGAAGCCGTCCAGCGACATCGTCAGCCGCAGAAGCTCCGGCAGGTATCTGATGAATACTATAATTGTCACAAGGCCCACGCAAGCGAGGAGAACCTTGCTGACCCGCTTTTTGTGTAATAACCAATCCATTTACGAATCCCTCTCTTCACTGGCTTATAATATCTCCAGCTTAGGTGAATATTCTTAAGATCCGGGCATGAACTTCCTTAAGAATTCTTAAGTCGCCTGTCATCCGGTGGTTTACGCGCTATAGACAATCTATAATGGAAGCACAATGAGTGCTCAGGAAGGGAGGGGGATGGAGAAATGATGAATCCTGCCAAGACCATACTTATAGCCGACGACAACCACGAGATTCGTGAGATTGTCCGGGTGCTGCTGGAGAGTGAGCAATACCATGTCGTTGAGGCTGTTGACGGGGAAGATGCCGTGAATAAAGTAGACGATACCATTGACCTGATCATTCTGGACATGATGATGCCCCGGAAGTCGGGAATTAAGGCCTGCGTGGAGATACGTGAGATGACCAGCGCGCCTATCCTATTTCTTACAGCTAAGACTCAAGATTCTGATAAAACCTTGGCCTTCTCGGCCGGAAGTGACGACTACCTGTCCAAGCCCTTCTCCTACACCGAATTGGTGTCCCGGGTGAAGGCCTTGCTTAGGCGGTATTATGTATACAAAGGCAAGGAGGATACCTCTGCCCCCTCAGATGTGATTACCTTCAACGGGCTAAGCGTGAATACTACCGTCAACGAGGTAAGAATGAATGAGAAGGAGCTGACCCTAACCGAAATTGAGTACAAGCTGCTGGCGCTGATGGCCGGCAACCGCAATAAGATTTTCTCGGCACAGAATCTGTATGAGAGTGTGTGGGGCGAGCCTTATTTCTACAGCTGTAACAATACGGTGATGGTTCATATCCGCAATCTGCGGATGAAGCTGGAGAAGGACCCGCAGAATCCCAAGTTCATCAAAACCGTCTGGGGAAAGGGGTACCGGATTGAATAACAAGCTGCGGTGGAGCAGGCTGAAACTCAAATTAATCCTGTGCCTGATCGGTTCGTTCCTGGCTTCAGCGGCACTGTTCTTGCTGCTGCAGTCCACAGGCGAAGATCTGCTGGAGCATTACCGGACTAGAAGCTCGTTCATTAACAAGCAAGAAGAGCAAGCCCTTCCGGCACTTGAGGAATATATCTCCAGACAGCATCTGTCGCTTAAGGATGACGCAAAAATAGCTGAATGGGTCAGGAAAACCAAGTACGTAAATCTCTATCTCTATAAGGACAACCAATTTCTCTACTCTACAGACGGGTACACCATCAAGACCGAAAATACAAGGTTTCTACCGGACCCTAGCATTTTCAGCAAATCCCAATATTCCACGGTTACCTTTGCGGATACGTCTGCTCAGGTCTATATGGAGTATTTTTTTGAATACAAGTACTACAACCTCATTACGATTCTGGGTGTGATTCTGTCGTTCTTATTCTTCATCGTCCTGGTCCTGTTCTTCATCAACAAGAAGACCTCTTATATTGGCGTGCTGGAGAAAGAGATTAAAATTCTGGAGGGCGGGAATCTGGACTATCCGATTACGCTGAAGGGGAAGGATGAGCTATCGTCTCTGGCCCAGAGCATCAATGAGATGAGGAAATCGTTCATCGAGCGCCTGGAGAGCGAGGAGCAGGCCAGAGTCGCCAACAGCGAGCTGGTCACCGCCATGTCCCACGATCTGCGGACACCGCTCACCGCATTGGTCGGCTACCTGGACATCATCGAATACAAGAAATATCAGGATCAGGAGGCGTTAGCGAAATACATTCACAGCAGCAGGGAAAAAGCCTATCAGATCAAACATCTGTCCGACAAGCTATTCGAGTACTTCACCGTGTATAACACAGAGGAGAATGATCTGGAGTTCGAGTCCTACGATGGGATTCAGCTCATGGATCAGTTAATCGATGAGCAGTCGATGTTGCTGGAGAATCACGGCTTCCAGGTAGCATGGGAGCCGTCCCCTGTCCCTTTCCGCGTGGAGCTTCACCTGATCTCCTTCAGGCGGGTATTCGATAACCTTTTCTCCAACATTACGAAGTATGCCGATACGTCTGCGGCCGTAACGATTGCGTATAGAATCGAAGACCGCTGGCTGTTGATAGATATCACGAATGTTATAAAAAAGGAGGCCCATGAGGTGCATAGCACCGGAATCGGCCTCAAGACCTGCCACAAAATCATCAGCCAGCATAAGGGCGAAATCATATTCACAAGCACTGGCGGCAGGTATTCGGTTCACATCCGCTTGCCGGTAAATAACACGCTCACTTAATTTAGGGAGGATCATCATGCAAAAATTCACTACCGACCGCTTAATCATCAGAAACTTCCGGGAGACGGATGCACCAGGGATGCTGAAGTATTTGGCGAATCCGCGGGTGAACTGTTTCCTGAGCGAACGCCTCTCCACGTTAGAGGAAGCCATCGCCACCGCCAGCGAACGGAGTCAGGACGACTCCCATCTCGCCGTCTGCCTGAAGGATACCGGCTCAATCATTGGCGAATTATTCTGCATGAAAGAAGAGCCCGATACCTACAGCGTAGGCTGGCACTTCAACCCGGCCTACGAAGGCGTCGGCTATGCCAGCGAAAGCGCCCGCGCGCTGCTGCGCTATCTTTTCCTGGAGCAGGAAGCCAGACGCATCTATGCCTACGTCGAGGACGACAACTCCAGATCGCAGAAGCTTTGCGAGAAGCTGGGCATGCGCCGGGAAGGCTGCTTCCTCGAATTCATCTCCTTCACCAAGAACGAAGACGGAACCCCGAAGTACGAGAATACCCAGCAATTTGCGATATTGAAGCGGGAGTGGCTGGGGCAGGGGAATGTGTAACCACAACAAGCCAAGGCGCAGGGCCATCCTGTTTCCTTGGCACGTTCAATGCTGCTATCTTAATGAGTAATTCCTTCCCCTACCTTCAACCTCATCCTTATACCCCAACAACATACGTGCTAACGTGTTAGGATACTCCATTAGCTTACGGTATTCCATTGCAGATAGATTAGGGTTCCTTAACATAACCGCCTGAAGCTTGGCTATTTCTGAAACATCATAACGAGTTTTATGTACCATAAATTGAGATACGTAATTACCTACAGACAATTCAGACAAGTTCTCATTGCCGTTCCATGAATAGAGCTTAATCTGTTTCATAAATCGCTCGATATTATCACCCTCTAATAAAAAACGATACACTAAATCACTCTTTATCAGAGTTGTGTTTGAAACTGCCATGTAGCTTTTTTCCATCAAAAACACTACAATTCCCATGAATGTATCAATAATTTGCAGGGGAATAGACTCATGGGACTCTTCGGACTCAACAGTTAAAATTTTGTACCGTTTGCTCCGATAAACTGAATGTGCGTTCATCTGTTCTTTAATTTTTGCAGGAAGTCCAAGAGCGTCGTATTCATCGTTACGATCAATTTTAATATTAACATCCACCTGACCATGCAAGTGCCGGGTTACTCCATAGAATAGCCTCTCCGGAATTTTGATATAAAAAAGATTTCGCAGCTCCATCATTGTCAGGTTCAGTTGTCTAGCTATACTATGCGCTTCTGTGTTGCTAACAATCAGAATATTAATATTAATATCCTGATTAATAATATAATGGAGAGCCTTAAAATATTTCTTTAAGTACTGGTCATGGTTGTACTCCCTGAAATGGAGTTCGCTCTTAGTTCCAAGCTCATCATAAATACGTTGTACGGAATGCCTTATTTCTGACATTGTTTGCTCACTTCCGCCATATGCACCGTAATATGAATTTGCTTTTCCCGGCTGGTCAATTTTATTTGCTTCATCGAAGTAGATATTATAGATCATTGTACACATCCTATATAACCAAGATGATTACGTGTGACTTGACTTTCGTACACATACATAATATCATGAATACACAGAAATAATACGGATGGATACAGTCTTCTCCGCTTCGTTAGTAGAGCCGACTATATCCTGAAAAAACCCTTCTCCGCTTAGTTAGCAGAGTTGGGTTTTTTATTTATATATCAGCCTCATCCTAGTCCTCTAACTCCCACATCTCCATTCTAACCAGTCCCCCACTCTTCTTATGATAATACGGAAACACCCGGTTAACAGGCAGCCGTAGAAGCAAGAACGCTCCATGTACTTCGTTGCTGCCAACTATCGGGACAGCGGTCTTTTTATCTTCTCCGGTATGGGGATATGCTTTATGGACTCTAATGGATGATACAACAACATCCAGGGTCCCGAGAAACGCATAACCCCCTTTATTTTTTGGCGGTAGACCGGTTTATAACAATGAATTGGACACTTTGCACAAGCGGGTTTCTCTTCACCGAATTTGCAAGAGGAGAGTCTTTTCATAACATACTCATTTAAGTTCCGGCATTCCTCACAGAGCTCTTGTTCATGATGTTTTTTCTTGCAATAGATACGAATCATTTTTGCAGCTATCATTTTTTCTTTGCGGATTACAGGGCCGTCGTCCAAGAGCTGCTCTGCTGCTCTGCTCATATAATAAGGCCTCCTTGACTTAGTTGAACTCATTCATCTAAATCGAGTCCTATCAACGATCCCTTAGATCTTCAAGAATGTCCAGATCCTCTTCAAACACATCGAAGAACGCCTCCAAGACCTGAGGCCGAACCTGTTCAGGCAAGCTATTCCCCATTCGCCCAATCTCGTGGAAATAACGGGTCACCTTCGATTGATCCTTCGTCACATTGACCCCACCATTCATTTTTATTTATCCCTTTAGAAATGATATGGAAAAGACCATCTTCCCAGATGGTCTTGTTTGGTTCCCCCGCCACGAGTCAGCAACGATCCAGCCTCTTACGTGGTCCGGGCACGCCGGTCAGCAAGCGCCATCGCAGCGACATATCCGGAGCTCCAGGCCCATTGCAGGTTATAGCCGCCGCAATCTCCGTCTACATCCATCACCTCACCGGCCAAATAGAGCCCAGGTACCAGCTTAGATTCGAGCGTTCCTTCGATCAGCTCCGTCGTATCGATGCCACCGGCTGTGGTTTGGGCGTTCGTGAAGCTATTGGTATCGGTGATTTTAAATTCCCAACGCTTCAATAGTTTATAGAATACTTTCTTGGTTTTCCAGGTTAGATCCTGACACAGCAGATGCAGCTGTTGATCAATTCCAGCCTCCTTCAGCAGCACGGGAATCAGTTTCTTGCTGACGATGCCCACGAAGGAATCGGCAACTGTCCGATGTCCGAAGATCCCCCAGTGGATCTCCAGGAAATCAATTAACTCTTCCTCCGTGCGTTCCGGCATCAAATCCACCGACAGGGTCACGGATTCTCCGATGCCGAGATTATACGCAGCCTTTCTGCTTAGCTGAAGGATGGGCGGGCCCGAGATGCCATAGTCCGTAAAAAGAATCTCGCCAGACTCCGTGCGGATGACTTCATTCTTTACGATAACATGGGCCTCTCCCTCAAATTTGATGCCCGACAGCTCCTTCAAATACGGGTAATCCAGCTTCAATTGTACAATGCCTGGCACCGGGTGGATCATGGTGTGTCCCAGACGCTGGACAAGCGTATAACCGGAGCCGTCTGTTCCGGTTTTGGGAGCGGTAAGGCCTCCGGTACATAGAAAAAGATAGTTGCTGGTATACACAACCTGTTCCTCTGTATCCGTCTGGCAGGTTATCGCGAACCGCGGATGTCCCGCCGATACGGCCACATCGAGCACTTTATGTTTATAATAGACGGGAACATTCCGGTCCTCCAGCGCCAGCTTAAACACCCCCGGCACCGAAGCCGCCTGCAGCGACATCGGATACATCCGGCCGTTCTCTAAGCTCATAAAAGGAAGCCCGAGCGAGGAGAAAAAATCGATTGTCTGGCGGACACCGAATTGCCGCAGTACATGTATTGGGAATCCTGCCTGATTGCTGTGATACTTAATGGATAAAGCGGCTGCTTCATCCGTACCGGTGGCGGTGGATTGGTTCGTAATGTTGCAACGCCCGTTACCCGTCGTTATTATTTTCTTCCCGAGCCGGTCATTGCTTTCAATAATGGCTGTATCAATACCTTGATCCCTCGCTGTAACTGCAGCCATTAGACCTGCAGCACCCCCACCGATAATGAACAGCTCGTGGTGCCTAGAAGTCTGATCCTTATACATGTTAATTGATGCATCCCTTTTCCTAATAAATTTATTGAATGGACTTAGCTATCGCCATGGCGGCCACAAATCCGGAACTCCAGGCCCATTGCAGGTTATATCCGCCGAAGTCTCCGTCCACATCCATCACTTCGCCAGCCAAATACAGCCCGGGCACCAGCTTGGATTCCAGCGTTCCCTCTATGAGTTCTGACGTATCAATGCCGCCGGCTGTCACTTGCGCATTCGTAAAGCCATTGGTATCCGTCACTTTAAATTCCCAACGCTTCAAGAGCCGATAAAAGTTCTCTTTAGTTTTGGGCGGAAGATTCTGGCAAAGAAGCTGTGGCTGTTGATCTAAGCCCGTCTCCTTAAGCAGGACCGTAACAAGCTTCTTGTTGAAGATACCCACGAGGGAATCCGCCACGGTCCGGTGCCCAAAGGTCTCCCAGAGCGTTTCTAAAAAATCAATTAACTCTTCCTCTGTGCGGCCCGGCGTCAGATCCACCGATAATTTCACCTGTTCTCCTCTTGCCAGATGATACGCAGCCTTCCTGCTTAGCTGGAGAATGGGCGGACCGGTAATACCATAGTCTGTGAAGGCCATCTCACCCTGTTCACTGCCGATGACTTTACCCTTTACAATGATATGAGCTTGTCCCTGAGATTTGATACTGGACAGTGCCCTCATATTCGGATATTGCAGCTTCAACTGCACGATGGCCGGAAAAGGCTCAATCAGGGTGTGCCCCAGACGTTCGGCAAGGGTATAACCCGGAGGTTCTTTGCCTGCATTCGGACCGGTATTGCCACCCGTAGACAGAAGCAGATAGTCGCTAGTATACACAACCTCTTCCTCTGTCTCGGTTAGGCATTTTATCGTGAAGCGAGGATGATCTGCCGAAGCAGTAACATCCACCACTTTATTCTTAAGGTATACGGGAACATTCCGATCCTCTAGCGCCAGCTGGAAAATATCAAGTACCGCCGCTGCCTGCAGCGACATCGGATACATCAAGCCCCCCTTGAGTCTTGTAAGCGGAAGCCCAAGAAAGGAGAAAAAATCAATCGTCTGGCCGACGCCATATTGCTGCACTACCGCAAGCGGAAATTCGGGTTGATTACTGTGATACTTGCGCGATAAAGCGGCTGCTTCATCCGTATCTGTCACAGTGGATTCATTCGTAATGTTGCAGCGGCCATCGCCGGTCATTAAGATCTTCTTGCCAATCCGGTCGTTACTCTCCAGAATGGCAGTATCGATCCCCATATCACTCGCAGTAACAGCGGCCATTAGTCCGGCAGCACCTGCGCCGATAATAAAGAGCTTTTGGTGCATAGAAGTCTGATTCTCATACATGGTTGGTCAATGCATCCTTTATCCAATTTTCTCTAAGCACAAAAACACTTTATTAAATTATAGCATAAGTGTACTGGTTGTCATTGATCTCCTTATGATCATAGCCGTTTACATGCCCAAAAATACAAAACAGCGATTCCCTATTAACAGGAGAATCGCTGCTTTGCTGTGTTCTAACGTATATCGATGAAAGGTTGGCTATACTTACTTAGCTTCCAGCATCCGCAGCAGGACTGTAACCGTCTCTGCCCGCGTTGCGGCATCCTTCGGGAAGAAGCTGTTGTTGCCCTTACCTTGCATCAGTCCTAACTTCTTCATCTCGGCCGCTGCTCCAACCGCCCAGGCGGGGATGTCGCGGTCATCCGTGAATCCTGCTGAGCGGCCAACAGGAGCGAGATGCAATGCTCTCGCCAGCATGACAGCCATTTCCGCTCTGGTCATAGGCGCATCCGGGCGGAAGTTGCTGTTGTTATCGCCCTGAATAATTCCCAGGGCTGCTGCCTGCGCAACGGCTGTCTTGGCCCACGAACCAATACGGTCACTGTCCTTGAAGGACAACGCTGCTTCTATGTTCTGAAGCTTCAGCGCCTTCGCCAGCATGACCGTGAATTCAGCACGGGTCACGTTACGGTTCGGCTGGAACGAGCCGTTCGGATAGCCTGTAATGATGCCCTGCTTAACAGCTTCAAGGATACTAGCTTCGGCCCAATGTCCGGCAATATCGGTGAGGGATGGACCGGGCACCGGAGTTGCCGGTGCAGGTGTGCCCTCGTCCGGCTTATTCGGTGTTCCAACAATAACCGGCGGTACTACTGGTACTGACGGAGTCACTGGCGCTTCGCCTCCGGGATCGCCGCCGTTTCCGCCGCCCGAACGCTCATTGACCGATACGTTAATTCTTCCCGTAATGGACGGATAAGCGCTCAAGAATGCCGTAATCGTCACTTCTCCAGGTGTGGATGGTGCCGTAAAGACCGCGCTGAACCGGCCGTTTGCGTCCGTTACGGCATGAGCAGGCTCAAGGTTGCCCGAGGAAACCTTAAGTTCGACCTCCAGGCCGGAGACTGGAAGATTATTGCTACCCGAGACGGTCCCCGTGATGGATACATCATCTCCGGTATTCACGGCAGACGCTGCCGTCTGAAGTTCAATAAGAACAGGGACTGGCATGGCCTTGCTTACAGAAACGGTTACCGTATTTGTCACGGAAGGATTGTCAGTCAGTACAGCCGTAATGACCACATCTCCGGCTGCGGACGGTGCCGTATAGACCGTGCTGAACCGGCCGTGCTCATCCGTTACAGCAAGCGCAGGCTCGAAACTACCCGAGGCTGCCATGAGACTGACCGCAGCGCCCGCTAACGGAAGCTCTTCACCGTCATAGACGGTTCCCGTAACGGACACTTTGCCTCCAGCGGATACGGAGGACGGCGAGGCCTCAAGTTCAATCCGGGCTGTTGTAGGCACAGCCTCTTTTTCTACAGACACGGTGATTGCCCCTGTCACGGATGGGCTTGCCGGCAGAACGGCTGAGATGGATACCTCTCCGGGAACGGACGGTGCGGTAAAGACCGTACTGAACCGGCCGTACACATCTGTAGTTACTTTTGCAGGCTCAAGGCTTCCATCGGCAGCTGTAAGTTCAACCTCCACACCGGGAACTGGAAGATTGCCACCCTCATAGACGGCCCCCGTAACGGATACTTTGCCTCCAGGCACCACCGAAGATGGCGCTGCCGCAAGCTCAACCCGGGCGGGAACGCGGGCTTCAGTCTCTGGTCCGAACACTTTGAATTCCCAGAGCGAATATCCGTATTTGCTTGCTCTCTGAGTTCCGTACATCCGGACATATCTGGCATTCACTTGACCTACGGAGATCTCATCGATATCCCCGTCCCCACTGGACGTACTGTATACCGTCTTCCAGTCCTCCATTGTATCGGAGACTTCAATCCGGTATTCCTTCCCATACGAACTTTCCCAGTGCAGCATGACCTTAGCAATCGGCTGAATGGAGCCAAGATCGACATAAATCCACTGCGGATCGGCATAGTTGGACCCCCAGCGGGTCGTCAATGAGCCGTCTACCGCATTCCCCACTGATACATCGGCGGCTTTGGACGAGCTTGCAATCGCAGTCTGGCCTTCCGCAAGGTTGGGGACAACCGCTTCATACACGTTAAATTCAGCAAGCGAGTAACCATCTCCGGTCCCCTGCTGAACGCCCAGCATCCGGACGAACCTTGCGCTGGTCTTACCGAAGGCAATGTCATCGATGCCGCCATCCCCCATGGAGGTCGCATAAACGTCCTTCCAGGTGGCCGCATCATCGGATACTTGGATTTTATAGCTTTTGCCGTAAGCCTTCTCCCAATGCAGTCTAACCTTATTGATCATATATTGATCCTGCAGATCCACATAAATCCATTCATCGTCTGATGCATTCGAACTCCAACTGGAGGTTCTGTACAGATCCGTAGCACCCGACGCAAATTGCTTGCCCACGCTGGACGAAGCAACCGTGCCTTTACTGTAAGCCAGATCATACCCTCTATCGTCGATAGAAGCTCCCTCGCTCAGCGTCGTACTCCGCCCGGTGAACGTATCTTTACCGAGTCTGTACGTGGTCGTAGTCTGGTCCCCGTTCCGGTTCAGCGTTACGTTCACGGTAATTCCCGGCGTTTCGGGATTCGCCACCGAGATGCGGACAGGGTCCGCGGATTCATCGACAATTACCATCGACGGTTTATCTACGGTAACAGTCAGTCCTTCTCTTAGCGTCACCGTACCCGGCTGATAGAACAGCATTTCCGCAATACCAAGGGAACGGTGCCGGACCGCCTGCACGGACGGTGTATTCGCGAGAATACTAATCGGGCTTGCTTCCGCATAGCTGCCAACCTCCGCAGCAGTTTTACCCGGCAATACGATGTATTGGTAGGAGGCATTGACCGGCTTCACTCCGTGATCCAGCCACATTGAGAACACCGGCTTTGTGATTGGCTCCGTTGAGCTGCCGGAAACGACATCGCTCCATTTCCCGGTCTTCGTCTCCTGCTTCACCTGGAAATCCGTCTTATCCGGGAACACATAACCGGTGTTATCGTTATAGGCCCAGCGTCCGTTCACCTGCGACGTTTCGTCTGTAACGACTTTGCCGTCTACGAGCACATCGCCTATGGCCAGACTCTGGTTCAGCGTAGTATGGACCGGTGCAGCATTCGTTGAAGTGATGCCTGCGCCCAGCGCTACCATTTCATCATCGAAGAAAAAGTAGCCCTTTTTCCCGCTGGTGCTCAGCTTGTTAAAGTCAAATGCGGTGGCTCCGTAACGCTCGTTGGTCACGCCGCCTACAAATGTCTTCGGGTTGTTGAAATTATTCTCCTTCGTGAATACGTTGGGAGCTGTAGTCCCCGGAACATGAGTCCAATCCATCAGCGGATACACGGTTCTGTACTCATCTCCGGTTCTCTGGATGGCCGTAGCGCCTTGCGGAGTCCAGTAGAGCAGATTGTATCCGTTTGGGTTTATAGTTCTAAATTCGCCGCCTTTGACCGTGCTGGACGACATCTTGACCGTGATTCCGTAATCCTTCCGCATATGAGAGGAGACCAGGGTCTGCCATTGCGTCATATTGTTCGCGTCCAGTCCATTGCCCGTGACCGTTCCAATACCCCGGATATTATCGAGGAAGACAGCGAACTCATCCGCCCGCTTCGGATTGGCCGCCTGCATCCACTCCAGCGGATCTTCATAGAAGGTCAGCGCAGAGCTCTCATAATCCGGCCACTCCGGCCCATTCATCCCCATCCCCAGATCGGCAACATCGCCTCTCACCAGATATCTGGTTCCATCCAGCACATAGGAGGACAAAGAGTCAATGGCCGCCTGGCTGTAGGCGAAGCTTGTGCCCGAGACCACATAGGCCCAGAAGGACATATCTCTGGCGAAGCTTCTGCCGTAGCCCGTGGTATAATTCGTCTTCCCATGCATGAAAAAGGACATGTCGGACTGAATTCCCGTCAGCGTCACCGTCACAGCCGAGAGCACGTTAAACGCCTCTACGGCGCTACGGACATTCTGGGCATCCTCAAGCAATAAGCCGCGGATCATATAATTCTGGTTGTACCAGGAGGAGTTCGCCCCATCGATCGTATTCGGACTGCTGTCTAATGTGCCGACAATATTAGCAGCCTGCTCCGCAGTCAGATAGCCTTCACACAGCAGCGCGATTTTGCTAAGCCGCAGCTGCTTGCCGATGCCGGTCTCCCACCAGTTGGTGGAGGTCGGCTTGACCGTGAACCAGTGATCCAGCGCTTTCTGAATACCAGCTAACATGGCTTCATCATGATAGTAAGGCCCCTTCGGGTCTGCGAACGCCTGGGCCATCGATTGCATCCGGTCCAGCGCCAGGTATGGGGACCAGGCTCTGCCGTTGGCGCTGGAGGTTGTATTGGCATAATCTACATCGCTCCAGCTTCCATTCGCTTTTTGACTCGATAAGTAGGTCCCGGCCTGTGATTTAAAAGTCCATTCCACCCGGCCATTGGTTCCGTCATTGATGATGTCTTTGGAGATATAGAAATCCACCGCCCGCTGCTTCATCAGCTTCATTTCAGCCAGCTCCTGCGACGAGCTATCCGCCGCCGATACAGGATATTGGAACCCGAGGGTCGAGATCATCAAACCAACCATCACGAGACAGATCCATCTCTTGATCCTGCTTTGCACGTTACCAGTCATGTACACGCTCCTTTGTCTATCTAGCAGATATTTGTTAGCGCTTTCTAAACTAGGGATTAAGGAAGGCAGCTCACACTGCCTCCCTACCCTTACACAAGAGTATCTAATATATCCTGAAGCGGGATGTCCGCTACAGCCATCACTTCGTCCGCCGCGCCGTAATACATACGGACCGTCTGGTCCAGCAGCAGCGCGCCGCAGGAGAACACGACCTTGCCGAAGAATCCGTTCACCTCATAGGAAGCTTCCGGCTCCAGCACGGGGACACGCGATCTCGCAATGACCCGGGACGGGTCCTCCAGATCCAGCAGCACCGCCCCCATACAATAGCGGTGGCTGCTGTCCGCGCCATGATACAGCGCCAGCCAGCCCTGCGGTGTGCGGATCGGAACTGCCCCGCCGCCCATGCGGGCCGAGTCCCAGCCCTGCTCACCGAGTCCCATCAGGAAGCGGTGGTTCCCCCAGTGGTCGAGATCGGGCGATTCTGCGATCCACATCTCGGGCGCGCCGAATGACTTCGGCACTGGGCGATGCAGAGCGTAGTATTTGCCGCCAATTTTCTCGGGGAAAATCATGACATCCTTATTCTCGGGAGGCAGCATAATCCCCCGCCGTGTGAAGGTCTGAAAGTCACGGGTCTCCGCCAGCCCAACGCCGACACCGCGCGCAGAGGCTGCGCTGTAAGTGATGTAATAGGTGTCCCCAATCTGGGTCACACGCGGATCTTCAATCCCCCATGCTTCCAAAGGATGCTCCGGGAACAGGGCCGGCTGCGGCTCAACCTCGAAATGAACGCCATCTTGACTTCGCGCTACCCGGAGATGGGATAACGAGGTGAGCATCACCGTCTGCCCGTCCTTGGCGACGAAGCGCGAGTCGGAGAAATCATAAGCCGGATCGTTCTTGTCGTATCGTTCTACCTGTACCTCCGTCCCTGCTTCATTCAACCGGGGAACGAGCACCTCGTCCGCCCGGTCCGGTATTGGCGCTTCAGCAACGCGCAGCAAGAGGATCGTCTTATCCTGTAGCTGCGCCACGCCTGCATTGAACGCACCCAGCACCTGGAAATCTGGACGGGAGGGGACAACATCCACGGCTTCAATCAGCGGATTGTGCGCGCTGCGTGTTATTTTCATTGGAGTGACCTCTTTCTGTGTTTGAAGTACGGTTATTTCCCGGAAGTAACGGCATCAATCTGGGCCTGGATTTCATCGATTACTTTTTGCCCGCCGAGACTTGCCATCTTATCCTCCATCGTTTTCTTTCCTTCTGCCGCAGGGATCAGGCCTTGGCTTAGCGGCAAGAAGATCGAATCGTGCAGCGGCGTGATTTTGGCATATTCCGTCTTTACCTTCTCGGCGTTGAAGTTGAAGCCTGCGATTGGACTAAGCGTAAAATTGGACGTCTTGGTCGAGAAGTCGAACCACTTCTTGTCATCTTGCATCATGGTGTCAGGTGTACGATTCAGCGTCGGCCGCCAGGTCAGCACATAACCAGGGAAGGTATAGCCGGACAGCGCCTTATAGCTCGAATCGCCGACAGGCTCCCAGTCCTTTCCTTGAATGCCGTATTCCATCAGATCATGGTTCTCCTTAATCGACAGCCAGTTCACTACATCCATAGTGACATCGGAATGCTTGGAGGTCGTCGGGATACACAGGAAGTTCCATTGCTGATAAGCCGTATAAGGCTTAGCCTGCTCCCCGTTCGGTATGAAAATCTCCAGCTTGTCGCTGCCGTCCTTCAGCATTTCCGAATATTTCAGCCCTTCGACCCCATCGGCTGCATAGTAGGTCGCCGCATATTTACCTTGCTTGAACAGCGTCTCGGCATTTTGCTCCTGGGCAATATTTTTGGAGATAATTCCATCCTTATAGTATTTGGTAACGCGATCATAAGCATCGGCAATTGTCGGGCTCTCCCATTGGCCAATGACCTTCTTATCCTTGATCGAATACGAGAACATGTTGACCCCAATCTCCAGTACTTCATCCTGCGCCAGATTCGCGGAGTTACTCAGGATGAATGGCAGCTTATCGGCCTTAATTCCGTTAATGACAAAAGGCTTAATGTCTTTCTCATTTTCCTTGACTGCATACAGGAATTTCTCCAGATCATCGAGGGTCTTCAGCTCGGGAAGCCCGTATTTCTCGCGTAAATCCTTACGGATCAGTACGCCATACAGCTGGCCTTGGGTGGTGCCGAGCGGAATCCCCATAATTTTGCCGCCGAATTTGTTGTACTCCCACATTTCCTCCGGAATGGACGCCTTCAGCTCAGGCCGTGCAGCCACTGCCGCATCCAGCTCCGTCAACGATTTACTCTCGATCATCTGGTTCATGGACAGCCAAGGGGCATCCAGATACATATCGAACTCTTCCCCGGCAGACATCTTCACGGATACCGCATTCCCGTAGTCGGTCCAAGGCATGAAGTTGATATTCAGCGCGGCTCCGATATTATCCTTTTTCAGCTTGTCGTTGACTGCCTGCAGCACAGCATCGAACCCCGCAGGTTTATCTCCCGGGAAATAAGCCTTCAGCGTCACTACTTCTTTGGCAGCAGGCGCTGCCCCCTCTGAACTGGACGGGGAATTCGTAGAATTCGCCGTATTGCCTTCATTCTTCGCATTGCCCCCGCAGCCTGCCAGCACCAGTGACGACACCAATACCGCTGTTGTTGCCGTGCCGAACCATTTTTTTAACCTCATCTCGTTACCCTCCTGTATCTATGGACAATCTGAATGGCTTACCCTTTTACAGCACCAACCGTTAGACCTTTGACAAAATATTTCTGAAGCATCGGATACAGCAGCACAATCGGGCCGATGGTCAGAACCGTGGTCGCCATCCGCACCCCGTACGTCGGTGGGGTCACTGCAATCGCAGCACCGGAAGGAATCAGGTTCCTGGCCGCTTCCATATTGGAGACCATCCGGCGCAGGATTAATTGCAGCGGGAATAACTTCTCATTATCGATGAACATCAGTCCCATGAACCAGTCATTCCAGAAGCTCAGCGCATAGAAGAGGCCGACAGAAGCCAGAATCGGCTTGGAGATCGGAATCATAATCTGGAAGAACACTCTCATCTCATTCGCTCCGTCGATTCTGGCGGCTTCCTCCAGCTCCTCAGGTATGGTGCGGAAGAAGCTGACGAGCAGGAAGACGAGGAATGGCTGGCATAACATCGTCAGTATGAGCACCCAGATCGTATTCTGCAAATGCAGCCACTGGCTGACTACAATATAGAACGGAATGATCCCTCCCGAGAAGAGCATCGGCAAGTAGCAAAAAAACAGAAAGGGCGTTTGCAGAACATTCCGTTTATTCGCCAGTGAATAGCCGAGCATGGCGGAAATGCACAGGGCGCTTAAGGCCCCGACAACCGTGATGAACAGGGTAACGCCATAGCCGTTGAAAAGAACATCTGATTGCAAAACCGCCTTATAAGCGGCCAGCGATAATTTTTGCGGGAATAAGGTATAGCCGTGTGCTATCAGCTCCTCCTCATCCGTAAAGGAACCGGCAATCATCAGCAGAAAAGGGAACAGACAAAATAAAGTAAACAGCAAAATGAACGTATGGGCGAATGCCGTAAAGGTGCGGTCCGCTGCGCTATGTTTCTGTATCATAGTACCTCTCCTAGAATAAAGCAGATTCTTTGGATACCCTGCGGGTTACCCAGTTGGCAGCAATGACGAAAATCAGACCCATAATGGACTGGAACAGGCCCACTGCCGAAGACATGCCAAAATCGTGCAGCTGCCGCATGGAGCGGAAGACAAAGGTATCAATGACGTCGGTAGTCGGATACAGCATCGAGTTGTCTCCAATGATGGCATAGATCATCGCAAAGTCCCCGTTGAAAATTTTGCCCACGGCCAGCAGCGTCATGATCATGATCGTCGGAACCAGCAGCGGCAGCGTAATACGCGTCACAATCTGCAGTTTAGAAGCCCCGTCGATGCGGGCTGCCTCATATAGATCCTCCGATATGCCCGTAATGGCGGCCAGGAAAATAATCGAGAGATAACCGGCCCCTTGCCACACCCGGATCACCGTCAGAATATAAGGCCAGAGACTTGACTCAAACATCCAGTTGACCGGCTCCATGCCGATATTTTGCAGCCAGACATTAATCATGGGCTCTTCCCCGCCGAATAAGGATTGGACAATCATCCCGATCACAATCCAGGACATGAAATAAGGCAGGAAAATAAGCGATTGCGATATCCGTTTGAAATACTTATTGCGGATCTCATTGAACATGAGCGCAATCAGAACGGCCGCCGCTGTCGTGAACACAATAAACAGCACGTTGAGTAGCAGTGTGTTCCGCAGAATTGTCCAGAAGTCATCTGATGTAAAAAAGTAATCGAAATTTTTAAACCCTACCCAGTCACTCCCCGTGATCCCCTTGGCAAAATCATAATCTTTGAAGGCAATCATAATCCCGTATATAGGAAAATAACTGAACACGAGGAAAAACAACAGCCCCGGTACAGCCATCACATACAGAAAAGGATTCTGCGTGATATGCCTCCATTTTGAACGTTTACCTGCGTTAAGCGGGTAGTTCATTTGTACATCCCCCCTTCCTCAAGACCGGTCATCGCCCCAAGAGCGTTCCGTAATCTATGCCGTCACCTTATCAAGTCCTTGCGTCCTGAGCAATTCCGAGAAACGCCAATCCTTCCCGCAAGTGCAGATTTACCGCCTTCCCAAAAACAACACTCTTCCGAAAACAAACGATTCGGCAGACGAAAATACCCGGTGTGCTATAATAAATCTACTTATAATGAGCCGGACAGTTATGATTACGGAGGTTCCAGAGCCATGAAATTCAGACAACCGTTCTTCGCCTCGCTGAAGCGGCACCCTACCTACATGAAGCTTATTTTTTACTTTGTCAGTGCGAACGTTCTGGTCTTAGGCATCTCCTTCGTACTGCTCTATGGGCAATCTTCCAAGACACTGCTGGAGGAAATCGGCGATCATTCGGAATCCCTCCTCGTGAACGGGGCCCGGAATACGTCACGGCTGATGGAATGGGCGCTTGATTTCAGCTTCTCCTCCAGTAATGACAGCACGCTTAAGGTGTATGCCCTTTCGGACCATTACAGCGATTTCGAGACCTATGAGGTATGGAGCCAATTGACGGACATTAAGAACGCCAACCCCTCCATTGATTCGGTCTACCTCATTAACGATTATACGAATACGGTCATTGACTCCAGACTTGGGTTAAATGATACCGCCGCTTTTTACGATCAGGATATTATTAAGCGCTTACGTGACCCGGAAACAGCGAACCACAGCGTGCTCATTCCGCGAACCTTGTCTCTCCCTCTTACCGGGAACACCCCCAAAGAAGTGATGACTATTGTCAGATTTTATGAAAAAGGCAGCTCCATCTCCGCATTCGTCATGAATGTGGATACTCAAAACCTGATGACCCTGCTGCAGAATAATTCAAACTTCGCGAGCCGGTCGATCACCGTGCTGAATGACCGGGACGAGACGATTTTTAGCAGCACGCCAATGAATCCGCAGCAGATTGCCGAGCTCAGAAGCCACGGAATGAAGGGAGCCAGCGGCTGGAAGCTATTTCAGCCACAGGATCAGGGGGAGAAGCTAGTGGTCTATGCCGACTCCTCCGTTAAGGGTATCCAGGATTGGACCTTCATTGAGATGATCCCGAAGTCCGCCATTCTGAATAAAATCACGGTCCTGCGCGACACCAGTCTGATCCTGTTCCTCGTCTTGTTCGCGGCCTCCCTGGCGGTGATTATTCTAATCTCCAAACGGGTGTACTCGCCCATTCAGGAGCTGATCAGCCGGGTCATGCGGCAGCATCAGGCGGAGAAGCCCGGCCTTGAGGCGAACGCCAATGAACTCGAATACTTATCGAGCGTTTTTACCTCGCAGCATAATCAGATTCACGAGCTTACCGAGCAATGGCGGCATAATAAATTTCTGGGCAGAGAGCGGTTCTTAAGGGATTTCCTCGGGGAGACGTACCATTCGGCAACGGAGATCCGCGCTCAATTCGTAGAATGGGGGATTGATCTGCCAAGCGATGAGTTGTCCGTAGCCATCTTCCGGATCGACCACTTCGCGGAATTCTCGGGAGTGTACCCGGAGAAGGACCGGCGCCTGCTCCGGTTCGCTATGTCCAATATCATTCAGGAGTCGCTGCAATCGTCCAGGCACAAGCTGCAGACCGTAGATATGGGAGACGACCACGTGGCTGTAGTCTTATCGGCTCCCTTGTCAGAGGAATTCGCGAAGGAGCTGCAAGTGGCAGGGCAGTTAATTCAGCAGTATTTGTCCGTAGGAACTACCATTGCCTGGGGCCGGACGTTGCCTGGCTTAACCGACATGCATGAGGTGTATCTGGAGACGTATGATCTGACGCAGGAGCGATTCCGGTTCGGACACCGGTCGCTCATTGTGAAGGAATGGCTGCCCGCTGCACCCGGGGAATTATATCATTTGCCTGTGAGCCAGGAGCGGCAGATCGCCCAGGCCATACTCAAGGGGGACGCCGCCGTCATTCTGGAGGTCTTACGCTCAGCGGTTGTGAAGCTGCGGGAACTGCCTTATTTTGAATGTAAAATGTCTCTGATTACCTTGTTCATGGACATCCGCCGGCTCATCCAGGAGCATTCCTCCCAGCCGCTGCCCAGCTCGTGGGGACTGACGTCCATTGAGAAACAGATCATTCGGCAGGAAACAATGGATAACGTCATGCCGTGGATGGAGGCCTTGATTACCCGAACACTCGAAGACATTGCGGCCGCCCGCAGCCAATCCAAGAATATCGCCCTGATCGGACAGGTGGACCAGTTCATCGAGAGTCATCTCACCGACCCGAATCTGTCGGCCACCATGCTGGCCGATCACCTGGGCTTGTCGGTCAATTATTTCCGCAGTCTGTACAAAGCAGAGACCACCCAGTCCATCACCGACAAAATATCCGAGAAGCGGCTGACGTTCATCTGCCAGGAGCTCATTGCCTCCGACTCGCCGATCGAGCCCATCGTGCAGCATTTCGGCTTCTCGTCCCTGAACACCTTCTATTCCAGCTTCAAAAAGGTGTACGGCATGACCCCGGCCCAGTACCGCAAGAAGTACCGGGCGGGGGATGGCGGGGGGAAGGTGTGAGGCAAGTGAAACCTATACATTCTTATATTTGCGCGCAAAGAAGCGATAAGGATTAGGTCCTTATCGCTTGTGTTGGTATTCCAGCAGGTTGCCGCTCTTATTCTCCCTTATAGGCCTTACGCAGCTCCGTAAGCTCGAACTTCTTCATCTGCAGAAAAGCCTTCGTCACACGCGCCAGCTGCTCCGGCGTGCCCTTCTTCATCATCTCATTCATCTCCGCAGGAATAATCTGCCAGGAGATACCGAAGGCATCCTTCAGCCAGCCGCATTGCTCGGCTTCAGGAACTGCAGACAGCTTGTCCCAGTAGTAGTCAATCTCTTCCTGAGAATCGCAGGATACCATGAAGGAGACCGCTTCATTGAAGCTGAACTGATGATTATGCGCACTGTCCATGACCGTGAACCACAGATTCTCCAGCATGAAGTCTGCGAACATAATCGTTCCTTCCTGATCGGGCGCAGAGCCTGCCGGGTAGCGGGTAAGAAGCCCTTGGCGCGAGTCCTTAAATACCGACAGATAGAAGGACATCGCCTCCTCCGCCTTCCCGCATTGATCCCCCACGAACAACAAGGAAGGAATAATCGCAGGCCGCTCCTCCCCTGCCGGATTCGTTAAAATCAGCTGCCAGGACACCCCATACTTGTCCTGAATCCAGCCGTACCGCTCACTGAACGGATACTTGCCAAGCGGCATCAAGGCGGTGCCGCCTTCCGATAACTTATCCCACACCTCATCTAATCTCTCTGCTGCATCCCGGTCGCGGGAGGGATCGAAATTAACAAAGAAGGAGACGGCCGGATTCAGCTTGAAATAAGGACCTCCGCTGATCGCCATGAACGGCTGCCCCCAGACCTCAAAAGAGACCTGACCCGCATCGCCGGAGGGCGTATCATGAATCGTGTTCACACTCGTAACCTTGGACTCCGGAAACACAGTAGCGTAAAAGCGGGCGGCTTCTGCCGCCTCCTTGTCATACCATAGATGCGGAACAATTCTCTGTCTGATGCTGGCCACAACGATTCCTCCTCAGCTTCTGTCCGTTCCGATCCAGGGACAGGGGCTTTAATTTGCTTTATTATACACTACAGGGAGGCTTCTTCATTCTTTATATTGGAAAACAATGCAGGGCCTCCGCCCTAGCTCGCACAGTCTAATCCTCTGTCTCTTCTTCTTCCTCCATGTGCCCTAAATAGTCATAATAGAATTCGACCATGGCATCTCCAATGCCCCAGCCAATGCCCTGACTACGTTCCGCCAACCTTCTGCTACGGTCGACGAATCTTTCCTCCAAATCATTCTTCACAATGTATTCCAATGCTTGTCTATAAATACTGGATACCGTCAGATAGAACCGCTCATCGATGTCTCCGTAAGCCCGGGTGAAGTCCACCCCGCACTCCACCGTGAACACCATAATTTCAGCAATCTGCTCCTTGTTGGCGGATACCTTACTGAAGTCCTTAATCGCCTTCTTAATAACGGGATAGCGCAGAACCTCTCCTCTGTCGCCAAATTGCTTCTCAATGATTCATAATTTCTTCAACAAGCTCTTCCTTCGTAAATTGGTTCAGATGCTTTTTGAGTGTTGTTTTTCTTAGTTTCGGCACTGGAGCACTCCTCTCTAGGGCTTTCAAGGTATACTATAACAACTTTATAGTACGGATTTCATCCTCACTTAGAGCAGTCTCTCTAATTATCGCCTTTATATTCGGTACCATTAATTATATAAGGCTCTACAAAATTAAACGCTTCTTCCAGAGTATGCACATCCCAATTCTCTTTTCTGTGCCTTCGATTACCAGGAATGTGATGATGGTGATGAGGTTCGGTTATCACCTTGAACTCTTCAGGCGTATCTGGTGAATCATGAGGATCATTCCCCCAAGCTGATATATGATGCAGACTGACGCCCATCTTTGGAATGATAATTTTCCAGCTATAAGTGTATCTTCGGACATAACCAGCATCGTCGTATGATTCTAGCGCATGTAAACCAGTAATGCCGTGTACAGGATGTTCTTTTAAAGGAAAAAGCACATCTAACTTATTTGTATTTCTCGTGTAATTACCATAGATACCTGAATTCCCTGGAACATTAGGATAAGTCTCAAGCAAATGACCGAATTGAGCTGTAATACTAAAAAGATTCGCGGGTAAGAGTTTTTTGAGAGCTAATTGCTCAATCTTACTTTGCGTCATTTGCACCTCCGCTGAGCTTCATAATTTCAGCTAATTCCTCTTCGAGGTCTAACCACCGATGGTAATCCGTTGGATCATCCATTTCATCACCATTGTAGTCTGCAAATGCCTCCTTAAACGTTTTACCTTTAAATTTTAGTTGAAGATCCATCAGTTCTAGAGCAATTTCCTTAGCTCGCTCCTCTTTTGACTGCTTACCCTTTTTCTTTTCCTGCGCTAGGATCTGCATACGTATACCATATATGGGATCTTTAAGAAGCTCTATGGCATACTTTGGGATTTTACGATGCTTTTCCGTATCAACACAGTCTAGTCCTTGTTTAATATATTTTTGCAAAGTGACCGTAGAAATATTTAAAGCAGCAGCTGCTTCAGATGGTGTCATAAGATAGTGTTCTACAAAAACAAATTCAATCTTTTCTCCGCCTAGCTGCATATACCAATGTTCAAAATCTATTTTGAGTTTCCCAAAATTCAAATCAGATGAGGGTAATTCCATTTTCGAAAAGCGACTAAGCCATTTAATTAAATTGCCTTTATGTTCTTCAGAAAAGAGATAGCTGGGCGTTAGACTCAAAGTCTGCATATCCATTTTAATCGCAGCAACCTTATCTGAAAAAGCAACCAAGAACGTTTTATAAATCATATTGAAGAGAAATTCAGTCTCCTTTTCAAGAATCCCTTCATTCTGTTCTTTATAGCCTATATTGATTTGTTGCTGGGTAAGATCGAAAAGAGCTTTACTCATAAGATTCATCTCCTTTATTCCCCCATTCTAACGCTAACTTTGTGATTTATCAATATCACTAATTATTAATTTATGATTATCGCTAACTATTTATGATAAGTTCATCCAAGACTATGCCATTATTAATATTATGAGTATAGGTAACACCATATAAACAACTGCAATCAATATAATTTCACATAAAAAAAGACCCCAAAGGGCCTTTTTTGATTCCATATAATCACACCTCAATATCCCGCCGAATATTCCCTACTTTCTTTTAAATTAACAATATCCTGGCCCGTCGGGTTCTGGAAAACGCGAAGTCCAAACAGAGGGATAATCGCAAAAATGTGATCAAAGATATCCGACTGGACGGACTCATACACACCCCAGGTGGTCTCATTGCTGAACGCATAAATTTCTAAAGGCAGTCCGCTGTCTCCTGGTGCTAACTGCCTGACAATGAGCGTCATATCCTTATGAATTTTGGGATGATTGCGCAGATATTCTTGGACATATTCCCGGAATACCCCGATATTCGTTAGCTGTCTTCCATTCACTTTGCTCTCCATATTGATATGATGTTCCGTATTATAGGCGTTAATTTCATCTAATCTTGTCAGGACATAATCGCTAAGATAGTGAACCTTTTGGAACTCCTCAATCATTTCTTTGGTACAAAAACATATGCTGCTTGTATCAATACAGACACTTCGTTTAATTCTTCTGCCCCCGGAGGCTTCCATCCCCCGCCAATTTTTAAAAGAGTCTGAGATCAGGGCATAGCTCGGAAGCATGGTAATGGTTTTATCGAAATTCATCACCTTTACCGTATTCAGCGTAATATCAATTACATTGCCGTCGGCATTATATTTAGGCATTTCAATCCAGTCGCCTACACGAACCATATCGTTAGAAGATAATTGAATACCTGCCACGAGGCCCAATATCGAATCTTTGAACACTAGCATCAGAACAGCGGATAAAGCGCCCAGTCCACTAAGCAGAATCAGCGGATTCTGACCCATGAGGTTAGAAATCACCACAATCGCACCAATAATATACAATATAATCTTCGCAACCTGAATGTAGCCTCTGATCGGCCTCATCTTGGACACTTCATACGTACGATAAATAGCATCGATGGCATCAAGCAGGGCATTAAACACCGTGATCGTTACAATAATCATATAAGCTAAGGCGAACTTTACAATGAAAGACTGATACAGCGGAAAAATAGGCGCGGCGTAATAAATGATAAAGGCCGGAGCGAGATGCGACAGCTTGTGAAATACTTTTTTCTCCAAAAAGATATTATCCCACGTATACCGGTTGTTATGAATGATATGGATGATGATCTTCAGTACGATTTTTTTGGCAACAAGATTAGCCACTATAGAGAGTAAAGCAATACATAAAACCATAATGATGTTCGAGAGATACACAACCATCTGCTCGCTCATTCCATATCCTGCTAGGTGCTCTTGTATAAAATTCATCATTTCCTCCTGACTGGGTGCATAGTAGCCTACAATTATAGAGGATAAATAGGTGTTATGCAAAAATAAAAATACTTGCAACGCTCCATTTAGTACTGTATTGTTCTACTCATGACAAAGGCAAAAATCATGAACCAAAAACGTGTGCTTGAAGTCGCGGCAGCCTTATTTTTAGAAAAGGGATTTGCTTATACCAGCATGGATGAATTAGTACGTGTAAGCAAAGTGTCCAAATCTAATGTGTATTATCACTTCGCGGATAAGGAAGAATTGTTAGCAGGGGTCGTTGATTATTGGATTGAAACGTATGAGCGGGCAATGGATCAAATCCTTTCTCAGAACCAGTTATCCGTTGAAGATCGTGTCCAGATGTTTTTAAAGCATTTAACGGAGGGAGTTCAGTCCAGAGAGTATAAGGGGAGCTGTCCGTTTATTACACTTTATATTCAAACTCCGGCACAAGCTACGCACATCAAGGAAAAAATAGGTCTCTTTTTCACAGGATTACAAATGAAAATCTCTCTATTACTACAACAAGGAGCAGAAAAAGGCGAGTTTAGAGAAACGATTCATATTGACGAGGTAGCAGCACTTTTTATAACGAATCTTGAAGGAGCGCTGTTTCTTGCAGAGACATTGAAGGATGCAACGGTGATCACGAGAACAGCCAGCCACTTTTTCAACTTGCTTCGATAAGAAGCATTTTTTTTACACAAAATTAGTACCAACAAGTACTAAAAGGAGCGCGGTTGATATGAGAACAATATTTTTAACAGGTGGAACAGGCTTTATCGGGAGGCAACTCGTGGAGGAGCTTCTTAAAGAGGAGGTTATGATTTTTCTTCTAGTGAGGTCGAAAAGTAAAGCAACACGTGTTTTTCAGGAAAAAGGGTTTTTCAACGAGACAGCTATGCACTTTATTGAAGGTGATTTGACGAACCCAGATTTAGGTCTAAGTGATGAAGATAAGAAGAAGGTACTGAGCACGGATGTTATTATTCACGCAGGCGGACAAATGGATATTCAAGCGACAACGCAAGAGGCAATCTCTGTATTTTTAAACGGTGCCAAGCATATCAGTGAATTCGCTAAACGTATCCATCAATTGAAGGGTTTGCAGCAATTTATTCATGTAGTTGGATATATGTCCCCCTTTGATGACCATAACAGCAAGGTTGCGATCGATGTGTTGAAAGAAGGATACGACTATCTGAA
Source organism: Paenibacillus sp. FSL R7-0210 (assembly GCF_038009085.1). Lineage (NCBI taxonomy): Bacteria > Bacillati > Bacillota > Bacilli > Caryophanales > Paenibacillaceae > Paenibacillus > Paenibacillus sp. FSL R7-0210. The sequence goes on from NZ_JBBPAR010000001.1 coordinate 6,275,833, forward strand.
AATAAAAAATCCTTATGAAAGAACCAAATTTTTAGCAGATCTGTATATTCGCCAGCAGGCATCCGCAGTAGGCTATCCGCTGTCTGTGATTAATCCGCCAACTGTAGTCGGCAGCAGTACAACAGGGAGTACGGAGCAGGTAGCAGGCTTAGGCTTGCTTGTGGAGAGTATGCGAAGAGGGCTGATGCCAGTTATACCTGGAGGCAAGGGGTATAAATTACCGCTGATTGCAAACGATGCGCTGGCGAAGTTTATGGTTCAGGTTGTTAAGCTGGAGCAATCGTCTATTCAAACCTATACCCTTGTTCCAGACAAACAGCATGATCCAGATATAGCTGAGTTATTAGGTGTGATGTCAGAAAGTATGAATATGGCCGCACCTACAATCTCTGTGCCGCTTCGCTTCATGAAGGCACTTATGAACAGCGGGCTCAGTAAAATCACGCGAATTCCGACGGACGGGCTGAACTTTATTACAAATCGAACGTTCTCAAATGATCTGCCCAAAAAAGTCATGGGAGCAGAGTGGTTCAATAAGACGAGTGTTATGAATGTTTTCCCGGCCGTAGTCGCAGATTTGGATTATCGCTTGATGTACCCAAATAACCAGCATAATCATGTATTTGAACGAACCTTAATCGGAAACACTGTGATTCATCAGATACAAGGAGAGGGTAGGCCATTTATTTTATTCCACGGCTTGTTGAGTGATGGGGAGGATTTATTTCCTTTAGGTCTAGAGCTTCATGAACAAACGGGTCAACCTGTATGGATTCCGGATCTTCCAGGTTTAGGACGTTCCCCTTTTAAACATGAGAAGAATCTTATAGATCTCTATTTGAATGTAGTGAAGGAGTTATCAGGAAAAGCTGCTCAGGGCGCACATTGGATTGGCCATTCCTTCGGAGCGGTTATTCTGCTGGAAGCGTTAGCGCGAGAGTACTTGGATACGAAGAATACTATTACTTTACTTCAGCCACCTGTTACGAAGAAAAATCACAAATCGTTTAATGCTCCTCCATTGTTGAACAAATGGGCATTAAAGTTAGCAACGGCTAGTTCATTGGAACGTTATTTAATTGGCAATGGTCTGTTTGAAAATATAGAGGGCATTCCGAAATATTATATTGCCAAAGTACGCAGCAGCTTTACTTCGCCTAGAATTCTAAATACCACTCTTCAGCTCAACAGTTTCCTGTCGAAAAATTATCAGGGGGATTTCACCAAAGTACCGGGGTCTAATCTTCATATTATCTGGGGCGATAAAGATCGGCGCTATTCTACTCCAGTACAGCTTGGAAAGATTGACGTTGTTCCTTATGGTCATCATTTTCCTCTTAGCCATCCGACGGAGACGGCTTCTTATGTACTAGGAAATTAATACATCCACAGTAATGAAAAAAGACACCTGACGAGGTGTCTTCTGCTTTACTCCGTTAGCGGAACAGTTTATAAATCGAGAACCGGAACCGGTCCGTCCATCCAGTTCAGCTGGCTATCCATCATGAACTGAACCGTCCAATGATGCTCTGCCTGATACCAGTTATTAAATTCCACAATACTCTCGTACAGATTCTCGACAGCTTCCGGCGTTCGTTCTTCCAGTACCCGATGGATGTCCGCCAACAAATTCTCCGGCTTCTTTTGGGCCCCTTCCAGAACCTTTAAGAACCACTTATAAGAAGGGAACAGCGTTTCGTTGTGTACCAAAATCAGCCTACCTGCAAAAAAGGCATAGTGGGTCAAACAGTAGTCGATTAATAAACGATTGTTGCGTTTCAGTCCTTCGTAATAATACCATTTCCAGGTTTCGAATTGTGCATAGAACTTCTGCATGTTCTCTGCCTTTTTCTCCACCGGATATCGGGGAGCGTCTTGGACCAACTGTTCCAACCCCTCAATATTGGAATAGGTGACGAACGCATCCTGGAATGCGAACTTAGCAGGATCGCTGCCGGATTCGGCCACTTGCTTGATGTAGGAAGCGGATACAACCTTCCCGTCCACGTAACCGCCTTCATAAGAACAGGATTCCGTTTCGAAATACCCAAGATTATGGATGGAACAAGCTTTCTTGTAATCCTCTTCAGAAAGAACGATCATAATGTCGATATCAGAGGTTTCGCCAGCAAAACCATGCGCTACGGAACCCCCGATGATGATCCCTTGTACGTCGGGTCTGGCTTTAAGCTTGTTGGTGATGGCATCAATGGCAGCTTGATGATGGGGATACATAATACATCCACTCCAATTAAATTAATATAAACATTAATTAGTAAGCAAATACATTAATCATAAGGTAATAATATTCTACTTTTGAAATTCCCGCAATCCCCCGAATAAATCAATCGTCACCCCTAATAAAGGAAGGCATCGTTAGTAACAAAAAAAGGGAGCACCCTCACATTGGATGCTCCCACATTTTTTACTTCCTCAAAGCATTGATCTCCTGCTCCGTTAACCCAGTGGCCTTTACAATAATCGATATGTCTAGATTCAGGTCAAGCATGTTCTTAGCCACCTTCTTTATACCTGCCATTTCCGCACTACCCAGCATCGACGCTTCATCATGCAGATATTTCTGTCTAGCTTCATACAACCGTCTGGCCTCTGAATCCTGACTCAAATACTGCAAAGTATCCATCGCCTTTTTCAAACCCGGTTCATTCATCTTCAGCACCTCCAGGAAATGAACTTCAATATCGTTGATTAAGGATATTCCTGTCCGGTCTTCCCGCAGAAGACATACGTTTCGCTATCAGCTACATTCGTTATTATTATAGCAATTTTCAAGTGAACTTAATCTTAAAGGGAAACGAAAAAAGACACTGATTAAGGTGTCTTTACTGATACTCCATATGGAGCAGAGGGGAGTCGAACCCCTGTCCGAAGATAACGGCACATAAGCTTCTACGAGTGTAGTTACAGTTTTGATGTCACCCTAGAAGCCCCCCGTAACCGGGTCCTCTTCGGGTCAGCCTGATTATCTTCTTCTGCTGACCCCAGGAGGAGACCAGACAGCGTATCCCACTACTTGTTAGCCCCTATCCCTGTCACATGGGCGATGCAGGGTAGAAGCACGCACACAGGTTATTAAGCTGCGAAAGCGTAGTTGTTTTGTTGTTTGCCGTTTAATAGGCTTTAGCGTTGATGAAGCGGACGCGTCCCCACTACTCGCTACTCATAATTCTAATGTTTTTAGAACATGAACTCTTATCCAATTAATTATTGCTTTTCTCAATATGTTCCTGGATTTAACAAACTTATCTCTTAAATTGAAGTATTCATTTTGAAAAGTTACATCTAAACTAAGAGCAAATTCTTGAAAGAAAAACTCGCCTGAATGAAAATGCCCTGACCTTACATTTCCATATAAGAAGTCACACAATTTTTTATCATAGTCTTCATTTAAATATTTCATCATGAACGAACTGAAAGACAGTTTCTCATTTTCACATTTAGTTAATGCTTCTACTGAGGATACCATGTATGAAATCATAAGTGTTGCTTCTTTTCCCCCAGCAGTATGAGAAAGATTATATAGTCTACATGAATTCTTAAAAGCTTCATATTTATTGATATCCTCAACTTTTAATCTGTCCAAAGACTTATAAAATTGACGAATATTCTTCGGAATTTTTAAAGCTAAACCATAACAAGCCGTTTCATCAATATCTTCAGAATAATACTCTCGCATATCAATAGTAGGATTAGTTATTCTATAGTTTAAAAAGGTTTTTTCTAGATTTTCATTCATTACTTTATCATTATTGAGAATCATTGTTGAATTAAAATTAAAATTATCATCTACAAAACCTACATTAAAATAGGAGGGCACTTCAACTGCTTGATAGTCTAACCTATGTCTCAGACCATTCATATTATCCATTACACGTATATCCAACTCACTATCATAAAATGATTCTCTTTGAAACTCACCTATTAGACCATTATTGCTTTTTCGTGTGTAATGAGCAAATTTAGAATCAAACACATAAAAACCTGTATCAATTAATACGGATAAAAAGGATGTGAAATCTCTGGCAATATTGTATGCTTTTGAACGGGCTTGACTGAGTGAGCTAGCCTCTACCTCAACATCAATGCATATTATTCTCTCAGCTATTGTATTTTTTTGTTTTTCATTAAACAAAGGCTTAAATTTGACTTTTCCTCCCCATGTTATTACATACTCACCTTTAAAACCTATATCATGGATGATTGAATAGTACAGTCTCACTGTATATTTAGCTTTTTTATCACCATAATCGTTGATTGTAATAGGATAATACAATTCGCTTAAAAAGTAATGATCTAGATCGTACGAATTTATCATTTCATCATGAGAATAAATAATCATTTTATGCAACTGTTTCATGCTACCATTGCTTAAAATATAGACATCAACATTAATCCGAGCTTCAGCTTCTTTAATCCTGTCTACAAAGCTAAATTTGTAAACATCAAAGTCATCAATATATTCATGAATAACCTCTAATTGCTTTTTCTTCTGAAACTCATTTTTTAGATACTCATCTAGTACGGAATTGTTGATTGGTATTTCGAGTTTTTTTTCAACTTTATTCATACTCTTCCCCCATAGTCCTGTTCAGCATTGAGTTTGATAGTTTCCCAGTCAATATCAAGTCCAGATATACGAAAGGTCTTTCCTTCCAACTATGCTATCCACTGCTCATTTTCATATTACGAAAATTATGTACCACTCTGATTGCCTACAGCTCAAGATGGTGGATTTTCACCCTGAATACTAATGCGAAGCTCGGCCGACAAAAGTAACGATTTACTGGAATTAGATATACCAATATTCCCATACCATGAATTGACTGTCAAAACATTTTGTCAGCTAATACATATAAAAGTTCTTCAGATATCTTTGCAACCAGCAATTGATCACGATATGAATGTTACACTTTCCGACGCCATTTACCTTATACATCATTAAAACTTGCAACAGTCACAAAATAGATAGTACTACCAGTACATTGAAACGTATGTTCTGAAGGACTTTGTAACCAATTGTCGTATTTTGTATATATAAAAAATAATGGTAAATGAGAGTGATCCCTGTGAATAATCATAATCATCTTAGTTTAGTTAAAGAAAATATTGACTTTAACAGTCAAGGCCGACAAGATAAACGCCCTGACCGTATTATTATTCCAAAATTACATGGTGCTAAATTAAGAACTAATTTTAGTCAGCAACAAAACGAATATAATAAAACAAAGAAGTTTGGTGAAGACTTCATTTTCAGAGTAATTAAAGATAACGACAAGCCAGTTAACTACAGTAAAATAGGTCTTATCCTCCTTGCTGAACCAAATAAAAAAGAAGCTATTGTACAAGTTGAAAATCCTATAGTTTTCAACTCTCACTTATCCGATTTTATAGCTGAGAAACTAGCAACCAAAAGAGTTATGAATTATTCTGAATTTGCTAACCTTGAGGAATTTGTTTTTCAAACTCCAGAAGAAAAAACAGGACCATTGTTAAAGGCTATGGTAGTTGACAATATGGCAGAATACACACTAGATGTCCAATTATATGCGGATTCCGATGACATAAAATCCCTTCATCAGAAAATGATTTCTTTTAAGGATTATTTGAAATCCTTAGAATCTCGGGTAATTGATGATGTTATTATGTCCTGCTTGATGCTTATTAAAATTTCAATTAAAGGCGCGCTAATTAGAACATTATTGGAGCATAAAAACGTATATTATGCCGACTTACCCCAACAATCCATTTATGAACAGGGAAAATTTCAAAATATTGATATTGCAACAATTCCGAAGATTAAAAAACCTGGCCTAGATACTCCTTTTGTTGCTGTTATCGATAGTGGAATACTACCTACTCATCCGCTACTACAAGACACGGTGTACGAGTCTGAAGCATTTGGTGGAATTACAACACCATTCGATGAGAATGGTCACGGCACCATGGTAGCAGGAATTGTTCTTTACGGAGATGTATACGAAGCATTAAATTCCTCTAAACCTCTTGAGCCAGAGATACGCTTATTAAATGGAAGAGTAACTGACCAACACAATAAATTCCCAGATGAAAAAATACTTGTTTCAGTAGTTCAAGAAGCTATAGAGTACTTTGCATCTGACGAATTTAATTGTAAGATATTCAATTTATCATTAGGAGATGATCGTTTTCCCTATCAACAAAATAGTAAGATGGATGCATGGAGTTTTTCTTTAGATTATTTAAACTATAAATTTAATATAGCTACAGTTGTATCTAGCGGCAACTATTATCCTATCAATGATGGTGCCACTGTGATGAACAATTATGTTGATTATTTATTGAATGATCAAGATGCAGCAATAATTCCCCCTGGTATATCAGTAAGCTCACTTACTATAGGTTCAAAAATTCATAATGTTGGTGGAAACGGTTTACGGACGATTCCCGTAGGCGAAAAGGGAATAATCTCCCCATTTTCAAGAACAGGCCACGGATACAATAAATCGATAAAACCCGAGTCTACAGCTAATGGTGGTACCTATGTTTTTAATACGTTGACTAAGAAGATTAACTCTCAAGATTCATCTCTTGGAGTGTTATCTTCCAGTCTCTTTAACAATGGTTCCTGGTTTGAAGTACGTCATGGAACTAGTTTTGCTGCTCCTTATATTAGCCATCTTTTAGGGAAGATAAAAAAAGAAATCCCCACTGCAAAAGGAAATCTCTTACGAGCCTTACTCATCAATTCATCTGATTGTTCTACTTTAAGCAATGAATATATTGAACAAAAATACTCTAGTTCAAAACCTGCACAAATCAAAGAACTTCAGCAGCGTATAAATGGATATGGGGATATTAGAGAAAAATATTTAACTCGATCATACGATAACCTTGTAACTATGTATCATGAAGGTGACATAGGGATCGGAAAGATAAATATCTTCGAGATACCCATTCCAGATGAAGTATATTCTTCTAAAGGTGCTTGTAAAATAAATATTTCTTTAGCATATAATCCTCCATGTAGGGATTCAAGAATAGACTATATGGGGGTTAAAATGTCATTTGGCTTATATCGTGGACTTGATTTAGATGATGTTACAAAATACACCTGTAAGCCTGACGATGATGAATTTGAAAAAAGCACTCTACCCGAGGACAAAAAGGGATGTAAATGTAAGATGGATCCTGCCATAGCTTCTACTGCTAGGGGCACACTTTTGAAAAGTACACATAAGCTAATTAATAATGCAAAGGCACAACGTGTTTATGGAGACACTTATTATTTGGTAGTAAAGTGTACAAAGAAATGGCTCCAGGAGGAGGGGTTTCAACCTTTTGCAGTTGTTGTATCTATAGAACACAGCAATCAAGAAGTTAATATTTATAATTCAATACAAACAAGAATTCAAAACAGACAACGTTCACAAACAAGAACACGTGTTTAAAATGAAAGGAGATGCGGAAAAATTCCGCATCTCTTTACATTAATGCGTTGTATATTTCATACCTACTTTTGTATTTTTCAATCTCCTCTAATATAAGTGATTCTGATAATTGATTATATCGCATAATAATTGCCTTCTTTATAGAGGTGACACAGATACGTTCAATATCAGCATGCGAAAAACCAATTAACATCTTTGAAAGTTGATCAGTATCTATTCTTGCATGCGGATAACGATTTAAATTCCGATTTAACAAATCCTTAATTTGAGACTCATTAGGCAAAGGAAACAACAATACATCATCAAAACGTCTCCATATGGCTGGGTCTAATAACGATTGGTGATTAGTAGCAGCTATTATTATACTGTCTCCTTGAAAACTATCTAGCAACTGTAAAAAGGTATTTACTACTCTCTTTAACTCACCATGTTCATCTATTGAATCACGTTTTTTGGCAATAGCATCAAATTCATCAAAAAATAAAATCCAATTACCACTTGATGCAAAGTCAAAGATTTTTCTTAGATTACTGGCTGTTTCTCCAAGATACGAAGAAATCACACTATCGAATCTAGTATATAAAATTGGTATATTCAATTCACCTGAGATAGCTTTTGCAGTCACCGTTTTACCACATCCAGGGGGGCCACAAAATAGAAATTTGTTTTTACTCGATAAACCATAGGCCGACAGGACATCACTTTCTTCAAACTCTTTTACTAACTCATAGAGTGATTGGAGAATTGAATCGTTAAGAACGAGATTATCAAAGTTTGTCTGAGATTGATTCATTTCAAGCAACAAATTATTAGAATCTTTATCCTTAGGCAATAAATGAAAGTGATTAACTGTTGTTTGTTTTAATGGTTTTGCTTCAAAACCAGGCGAATCTAATATTTTTTGTAATTCCCCAGCCAATTGCGCATGACTTTTAATCTTTTCATCTTCAATAATTGCTTCTGCGATTTGCTTAAATGTGTCCATATTTCCATCTTTAACACTTTGAAATAACTTCTTGAGATGCGCCCCTTTGGCCATCTATTATCACACCGCTTCATATAAACTTTGTTTTAATATAGCATATCTTTATCATTTTAACTCTTTTTATAATTTCTATACCCATAGTTGTTTAGAGCACAACATCAAAGGCATAGAATTTAAAGCATAACAATTAATTAAATTTCATAATATAAACCCTGCCAATCATTATTAAAAAAAAAGTATTATTAGAGTGTTTCCTGAATCATATTATATTCTTCCAAAAAGTATTCACAAAAGACTCCTTAAACATTCCAATTCTATTCTATATGAAAACTTGTTGTCGGTTCCCTTTATGTTTCTAGGGCATCGGAATTATGTATATTTTCAAGCTCTCTCAAAAATCTATACTTGATGATCGTCCCAACACTACGACACGTAGTTGAGGACTATAAACCTAATCTAAAATCTTCAATCCGTTGCTTAATAACTTCTTCAGGACTATTTCCATTCTTCTTCAGCAACAACATTTGCTCGTAATCAGAATCATCAATAAATATAATTAATTTGGATTGTGCCATCCACACTTCTCGTTGAGTGTGTATTGCAGCTTCTTTTGCCCCTTTTCTGGTTGAAATAATTCCAAACATTCCTGGACCATAGGCTTTTAAGTAGTTAATCATTTGTAGTACACAGTTTTTGGTTATTTTTTCAGAGTAGTTCTTGGGGTCAATTACAATAAAATCTGCCCCGTATCTATTGGCCATAAACTTCCAAAATCCTGATTCGCAATAATTTGCCATGATTATGTCTCTTCTATTTGCCTTAGCAGTATCTGAATGCTCTACAATTGGCTTGCCGAGGTCTGGACAAAATAGGTGCTCAAATATAGATGTACAAACCTTCTGATACGAACTCCAATTTGATTTTCCAGGAACGCATGACCTCAAAATCCGCATTAGCACATCTTCAATGGTATCTTTAAGGTGTACAGACATTAGTAACTCTTTAAGCTCACAGGACTCGATCATTCTTAATTGTTGCGTAAATAACGCAGCAATTTTATTCAAATCCCAAACTTCAAGCCACTTAAGATCGCTAATCCTGTCCATCTGCATTGCAGTCAACTCACCTGGAAATGCCAGAACTCTCTTCTTAAAAGTAGGATTTTGATAATGCAGTAATTTTTTAATCACTTCATCAAGTCTACGTTCAGAAAAAGTTGAGGCTGCTTTGCATTCAATCAACAAAGTTTCCCCGTTAAAATCTGCTTTTATATCTGCATTTTCAGTATTAACCTCATGCTGGACATTGCTAAAACTTCCATGACACCTCATCATTCTAAGCAACTCATATTCGAATATAAATCCCTTAACCTGAGAACCTTCATGAATACCCAATATTATACCGCCCCCCATCCATACACTTTTAAATGCTTTGTCTTGTTATCATAAAAAACATCGTATCCAATCCTCAGTAATAGGCGATCTGTCAAGTTTGAGTTCTTCGAGCTTTTCAATTTCACAAATATTACTTCTTTATCCAAGTTGTTATCGAAGTAGCCGCCTTTACTAATGACCTTGTAACATCAGCCCCCCTTGAATGAACTATAATTATTAATTAAAAAAACCACTTACTATTCCCTACCCTACATAGTTAATGTTTAGTCACTCAATGGCTCTCCTCTTCATAAAGTCCTCAAACTTATTTCTTAGTACATACACATAATCACATATTGCTATTGCAAAATCTAAGAGGTCAGAAGCATCTATTTTACTTATTTTCACATCAGAAGCATGAGCTCCAATATTCCGATGAATTCGCAGAGCATTTCCCCATTCATAAATCCTCTTATCAATTATCTCACGCTCTAATAGTTCCTTAAGACCTCCGAAGATATTTGAACTGCTAGCATTAAAATCCTTACAGATGGCTTCTACCGCTCTTCCGCACATAACAGCACAAGCTAAATATGCACTGCCTTTAAAACATTTTTCAGCCTCATCCAATGAAAAGCTTACAGCTTCAGGCAAATCCCAAGACCATTCTCTTTTAGGATCAGGCCATAACCTAACAGCATGACTCCATTCATATTCTTCATTTCCTATTTGCCAAAGTTCTGTTCGAGCTAGCAATGAGCACTTGCAAACTGGACATTCTAAAAGTACTCGCTTCGACGGATTCTCTTCATAGTCCTTATACGTTTCATGCTCACCTTTTATAATGCCATCTACTTTGGAATTACAATATGGACATTCAACTATCATATCCTTTCCCCCGTTTCCTGCTGTCACAGCCTACATCTGTAGTTCTACAATATTTGTAAAATTTCCTGCTTTATTAACAAGGAAAGCGCATAAAGGGACTTGGCTTGAGAAAATTTTCATTTTAATGCTCTAGTGGATTAATTATAAGGAGACTCATGCTATTCATGGCCAGCACTTCTCACAAACCCAGTATTATCAAGCATTTCAACCACAATGCACCCCTAATTATCTCCTGAAAACATGAAAAAAGAGTACCAATTAAGGTACTCTCTCATACTCCATATGGAGCCGAGGGGAGTCGAACCCCTGTCCGAAGATAACGGCACATAAGCTTCTACGAGTGTAGTTACAGTTTTGATGTCACCCTAGAAGCCCCCCGTAACCGGGTCCCCTTCGGGTCAGCCTGATTATCTTCTTCAGCTCACCCCAGGCGGAGATGAGACAGCGTATTCCACTATTTGTTAGCCCCTAGCCCTGTCACATGGACGATGCAGAGTAGAAGCACGCACACAGTTTCTTAGGCTGCGAAAGCGTAGTTGTTTTGTTGTTTGCCGTTTAATAGGCTTTAGCGTTGATGAAGCGGACGCGTCCCCACTACTCGCTACTCATGCTCGAACTATCCCCGTCGAATCCAAGAACGGCCCCTCATTAGAAAGGGCGCTTCGGATGAACGGATCAATCACAAGCACAAATGCTGATCCGGTACACAGCGATCTGACTTAAGATGGCTGTTCAGAAGCAAAAAATCTACTTACCCAGTATAGCACATTTATCAACACTTTAACACGTGGGTTAAAGGAATTGAAGGTTGAATCTGGAACCACTTCGACGCAGGTGCATAGTCCGTCTATCTGGCGACCTTCTGCTTGTCACGCAGTACACGCTGGATATCACGCTGTGCGTCACGCTTCGCGGCGGAATCCCGTTTGTCGTATTCCTTCTTACCTTTACCCAGACCAATCAGCAGCTTGGCATAGCCATTACGCACATAAATCTTAAGCGGCACAATGGTGAAGCCATCCCGTTTGGACGAGCCCAGCAGCTTGTGTATCTGCTCCTTATGCATAAGCAGCTTACGTGTGCGCGTAGGATCGGTAGGATTGGCGCGGTTTCCCTGTTCAAAAGGACTAATATGCATGTTGTGGATATGAATCTCGCCATTGCGGATCGTAGCGAACGCATCCCCTATGTTGGCGCGGCCATTACGCAGCGATTTGATCTCTGTTCCTGTAAGAACCAAACCAGCTTCGTAGGTGTCCTCAATAAAATAGTCATGGGAAGCTTTTTTGTTCTGGGCGAGCACTTTCCCGTCTGCTTTTTTACCCATGAGCGTCACTCCTTGAATCGAATTGCCGGTAATCCTTCACGGACACCAGGTCTATATTGTATCAAAAGCCGAGCTGCCAACGCAAGGAAGGATCGCTCTATGCCGCGGTCGTGTGAAGCTTGATTCTTATTAAAAAAAGCACTGTTCCCCTTAAGGAACAGCGCTCATATCGTTCAGCCTACGCCTTAGGTTTCTTCTTGCGCTTACGGCGCCCGCTCTTCTCGCCAGTGTCAGCACCGGCCTGGCCTGCAGACTCCCCGCTGCCTGGCGTCACGGAGGGGCTAATGAACACGCCGCCCTTCTTCTTGCGGCGGCCCTTGCCCTCCGGCGCTGCGCCGCGTCCGTCGGCCCCCAGGTCCTCGCGGCTGCGGAACCGTGTGCTCGCGTCTACGCCGCGCAGCTCACCGCCCGCCTGCTCAGACCCGCCACCGCCCGGCGCGCCGTAGCCGCCCTTGCCCGAGCCAAAGCCGAAGGCGATGCCGCGTCCCCCGGCAACGCCACCGGCCTCCGCGCCGCGGCCTCTGCCGCCCTCGCGCGGAGCGCCCGAACCGCCGGCTTCGCCCCGGCGGTCCGCCTTGCCGCCGCCCGCTGCGCCTGCGGCGGCAAGCCCGCGCCGCGCTGCCGCTTCCGGCCCGCGGCCGCGCTTGCGGCCGCTGCCTGCTGCGCCGGCGATGTCCCACGCCGCCGCTCCATCTGCGCGCGGCCCGTTCCCGGCGCCTGCCGCAGCGGTGCCGAAGCCACCAGCCGCTTCACCGCCGCCAGCGGGAGAAGCGTTCTTGCTCTTACCAGCGGCACCGGCGCCGCCGCTCTTCCCCTTACCGCCAGCACCGAAGATGGCGCCGTTCTTGCCCTTGGCAACACCACTCTTGCCTCCGGCAGCAGCGCTGCCCGGCTTGCCTTTACCGCCACGGCCCTTGCCGCCTCCAGCTTTACCGGCGAACGGCTTGCCGGTGCCACCTGCGCCCGGACGGCCGCCTTTGCCGCCATAGCTCCGGTGGTCTCCAGCCGCGCGCGGCTTCATATCAACTAACTCGAAGTCGATGGTGTGGTCATCCATGTTAACCTTGGCAACCCGGATCTTCACTTCATCGCCGATGCGGAAGACCTTGGAGGTACGCTCGCCGATCAGCGCCATATGAGCTTCATCGAAGTGGTAGTAGTCGTCTGTCAGCGCACTGAGGCGAATGAGACCTTCGACCGTATTGTCCAGCTCAATGAACATCCCGAAGCTGGTCACGCTGCTGATCATGGCGTCGAATTCCTCGCCAACCTTGTCCTGCATGAACTCTGCTTTCTTCAGTTGCTCGGTATCGCGCTCGGCTTCAACAGCCACTCGCTCACGTTCCGAGGACTGCTGGGCAATATCCGGCATCCGGGAGGCCAGATATTCGTGGCGCTTCTCGCTCAGCGCTCCGCCATTCTCAAGCACCTCACGCATCACACGGTGGATGACCAGATCGGGATAACGGCGGATCGGTGAGGTGAAGTGGGAATAGAACTCCGCTGCCAGTCCGAAGTGCCCGGTGCTCTCGGCATCATACTTCGCCTGCTTCATGGAGCGCAGCATCATCGTGCTGATTACCGTCTGCTCCTTCGTTCCCTGAATCTGCTCCAGCAGATCCTGCAGGGCACGCGGGTGAACCGAATTCCCCCGGCCCTTCACGTGGTAGCCGAAGTTAGCCGCAAAAGCCATGAAGTTCTGCAGCTTCTCCGGGTCCGGGTCCTCATGAATCCGGTACAGGAAGGGAACCTTCAGCCAGTGGAAGTGCTCCGCCACCGTCTCATTAGCCACCAGCATGAATTCTTCAATAATCTGCTCCGCTACAGAGCGCTCACGTTTTACAATATCGATAGCCTTACCGGCCTCATCTACAATAATCTTGCTCTCCTCAAAATCGAAATCCACCGCACCGCGCCGCATCCGGGCACCCCGCAGCTTCATCGCCAGCTCCTTCATCAGGCGGAAATCCCCGATCAGCGGAGCATAACGCTCCAGCAGCTCAGGATCTTCATCCTCGACAATCTTCCGTACGTCAGAGTAGGTCATTCTCTCCTTCGTGCGGATGACACTGGTGAAGACATCGTGGTTCACGACCTTCATCTGCTCGTCGAACTCCATTTCACAGGACATCGTCAGACGGTCAACCTGCGGATTCAAGCTGCAGATACCATTCGACAGCCGGTGTGGAAGCATAGGAATGACACGGTCCACCAGGTACACACTGCATCCGCGGTCATAGGCTTCCTTGTCCAGCTCAGAGCCTTCACGCACATAATAGCCTACGTCAGCAATATGAACGCCCAGCTTATAATGGCCATTCTCCAGACGCTCAACGTTGACCGCATCATCCAGATCCTTGGCATCCGCACCGTCAATCGTTACGATATTGAGCCCGCGCAAATCACGCCGCCCCTGCTCGATAATCTCTTCATCTGTGATCGAATCCGGCGCCTGCTCCGCTTCCGTCATCACCTCAGCCGGAAAAGCCTCCGGAAGCTGATGCTTACGGATTACCGACAGAATATCCACGCCCGGATCATCCTTATGGCCAAGGATCTCAATGATCTCACCCTCAGCCGCAGCACGGCCCTCCGGATAGCTCACAATGCGGACAACCACCTTTTCCCCGTCAACCGCACCCTTGAAAGACTCCCTTGGGATGAAAATATCCCGGTTAATCCGCTTATCATCAGGCAGCACGAAGCCATAGGTCTCCAGGCTCTGGAAGACACCCACCGTCTGCGACACACCTCTGATCAGAATCCGTTCCACTTCGCCTTCCATTCGCCCGCCGGACGGGCTCTTAGAGGTAATGCGGATCAAGACGATATCGCCGTTCATAGCACCCTTCAGATCGTTCGCGTGGATATACACATCCGGGTGCTCCCGGTTATCGGGAATCAGAAAAGCAAAGCCCTTGGCATGAACCTGCAGCCGTCCGCGCAGCAAATCCATCCGCTCAGGCACACCATAACGGCTACCCCGGGTCAATATGATCCGGCCGTCCTTTTCCAGGTCAATCAATAGAGCCTCAAAGGCTTTGAAATCGGCACTATCCTGAGTGGCGAAATGGCTTACCAGTTCTTCATAGGTTAGTGGTTTATAAGCGGTCTCCCGCATGAAATCAAGTAAGATTTCCTGTGTTATCATGTTCGTTACCTCAGCCTCCTGCTGCATTCCTATGCATTGGCATACTGTATGCCTTGTCCTATTGTACAGCTAATCATTTCAAGTAAAATTTACCTTTATATACTTCATACCCTAGTATACACGAAATTAATCCCGGGCATCCCTGTTATGATGTTCACAATATTAAATCTGCATACAAAAAAGCCCCCGTCTATTCCATTCAGAACAGAGCGAAGGCTTACTGTAGACGAGTTATTCAACAACAATGGCAACAACTATTGACATGATGAAGAATCCTGCCGCCAGACCAACTGTTACACGCTGCAGCACAAGCTCCATACCGCGCGCCTTTGTTTTACCGAAGAGATGCTCAGCACCGCCGGAGATGGCACCGGAAAGACCTGCACTTTTCCCTTTTTGCAGAAGAACGACCGCAATCAGACCTACGGCAAAAATCAGAAGCACCACTTTCAAAAAGATATCCATTCACTTCCACCTCCTACGTCCAAGCATCACTATCTATGCTAAATTAGAATATCCGTTTCATAAACAGCATTTTTATTTTATCATAGCCACAGAATGAATACAACCTTCCAGACGGCATTCCCGCCCTATCACACTATGAAAATCTCATGTTGTCCCTCTATCGCGGATATCAGAATCAAAAAAGCCTGCCGGAAACCGGCAGGCTCATTGTATCTATAGATTCAAAAGAAATTATCTTTTGAGGTTGTAGAAGGATTTCAGGCCGTTGTATTGAGCCAATTCGCCCAGCTCGTCTTCGATGCGAAGCAGTTGGTTGTATTTAGCCACACGGTCTGTACGGGAAGGAGCACCAGTCTTGATCTGGCCAGCGTTGGTTGCTACAGCGATGTCAGCGATAGTGCTGTCTTCGGACTCACCGGAACGGTGGGAGATTACAGCTGTGTAGCCGGCACGTTTTGCCATTTCAATCGCATCGAAGGTTTCAGTCAGTGTACCAATCTGGTTAACCTTAACCAGGATGGAGTTACCGATACCCTTTTCGATACCTGTTGCCAGACGCTCAGTGTTCGTAACGAACAGGTCGTCACCAACCAATTGGACTTTATCGCCCAATTTTTCAGTCAGCAATTTCCAGCCATCCCAGTCATCTTCGGACATACCATCTTCGATAGTGATGATTGGGTACTTCTCAACCCATGAAGCCAGCAGGTCAACATACTCAGCGGAAGTGTAAGACTTACCTTCGCCTGCAAGTGTGTATTTACCGTCTTTGTAGAACTCAGTGGAAGCAACGTCCATACCAAGGAATACGTCAACGCCTGGTTTGTAACCGGCTTTTTCGATCGCTTCGATGATTGTAGTGATCGCTTCTTCATTGGAACCCAGGTTCGGTGCGAAGCCGCCTTCGTCGCCAACAGCTGTGTTCAGGCCTTTGGATTGCAGTACGGATTTCAGGTTGTGGAAGATTTCTGCACCAGTACGCAGTGCTTCCTTGAAGCTTGGAGCGCCTACTGGAAGAACCATGAACTCTTGAACGTCGATGTTGTTGTCGGCATGCTCACCACCGTTGATGATGTTCATCATTGGTACTGGAAGAGTCTTGGCGTTGAATCCGCCCAGGTATACGTACAAAGGAATGTCCAGAGCTGTTGCAGCAGCGCGAGCTACGGCCATGGATACAGCCAGGATTGCGTTAGCGCCCAGCTTGCCTTTGTTAGGAGTTCCGTCCAGAGTGATCATCAGCTTGTCGATGCCCACTTGGTCAAGAGCGTCCATACCGATTACTTCTGGAGCGATAATTTCGTTTACGTTCTCAACAGCTTTCAGAACGCCTTTGCCCATGTAACGGGATTTGTCGCCGTCACGAAGCTCTACAGCTTCATGAGCGCCAGTGGAAGCGCCGGAAGGAACGATAGCGCGGCCTTTTGCGCCGGACTCCAGATATACGTCAACCTCTACAGTAGGGTTACCACGGGAGTCAAGGACTTCGCGTGCATACACATCAGAAATAATAGTCATGTAAGTTTAATCTCCTTTTATACAATGGTTTTGGGTTTACACAAACAGATGTCTTGCTTATTTGCGGCTGGCAATCATGGATTGTCCGGTCATTTCCGCAGGCTGCGGAAGTCCCATCAGATCTAAGATTGTCGGTGCCACATCTGCGAGAATACCAGCTTCGCGCAGAACTACATCTTCAGTGGTAACGATGAACGGTACCGGGTTGGTGGTATGGGCTGTGAACGGACGTCCGTTCTCATCGAATACCATATCAGCATTTCCGTGGTCGGCAATGATAATAGCAACGCCGCCCTTGGCAACTACAGCATCCACAACCTTGCCTACGCATTCGTCCGTTACTTCGACTGCCTTGATTGTAGGCTCCAGCATGCCGGAGTGTCCTACCATATCAGGGTTAGCAAAGTTCAGGATAATGGCATCCTGTCTGTCCGCCTCAATCTCCGCTACGCAGGCCGCCGCCACTTCGTAAGCGCTCATCTCTGGCTTCATATCATAGGTTGCCACCTTCGGCGAGTTGATCAGGATACGGGTCTCGCCCGGAAGCTCCTCATCGCGTCCGCCGCTGAAGAAGAAGGTCACATGCGGATACTTCTCGGTCTCTGCAATACGCAGCTGCTTCTTGTTCTGCTGAACCAGCACTTCACCGAGCGTGTTGTCCAGATTCTTCGGGGAGTAAGCCACGAAGCCTTGAACTGTCTCACTGAAGGTAGTCAGACATACGAAGTGCAGGCCTTGCGGGAACTTAGGACCACGGTCGAAGCCGCGGAAATCCGAGTTCGTGAACACTTGTGACAGCTGAATCGCACGGTCAGGACGGAAGTTAAGGAAAATGACGGAATCGCCGCTCTCCACGGTCGCTACCGGGTTGTTTTGGCTGTCCACAATTACACTTGGCTCCACGAATTCATCGAACACAGAATTCTGGTAGGATGCAGTGATGGCCTGAAGGGCATCGGTATATTTAGGGCCTTCCCCATATACCATTGCACGGTAAGCCTTCTCTACACGTTCCCAGCGCTTGTCACGGTCCATCGCGAAGTAGCGTCCGGATACCGTAGCAATCGTACCTACGCCAACCTCTTCAATCTTGGCGACCAGATCCTGAATGAACTTCTGTCCACTGTCGGGTGGTACGTCACGGCCATCCATGAAGGCATGAATATAGACTTCATGCAGATCTTCTTTTTTGGCCAGATCGAGCATGGCGAACAGGTGATTAATGTGGCTGTGTACGCCGCCATCGGACACCAGTGCATAGAGGTGAAGCTTTTTGCCGGTTGACTTAGCGCTTCTTACGGCAGCCACCAGCGTCTCGTTATCGAAGAATTCTCCATCACGGATCGACTTGTCGATACGGGTCAGGTCTTGATATACAATCCGGCCGGCACCAATGTTAAGGTGCCCTACTTCAGAGTTACCCATTTGGCCTTCCGGCAGACCTACAGCTTCACCGCAAGCGGTAAGCGTAGTATTCGGATATTGCTTCAGGTAACGGTCGTAATTCGGCTTGTTGGCTTGGGCAACAGCATTGCCTTCATCCGTGTTCCGCAGTCCGAAGCCGTCCATGATAATCAGTGCTACAGGTCTTGGAGCTGACATTCTTACTTCGCCCCCTCAACGAGTGAAACGAAGGAAGCAGGCTGCAGGCTGGCACCGCCGACGAGAGCGCCGTCGATGTCGCTTTGACTCATGTACTCCGTTACATTCTCAGGCTTCACACTGCCGCCGTATTGGATACGGACTGCATTAGCCGTTGCTTCATCGTACAGGCCTTTAACAAGGGTACGGATATAAGCAATAACTTCGTTAGCATCCTGGGAAGTGGAGGATTTACCTGTACCAATCGCCCAGATCGGCTCATAAGCGATAACTACGCTTGCTGCCTGCTCTGCGCTAAGACCGGCAAATGCCGCTTCAGTCTGCACCTTGCATACGTCCTTAGTCTGGTCAGCTTCGCGCTCTTCCAGCTTTTCGCCTACGCAGACAATTGGAGTAATGCCGTGACGGAAGGCCGCATGCATCTTCTTGTTGACGATTTCGTCCGTTTCACCGAAATAAGCACGGCGTTCGGAGTGGCCGATAATAACGTACTCTACACCAAGATCCTTCAGCATTACGCCGCTGATCTCACCTGTATAAGCGCCGTTATCTTCGAAGTGCAGGTTCTGTGCACCAATTTTGATGGTAGTGCCTTGTACCGCTGCAACCAGTGCAGGCAGGTTCGTGAATGGCGCGCAGATTACAGTCTCTACGCCTGCCACTTCCGCCTGGCCTTTGATTTCAGCGATGAAGCCTTCGGCTTCCGGAACGGTTTTGAACATTTTCCAGTTGCCTGCAATAATAGGTGTTCTACTCATAGTGATGTATTGCCTCCCTCTTCGGTATTACTTGTCGTTCAGTGCTTCTACACCTGGAAGAGCCTTACCTTCCATGAACTCGAGCGATGCGCCGCCGCCAGTGGAGATGTGATCCATCTGGTCTGCGAGGTGGAATTTCTCAGCAGCCGCAGCGGAATCGCCGCCGCCAATAACAGTGTAGCCTTCGGTAGTAGCACAAGCCTGAGCCACAGCCTTGGTGCCTTCAGCGAAGATGTCGATTTCAAATACGCCCATCGGTCCATTCCATACAACCAGCTTGGAGTTTTTGATAATATCGGCATAGATTTCACGGGTCTTAGGACCGATGTCCAGACCTTCCCAATCTGCAGGGATCTCGGTTGCATCTACAATCTTGGTGTTGGCATCTGCACCGAACTTGTCAGCCACTACAACGTCAACCGGAAGCACGAAGTTCTTGCCCAGCTTCTTGGCCTTCTCGATGAATCCAAGCGCTGCATCAATCTTGTCGTTGTCTACCAGGGATTTACCGATTTCGTAACCTTGAGCCTTGGTGAACGTGTAGGAGAGGCCGCCGCCAATCAGTACATTGTCAGCCAGATTCAGCAGGTTGTCGATAACGTCAATCTTGTCTTTCACCTTGGAACCGCCGATGATGGCAGTGAAAGGACGTTCCGGGTTAGAAAGCGCCTTGCCGAGAACGGACAATTCCTTCTCCATCAGAAGACCGGATACTGCCGGCAGGAAGTGAGCGATTCCTTCTGTCGAAGCATGGGCACGGTGAGCTGCGCCGAATGCGTCATTGACGAACAGGTCAGCCAGTTCAGCGAACTGCTTAGCCAGTTCAGGATCATTCTTCTCTTCGCCTTTGTAGAAACGGACATTCTCAAGCACAAGCACATCGCCATCGTTCAGTTCAGCGATTTTTGCTTTTACAGCTTCGCCAATGGCCTCATCAGCCTTGGCTACCGGTTTGCCGAGCAATTCAGACAAACGGACTGCAGCGGAAGTCAACCGCATGGAATCGACGAATTCGCCTTTAGGACGGCCCATATGGCTGGCCAGAATGACCTTTGCACCGTTCTCAATCAGGTATTTAATTGTTGGAAGGGTTTCGCGGATACGGGTATCATCAGTGATCTTGCCGTCTTCCACTGGCACATTGAAATCTACACGCACGAATACGCGTTTGCCTTTTACTTCTACATCACGGACACTTTTTTTGTTCATGATTAACATTTCCTCCACACCCAAAATTGGTTCCTTCACAAAGCCATTTCACGCGAATCCAGTTCATTTAGAAAGAGCGGAAACAGACTTTCCTTGTTTCCGCTCTATTGTACTTCTTATATGAAATCGGTCTTATTTAGCAAGCTTAGCGAATTTCTCCAAAGTACGAACCAGCTGTGCAGTGTAGGACATTTCATTGTCATACCAAGCAACAGTTTTAACCAGCTGTTTGTCGCCAACAGTCAGTACTTTTGTCTGAGTTGCATCGAACAGGGAACCGAAAGTCATACCCTTGATGTCGGAAGATACGATTTCGTCTTCAGTGTAGCCGTAAGTTTCTGGGTCAGAAGCTTCCTTCATGGCTGCATTGATTTCTTCAACAGTTACGCTCTTATCCAGAACAGTAACCAGCTCAGTCAGGGAACCTGTAGCTACAGGCACACGTTGTGCTGCACCGTCAAGTTTGCCCTTCAGTTCTGGAATAACCAGGCCGATGGCTTTAGCAGCACCGGTAGTGTTAGGGATGATGTTCTCAGCAGCAGCGCGGGCGCGTCTGAAGTCGCCTTTTGCGTGTGGAGCATCAAGAGTGTTCTGGTCACCTGTGTAAGCGTGGATCGTAGTCATCAGGCCTTCGATGATACCGAACTTGTCGTTCAGGACTTTGGCCATTGGAGCCAGGCAGTTCGTTGTGCAAGATGCGCCGGAGATTACTGTTTCGGAACCGTCAAGGATGTCATCGTTAACGTTGTACACAACAGTTTTCATGTCGCCTGTAGCTGGAGCGGAAATAACTACTTTCTTAGCTCCGCCTTTAAGGTGCTTCTCAGCGGCTTCTTTAGTTGTGAAGAAACCAGTACATTCCAGAACGATATCAACGCCAAGCTCTCCCCAAGGAAGTTCTTCAGGGTTGCGGTTCGCCAGAACCTTAACATCTTTACCGTTTACTTTGAAGAATCCGTCATGAACTTCAACGTCTCCCTGGAATTTACCTTGAGTTGTATCATATTTAAGCAAATGAGCAAGCATCTTAGCGTCAGTCAAGTCATTGATTGCTACCACTTCGATACCTTCTACATTTTGAATACGGCGGAATGCAAGGCGTCCAATACGTCCAAAACCGTTAATACCAACTTTTACACTCATTGAATAGTTCCTCCTAGAGTTCGTTTTATTTATTCAAGACAAGCCGTGAGGCTCGTCAAGACAACAATGTTAAGTATAATGCATAAACCCTTTGCGCGCGCCCCATTTAATGGAATCTATAGGGCCTTTTGTAGCTGTGTGTCGATTTCCTTGCCGATTTCAACAGCCGCCGCCTCGTCGATGACGAGAATATCCTCTTGCCCGAACCGCAGCATCGCATGAATGGCCTTCGCCTTGCGTTTGCCGCCGGCAATACCGATAACGACTTCTGTACGGATAATGTCTTCCAGGCGCAGCCCCATGGTCCGCATCGTATGAACCACTTCGCCATTCTCATTGAAATAGTATCCGAAGGACTCGGCTACGGCTCCCTCGCTCTGAATCTCTGAGATCGTCCCGGAGTCCAGCTTGCGGCGGTGGGTCATTTCAATGGCGTCGCCTATTCCATGTACAATAATACGCGATCTGCGGATAATTTGTACAATCTCTCCAATATTGGAGTCCTGCGCAAGCGACTCATATGCGTCTCCGCTAAGCAGATCGGGCACATGCAGCAGACGGTAATTGGCGCCAATCCGTTTGGCCATGGTTGAAGCAATGGTGTTGGCCTGTATCTCCATGCTCTCTCCCAGTCCTCCGCGCGCCGGAACAACCCAGGCGTTCTTATAGGAAAGGGATAGCGGCGGGGTCAGCTGATCGGCCATCTCGGCCAGTGTTGATCCGCCTGTGACGGCAATCGTATCGTCACTCCGCAGTACGCTGAGCAGTGCCTTGGAGCCTGCGCGCCCCAGCTCACGCTTGGTGAACGGCGATGTCTCACAATCGCCAGGTACCACAATTACTTTGGTGAGACCGTACGTTGTACGAATTTTCTCTTCCAGATCATCCAGGCCGAATAGGCTCTTGGCGACCGGCTCCAGCAGGTCAAGCAGTCTGCGACCGGCATCGCTAATGCGCATACCGACGCTCTCGATCTCAATGAGCCCCTGCGATTTCAGAAGATCCGTCTCGGCGCGCAGCACCCGCTCGGTCATATCAAGCGATGCGGCTAACGTCCTGCGCCCAATAATATCGGACAGCATGATCTGATGTAGAATCGTATACCGTCTCTTAAGGGTTTCCATGAGATCAGGCAGAAGCTGCTTTTGGATTTCCAATAGATTACGCATGCTTTCACTCCTGCAACTTCGTCTTTCTCTTATCCCTTGTTCGTGGTCTCAAAATGTCCCGGGTTAACTTTTTAAGTCCCACCCATATTCTACCCAAAACTGACGCCAAGTGCAAGTGTTCCGAGACTATAATTCTCAGCCCGCTTTCATCTTATACATGGGCTTGTCCGGAAGGCCGCTGGCAGGAGGTGCATCTCCGGCTCTATTAATGGAGGCAGAGAAAACTATTTTTGCGCAGGATGCCTAATACGCATTGCTTTTATCCGAGAAGTATATTATAATAATTTCTGTTGCGCCCGTGGTCCAATGGATATGACGTAGGCCTCCGAAGCCTGAGATCCAAGTTCGATTCTTGGCGGGCGCGCCATTTTTTTCAAGCTTGTACATAATTTAGTTCCGATTATATTATATTTAACCAATGAGCCGCTTGAGGGCTCTTTTTTTTGAAAGTAAGTTTGACTTTCTTTGACTTTTTGTTTGAATTTGTTTATCATGTGGTTAATACGGTAACAGTAAAAAATGAACACATTCGAAGCACCAATTTCAAGGAGGTTTTCCACGTGAGTTATATTCCTATGGTAGTAGAACAGAGCAACCGCGGTGAGCGCGCTTATGACATCTATTCCCGCCTGCTGAAGGACCGCATCATTTTCCTTGGAACGGAGGTTAATGACGTGGTTGCCAATTCCATCATCGCACAAATGCTCTTCCTGGCTGCCGAGGACCCGGATAAGGATATTCACCTGTATGTGAACAGCCCAGGCGGTTCCATCACAGCGGGTATGGCCATCTTCGATACAATGCAATACATTAAGCCGGATGTGTCCACCATCTGTGTAGGTATGGCCGCTTCCATGGGAGCGTTCCTGCTGAACGCCGGCGCCAAGGGCAAGCGCTTCGCCCTGCCGAACAGCGAGATCATGATTCACCAGCCGCTAGGCGGTGCGCAGGGGCAGGCTTCGGATATTGAGATCCGCGCCCGCCGCATCATCAAGCTGCGTGAGAAGCTGAACCGCATCTTGTCCGAGCGTACAGGCCAGCCGCTGGAGAAGATCGAGAAGGATACTGACCGCGACTACTTCATGAGCGCTGCAGACGCTGCTGAATACGGTATCGTGGACAAGGTAATTGAGAAGACTCTGCCAACAGGCGTATAAGTACCTGCTCCAATGAATACACAAAGAGGCTGTAACAGACCGGTCCGGTCCCGTTACAGCCTCTTTCTTATGCCCAGCCATTGCTGCCTACCTTAAGCTCCCGTACCCAAGGGCATCCAGCTTGCCTGCAATTACGCGGTAGCCTCTGCCGTTCGGGTGAATATGGTCCAGGAACAGCAGCCCCCGCTCGTTACCGGCAAATTCATGGTATACCGAAGCAAACCCTACGTTATTGCTGCTGTAGCCTGCTGCATAGCGGTTGAACTCCCGCACCCACTCTGTTGCTTCATTCACCTGTGGGTAGGGATTATACAGGCCTACCATCCGGATGATGTAGGGGCTGCGGGAACCTGCTTTGAGCTGTGTCAGGCTACCCATGATGTCGCTGTAGTTACGCTTGCAGTCCCTAAGCGCCTGCTGCAGTAAGCCCTGGAATTCACCGGGCCGGGGCCCGGCTGCCCGGGCTGCCTTAATCAAGTCGTTGCCGCCAATGGACAGCGTAATGATCTGCGCATCCTTCACCGCCGCCCGGTAGACATTCGAGCTCCTCAGCCGTTGCTTCAGCCCCCCGGTGGTCAGACCGTTGACGCCAAGATTCGCCGGCACCACTGGTGTACCCAGCCTCCCTTCCGCCATCCGCCGGTAGACGGGGACGAAGCCGTTCCCGGGCAGCGCCCCGAAGCCGGTTGTAAGTGAATCCCCGATCGCTGTATAAGCATAGACCATAACCTTCCCCTCCCCGTTATAAGCTGCTTGCCTTCTATAGCTTATGACTATCCGGGTGAAGTGGTAACGGCAGGGCAGGCTGATTAGGCCGCGCACATGAAGAATGCCCCTGCGTCTCCCGGAGAAGATGCAAGGGCATCTGGATAATTATTTTATTATTTCAGCGCCGCGAACGGACTGCTTCCATCCGGCAGGAGTTCCTTGAAGCTGAAGTTGAATTCCGGGAAGCCCTCGGCATATGCCGTGTATTCGTATAACTGGAAGAAGAGCACCGCTTTGCCATCTTTCAGATAGAAGTACTTCTCGGTATTCAGTCCATTGAACCCGCCCAGATATCCTCCGTTAGCTTTGATCTCGGTGGCCAGCTTGGCATTGAGCTGTTTCTTGTAATTAGGGTTGGCACCGAACAGATCGCCCAGCAACAGACGTTTCCCGTCTTTGAGCGAGAAGGTGAACGCATTGCGGTAAGTCATCCCATGGGCACCGCCGGTATACCCGTATTGATTGGTGATTAGGCTGAGCACGCCATCCTGGTTATACGTGACCACATAACCGCCTTCGAATTCATACGGCCGGTCATCCTTCGACCGCTTGGAGATTTGATCTTCAGCATCCTTCGCATAGTTCAGAACGGTCTGCTTAATCGTATCATTGATTGCCTTCTCTGCTTCTGCACTTGCCAGGCCGCTGACCTGCGGATAATCCAGCCGGATAGGCGCATCCTTATGATCCTTCACATAGCTCACTGTTTTGATGGTTACCGCATTCTGCACTTTCTTCATAACATTCAGCCGTCCTGCTGCTGCGCCCCCGTCTACTTTGTAGCCCAAGTAATCGCTAAGCAGCTCAGACGAAACATACAGCCGGTTATTCAGTTGCTTGCCTTCACCGACATAATAATTGTTCACCATAACAGAAATGCCATAATCATTGATCGTCAGCCTTGTCTGAGCAGTTCCTGTCCCGATGGTGTACGTCTTCCCCGCTTTATCATAAGAGAGCGGCATCCCCAGCGCATCGCGCAGGAAGGTTACCGGCACCCATACCTTTCCTTCCTGGAGCAGGCCCGTCTGGGCTGTACTTTTCCCGTTAACCTTCAGCACTACAGATGAGGATTTGGCTTTGACCTGAGCGGCTGCCGGAGCGGCCTCAGTGATGCCTGCATGGATTATTCCTGTTCCTCCCAACAGGATTCCTGCGGCGAGCATTCCTGCACCCCATTTGCTGATGTATTTCTTAGAGTTCGAATTCATTGTTATTTCCCCTTCCACCTGGTGGTATGATTAGTCATGATGTGTGTTCCTCTGTATCACTGTTCCTATTATAGTAAAAGAGCGAGCGGGGGTTGTTACAATCCGCTTTACAGTTTCTTAAGGTTTGCCGTGATTATCTAAAGATCCTGTTACCTCAATTTAAACAAATTGAGAGCTTTCGATAGCGGCTATGTGCATATATATACATTTATATGACAAGTGGAAACGGCTTTGCCGTCCTTTTAAAGGACGGTACCGTTTCAGCGAGAAATAGAAGGATAATTTATCATGTAAAACATATAAATTCTTATATTTTTATAAAAAGCGCCTGCCCTGCTTATAACAGCAGAGCAAGCGCCTCTTGCGAAACGTTTATTTCAGTTCATACGTTACACTCAATTGGGTAGTGACCTTAACCTGCCCGGGCTCAACGGAGCTGCCAGCATTGTTATCCATGGACATCTTTTGCATGGAGGCTGCTTCAGCGTAGACCACCGGATGATTCCCGTCATCGCTCTGAATGACAGTGACTACCTGACCCAGTCCGCGCTTGGCTGCTTTGGCAATAGCCGCTGCTTTGACATCTGCATTCTGCATAGCCTTCTCGATTACCTGTGCTTCAAAGGCCGATGGATCTTCAATGGCAAACCGCACATTGCCGATGTTGTTCGCTCCAGCCGCAGAGGCAGCGTCCAGCAATTGTCCAACCTTTGTCAGATCCCGGTAAGAGACCTCTAGCGTGTGCTGGGCGTTATAGCCTTTTACCTTCTGGCCGTCCTTCTCGCTGTAAGTGTAGTTAGGCTGTACGTTGAACTGGGTGCTCTGAATGTCTTTGTCTGCAATGCCCCAAGTGGTCTTGAACAAAGCGGTCAGCTTGGAGACCTTCGCGGCTGTGCCTTTCTGTGCTTCCTGCGCAGTTTCGGCAGTTGTCGTTACGCCGATGGAGAGATACGCGATATCCGGTTTGATCGACAGCTCGCCTTTGCCTACCACGTTCACCACATTCTTCTGTACTTCGTCGGCGTAAGCCTTTTCAGGACCCTTTAGCACTCCGCTCAACCCCATTCCTCCAATCATCAAGCTAGCTGCCAGCAGAACTGATCCAATCGATTTACCCCATTTTCTCATGCTTGCCATCCCCTTTCGATTCGTTTAAGTGTTATTACCCTCTAGACGGGACAGCATGGTAAAAGTTGCATGAGCGATGTACGATATTTATTTTTTATTTGTTCCCCGTCCCGATCCAGAACCGGCGGATGACATTTCCGTCCTCCTCTATATATTCGCTATCCTCGATACCGCCATTCCTGCGGATTGTCCGTTCCGATGCGGTGTTGACGGAGTCACAGACTACGAGTGCCTGCTCGATACCCAGTTCAGCGGCCTTCAGGAGAGCCTGCTTCATAGCTCACTGGCATAGCCTTGTCTGCGTGCAGAAGGGACGATGCCGTAACCGATATGCCCGCCAGAATGGAGCAACCTTTCGGTCAGCCGGTGCCTGATGTTCACAGCCCCCACTACCCGTTTGTCCGTGGTCACCAGCCAGAAGGTTGAACTGCTCACCCAGCCGTCCGGTATATCTGTACCACGAGCATACCCGTGAAGAGTCTGAATCATACCGCCAAAGTCAGCCGGGTCCATCTCTGTTACCCAGGGCACAAACGGCTCCCCGCTGGCCTTCCACTCCTCATAAAAGGCTAAATACGGCTCTCTGAGCGCCTCAGCAGGCTCAACTAATGATACTTCACCGTCTTGAATCTGCATCCGCATACCTCTCCTTATCCTCTAAAGCTGATATGAAAAAAAGCCCCTAAGGGCTTTTGGTTAGACCATGTAGCATTTATTGATTCTCGAGCTCTTCCTTGCTTACCAGACTGGTCAAAGCGGTTACAGCCTGTTCCGCATCTGCACCGTCTGCGCTGATATGAATCTCCGTACCGGAACTGATCGCAAGGCTCATAATGCCCATGATACTCTTGGCGTTCACTTTTTTATCGTCTTTTTCCACGAAAATCTCCGACGAAAACTTATTAGCTTCTTGCACAAACAATGCTGCCGGCCGAGCATGGAGCCCCGTCTTCAACCGAACAACTACCGGGTGCTTTGTCATGAAACGCTTACCCCCTATTTGAGATCTGCCCAAAAATTTCACATTAATTTTATAATATTATATCATTATAACGCATACCGCACTAGAAAAAAAATAATCAGCCGCCGCGGACCTTGTCCGCCAGCTCATCAATTTTGCGCAAACGGTGGTTCACACCCGATTTACTGACCGTGCCGCCCAGCATATCCCCGACTTCCTTGAGGTTAATATCCGGGTGCGCCAGTCTGATCTCGGCCACCTCCCGCAGCTTATCCGGCAAGCTTTCCAGACCCACCTCGCGCTGCAGCAGCTTGATGTTCTCAATCTGGCGTACCGCCGCACTGATCGTCTTGTTCAGATTGGCCGTTTCGCAGTTCACAATCCGGTTGACCGAGTTGCGCATATCGCGCATGATCCGCACATCCTCGAATTTGAACAGCGCCTGATGGGCGCCGATCAGACTGAGGAACTCGATGATCTTCTCGCCTTCCTTGATGTATAGGATGAAGCCTTTTTTGCGTTCTATGCAGCGGGCATTCAGGTGAAATTCACCAGCTAGCTCAACGAGCGCCTTGCAGTGCTCCTCATACATGGAAGCGATTTCCAAGTGGTACGAAGAGCCCTCCGGGTTATTGACCGAACCGCCGGCCATGAAGGCCCCGCGCAGATAGGCACGCTTGCAGCAGTTCTTGCCAACAATCTCCTCATCAATCCCGTCCGTGAAAATAAAGCCCTCAGAGACAATCCGCAGATCCTTCAGGATCTCCTGGACCTGGTTCGGGATTCTTACAATATAGACGTTATTCTTCTTCAAACGCATTTTTTTACGCACGAGTAGCTCGATATGGACCTGGTAATATTTCTTAAGCAAAGAATATACCCGCCTTGCAATCGCGGCGTTCTCCGTCGAAATGTCGAGAACCACCTTTTTGCTCGAAAGCTGCACCGAACCATTCATTCGGATCAGCGCTGACATTTCCGCTTTCTCGCAGCAGGGCTGGCTCTCGACCATCGTCAGCTCTTTTTTGGTAAGGGCCGCAAAAGACAAGGGGCTCACCTCTTTCATTTAACTCTTTCTGTCAATCCAATCCTTCACCAGCTGGAAAATATGGTGACTGAGCTTATCTGTATCATGCCGCAAATAGGTTTTAAATAATACCAGCTTGTCAGCAATCACCTTATACCCGTTGCCGTCCACGGCCTCACGGTCAAGCTGTACCGGACGGGCACCCTTCTCGGCGTATTTGATCTGCACCTGCTCCGGGATCTCCCCGTCATTGACGATCACATAATCGAACAGATGCAGCCCGATATGGTCATATACGGCCTGTAGATGGTCATTAACCGTGTAATTATCCGTCTCACCCGGCTGGGTCATTACATTGCATACAAAAATCTTAATGGCCTCGGAAGCTACCACGGCTTCTGCCAGCTTCGGCACCAGCAGATTCGGCAGAATACTGGTATACAGACTGCCCGGACCGAGCAGAATAGCATCTGCGTTGCGGATAGCCTCCAGCGCCTCCGGCAGCGGCTCCACATCCACCGGCTCCAGAAATACGCGCTTGATGACGCCTCCCGCCTCCGGGATTTTGGATTCACCGGTAATCAGCGTTCCATCCGCCATCTCGGCGTGCAGGATTACCGCCTCTCCGGCCGCAGGCAGCACCCGGCCGCGAACGGCGAACAGCCGGCTAAGCTCCCGGACTGCTGTAACGAAGTCCCCGGAGATGTCAGTCAGTGCAGCCAGAATCAGATTGCCCAGGCTATGCCCGGCTAAGCCTTCTCCGCTGCTGAAGCGGTACTTCATAATCTGTGCCATCAGAGGCTCAACGTCAGCCATAGCCGTAAGTACGTTGCGGATATCCCCGGGCGGCGGCATCTGCAGCTCACTGCGCAGAATCCCGGAGCTTCCCCCGTCATCTGCGACAGTTACGATCGCCGTGATATCCAGCGGCTTCTCCTTCAGCCCCCGGAGCATCACCGAGAGTCCGGTCCCGCCACCCATCACGACGATCTTTGGACGCTGTCCTTGTTCTTCAGCCACTATTCATCCCTTCTCTCATCAATGCCGGTCGCGTTCGGAGTCCCGATGGCTGACTGCCACCGCTTCCGTCTCGCTAACCCCCAGCATTTTGCCCAGGTATTCGGCGATGGCTACCGAACGGTGTTTGCCGCCCGTACAGCCGATGCCGATAATAATCTGGGATTTGCCTTCCTTGCGGTATTGCGGAATAAGGAATTGAAGCATATCCAGCAGCTTGGTCAGGAATTCTTGCGTTTCAGGCCATTTCATTACGTAGTCGTACACCTCGTTGTCTTGGCCTGTCTTGGGCCGCAGCTGATCCACATAGTGCGGATTAGGCAGGAAGCGGACGTCGAACACCAGGTCAGCATCAATCGGAATCCCATACTTGAATCCAAACGAAGTAATGTTAACCGAGAGGGTGCTTTTCCCGAGGTGGGAGAAGCGTGACACTATTTTTTCTTTGAGCTGAACCGGCTTCATGCTGCTGGTATCCAGACACAGGGTAGCTGAATTCTTCAGCTCCTCCAGCATCTGGCGCTCCATGCGGATGCCGTCCAGCGGCATGCCCTTCGGAGCAAGCGGATGATGCCTGCGGCTCTCCTTGTAACGCTGTACAAGCACTGAATCTGTGGCGTCCAGGAAAAGGATCTCACACCCGATCGTTGACTCGTCCTTGATGTAGGCCAGAGACTCCGACAGGGCGGTGAAGAATTCCCGCCCCCGAAGGTCGATGACCAGCGCCACCTTGGCGATTTTACCCTTGGACTGCTCAATCAGCTCAGCGAATTTCGGGATTAGTACAGGCGGAAGATTATCCACGCAGAAGAACCCCAGATCCTCCAGGCTCTGCACGGCAATCGTCTTGCCCGCACCCGACATGCCTGTAATGATAATCAGGGTGGCATGGGCGGGCAGGGTTTGCTCGAGGTCGGTCATTACAGCATCCCTCCCTATGATTAGTATATGAATAATTCCGGTCTTTTAAGAACGCAGCAGCAGGCCTGCCGCACCAATAATACCGGCGTCATTGCCAAGCGCTGCAGGTACAATCGTAACACCGGTCTGCAGAGGGGCAGGCGCCAGCTTGGCGAATACCCGGCGGACTTCATCGAACAGAATATCGCCTGCCTTGGAGACTCCGCCGCCGACGATGAATACTTCAGGGTTCAGGACCGCTGCAACGGAGGCCATTGATTTGCCCAGGTAGAAGGCCGCCCGGTTCACAATCCGCAGCGCAGCTTCATCGCCTGCCTTGGCGGCATCGAATACTTCCTTCGCAGCGATTTTTTCAACGGTGGACAAGGAGGTCCGGTCCCCGCGTGCTACAGCATCGTTCGCCATACGGATAATGCCTGTCGCTGAGGAAACGGTTTCCAAACAGCCCATGTTCCCGCAGCCGCACTGGATCGCTTCCAGATCGGGCACCACGGAGATATGTCCAAGCTCGCCGGCCAGACCGGCAAATCCCTGATACACCTTACCATTAATGATAATACCGCCGCCGACACCCGTACCGAGCGTATAGCAGACACAGTTCTCTATGCCGCGCCCTGCACCGCTCCAGGCTTCGCCCAGTGCAGCCACGTTGGCATCATTGTCTATTTTGACTGGCTTGTTCAGGCGACCCTCCAGAATGGAGCGGATCGGCACATCTCTAAATCCTATGTTGGGCGCAAGGATGATGATACCTTCACGAATATTCGTAAATCCGGCCAGTCCCGCACCGACACCAGCCAGCTGGTCCCAGGAGTACGGAGAGTCCTCCACAATCTGGCGTACATACTTCTCGATATTATCGATGACAGCATCGACGCCATCCGCAGTCCCTGTCGGACCTTCGTAAGTGTGCAGCAGGCTTCCCTCGGCATTACAGATTCCAACCTTAATCGTGGTACCACCTAAATCCACGCCAACGTAGATATGTTCAGACATGTTACAAGCCACCTTTTTCTATGCTAAAATAGTTAATCCTACGTACCCACTATAATAGAACCCTCCCCTGCGGTCAAGGAAAGGCGATACACCCGGGGCAATGGACTTCAGTTCTTATTTGTTAACAAAAAGACTTTCTCACCAGGCAGGCAAGAAAGTCCGTTCATTCTCTTCTATTGTAGGGTGCCAGATACCTTAATGCTATTCGGACAAAATCCGCTTCTGGCCCTCAAGGGCACGGATCGGTGCGATATTCTGGGTGAATTCCAGCGTCCCCATATAACGGCCTCCTGCATCCCGCACGGCGAAATAACGGATATAGATGAATTTATCCTTGATGTTAATCCAGAAATCTTCGGCATCCTTCACTCCGGCTTTGAAATCAGCCAGCAGCTTCTCAACAACATGCACACTTTGCGGCGGATGGCAGTTCTGTACGGTGCGGCCGATAACGGCCTTCGTCCGGGCGAAGATCCGTTCCTTGCCATGCGAGAAGTAGCGGACGACATCGTTCTCGTCGATAAAGGTCAGATCCACCGGCAGATGATTCATCAGCGTCTCGAGCTGGTGTAGCGACAGCAGCCCGGTCTCGAACCGGATGAAGCCCTGCGGGGACAGGCCTTCCCCTTCTTCCGCCGGAACATCAGCACCCTCAGGCTCCGCTGCACGTTCCGGTATCCATTCCTGGTCGGGCGCAGTCAGGCAGAAGCCGATTTCATCGCTTTCGCGGGCGATTTTGACCCACTCATCCTCAGTCAGCTTATCAAGCGCCATCGGGAGCAGAATATTCTCTTCCTTGAAGATCATCTCATTGACTTCCTTAATGATCTCCTCCAGTGCGGCTGTAATCTGCCCGCTGTCTCCGTTATAGGCGCTAAGCGCCTTCTTGGCTTCCTTGATCATATTGCGGATTCCGTCATCCACTCCCCACATTACCTTCGTAGGACCGTATATGCCGTACTTCTCCAGGTAAGGGAAAAGCAGATTCTCCTTGCGGCTGTAGTGCTTGTCGAGATCCAGCAGCAGACTCAGGTCCTCCAGCAGCTTATAGATAATCTCATCGCTGGCGTTCTTCTTGAACTTATCCGCATGCAGCTCCAGCCGGAAGTTGACCAGACGTTCGATCTCCCGGTTCTCCAGCTTGAACGTATGCACGGGATGACCGGGCTGCTCCTCAGGCTTAGAAGAACGGTGGATCTGTTCAATCGAGCCCTTGAAGATTGCCGTATGCACGGAGCAGAGGCGCTGTACTTCCTCTACCGGAATGCCTTCCTCGGTCATCAGAGAGTGCTCCATGGCGGAGATTTCCTCCACCGTAACATCGCCTACCGCTTCTTCAAAACGCGCCTTAACCTCCTCCACGCTTTTGCCCGCATGCAGCTCCTTGATGATCTCTCTCAGCATAGCCTGGCGGCGTGTCTGTTCCGGAATATCGACCTCGCGGTTATTAATCAGTTCGCTCATCACAATCTCTCCTTCTATTCTATAATCTCGAAACCATGCTGCTGAAAGGCCAGCCGAACGGTTTCCAGCTCTATTTTCTTTAATTTCATTCCTTTGGAGAGGGTCATAAATCGTCCTGCAGTCTGCAGCATTCCAGGCTTCGCAATATCACGAAAACCCAGTTCCACCATGATCTCAACAATTTCCGGGTGCCTGGTTACCAGCTCAAAGACCGATTCATCCAGCTTCAACGCTTTGCTCATCCTTTTGCACACCTCACTAATGAGAATTCTTCTCAACACCAGCTTAGCATAGGGTACAGAGGTGAATTGTGATTGTAATCACTAACTACAAAAAGACTATCCCCGCCAGCCATTCAGCTTGTGGGGATAGCCTCAGAATAATACGTTTACGCTGTAATCACGGCCTCTCGGCCATGAACAACGTACCTACATATAGATTAGGTCATGCAGCTAAGTTACAGTGATTGGCTCCATCTATGGGAATTCCGGATATCATGCGAAATCCGCATGCTGCAGAATTTAGGGCCGCACATCGAGCAGAAATGCGCCTGCTTTGCCCCCTCCGCAGGCAGGGTCTCATCATGATACGCCTGCGCCCTTTCCGGGTCCAGGGAGAGATGAAACTGGTCGCGCCAGCGGAACTCGAACCGCGCCTTGGACAGCGCGTTGTCCCGGTCCTGCGCACCCGGATGTCCCTTGGCGAGGTCTGCGGCATGTGCAGCAATTTTGTAGGTAATGACTCCTTCGCGCACATCATTCTTGTCAGGCAGGCCTAAATGCTCCTTAGGTGTAACGTAACACAGCATTGCCGTTCCAAGCCCCCCGATTATCGCTGCCCCGATGGCCGACGTGATGTGATCATAGCCGGGTGCAATATCCGTAGTTAGCGGACCGAGGGTGTAGAAAGGGGCTTCGTGGCAAATCTCAAGCTGCTTGTCCATATTCTCCTTGATCTTGTGCATTGGCACATGGCCCGGACCTTCTACCATAACCTGAACATCGTGCTTCCAGGCAAGCGCCGTCAGCTCTCCCAGCGTCTCCAGCTCGG
This sequence comes from Paenibacillus sp. FSL R7-0210, assembly GCF_038009085.1. Taxonomy (NCBI): domain Bacteria; kingdom Bacillati; phylum Bacillota; class Bacilli; order Caryophanales; family Paenibacillaceae; genus Paenibacillus; species Paenibacillus sp. FSL R7-0210. Next base: position 6,310,569 of record NZ_JBBPAR010000001.1, read on the forward strand.
CGAACTGAGCTTCGTCATTGGCATCAGCGATAGAGCCGGGACGCAGGCCATCCCCCAGCGAGAAGGCCACATCATACGTCTTCATAATCTCACAGATGTCTTCGAAGTGTGTGTACAGGAAGTTCTCCTGCTGATGGGCCAGGCACCAGGCAGCCATAATCGATCCGCCCCGGGATACAATGCCTGTCATTCTCCGGGCAGTGAGCGGAATATAGCGCCGCAGCACCCCGGCATGAATGGTGAAGTAATCCACCCCCTGCTCCGCCTGCTCAATCAGCGTGTCGCGATAGAGCTCCCAGGTTAAATCCTCAGCTATACCGTTCACCTTCTCCAGCGCCTGGTATATGGGCACTGTCCCGACCGGCACAGGAGAATTGCGGATAATCCACTCCCGGGTGGTATGGATCTTAGAGCCGGTGGAGAGATCCATGATGGTATCAGCCCCCCAGCGGGTCGCCCACCGCATCTTCTCCACCTCCTCTTCAATAGAAGAAGTGACCGCCGAATTTCCGATGTTGGCATTGATCTTCACCAGGAAGTTACGGCCGATAATCATCGGCTCACTCTCCGGGTGATTGATATTGGCCGGAATAATAGCACGGCCCGCAGCCACCTCATCCCTAACGAACTCCGGCCGGATATTCTCCCGGATCGCAATATACTCCATTTCCGGTGTGATGATCCCTTGCCTTGCATAATGCAACTGGGTCACATTGCCGCCTGCATAGGCCCGCCTCGGATTCCTGCACAGTCCTGGATAAGCTTCTGCGGCAGCCCCTTCTCTGCGGATTCCGTTATCCTCCGGCCGGACGGCTCTTCCGGTGTACTCCTCCGAATCGCCACGCTCCGCGATCCAGCTTGAACGGTGCGGCGGCAGCCCCCTCCGAATGTCCATCTCCTCCGCGGCATCCGTGTACATACCGCTTGTGTCATAGACACGCAGCGGAGCATTTTCCTCTTCCCCGGCAACGCCTTCGGTTCTGCTGAGGCTGATCTCCCGCATCGGAACCCGGATATCCGGGCGTGAGCCCTCCACATACACTTTACGGCTTGCGGGGAATCCCGAAAGATCCACCTCTTCGTTTTTACCCATTCCTTTCATTTCAATCTCCTCCTCTTCGCTCTGTACACTCATCAGATAAGAGGTCACGCAGCAGATTGAGCTGAAGAATCTATAGATTCCTGCAAGTCAAAAAGCCGCTCCACCTGGAGCGGCTTTATTAAAGGAACAGCCAAATAAGACTGTATTCAAAAAAGGTCCGACTCCACTTTCCTACGCTGGTATGATCCAGATCAGGTTCAAGGGTCCGGAAATTCAATTTTCCCGTCTCAGCCTATTCAGGCTCCCCTAGTGGGTATCTTATCTAATTAAATACATTTTACCTGTATGGGTAATTCTTGTAAACCCGTTATTTGTCTAGCGATTCGCTCCAGTCGTGCACCATCGTGCCTTCCAGGAACTTCTCGGCATCCATAGCGGCCATACAACCGGTTCCCGCTGCCGATATCGCTTGACGGTAACGGGTATCCTGTACATCGCCACAGGCGAATACACCCGGGATGTTGGTCTCGGTGGTACCCGGGTTGACCACAATATAGCCATTCTCATCCGTATTGATCTGCCCGCCCAAGAAGGCTGTGTTCGGTGTGTGTCCAATCGCTACGAACACGCCGTCTGCCTCCACCAATTCTGTCAGACCTGTCTCATTGTTAAGCACCGTAAGGCCCTTCACTCCGGTCTCTCCTACCGTTACTTCAACCGGTGTGCGGTTCAAGGCCCAGGTTACCTTGCTGTTGTCACGCGCCCGGTCCTGCATGATCTTCGAGGCCCGCAGCTCGGGACGGCGGTGAACCAGCGTTACGCTGGATGCAAAGCGGGTCAGGAAGCTGGCTTCCTCCATGGCGGAGTCTCCGCCGCCGACGACGACAATCTTTTTATTACGGAAAAAGAAGCCGTCACAGGTCGCACAGGTGCTGACCCCGCGTCCCACATTCTCCTGCTCGCCCGGAATGCCCAGATATCTTGCAGAGGCCCCGGTTGAAATAATAACCGACTCCGCTTCCAATACACCCATTCCGTCCACTGTTACCTTGAACGGACGCTGTGAGAAGTCCACCGACTCCACCCAGCCATTCTTGAATTCAGCGCCGAAGCGTTCCGCCTGCTTGCGCATATTGTCCATCAGGTCCGGACCCAGAATCCCTTCAGGGAAGCCTGGAAAGTTCTCCACTTCTGTCGTCGTTGTCAGTTGTCCCCCCGGCTGCAAGCCTTCAATGACCAGCGGGCTCAGGTTCGCACGCGCCAGATAAATCGCGGCTGTCAGCCCGGCCGGGCCTGTTCCGATTACAATCGTTTTGTACATTACATTGGCCTCCTTACAAGTAGGTGTTCTTACAACAGCAATTGCTTCAAATACGGGTAGTGGACGGCGATAAGCCGCCGGTTCCGGGCAGCATCCCCTTGGGTCCGGGAGCAGCCGCAGGCTCCTGCTCTTCGCCGGGCGAGCCGCCGGCTTCATTCAGGTTCTCCCCGATCAGCCGCTGAAGGCTGAACAATGCCGCCTCCTGCAGGCGGTCCTCCTGCAGCGGCTCCTGCTCCAGAACTCCGCGCAGTACCTCGGACATCTCCTCGTCCTCAATCCAGCGGAGAGCCTCGGTCACCTGAAGCTTCGTAGCGGAATCGCCGTAGCGCAGCGCCCAGAAGAACGAGGCGCGCAGCAGCGGATTATTCCGCACTTCTTCAGTGAATCTGCCTGTATTGCCCTTCCACTGCTTCAGCTGCTCCTGGAAGGGCAGCTGATAGTTATAGCTGACAGCAGGCATAGGGTGTCCTTCTGCCCGGGCCTGCTGGAGCTGGGACAGGAAGAACGCCGGGACAGCGGAAGCAGGGTCCAGCTTGGCTGCCTGTCTCCAGCAGCGCAGCGCCTCATCATGTTTTCCGCTATTGCTTGCCGCCGCGGCACAGTAATGATACAGCCCGGCGTCTCCGGCGACCTCCTCGTCCTTCAGCAGACGGCGGAAATGGCTGTAAGCGGCAGCGTGCCGGCCCAGGATACCCATGGTTGTAGCCATTTTGAATACATGCTCCTGATGGAACGGCACCGTTGCTTCAAGCATACCGAGCAGCGTTTCAAGCTGTTCCTTATCTCCTGCATACTGCAGGAAGATGGCCATATTGCACAGAGCGTGCAGATTGCCGGGGTCTTGCTTCAGCACCTCATTCAGACATTCCTTCGCCTTGGCGAACCGGCCCATATAGAAATGAGCTAGTGCCAGATTATTATGCGCAGCCAAAAAATCCGGGGTACCCGCAGTGATCTCCTCCAGCAGCTCTACAGCCTGAGGGAACTTCCCCTCCTCCAGCAGACTCCGCGCCCGGTCATGCTCTACGACTCCCTCACGGCTGCGGATACGCACCAGCGGAGCAGGCCGGTTCAGCTCATATTGCAGCAGCTCCATCAGCTCTTCGGATTCGGTCATGAACTCGCCGTTAGCATCCTCTTCCAAGTAAGTGACCAGCGAGCGCTCCGCCTCTTCAAAGCTTTCCATATTGGCGAAGTTATTAGCCATGTAGAAATGGCATTCTGTCATAGCGGGGTCGATTTTCTCCAGAACATGGATAAGAATCTCGTTAGATGCGGTATAATTGCCCATCTCAGATAATATACCCGCCATATTGCAATGATTCACCGGATTATCCGGCTCATATTCAACAGCTTTGCGAAAATTTCTTAATGCCTTATCATATTGAAAGCGGTCCAGCGACCGAACGGCTCTTTCAAAGAAAAAATTGGCATCCAGAGTGACCGGAATGACATTACTGTGCTCCGCGGTATTCTCTGAAGTTCTCTCTATCATGGAAGCAAGGCACCTCCCTTGTTTCAGCTTCCCTAGCCTTACCTGTTCGTTTCCATTTATGGTCTCGGCTGTCTTCTTCACACAGTATACCACATGTGGCAACGAGATTCTCAAGTCTCAGAGAGAGAGCTAACGGGAGGGAAAAGCTCAAAAAAAGACGCGGGAGTTAAATCCCCGCGTCTCTGAACAGCTTATCTATGGAACCGCCCTCGATGATAATACGCGTGGCCTCAGCCAGCATGGGAGCTACCGAGAGCACTGCGAATCTGCTGGAATGCTCGTCCGGCAGGGCAATCGAATCGGTAATGACAATCTCGTCGATATTGGGATGATCCATCCGCTCAAGCGCATCCCCGGAGAACAGTCCGTGCGTAGCACAGACGATACTGTTCCGGGCGCCCCGCTCCTTCAGGCCCTCCACCACATTGACGATCGTGGTTCCGGTATCTATAAGATCCTCTATAATGATTGGCGTCCTGCCTTCCACATCACCAATGACATGCGTAATCACCGATTCATTATGCGCCGGACGCTTCTTAATCATGATGGCGAACGGCGAATCCAGCCGGCTGGCCAGCTTCTCCGCCATGGACGCTCGTCCCGCATCCGGGGAGACCACGACCAGATCGGTAAGCCCCTTCACCTTCAGATAACCGCTAATCAGATCAAGCGCCGTCAGATGATCGACCGGAATATTGAAGAATCCCTGTATGGCTGCGGCATGCAGATCAATCGTAATTACGCGCGTTGCACCGGCGGTGGTCAGCACATCGGCGACCATTTTGGCCGAGATCGGCTCACGTGGTGCGGACTTACGCTCCTGCCGGGCGTACCCGTAATAGGGAACGATAATGTTCACCGTTCTGGCCGATGCGCGCTTGGCGGCATCAATCATGACCAGCAGCTCTACAAACAGCTCGTTAATCGGATGAGCCAGGGATTGCACCAAAAATACGTCGCAGTTCCGGATGCTCTCTTCATAATGCACATAAATCTCGCCGCTTTTGAAACGGGTCAGCTTAATCTGGCCAAGCGGCGCACCAAGGCGCTCCGCAATATCAGCGGCAAGCTTCGGATTCGACGAACCGGAAAAAATCCGTAATTGATGATGCATAGTACCCTCCTGGGATTATAAATTTATACGTTGAACGAAACAGATGTACGGCGGCGTCCTTCAAAGACGGCCAGTTCGCGGAAGCCGGTGCGCCAGAGCATGTCCCGGGCCTCTGTTAAGCCGTCTCCCAGCTTCATGGGATCATGCGCATCAGAGCCAACCGTGAGCGGAATGCCCAGCTCAAGCGCCTGAACAAGCACATGCTCTGCCGGGAACATCTCGGCGCACGGCTTGAACAGCCCGGAAGCGTTCAGCTCCATCGCGATGCCGCTGCGGGCAATGACCTTCAGCGTATCCAGCTCAAGCTTCTTAGCCTCCGCCAGGTCCTCCGGCGTCCGGGGTCCGTAACCGAACCTTTTGATGACGTCCATATGTCCTATAATATCATATAATCCTGTTAACGCCGACTTCTGTACAGCATCATAATAGCGGCGGTATACCGCCATGACATCCTGGCCTTCCCAGCCATGGGTCTGCCGGTGGTCGGTAATATCCCATTCTCCCAGGAAATGCACCGAGCCAATTAGATAATCCCACGGATAGGGTGCCAAAAGCTCGCGGATCTGCTCCTCATATCCCTCAATATAATCCGCCTCCAGCCCGACCCGCAGCTCAATCGTGCCCCGGTAGCGCTCCTTCAGCGTAAGGCATTCCTCCACATATCGCGGAAGCTCCGCAAGAGGCATAGCCATCTCGGGATAGTAGTGGTCCGGGTCGACATGGATCAGCGGCAGATGATCCGACAGCCCAAGCTGCTCAAGTCCCAGAGCGATGCCCCGCTGCACATACTCCTCCAGCTTTCCGACCGCATGTCCACAGCGTTCATGATGGGTATGATAATCGATGTGCATGCAGAAAGTTCCTCCTAATCCCGCCGCGGGCGTTCATGGCGGGCGCTCAGCTCTTCCAGAATCTCATCCAGCGGAAGCTTGCGCTCCTGCAGCAGCACCAGTAGGTGATAGATCAGATCGCTGACCTCCAGGCGCAGCTCGGCATTATCTTTGTTTTTGGCGGCAATGATCGTCTCGGAGGCTTCCTCACCGACCTTCTTCAGGATCTTGTCCACGCCCTTGTCGAACAGATAGGTCGTATACGCCCCCTCAGGACGGTTCACCTCACGCTCGGCAATCACACGCTCCAGCTCCCCGAGTACCGCAAACCGGCCGCTCTCTGCTTCAGCAGCGTTCACGGCAGTCCCGGCAGTGTCAGTTACGGTTGCCGGTGAATCGAGCGGAATCTCGCGGAAGAAGCAGCTGTTCTCCCCGGTATGGCAGGCCGGACCCTCCGGCACTACCTTCACCAGCAGCGTATCGCTGTCACAGTCGTAATGGATCGAGGTGATCGCCTGCGTATTGCCGGACGTCCCCCCCTTATGCCACAGCTCGCTGCGTGAACGGCTCCAGAACCAGGTCTGGCCGCTCGCAAGTGAGCGCTGCAGCGACTCAGGATTCATATAGGCGAACATTAATACCTCCAGGGTGCGCGCATCCTGAATGACTGCAGGCAGCAGGCCGGATTCATTCCAGCGGATGCCGGACACTGCCTCCTGCTGGCTTAGTGCGATATCCTTCTTGTCCTCGCTCATCGGATCTCTACTCCTCTTTGCTTCAGATCAGCCTTCAGATCATGAATAGCAATCTCTTTATAGTGAAAAATGGTTGCCGCAAGTCCGGCATCTGCCCGGCCTTCCGTAAATACATCATAGAAATGCTCAATTCTCCCGGCCCCGCCGGAAGCAATCACAGGTATACTCAGCAGGTCACTTACTGCCGCCGTCAGCTTCAGGTCGAAGCCGTCCTTGGTCCCGTCCGCGTCCATACTTGTAAGCAGAATCTCGCCGGCCCCCAGCCGCTCCGCTTCCTTGGCCCAGTTCAAGGCCCGGATACCGGTGGGCGTACGTCCGCCGTGCGTATACACTTCCCATTCGCCCCAAGCCTCATTATATTTGGCATCCATCGCCACTACAATGCACTGGGAGCCGAAGTGACGGGCTCCTTCCAGAATCAGCCTGGGGTTATTTACAGCGGCCGTGTTAATCCCGATCTTGTCCGCTCCGGCACGCAGAATCCGCTTCATATCATCAGGGGTCGAGATGCCCCCGCCCACCGTGAAGGGAATAGCAATCTCACCCGCCGTCTGCCGCACCACTTCAATCATGGTCGCCCTGCCTTCCACAGAAGCGGAAATATCGAGGAATACCAGCTCATCCGCTCCCTCGCGGTCGTACAGCGCCGCAAGCTCCACCGGATCTCCGGCATCGCGCAGATTCACAAAATTCACGCCTTTTACCACACGCCCGTCCTTCACATCCAGACAGGGAATAATCCGTTTCGCCAACATGCCAAGACCCCTCCTTAGTATAGACTTACCGCAATCCGGAGGATTGGCCCAGGGTCTGCAGCGCTTCACCCAGATTAATATTGCCGGTATACAGCGCCTTGCCCACAATCGCCCCGCCGATTCCGCTGCCGCTATGTACGTTCAGGCGCTGCAGATCATTAAGGCTGGTCACGCCGCCGGAAGCGATTACGCTGCGGCCGCTTGCTTTAGCCATAGAGAGAATGCCTTCCACGTTCGGCCCCTGCATCATCCCGTCACGGGAGATATCGGTATAGATGAAGGTCTCGGCACCTTTGGCGGCCAGCTCTCTGGCCAGATCTTCCGCGCGGACCTCAGATGTATTAAGCCAGCCGTGCGTAGCCACATAGCCGTTGCGGGCATCGATGCCGATGGCAACTTTGTCACCGTATTTGGCAAGAACCGCTTCTGTAAAAGCCTGATCATTAATGGCTGCCGTTCCGATAATCACCCGGCTAACGCCAAGGCCCAGCAGCTTCTCGACATCGGCAAGAGTACGGAGACCTCCGCCGACCTGTACAGGAACATTCGCATGCTTAGCAATAGTTCCAATGATGGCATCATTCACGGGGCAGCCTGCTTTGGCTCCGTCCAGATCCACCAGATGGATATACTGCCCGCCCTGCTCTTCCCATGACTTAGCTACCTCTACCGGACTGTCGTTATAGATCGTCTCTTGGGCATAATCACCCTGCTGCAGCCGGACACACTTGCCGTCCCGGATATCAATCGCCGGATATAGGATAAAAGAAGACATGAATACTCCCCGCTTTCATTGCAAATTAGTGATTCAGGCAGGCTAAGCCTGCTGTGCCTGGAGCCTCAGGAAATTACCCAGCAGCTTGACGCCAAGCTCCCCGCTCTTCTCCGGGTGGAACTGCATACCGTAGACATTGCCGCGGCCCACAATAGCCGTTACCGGATGTCCATAGTCTGTGACGGCCAGCAGATCGCTGTCCGCCGCGAGTGCATGATAGGAGTGCACGAAGTACACATGCCCCTCCGTCAGGCCGGCCAGCAGCGGACTCTCCGGCTGGCGGAAGCTCAGCCTGTTCCAGCCCATATGCGGCACCTTGTAGCCGTCCCGGGGGGCGAAGCGCACCACTGCGCCGGGCAGAAGCCCCAGCCCCTTATGCTCGCCATGCTCCTCGCTGCTGCGCAGCAGCAGCTGCATTCCGAGGCAGATGCCCAGCACCGGCTGGCCCGCTGACGCTGCGGCCCGGACGACATCATCCATTCCGCTCTCCCGTAAGTGCTCCATCGCATCGCCAAAGGCACCGACTCCCGGCAGAATGACACTGTCTGCCGCCAGGATCTCGGCGGCATCCGAGGTTACAAGACTCGTATACCCCAGCCGCTCTACGGCCTTGCTGACACTGTGCAGGTTGCCCATGCCGTAATCGACGATTGCAACGGCCATCCTACAGCACTCCCTTCGTTGAAGGCACGCCCTTCACCCGGGGATCTACCAGGGTCGCCTCATCCAGTGCCCGTCCCAGCGCCTTGAATATCGCTTCAATCATGTGATGGGTATTGGAGCCGTAATGAACGATGACATGCAGCGTAATTCTCGCCTCCAGTGCGAACTTCCACAGGAATTCATGTACCAGCTCTGTAGAGAAGCTGCCTACCTGCTGGGAAGGATACGCTGCCCGGTATTCGAAATGCGGCCGGTTACTGATATCGATCACTACCTGGGCAAGCGCCTCATCCATAGGGACGAAGACACTGGCGTACCGCTTGATGCCTTTTTTATCGCCAAGTGCTTCACGCAGAGCCTGTCCGAGACAGATACCGATATCCTCCACCGTATGGTGATCATCGATCTCGATATCTCCCCGTGCCTGTACAGAGAGGTCAAACTGTCCATGCTTCGTGAACAGATCCAGCATATGATTCAGGAACGGCACATCGGTCTCCAGTTCGGAGACCCCGCTGCCGTCCACGGCAAAGGTTAGCTTGATGTCCGTTTCATTGGTTGTACGGCTAAGTCCGGCCTTACGCAGCGCCAGTTCGTTGTTATTGTTCTCCATTTGTGTCTCCACCTTTCGCTTCGTTCGTAAGCCGGATTTCGATGGCGCGTGCATGGCCTTCCAGCCCTTCACGCCGGGCAAGCTCCATAATCGCCGCCCCGTCGCGCAGCAGCGCTTCCTTGCTGTAATAGATCAGGCTGGACTTCTTGATGAAGTCGTCCACATCTACAGGCGAGGAGAACCGCGCTGTGCCATTCGTCGGTATAATATGGTTCGGTCCGGCGAAGTAGTCGCCGACCGGCTCCGAGCTGTACGGCCCGAGGAAGATCGCTCCGGCGTTCTCAATTGCGCCGGTCAGCCCCATCGGGTCGTTCACAACAATCTCCAGATGCTCCGGCGCCAGCCGGTTCACTACGGAGATGCCCTCCTCAAGCGAGTCTACGACGATAATCGCGCCGTAGTTCTCGACCGAGGCCCGCGCGATTTGCTCGCGCGGCAATGCCTTCAGCTGCCGCTCAACCTCGGCAGCCACCGCCTCCGCGAGACGCTGCGACGGCGTCACGAGGATCGCCGACGCCATCTCGTCGTGCTCGGCCTGCGAGAGCAGGTCGGCCGCGATGTAGGCGGCCTCAGCGGTATCGTCGGCGAGCACGACGATCTCGCTCGGTCCGGCGATGCTGTCGATGTCGACAGCGCCGTAGACCTCGCGCTTGGCCAGGGCCACGTAGATGTTCCCTGGCCCGCAGATCTTGTCGACCGGCACGATCGATTCCGTGCCGAAGGCGAGGGCGGCGATGGCCTGCGCGCCGCCTACGCGGTAGATCTCGTGTACGCCCGCTTCAGCGGCGGCCACGAGAATATAAGGATCAATACCTTCAGAGCCGCCCGTCGAAGGCGGCGTCACCATCACGATCTCCGGCACCCCGGCGATCTGTGCCGGAATCACGTTCATCAGCACCGAGGACGGATAGGCCGCCTTGCCGCCGGGAACATAGACGCCCACGCGCTTCAGCGGGCGGATGATCTGGCCGAGGATCGTGCCGTCCGGCTGCAGATCCATCCAGGAATTGCGTTTCTGCCGCGCATGGAACGCACGGATATTCACGGCTGCTGCGCGAATCGCCGTCACGAAGGACTCCTCTACCCGGCCGTAGGCGGCCTCAAGCTCCTCCGGCGTTACGCGCAGCTGCGCTGGCGTCAGTACAGCGCCGTCGAAGCGCTCCGTATAACGGAGCAACGCCGCGTCGCCTTCCCGCTTGATATCGGCCACGATTTCACGTACGGCCTTGTTCTGCTCCGGCGTGCCGTATTCCACCTCACGCTGCAGTTTAAATTCCTTACTGGACTGGATCTTCACCGCCGCTTCCCCCTTGAGCTTATAGTTTTGCTTATATTATTTTACCTGCAACCCCGGTTCTGCAATAACAGCCTGCAGCCGGTCGCACAGCTGTTGAATCTCCTCATTCTTCATCCGGTAGCTTACCCGGTTCGCCACCAGGCGGCTGGTGATCTCGAAGATGCTCGTCATCTCCACCAGACCGTTATCCTTCAGCGTCTGGCCGGTCTCTACCATATCCACAATCCGGTCAGCCAGCCCGATCAGCGGTGCCAGCTCGATGGAGCCGTTCAGCTTCACAACCTCCACCTGCTGGCCTTGCTCACGGAAATACCGCGAAGCCACGTTCGGGTACTTGGTAGCTACCCGCTGCTGAATGCCCGGCTGCCAGTTCGGAAGCCCGATAATCGACATCCGGCAGCGGGCGATCCCGAGATCCAGCAGCTCGTACACATCGCGGCTCTCCTCCAGCAGCACATCCTTGCCGACAATACCGATATCCGCCACTCCATACTCTACATAAGTGGGCACATCCACCGGCTTGGCCAGAATGAACTCCATTCCGGCCTCCGGCAATGAAATCACCAGCTTGCGCGACTCTTCTCCGTCCGGAGGAATCGGCAGTCCCGCCTGGCGGAACAGCTCTGCCGCTTTATTGTAAATCCGGCCTTTCGGCATGGCTACCTTAAGAATCTGTGCCATCAATACCCGCCCCCGTTTCGTGTGTACTCATCATTTCAAAACCACCTGCAGCAGCTCCGCTCACCCATGCTCGCTGACAAACGACACGAACGTGTAGATCTCACCGTACAGCTCGCCCTCTGCCTGAATAGTATCTGCATCCAGCCGCTTCACGGTCTTCAGCTCCTCCGGGCCTGTTGCCAGCCGTGTAACCACAGCATGCCCTTCCGAGCGCAGCCTCGCAGCCTCGGCCAGACCCTCCTGGCGCCGCAGTGCATCGTACTGGACCAGAATCGGCAGTTCTTCCTCTTCCAGCAGCCCGGAGACTCCATCCAGAATACGGTTGGTCTTCAGGGAGAAGCCGGTGGAGGGAATCGGACGCCCGAATTGCTGCAGCAGGTTGTCATACCGGCCGCCGCTGCATACCGGGAAGCCCAGCTCGGAAGCATATCCCTCGAAGGTCATGCCTGTATAGTAAGAGAAATCACCGATCATCGTCAGATCAATCAGCACATGCTCGGAGACACCGTAAGCAACCAGCACCTCCCAGACCTTGCACAGATGCTCGATCGACGCGCGCGCCACCGGATGGTTGCTCAGCTCCAGCGCCTGTCCGCAGATCTCCTTCCCGCCGCGCAGCCGCAGCAGTCCGTCCAGCTCCTGCTTCTGGGCAGTGGATAGCTCAAGACGCCGCAGCGTCTCGCGGAAGGCTACATAATCGCGGCTGAGCAGATGGCTCTTCAGCTCCTCCTGAGCCTGCGGCAAGCCGGATACCGCCTCCTGGAAGAGACCGTCGAGGAAGCCCACATGTCCAATTGCTATTTTAAAAGACTTTACGCCCGCCGCCTGCAGTGAAGCAATTGCCAGCGCGACTACCTCCGCGTCAGCCTCCGGCGAATCATCACCGACAAGCTCTACACCGGTCTGAAAGAATTCCGCCTCCCGCCCGGCCTCTTCTTCAATGGCCCGGAAGACGTTGGCATGGTAGGACAAACGCAGCGGCAGCGGCTCATCCTTCAATAGAGAGGAGACCACACGGGCTACAGGTGCCGTCATTTCTGAACGCAGCACCAGCGCCTGCCCACGGTTATTCAGCAATTTATACAGCTTCTGATCAGATGTAGAGCTGGCTACACCGACAGTATCGTAATATTCAAGAGTAGGTGTAATCATCTGCCGGTAGCCCCAGCGGCTCATACAGTGAAGTACATCCTTCTCGATCTTGCGCAGCTTCGTTACTGCACGCGGGAGATAATCTCTTACGCCGGCAGGCTTTTCAAATCCCTTTGGTTTGGCCATCTTCATTGTTCACCTCATCGGATATGTTAAAGGGTATTATCAAATACTTTATCATGGTAAAGTGGTAGCAAAGTAAAGTAGTGGCAATATCGTATCACGGACCATCCTTTTGCGTCAACAATTCGCTTGAATTCCAGAGTTCCTTTTGCCACCGGGATAAGCGGCGAATATAATAAGTTAATATGATTGTACTTTATTTCCTCCATGAAGTATTCCCGGTATCTAATTCAGAAGCAGAAAGAAGGACTGACGGCTTGAGTACATCCTATATGATTGGCGTTGATATTGGAACCACCAGCACGAAGGCTGTCCTCTTTGAGAAGAACGGAACAATTGTCGCTCAGAGCAATCAGGGCTATCCACTGCATCAGCCCTCCCCCTCTGTTGCAGAACAAGACCCGGAGCAGATTCTGGAAGCCGTGATTCATACCATAGCAGCGGTCATGCAGGAGAGCCTTGCAACACCTGAATCCATTCTGCTGGTCTCGTTCAGCTCCGCTATGCATAGCGTCATCGCTGTAGATCCTGCGGGTAAGCCACTGACCGCCTGTATCACCTGGGCTGATAACCGGAGCAGCCGCTATGCCCGGCGGTTGAAGGATGAATTGAATGGACATGAGCTCTACCTGCGGACAGGAACGCCTATACACCCTATGTCTCCAATCACCAAGCTGATGTGGCTAGGCGAGGAGCAGCCCGAGCTGTTCCGGCAGACCTACAAGTTCATCTCCATCAAAGAATATATTTTCTTCCGGTTGTTCGGAGAATATGTGATTGACCATTCCATCGCCTCTGCCACCGGCATGTTCAATCTGGAGAAGCTCGACTGGGACGAGGAGGCGCTCCGGATTGCCGGTGTTACTCCGGAGCGGCTATCCCGTCCGATCCCGACCACCCATATCCTGCAGGGACTGCTTCCGGAGCTTACCGGAAAGCTCGGTCTGCTCACGGACACTCCGTTTGTAGTAGGCGCCAGTGACGGCGTTCTGTCCAACCTGGGCGTAGGAGCAATGGAGCCGGGGGTAATCGCTGCAACGATAGGCACAAGCGGTGCCATCCGTACTGTAGTTGACCATCCGCTGACCGACCCCAAAGGACGGATCTTCTGCTACGCCCTGACAGACAAGCATTGGGTGATTGGCGGCCCCGTGAATAACGGTGGGATGCTCTTCCGCTGGGTGCGTGATGAGTTCGCCGCTTCTGAAGTAGAGACGGCGAAGCGCCTGGGCATTGATCCCTACGAAGTATTAACCCGGATCGCCGAGCAGGTGCCGCCCGGCAGCAACGGACTGCTCTTCCATCCGTATCTGACCGGAGAACGCGCACCGCTGTGGAATCCTGATGCCCGCGGCTCCTTCTTCGGGTTAAGCATGAATCACCGTAAGGAGCATATGATCCGTGCGGTGCTGGAAGGTGTCATCTTCAATATGTACACCGTATTGCTGGCCATGGAGGAATGTATCGGCGAGCCCGTTAGAATCCTGGCTACCGGCGGCTTCGCCCGTTCGGCGCTCTGGCGGCAGATGATGGCGGATATTTTCGATCAGGAGGTAGTCGTCCCTGAGAGCTTCGAGAGCTCTTGCCTCGGCGCTGTTGTACTGGGATTATACGCCATCGGGCGGATCGATTCCTTGGATGCTGTCTTCAGCATGATTGGCTCCACTCACCGGCATGAGCCGGTTACTGCCCACGCCAAAGCCTACAAACAGCTGCTGCCCATCTTCATCTCGGTATCTCGCAGTCTGGAGGATCAGTATCAGGCTATCGCCGACTTCCAGCGCGAGCAGGCGGGGGAACAGCCCGGCTAACGTGCTTTCCAGAACCGCCTGATTACAGCAAAGCGCCGGACAGCCGCAGATGCGGCCAGCCGGCGCTTTCAATATATGAACTAAGCCTAAGTCTACACTGTCGCCTTTGGCGCTGCTGCCGGCTTCTGCGGTGCAGAGCCGAACACCATCCAGGCCGGCTTCACATAACGGAAGGCAAGCGCAACCACTAGCCAGGAGCCCAGGAGGGCCACCAGCCAGCCGCCCGCTATTGCCGCCGTATAGGCCAGCGATCCGCCGTGGAACGGCAGCTTCCGGTACATGAACAGCAACAGCGGATGGAGCAGATAGATACCGAAGGAGCACGCCCCGGCCGAGAGCAGCAGTCTGCTCAGCAAGCTGCGTCCTGCCCCGTACAGCAGGAAGGACAGCTGGAACAGTACCAGACAAGAGAGCAAGGCATGCAGGTTCGAGAACCCTTCGTACCATAGACTGTTGATTACTGTTTTCTTCGTATAGTTGTTATACCACAAGACCACATGGTAAGCTCCGGCAGCCGCCCATAAGAGCCATAGTACCACCCAGCTTGTCCCTTTACCGGAACGCCAGCCTTCGCGGGAGGGAACCAGCCACTTTTTCAAGGAGCTGTAGTAGATCGCAATCGCCGCACCTAACAGGAAATACGAGAAATACGTAATGGCCAGACTACCCTTGGACAGCTTCCAATACCCGTGGTTCACCATATATTTGTTAAGCAGCACGAAGCCCCACTGTAACGCAAGCCCGATTACTGGTGCCCAGGCCGCGAGATGCCGGACTTTCTGCAGACACCAGAGTATCAGCGGGAACAGCAGATAGAACTGGATAATGATGATGATATAGTAGAGATGTGTATACGCCGTACCCGTCCATAGATACTTGAAGAACTTCCCGCCCATCTCCTGAAGAGGCATCCCCCAGGTATGACCGGCCGTCATTTTCAGTCCAAAATACAGCACCGTAAACACAAGATAAGGCACAATAATATAGATCAGTCTGCGGCTGTAGAATTTGGCCAGTACCTTCCCGCCCAGCGGACGGTCAATATAATTGTAGAACAGGACGAACCCGCTTAAGAATATAAAGGAAGGCACCGCAAACTGGCTGAACTTGTTAATAAACAGAAACGGAGGGAACATGGAAGTGCCCAGTGTCTCAGCCAACGTGCGTGAAGTGGCATGAATGGCGATCACCGCAAAAATAGCGATTGCCCGAAAAATATCAAGCTGTGGAATTCTTTCCTTTTGAGCCATTATGATTCCTCCTGTTTACGCAGCTCGCGGAGCGGATTCCCCCCGACGAACGAACCGGCAGCAACATCTTTGTGAACCACCGATCCCGCCGCAACCGTAGCCCCATCCCCAATCGTAACCCCAGGGAGAATAGTCGTGTTAGCCCCAATCATTACATTCTCGCCGATCATAACTTCACCCAGCCGATACTCCTTGATGAGATACTCATGAGCCAGGATCGTAGTGTTATAGCCGATAACCGTGTTCTCCCCGATAGAGATCTTCTCCGGAAAAAATACATCCACCATCGCCATAAGTCCAAACGCAGTATGCTTACCTATCTTCATCCCGAGCACCCGGCGGTAAATCCAGTTCTTGAGCGGCAAAATCGGGCAATAACGGGCAATCTGGATAAAAATAAAGTTGCGCACACCCTTCCACGGGCTGACCGTGCGATAAATATGCCAGAGCGAATTATGCCCCTCCACGGGATAACGGGTTATCTTTCTCACGGCTGCATAGTCTCCTGCTCCACAATTGAGTACAAGTCCTTCATCTCCTGGATGATGTAATCCGGTTCATAGGTGCGCAGCACAGCCTCACCCTTAAGCGACCAGGCCACTCCTGCTACACGCACACCTGCTGCCTTGGCAGACTGAATATCGACAGCACTATCCCCCACCATCAGTGTCTTGGCTGGATCAACACCCAGATTGGCCACTGCCGTGAGCACCGGCTCCGGATGCGGCTTCGGATGAGTCACATCATTCACCGTAACAATCGTCTCCATATATTTCAGCAGATCGAATTTCTCCAGTGTTCTGAGTGTGGAAGGCCGGATCTTCGTGGTTACTACCCCCATGCGGATTCCCCGGCGCAGCAGTTCTTCCATCGTCTCGTTCACATGGGGAAAAGCATGAACCAACTCGTCATGATGTGCATTGTTGTAAGAACGGTAGGACCGTTCCAGCACGCCGATATCCTCCAGGCCCGAGAACGCGCTTAGCTGGTGATGCAGCGTAGTTCCCATATGCGGAATCATCTGTTCCCGGGTAAGCGCCGGCAGGTTATTCTCCTTCAGCGCATGCATGAACGAATTGATGATCAGCTCATTCGTATTCACAATCGTTCCGTCCAGATCAAATAACACGCATTCTATCATTGATTGTATTACTCCTTTGTTTCCTTATCTTTAGAGGGATCTTCCACCGGCTGAACTGGCTGAGAAGGCTTCTGAGGCGTATTCACAGCACTCTCTGGAACTACCGCATCCGCTGCTGCCGGTTTGGTGCTAATGATCGGGTCCAGGTAATGAGCCTTCGGCTGTCCGCTTACCCGCCGTACAATAATCAGTGCAATGGCGGCCACAATAATGAGCAGCGCGAGCAGCTGAGAGATACGGATATTCCCGTAAGCCGGGTCAAGATAGCCTTGCTCGAAACCCATCCACTTCATTGGACTCCACAGCCCGTTAATGAAGGCTGCCACACCGCTGCTGCCGTCAAAGGCAAGACTGTCCGTACGCAGAGCTTCAATGAAGAAGCGGCCGATGGAGTACCAGATGAAGTAGGACATGAAGATTTCTCCGGCACGGACGAACTTCTGGCGGCGCAGCACCATGAGGAGCAGAATGCCCAGCAGACTCCAGAGTGATTCGTACAGGAAGGTCGGATGGTGAAAAGCATCCCCTATGTACATTTGATTAACGATAAAGTCCGGCAAATGCAGCTTATCCCGCAGGAACGATTCCTCTACCACACCGCCATAGGCTTCCTGGTTGATGAAATTACCCCACCGTCCGATCATCTGGCCTGCAAGCAGTCCGGGAGCACAGATATCCACGATGCGCCAGAACGGATAGCCTTTATAGCGGAAATAAATAATCCCGCAGATAATCGCGCCGATCAGGGCGCCATAAATCGCAATACCGCCATTCCAGACCTTGAAGATATCGAGCAGGTTATCCTTATAGTCTTCCCACTTGAAGGCTACGAAGTATAGCCGCGCCCCAATAATAGCCGATGGCAAGCCCAACAGCAACATATCCATGAAGAACTCCTGAGGAATGTTGAAGCGTTTGCCTTCTTGAATACATAGGAAAAGCCCGGTAAGCGCACCAAGACCCAGAATCAGGCCATACCAGTGAACCGGCAGTGATCCAATCGAGAAGACAATCGGGTCAATCGCTAGTGAATAAAACATGCTCTCACACTCCTAATCGAGATCATCCATATCTTCTGAGATGGTGGCGGTAAGTTTATTCGTAAATTGCAGCGCGGCATTAAAGCCCATTTGCTTGAGCCGGTAATTCATCGCAGCCACCTCGATAATGACAGCGAGGTTACGTCCCGGACGGACAGGGATGGTAACCAGCGGCACATCGGTATCAATAATCCGTGTCGTCTCCTCATCCAGTCCCAGTCGGTCATACTGCTTGTCCTGCTGCCAGGCTTCCAGTCTGACCACCAGAGTAATCCGCTTGTGATTACGGATAGCGCCTGCTCCAAAGAGCGTCATAACATTAATAATCCCGACACCGCGGATCTCCAGCAAGTGACGGATTAATTCCGGTGCGGTACCATGAAGCTGATTATCCGAGGTCTGGCGGATTTCTACCGCATCATCGGCAATCAGGCGATGACCGCGTTTAACGAGTTCCAGTGCGGTTTCACTTTTACCAATGCCGCTGGTGCCTGTAATCAGCATCCCTACCCCATACACATCACAGAGAACACCGTGAATTGTTGCAGTCGGTGCCAGTCTGCCCTCAAGGAAGCTGGTCAGTCTGCTTGAGAAAATCGTGGTCGCCATGGAGCTGCGGAGCACAGGAAGTCCCTTCTCGTTACTGATGTCTACAAGCTCCTGAGGTACATCCAACGCACGAGTAATGACGATACACGGGGTATTGTCGTTACAGATACCGCGTACCCGGCTTTTCCGTTCTTCCTCTGAGAGCATAGAGAAGAAAGCCAGCTCTGTTTTGCCTAGTAGCTGCACACGTTCTTCCGGATAATATTCGAAATAACCGGCCATTTCCAGCCCGGGACGGTTCAAATCATCCACTGTGATCGGTCTTTTCAGACCTTCATGTCCGGATACTACCTCTAATTGAAAATGCTGCACCAATTCCGATACTTTTACCTTCTTAGCCATATATGTGTCCGTCCTTTCGTCACCCGCGGCTTATGCCGCTTCCCCGCATACCGGTTACATCTTTATCCATTCCAGCTACAGGTAATTCTCCTGCTATCTTAATGGATTATGCCAGTGAATGCAATCTTAACCCCAGCGGTTATCGTTCCATTCCACCATGATCATTACAAGAAAAAGCCGCCTAACCAGGCGGCTTTCTTCATTATAAACTATGTTCACCCTGCAGAGATCTTATCCCAGCAGAACGTTAAGTTCGGATTCTTTGTCGAAGATGTGGACTTTGTTCATGTCGATGGCCAATCTAGGCTTACTGCCTTCACGGGTAGTGGAACGTCCATCTACACGTGCAATTACAGTGTTATTGCCAAGACCGCTCAAGTAGAGGAGCATTTCATGACCAAGGTTTTCCGTAACATCAACCATCGAAGTGAAGATTGTGTTAGGAGAAGCTTCCAGGAACACTGGCTCTTCATGAATGTCTTCTGGACGAACGCCCATGATTACATCTTTACCGATGAAGCCTTTGTTACGCAGGATTGTAGCTTTGCCGCCTGGAACTTCAACATCAAGGTTCTCTGCACGGAAACGGACAGCGCCGTTCACTTCGGAAAGAGTACCGTTGATAAAGTTCATGGTAGGGGAACCGATAAATCCGGCTACGAACAGGTTCGTAGGCTCATTGTACAGTTCTTCAGGGGAAGCCGCCTGCTGGATGATACCATCGTACATAACTACGATACGGTCACCCATCGTCATTGCTTCTGTCTGGTCATGCGTTACATAAATACAAGTAGTTTCAAGGCGTTTCACCAGCTTAGTGATTTCAGCACGCATTTGACCACGAAGTTTAGCATCCAAGTTGGAAAGAGGCTCATCCATCAAGAAGACTTGTGGATCACGGACGATTGCGCGGCCGAGAGCGACACGTTGACGTTGACCACCGGACAGTGCCTTAGGTTTGCGTTCCAGCAAGTGCTCGATATCCAGGATTTTCGCTGCTTCGCGCACTTTCTTGTCGATTTCTTCTTTCTTCACTTTGCGCAATTTCAGACCGAAAGCCATGTTCTGATATACACTCATGTGCGGGTACAAGGCGTAGGATTGGAATACCATCGCGATATCACGGTCTTTAGGAGCAACGTCATTCACTACACGGTCACCAATGTACATTTTACCTTCAGAGATTTCTTCCAGACCAGCGATCATACGCAGGGTTGTGGATTTACCGCAACCGGAAGGACCAACCAGTACGAGGAATTCCTTATCTTTAATATCAAGATTGATATCGATTACTGTTGCTTTATCGGAACCCGGGTATTTTTTGAAAATATGCTCTAAACGTACGCCTGCCATTGTATTTCCCCCTCGAGTCTAGTATTGGATTAGAAAATCAAACGCTTTCTTGTACACTTATCTTACCCCAGAGCCGGCCTCATGGCTATTTGCAAGGTTCACAAAAAACCTATTTTCTTTTCGTCACTTTATACAATAACATGGCAAGCTTCACAATAGCGGCATCCCCAAAGCTGCGGACATCGGCCCCCGTCTCCTGTTTAATCTTGTCCAGCCTGTAGAGCAGCGTGTTGCGGTGAATGTACAGCTTCTTGGCGGTTTCACTGACATTGCAGTCCATTTCAAAAAAACTCTCCAGCGTCAGCAGCATTTCCTTATCCGCCAGTACCGCCGTGTAATCACCGATCTGGCCCAGCAGCTGTCTCCGCCGGTCATCCGGAATACTGTTAACCAGCCGCTCCATGTGCAGCTCCCACGGCAGATGAATATAATCACCTACCTGGAAGATACGGCCAAGAATAATGGTCTCCCGCAGCAAGGCGACTGCTCCTGTCAGACCTTTAACCGGGATAATGGCTGGAGAGACGGCCAGATGGAAGACGCCAACCCACTCGCTGGCAATCAGTTCATGCAGCCCCATAGAAGTCTGTGACAGCAAATCCTCAGCACTCTCTTCCTCATCCTCTTTATCATCTCCGCCTGTGAGGAGTTCCTTACGGGCTAAAATTAACCATTCCTTATCCTGCAGGGGAACCAGCAATACATCATTCTCGAAATAACTGCGCAGCAGCTTCATTAAGGAGCGATACGTCATCTGCGGATTATGAACATTCTCGCTTACCAGCATGAACGGAATCATATCTCCGAACAGCCGGCCCTTCAGCGAGATTTCATCCGGGATCTCCGCATCGTCCTTCTCCTGCTCCAGTTGGGCATTCAGCCAGCCGCTAAGCTGCCGCGCCTCCATCTCCCCTTCTTCCTTGAACCCGGTTGCCTTCAGCGCTACCGCAAAATTGCGTCCGGCATAATTCACCAGCTCCAGCTCCAGCGACGACAGCCCCTCTGTCTCCACCCACACTGCTGTAACACGGCCATCATTCTCATATAGGGGAATCCAGAGATAACCCTCATGAATGACCGGCAGTTCCTGATCCTTATCCGTACTTATGCCAAAAAGTGAAGCGGAATGCTGTCTCCCCAGCTGCTTGATTCCGGTCCTCTTTCCGGTAAGTTGCTCCAATTTTTGACGCAAACCCTCACTATCCATCATCACCATTCTCCACCACTTTTGCTTTTTTCGCTTATTTTATCATATTTTGCTGTAAAATGCGGAATTTGCGCTTACGAGCATACTTGTATCATGAATCAAAATACAAAAAAGGCCACCACCCTAAAGTGATGACCGTTTGACTTAAGATGAGCCATGAAGGACTCGAACCTTCGACACCCTGATTAAAAGTCAGGTGCTCTACCAACTGAGCTAATGGCTCCTAAAAAGGGATGGAGGCTGATGGATTCGAACCACCGAACACGTACGTGAGCAGATTTACAGTCTGATGCGTTTGGCCACTTCGCTAAGCCTCCATGATGGTGGCGCGGGAGGGAATCGAACCCCCGACACAAGGATTTTCAGTCCTTTGCTCTACCGACTGAGCTACCGAGCCATAAACAAACCTAAAAACAAAAAAATGGCGGAACAGGGCGGGATACTCTTCACTCCGTTACGAGATTGCGAAGTATTCCTTACGATGCCTATGCTTCAACAAACCCAGGGAATTCTCATCCCTTATGCCATTGAAAATGGCGGAACCGACGGGATTCGAACCCGCGATCTCCTGCGTGACAGGCAGGCATGTTAGGCCAACTACACCACGGTTCCACAATTTGCTCTTAAAAATGGTGCCGGCGAGAGGACTTGAACCCCCAACCTACTGATTACAAGTCAGTTGCTCTACCAGTTGAGCTACACCGGCACGGTGTAAGGCAATACAATTCGAACATAAAAATGGTGGAGGCTGAGGGGTTCGAACCCCCGACCCTCTGCTTGTAAGGCAGATGCTCTCCCAGCTGAGCTAAGCCTCCGGGTATGTATGGTAGCGGCAGAGGGGATCGAACCCCCGACCTCACGGGTATGAACCGTACGCTCTAGCCAGCTGAGCTACGCCGCCACACTACAAGTATTGGATTTATAATGGCGGAGAGAGAGGGATTCGAACCCTCGCACCGCTTACGCAGTCTAACCCCTTAGCAGAGGGTCCCCTTATAGCCACTTGGGTATCTCTCCAAATTAATGGTAGCCATGTAAATCCGCACAGGAAATTGATTCCTGAAAACTGAATCCGAAACGAATCTGCGTGTTAGAAATTTTGGATAAGCCCTCGACCGATTAGTATTGGTCAGCTCCATGCATTGCTGCACTTCCACCTCCAACCTATCTACCTCGTCGTCTTCAAGGGGTCTTACATACTGGGAAATCTCATCTTGAGGGGGGCTTCACGCTTAGATGCTTTCAGCGCTTATCCCGTCCGTACGTAGCTACTCAGCCATGCTCCTGGCGGAACAACTGATGCACCAGCGGTACGTCCATCCCGGTCCTCTCGTACTAAGGACAGCTCCTCTCAAATTTCCTGCGCCCACGACAGATAGGGACCGAACTGTCTCACGACGTTCTGAACCCAGCTCGCGTACCGCTTTAATGGGCGAACAGCCCAACCCTTGGGACCTACTTCAGCCCCAGGATGCGATGAGCCGACATCGAGGTGCCAAACCTCCCCGTCGATGTGGACTCTTGGGGGAGATAAGCCTGTTATCCCCAGGGTAGCTTTTATCCGTTGAGCGATGGCCCTTCCATGCGGTACCACCGGATCACTAAGTCCGACTTTCGTCCCTGCTCGACTTGTAGGTCTCGCAGTCAAGCTCCCTTATGCCTTTGCACTCTGCGAATGATTTCCAACCATTCTGAGGGAACCTTTGAACGCCTCCGTTACTCTTTAGGAGGCGACCGCCCCAGTCAAACTGCCCGCCTGACACGGTCCCCGTACCCGATGAGGGCACCAGGTTAGAACCTAGATACGATCAGGGTGGTATCCCAACGGCGCCTCCGCAGAAGCTTGCGCTCCTGCCTCCACGGCTCCCACCTATCCTGTACAGATCGTACCCAAATTCAATATCAAGCTGCAGTAAAGCTCCATGGGGTCTTTCCGTCTTGTCGCGGGTAACCTGCATCTTCACAGGTATTAAAATTTCACCGGATCTCTCGTTGAGACAGCGCCCAAGTCGTTACGCCATTCGTGCGGGTCAGAATTTACCTGACAAGGAATTTCGCTACCTTAGGACCGTTATAGTTACGGCCGCCGTTTACTGGGGCTTCGGTTCACAGCTTCGGGTTTAACCCCTAACCGCTCCCCTTAACCTTCCAGCACCGGGCAGGCGTCAGCCCGTATACTTCGCCTTGCGGCTTCGCACAGACCTGTGTTTTTGCTAAACAGTCGCTTGGGCCTTTTCACTGCGGCCCCCTCGGGCTATTCACCCTACCGAGGCACCCCTTCTCCCGAAGTTACGGGGTCATTTTGCCGAGTTCCTTAACGAGAGTTCTTCCGCGCGCCTTAGAATTCTCTTCTCGCCTACCTGTGTCGGTTTGCGGTACGGGCACCTTCTCCTGGCTAGAGGCTTTTCTTGGCAGTGTGAGATCATGACCTTCGCTACTATAATTTTCGCTCCCCATCACAGCCCAGCCTTAACGATGTGCGGATTTGCCTGCACACCAGCCTCACTGCTTAGACGGACATCCATCAGTCCGCGTCACTACCCTCCTGCGTCACCCCATCGCTCATAGCGGATTACGGTGGTACAGTAATTTCAAACTGTTGTCCTTCGACTACGCCTGTCGGCCTCGCCTTAGGTCCCGACTTACCCTGAGCGGACGAGCCTTCCTCAGGAAACCTTGGGCTTTCGGCGGATCAGATTCTCACTGATCTTTTCGTTACTCATACCGGCATTCTCACTTGTATGCTGTCCAGCGCTCCTTACGGTACACCTTCAACCCACATACAACGCTCCCCTACCCCAGATGCAAAGCATCTAGCCATAGCTTCGGTGGTGTGTTTAGCCCCGTTACATTTTCGGCGCAGAGTCACTCGACCAGTGAGCTATTACGCACTCTTTCAATGGTGGCTGCTTCTAAGCCAACATCCTGGTTGTCTGTGCAACTCCACATCCTTTCCCACTTAACACACACTTGGGGACCTTAGCTGATGGTCTGGGCTGTTTCCCTTTTGACAATGGATCTTAGCACTCACTGTCTGACTCCCGGCAAGAAGTAAATGGCATTCGGAGTTTGACTGAGCTTGGTAACCCTTGCGGGCCCCGCACCCAATCAGTGCTCTACCTCCACCACTCCATTCACCGAGGCTAGCCCTAAAGCTATTTCGGGGAGAACCAGCTATCTCCGAGTTCGATTGGAATTTCTCCGCTACCCCCACCTCATCCCCGCATTTTTCAACATGCGTGGGTTCGGGCCTCCAGTGCGTGTTACCGCACCTTCACCCTGGACAGGGGTAGATCACACGGTTTCGGGTCTACGTCCACATACTCAGTCGCCCTATTCAGACTCGCTTTCGCTGCGGCTCCGGCTTCTCACCTTAACCTTGCATGTTAAACGTAACTCGCCGGTTCATTCTACAAAAGGCACGCCATCACCCATAAAGAGGGCTCTGACTTTTTGTAAGCACACGGTTTCAGGTTCTATTTCACTCCCCTTCCGGGGTGCTTTTCACCTTTCCCTCACGGTACTGTTTCACTATCGGTCGCCAGGTAGTATTTAGCCTTAGCAGATGGTCCTGCTGGATTCATACGGGGTTTCACGTGCCCCGCACTACTCGGGATCCGTCTCGGAGAGAACACAGTTTAGGCTACAGGGCTTTTACCTCTATCGCGGGCCTTTCCAGACCTCTTCACCTACTGAATTCCTTTGTAACTCCATGTGAGACGTCCCACAACCCCAAGAGGCAAGCCCCTTGGTTTAGGCTGTTCCGCGTTCGCTCGCCGCTACTGACGGAATCACTATTGTTTTCTCTTCCTCAGGGTACTTAGATGTTTCAGTTCCCCTGGTCTGCCTCTGCGTATCCTATGTATTCAGATACGAGTAACTGCGAATTACCACAGCTGGGTTTCCCCATTCGGACACCCCCGGATCAAAGCTTGCTTACAGCTCCCCGAGGCAGTTTCGTTGTTCGCCACGTCCTTCGTCGGCTCCTGGCGCCTAGGCATCCTCCGTGTGCTCTTAGTAGCTTAACCAATGTGTTTTCCCTAAGGAAAATCGCTAGCATCGCCATTAATTCAAAACTTGTTTACACAAGTTCAGCTTAAAGGAATGTTCTAAAACGCAAATTCGTTTCGGTATCCAGTTTTCAAGGATCAAGTTGCTGTTATTATGAAACAATCACGACTGTGATGTTCGAAATAACAGACAATGTGCATATACTGTTGTAAAACATGATTGGTGGAGCCAAGCGGGATCGAACCGCTGACCTCCTGCTTGCAAGGCAGGCGCTCTCCCAGCTGAGCTATGGCCCCATATAATCACCCCAAAAAGTGAGGTGTAGCTTCGAGGTTAATTCCGATTACTTTTCGGGGACCCCGGTACTTGCTATTCAATTCTAGATTGTTATATGGTGGGCCTTGGTGGACTCGAACCACCGACCTCACCCTTATCAGAGGTGCGCTCTAACCAACTGAGCTAAAAGCCCATATAACAAAACTTGCAGTAGTGAAGCAATCAATGAATTGATTGTTCGCTTGGCGGCGTCCTACTCTCCCAGGACCCTTCGGTCCAAGTACCATCGGCGCTGGAGGGCTTAACGGTCGTGTTCGGGATGGGTACGTGTGGAACCCCTCCGCTATCGCCACCAAACGCATACGAAAGAGACTTGCTCTTTCAAAACTGAACACGAGTGAGTGTTCGAACCCAAGGGTTCTATTGTGGAAGCTTAGCTTCCGATTTGAATGTTTCCGTTGCAGGAAACGATTCTCCATAGAAAGGAGGTGATCCAGCCGCACCTTCCGATACGGCTACCTTGTTACGACTTCACCCCAATCATCTACCCCACCTTCGGCGGCTGGCTCCCTTGCGGGTTACCCCACCGACTTCGGGTGTTGTAAACTCTCGTGGTGTGACGGGCGGTGTGTACAAGACCCGGGAACGTATTCACCGCGGCATGCTGATCCGCGATTACTAGCAATTCCGACTTCATGCAGGCGAGTTGCAGCCTGCAATCCGAACTGAGACCGGCTTTGCTGGGAT
This sequence comes from Paenibacillus sp. FSL R7-0210, assembly GCF_038009085.1. Taxonomy (NCBI): domain Bacteria; kingdom Bacillati; phylum Bacillota; class Bacilli; order Caryophanales; family Paenibacillaceae; genus Paenibacillus; species Paenibacillus sp. FSL R7-0210. Next base: position 6,336,972 of record NZ_JBBPAR010000001.1, read on the forward strand.
TGGCTCCACCTCGCGGCTTCGCTTCCCGTTGTACCGGCCATTGTAGTACGTGTGTAGCCCAGGTCATAAGGGGCATGATGATTTGACGTCATCCCCACCTTCCTCCGGTTTGTCACCGGCAGTCACTCTAGAGTGCCCAGCTCAACCTGCTGGCAACTAAAGTCAAGGGTTGCGCTCGTTGCGGGACTTAACCCAACATCTCACGACACGAGCTGACGACAACCATGCACCACCTGTCTCAACTTTCCCCGAAGGGCACCTGATGCATCTCTGCTTCGTTAGTTGGATGTCAAGACCTGGTAAGGTTCTTCGCGTTGCTTCGAATTAAACCACATACTCCACTGCTTGTGCGGGTCCCCGTCAATTCCTTTGAGTTTCAGTCTTGCGACCGTACTCCCCAGGCGGAGTGCTTACTGTGTTAACTTCGGCACCAAGGGTATCGAAACCCCTAACACCTAGCACTCATCGTTTACGGCGTGGACTACCAGGGTATCTAATCCTGTTTGCTCCCCACGCTTTCGCGCCTCAGCGTCAGTTACAGCCCAGAAAGTCGCCTTCGCCACTGGTGTTCCTCCACATATCTACGCATTTCACCGCTACACGTGGAATTCCACTTTCCTCTTCTGTACTCAAGTCACCCAGTTTCCAGTGCGACCTCAGGTTGAGCCCAAGGTTTAAACACCAGACTTAAATAACCGCCTGCGCGCGCTTTACGCCCAATAATTCCGGACAACGCTTGCCCCCTACGTATTACCGCGGCTGCTGGCACGTAGTTAGCCGGGGCTTTCTTCTCAGGTACCGTCACTCCGGCAGCAGTTACTCTACCGGACGTTCTTCCCTGGCAACAGAGCTTTACGATCCGAAAACCTTCATCACTCACGCGGCATTGCTCCGTCAGGCTTGCGCCCATTGCGGAAGATTCCCTACTGCTGCCTCCCGTAGGAGTCTGGGCCGTGTCTCAGTCCCAGTGTGGCCGTTCACCCTCTCAGGTCGGCTACGCATCGTCGCCTTGGTGGGCCGTTACCCCACCAACTAGCTAATGCGCCGCAGGCCCATCCCCAAGCAGCAGATTGCTCCGCCTTTCATTCTCTCCTCAGGAGAAAAAAGAAATTATCCGGTATTAGCTACCGTTTCCGGTAGTTATCCCAGGCTTGAGGGCAGGTTGCCTACGTGTTACTCACCCGTCCGCCGCTAAGTTTGAAAGGAAGCAAGCTTCCTCTCAAACTCCGCTCGACTTGCATGTATTAGGCATGCCGCCAGCGTTCGTCCTGAGCCAGGATCAAACTCTCCAAATTGGTATTTAGAAAGAGCGATTGCTCATTTTGAAACATCTGACGAGAATTGTTATATTCTCTAATTTGGATCTCACCGAAGTGATTTCCCACTCACTCGTTGTTCAGTTTTCAAAGATCAATGTCTCATCTTTTGTCGTTGATGTTTGTCTCAGCAGCGACCTTTATAATATATCACAGCACCCTTGTTTCAGTCAAGCGTTTTTTTAATTTCTTTTTTCGCTTTAGCTTCCAGCAAGTGATCCGAAGATCTCCTGTCCAAAGGGCCGAGACTTAATGTATCATGAATCAGGAGCCTTCGTCAACCTCTAAAACAAAGTTAATTTTAATCCCAATAACAGCGCCACTCCCGGCAGCCCAAGAATGGTTACAGCACCTATGGTTGTAGGGTTAAGCGGAATGTGCAGATCGCTTACAACTCCTGAGAAATTAACGATATAAATCCCGAGCGCCGCCAATATAAGATGGGTTCCAAATACACTCAACCAAGCCCAGCCCAGTCTTTTCCTGAATACAATCAGGACCAGCAGCGCTGTAGATATAATCAGCACACCCATCGCAACAGTTCTTAGCATTGTTCTCCTCCTCGCTGACTCATTCTGTTCATACTTGCAGCTGGCTCCGGTTAAGCCCCAGCCGCTTGGCATCCTTAAGGTGTATCTGATATTTGCGCTCAGCCGCCTCCAGGATATAGATTGCATAGTCAATCTGATCCTGGCCTAGCGCCTCATCAAACATCAGGTAAGCCCGCTCCCATTCAGACTGCGCTTTACGTACCTCCTGGTATACTGTCCCCCATTCCTCTTCCGTCTGCACTGCCTTTTCCTTATCCGTATTCCCGCTCAACCACTTGGTACTCCACCAACCCATTGCAATCCCTCCTAAGATATATGAATAACTGCAGATACAACCGGTGATTCACACCCGTTAATCTCATACATATCGGAATAGGGACAAACTTAGAACCGGGAGAAGGGGCTTAGCAGAACTTTTAGCAGAATATGAGCGCTTCTTCCGAAAATCAAAAAAGGAGCCCGAGGGCTCCCTACACTTATAATACAACAGCACAACACTCAGAACAGCTCACGACGGCCTTCCAGCGCCTTCGACAGGGTTACCTCGTCCGCATACTCAAGATCGCCGCCTACAGGCAAGCCATGGGCTATCCTGGTGATCTTGATCTCAAAGGGACGGACAAGACGCGAGATATACATGGCAGTGGCTTCCCCTTCAATGTTGGGGTTGGTAGCCATAATCAGCTCCTTCACCCGCTCATCGCTGAGTCTGGTCAGCAGCTCCTTCAGCCTTATATCATCCGGCCCTATGCCTTCCATCGGCGAAATTGCACCCTGGAGCACATGATAATAGCCGTCAAATTCCTTGGTTCGTTCGATAGCCACCAGATCCTTCGAGTCCTGAACCACACAGATTACCGAAGCATCGCGGGTTTTGTCCTGGCAGATCCGGCACGGGTCGGTATCCGTTATGTTGCAGCAGACCGAGCAATAATGAAGATTACGCTTGACGCTGACCAGGGCTTTGGCGAAATCAATCACCTCGTCCTCCTTCATGTTCAACACATGAAAGGCCAGCCGGGCAGCTGTCTTCGGGCCAATCCCGGGCAAACGTGTAAAAGCTTCTATTAGCTTGGCTAGCGGTTCTGGATAATACAAAGTATCGGTTCTCCTTTGGCAGGGAGTGGAGTAAGCCTAGAACAAGCCAGGAATCTTCATTCCGCCTGTGAATTTACCCATATCGTTGTTCGCCAACTCTTCTGCCTGGGTAAGAGCATCATTAACAGCAGTGATCACCAGATCCTGCAGCATTTCGATATCCTCCGGATCTACAACCTCCGGTTTGATCTGAATGGACAGCAATTTCTTGTGTCCGTTCACCTGAACGGTAACCACGCCGCCGCCGGATGAACCTTCAATCGTCTTACTGCCCAGCTCTTCCTGGGCTTTGAGCATCTGCTCCTGCATTTTTTTAACCTGCTTCATCATTTGGTTCATATTATTCATAGATCATCTCTCCTTTGGGATGCGCATCTTCGCGCTGATAGCTGAATCCTTATTCTTTTATGACAACAAGGTCTTCTCCAAAGAGCTGGATCGCCTCATCAATCCATGGTTCGGACTTGCCTTCGCCGCTCTCGTGCTCATGCTCCAGACGCAGCTCCTCTGTTCCGGCCGAAGCCGCAGATTTCGTCGCAGCTTCATTCCAGTCACGCATCATCATAGTTACCAGCCGGAATGGCTTACCCAGCTTGGCATTCATTACGTTCTCGATGACCTGCCGGTTCGCAGGCTTCTCGGTAGTATCCCGGTGAATGGTATTCTTAAAAGCAACCAGCACGGCATCTTCCATCACCGCCACCGGCTCACCGTCCACAAACCACGCATGTACCGTGACCTTCTCTTCCTTCACACCCTGAAGAACAAGACTCCACTGCTTATAGACCGCGCTAAAATCAGGACTGTCCTTACCCGCAATAAACTTATCCAGCTGCGGGGGAAGCTTAGAGGCCGAGGATACGCGCGGAGCGCTTGGCGGGGCAGTACGCTGCGCTGCCTGCTCACGCCCGCCGCCGGCAACTCCGCCGGCTTGAATAGCCTGCTCCAGCTTCTTCTCCAGCGCGGCAATCTGCGCTCTGAGCTGATCCAGCTCAACGGACTGTACCTGCGGAGAACCATTTGCAGCTGCAGGTGCGGCTGCATTCACTGCCGGATCGCCTACAGAGGGAGCAGCAGCATCCTGCGGACCGCTGCACAGCTTCATCAGCGCTACCTCGAATATGGTCTGCGGATGTGTAGCATACTTCATCTCTCCCAGATAACGGCTCAGCGTCTCCACAATCAGGAATAAGCGGTCGCGGGTAAAGGCCTTAGCCATATCGCGGAAATCTGCCGGATTCAGCACGCGGTCCGTTAGCTGATCCGCTCCAGGCACCATCTTGATCATCAGTAAATCGCGGAAATAATACAGAAGATTCTCCAGGCACTTATCTGCGCTCTTACCCTCATGCATCATCTGCTCCACAAGCTCCAGCAGCTGCCCCATGTCACTCTCAAGAATAGCATTCGCCAGACGCGCGAACTGCTCGGAGGGGATGCCCCCGGTCATTCCCAGCACCTGCTGATAGGTCACATTCCCATCTGTAAAGGATGAGATCTGATCCAGGATGCTGAGCGCATCCCGCATTCCCCCGTCAGACAGGCGGGCGATATACTGGAGCGCATCTGCATCTGCTGTAATGCCTTCCTTCTGGCAAATCTCGGTCAGGCGGCCCGTCTGTTCCTCCAGTGAGACCCGGCGGAAGTCAAACCGCTGGCAACGCGAGATAATCGTAGCCGGCAGCTTGTGCGGTTCGGTAGTCGCCAGTATAAACATCACATGCTGCGGAGGCTCTTCAAGCGTCTTCAGCAGAGCATTGAATGCCTCTGTTGTCAGCATATGCACTTCATCAATAATATACACTTTACGGCGTACTTCGGTAGGTGCATATTTCACCTTATCCCGCAGATCGCGAATCTCTTCAACGCCCCGGTTGGATGCCGCATCGATCTCCTGAACGTCCATGATGTTGCCTGCCGTAATCCGCAGGCAGGACGGACACTCATTGCAGGGCTCAGGACCCGGGCCCCGCTCGCAATTGACTGCCTTGGCCAATACCTTGGCCGCACTCGTCTTACCGGTCCCCCGCGGTCCGCTGAACAGATAGGCATGCGAAACCCGCTGTTCACGGATCGCATTCTGCAGCGTCTGGATAATATGCTGCTGCCCTACCATATCTTGAAACGACTGCGGCCGCCAGGCACGGTACAGCGCGATATGTTCCACTATGCATTACCCTCTCTCAGGCTGCCGCTTTCCGGCATTTGTCGCTAATTTATTATACTATATTCCCAAGTCTTTGACCAAGCAGAAGCGGCTCACCGTCCGAAAGGTAAGGATATTTGTCAGAGCGGGAATAATATCTTATTACCTAGGATACCTAGAAAAACAAAAAGCATCTTTGCTTGTAGCAAAGACGCTATCATCATCCTTATTTAAACCGTGCACCTGTTATTGATGGCTGCGATCCAAGCGGTAACCCTACAAAACTGCTCGGGCTAGGCCACCCTCCGGCACAAGAGCAAACTCGCTTATGGCTGCTTCCTTCCGGACCTGACCAGGTTCACAAGCACTCATTGCGGAGGACCCAACCGTCAACACAGCCCATAGGAACCAAGGCCTCACATCGACAGCACCTCTAACAGGAATTCAACCTCGCTACAGCGGATTGCGAGTTACAGGGCACCGCTACCTCCCCGTCTAGCACGGCGAAGATAAGTATAGCTTACGGACAGGCAAAAATCAACTATGCAATATTAGACACCGTATTTCTTCTTGAATCTGTCCACACGGCCGCCGGCATCCAGGAACTTCTGCTTACCGGTGAAGAACGGGTGACAGCTTGAGCAAATTTCGACGCGAAGCTCCTGTACTGTCGAGCCGGCTTCAAACGTGTTGCCGCAAGCGCAGGTTACCTTCGTTACATTGTACTTGGGTTGAATGGTTGTTTGCATATGAAATCTCACCTCTCACGCCCTAAGCCTCATGCGGGCCTAGAGTTATATGATTACGCAAGCTACATTCTAGCATGCAAGGCCCAGGCCCTGCAATAGGCCAGCCGTTCTTAAAAACCTAAGGCCTAAAGCTGCACTCTGCGCTGCTTGGCACGGGCCAGCTCAGCAGGGGGGACATGGGTAAAGGAACCAATCACAACCTCCGGGAGCTCCTCACGGAAGATCTCCAGCATGGTCTTCATTCCAAGGATCTCACCCCGTGCAGGGGGAATAAGCTCCAGATAGCTCTCCGGGTCAATATTGAGATTACGCATCTGAATGAGCTTAAGATCTGTACGTCTGACGAACTCCACCATCGCTTCAATCTCTTCCTCACGGTCTGTAACCCCCGGGAAAATCAAATAGTTAATGGAGGTGTATACGCCTTGTGAGGCAGCGTACTTCAGCGACTTCTCCACGTTAGCCAGCGTATACCCGCGAGGCTTGTAATAGGCGTTATAATGGTCATCCAGCGCACTGATGGTACTAACCCGCATCAGATCAAGACCGGCATCGACAATGCCGCGGATATGATCGCTTAAGCCGGCATTGGTGTTAATATTGATATAGCCCATATCCGTAATGGACCGGACTTCACGGATAGATTCAATAATCAGCTTCGCCTGCGTAGAAGGCTCACCTTCACAGCCCTGTCCAAAGCTGACAATGGATTCCGGCGTCTTCAGGTGCTCCAGCATCACTTGCGATACTTCGTTCACTGCCGGACGGAAGCTCATCCGTGTCTGCGGGGACACAAACCCGCTGTCATCGGGCTGTTCAGAGATACAACCGAAGCAGCCGGCGTTGCAGGAGTATGAGACCGGAACAGCGCCTTCCCAGCGGCCGAGGAAGGTATTGGACGAGGTTAAGCATTCATATTCCAGCGCGCAGTTGGACAAGTGATTATACAGACGGTTCTCCGGGTATTTGGCAGTCAGTTCGCCCACACCAGTCCTCACATCGTCCCGGTCGCAGTTAAGCGGGTTCCACTGCTCCGGATCATCCGTAAGATCAGCCGCCACATAGAATCCGCCGTCCTTCCATACTACAGCGGAATATCCGAAGAGCGGAAGCTTGTAGGTCTTGTCTGTCTTGACGTAACCGGGAAGGCACAGACGGGTGTATCCCTGCGGCAGCAAGGCTCCAACAGCCTGCGAACCTGCCGGCAGGGGCAGCATCTCGCCGGTCTCCGGATTCATCCCAATCGCCCGGGTGCTCGGGAGCCCGACCAGCGTGGCCCCCTCAGGCAGCGGAACCAGCTCTTCCTCCAGTATCTCAACGATCATATCGCCACTGCGGGCCAGGGCATACAGCTCGGGATGATCATATACGTTTCCTTGTTCGTCGGCATATACCAAATACATGTTATTCTCCTCTTGTTATCTATTCTCAGGTAGTCGGCACAGAAGGCGCCTTGGGACGCGTGGTGCGGCGGGCGGACGAGCCGCTGTTCGAGGTACCGCCTTTGCTGGCCGTACCGCTTGCTGACGAGGAATCCTTGCCTCCAGCCACATCGAAGGAGGCCAGGAACTCCGCATTCGTCTTGCTGTCACGCAGCTTCTTCAGGAATCCTTCTACGAAGTCATAGGATTCATTCATATTTTTACGGATCGACCAGATGGTATCCAGCTCTTCCTTGCTAAGCAATACTTCTTCACGGCGCGTACCCGAACGGCGGATATCAATTGCCGGGAAGATCCGGCGTTCAGCCAGCTTACGGTCCAGATGGAGCTCCATGTTCCCTGTACCCTTGAATTCCTCATAAATAATATCATCCATCCGTGAGCCGGTATCAATCAGTGCGGTGGCAAGAATAGTTAAGCTGCCGCCCTCCTCCACGTTACGTGCGGAACCGAAGAAACGCTTAGGCCGATGGAACGCGGCAGGATCAATCCCTCCGCTAAGTGTCCGGCCGGATGGCGGAACTACGAGATTGTAGGCACGGGCAAGACGGGTAATGCTATCCAGCAGAATAACGACATCCTTCTTGTGCTCTACCAGACGCAGCGCGCGCTGAAGCACAAGCTCTGCCACTTTAATATGATTCTCCGGCAGCTCATCAAATGTCGAAGCCACTACCTCACCTTTTACCGAACGCTGCATATCCGTTACTTCCTCGGGACGTTCATCGATCAGCAGAACAAACAGTGCAATCTCGGGATTGTTCGTAGAGATACTGTTGGCAATTTCTTTGAGGAGGAGCGTCTTCCCTGCTTTGGGAGGTGCTACAATCAAACCGCGCTGCCCCAGACCTACAGGAGCAAGCAAATCCATGATACGGGTCGATAAATGAGTTGGGGATGTTTCGAGCGGCAGCTTATCTTGCGGATAAAGCGGCGTAAGCGCCGGAAAATGTAACCGTTCAGCTGCAGTTGCCGGGTTCTCGCCGTTGACGGCATTCACCTGCAAGAGTCCGAAATAGCGTTCGTTCTCCTTCGGCGTCCGGCATTTCCCGGAGACCAGGTCACCGCTTCTAAGGTCGAACTTGCGGATCTGCGATGCAGAGATATAGATATCCTCCGCACTCGGCAAGTAGTTAATCGGCCGAAGGAAGCCATAGCCTTCCGGCAGAATCTCAAGCACGCCTTCCATAAACATTAGACCGCTCTGCTCTGCCTGTGCTCTAAGAATAGCGAAGATTAACTCCCGCTTCTTAAGCGTTCCGTAATAAGGAATCTGGTATTTCTTGGCGAGCTTATACAGATCGGTAAGCTTCATTTCTTCCAGATCGGAAATTTGAAGATCCATGTGCTATAACCACCTATTCAATTTGTGTATGATGAGTTCTAAACTATGAGTCTATGAAAATGCTTATTAGGATAGGATTACCCGAATTGGAAGGAGATATGCATTTAAGCAGCCAATTTCTGCCCTTGCCAATCCGGGTATTCTCATTATTCGTTCTCGCGCCAGACATCGGCTCCCAGACTGCGAAGATTACTTACGAGGTTGTCATAACCGCGGTCAATATACTCTACACCTGTCACTTCGGTGATACCTTCTTCAACAGTAAGACCGGCAATCACCAGCGCTGCGCCTGCACGGAGGTCGGCAGCCTTCACCTTGGCTGCATTGAGCCGGCCCCCTTCAATGATAGCGGAACGTCCCTCTACACGAATCTTAGCGCCCATGCGGACCAATTCAGGAACATGCTTGAACCGGTTACTGTAGACGAAATCGCTCAGGACGCTAACGCCTTCAGCCTGAGTCAGCATGCTCGTCATTGGAGATTGCAGATCGGTCGCGAAACCGGGATAGATCAGCGCCTTGACATCCGCGTGCTGGTACTTGGCCTTGCCGATCACCCGGATACTCTCATCCAGTTCTTCTATGTCAACTCCCATTTCCAGCAGCTTGGCAGTGAGCGCCTCCAGATGCTTGGGAATCACGTTATCAATTAAGACATTGCCCCGCGTAGCCGCTGCGGCAATCATGTAAGTTCCAGCCTGAATACGGTCAGGAATAATCGAATGTCGGCAACCGTGCATTTCGTCTACGCCTTCAATCCGGATTGTTTCGGTACCGGCGCCCTTAATAACAGCGCCCATGGAGTTGAGCAGGGTAGCTACATCTATAATCTCAGGCTCTTTAGCCGCATTTTCAATAATTGTAGAGCCTTTGGCACGGGAGGCCGCGAGCATAATGTTAATAGTGGCGCCGACACTGGATACATCCAGATAGATCTTGGCACCGCGCAGTTCTTTGGCATACAGGTGAATCGAGCCATGGTCATTGGTAACAGTCGCACCAAGCGCCTCAAAGCCTTTGATATGCTGGTCAATCGGACGGGGCTCAAAATTACAGCCGCCGGGTAATCCAATGGTCGCTTCCTTAAACCGGCCCAAAAGTGCGCCCATCATATAATAAGAGGCCCGGAGCTTCTTCACCGGTCCGTTAGGCATGGGAATGGATACGATACGGGAGGGATTAATTCTCATTTGGCTGCCTGTCCATGACACGCTCGCGCCAAGCTCCTCCAGAATCTCGGAGTAAACGGCAACATCACTAAGCGCAGGCAAATTATCCAGCACAACTTCAGACTCCGCCAAAATGGCTGCAGGAATAAGCGCAATGGCGCTATTCTTTGCTCCGCTGATGGTAACAACGCCCTCTAGCGGACGTCCGCCGCCAATCATTAATTTTTCCATAAATTTATCTGGTTCCCCCTACGTGTATTGCAGCTTGTTGTGGCAATACCAGTTGTGGCTTAAGGTGACATAAGGACTGCTTGTGATTGGTGATTAGAAGAAGAAACGGCTGCGCCGCCCTTACCTGAAGGACGGCACCCGTTTCTGAGGAAAACGAAATAGCTTGTGCGGAAAAACGTTATGCGGCAGGGTAATTAGGCTTTGTTGCTGGATCCGAATTCGCGGATTTTGCCGATAACAGTCTGCTTGATAGCATCGCGGCCCGGTGCGATGAATGTACGCGGATCGTAAGCATCCGGCTTAGCAGCAAGAACTTCGCGGACAACCTTAGCGAACGCGATTTGGTTCTCAGTGTTAACGTTGATCTTGGAAGTACCCAGGGAGATGGATTTCTGAATGTCATGTACCGGGATTCCAGTACCGCCGTGAAGTACAAGCGGAAGGTTAACTGCATCGCGGATTTCTTCCATTTCCTTGAATCCAAGGTTTGGTTCGCCCAGGTAAGGACCGTGTACGGAACCCAGTGCAGGAGCCAGAGTGTCGATGCCTGTTTCTTTAACAATGCGTACGCATTCGTTAAGGTCAGCGTATTGGATGCCGCCGATAACGTCATCTTCCTGTCCGCCTACAGTACCAACTTCTGCTTCTACAGAAACACCTTTAGCGTGAGCATAATCAACAACCTTCTTGGTCATCTCAATGTTATGATCAATCGGGTGGTGGGAGCCGTCGATCATTACGGAAGTAAATCCGGCATCGATAGCTTCTTTACATTTGTCAAAGCTTGAACCGTGGTCCAAGTGGATGGCTACAGGAACGGTGATTTTCATGTCATGAATAAGACCTTCAACCATCTTAACTACTGTGTAAAAGCCGCCCATGTGACGAGCTGCGCCTTCGGATACGCCAAGGATTACCGGTGACTTCTCTTCTTCTGCTGCACCAAGAATCGCTTGCGTCCACTCCAGGTTATTGATGTTGAACTGGCCAACTGCATATTTTCCTTCAAGTGCTTTGGTCAACATGTCTGTCATAGATACTAATGGCATGGTTTCAATCCTCCTAAAATATTGGGTTGCTTATATAAGCCGACATCACATACAGGCCTATTATAGCACATCCTGTGTTAAATACTAAATAGGATACACAAAAAAATGTCCCGGTGGGACGATATTCAGCCAACCCTTTGCCGGCGGACCATTTGCTCATTTTAGCGTATCCATAACAGGATGTCCCCAAACTATAATTTCTAAGCTAGCTGCATTGATCTACTGATTTGTTGTGCAGGTGCATATTGACGGCAACACGCATCTCATCGATATCAAACGGCTTGGTAAAATGCATCAGGGCTCCCAGTTTGGTCGCTTCCTTAATCATGTCCAGCTCTCCGTAGGCCGTCATCATAATGACCTTGATCGCCGGATTAAGCTCCTTCAGATGCTTGAGAATCTCGAGTCCGTCCATCCCCGGAATTTTCATATCCAGCAAAACCATATCCGGCGATTCGTTCCTGACAATGTCCAGCGCCAATTTCCCGTTAGCTGCCTGAAAGGTGGCATAACCTTCACTATTGAATACTTCCATGAGAAGAATCCGGATTCCATTCTGATCGTCGACGATTAACACTTTTTTCTTTTCCATACGTTACCCTCCCAGAGTTTAAGGCAGATTGTCCATACCGCGCCCTCTCAACAGCTAACGGCCCCGCTTCAACTTAGTCTATACGAAACCTATTATTCGTGCTTTGCAGCCAAAATCCTGCTAATTGGCTAAAATGCGTAAATCTATGCCATATAAAGGAGGAATTCCGGCGAAAAAGCGGGAATACAGTCCCCTTGCATTCCGGGAGCTATTGTGCAAAGGGTGTTTTGTCAAAAAGAAAGCCCCCGTACCGGGAGCTCCTCACAGGCCTGTCTGGCCTATTCATTCTATAGTTACATTTGCTCGGAATGTGTAAGCGAGGCTTTGACAAATTCACGGAACAGCGGCTGCGGACGATTCGGACGGGAAGTGAATTCCGGATGGAACTGCACGGACAGGAACCACGGATGACCCGGCAGCTCCACAATCTCCACCAGACGTCCGTCAGGCGAGGTTCCCGAAATAACCAGACCTGCCTTCTCCATCTCATCACGGTACGCATTATTGAATTCATACCGGTGACGGTGACGTTCGTAGACCAGCTCATCGTCATAGCAGGACATAGCCAGGGAATCCGGCAAAAGCTTGCAAGGATACAGGCCGAGGCGCATCGTGCCGCCCATATCTTCGATATCCTTCTGCTCTGGCAAAAGGTCAATCAGCGGATGCGGAGTCGCAGGATCGATCTCGGAGCTGTTCGCTCCTGCCAGTCCCAGCATGGAACGGCCGTACTCGATGACAGACACCTGCATTCCCAGGCAAATGCCGAAGAACGGAATGGACTGCTCCCGCGCATAGCGGATGGCCGAAATCTTACCTTCGATTCCCCGGTCACCGAAGCCGCCTGGAACCAGAATACCTCCGATGCCGCCCAGCAGCTCGTCCACATTCTCATCCGTCACCAGCTCTGCATCAACCCACCGGAGCTTCACTTCGGCATTGGAGGCAAACCCGGCATGGGACAAGGATTCAACCACGCTCAGGTAAGCATCGTGCAGCGCCACATACTTGCCGACGATGGCAATCTCAACGGTACGCTCCAGCTTCTGAATCCGCTCCAGCATGCTCTCCCATTCGCGCATATCCGGTGCAGGAGTGGTCAGCTTCAAATGATTGACGACGATCTCATCCAGACCTTCGTCGCGCAGATTCAGCGGCACTTCATAGAGCGTCGAGGCATCGCGGCATTCCACAACGGCGTTCGCATCAATATCACAGAACAGAGCCAGCTTGGCTTTCATATCGTCGGTGAGCGGATATTCCGTACGGCATACGATCACATTGGGCTGAATCCCGATGCTGCGCAGCTCCTTGACACTGTGCTGGGTCGGCTTTGTTTTCACTTCTCCGGCTGCTTTGATATAAGGAATCAGGGTTACGTGAATGTACATGACATTCTCCCGGCCGATGTCGCTCTTGATCTGACGGATGGCTTCCATGAACGGTAGACTCTCGATGTCGCCCACGGTGCCGCCGATTTCGGTAATCACTACATCGGAGCCGGTCTCACGGCCTGCACGGAAGACGCGTTCCTTGATTTCGTTCGTAATATGCGGGATAACCTGTACGGTTCCCCCTAAGTATTCCCCGCGGCGTTCTTTGCTGATGACCGAGGAATAGATTTTGCCTGTGGTTACGTTGCTGTTCTTGGACAGGTTAATGTCAATAAACCGCTCGTAATGCCCAAGGTCGAGGTCGGTCTCCGCGCCGTCATCGGTCACGAATACTTCCCCGTGCTGATAAGGACTCATTGTTCCCGGGTCCACGTTAATGTAAGGATCGAATTTCTGGATCGTTACCTTGAGCCCTCTGTTCTTGAGCAGTCTGCCCAGCGAAGCAGCGGTAATGCCTTTGCCAAGGGAAGACACAACGCCACCCGTTACGAAAATATACTTTGTCACTGTAAAACCCTCCTAAATAAAGTCCAGAAATTCAGGGGACGCTTGCCCCTTATCGTATCCCTTTTTTCCATCATCCAACCGGGGAACCCGAAAGTTGCTTCCACCCGCCAAAATTCAAGGCCGGCAGCCTGGAAATCGCGGAAAACCGCAGCTTCTTGGCATACAAATTAAGCGAAGCCTATTCCTTCTTATCTTGTAAAAAAACAAAAAAGTGACACCCGTAGACCCGGGGCACTTTTTATTTTAGAAAACAATATTAACTTTCATTATAAGCCCATGCAATAGTTTACTCTGAGCGTCCCGCCCCTGTCAAGGGAGGAATTGCGCGCTGCAAAGACTGTTCTAAAATTTATCTTCCTCGTCCTCATCGTCGGCATCGTCTTCTTCGCCGTCTTCGGAATCTTCATCATCCGATTCGTCTTCGTCAATGTCGTCTTCATCGATGACCACATCTTCGTCAACTTCCTCTTCGCTGTCGTCGTCAGAATAGAGGTCGTCGCGATCTTCGTCAATCGCATCGAAATCCTCTTCCTCGGCAGCATAATTCTCTTCTTCATCAGTGAAGTCGTCATCTTCCAGATCGTCGTCTTCGTCGTTGATAATCCGCACACGCTTGGTGTTGCCGACAGGGTCATCGGAGCGTTCGAGCGGGTACCAGCGCTTCAACCCCCACAGGTTGGTTCCGACACAGGCAAAACGTCCGTCAATATTAATCTCGGTATATAGCTGGGCGATCGTATCTTGGCTCTCTTGATCGGTCAACCCGCGCAGCTTGGCAACCTCCACCATCAGATCACGGTAGTAGTAAGGCGTATTGGCTGCCTTAAGCACCAGGAAGGCCAGGTCTACCATCGGCATTTCTTTTACTTTCTCAGGGTCCAGCTTTAAATTGAGTGGCGTACTCACTAAAGGACACTTCCTCTCACGCATTGTTCACATTCAATCATGCTTCATTCATGATATCCATTAACAAAACTAAGTAAAACCTATTTGCGGGTAAATTGCAAGTCTATTGCAGCAAGATCAGGGAAACAGATTCTGCGGTCCTGCCGCTGGAAGAAGGCTTGTCCGCCTGGACAGGGCAATAAATGGGATGAGCATGGACGGGCTTTTCATTCCAAAAAGGCGGAGGGGTTACCCCTCCGCGCATGACTGTATCCACGCCAAGGATCGGCTCCTTACGGGATGTTGCAGGGCGCCTCGCGGTTCCCTCTGTTTATTTTATGTAAACTCCAGCCTTTTGACACGATGGGCAGCCTATTTCGTTAAAAAAGGGCAAGTTCCCATTCGGACGCCATCCCCCTTTCATACAATATGGCAGCACGGCACCGAGGAGGGGACGGCGTAACCTATGGATTATTACGGATTTTGGCAGATGCTGCTTGAAGAAATGAAGGCTGCCTCCAAAAGTGCACCACGGCACATTGTGACCTTCAACGACCCCCGCATGTATGCCGGCGCCTTGTCGCAGTGGAAATCTCTGAAGAGTAAAAAGCCTGGCCTGCGGCAGGTTCAGGTCTCTACGCTGATCCGGGCTTTTTTCGTGCCCGCCGCCGGAGCAGAGCGGCTGATGGACCGTTATGCAGATTCCCTCAGTATAGAAGAAGACCACCGGATTAAGGTTCACTCGCCCCTGGCGGACAAAAGCGGTTCCGCCCTGATGCCCTGGGGGATCAGGGCCATCCGTGCTCCGCAGGCCTGGTCCAGATCGACCGGCGTCCATGTGAAGATCGGCGTCATCGATACGGGCGTCGATTTCCGCCACCCCGATCTCCGGCATTCTCTGGCCTCCGGGGTCAACCTGCTGAACCGCGGCATGATGCCGCTGGATGACAACGGCCACGGCACGCATATTGCCGGCACCCTGGCGGCGGCCGGGGGCGCGCGCAACATGATGGGCGTAGCCCCCCGGGCGCTGCTCTATCCGGTCAAGGCCTTCGACCACAACGGCTCCGCTTATGTGTCGGATATTGTCCTTGGCATCGATTGGTGCGTACAGAACAAAATCGATATCATTAACATGAGCTTCGGGATGAGGAACCGGAGCAAGGCTCTGCATGATGTGGTGATCAAGGCCTACCGGGCCGGGATTGCCATCATCGCTTCCGCCGGCAACGACGGCAAGCGCGGCGGGGATTACCCCGCGCGCTATCCGGAGACGATTGCCGTAGGCGCCCTTGACAGAAGGCAGCGCGTCGCAGCCTTCAGCAACCGCGGACCGTACATCGATGTGTACGGTCCGGGCGAGGGCATCCCCTCCTGCTGGCTGCGGGAGGGGTACAAGGAAATGAGCGGCACCTCCATGGCGACCTCGCATGTCACCGGTGCCGCGGCCCTGCTGCTCGCGCTGCGGCCGGGGCTGTCGCCCCGCGAGCTGAAGCTGCTCTTGCGCCGCACCGCCTCGCCGGTGCGGCTGCGTAAGGGCCAGCGCCGCGCATCGCTGGGCGGCGGCGCGGCCGATGCGCTGCGGCTGCTGCGCGTAGGCATCCGGGCCCGGCGCGGCAGCGGCAGCGCCGCTAGCGCCGCAGGCAGCGGAGCCGGTGGCAGCGGCGGAAGCAGCAGCGGAGCGAAGGCCGCTGCGGCGGCAAAGGCGTAAGGTACAGTGGCATAATGAGATCAAAAAGCGCCGCCCCCAGAAAATAGGGGCGGCGCTTTCCAAGTATAGTTACATCCGGTCCGGTGCGGTAACACCAACCAGCCGCAGGACATTGGCAATGGCCGTCCGTGCAGCGCCCAGCAGGGCAAGGCGGGCTACCGTCTGAGCAGCATCCTCAGTGATTACGCGCTCTGCCTTGTAGTAGCTGTGGAACAGCGAAGCCAGGTCGTATACATAACGGACCAGGCGGTGCGGCGCATAGCCTTCGGCGGCAATGGTAATCTCTGCAGGCAGTTCACCGATTTTGCGGAGCAGATCATATTCATGTACGGCAGTCAGCTTGCTGTAATCAATCTGGGCTGCATCCGGCACTACAATCCCCTGCTCCTCCGCTTGGCGGAATATGCTGCAAATCCGCGCATGTGCGTATTGTACATAGAATACAGGGTTCTCATTGGATGTCGAAATCGCCAGATCCATGTCAAAGTCCAGATGCGAATCCATGCTGCGCATGGTGAAGAAGTAACGGATTGCGTCGATTCCGACTTCCTCCATCAGGTCTTCCATCGTGACGGCTTTGCCGGTACGCTTGGACATCTTGACCTTCTCGCCGTCCTGGAACAGGCTGACCATCTGGGCGATCAGCACTACGAGCTTCTCGGGATCATTGCCGAGCGCCGCCATGGCCGCCTTCATCCGTGGGATGTAGCCGTGGTGGTCGGCTCCCCAGATGTTGATCATCGTGTCGTAGCCGCGGCCGTATTTGTCGCTGTGATAGGCGATATCCGGTGTGAGGTACGTATACGTGCCATCGTTCTTGATCAGCACGCGGTCTTTATCATCGCCGTATTTGGTGGTCGCAAGCCAGGTGGCGCCTTCCTTCTCATAGACTTCTCCGCGCTCGCGGAGCTCATCCAGTGAACGTAGCACTTCTCCGTTCTCATAGAGGGAGGTTTCACTGAACCAGATATCGAAGTTAACCCGGAACCGGCTGAGGTCGCGTTTGATTTTGTCCAGCTCCTTGGCAAGCCCGTAGGTACGGAAGAATGCCGCCCGGTCGCCTGGTGTCATAGCCAGCAGGGAATCGCCCTTCTCCGCCACCAGCTCCTTGGCGAAGCCCTTGATGTCCTCTCCATGATAACCGTCCTCCGGCATCTCGGCCGGCTGGCCCAGCTCCTGCAGGTACCGGGTCTCGATGGATTTGCACAGATTGGCGACCTGGTTGCCGGCATCATTAATGTAGTATTCCCGGGTCACGTTGTAGCCGGCATAATCCAGCACGTTGCACAGGGCATCGCCGACCGCAGCCCCGCGGGCATGTCCCAGATGAAGGCTGCCGGTAGGGTTCGCGCTGACGAACTCCATTTCTACACGCTTGCCCTGGCCTATGTTCACACGGCCATAACCGTCACCCTGCTCGGCCACAAGTGCGATCACGGGGTAGAGATAGCTTTTGGACAAAGTGAAGTTAATGAAGCCCGGTCCGGCAATCTCCGCCTTCTCAATAGAAGCGCGGCCCGTATCCAGGTGCTCTATAATCGCCTCGGCGATCTGCCGGGGGTTACGCTTAGCAATCTTGGTCAGCTGCATCGCAGCATTCGTAGCCATATCTCCATGGGCCTTGTCCTTCGGTACTTCCAGCACAATGGCCGGCAGCTCTTCGCGGGACACCAGACCTGCGGCTACGACCGCATCGGCGATGGCCTCCTTCACCCGTTCATGGGCAAGCTGGAGCGGATTTAAAGATTGTGTCATGATTGTGGTTCCTCCTGTATATTCAAACTTATGGCGAACTGTCCTGATATTTCCCCGTATACGTAGAGATCATATTCCCATGAAACGGCAAGCGATCTTCCTTCGCGCTTGATGTCCAGTGTCTTCGTGTCTGTGGTGAGATTGAACTGTGTATAAGGCGAGCGGTAGAATCCGGGCAGCGGTTGCCCCAGCTCAAAAGACTGCTCCGACTGGACAGCGCCATGGCGGATCAGCTTGATTCTGCCCTCTGAAATCTTCAGTGTGTTGCGTACCACAGCTGCTGCGCCTTCGGGCGCGGTCTGCTGCTCTTCATAAATGATGTACAGCGCCTGCCCCTTGGCAATAGCCTCTCCTGCAGCATGTACCACACTACGCTCTGTGCCCTGCACACTCTCCAGCGTTACCGAAACGCCGTATTTGCCTTGCGGTCCTTCAGTCATCACATGTTCCCCGCTTATTCGTACTTGTAATCATAGAGGTCATATTCGCTTTCCCATTGTACACTATATCCAGATCAGGAGGGCAATTCAATCGCTTTTTCATCTGCCCTGGCCGTCACAGCGGCAATAACGCCACACTCTCCCTGCCGCGAAGCTGGCTGATCATCGATGTCCAGGCTTCCGGCTTGCCCTCCAGCACGGCGTAATAACGGGTCAGGAAATCGGCCACCAGCGGCGCCGCGAGGCTCTCCAGCTCCTCATCTCCGGGCATGAAGCAGAGGTCCAGACCGGACACGGCCTCGCCATCTCCCTGCCAGGAAGGGTGGACATAGGGAATATCTATTCTTTTATAGCCCAAATGCGACAGAACTTCACGGCGGACGTACGGGTCCATCGGCTTAATTCCGCCAAAATCATATCCCACACGGTACGGATCATAGATCTCAGCGAACATCCCCAGCAGCTCCGTGTGATTCTCAGCCGCCAGCTTCTCCAGGTCCTTCAAGCGTTGACGCGCCAGAAAACGGCCAATGCCCAGCCCTTCCCGGCCAATGATGGTGAAATCGGTCATCGCTACATTCCAGTCGGCATAGTAACGGTATTCCGTAGTGCCTACAACCTTCCCTTCATGCACCGCAGCGAACACGCGTATTCCCGGATCGGCAAGCGGCTCCTTCCACAAGCTGTACTCCAGCACTTCCTCGGGCGGAAATACATCCGACAGCAGCTGATGCACCTCTCTGAACAACGGGTCGGCAATATCTGTAATTCTTCTATAATCCATAGTCAAGGGATCTCCTCCAAGTGATAGGCTGTATTCATTTATTGAAAAGGATTCCGCCATTCCATAAGCGCTGCGTAATTCCCTGATTCCTCGTCCTCCAGATAACCCGCAACCACACTGACCGGAGACCGGCCGCACCGCAGCAGAAAAGTAATCACCGGATCAGACCAGCTTCCGGCGACAACCCCGGCCAAATACTCTTCCGCTGTCATCTGACCGGCCACCCGGTGATAGCCCGGCATCCGGCCCGCTCCCAGCAGCCGCTCCAGCTTCTGCTCCACAACCACATGGTATAGCGACTGGACCAGCTCCTTGCCCAGACCCAGCTTGCGGTACCCGGGACGGACACACAAATCCGCGATATACAGCGTGTTCCCGCCCGGCTGATGCGTAGTGAGATAACCGTCTGCCGTAACCTCTGACCACGTATGATGATGCGCCGGCGCCTCCGGGTCGAAATTCATCAGGAATCCGGTAACCGATCCGGCCAGCTCCCCGGCCACCTCTACACATAAGGCCCCTTCCGGAAAAAACGTCACGTGATTAAGCAGTTGCTCCCGGTTCCACCACAGCTCCGCAGGATAAGGCGGCGGGAACGCCTCGGACTGGATCGTGATCAGCTCGTTGAAGTCAGCTTCCGTATAGGAACGGATCACCGCAGGCACCGGCGTCTTGCCGTCCAGAGCGTAGAACTTCTTATAATACATCCGTTAGTCTCCCCCTTACGTCCAGTCGGTGTACAGATCGGTGCGGCGGTCACGCCACGTGGTTACAGACCCGTGTTCCCGGACGCGGTACAGCAGCTCCAGATCCAGATCGGCGGTGATGATCATATCATTGTTGATCTCTCCTTCGGCCAGCAGACCCTGCGGAGGGAACGGAATGTCATTAGGTGTGATAATCGCCGCCTGGCCGAAGTTGGCCCGCATCAGATCAACGGTAGGCAAGGAGCCTACAGTCCCGGTCAGCACCACGTAGACTTGATTCTCGATAGCCCGCGCGTGGCTTGTATACCGTACCCGGTGGAAGCCGTGGCGGTCATCCGTGCAGGACGGGCAGAAGATCACATCTGCGCCCTTGGCCCGGGCCATGCGCACAATCTCAGGGAATTCAATGTCATAGCAGGTCAGCATGGCAATGGTCCCATGATCTGTCTGGAATACCTGAAGCTCCTCACCCGCCCCCATATTCCAGCCCTCTACCTCAGCAGGGGTAATATGCAGCTTGGCCTGCTCGGCAATTCTTCCGTCCGGGTAAAAAAGATGGGCTACATTATACAGCTTGCCGCCGCGCCGCAGCACATGGGTCCCCCCAATAATGTGAACCGCATACTTCCTCGCGTACCCGGAGAACATCTCCAGGTAACGGTCCGTGAACTGCGGCAGATCCTCAATCCCCAGCGCCTCCCCGTCCTCGCCTCCGATCGACATCAGCTGTGTCGTAAGAAATTCAGGGAAGAGGATAAATTCGGCGCCGTACTCTCCGGCCGTCTTGATATAGTGCTCGCACTCGGCAGCAAACTCCCCGAAGGAGGAGATGGTGTGCAGATGATATTGTACAGCAGATACGCGAAAAGCCATGGCGGCAGTCCTCCCGGGCATGATAGTTACATGCATTTTCATAAGTATCTAAAATTTTACCATAACCGTTCACAAGTAGAAACGGCTTTGCCGTCCTTTTAAAAGACACTCCCAAGTTCCCCGCCTGGTTCGGCAAGTTCCGCTTTCTCTGCCAATGGTGAATATCTCCTCTCATCCTTTCCCATAATGAGGAATACAAGCCGCGGCAGCCCTCACGGGGCCAGCCTGTGTCACTGCTTGAATTCGAAGGAGCCTGATACCATGACGCGCGATTCTGCCACACCCAAAGTCCGCAAACGCCGCTTCCGCCTGCTCTTTCGGCTGCTGGCCGTCTCCGCCCTGCTGTTCCTGCTGGCAGCCGGCGCTCTGCTTGGATACCTATATCAGAAGCCGCTCCCCCCGCTTGGGGATGATGTCCGCTCCAGACTGCTTGACGCCAGGGGCAATGTGATGACCACCTTCACTACAGACGGCCGCAGCCGCGAGCCTGTTGAGCTTAACCGGATCTCCCCGCTGCTCATCAAGGCCACGCTGGCTGTGGAGGACCGGAAATTCTATAATCATATCGGCTTTGATCTGAAAGGCATGGGGAGAGCGGTACTCGCCAATCTGGAGGCGGGCAGACGCACGCAAGGGGCCAGCACCTTAACCCAGCAGCTCGCCCGCAATCTGTACCTGACCCATGAGAAGACCTGGACCCGCAAGGCCAAGGAAGCGCTATATACTCTGCAGCTGGAAATGAAATATTCTAAGGACGAAATCCTGAATATGTATTTAAATGAAATCTATTACGGACACGGCGCTTACGGAATCGAGGCTGCGGCCCGGATGTATTTCGGCAAAGCTGCCGCAGATCTGGATCTGGCGGAGAGCGCCCTGCTGGCCGGAGTGCCCAAGGGACCCACCTATTATTCTCCTTATAATCATCTGGACAGCGCCTTGAAGCGTCAAGGCATTATCCTGGCCGCCATGGTTGATACGGGGGATATTACGGAGTTGCAGGCACAGGAGGCTGCCAAGGAGCAGCTGAAGCTGAGCCCGCAGGGTCAAAAGGATACCACGGTGGCTGCACCCTATTTCCGCGATTATGTGCGCAGTCAGGTGATCGACAGCCTGCATATCAGCAGTGACGAGCTGGACCGGGGCGGGCTGAATGTCTATACAACGCTTGACCCGGATATGCAGCAGGCTGCGGAAGCGGCGGTGGATCAAGGGATGGACCACAGCAGCGAGCTGGAGACGGCCCTGGTCTCCGTTGATCCCCGCACCGGCTATGTGAAGGCTATGGTCGGGGGCACAAATTACCGGACCAGCTCCTTCAACCATGCGCTGGCGAAGACGCGCCAGCCCGGCTCTTCCTTTAAGCCGATTATGTATTTGGCGGCGCTGTCGACCAAAGAAATGACCGGCTTGTCCGTCTTCAACAGCCAGCCGACGCTGTTCCATTATGATAACAACCGCAAGACGTACCAGCCCCGGAATTTCGGGGATAAATATCTGGGAGAGATTAATATGCGGCAAGCCATTGCTGCGTCCGACAATATCTATGCAGTGAATACTATTATGAAGATCGGGGCAGATAAGGTCGCCGCCATGGCGGCCGCCATGGGGATTAACAGCCCGCTGCAGAGCGTTCCTTCTCTGGCGCTTGGAACCTCGCCTGTCAGCCCGCTGGAGATGGCCGCAGCCTTCGCAGTGATTGCGAATGGCGGAGTGAAGCAGCCGGTCACTGCGGTCCTGAAGATCACGGATGCGGGCGGACATCTTCTATATGAAGCTCCGCAGCCAGAGGGTCAGCCCGTGGTTGAGCCGGCAGCGGCTTACGTGTTAACCCGGCTGATGGAGGGGGTCTTCGAGAGCGGAGGCACCGGGAACCGGGTGGCCTCGATGATCAAGCGTCCGGTTGCCGGCAAGACCGGCACTACAGATACCGACGGATGGATGGTAGGCTTCACGCCTGAGCTCTCAACCGCCGTCTGGGTCGGATACGATAAGGGCCGCGATATTGCAACCACCGACGGCAGGCGGGCCGCACCGATCTTCGCCGGATTCACGGAAAAAGCACTGGAGAATGTGCCGCCGAAGATTTTTCCCATTCCCGATGGCGTGGTCAGCGTATATGTCGATCCGCTGTCCGGCATGCTGGCTACAGCAGACTGTCCGGAGAAAAAGCTGGAGACCTTCATCAGCGGCACAGAGCCTACCGCATATTGTGACCAGCATAGCTCCGGTGAACCCGGAGCTTCCGGAAGCTCCGACCCTTCCGGCCCTGCCGATCCGGTCAAGGAAGAGCATTCCCTATGGAATAATATCAAGCGTTGGTGGATGAACTAACCGGGGATTGCCGCTCCCCGCTGTCTGCGATACGATGGGGAGACTGGCAGAGGCGTACGCCCGCCTAACTCCGCCGCAGGAAGGTGTGTCATCCATTCATGAAGCCGAATCACTCCGCCGGCCTTGAGCCGGACGCGCCACAGCTGCTCCAGCCTGAGCTCTACAAGCTCCCGGCAGTTGATGCAGCACCGCGCCTTCTTGGCCAGCATCTCGTCCGCCGCACAGAAGACGGGGACATCCGCTGCCGTATTGTGGAGACAGAGAGCTATGGAGGCGCTGAGGATAAAGGCAGCCATGCGTATGGCAGCCGCCGGACCGCCCGTACAGAGGTCATGTTCAGCGCCGGAGGCGCAGTGTATGTATACCTGATCTACGGCATGTACCATTGCCTGAATGTCGTAACTGCCGCTCAGGACGAGCCGCATGCCGTTCTGATCCGGGCAGTAGAGCCGCTTACGGAGAGGGATGCCGAGCTTATGGCGGCATATAGAGGAGTTGCCGTGAGGAAGCCCTCGGACCTCTCGGGCGGGCCGGGCAAGCTGTGCCGGGCGCTGCGGATTGACAAGAGTCTTAACAATACCAGGTTCGATCTGCCGGAAGGCCCGCTGAGCATCGAGCAGGGGGATGACCCGGAGTCCCTGGATATTGTCGAGGCCCCGCGCATCAATATTCCTTATGCGGAAGAGTATGCCGGGCGCCCCTGGCGCTTCTATCTGAAGGGCAATCCTTATGTCTCGGTCAGCGATCCGCAGGCACAGCCCCACAGGCTGGTCTAAAGGCCTATACCGCTGTTTCGGCTGTGGTATATTGGGTATTAATAAGAGAACCCTAATCAGCCTCTCCCTTGGAGCTTTCCAGGCGGAGAGGTTTTTCTTCTATATTTTGATCTCCGCACCCTTAGGCGCCAAAAAATGATAAACACTCCTATAAAATGACAATAAATCCCCCTATTTGTATACGCTTCCCCCGTTCTCTAAACTTACAATTACTGCTATAATCATATATATCTACAAAAAATATAAAGATGTAAATGAGGGACATGGGATGAAAGATACAGGCATGATCCGAAGCTTAGACAGTCTCGGAAGAATTGTGGTTCCCGTAGAAATCCGCATGACACGTAATATTGACATTGGGGATCCTATCGAATTTTTTATACTGGATGAGGATATCATCGTCCTCCGAAAGTACACCTCCACAGAATGCACCTTTTGCAGAAGTCTTGATCATGTGACCTACTATAAGGATCAGTTCATTTGCAACACCTGTCTGAAGGAGCTTAGTGACCCCGACCGCGGATCAGAACCCATCCATGCCTCCCCTAGTTCAGCAGAAGAGCATCCCGAGCCAGCCCGCGGGGGACGGAGAAGCAAGACCGAAGAAATGAGTCTGCGTCTTATGAAAGCGATCGAAGATCATCCCTATGCCAACCAGAAGGAGCTTGCCGAGGTTCTCGGCATCAGCCAAGCCAGAGTCAGCCAACTCAAGCGCAAGCTGAACACTCCCGGCAGAACAGATCCGCAGTAACCGTTATCCATTCATCCCTGCTTAGACATCAGATAAGGCTTGGCCCCGTTGGGGCCAAGCCTTAATTTTTGGGCGAAGCATATAACCTGATCTTCTATTCCGATAGCGCAGCTTTCAGCTCCTCAGGCGAAGCGGCCCACCACTCTTCATTATGGGCCATCAGCAGGGATTTCAGCGCTGCCCGCTCAGCACTTCCAAGTCCATCCAGAATAAGCTTGCGCTTCAAGGCCGCATCCAGCTTATTTACATGATCCGCAAGAATCTTCCAGCCGCGCCGCGCTTCGGTGTCAATCCACATCTCACAGGCGGTAATTCCGCCGTAGAACTGTCCCTCCGGGGTACGGTCAACGGCGACCCATACGACCCAAACCTGTCTTCCCGCCGGAACATCCTCACGGTTCATAGAGAATTTAATTCCCTTCTCCACTTTGCTCTTGGCATGCATGGCACCTATATCAATAACGGCGATGCCCTGATCAATAATGACAGGCGATACATTGTTCAGATCAATCGAGCCTGCACCGAAGCCTTTATGCTTGGCTCTGGCGTTCACAATATTCAAGGCAATTTGTTTTTTGCCCTCCGGTTGTACGTTATCCACATGTGCACATCCTTTCCATTCACTAATTATTTAATTTTAGCTAATAATGCGGCGATTGCAAACATATACATCCCGTAGATGCTTGTCACGGGAGGAATCATAGTATGAAGCCACATTCATTAAGGTATACCCTCATCTTCGCAGTCCTGGCTGTCCTCACCTTGCTTGGAGGCGGAATATGGTTTCTGTCAGGGCATAGCCCTGCCGTATGGACTGCCTCTGTTCCAAAAGAGGCCAAGTCCCCCGCCATTATCCCCCGGCAGCAGCCCGTGCAGTCCGATCTTTCAGATACGATCTACACATCGGAGACAGAGGCTTTAAGCCAGCGCGTGGTTGAATATCACATGGATGTGGAGCTCCTGCCTGATAAGGAGACCCTGGTCGCCTCCGAGACGCTGACCTGGACCCATCCGGGCGCAAAGCCGGTCCAGGAGCTCTACTTTCATCTGTATCCCAATGCATTCTCATCCGCCGGCACCACCTTCATGAAGGAGTCCGGGGGCACGCTTCGCGGTGACACCATGCCTGCTGGGGGTTACGGGAGCATTACCCTGACAGATTTGCGGACCTCCGAGGGCATTTCGCTGATGCAGCGCACCCAATATGTGCAGCCGGACGACGGCAATGTCAATGACAGAACACTGCTCAAGGTCCATCTGCCGCAGCCGGTGAACGGCGGCGAGAGCGTTACGGTAAGGCTTAAATTCGAGGTCAAGCTGCCGAAAATTTTCGCCCGGATGGGAACCGCTGGCGACTTCGTGATGGCCGGCCAGTGGTTTCCGAAGCTTAGCGTCTATGAGCCTGCCGGCAGAAGAGGACTCAAGGAAGAGGGCTGGAACCTGCATCAATACCACGGCAACTCCGAGTTCTACAGTGATTTTGGAATTTACAATGTATCGATTTCTGTCCCGCCCGAGTATAAGGTCGCCGCAACCGGGTTTCCGGTGAGAGACGCCAAGGTGGTGAAGGGGCGCAAGATCTATCAGTTCTATGCAGATGACGTCCACGACTTCGCCTGGGCGGCATCGCCTGATTTCGTGGTTGCCGAGAAGGCCTTCTCCGCGCCGCAGGTGCCCGGGGTGAAGATTAAGCTCTATCTGGACCCGCTGCATAAGCATCTCCAGGAGCGTTACTTTCAGGCGGCTGAGGCTGCACTGATGGCTTTCAGCAAGTGGTACGGCCCTTATCCCTACTCTACCTTATCGATTGTTGTCCCGCCGGAGTCCGGCAACGGGGCCGGAGGAATGGAGTATCCGACCCTGATTACCGCCTTCGGCGCCACGGACACTTCACCGGGCACCTCCCTGGAGCGCACGATCATCCATGAGATCGGGCACCAATATTTCTACGGCCTGGTGGCCAGCAATGAATTCGAAGAAGCCTGGCTGGATGAGAGCTTCACCTCTTATGCCGAAGACCGGCTGATGGAACAGGAATACGGTGTGGTCTCAAGCCTCCCGCTGCAGTCCAGCCTGGTCTCCTCTTCACAGCCGCTTAAGCTGGAGACCTGGAAATACACCGGTGATGACGCCTACACGCGCAATGTATACATCCGGGGCAAGCTGGTGCTGAAGGATATCGAACGCATCGCCGGGACCAAGAATATGGATGCCATCCTCGCCGCCTATGCCCGCAAATACCGCTTCCAGCATCCGTCCACCGCCGACTTCCAGAAGGTTGTGGAGAAAGTGACCAAGCAATCCTGGCAGACGTATTTTGAGCGGTATGTCTATAGCGGGGGTGCACCCGACTTCGCAGTTGACGATATCAGGCTCACCGTCAGACAGGACAACAGTGACGGCGGTGGGAGCCGCTACAGCGCTGTGGTTGATGTAAGTAATAAGGGCAGCCTGTACCCCGATGTTCCCGTGAAATTCACCTTCGCAGACGGGTACACGGTGCAGCAATACTGGAATGGCGAGGGTAAGGCTACTTCCTTTGAGTTAGCGTATAAAGCGCCGCTGGTCTCCGCAGAGATCGATCCGGGGCATTCCATTCTGCTGGAGAGCAGGCATCTTAATAATTTCAGAATGGCGGAGCTTGAGCCGCGTACACTCTCCCGCTGGACGCTTAGTGCATCAACTCTGCTTGAAACCCTGCTCGGAACTCTTGTCTGGTGAGGTGAAGGAATGGTGAAAAGTTCAATTGCCCGCGGTTGGATCAGCATGAAAGAGCAATTCTATATATTGATTCTGCTATTTATCTACCGGCTGTTCTGGGGATATTTCCTGTACAAATTCATTAAAAGCGCGGTTGTCCCCGTCCTGCTCCGCTACCCGGATGCGAATGCCGGCGGCAGCGGAATAGGCAGGCTGCTGTATTATATCGAGGGGCAGACCGCGCTGCGCACCGACCCCGCCGTCCAGCACTGGCTGTGGCTGCTGCTTGCGCTGACAGTGCTAAGGCTGCTGGTGACTCCCTTTATCCGTGCAGGGCTGCTGCACGAGCTTCACCAGGAGCGCGACGGAGCGCGGGGACTGTTCTTTTTTCCCGGAATGAGAAAATATGGGCTGCCGGTGCTGGTGTTCAGCCTCATCGAATGGGCGCTAACCCTCCTGCCGCTCTCTTGGCTGCTTCCGCGTATGTACCGTCATCTGCTCAGCGGTGTTCTCGATGTCCAGCTTCTGCTGAAGCTGGTGCCTTATGTGCTGGGCTGGCTGCTCTATCTCTTCCTTGTCCGCAAGCTTCTGCTCTATATGCAATTCGGCTATACCGCCGGTACCGGCATGTTCTCCTCACTGCTGATCTGCCTGAAGATGCTGCTGCCTTCGATCGGTATATCCATCGTTCTGGGGGCGGGAAGCCTGGCCGTAATTCTGCTCTGCAGCGCCTCTGCTCTGTTCTATCCCGGATTGCCGGCCCTTATGCTCCGCCAGGCAGCTCCGCTGCCCTCCACGCTGTTCGATATGTGGGGAATCGCTGCCCAGTACCACCTTTGGTCCAGTAAATCATTTCCACAATAATAAGCTGCTGAAGCGGCATACTAAAGAGAGTCACAGCCCCTTATCAGGGAGCAGGACTCTTTTTTGCTTGAACGGAGGACAAAAGCATTTGCAAAAGGGGAAATCCTCTGATACAATGATGGCTGTACCAGTAGTAACAAAGTTGTAATCTTTCAAGCAAAATATTCCGTAACTCTTGCAATTTAAGCAATACCGATAAGTCACTGTTCTGGTGCATAAAACGCCGAATTCCCTGCACCGGGAAGTGGGGGAACCATATTTTGGGTGAATTGATCTCGCTTTAGAGGGGTCATAGGGGAACCTTCTACCGAATCCTTAAGCTAACCTCGCAGGCCCTGGAAGGAGTACATCTTTTGATTAGTCAGAATTTCAAGAAAAAATGCACCGCAGCAGCGCTGGGTCTTGTGATGGTATTCACACTCGGAGCGGGCAGTGCCTTCGCAGATTCTAAGATGGATACTGTGATTTCAAAAACCATTGGAACGTCGTATAAAACCGGGGGCACAACCACCAGCGGCTTCGACTGTTCCGGATTTACCAAGTATGTGTTCAAGAATGTCGGGCTTACCTTGCCCCGTACCTCCAAAGCACAGTTCAAAGTTGGAACAAGTGTATCCAAGAGCAATCTGCGTTCCGGTGATCTCGTGTTCTTCAACACCCTGGGTAACGGAGTGTCCCATGTCGGTATTTATGTTGGAAACGGGAAGTTCGCACAGTCCTCAAGTTCACGTGGTGTAACCATCAGTTCGATGAGCCAGTCCTACTGGGCCAACCGCTACGTTGGCGCCAAACGAGTAATGAGCACAACAGCCTACCAAGCTGTCGCTTACGATTGAACCCTTGAAGCATACCCCGAATATTTCAGCCTCTAACAACTAAATGTAACTTATACGAGCCCGGGATGATTATTGCCGTAATCATTTCCGGGTTTTTCCTTTTCCTTATTCTACCTTTTACACTGAATTCGCAGCCTTGAAACAGCATTTTCTTGCAAAAACAAAGAAATAATCATATAAATTAACCCCTGCGCATAGATATGAGTCTTTGGAAAGGGCTATAACTCTAAAAAACAGCAAAAAAGATGCATTAATATGTTATAAGTGATTGCCAAGCGCCTTAGTCTTTGTTACAATTATCGCAGTGAGTTTTTAGTAACATTTTTGTAATTATTGAATCGATTTTAACAAAGGTTTTGTCATGTATTGAATGAACCGCTAATCCTAATCAACAGTCGTGCCGAGTTCCCTAATGAATTAGGGAAACGGGGGAACCACTTTGGGTGAATTGACCTCCTATTCTAAGAGGGGTCATAGGGGACCTTCAACCGAACCCTTAAGCTAACCTCGTAGGCATTGGAAGGGGTATTTACTTTTGAAGAAGAAGCTAGCAGCCGCAGTACTAAGCTTGTCCATTATCTTCACCATCGGAGCAGGAAGCGCTTTCGCGGATTCCAAAATGGATAAAGTGATCGACAAAGCCATCGGAACCAAATACGTGTCCGGCGGTACATCAACTAACGGGTTTGATTGCTCCGGATTTACAATGTATGTTTTTGATAAGATCGGCATTAACCTGCCCCATCAATCCGGCTCCCAGTATCAGATGGGCTCTGCCGTGTCCCGTGACGAGATGAGACCGGGCGATCTTGTATTCTTCAATACAAGCGGTAAGGGCATATCCCATGTAGGTATTTATGTTGGTGACGGCGAATTCGCCCATGCCTCTTCCTCACGTGGTGTAACCATCAGTTCGCTGAGTGACAGCTATTACGTCAACCGCTACGTTGGCGCCAAGCGAATCATGAGTACAGATGCCTACAAGACTGTAGCTTCGGATTCCCAAGACAACGATGATGTACAATAATCCTTTGTAACCTAACGCTCTTTTCCGAGATTTTTGCCGAAATCTTGGGGAAGGGCTTTTTTTGTCTATAAAATTACTTACCCCTCTCTATATTTGTAAAACACTGATTCTGCGCTTTCGGAAAATATATTTTGCCGTTTGTCAAGTTTCTGCATTTCCGTAAGGAAATTGCGTCGAAACTGGCTGTTTTTGTATATAATTAATAGAAGAAATGAATCTATGTCCCTTGGAAGGAGGCCTCCCCCAATGATTAGCTCCCCGCTAACCTTTTACGTGGTGCCTATGGAGCCGCAGCATGCCGCTGAGATCTGTGAGTGGAGCTACAAGCCGCCGTATAATATTTACGGCTGGATGTCCTGGGAGCAGATGCAGGCGCTGGGCGTGGAGTTCGGAGACCCGCAGCTGCGAAGTGAGCAATATGTATCGGTTGTGAATGGAGAGGGGGATCTGTGCGGCTTCGCCCAGCTCTTTCCGATGGAGGGGGTAGTCCGGCTTGGTGTCGGAATGCGGCCCGAGCTGTGCGGCCATGGAATGGGACATCTGTTCATGAAGGCTATTGTGCAGGCAGCACGGTCGCGTTACCCGGAATGTGAGATCGACCTGGAGGTGCTGACCTGGAACCAGCGCGCCATCCGCGCCTACCAGAAATGCGGGTTCACCATAACGGATACCTATGAACGCCGCACTCCGACCGGTAATAAGCCTTTTTATTGCATGGTCTATGAGGAATAGCACCGGAGACAAGAGAGTTTTGCAAAAAATGGATCATTTGTGTTCATTTTTTTGACACACATACTATGATAACGCTTCACCATCCGCTATAATGGAGACAGCAGCTTACATGGAGGGACGGATGCAGATGCAGAAATGGATCATGAGCGGTTTGTTTTTTGCCGCCTGTGCCTTTGCAGTAATCTTAATGTTTACCCTACCCGGTAAATCCGAGGTGGCGGAGCAGAACAAGCCGACCATGCCGGAGGTTGTGCTGGACGCTGCGGGCGCAGAAGCCACAGTGAAGGCCAATTGTATCTCCTGCCACGGAGACCAGCTTCAGGGCGGGGCGGGACCCAGCCTGCAGCAGGAAGGCGCTTCGCATGACGCAGCTCAGATCTTCAGCATAGTCACCAAGGGCCGCGGACAGATGCCTCCCTTCAAAGACAGGCTGGCCCCTGAAGAGATTGCGAATGTAGCCCTATGGCTGGCCGAGAAGAAATAATCCGCAACCTGTACTCACACCATGCTCCTCATTCTAAATGTATAATGCCCGTGACGAGGATAACGAACGATCCTTGCACGGGCATTTCTATTAATTAGATATTCCTGTTGTCTCCATAGGGGCCTTGTCCTCTAGCGGGTCTTCTCGAATGCCTCATTAAATTCATGCGCCTGGCGGAGATCAAGCTTCTCCACATCTGCAGCCAGCCGCAGAACAACCGTCTTGTAATCAATGGTGATATGCGGGTGATGGTCAAAGGCCTCCGAAATTGTCGCTACCTCATCCACAAAGGCAATTCCCTTCATATATTCACTGAACATATATTTGCGCACCAGCCTATCCCTCTCCAGCTTCCAGCCCTCAAGCTTGCCGATCTGCTCCTGCAGTTGTTCCTCAGTTAATTGCAATTCGTTTCCTCCCTTGCTAAGTTAACGGTTCCTTCAGCCTGCTCTTCTCCTTCAAATAAAACATCCCTCAGCTTCTGAAAGTCCAAGGGATGTGCCAGGCCAAAGATTTTTGATTAAATGTATTCTGACATCCCGGCAATTAGTACTCCACTTCCAATTTTAACATGGCCGGATGCCCGGGACAAACCCGCTGCCGCATTTTTCCCCTGCTTTATACAAGAACGACCGAAGCCAGATCCTCATCGCCCAGCAGAATATTAATGCGGTGTGTTTCTTTATCGTACATCACAACTCCGCTGCCCACCTGAATGACCGGCTCGTTGCCCAGCGCGTAGAACAGGTCTTCCGCAAGCGCCTCCCAGACCTCCTGCCTCGATTCCTCCGGCAGATTCGTCCACTCTTCAGGCTCCATTTCAAAAAAAATGTACCCGTCTGTAATCCGTCCAACGGCTCCTGTCAGTTCAACCAGAATTTCACCGTAATCCCTGCCATGCTTAACTCCCACATCAATCACTCCGTTTTCTTCGCTGATGAATAATAACCTACCTTATCTATTATAGCCGAAAAAATCACTTCACAAAAAAGGGAATGATGTCGATAAAGAAGAATATACGTGATTTGGTTACGAACAGAGTGTTCTCCCGCGGTTCAAGGACGAATTACGCGGTTAGTCGATCACTTCTTAATTCTCATGGACGAGGTGCATAAATGGAAATCTCAACAATTCTAGGCCTGGTGTTTGGTCTGATCGCAGTAATCTGGGGGATGATACTCAAGCATGCTCCACTTGCAAGCTTGAACAACCCCGCTGCCTATGTCATTATTTTTCTTGGCACGGCTGCCTCCATCTTCATGGCCTTTCCGATGTCGGAAGTCAAGAATTTCCCTAAGCTGTTGAAGATCCTGTTTACGAAGAAAAAGATGGTCGGTAAGCCCGAACTGATTACCATGTTCATGGAATGGGCATCCATTACCCGCCGCGAAGGGCTGCTGGCTCTGGAGTCCAATGTCGATGAAATTGAAGATAACTTCCTCCGAAACGGCATGCGGATGATTATTGACGGCAATGATCAGGAGTTCGTCCGTGATGTATTAATGGAAGATATTCATGCCACTGAAGACAGACATAAAGCCGGAGCCTTGATCTTCTCCCAGGCCGGGATGTATGCCCCTACACTAGGGGTACTCGGGGCTGTTATCGGGCTGATTGCCGCCTTGGGTGATATGAGTAATATGGACGTCCTGGCCCACGCGATTGCCGGTGCCTTCATTGCAACCCTGCTCGGGATATTCACCGGTTATGTCATGTGGCACCCTATGGCCAACAAGCTGAAGCGGATATCCAAGCGCGAGATTGAAGTCCGCCTGATGATGGTGGAGGGTCTGCTCTCCATCCAGTCCGGGGTGTCTACCATAGCTATTAACCAGAAGCTGTCCGTCTTCCTGACTCCGTCCGAGCGTGCCAAGCTGAGCGAGAAGGAGGGGGCTTCCAGTGAGCAAAAAGACTAGGCATGAGGAACATGAAGAGCATGCCGATGAATCCTGGCTGCTTCCCTATTCCGATCTGATGACCTTGCTGGTTGCTCTGTTCCTTGTTATGTACGCCATGAGCGCTACGGACGCCGTGAAGTTCCAGCAAATGGCTGAAGCCTTCAATTCAGCGCTCAGCGGCGGCGGCGGCGTCCTGGAGTACCGGTCGGATTCTCCGACCAGCACCCAGCTGGACCAGGGCAAGCAGGATAAAATGAACAATGTGATTGCAAAGAATACCGGCACCTCCGATCTGTCCAAGCTCCGTGCCAAGGAGCAGGAGGATCTGGAGAAGCTGAAGAAGCAGTTCGACCAGTACATCAAGAACAACGGAATGACCGATTTGCTTAGCACCAAGCTGAATCAGTCCCAGCTGATGATCACGATTAGCGACAATGCCCTCTTCGCTTCGGGACAGGCTGTAGTGAAAGATGAATCCCGCCAGTTGGCCAAGTCGATCTCAACGATGCTGCAGCAATTCCCTGATTATGAAGTATTGGTGCAGGGGCATACCGATAATGTTCCGATCTCCAACAGCACGTACTCCTCGAACTGGGATCTTAGTGTAGATCGTGCCCTTGAGTTCATGAAGATTCTGCTGCTGAATCCCAACCTGGACCCGACGAAGTTCAGCCCGACCGGCTCTGGCGAATATCATCCCATCGCTAGCAATGCTACGGCTGCCGGGCGGGCCAAGAACCGCCGGGTAGAAGTATCCATCCTACGTAAATATAAGGACGCTGCTGCGGAGACAACGGATGTCTCTAATGTAACAGCTCCCTGATAGTAAGGAAACAAATAAGAGCTGCTTCGAACGGCCCTACCAGGGTCTATCGGAGCAGCTCTTATTATAGGTATGGGCATTATAATCTTATTGCAGCTGATAGTTCAGCATAGCCCCCAGCTCTTGCTTCTCTTCCTGGGACAGCTCCCGCCATTCTCCAGTCTTCAGTGCGCCAAGGCGGATATTCATTACCCGGATGCGCTGCAGCCGCCGGACTTCATAACCGAAGGCACTGCACATGCGGCGGATTTGACGGTTCTTGCCCTCAGTCAGCACGATACGGAATACCCGCTCACTAATACGCGTAATTTCACAGGGAAGTGTCTTACTGCCCAGAATTTTCACGCCGGTGGACATACCGGTCAGAAAAGAAGGCGTGACGGGTCGATCTACAGTGACCACATATTCCTTCTCATGCTTGCCTTCTGCGCGTAAAATTTTGTTAACAATGTCACCGTCATTGGTCAGCAGAATCAATCCCTCTGAATCCT
Source organism: Paenibacillus sp. FSL R7-0210 (assembly GCF_038009085.1). NCBI lineage: Bacteria > Bacillati > Bacillota > Bacilli > Caryophanales > Paenibacillaceae > Paenibacillus > Paenibacillus sp. FSL R7-0210. The sequence continues at coordinate 6,371,432 of NZ_JBBPAR010000001.1, forward strand.
TGTCGAGCCGCCCGATCGGGAAAATCCGCTCCTCATGCCCTATGAAATCGACAATATTGCCTTGAATATGTGCTTCTGTAGTAGAGGTAATGCCAACCGGCTTATGAAGCGCGATATACACGATCCTGCTGCCCGTCTGAAGCGGCTGTCCGTCAATCAGGACAATATCTCCGGCCTCGGCTTGGCTGCCCAGCATAGCGGGCTCCCCGTTGATGGTGACCCGCCCTCCCTCGACCAGCTTGTCTGCTTCACGGCGTGAACAATAGCCTGTCTCACTGATGAATTTATTGATTCTCATGTTCGTCTTCACTCCGTTCTATATTCATAACGGCCGGAGGTACTGGCTCCTTCGCTTCAGGCAGCTTGATAATTACCTGTGCCCCCCGGCCATACTCGCTTCTAATCTCCAGGCTGCCCTTATGGGCCTGAATGATCCGCTGGCTGACCATCAAGCCCAGACCGGTTCCGGACTCTTTGTTCGTAAAGAACGGTTCTCCCAGCTTGGGCAGCATATCCTCAGGGACGCCTCCGCCCTCATCCGTGATCACAACAACCACAGAATCATCCTGCTCCTGCTGCTCCACGGTAATCGTTCCTCCGTCCGGCATCGCTTCGATCGCATTTTTGATTACATTGATAAATACCTGCTTCAGCTGATTCTCCTCACAGTGCACCATGGCGGGTACTCCCGAGAAATGTGTGGTGAATTCAATGCCGAACAGGTGGGCCTGACTGTCCAGCAGGGAGATGACATCGCCGACAATATGCCGCAGATCCCTTTGCTGGAAATGAACAGCCTGCGGCTTCGCTAGAATCAGGAACTCACTGACAATCATATTGATCCGGTCCAGCTCCGAGAGCATCAGATCTATATGCAGCGGAACGAGAACCTTCTTCTCCTGCTGAAGCTGCAGGAAGCCCCGCAGGGTGGTCAAGGGATTACGGATCTCATGGGCAACGCCTGCGGCAAGCTGGCCGACTGTAGTCAGCTTCTCCGAGCGTCTGAGCAGCTCCTCGATCCGATTGCGCTCGGTCATGTCACGGGATACATGGACAACCGACTGCGGCTGGCCCTCTTCATCCCGGATAACCGAGCTGCTGACGCTGACCTCTACCAGGGAACCGTCACGCTTCAGCCTGACGGTCTCCACAGGCGGCAGAGATGCCCCGTCCTTAAGCTGCTGCAATCGTATACTCTCCTGCTGCTGCACAGTGGCCGGAACCAGATAAGGCGGCTTGACCAGAGCATCCGCAGCGCCCCATCCATAGAGATCCTCGAACGCTCTGTTCGTACTGATGATCCGCCCTTCCATATCCACCGTGTGGATGGCATCCGAAGTGCCGTTAATGACCGACTCCAGATGCTCCTTAACCGCACGGTTCTCCTCCAGTGTCTGCCCCAGCCGGTTCGTGTGCTGCAGCAGATGTGAGGTCATCGCATTAATGCGCTGGGCCAGCTGTCCAAGCTCATCGCGGCTGGATACATTAAGCGGGGGCTCGAACTTGCCCTTGGCCACATCATTGACCTTAGCCAGTATATCCTGAATCGGGCGTGTAACAACACCGGCCAGGACATAACTCGCCAAGAGAAAGATAATAAGCAGCAGGACCGAGGTGGTGATATTATTGAACAGCTGCTCGCGGATGACTGAGGAGATCGCCTGGTAGTCCATGACTACACTGATCACATAATCCGCCGCTCCCGGCCGCTCAATCGGAATGAAGCTTTTGAGCACTCTTTTACCCAATGCCTTCGTATCCAGCGTTACCGGCTCGCCCTTGTTCAATGCTTCACGGATTGCCGCCTTGTCCTCTGCAATATTGCCGTAGGAATAGGTTCCGTACTGAATAGGGCGGTTCCGCAGCTTCGTGTTCTTGGGATCTGTACCATCAGGCAGCATGCTTGAGGCCCCGAAGGTCTTCGGATTGATTCCCGTAATCTCCAGAATTCCGGGATTTACAGCTTTGGATTCCTGGATGATCTCATCGGGACTCATAATTTTGACATAATCGCTTACCGCTGTGCTCCGGACGAACGGATCTATGATATAATTGCGGGCCCCGTCATAATAATAGCCCCATTTATCAATATACTCCGGATTGGAGGTTGAATATTCAAACGGCCCGGACCAGAAATTCTCCAGGGATTGCCCCTGATCGACAGATACCCGCTGGCCTGCAAACAGCTCCAGAAAAGCCACATACCAAAAACCCATGCCTCTGGTCGAAAGTCCAATCTCTGCAGGATCTGAAGATTTGGCTACGATAATATCATCCGCAGTCTTCACCAGCAGCGAGATATTCGACACCCCCAGCTTGGTGGATAGCGCCTTCAATTGTTGATTGGTAATATTCCTGATATCCGGGTCCAGCTCATAGGACGCCAGAATGGCGGTCAAGCGCAGGTTCTGGGCAATTTTATCCTGCACGTAATTCGAGCTGTAGCCGCTCTGCTCCACCGATACGGCAACCTGCTTCGCAGTGATCTTCATGTTGCTTACACTCTCATTACGCAGATTATTCCGGGCAGCATAAAGATTGAGCGAAAGATTAAGCATCAAGATTAAGAGCACCGAGCCAAATATAATCGCTGATAATTTCGTTTTTATGGACAAGCGTATTGTTCACCTCTTATCCGCTGGTAAATCCTAGCGGGCATTCAACATAATCATACCTTTTGCCCTCCCATTTGAAAAGGCCTTTCCCCACAGCCGGGTGCTGGCAGATATTGAATTATCGGGGCAGTTTCACTACAATAGGTAAGAAACCATCCACAGGTTATGCACATATAAACATTTTGCCAAATCGCGATGTGCACAATTTTGTGTATAAGTCGGCCGTTATCCACAGAGTTGTCCACAATTTGTTAAGAACGAATATTTGTTCGTTGTACAATGGGCATAGAAGAAGGGAAGATGCATTTGAATACCAGGCTTGAAGAACTGCCGGCGGAGGAGCGGGCCATTCATGAACATTGGATGACAGAAGCGATAGGAGAAGCCCGCAAGGCCGAGGCCTTGGGCGAAGTGCCGATTGGTGCCGTGGTCGTCCACGAAGGCCAAATTATAGGCCGCGGATATAATCTGCGTGAGACGACGCTTGACTCCACTGCCCATGCGGAGATGGTAGCGATCCGGGAAGCCAGTACAGCCCTGGGCTCCTGGCGTTTGCTCGATTGCCAGCTCTATGTTACCCTGGAGCCTTGTCCTATGTGTGCAGGAGCGATGGTGCAGTCCAGGGTGCCACTCACCGTGTATGGCACTCCAGACCCCAAAGCCGGCTGTGCAGGGACCTTGATGAACCTGCTGGAGGAATCTCGCTTTAATCACCGTACAGAGGTCATCCAGGGCGTGCTGCAGGAGGAATGCGCGGAGCTGCTGACCTCCTTCTTCCGCAAGCTGCGGAAGCGGCCTGCGAAGCTCTAGAACGCCCATTATCACTTATATTATGCTCATAAGGAGAATGCCAGATGTCGTACAAGCTGTATAACAATGCACAGGGGATCTATCTCTCGCTGCTGGAGCTTACGGATGCCGAAGAGCTGCTTAGCCTCCGTCTGCGTAACCGAACCGCACATCAGCAATTTGAGCCCCTGCGCAGTGAAGACTACTTCACCCTGGAGAGCCAGCGTCAGCTGATTAACCAGCGTATCCTGGATGCGCAGCAGGACAGCGCGTATATGTTCGGGATTTATCTGCTCAGCGGCGAGCTGATCGGCCAGATTACGATCTCCAATGTAGTGCGGGGAGTCGGACAATTCTGCGATATCGGCTATCTGATCGATCATGAGCAGCAGGGGCAAGGCTATACCAGTGCCGCCGTACACCTGATCCTCGGGTATGCCTTCCGCTCTCTGGGGCTTCACCGGGTACAGGCTGCCATCCTGCCCCATAATACCGGTTCACGCAGAGTGCTGGAGAAGAACGGCTTCCAGGCCGAAGGACTCGCGCGCCGCTTCATCCGGATCAACGGCGAATGGCAGGATCACCGCACCTACGCCATTCTGGCTGAGGAATTCCTGCCAGAGGGACAGGAATCCCCTTAACCTTCATATGTCCACACAAAAACCCGTATGAGCGCAATTTGCTCATACGGGTTTTTGGCGTGCGGAACTATGGTATTAATAAGTACCCGTACCCATGCCTCCGAATTGCTGCTGCAGCTCTTCCAGAGTAATGACATCATCGCCTTGCGGAATGCCAATCTTGAAGGTCTGCTTCTCATTGATCTTACTGTATTGGTTGCTTGCATTCATAGATAAGGTAACGTTCTCACCCTTGTCAGGATCATTAACCTTGATGTCCATGAGCATATCCTGGTATACCGGATAGTCATCTTTATTAACCGCAGTGTTCAGGTGGAACTGGTTAATGGTAAGATATTTATTCAGATCAGCCAGGCTCTTATCAAACTCGGCACGTGCTTCGCTGGATTGCAGCTCTTCCTTGGCTTTGGCCAGATCAGCGGAGTCAACCTGCAGCAGATCTTTATATTCATCCTTACTCAAAATATCCATGATCTTAGGCAATGCGTTGTTCACGAGGATCGTAAGCGCCTCTTTGACATTATCATTGGTTACCTGGAACTGAACCACCTGCTTGGCATCTACGCCTTCAGGCAGGCCGGCATCCTTAGGTTTGATATTGTTGAAGTATTTCGCTTCATCGTACTCGCCCAGCAGCGTATTCATCACTTCATTCGACAGCTTCTGCACTTTCTGTGCATCCATCTGCGCAGGATTGAATTCTGTTCCCTGCTCTTCCGCCAGCTTTTTCAGATCCACCTCTACGAATTTATTGACAATCGTCTCAGGAATCGGCAGGAACGGAATCGAAGGCACTTTGACGTACAGCTTCTGTCCGGACATAACCATCGGAACCGTGAAGGACATAGCCATATCCCCCTTCAGATTCAGAACCGTTGTAAGCTCTGTCTGCATCGGCTCAGCCTGATAGACTCCATCAATCGTAAGCTCTGCATTCTTAAGCATGCTTAGAATCTGACCCGTCGAAGCGTCAGCCTCATTAGTACCGGTGTCTATCGTCAGATCGTTAATGACCACCTTACTCTTCATTTCGTAAGATGTCATAGCTGTAGCTTTGGCTGCAGCTGAAGTCAGAGCCTCCTTCGGCTCCTCTTTCTTTGCACATCCCGGCAGAATTACTGCAGCAGTTAACAGTAACGCGGCAGCGGATAACCCCCACTTTTTGTTCATTATTTTTCTCCTCTCCCATGTAAAAAGTTTCTTTCCCCTCCCTAATGATAAACCATTTGGCAATTATGAGAAACATTTCTCTTCAATTTCATTGTAAAGTGTGTTTAACCCTGCGGATTATTATGGTCCACATGGTTGGCCTGCTTCACCTTTTTAGACCCGGATAACGGCGCTGGGCCTGAAGAATGGTGCTCCTTGCGGGGCCCCTGGTTGTCCTGCTGTACGCCGGGTACAGGCATGCTCTTGGGTTTGCTCACTTCGATTACCTCCTATGGATTAGTTAAGCCCTGAAGGGCCTGTGCGCACTCATGAATCTGTCTCGTATACTGCTGCGCCAAAAGCTGAACAGCATCCAGCTGCTCATCCGCGTGTACCCCGGCCTGTTCGGCGTCAAGCAAATCTACAGCAACCTCGCGGCTATCCACATAGGTGCAGCGGAAATCCAGAGAATACCCCTGCCGTCCCGCTGCATTGAAATGGATGAGCAGACTGTTCTGGTTCGCCGCATCTCCCTGCACACTGAAGCTATCCCCACTCTCCATCAGTTCCGGCAGCCGCTCCTGCCAGGCAGACACCAGACTCTGCTGATCTACTTGCAATTGTCGGTCCATCTTTATTATCAGCCTCCTTCTCTAATACATTGCGGAGAAAGACGGCTTTTTATTCCCGTTGGAACCGCTTCTGTGAAAAAGAGGCCTTGGCAAGTGGAAACGGCATTGCCGTCCTTTTAAAGGACGGTACCGTTTTGGCGAGAAATAGAAGGATAATTTATAGCGTGAAAAATATAAATTCTTATATTTCAAACAAAAAAACCGTCCTCCTGAGAGAACGGCTTCTATCTGCACTTATTTAGATGTAAAGGAATGGCGGAGAGGATGGGATTCGAACCCATGTGGGCTTGCACCCTAACGGTTTTCAAGACCGCCCCGTTATGACCGCTTCGGTACCTCTCCAATGCACTGAAATTTCACATGCATTAGGAATTATACCACGCCCCGCAAATAATATGCAACTATTATTATTGAGCTGTTTTTGCAGAAATGGATTTCACATTACGCATATACGGCTGCAGGCATTCCGGAATCAGCACACTTCCGTCCTCCTGCTGGTAATTCTCCAGAATAGCTGCTACCGTACGCCCTACAGCCAGGGCAGAGCCATTCAGCGTATGCACGAATTCAGGCTTCGCCTTCGGCTCCTTGCGGTAACGGATATTGGCCCGGCGCGCCTGGAAGTCCTCGGTATTGGAGCATGAGGAGATCTCGCGGTACATGCCGCTCTCAGGCAGCCACACCTCAAGGTCATACGTCTTGGCAGAGGTGAAGCCCATATCTGCCGTACAGAGCAGCAGGACGCGGTAGGGCAGTCCCAGAAGCTGCAGGACGCGCTCAGCATCGGCTGTCATCTTCTCCAGCTCCTCATAGGAGCTCTCCGGGCTGGCCAGCTTCACCAATTCCACCTTGTTGAACTGATGCTGACGGATTAGACCACGGGTATCGCGTCCCGCAGAACCGGCTTCCGAGCGGAAGCAAGAGCTATAGGCCACATGATACTTCGGCAGATCGCCAGCTGTCATAATCTCTTCACGGTAATAGTTCGTCACAGGCACTTCCGCCGTAGGAATCAGATAATACTCTGTATCCCGCAGTTTGAACAGATCCTCTTCGAATTTCGGCAGCTGTCCCGTTCCATAGAGGCTGTCCTTATTAACAATATAAGGCGGCAGCATCTCTTCATAGTTATGTTCCCCGCTGTGCAGGTCCATCATGAAATTGATCAGGGCACGTTCCAGTCTGGCACCCAGTCCTTTATAGAAGACAAACCGGGAACCCGTAACCTTCGCCGCTGCCTCAAAATCAATGATATCCAGCTGCTGCGCCAGCTCCCAGTGAGATTTCGGAGTGAAACCAAGCTCTGTAGGCTCTGACCAGCGGCGCACTTCGACATTGTCTGCCTCAGAGGTACCTACCGGCACCGATTCATGCGGAATATTCGGGATGCTCATCGTCAGCTCGTCAATTTTGACCTCAAGCTCACGCACCTCATCATCTAATTCCTTAATCCGGTCAGATACCGTACGCATTTCTGCGATCAGATCATCAGCCGGTTCCTTGTTCTTCTTCTTCTTGGCTACGTCTCCGGATACAGTGTTCCGGCGGTTCTTGAGCCCTTCTGTCTCCTGAAGCAGCTCACGGCGGCGCTGATCCAGAGCCGGGAAGCCGGCAATCAAATCCAGCGACTTTCCTCTTTTATTCAGTGCCTCTTCTACTCTTGCATAATCGCTGCGCAATACTTTAACATCTAACACAAAGTTTCCCTCCTGAAAACAGCCCAAACTCTTTCAAAATGCTGTTTTGTTTGCAGCTTTGAAAGAGTCAAAGTGTCCTTATATGCGGTTCTATAGATTGGCTGCAATACGGTCCTCTACCATGTCGGCAAAATATTGATGCAGCCTGTAATCATCAGTCAATTCCGGGTGAAACGAGCAGGCCAGCAGATTGCCCTGGCGCGCGGTTACAATCTCATCCTTATAGAGCGTAAGCACCTCAACATCAGGACCCACCTCTTCAATAAGTGGAGCGCGGATAAATACCGCCCGCACAGGCTCAGCAATCCCCTTAACCTCGAGATCACATTCAAAGCTTTCCCGCTGGCGGCCAAAGGCATTCCTGGCCACGGTAATATCCATCAGCTCCAGATGACCGGCCTCGTCTCCGGCAATCCGCTTCGCCAGCACGATCATACCGGCGCATGTGCCGAAAATAGGCTTCCCTTGACCCGCGAACTCACGAACAGCCTCAATAAAGCCATATTTGCGCATCAATTTGCCAATCGTCGTACTCTCACCGCCGGGAATGATCAGACCATCTACCCCGTCTAACTCCTCTACACGCTTAATAGGCAGGCCCTGCGCGCCGGTCTTCTCAATACTGACAATATGCTCTGTAACAGCGCCTTGAAGCGCTAACACTCCAATTCTCATCCGGAAGCCTTCTCTCTATTAACGGCCGCGTTCCGACATGCGTTCAGCCGGGGACAACGTGGCGATATCAATCCCCTTCATCGGAGCGCCCAGATTCTTGGATACTTCAGCAATCAGCTTGTAGTCCGTGAAGTGGGTTGTCGCTTCGACGATGGCACGGGCGAACTTCTCAGGATTGTCCGATTTGAAAATCCCGGAGCCGACAAACACCCCATCAGCACCCAGATGCATCATGAGCGCGGCATCGGCAGGCGTAGCTACACCACCGGCAGCGAAATTAACGACAGGCAGCTTGCCCAGCTCGTGAACCTCCAGCAGCAGCTCATACGGAACACCCAGCGTCTTAGCTTCATGATATAGCTCATCAAGTGAGAGGCCGGTCACCTTGCGGATCTGGCTGTTGATATGGCGCATATGGCGGACAGCCTCCACGATGTTGCCGGTTCCCGGCTCACCCTTGGTGCGGATCATGGAGGCCCCTTCGCTAATCCGGCGCAGCGCTTCCCCAAGATCCTTGGCTCCGCATACAAAAGGAACCGTGAATTCGCGTTTGTTGATATGGAACACTTCATCGGCAGGAGTTAGCACTTCACTCTCATCGAGATAGTCTACACCCAGAGATTCTAGAACCTTGGCTTCCACATAGTGACCGATCCGCGCTTTGGCCATTACAGGGATACTCACTACCTTAATAACCTCTTCTACAATAGTAGGATCGGCCATACGTGCGACACCACCCGCAGCGCGGATATCAGAAGGTACACGCTCCAGGGCCATTACGGCTACTGCGCCTGCGGCCTCGGCAATTTTCGCCTGCTCTGCATTCATGACGTCCATAATGACGCCGCCCTTTTGCATTTCTGCCATGCCTCTTTTGACTCGCGATGTTCCTGTTTCCATATCTACGCCTCCCGTTAGATCTAACCTAATCTAACATGTTATTTTACCGCAAGGCTGTAATATATACAACCTATTTACTGGGATTTTGTCGTGAAGCTAGTACCTGTGCACCTGTTAAGGTTAGAACAGATTTTTAATTCCTTTGAACAGATCACCGAAAAAATCACCTATGGCTCTCAGCAGCAGCTTGAACCAGCCCGCCTTCTCCGCTTCCTCGGCAGTAATCAGGTTCACCGTCTTCTCTTGCGTCTGATTCATTCCTTCAATCTTATAGGAGTACGTGACCTTACCTACCTTACTGGCTCCGGCAATCGGTGCGACCAGCGTAGCCGGATCATTCGTGACCACAGTGGTCTTGATCTGCGGCGATACAGTACCCTTAGGGACCATGAACGTTACACCAGCATCCGTTACTACGGATACCTCTTTATTCTTGCCCTTCAGCACAGGCACAGTCTCAGTGCCGGCAATCACAGCCTTAGGCGCAACTACCTGCTTAATCTCGAAATTATTGAAGCCAAAATCCAGCACCTTCTTCGTTTCGGTGAAACGGTGGGCCTCAGAGTCCGCTCCCATAACTACGCTGATTAGACGCATGCCGTCACGCACCGCAGTACCCGTGAAGCAATTACCGGCGTTAGTGGTATGTCCTGTCTTCAGTCCGTCCAGGCCCGGATAAGCGTATGCCTTGAAATTGGGGATATTCTTGTTGGCTTCCAGCATCCAGTTGTAGTTAATCATCGGCTTCGAATCACGCTCGCGGAATTTATACGATTGAATTGTCGTAAAATCTGTAAACTCCGGATGATCGGTGACAATATATTTGGCCAGTATCGCTGCATCCATCGCAGACATTACTGTTTCGCCTTCACCCTCCGGGCGGAATTTGGCAGGCATGTCCTTACGGTCAAGCCCGGTCGGATTAATGAAATGGGCCGTCTTCATCCCCATCTTCTTCGCCGTTTCATTCATCATAGTGACGAACTGCTGCTCTGAACCGCCTACCAGTTCAGCCAAGGCAACCGTAGCATCATTGGCTGAGCCTACTGCCATCGCTATGTAGAGTTCTTTAACTGTATGTTCATCACCCGCAGCCAGAAAAATCCGTGAACCAATCTGCTTGGACGCATTCTCTTGGACAATGACTTTCTGGTCCCAGGAGATCTTGCCGCTATTTACAGCTTCAGTTACAAGATATTCTGTCATCATCTTCGTCATACTCGCCGGAGGCATCGCCTGGTCAGCATTAAGTGAGAGCAGAACCTCCCCTGTAGTAGGCTCAATCAGCACTGCAGATTTCACATTCAGTCCCAGAGATTCCACGCTTGGAATCTTGGCTGCTGCCGTCTTGGCAGGGGTAGCTGCTGCCTTGGTTCCAGCCTCGGTTGTAGCCGGTTTATTTACTGCCTCTGCCATTGCAGAAGCCGCAGGAAATGCTAGCATATTTAGAAGCAGACCTGCTGCCACTGTCTTAATCACAATTTGCTTACTGCTTAGTTTCCGCTTGTACTTCAATGATTACTACTCTCCTTTAATCCTCAGATCAGTGCTTGTTCTATTCTAACACAGGGGTATCTGCAAAAAAAGACAGACAGGACGAATTCGTCCCGTCTGTCGGCAAAATAAGTGATTCTCTCCGGTTTATAGAGAATAGTTCGGGGCTTCCTTGGTGATCTGGACATCATGGGGATGACTCTCTCGCAGGCCTGCCCCAGTGATACGGATGAACGAGGTATCATTGCGCAGCTCTTCTAATGTCTTCGTTCCGCAATAGCCCATACCGGAACGCAGTCCGCCGATCAATTGGTGAACCGTGTCAGACAATGGCCCTTTAAAAGCGACTCGGCCCTCAATGCCTTCCGGTACCAGCTTCTTATCATCATCCTGGAAATAACGGTCTTTACTGCCCTGCTTCATGGCGCTCATGCTGCCCATGCCACGGTATACCTTGTATTTACGTCCCTGGTAGATTTCCGACTCTCCCGGGCTCTCTTCTGTACCGGCGAACAGGCTTCCCATCATGACTGCAGCAGCACCGGCAGCGATGGCCTTGGTAATCTCTCCGGAGTACTTAATTCCTCCGTCTGCAATCACCGGAATGCCGTATTCACGGGCTACAGTCGCACAATCGTAGATCGCGGTAACCTGCGGAACGCCTATACCGGCAATTACGCGGGTAGTACAGATAGAGCCTGGACCAATACCCACCTTGATTACGGAGGCTCCTGCTTCAATCAATTCCCGGGTAGCTTCGCCTGTAGCCACATTACCGGCTACGATGGTTAGGTCAGGATAAGTCTCGCGCAGCTTACGCACTGCATCGATAATATTGATGTGATGGCCATGTGCGGAATCCACGGTAATCAGGTCCACACCGGCTTTTACCAGTGCTTCAGTCCGTTCCAGCGTGTCCTTGGAGATCCCGATTGCCGCTCCAACCAGCAGACGTCCATGAGAATCCTTGGCACCGTTGGGGAACTGGATAGCTTTCTCTATATCTTTAATAGTAATGAGACCTTTAAGAATATTATGCTCGTCTACCAGCGGCAGCTTCTCAATCTTGTGGCGCTGCAGAATGCCTTTCGCTTCCTGAAGAGTGGTTCCTACAGCAGCTGTAACGAGATTCTCATGAGTCATCACTTCTTTGATCTGAATATTGAAATCATGGATGAAACGCAAGTCGCGGTTCGTCAGAATACCGACAAGCTTGCCCTGTTCATCTACGATAGGCACACCCGAAATGCGGTATTTGCCCATCAGAACTTCAGCATCGGATACCCAGTGGTCCGGCGTAAGTGAGAATGGATTGGTAATAACCCCGCTCTCTGAGCGCTTCACACGGTCCACCTCTTCTGCCTGCTGCTCCACGGACATATTCTTATGAATGATGCCGATCCCGCCCTCACGGGCGATAGCAATCGCCATAGCGGCTTCTGTGACTGTGTCCATACCTGCACTCATCAAAGGGATATTCAGCTTCACATTCTTGCTGAGTACAGTGGTTAAGTCCACTTCCTTAGGCAATACCTCGGATTTACGCGGAACCAGCAGCACATCATCAAAAGTGAATCCCTCTTTACCAAACTTATCTTCCCACACCTGGGTCATTCCTCCTCTAAATTCTTTTCTCTACCCGCCCGCCAACTTATGAATAAAGAAACTCCTGCGTCAAGTCCATACCCGATAGACAGCAGTAGAGGCCTGGGAGTTATACATAATTGTGTCTTCTGTTAAGGTTTGAGAGGCTTGTCCAAAAATATATTATTGTCCATCTTAGCAAAGGGCATTTGGCCTGTCAAGAATATTACACCGCTCTGTGAAGGGATTAGGCAATCCGCCCTCCGGTAAGCGAATTCTTGGACTAAAGTCCGTCTCCAGTGGACAATAGAACAAATTTCGGCGGCATCCCCGGATATACAAAAAGACCACTGTTGAGAAATCAACAGTGGTCTTGTGTGCTTGGCAACGTCCTACTCTCCCAGGACCCTTCGGTCCAAGTACCATCGGCGCTGGAGGGCTTAACGGTCGTGTTCGGGATGGGTACGTGTGGAACCCCTCCGCTATCGCCACCAAACATGATTTTTCGAAGCCTACGCTTCTCGAAATCGCTACAGAAAATATCAAACCATCGGTTTAACATCCTGCCAGGCTTGATCGCCTGAAAACTGAATCCGAAACGAATCTGCGAATTATTTTTTTGGATAAGCCCTCGACCGATTAGTATTGGTCAGCTCCATGCATTGCTGCACTTCCACCTCCAACCTATCTACCTCGTCGTCTTCAAGGGGTCTTACATACTGGGAAATCTCATCTTGAGGGGGGCTTCACGCTTAGATGCTTTCAGCGCTTATCCCGTCCGTACGTAGCTACTCAGCCATGCTCCTGGCGGAACAACTGATGCACCAGCGGTACGTCCATCCCGGTCCTCTCGTACTAAGGACAGCTCCTCTCAAATTTCCTGCGCCCACGACAGATAGGGACCGAACTGTCTCACGACGTTCTGAACCCAGCTCGCGTACCGCTTTAATGGGCGAACAGCCCAACCCTTGGGACCTACTTCAGCCCCAGGATGCGATGAGCCGACATCGAGGTGCCAAACCTCCCCGTCGATGTGGACTCTTGGGGGAGATAAGCCTGTTATCCCCAGGGTAGCTTTTATCCGTTGAGCGATGGCCCTTCCATGCGGTACCACCGGATCACTAAGTCCGACTTTCGTCCCTGCTCGACTTGTAGGTCTCGCAGTCAAGCTCCCTTATGCCTTTGCACTCTGCGAATGATTTCCAACCATTCTGAGGGAACCTTTGAACGCCTCCGTTACTCTTTAGGAGGCGACCGCCCCAGTCAAACTGCCCGCCTGACACGGTCCCCGTACCCGATGAGGGCACTAGGTTAGAACCTAGATACGATCAGGGTGGTATCCCAACGGCGCCTCCGCAGAAGCTTGCGCTCCTGCCTCCACGGCTCCCACCTATCCTGTACAGATCGTACCCAAATTCAATATCAAGCTGCAGTAAAGCTCCATGGGGTCTTTCCGTCTTGTCGCGGGTAACCTGCATCTTCACAGGTATTAAAATTTCACCGGATCTCTCGTTGAGACAGCGCCCAAGTCGTTACGCCATTCGTGCGGGTCAGAATTTACCTGACAAGGAATTTCGCTACCTTAGGACCGTTATAGTTACGGCCGCCGTTTACTGGGGCTTCGGTTCACAGCTTCGGGTTTAACCCCTAACCGCTCCCCTTAACCTTCCAGCACCGGGCAGGCGTCAGCCCGTATACTTCGCCTTGCGGCTTCGCACAGACCTGTGTTTTTGCTAAACAGTCGCTTGGGCCTTTTCACTGCGGCCCCCTCGGGCTATTCACCCTACCGAGGCACCCCTTCTCCCGAAGTTACGGGGTCATTTTGCCGAGTTCCTTAACGAGAGTTCTTCCGCGCGCCTTAGAATTCTCTTCTCGCCTACCTGTGTCGGTTTGCGGTACGGGCACCTTCTCCTGGCTAGAGGCTTTTCTTGGCAGTGTGAGATCATGACCTTCGCTACTGTAATTTTCGCTCCCCATCACAGCCCAGCCTTAATGATGTGCGGATTTGCCTGCACACCAGCCTCACTGCTTAGACGGACATCCATCAGTCCGCGTCACTACCCTCCTGCGTCACCCCATCGCTCATAGCGGATTACGGTGGTACAGTAATTTCAAACTGTTGTCCTTCGACTACGCCTGTCGGCCTCGCCTTAGGTCCCGACTTACCCTGAGCGGACGAGCCTTCCTCAGGAAACCTTGGGCTTTCGGCGGATCAGATTCTCACTGATCTTTTCGTTACTCATACCGGCATTCTCACTTGTATGCTGTCCAGCGCTCCTTACGGTACACCTTCAACCCACATACAACGCTCCCCTACCCCAGATGCAAAGCATCTAGCCATAGCTTCGGTGGTGTGTTTAGCCCCGTTACATTTTCGGCGCAGAGTCACTCGACCAGTGAGCTATTACGCACTCTTTCAATGGTGGCTGCTTCTAAGCCAACATCCTGGTTGTCTGTGCAACTCCACATCCTTTCCCACTTAACACACACTTGGGGACCTTAGCTGATGGTCTGGGCTGTTTCCCTTTTGACAATGGATCTTAGCACTCACTGTCTGACTCCCGGCAAGAAGTAAATGGCATTCGGAGTTTGACTGAGCTTGGTAACCCTTGCGGGCCCCGCACCCAATCAGTGCTCTACCTCCACCACTCCATTCACCGAGGCTAGCCCTAAAGCTATTTCGGGGAGAACCAGCTATCTCCGAGTTCGATTGGAATTTCTCCGCTACCCCCACCTCATCCCCGCATTTTTCAACATGCGTGGGTTCGGGCCTCCAGTGCGTGTTACCGCACCTTCACCCTGGACAGGGGTAGATCACACGGTTTCGGGTCTACGTCCACATACTTAGTCGCCCTATTCAGACTCGCTTTCGCTGCGGCTCCGGCTTCTCACCTTAACCTTGCATGTTAAACGTAACTCGCCGGTTCATTCTACAAAAGGCACGCCATCACCCATAGAAAGGGCTCTGACTTTTTGTAAGCACACGGTTTCAGGTTCTATTTCACTCCCCTTCCGGGGTGCTTTTCACCTTTCCCTCACGGTACTGTTTCACTATCGGTCGCCAGGTAGTATTTAGCCTTAGCAGATGGTCCTGCTGGATTCATACGGGGTTTCACGTGCCCCGCACTACTCGGGATCCGTCTCGGAGGGAACACAGTTTAGGCTACAGGGCTTTTACCTCTATCGCGGGCCTTTCCAGACCTCTTCGCCTACCATATTCCTTTGTAACTCCATGTGAGACGTCCCACAACCCCAAGAGGCAAGCCTCTTGGTTTAGGCTGTTCCGCGTTCGCTCGCCGCTACTGACGGAATCACTATTGTTTTCTCTTCCTCAGGGTACTTAGATGTTTCAGTTCCCCTGGTCTGCCTCTGCGTATCCTATGTATTCAGATACGAGTAACTGCGAATTACCACAGCTGGGTTTCCCCATTCGGACACCCCCGGATCAAAGCTTGCTTACAGCTCCCCGAGGCAGTTTCGTTGTTCGCCACGTCCTTCGTCGGCTCCTGGCGCCTAGGCATCCTCCGTGTGCTCTTAGTAGCTTAACCTCGATTTTTCCTTCAGGAAAATATCGGACAATGAATTTCTTCAACGCCTGTATTTCCATTAAGATCATCGTAGCATCGCCATTAATTCAAAACTTGTTTACACAAGTTCAGCTTAAAGGAATGTTCTAAAACGCAAATTCGTTTCGGTATCCAGTTTTCAAGGATCAAGTTGCTGTTATTATGAAACAATCACGACTGTGATGTTCGGAATAACAGACAGTGTTACTTGAGAGTTTGAGCTCTCAAAACTGACCAACGAGTGAGTAACTAGCCGAACGGCTAGATTTAAGATTTGAATGTTTCCGTTGCAGGAAACGATTCTCCATAGAAAGGAGGTGATCCAGCCGCACCTTCCGATACGGCTACCTTGTTACGACTTCACCCCAATCATCTACCCCACCTTCGGCGGCTGGCTCCCTTGCGGGTTACCCCACCGACTTCGGGTGTTGTAAACTCTCGTGGTGTGACGGGCGGTGTGTACAAGACCCGGGAACGTATTCACCGCGGCATGCTGATCCGCGATTACTAGCAATTCCGACTTCATGCAGGCGAGTTGCAGCCTGCAATCCGAACTGAGACCGGCTTTGCTGGGATTGGCTCCACCTCGCGGCTTCGCTTCCCGTTGTACCGGCCATTGTAGTACGTGTGTAGCCCAGGTCATAAGGGGCATGATGATTTGACGTCATCCCCACCTTCCTCCGGTTTGTCACCGGCAGTCACTCTAGAGTGCCCAGCTCAACCTGCTGGCAACTAAAGTCAAGGGTTGCGCTCGTTGCGGGACTTAACCCAACATCTCACGACACGAGCTGACGACAACCATGCACCACCTGTCTCAACTTTCCCCGAAGGGCACCTGATGCATCTCTGCTTCGTTAGTTGGATGTCAAGACCTGGTAAGGTTCTTCGCGTTGCTTCGAATTAAACCACATACTCCACTGCTTGTGCGGGTCCCCGTCAATTCCTTTGAGTTTCAGTCTTGCGACCGTACTCCCCAGGCGGAGTGCTTACTGTGTTAACTTCGGCACCAAGGGTATCGAAACCCCTAACACCTAGCACTCATCGTTTACGGCGTGGACTACCAGGGTATCTAATCCTGTTTGCTCCCCACGCTTTCGCGCCTCAGCGTCAGTTACAGCCCAGAAAGTCGCCTTCGCCACTGGTGTTCCTCCACATATCTACGCATTTCACCGCTACACGTGGAATTCCACTTTCCTCTTCTGTACTCAAGTCACCCAGTTTCCAGTGCGACCTCAGGTTGAGCCCAAGGTTTAAACACCAGACTTAAATAACCGCCTGCGCGCGCTTTACGCCCAATAATTCCGGACAACGCTTGCCCCCTACGTATTACCGCGGCTGCTGGCACGTAGTTAGCCGGGGCTTTCTTCTCAGGTACCGTCACTCCGGTAGCAGTTACTCTACCGGACGTTCTTCCCTGGCAACAGAGCTTTACGATCCGAAAACCTTCATCACTCACGCGGCATTGCTCCGTCAGGCTTGCGCCCATTGCGGAAGATTCCCTACTGCTGCCTCCCGTAGGAGTCTGGGCCGTGTCTCAGTCCCAGTGTGGCCGTTCACCCTCTCAGGTCGGCTACGCATCGTCGCCTTGGTGGGCCGTTACCCCACCAACTAGCTAATGCGCCGCAGGCCCATCCCCAAGCAGCAGATTGCTCCGCCTTTCATTCTTCTCTCAGGAGAAAAAAGAAATTATCCGGTATTAGCTACCGTTTCCGGTAGTTATCCCAGGCTTGAGGGCAGGTTGCCTACGTGTTACTCACCCGTCCGCCGCTAAGTTTGAAAGGAAGCAAGCTTCCTTTCAAACTCCGCTCGACTTGCATGTATTAGGCATGCCGCCAGCGTTCGTCCTGAGCCAGGATCAAACTCTCCAAATTGGTATTTAGAAAGAGCGATTGCTCATTTTGAAACATCTGACGAGAATTTACATTCTCATTTTTGGATCTCACCGAAGTGATCTCCAGACACTCACTCGTTGTTCAGTTTTCAAAGATCAAGCTCGTCGTTAGTGTCGATGTTATCGTCACCAGCAACTCTTATAATATATCACATCCAGCCGATCAATGCAAGCTCTTTTTTCAACTTCTTGTTCGAGCCAGGCGTTGATGTTTCGCGGCCAGAAATAGAATATATCACGGATAGACATTCATTGCAAGCATTATTTCTAAATCATTTGACCAGAGTATTCAATCCCCGATGCCAAGAGAACTGCCTGAGCAGCTCCCTTGGTTATCCGGGTCTGGAATCAGAGAAATCCTTAGTCTTTATTACGCATATGAGGGAACAGCAGCACGTCACGGATAGATGCTGAATTGGTCAGCAGCATGATCAGACGGTCTACACCGATACCCAGTCCGCCTGTTGGCGGCATGCCGTACTCCAGAGCGCGGATGAAATCATCATCCATCTCATGGGCTTCATCATTGCCCTGCTCTTTCTCGTGAATCTGTGCTTCGAAGCGCTGACGCTGGTCAATCGGATCATTCAGCTCGCTGAACGCATTGGCATGCTCGCGGGCCACAATGAACAGCTCGAACCGGTCGGTGAAGCGCGGGTCCTCTTCATTCTTTTTGGCAAGCGGTGAGATCTCTACAGGATGTCCCATTACGAATGTCGGCTGAATCAGCGTCTCTTCAACAAACTGCTCGAAGAACGCATTCAGGATATGTCCAAAGGTCATATGCTTCTCTACCGGTACCCGGTGTTCCTTAGCCAGAGCCTGTGCTTCTTCATCCGTCATCTGAACACCGAAGTCTACTCCGGTTACTTCCTTAACGGCATCCACCATAGTAACGCGGCGCCAGCCTGGAGACAGATCCACTTCCTGTCCTTGATAATTAATTACCTGGGAGCCCAGCACCTCGCTGGCAATATGAGCGATCAGACTCTCTGTCAGATGCATAATGTCCTTGTAATCCGCATACGCTTCATACAGCTCGATCATTGTGAATTCCGGATTATGGCGTGTTGAAATACCCTCATTACGGTATACACGGCCAATCTCATAGACTTTCTCCAGACCGCCGACGATTAGACGCTTCAGGTGCAATTCGATGGCAATCCGCATATACAGCTGCATATCCAGCGTGTTGTGGTGTGTAATAAACGGACGGGCCGCTGCTCCGCCAGCGATGGCATGCAGGGTCGGAGTCTCCACCTCTAAATAACCCAGCGAGTCCAGATAACGGCGCATCGATTGGATAATCCGTGAACGCATGATGAAGGTCTGCTGTACCTCAGGGTTAATGATCAGGTCCACATAACGCTGACGATAGCGGAGTTCTACATCCTTCAGACCATGATACTTCTCGGGAAGCGGAAGCAAGGACTTGGACAGCACCTCAAGGTTATCCACTTTAATAGAGGTTTCGCCGGTCTTTGTCTTGAACAGGGTTCCCCGGATACCGACGATATCGCCAAGATCAAGGATCGTGAAGGCTGCATATTGCGACTCAGGGATACTGTCCTGGCGCACATAGATCTGGATTTTGCCGCTAAGGTCCTGGATGTGAGAAAAGCTTGCCTTGCCCATGACCCGTTTCGCCATAATGCGTCCGGCCACACTAACCTCCAGCGCCAGCTCGTCCAGCTCTTCCTTGGTTTGCCCGTCGTATTTGGCCAGAAGATCGCCTGCAGCAGCGGTACGCTCATATTTCTTGCCAAACGGGTCGATACCGAGTGCGCGGAGCTCGTCCAGCTTGCCCCGGCGGATCTGCAGCAATTCACTTAATTCATTCTCTGTAGCTTCGACGTTGTTGATTTCTTCCGTCATGTTCTTCATCCTCTCTTACTCACTATACAAAAGAAGAAACGGCTCCGCCCCGATCTAGAGGACAGTCCGTTCCGGTACAAAATATAAGCTGTATGTGTTCACCCATATTTTACGGCTGGTATTCATATCTTTTGAAAAAAGCTTCCCTAAGGAAGCTTTCGGAACCGTCTTACTTCATTTTGATATCAAGAATTTTATATTGAATGACGCCTGCAGGGACACTAACATCCACAATCGTACCAATCTTCTTGCCGATGATCGCTCTGCCTACAGGGCTCTCATTGGAAATTTTGTTGTTCAGCGGATCGGATTCGGCAGTACCCACGATGGTGTACTCCATAATGTCGCCATACTCCATATCTTCAACGTTCACCGTTACTCCGATGCTTACCACATCTGTCACGATCTCATCACTATTAATAATACGGGCATTGCGGAGCATCTTCTCCAAAGTAAGAACCCGTCCTTCAATGAAGGCCTGTTCATTCTTCGCGTCTTCATATTCCGAGTTCTCACTGATATCTCCGTAGCCGATGGCCACTTTGATACGTTCCGCTACTTCGCGGCGCTTAACGGATTTGAGGAACTCCAGTTCTTCTTCCAGACGCTTAAGTCCGTCCGGTGTAAGGATGACTTCTTTATCGCTCATCTTAACCGATTCTCCTGTCGTATACATTTATTGAAAACACCATACTATATGCGAATCCGGAGGGATCAGAACCCTCCTTCACCATTGCTCCTGCTGTAACGGCGATTTTATACTGTGAAATTATATTGGAACCGCTACAAAATGTCAATGACGCCCCATATAATGTTTAGCAATAACCAATAAAGCACACAGGAACGGGGCTTAGTCCCAGGAATATGTGAGGCTCATACGGCAAAAAGCTCGCTATCCGCGCTGTTCTGCTCCTCATCCTGCTTAAGCTGACCGACAAAATCATTCAAAATCCGCACCATCTCGTCACGTTTCGTTTCTTCCATAATAACGTCCTTCACGCGTGCGGCCGCCTTAAAGCCCTTCAAATACCAGGCCAGATGCTTGCGCATCTCGCGGACAGCCACAGCTTCACCCTTAAGAGCAATCAGGCGGTCCATATGAAGAATGGCTACCTTAATCTTCTCTTCAGCGCCAGGCTCAGGCATCAGAACACCGGTATCCAAATATTGAATCGTCCGGTACAGCATCCACGGATTGCCCAGTGCGCCACGCCCGATCATTACACCGTCACAGCCGGTCTGGTCCAGCATCGCCCGCGCATCCTCCGGCGTATTCACATCGCCATTGCCGATTACCGGGATCGATACTGCCTCTTTAGCCATACGGATATAATTCCAGTCGGCACGTCCCGTATAGAGCTGCTCGCGGGTCCGCCCATGTACGCTGACCGCCGCTCCGCCGGCCCGTTCCACCGCACGTGCATTCTCTTCAACGAAGATATGCTCGCTGTCCCAGCCGATCCGCATTTTCACGGTGACCGGTTTGTCCACGGCCTCCACTACTGCGGATACCATCTCATAGATTTTGTCCGGATTCAGCAGCCAGCGTGCTCCGGCATCGCATTTGGTCACCTTGGGCACCGGGCAGCCCATGTTAATGTCGATGATATCGGCATTCGTCTCTTTATCGACAATTCTCGCCGCATCCACCAGCGATTCCCGGTCACCGCCAAAAATTTGCAGGCTCAGCGGTTTCTCGCGCTCATCGACAAAGAGCATTTCACGCGTACGCTGGTTGCCATGTACGATCGCCTTGCCGCTGACCATCTCCGCACAGACCAGGCCAGTCCCGAATTCTTTGGCAATCAGACGAAATGCCGGGTTACATACGCCAGCCATAGGCGCCAGCACGACCTGATTCTTCAATTCAATATCACCAATCTTCAGCATGGCCCAATCACTTCCCTACCTCAATTTGTAACGTTCAGCCCGGTCTTAGGGTGCCGGATGAGCCAATTCCTCTACCGTCACTTCCAGAAAATCCGCAATTTTATTTAAAATTTGATCTTCCAAACGTCTGTTGCCCCGCTCCACTGCGCCAAGCACAGCAAGTGATATTCCGACAGAATCCGCCAGTTCCTGCTGCGTGTAGCCCTTCAGCTTCCGGAACGCTCTGACCCGCATTCCCATACGTTTGTTGTCCACAGGCGAATTCCTGCCTTTCCGTCTATGTCTTGCAGCGCTGTTGTAATTAATCTGCGGAAACCGGAAGACTCTTCGTTCTGCGATAAGATATCGCTGAGCGGCAGAAGGACAAACGCCCGCTCCAGCATCCTCGGATGAGGCAGCGTCAGATCCGGCGTGTCCAGGGTCAACCCCTCTACCCACAGCAAATCCAAATCTACCGTTCTCGGTCCATACCGCACATCCCGGACCCGGCCTAACTGGGTCTCCGTGTCCAGCATCACATGAAGCAGCTCCTCCGGTGCTAGTGTGGTGCGCAGAACAGCCGCCATGTTAAGAAACTGAGGCTGATCCAGATATCCGACAGGCTCCGTCTCGTAGACCCGGGAGGTGCGCATAACTTCAATCTTGTCGTGATGCTCCAGCCGGTGCAGGGCTTCTCTCAAGGTGCCTTGACGGTCACCCAGGTTAGCCCCTAAAGCAATATAAGCCTCTGATGCCTCAGAGGTAGAAGGTATGTTCATCAGTCTGTCTCACTTTCTCGTCCGGCGCAATTCTACAGTGACTCCCTGGAAGTGAATATCAAAAGGAGGATGCGGCTTGGTCACCTGGACCGTTACTGCATTGATAACAGTATAAGTGTCCAGTAACCCGGATGCAATATGTTCCGCCAAAGCTTCTATCAGCTTGAAGGACTGGGTTTCGACAATTTTTTTGACTACAACATGAACTTCAGCATAATTCACAGTCTGCTCCAGATCATCGCTGAGCCCTGCTCCCTGCAAATCAAGCTCCAGCTCAAGGTCGATATAATAACGCTGGCCAAGCTTCCGCTCCTCTTCAAACACGCCATGGTAACCGTAGTACTCCATGCGGTGCAGCTTCATTTTATCCATTAAGGGTACCTGCCTTCTCTTGAAGAATATAGTCTATACGCAGAGCACAGGTGAACCTGCATATAACATGGCGTCACACATCTCTACGGTACGTTTCATTGCCGCAATATCATGAACCCGCACAAGCTGACAGCCCTGGGCAATCCCGAAGGCAACAGTAGCTGCGGTCCCCTCCAGGACATCATCTGCGGGCAGACCTAGGACGGTACGAATGAATTTTTTACGCGAAGTGGCCAGCAGCACCGGATATCCCAGCTTCGTCAGTGCGCC
The DNA here is from genome assembly GCF_038009085.1 of Paenibacillus sp. FSL R7-0210. Classification (NCBI taxonomy): domain Bacteria; kingdom Bacillati; phylum Bacillota; class Bacilli; order Caryophanales; family Paenibacillaceae; genus Paenibacillus; species Paenibacillus sp. FSL R7-0210. The sequence continues at coordinate 6,394,230 of NZ_JBBPAR010000001.1, forward strand.
GAGGCCAGTCATGACCTGAAGATTCTCTTCATAGTCCTTGGCGAAGCCGATTCCCGGGTCCAAAATAATATTGTCCGGCTTCACTCCGGCTGCCAGCGCCAGGTGAATGCTCTCGCTCAGGTCATCCGTCATATCGCTGATCAAGTCCTTATACTCACGGTCATGGCGGTTATGCATCAGAATGATCGGACAGTCTGCCTGCGCAGCAACCGCCGCCATCTGCGGATCGGCCTTGGCTCCCCATACATCATTGATGATATGCGCACCGGCCTGAATCGCCTGACGGGCGACTTCCGCCTTATAGGTATCTATAGAGAGGGGGAGATGCGGGGCGGCCTGATGGATACGCTCAATAACAGGAAGTACACGGGCCAATTCCTCTTCAGAACTTACCGGCTGGTGACCCGGACGCGTGGATTCCCCGCCTATATCGATAATATCGGCACCCTCTGCCGCCATTTGCAATGCATGCTCTACCGCTCTATCCCGCTCTGTCCACAGGCCCCCATCTGAAAAAGAGTCCGGCGTCACATTGAGTATGCCCATAATTAGCGTGCGCTTGCCCAATTTCAGCTCGCTGCTTCCGCAGCGGTAAGTCCGCTCATAGATCATTGGCTTCATATCAGCATATCCGTCCTTTCTCTGTACAGTCTCATAAGTGCAGCCGTCTGCTCTCCACAACGCCCGCTGCCTATGGTTATCCGCCGGTCTCCATTCCATAATGTGCTTACCGGTACGATCTCCTGCACAGAATTGGTGAGGAAGATTTCATCCGCAGCCGCAAGCTGTTCCCAGCGGTAAAAACCTTGTTCAGGCTGATGGCTGGCCGCTGCCAGCTCAAGCACCATTTCCCGGGTAATTCCCGGAAGAATCCCGGTGGAGATATCGGGGGTATAGAGCCGCTTATTGGAGATAAAAAAAATATTACTCACAATCCCTTCGGCGACCTCGCCCTGTGCGGTCAGCATCAGTCCCTCGACTCCTCGCTCTGCGGACGGATAACCGGACAATTCACGTTTTGCCAGGATGTTGTTCATATAGTGCAGCGATTTAAGCCTTACCGCACCCTCCGGGGTATTACGCCGGTGGTTCAGAAGCTGAAGTTCTTTGCCTTCCGTGTATAAGCCGGTTGGTGTGACCGGCAGGGCTTTGATATAGAGCAGATAATTAGGCTGCTTATAGGCTGCGGATGGCAGACCCAGAATATCCTCACCGGCTGTAACGGTGTAGCGGATATACGCCTCACTAAGCTCATTCTTGTCCATTACAAGCCGAATCCATTCCCGCAGCTCCTGTACGTCCGGCTCAAAGGGAATGCCCAGCTGGCGGCAGCCCTCTGCCATTCTGCTCAGATGGCGCTCCAGCAGGAAGGGCTGTCCCCCATACGTACGGAAGGTCTCGAACAGACCCATGCCGTACAAAAAGCCGTGATCCAGAGCGGAGACCACGGCGTCTTTGGCGTCGACTGCTTTGTTGTTAAGTCCTATATATTTCATGCCGGTTCTCCGGCTCTCCGTTTCAGGAAATTGCGCAGCATGGTATGGCCGTGATTCGTAATAATCGACTCGGGATGGAACTGTACCCCTTCAATCGGGTATTCCTTATGCCGCAGGGCCATAATCTCGCCTTCAGCGGTCTCGGCGGTAATCTCCAGGCAATCCGGCAGACTCTCTCGTTCCACGATCAGTGAATGATAGCGTGTCGCCGTGAAAGGAGACTCCAGCCCCTCAAATACGGAGGTACCGTTATGGTGGATGGGTGAGGTTTTGCCATGCATAAGGCGCTCTGCGCGGATGACATTACCGCCAAAAGCCTGTCCGATCGCCTGGTGTCCGAGACATACGCCGAATATGGGGATGATGCCCTTGAAATGCTGCAGCAGCGCAAGGCTGATGCCTGCCTCATTCGGTGTGCAGGGTCCCGGGGAGATCAGAATATGATCGGGGGCTAATGCTTCTATCTCCTCAATGCTGATCTCATCGTTGCGCGCTACCTTAACTTCTCCCCCCAGCTCACCCAGATACTGCACCAGGTTATACGTAAAGGAATCATAATTATCGATGACCAAGATCATATTGCGCTTCCTCCTTCGGCGCCGAGGGCAGCCCGCTCTTCCTGCTCGCGTTCACTGCAGAGAATGGCTTTTACTACCGCTTTGGCTTTGTTGTGGCATTCCCGGTACTCACGGTAAGGGTCTGAATCGATCACAATTCCCGCACCTGTCTGAATGTAGCCGATTCCGTCCTTCACTGCGAGCGTACGTATGATTATATTTAATTCCATATTGCCGTTATAGTCAATCCAGCCCATAGATCCAGTATATGGCCCCCGGCGGACCGGCTCCAGCTCTTCGATGATCTCCATGGTGCGCACCTTGGGCGCGCCCGTGATGGTGCCGCCGGGGAACAAGGCGGCAATGACATCGTACGCATCCCTGCCGGGTGCGACGATTCCCTCGACCTGCGAGACGAGATGCATGACATGCGAGTATCGCTCTACGGTCAGCAGCTCCGGCACGCTGACCGTTCCGTAGGCGGCGACACGGCCGATGTCGCTGCGCTCCAGATCGACAAGCATAATATGCTCGGCGATCTCCTTCTCGCTCCCGCGCAGCTCCGCCTCCATGGCGGCGTCCTCCGCGGGAGTATGGCCCCGCCGCCGGGTGCCGGCAATGGGGCGGGCGCTGACCTTGTCCCCGTGCAGCTTGACGAGCAGCTCCGGCGATGCGCTGGAGAGCGCGAAGCCGGGCGTGCGGAGCAGCCCCATGTACGGGGACGGGTTGAGTCTACGGAGCCATTCGTAGACTTCCTCGGGTGTGGACTTGAGCTGCGCCTGCTGGCGCAGCGAGAGGTTCACTTGGAATACATCTCCGGCACGGATGTATTCCTGGACCTTCAGCACAGCCTGCTGGAAGGGTGCAGCTGAGAAATCCGAGCTCATACCGGGCCACTCGCCGGTGATCTCGGCCTCGCTCTCCACCCTGCGCGTAAGCCCGGCGTACCTTGCATCGGCCGCTTCTTCCGGCTCTGCCGGTGCGTAGAGAAGGCTCCACTGCTCCAGCATGCGCTCCGCACGGTGCACAGCAGCCTCATAAAGACTCCTTAGCCCATCCAGGTTACCGGATACAGTATCCGGCACAGAGATATGAACTGCACAGTAGAGCTGCTGCTCCTGCTCATCGTAGATCCACACTTCTTCCAGTCTCATGAACAGATAATCCGGAAACTCAGGGTTGTTCCTGGCAAGCGACGGCAGCTTCTCCAGGGAACGGGCCACATCATAGCCAAGAAATCCGATACAGCCGCCGATGAACGGCGGCAGACCGTCAAGCGGCAGGCGGGGGGATGTATATTCCCCCATCCATGCCTGCAGCACTTGTAGCGGCTGGCCTTCCGTTACGGCAGATTCTATAAGCCCCGAAGCCTTGGCTCCGGGAGTATAGCTCTCCGCAACGGCTCCCCGCCCTTCGATGATGGAGACAGGGCTCAGGCCCAGATAGGTGTAGCGCCCGCCCTTGCCGCTCTCCAGGACAACCGAATAGGGGGAAGCCTGTTCCCAGGCCTGCTTCCAGCTGCGGGGCAAGCCTTGGTTGTCCTGCCGTTTCCTCAGGATCAGGGGAAGGACGCTCCAGGCCTCATCTGCCTCTGCCCACTGCTCCCAGTCCTGCCAAGCCGTTAAGATCTCCACAACCATTCTCCCGTCTCATCGATAGTTTATTGCCTGTCAGTATACTGTACATAGGGTTACTTTGAAAAGCCCGCAATTCTTATAAATGCTTATTATCCGAAAAAAGAGCCTGCGGTATCCCTGTGAAAGCGGATAGGGCAGGCTCTTCGTAAGAGCTGAATTCTCAGCAATTATACTTCAAAGTTATAGAGCGGAGTGCTCAGGTAACGTTCGCCGTTGCTTGGGATGATGACAACAATTTTCTTGCCTGCGCCAAGTTCCTTCGCTACCTTCAGTGCAGCAAATACAGCCGCACCGGAGGAAATACCGGACAGCACGCCTTCTTCCTTGGCTACGCGACGGGCAGTTTCGAACGCTTCATCATTCTCAACATGAATAATCTCATCATAGATATTCTGGTTCAGAATTTCTGGCACGAAGTTAGCCCCGATACCCTGAATCTTGTGCGGGCCCGGTTTGCCTCCAGCCAGGATCGGTGAAGCCGCAGGTTCTACCGCATAGATCTTCACGCCCGGATATTGACTCTTCAGCACTTCACCCGCACCGCTGATCGTTCCGCCTGTGCCGACACCGGCAATGAATGCATCCAGCGGGCCGCCTACGGATTCGATCGCTTCAACGATCTCCGGTCCAGTGGTCTCGCGATGGATCTTCACGTTAGCCTTGTTCTTGAACTGCTCCGCAAGGAAATAATCCGGATTCTCGCTCAGAATCTGCTCAGCCTTCTTGACCGCACCGTTCATTCCTTCTGATCCCGGAGTCAATACGAGCTCAGCGCCGTAAGCGCGCAGCAGGTTGCGGCGTTCAAGGCTCATCGTTTCCGGCATAACAATAATGGCCTTGTAGCCTTTGGCAGCTGCAACAAGCGCCAGGCCGATCCCTGTATTACCGCTGGTCGCTTCTACAATCGTGCCACCCGGCTTCAACAGGCCCTCTTTCTCAGCCTCTTCTACGATGCTGATGGCAATACGGTCTTTCACACTGGAGCCTGGATTCTGGTATTCCAGCTTCAGGAAGATCTCTGCCGAGCCTTCCGGAACAATCCGGTTCAGGCGGACGAGCGGTGTGCCACCGATCAAATCTGTTACACTGTTGACGACTTTAGCCATGAGTAAAAACCTCCTTGGAATGATAAATGAATTAGGGTGCGGAACTTATGACAGATGCTATCAGCATATATTACCGTAGCTCCCGGTTCACAATGCCTGGGTAACTAACAGTTGTAATTGTACCGCTTAATATTTCCGACTAAATCAGTAGGTTTTATATTTAATTTCATATTATCAATCTTGCAGGCTGTTGTCAATATATATTGCTGTATCATATTTGGCCCGTAATTCACGCTCTACCTGCTGCAAGGGCGCTGCCTGCTCCAGTCTCAGCTGCTGGCCGATCATCCGCCGCAGTTCCTCCTGATCCGGCTTCACAGGATCAATCAGCTTCTCCAGACGGATCACAGCATACCCCCCGTCAACCTGCAGCGGTCCTGCGATATCGCCATTCTCCAGCCCGGCTGCTGTCTCCAGCAGCTCCTCAGGCCAGAACGGGTCCTTCTCCTCGACCGTTCCGATACTGCCGCCATGCTGGCGGCTCTCCTCGTCGATCGAGACCTCACGGGCCAGCACTGCAAAATCCTCACCCCGCTCCAGGCGGTCCATCACTGTACTGGCCTCGTTATAGGTGGAGGTCTGGATGATAGAGAGCTGCATTTGCTTGCGGGGCATGAATCTCTCGCTATTTTGCTTCAGATAATCATCAATTTCCGCATCGCTGACCGTAATGCCGGCCGTTGCTATGGCCTGGAGTGTCAGCCGGTATGCCGTCTCCTCACGCAGCTCCTGACGGGATAGTCCAAGCTCAGACTGCATCTGCTGATAATATTGCTCCTCCGAGCTGTAACCGGACATTCCCCGCTTCAGTTCCCATTCAATCTCATCATCCGTGACCATAATTCCCAGCGCTGCGGCTTCCTTGCCTACCACGATGTGATTCAGCATGCTCAGCAGCACTTCTTCCCCGTGCTTCTTCTGAAGCTCCTCTATCCATTCCTGTTCCGTGACCGGCTGTCCTCCGGCAGCAGCGACATCCGAGGCTTCTCCTTCAGCCGTCTCTGCCTTCAGCAGTGCCATGGCACGCAGGCTCCAGAATAATAGCCCTCCCAGCACCAGCGTTGCCACAGCAAGTAATATAACGGCATTGCGCAGCGCGCGCTCCTGTCTTGTCACCATTTCATAGCCCTATGACTTCGCTTGATCGAGGATTACCTGCAGTTCATCCTTGTTAAATACATAGCTCTCATTGCAATAGTGGCAGACAACTTCTGCCGTATCATCTTCTTCGATCAGCCGTTCCAGCTCGTGCTCACCCAGACTAACCAGAGTCTGCTCAATCCGTTCCCGTGAGCACTGACATACAAATCGGACCTCCAGCTCATCCATGATCACAGCATCCGGCAGCAGCAGCCGCAGCATTTCCTCAGGCTCAAGCCCCTGATCCAGCACGGACGTAACCGAAGGCATGGCTCCAACCGCTTGCTCAACCTCGGTAATCTCCTCATCGGTCAGCCCGGGCAGCAGCTGAATAATAAAGCCTCCGGCAACTCTGACTGAATTATCGGTCTCCACCAGCACTCCAAGTCCTACAGCAGCAGGCGTTTGCTCCGAGAGGGCAAAATAATAGGTAAAATCCTCACCCAGCTCTCCTGAAACGATAGGCACACTGCCGCGGTACGGCTCCTTCATCCCCAGATCCTTGCTGATATCAATGAAGCCTTCCGTACCTACCGCCCCTGCAACATCCAGCTTGCCCATGCTGTTGCTTGGCAGATGAACATGCGGATTGCGCACATAGCCGCGAACTTCTCCCAGGGCATTGGATTCAGCCGTAATCTGCCCGAGCGGACCGTTTCCTTTGACCATAATCGCGAGCTTCTCCTGCCCCTTGAGCATGGCTCCCATTATAGCTGCGGCAGTAACCGTACGTCCAAGCGCTGCCGTAGCCGTCGGATACGTATCATGTCTGCGCCGCAATTCATCGACAAGCTCTGTGGTACGGACAGCGAACGCTCTGACTCTTCCGTTCATCGCCGTCCCCCGGACCAGCCGGTCCTTCTTATTATCCATTGGGTGCCTACTCCTCCTATCTCTCTCTTCTGTATAGGTTCATCTTTATGATTATTTGTTACGGTTGTAAATAATGCGCAATCCTTCAAGCGTCAGCATCGGATTCACCTCATCGATACATTCTGTCTCACTGGCAATCAGTGAGGCCAGCCCTCCGGTAGCAATAACCTTGAGAACGGGAGCATTCATCTCCTGCTTGATGCGTCTGACGATACCCTCAACCTGACCGGCATAGCCAAAAATGATCCCTGCCTGCATCGCATGTACGGTATTGCGCCCGATTACCTTCTTGGGCTTCTCCAGCTCAATCCGGGGCAGCTTGGATGCCCGCAGATAGAGGGCCTCCGTGGAAATGCCCAGACCCGGCACGATAGCACCGCCCAGATAGTTGGCCCCGGCATCAATGCAGTCGAAGGTGGTTGCCGTGCCGAAATCAACGACGACAAGCGGACATTTATACTGCTCAATCGCCGCAACCGCGTTCACAATCCGGTCCGCCCCCACTTCGCGCGGGTTCTCATAACGCAGATTAAGCCCGGTTTTGATACCAGGCCCCACAAGGAGCGGGTCCTTGCCGATGAATTTGACACACATCTCTACGATAACCTGCACGAGCGGCGGAACAACCGAGGAGATGATGACCCCCTCGACATCCCTGAACGAGAGATTCGACATGCTGAACAGATTATGAATCATTACACCATATTCATCGACAGTGGACCCGCGGGCAGTGCTCAGCCGGAAATGGTGCAGCAGCTCACTGCCCCGGTAGACACCCAGCACGATGTTCGTATTGCCGATATCGACGACAAGTATCATCAGAGGGCTCCCTCCTTCTTGCCATTCAGATCCAGGCTGATATCGAGACTCGCGAAGGAATACGTCAGCCGTCCTACCGAAATCACATCCACACCCGATTCAGCAATGCCCCGGACCGTCTCTAGAGATACATTGCCCGATGCCTCGATGGTGACATGCTTCGCCTTGGTCCGGATTCTTCTCACGGCTTCAGCCATCTGCTCAGGAGACATGTTATCGAGCATAATAATATCCGCTCCGGCCGCCAGCGCTTCCTCTACCTGCTCCAGACTCTCCGTCTCTACTTCAATGGTCATGGTGTGCGGGATATTGGCACGGGCACGCCCTACTGCCTGACGGATGCCGCCGGCCCCCTTGATATGATTGTCCTTAATCATTACCGCATCATACAGACCGTAACGGTGGTTGGCTCCGCCGCCTATGCGGACTGCATATTTCTCCAGCATCCGGTGACCCGGTGTGGTCTTGCGGGTATCCACCAGGCGGGTCGGCAGCCCTTGAAGCTTCTCTACAAAAGAAGCCGTGCGCGAGGCCACACCGGATAAACGCTGCATCAAGTTGAGGGCAAGCCGTTCACCGGTCAGGATGGCATGAGTGCTGCCTTCTACCTCAGCAATCACAGTGCCCTTGGAGACAGCTTGTCCTTCCTGGACCAGCGCCGTGAATACGAGCCCAGGATCAACAACTTCGAATACCAGCTCGGCCACGGGGATTCCACAAATAATCCCGTCTTCCTTGGCATGGATGATTCCCTTGGACTCATGCCCGGCAGGAATGGTTGTTCGGGTAGTAATATCGCCCGAGCCGACATCCTCCTGCAGCCAGCCCTTAATAGCCTTAAGCAGATCTTCATTGTATCCGTTAAACATCATCACTTAATTCCTCCACTATTCCAAGTTCGCGAATCTGGAGCAGATGCTTCTGCCACTGTGCGTCACTGCGCAGCGGATAATCCTCACGATAATGCGCACCGCGGCTCTCCTCCCGTGCCAGGGCCGATTCAGTGATCAGCAGACAGCATGTAAGCATATTGGCGAACTCGTATTCTTCCCGTGTTGTCAGCTTGGTATTAAAAATCGGCAGTTGGCGCTTTATCTCATCCAAGCCTTTGTTCAGCATTTCCCGGTTCCGCCGCAGTCCGGCGTACCGCACCATAGCCTTTTGCAGCTTCAACCGCCGTTCTACAATTGCCTGTGCAGGAGCTTCTACCCTTGCCTGATGATAGGCTACCGATAGGTTATCCCGGTCAAGCGGTGGAAGCTGGCGGATTCGTTCAATGATCCGGCGGCCGAACACAACAGCTTCCGACAAGGAGTTGCTGGCCAGCCGGTTGGCACCTTGCACACCAGTAGATGATACCTCACCGCAGGCAAACAGGCGGGCAACCGTGCTCTCTCCGCTCAGGTCGGTCTTCACGCCCCCCATCATATAATGCGCAGCAGGAGCCACCGGAATCCAGTCACTTGTAATATCCAGCCCGTAGCTCATGCAGGTTGCATAAATGGTCGGGAAGCGGTGTTTAACCATATCCGCCGGTTCATGCGTAATATCCAGATAGACAAAGGTGGATTTGGTCAATTCCATCTCGCTTACAATGGCGCGGGCAACAATATCCCGCGGGGCCAGCTCCTGCAGCTCATGATAACGTTCCATGAACCGCTCACCGTTAATGTTCCGCAGCACAGCGCCTTCTCCCCGCACAGCCTCCGAGATCAGGAAGCGCGGAGCGCCAGGATAGCTGAGTGCTGTCGGATGAAACTGAATGAACTCCATATCCCGGATATGGGCACCGGCACGATAAGCAATGGCTACCCCGTCTCCGGTGGCCACCTCAGGATTGGTCGTGTAACGGTATAGCTGTCCTGCTCCGCCGGAGCATAGGATTGTTGCATCTGCCTGCAGGAATAAACGCCCGCCGTCAGGCCGCTGTACAAGCGCTCCCAGACACTCTCCGTCCTCCGTAATCAGGTCAACGACATAATGGTCATCCCAGGTCTCAATATTCTCATGCCGGGCAGCCTGTTCAGCGAGTGCGCGGACAATCTCATATCCTGTAGCATCCCCATTTGCATGTAAAATACGGCGGTGGCTATGTGCCCCCTCCTGGGTTAAGGCAAGTACACCATTCTCCTTATCGAAAATCGTGCCAAGCCGGATCAGTTCTCGGACGCCTTCGGGCCCTTCATTGACCAGCACATCCACAGCCGCAGAGGAGTTCAGTCCCGCGCCGGCCATCAGGGTATCCTGACGGTGATACGCCGGCGAATCATCCTCCGAAATGACGGCCGCAATTCCGCCCTGGGCATACCGTGTGTTGCTCTCCATTACGGTCTTCTTCGTAATCATAATAACCTTCCGGTCTTCGCTGGCCTTGATCGCTGTGAATAACCCGGCAATACCGGAACCAATGACCAGGCAGTCTGTCTTAACTACAGGAAGTCCCTGAAGATCAAAATCAACCAAATATTGTGGAATCATGACCGCTTTTCACCTGTTTCAACGAAAGAGTAGCGCATGCTACCGGACTTGTAGCATGCGCTCTAAGGATGTTCTGGCTTTGTCGGCGACTGCAGGCGGTACATAGATCTGCGGCTTCATCGTCTCCAGGCATTTGACCAGCTTTTTCAAATTATTTACCTTCATATTAGGACATACCAGGAATTTGGTGGCAAAATGAAACTCCTTATCCGGGCTGTCCAGCCGCAGCTGATACCCGGTTCCATCCTCAGTACCCACAATAAACTGCCGGCGGTCCGATTTCCGGCAATATTCCAGAATTGAGGTAGTGCTGCCCACATAGTCCCCCATTGCCACGACTTCCGGGCGGCATTCGGGGTGTACAACAAATTCAGCTTCCGGGTATTTGGCTCTCATCTCCATGACATCCTTGACGGTAAGCATGTCATGAGTATTGCAATAGCCCTCCCAGATAATCAGCTTCTTGCCGGTCTGATCCTGCACATATTGACCCAGATTCTTATCGGGCACCCAGATGATTTCTTCAGCATCGAGTGATTCGATCACCTTCACCGCATTCGCTGAGGTGCAGCAAATATCTGTCTCCGCCTTAATCTCTGCAGAGGAATTGATATAGGTTACTACCTTCGCATTGGGATGCTGCGCCTTCAGCTTACGCAGCCCATCCACATTGACCATGTCAGCCATCGGGCAACCAGCACGTTCATCAGGAATCAGGACCGTCTTGTTCGGCGCCAGAATCTTGGCGCTTTCCCCCATGAAATGAACGCCGCAGAATACAATTACATCTGCCTCTGTCTCCGCCGCCTTCTGGGCCAGCAAAAACGAGTCTCCCCGGAAATCGGCAACTTCCTGAATTTCATCACGCTGATAATAATGAGCCAGAATAATAGCATTCCGTTCCTTCTTAAGCTGTTCGAGGCGCACACGAAGTTCACGATTCTGTTCCTGCTTGCGCTCAAGCGCCAGAGCTTCCACGGTCAGTCTCCCCCTTATGTCTTCATGGCTTAACGCCAATACATTTCTTATAAATGATAAATTTAATATTTATTCACTAATGTACACAACGTTCCACCCCCTGTCAATCTAAGCGGGCGCTCTGTTTCAGAGAGAAACCGGAGGACAAGTTGCCGTGTGAAACATATACATTCTTATATTTTAAAAGAAAAGCCCGGAGAACCAGTGGTTCTCCGGGCTAGATTACACAATTTGCTGCGATACAGCTTAGACCAGGCTTCCGCCGCCCTTATTCCCGTCATCCGGTCCGTTGCCCTCTTCTGGGTCCGGCTTGTTCGGAATATCCTTGGACAGGTCTAATGGGGATTCCTCGCCAGTTTTGCCTTGAATCCGGACACGCACATCACCGATGGAATCAATGATCGGCTCGCCCGCTTCATTGGTAATGGCCTCGCCTTCTTCTGGCTTGCCATCCTCGCTCAGGTAGCCTTGCTCAATCAATTCTGTGATCTGATCAAGCTCCAGCGTTTCCTTCTCAAGCAGGGTGTTGGCAATCAGGTGCATTTCTTTGGAATGCTTGGTCAGCAGCTCTCTGCAGCGCTCATAGCTGCTGCGGATAAGGTTCTGCATTTCCTGATCAATCTCATAAGCAATGGAGTCACTGTAATTCTGTTCATGTCCGATATCCCGGCCCAGGAAGACTTGGCCTTGGGTTGCACCGAACTGCAAGGGCCCAAGCTTATCGCTCATTCCGTATTCCATAATCATCGCACGCACAATGCGCGTAGCCTGCTGGAAGTCACTGTAAGCGCCTGTGCCGATTTCGCCAATGAACATTTCTTCAGCAACGCGTCCACCAAGCAATCCGGTAACCTTATCCAGAAGCTCTTGCTTGGTTACGATCATCCGGTCTTCCTTAGGAAGCATAATAACATATCCGCCGGCACGGCCGCGCGGGATAATGGTAACCTTGTGAACCACATCAGCATGCTCAAGGAAGTAGCCGGCAATGGTATGGCCTGCTTCGTGATATGCGACAATCCGTTTCTCGCGGTCACTGATGACGCGGCTGCGCTTCTCGGTACCGACGATGACACGGTCAATCGCTTCATCCACTTCACGCATCGTAATGTCCTTGCGGTTACGGCGTGCAGCAAGCAATGCCGCTTCGTTTAGCAGGTTCTCCAGATCGGCACCAGTGAAGCCGGTAGTACGCTTGGCGATAACGTCAAGTCTTACATCCTTGGTCAGCGGTTTGTTGCGGGAGTGAACCTTCAGTACAGCTTCACGGCCCTTCACATCTGGACGGTCAACCGTAATCTGACGGTCGAAACGTCCCGGACGGAGCAGCGCCGGGTCAAGAATATCTGCGCGGTTGGTAGCCGCGACAATGATAATGCCTTCGTTGCCGCCAAAGCCGTCCATTTCAACGAGCAATTGGTTAAGGGTCTGTTCCCGTTCGTCATGTCCGCCGCCAAGTCCTGCGCCGCGCTGACGTCCCACAGCATCGATCTCATCGATAAAGATAATACAAGGAGCGTTCTTCTTCGCGTTCTCGAACAAGTCACGTACGCGGGATGCGCCGACACCGACGAACATTTCCACGAAGTCGGAACCGGAGATGCTGAAGAACGGAACGCCCGCTTCCCCTGCAACTGCACGGGCCAGCAAGGTTTTACCTGTTCCCGGAGGACCTACAAGGAGTACCCCCTTCGGAATCCGGGCACCCACCGCTGCGAATTTGCGGGGGTCCTTGAGGAATTCAACAACCTCAACCAGCTCTTGCTTCTCTTCGTCAGCTCCTGCAACATCCTCGAAGCTGATCTTCTTCTTCTCTTCATTATATAACCGGGCCTTGCTCTTGCCGAAGTTCATCACCTTGCCGCCGCCGCCCTGTGCATTATTGAACAGGAAGAAGAACAGGATGAACATGATGACCAGTGGAATCATGGAAGAGAGGAATGTCAGCCAGATGCTGTCACCTTCCATTTTCTTTTGGCTAAGTTCTATGCCGTTCTTATCGCTGGCAGCCACAAGCTCGTTAAGGGCCTCGTCTGTAGGAGGAACATAAGTGGAGAAATTCTTCGATTTAGCCTCGGGTGGCAGCTCTTTATATTCGCCAGTAACCAGAAATGCATTCCCCTCAAACTGAACCGTCATGCTCTTCACATTATTGTTCGAGATCTCCTGCCGCAACTCATCATATCTAGGGAGATCGGCGGATTCATTTCCATTGCTTACAAACTGGACTATGCCCACCACGACTAAAAATAAAATCAAATAAAAACCAGAATTCCGGATGAACCGATTCATCCCCTACCTCCTCTCGCAACGCTCAAGTTATTGTACCATAGCCTGACCGGACTCCTCAAATTGTCAGGAAATCCAGAAAAGTGATCCGTAGATCTAAGGCTGTCGGGTAGTTCATTTGGTATAAATCTCAGGCTTCAGTACACCTACATAAGGGAGGTTCCGGTACAGCTCGGCATAGTCCAGTCCATAACCTACAAGGAATGCATCAGGAATCACAAAGCCGGTATACTGGGCTTCAAGATTCACTGCACGGCCCGAGGGCTTGTCGAACAGAGTGACTACATTGACAGAAGCGGCATTGCGCCCCTGCAGCATGTCAATCAGATAGCTGAGTGTAAGGCCACTGTCGATAATATCCTCGACAATCAGAACATCACGGCCTTCAACCGATGTGTCCAAATCCTTGATGATTTTGACTACGCCGGATGATTTGGTTGTACCGCCATAGCTGGATACCGCCATGAAGTCCATTTCAACGGGTACTGTAATCACTTTAACCAGATCCGCCATAAAAATAAACGCACCTTTGAGTACACAAATCACTAAAGGTGTGCGGTCTGCATATTCCTTGCTCAGCTGGGCGCCAAGCTCCCTGATTCTTTGTTGAATTTCATCTTCGCTGATCAAGATTTCCTGAATATCATTCTGCAACTTGCGAACCTCCTAAGATATACTTATGAAAGACTTACTTCGGCCATTACGATTCTTCGCCCTGTTCCAAGTCTTCCAGGGTCAGGAGCAGAACTGAGGCCGTGTGCCGCCCAACTGCGGCATGCACCGAGCGCCTTACGCCCGGAATCCAGACGATATTGCCGAGTGCATCACATACGAGGGGAATTGCAGGCCGTTCGGAAGAAGGTATTTTATCATCAATGTAAATATCTTTTACCTTTTTGCTTCCGTTTAATCCCATAACCCTTATGGTATCTCCAGGCAACCGGGAACGAATGGTGAGCGGCAGGACAAGATCGTCCCCGTCAAACCAAGCCGAGTTCTTCCCGTAATCCTCCTCCTGTGCAGAAAAAACTTCCCCCGCAAGCCCCCTCATCGTCATAACCTTTCCTATCTCCATCAGCTTAATCCGGGGATGAGTCAAAGACAGCCGGTATGTATAGCTTACCTGCCGGGTCAAGGGCTTGGACGAGAACACAATGGTATCATATTGCCGCACGCAGACATAACCGCCACCCATATCCAGCGTCCAGACGGTAGGGTATTCCTGCAGCGTTCCCCGGCGTACTGCTTCAATCTTGGAAAAATCCATGAATGATGAATCCGCCGACAGATAATTTAATATTAGTTTAATCAAACGCCGTTGTAAAGCGGAGGGTATGGCCGCAAAGGCAGCTCTTTTCAAGGTGTATTTTCCATGCTCGGTGAAAACCAGCTCATCAAAGCATTTTGCCGCATTCGCCTCCATATATTCATCTTCCGCCGAGGCAATTTCAGCCAGCTGCAGAAGCGATTGTCTCACTCTCGGATTATGCTGCTCCAGCATAGGGAGCAGCTCCAGCCTGACTGCATTCCGCTTGTACTGCGTCAGGAGGTTGGTCGTATCCTCCGCATAAGCCAGGCCCTCCTCCCGGCAAAAGCCGACAAGAGCCGTTTTGTTAATACGCAGGAAGGGGCGGATGAGTTCCACCTTTTTTTCGGTCCGTTTCCAGCGCATGCCGGCAAGGCCCGAAGGCCCGCTCCCCCGCAGCAGCCGCATAAGCACCGTCTCGGCCTGATCGTCTGCATGATGGGCCAGCGCCACCGAACGCGCCTGATAACGGTGTGCGGTAGCAATCAGGAACTGGTAACGCTTCTCCCGTGCAGCCCCTTCCGGCCCAAGCCCGCTCTCCTTAATGATGGACGGAATATCGAATTCGCCCAGCTCGAAGGGAATACCCAGCTCGGCCGCGAGGTCCCGGACCAGCTCTGCTTCCTCAACCGACTCGGCTCTGAACCCGTGATTGACATGGGCGCAGATCAGCGTCAGCGGCATCCGGGTCAGGGATATCTCATGCAGAATACGCAAAAGAGCCACAGAGTCCGGCCCTCCGGAAACTGCGACTACAATGGTGTCATGGGGCGCCCACAGCTCATATTCAGCCGCAGCCTCCATTACGGATTCCACCAGTTCCTTCCTGTGCTCCATAGGGGCTTCCTTTCCTGCCATCCCTTACACGGCCTGCTCCGGCGGTCAGCATCTTGTGGATTATGTACGATTTCAGATCTCAGAAACGGAACACCCAGTATAGCGTGAATGCCAGCAGAAATAAAGACAGCGCGAACGCATTTTTGAGCCAGCGCGGGGTCGCCATCGTCTCGTGTCCGGTCTTCCGTCCTCTGTAGATGTGGCTTCTCCAGATCTCTGCTGCCTGCGCGGAACCGGGAAAACCGCCTTTGAGCGCGAGGCATAGCCAGGAGGACAGCTTCTTATCCGGCAGCTCCCGGGCCAGCTTCATCAGCTCCTCTACGCTCCTTGTCTGCGGCAGCTGCTGGGCGGCAGACTTCAGCCCTTCTTCATTAAGCAGACGCAGGCACAGGACGGCAAAAGCAAACAGGTCATAGCTCTGGTCGCCTGTCCGGCTGCCGGCATTCCAGAATCCGCGGTCATGCCATTCGGTGAACTGCTTCACGCTCCGTCCGATTGGACTTGCCCCTCCGTAATCAATCAGCTCGGCTTCCCCGTAGCTGGATACCATGACATTCTCCGGCTTCAGGTCCCCGAACACGAAGCCGCACTCATGCAGCGTCTGCAGCTTCTCCAGAATCGTCATTCCGACAAGCCCCAGCCAGGAGGCACCGTTCCTGGACAGGAAATGGTGCAGCGGCCTTCCTTCCACATAACGCATCACATAAAAGGGGGTATGGTCCCGGTCCTTGAAATCATCCGATTCCAGCAGATAGGAGGATAGCGGCGATTCCTTGCGGGCCCGGTGCTCGCTGCGCTTACGGCAGGACTGCAAGGAGGTCAGCACGTTAATCTCAGACTGCAGCTCCAGCGTATCGTATCCGATCTTGAGCGCATACCGCTCCCGTCGGCCTTCCCGCTGCACCAGATATACGGTTCCGTTTGCCCCCTTCCCCAGCACACGCTCCACGACATAACGGTTCCCCCGCCATTTGCCGGTAATCACTGTGCCTGCCGGATAGGATGGATTAGACGACATACCCATCAATCATCCCTTCTCTTGCCCCGTCATCTTCCCCTGGAAGATAATTACGATGTTCTTCCAGTTTATCATACCGGTAATGTTCCAGCACCTTGAAAATAGCCGGCCCGGTCGGCGTAGCCCCCCGCATCTTCAGTCTGGAAAAGAGGGAGCGGACCTCGGACACATTCCGGGTCCAGTCGATATCCAGCATGGCATCCTCACTGCCGGAGCGTCCGGGAAAATGGAACACGGCAATCTCGCTGCGCCCTTCCCGGGCCTCCAGACTGAGCGCCAGATCACGGATGGCGTCCTCCACCGCGCCAAGCTTCGGCTTCATACTGGCGCTTGCATCAATTAAAAGCGCAATGCGCAGCGGCGAGGTCTCGGTCAGCTCATCGACCACGGTAACCACCTGTGAACGCTGCTGCGGAGGCAGCTCCGCCAGTGAGCCGTCGCCGAGAATTTTTTGCACCTCTTTATTAACCGCCTGCTGAATGGTCTGAACCACCGTCTTGCGTGTCATCATCTGAATGGTCTGGGCCAGCTGCGGGGTTCCCACGATCCGGCTGATCCCGCCTCCTGCTTTGGCAATATCGGCAATCTCCCGGCTGCCCAGCTCACCGATGGTTCCATAATCCACGACCCCTACAACATTGACCGTGATGCCCTCCTGACGGGCGTGTGCTGCCGCCAGCACCGGACTCTCCCCCACATTCGAACAACCGTCCGTGATCAGCAGAATTTGCTTCATGACCGTTCCTCCCTTCCTTGTCTAGTTACTAGCATTGCCAAGGTTGAGAGATTTCAAACGCCGCCTAACGCTGAAAGATTAGATCTGAATGAGCTCGTAAAAAAGAGTCTCTGCGAGAATTTTGGGCCTTCGATCGCTGTTGTCTTCCGATTTCTTGATTTATTGTACCGCAGCTCGCGGTTGAAATCGGAAGACAAAGGCGAACGCTTCGCTTCTACGGCTCCAAAATTCTCTCCATTCCGTTTATTTTACGATAAACCTTCAACCTCAACTTTCGTCCGCTAACCAGCAGCGGTTGAAAAGGAGAGGAGCAGGGGCTGGCGAGTGACTGGAATGCACTCGCCGAATAATTTAAAGACAAAACCCGGCCTTTCAGCGCTCACTTTGCTTTCGGCTCGCTCAAATCCAATAATCCTGCCTTAAATGCAACATTCCTTCCATCAATCCACTCAAATAACGAAATTGTTGACCAAAAGGCAGGAATCCTCCTCCCTAAAGCAGATTAGTGTAAAAAATCTTGCAATTCATGCAGCAATCCACTCCAACACCCAAGTATCTTCAGCGTCAGGTTGCATTTCGTACAACATTTTCAGCTTAATCAAACTTAAACTCAAGTGATACCCACCAATCGTATCGCAACTGCGTTAGCTAACCGTACGCGGGCGCTCCATCCGGCCTACGCCGGGCATATGCAGGCTGGACCATTCCGGGTGGTAATGATCCACACGGCTGACTACGATGGTCATATCATCATGGACCTCATTGCCCTGATAGCGGATTACCTTATCCAGCAGCTCGTCCGCCATATCCTGCGGGTCATCGCCCTCCAGCTCCTGAATCAGGCGTTTCATCCATATCTCCTTATTAACGGCATATCCGGGCGCATCGTAAATACCATCGGTCATCATAATGAGAATATCACCGGGGCGAAGCTGCATGGTGACCAGATCCACTTCGATATCTTTGATGATGCCGATCGGCAGATTGCTGGCCGTCACAGGGATCACCTCGCTGCCCCGCCGGATGAAGCTCGGAGCGGAAGCAATCTTCATGAAGATGGTCTGCGCCGAATACTGGTCGATCAGCGCCATATCTACTGTCGCATAGAATTCATCCGGGGAGCGCAGCAGCAGAATGGAGTTAACGGATTTCACCGCCAGCTTCTCATCCATTCCCGATTGCAGCAGCTTCTCCAGCATAGATAACGCAGCGCTGCTCTCCATCCGGGCCCGCTCCCCGTTGCCCATTCCGTCACTGATGGAGACGGCAAAGGTACCGTTACCCAGCTCCACCGTACTAAAGCTGTCCCCCGACAACATATCGCCTCCCATGGCGGCGGCAGCTACGCCGGAGCTAATCTCGTAAGCCTTGGCCGAGCCAAAGGTCACCATCGACAGGCCCTCGCGGGGATGGACGGCGGTCTCACTGATCACTGCGATATTCTCCTCCAGAATATCCGAGAGCAGCGGGGCGATCATTTTGCGGCATTCATCGAAGCCCCGGGTGTAGGCATGCACGACTTCAATCTCTACCCGGCCGGGATCGAGACTCAGAATCTCAATGCTGTGAATGGAGAGGCCCAGCTTCTCCAGCGCCTCCCGGATCTGGCTCTCCTGCCGGTACATCGCCTGCCCTTCCCGCTTAATCTCCTTCGCCAGGTCCTCCATGACCTGCGAGACGCCTGATAATTGCTCGGCCACAAATTGGCGACTGTCGTATATTTGCCGCTTCCAGCGCATATCATGCTGGTATAGCTCATATTGGCCCTTCATCACCTCAAGAACCTCCCCCGTCCTGCCGCAGATCCGGCTCCACTCCGGCGGCAGCTGGGCAGCGGTAATGTCCGGGCACTCCTCGACCGTGGTCATCATGTCCGTCATATACCTGTAGGTCTGATAGAACTTGGCATCCCAGCAGTGGGTCCGCCGGATGCATCCGGCGCAGGCTCCCTCTGTTACCGTATTCATAAAGTCCTCCATCTCACGGTCGCTTTTGCCCGCCTCTGCGGCCCGGGGAATCTGCCCGAAGCTGCTGGAGAGCTGCTGGAATACCTGCGAGAACTGGGTCACCCGGTCTGCTGTAATATCCCGGACCCTCCGGGCATATTCATGCTGGGAACGGCTGTGATCGGCTGTGCCTGGTACATATTTGGCAATGGCAGTAATCATCCCCTTAGGTGTTAGAAGAAACAATACTACAGCTGCACAGGTCTCCCAGGTAGAATTCATGACATCGCCCGGTCCCATGAAGTATACGGATAGAATCGTTGATCCCAGCAGCATCCCGATGGAGACCGCCCCTTTGCGTCCGGACTGCATCATGCCTGCCAGCATCCCGGAAAAGGCCAGCAGGCTCATTTGATAGATGGCTCCGATATCGGCCAGGCTGAGAATTAGTCCGGTCACTACACCAACCGCAGCACCAAGCGGCGCTCCTCCGGCCAGGGCAAAGATCAGAATCAGAAACCGCGATAAAACATGCTCCAGCGATAGACCGTTGATGGTCCAGCCGACAAGGCCGGTCATGACGGAAGCCAGCAAGATGATCAGACAGAGTACCTCCTCATTGCGGAGTGCCCTGCTTTTCTGCTTATAGGTGAATAAAGGAAGCGCCTGCAGGAATACAAGCGTCAGCACGAATCCGAGTATGGCATCAATGGCCGCCATCATCAGCGGATACCACGTGAGCGAAGGACCGATAACGACCTGGAACAGTCCCACCATAAACGAAGCTACGAACACCATCAGAGGGGCATAAGACAGATCCACCCGCTGGAAGTTCTCCAGCCCTTTGTAGATCAGATAAAAAATAATCAGCTCTGCCGCTACCACGATGGCACCCGGAAATGGGGTGAAGAGACTGCCGAGCACGATGGCTGCGGCCACAGGCAGCATGGAATCCCTGCGCATAAATACAATGACGGCGAAATAAGCAGCAGCAAACGGGGTAAGCTCATCCAGGATCATAGCCCGTCCCAGCAAAAAGCCCATTAGGCTAAGCAGCAGCACCCACTTCTTGACCGCGATGAACTGGATAACCGGCAGCTTGGGGCCCCACACCTTCAAGCGTGTACCTAAGGCTTCTTTCTGATTTTTGTCTTTGCTTCCTGCTCTTGTCCACTCCGGCAAATTCACCACATTGCTTTTACTCATTCCCTGCACCACCCGTTTATGAATTTTATGGTTCTCATTATATAGCGGGGGTCTTAAGAAAGTTTGTCAGAAACGGAGAGCAATCTGTAAAAAATTTCCGACAAAAAAGCCTGTCCCGACATTCTGTGGAAAAGCCCCCCAATCCCATACGGGGTAAAAGATCGGCTGCGGACTGCCGCAGTCAGACTGCCGGTTGCAGGTAGTGGCCGCGCGGACATTCGTCAGCGATTGCCCTAGAGTTATGTGAGAATGGCATAGATGCTGTCGGCAATTTGTTCAAAGCCCGACAAAAATAGCCGGGAGCTTGGGCGCGCGGTATAGAGCTGGGGCGGGCTGGGCTGCTCATACTCTGCGTTGCAAGCAAGTTGTAGTCGGTTTTCCGATTACATTTGCTCCGTACACCTCTCCATTGCCGATTGTAATCGGTTTTCCGATTACATTTGGTTCACGCGCCTCCATGCTGCCGATTGTAGTCGGTTTTCCGATTACATTTGGTCCGTACGCCTCCACGTTGCCGATTGTAGTCGGTTTTCCGATTACATTTGGTTCACGCGCCTCCAAGCTGCCGATGGTGTTCGGTTTTTGGCCTACATTCGGCCTGCGGGCACAAACACAAAAAAACCGCGAGGGGCGCAACACCCCTGCGGTTATTTATGATGTGCAAGACTCAGATTATACGCGCTTGGCTCCACGGCCGCCGCGCTTTCCTTCTGTGTTCTTCTTGATCGAAGATATCCGTTCTTCGCTGTCTTTCAGGAAGCGTGACATTTTATCCTCGAATGAAGGTTTACCGGCTGCAGGCTTGAATGGACGCCCACCCCGTTCACGATTGAATCCACCGCCGCCGCCGCCACTGCCGCCACCACCGCCGAAACGGTCTCCACCGCTTGGACGTTCAGGTCTTGGAGCTCTGGGGGGACGTACTTCCGATGCCGGCTTATCAACGGCTTGCTTAATGGAAAGTCCGATCTTGCCGTCCTTGTCAACATTGATCACCTTAACGGTTACTACATCCGCAATCTTCAAATGATCGTTAACATCCTTGACGTAGTTATCGGCGATCTCCGAGATGTGAACGAGACCTGTGACACCTCCTGACAGATCCACAAATGCTCCGAAATGCGTGATGCCTGTCACCTTGCCCTCTAACTTGGTGCCCACTTCAATTGCCATAGAATAAAATGATCCTCCCTTAAAAATATACAGACGAATATAATGTCCATCCTGTCTGCGGTGATTTGATTATACAGTAAAGAGCAAAGCAAGGCAACACAGCGTAAGCCTCTTTTCGCCTGCTTTTATTGCCCGGATTGCTCGGTACGGATAGGGGATTCCCCTGCAGGATACATATTGTACCATTTACGCGCTAATTGTCCGATATACTCATCGTCATTCAGCCGCGAGACCTCATATTTCAATTGATTCATCGTGGCTGTTACACTCTCACTGTTCTCTTTCTTACGGGCGAGCTGTTCGCTCTTGTCGGCGATTACTGCGCTCTGGGCAAAGAAAGTGAATCCGGCCCAGCCGAAGAAAACAGCCATCACAAGAATCCATATAAACTTTCTTCTCTTCGCGCCTGCGGCCGAAGCACTCTGGTTCGTATTCTTCTCTTCCGCAGAGAATCTGTTCATTCAGCTTACCTCCAGTTCCAGGGTTCAAGGTCAGCGCTTCCGCCACCCTGATATCCACTCGGTGATCCTCACGATCCGGGCGCTATGAACGAACCGGGATGCATACGGAGAGGCCCACCTTACAGGAAGTACCCAGATTGGCTTGGTTAGACGCAGCAGCAGCTTAAAAATATAAAGAAGGACCCGGCCGAGCAGCAGTACTGTTCCCTTAACCAGGCGCCACAGCCAGAGAATCGGACCTCCGATGACTATGGTAATGAACCGCCATAGCATCCTGCATACATACTGAACTGACTGAATTAACCTTACCACAAAACGCTGCACCGTAATACTGAAGATCAAAAAATAGATCCATACACCTAGAAAGAGGCCAAGAACGACATAAAACCTCAATTGTCCCTGGTTTCCGGCATAAAGCATGCGAAAGACCAGCAGGGCCGCCCCTATCCAATACAGCAAATCCAGCAGCGCATTCAGCCAATTGGGAAATCTCAGCTTCTGCGACAGCACCCGGTAGCTGTCATAGGCCAGTCCCATGGCAATGCCGGACAGAATCATATAGAGCAGGGTGATCCATTGAACGGAGGGATTCATTTAAACAGCTTGCGGAGAATCCCTTTATTTTTGCCTTGCGCCCCGGGGTCCAGATAAATCAGGGAATGAACATTGCCTTCAAGGGACAGCATTCCATTCTCCAGACTTAAATTCTTGATATGTAAATGAGTCCCCCGAATGGTCAGCTCACCAAGTTCTGTACTCAGCAGAAACTCTTCACTGTCAAAGCTCTCCACATTCTGCACACCGGTAAGCTCAATCTGCTTGCGGCTGCGCATGTGCAGATCATGCTGTTTGTTGACTTTGGTTGGCTCGATCATAGCATGTACCCCTCCTTCTTGGTTCTAATCTATGAAGGAAGGACAGGGTATAGAACAGGTGAAAACAACAAAATAACCCCACAAAGTGGGGCTTTAGCTTAGATGATGACTCAGGTACTTTGCGGGGACCCCAAAACATATAAATTCTTATCTTTTAAAAAAGAGGTATTCCGCTCCGCCGTCTCCCGGCTTCAGGAATACCTCTTAACCTTATGCTGAAATAATTTGCTACCAGTCGAGTCCCGTGCTTTTGGCAACTGGCTCTTCACGGAGCAGGGTATACATTCCGGCTGCCTCGTCCTTGCGGGTGGTTTCCACCAGCTTTTCCACTTTGACCGTCACAAGCTTTTGGCCGAACTGCACGGTAATCTCGTCACCGATCTTCACCGTGCTGCTCGGTTTGGACTCCCGTCCATTGATCAACACCCGGCCCTGTTCGGACACATCCTTGGCCACGGTGCGGCGCTTGATCAGACGGGAGACCTTCAGGAACTTGTCCAGACGCATTAGTTAACGGCTTCTTTGAGCTTGTTGCCTGCCTTGAAGGCCGGCACTGTGGATTCAGGAATTTCGATAGGTGTGCCCGATTGCGGGTTACGGCCGGTGCGGCCGGAACGTTTGCGCGTTTCAAAAGTACCGAAGCCGATCAGCTGTACTTTATCTCCGCTTGCGAGAGCTTCTGTAATTTCGCCCAGCATTCCGTTAAGTACGGTTTCTACGTCTTTTTTGGATAGTCCGCTTTTCTCGGAAATGTTGTTTACCAGATCTGTCTTGTTCATAATTTGAAGTTCCTCCTAGGATACAAAAAATAAATGAAAATCAGGTTTACCGGAAAATCACGGCAAATCGTCATTTCGTCTTTATGATATTCTGGATTCCGCCCTCAATTCCTGCCACGATCCGCCGTTTTTTTTGAAAAAGTAACATCTTGCGTAGGATATGGGGGTTATAGCACTATAACATTATAAACCTCTCAATACATTTTAAATCAGAGATTCGCGCCAATAGTCACAGCATTGCCGTGAAACGCGCGGGATATACCGCCGAAGACTATAATTCTAAAATCTATTGCTTCCGCTCTTCTGCCTTGGCTTCCTGCCAGAGGGCTTCCATCTCTTCCAGCGGGCTGTCCTCCAGCCGGACCCCCCGATCCCGCAGACGCTGCTCAATATACTCGAAGCGGGCTACGAACTTGCGGTTGGTGCGGGTCAGCGCTTCTTCCGGATCGGCTCCGATGAAGCGGGCCACATTGGTGGCTGCGAACAGCAGGTCGCCCAGCTCCAGCATCTGCTCCCCGGCGGACTGTCCCGTCTCAATCGCTTCCTGAAGCTCGTCAACCTCCTCGCGGATCTTGGCCAGAACATCACTGGTGTTATCCCAGTCGAAGCCGACGCGGGACGCCTTCTTCTGCAGCTTATACGCCTTCATCAGAGCCGGTAGATCCCTCGGAACCCCGCTGAGTGCGGACAGGGCTTCGGGCTTCACGCCTTTGCGCCGCTTCTCCTCGGCCTTCATCCCTTCCCAGTTCTGCAGCGCCTCCTCGGCATTGCCCGCCGCCTGATCGCCGAAGACATGCGGGTGGCGGAACAGCAGCTTCTCATTCAGCCCCTCAATGACATCGTAGACACTGAAGGTCCCCAGCTCCTCTTCCATCTGGGAGTGCAGCATAATCTGGAGCAGCAGGTCGCCCAGCTCTTCCCTCATATGGTCCGGATCATCCTCGTCAATCGTCTCCAGCACCTCATAGGTCTCTTCGATCAGATTTTTGCGCAAGGATTCATGCGTCTGCTCACGGTCCCAGGGACAGCCCTCGGGGCTCCGCAGAATATCGACAATCTCATGCAGCCGGGCAAAGGTACGGTTACGCGCTTCATCCGCACGGCTCGCCGGAACATATACCAGCGACAGGTTACCATAGCCGTCCAGCCGGTCCAGCTCGTACAGCGGCACCCGGAGAATCTGCTCCTCGCCCTCCACACCAAGCGCATGTGCGGCAATGACCTCATACTCGGGCGGGTACAGCTCCATCAGGCAAAGCTTGGTCTCAGACGCGGTGAAGCTGTCATAGACCTGCCCGATCAGGGTGTGCAGCTCCGGGTGAAGCTGGGAGCTGCGGATACCGGAGGCATCCAGCAGCTGGAAGCCTTCAATCGGATCAAAGCCCAGTCGGACAAACGCTTCATCCAGGAAGCTCTCGCCGCCGAGGATATTCAGCTCAATGCCCGCCTCCGGGCAGCGTCCGCGCAGCAGGGAGACGGCGGATTCGGCCACCATGGGATGCCCCGGCACGGCATAGACGATCTCCGTGCCCTGCGGAGCGGCCGCAGCCTTCTCGATCAGCGTTGCCGTAATGGCTTCATAGACCTCAGGGAAGGACGACAGCGACTCATACAGCCCGTCGAAGGACTCCCAGGCTATCTCCATCTCCGCCAGTGCAGCCATGACAGGATGCTCTGCGGTCCGCACGTATACGGCCGTGGCCGCCTTCAGCTTCTTGATAATGCCCAGTGTCAGCCGGTCCGGGTTCCCGGAGCCCAGGCCGACGATCGTTAATGTTGCGCTCATGCCAGTCTACTCCTTCCAGGCAGCCGCCTGCTGCTATTCGCGAAAGGCGGCTGCGCTATGTATCTATTGAGCTGCGCCTTATGGGAACAGGCGCAGCTTCTTCAGCTTGTCCGCTAAGCGCGGGCCGAAGCCCGGAAGCTGGCGCAGCTCGCTCTCGCTGAGCAGCCGCAGCGCCACTGCGCCGAGTGCGAAGACGGCGCAGCCTGCGAGCACGCCGAGCAGGCTCTGCGCCAGGGCCGCGGTCCGCCCGCCGCCGAAGCCGGCGGCGTCTGCGGCCCTGGCTGCGCCGTGGCTCACGGCCGCGGCGGCCAGCCCCAGGCCCGCGAGCAGCGCCGCGGGCTTCAGCAGAACATCTGCGGCGCGCAGCCGCAGATGTCCCTGCCGGTAGAGCAGCAGCACGTTCAGCGCTGCTGCGAAGAGATGTGCGGCCACGCCAGCGATGGCCGCACCGGTAATGCCCTGCTGCGGGACCAGCAGCAGGTTGAGGGCCGCCTTAAGCGCAGCGGCGGCCAGCAGGGTCAGCGCCGGCGCGCGCACGGCGCCCAGGCCTTGCAGCAGCGCGGCGGAGATGATGCTGACCGTGCCGCCCGCGGCGGTAAAGGCCAGCCAGGTCATCGCGCCGCTGCCGGCGGCGTCCCCGTACAGAGCCGTGTTCACCGGCTCTGCAAGCACGGCCAGGCCTACGGAGGCGGCCAGCCCGAGGAGCCAGAACCAGCGCAGCGACAGCGTGATGCGCGTGCGGATCAAGGCCTCATCCCGCTGGTACTTCGCTTCGGCCAGTGCCGGGATGAAGACGACCGAGAGCGAGGTCGCCAGCATCGTTACGATCTGCACGAGCGGCAGCCCGCGGTTATAGATGCCGAACTGGGCCATCGCCGCCGTCTCGCTGCTCCCGCTCCCCGTCAGCAGACGGGGAACTGTGAAGACATCGACCAGTCCGATTAACGGAACAGCCAGCGCACCAAGCATCACCGGGAGGCCATAGGCTAACAGCTCGCGGGCAGGAATGCCCTGCTTAGCACTTGGTACGGCCGATGCCGTTCTGTTCTGAAGCGGAGCCTGAGGCAGCCTGTCGGGCAAGCCCCGCCGGTGGCTGCGCCAATACAGCAGCATCACGCCGAGACCGGCGATCCCGCCCCCGGCTGGACCCAGCATCGCACCGGCAGCGATGCCTGCGGCATCTGCGCCAGCGCCCGTCAGATACAGCAGAAGCGCGATCATGACCGCCACGCGTACCGACTGCTCGACCACCTGCGACACGGCAGTCGGCATCATATTATGCAGTCCCTGGAAGTAGCCGCGCAGCGCCGCCATCAGCGGCACCACCGCCAGCCCCCAGGCGCTGCTCCGCAGAGCCGGGACAATATGGGAGCTGCCGACCCATACCGCGATGAGCGGAGCCCCGGCGTAGACCAGAATGCCGAGTATAAGGCCGCTGGCCGCCGTAATTCCGGCAGATAGCAGCAGCACCCGCCTCCCCTTCTGCGCGTCCTGCGCCGCTGAAGCCTCGGCCACGAACCGTGAGATGGCGGCAGGCAGTCCAAGCATCGCCACCGTAACCAGAATGGTATACAGCGGATAGACCGTATTGTAGATGCCGAACGCGGCGTCACCGCCCAGATTCTGCAGCGGTATCTTCTGGAGCGTACCGATCAGTTTCGAGAAAATAGCTGCCGCGCTAAGAATAAAAGCGCCCTGCAGCAGCTTCGAGCCTTGCGAATTGGATGTCATCGTTTACCTGCTTCTACAGCCATAACTGCCATAATATAGAGCTTACTTTAACCTAAGCAAATGAATTTCTATATTATAACTTATCTAAGGGTAGAAGTGTAAATGACCATGCGTCTATTCCTTAGCTTGCCGATTCACAGCAAAAACCCGCCATTCCCTACGGTCATAATAACCAAAGGAAAAGCGGGACTCTTCAGCACCAGTTAATTACTGCTCCATTTGCTTACCCAGGAAGGCAGCTGCTGTCTCTGCCATTTTCACTTCCATCTGGGCCATTTTGACCGAATCATCCTTATTCAGCAGCACTACGCAGCCGATGGGATCTCCTCCTGAGATAATAGGCGCTGCCACATACGTGGATAACAGCTCCGAGTGGTCCTTGCTGATGTCATAGCTGCCTGCATTGGTCTCAAGCATTGTTTTACGGCTTTCCATTACCTTTTCCAGCAGCACACCCACTTGCTTCTCCAGATAATCCTTCTTGGAGCCGCCGGCGAGCGCGATGAACGTGTCCCGGTCCGTAATCATGGTAATATGCCCTGTTCCTTCATACAGCGACTCTGCATATTCCTTGGCGAAATCGCCCAATTCACCAATCGGTGAATATTTTTTCAATATAACCTCACCATCGCGGTCAACAAAAATTTCCAGAGGATCGCCCTCACGAATCCGTAAGGTGCGTCTGATCTCTTTGGGGATAACAACTCGTCCGAGGTCATCAATACGTCTTACAATACCAGTAGCTTTCATTTCAAATGTTGCCCCGCTTTCCTTAAGAAGTATGGTCCAACTACTGTCCATTATGGGAATGGTTAATCCCGGTGATTTATCGTAATATCTGACCATAGTATTCATCTCTTCCCAGTTCCTTATACATCCGTCAGCCCGCATATAATTGTTCATGGAGAATGAGAACGCCCCGGCCCGGCATCATTCCAGTTATGATCACAAATAGTCATTTCTATACCGCCGCAGTTATTTTCCCCATTTTGTTCTATTGTGGCAAAAAAAACCGCCCGGATGCATGGCGCATCAGGCGGCTTGTCCAGCCTATATTTATTTAGCGGCTTCTGTAGCAGCCGGTGTATCTGTAGCGGCTGGCGTGTCACTACCCGCAGCCGGAGCCGGTGTAGCTGTGGCTCCCGCGCTGCCTGCAGCAGCAGAGCTCTTCGGCAGATTGATTTTAATCTCCAGACTGTCCAGTTCCTTCTCCAGGAAGGTCTCCAGGCTGGCAGAAGCGGCAGAGTTCTTCACAGCCTTCAGCTGGTCGGCAGTCAGCGTATCGAAGGTGGTGTCCTTGCGGGCTTCAACCTTGATAATGTGATATCCGTAGGTAGTCTTGACTGGCTCACTGATCGTATTCAGCGGAAGAGAGTGGGCCGCAGCCTTGAACTCTGCTACATATTCTACCAGAGCCTTGTCCTTATATTCACCGCCGGTTTCCTTCGTGCCGGTATCATCCGAATATTCCTTGGCCACGGCTGCAAAGTCCGCCCCGCCATCCAGCTTCGCCTTCACTTCCTGGGCGCGCTTCAGCGCATCGGCATCCGTCCGCTCTTTGCCGGCGCTATCGGTCAGGCCAACCAGGACATGGCGCAGAGTAGCCACACTATAATCAGCCTTGGTGGCTTCATAATGGGTCTTGACCTGCTCGTCCGTTAATTTCAGCAGCATGTCCTGATATACGGTAAGTACGCGCTGCATATAGGAACGCAGGTCCGACTCGCTCAGATCCTGTTCCTTCAGCGTGCTCTTGTACTTATCGCCCAGCGCAGTCTTGATAGAGCCGATCTGAGTATCGACTTCTTTCTCCGCAGCCTTCTTCGCTTCATCCGTGGCCTTGTCCGCCAAGTATTCGAACGCGACCTCCTGCTTCAGGATGGACTCCTTGAACATATCAATCTCCAGATACTGCGCCTGCTCGGGGGACAGGAATTTCATTACGCGGGTATCCAGATTGAATTCCTTCTGGGTAATGGTGCCGCCCTTATACGTCGCCACCGCAGTATCATCACTTTTATTGCTGCAGGCAGCAAGCATGGAGAAGGACAGGGCTGCGGTCAGCGAGACCACCAGTACCTTCCAGGATTTTTTATTTAACGACATTGTGTAATTCTCCCTTCGATTTTAAAGACTGTTTGGCTGCCGCGAGGAATTGCTCCAGCACATCCAGCAGCTCCTTGTCACCTAAATCCTTCGCTTTGATCCGGATCGTTGCCTTGGCATCCTTATCAAATTGTACACGCCTTTCGAAGCTATTACCAACTTTGGCGAGCTTTGCCGTATCAAACGCCCCCAGGCTGCCCTCGTGGAAATTAAGCAGGGCATCATCCCCGCGCCGGACCATGGATTCCATGCCGTACAGCTTGCCATACACCTTCAACCGGGCCACAGAGAGCAGATTAATAACGGCTTCCGGCAATTCGCCGAACCGGTCCAGCAGCTCATCCTCAAGCTCGGAGGCATCTTCGAAGGAAGCCACAGCAGCAACCTTTTTATAGATTTCTATTTTTTGGATACTGTCGTAAATATACTCGGAAGGAAGATACGCGTCAATCGACAAATCAATGACCGTATTCCCCTGCTTCAGCGAAGTATCCTCCTCGCCAAGCACACTCACCTTGCGTTTGCGGATTTCCTCCGCCAGCATTTGCGAATACAGGTCGAAGCCGACCGAGGCAATGAAGCCGTGCTGCTCCGCCCCCAGCAGATTGCCTGCTCCCCGGATGGAGAGATCGCGCATAGCAATTTTGAAGCCTGACCCGAGCTCGGTGAATTCCTTGATGGACTGCAGGCGCTTCTCAGCCACCTCTGTCAGCACCTTATCGCGCTGGTAGGTGAAGTAGGCATAAGCAATCCGGTTGGAACGGCCGACGCGTCCGCGCAGCTGATAGAGCTGGGACAGGCCCATTTTGTCAGCATCATGAACAATCAGTGTATTTACATTAGGAATATCGACACCGGTCTCTATAATACTGGTGCTGACCAGCACATCATACTCTCCGTCCAGGAAGTCGAGAATCGTCTTCTCAAGCTCCGATTCCGACATCTGTCCATGCCCGATACCCACTCTTGCCTCCGGCACCAGCATGGAGATCTGCGCCGCCATTTCCTGAATCCCCTGTACACGGTTGTACAGATAGTAGACCTGCCCGCCACGGGCCAGCTCGCGCTCCACTGCTTCCCGGGTCAGCGTCTGGCTATGCTCTACCACATACGTCTGTACGGGAAAGCGGTTCTCCGGTGGTGTCTCAATAACTGACAAGTCACGCACCCCGAGCATCGACATATGCAGCGTGCGGGGAATCGGTGTGGCTGTCAGAGTCAATACATCGACATTGGTCTTCAGCCGCTTCAGCTTCTCCTTGTGGGTCACGCCGAAACGCTGCTCTTCATCGACAATCAGAAGGCCGAGGTCCTTGAAGACCAGATCCTGTGACAGCAGCCGGTGTGTGCCGATAATAACATCCACTGTCCCCTGGCGTACTCCCTTGATCGTCTCATTCTGCTCCTTGCGGCTGCGGAACCGGCTCAATACCTGAATATTCAGCGGATAATTGGCGAAGCGCTCACGGAAGGTCTCGTAGTGCTGCTGCGCCAGAATCGTCGTCGGCACGAGCACAGCCACCTGCTTGCCCTCTATAGCAGATTTAAAAGCAGCCCGGATCGCCACCTCTGTCTTGCCATAGCCTACATCGCCGCAGAGCAGCCGGTCCATCGGACGGTTCTGCTCCATATCCTTCTTGATCTCTTCGATCGCCCGCAGCTGGTCACGGGTCTCCTCATAAGGGAACATCTCTTCGAATTCGCGTTGCTCCTGCGTATCCTTCTCGAAGCCATAGCCAAGTGCGCTCTGGCGCTCTGCGTACAGCTTGATCAGATCATCGGCGATA
Organism: Paenibacillus sp. FSL R7-0210; assembly: GCF_038009085.1. Classification (NCBI taxonomy): domain Bacteria; kingdom Bacillati; phylum Bacillota; class Bacilli; order Caryophanales; family Paenibacillaceae; genus Paenibacillus; species Paenibacillus sp. FSL R7-0210. The sequence continues at coordinate 6,425,350 of NZ_JBBPAR010000001.1, forward strand.
TCCTGAACCGAGCTCCGCACCTTGCTGGTAACCCGGGTCCATTCATTGCCGCCCAGCTTATAGACCTTCGGCTCCTTATCTTCCGAGCCGACATATTTCTGAATCAGGTCAATCTGTTCAATCGGAACAGAGAGCTTGTCGCCTCCTGCATAGAGGATGTGCATATAGTCGCGGTGAATACCGCTGACCTCAAGCGTCCCGATGCCCATATATTTACCGATCCCGTGATTCTGGTGAACCACATAATCCCCGATCTTCAGCTCGGTATAGCTCTTAATCCGTTCGGCATTATCAATACCCTTCGAGACCTTCCGCGCCTTGCGCTGCTTCTGCGAGAACATCTCACCCTCAGTGATCACTGCGAGATGAATCGAAGGAAGCTCGAAGCCGGAGCCCAGGTTGCCCTGCAGGATCGTCGGCTCCTCAATGCCATAGTCATCCAGTACCCGGCGGATACGCTCCATCCGCTCCTCGCCGTTCGCCAGCATGATCACCTTCACGCCGGACTTGTGCCAACGCTCCATCTCGGATTTCAGCACATTCATCTGGCCATGGAAGTCCTGCATTCCGCGGCTGATGAAGCCTAAGATATTCTGTGGCTGAATATGTGGAACCTGACGCAGAAATATCGACATAAACAGGCTCTGGAACGGACGCTGGTACATAATAACCTCGCTGTCGACAGAGAGCTGCAGCTCAGGCAGCGTCTTGCCGTTCTGCAGCAAGTGCAGATTCCATTCCGACTCATCCCGCTCCAGCTGCTTGGCGGTCTCCAGAAGTCTGGCCGGCTCATCCAGGACAAGCAAGGTATCCTGGGCCATATAATCATACAGATGAATACGTTCAGGGTAGAGCAGACTGATATATTTATAGACTTCCGGGAAATAGGTACCCTGCCGCAGCATCTCCAGCTCCCGGCCCATCTCCTCACGCAGACGCAGCTTGGCCTGACGGTCACTCATCTTCTCAAGCTGCCGCTCCAGCATTGCAGACGCAGCGGTAGAAGCCGCATCCTGGCGGAGCTGATCGAATATAATCTCCTTGGCCGGTGTAATCTTCACACTGCGGACCTTATCGATGGAGCGCTGATCCATAGGGTCGAAGGTACGGATGGAGTCTACTTCATCATCAAACAGCTCCACCCGGTAAGCCAGTGGAGAGGTCATGGGATAGAAGTCGATAATACCGCCGCGTACACTAAGCTCACCGCGGTTCTCTACCCGCTCCACCCGCTCATAGCCCATCTCAATCATGGACATGAGGAAGTCATCCAGTGGCAAGGTTCCGTCCTGCGAAACCGTAAGCTGGGCTTCAGCCATGACATGCGGAGCGGGGAGCAGCCTCCGAACGCCGGAGTAGGGAACAACTACAATTCCCCGGAAGCCCTGGGCGCAGCGCGTCAGTACATCAATCCGCTGAGCCAGCGTCTCCGGGCTTGAGACAGCGGCCTCAGCCGCCACCAGCTCATTGGCCGGATAGAGCAGCACCCGCTCCGGGGAAAGCGCTTCCTGCAAATCATCAGCCATCTTCTGGGCTGAGAACATATTATGGGTCACAACCAAGAGCGGACGCTGCGTCTCCTCATGCAGGGCAGCCAGCATGATTTGTCTGGCCGAGCCGGACAGACCGGAGATAAGCTGTTCCTTCATCCCTGCTGCGATGCCACGGGTGACAGACTGGAAATCAGTATCCTTGGAAAAAGCTTCTATAAGACCTTGTAACAACAGGTGCACCTCTCTTACTAAACAGGCTGACAGCGGCAATGCCGCTGTCACCTATTATAATTGGAATCGAAAACAAGCCTCAGCGGATAAGGCCAAGGCTTGCGGATGACGATAGAGACAGGCGCTTCCACCTTACTGAAGCGGACTGGCCAGCAGGCTGAGCTCGGGGTTGTTATCCAGCGCCTGCTTGCAGTAATCGCAGGTCACCTTCACCGTAATCTCGCCTTCTGAATCATACGCTATTATATCTCTGCGCTCCGCAGGGGTCAAGGATTGCAGCCCCAGCTGCATCTCTGTAATATCGCTTCTGCCAATGCTTCCCAAGAACGTCCGGCAGTGCCTGCATACATAGTGTATTGCCATCTATATGCCTCCTGAAGGTAGTATATACCTTCAGTATGCCCCGCCCGGGAGGGCTTTAGCCGCAGGGCCCTGAACCCTATGCCTTGTATTTCATCCGTTAAATTTGGCCATGGTCTGTTCAAAGGTATGCTGCAGGCTGAATTCCACAGCATCGCAAGTATCACTTATCATGCTCTCAAGCCTTGCTCCATCCTTCTTGGCGAAGGTAGATAGTACGTAGTCAACTATAGCAAAACCCGGCTCCGGACGGGATATGCCCATCCGCACCCGGTTAAAGCTCTGGGTGCCCGTGTGCTGAATGATGGACTTGATGCCATTGTGCCCGCCGGCACTGCCCTGATAACGCAGCCTGATCTTACCCAGCTCCGTATCCAGGTCATCATAGACCACAATCATATCTTCCAGCTGGACCTTATAATAATCCATATAAGCCCGTACCGCTTCCCCGGACAGATTCATGAAGGTCATCGGCTTGATCAGCACCGTCTTCACACCGCCGATCATCCCTTCACCGATTACCGATTTGCATTTATTCTGGTTAAAGGCAATTCCGTGTCTGGACGCAAGCTCATCGAGGGCCATGAAGCCGACATTATGCTTGGTCTTCGCGTATTGCGTTCCGGGATTCCCGAGTCCAACAATCCATTTCATATTTAAGGTTTTTCCTTTCCGCCCGGTACTCTCAGCAGAAGAGTTCCGTTTTTGGTACAATAAGTTTATACTCCGGAGACAGGTGATGAACATGCCACATCAGGGCGATATCTTAACACTGCAGCGCCATTTCCAGTACCATATTCAATATGCTGTGCCTGTTGAAGTCTATAGGGGGAACGCGCACGTAGACATCGGTGTGATTACAGCGGTTGACGAAGGCTTCGTAGAGCTGCAGGGTACGCTGTACAACCGCAGCCTCTTCACCTTCATCTCCCGTCCGGGATATTGAAGCTTATACGAGCCTAAGTCCCTGCCGCTGCATCACGCCGATAAGGGTTACACCTTCCGCTTGACGAAAGGTGTAACCCTTTTTCTGCTGATCTGCCTGCGGCCTATTCGATTTCGAACAGCTTACTGATCGACAGCTCTTCATGCACGCGAATGATAGCTTCACCCATAAGCGGGGCTACGGACAGTACCTTGAGCTTGGAGGTCGGGTTGCTGCTGCGAATTGGAATGGTATCCGTCACGATAATTTCTTTGATCGGAGAGTTTTCCAGACGTTCATGCGCCGGACCGGATAATACAGGATGCGTACAGCAGGCGTAGACTTCTTTCACGCCGCCTTCCATCAGGGCATTGGCTCCAAGAACGATCGTTCCTGCCGTATCGATGATATCATCGATCAGGATCGCCGTTTTGCCTTCAATATTACCGATAATGTTCATAACCTCACTGACGTTCGGTTCAGGACGGCGCTTGTCGATAATCGCCAGCGGAGCGTTAAGGAAGTCAGCCAGCTTTCTGGCACGCACCACGCCCCCATGGTCAGGAGAGACGACCACCGGGTTCTGAATTTGCTTCGAACGGAAATATTGAGCCAGAATCGGAACACCCAGCAGATGATCCACAGGAATGTCGAAGAAGCCTTGAATCTGCATCGCATGAAGGTCCATAGTAATGACGCGATGTGCACCCGCCTTCTCAATCAGGTTCGCTACCAGCTTGGCCGTAATCGGATCACGGGAACGGGCCTTACGGTCTTGACGGGCATACCCGTAGTAAGGAATCACGACATTGATGCTCTTCGCGGAGGCACGCTTAAGCGCATCTACCATCACCAGAAGCTCCATCAGATTGTCGTTCACCGGTCCGCAGGTGGACTGTACGATATAGACATGACAGCCCCGGACACTCTCCGACAGCTTAACCTGAATCTCTCCGTCACTGAAGCTGGTCGTATGGGACTCGCCCATCGGAATGCCGATATAATCAGCAATCTGGCTGGCCAGCTTAGGATTGGAGTTGCAGGTGAAAATCTTGAGTTTGGAATCACAATAAGTCATAAAATATAAACCCTCCGTGACGGAATTTAACTGGCCAAAGCACCGGCGCGGATGTGCAAGAAGTCCGTCCGGCGCTCTAAGCCTACAGCTGCTTTCTGCTTACACGCTTTACGATGGACTATGCTGGTCTTTCTTCGCCTTGGCCCGGGAGCGGATCTTCTCTGCATAACCCGGCTTATTCTCCTGCCTTGCTCTGGCAATCGCCAGATCGTTCTCCGAAACCGGACGCGTAATAGTGGAACCGGCGACAATGAATGCGCCCTTGCCCACTGTAACCGGAGCAACAAGGTTCACGTTGCTGCCGATAAAGGCATCATCGCCAATCTCGGTTCTGAACTTATTATATCCGTCATAATTAACGGTGATGGCGCCGCAGCCGATATTGACATTCTTACCGACCTCAGCATCACCGACATAGCTTAAATGAGATACCTTGGAGCCGTCGCCGATTGTAGCATTCTTGATCTCTACGAAGTCGCCGACCTTAACACCCTCACCTAGAACGGTGCCGGGACGTAAATACGCAAAAGGCCCAACGGAAGCCCGTGTGCCGACCTGAGCCTGATTCAGCACGGAATGCTTCACAGCCGCTCCGTCCATAATCACGCAGTCTTCAATTTCACTTGCCGGACCAATCACACAATCTTCGCCGATCACTGTCTTGCCCTTGAGTACCGTGCCCGGATACAGCACCGTATCTGCTCCAATGACAACATCTGCTCCGATGTAGGTTGAAGCCGGATCGATGATAGTGACTCCGCCGAGCATATGCCCCCGGTTGATGCGCTGACGCATATAGCCTTCGGCTTCAGACAACGCCAGTCGGTCATTCACACCAATGGACTCTGCTGCATCATGGGCCTGATAGCCCAGAACGATATCGCCCTGCGCCCGGAGTATGCCGATAACATCCGTCAAATAATATTCCTGCTGGTTGTTGGTATTCGTAACCTTCTCGAGAGCAGCAAAGAGCTTCGCGTTATCAAAACAATACGTCCCTGTATTAATCTCGTTAACCGCAGCTTCACTCTCTGTGCAATCCTTCTGTTCCACAATCTTCAGCACTCCGCCGTCTTCGCCGCGGATAATCCGTCCATATCCGGCAGGCTGCTCCATAACAGCAGTAAGGACAGTTGCAGCAGCATTCTGCGCTTCATGCAGCGCCATCATGCCTTCGAGTGTCTCGCTCATGACAAGCGGCGTATCTCCGCAGATGACAATGGTGGTTCCTTCTTCGCTGCCCAGAAGATCCTTGGCCTGCTTGACGGCATGGCCGGTTCCAAGCTGGACATCCTGCAGCACATATTCGGCATTCTCGCCTAAGTATGCCTTCACCTTCTCGGCGCCGTGGCCTACAACAACTACATTATGCTGGCATCCGGTCGCCTTCACTGTATCAAGCACGTGCCCTACCATCGGTTTACCGCAGACAGGGTGCAGTACCTTGTATAATTTAGATTTCATGCGCTTGCCTTGGCCTGCAGCAAGTACAACAGCCATTCTTTTCAAGAATGCCAACCTCCCACTTCTTGAACTCACTACTGAATATATCTCATTCCGGGCAAAAAGAAAAGAGAACCATGCAGGCATGGTTCCCTTTTCTTCGAACCCCAATAAAATCCCCCCACAATGTGGGGCTTTGGCTCCGAGGCTGACCCAGGTACTCTGCGGGGACCCCGAAACATATAAAACGGTATGGCCTATTGCCGCCCTGGGGAGGCAGCAACTCTCAGAGAGTCAGCGGTTCACCGCTTAAGCTCCCTCTTCAATAACTTCCTCTTCTTCCGTAGCGGCACGTTCGTACTCGGCCAGAACCGCAGATTGAATCTTCTCGCGCGTTCCCGAAGAAATCGGGTGTGCGATATCGCGGAATTCTCCGTCAGGTGTACGCTTGCTGGGCATTGCAACAAACATCCCGTTATTCCCGTCGATGACGCGAATGTCATGAACAACAAACTCGTTATCGATTGTAATGGATGCGATTGCTTTCATTCTCCCCTCAGAGTTGACGCGGCGGAGTCTGACATCCGTAATTTGCATGTGTGTGTTCACCACCTTTTTCCATCAGAGACTTGGTGTATAATTCCACACAGCAAAGCGAATTCCTTCTTTTTCATTCCAAATAATGCCTGATTAAGAAGATTATTTTTGCAGAATCGTCGATTTCGACAGATTTCGTGCAGTTATCTTAAGAATCCTCATAATTTCGACATTATGCCCGTCTTTTCAGAACCGGCAGTATCCCTCGTTCAGGAGGAGAAATAGTTGCCCGGAAACGCCGAAATACGCCGCACCTTGGAGTCCACCTCTGTCAGCTTCACCAGCGACACGTAGTCATGCAGCAGGCGTTCTTCATTCTCCACGTCGCCGGACTCTACGAGTACGCCCACACCTGCGACCTCTGCATTGAACTCACCCAACAGATCGACCATTCCGCGTACGGTGCCGCCCGCCTTCATGAAGTCATCGACAATCAGCACCCGGGATTTCTCGCGCAGTGCCCGTCTGGACAGGGACATCGTATGGATGCTCTTATGGGAGCCCGACACATAGTTGATGCTTACAGCCGAGCCCTCCGTTACCTGATGGTCACGTCGGACCAGCACGACAGGCAGCCCCAGCTGCGCAGCCGTTGCGTACGCCAGCGGAATCCCCTTGGTCTCCACCGTCATGACGACATCAATCTCCACGCCGTAGAAGGCGGTGGCAATGATCTTGCCGGCCTGCTCCATCAGGGACGGGAGGCCGAGCAGATCCGACATATACAGATAACCGCCGGGCAGTATCCGGTCGCTCTGCTCAAGCTGCCCGCACAGACGGTTCACGAAGGCAAGCGCCATATCCATAGGCATGCGCGGAATATAACGCACTCCGCCCGCTGCCCCGGCCAGTGTCTGCAGCTCGCCCATTCCTTCGCCTTCAAATACCTCTTTTATAATAGCCAGGTCCTCGCTGACCGATGACTTCGCCGCACCGTACCGCTCTGCAAAAGTGGACAGAGGCAGCAGATCATGCGGCTTCTCCAGTAAAAATTGGGTCATGTCAACTAACCGTTGGCTTCGTTTAAGTTTTTTCACGGAATGCTCCTCGCCTTATAAGCTGAATTTAAGAATAATGCATGCTTGATTCTTAAATTCACTTTATACAAAACCGAATATTACTATGAATAATATCATTATTGTACGGATTTGCACAAGCGGAAACCGCTTTGCCTCCGTTATCAGAGGATGGTCCCGCTCCGCTTAGCTCAGCGAACGCACTGCATAGACTTCCTTGCAGAATCCGCGCAGCCCGTTATAGATTCTCGCCACCTTGGAGTGCTTGGAGACAAGGCCAAATACGGTCGGACCGCTCCCCGACATCAGCACGCCGTCCGCCCCCAGCTTCAGCATCGCTTCCTTGAGCTGCTGCACCTCAGGGTGCAGCTTCAGAGTCACATCCTCCAGCACGTTGCCAAGGCCCTCACAGACGGCTGAGAAGTCACCGGCCTCCAGAGCCTGCTGCATGCGGAGCGCGGACGGATGCACCGCTATGTTGCCGGCGCGCACGCGTCCGTATACCTCAGCCGTCGATACATTGATCGGCGGCTTCGCCAGGATGACCCACATTTGCGGAGGATTCGCGATTGGGGTCAGCCGTTCGCCCCTGCCCGTAGCCAGGGCAGTGCCTCCTGTGACGCAGAACGGGACGTCTGAGCCCAGCTCAGCGCCCAGCTCCTGCAGCTCCTGCACCGGGATGCCCAGGCGCCAGAGCCGGTTCAGGCCGCGCAGCGTAGCCGCGGCATCGCTGCTGCCGCCGGCGAGGCCGGCAGCGACCGGAATTCTTTTGTCCAGATGGATATGTACTCCGCTTCTGACGTTATACCGGTCCTTGATCAGCCTTGCCGCCTGGAAGGCCAGATTCTTCTCATCCAGCGGAATATATCCGGCCTGGCTTGAGATAATAATCGAATCCCGCTTCAGCTCCGACAGCTCCAGACGGTCCGCCAGATCGACCATTGTCATTATCATTTCCACTTCATGAAATCCGTCAGCCCGCTTATGCAGCACATCCAGCATCAGATTAATTTTTGCCGGTGCCTTCTCATACATTTTCAAGGCGTTCACCCACCCTCAGCTTTTCCCGTACAAAACAACTTAACATATTATATGAGAAACTGACAGTGAAGTCCATTAAATATACATTCGGTTCTAGGAAGCAGAAAAGGTACCGCCCGCAGGCGATACCCGGTGCGGCATGACACCGCTATAGCCGCTTACAATTTCCGCGCAGCAGCCTGCTCTGCCAGCTGAATCGCCCGTTTCACCATATTCCCGGCATCGACTGCCCGGATTCCGCCCCAGCCCTCCTGCTCAACCGTTTCGTAGAACCCAAGCTCCTTGGCCAGCTCCGTCTTCAATTCCTCCGACATCATGCTTCGTCTTCTGCGGCTCATTACGAATGCCTCCCTTGTGTGCTGCTCTATGATGAACGTACTGCCTATGTAGTATGCAGCCGGGAGGCCAGTGTCATGCAGCATAATTCAGGAAGACCCCCTACATGCAAAATAACCCCACAAAGTGGGGCTTTAGCGTAGGTGATGACTCAGGTACTTTGCGGGGACCCCAAAACATAAAAATTCTATCAAAAAACAGCCCCCCCGCAGGGAGACTGTCATGACGCTAAGCTTTGATATACATAATCCGCATCTGCCCATCGTCTTCGGTAACTGTGATTTCCACAGATTCAGTAAGTATATCGGCATAGCTATAGGAGACACGCTTGAAGGTCTGCTGCTCCTGATCGAGTTTGACAATAAATACAGAAGGGTACGTTTCTTCCAGGACACCGGTGCGTTCAACGGTCTTCCGACGGCCACCGTTAGCCCGCAACGTGATCTTATGACCGACGTGAGCTTCAAGACTGCGTTTAATTTCTAACAGCGCGTTATTAGCCATTACCTGACGACCACCTCTTTCCTTGTCCATTATACAACTTCTATAACCACTTGTCAAATTAAATAAATAATTATAGATGATGAGAAAAAAGTTGTCAACGGAATTTTTTTAGACGGGGAAATTCCTGACTTAAGCACCTTGTTATCAGTAATGAAGACTGGCTGCTCCCTGACCCATCTTGTGTCATAAGCGGCTTCCGTGGCAGCAAAATAGGATAAGCACGAATGCTTACCCTATTCCTTCCGCCTGTTCAGTTATCACTTACCCGGTTATAGCACCGAAGGCGCTACCTTCAGCGTAGCCAGGTTCTGCAGCTGAGGCATTCCGATCCGGAAGCTGCCCCGCGTCTCTATTCCGCCCATCCCCTGATTGCCGCTGATCGTATGGCTCAGCACATCGCTTAAGTTCACCGTATCCCGGATAGAGGTAAAAGAGGCCTTGGCCGCGATATACACCGGGTCCAGGGCATGAATGAGTATTCTGCCCGGGGAGCTGGCGAAATTGGCGCCATTGCCCAGGAGAGCCTCGAAGTGCGACTGGCAGGCTCCGGCTACGATCGTCAAAGCATCGAAATTCCGCTCATATTCACGGGCCACCCGGATGGCTGCCACAAAATTCTGTGAATTCTTATAGCTGCTCAGACTGTACAGATCATAATTCTGCTGTTGCTTAAGTACTCCATCATGGCCGGTAATCACTACGATATCGGGACGCACACGGGGCAGCAGACGATACAGCGTCTCCGCCATTTTGGATTCGTTGACATGATGTCCCTCCGCCGGTATGCGCAGCTGCTCGTAGAGGCTCAGGCTCTTCTTCAGATAGAGTGCATCACCATCCAAATGCAGGACCTTACCCGGCACTTCAAAATAAGCCGCTTCCTTCGGAGATGGGCCCCAGGTTCCCGTGGACCCCGACACGCTCTCTCCGCTTCGCTGGCTCTGCACCTGCCGGTCTTTACGCAACCAGGTTAGAGATTCTGTTGCCTTGATCTGCGCACGCGCTCCCCGCTCGGTAACCCGTGTAGGAGGCACCTGAACCAGATCCTCCAGCGGGGAATCCGCCAGCAGACGGAACTCCGTGCCTTTAATGACTGCTCTATTCTGCAATATATTGTCTACCCGGAAGGTCACATCGCCGCCATAGGATTTACGAATGACCAAGTCTCCTAGATTCATTACAACACCACCTCTACCCCATGTTATGGGCAAAGGCCCCGGTTGGTTCATCCGCCGGGAGGGTTTTCTGTATTCTATGCGATGCCTGCGGCCAGAAGAACCGCACTGAGCCGGGCATACTCTTCAATGCTAAGCGTCTCGCCGCGCCGCGAGGGTTCAATGCCGGCTTCGGAGAGCAGCGCCTCCAGGCGCTCCCGCCCTTCTTCCGGGAAGTAGCGGGCCTTAAGATTATTGGCAATCGTCTTGCGCCGCTGGGTAAAGGACGCCTGTACCACACCAAAGAAATGCTTCTCGTCCGCTACCTCCACCGGAGGGCGTTCTCTGACCTTCAGCCGGATCACAGCCGATTCCACGTTAGGCTGCGGGATGAACACCGTACGCGGCACCATACAGACCAGCTCAGGCTCGCTGTAATACTGGACGGCAATACTCAGGCTGCCATACTCCTTGCCGCCCGGAGACGCCGCCATACGCTCGGCAACCTCCTTCTGGATCATGACCACGATATTATCCAGCGGCAGCTTCTCCTCCAGCAGCTTCATGAGGATGGGTGTAGTCACATAATACGGCAGGTTAGCTACGACACTAACCCGGTCCCTCCCTGTGAAATCCTCAGCGAACAGCTCCTGCAGATTCACCTTCAGCACATCGTCATTACGGATCTTTACATGGGGATAAGGCGACAGGACATCCCTAAGAATCGGGATCAGCCTGCGGTCAATCTCTACCGCAGTGACGGCCCCGGCCGTCAACGCCAGCCGTTCCGTCAGTGCTCCGATCCCCGGCCCAATCTCAAGCGCACCGGCTGTGCTGTCCAGACCGGCGGCATCCACGATTTTGTCCAGAATATTCTGATCGATCAGAAAGTTCTGGCCCAGGCTTTTTTTGAAGGAGAATCCGTAACGCTGAATTATCGCTTTGGTTCTTGTTGGGGACGAGATATTCTCGATACCGCTCATGAAGTAATGCCTCCCTGATCAATTTGGGCGAGGGCCTGCGCGAATTCTTCGCGGGTAATGCCGAACATCGCCAGACGTTTGTACAGCTGCTTGCCATTGCAATAACCGATACCGAGCAGATTGCCAAGCTGCATTCTGCGCTCAGCCGCCCGGGGATGCACCATCAGCCCTGCGGCCATAAGCTCATCCAGCCCAATGATGGGCGGCGCCCCCTCGAAAGAGGTATGTACATGCTCCAGCGCATGGCGGATAGCCTCAGGCGAAGCATTCTCTATTCCGATATCTCCTTTGCGGGTTGCATCCTTCTCCGGGATGAAGGCATGCTTGCAGCCCGGCACCTTGGCCGCGACGATTTTGCGGATTCGCTCTCCGGCATGATCCGGGTCGGTAAGAATGATTACACCCCGGCGCTCCATGGCCAGCTTGATCTTGGCAATGACCCTGTTATCCACTGCCGAACCCCCGGTTTCAATCGTATCGGCCTCAACCGCCCGCTTAACGGCAACGGTATCACTTTTCCCTTCAACCACAATTAGCTCTTTAATCATAAATATTTTTACTCCTTACTCCAGAACGCAAAAAGAAGAGGATTCGCTCCCCTTCTTTTTGGCTAAAGAATGTATAAGTGATGAGCGGCAGCTCTCTAAAATTTCGTAAGTGCTTCCCTCACTATATCGTATTAACCGCTAATTTGCAAAAGACTTTACGTTTAGTTCAGCTCCGGCTTCACAGGTCCGATCACATAGAGTGTGCGCGACTTGCGGCCGAAATTACGGGCATGGCTCAGTGAATCGTAATAGACATCCACCTTGTTGCCTTTGATGGCACCGCCGGTATCCTCTGCTCGGCGAAACCCTAATCCTTCAATGTACACCCACCAGCCAATTGGTATAACACTAGGATCAACAGCTATAGTGCGGCCTTCCGTTACGCGTGTGCCGGAGGCAGTACGTGTTCCAATACCCGGTTCCTGCGACGAATACGCAGTCATGGATACGTTTTTGATCATTCTTTTGTACTCGAAATCCACACCAGCCTTACTGGTAACATTGCTGGCCTTTGCGCTGGCTTTAGATGACTTGGAGGTTGTTACAGGTTTGGAGACCTTGGCAGTAACTACGACGGGCTTAGGAAGCGGCTTGGTTCCAATGGCAATGACTTTGTCCTTGGTAACCGTCTGTACTTCCTTGCCGATCATGCGCATGGATGCCAGCTCGCCATCTTGATAGATCTTCTCGATGTGCTGGATCATTACGCCAGGCTTACCTGCCTGTGCCACTCTTACGGTTCCCTTGGTCAATGAGGGGTCTGCTGTCTTAATGACCCGGAAAGGCAAATTAGTTGTCCGTTGAACCACATGCTTGTTAATCCGGACAATTTTGATTTCCATGTCTGCAGATACTGCGGTTTCTAGCGAAGGGTAAATCTTGTCTAAGCCTTCCAGGCTGTAGCCCAGCTTGTCGATGGCCTGACCAATGGTATCCTCGGTCGTAAATAACGTCTCGGTCTTTCCGTCAACGGTAAGAGCGAACTTCTGCGCAGTGTTAATCACGATACGGTCGCCGTCTTTTATTTCATCACTAAGGCCAATAGATAATTCATCATGCGCCTGCAGCGAAATCTGTTCCTTAGCCAGCACATCACTGAACAGCGTTTCCCGCGTCTCCAGTGTCTGTACCTGTCCGTCTATTACTAGGGTAATTTCTTTTTTGCTCTGACCGTGTACGTACAGCAGTATTAACAGTGCGATAACAATCGATGCCACACCGGCAAGTAAAACTACGCGGGGATTCACTTGCTTCAACCGTAATGCGAAAGACCTGCTGGATGATTGCGAATCATGGGATACTTCTGGTTGGAATACGCCCACTCTTTCCATCCTCCTTACATAGCCCCGTCGTCCAAGTTATATCAAGGTGACTGTATCACTTCTGACGAAACTAGGTTTGAGTTTGCAACAGGATACGCCCGCACTTGCTTCAGCGTTTCCTGCTCATGGATCGCCTGCTCGGCATAGTTACTCCGGAGATCTGTTATATAACAGTATGCCGGGAGCATTCTCATTATTCAAAACAAAAGAAGCCTAAAAAGAGCTCATAGAGGACTCTTTCGTGGCTTCCCGGTGTCGAATACGTCGGAATGCTTATACACGAGGTTTCCTCTCTTACTTGCGCTTACGGGGTTAGCTGTCGGGTTCGGACATAAGAGAGACGCCCTATCTCAGGTCACCCGCTCACGGCGGTTGCCCTCAAATTCACCCCAAGACCACGTAAAGAAATCAAATAATGCCTGCGGCAATTCTGTGCCAGTACTTTTGTACGTTCATGCGGCAGCGCATTATTGGTTCCCCCATTCTCCGTTGCGGAGACTCAGCGAGACGATCCATGAAATTAGTGACTGTCACAGTTACAACAGCTCACTGCACTGAAAAGATGATATCCTGTTTTGATACATGTTGTAAAGGACGATTCAACCACGTTTACGTAAAAAAATGATTAAAATATTGTAATAATCGGCCATTTTTCCGTCATAAAAGTTTAATATATCCGCTATACTTCATTTTTCACCGCTTTTACTCCTGTTTTCAGAGTATCCCAAATCGTTCCAGTGCGTTCGCATACGTAATTTCCGCCAATTCCTGTAATTCAATCCCTTTTATTGCCGCGGCCGCCTCCGCTACCAGCCTCACATGAGCAGTCTCATTTCGCTTGCCCCGGAAGGGGTGCGGAGTCAGATATGGGGAGTCGGTTTCGATCAGCAGCCGGTCCAGCGGAGTCTGGGCAAGCACCTCTTTGGGCACCCGGGCATTCTTGAACGTAATCGGTCCTCCAAAAGAAAGATGGAAGCCCAAATCAAGACACATCTTGGCACTTTCCCAGCTCCCGGAGAAGGAGTGCATTACGCCGCCAACCTCGCCCGCCTTCTCCTCACGGAGTATGCGGATTACATCTTCATGAGCATCGCGGTTATGAATAGAGATTGGCATCTTCAGCTCACGGGCCAGCCCGATCTGCTTGCGGAATACTTCATGCTGCACATCCTTAGGAGAGGTATCCCAGTAGTAATCCAGCCCAATCTCGCCGATGGCAACCACCTTGGGATGAGCGCATAAGGAGGCGATCCATTCCAGGTCTCCGTCCTTCATCGTGATGGCATCCTGGGGATGCCAGCCAACGGCTGCATAAATATAATCATATTTCTCGGCAAGCTGCATGGTGGTCGGTATGGTATCCCGGTTAAAGCCAATATTGATCATCTTGCTGACGCCGGCTTCCAGCGCCCTGGCAATGACCTCTTCGCGGTCTTCGTCGAATTGTGGAGCATCCAGATGGGTATGGGTGTCGAATAACTGCATTACATTACATCCTTTCGGCCTGTTGTTGTATCTATAATTCCAAGCTTGATCTGATTATTTGGCAAAAATCTCTGCGATGGACGGCGGCAGCTGTGGAAGGGCTTTCTGCAGTCTGTCCTGCGGAAAATACAGATGGTATCTGCCGCGGTGAATACCACTGATAGAGCGAACAATATCCGAGACCTCGGAGATTTCCCTCAGCCGGTCATGCTTGTCCAGAAGCAGGATCTGCTTGCTGTCAAAGCCGTCTCCCGGACGGAACACATCATAGGGAAGATCGGTGGGATAATCAATTTCCAGATCATAATCGGGCCGGAGTCCCGCACCTGCGAAGCTGCGGCGAATTTCGTCAATCGTGTCAGAATCCAAATGCTCCATCTCCACATATTTATACAGTTTACGATGGATAAACCGGCTGCACAAGTCGCTCAGGATGTCATCCTCCTCCAGCGTCCACTGCATGAAGGCAGTCTGCATCAAGGCTTCATCCAGCAGCAGGTACTGCCCTACCGTTACCTCTCCGCTGAACAGATCACTTAAGGGCTCGATCATGAAGCGGAAGGCATGCTGCTGCTGCACCAGCTCCTTGGCCCGACGGAGAATCTGCCTGAGAATAATCTCAGAGCTGCGGGTTACCGGGTGGAAATAGACCTGCCAGTACATCTGGTACCGTGACATCAGGTAATCCTCAATCGCATGCATCCCCGATTCCTTCACAACCACCCGGCCGTCATAAGGGCGCAGCATCCGCAGAATCCGGTCGATGTCGATGGTTCCATAATTCACCCCTGTATAATATGCATCCCGGAGCAGATAATCCATCCGGTCAGCATCCAGCGGTCCCGACACCAAATTGACAACAATTTCATGCTCATAGGTTTTGGAGATGACCGAGGCTACTTTACCGGGGAAATCTTCAGCCACATCACGCAGAATAGCCGTAATCTCTGTATCCTCCAGAATGATACGGCAGGTCCAGTCTTCATGATCCATTTCGAAAGCTTCTTCTATAGAATGGGAGAATGGGCCATGCCCCAAATCATGCAGCAGTGCCGCACACAGGGTAAGCAGTCTCTCCTCCGGCATCCAGTCCTTATAGCCGCTCCGTTCAAACTGGGAAATAATCCTCCGCGTAATCTCATATACCCCCAGAGAATGGGAGAACCGGCTGTGTTCCGCCCCGTGAAAGGTCAAATAGGAGGTGCCCAGCTGCCGGATGCGCCGCAGACGCTGGAATTCCATAGTATTAATCAATCTCCAGATAATAGTGTCCTGTACGTGGATGTAGTTGTGAACCGGGTCCTTAAATACCTTCTCTTCTGACAGCGGTTGCTTCATGAAATCATCTCCTTTTCTTGTTTTATATAATATATTGTCGCTCTTTGTCGAATATTAGCGATTCATATACTGCCAAATCGACAAACATCTTCATAAGCTTTTTAAGAGTGATTTGCCCGATCAAACGCGGAATAAATGTGGTCTCAAAAGATTTCTTAAAATTAGCCTGAAAAAAGGTTGACTGTTTTGGGAATGGTTGGTATTATAAATATCATAAAACAGTGAAGAATGTCGAATAATGACGCTTTTGAACATTGAGAGGAGCAACGATTGTAATGATGAAATCAACAGGAATTGTACGTAAGGTAGATGAGCTTGGACGGGTCGTTATTCCAATTGAATTGCGTCGCACCCTAGGCATTGGAGAAAAAGATGCGCTCGAAATTTACGTGGACGGTGAGCGGATCATGCTTAAGAAATACGAGCCTGCTTGCATTTTCTGCGGCAATGCTGAGAATGTAACTTACTTCAAAGGTAAAATTGTTTGTCATGAATGCATTTCGGCTATCCCTACCCCTGTGACAAACTAAAATAAATAGGGTATAATAGGAACTAATCCAATTGTTAATTCTAACCTTTTTATATCTCCTTGGCCTCCCGTTCGCGCGGGAGGTATTTTTTTGCGCTATTTTCGGGGACTTTCCCCGGATGCCCCTTTTTCCTACCCTGTCTGCTTCCTAAACCTCACATCTAATTCTTAAACCTCTGATTCTTACCCTCCCAAACCCTCCCTGCAGGGAGGGCCCCAAGGGCCCCGGCCCTCTGGACACCCGGAAGCTTGGTGAATCTCTGCTGCTGGCTCGGAAGGAAGCGGGGTTCGGCGGTGTACCGGCCCTCCTCGGCCTCCCTGCGGTGATTCGTCAGGCCTTGCCAGTCGAAGGGTTTCGCCATAGGCAGTTGCCTATGGCGGCTGCGCCGGGTGCTCTCGTGCGACTGATCTGCGTAGACCCGCTCTCTCTGCGAGAATCGCTTAACCATAGAGTGACTAGCGACTTGGGTACTGGATGGCTACTGGCTGCTGACTTTTTTTGTGCCAGAACTTACTATGTGGAGCGACTAGTACAGTGTCAGATAATGAAACCCTATCATCCCAAAAAATCTAACGGACCGAAAAGACCCTTATTCCCACGAGAACGCCACCTTTTGCAGCGTAACGGACTCAGGCGACCTTATCATCCTTCTACGAGTCGTTTTGGAGCTGAATTGCAGGGGATAAGGTCCTTGGGGTCCGTTAATCGCTCAAGTGACGACTTTCTTCCCGGATAAGAGCACCTCAGTCCGTTACACTAAGCCAAACGCCCCTAAGGTGAGAATCATTATATAAGAAAAATGGTCTTGAGAAATTTGGATAACTGTATTCTGTACAGCTATTTATTGCTAAAACATCCATTTGATCATTATAAGTGTACTTTGAACACTTATATCCACATAATTCCTATAAAAGGTTCATTTTCCTAGACATATAAATGTATAAACTACAACTATAACTAATAAAAGGAATAATTCAATCCATATAAGTGTATGGAATACATTTATTTCATTGGTTTTCAGGTTGTTCAGATGGTTAAACCCATTTTTAGGTTTTCACTGGAATTCGAATAACTTCAGCACAGCAGTGTTCTAACTCCGCTCCAGGAGTTCATTATAAATATCGCGCTTGGACAAGCCGCGGTCAGACGCTGCCTTTTTCATGGCATCCTTACGCGTTAAACCAGAAGACTCATAGTGGGCTACATGCTCCCCGGTACTAAGCTGACGCCACCAGGAAGACTCGGCCAGCTCGGCCTCCTCTTTACTCTCTCCCTCAAGGATAATTACGTACTCTCCAAGCGGAGGATGCTCCTCCAGCCATCTACTGCATTCTTCAATCGTTCCGCGCAGGAACTCCTCATATCGCTTAGTCAGCTCACGCGCCAGTGTGATCCGGCGGTTGCCGAAGGCCTCCTGCAAATGAACAAGGGTCTTGGCAACTCGGTGCGGCGATTCATAGAAGAGCAGTGTCCCTTGGGCAGAACGCAGAGATGCCAGAACGGCCCTTATGTCCTTGCGCTCTCTAGGCAGGAAGCCGACGAACGTGAAGCTGGCGGTAGGCAGCCCTGAGGCAATCAAAGCCGACAAGGCGGCATTCGCTCCTGGCACCGGAATCACCGGAATCTGATGGCTGACAGCCAGAGCTACCAGATCGGCACCAGGGTCGGAAATCGCCGGCAGACCGGCATCGCTGACGAGTGCCAGATTTTTACCTTCTATTATATAGCGTATCAGCTCCGGCCCACTGGCGGCCTTGTTATGCTCATGGTAACTGAACAGCATGGACGGTGTAATTTCAAAATGGCTCAGCAGCTTACGCGTCTGTCTCGTATCCTCAGCGGCGATAATATCGCATTCCTTCAGCATGCGTACTGCACGATATGTCATATCTTCCAGATTGCCGATCGGCGTAGCCACCAGATACAGACTTCCGCATCCTTCGGGCTTCGCTCCGTCATGATTATTTTGAAAGCTGCTTTGGCATTGTATGGTCATTGGCTCGTATCCTCTTTGTTTCCGTAATAAATATCCATAATCTCGGGGCAATATTGATTGTCCTCATTATATACGATTAAAGGCGGTTGTAAACGCACCTCCGGCTTCCCGTCACGCGCGGCCTCGATCAGAACCATATTCGCTTCCAGATGGGCGCGGGGATGTACAAAGCGGATCAGCTTCGGTTCCAGCCGGTGCTTCCGCATCAGACTGATAATATCCACGAGGCGCTGCGGCTTATGCACCATGCTGACTTTGCCTCCGGTACGGACCAGCCGGACACAGGCCTGAATGACCTCCTCCAGGGTACAACCAATTTCATGGCGGGCCATCGCCTGATGGGAATTTAGCTTCAGATCGCTCCCGTTCAGCGGCATATAAGGGGGATTCACCGTGATCGCATCGTATACGCCATAGCCCGCTGTAAGATGAAGCTCCCGCAAATCGCCCTCATGAATCTGTACCCGCTCCTCCAGACCGTTAAGCGATACACTGCGCCGGGCCATGTCTGCCAGACGGGGCTGAATCTCGATTCCTTCAATAGAAGCCTTCGTCCGTGTAGTCAGGAGCATAGGAATTACTCCGTTACCCGTACACAGGTCAAGCACCCGTCCGCGCGGCGGTACACTGGCGAACCGTGCCAGCAGTACGGCATCCATCGAGAAGCTGAACACTTCGTCACTCTGGATAATTCTCAGATCATGGGTGAGCAGGTCATCGACCCGTTCTGCTTCATGTAAGGGTACAGGTGTATTGTTCATTGAATGGGTCATTGTAATGTAATCTCCTAAAAGTTTTTGTTGAGCGTATGCTTCGGAAGCATAGCCTTACATTCAAAAAAACCGTAGGCGACAATCTCCTACGGCTGGATATCCTCATTTATTAAGAAAAGAAAGGCAGAACAGACAATCCCCTTCCGTCCGCAAATGCCCAAAGTAGACATTGCAGATGTGGAAGCCTTCGTGATACAGCCGGGCCAGATTATCGTAGCCTTCCCCGACAACCTCCTCTTTCCCTTCGGCAGCAAGTATAGCCTCCGCCTCCGCAGACAGTGCGGCCTTATCTACAGGTGCTTCCCTTTTCAATATGATACGAAGTTGCTCGTTCTCCAGACTCAGCTTCTGATTCGCTTCCATCAGCTCTTTGACCGTCTGCTTCCAATCGCCCAGAGTGGTGCGCATTTCATCCATCTGCGCTTCCATCTCCTGCATGTGTGCAAATATATTTTTCTTCTCCAAGTTTCCACCCCGAAAGTAACCTTATAATGGTTTACTTGACGACAACATCATCCATTGGAAGTTCTTTAACTTTGCCCACTTCAAACAGCTGCACATGAACCGTGCGGCTGCCGGCATTGATACCGACTACCTTGCCGTCACCCAGTGAAGTAACGACCATTTTGCCTACAGCCGGCATTTCTTCCTTCGTGCTCTCATAATTATCATGCTCAAACTTCAGACAACACATCAGCCGTCCGCATAATCCCGAGATCTTGGTCGGGTTAAGCGACAGATTCTGATCCTTCGCCATCTTGATGGACACCGGCTCGAAATCACCAAGCCAGGAGGAGCAGCAGAGCACCCGTCCGCATGGGCCTAATCCGCCCAGCATCTTGGCTTCATCCCGCACACCAATCTGCCGGAGCTCAATGCGGGTACGGAAAATACTGGCCAGGTCCTTCACCAGCTCGCGGAAATCCACGCGGCCCTCGGCCGTAAAGTAGAAAATAATCTTGTTGCGGTCAAACGTAAACTCCACATCCACCAGCTTCATTTTGAGGCCATGATCGCGGATTTTATTTAAACAGGTGGTAAAAGCATCCTTCGCTGCACCCTTGTTCTCTTCCACCACGCGCGCGTCGGTTTCACCGGCAATGCGCATGACTTTCTTGAGCGGCAGTACAACGTCAGCTTCCTGCACCTCTTTTTTGCCAACGACAACCTTACCGTATTCGACCCCTCTTGCAGTCTCGACAATAACGCATTGATCGCGTTCAATCGGGAAATCAAGCGGATCGAAATAATATATTTTACCCGCTTTTTTGAAGCGGACACCTACTACGCTGTACAAAAATTAACCCCCTTGTTTGACGGTAAAGGAACCCTTAAGCAAGACTGCTTCCCTGATGATCCATGCTTGTCCTTCCTCGTCCGCTATACCCGGTCTTTCCAGGTGCTGAGGATTATATCCCGGAGGATCTATTATAAATAACCCGAGCCTCTAGCTTTCCAGCCGGATTAAAAACTGCTCCAGACACAGCTGGGCATTGGCATTGGAACGCAGCTTCCGCTTACTCTCCGCCGCATATTCCATATAAGCCACCCACTGCTGCGTACTCCTCTGACGGGCAGCCCTCGAAATAAAGTCTAACTGATCTATGAAAACGATACTTTCGTGCTTTCGGTACAGGAAGTAGAGCATATCTTTGAACCATAAGTGGAACATGCTGAATAGAGTGTCCAAATGTTCACCAAGTCCGGTCTTGAACAGCTTCGAACCCGCGGTTGCTACCGCAGTGCTGCCCTTGCCCAGAGACTCCTTCGCTAATTGTAACACTAGATTTCTCATTTCTGCAAACCAATTCTGTGCCAAAAGTTCCCTGCAGCCGTCAAGACCGGCAGTCAGCGACACCGCGCACCGTGCCAGCGGCACCGGAACCCCTTCGCCGGACAGCGCCTGAAGCATAATATCCGGATGGAGCGGGCTAAACGGAATGCGCTGGGTTCTGGACTGGATCGTCGGGAGCAGGGAACTGCTGTTATCGGAGATGAGAATGCCTACCGCAGGGGCCGGCGGCTCCTCCAGGAATTTCAGCAGACTATTCGCGGCTTGCACCGTCATTTTGTCCGCTCCTTCTATAATATAAACCTTCGGGTTAATTCCTTCCGAGCGGTAGGAAAAAACACGCTGAAGTTCACGAATCTGATCGATCTTAATGCTCGCCCCATCGGGGCGCAGCAGCGTTAAATCAGGATGATTGCCATGCTCCACCTTGCGGCATTCCAGGCACTCTCCGCAGGCATCATCCTTGCTGGCGGTACAGAATATCGCCTGGGCGAACGTCAAAGCCATCTTCACCTGCCCGCTGCCTGCCGGACCCGTGAACAGATAGGCATGGCTGACAGCATCCTTGCGTAGGGCATTCTGAAGCAGCCGCTTGGCGTCCTCCTGGCCTAATAGTTCATGAAAAGACATATATTCCTCCAAGTTGTCAGAAAGAAAGGTTAATCAGCAGCCCGCGGATCTCTCCAACCCGTCCCAGGAGATCGATCCGGCCCTGCTCGCTGTCCAGCAGATCATCTGCCATATTCAGCAGAGCGGCATCAACCTCTTCGAGCAGCTTGTAGCGTTTGCCGCGGCCCCGCCGGTCCCAGCCTTTGGTGTCCTTCAGGATCACTCCGCGGCGGGCCGTCTCCTCCAGAAACCGTTTGATCAGGTTCCGGTAGATGGATAGCTCACGCACAGTCATGGATTTGGAGAGCCGGTCGCCTTGCAGCTGGATATCTTTGATCTGACGGTTCAACTCATCTATAGTTTTCTGCTGGCTTTGCTGTTGAAATACATCGTTGAAGTTTTTTTGCTGGACCGGACGCCTTTCAGCCTCCGTGGTCAGCATTTCGCTTTTTAAGGGCCTGTAGCCCGGGTTGATCTTCATTATGCTCAATAATGCTCGAAACGATCGACGGGAAGTACGAATACGGTAGCTCCGCCCACCTGCACTTCAACAGGAAGCGGCAAATAGGAATCTGTCGTGCCGCTCATCGGCGTGACCGGAGTGACCAGTTGCTCGCGTACTTTGCAGCTGTTACGGATTACACTGAGTACGGCGTCTACCTGAATATCATCTACCCCAATCAAAAAGGTAGTGTTACCCGCACGGAGAAATCCGCCTGTACTGGCCAGCTTGGTGGCGCGGAAGTTCGCCTTCACCAGTTCACTGGATAGCCGGTTGCTGTCTTTATCCTGGATAATTGCAATGATCAAATTCATCTTCGTATCCCCTCCTATTAGTTATGTTCACAGGCTATCCGCACAACATTGATTCAATCTGTGGAGAAGCCCTGTTCAATCATTATACCTCTATTGTTTATTTGACAAAACACCTTAGAAATCCTTTAATATCCTGTCCTTCAGTACACGTACAATATCCTGCTCCACCATATGGATGGGACGACCCGCATCAAGCACCACAATCCGCTGCGGATCAGAGCTGGTTACCAGTTCATAGCCCGCCCGCACCTTCTGATGAAACTCCAGGCTCTCCAGATCCAGCCGGTTCACTTCCCGGTTCTGATTGGCCGCTATCCGGGACAGGCCCACCTCAGGATCTACATCCAGGTAAAAGGTAAGATCGGGCATTCTCCCGCCAGTCGCAAACCGGTTAATCCCCCTCACCTCTTCGATGCCCAGCCCTCTGGCGTACCCTTGATAGACCAGACTGCTGTCTACAAAACGGTCGCAGAGCACGGTAATTCCCTCCTGCAAGGCAGGCTCGACCACCTCCGCCAGATGCTGGCTTCTTGCCGCCGCATACAGGAGTGCCTCTGTCCGGGCATCCATAGCCGTATGCGCCGGGTCGAGGATAATAGAGCGGATCTTCTCGGCAATCTCAATCCCTCCCGGTTCACGGGTGATTAAATAGGGCATGGAATGGTTCTGCAGATAAGCAGCCACCCTGCCGAGTACGGTTGTTTTGCCGGAGCCGTCGCCTCCCTCCAGTGTAATGAAGAATCCTTCTCGCTTCACTTATGCTTCTCCGCCCTTCTGAATGTTGTATACCATAATATGCTGTAAGGCCGGATCAGCACAGGCCTGAAATTTCGCCCCGCCTATTCTCAGACGGATCAGCCTGTCACAGACAGACGCTGTAATGCTCTCTCCGGGATATAAGAGCGGGATGCCTGGCGGATAGGGAATAACCATCTCCGCCGCAATCCTGCCCGCGCTTGCCTCAAGCTCTACACTCTCTGTCTCCCCGGCAGCCACCGGCCGGATAGAGAACGCGACCGGAGCCGATACTGCCGGGATGTCAAAATTGTTCCACGTGGAAATATGACCGGAGAAGGTTAATTCCCCTTCTCTGCTATTATATGACGCTGCCTGGGCTGCGGTCCGTGCGCTGGAGAAGGATTCTCCGCCTTGGGGAGCGGGAGCCGCGGCAGTGTCTGAGTAAGTAGACTGGCCAGGAACGGAATCAGCGGTAAGATCTAGGCCGGAGACAGGTTCAAGATCAGAGATATGATCAGATCCAGCAGTAGGTTCAGGGCCAGTGACATGATCAGCGCCAGTGGTAGGTTCAAGGTCTGAGGGAGATGCGCTCCCGCCTGTCTGCGGCGCTGCCAAGGAGGTCTGCGCTGCAATGTCCTGCAGCGCTGTCAGCAGCGCAGCTGCCTCTTCAGCCTTCGAGCCGAGGCTGAAGGCCAGAACCACGTGCCGGTCGTCGCTCATCTCCGGCACGATTTCCCTCTCTTCGAGCCTGCGCTGCAGCTCGAAGCCCCCCAGGACCCCCGCGGCGTCATATATGACCGCCTTGAAGGGGTCCTGGGTCACGTACGCCGCCCCGCGCAGCGGCGGCGTATTCACTCCTGCGGCGCCCGCCTCGCCGCAGACAGCCTGCTGCGGCTGCGCTGGTTGCAGCAGCCCGAAGCGCGGCAGCGCCGCCAGGCCGCGCCGCAGGACATCCACGGCGGCGAGCCCCGCCGTGAAGGCACCGGCGCCCTGGCTGTGCAGCAGGCGCCGGGCCAGATCGAGCGAAGCCATCACGGGGTAGGATGGGCTGGAGCTCTGCACCATGGCCAGGCGCTGCCGCAGCAGCGCACGGTCAAGCCATGGCCCTTGCACATGCAGCATGGCGCCCATCGTCAGCGCCGTCAGCATCTTATGCGTGGACTGCACCACGCCGTCCGCGCCTTGGGCAAGCGCCCCCGCCGGAAGCGCGGGGTGCTGCCCGTAATGCGCCCCGTGCGCCTCATCCACCAGCAGTGGCACGCAGCAAGCGTGACAGGCCTGCGCGAGGGGCGCTAGGTCACTGCCCATGCCGTAGTAATTCGGCATGGTGACTAGGACCCCGGCAGCCTCCGGGTAAGCGGCCAGCGCCGCCTGCACCGTCTCAGCAGACGGTGCCACCGCAAGGCGGCTGCCCGGGTCGATCTGCGGCTCCAGGAAGACTGCACGCGCTCCCGCCAGCATCAGTCCATGGATCACGGACTTGTGGACGTTGCGCTGCAGAATAAGCAAACTTCCGGGCTCAGAACAGACCGTCAGGATCAGAGCCAGATTACCCGCGGTGCTTCCGCCCACCAGCATATAACTCTCCTCCGCGCCGTAACAATCGGCTGCCAGCTCCTGGGCCTCCCTTATTACCCCTTCCGGATGATGAAGGTCATCCGTTCCGGTAATCTCCGTCACATCGTAACGCATCACTTCCGTGAGATACCCCGCACTCTCTGCACTGACAGTACTCCGGTAAGCCTCCCCGTTCTTGTGACCCGGCACATGATAAGATATATTACCCTTATGTCTATATTGTTCCAGCATTTCGTATACAGGTGCCCTGCCAGGCTGTAGCTTGTCCATAGATTCTTCCTCCCCTGGGGGTTACCTTCTATTTTAACGCAAATGCACCCAAACGCCTATCACTTCCGCAAAGGATTGCACGCAATAAAACGGCTCCCCTCACCCGGTCAGGGCGGAGAAGCCGTTAAGAAGAACCTTGTATTTGCAGCCAACGCGACACAGATTCACCGCCCGCTCTTTATATGTTGCTTGTTACAGGTACTTCAATTCGAACATTAAGCATGCATACGCAGATTGATCTTCTTCATCCGGTTAATGAAAAAGTTGTACTTCACATCCTCAGCCTCCGTACGCACCATCTCACTCTCACAGTCCTCACAGATGAAGTGCGAGACAATCACAATGCCTTCTTCCTTTTCTTGCCCGCAGATAATGCAGGCCTGCCCGGTTTGCTGTTCCATTTTCATCCCACCTTGACTCTTTTAAGAACAGTATGGTACACCTTCTATCATTTTAAACCTTTTCATAGTTTTTTCCTAATCCTTCATAGCCTAAAATATATATATTCGCCCGCTGCCCATTCGGTGAATCTGAGCCCGTTGTTTAATAAAACGCAGGAGCAGGCCGATAATAATAACAAGAGAACTTGCGAGGAGGTCCGAATTCCAGGTATGGAACCAAACACCAAAGGTGCCGCTACATTCTATCAATACAAGCTTATCAAAAAAATTACTATTACAGCATTCCTGCTGCGGGTCTATATCACCCTGCCCTTTATATGCCTTGTGCTCGAAAGTGTCTTTCTCTCCTGGCTTAGTGTTCTGTTCATGATTATAGCCGGACCTGTCATGCTGTGGATTCAGTATGTCATCTCACGCTCTGTGCTGCTGATTAGCGGACACCCTATCGCCAAGCGCTGGAGATTATCCCTGCGCCTGCCCTGGCCCGGTTACATGCCCGATCAATATATCAATTACGGCATCTTCCGTACCGTACAGCTGCATAACCTCTGGATCGGTCTTTGTATAGCCGCACTCTTCATCGTCTGGGCTCCGCCAGCCTTCACGGTTTCGCTTGCGGTATGCCACCTGTGGCTGCTGCTACCCCGTCTGTATGCGCTACTGCGGTTAACAAGTGTAGGCAAAGACGGGATGCTCAAGTTCAATGCGGCAGACGCCTCTTATTACGCCCAGTAATCCCAACCAGATATACATAGCGCTGTATTTAAGCGGCCAAGCATGCTCACACAAAAAATCGCCATCCATAACCGGACGGCGATTTTTTATCTGTTCTTTAAGCCTTTGGTTGTAACCTTCTTTTCCTTCGGAATCATCACGATGAAATAGTCATCATGCACGGTCAGGTGTACAATAAGTCCTTCTTTCTGAAAAACACGGGAGCTCCCGGAATCGTCTGCTTTCTGTTCCTGCTCTTCCCAGCCCCACGCTTTAATGGCTGCAAGATAAGGCTCGGGCACGCCTTTCTTCTCCTTCAACCCCGGCAAAGAATACCGTACATAGTCCATGGCTACGTTTGTAGTTGTTCTGTCGGGTGAGCTTGCCTCTTTGGGAACGGGGAAGTCTTCCTCATTAAGTGCACCGTTAAAAGTATCCCAAGCCGGCTCCTTCGTTCCGCAACCCGCCAGCATTACTCCGACTATACAAAGAATAACTAATATCCACAAAGGTTGAGTTCGCTTCATACCTTAAATCCTCCTTACCTCTACCATGCATCTAAAGACGCAAGAAAATTCCAAGATAGAATTTATACGTAGTTCATTCGTATTAAGGCTTTTGCTTATTTATTGCACTTTTCCATTATACTTGGAACCATCGCCTCGTCGGTAACAAAAATGTCACTCGTTTGTAAGCGTTTTTATAATAAAATACCGCACCCCTTCCCGCTTTTTATATATGCGGGTATACAAAAAAGCCATTGTCGAATTGTCGACAATGGCTTTTTATATATGCGGGTATACAAAAAAGCCATTGTCGAATTGTCGACAATGGCTCATGTGTGCTTGGCAACGTCCTACTCTCCCAGGACCCTTCGGTCCAAGTACCATCGGCGCTGGAGGGCTTAACGGTCGTGTTCGGGATGGGTACGTGTGGAACCCCTCCGCTATCGCCACCAAACGGGCATTTACAGCGTAAATGCTTCAGGAATTTGATTCCTGAAAACTGAATCCGAAACGAATCTGCGAATTATTTTTTGGATAAGCCCTCGACCGATTAGTATTGGTCAGCTCCATGCATTGCTGCACTTCCACCTCCAACCTATCTACCTCGTCGTCTTCAAGGGGTCTTACATACTGGGAAATCTCATCTTGAGGGGGGCTTCACGCTTAGATGCTTTCAGCGCTTATCCCGTCCGTACGTAGCTACTCAGCCATGCTCCTGGCGGAACAACTGATGCACCAGCGGTACGTCCATCCCGGTCCTCTCGTACTAAGGACAGCTCCTCTCAAATTTCCTGCGCCCACGACAGATAGGGACCGAACTGTCTCACGACGTTCTGAACCCAGCTCGCGTACCGCTTTAATGGGCGAACAGCCCAACCCTTGGGACCTACTTCAGCCCCAGGATGCGATGAGCCGACATCGAGGTGCCAAACCTCCCCGTCGATGTGGACTCTTGGGGGAGATAAGCCTGTTATCCCCAGGGTAGCTTTTATCCGTTGAGCGATGGCCCTTCCATGCGGTACCACCGGATCACTAAGTCCGACTTTCGTCCCTGCTCGACTTGTAGGTCTCGCAGTCAAGCTCCCTTATGCCTTTGCACTCTGCGAATGATTTCCAACCATTCTGAGGGAACCTTTGAACGCCTCCGTTACTCTTTAGGAGGCGACCGCCCCAGTCAAACTGCCCGCCTGACACGGTCCCCGTACCCGATGAGGGCACTAGGTTAGAACCTAGATACGATCAGGGTGGTATCCCAACGGCGCCTCCGCAGAAGCTTGCGCTCCTGCCTCACCGGCTCCCACCTATCCTGTACAGATCGTACCCAAATTCAATATCAAGCTGCAGTAAAGCTCCATGGGGTCTTTCCGTCTTGTCGCGGGTAACCTGCATCTTCACAGGTATTAAAATTTCACCGGATCTCTCGTTGAGACAGCGCCCAAGTCGTTACGCCATTCGTGCGGGTCAGAATTTACCTGACAAGGAATTTCGCTACCTTAGGACCGTTATAGTTACGGCCGCCGTTTACTGGGGCTTCGGTTCACAGCTTCGGGTTTAACCCCTAACCGCTCCCCTTAACCTTCCAGCACCGGGCAGGCGTCAGCCCGTATACTTCGCCTTGCGGCTTCGCACAGACCTGTGTTTTTGCTAAACAGTCGCTTGGGCCTTTTCACTGCGGCCCCCTCGGGCTATTCACCCTACCGAGGCACCCCTTCTCCCGAAGTTACGGGGTCATTTTGCCGAGTTCCTTAACGAGAGTTCTTCCGCGCGCCTTAGAATTCTCTTCTCGCCTACCTGTGTCGGTTTGCGGTACGGGCACCTTCTCCTGGCTAGAGGCTTTTCTTGGCAGTGTGAGATCATGACCTTCGCTACTGTAATTTTCGCTCCCCATCACAGACCAGCCTTAATGATGTGCGGATTTGCCTGCACACCAGCCTCACTGCTTAGACGGACATCCATCAGTCCGCGTCACTACCCTCCTGCGTCACCCCATCGCTCATAGCGGATTACGGTGGTACAGTAATTTCAAACTGTTGTCCTTCGACTACGCCTGTCGGCCTCGCCTTAGGTCCCGACTTACCCTGAGCGGACGAGCCTTCCTCAGGAAACCTTGGGCTTTCGGCGGATCAGATTCTCACTGATCTTTTCGTTACTCATACCGGCATTCTCACTTGTATGCTGTCCAGCGCTCCTTACGGTACACCTTCAACCCACATACAACGCTCCCCTACCCCAGATGCAAAGCATCTAGCCATAGCTTCGGTGGTGTGTTTAGCCCCGTTACATTTTCGGCGCAGAGTCACTCGACCAGTGAGCTATTACGCACTCTTTCAATGGTGGCTGCTTCTAAGCCAACATCCTGGTTGTCTGTGCAACTCCACATCCTTTCCCACTTAACACACACTTGGGGACCTTAGCTGATGGTCTGGGCTGTTTCCCTTTTGACAATGGATCTTAGCACTCACTGTCTGACTCCCGGCAAGAAGTAAATGGCATTCGGAGTTTGACTGAGCTTGGTAACCCTTGCGGGCCCCGCACCCAATCAGTGCTCTACCTCCACCACTCCATTCACCGAGGCTAGCCCTAAAGCTATTTCGGGGAGAACCAGCTATCTCCGAGTTCGATTGGAATTTCTCCGCTACCCCCACCTCATCCCCGCATTTTTCAACATGCGTGGGTTCGGGCCTCCAGTGCGTGTTACCGCACCTTCACCCTGGACAGGGGTAGATCACACGGTTTCGGGTCTACGTCCACATACTTAGTCGCCCTATTCAGACTCGCTTTCGCTGCGGCTCCGGCTTCTCACCTTAACCTTGCATGTTAAACGTAACTCGCCGGTTCATTCTACAAAAGGCACGCCATCACCCATAAAGAGGGCTCTGACTTTTTGTAAGCACACGGTTTCAGGTTCTATTTCACTCCCCTTCCGGGGTGCTTTTCACCTTTCCCTCACGGTACTGTTTCACTATCGGTCGCCAGGTAGTATTTAGCCTTAGCAGATGGTCCTGCTGGATTCATACGGGGTTTCACGTGCCCCGCACTACTCGGGATCCGTCTCGGAGAGAACACAGTTTAGGCTACAGGGCTTTTACCTCTATCGCGGGCCTTTCCAGACCTCTTCGCCTACTCTATTCCTTTGTAACTCCATGTGAGACGTCCCACAACCCCAAGAGGCAAGCCCCTTGGTTTAGGCTGTTCCGCGTTCGCTCGCCGCTACTGACGGAATCACTATTGTTTTCTCTTCCTCAGGGTACTTAGATGTTTCAGTTCCCCTGGTCTGCCTCTGCATTTCCTATGTATTCAGAAATGAGTAACTGCGAATTACCACAGCTGGGTTTCCCCATTCGGACACCCCCGGATCAAAGCTTGCTTACAGCTCCCCGAGGCAGTTTCGTTGTTCGCCACGTCCTTCGTCGGCTCCTGGCGCCTAGGCATCCTCCGTGTGCTCTTAGTAGCTTAACCAATGTGTTTTCCGTTAGGAAAATCACGGTAGCAACTAATAACTATTTCCACTTGCTTACACAAGTTTCAGCTAAAAGATGTTCTAAAACGCAAATTCGTTTCGGTATCCAGTTTTCAAGGATCAAGTTTAAAGATGAGAGCTTAAACTCTCAAAACTGACCAACGAGTGAGTCACTAGCCGACCGGCTAGATTTAAGATTTGAATGTCTTCATTGCAGAAGACGATTCTCCATAGAAAGGAGGTGATCCAGCCGCACCTTCCGATACGGCTACCTTGTTACGACTTCACCCCAATCATCTACCCCACCTTCGGCGGCTGGCTCCCTTGCGGGTTACCCCACCGACTTCGGGTGTTGTAAACTCTCGTGGTGTGACGGGCGGTGTGTACAAGACCCGGGAACGTATTCACCGCGGCATGCTGATCCGCGATTACTAGCAATTCCGACTTCATGCAGGCGAGTTGCAGCCTGCAATCCGAACTGAGACCGGCTTTGCTGGGATTGGCTCCACCTCGCGGCTTCGCTTCCCGTTGTACCGGCCATTGTAGTACGTGTGTAGCCCAGGTCATAAGGGGCATGATGATTTGACGTCATCCCCACCTTCCTCCGGTTTGTCACCGGCAGTCACTCTAGAGTGCCCAGCTCAACCTGCTGGCAACTAAAGTCAAGGGTTGCGCTCGTTGCGGGACTTAACCCAACATCTCACGACACGAGCTGACGACAACCATGCACCACCTGTCTCAACTTTCCCCGAAGGGCACCTGATGCATCTCTGCTTCGTTAGTTGGATGTCAAGACCTGGTAAGGTTCTTCGCGTTGCTTCGAATTAAACCACATACTCCACTGCTTGTGCGGGTCCCCGTCAATTCCTTTGAGTTTCAGTCTTGCGACCGTACTCCCCAGGCGGAGTGCTTACTGTGTTAACTTCGGCACCAAGGGTATCGAAACCCCTAACACCTAGCACTCATCGTTTACGGCGTGGACTACCAGGGTATCTAATCCTGTTTGCTCCCCACGCTTTCGCGCCTCAGCGTCAGTTACAGCCCAGAAAGTCGCCTTCGCCACTGGTGTTCCTCCACATATCTACGCATTTCACCGCTACACGTGGAATTCCACTTTCCTCTTCTGTACTCAAGTCACCCAGTTTCCAGTGCGACCTCAGGTTGAGCCCAAGGTTTAAACACCAGACTTAAATAACCGCCTGCGCGCGCTTTACGCCCAATAATTCCGGACAACGCTTGCCCCCTACGTATTACCGCGGCTGCTGGCACGTAGTTAGCCGGGGCTTTCTTCTCAGGTACCGTCACTCCGGTAGCAGTTACTCTACCGGACGTTCTTCCCTGGCAACAGAGCTTTACGATCCGAAAACCTTCATCACTCACGCGGCATTGCTCCGTCAGGCTTGCGCCCATTGCGGAAGATTCCCTACTGCTGCCTCCCGTAGGAGTCTGGGCCGTGTCTCAGTCCCAGTGTGGCCGTTCACCCTCTCAGGTCGGCTACGCATCGTCGCCTTGGTGGGCCGTTACCCCACCAACTAGCTAATGCGCCGCAGGCCCATCCCCAAGCAGCAGATTGCTCCGCCTTTCATTCTTCTCTCAGGAGAAAAAAGAAATTATCCGGTATTAGCTACCGTTTCCGGTAGTTATCCCAGGCTTGAGGGCAGGTTGCCTACGTGTTACTCACCCGTCCGCCGCTAAGTTTGAAAGGAAGCAAGCTTCCTTTCAAACTCCGCTCGACTTGCATGTATTAGGCATGCCGCCAGCGTTCGTCCTGAGCCAGGATCAAACTCTCCAAATTGGTATTTAGAAAGAGCGATTGCTCATTTTGAAACATCTGACGAGAATTTACATTCTCATTTTTGGATCTCACCGAAGTGATTTCCAGATACTCACTCGTTGTTCAGTTTTCAAAGATCAAGCTCGTTGTTAGTGTCGATGTTGTCGTCACCAGCAACTCTTATAATATATCACATCCAACCGATCAATGCAAGCTCTTTTTTTCAACTTCTTGTTCTAGCCAGGCGTTGATGTTTCGCGGCCAGAAATAGAATATATCACGTATAGAGATTCAATGCAAGCATTATTTCTAAATCATTATCTAAAGCTACGCTTCCCCTAACCGGCCCTAACCCGGCAAGCAAGTTAGCATAGCTCTACTCCTCTGTCCGCGTGCTTAAGCAATAATTTCTTGAATATGAAGCTCCCGTTCATTGATCAGATTAACGATGTTTCCTTCAACCTGAACCATGGGTCTTGTCGGGTTGTTACGATCGGTAAAGATGATTTCCCCATGACGCCCATCGCTGAGCCGTATCCGTGTACCGTTATATAGGTCTGTCGTCTTTTGAATGAAGGTCTGTACGATTACCGGATCGAGCTTTCCGAAGCTCTCCTTCTGCAGCTGCTCCAATACCAGATAAGGCGACTGTGCCTTTCTGTAGGCTTTTCCCAGCGTCATGGCATGGAAGATATCGGCGACTGCCACAATCTTGGCGTAGAAATGAATCTGGCTGCCATCCAGCCTAAGTGGATACCCTGAACCATCTATCTTCTCATGGTGCTGCAAGGCGGCGAGTCTAACCCCTTCGTTAATGGCTGTAACATTGCGCAGCAGCTGATAACCGTATGTAGTGTGCCTGCGTACCTCGTCAATCTCTGCACCGCTTAGAGGGGTTGGCTTCTGCAGCAGCGCTTCGTCTACCTTAATGTTACCTATATCGTGCAGCAAGCCGGCAAAAGCAGCCTGCATCCAGTCCTTCTGCGGATATCCGCACCACTGGGCAATTCGATAGGAGGTTAGGGCAGACAAGACCGCATTATGATAGTTATATTCCTGGTCAATCAGCACACGCGGCGCAAACTTTAAGACATGATAATCCTTCAAATGGGTAATCAGCAGCTCCAGTTGACTCCGCAGTTCGAAGATCGGAAGAGCCGCTGCAGCCGCTGCACGGTAGCTTTGCTTGATAAGCACCAGCATTTTCTCATACTCATCGTGAAGCGGAGAATTACTCTTGGCCAGCACCGACTCATTAATCAGAGCACCCGCCTTAGCCGCTTGCTGCTTCACTGCCGGTTTAGCGCTCTCTGCCGATTTGTCTTCCCCTTGTGCCCCTTCAATCTCAACCTGTCCGATCAAAAAAGCCTGCAAAATCTCAATATCCCGGGGGAGAATGATTTTGCCCTTCCCGAACAATACTCCTCCTAAAGGAGTAATTACATCCTTTATAATCTTTGAACCCGCTTTAATCTCTCCAACGGATATGTTTGGCATTAGCCCAAGCCCCTTTATGTCGGTGACACCTATGATGCTCTAATTATAGTATGGAACCCGGGAAGCGGCTAGATAGAGAATTCCCCGTTCATCAGTTAATAGAATATAAAAAAAGAGCATGGATTTCTATACATCAGAAACCCATGCTCTCCTGCCATCCTTATTCGAGGCTATCGTCTTCGTTCACGGCATCCGCTTCAGACTGGCTAGCTTCCATCTCGCCTTCGTCTTCTACAGGAACTCCTTGAATGTCTTCGCCATCCTCATGCTCAGACAGCTCTTCATCCTCTTTGTCCGCTCTGCACAGTGTAGCTACAGCATCATCCTCACGGATATTAATCAGCTTAACGCCCTGCGCATAACGGCCCATGGTGGATATTCCGTCCATGCTGGTACGTATCAGGGTACCGCTGGTCGTAATAATCATCAGATCCTCGTCCTGCTTGACGACCTTCAGCCCGACAACCGGCCCGTTCTTATCCGTAAGGTTAATGGTCTTGATGCCTTTACCGCCGCGGGTCTGGGACCGGTAGTCAGCAGCAGGTGTCCGCTTACCATAGCCCTTGGTGGTTACGATCAGCACCTCAAGCTCCTGGTCTACGCAGTCCATGCCAATAACATGGTCATTGGAATCAAGCGTGATTCCCTTAACCCCGGTAGCGCTGCGGCCCATGGAACGCACATCATTCTCCGAGAAGGTAATCGACATTCCGCGTGCAGTACCGATAATCAGATTCTGCTCACCGTCTGTCAGCTTCACCTCAATCAGTGAATCCTCCTCACGGAGATTGATTGCAATCAGGCCACCCTTACGGATGTTGTTGTAATCTTCCAGAGGCGTCTTCTTCACAATTCCCTCGCGGGTAGCGAAGAACAGGTACTTGTCACTGTCCGCTTCTTCCACCTGGATGACCGCACTGATCTTCTCGCCCTGCTCGATTTGAATCAGGTTGATGATCGGCGTTCCCCGGGCAGTCCGTCCAAGCTCCGGAATTTCATAGGCCTTAATCCGGTACACCTTACCCTTATCAGTGAAGAACATCAGGTAGTTATGGGAGTTGCTCACGAAGAGATGCTCCACAAAGTCCTGGTCCTTGGTGTCCATCCCGATGACACCGCGTCCGCCGCGCTTCTGGCTGCGGTAGGTGTTGACCGGAAGACGTTTGATGTAACCGGTGTGGGTAATCGTGATAACAACCTCTTCACGCGGAATCAGATCCTCGTCAAGGATGCTTTCTTCCCCAACGGTAATTTCTGTACGGCGGTCATCGGAGTACTTATCCCGGATCTCCTGCAGCTCATTGCTGATAATATCCAGCACAAGATGCTCATTGGCCAGAATCTCACGGTATTCGGCAATTTTGGCCAAAAGCTCGTTATATTCGTTTTCGATCTTCTCGCGTTCCAGACCGGTCAGACGCTGCATCCGCATATCGAGGATCGCCTGGGCCTGCTCTACGCTTAGACTGAAGGTCTCCATCAGACCTTCCCGGGCAATGTCGGTAGTGCGTGAGGCGCGGATCAGGGCAATGACCTCATCCAGATGATCCAGGGCAATACGCAGACCTTCCAGAATATGCGCCCGTGCTTCCGCCTTCTTAAGGTCGAAGATCGTCCGGCGGCGGATGACTTCGATCTGATGCTGCAGATAGTGATATAGCACATCGCGCAGATTCAGAGTCTTCGGTTCATTGTTGACAATAGCCAGCATGTTGATCCCGAAGGTGGACTGCATAGAAGTATGCTTGTAGAGATTGTTGAGTACCACACTCGGATTCACATCCCGTCTCATTTCAACCACTACGCGCATTCCATTACGGTCAGACTCATCACGCAGATCCGTAATTCCCTCGATGCGCTTCTCACGCACCAGCTCCGCAATCTTCTCCACGAGCCGGGCTTTGTTGACCTGGTAAGGAAGCTCATGCACAATAATCCGGGCCTTGCCGTTATTCTCTTCAATTGTCGCCTTGGCACGCATGGTAACCGATCCGCGTCCAGTGCGGTAGGCCTGACGGATGCCTTCACGGCCCAGAATATATCCGGCCGTCGGGAAATCCGGGCCTTGAATATATTCCATAAGCTCCATAGGCGTAATATCAGGATTCTTGATCATCGCCTGCACACCGTCAATAACCTCACCGAGGTTATGCGGAGGAATGTTGGTTGCCATCCCCACCGCAATCCCGCCTACACCATTGACCAGCAGATTGGGATAACGCGCCGGCAAGACTACAGGCTCGTTCTCTTCACCGTCATAGTTGGGCGCGAAGTCAACGGTCTCCTTGTTCAGGTCACGGAGCATTTCTCCGGCAATTTTGGACAAACGTGCTTCTGTATAACGCATTGCAGCCGCCATGTCTCCGTCTATGGAACCGAAGTTACCATGACCGTCTACAAGCATATAGCGCATGGAGAAGTCCTGTGCCATACGTACCATTGTTTCATAGACTGCTGAGTCACCGTGTGGGTGATACTTACCGATAACCTCACCGACGATTCTCGCTGACTTCTTATGTGGCTTATCCGAGGACATACCAAGTTCCGACATTGCAAACAAAATGCGTCGGTGAACAGGCTTAAGTCCATCCCGCACATCCGGCAAAGCCCGGCTTACAATGATGCTCATTGCGTAATCCATAAAGGATTCGCGCATTTCCACGCCAATGTCCCGATCTTTGACTTGCGGGTTATTTTGTTCAGCCATGAGTTGGTGGACCTCCTTCAGTTAAAAACCGCTACCCTATATTATATTACTTTCACAAAACCAGCACAATTAAACATGATAGCCTGTTATCGTCTATATTGATTTTCTTTTAGTACGGATAAGGGTATACGCCCTCTCCGCTGCTGTCTTCAGTACATAGACTGTAGAGACAAGAGAATTGGCTTCATGCCCCTGTTTTCGTCCCAAAAAGCATAATCTCATATCCTTATATTATAACATTATTTTGCTTTCTTGTCCTGAAAATTCGCTATGCGTAAAGAAACGGAGGCAGAACATGAAGATTCAACGCGTGTCCAGCAAATGGGCAAAAACGAAAGTCATTCTGCAAAACCGTCAGCTCTCGGTCTATATTCCGGAAACGCGCAAATACGGCCTGGAGGATCTGAAAGAAATGCTGCATCTGCATGGCACGGTATATATAAAGCCCGACCGCGGAACCTATGGCAGCGGAGTGATGAGAGCCGAGCAGAGGGTTGTACACTTAAGTCCCAGCGGGCAGCAGCCGGAGACCGGTGAACCGGAGACAGCAGCTGCAGGCATTGAAGCAGAAGTACCGGCAGAGCCGAAGCTGATGTATATTCTCAGGTATGCGAAGGACGCCGAGGTCTTTAATAGCCCTGAAGAGCTTCATGCCGCACTGGTGCCCCGGATTAAAGACCGCAGCTATCTGGTCCAGCAGGGCATTGATCTGCTGCAGCATCAGGAGCGCCCCTTCGACCTGCGGGTGCTTACCCAAAAGAATCCCCAGGGCAGCTGGGAGACTACAGGCATGCTTGGCCGGGTCGCCGCACCGCAGAAGGTGATCACGAATTATCACAGCGGGGGCAGTGTTTTTCCGGTAGGTGCCTTGTTCAAGGAGCATATGACCTCTGACGAAATGTCTGCAACTACCCAGCAGCTCAAATCGCTGGGCGTCCGAATCGGCGCGCAGCTCGAAACGGCTTATCCAGGCCTTAAGGAGCTGGGGCTTGATGTCGCCATAGACCAGCATCACGATCTATGGCTGCTTGAAGTAAACACCTT
Organism: Paenibacillus sp. FSL R7-0210; assembly: GCF_038009085.1. NCBI lineage: Bacteria > Bacillati > Bacillota > Bacilli > Caryophanales > Paenibacillaceae > Paenibacillus > Paenibacillus sp. FSL R7-0210. Next base: position 6,462,409 of record NZ_JBBPAR010000001.1, read on the forward strand.
ACCCTCCATCATTGTCTTCAAATTATTCCCGAACAAAGCTATTTACCGCAAAATCCACCGTTACGCTGTGGCCTATGGACGGTTGAAGCCTAACCGGAAGTCCGTGACCAGCCGCCGTAAGCGAATATCGAACTTCTAGCTCTATGTATTCAAACGGCAGACTATATAACCTCTGTATTACTAAAAAACCTCCGGCTTCATCCGCAAGGGATAATCCGGAGGTTCGCTATGTGCGGCTTAAATATCCAGGTTCTTAACCGATTGCGCATGCTCCTGAATGAATTCACGGCGCGGTTCGACATTGTCACCCATCAGGGTATCAAAGATGCTGTCCGCCAGCATGGCATCCTCAATGGTCACCTGCAGCATGGTGCGGCTCTCAGGGTCCATCGTCGTGTCCCACAGCTGAGCGGCGTTCATCTCACCCAGACCTTTGTAGCGCTGAACATTAACCTTCACGTTCTCACCAAAGGCAGCAATGATCTCATCGCGCTCCTTCTCGGTCTGTGCATAGCGCACAACCTTGTTGCGCTCGATCTTGAAGAGCGGCGGCTGGGCGATATAGATATACCCTGCGTCAACAATCTTCCGCATGTAGCGGTAGAAGAAGGTCAGCAGCAGTGTTCGGATATGGGCGCCGTCGACGTCCGCATCCGTCATAATGACAACCTTGTGGTAACGCGCCTTCGAGAGGTCGAAATCATCGCTAATCCCGGTTCCGAGTGCGGTGATAATCGCCCGGATTTCCGCATTGGACAAGATCCGGTCCAGCCGGGCCTTCTCGACGTTCAGAATCTTACCGCGCAGCGGCAGGATCGCCTGAAAATGACGGTCCCGGCCTTGCTTGGCTGATCCGCCTGCCGAGTCACCTTCGACGATGTACAGCTCACTGATCGACGCATCCTTGGAGGAGCAGTCCGCCAGCTTGCCCGGCAGGGCGCTGACTTCAAGCGCACTTTTGCGGCGGGTCAGCTCACGGGCCTTTTTGGCCGCTTCACGGGCACGGGAAGCCTGCAATGACTTCTCCAGCACCTTGCGTGAGACGGCAGGATTCTCTTCCAGGAACTCCTGCAGCTTCTCGCCGAACAGTGATTCTACAATCCCGCGGACTTCACTGTTGCCGAGCTTGGTCTTGGTTTGGCCTTCGAACTGCGGCTCAGGGATTTTGACGGAAATAATCGCCGTCAGACCTTCACGGACATCATCACCGGTCAGATTCTGGCTGCTATCCTTGATCACGCCGGCCTTGCGTGCGTAATCATTAATGATCCGCGTCAAAGCGCTCTTGAAGCCGGATTCATGCGTTCCGCCCTCGTGGGTATTGATATTGTTGGCGAATGAATAGATATTCTCTGTATATGAATCGTTATATTGGAGAGCTACTTCAACCGCGATCATATCCCGTGAGCCTTCCACGTAGATCGGATCCTCATGAAGAGCTTCTTTTTTCTCGTTAAGGTATTTCACATACTCCACAATACCGCCTTCATACTTGAACGTATTGTTGACTCCGGTCCGTTCATCCAGCAGTGACAGCTCAATGCCCTTGTTCAGGAAGGCCAGCTCTCGGATACGGGTAAGGAGCGTGGAGTATTCAAAAGTAGTGGTTTCGGTAAAAATATCCGGGTCCGGGTGGAAGGTGGTGGTGGTCCCCGTCTCCTCTGTATCCCCGATCACTCTGATGTCATATTGCGGCACGCCGCGGTTGTACTCCTGCTGGTAGACATGCCCGTCACGCTTGACGGTCACTACTACCTTCTCGGACAAAGCGTTAACCACAGAGATCCCCACGCCGTGAAGACCGCCGGACACCTTGTAACCCCCGCCGCCGAACTTACCGCCTGCATGCAGGACAGTCATGACCACTTCAAGCGTGGACTTCTTCAGCTTGACGTTCTCACCGACAGGAATTCCCCGCCCGTTGTCAATAACAGTCACACTATTATTTTCAGTAATTATGACTTGAATCCGGTCGCAAAAACCTGCCAGCGCCTCATCGATACTATTATCGACAACCTCCCAGACCAAATGATGCAGACCTTTGGAGCTGGTGGAGCCAATGTACATGCCGGGACGTTTCCGAACTGCTTCCAGCCCTTCCAGTACCTGAATCTGGCTCTCATCATATGTCGGTTGATTCATTGACATGCCTTCACCTACTTCTTTCAGATTATCTCTTGTAACTTACGAAACCTATATTTCTAACAAGATCTTGGCTCTTTTTTTGAGAGTGGAGGAGGAGATCGGGGAGTAGTAGACAGTATTCCTGGTCACGACAATAGACTTCGCTTCCTCTTCACCAATGCGTTCCAGCTTCTTATCCTGCTGGGAATGAGTCATAAACTGCTTCGATACCTTGGAGGACTTCTCAATCGATATATCAAATATAGCAATCAGCTCTGAGGATCGAATAATTTTTTCTCCGCCCAAATGAATATACATGGTCTTCCTCCGCTCTTTATAACCCCACTTTGCCGCCATGAACATGATACAGGATTGCACCCTTTAGTTTATCAGCGTTCAGTCCCTCAACACCGGTGGCAGTGATGAAGGTCTGCACCTTGCTCTGAAAGGTTTCGATAAGCTGGGTCTGACGATAGGGATCAAGTTCGGACAAAACATCATCAAGAAGCAGCACAGGGTATTCTCCGATCTCCTCATGGATCAGTTCAATTTCCGCCAGCTTGAGCGATAAAGCTGCCGTACGTTGCTGCCCTTGGGAACCGTAGACCTGAGCTTCTCTTCCGTTGATAAAAAAGGACAGGTCATCCCGATGGGGACCCGTCAGCGTCATGCCGCGCCTGATTTCCTGATCTCTTGTTTGTGATAACTTTAACATAAATTTGTCCAATAAGACAGCTTCATCTTCCTCTTCACGCTCACCAAAGGAGGGGACATAGAGCAGCTTGAGCTCTTCTCCGCCGTTTGTGATGCCCCGGTGGATGCTTTCTGCCCATATCTGCAGCTTCTTTATGAATTGTTTCCTTTTTTTAACGATTTTAACACCATGTTCTACAAGTTGGGCATCCCAGATGTCCAGAAGCTCCCGGCCGCCAGCCTCCTTGCCCCATAACTGCTTCAGCAAATTGCCCCGCTGGAGGAGGATTTTCTGGTACTGCTGCAGATGAAACAGGTAGCTCGGCTGAACCTGGCCAATCTCCATGTCAAGGAACCGGCGCCGGATGCCCGGGGTGCCTTTAACAATCTCCAGATCCTCCGGAGCAAACATTACAACGTTCAGCGAGCCTACGAATTCACTGAGCCGCCGTTGCTCCAGTCCGTTAATTCTGGCCTTCTTGCCCTGCGGGGACAGGGTCAGCTCCAGCTTAAGATCTCCGTATTTGCGCTCTACTTCAGCAACAATCTGTGCGGAGCCCGCCGGGGCATCGAAGGAGATCAGCTCCTTGTCCTTGGAGGTCCGGTGGCTTTTGGTCATCGCAAGGACAAACAAAGCCTCCATGAGATTGGTTTTGCCCTGGGCGTTCTGTCCGAGAATGAGATTCACATCGCCCAGATGCTCAAGACGCAGCAGCCCATAGTTGCGGTAATCCTGCAGTCCGATATTTTTGACAAACAAGAGCCTGTTCCTCCTTAGGGTTACTCCTCCTTGACGCCGCCGCCCTCAACTTCAAAGACGCCGTTATCCTGTACCTCGATTGTATCACCCGGGTAGAGCTTCCGGCCACGCCGTTCTTCTACCTCACCGTTCACCTGCACATGCCCTTCCTGCAGCAGTGCCTTAGCCATTCCCCCTGTGGATACACAATCGGAGAGCTTCAGGAACTGGTCGAGCTTAATATATCCACTGTGGATAACTATTTTTTTCATGTTTTTGATCCTCTCAGCCACTTATCCACATGTTCATGAACAGGGCGTTAATTAGTTGTCCGGTACGGCAGAATCACATACAGGCTGCGGCTCTCATCGAGCGGTCTGAGAATAATCGGGCTCATCATGCCGGTGAAGGCGATCACGAGCTGCTCACTCTCCACCACCTTCAGCACATCGAGCATATATTTGGAGTTGAAGGAGATGCGCAGCGGCTCGCCTTTGAAATCGATAACTTCCAGCTCTTCACGGACCTTCCCCAGCTCGGAGGAACTGGAAGAGATCTCCACATCACCGTTTTCCAGGGTCTGCATCCGGACGATGTTCGTTTTCTCTTCGCGGGACAGCAAATAAGCACGGTCAATCGATTCGCTTAATTTTTTTGTGTCCAAAGTTAGTTCTGTTTTGTAGGTGGTTGGAATAATTCTAGAAGTATCCGGATAAATGCCATCCAGAATCCGCGAATAGAACAGCACTTTGTCGATTTTGAACAGCACCTGGTTATCGGCGACGACAATATCCACCAGCATATTCTGATCAGGGATAATTTTGCTCAGCTCGTTCAGCGTTTTGCCGGCAATGACAATATTCGCGAACTGGATATTCTCTGTGCCTTCCAGGTGTGCAGCTCTGGTTGCGAGCCGGTGGCGGTCGGTAGCCGTGAACTTGAATTCATTGTCGGCCAGATTCCACAGAATGCCTGTCAGGATCGGTGTGGTCTCTTGGGTGGAGATGGAGAAGGCAGTCTGCTTGATCATATTCTTCAGCAAATCACCGGGCATGGAGATGGTTTCATTCTCTTCAATGCTTGGCAGAACAGGGAATTCTTCAGGATCGAGGCCCACAATCTGAATCTCCGTAGAGCCGGAGGAGATGTAGGTCTGGAAGCCTTCCTTGACTTCCATGTGAATTTCTTTGGAGGGAAGCTTCTTGATAATCTCTACGAAAAATTTGGCGGGAAGCACTACGCTGCCCGGCTGCTCTACCTTGACGATCGTCTGGCTGTCATTCTCGGCAGGGATGAAGGACTGAATGGAAATATCCGTATCACTTGCAGTCAGTGTAACGCCCTGATGGCTAACCTCAAACTTAATACCGGTCAGAATAGGGATAGTTGTTCTGCTGGAGATTGCCTTGGAGACATGGCCGATGGATTCGTTAAGCTCGTTTTTGAGAATGCTGATTTTCATGATTTCACTCCTAGCTGAAAAATTGGGAAATGGGTGTACGTAAATGCTCTTTGAAACCTGCTCTTAGAAGATGAATTATTATAGTTATTTAATAGTATTAGTAGTAGGGGCTCCGTTTATGTGGATAAGTGGCTAAACAGCATAAAATTAAGCCTACCCACATGTGTATAGATTGTGTATAGGCTCTTTGTTCCTCTTAGGAAGGATTTTTAATTTTCTCCGAAAGATTATTTACCACTTTATAGAGCTCCTGGTCCACCTTTAATTGCTGCGTAATCTTCTCATGGGCATGGATAACGGTCGTATGATCGCGTCCTCCGAAGGCCTCGCCGATCTTAGGAAGCGAATAATCCGTCAGCTCGCGGGAGAGATACATGGCAATCTGCCTTGGAAAAGCCACAGCCTTCGTGCGTTTCCGCGCTTTGAAGTCCTCCATGCGCAAATTGTAGTATTCACCGACTTTTTGCTGAATATCGTTAATGGTGATCATCTTCGGACGGCTCGAAGGGATGATATCCTTCAGCGCTTCGGCTGCCAGATGTGTCGTCACATCCTGGTTCGTCAGGGAAGAATAAGCCACTACACGGATCAGCGCGCCTTCAAGCTCCCGGATATTCGTGTCGATCTGGTTGGCAATGTACATCATGGCTTCGTTCGGGATATCCAGGTTCTCCGCCTTGGCCTTCTTGCGTAGAATGGCAATCCGCGTCTCAAGATCGGGGGGCTGGATATCTGTGATCAGTCCCCATTCGAACCGGGAACGCAGCCGTTCTTCCAGAGTAGGAATTTCCTTGGGAGGCCGGTCGCTAGAGATGATAATTTGCTTGCGTTCTTCGTGAAGAGCATTGAACGTATGGAAAAATTCCTCCTGCGTGGACTCCTTGCCGGCCAGGAATTGGATGTCGTCAATCAGCAAAATGTCAACATTGCGGTACTTGTTGCGGAAGCTTTCGCCGCGGTTATCACGGATGGAGTTGATGAATTCATTCGTGAATTTCTCGGAGGAGATGTAAATCACCTTGTTGTTGGGGTTATGCTCCAGCACATAATGGCCGATCGCATGCATAAGGTGAGTCTTTCCGAGACCTACGCCTCCATACAGAAACAGAGGGTTATAGGCTTTGGCCGGCGCTTCGGCTACAGCAAGGGAGGCTGCATGCGCAAAACGGTTGCCTGAGCCGATCACGAATGTGTCGAAGGTGTATTTGGGATTGAGCAAATGTGTCTGTGCCTCTTCGCGCGAAACAACGGGAGTGGGCGCACTTTGCTGAACCACAGGCTCAGAGGGCTTGTTCTCCTCAATGACAAATTTGACTTCCACTTGCTGTCCGGTAACTTCATATACCGTTGCTCCTACCAGTTTGGTATAGCGACTTTCCAGCCATTCTACGGCAAAGGTTGTAGGCGCCGAGATGATAAGAGCCTGGGAATTGAATGTCATGGCCTTGGTGGCCTTGAACCAGGTATCGAAGCTCGGCTTGCTTAGTTTGGTTTGAATAATCGATAATATTTGCTGCCATAATTCGGAAGTATGGCTGTCCACAGACTGTCACTCCTTTAAATCTTCCAAATGTGGCATCAGCCATGAAGTGGAAATGTCGAAGAAAATGGGTTGGCGATTAATCTTATCCCCAGTATGCAACTTCAAGAGACAAAAAAATATGGATAAATTTGAATTGTTCACAACTTTATCCACAGCTTGTTGATAATTTATTGAACAAACAAATCTATTCACATTCAAAAGTAATACTATCATAGCAAAACGCCCCTTATTTTTCAATGAGCGACGCCATTTTATCCACAAATTCAATCACTTGTGTATAATTTTTAGGCACACCACTACATATTGTTGATAATTTGTTTACCGTTCGACAATTTCCGCGACTGCGGCAATTTTTTTATACACAGGTTGTGCTCACCTGTGAGCAAAATCCGCCCGGAATTAATCACAGGTGGATAACTGGACAAGCCTGTGGATTATTATTTTGGATGTATTCCTTTGTGGATAAGCGGTTAGGGTTAGGATTAGTGAAGAAGCGGGACACGCTGGGGATAAGATTCCGGATTCCGGCTGGTCCCAAAAAACGGGGGCAAAAGTGGAGCAGCCGGAAAAAGAGGGAGAAAGAGACATGGTTGACTTTTGGCGCATTAATGTGTTTAAATATATAAAGGTGTTTTCTGTGAGGATATGTCTCCAAATTAAATTGATAATACTTGTAGATACTGTCCCTACTTTAAGGACGGCTTAGTCCGTTTCTGCTTATATGACAGTAATTATGTTCCTGTAAGGGAGGTGCAATACATGAGACCGACGTTCAGACCAAATGTGAGTAAACGCAAAAAGGTGCATGGTTTCCGCAAAAGAATGAGCACGAAAAACGGCCGCAAAGTGCTGGCAGCCCGCCGCTTGAAAGGCAGAAAAGTTTTGAGTGCGTAAGATAGGCCACTTTGGGACCACTGCTGTGGTCCTTTTTTACGCTTTATTTGCAGAATGCATCAGCTGTTTTTATTTCTCTACTATATATAGCGCAGAATGGGATGATGCTCAGTGAGCAGAAACCCACGCATTACTTCTGCTGCTGCAACAATAAACGATAGGCTCTGCAGGGGATGTTAACGCTACTGCGGGGCTTTTTTTAAAGATATAAGAATTCAATTTCACTAGATTGTAGCTTCCACAAGCTGTCTATGTTTGTTGGCAGGGGATCTCCAGGGCCGGCGCAGTAACTGTTTATGGTCTCCCTTGAATGACAATACTAATTAGAAGATGAAATTCCGGAGCCTGGAGCAATTCCGGTATTTGAATAGGAGATTTCCGTGCACAAAAGTTTACGATTACGAAACCGTGCCGACTTCAGCCGCGTATACCGCCATGGGAAGTCATTTGCGAATCATCAGTATGTGGTGTATTGGTTCCCCAGAAGAGAAGTGGAACGATTCCGGGTGGGCATATCCGTCAGCAAGAAGGTCGGGAATGCCGTAGTCCGCAACCGGATGAGAAGGCTGGTCAAGGAGATTGTCCGTCACCACGAGGCGGAAATTGCCGGCAATCTGGATATCGTTTTCATTGTCCGAAAAGGAGCGCTCTCCAAGGATTACGCCGAACTGGAGAAAAGCGTGCTGCATGTGCTGCGCAAAGCCAAGCTGCTCAAGGCTTTACGCAAGTAAAAGAGCCTGAAGAGGGCTTGTTTATTTGTATCCATAATTATGTTATGATTTACGGTGCAATGGAATGTTTATGAGAGGGGTTTTGAAGTGTCTCTAATGAAGACTAAGCGAGGAAAAATGTTTCTTCTCCTCGGGTTAATGGTTCTAATGATTGCTGTTCTGTCGGGATGCTCTCCGTCTGCGACAACAGTGACGCACACTACGGAGGATTTGAAAAATGGAGGCTTCTGGCAGAGTAATGTTGTGTATTATTTCGCCATTGCCCTGGATACTTTTGCGAAATGGTTCAATGGCCAGTATGGCCTAGCCGTTCTTGTAATGGTTATCATTGTCCGCACGCTGATTCTTCCGCTTACGATTAAGCAGGTGAAGAGCTCACGTGCCATGCAGGCAATTCAGCCGGAACTTGAGAAGATTAAGAAAAAATATAAAGATGAGCCCGAAAAGGTACAGCAGGAGACAATGCGCCTGTTCCAGGAGAACAAGGTCAATCCGATGGCGGGCTGTCTGCCGCTGATCGTGCAAATGCCAATCTTCATTGCCCTATACAACTCGATCTACTACAATCCGGATCTTAGATTACATGACTTCCTGTGGCTGCAGCTCGGCAAACCCGATCACCTGTTCATCCTGCCGCTCCTTGCCGCTGCTACGACATTTATCCAGACCCGTATGATGACCAAAATGAACCCGGTACAACAGCAGGGTCCAATGCAGTTCATGATGATGGTATATCCCGTTCTGATCTTCATCATGTCCTACAACTTCCCGTCTGCACTTCCGCTGTACTGGTTCTATAGCAATCTGTACACCATCATTCAAAACTACTTCTTGTACCGCAACAATGATAAGCACAAAGCAGCACTTGCCGCTGCCAGCGCTACGGTGAGTGCAGGCAACAGCAAGGCTAAGGATGTTAACCTGACGAAGAGCAAGAACAGCAACTCTAACGCCCGCAAAGATGTAACTCCTGCTGCTAAAGGAAACGGAAGCAATGGGAAGAAGGGGGTCAAAAAGTCAAAATGAGCAAAGTCGTCGCGACAGGGAAAACCATTGAAGAAGCTGTAGAACGGGGACTTAATCAGCTTGGAGTTCACAAGGACCGGGTAACGGTCAACGTACTTGAACAGCCGTCAAAAGGATTCCTTGGATTGATCGGTGCGAAGGGGGCCAAGGTGGAATTGACCTTGATCCCGGAAGCCGCACCGGCATCAGCGGCGAGTGCTCCGCTACTGTCTCAGCAGACAACAAGAGAGAGCAATACAGAGGCGATCAGCGGTGTACCGCGCCAAGATTCCGGACACCCGGTAGAAGAAGCATACGGTCAGGCCGTTCATTTCATTGTAGATGTCGCCAAGAGCATGGGGCTTGAGGTGGAAGTTGAAATCGTTCATGCCAAGGAATCAACTGTTCTGCAAATTTCCGGTCCGGAGCTTGGGCTGCTGATTGGCAGAAGAGGACAAACTCTCGATGCTTTGCAGTATTTGGCTAATATTGTGGCCAACCGGTATTCTGACAGCTTCATCCGGCTCGTGCTGGATGCGGAGAACTTCCGGGAGCGCCGCAAGAAGACACTGGAGGAGCTGGCTGACCGTCTGGCCGGGCGTGTGGTGAGGACCCGCAAAGAGGTGGTCCTTGAGCCCATGTCCCCGCAGGAACGCAAGATCATCCATTCCAGATTACAGGATCACAAGCAGGTGAACACCCTCAGCAAGGGTGAAGAGCCGAACCGCCGCGTCGTTATAACTTTGAAGTAGAACCATATGCCGCAATGACTCCTTGACCTATGCGAGGAGTCATTGTTTTTTTGAAGAGACCAAAACCAGAGGTGAATTACAAACATGCTTAGTGATACTATTGCCGCTGTATCGACAGCCTTGGGCGAGGGCGGTATTGCCATCATCCGGGTTAGCGGACCGCAGGCAATCCCCCAAGTGGCCCCTTTGTTCAAAAGCCGTATCCCCCTTACGGAAGCTGATTCTCATACGGTGCATTATGGACATATCGTAAGTCTGCAGGACGGGGAACAGCTGGAAGAGGTACTGGTAACCGTCATGAAGGGACCACGCTCTTTTACCACGGAGGATGTGGTGGAGATCAGCGCCCATGGCGGTGTAATCTCTGTAAGAAGAGTAATGGATCTGCTGCTGCAGCAGGACATCCGGCTGGCCGAGCCGGGAGAGTTCACAAAGCGTGCCTTTTTGGGCGGACGGATTGATCTCTCGCAGGCCGAGGCCGTAATTGATCTGATTCGTTCCAAGTCGGACCGGGCCTTCTCGGTTGCCCTCAAGCAGGTTAGCGGCTCGTTATCCGCACGTATTCATGAGCTTCGGCACACGCTAATTGAGACACTGGCCCATATAGAAGTGAATATTGATTACCCCGAGCATGATGTGGAGTCCTTAACTGCCAATTTCATCAAGGATAAGAGTCATGAGGTTATGCAAGGCATAGATAAGCTGCTTCGAACCGCCAATGAAGGAAAGATTCTGCGCGAAGGGATTACGACAGCTATTGTGGGCAGGCCCAATGTCGGGAAGTCCTCACTGCTGAACGCGCTTGCCCGCGACAACAAGGCGATTGTGACCGACATTCCGGGAACAACGCGTGATGTGATAGAAGAGTATGTAACGATTAATAATATCCCGCTGAAGCTGCTGGATACCGCGGGTATCCGTGAGACGATGGATGTGGTGGAGAGAATCGGTGTGGAACGTTCGAAGGCGGCTTTCAGCGATGCGGATCTGATTCTGCTGGTGCTGAATGCCAATGAGGAGCTTCATGAGGATGAACTGGCACTGATGGAACAAATCCACGGTAGACAAGCGCTGGTCATCATGAATAAAATGGACTTACCGTCCCGTCTGGACACGGGGAAGCTGCGCTCCTTTTTCGATGAAGCGAGTATTGTACCGATGTCGGTGCTGGAAGAGGAAGGACTCGATAGACTGGAAGAGGCGATCTCCGCACTGTTCTTCGGAGGCAAGCTGGAATCTGGCGATCTGACTTATGTAAGCAATGTAAGGCATATAGCCTTGCTTAAGAAGGCACATAAATCACTACAGGATGCCTATGAAGCAGCGGAGATGCTGATTCCTATAGATATGATACAGATTGATGTACGTCTGGCCTGGGAGCAGCTCGGGGAGATTATTGGAGATACGGCGGCGGATTCGCTGCTGGACCAGATCTTCTCGCAATTCTGCTTGGGCAAATAAGAAGGAGGAACCGTTATGAATTATGATGGAGGCAGCTATGATGTTATCGTCATCGGCGCCGGTCATGCCGGCTGCGAAGCAGCTCTGGCTGCTGCACGGATGGGCTGCCGCACACTGATGATCACAATTAACCTGGATATGGTGGCCTTCATGCCATGTAATCCATCGATTGGCGGACCCGCCAAGGGCCATGTGGTGCGTGAAATTGATGCACTCGGCGGAGAAATGGGCCGCAATATAGACAAGACCTTCATTCAACTGCGAATGCTTAATACAGGAAAGGGGCCTGCGGTTCATGCTCTGCGTGCACAAGCCGACAAGTTCCTCTATCAGCACGCAATGAAAGAAACGATGGAAAAGACTCCTAACCTGACTCTGCGCCAGGGGATGGTGGAGGAGCTGATCGTCGAAGACGGACGCTGCGCCGGAGTGGTGACGAAGACAGGGACGGTGTATCACAGCAAGACCGTTATTCTGACAACGGGAACCTACCTGCGCGGCAAAGTGATCATGGGTGAGCTGACATATGAGAGCGGACCAAATAATCAGCAGCCGTCCGTACGCCTGTCCGAGAATTTGCGCGAACTGGGGTTCGATTTGGTCCGCTTCAAGACCGGAACGCCGCCGCGTGTCCACAAGGATTCGATTGATTTCTCCAAGACAGAAATCCAGCCGGGCGATGAGAAGCTGAAATTCTTCTCTTTTGAAACCAAATCCTCGGATAATGAGCAGTTGCCTTGCTGGCTGACCTACACCTCCCCGGTTACTCACCAGATCATTAATGACAATCTGCACCGGGCGCCGATGTTCACGGGTATTATTGAAGGAACGGGTCCGCGTTATTGCCCTTCCATTGAAGATAAGGTTGTCCGGTTCAGTGATAAATCACAGCATCAGATCTTCCTGGAGCCGGAAGGTAAAAACACATCGGAATACTATGTACAGGGTCTGTCGACAAGTCTTCCTGAGGATGTGCAATTGGCGGTCCTGCGGTCTATTCCCGGTATGGAGAAGGTAGAGATGATGCGCAACGGCTATGCCATTGAATATGATGCCATGGTTCCGACGCAGCTCTGGCCGTCTCTGGAAACCAAACGTCTGCCGGGACTATTCACTGCGGGACAAATCAACGGTACCTCCGGCTATGAAGAAGCGGCAGGGCAGGGGGTTATTGCCGGTATCAATGCAGCGCGTAAAGTACAGGAGAAAGAGCCGGTCGTGCTGGATCGTTCACAGGGTTATATTGGCGTTCTGATCGATGATCTTGTCACTAAGGGAACGAATGAGCCTTATCGCCTGCTGACTTCCCGTGCGGAATACCGGCTGCTGCTCCGTCATGATAATGCGGATCTCCGCCTGACGCCAATCGGCTATGATATTGGGCTGATTACAGAGCAGCGCTATGAAGCCTTCCTTGATAAGAAGGGCCGGGTCGACCGTGAGATTATCCGTCTGCAGGAGACAAAGGTCAAACCGGTTCAAGTGAATGAAGCGCTAGCCAGTTATGGATCTGCACCGATTGTTGACGGAAGCAATCTGCTGACCTTAATGCGCCGCCCTGAGCTAGCCTACAGCTTCGTGGATCTGATCTCTCCTTCTCCAGAAGAGCTGGATGAAGAGATGAAGGAGCAGGTGGAGATTCAGATTAAGTATGCCGGCTATATTGAGAAACAGCTTCTGCATGTGGAGAAGCTTCAGAAGATGGAGAAGAAGAAGATTCCAGACGACATCAACTATAATGAGATTCATGGACTGGCAATGGAGGCCCGGCAAAAGCTGACCAAAATCGCTCCAATCTCCATTGGGCAGGCTTCGCGTATCGGAGGCGTTACCCCGGCAGATATCTCGATTCTGCTGGTCTATCTGGAGCACTATAACCGTGTAACAGCGGCGAAAGGATAACCTATGGATACAACGGTAGCTGAGTTCACCGACCTGCTCAAGGAGCATGGGCTGGAACTCTCAATGAAGCAGCTTGAACAATTTGAACTCTATTATCAGGAGCTGGTCTCCTGGAATGAGAAGATGAATCTAACCGGGATCACAGAGCGGAGCCAGGTATATACCAAGCACTTCTATGATTCTTTATCTTTAGCCTTCTACGTGAATATACAGGAGACGAAGAGTCTTGCTGATATTGGTTCAGGGGCAGGGTTCCCTGGTATTCCGCTAAAAATATGCTTCCCGGATCTTAAGCTGACGATTGTGGATTCACTTAGCAAACGGATCACCTTCCTGCAGCATGTCTGTGATACCCTGGGGTTGAAGGGTGTACAGCTCATTCACGGCCGGGCAGAGGATGTGGCCAGACAGTTTGTTCACCGGGATGCTTATGATGTAGTTACTGCCCGTGCGGTGGCCCGCTTATCGCTTCTGAATGAATTCTGTCTGCCATTCACCCGCAAGGACGGCATCTTCGCTGCCATGAAGGGGAGCGATCCGACGGAGGAACTGCAAGAAGCCAAGCGCAGCTTCAAGGAGCTGCGTGCTGAACTGCACAAGGTAGAATCCTTCAGTCTGCCGGTGGAAGAATCTTCCCGGCATATCATTCTTGTACGTAAGACTGGGGCCACACCGTCCAAGTATCCGCGCAAGCCCGGCGTACCTGCGAAGTCGCCGCTCATCTAATTGTTTCACGTGAAACAACATTTGACAGTCTTCTGTTATAGTGGACCAAGCTCATCTTTGATGAGCTTGGTCTTTTTATTTGTGCGGAAAGCTGCTCTAGTTCAGGCTGGTGTGCAGGAAAAATAGGTCATTATGGAGAATAGGATTATTAGCAGAAAAGTGATAGAATAATATAGTAAGACTTTTAATAGATAAGATCAGAATAAATGCCAGGCCGTCTTTTAAGAGAAGTGGCTCAGAATGACTTAGGGATACTTTTCTTACGCTGTACGATAAGCTTTTCGCATGAAAGGTTAAGATGATCGTACTATAACGAAATTAGGTGGTTATGAACGGAATGAAAGAACAATTCACCAAGCTTTTTGGATTTACCGAGCGGAGCAGCGGAGAAGAGATCAAACAAATCCCGGTTCATGAGGTCATCAGCAGTCCGTATCAGCCACGGACTATTTTCGATGATGAGAAGATCGACGAGTTGTGTCAGACTATCAAAACTCATGGCGTGATCCAGCCGATCGTTGTGCGTATGCGTGATTCCCAGTATGAGATTATTGCAGGCGAAAGACGCTGGCGGGCAGTTAAAAAGCTGGGTATGGACACCATTCCGGCGCTTGTCCGCGAATTCAATGATTCACAGGCTGCATCGATCGCACTGATAGAGAACTTGCAGCGTGAGGGCTTAACCTCTATTGAAGAGGCGATCGCGTATCAGAAGCTGATTGACTTGCATCAATTGACCCAGGAGAGTCTGGCTCAGCGGCTTGGCAAAAGCCAATCCACCATTGCCAACAAAATCCGCTTGCTGAATTTGCCTGAACAGGTCAAAACTGCTTTAATGGAAAGAAAAATCACCGAGCGTCATGCACGCTCGCTCTTGTCGCTGGACACTGAGGAGATGCAGCTTAAGGTTCTGGCTGAGGTTATTTCCAAGGAATTGAATGTAAAACAAACAGAAGCACGTATCGCCTTCTACAAGGCCGTTACCCAGACCAAAAAATCAAAACGGACCTCCTATACCAAAGATGTCCGTCTCGCTCTTAATACAATTCGTCAATCTATAGACATGGTGACCGGCTCAGGAATGGAGATTAAGACCTCCGAGAATGACCGCGGAGATCATTATGAGATTGTGATCCAAATTCCAAAACGATAATGGCAACAAAAGCTGAAGGCGGCCCTGAGGTGTTGGCCGCTTTTTCTATGACTAGCTCCGAACGTTATCACATATACACTCTAAGGATAAGTTGTTGTCTATTTGCTTATTTACCTACATCTCCGCAAACGTGATGCCGTAGATCCAGATTATTATGCCGTTAACAGCTAAGAACTACAAGATGATTCTTTCTAAACAATTCGAGGTGAAATAAGTGTCCAAGATTATTGCCATAGCAAATCAAAAAGGCGGGGTAGGTAAAACAACAACCTCTGTGAACCTGGGTGCCAGCATGGCTACTCTGGGGAAGAGAGTGCTGCTTGTTGATATTGATCCGCAAGGCAACACTACGAGCGGCGTTGGCGTCAACAAAGCGGATGTAGAAAATTGCATTTACGATATTCTTATTAATGAAGTGGATCCGCAGGATACAATACAGGAGACCCGGATTGAGGGCCTTCATATTATTCCGGCAACCATTCAGCTGGCAGGAGCAGAGATCGAACTGGTCTCTACGATATCGCGGGAACTGAAGCTGAAGAAGGCACTGAATGCAGTGAAGGCGAATTATGATTACATCATCATAGATTGCCCGCCATCATTAGGGATTCTTACCATTAACTCTCTAACGGCTGCTGACTCAGTGATTATCCCTATACAATGCGAATATTATGCGCTTGAAGGATTAAGCCAGCTGCTCAACACTGTAAGACTGGTTCAGAAGAATCTTAATCCGCATCTCAAAATAGAGGGAGTATTGCTCACGATGCTGGATGCCCGGACGAATCTCGGGATTCAGGTTATCGAAGAAGTGAAAAAATATTTCCAGGAAAAGGTATACAGAACGATTATCCCGCGTAATGTACGCCTAAGCGAAGCCCCTTCACATGGACAGTCAATTATTACCTACGATTCCCGTTCCAAGGGAGCGGAAGTATATTTAGAGTTGGCAAAGGAAGTGATCTCTTATGAGTAAGCGTTTGGGGAAAGGCTTGGATGCATTAATACCTTCTCTGTCGATCAATGAAGACGATAAGGTAGTAGAGATTCCGTTGACGCAGCTTAGAGCCAATCCTTATCAGCCGCGCAAGGATTTCAATGAAGAGGCCATTCAGGAGCTTGCAGAATCCATAAGACAGCATGGTGTGATCCAGCCGATCATTGTTCGCAGTGTTTTGAAAGGGTATGAGATTATTGCCGGGGAACGCAGATTCAGGGCCTCGCAATATTGCGGCAAAGCTACGATTCCGGCAGTGGTCCGCAGCCTCAGTGATCAGCAGGTGATGGAGATTGCCCTGATCGAGAACCTGCAGCGTGAGAATCTTAACGCGATGGAAATAGCGGTTGCTTATCAAGGACTGATGGATCAATTCTCACTAACTCAGGAAGAGCTTTCTCTTAAAGTCGGAAAGTCCAGATCGCATATCGCCAACTTTTTGCGGCTGCTTAGCTTGCCGGAAGAAGTGAAGGATTATGTTTCACGTGGAACAATTTCGATGGGGCATGCCCGGGCAATTGTGGCTCTGAAAGATCCGGAGGTCATCAAGCAATTGGCTGCCCAGTGTGTGGAGCTTCAGTGGAGTGTTAGAGAACTGGAAGAGGTAGTGAAGAATCTCGACCGCAAACCTGCTAATGGAATTAAGGCCAAGGTTGTGAAACGTGATCCTTATATTGATAATGTAGAGGAAGTATTACGGGAACGATTCAAGACAACAGTCAAAATTAAACAAGGCAAGGAAAAAGGGAAAATCGAATTAAACTATTACAGTGCCCAAGACCTGGAAAGATTGCTGGAGCTGCTGGGGAACTGATTTGGATATTTGTACCGAAGACATATCCTGAGATATCCTTAATACGGATATGGAGGGGTATGTTTTTTAAATCGAAAAGAGGGAGGGTGGAAGATGGAGAGGCTGGTATATCTCGATCACGCAGCTACTTCGTGGCCCAAGCCGCCGGAGGTGGCTGCAGCTATGGTGGAGGCCTTGGAACAGTCAGGGGCCAATGCCGGGCGGGGCAACCACTCACTGGCTATCGGGACGGGGCGGGTATTAGTTCGTGCACGAATGCTGCTGGCAGAGTTGTTTGGTATAGCGAATGCTCAGGATATTGCGTTCACCCATAACACAACTATGGGGCTAAATATGGCTATTAAGGGTACACTTCAACCAGGGGATCATGTCGTTTCGACGATGACAGAGCATAACTCAGTGCGCAGACCCTTGGAGTATTTGCGCCGGAGCATCGGGATTGAAGTGGATTATATACAGGCGGACCGCGAGGGCCAAATTAATCTTCACGAGCTTCAGCGTTCTCTGCGTCCTAACACCCGGATGGTGATCTGCAATCATAGTTCCAATCTGCTGGGAAGTATTCTGCCGATTGGGGATATCGGTGACATAGTGAAATCGCATGGGGCTGTGTTCCTGGTAGATGCCGCTCAAAGTGCAGGGGCGCTTAATATTAATGTGGCGGCTATGAATATTGATCTGCTGGCATTTCCGGGACATAAAGGGCTGCTCGGTCCGCAAGGGACCGGGGGGCTGTATATCTCTCCTGGGCTGGATCTGGAACCGCTGATGCATGGAGGGACTGGCAGTCAGTCGGAGAACAGCGAGCAGCCAAGTGTTCGACCGGACCGTTATGAGGCAGGGACACAGAATGCCGTCGGAATAGCTGGTCTGCTGGCTGGTGTGAAGGCGGTTAAGGCGCTGGGAGTGGAACAGATTCATATGCAGGAATGGAAGTTGACACAGCTGTTGATGGAGGGCTTGGCTGCTATTCCGGGTATGCGGATTCTGGGCCCGGCACCGGGCGCTCCGCGCAGCGGAATTGTGGCTTTTGTTGTAGAGGGGCAGGAGTCGGCGCATATTGCTCACCGGCTGGACCGCGAATACCAGATTGCTGTACGGGCAGGAATGCACTGTACACCGCTGGCCCATCAAGCAGCGGATACTCTTGCTAGCGGAGCGGTAAGGGCGAGTGTGGGAGTGAGTTCCACGGAAGCGGATGTTCAGCGGCTGCTGTTAGCCATGGACGAAATGTACGGCGTATCGCGTTCAAGCTAATAAGTGGATAAGGATTCAGGTGGATTATACAGGTCGGTGTCGTTACAGCGTGGGAATTCTTATTTTTGTATAAAGGATGATTCAACATGTCGGAGTTAAATGAAATCATAAGCGAGTATTTATCGGCGTTCATCATGGGCTTTGCCGGGGTAATCATACTGATGGCCATTATGATGATCGTCCAGGGTGCCAGGCTTCGCAGAATGCGGAGCCGGTACGAAGCCATGATGGGCGGGAATGGCATAGAGGATCTGGAGAATCTGCTGGTCAACCTGAAGAATCAGGGGGATATGCTGGAGGAGGTCCAGCTGGAGCAGAAGACGCTGCTTGAAGCGGCACATACCAAAATGCGCGGCATGAAGTCGAAGGTGGCCATGAAGCGCTATAACGCTTTTGGAGAACGCGGTAATGACCTGAGTTTCTCGCTTGCCATTCTGGATGACAACCACAGCGGGATTGTGCTGAGCAGTCTGCACAACCGCGAGAACTCATATATCTATGCTAAGCCGATTGAACAGGGAGAGACCCCGTATGCTCTGTCACCGGAGGAGAAGGAAGTTATTGCTCTCGCGTTGCAGCAGATCTAGCATGCAGGTTCCACTGCTTCAAGGCAGAGTAGAGGCTGGATGAAATAATATCCGACAAGCGCATCACCAAGCTTAATCTGGTGTTCTGCAATACGAAATATTCCATGAATCCTCCCACATTAACGATGCCGGTCAAATGGATATCGCCAACGGGGGGAAGCTGCTTGTTGACCCCTGCGCCAGGACGCAGCGGACCTTCAACCACCTGAATGCAGCCGACGCTGGTGGACTGGCCGAGACAGGCGTCAATGGCGATGATGAACGGGTTGGCATGCTTTTGGTACACAAGGCTAACTGTCTCTTCCAGGTTAATGGCATGTACCGGCTCCTCCAGCGTTCCGTAGAGATGGAACAGCGGGCTGTGAAAGCGGGCCAGTGTCGTGCCGACCAGGGGGCCAAGAGAATCGCCGGTCGAGCGGTCCGTGCCCACGCAGATAATGACAATGGGCGTATCCGGACGGGTGCGCGAAAAGTGGAACAGCAGACGGTGGGTAATGGCAGAATAGATATTGGGGTCGGCATGTGATATTTTTAAACAGGATGGTTCTTGCAGCGGTGGAGCTTTGGAAGAGAAATTCATATAATCGTCCTTTCTGAGGCGGCGACTGCAAATCACGGAAAATCAGCTGAAAAAGCAGTCAGGCTGCCAGGCTGCTGATTATGCAAGGCTTACGTCCGCGGGAGCGTGTTCTGATGATCCTAGTATATGGATGGAAGTGGTTTTTTATACTATGGCGGCAATAGATAGGACCAATAGCCCAGAGGAGGCGTGGAGTGTGGAGGAGGAACTGCTGCTAGCGTTTGATTCGACCCAGCAGGCGCTGCGCGCCGAGATGCTGCTTGAATATGCGGAGATTGAAATCGATATCTTCCCTACGCCCAAGGAGATCACCGCCGGCTGTGCGATGTCGATCCAATTCTACCGGAGTGCGCTGGATGAGGTAAGGGTCCTGGTCGAAGAGCAGAACGTAGAGATCCGGGGGATCTTCGCCAAGGCCGTTGAGGGTGCAGGGTATGTGGAAATAACGGAGAAGGAGGGGTTCGATGATTA
This sequence comes from Paenibacillus sp. FSL R7-0210, assembly GCF_038009085.1. NCBI lineage: Bacteria > Bacillati > Bacillota > Bacilli > Caryophanales > Paenibacillaceae > Paenibacillus > Paenibacillus sp. FSL R7-0210. Next base: position 6,482,300 of record NZ_JBBPAR010000001.1, read on the forward strand.
ACAGCTTACTGGCGGCCGACGGCGTTGACGGTGTTGTTAATGATGCCGTCCGCTTCAAAGATAAATTATGGGACTGGTTCACCAATACTGATATGTGGGCCGCGGTCCTGTTTTCGGGAATCAGAATTCTCATAATTTTCATTCTGACCAGGGTGATTATCAAGGTGGTCTCCAATGTGATTGACCGGTCTCTTGAGCGGGAGACGAGGGGGAGGGCATTAGTCAATAACCGGCGCTTCTCCACGGTCGGCGGACTGATGAAGAATGTGGTTACCTTCTTCTGTAACTTCACCATGATCCTGCTGGTTCTGTCGGAGTTCAACTTCGATCTGAAGCCGCTGCTCGCCGGAGCAGGGGTAGTCGGGCTGGCTATAGGGTTCGGCGCACAAAGTTTGGTCAAAGATGTGATTACGGGCTTCTTTATTATTTTTGAGGACCAGTTTGCAGTCGGGGATGTTATCCAGAGCGGAACCTATAAGGGAACGGTAGAGATGATTGGCCTGAGGACGACCAGACTGCTAAGTGCTACGGGCGAGGTACACATCATTCCTAACGGCACGATTGTTAATGTGACGAATTATTCGCTGGCGAATGCACTGGCAGTAGTAGATGTTCCGGTTAAAATCGAACGCGGGCTCGAAGCCACCCTGGCACTGATCGGCGAGGCGCTTCAGGGCATCGAGGAACGCAGCTCCAGTGTCATTGCCTACCCTAATATTCTAGGAATCCAGTCGATGAGCACCTCAGAGTATGTCATCCGCATAGCGGCGAATTGCCTGCCTAATGCCAGAGACGCTGCCGAGCGGCAGATTCAGAATGATATCAAGCATGCTCTGGAGAAGCAGAGCGCCCTGGAGGCTGCTAAGGCCGAGCAGGAGGCGCGTGAGCAGGCGGAGAGGGAGGCAAGAGAGGCTGAGGCGGCCCGTGAGCAGGAACGCACAGAGGAAGCCCGTAGAGCCCGTGAGGAGCAAGAGGCCAGCCCAAGAAGGCAGGTAGCTGCTGCGCAAGAGGCAGAGGAGGGGGAAGAGTAATGGAACGCAAGGTATTCGGGCTGGGTGATATTGTGCAGATGAAGAAGCAGCATCCCTGCGGAAGTAACGAGATGGAGATTATCCGTATGGGGATGGATATCCGGATTAAGTGCACCGGCTGTCAGCACAGTGTCCTCATTCCCCGCGCCAAATTCGAAAAGAATCTGAAGAAGGTCCTGCATTCAGCGGATAGTGGAGCGGAGAATAATTAAGCTGGCGCAGGAAGCGAAACGCAAATGAATAACGCTTGCAATTGTGCGATTGGCATGATATGATAATTCTTGCTGCGGAGAGGTACCCAAGAGGCCCAAGGGGGCTGACTCGAAATCAGTTAGGCGTGTCACAGCGTGCGTGGGTTCGAATCCCACCCTCTCCGCCACTTCAGCAATTATATTCTTAATTTATGAGACCTCCGTTCTGATACGGGGGCTTTTTTGTTATATAAGAAAGTATAGTTTCCGTGTATTGTGGGGAAATAACGGTTTTATACGGAAGACTATAATTAGGCAAGTGGCATCGATGTATGCGGAAAACCGAATACAATCAGCAGCCAAAAAGGTGCATATGTCGGATGTACGGGGATAAGACAACAGCATCTGTCATCCTTTAGGGTGATTTTGTGTTTGTTGATCTTCAATGCAAAAAGAGAGACCTTCGCAGGTCTCTCTTCCAGAGGCAGCACATCAATGACGTTCGGAAATCTCTGTCTATAGCTACTACTGTGATTGGGTAATGCCAAAGCTGTTACTCCTTTTTACAGAGCCAGCTTCACTCTCCCCGGGTACGATAGCTGCTGAATTCAGAATCCCTGTGATCGTGTTCGTCTGCGACGTTCAACGGAACCACACCTCTCTTTTGTACTGCCTGGGTCTAGTATGCGCAGCCTTCAAGGTTTTATACCTGGCTGCTGAAATTAATGGACACGGGCCTTCTCGACTTTTTTCCACTTGCGGTTCTGGTTGCTGGTCTCCGGGAAGGTGTCGCCTTTCTCCATTGTAATGCGCTTCGGATTCTGAATCTCCGTGTGGAAGCTCCGCGCTTCGCCTACCTCGGTGTAAACGCCCGGGTTGGGGGCTTTGTCGCCCTTTTCATACTCCGTCTGTTCGCCCATTGGTGAATAACCTCCTGTAATCGAATGATGAAGCTGTTATATTGTGGCCTTGACGATGAGGGATTACTCAGAGGTTCTTTCGGAATCCGCCAACATTTTTTGGGGGTCCAGCATCTGGTACGTATTAATAAAACTTGCAATCCTCTGCTGGGTTTGGTATATTAATTTGGTGCGAGTCTATGTTTGTGCTCGTTCCTTGCTCCTGACCTGATCAGGGGCCGCAGACCATAAGGAGGTGAAAATTATGCGCAAATATGAAGTCATGTACATTATTCGTCCTGACATTGAACAAGAAGCCGTTCAAGCAGCAGTCGAAAAATTCCAAGGCATCATCTCCAACGGCGGAGAAATTACAAAGCACGATGTGCAAGGTAAACGCCGTCTTGCGTATGAGATCAAGAAACATCGTGATGGCGTTTTTGTTTTGGTTAACTTCAATGCAGAACCTGCAGTAGTTACTGAGCTTGAGCGTATCATGAAGATTTCTGACGAAGTAATTCGTTATCTCATTACGAACGACGTTGCCTAAGATATTGACAAGCTTTGTAACGAATCGCGCTATTAAGGAGGGGACCTAATTGTTGAACCGTATCATTCTGATCGGTCGGTTGACCCGTGACCCGGAACTTCGTTATACTCCTGCTGGTGTTGCCGTAACACAGTTTACGCTTGCCGTAGACCGTAACTTTACGGGCCAGAATGGTGAACGCGAGGCGGACTTTATCCCGGTAGTAACCTGGAGACAGCTGGCTGAGACCTGTGCCAATTATTTGCGCAAAGGAAGACTGGCAGCCGTGGAAGGACGCATCCAAGTACGGAATTACGAAAATAACGAAGGCAAACGTGTATACGTTACTGAAGTTATTGCCGATAATGTCCGTTTCCTGGAATCCGCGCAGAGCCGTGAAGGCGGAAATGCATCAAGTGGTGGAAGTATGCCTGAAGAGCCAGCCTTCGGTGGCGGCGGTAACGGCGGGAACAGTGCTCGCGGAAATGGCAACAACAATAATTTCTCGCGTAACAACAATACCCAAGATCCTTTTTCGGGCGATGGAAAACCGATCGATATATCGGACGATGATTTGCCATTTTAATAAGGAAGGACTGAACTGAACATGGCTTTCAAACCAAGAGAAGGTGCGGACAACGACAAAAGACCGGCACGTCGTGGTGGACGCAACAAGCGTAAAAAAGTGTGCTATTTCACTGTGAACAAGATTACTCACATTGATTATAAAGACACTGAGCTTCTTAAGAAGTTCATCAGCGAACGCGGAAAGATCTTGCCGCGTCGTGTAACTGGTACAAGTGCAAAATACCAACGCGCTCTGACTATTGCTGTAAAGCGCTCGCGTCAAATCGCGCTGCTGCCTTACACAACAGAATAGGACGTTTTATGAAGCAGCCGGCTTAGCCGGCTGCTTTTTGTATGGGATAACCCATAATTGACAAACGGATTCTAGGTGTAGTAAATTACAGGTATCCTATAACTAAAGGGGAAATTTTGATGTTGGTGAGCGTTCTTAACTAAGCAATTTCATATCGTTCCGGCTGTTAGCCGCCGCATGCTCTGATTTTGCCGGGGGCATGTCTTGTTGGAGTCTGTCCTGATGACATCTCTGACTGAGTAGACTGCGGGCTGCTGGAATGAATGATTTAGTTAAGAACACACGCGAAGCGTCATGATGGCCTCTTGATCCGGCTATTGTTCTCTTTGTGATTAACCGTGCTCTTGCAGCACGGTTTTTTCTGTTTTCAGTCGTCTTCCCGTAAGGGGCGGGACTCTGAAGCCAAAGAGAAGCAGCAGCAAAAAGAGGGCGAAGACTGCCGTGGTGGCGGTTCTTTGCCCTCTTTTTGCGTTTTGCGCAGTGGATTGGGATAAGAAATATACTTGTATACAAGGAGGAACTCAAGTTGAATCTGCAAAGTCTGCACACATTGGAATATGAGACAATTAAGCAGGAATTGATGCGTCATGCGGTATCTTATGAGGGAAGAAGGGTTGTCAGAGAGCTTCAGCCAATGATCTACCTGCCGGCGATACACCGGGCGCTTGAGGAGGCGCAAGAAGCGAAGGAGCTGCTGGAGCGCGGAGCCAGTGTGCCGATTCCCTCGCTGGAGGGCATTGAATGGGTGCTGTCACTGCTCGGGACCGGCTATATGTACAATGAGCAGGATTTCACCGCAGTCTCGCTGTTTCTGAACAGCTGCGGACAGCTCAGGAAATACATGGCCGCCAAGGAGCAGATAGCGCCGCGCATCGCCGCTTACGGGGCATCCCTTCAGGAGCTGAATAGGGTTCGGGACGAGATAGAACGGTGTATCCGGCTGGGCGTCATTGATGACCACGCCAGCAAAGGACTGGAACGGGTCCGCAAACGGCTGGCAGTCGCCAAGGAGCGCCTGCACCGGAAGCTGGAGAGTATCATGAACCGCCACAAATCCATTTTACAGGAAAGTCTGGTCAGTATGCGCGGCGGGCGGTATGTCATTCCGGTGAAACGGGAGTATCACAAGCAAATTAGGGGCTCGGTGCTGGACCAGTCCACCAGCGGGCAGACGGTATTCGTGGAGCCGGATGAGGTGGCCTCGTTACAGGGAGAGATCGAGCTCCTGACTGCTGACGAGGCCCGCGAGGAAGGAATAATCCTGAGTATGCTGACAGGGCTGATAGAGCAGGAGCAGGCCGCTATCCGGCTTAATATTGAGGTGACGGGCATGTATGACTTTATTTTCGCCAAAGGGAAGGTTGCCCGGGTAATGGATGCGGGGCCGGTTGCACTGAACGAACGCGGTTATGTAAGGATGAATGGAGGCCGTCACCCCCTGCTGAAGGATATGGTGCCGGTCAGTCTGGAGCTCGGTCAAGGGTATAAATCGCTGATCGTGACCGGGCCGAATACAGGCGGCAAGACGGTGGTGCTCAAAACCCTGGGCCTGCTCGTATTAATGGCGCAGTCCGGCCTGCTGGTACCGGTTGATCCCGGCAGTGACTTCGCGGTCTTCACCAATGTAATGAGCGTTATCGGAGACGGACAGAGCCTGACACAGTCCCTAAGCACCTTCTCGGCACAGATGAAGAGTATTGAAGGAATGCTCTATGATGCCGGCAGAGGCGTGCTGCTGCTGATTGATGAGCTGGCTGCCGGCACAGACCCTGGTGAAGGGTTCGCGCTGTCCATCGCGATTCTGGAGGAGTTGAACCGAAAGGGGGCTAATATCGTGGTAACGACCCACTTCAATGAGCTGAAGGCCTTCGCGGCGGCAACGGCAGGCTTCGAGAATGCACGGATGGAGTTCGATAAGAACACGCTGCAGCCGCTGTATAAGCTAACGATTGGCGAAGCTGGCGAGAGCTACGCGCTGCAGATCGCCGAGAAGCTGGGTATTGTCCATTCCGTTATCGAGCGGGCCAAACAGCTTGTGACAGAGCAGCAGGGACACAGAGGCGGCCACAGCCCGTGGAAGGACGCTATCAGAGCTGCTGAGAGAGCTAAAGCAGCGCAGAATGAAATAACTGCAAAAGCGGATAGAACGGCTGAAGGACAGCAGGGAAACGTTGCATTACAGGAGGCGCATACTCCAGTACCTGAATTTGCGATAGGGGATGCTGTCTATGTCAGCTCTTTAGGGCGGACGGGAATTGTCTATGAGAAGAAGGACAGCCGGGGGAGGGTCGGAGTGATGATCCAGAAGCAGAAGCTGAGTATTAACCACAAACGGCTGAAGCCTTATCTGTCCAAGGAGGAGCTGTACCCCGAGGATTATGATTTTGATATTATTTTTGAGAGCAAGGAGACCCGGAAGAAGCGTAAGCTGATGCGGAAAAAGCATGTAGAGGGCCTGAGCATCATCCATCCGGGAGAGGAAAATTAAGGCGCTGCTGTAGCTGAAGTCTGCCCGTCAGGGCAGGCTTTTTTCAACACCGGAAGGGTTCTGGGCTGCCCCTAAATAAATTAAAGACTTCACTTTACAGTGAATATTGTATATCCTCTATAATGTGGAATAATTATTTGTCCATAATCTGCATAATAGGCATTACAGTAAAATCTAGTGTAGAAACCGCTTACATTACTGTGTGATCCAACCCGGGAGGGAAGAAATATATGTCAAACCGACTCATCGGCAGACTGATGCTACCGCTTGCGCTCTTGGTGGCATTGTCGGCATGCAGCGGGCCAAGCCCGGCCGTCAAGAATGTTGTGGCGCGCCTTAGCCAAACAGCCGATGAACCCATTACAGGCGGGACTGTGACCTTCGGCTACCCGTCCGCTTTTCAAGGGATCTTTGAACCGGCATTCTTCGAAGGAGAAGATGATTCCAATGTGCTGGAGTTCACCACTGAGGCGATGTTCACTGTGAAGGATGATTTGTCCACCGCTCCTAATATCGCCAGCTGGCAGGAGTCCGAGGATCATACGGTGTTCACATTCACCATTAAGCCCGGGGTCCGCTGGCATAACGGGGATGAGCTGACCGTGGAGGATTGGAAGTTTGCTCTGGAGACTATCGCCAGCCCGGAGTATACGGGTTCCAGATATTATAGCGTTGAGATGATCAAGGGCGCAGAAGCGTACCACCAGGGCCAGGCGAAGGAAATTACAGGGCTTAAGGTGATGGACCCGTATACGCTGCGCATTACAATGAATTCAGCACGTGTGAACGTGATTGATAATCTGTGGGCCTACCCGATGAACAAGCGGTACTTCGCGGGAGTGGCAGTTAAGGACATGCTGGACAGCGATCAGGTGCGCAAGCGGCCAATTGGCACGGGTCCGTTCATGGTAACCAGCATTGTGCCGGGCCAGACGGTGGAAATGAAACGGTTCGATAATTATTACAAGGGCGGAGCGCTTCTGGACGGGATTACTTATAAGGCGATCGACAGCAAGGATATTACCTCTCTGCTTGAAGCAGGAACTGTCGATATGGCGGCTTTGCCGCGTGATGCCTATGAGGCCGCAGGGCAATTGGATAACGTAGAGATTAGGGTCACACCAGGAATGTCGTTTGAATATATCGGGTTCAAGTTTGGACACTGGGATGAGACAGACGGTCAGGTGGTAATGGATAATCCCAAGTTCAAGGATAAACGACTGCGTAAGGCAATGTATTATGCACTTGACCGGCAAGGGATTCTAGATAAATATTCCTATGGCCTTGGGACGCTTATCGAGACACCTATCCCCAGCTCCAGCTGGGCCAAGATCGCGGATGAGGAGATCGACACCTATCCCTATTCTCCGGAAAAGGCTGGGCAGCTGCTGGATGAGGCCGGGTATCTGGATCTAGACGGGGATGGACTCCGCGAAGATCCCGGCGGCAAGAAGCTCGTTATTCACTATGATGCGATGAGCGGCAGCAAGACAGCTGAGGCCCGGACGGCAGCCATTCTCCAGAATTGGCGTGATGTCGGGCTGGATGTGCGGCTCAGCGGAGGAAGCCTCAAGGAGCTGAATACCTTTTATGAAGCTGTGGAGTCGGATGATCCGGCAGTGGAGCTGTTCAACGGCGTGTGGGGACTGGCCAGCGACCCTGATCCTTCGGGCCTATGGCGCGCTACCGATTCGTGGAATTACCCCCGGTGGACGTCGAAGCGCAGTGAGGACCTGATCCGGGAAGGGGTCAGCCTGAAGGCGTATGATAAGGACTTCCGGAAGGAAATCTATTATGAATGGCAGAAGCTGATCAATGATGAGGTTCCAATGATCTTTTTCGCTGAACGCTCGGATATTACTGCGGTGAATAAGCGCCTGCAGGGGGTAACAATGAACGCTTTAAGCAATATCATCAATCCGCAGAGCTGGTGGATTAAGGATACTGAATAGGCTAAGAGGACGGTCTGATCTGCTGTGTTAAGTGGCTGAACAGACTGTCTTTTTTTATTTTTTTTGGCTGAAAAAGAATCAAAACGCCGTTTGCTGCGTCATATACTTTATGGAATATAAGCGGCCTAAGTGTCAAAGTTGTCGTTATTTGTTGTTTCTTTTTAGTGGTGAAGTGATTACAATAGAAATATTGTTTATGTGTCAAAGCCGTTTTCCAGGTTTATTCTACAATTAGAACGACCCGAATCCCGGAAAGGGGGAATAATACCATCTGAAGCAGGGCGGCGTACAGCAGCTAGAACAGCCCACTCATGACTGCCTTGGAAGCCCAGGCGGCCATTGTAAATAGATTACGTTCATAATATGTACATTCCACCATAAAGAAGGAATCAAAAATGATGAATAAGCTTAAAAAAATAAAAAAAAGATACATTGCGCTCATTCTGGTACTGGTGATTGCAGCCGGAGGGTTTCTGTTCCAGAAGCCGCTGGCTGTGCTGGCATTCGACCTCTTTTTATCCGATCAGGTGGAGCAGAAGCTGACGGATGCATCCTATGTGCCTCTGGAGAATAACACCAGCAAGACACCGACTTCCGTTAAGGCTGAACCCGTGGCACTCAAAAGCGACCCGTTCTCTCTGATGCTTCTTGGTACAGATCAGCGGAAGAATGAAACCGCACGCTCAGATACCATGATGTATGCGGTGATCCGGCCGGAGGATTATAAAATTCTGCTGATCTCCGTTCCCCGGGATACCTACACGGAAATTATCGGATACAAGGACAATAAGAAGGATAAAATTACACATGCGTATGCATTCGGCGGGCAGCAAATGTCTAAGGACACACTGGAAGCGCTCCTCGGCCATGATATTCAATATTATGCCACCATCAACTTTCAGGGGCTGAAGGATGCTGTCGATGCCATTGGCGGTGTGCCGCTCCCGATCAAGAAGGATATTGTCAACAAAGGCAAAGACCATGAGAAATTCACCATTAAGGCCAATAAGTCGAATTATAGCGGCGAAGAGGCACTTAACTATACCCGCTACCGTGAGGATAGCGACTTCAACCGTACCAAACGTCAACAGGTCTTTATTGATGTCGTAGCGAATAAAATGTTATCGATCAGCCAGATCGGCAATATTCCTGAGCTGCTGGATATCATGGGCGACAACTTCAAAACGGATATTCAGCCCTCGATGATCATCAGTCTCGCCAAGAAGTTCATGGGCGGCAAGGACATGGATATCTCCAGCTTCACGGTGATGGGGGAAGGCAAACGGATGGACGGGGTCTACTACGATATAGTGAACGAAGAGGATCTGAATAAAGCCAAGGCGCTGATCGACAACTGGATGAACCCCAGCACACCGGTTGACCAGCTGATTGAGCCAGGCAAGGCCGGCAATGCGCTTGAGCCTTCGGCCACACCTGCAGTACAATAAGGATCAGAACCGATTTTCTTGACCCGTTATAAAAACAGCAGCCATTCCCTCAAGGTTAATGGCTGCTGTTTACTGTCTTCATGCTATAATGGAATGGAACTTATTGCTGAGGGCAGACGTATAACTACGGTGGGCTTTAGTGCAAGGAAGGTAAAGTAGCATTCCTTCGGAATTCTTTGAGGAGGATTAAGAGATGAACATTGCGTTTTTTTTACTTCCGAAGCAGGAGGTCGCTTGTGTTACCATGGATTCGACGCTGCGGCAGACCCTGGAACGGATGGAGTTTCACCGCTATACAGCAGTGCCGATCCTGAACCGCAACGGAGAATATGCGGGAACGGTTACAGAAGGTGATTTGCTCTGGTATATGAAGGAGTCGGGCGGCGCGGTCACCTTTGAGAATGCTTCCAAATTTCTGCTTAAGGATGTCCCGCTGCGGATGAACAATCTGGCGGTCTCGATTGATGCGGATATGGAAGATCTGATTAATTTGGCCAAGGTCCAGAACTTTGTACCGGTGGTCGACGACATGAAGCGGTTCATCGGCATTGTACGCCGGAGCCAGATTATTGAATACTGCGAGAAATTTGTCTCACGGCAATCGCTCGAATCGTTATAAGGTACCAAGGCCTGTATTTCCGGCGAAGCGGAATGCGGGCCTTTTTTGAAAGATGGAAGGCGGTATTCAGGGGCGGCAGGCGTCCGTGTGGCGCGGAAATTTTTATGCTATAATGGAGAATAATGCTTTTTGCCGGAGGTAGAGAGACAGTGCCCAATGTGCCGAAGGATCTGGATGTGGCCAAACGCGCCAAGGTAATTGAGTGGTTAAAGACGGAAGTTATTGATCAAGTCTCAAGGTTATTCAAAGCGCTGTGGGAAGGCAGTACCACGCGTGTCGGCGACAGTCTGGCCAGCCTGATTATGAGCTCGTACATCTTGGGGCGCAGACTCGGTATCCCTTATCGCGAGCTGGATGATTTACTGCTGGAGAAGCTGCGAAAGCACAGGCAGGAGGGCCATCAGCTCGAAGAATGGTACCAGGATATATCTGCATTAGAAGAACATATGCGTAAGAGGTGAATACTGTTGAAATTTCGCTGGACATCTGTGGCTTGGAGCGTAGCTTATCTGTTGCTGCTGTTATCCCTGTCAACCCCGCTGCTAATTATTACAACATTCTTTATGATTATTCCGGCCATAGTGCTCTTTACGACCCTTAACACCAAGCAGTTCATTCTGCATCTGTTACCGGTTCTGCTGATTGTGGGCCTGATTACCCCGATGTATATCCTGATTGCGGCTTATTTCTTAATCCCGGCCCTTGTGATGGGACGATGGTACAAGAAGCGTGCTTCAGCGATTTCTACACTGATTGCTGGTATGGTCGCTATACTAGCTGAATTCCTGCTGATCCTGCTGATCAGTACGACGTTCCTTAAGTTCAATTTGTACGACTACGTCTATGATGTTCTGAAGACCTATGCAGACTGGCTGGCAAGTATGGGGGCAAGCAATCCGCTGCTGTCCGAGATCGCCCTCTCCTCCGATCAGATTGGCCAGATGAGCTGGCTGACGATCCAGGCGATACCGATGACGCTGATCCTCAGTGCGTTCGTGATTGCGGTCATTACCCATTCCATTGTCCGCCCTATTCTGAACAGTATGGAATATGCGGTGCCCAAGCTGAAGCCGGCGCGGGAATGGAGACTGGCCAGATCGTTCATCTGGTATTATCTGCTTGGCGTCGTAATCAGCCTGCTGTTCGGCGGTGCCGACAGCGGCTTCATGCTAATGGTCTCGGCCAATCTGCTGCCGCTGCTGCAGATTGCATTCAAGATTCAGACCATCGGCTTCCTCTTCTTCCTGGTGCATGAACGGAAGTGGAGCAAGATCATCGCTCTTCTGCTGGCAATCCCTGTTATTGCTCTGCCGGGATTCTGGATTATTGGTGTGGTGGACCTGGCGTTTCCGCTGCGGGAGCTTGTGAAGAAATCGAAACGATAGGGTGAGGGCTCATGCCAAAATTTCTGCAAAGACGCTGGCACGGCTATCATACCGTGTGGGCGTTCTTACTGCTGCTGGTCCTGATTATAGTAGTGAGTATCTATAACTGGGTCCTCGGTGTTGCCAGCCTCTTCCTGGCCGGCACATTGTGTTTCACCATGCTGCAGGCCGAGCTGTCGTTCCGCCGCAACCTTGTAGATTATATCAACGGCCTGTCCTTCCGCATCAAGCGGGTGGAGGGAGAGGCTGTAAGCATGCTTCCGCTCGGAATTATCCTGTACAGTGAGGACCGGGCGGTGGAATGGCATAACCGGAATGCCGGCCAGATCTTCTCCCGCAAGTCTCTTGTGGGTGAAGATATGCAGGAGCTGATGCCTGAGGTTATGGCTTCTCTGCAGAACCTGCCGTCCAAGCGGGAACCGGTTAAGGAAGGGGTATTGAAGGAGCAGCGCCATGAACTTACGGTGGATGACCGTTATTATGAGGTCGTGGTGATTCCAAGCGAACGGCTGCTGTATTTATTCGATATTACCGAGCTTGTGGTGCTGCGTGAGCGGTATGAGGAAGAGAAGCTGGCGATTGGAATTGTCATGATGGATAATCTGGATGAGGCCGCCCAGGGGATGGATGATCAGCAGCGTACTTCGCTAATCGCCAAGGTTGCCAGTGAGATTACCGAGTGGAGTAAGCAATTCGAGGTATATCTGCGCCGTTTGTCTTCCGAGCGGTACCTGATGCTGTTGAATCACCGCAGCCTTCAGGCCCTGGAGGAGAGCAGGTTCGTGGTGCTGGATGAGGTCCGTGAGATGACGGCAGACCTCAAGGTGCCGATGACGCTGAGCATAGGCCTTGCCTACGGCTCGGAATCGGCCAGTGAGCTGGGAGCGCTTGCCCAGTCGAGTCTGGACATGGCGCTCGGCAGAGGCGGGGACCAGGCCGCTGTGAAGGCGGGCCAGCGGCTCTCCTTCTACGGCGGCAAGACCAATGCCGCCGAGAAACGCACCCGCGTCCGGGCGCGGGTGATCGCCCACGCCCTGCGGGATCTGATGCAGGAGAGCGACCGGGTGCTGATTATGGGGCACCGGATACCGGATATTGACGCGGTGGGGGCGGCGATTGGCCTGCTTAAGGCGGCACAGATGTACAATGTGGAAGCCAGCATTGTGATGGAGACGCCGAATCCTTCGATTACCCGGATGATGGAGGAGATCCGCAAGGATGAGGCGCTCTACAAGACCTTCATCACGCCAGAGCAGGCTCTCCAGATGATGACGGAGCATACGCTGCTCATTGTTGTGGATACACACAAGGCTTCCATGACTATGGAGCCGAGGCTGGTGCAGGTTGCCAGCCGGATTGTGGTGGTTGACCATCACCGCCGGGGTGAGGAGTTCATCAATGACGCTGTGCTCGTGTATCTGGAGCCGTATGCGTCATCGACCTGTGAGCTGGTGACGGAGCTGCTGCAGTACATTCATGACAAGATTAAGCTCAGCCCGCTGGAGGCCACGATGCTGCTGGCCGGGATCACGGTCGATACGAAGCATTTCGCGCTGCATACAGGCTCGCGGACCTTCGAGGCCGCCGGGTTCCTGCGCCGGGTCGGGGCGGATACGATTCTCATTCAGCGCATGCTGAAGGAGGATCTGCAGGAGTACATCTCGAAGGCGGAGATCATCAAGCATGCGCGTATGGTGTATGACCAGATAGCACTGGTGGTCACACAGCCCGGGATGAAGATTCCGCAGCTGCTGATCGCCCAGACGGCGGATACGCTGCTGGGGATGACGAATGTGGTGGCGTCCTTCGTCATCAGTGAACGTCCTGACGGCCTGATCGGCATCAGCGCCCGTTCTCTGGGTCGGATGAATGTGCAGGTAGTCATGGAGAAGCTGGGCGGCGGCGGACATCTGTCCAACGCGGCTGTACAGCTTGAAGGAACAACCAAAGAAGCGGAAGCCAGACTGCTCGCAGTGCTGGCCGAAATTGAAGCGAAAGAGGGGTTATTTGAATGAAGGTCATATTCTTGAAGGATGTTAAGGGTCAAGGCAAGAAGGGGCAGGTTAAAGAGGTGTCGGAGGGCTATGCAGCCAATTTCCTGCTGCCGCGCGGGCTGGTTCGTCCGGCTACAGACGGTAATGTGAAGACACTGGAGAACCAGGCGGCAGCCGAACAGCGCCGCAAGGACCAGGAGAAGGAGGAAGCGGTACAGCTGGGCAAGAAGCTGGATGAGCTGACCCTGACTCTAAAGGCCAAAGCAGGCGAAGGCGGCCGTCTCTTCGGCGCTATTACCAGCAAGCAGATCGGCGAGACCCTGGCAGCTACTCAGGGCATCGTCATCGACAAGCGCAAAATTGAGCTGAGCGATTCGATCCGCCATGTAGGCACGTTCCAGGCAACAGTTAAACTGCATACTGAAGTAAAGGCTAACCTCACGGTTCAGGTAACGGAGGAGTAGGATGGGTGGAGATCTCTTTTTCGATCGGGTTCCCCCGCAGAATCTGGAGGCAGAACAGGCCGTACTGGGTGCAGTTCTACTGTCGGATGAGGCGCTAATTACCGCGATGGAGCGGGTGAATACCGAAGACTTCTACGACAAACCGCATCAGATGATATTTGAGGCGATGGTGCAGCTCGGAGAAGAGAGCCAGCCGATTGACCTGATTACATTGACATCCCGGCTCCAGGATAAGGGGGAGCTTGAGGATATCGGCGGTGTCAGCTATCTGGCGAAGCTGGCGCATGCGGTGCCGACTGCGGCCAACGTCGATTATTACGCCCAGATTATTGAGGAGAAGGCGATGCTGCGGCGGCTGATCCGCACAGCCACGCAGATTGTCAGCGAAGGCTATACCGGCGGCGAAGACGTAGGCATTATGCTGAGTGACGCCGAGCGGCGAATCCTGGAGATCTCGAACCGCCGCAGCGGCAGCGGGTTCATTGCCATCCGCGATGTGCTCATGCAGGTATTCGACCGGGTCGAGCTGCTCCATCAGAATAAAGGCGGAACCTCGGGGATTCCAACCGGGTTCGTTGACCTGGACCATATGACGAACGGCTTTCAGCGCAATGACTTAATTATTGTGGCGGCCCGTCCTTCCGTTGGGAAGACGGCCTTCGCTCTGAATATCGCGCAGAATGTGGCGGTGCGGGCGAAGGAGACGGTAGCCATCTTCAGTCTGGAAATGTCGGCGCCCCAGCTGGTTCAGCGTATGATCTGCGCAGAGGCCAATCTGGACGCCAATATTATGCGTACCGGTGATTTCAAGAGCGATGATGACTGGTCCAAGCTCACGATGGGCATCCAGTCGCTGTCCGAGTCCGAAATCTACATCGACGACACTCCGGGCATCACAGTTACCGATATCCGGGCGAAATGCCGCCGGCTCAAGAAGGAAAAGGGACTCGGAATGATTGTCATCGACTACCTGCAGCTGATCCAGGGCCGGGGCAAGGCCGGCGAGAACCGCCAGCAGGAGGTATCGGAAATCTCCCGTACCCTGAAGCAGATCGCCCGTGAGCTTGACGTTCCGGTTATTGCCTTGTCCCAGCTCAGCCGCGGTGTGGAGCAGCGCCAGGACAAACGGCCGATGATGAGTGACCTTCGTGAATCAGGCTCTATCGAGCAGGATGCCGATATCGTAGCGTTCCTGTACCGTGATGATTATTACAATCAGGATACCGAGAAGAAGAACATTATCGAAATTATTATTGCCAAGCAGCGTAACGGTCCGGTAGGGACGGTGGAGCTTGTGTTCCTCAAGAACTTCAACAAGTTCGTCAACTACGAGCGGGCCCATGCAGAACCGTTTGCAGGTTAGGCAAACTTCGCACAATACACGAACGATCGCACATTTCAGTCTGTGATCGTTCGTTTTTATTTGACTTTAAAAAGTGCCGCTGTTACACTGATTATTGTGCTTTGGCGGCCTGCCCGCCTGGTGTCCGGAGGGCTGCGTACAAGATGAAGCGCGTACAGAGCCCCTATGATAAGCGGAAAAATAATGGTGCTTGCTAGCACCTACGGAGGAATGTACATGTCAACGGTAGTCGTCGTGGGAACACAATGGGGAGACGAAGGCAAAGGCAAGATCACGGATTTTCTGGCGGAAAGTGCAGATGTGGTCGCCCGGTATCAAGGGGGTAACAATGCCGGTCACACGATTCTGATTGACGGAAAGAAGTTCAAGCTGAGCTTGATTCCATCTGGTGTATTTTATAAAGAGAAGACTTGTGTTATCGGCAACGGAATGGTCATTAACCCGGAAGCGCTGATCCAAGAAATTAATTATATTCATGACAATGGCTTCGATACGAAGAATCTGGTAATCAGCGATCGTGCGCATGTCATTATGCCTTATCATATGGTGCTGGATGCGCTTGAGGAAGACCGCAAAGGCCCGAACAAAATCGGTACAACACGTAAGGGGATCGGCCCGTGCTACATGGATAAGGCTGCCCGTAACGGCATCCGGATTGCCGATCTGATGGACGCTGAGGAATTCGAGCTGAGACTTCGTCCATTGATGGAAGAGAAGAATCAGGTGATCACTCAGGTATACGGCGCTGAGCCGCTGAATGTGGAAGAGATTCTGACCAAATATCTGGAGTATGCAGAAGTGCTGCGCGGCTATGTAACCGATACTTCGGTGGTACTGAATGATGCGATTGATGCGGATTCCCGGGTGCTGTTCGAAGGTGCGCAGGGCGTGATGCTCGATATCGACCAGGGAACTTATCCGTTCGTTACTTCATCGAATCCTTCAGCTGGCGGCGTCTGCATCGGCTCGGGCGTGGGACCGTCCAAGATCAAGCAGGTTATCGGTGTGGCGAAGTCTTATACTACCCGCGTTGGAGACGGCCCGTTCCCTACAGAGCTGAACGATGCAACCGGTGATTATATCCGCGAGACCGGGCATGAGTACGGAACCGTAACCGGACGCGCCCGCCGCGTGGGCTGGTTCGACAGTGTGGTTGTGCGTCACGCCCGCCGCGTCAGCGGAATCACCGGCCTGTCGCTGAACTCGCTGGATGTCCTGAGCGGTCTTGAGACTGTGAAGATCTGCACCGGCTACAAGTACCGTGGAGATATTATCACACATTACCCGGCAAGCCTGAAAATGCTGGCAGAGTGTGAAGCGGTCTACGAGGAGCTTCCAGGCTGGAGCGAAGACATCACTGGGGCGAAGACGCTGGAGGATCTGCCGGCCAACACACGCAAATACGTGGAACGTGTATCGGAGCTGACGGGGATTCCAATCTCGATCTTCTCTGTGGGCCGCAACCGTGAACAGACTAATCAAGTACTGCCAATCTATATCTAGACTGAAGCAGAACTAAATAGATACGTATAGGAGCAGGGGCCTCGGTGAGGCTCCTGTTTCTGTTTTGTCAGGATTATTGTTCAGCAGGTAATCAGCTTTAATGTGCTTCGGGACGTTTCCCGGACGTTGTTCTAGTCAATACTGTGAGAATGGGATCATAGCGAACCGATTCTTCTGAGGTTGAATAGAGCAGGGTGTAAGGGAGTGATGTTGGTGAAAATAGTGAAGCGTGCGCTGAGCATCTGCCTGATTGTGGTGCTGGCGAGCGGCCTGTCCATGCTGACAACGGCCTATGTGGTGAATACGTATATCCAGTCGGTGCTGGCCAGCTTCGATATCAAGCTGGACGGGCCGGGGCCGGGAATCGGCGGCTTTGTGAAGAGTCTGACCGGTATGGGCGGCAGCGGGGCTGCCCCCAAGGAGAATTCCAAAGCGGCCTCAAGCGAGACTAAAAACTCCACTAAGGAGGCTGATTCAAGCAAGACGGAGGTAGAGAAGAAGGACAGCAGTGGCGGAAAAGCCGGAAATCTTCAAGAGAAATCGGTAGACGAGACGGTGCCCGATAATGCACTGCCTGTGATGGGACAAGCCGCTTCAGGAGAAGAACAGAGTGAGCAGGGGCTGGACCAGAATCTGGTGATGACGCCGGAGGCTATGAATGATCTAAAGGAGAACCTGCCTGCTAATGCGAAATCCAATATCTTCAATATTCTGATGAATAAGCTTCCCCAGGAGGAGATGATCAAGATCTCCGCTGCCCTGGAGGGCGGCTTGACAGAGAGCGAAGTAACGGAACTGCAGGGTATCATTGCGAAGTACGTAGATGAGGATGAATATAAGGCGCTGATGAAAATGCTTACACCAGATAGCGGAGGGACGAATCAGAATTAAAAATTGTCATTTTTTGGACAAGACTTCGCCGTTTAAAACGCATATTTTGGGAATAAACCCGCGAAATTGGCGGGTTTTGCTATGGGAGCAAAGTTGAAATTTTTCTTCAGGCTATGGTACAGTAAAAAAGGACTAATAAGGGTTAATATTTTGTAACCTTTATCGTATGCGTCATACAGTCATATTCGTACTCATGCAAATCGGATGCACGAAGCATATACATTCTTGTTTTTACAGCCGAAAGGGAGAGTTTCATGAAAGGATTTAAGTTTATACGCCGGATGGGGAACCTGCGGAACCGTGCAGAAGCATCCGCAGGATCTGGTGCTGCAGGTGAACAAGGTAAGGATGCAATGACTTCGGGTGAATCCCGTGTCTTTCAGCCGGAGATGAAATCCCGCCGCCGGCGTTCATGGATACTGGCTTCTGCCGGTCTGGTTCTGCTGACCACCTTCCTGGTGGGGGCACAGAAGAAGCAGGTAGCAGCGAATACAGTAACCTATTACAAAGTGCTGGTGAACGGTGAGGAGATTGGAGCGCTGAACCAGCAGGCGGATTTGAACAAGCTGTTCGAAGAGAAGAGACGGGAATATCAGCTCAAGTATCCTGACTCTGTGATGGTACTACAGACCGGCGGTATTACGACCGAGGCCCAGCGGGCTTACAAGCCGGAGATTAACAGCGAGGCTACACTGGACAAGCTGGATGGTATGCTCAAGGCTTATGCCGTAGGCGTACAACTGGCTGTGGACGGGGAACCACTCGGGATTGTGAAGGATCAGGAGACGGCGGCGGCGGTGCTTCAGGCCGTTAAGTCGCATTACGCTCCGCAGAAGGCGGCAGCTCCGGGTGCGAAGCTGAAGAAGACAGCGGCCAAGGCGGGAGCGGCTGGTTCAGCCGCCAATGATCAGGTGGAGTCAGTCAAGATTCGGGAGGAAGTCAACATCGTTCCGGTGAAGGCAGATCCCAATAAGGTGCTAAGTGTAGAAGAGGCAGTGAAGGTGCTGACCGAAGGCAGGGAGGCGCCGCTGCGCTATGCGGTTCAAGAAGGCGACACAGTCTCCGCTATTGCTTCCCGGTTCAATATCACTCAGGCGGAGATTTTCCGCAATAATCCCGAGGTGAAGGAGCTTAGTCTGCAGATTGGGGATGAATTGCAGCTAACGGTGCCACAGCCTGACCTAACGGTCGTGACCGTAGAACAGGTAACCGAAGAGGTGGTCACGGAGCCTGAGGTTATTATCCGCAAGAGTGACCAGCTGCCGGCAGGCAAGCGGAAGGTAGTCCGCCCCGGACAAACCGGGCTCAAAACGATGAAGTACAGGCTGACCAAAGAGAACGGACAGGTGGTTCAGGAGGAGTGGCTGGGCCAGAGCGTAGTGAAGGCTTCTCTGCCTGAAGTGGTCTATTCCGGCACCAAGGTTGTAGGTGAAGGAACAGGAATGTTCGCCTGGCCGGTTAGCGGAGCGATGATCTCCAGCAGCTACGGCGAGCGTTGGGGACGCACACACAAGGGAGTCGATCTGGTATCGGGCAACCGCACGATCAAGGCTGCGGATGCTGGGACGGTCAGCTTCGCTGGTGTGCAGAACGGGTACGGCAATGTGGTGATCGTTAACCATAATAACGGATACGTTACGTACTATGGGCATTTAAGCAGTATTTCGGTCTCTACCGGACAGAAGCTGGGACAGGGCAGCCCCATCGGAATCATGGGCAGCACCGGGCGCTCGACGGGGACGCATCTGCATTTCGAGATCCGCAAGAACGGGACGGCCATCAATCCAATGAAATACCTGAAGTAATGGATAAGAGCTAGACCACCATTCTATAATTCTTCTCTGCCGTCCGGATCATTTCGGGCGGCTTTTATTTCTCTTTGAACTGGCATCTTATATAGATGTGACGCTAAGGCAGGTATGTTAAAATAAAGGAATCAGGGTTTCGAGTATCGTTAGAAAGGTGAAGCTGAGCATATGCAAATGGGAACGATTCTTGTAGTGGATGATGAACAACCTATTGCTGATATATTGAAATTCAATCTGGAAAAAGAGGGCTACGAGGTCATCTGCGCCTTCGACGGCAACAGTGCGGTGGAGCTGGCTCTGTCCAAACGCCCCGATCTGATGCTGCTGGATCTGATGCTGCCCGGCAAGGACGGAATGGATGTCTGCCGTGAGGTGCGCTCTGCCCATCTGGATATTCCTATCATTATGCTTACCGCCAAGGATGGGGAGATTGATAAAGTGCTGGGTCTGGAGCTTGGTGCGGATGATTATGTGACCAAGCCGTTCAGTACCCGTGAGTTGCTGGCTAGGGTTAAGGCCCAAATGCGGCGCCAGCATAAGCCATCCCCGTCGGAAGCGCCGAGTGAAGCGGTGGAGAGCAAGCAGGGTGTCTATCATTTCGGATTATTTATTGATACGGATATGTACATGGTCTACAAGGATAGTGAGCCGCTGGATCTGACACATCGTGAATATGAGCTGCTCTATTATATGATCCGCCATGCGGGCAAGGTAATGACCCGGGAGCATCTGCTGCAGGCTGTGTGGGGGTTCGAATATTTCGGCGATGTGCGGACGGTGGATGTGACCATCCGCCGGCTCAGAGAAAAAATTGAGGAGAATCCCAGCAAGCCGGAGTATATTCATACCCGGCGCGGACTCGGTTATTTGATGCATAGCCCCAAAAACGGAGGGTTGTAATGAAGGCACTGTCCTTTTTCCGGACGATTCAGGCCAGGCTTATCGTAATCTACGTGCTGCTGATTCTGATTGCGATGCAGCTGATCGGCGTATACTTTGTCAGCTCGATGAAGAACTCGCTGACGGATAACTTCACCAAGGATCTGAAGGCCCGGGCCGAGATGCTCTCGATCCTCACCGCTGACAAATTCGGCAGTGAGACAGGAACAGCCGATGAGGAGTCGGCGGTGGAGAGCCTGCGCGGCATGGTGAACAATCTGTATATCAATGGTGCAGAAATTCAGGTGCTGGATGCGAGCGGCAAGATTATTACCACCTCGATCCCTTCACAGAATGACTATGTCGGTCAGCGGAACACGCAGACCGTGGTCAGCCGCGCCTTGCAGGGGATCAGCGATAATGAGGAATATATCATCGCTGATGATAATGTGCGCAAGAAGGTAGTAGCGAAGCCGGTAATTTCCGGTGATAAGGTGGTAGGCGCCATCTATATAGCTGCCGATATGAAAGACTTATATGCCACCATGAGCCGGATTAACAGTGTGTTCCTCTCGGGGCTGCTGCTGGCGCTGGCGTTGACGGCCGTACTGGGGGTCATTCTGGCCCATACGATCACACATCCGATTAAGGAGATGACCAAGCATGCCACGGCTGTGGCCGAAGGGCGCTTCAACCGGAAGGTACCTGTGTTCGGCAATGATGAGATTGGCCAGCTGAGCCAGGCCTTCAACTATATGACGGACCGGCTGCGCGAGGCGCTGCTGCAGAACGAAGAGGAGAAGGAGAAGCTGTCGTCCATTCTCGCCAATATGAGTGACGGTGTCGTAGCCACAGACGAGAGTGGCGCGGTGATTCTGATGAATACGCGCGCTGCCCTGATGCTTGGCGCGGAAGGACCGCTTCCGGCAGGAGCCTCGCTTGGCGGGCTGCTGGGGCTGGAGCCTGAGCAGTCTGTCTCGGTGACCCAGGGCGTTCCCCAGTCTGCTATGCTCCATCTGTCTCCTATGGTCGGCGAGGATCCCAATATTGTGCGGGTGACCTTCACCCCGATTCACCGCCGCGAAGGCGGACGGATCGCCGGGACGATTGCAGTGCTGCAGGATGTTACGGAGCAGGAGAATCTGGAGGAGTCCCGACGGGAGTTCGTGGCGAATGTGTCGCATGAGCTGCGGACGCCGCTTACGACGATCAAGAGCTATGCGGAGGCGCTGGATGACGGAGCACTTGAAGATCCGCAGCTTGCCGTGCGGTTCGTCGGCGTTATCCGCAATGAGACGGAGCGCATGATCCGGCTGGTTACGGATCTGCTGCATCTGTCGCGGCTGGATTCCAAGGAATCCAGCCTGCGCATTCAGCAGACGGATATCACCGAGATGCTGGAGGATGTGGCGGACCGCTTCTCCTTCCAGATCCGCCAGAAGCGGATTCACATCAGCACCAGGGTGCGTAAGGATGTCGCTACAGCCTGGCTGGACCGCGACCAGATTGATCAGGTGCTGGGCAATCTGGTTTCCAATGCCCTCAAGTATACGCCGGAGGGCGGGACGATCCAGCTGGAGGCGCATAAGAGCGAGGACGGCATGCTGGCTGTGTCTGTCCGCGACTCCGGTATAGGGATTCCGAAGAAGGATATTGAGCGCATCTTTGAACGCTTCTACCGGGTGGATAAGGCACGCTCGCGGAACATGGGCGGAACAGGTCTGGGGCTGTCCATTGCCCGGGAAATTGTCAAAGCCCACGGCGGCTCCATCTCCCTGCAATCGGAGCTGAATGAGGGCTCGCTGGTCACATTCACACTGCCTTTGATGAAGCAAAGGGGGAGTGAGGCGTGAAGGAGAGAATCAAGTCATGGATGCTGGTCCTGCTTATACTCGGAAGTCTCGTGGAGAGCTATTACCTGATCTACAGGCTGCCCGGCAGTGATTCGGCAGTGTTGTCGAAGACCTTATATGTGAAGACGGATAATATGGGACTGAAGGAAAAGGTGGAGAACCTGCTCTACCCCGATAAAATGATTATTCATATGGGCGGGGACAAGCATACGCTGTTCTACCCCAGCTCCACCTTCTATAATCTGATTATGAACCGCCTGAAGGGCCGCAGCTTCGAGAGCTTCCAGCGGCGGTCCGTACAGGATTTCGACTGGGACAAGATCCGCAGCGAGAATCCGGGCATTGAGCTGTCGTTCGGGGCAGGCATTCCGGTAACGCTGCTGCAGCGGGTCATGCAGATCTCGCCGGATTCGCTGTTCGAGGGGGAGAGCATTGACCGGATCTGGATCTACAATATCAAAAATGACTCCAAAGCCCATGTCATCTTCTTCAGCACACGCGGGGATATTGTGTACGAGGCGGCCAAGGCTGATCTTACGGTTCAGGATGTGCAGCAGCATGTGGACTTCGGCAAGAATCTGACTCTGTATACAGCCGTGAACGGTGAGTATTATGTCCCTGAGGCGGATGTTCCGCTGGTTAAAGTCGTGATGCCTGCGGGTATGTATACCATTGAGCAAATGCAAAGCAATTTGTTCTTCGATGCAGGCAATACAAGATACATTCCTGAGAAGGACGGTTCCAAAATTTACACGGACAGCAAACGTAGCCTGCAGGTGGACCAGGAGCAGAACTGGATGAGTTATAGCGACCCAGCTGCACTTCCGGATGGCGACAGCACACCGGCAAAGGATGCGCTGGAGGCGGTGGAATTCGTCAATAACCATGGCGGCTGGAACGGAACCTACAGGCTGGCTGCTACGGAGGAGGGCCGGCAGGACCGCAAGGTTTCTTTTCAACAATATTATGGCGCTTATCCGTCCGGCTCCTATCCGATCATGAGCAATCCGCAGCTTCAGTATGGCGTAATTCATCTGGAGCTCCAGCAGGGAACGGTCTCTTCCTATGAGCGCTCCCTGATGTATACGAATGAGGACAAGTCTGAGAAGACCATTGTCGAGCTGCCCGGCGGCGAACTGCTGAAGCAGCGGCTGGCGCAGCTCGGCAGCTCCTTGCGGATCATTGAGCTTACGCCTGCCTATATGCCTGCGCTGGCCGGGGAGAAGCTGCAGCTTCATCCCGTCTGGCGGGTTACGCTTAGCGATGGCAGTGAGCTTACATTGAATTAGGGCGGAGTTAAGCCAAGCGGGCAGAATACCGATTCGAGGAGGGACGTTATGGACTGGGGAAGGGCCAAGAGTGTACTGATATATGCCTTTCTGGTGCTGAATCTGCTGCTGTGCTATCAGCTATGGATCGATGTGCGCGATCAGGTCAGTGCGGGACTTGACTTCACTTCCCTGTCCGCAGAGACTCAGGCGGTGATGGAGGAGAAGAACATCCGGCTGCTGTGCCCGATTCCGGCTGCCACTCCGCAGCTGCCTGATATCACGTACCGTTATTCGGCCGAAGAGCAGAATGAACTGCCTGTGAAGCTAAAGGAGCCGATCGACAGCAAGCTGATGTACTCCTCGTTCTCGGAGCTTAGCAATCTGCTGAAGAGCCAGATTCCCGACATTGCCAATTACCGGTTCGATTCACAGGAGAGTGAGGTCGGCAAGTTCGTCCTCCATCCGCTGGTGGATAACAAGTGGTCTCTGTTCAGAGTGCGGCTGGAGCTGATTAACAGTGACCAGAAGATTGTGGCCTACCGCTGGCCGAAGATTGAGATCGCAGCAAGCCGGAGCGAGGATCTGCAGAAGGTGCTTCCGGCTTCGCAGGCGCTTAGCAGTCTGATCGAGAAGTATTTTCCTGCGGGTTCTGCAGTGAAGGAGATTGAGCTGGGCTATTACGGCGAGCTGTTCAACTCCGAGAGCCAGGTGGCTTCGCCGATGTGGCGGTTCATGCTGGAGGACGGCAGCGCTTATTATATGGATGCGATCAGTGCAGACATTATCAGTCCGAAGACAACAGAGTAGAAGGAGCAGGAGAGATATGGGGATTTCATTTACAGTACTGTCCAGCGGTTCTACCGGGAATGTGACAGTGGTGCGTAACGGCGAGACCACACTTATGATCGACGCGGGTCTGAGCGCGAAGCGCATTGACGAACTGCTGGCCATGCGCGAACTGACGGGAGCGGAGCTGGACGGAATTCTTGTGACCCACGAGCATTCGGATCATATTAAGGGGCTGGGCGCGATGGCCCGCAAGTATAATCTTCCGATCTATGCGAATTCGAACACCTGGGGAGCGATTGAGAAGGGGATTGGCAAGATTGAGGAGCATAACCGGGTCATTATGGAGACCGGGCAGCACCGGGATTTCGGCAGTATGCGGGTGGAATCCTTCGCCATCTCCCACGATGCCGCAGAGCCGGTAGCTTACAATTTCTATGACGGCAAGGAGAAGCTGTGTGTTGCTACAGACCTCGGGTATGTCAGCGACAAGGTGAGAACGGCCATATCGGATGCCGATGTGCTGGTGCTGGAGTCGAATCATGATATCGAAATGCTGCGGATGGGGCGTTATCCCTGGAATACGAAGCGGCGGATTCTCGGCGATCTGGGGCATCTGTCCAATGAGGCGGCAGGCGCAGCGCTCAGCGAGATTCTGAGCGGGCGGACCAAGCGCGCCTATCTGGCACATCTGAGCAGAGACCATAATATGATGGATCTGGCGAAGATGTCCGTGCGCGGGGCGATGGAGGACCGGGGCTGCTTTTACAAAGACAGTGAGTTCAGGCTCTGCGACACCTACTATGACCGGCCTACGCCATGGGATAAGGTGAGCCAGTCATAAGACGGTCAACCTCGGTAATCTTGTGCTCCAGCTCCTGGCGGGAGAATAGCCCTTTATCAATTAACAGCTCAATCATTGCATGCTGGACAAGAATCAGCTGATAATGCTCATCCTTCAGGTCCCCCAGCTTGCCAATGAATTGCACCAGATCCTTACTTGTTGAAAAAGACTCCATAGTCCGGCCCTCCTTGTGAAATGGATAGTATTGAATCTGTGAATAATTTACATTTATTTAACATAGAAAACATGTGGGCAGCGCGGCTGCCTGTGATACAATCATATAGAGCGTTCTAATCCTATTGTAGTCTTTTAAGTTGCAAAATATTCCGGATACAAGCTTGTTAAACTTTTTAGTAGCTTATTAGAATAATAGACATCCCTTGCGCTTAGAACCCACTGGAATGTGGTGAATAAATCAAGTGAAACCTTTTAGTACTTCATGAAGTCTAAGAGATATAGCGGTTAAGCTCGGGCGTGGTTGCTTGGCGTTCAGGTCGTGAATGCGGTGGCAATAGAGGGGAGAGAGTGTAACATGGGATTATTTGATGATGATTTCTATTCAACCAAGGTGTCACGGCGCAAAAGCGGCAAATCTAAATCAACCGGCGGATATGCTGACGGCAAGTGGGCTGTCCGCAAATCGAAGCGGTCGCTGGCAACCTGGCAGATCGCGCTGATCAGCTCTGTCTGCAGTGCTGTAGCGGCTGTGCTGCTGTTCAGTCTGGTAACGGGACAGTTCGCCGCTGAGAGAGCTCAGGCTCCGGTGGTTATTGATAAGGTGGCTGCGAGCAGCGCAGATCCGTATGACCGGATTATTCAGGCTGCTGCACATATCCGCCCTGCGGTAGTGAGCATCATTAATCATAAACAAGATAATAAGGAACTTAATATTCTCGATGAATCCGCGCTAGGCTCGGGAGTTATCTATAAGAAGGATGACAATAAGGCATTTATCATCACGAATAATCATGTCATTGAGGGTGCCGGCAAGCTGGAAGTGGTTACAGTAGACGGCGTGACACACAAGGCGGAGCTGGTAGGTGCCGACAAGGTGAGCGATATTGCTGTGCTCTCCATTGACGGCAAGGGAATCGACCGGATTGCTGAGATCGGGGATTCCTCCAAGCTGCGTCTGGGTGAGACTGTCATTGCCATCGGCAACCCGCTGGGGCTTGGAGATACACTGACTTCCGGCATAGTCAGCTACACAGAGCGGACGATACCGGTGTCACTGAACCAGGACGGCGTGTACGATTGGGAGCAGGAAGTGATCCAGACGGATGCGGCCATTAACGAGGGCAACAGTGGGGGCGCACTAGTGGATCTGGACGGCAAGGTGATTGGTATCAATACGATGAAGATCTCCGATACGGGGGTAGAGGGACTGGGCTTTGCGATTCCCTCCAATCATGTGGTGGATACAGCCAATGAGCTTACCTCCAAAGGCCGGATAGCCCGGTCATACCTGGGCGTCTATTCAGTGGATCTGAATAATCCTTATGTACCGCTGGCCGATGACCAGCGTAAGGAGCTCAATCTTCCGTCTCTAGTGACCGATGGGGTTGTGGTTCTGGATGCTGTGGGACCGGCGAAGGAAGCGGGTCTGCAGCTTAACGATGTGATTACCAAGTTCAACGATAAGCCGATTACCTCCACGCTGTCGCTGCGCAAATATCTGTACGATCATACCAAGATCGGCGATAAGCTGAAGATTACCTTCTACCGCAATGGTGAAGTGAAGCAGACCACAGTCCAGCTTCTTGAGAAGCCAGAGGAATAAAATTGGAAATGGCCGTATATAATAATGAGGCAGTCACGATTACGGAAACAGTTCAAGCCGTCCTTTTCAGGAAAAAAAGAAGAGGGCGGGGCTGTTTCAAGAATAAATAAATGGGGTAATTGGTAGCAATGGGTATAAATATTACAATTTATTATGACTGGTAGCCCTTACATTGGGAAGTAGTCCTTATAAGGGAAAAAAAGGAGGAATTAGGATAGAACAGCTTGCCTTTGTTATTAAGGTGTGGTAACATGAAATTGTTCTTACATTGATACCTTATTCTCGCATTGAAAAGGGCTGTCAACCAAAGCTACAACCTTTCTCAATGTGTGAATTTTTTCTTTGTCTGAAGATAAAAAGAACATATTAATTTAAATTTGTGGAGGTAACACACATGCAAACAGGTACAGTTAAATGGTTCAACGCAGAAAAAGGATTCGGTTTCATCGAAGTTGAAGGCGGAAGCGACGTATTCGTTCACTTCAGCGCAATCACTGGCGACGGCTTCAAAACTTTGGACGAAGGCCAACGCGTTGAATTCAACGTTGTTCAAGGCAACCGCGGACCACAAGCCGAAAACGTTGTAAAACTGTAATTAATAGAAGGTACCGTCCCCGCTTGTGAAAGTTGGGACGGTCTTTTTTTATCATCACTTGCTTGCAACATAAAGGAAGGGAGGAACGGCAATGAACTACCGGAAAAAGCCTTTGGAGGAAGTACCGGAAGAAAATACCGCAATTTGGGCCTGTACCAATGAGGATTGTAATGGATGGATGAGGGATAATTTCGCATTTGAACATGCGCCTTCCTGCCGTCTCTGTCATTCCCCAATGGTTCGTAGCATGAAGATGCTGCCGCAATTGCTTAATTCAAATGGCGATCTCAAATCGCTTAAGAAAGGTATTTCCATTACCTAGACCAATACCTTTATGAGTCAAGACAACTATATATGCAGGACATCTTCAAGACGGTGAAACCGTCTTATTTTTTTTGCTTTTAAATGCAAAATTGTGATATTTGTCACAAATTTATTGTTTTTTATGCCTAAACGGGGCGTATAATGTGATAATTATCACACTTTGAGTGATGGGAATTTGACAAAATAGACATAACGAAATGGGGAGAAGGAAGGGGAGAAATATGGATACAGTACTGCTGTCGCGTATACAATTTGCGTCGACGACAATTTTTCATTATTTCTTTGTGCCAGTATCGATCGGACTTGCGCTCATAATTGCCATTATGGAGACCATGTACGTAAGAAAGGGCAATGAAGAGTACAAAAGAATGGCGCAATTCTGGGGGAAGCTAT
The DNA here is from genome assembly GCF_038009085.1 of Paenibacillus sp. FSL R7-0210. Taxonomy (NCBI): domain Bacteria; kingdom Bacillati; phylum Bacillota; class Bacilli; order Caryophanales; family Paenibacillaceae; genus Paenibacillus; species Paenibacillus sp. FSL R7-0210. Next base: position 6,510,470 of record NZ_JBBPAR010000001.1, read on the forward strand.
TCCTGATTAACTTCGCAGTAGGTGTAGTAACAGGGATCTTGCAGGAGTTCCAGTTCGGGATGAACTGGTCGGATTATTCGCGCTTCGTCGGTGATGTGTTCGGGGCTCCGCTTGCGATTGAAGCCTTGTTGGCCTTCTTCCTGGAGTCCACGTTCATCGGAATCTGGATCTTCGGCTGGGATAAGGTATCCAAGCGGATTCATCTGTTATCCATCTGGCTGGTCGCCTTCGGAACGATGCTGTCGGCATTCTGGATTCTGCTGGCTAACTCATTCATGCAGCATCCGGTTGGCTTCCAGATTAACAATGGCCGTGCTGAGATGAATGACATCTTCGCACTGATTACAAATGGCCAGCTGCTGGTGGAATTTCCGCATACAGTCCTTGCCGCTTACGCTACAGGCGCCTTCCTGGTAACAGGGATCAGTGCATACAAATTGCTTAAGAAGCAGGACGTTGCCTTCTTCCGAAAATCATTCGAGATTGCAGCAATTGTAGGGGTTATCTCTTCCTTCGGCGTTGCGGTTGCAGGACATGCACAGGCTCAATATCTGGTAGAGACACAGCCAATGAAGATGGCCGCATCCGAAGCGCTGTGGGGCGAGAGCGGCGACCCGGCACCTTGGACGGTATTTGCCAATATCGATGTGAAGAACCAGACCAACAGCAATGAAGTTCAGGTTCCGTATCTGCTGAGCTTCCTGTCCTACAGTAAATTCTCCGGTGAAGTGAAGGGGATGCTGGAGCTGCAGCAGGAGTATGAAGTGGCCTATGGGCCAGGAGATTATATTCCGCCGGTCAAAACAACCTTCTGGAGCTTCCGGATCATGGTGGCTGCAGGCTCGCTGATGATACTGTTTGGGGTATACGCGATCTACCTCATGTGGCGTAAAAAGATGGACAGACCCAATACCTGGTTCATGCGCTTCATGTTCTGGGGACTGCTGCTTCCGCCGATTGCCAACACGGCCGGCTGGATTATGACAGAGATCGGGCGTCAGCCATGGACTGTATTCGGACTTATGACTACAGAAGACAGTGTATCACCTAATATTACCAGCGGACAGGTACTGTTCTCGGTGATTTCTTTTACCGCGATCTATGCCATATTGGGTGCAGTGCTAGTCGGCCTGTTCGTCAAAGTGATCAAAAAAGGTCCTTATGCTATGGATAACGAACACGGTGAATCCCACGATCCGTATAACAAGGAGGGCTAACCTATGTCACTTAATGAATTATGGTTTCTGCTGATTGCGGTGCTGTTCGTCGGGTTCTTCTTCCTGGAAGGCTTCGACTTCGGTGTAGGAATGGAGACGCAGATTCTGGCCAAGAATGATACGGAGCGACGGATACTGATCAATTCGATCGGGCCGTTCTGGGATGCGAATGAGGTATGGCTGATTACGGGCGCCGGTGCCATGTTCGCGGCCTTCCCGCATTGGTATGCTACGTTGTTCAGCGGTTTCTATATTCCGTTTGTATTTGCTCTGCTGGCGTTAATCGCCCGTGGTGTCGCCTTCGAATTCAGAGGCAAGCGCGATTCCAAGGCTTGGCAAAAAACATGGGATGTCTGCATCTTCTTCGGCAGCTTCCTGCCGCCGTTCCTGCTCGCCGTGGTATTCGCCAGCTTCATCAAGGGCTTGCCGATCGACAAGGATATGCAGATGTATGCCGGATTCTTCGATATCGTCAATGCTTATACAGTGGTTGCAGGGATTACGGTCGTCCTGCTGTGTCTGGTACACGGGCTGATGTTCACTACGCTCCGCACGCTTGGAGATCTGCAGGAACGGGCGCGTAAGCTGGCCCAGAAGCTGCTGATTCCACTGGCGGCGCTCTTGGTAGCCTTCGTTGTGATGACATATACTATGACGGATATCTTCGATAAACGCGGAACGCTGCTGTGGATTGTAGTCGTTCTCGCTGTAGCCGCTTATCTGCTGGCCGGGTATTTCATGACTAAGAAGAAGGACGGCTATGCCTTCGGGATGACTGGTGCTGTGATGGCGCTGTCTGTTGCATCGATCTTCATCGGACTGTTCCCGCGGGTGATGATCAGCTCGCTGGATCAGGCATTCAACCTGACGATTACGAATGCGGCCTCCGGCCAATATTCGCTGAAGGTGATGACGATTGTAGCGCTGACCCTGCTGCCGTTCGTGCTGGGCTATCAAATCTGGAGTTATTTCATCTTCCACAAACGGGTTCATGAGAAGGAGCATCTTGAATACTAATGGATAAAAATTTGCTTGGGTACAAAGGAGTTAAGCCTGTCTTTCTGCTGGTTGGCTTCCTGACCCTGGTGCAAAGCTTCTCCATTCTTCTGCTGGCGAAGTCGCTGGCAGAAGCTGTCTCTGCGCTGTTTGCGGGAGAACCGCTGAAGGAACAAGGGGCTAGAGCGCTCTTGTTCCTTCTTGCGTTTCTTGTGCGTCATGCCTGCGCTATGCTGATGAGCCGGGCGGCGTACCGCTTCGCGGAAGCGACCGGCAGCAGCATGCGGAGACAGATGATGGACAAGCTGTTCCAGCTGGGACCAAGGCTGGCTGGCGACCGGGGGACCGGAAATATGGTCACATTAGTGCTTGAAGGAGTAACGAAGTTCCGCACATACCTGGAGCTGATTATTCCGCGGATGGTCGGTATGGCGGTAACACCCGCTCTGCTGCTTATCTATGTATTCACCCTGGATACGTCCAGCGGTGTCATTCTTACCTTAACGATGCCGATCATTATTGTATTCATGATCCTGATCGGGATGACGGCCCGCAAGCAGATGGACCGTCAGCTGAAGTCCTACCGTACCTTATCGAATCACTTCGTGGATTCGCTGCGCGGTCTGGAGACGCTGAAATATCTTGGACGCAGCCGCAGTCACAGTGAGAGTATTGCTAAGGTCAGTGACCGCTACCGTTCAGCAACCATGCGTACGCTGCGAGTCGCCTTCCTGTCATCGTTCGCACTGGACTTCTTCACCATGCTGTCTGTCGCTTCGGTAGCGGTAAGTCTCGGTCTGCGTCTGGTCAATGAGCAGATGACGCTGGTTACCGGACTGACGATCCTGATTCTCGCGCCGGAATATTTCCTGCCGGTGCGGCTGGTGGGTGCAGATTTCCATGCCACACTGGACGGCAAGGAAGCCGGAGAAGCGATGAAGAGCATCATTGACCGTGAGACGGTCCAGGCGAAGCTGCTGGAGCCGGGTGGGCAGGGAGCGGTGAAGGGCGATGGAGGAGAGCTGCCGGGAGGCGTTTTCACGTGGAACAATGATAGTGAACTTCGGCTTCATGCGGTGGGCGTACAATATGAAGCTGACGGTGTATCCTCGCTCGAAGGGGTGAATCTCGACTTCAGGGGATATGCCAGAATCGGTATTATCGGGGAGAGCGGGGCAGGCAAGTCTACGCTTGTAGATATTCTGGGCGGCTTTCTTCATCCAACCTCCGGAAGCCTTACGATCAATGGAAGCCTGGTCAGTGCGCTAACCGATGAGGGGTGGCGGAAGCAGACGGCTTATATTCCGCAGCGCCCGTATATCTTCAGCGGCACTCTGGCTGATAATGTCCGGTTCTATTATCCTGAGGCTTCGCAGGAAGCGGTAGCTGCCGCGCTGGAGTCGGCAGGTTTATCGAAGCTGGTGTCCTCGCTGCCGGAGGGATTGAACGAAATGATCGGCGGCGGCGGCCGTTCGCTCAGCGGCGGACAGGAGCAGCGTGTGGCTCTGGCCCGCGCTCTGCTGAGCAGCCGCCCCATCATGCTGCTGGATGAGCCGACGGCCCATCTGGACATTGAGACGGAATATGAGCTGAAGGAGACGATGCTGCCGCTGTTCGAGGGTAAGCTGGTATTCCTGGCTACACACCGCCTGCACTGGATGATCGACATGGATCTGATTGTCGTTATGCAGCAGGGACGGGTGGCTGAAATAGGCACACACGACGAGCTGACTGCGCGGAGGGGTGCTTATTATGAGCTTATTCAAAGTCAATTGGAGGGAATCCATTGAAACGTGAAGGATGGTTTGCTCCCTATTACTCTGCCTACTTCTGGCGGTTCGTGTTAATTATCTTGCTGGGCGCGCTGACGATCTTCTCAGCGTCTTCGCTGATGTACACGTCCGGCTTCCTGATCTCGAAGGCCTCGATTCCGCCGGAAAATATACTGATGATCTATGTCCCCATTGTTGGTGTGCGTACCTTCGGGACCAGCCGGGCTGTCATCCACTATGTGGAACGGCTGGTGGGACATGACACGATTCTGCGCATTCTGTCGAAGATGCGGGTCCGGCTGTACCATATGCTGGAGCCGCAGGCACTGTTCTTATCCACGCGCTTCCGTACCGGGGATATTCTCGGTATGCTTGCCGATGATATCGAATATTTACAGAATGTGTATCTGCGTACGGTCTTTCCGAGTATTATCGCGCTATTGATCTATGCAGCGGCAATGATTGCGCTCGGGACGTTCGATGTGGCCTTTGCTCTGCTTATGGGACTCTATATGCTGGTGCTGGTAGTCGTATTACCGCTGATCTCCCTCTTGTTGACCCAGAAGCGTCAGCGTCAGGTGAAGCAGGAGCGGAACCGGTTGTATCAAAAGCTGACCGATGCTGTCCTCGGCTTAAGCGACTGGGTTATCAGCGGGCGGCAGAGCCAGTTCGTCGATACGTACGAAGCGGACGAGCAGGCGGTTGCCCGCATAGACGGTTCGCTGCGGCGCTGGGCACGGCTGCGTATGTTCATCGGGCAGGCCGTTGTTGGCCTGGCCGTGTTGTCTTTGTTATACTGGGCGGCTGGACAGTATGCTGAAGGGGCGATTGCCGGAACGCTCATTGCGGCGTTCGTGCTGGTGGTCTTCCCGGTGGCAGATGCCTTCCTGCCCGTATCCGAGGCTGTGGAGAAAATTCCGCAATACCGGAATTCACTGGAGCGGCTGGAGGGCGTGGAAGCCGCAGCGGGAGATGCACCGCTTAGCGCGGGAACTGCTGCTGGGAGTACCGGAGCGGAAGCTCAGGCTGCCGCTGCGCTGCAGGCGGCTAAGGCCAGCGGACAGGTTCAGATTGAACTGAAGTCGGCGGGCTACCGCTATGCGGCAGGTGACGACTTCTCTGTTCAGCAATTGGACCTTGCGCTGCCGCAGGGGCGGAAGGTTGCAGTGATCGGCCGCAGCGGAGCCGGTAAATCGACACTGCTCAAGCTGGTGCAGGGCGTGATTGCGCCCACCATCGGCTCCGTGACGATTAACGGGATCGATGCTGCGGCTTACGGTGAGCGGATTCCGCAGCTCATCGCGGTGCTGAACCAGAGCCCGCATCTGTTCGACACCACGGTGGCGAACAATATCCGGCTCGGGGACCCGGGGGCTTCGGAGGCAGCGGTCCAGCAGGCGGCAGCCCTGGCGAAGCTGGATACGCTGATCTCTTCGCTGCCGGAGGGCTATGATACTCCGGTACGCGAGGCGGGGCAGCGCTTCTCCGGCGGAGAGCGCCAGCGGATGGCCTTGGCCCGTATTCTGCTGCAGAATACGCCGGTGGTTGTGCTGGATGAGCCAACCGTTGGCCTCGACCCGCGCACGGAGCGCGAGCTGCTGGCCACGATGTTCGAGGCAATGGCCGGCAAGACGCTGATCTGGGTCACGCATCATCTGGTGGGCGCCGAGCAGATGGACGAGGTCATTTTCATGGAGAACGGCCAAGTGGAGATGCGCGGCACCCATGCCGAGCTGATGGAGCGGCAGCCGCGTTACCGCAAGCTTTATGAGCTGGACCGCCCGGGTCAATATCTGAATGGGGCAGATGGTGTGTAGAGGCTAGGATTAGAGCCGAGGTAAGTGTGTGAGTACAAAGGTAAAAGCTCTTCCTGTCCCGCTGGGGGCAGGAAGAGCTTTTTTTGCACGTGCGCCCAATGTAATCGGAAAACCGATCACATTGGGCGAGTGCTGGGTGTTCGGGCGGGATGTAATCGGAAAACCGATCACATTGGGCGAGTGCTGGGTGTTCGGGCGGGATGTAATCGGAAAACCGATCACATTGGGCGAGTGCTGGGGTGTGCGGGTCGGATGTAATCGGAAAACCGATCACATTGGGCGAAAGTGCTGGGTGTTCTGGCCGGATGTAATCGTGTCCATGCCCGGTGAATAGGACAAACCCCGGAAATTAAGGTACACTTAACTGGATGATCCTGTCAGGTTCAATTAGAACGGGGTGGAAGCATGTGATAACGGAGGGCTCCTGCGATTATAAATAAGGAGAGATTAATCAATGGAATCAACAACATGCGAATTAACATGGAATCTGGACCGGATCTATCCCTCGTTCGAGTCGGAGGGATTTCAGCAGGACCGCCGGCAGGTGGAGAGCCTTGCCGGGGAGCTGAATACATGGTCGGCCTCGCAGCCCGTTAGCGGGCAGGCTCCTGCAGAACTGATGGAAGAGTTCCTTAAACAATATAATGCGTATCAACAGCTATATTTGCGTCTGTTCAGCTACGCGGAGCTGCGATTCAGTGCGGACAGCCAGTGTGAGGAAGCCGTCAATCTGATGGACGAGCTGGAAGAGGTGACCAGCGGGGCGGGTGAAGCTCTGGTCCGCTTCAGCAAATGGCTGGCAGGGGTAAGCGCGGATGAACTGGAGCGGAGTCTCCGTTTCAGCGCTTATCTGGAGCAGCATAGCTTCTATCTGCGCGGATTACAGGGGAAATCGCAGCATATGCTCAGCGCAGAAGGCGAAGCGGTGATTGCCCGGATGCAGAATACAGGCTCCAAAGCGTGGGAGCGGCTGTACATGCAGACGCTGTCTACACTGCGGACCGATCTGGAGCTGGCCGGAGTGACCCGCAGTGTGACACTGGCGGAGCTGCGGAATCTGGTCTACGACCCCGATCCTGCGGTACGGCGGGCGGCGGCTGAAGCAGAGCATGAGGCTTGCCGCAGCGTAGCGGAGCAGAGCGCCGCCTGTATCAATGCTGTCTCCGGTGAGGCGGCAGCCATCTATGAGCTGAGGGGCTATGCTTCCCCGCTGCATAAGGTGCTGGAAGCAGCGCGGATGGATGAGGAGACACTGGAGGTGATGCTTCAGGCCATCCGGGAGAGCCTGCCGGTCTTCCGGGAGTATTATGCCGAGAAGGCTGGGCGGCTGGGGCATTCGGGGGGACAGCTGCCGTTCTGGGATGTTTTTGCGCCCATTGGCACGGAATCTTCAATCCGCGTCACCTATGCTGAGGCCCAGGCGATGATTATCGCAGGGTTCAGCAGATTCAGCCCCGAGCTGGGCGGGTTCGCCCGCAAGGTGTTCGGGGAGCGCTGGATTGATGCCGAGCCGCGCAGCGGGAAAGGCAATTTCGGGATGTGTGTCGATATCGTTCCGATTGGAGAGAGCCGGATCATAACAAGCTTCCACGGCCAATATATAGATGTGAGTGTGCTGGCTCACGAGATTGGGCATGCATATCATACCAGCCGCCTCGCAGGACATACGATGGTCAATATGGATTATCCGGTGCCGATTGCGGAGACGGCGTCGATTTTTTGCGAGAGTCTGATTCATGTTGAACTCCTGAACTCGCTGCCTGCGGAGGAAGCGGATGCGATCCTGGAACGTAGTCTCTCGGATGCGGGGTATTATATTGTCGATTTCTATGCCAGGTACTGCTTCGAGAGCGCGCTCTATGCCCGCCGGTTATCCGGTCCCCTCCCATTAGAGGAACTGAACGCACTGATGCTGGAGTCGATGGCTGCCGCTTACGGGGATAGTGTGCTGCCCGGGTCCATTCACCCTTACCAGTGGATTAGCAAGGCCGGGTATTATATGGCAGGCAATGAGTTCCTGAACTTCCCGTATTCCTTCGGGCTGCTGTTCTCCAAGGGGCTGTATGCCCAGTACCAAAAGCAGGGGCAGGCGTTCGTGAGCCGCTATGAACAGTTCCTCTCAGCGACCAGTACCCGGAGCATCGCAGACGCTGCGAAGCTGATGGATATTGATGTGCATTCCCTGGATTTCTGGCAGGAGGCGCTCGGATTCATTGCCGGGGATGTCCGGAAGTTTGCGGGGCGGGAATAAGAGTGTATTTTGCGCTGCGTGAGGTTCCTTTTTGCAGGGAAGTGTGGTAGAACAGTAGTATAAGTCTACGCCGCAGCGGCACAGAAAGGGATGCTTGATTGAATGTATGTAGTCTGTAAGGAACACGTAGAGCTGGCCATCGACAAATTTGTGGACGAGTACGAGGATGCACCAGATGTAGTCGATCTGAAGGAGACGGAGTTCTCGGACTGGGACCCGCCGGCGAAATGTGCGGAATGTGAACGAAATGCGGAATATCTGGTCGTCTGAGGACGGTTGGAATAAGAAACACCCTGTGGCCGTGAAGGCTGCAGGGTGTTTTGGCGTGCGGTGTATGCGTGAATGGTGCAGTTGCGGATTTAGCAGTCTGCGGCTTTCGCCATCTCGGCCAGCGGGCTGCGCTGACTGCTCCGCAGGTAGATGAAGGCGGAGCCGATCGCCACGATTGCTGCAACTGACAATCCCCAGTAGATGTTGGAGTAAGCGGACTGAAGCGGCAGGCTGCGCTGCCATTCCAGGGCGCTGGCGGCCATCGCGACGCTGAAGGCACCGCTGAAGAACTGCAGCAGCTGGAAGAGCCCCATCCCGGAGCCGATCTGCGAAGCAGGCAGGATACGCGAGATTTCATTCGATACACTGCTCGACAGTACAGTGAATGACAGGCTCATAATCATGTAGACGAGCATGACGGCGATCCAGGATTGTCCGGCGAATAGGGCGAACAATACGGTGGCGGCCAGAACGAGCAGCGGTGCGAAGCGCAGAATTCCGGTGTTGCCGTAGCGGTCGATCATCCGTCCGACCAGGCGGGAGACGAAAATGGCCAGCAGTGAGCCCGGGAAGATGACAAGCCCGGCATGGCTGGCGCTGAAGCCGAAGCGGTGAGTCAGAATCTGCGGCAGCAGGAACAGGGTAGCGAAGCTGCACAGGTAGGAGGCAACCCCGATCAGCGCCAGTACCAGATATGGCCGGTTGCTGAACAGCGCTGGCAGCACGAATGGATCAGGGGTCGTGCGGATACGCCCTACAAATAAGGCAATCGCGGCGACGCCGGCGATCAGCGCGATCCACAGTCCACTGGTCAGGAACAGCAGCAGACCGGTGGTACCCACGCCGAGGAAGATCCCGCCCAGAACGTCGAATGAGCCGCGAGCCGGAACTTCCTTGGGCAGCAGAATCAGGAACAGCGGCACCAGCAGCAGAATGGCGGCAGTGACTGCGAACAGCCAGGTCCAGCCGAGGTATTCCACAATGGAGCCGCCGGCTACCGGACCCAGACCCAGTCCCAGGGAGACGGCCGACATAATCGTCGCCATGGCTTTGCCGCGCCGGGCCTGCGGAATGTAGCGGGTGAACAGGACAAGGGACAGCGACATCACGGCGCCTGCCCCCGAGGCTTGCAGAATACGCACAATCAGCAGGAAAATGAAGCTGGTGCTGAAGAATCCGGCCACAGCAGCAAGCCCTAAGGTGAGCAGCCCGATAACCAGCAGCCGGCGGATCGGCAGGAAGTCCGAGAGCCGGCTGTATGTGATTGAGGCAATAGAGAACATGATGGAATACCCGGTTACAATCCAGGAGGCGGACGCTGCGGTGATGCCGAAGGTCTCGGTTACATCAGGCAGGGCCAGATTGAACATCGCTGTGTTCATAATAACGAGGACGACAGCAACGCTGAATAGCAGAGTTAACAGTCCTTCCCGTGGAAGAGCCGCTTGCGGAGCAGCCATTGAATGCTCTTGATCGCCCTCAGAAGCAGGTGATGAGGTCATGAGAAAGCCACTCCTTCATTCTTTTATTGTATTGTTCGATTACTTACGAACTATTGAAATATAGCATGCGCTAATGTAAAATGCAATTAGGAAATCATCGTGAAAAGAAGTACTATTATATACTCTGAAGGAGTCTTATTCATGAAGCAGCTCCATCATCCGGACCGCAAGGACATTCAGCTCGCCTCGGTGCTCTATGCGCTTAGCGACCCGATCCGTCTATATGTAGTGTCGGAGATCTGTAACCACGGCCCGCAGTCCTGCAACAGCTTCAAGGTGCCGATTGCCAAGTCCACGCTAACCCACCATGCCCGGACGCTGCGCGAAGCGGGTGTCATTCATACCCGGGTGCAGGGTACCCAGCGCATTCTGTCCCTGCGGACGGAAGATCTGGACGAGCGGTTCCCCGGACTGCTGGATTCCGTATTGCAGGCTTACGTCAGACCCGGGCCGGATGAGGGATTCGGGGAGCCGGAAGAGGAAGGGCAAGAGCAGGGATAAACAATCATATACCGTATGACATCATCGCCACTCCAGATTCTGGGGTGGTTTTTTGAAAATATAAGAATGTATATGTTTCACGCTATACATTATCCTTCTATTTCTCGCCGAAACGGTACCGTCCTTTAAAAGGACGGCAAAGCCGTTTCCACTTGTATGTACAGAGCATACAACCGTTACCATTGACAGAATTGTGTCAGGTGCAGTAACATTTTAAATTGTAATGATAATCATTCTCGATTAGAAAAGAGGAAGTCAACGCTATGTTCGCATCTAAAGGTAAGAGGCTGCTGCAAGGCCTGCTCGTATTGTTGGTTATATCCATGGTCGCTGCAGGCTGTTCATCGAATACTACGGAGAAATCATCGGCTGCCGGAGACGCACAAGCTGCGAAGACCCTTACAATGGCGTGGCCCCGGGATATCGGACCGATGAATCCGCATTTATATAATCCGTCCCAGCTGTTAGCCCAGTCTATGATCTATGAGCCGCTTGTCAGTTATCAGGACGGGAAGCTTGTTCCGGCTCTGGCTGAATCCTGGACATTGTCGCAGGATGGCAAGGTATACACGTTCAAGATCCGCAGCAACGTCAAGTTCTCGGACGGAACGGCTTTTACCGCACAGCTGGTGAAGAAGAATATGGATGCGGTCTTACATAATAAGAAGCTGCACACATGGCTGGGCATGATCCCGCTGATTGAGAAGACAGAAGCGGTTGATGACACTACGTTCCGTCTCACACTGACAGAGTCATATTATCCGGCACTGTACGATCTTGCGGTGGTGCGGCCGGTACGCTTCCTTGGCGAGGCGGGCTTCCCCGAGGATGGCGATACGTCCAAGGGCATTCGTAGCCCGATTGGAACCGGACCTTGGGTGCTAAGCGAGTATAAGAAGGATGAATCGGCAACCTTTACACCGAATCCTTACTACTGGGGCGAGAAGCCGAAGGTGGACAAGGTGGTGGTGAAGGTGATCCCGGATGCGGAGACCCGTGTACTGTCTTTTGAAAAAGGGGATCTGGACCTGATCTACGGCGAAGGTCTCATCAGCTATGACGCTTACAAGGAGCTTGAGAGCACCGGGGAGTACGTCACTAAGCTGTCTGAGCCGATCGCAACCCGCAATCTGGTGCTGAATACCATGAACGCGAAGCTCGCTGATCTTAAGGTCCGTCAGGCGCTTAGCATGGGCTTCAATAAGGAAGCGATGGTCGAAGGGGTGACGCTGGGGCTGGAGGAGAAGGCGGACAATATCCTGCCTCCGAATCTGCCTTATGCCAATATCAAGGTGAGCCCGGTGAAATATGATGTGGAGCAGGCGAATGCGCTGCTGGATGAAGCGGGCTGGAAGCTTCCTTCAGGTGTGGGCGTGCGGGAGAAGGATGGACAGAAGCTTGAGCTGGAGCTGATGTATGATAAGGCGGATCTGACGATGAAGTCCATGGCGGAGACTCTGCAAGCTGAATGGGCGGGGATCGGTGTGAATCTGAAAATCACCGGCGTCGAGCTGACCGTCTACATCCAGCGCAGAAAGGCCAATGAGTTCGACATGAATTTCTACTCGACGTTTGGTGCGCCGTATGACCCGCATTCCTTCATGACTGCCGTTGTACAGCCGGGCTACGGGGTCTCGGATACTCTGGCGGCCTTGCCGATGAAGGCTGAGATCGACAAGAAGATTAAGGAAGGTATGGCTACCACAGATGACAAAGCCCGTACCGGGCTGTTCGGCTCTGTGCTCACTACGCTGCAGGAGCAGTCTTCGATCCTTCCGATCTCCTACATCAAGCAGATGGCAGTGTACCGGGACAATGTGGCTGAATTCAAGTTCCCGTCCAACCGGGATGAATACCCGCTTCATGGTATTGAGAAGAAGTAGTAGTCACGCAGGAGGGTTCTAAGTGGGCGTATATATCGGAAAAAGAGTGCTGGCGATCATCCCCATCATTCTGTTCTCCTCATTGCTGATGTTCGTGATGATCCGGGTGGGGCCGGTGGACCCGGCTGAAGCCTATCTGGCAGCGGCCCATATCCAGCCGGATGATGAAGTGCTGGCCGCCAAGCGGCATGAATTCGGGCTGGACCAGCCGCTATTGACGCAATATGTTCAATCGGTAGGCCGGCTGCTCCGGCTGGATTTCGGCCATTCCTACCTGTCCAATATGCCCGTATGGGGAGAGGTTGCCCAGAAGCTGCCCGCAACGCTTCAGCTTGCGTCCGCCAGTATCGTGCTGGCGCTGGTGGTTAGCATCCCGCTTGGGGTGCTAGCGGCGATTTACAAAAACCGGCTGTTGGATCATGTGATCCGGGTATTCGCCTATATCGGCGCCTGTGTTCCGGTCTTCTGGATCGGCTATCTGCTGATGTTCTTCATCTCGGTTAAGCTGGAATGGCTGCCTGTGGAGGGCAGAGGGTCTGTGCAGCACCTGATTCTTCCGTCTATTACCCTGGCACTCTGGCTGATTGCCATCTACGCGCGCCTGCTGCGGACGACCGTTCTGGAGGAGCTGAAGGAGGCTTATGTCCGGTATGCCCGGGCAAGAGGGATTAAGGAACGTGTGATTCTGTATAAATACGTGCTGAGAATTGCCATAGCACCGCTTATTACAGGACTGGGCATCAATCTGGGGAAGCTGCTGACAGGAGCGATTATCGTAGAGCAGGTATTCTCCTGGCCGGGCTTCGGCCGGTACTTCATTGAAGCGATCATTAACCGTGACATTCCGGTGATTCAATGCTATGTCATGCTCTCGGTCTGTGTGATTGCCGGGAGCAATCTGATAGCCGATCTGCTGCAGCTGTTCCTGGACCCGCGAATTGCGCGTAAAGGGAGGGCCAGCCAAGGATGAATAACTTAAGCAGCCGTTTAAAAGGCAAGAGAGTGATCATGATCTGCTGCAGCCTGCTGATCCTGTTTGGTCTTGCTGGCCTGTTGGCCCCGTGGATCTCACCGCATGACCCGATACGGGTGAACCTGGCAGCGAAGCTCAGTCCGCCCTCGTGGGAATATCTTCTGGGGACAGATCAGCTGGGCCGGGACAATCTATCCAGGCTGCTGTATGGAACACGGATCTCGCTGGGCTTTGCCTCGCTTATTTTTGCCGCTTCCTTAGGGGTGGGATTGCTCGCAGGAGTGGTTTCGGGGTACAGCGGCGGGTGGCTGGATGCTGCGCTGATGCGGTTGTGCGATGGCATTATGTCTTTTCCCAGTATGATTCTGGTCTTCGGTCTGATCGGGATCCTGGGGCCGGGCCTGTCTCAATTGGTTATTGCTCTGATGCTGGTGCAGTGGGTGTACTTCGCCCGGATGTTCCGGAATATGATTGTCAGCCTGAAGGAGCGGAATTTCATCACGGCAGCGCGGATCAGCGGCTCTTCCCCCTGGCAGATCATGAGCAGGCACCTTATTCCCAATATTCTGCCGTCGATTGTGGTGATTGGGACACTTGAGATGGGCTGGGCGATTATGGATATCTCCGCGATGTCCTTCCTGGGCCTGGGCGTCCAGGCGCCTACACCGGAATGGGGGGCGATGCTGAACGAAGGGAAATCCTTCATCCGCAATCATCCCGAGCTGATGCTCTATCCGGGCCTGATGATTATTATGGTTGTAGCTTCGTTTAATCTGCTGGGCGAGGCGCTGTCTGAACGGTACGGGATCAAACGAGGCTCCTGAAAGAAGGAATGAGCGAATCATGGAACAAGCGGAATATGTGCTGCAGGTGAAGGATCTGAAGGTATCTGTGGAGACAGCGGCAGGATATCTGCCCCTCATAGAGGATGTTAACCTGGAGCTGAAGCCGGGGCGTGTGCTGGGTCTTGTGGGAGGCAGCGGCAGCGGAAAAACCGTAACATCGCTGGCGCTCCTCCAGATGCTGGACCGGCAGACGAGTGTGATCGAAGGCAGTATCCGGCTGCATACCCGTGAGCTGAACGGACTCCCGGAGAAGGACATGCGTAGGCTTCGCGGCAGTAGTCTTGCCCTGATTATGCAGAATCCGATGACAGCCTTCTCTCCGGTGTACACCATCGGCGTGCAATTCGTGGAGTCGATCCGTACACATGTGAAGCTGGGGAAAAAAGAAGCCAGAGCCTGCGCGATCCGCTCCCTGGCTGATGTGAATCTGCCCGATCCCGCAGCGCTGCTGGGAAAGTATCCGTATGAGCTGAGCGGCGGGATGCTCCAGCGGGTGATGCTGGCGCTCACCTTGTGCCTGAAGCCCTCCGTGATCATTGCCGATGAGCCTACTACGGCTCTGGATGTGACCAATCAGCTCCAGGTGCTGCGGCAGCTGGATCGGATGCGGCAGGAGCATGGGACCGCTATTCTGCTGATCTCCCATGATCTCGGCGTCATTGCGGAGCTGGCTGATGAAGTTGCGGTTATGCACCACGGGCGGATTGTTGAGACCGCCGATGTATTCGAATTATTCGATCATCCCCGGCATGAATACACCCGGGAGCTGCTGGCAGCAAGGCCGCTGCTTCAGCTTAGTCCGCAGTTAGGGGGCCAGCTATGACTGGAATAGCGGCAGAATACATGCTTGAGGTCAGGGAAGTTACCCATACCTATGCTGCATCCCGCCGGTGGAGGCGTCCTGCGAAGCAGGATAATGTGTTGTCCGGCGTGTCTCTTCATATAGAGGAGGGAACCTGCCTGGGGCTGCTGGGATCAAGCGGAGCCGGTAAAAGCACACTGGGCCGGGTTATTCTCGGGCTGGAGCCGCCCCGCGCGGGCCAAGTTCTGATTCAGGGACAGGATCTGTATAAGCTGAGCCCGCAGGCGCGCAGGACCATCCGCCGCGATCTGCAGGTGGTCTTCCAGGATTGTTATTCTGCCGTGAACCCCCGGATGACAGCAGAGCAGATTATTGGTGAGCCGCTGTCCAATTACGAGTCCTTGAGCGTTCAGGAGCAGAAGCGGGCGGTAGGTGAGCTGCTGGAGTGTGTCGGACTAAGCGCGGAAGACATGCAGAAGCAGCCCTACCAGTTCAGCGGAGGACAGCTGCAGCGGATCAATATCGCCAGAGCGATTGCGCTGAAGCCGAAGCTCATCGTATTGGACGAGGCGGTTAGTAGTTTAGATATGATTAACCAGGCGAATATTTTGCGGCTGCTGGGGGAGCTGCGGGTTGCGTTCGGTCTGTCATATCTGTTCATCACCCATGATATTAAGGCCGCCTGTATGATCTCAGACGCACTGGCTGTCATGGATCAGGGCAAGATAGTGGAATATAACGACAGCAAGGAGCAGTTCCTGCAGTCCTCTCATCCTGCGGTTCGGGGCTTACTCGATTCCATGCTTGCGGAGCATCCGCGGAACCGGCACAGGGAGCTGCCCGGTCTGTCGGATCTGTCAGGAGACTCTGCACAATAAGAATCCAAGTCCGGTGAGCAACAGAGGAGACTACAGTCTCGCCTCTTGCTCACCTTTTTGTTCAAATATAGAATTTATATGCTGCACGCTATACATGATCCTTCTATTTAGAATGATTCGTCGTTGCTGAATGTGGCTGACGGATCGCCGGGAGGAGCAGGAGTGTATCTGATTTCACCAGTTAAAGGCAGAATGTATGTGAAAAACAGCATACATTGTGCTGACTCGCAGGCGCATGGCCCGAATGTATGTGAAAAACAGCATACATTGTGCTCGCACGCAGGCGCATGGCCCGAATGTATGTGGAAAACAGCATATAAAGTGCTCACGCGCAGGCGTATGGCCCGAATGTATGTGGAAAACAGCATACATCGGTGCGACCCCCTTATCCCGGAGTCCTCCGTATAAAATCAGCACTTGTCGTAGACATGCTCTTTATTTCGCTTTTTTTCTCGGCCAGAAGAAGCGGGAGCGGTCTTCTAGAGTCTGGACCCACTCCGCAAAGGTAGCTGGCGGCATGTTCCGAAGGCTCGTATGCATTCTGCGATTGTTGTAAAAGTCCATGTACCGGTCCACTGCTTCATAGGCCTCTTCGAACGTGTCGAAGGCCTCTTTGCGGAACAAATCCCGATCGATATTACTATGGAACGATTCAATAAAAGCATTTAAATCCGGCGTTCGAGGCGGAATGCGTTCATGGGTCATTTCCCAGCTTTCACACATGTCGCCAAACAGATGGCTGACGAACTGTGGGCCGTTGTCGGTTCGGATCACCGGGCGCGTGCTGCCAGGGGCACAGTGTTGCTCCATGGCGCGTCCCAGCGTCTGGCAGGCGTGCTTCGCTTCACAGGACGATCCGCGGTGGTAGCCCACGATGACCCGGGTAAACACATCGATAATGCTCAGGACAAAGAAATGCCGGTCCCGGCCTGCCACGTACCCGTATTTAATGTCCATCTGCCAGAGCTGGCCCGGCCCGGTAATGACCCGGTTCTCGGGCAGTTTCCGGGGATGCTTAAAGTGTTTCTGACGCTGGGGCTGCAAGATGTCCAGCGCCTGACACAGCCGGTAGCTTTTCTTGTGATTGAGCCTCAGCCCGTGCTGGTTCCACAAGCACTTGGCCAGCAGTTTGTACCCGTACACGTGCTCCTCTCCAGCGATTAATTCCAGCAGCCATTCCTGGATTTCCTCGTCGCTAATCTTCTCTCCAGACTCGGTCAGGGAATAGCCGGGTACGGGTCTTCCGCGCCCCTGGGGTACGGCCTGTGCATCCTGCTTCTTGCGTTTCTTACGGTCGTAATACGTAGACTCTGCTAGACCCACGAGACGTAGTACCAACGCTGCGGTATTCCCCTGCTTAATGAACATGTCGGCTACCTCGATTTTTTCGGATAAGCAGGGGTTGGCTTTTTTAGCAGTTCACGCAGAATCTCGATCTCTAACTCCTTTTCGCCGAGGATCTTGACGGCCTTCTCGTATTTCTGCTCCACGTCCAGGAGGCGCTTCAGTTCCTCCACCTGCTCCTGGGGATACGGATGATCTTGTTCCCCATGGGCCTCTCGGTAGTCCCTCACCCACTGATTCACCGTCGATGGGGTCACCCCATACTTTCGGGCAACCACCGCTGCCTTAATGCCAGACAACACCTCTTGCGCTGCCTTCTCTCTTGTTCCTGTTAAGTGTCCCATACCGTTCATCCTCCTCCTATATCTAGTCTACATTTTTGTGGGGGAGGACTCCAACTTCTTTAGGGGGCTGTGGAGACATTGTGCTGACTCGCAGGCGCATGGCCCGAATGTATGTGGAAAACAGCATACATTGTGCTCGCGCGAAGGTAATTCTATTCATCCCGGTAGGAAGATTTTGTTATGGATCAAGCTTCTTATAGGACTCATTTGCTTCCGCCAGTACCTCCGCTCCGCCCGCCGCCAGGAACTCCTCGACGAACTCCCCGAATTCCTCAAGCGGACGCTCCCCGGTGATGAAGGCAATATACGCCTGGTCTCTTAGGTTAATTAGCCCAGGGCTGTTCCTGATCAGAGAGGGCGTAGCTACCTCCAGAGCATTATAGATGCCGTCGTGATCCAGCCCCAGGGTTGCCGCCCACTGCTCACTCCGGCCGGCAGGAAGGATAGGGAGGGTCATGCCGATTCCCGCGCCGATCGTATTCTGGTAGCTGTACATATGGTTATACGGCGGCAGCAGGATGATGTCCTTCTTGTCCGTTCCGGCCCAGTCCCAGTGTGTCCCCTGAATACCATACTGCAGAGATGCCGCCTCATCGGGGTCAGGATTTGCGCTGACGTAGTCCAGCAGCTGGAGGATCTTCTCCAGCTTGCCCGGCTCCTGGGTAGCATCCGCGCCAATGGCGGTGAAGCTCATCAGCATATCGTAGGCTTTGGAGCCGCGTCTGCCGTCCGGACCGCTGAAGGGCCGCCCGAAAGCGATCTTAGCCAGCGGATGCTTCGCGGTTAACTCCTTGACGTTAAACATTGCTTCTACCGGAACCAGCCTGGCTGCCTTCTGGTCATCCAGTCTCCAGTCTGTATAATCCCCTGCCTGTGTCCAGTGATAATAATTGCCCATGGAGGTCATGCCGATCCGTCCGTTAATGAAGGCGTGCGACAGATGCTTGTAGCCTCCGCTATTCTCCCCGGTGATGAACTCGGGATCAATGACCCCGTCCCGGTACCATTTGCGGAGATAACGCAGCGCTTCCTGCATATCCGGCTCCAGAGCGCCAATAACCAGTCCCTGATCCTTCCGGCTGAAGTAGAGCTGATCCGTGAAGACCATCTGCCCGAACGCGCCGAAGACAACATTCATGCCCTCCTGCGACAAGCCGTAGGTGTCCCGGATACCGTTGCCGTCGGGGTCTTCGTTCGTAGCCGCATAGATGAATTTCTCGAAATCGGCCAAGGTATCCGGCACCTTAAGGCCGAGCTTGTCCAGCCAATCCTGCCGGTAGACCACAGGGACCCGATAGATGTTGGTAGGATTAATGACCGGAATGCCATAATAGGACCCGTTAATGCGGCCATATTGCTGATAGGCGGGTGCATTCTCACGGATGGCCTTAAGAATATTGGGAGCGTAGGTGTTCAGCAGTTCCTCAGGAATAGGGGCGAGCACGCCTTGCTGCTGGTACTTCAGCAGATCCTGGGTCTGCCGGACCCGGAACAGGTCGGGAATGCTGCCTTGCACCAGCCTCTGGTCGAGCAGGGATTCATATTTGTTATTCGGCAGATTCCAGAATTCCAGATCTACCTTGAACTTCTGCTCCAGCTCCCGCACCATTACGGCATCCTCCGCAACCGGCAGATTCTGATGCATGGTCCAGGAGATTTTGAGCTTCGGGGCAGAGGAAGAGGGAACAACAGAATCAGCAGAATCAGAAGCGGAAACGGATGGATCCAGCAGCTCTTGTCCAGGCGCAGACGAGAGGGAAGCCGGCTGCCCGCTGCAGCCGCAGATCAGCCCCAGGAGGGGCAAGAGCATTAATCTTTTATACATATACATAAGGCACCCTCCTTATCCCATGCTAATCTCCGCCTGCGGCGGCAGTGTATTCACGGTTCGCAGATAATTCCCCGGCGTACAGCCGTAGATCTCCTTGAAGCGCTTGATGAAGTAGGGAGTCGTTCCATAACCGACCGTACCGGCAATCTGTTCGATCGACATGTTATTGTTCTCAATCAGCCGCCGGGCCTCTTCCATCCGTATGCCGGTAATATAGTCGGTGTAGGTGATCCCCAGCTCTTCCTTGAACAGCTTGCTTAGATACTTGGGACTGATGAAGACCTTGGCAGATACGGCATCCAGCGATAGATCCTCGGACAGATGCTCCCCGATATAGGCCTTGGCCGCTTCAATGGTCGAGAGTGCACGGTCACTGTTCCGCTTCTGCGTCTCCATAATGAAGGTGCCGATGGAGGCGGCGAACCACTCCTGCAAATGCCGGATATCCGGCAGGGCAATATATTCGTTATACAGATCCAGAGGCCCGTGGGCGGAAGGGGTGTAGCGGATGCTTTTCAGATAATCCGAGTACATAAATACGGTGTTCGCCAGCACGAAGTGGCAATAATCCGCCGGGTAGCTGCCTTCCCGCATGACGGCTATCAGCTGCTCCAGCGCGGCCAGAGTCTCATCCAGCTGACGCGTCTGCAGCTTATCCTTGAATCTCATCAGCACCGGCTGCGGGATTTCGTCAAGACTCTGCTCCTTCTTCAGCAGCTCCCGCTCCTTCAAGACCCTGCTCTCCGGCAGAAAATAAGCATATTTCATTAAGGTCTGCGCTTCAGCGTAGCTTGTGTGGAGAAGGCTGATGGCATCCACCCAGCTGCCCTGCGAGAGCTGAATATTCAGCTGGAAATGCTGCTCCGCCGCTGCTGTAATCCGGTCCGAGAGCTGTTCGAGCAGCGTCCCGGAGGCTTCGCGCGCGCTGATAATGACAACCGTCTGCTTGTCCGGCAGCTCCTCGGCCAGAATGCGGATTCCGTGAAGCCGGATCGTCTCAAGCGTCCCGGTCATCCCGCTCATGGCTGCCTGCAAGCCGCTTAGACTCATGCGGGCGTAGGCTCCACGGGTGTTGAGGAGCAGGCAGCAGTAATGACGGTGGTCCGGAGAGAGTCCCAGGAATCGCGGATCTACGGTTACGCTGCCTTGCGCAGGGCTGTCCTGAAGGAGATTCAGGATCATGTTCTGCCGGATATGCGGACTGCTGGCCTCAAGCGTTCCCTCCAGTGTGGTCACTTTGTCGTTCAGACGGTTGAAGGCGGAATCGATAATGCCGAATTCGTTAAGGGCTTGTCCCCGCACTCCTGGCACCTCAGGCCCCGGGCCGTAGAGGTCCTTAATAGTCCGAAGCAGCCGCTTAAGCGGACTGTAATTCAATTTGGCCAGAATGCCGGACAGACAGATTCCTACCAATAGAGCAAGCAGACACAGGGAGAGGATGACCCTCTGGACAACGAGCCATTTCTCATAGAACAGGTTCGCCGGAGCCGCACTGAAGAGCTTCCACCCGGTGGTCGGCAGGTCCTGATAGGAGATGACGTAGGTGCTGCCCCCGATTTCCTGGCTCATGTTCCCGGATGTCTCAGGAGAGGCTAGTGCATTCGAGATACTGGCAGCATAGGAGTCGGCCTGAGCCGCAGCATCCGGATTCGAGCCGGCTACAATCCCGCCAGAGGGTGTAGCAATGAAGCTGCTCTGATAGCGGGCAGGCATCATATTCTGCAGAATGGCACGCAGCGCACTCTCCTTCAGATCAATGGCAATCAGCAGCTCACTGGCTGCCCCGGGGGACTGGAACGGATAGCTGTGCACATAGGTGATCAGCTGGCTGCCGCTGCCGCCGGGGATGCTGGAGACGATATCGTCCGGCACGAACCGGGCCTCCGTCCAGAGGCTGTTACGGGAATTAAGGTTCATGCCGTTCACCCAATCCATCCAGTAGGCAGCACCCGCCTGCTGGTCCGCACGGAATTTCAGCCCATACAGCGAGGACAGCAGGAGATGCTGCCTGGGAGCATATAGATGTACGGCTTGTATCAGGTCCGAATGATTGGATACCTGCATGTTTAGCGACTCCTGGAGACTGCTCACCTTGCTGAGATTCGTTGGAAGTGAAGCATCTGGCAGCATACGGAGCGCAGCCCGCTGGTTCAGAGAGACTTCCAGATAGATCTGCTGGACCCGCTGAAGCACGGAGGCTTCAAGGGTACGGGCGGTATTGTCAAGGATGAGCCGGTTGCGGCCCTGAAGCTCTTCCTTATAATGATTCGAGAAATACAGATAGAAGGCAGAGCAGAGTAAGAGGACAATGACTAACACAACAGAGATGTATGAAGCGGCAAGGGCGGCAAAGGCAGAGTTCCATTTTCGCAAGATGTATTCTCCTCCCAGGCGGATTATACACTAGCCCCTCACCAATCTGTTCGGGATTCATGTTAAATCCATGTAAAATGGCCGGAAAAAAGCTGAATTGTTCCCAAAATCATAGAATTGCGAAATTGTGTTATTGAGCGGCGATGGAGGCAGGTGCTATATTGAGTCCGATTCAGGCAATCAAAATAACAAGATAGGGGCTGACACATTGAACTTGAAGTCGAAAAGAAAGCTGTTGTCTGTTACGGCAGGTCTGGTACTCCTCACGAATTCTATCGCGGTACATCCTGCAGAGGCGGCCACGGGTAATTCATTAACTGAGCTGCCAGCTGCTCCGGCTTGGGGACATTTCGTAGATACTTATAAGAATAACACACCTGTGAATATGGCGGTGTATTCCAACCCCTCGATCGGAGTTCTCTCCGGCTTCCTGGATCTCTGGACACCTGGCGCCACTTGGGATACCGGGACGAAGCTGAACAGCAGTGTGCTGGATTACAACATTCAATATGTGGCGGATCTGTCTAAGACCCGTACTCCGGCAGAGGAGGAGGCAGCGTATTACGATGACCGGCGGAACCAGACTTATGGAGCGGCTGACGGCCTTGGACCTTTGTCTGAGTTGTACCGTTCGATGTCAGGAACTTACACGACCATTAACAGCATCCCAGATGATGCGACTTCCGTGAAATACAATGATGGCAATGACAGTAACAAGGCAGGCGATTCCAATTCCAGCTTGGGCAAAATGGTGGACCTGATCGGAATCATCCGCGGTGATTATGCTTCAACGAGCCAGGCCAAGAAATTCTACAGCTACATGCGTCCATTCCGCTGGAAGGATACCTCAGTCATTGTGCCGACGCTGGTGCCGGCGAGAAGCAGTACACCTGCCACAGACGGCGGCTTCCCGAGCGGACATACCAACGCTTCCTATCTGGCAGCCCTGGCTCTGGCGTATTCCGTACCTGAGCGCTTCCAGGAGCTGATGACCCGGGCCTCGGAGATGGGCAACAACCGTGTCGTCGCCGGGATGCACTCACCGCTGGATGTTATGGGCGGACGAGTGACGGCCATGGCCTTCGCAGCAGGTGCGCTGACAGACCCGGACAATGCGGCATTGAAGCAGGCGGCCTATACTCAGGCTCATGAAGTGCTGCTCACACAGACGGGTACCGCAGAAGACCGGTTCACGGATTATGCGAAGAATAAGGCCCAGTATACCCAGCGACTGACCTACGGCTTCCCGCAGATTCACTCCACGACTGAGCCTGCTGTTGCTCCTAAGGGAGCAGAGGTCTTGCTGGAGTCCCGCCTGCCTTACCTGAGTGCGGACCAGCGTAGAGTAGTTCTCGTAACAACTGCACTTCCATCCGGTTATCCACTGTTGGATGATCCCGAAGGCTGGGGACGATTGAACCTGTTCGCCGCTGCCGACGGGTACGGTGCATTTGCTGAGCATGTAATGGTAGCTATGGACGCTGCGAAAGGCGGCTTCCACGCCGCAGACCGCTGGCGCAATGATATCTCCGGGATGGGCGGACTGACCAAGGAGGGTACAGGCACGCTTAAGCTGGCAGGCAGCAACACGTATTCCGGCGGTACTGAAGTGAACGCGGGTGTCCTGGAAGGAGACTCGGCAACAGCCTTCGGCAAAGGGAATGTAACGAATACCGGCGGTTCTGTAGTTGAGAACGTCTACGGTAAAATGGTAATCGGCGGCAGCTTCACCCAGGCCTCCGAAGGTACGCTTGTACTGGGCCTTACTGGAGCAAACGATATCCTTGAGGTTGAGGGCGCGGTGAAGGCTGACGGGAAGCTGAAGGTGAACTTCGCGAACAGCTACGTTCCAGGCAGCGGCCTGATTCCGCTCATTACGCATGGCGTCAGCCAGCGCAGCGGGCAGTTTGCTTCCGTGCAGGTTGAAGGATTGCCAAGCAAATATAAAGCCCAGGTCGTCTACCTGAGCGATCAGATTGCGCTTAGTATTACAGATACGACAAGCGGCGGAACTGGCGGTGGCAATCCGGGCGGAACGCCGGGTACTCCGGCTGGAAATACCGGAACGGTACCAGGGACCACCGGCACAACACCAGGGAACGGCAGCACTACTCCTGCTGAACCGGAGAAACAGCCACAGGGCGGAGTTAATCCGTTCCAATCCGGGGTGGTGAGCCGCGAGACAGTATACAAGACCGTGACTGAAGCCATTGCGGCTTCGAAGAATGAGAGCATCAGCTTCAAGGATACCGCAGGCCACTGGGGCAGCAGCACCATCGCTACAGCCGTGAAGCTGCAGATCATCAGCGGCTATGCGGACGGCTCCTTCCGTCCGGACGCACCGGTGACCAGAGCTGAATTCGCAGCGATGATCGCCCGTTCCTTCGGGCTGGGTACCACTTCTGCTGCCTCTAAATTTGGGGATACTGCCTCCAATTGGGCGGCTGGCTATATCGGTGCATTGGCCGATAAAGGCATCGTAACCGGCTACGCAGACGGCAGCTTCAAGCCAGGGGCGACCATTACCCGAGCTGAGATGGTCACGATTATCGGCCGTGTGCTGAATCTCGGTGCGCTTCAGACTGGCACCCCGGCGAGCTTCACCGATGTCAGCAGCAGCTACTGGGCAGCTGACGCCATCCGCCAGGCCGCTTCGGCTAATCTGGTGAAGGGCATCTCTGCTTCAGCATTCGCGCCAAAGAGTCAGGCTACCCGCGCCGAAGCGGTGGCCGTGATTATCCGCGCGCTGGAGAGCGACAGCTCGGTTAAGGCTTTGATTGCGGGCTTGTAGGCAGCGGGGTTGTTAACTGCAAGTGAGTGAGAGGTAGGCTGTAAGTAAGTATTCTTATGGATAGAAAGCAGGAAGTACAAGCCGCTGGCTTGTGCTTTTTGCTATGGTTACAGTCACTTAGCCACTTTGGGTGTCGTTTTGCGTGCATTCATCACAATGCGGGACAATAAGGGCATATTTGACAAATTAAATCTACAAGTGTAATGTATAGAACAGAGCTTGTATTTACACTTGTAGATTGAATGCCGCCGCCACAGAATGGAGCTGTTATGATGAGTACAACGCCGAAGATTTCGGAAGCTGAATGGGAAATTATGAAGATTATCTGGGAGCATCATCCGCTGACCTCGGAACAAATCACCCGGCTCCTGCCTGCATCTGTGGAATGGAGCGAGCAGACGGTGCGCACCTTCGTCACCCGGCTGCTTAAGAAGAACGCGATAGCGTATGAGAAATCCGGCCGGAGCTATCTCTATTATCCGCTGGTGTCAGAGAATGAGTGTGTCCGGGCCGAGAGCCGCTCCTTCCTGAAGCGCGTATTTGGCGGGGCTACCCAGTTAATGGTGACCAGCTTCCTGGAGGATGTCGAGCTGTCCAAGCAGGAGATTGAACAACTCGAACAGCTGCTGAGGGAGAAGAAGTCGCAGGGTACCAGCGGCAACTCAGGTAAGCAGGAATGAATATGGTCTACGGATGGTTTGCCGGTATCGCAGAACAGACACTGGCGGCAAGCATGGTGATTCTGGCTGTGTTGTTCATTCAATATGTTCTGCGGCGATTCATCAACGCCCGGGTGCGTTACCTCCTGTGGCTGCTTGTTATCGCCCGACTGTTATTGCCTGCTGTACCGGACAGCCCTGTCAGCATGTTGCATATTCTCGGCAATAGTAAGCATTTGTTAACAACTATCCTGGACAAGGGGTCGGACATCGGGGCTTCTCAGGGTGAGTATCAGGAGCTTCCGCCGGGAGGGGGAGATAAGGTTACATATCCGGCTAATAACACCGCTCTGAATGTACAGGGGCAGACAGACACAGCCCGGCAGGAGGATGGAGCGGCAGCCGTTAACCGCAGCTCTACGCAAGCCGCAGGCTATCCGCTCTGGATGAAGATAGGCACCGTGATCTGGCTACTGGGTGCTGCGTTTATGATGTTGAATGGACTCCTGTACATCCGGCGGATGCACCGCGAACGCAGGCAGCTTAGACGAGTGAAGGCCCCGGAGATTCTTCAGGTGGTTCTTGACACCAGACGCCAGTTTGGAATAAGGAGGGCGATACCTATCTATACCGGAGGTTCCGCTAACAACCCATATCTGTCAGGACTCCTGCGTCCATGGATCTTTGTCCCGGAGCAAGCTCTGCGGGAACTGGATGCTTCCCGGCTGCGGCACATCCTCGCGCATGAGCTTGCCCACTACAAGCGGAGGGATATGTTGTGGAACCTGCTAGGGAGCCTAGCCGCAACGATACATTGGTTCAATCCCCTGATGTGGCTGGCGATCCGGCGGATGAAGATCGATAGAGAGGTTGCGTGCGACGCCTATGTGCTGGAGGTATTGGGAGAAGAGGAGGCAATTGATTACGGGCTTACTCTGGTAGAGTTCCTGAAGCGCTTCTCACGAGTCCGGGAGCGGAGGGGGCATCTTTATTTCTCTAACCCGCAGCAGCGGCAACAGATTAGAAGAAGAATCAGTATGATTCAATCCTTCAAAAAAGGCTCCTACCGCGTCTCCGCAGCAGCTGTAATTCTGGTCGCTCTGCTTAGCATCGTGACGCTTACGGGTGCCTCTAGGGAGCCTGTTAAATCTGCTACCACGGGTACTAAGGCCAATCCCGCTGGCACGCATGCAGAAGTCGTTGCTGCGGGGGAACGCGTAGAAACGGCAACGGAGCAAGGGGAGACACTGGTGCCGTTAACGAGCATAGATGAACAACAGACGGAGTATGCCATCAGGCATAATCTTCTGGTGCCGATGAATGTGGAGATTGAGCAAGACGGTTACCAGGTCACAGTGACAGGCTTCATGGCAGACAAGAACCAATTCCTTATCTTCTATACTGCGAAAGTGGACGGCGGTAGGTCACTATTCTCCGGTGATCCTCGTTTTGTAGAATGCATCATTACGGATGGTATTACCGGCAAGGTGATCAACGGCCGGACCCACGCGCTGGTCAGCAGCAGCAGCCCGGAGCCGCATATTGCATATGCGGTTGCCAGACTTAAGTTCGCGACTCCTTTGACGGACCTGCCCTCAAGGATTAAGGTGGAGTTCCATTTGCGCACACTGGCAGCCAATGAGTCCAACATTCAGGAGTCTCCGGCACTCCAGACAACCTTTGATGTGAGGGCAAATTACTGGAAGCAAGAGACGCATACCATCACATCGCCAGAAACGCTTAATGTAGGCGGACACAAGATCAGAGTGAAATTACAATTGACACCCTTAACAACCATAGCCACTTTTTATTCAGATGAACCTTTGTTTAAGAATAAGGAATTTATGAAATCATTCCATGAGAAGTACGGTTCTCCATTCCTGTGGTGGAGCAAGACTGGAACGGGAGACTATAGGCAGCAGCCAGGCACTTCATCAATTACGTTTACAGACTATGAAATGAAGATGGTTACAGAAAGCTATTATTTGTTGGATAAGCTGCAATCTCTGCGGCTGGAATTCATGAAGAGTCCGGCGAAACTTACTGGAATGAAGGATCTTGAGCATACATACCAGATGACCTTTGATGTCCCCGGACAGGATCAGAGCTGATCCGGATGAAACAACCAACTTGTATTGAAGGAGAGTGCAACAATGATTAGTATGAAGCGGAATGAACTGGAGATCTCACATACGGCGCAGATGCATCCAGGACAGGAACAAAAACAAGGGTCGGCACCAAATAAACGGCGGTCCTCCAGGAACCGGCTATCTACCGCCATCGTCGCAGTCATGACAACCGCAGCGCTGGTGCTTAGCCCTTTTGCCGTGACAGGTCAAGCTTTGGCCGCCTCGGCAACCGCTGCGAAACCGTCAGCAGCACTTGCCCCCTTCGTAAATCCCGAGATTCAGGGTTATCGACAGGTTGAGTATGCCATCAAACACAATCTGGTGCAGCCGCTGAACACAGTCGTTAAAAAAGACGGTTACCAGTTGACGGTAAACGGTTTTATCGCAGACAAATATGAGCTGATCATCCTTTTTACAGCCCAAGCCGACAGTAAGAGAGCATTCGTGTTCATGCCGCCAAAGGGTCATAGTCTCCAATTGTCCGATGCGATTACAGGCAAGGTCATCAGTGGCAAGAAATTCAATGATGCTCTAGTCATAGGCGCAAGTCCGGCAAAGAAAGATCATATTCTATATGGAATTGCTAAAATCCGGTTAAGCAGTCCATTGACCACGCCTCCCAAAAAAGTAGCTGCTGAGTTTCAGCTAGGCACCTTAACCGCCATTGAGCTGAATCAGTTAAAGGCGCTGGATGCCGAAATGCTCGCTGCCACCGAAAAGGCCCATGCGGACGACCCGGACCAGACCTCATCGTTCAGCTACAGTCCTGAACTGCTGAAGAAGTATGATGCAATCAAGTCCAACGTGAAGTATAGCCCTGTGCTGAAGGTGGCCTTTGATATCAACCCCAAGGTCTGGAAGCAGGAGACCCGGACACTGACGCCGGAGGAAACGATTGATGTGGCAGGGCACAAGATTAAAGTAAAGCTGGAATTGACACCGTTCACGACAGTAACCACACTATCCTCAGACGAAGCTTTGTTTAAAAACAGAGAGTTTATGGAGACCTTCTATATGGAATACAATCCATCGCTATTGGTCAAGAACGGAACCGGTGATTATAAATCGCAAGAGGGAGCTTCTGTCTATACCTATGCAGACCATGAGATGAAAATCGTGTCAGAGAGCTATTTCTTCTTGAATAAACCGCAGTCGCTTCGCCTGGATTTCACCAATATGAAAGACCGTAAGATTACACAGCAGCTGATTGTTGATATGTCTAAGCAGTAAATTACAGGCTATCTGAAGTATCTTAGGGCCATCCGTGAAGGGTGGCTCTTCTTTTGTCGGGTACAGGGTGTGCGGGGAATGTCTTCTAAGCAGGGCATGTTAAGGGCAGGGATGTGATAAAATACAGGGACATGACAAGATCAGACCGATGGAGGAATTATGTTAATTCAACTGATAAGCGTAGGCAAATTGAAGGAAAAGTATCTGACGCTCGGCATCGCGGAATATGCCAAACGGCTCACGCCCTACCTCAAGTTCCAGATGATTGAGGTGGCGGATGAGAAAGCCCCTGATAACCTCAGCGACGCAGAGATTATTCAGGTGAAGGTGCGTGAGGGCGAGCGTATCCTCGCGCAGATTAAGAGCGAGGCGCATGTCATTGCGCTCGCGATTGACGGCAAGCTCTGGAGCTCCGAGGAGCTTGCCGCCGAGATCGACCGGCTCGGCACCTACGGGACGAGCCATGTCGTCTTCGTCATCGGAGGCAGCCACGGCCTCTCCGATGAGGTGATGCGCCGCGCCCAGCAGCGCATGAGCTTCGGCCGCATGACGCTGCCCCACCAGCTCATGCGGCTGGTGCTGGTGGAGCAGGTTTACCGGGCGGTGAAGATTAATCGGGGGGAGCCGTATCACAAGTGACGGCGAAAAATCGAGGTGTTGGCGAGGGTTATAGAAACTGTTGGATTGGTGGGGAGGAATACTATTGAAGTATGTTTATCCCTCTATAGATGGGCACTAGGGGATTTTTTGTGCGACCACATACAACAATGTTTTCCAATTTCGTGGTACAATTATAGTGCGTATAGAGTCGAAGAGAACTTACGGATATGGACTAAAATTAAACACTTTCGACGAGTGGCTACTCGTTACGACAAGTTAGCCAAGTCATTCCTTGCGTTTATTTATGTAGCGTCCATCTTCAAACTAACTCAATAATGAGTTTTCAGACACGTTCTAGATAAATTGTTTGAATAGGTGATGTAATGAAGGTACGTGCTTATACAAAAAGAGAGAATAGAAGTCGTGCAGATTTAGTAACGGCATGGGAGATATATCACTTCAAGAAAAGCAACCCAAAAGAATATAAAGGTAGAACATATTACAGTACTCATTACAACCAAGAAAATATTAGAGAAATGATTCACGTTAATGGACGAGGTAATAAAGTGAATCCGTTTTTTCAATACAAGAATGCTGATCCCGAAGACCCCGATGGGGGAGAGGGAATTACACATCAATATGTAAAAGAAATAATCGCAGAAATAAAAGTATTAAATTTTGTGATAAATAATAAACCAATAATAATTCATGTGAGAGAGTCAAACTTAGAATTTAGATTTAATACTGATAATGGAATATTTCAGGTAGATATATTTGTTGAATTTGAAAAATCTCACCCAACTAACTATTTAGATAAGTGGATGGGTGTACTTGCAATCGAAATTTATGATAGTCACAAGACAGGAAGAGAGAAAAGCTCAGCATTGGAGAAACATGGAATTCCAGTTGTTGAAGTTAAAATCCCTGACTATCTTGATTTATCAAAAATATATGAAAACGAGAGACTTCTGGAGAAAAAGTTAGGTGAGATTAGAAGGATGTACGAGAACAAAATATATGGACAATTGTTATCAGATCCTGAGTCTGAATACTACAAGCTCAAGAAACAAAATAATATACTTTTAAATGAGATTTCAAATACTAAGCAAAAATTATCAATGTATAGTGAAGAGAACAGTTTACTACAAAGTAAATGCAGTAAATTAAGTGAAAGAATTATAAGTACTCAAGAAGAAAGAAATAACTTACGCACTCAATTAGAATATGCACAAAGGAAAATAAAAGAGCTCGAACAAAAGAAGCAAGAGAATTGGTGGAAAAAAATTTTTAAGCCTGCCAAGAAGTTTATGTAAAATGCTTTTTAGTAATTCTGGTTTTCACATGATTCAGGCTAGAGTTGGATGAGAGATCACCCTTTCAAGTATATTTGTTCAAATTGCTGGGGAACTAAAAAGATGTAAGTAAGATGCACAGTCTCACACAAGCTCCACCAAGCCAATGACAAAGGAGAACGTCCATCACAGGCGCTCTCCTTTTCGTTACGCATGATCTTTCACGGCTTCCCTGACCTGCTGCGCACAGGCTTCACAAGGCTGATGTCATTAAAAACAAACGCACAAGCCACTTGCTTGTGCGTTTTGCTGTAGCTTAAGTATAGTTCTTATTTTATGATTAATGTTGAAATTTGGTTTTCTAATAATTTTATTAATTTACTGAGGAGCAGCCATGACATCATTTATCGGATTTATAGTAGTTATTATCGTATTATCCATCTTAACTGGGATGATGCAGGGGACTAAGAAGAGAGGACGCAGTACTGGCAAGCGGAAACCCGCTGTTAAGAAAAGCAATAATAAAAGTGCGAAAATAACCTTTAACCGTTCTTCAACAACGTGCAGACCTGACGATGTGCTTTTAAGAACACCTTTGGACAGAATCAACGGTGCTGAGTTTGAGCGGTTGTTGTCTCTGTACTTCAGGGATCAAGGCTATAGTGTTAAAGAAGTAGGCGTAGGAGGCAAGGACGGTGGTGTAGACCTGGTCATTGTCGATAAACGCGGCGAGAAAACTGCGGTTCAAGCCAAATGTTATGCTGAACACAATAAAGTCCAGGTAATGACTGTCCGCGAGCTGGTAGGTGCTAAAAGAAATCATGACTGCATCCTGTCTTTGCTGGTCACTACGTCCGATCTTACAGCCGATGCGAAGCGGGAGGCGGAGCAATTCAAGGTTGATTACTGGCATGGTGGTCTTGTCGAGAACAAGCTGCGGTCTTGGGGGAAATGGCAACCTGTTAAAACTAAAGCCAAACCGAAAAGGGCCGTTAATTCTACAGTCAAAGATGTAACCTGCGCATGCGGCGCTCCAATGGTTCAGCGTAAAAACAAGGAAGGCGCAGCATTCTGGGGCTGCAGTAATTATCCGAGCTGCCGTAAGACCAAGGCTATCTAGGCGTAACAAAATAAATATCTTTAATAAAGAAATTTGTCGCTGTAACTACCATTAGCGAGGTTACCAAAAACTATCCGGTTTCCACAAGAATGCTTCGATACTATGAGCAGATCGGGCTGCTTAAAAGTGTGAAGAAGGAGGGATATGCTTACCGCACGTATGAGGAGAGTTCATTGGTAAGATTAGAACAGATTTTAGTTCTAAGAAAGCTGAGAATTCCGTTGAAGGAAATTCAAAGGATTCTGCAGAGTGATGAGTCCAGGATCGCACTTGCTGTGTTCCAAGAAAAGATCTATGAACTATCCAGCGAAATGACGGCATTGTCTGTCATTCACAATGTACTGCAAAACTTGGTAGATCAACTCAAGCTCCATGCCGAAGTGAAGCTGAACCCGGGAGTCTGGATGGATAAAACTCTGCTACAGATCGTTGAAGCCCTTCCGTTATCCAAAAGTAATCTCAAGGAGGACCTATCCATGAACGATTTGATCAAGGCAGATCAACATTTATCCACGCTTAAGGATGTACGGATTGTTTACCTTCCGCCTTCACCAGTGGCTTCGATCCAAGTAATTGGAAAATCACCGGAGTATGAAACGGGGATGGAGTTGCAAAAGTTTATGATGGACACGAAGCTGGCCCAACTCAAGCCTGATCTGCGGCATTATGGATTTAATCATCCGAATGGAGTCCAACCGGATGGATCGGACCATGGGTACGAGAGATGGGTAACGATACCTGATGATCTAGAGGTACGTGAACCGTTCGTGAAGAAGCATTTTACCGGTGGCTTATACGCAGCTCACATGATTCCCATGGGCAACTTCGAGGAATGGGGATGGTTGACCGAGTGGGTCGAGCACCATGAGGAGTATGAACCGAACTGGGGAGATCCCGATTGTATGTATGGTTCAAAGGAAGAGCATTTGAATTACATCAACCAGTATCATTTAAGCAATGAGGAAATCGACAAGGTGGTACAATTGGATTTACTACTTCCGATAAAGTCAAAGTTGAACCGGTAAATGATACAAGGCCATCCCGTACAGGATGGCCTTAAAACTTTTGAAGAGAGAGGGCGTTCAGCTACCAGAAGCTTGCTTCATTTAGTTTGATCGGGATGCCGAATTCCATTTCGCACTGTCCATCCGGATGGTGAAGGGAGTTCGGGAAGTGAATCTCCAGGGCCGGACGTGAAACGTCCCATATATACGGGCTTAGGGGAAGCCACTCGATGGAGACCAGGTGCAGCAAATCTTTCGCTATATCCTGTCTGTCTGTTAAAATCCGCACCATGGCGTACTTGCCTCCAGGAATCGTCCGGATGCCCAGATCGCCAGTCGGCGTCATCTGTTGCTCCGTTGTAATGCAGGCATCATACCTGTGTCTGCCATCCGGCGTGATGAAAGGGTCGTCGAGGATGAGTCCGACCGTCAAACATCCTTTTTTCAGTGCTTCTCTCGCGTCCAACCACGAGGCTAACCGCTCAAAGAGCCCTTTAATCTCCGAATTGATTTCTCCTTCATTGATGGTTCCCCTATACCGGGCGTAGATAGCATTCATTGGAGTAAGGTTCCGAATCTCAATCGGGAGATCCGCCAGCTTGCGGGACAGTTCGGTGGACTTTTCAAAGGTTAATCGGGCCCTGAACCGTTCCGCAATCGTCTGGAGAGGAAACCTGTCCCGGCATTCGGAAGCGCTCAGCCCGGTATGCTCACGGAACACTCTGCAAAAGTGGGCCGGGGTTTGCAGACCACAATCCAAGGCGATATCAGTTATGCTCCGGTTTGGGTGGAACAACAGTAGCTTGATTGCCTTCTCGATGCGGATCCGCCGGGTAAACCCGTGCACGTTCTCGCCCATCACCACTTTGAACACCCGATGGAAGTGAAAGGGGGAGAAGGCGGCCACGTCCGACACTTCTTTAAGGGTTAAAGGCTCCGTAAGATGCTCCTCCATGTAGTTGACGACATGGTTGACCCGGTATCGGTATTCCAATTCCAACGCTTTAGCTACCACCATCCGTTTCACCGTCCCCCCTTATTTTCATTATTGATTCAATCCTATCTCTAGTATAGCAAGAATTGTTAATCGGGTAGCAAGAAATTGGAAGATGCTACGCGCCCATTACACTACCATAAGGGAAGCAAGAATAATAACCTTAAAGGGTGTGTTAATGTATGACCGAATTATTCCGTTATGCCAAGCTGGCCATGTTGGCAGGGGCAGCTAGCCTGATCCTTACCATGTCCGCTTGCTCTTCCGAAAAGTCCTTAGCCCCTGTGATGTCCCCCGGCAACTCCAAGGTGATCAACTTGCCCAACGGGGAGTGGCCGATCGGCACTCCAGAGCAGGTTGAGATGGATCCCAAGGAAGTCGAAGCAGTGATGAAATATGCCAAGGAATCGCCGGTTCTCTCCATGCTAGTTGTTAAGGACGGCACAATTGTCTCCGAGTATTACAAGGATGGCATGTCGGATTCCAAGCTGGCTATAAACTCGATCACCAAGAGCGTGACATCGCTCTTGATCGGGATAGCTATCGACAAAGGTTATCTGAAAGGAATAAATGAGCCGATAGAGTCATTTTTCCCCGAATATAAGGAGTTGTTCGATTCACCCGATAAGAGATCCATTACATTAGAGCACTTGCTCAGCATGACAAGTGGCTTGCATTTCCCGGAATGGACTGATTGGAATTATATGATCCAGCCTATGACGGAGACCAAGGACTGGAACCAATTTGTACTCAGCCAACCGATGGATTCTAGGCCAGGTGAAATATGGAACTACAATACAGGCGGTTCCCAATTAATGGCGGCGATTCTCAGGAAAACGACTGGGCAATCCGAACTCGATTTTGCCAAGGAGCATCTGTTGGGTCCTCTCGGAATTGATAGCGTGAAGTGGCCCCGTTCACCGGACGATTCGAATTCAGGGGGCTTCGGCCTGAAGATGAAGCCAAGGGATCTGGCCAAGATTGGCCAATTGGTGCTTAACCGTGGCGTATGGGATGGCAAGCGCATCGTCTCGGAAGCATGGATCCGGGAATCGACCTCTCGGCATTCGGAGGGGAATGTGTCTTTCGGCGAATATGGCCACCATTGGTGGATGAATCAGTACCGCGGGCACAAGGCAGTTTTCGGTATGGGTTATGCCGGCCAATATCTGACCCTCGTACCCGACCTGAATCTAGTGATCGTCGTGAACTCGGCTGCTACCGGGAATCCCCAGGATACCCTCCTTCCTATCCAGTTTATCGAGAGCTTGGTTAAAGCGGTGAAGAACAAATAGAGGACATAGTCCTAGCCTGCCGCTGTTTTATTGAACTCCAACCAACGTTGAAATTCGAATTTATACGACAATTAAAGGGCACCCACACGAATGCTCTTTAATTTCGCTGTTAGAGTGTTACGGTGAACCGTATCATAACTACCCCTCGATCATGGAGATTATGACCGAAGTGTTTGATAATGAAGCATCACGATCTGACCCATTCGCTCGGAATGGGTTAAAGTTAGATTCTCTGGCGCTGTTCCGGCAGGGAATAAGGGGATGCCTTCTCCCAGAAGGGTGGGAATAAGCGCAATTTGGAGCTCATCCAGCAATTGCAGCTTCAGGACGCTCTGGACAAGCAATCCACCGCCTACCATCCAGACCTTGCCTTCTGAGGTTTGCTGTAACCGGGGGATAAGCCGGTCAATGGATTCGCCTGTAAAAACAACATGTGGCGCAGGGGGGTGCCCGGAACGCGTAAGGACAAAAGCCGGTTTATCTGCATAGGGGAATTCATCGGCTAGCTTCAGCACCTCTTCATAAGTATTTCGCCCCATCACTACGCTTCCCACAGTTCCATAGAATTCACTATACCCGTTATCCCCTCCATTTCCTTCGATCTCATACAGCCAATCGACAGAGCCATCGGGTCTTGCAATGTAACCATCCAGACTCATAGCGATGTACAGCACAACTTTATGTTTTGACATTGTTAATCGCTCCCTTCTAGATTTAATGATACACTAGAACTATGACAAAATATGACGTAGTTAGGTGAAGCCATTGATTAATCGAAGACTGGAAATTATGCGGACATTGGATTCAAGGACCAAATTTACGGCCCGCCAGCTGGCGGAACGATTCGGAGTATCGCTAAGGACGATCCAACGTGATCTGGATTATCTGCAGCAGATGGGGCTTCCTCTGTATTCGGAGGTAGGCATACACGGGGGGTACCGGGTGCTGCCGAACCGGATTTTGCCGCCCCTTCAATTAACACAGCACGAGGCGTTGGGATTGTTCCTGATGATTGAATATTTGGAGCATATTCCGGACTTTCCCTATGGAATCATCCGGGCTCAACTGGCAGATCAGTATTATTCCGGATTGCCGGATGATGTGCGGGATCTGATTAGGCGTTCGAAGCAGCATCTTGCCGTTCTTCAGCACTCTTCGATACGCCCAGCGCCGTTAACGACCCAGGTGTTAGGTGCAGCCGTGGAGAAGAGAGAGATTACATTTGCTTATCATTCCCGCAGCGGCAAGAAGAATGTGCAGGTCTATCCGCTCGGGATTTATTATGAACAAGGGTATTGGTATATGCCCGCCAGCAAGCAGGGTGAGATTCGCCTGTATCGGGTTGATCGGATGGAGCAGCTGGAGGAAGGGCCTCACCGAATAGAGGATTCACTTCCGACGCTCGCAGCATGGATGAAGGCCGGGGAGACCAGGGATAGCACCGAAGTCATATTACATTTTACGGATATGGGCGTAAGGATGGCGGAGTCGGACCGGTTATTCGCTTCAGTTCTGGACAGGGAATGGCGCGGCTATATTCCTGTGGAAGAGTTCCCGTTCACGGCGCAGAAGCTGCTTGCATACGGACCGGAAGTAAAGGTGGTCTCTCCAAGGGAATTGCAGGAATCCGTCAGAGGGTTGCTGGAGAAGACTATAAGTCAGTATTCATAAAATACTCAATATCCATTTTCCAGGGGTGTTGACAGTGATGCTGATGCGATCATTCCTGTCGAGATCAGTGGTCAAAAAGCGCATGAGCGGATTGCAGACGACATGAATTAAAGATAGCTGGTTGACACAAAAGTAATTAGGTGCCATACTACATCTATGAACAACGATAGAAAAATAAATGACATGGAGGCTATTCCCTCCCTTGTACAATCCCAGCGTCAGATTGATCGCTATAACCTAGACATAGACGCACAGGCTATACTCGTCGCATCTAGGCTAATGGCAGCGGGAGCCCAGCTTGGTCAGGCCTCGGAGATTCATTTCTCCAGATTCGGCTTATCAACAGGCCGATATCGTGTATTGGCAGATCTTGAGGATAACGAAGGAGAAGAGTTGCCTTCGCAATTAGCAGAGCATCTAGGCGTTACACGTGCTACAGTGACTGGTCTGATCGACATTCTTGAACGAGATGGCCTAGTATCTAGGCGGTTAAGCTCAAAGGATGGCCGCCAGAGATCGGTTATTTTGACGGAAGAAGGAGCGAAGAAGCTACGTGAAATGGCTCCGGAGCATTTCGCTTGGCTGGAGGCCACGGTGGGCTTACTCAGTATAGACGAGCGCAGCGTATTCCTCGACTTGCTGGGCCGGGTTACACAAGGCATCTCTGCACTTACGGAGGAACCAGGCTCGAAGCCAAAGTGAAACATCAGTAATGAGTAGAATGGGCTAGTAATGCTAGCCTATTTTTACTCCTATATAGTTAGGTACCTAATTATATCTCGCTGAAAGCACTCGACTGAATGATCTCAGAGAAAGAAGGGGCAACGAAATGAACCAGATGAAATACCCGAATCCAACAGATGATGCTTACGGTATCAAGACTGTGGGTTCCAGGAAAAAGCCCTTTGCACTATGGCGTGAAGTTGTAATGGCCTATGCTGCTCCTGCCATCATGGCAGGTATTGGGGGATTGGTTACTTCTGATAGGGGGCTTCAAATCGGAGCATTAACCACAATCGGCGGTGCATCGGCCTTGATGGCCTTGATAATTGGCCTTTTGTTGCGCAGCCGAGTGGGCCATATGCGATGGGTCACAGGTGCACCTCGCTTGGTTGTGGTAGGAGGGTTCGCAATAGCCGGGTCCTTGTTTGGCCTATGCGCGGCATGGGTGACATCTGGTGTACTAGAACTTATGATACCGGGCCATCACATGGCCTGGGTCGATCGCGCCTGGATCGATTTCCCGTTGTCTGGATTCATAGCCAGCACGATAGTGACATGGCGGTGGCGTCTTGCCGCCACAACCCATTTGACATCCAAAAGGAGAAGAAAAAAATGATAGTTATTGTGGGAGCAACAGGTACGATAGGCAGTGCGCTGGTGGAACGTTTGGCTGATCTTGGCGTGCCCGTCAGGGCTCTGAGCAGAGAGCCAGAGAAGTTGCGTAAGCAGATCGGAGAAAAGGGGTCGTGGGCTATCGAGGTCGTATGGGCAGATGCTACTGACCCCGAATCGCTGCGCCGCGCCTTTACAGGTGCCAGCCAGCTCTTCCTCGCTATGTCCAACAGTCCAAGACAAATCGAATTGGAAACTTCAATCATTCAGATTGCAGGCGAATCTGGAATCAAACACATCGTGAAAATATCCAGCCCTGCCTTTGAGCAGAGCTCTCCAGTAGCAGTGGCGGGCTGGCATCAAGAAATTGAGAAAGTGCTAAGGGAATCAGGTCTTACCTCCACCGTGTTGCGCCCATATGCATTCATGCAAAATCTAATGCGCTTTGCACCAACGATTACAACTCAAAATGTTTTCTTCGGCTCCATGGGCCATTCACCGTGTAACTTCATTGACTGCCGTGATATCGCAGATGTTGCCGCAGAAGCTCTAACTAACCCTGAGGTCACAGGCCAAATATATACGCTTACGGGTGCAGAGCTTTTCAGCTATCCTCAGATCGCGGAACGACTATCCGCCTTGCTCAATCGGCCAATAAGTTACATCAATATGGAACCCGAAGAACTACTCCGTAATCTTATCGAGCACGGGCATATGCCTCCTTGGCTGGCGAACCACGTTGTGGAGATTCAATCCATGTCTATGGTGGTTCCAGAACGTCCAAATGACACGGTGAGTCGCCTGCTCGGCAGAGAGCCGCGTAAGCTGGAAGCCTTTCTGCATGAGAGTGTAGACAATTTCCGGTAGAGGTATCTTAGTTTAAGGAACATTTCGGTGAACCGTATCATAAGTAGGGGCAAGTTTTTCGGAAAATCCCGCAGCAGGCTTGGAACGGAGCCTTGAAGGACTTGGGTTGAGGCGGGGTCACGCGTAGCAGCGAAGATGGAGCAAACGGACTTTTGCGAGCTTTTTGGAATTACAAAATAATGGAGGATTTTAAATAAAGTAATTTTACGGAGTATTATCTTTTTTGGGTTCATATACACTTGGAGAAAAACATTCTAAAATAACATCAAAGGTGGGAACGGAAACATGGTTAAACGAATCCGTTTAAAATGTTCGGTATTTCTTTAACGTCAGGAGGTGAATAATAATGGACAGCCAATTAGTTGATCCCTACGAGTTACAGTTACGCAAAGCGCTTGACAAAGTACTCCCGGATGCCTATGAAAGTCTAAAAACCCTCGACCAAATGCCAATTGAAATTGGAATGAAAGTGCTGGGGGTTCTTGTTAATTATGCTTGCGAGAGTCAGAACATAACTGTAATTACTTTAGCAAGAGATGCTATTAAGAAAATACCACTCAAGTGGTTGACACAATACTATCCTGAAGTTGTTAATAGAAGTATTGATTGGGCGGACGAATGGCAATACATTAGATTACTAGAAGTGACACGAGAGGTAGCTCCAGAATTATTAAAAGTATTTATTGATCGAGGATTATTCTCAGAAAATGATGAAATTCATGAAACAGCAGAGTATTTTAGGAGCAAGCAGAGCTGAAGCTGAATGCATAATTGCAAAGGCTGCCGATTTACTTCGGCGGCCTTCAGTACATATTATAAGTAGGGGCAAGTCTTTAACCTGTGTAAAGTCGCTTTAAGCCATTGATTGCCTATTCCCTAAATCTATCCAATGCTATGATTTTACATATCAGATGCGCACCTGATGGCAGTGAGTTGTGAATCAAGTTAAGGAGATGAGAAGATGAGTAAAGATGATTTTTTGCGGTCCATGCTATCCGATAAGGTTAATATGACCCCAAATGGGTTCGTGGCCGATCAATTAAGCCCCGAACAATTCAAGGATTGTCACGAGCTGATATTTGACACTCTATTTGAAATTCATAGTTCTGACATATCGGGAATAGGGGGCTACGGACGGTTCAACGAGGATGGCACACCGGAATATGAGAGTGGCAGAGCTTTTCTAACCGACACGTTTGCTGAAGACAAAGAAGGGTATTGGTATAATTGGAGGGAGATGTTCGGAACGACGGTTTTGCAACGGGATTTCTTTGAGCAGTACTACAAAGAGATGGAGGCTCGAATTCCTTATTGCGAGGGCAGACGTTATTTAGTAAATAACTTTACGTTTTTCATCAACATGATTACGGATGGAAAAACCACGGTGGGGTTTCCCGACTGGAGCTACTCTGGCATTGGAGACTGCCTGATCGATTTTGCAATCATGGACTTAAACAAGCCTTATCTGCGAATACCGGAGCTTCTCATGGAGTACTGCAAGAATCGGAAAATCATCATTCCCGACTTCAAGGAAAGGTTCTTATGTATGGCGTATTATAAAGGGATAGATGGATTGCGCTGGCACGCATCGATCGACGATACAGAATCGTGTACAAGTATGATGAAATCTATCAGCGAACTAAAAGATCGAATTTACGCTTTGTAGACGGTGATAACATGAAATATGAGAATGGCAGTGACATCCTTCCAGAGGAACTATTGAGAGAAGTTCAAAAGTACGCCTCAGGTAAACTTATTTACATCCCCGCTGGAGAAGAAAAGAAAGCTTGGGGTGCAGCCTCCGGTTACCGGGAGCAGTTGCAGAGAAGAAATCGTATGATTCGCAACAAGTACGCTCATGGACGTACCGTGTCGGAGCTTGCTGACGAATACTTCTTATCTTTGGATTCAATTAAAAAAATCCTTTACTCGAAGAAACAGGCTGACTACGCAGCATATGCCCCGACTATTGAGTCAGCTGTGGAATATGCGAATGGCGGGATACTTGAAGAGTGGATGTACTGCTACTGGCAGCTTTCTAAAAACGCATCTGTCCATACAGAAAATGCCGTTGTAGACCGAATCTATTTTGGGGTCGTAAAGTTTCCATTGCGTCTTATTCAAAGGGATGAATTCGATATCAGTAACTCCCATGTGAATGTAACCGAAGATCATTCCGCTC
This sequence comes from Paenibacillus sp. FSL R7-0210, assembly GCF_038009085.1. NCBI lineage: Bacteria > Bacillati > Bacillota > Bacilli > Caryophanales > Paenibacillaceae > Paenibacillus > Paenibacillus sp. FSL R7-0210. The sequence goes on from NZ_JBBPAR010000001.1 coordinate 6,551,238, forward strand.
TACCGCCTCTTATCATTGAGTATCATCAAGGGAAGTTTTACTGTACCGAACAGAAGGAGATATTGGCGGGACTGATCCAACGCAAGGTTAATTCATACCCGACCATTATCGTGTTGCGGGAGGTTACCGATTATAAGAGGTTTACGAATCATTTTGGAACTGTATTATTTTTCGTCAAATAAAGCATGAAATGGGTCATCCCGCCAAGGATGGCCCTAAAACTTGCCGTTACAGACAGCGCGGGGAACCGTATCATAAGTAGTGCCAAAGCAACAGAGGAATTAATGATTAATTCAAAGAACACGATAAAACTTTGTCTCCAAAAGCTTTAATATCCTCCAAGTAGTCGTACCCCGGTGGATTTGGACCTACTTGGTTATACATTCTAACCGCGACTAGCCGATGTTCAGGAATAACCAAACAGGCACAGCCAGTTAGTCCTAGCATTTGGTAGGACCCTGGTGGGAGTGTATTTCCTATTTCAGAAATAGCTCTAGGCGTATCCTGAATCCACCAAGCGAAGCCATTCCTAGGCAATGTATCTTCAAGATTTGCCGGGCTCTGATTGGTTGTAGCTTGTTCTATAACCTCTTTTGGAACAAGCTGTTGTCCATTAACGAGTCCACGGTTCAGGTGAAGATAGCCCCAAAAAGCCAATTCACGGGCACTTACAAAAAGATTGGCTTCCCCCCCTTGGTCATCAGCATATTCTTCATTTAACCATACTAAATTGTCATCTCTATTCTTACACCAACCTGTCTCAATGAAATTGCATGGTTTGAAAACATATTGTTGCATTGAATTTACATAAGATTGCAGAATCGCTTGAAGTGAATATTATTCAGTTGTAAGGTACGTGTGGCAAAAAATGTACTGAAGGAATTACTATAAAGAATCATTATGAATCAAGCCTATCTATTCATAGTATAAACAACAGTGGCGGCCTTCCAGGCCGCCCTTTGTTTTCGCCGATAGACCCTTTAAGCGAAAGGGATCAGGGCTGCATAACCTTCATCATCTGCGCCTCGAATTCGGCGTAAGTAATTTTACCCAAAGCCAAATCCATGCTATGAAGGTAGATCTGTTCTGTTTTCGAATAGTCGCGCTCTACTTTCAGCGATAACTCCTCGCCCGGGAGGGGCTCCAGGAGATGACACTTGTTCGAAAAAGCTTCGAAATAGCGGTAGCCGAATTTGCGTTGCGAAACTGCGTTTATATGAATTCCATCAGGATTCGCGGTTAACTCTGCCGCTGTTACAAAATAACAATTTGGCTGTTCGTTAGCGAAGCGCTGCAATTGTTCATTTACCTGCAAATACTCTGTTGCTTGCTGTCCAAAACCAGTCTTCCCAAGGAAATCACCAAGTCCGCCAATGATCAACGGCACCTCATCAAGCTTCAATTCGTTTCTTAAGGTCTCGATGATAAGGGTTAATTTCTCGTAATACGTTTCATGCAGCGATTGATAACTGTCGCTCTCACCCTGGTGCCAAAGAATTCCGCAGATTTGACTGGACCGCAAGGCGAAGCGGGCTTCGGACAAAGCATGCTGAAAAAGGATGCCCTCCGGATGCCAATCATTCAAAGAACTGCCGCCTTCTGCACAAGGAATCAAACCAATTTCTTCATTAGGATTGGCGTTCGACCAGGCATCGGCGAAAGACGCCGCCAGGCTTACACCTGAGACCGGACGGTCATAATTAATCGGCTCTGTCATCATCTGCCACTGTCCATTACGCAGCATTTTGATTTTTTCATTATATATAGGGTCGACTTCATGCAAGAATCCACGGCCTGCCATATTAGATTGACCTAACATTAAAAATGATTTTATCATTTAATCCTCATTCCTTTACCTAACTATATATAGACTAATTGGATCATTGTATAGTCTGACTAGACAAAAATCAATTAATGATCGACCAGCAATAATCGGATACCGAACAACGCGGTGAATAGACCAAAATATAATGGAGCCCTGTCTTTTCGTCGCAGGATGAACAACAGCAGATGATACACACCAACTTTAAAGGAATCTCACGGACATGAACCTGCGTTAAATCCAGAATGCCTTCTTTATTTTCGAATTTTGGGGAGTCCGGTGCAGATGCATTGGTGCGAACCTAACTTAAAGTTTTCTTTAAGTTTCATTAACGGGCTAATCTATCATGATAAAATACAACGAGGAAAATCACTATAATCTATCTTACTTCATGGGGAAAACTCTATGAAAAGGCGAATGGTCCGTTTGTTGATATTATTGCTGCTGGGCTTGCCCCTCCCTGCTGCTTACGCGGCAAGCGAGGGTACATATTCAGACGCTCATGGGCACTGGGCGGAGAAACAAAACCAATGATGGATTGGACCGGAAAGGATAAAGGGATGGCACGATGAGAACGGGCAATAAGGTCACACGGATATATACCGGTTATGACCATGATACGATTGGATACGTTTAAATCATGCCCGCGCCGAGATGATCATCATGCTTTTATCGGGGAAGTGTCTTACGAAGGAGGAAAAAGAATGCGTAAAAAGATAAAACAGCTTATGGCCTGCGTTCTAGTTTTTTTGTTAATAACGTCACTGCTGCCTGAATGGCTCGGGGAGAAAGCCTATGCTGCAGATCATTATATAATCAGCAGGGTAGCGGGTACGGGTACTAACGGTTATTCAGGAGACGGGGGAGCGGCGACGTCGGCCCAATTGTATCGTCCGTATGGAGTGGCTGTAGATAGCAGCGGGAATGTGTATATAGCGGATACTGATACCCATCGAATTCGGAAAGTAGATACGACGGGGAACATTAACACGTTGGCGGGTACGGGTACTGGCGGCTATTTAGGAGACGGGGGAGCGGCGACGTCGGCCCGATTGAAAAACCCGTATGGAGTGGCTGTAGACAGCAGCGGGAATGTGTATATCGCGGATACTTTTAACCATCGAATTCGGAAACTAGATAGGACGGGAACCATCAGTACGTTGGCGGGTACGGGTACTGGCGGCTATTCAGGAGACGGGGGAGCGGCGACGTCGGCAAGATTGAACTACCCGTATGAAGTGGCTGTAGACAGCAGCGGGAATGTGTATATCGCGGATACTTTTAACCATCGAATTCGAAAAGTAGATACGACGGGAAACATCAGCACGTTGTCGGGTACAGGTACTGAGGGTTATTCAGGAGACGGAGGAGCGGCGACGTCGGCCCAATTGAATAAGCCGTATGGAGTGGCTGTAGACAGCAGCGGGAATGTGTATATCGCAGATACTATTAACCACCGAATTCGGAAAGTGGATAAGACGGGGAACATCAGCACGTTGTCGGGTACGGGTACTGAGGGTTATTCAGGAGACGGAGGAGCGGCGACGTCGGCCCAATTGAATAAGCCGTATGGAGTGGCTGTAGACAGCAGTGGGAATGTGTATATCGCAGATACTATTAACCATCGAATTCGGAAAGTGTATACCACGGGGAACATTAGCACATTGGCGGGTACGGGTATTGGCGGCTATTCAGGAGACGGAGGAGTGGCAACGTCGGCCAGCTTGAACTACCCGTATAGAGTGGTTGTAGACAGCAGCGGGAATGTGTATATCGCGGATTATGGTAACTCTATGATCCGGAAGCTGGCGGCTCCTGCACCAGCGCACACGGTCAGCGTATCCGCAGCGGCTCTTACTCACGGAGTCGGTGTAGAGGATGCGATCACGCTGACCGTGAAGGACGAGCTGGGGACTACGAATACAGCGTTCAGCGGAGCGCATAATGTGACGATATCCGGTTACGTGCAAGCGCCGGACGGGTCGTATGGCAGCTTCAACAGGACAGCCTTGACCGCGTCACCGAATACGATCAGCGTGACGTTTGCGAACGGGGTAGCCACGGCGAAACTGAAGCTGACCAAGGCGGCAGCGCAAACCATCGGCCTGAGCGTGGCCGGTGTGGCTACGCCGGCGGCGAATACGTTGAGCATCACGCCAGTGGCGGGAAGCACGGCTTCGATGGTGCTGACCACGGAGGTTACGGCGCCAGCCGGCAACGGAGGTGCGTTCGCGCAGCAGCCGGTCGTGACGCTTCGCGATGCTTACGGCAATACGAGCGTGAGCGACAGCACAACGGTTGTGACCGTATCGAAGAAGGATACAGGAACGTGGATGCTGACGGGAACGGCGACGGCAACGGCAAGCGAGGGAGTCGCGACCTTTAGCGCTCTTGGCGCAACGAACGCATCCGGAGTAACGGGAGCCCAGCTCGCTTTCGATGCGAGCGGCCTGGCGCAGATTACGAGCGCGGCCGTCACGCTTCCGGCTCCGACGCCAGCGCAAACGGTCAGCGCAGCTGCAGCGGCTCCCGCTCCCGAAGTCGGTGTAGACGATGCAATCACGTTGACCGTGAAGGACGCGCTGGAGAACACGGATACGACGTTCAGCGGAGCGTATGATGTGACGATATCCGGTTACGTGCAAGCGCCGGACGGCTCGTATGGCAGCTTCAACGGGACAGCTTTGACCGCGTCACCGAACACGATCAGTGTGACGTTTGCGAACGGGGTAGCCACGGCGAATCTGAAGCTGAACAAGGCGGCAGCGCAAACCATCGGCCTGAGCGCAGCAGGCGTAGCCACGCCAGCAGCGAATACGCTGAGCATTACGCCAGTAGCGGGAAGCACGGCTTCGATGGCGCTGACCACGGACGTTACGGCACCAGCCGGCAACGGAGGTGCGTTCACGCGGCAGCCGGTCGTGACGCTTCGTGATGCTTACGGCAATACGAGCGTGAGCGACAGCACAACGGTTGTGACCGTATTGAAGAAAGATACGGGGATGTGGACGCTGACAGGAACGGCGACGGCGACGGCAAGCGCGGGCGTCGCGACCTTTAGCGGTCTTGGCGCAACGAACGCATCGGGGATAACGGGAGCGCAGCTCGCTTTCGATGCGAGCGGTCTGGCGCAGATTACGAGCGCGGCCGTCACGCTTCCGGCTCCGACGCCAGCGCAGACGGTCATTGCAGCCGCAGCGGCTTCCGCTCCCGGAGTCGGGGTGGATGATGGGATTACGCTGACCGTGAAGAATGCGCTGGAGAACACGGATACGACGTTCAGCGGAGCGTATGATGTGACGATATCCGGTTACGTGCAAGCGCCGGATGGGTCGTATGGCAGCTTCAACGGGACGGCCTTGACCGCGTCACCGAACACGATCAGTGTTACGTTTGTGAACGGGGTAGCCACGGCGAATCTGAAGCTGAACAAGGCAGCAGCGCAAACCATCGGCCTGAGCGTGGCAGGCGTGGCCACGCCGGCGGCGAATACGCTGAGCATCACGCCAGTAGTGGGAAGCACGGCTTCGATGGCGCTGACCACGGATGTTGCGGCACCAGCCGGCAACGGAGGCGCGTTCACGCAGCAGCCTGTCGTGACGCTTCGCGATGCTTACGGCAATACGAGCGTGAGCGACAATAGCACCATCGTGACCGTATCAAAGAAGGATACAGGAACGTGGACGCTGACAGGAACGGCGACGGCGACGGCAAGCGAGGGCGTCGCGACCTTTAGCGTTCTTGGCGCAACGAACGCAGCCGGGGTAACGGGAGCGCAGCTCGCCTTCGATGCGAGCGGCCTGGCGCAGATTACGAGCGCGGCCGTCACGCTTCCGGCTCCGACGCCAGCGCAAACGGTCAGCGCAGCTGCAGCGGCTCCCGCTCCCGAAGTCGGTGTAGACGATGCGATCACGCTGAGCGTGAAGAACGCACTGGAGAACACGGATACGACGTTCAGCGGAGACCATAATGTGACGATATCCGGTTACGTGCAAGCGCCGGACGGCTCGTATGGCAGCTTTAACGGGACGGCCTTGACCGCGTCGCCGAACACGATCAGCGTGACGTTTGCGAACGGGGTAGCCACGGCGAATCTGAAGCTGAACAAGGCGGCAGCGCAAACCATCGGCCTGAGCGTGGCAGACGTGGCCACGCCGGCGGCGAATACGCTGAGCATTACGCCAGTAGCGGGAAGCGCGTCTTCAATGGAGCTGACCACGGACGTTGCGGCACCAGCCGGTAACGGAGGCGCGTTCGCGCAGCAGCCGGTCGTGACACTTCGTGATGCTTACGGCAATATGAGCGTGGGCGACAGCACAACGGTTGTGACCGTATCGAAGAAGGATACAGGAACGTGGACGCTGACAGGAACGGCGACGGCAACGGCAAGCGAGGGCGTCGCGACCTTTAGCGGTCTTGGCGCAACGAACGCAGCCGGGGTAACCGGAGCGCGGCTCGCCTTCGATGCGAGCGGCCTGGCGCAGATTACGAGCGCGGCCGTCACGCTTCCGGCTCCGACGCCAGCGCAAACGGTCAGCGCAGCTGCAGCGGCTCCCGCTCCCGAAGTCGGTGTAGACGATGCGATCATGCTGAGCGTGAAGAACGCACTGGAGAACACGGATACGACGTTCAGCGGAGCGCATAATGTGACGATATCCGGTTACGTGCAAGCGCCGGACGGCTCGTATGGCAGCTTCAACGGGACGGCCTTGACCGCGTCACCGAACACGATCAGTGTGACGTTTGTGAACGGGGTAGCCACGGCGAATCTGAAGCTGAACAAGGCAGCAGCGCAAACCATCGGCTTGAGCGTGGCAGGCGTGGCCACGCCAGCGGCGAATACGCTGAGCATCACGCCAGTAGCGGGAAGCACGGCTTCGATGGCGCTGACCACGGACGTTACGGCACCAGCCGGCAACGGAGGTGCGTTCGCGCAGCAGCCGGTCGTGACGCTTCGTGATGCTTACGGCAATACGAGCGTGAGCGACAGCACAACGGTTGTGACCGTATCGAAGAAGGATACAGGAACGTGGACGCTGACAGGAATGGCGACGGCAACGGCAAGCGCGGGCGTCGCGAGCTTTAGCGGTCTTGGCGTAACGAACGCAGCCGGGGTAACGGGAGCGCGGCTCGCCTTCGATGCGAGCGGTCTGGCTCAGATTACGAGCCAGTCTGTGACACTCCCCTGGCCTGGAGTAGCTGCGCCGAGAGTGGAATCTGTTACAACGGGAGCCAGTCACGTGCTTTTGACTTGGAGCGAAGTATATGGGTCAGTCAGCTACGCTGTGTACCAGGGGACAGCTTCCGGCACTTATGGAGATGCGGTCGCTACAGTGACCGGATTAACGTATGATGTCACGGGATTAACCAATGGGACAACATATTATTTTGTCGTGAAAGCCGTGAATCCATCCGGAATCAGCGCAGCTTCTGATGAAGTGAGCGCAACGCCGCAAGTTCCAGCGCCTGGAGTACCGGTACTGGGGCCTGCTACTCCGGGAGATGCTCGAATAAGCCTAACGTGGGATCCGGTGATCGGTTCCACGGGGTACAAAATATTCAAAAGTACAACCTCCGGCGCTTATGGATCAGAGGAAGCTTCGGTAAGCGGTTCGGTATACGGCTATGATGTAATGGGATTAACGAACGGTACATCGTACTATTTTGTCATCCGAGCTACGAACCCGGGAGGGGACAGCACTTTTTCCAATGAAGTGAGCACAACGCCGCGAACGGTTCCATCGGCTCCAACGGGCGTAACCGCAGTAGCTGGCGATGGACAAGCAACGGTAAGCTTCACTACCCCAGCCAATGGCGGAAGTGACATCACTTACTACGAGGTCACCGCTATGCCGGGAAATATTACGGTAAAAGGAGCGGGCAGCCCAATCACGGTAACAGGGCTATCCAATGAAGTGACGTATACGTTTACGGTGCAAGCTGTCAATAGCGCGGGCAGCAGCGTAGCTTCCGATACCTCTAATGCCGTGACGCCGAGACAACCATCCGGCGGCACGGATACATCGACGCCATCGACGCCATCGACACCAACGACGCCATCGACGCCATCGACGCCATCGACACCAACGACGCCATCGACACCATCGACATCATCGACACCTAATCCGGCACCGACTCCTGGTTCTCCAGAGCCTACGGTTGATGTATTTAACAGTAGCATTGTTAATGAAACCAATTTAGTAAAGACGATTGAATCCAAAGTAGCGGAAGCAAACGCAACAATTGATTTTACTGACACGCAAGGGCACTGGGCTGAAAAGACAATTAATATCTTCGTCCAATTGAAACTGATAAATGGCTATGACGATGGTACGGTTAGGCCGAATAATCCGATCACCCGCGCGGAGTTCGCCGCGATGCTGAATCGCGTGTTCAATATCCAAGCTGGTAACAATACGAATGTTGTATTGAAGGACATAGATGATCACTGGGCGAAAGAAGCGGTTGAGAACCTAGTAGCGGTAGGGGTAATCAATGGCTACACGGACGGTACGTTCAAGCCGAATCAGACGATTACACGAGAAGAAATGGTAGTCATGCTGTCCCATATCGTAGACTTAAATAACGTGGCGAAAGATACAATAAAGGGCAACTTCAATGATTTGAATGGTGCTTATGCAGCTAGCGAGATTATAGCAGCAGCGCAAGCAGGTATTGTTAGCGGTAAAGGGAATGGAAGATTCGATCCCAAGAACAATGCCACACGTGCAGAAGCGTTGCAGATCATCTTGAATGTGTTGGAGCTTAATCCCCAGTTGAAAACGTTGTTGGATTCGCTAAATAGATGATACGCTGAACCGCATCATAATAGTGGTAAAACGACGAATGGAATTAATGATTACAAATAAGGCCGTTAGAAACAAAAGCGCAAGCCATTGGCTTGTGCTTTTTGCCGTAGCTTCAGCTGTAAGTGCCTACGTATGTGGCTAGGCGAAGCCATTAATAATCTTGCGTGAGCTGTGGAATTAAGGAAATCTATTTTGAGAATGTGGTTAGAAGAAATCATTATGATTATAATGAGCAAGAAGGGCAGCTGCTAATCGGAGGATATGGCGGCATTTATCACTATAAAGAAACGAATCCGTGGAATTCATTAAATGCTCTAAAATCAATCATAAGGATGACCTTCAGATGAAAATATTATTAGTTGAAGATGATAAGACGATCGCGTCGGGACTGGAATATTCACTGCAGCAAGAGGGTTATTCGACTGTTCTCTGCCAAAATGCTGCTTCAGCCCGAAAGGTGCTCGCCGAAGACATCGATCAATTCACTTTGTGTCTGTTCGATTTACAGCTTCCAGACGGGACTGGGTATGAATTATGTAAGATGGTGAAGGAACGGCGGGATATTCCGGTCATTTTCTTAACGGTGATTGATGATGAGGTCAATGTCGTGATGGGGCTCGATATGGGAGCCGATGATTACATTACCAAGCCTTTTCGGGTTCGCGAGCTTCTCTCCAGGATCAAATCCGTCTTGCGGAGATACCAGAAGCTGTCCCACGCCGGAGCGGTCATCGACATTGACAATGTGCGCATCCATACGCTGGAGGGCAAAGTATATAAAAACAGTGACGAAATTTCGCTAACCGCCTTGGAATACCGCTTATTGCTGATCTTTGGCAACCATGTTGGACAGGTCCTCACCAGGAATCAGCTCTTGGAGCAAATCTGGGACGTGGCGGGCGACTTCGTGAATGACAACACGTTAACGGTCTATATCAAAAGGCTAAGGGAAAAGCTGGAGGATAATCCGGAGCAGCCGGCTCTGATCAAAACGGTACGCGGTTTAGGCTATAAGGTTGGTGATTAGATGCTGCGCAATCGGGAAAATCTATTGTTATTGCTCGTCATGGGCTCAATCAGCTTATCGGCGATCGTCATTGCTGCTTTCATTTCGTCTGCCGCCGCAGCCCTGGTTATTATTGTATCCGTGCTGCTTACCGGCACCGCTGTATTATTCACAAAACGGAGATATTACGAGCTAGAGAAGCTGTCCGTCTATTTGCGGGAGATTAGCAGCGGCCAGGCCTCCCTTGACCCTCGCGATAATCAAGAAGGGGAGCTTAGCATCTTAAAGAATGATATTTACAAGGTGACACGCATGCTCTCCGAGCATCGTTCGCTATTGCAGCAGGATAAGCTTCAACTGACCGATGCCATCTCCGATATTTCACATCAACTCAAAACACCGATCACCTCTATGACAGTCATGGCAGATCTGTTAAGCGCCCCTGATCTGCCTCCACTCAAAAGAACGGAGTTCACCCATCATATTCGCATTCAGCTTGAACGGATTGATTGGCTTGTTTCATCCTTATTAAAGCTAGCGAAAATGGATGCGGGAACTATCCCGTTCAAAAAAGATCGAATACACATGAAAACCCTAATCCAAAAGGCACTGGAGCCGGTTATGATTCCGATGGATATTAAGGGCCAGACCGTTTCCATCATAGGGGATGATAACGTCTCTTTTGACGGCGATTTCCATTGGACTGCTGAAGCGGTTATCAATATTTTGAAGAATGGAGTGGAGCATACACCTGAGGGCGGTGCGATTACCATCACATTTTCCGACAACGTGCTATTTACGGAAATCGTTATTGCTGACAACGGAGGGGGCATTCCGAAAGAGGATTTGCCTTATATATTCAAACGTTTTTATAAAGGAAAGAATGCTAATGAAGGAAGCATCGGTATAGGGCTTGCGATGGCCCACAGCATCATTGCAAGCCAGAATGGCGTGATTGATGTAACGAGCGACAGCGGGACCGGTACAGAGTTTCGGATCAAATTTTATAAGCATGTCATTTAACAGCACTCCGTAAGTGACTGAACTGTCACCTCCAAAGTCACTGTAAAGTCATTTTAGACAGATAAAATGATATTCATCAGATGAACGATGGAGGTACAACCATGCAAATGCAAATGAAGCAGCAGCGCAAGATTACTTTTTTTATCACGATAGGCTACACCCTGATTATTCTTTATTTTATGTTTTTTGCTTTCGGCAGAGCGGATACTGTAGATCAAACCAGTCAGTACACCTTTATTTTTTTGCCGGACGACTTTTTTAGGGTGCCGGGTCTTTCCGATCTCCTGCATCCGACACTGATGGACTTGGTGGGTATTGGAAATATTGCAGCCTTCATACCTTTTGGCATACTGTTTCCGTTGTTATACCGCACCAGCTTTGTTCGCTTCATGACAGGGTTTATCCTGTCCATTCTTGTGGTGGAGACCATCCAGGCCCTAACATTCCTCGGCAGCTTTGACATGAACGACGTCATAACGAACTCAGTGGGCGCTGCTATTGGATTCGGGGGCTACAAGATTGGCTTCCGTACAAAAAACTACTGGAGAAATATCACTGCTACGGGAATTGCCAGTGCTGTATTAATGCTCGGCGTGTGGGGGGTCTTCGGAGTAGTTGATCAAGTGTTCACCAAAGAGTTGGCCCCTTTTGTAGCGATCAACGACTGGAAAGATAGCACCGGAAATCGATTAACGGGAATCAAACAGGACAGTCTTAAGATTGGCGGTCAAGACGTGACACCCAATTATAATGTGTATGGCACCGAAGGTAAAAAGACGGAAACCTATACGTATTCGCTAGGCAATAAGGGAGAGCTGTATCTTAGCTTGAATTATGGAATTCCTGATCATAAGGATTTTCAGGGCAGCCTTAAGGTTACCGTTGACGGGAATGAGCTCCTGTCTGTATCTGCAAAAGATCAGCTCCATGAGCCGGATAATAGGATCCTTCATCTCACCGGGGCTAATGAGCTTAAGATAACCATTGAGGGGAATGAAACCCTGTGGGATGTTGGATATAGAGAGATGGTGTATTCCTGGAATTGAGCATCTGGGGAAGGAGGGATAGGAATGGAGATTTTAACCATTGAAAATTTGTCCAAAATATACGGCACGGGCGAATCGGCGGTGAAGGCACTTGATGATGTTTCCTTTTCGGTCCAAAAAGGTGAATTCGTCGCAATTATCGGACCTTCCGGATCGGGGAAATCGACACTCCTTCATATGCTGGGCGGTGTGGATCGACCGACTGGCGGGAAAGTGTATGTTCAGGATACGGATATGTATACCTTGGACGAAACGCAGCTGGCTATCTTCAGACGCAGGCAAATCGGGCTGATCTACCAGTTTTTCAATCTGATTCCCGTCCTGACGGTGGAAGAGAATATTACGCTGCCCCTCTTGCTGGATCAACAAAAGGTAGATCAAAAGCAATTGGCTGATCTTGTGAATACGCTGAATTTGCAGCATCGGTTAAACCATCTGCCGAATCAGCTATCCGGTGGACAGCAGCAGCGTGTCTCGATTGGCAGGGCGATCATCGGCAATCCTGCGATCATGCTGGCCGACGAACCCACCGGAAATCTGGACAGCAGGAATAGCAGCGAGATCATCGTTTTATTGAAAATGCTGAATAAGACGTATCATCAGACACTGATCGTAATCACGCATGACGAACGGATTGCCCTGCAAGCCGACAGAATCATTTCGATTGAAGATGGGAGGATTGCCAAAAACGAGGTGATCAGGCGATGAATATTGTCAACACATTAACCATCCGGCATCTGAAGCAGAACAAGAGACGAACACTTGTGACTATTTTTGGCGTAATTATTTCGGTATCCATGATGACCGCTGTCATTACGCTTATTTTTTCCTTTGCAGATTTAATGATCAGACAAACGATCACAGATACAGGGGAGTGGCATGTTCAGTATCAGGATATAACCAAGAAACAGCTTGCAGCGATACAGGGCGATGATGCAACCAAGACGGTTGCCATCACAAGAGACCTTGGGTATGCCCCATTAGAAGGGGGACAAAATTCCAATAAGCCGTACTTGTTCATTAAGGAATATGATGTGCAAGGGTTCACACAATTTCAGATTGAAATAAGCAAGGGACGTCTTCCGCACACGGACAAGGAGGTTGTGATCTCCGAGTCTGTTGCAACAAATGGCAAAGTGAAGTACGAAATCGGTGACCGTCTAACGCTTCACGTCGGCGACCGATTCGAACAAGGGGGCGATCATCCCCTGGATCAGACGGCACCGCTGCGCAGGAAAGACGGCACATTGACCGAGACATTACAGCATAGCGTAATTAGGGATTATACGGTGGTAGGTTTCATTAAACGTCCGGTGTCGGAAACGGCTTGGGCCCCGGCTTATACGATCATTAGCTATGTCGATGATCAAATCATCGGGGGAGAGGATCGGGTCGATGCGTCGGTGGTCTTGAAGCAGGTCAATCCGTTCTTGTTCGCACATGCGGAGAAGCTGGCTGAGACAAACCAAATTCACACTGTCCAATATAATAACGATTTGCTTCATTATTATGGCTTGTCCAGCAGCGGAGCCTCATCCAGCATGATGTTCTCATTATCGGCAATCCTTATGGGGACCATCATCATTGGCTCGGTTGGACTCATCTATAACGCCTTTGCGATATCCGTCTCGGAACGTTCCCGCTATTTAGGGATGCTCGCGAGCGTGGGGGCGACGAAAAGGCAGAAGCGAAATTCCGTATTCTTTGAAGGGATCGTCATTGGTTTGATCAGCATTCCTATTGGCATCTTATGCGGTCTTGCCGGCATCGGAATCACCTTCTCGTTCATGAACACAATGATTGAAGGGGCATTATGGACCAGTGAAAAGCTGAGGCTGATCGTCACGCCGTTATTGCTCTTGATGACTTGTCTTGTTTCGATGCTGACGATTTTCGTTTCGGCGTATCTCCCGGCGGTTAAAGCATCCAGGGTATCTCCCATGGACGCGATTCGCCAAACCACTGACGTAAAGCTTACGGGCAAAGCAGTGAAGACGCCCGAGATCATTCGTAAGCTCTTCGGAATCGAAGCCGAAATCGGGCTGAAAAACTTAAAAAGGAACAAACGAAGACATCATGTTATTCTTTTTTCGCTTGTCATCAGCATCGTTTTGTTTTTGACGATATCGTTTTTCACGGCTGGCCTGACACAATCTCTGGCATTGTCGCTGCAAGGCATCGATTACGATATTGAAGTGTCGTCCAGTAATGGCGAAAGACTAGATGACCGGTTGATGCAATCGCTTGTATCTCTGGATGGCGTCACGGAATACAGCGTCAGTCATGAGTTAGTCAGGAACGCTTGGGTCGATGCAGCAAGCATCGCCGACGAATTGCAGGAGAAGGTTAAGCAGGATAGGAGTATGCTGCAAGACGGGAAATACCCTTACGAAATTAAGCTCTATGCACTGAATGATTCGAGCCTGCAAGCCTATGCCAGAGCGGCTCACGCAGATTACGAACAGCTTACGGATCTGGATCATCCCGCCGCAATCGTGATGGATACGATTCATTACAAAGATATAGATACGGGGAAATATATTCAGACGAAGTCCATATATGCGAATATCGGACAACCTATCGAGCTAACGAGTTTTTTTAAAGCGAGCGGGGAAGAAGCGAAGACAAATCAAGTGATAATTGCCGCATTGACGGATAAGGCACCGATGGGGATGAGCCCGTTAGGCGTAGGCGGGTTAAATATGATCGTGTCGGAACGCGTCATGAAGCGGCTGGCAGACGGCGAGGAGCTGGCTAACGCTCCGATGTACCTCCATTTGAAGAGCACGGAACCGGTGAAAACGCAGCAGGAAATTGAAGCGATGAACGAGACCCATCTGAATGTCTACAATGCATATCAATTCAGAATAAGAGAAGAACAACAGATTCTGCTGATGAACGTCTTTTCTTACGGATTTATCGTATTAATCTCTGTGATTTCCGTTGCGAACATCTTTAATACGATCTCAACAGGGCTGGCTCTTCGCAAACGGGAATTTGCGATGCTGAAATCCGTAGGCGCGACGCCAAAGGGGTTTGCCAAAATGCTGAACTATGAGAGTGTTTATTATGGGGTCAAGTCGCTCTTGTATGGGCTTCCTGTCAGTTTCGCCGTGATGGTTCTGATCTATAAAGCATTTGCGAACAAATTCAGCTATGGGTTCACCCTGCCCTGGATGAGCATTCTGTCTGTCATTGTGTGTGTATTTGTCATTGTCAGCTCTGCGGTTGTTTATTCCGGAGCTAAAATAAAAAAGGAGAATATTATTGATGCATTAAAGCAAGAGAATATATGATTTACTTGGGATACAGCAACCATCTTAAAAATACCCTGCAATGCTTGCCTAAGTTTGCAGGACTATGCGTGAGGACAATGATCGTTATCATCGCGTTGGTGATGTTACTGCGCACTATTGGTGTTGACGTATGCGTCCTTATATCCCAATCAAGTGGCAGGGGTGGTCACGGTGGCGGGCGGGATGTATAAGGAAGGGTATCCGGCTGAAAAGGGAGATCTCCTCTCCCGGTTGGTGATGATGCCTGTTGTGGGACATGGGATGATGAACATTTTGCTCCCCTTGGTGGGCAAAATCATGGTGCGGAGCATAATGAAGGCCACCTTTGCGCCGGAGCCCGTTCCGGCGGATTACGAGGACGAGGTCTATGCCTTATGTAGCTTTAAGCTTAACCGCGCACTACCTCATGCTGAGCTTAAGGTACTGCCCACAGCGGCGCATATGATTCCGCACCATCAGCCAGAAGAGGTAATGAAGGCCGTAGATACACTCATGGAGAAGTTGAAAAAAGCGAAGTTTACTGAGATTTATCCTACACCGTAACTATTGTAGAGAGCGATCATATGGCCATCCCGATTCCGCACCATATATCCGTAACAAGCTGCAAACCATTGGCTTGTGCTATTTGCCGTAGCTTAAGGTGTAGTTCTTATTTTATGATCAATGGTGCTAAGTTTGAGCGGTTAAAGAAGCAGGAGGTAAGGATCATTTATGACTGAATTATTAGCGCCGGCAGGAAGTATGGAAGCTCTAAAAGCTGCAATATCTAATGGTTGTGATGCAGTGTACTTAGGCATGCAAAAATTTGGTGCACGCGCGTACTCCTCTAATTTTGACTTGGAAACGTTAAAAGAGGCGGTTACGTATGCGCACCTGAGGGATGTTAAAATCTATGTTGCCATGAATACCATCGTGTTCGAAAACGAAGTGGAAGAGATGAAAGAGCAGATCCGCGAATTAAATGAAATCGGTGTGGATGGCATCATCGTACAGGACCTGACGGCTTTCGATTATATCGTTAAAAACTTTCAGGATATGGAAGCACATTGTTCCACTCAGATGGGAATAGACGATGTAGACGGAACTTTATTATTCAAAGAGCTTGGTGCGAAAAGAGTGGTTCTCTCCCGTGAGGTTAAGGTTGAAACCGTCAAAGAGATCAAAAGAGTAGCCGACATTCCTTTAGAAATTTTCGTTCACGGTGCGTTATGTGTATCTTATTCAGGAAATTGTCTAATGTCAGGATTAAGCGGCTTTCGGTGCGCAAATCGCGGAAGATGTGTGGGTTCCTGCCGTAAGGAATACGATCTGATAGATAAGACAACAGATACATCTTTAGGGACAAGCTATATTTTATCCACTAAGGACTTGAACACAATCGATTATGTCCAGGATCTAAAAGAAATCGATTCTTTAAAAATAGAAGGCCGAATGAAAGTGCCTACGTATGTGGCTAATGTGGTATCCAAATATCGCATGGCCTTAGATCATAAAATCACCGAAGCAGATAAAGAAAATCTGAAAAAAACATTCAATCGCACCTTTACTAAAGGATATTTGTTCCACGAGGACCGGAGGAATATTACAAACATCGCAAGACCTAATCACTTTGGTTATGAGATTGGAACCATCAGCAGGGTTGAGAAGGACAGGTATGAAATCACACTTACCCGTACTTTAAATCAAAACGATACCATCCGGATAAATCATGACAATGAAGATGTTAATCTGACGGTTGCCAAACTGTACAATAAAGAAGGTGACTTAATCAACACAGCAGATCATGTCTGCTATATTAAAGTCAAAGAAAAGATGTCTGCGGGAGATATAGTCTATAAAACGAAGGATTATTTATACCACAAAGAACTGGAAGCATCCCTGGAAAAAGAATTTAAACGGTTCAAACTAGATATTAGTGTATATGCATATCCAGGTTCAAAGCTTGTCATAGAGGCGGAGGGGTTAGGCTTTAACTATTCCTATGAAAGCGAGGAAATACTAGGCGAAGCCATCACTAATCCAACAACCAAAGACCAGGTCATCAAGCAATTCTCCAGATTAAATGATACAATATTCGAGCTTCATCAAGTCGATTATGAGGAAGGCAATGCGTTTATTCCAGCCAAACTTTTAAATGCCGCAAGAAGAGATATTGTCCTGGGCTTATATGACTTAAAGCTTAACAGCCAGCAGAGAAGAACCAAGACTGCGTCTGCAAAAGAAAAAATAAGCTTTGCCCCTGTACAGCCCTACCTCACGGCTTCTGTAACGACTAAGGAACAGTATGATGCTTGCGTGAGCTGTGGAATTAAGGAGATCTATTTTGACAATGTGGTTAGAAGAAATCAGAATGATTATCAGGAACAAGAAGGGCAGCTGCTGATCGGAGGATATGGCGGAATTCATCACTACCGAGGAACGAATCCGTTCGTTACGGACTATTCTCTAAATGTTATTAATGCTACTAGCTGCTATGAACTATATAAATTAGGTGCGAAACGGGTCACTTTATCTTATGAAATGAATAAGAGCCAAATTGAAGATTTGATGAATGCCTATTATAAGGAAAATGACGGCTATCCTGCGCTGGAAATGATTGTGTATGGCAAGGCTCCGTTGATGTTCACCAAATATTGTCCGATGAGAAAAATGAATCAATGCAGAGTTTGCAGAACGAAGAGCTATGAGTTAAAAGATGAGCAGGGAACGTTCCCTATCCTTTCCCATGAGGATTGTACAGCGACTATTCTTAATGGGAAGACGCTTAATCTGCTAGATGAGCTGCCGAACATCACAGGAATCGAGGCGCTCCGGTTAAACTTCACCGTTGAATCGAAAGAGCAGGTAGTAAACGTCATTCATATGGCCGCAGGCAAATTAAATGGCTCAATGAATCACGCGGTCTTCAATCAGGAGACGGATACGAGAGGACATTTTAATAAAGAGATTGTGTAGGCAGGTTAAAAGACGGTCATTCGATGACAAGCTCGCAGGAGCCTATATTTACAGCATATCGAAGATAGGAGCAGGGTAGTGACACTCCGGTCGGAACGATGCGTAAACGGGCTTCTGCGGGTTTATTTGTATTGGCGATTATCTAGTATTCACTATGTCTTCTTTCGTAAGTTCTTGGTATAGGGTAAGTTTCTCTGCGGCGAGAGAGATCATGTAATCAATTTCTTGTCGCTTGGATTCCAGTTCCATCAGATGCTGCTCAAGGATTTCAATTCGCTTTTTTAAAGTAGGACTATAGGTAGAAGGCTTCTCTCCCTGTTGAATCTTATCCATGACACAGCCCTCACGAGTAAATTCCGTAATCTCCTCAAGCGATAAACCCAATTTTTTTAGTTTATTTAGACATTGAATGTAGGAGACCTCGCTTTCCTGGTAGACACGTGCCCCTCCACTGCTACGCATGGGTTCATGTAGTACGCCGATTTTCTCATAATAACGAATGGTATACGGAGTTAGTCCTGTTTGTTCTGACACTTGACTGATGGTGAGCATCCGATTTCTGTTCCTCCTTTATAAAAGCTGATATTGAAAGATATTATACAGCCTTTAGTTAGCTGAATAAACTCTTGACTTCCAGTTGACTCTAACTTGTAAGTTAACGTTACTCAATCGAATACAGGAACAAACACTAAAGGGGTGTCACAATGAACAACGAATATTTCACGATTCAACAAGCATCGGAGGGGATCTGGGGAGCTATTTCGGTTCCCGGCAGCGGCTCTCTGGGGAATGCAGCAATTATTGATCTTGGGGATTTAACCGTAGTTGTGGATACAACCAACCTGCCGCATTCTGGTGCTTTATTACGTCATACTGCCGAACAATTAACGAACAAACCGGTCAAATACGTAGTGAATACACATTTCCATGGAGATCATGTCAACGGCAATCAGGAATTTATGAGCAGCGAATTGATATCTACTGTGTGGACAAGAGATTTGCTTGCTGATCTGGGGGAAGTAAATATTGATGCCATGCAACAAAACATTCGCAAGTTAATAACTAGCCTAAATCACATGCGTTCACAGGAAATAGATCCTCATATGCTCACTGAAATCGACTATGATCTTTCCGTGCAGCGAGCGCTGTATGATACGATCCCTTCCCTTCGCAGGGTGATCCCCGCGATAACCTTTGACGATAAACTCGTGATTCGGGGAACAAAGCGAACCATCGAAGTGTTGTCTTACGGAGGCGGCCATTCTTTAAGTGATGCCGTGGTGTACGTTCCAGAGGAGCGAACCTTGATTGCAGGTGATTTGGTATCGGCTAAGACCATTCCGGTCATCCCCTACGGTAATCCGTACGCCTGGATACGCATCCTTAAACGCATGCAACAAGATCTCAAGATCGATACTGTTGTTCCTGGACACGGAGATGTATCTAATTCAGATCGAATCACAGATGTCATACACTTTTTGGAGAAAATGATCGCTTATGTTGCTGGAGCTGTAAAAAGCGGGCAATCAGAGTCTTACTGGCTGGAACAAGGGATATTCAAAGGGTATGAGGATTGGCATCTGCCCCAGTATTTCAGATGGAACTTTCGCTGGCTTTTTAACAGTATGCTTGTTCAGAACAACAGATGAGACAACCAGCAACTCTACAGTTCCTGTTTCGATCACAGCGATTTAGAGACCTAAAACCGGGGGCATTTCGCGATACGTAATGCCACTTGACACCCAGCCCCAACCAATGCTATTTTTACTCTAGAATATCAAAGGCAATGCAACCTTAGGGTTCAACCTCGCTGAGAAGTGTGGGTTGGGCCTTTTTTGCATTCCGATATAGGGAGGAGTATTAGCATGCTGCGGACAGAGTTACTTTTACAAAGACTGGATGAGATTGGGGGGACGCTCGGACGTAAGGGCGGGGCGCTTCTGCTGCTGGGTGTGGGGTCGGTGGGGGTGGAGCTGGAGCGGATGGATGAGTATTCAGATTTGGATTTTTTTGTTATTGTTGAAGCAGGGCAGAAGAAGAGGTATATTGACCGTCTGGATTGGCTGGAGGAGACGTATCCATTGGCCTATGCTTTTAAAAACTCTGATATGGGCTGCAAAATCTTGTTTGAGGATGGAATTTACGGCGAATATGCGATATTTGAGGAGCGAGAGCTGGCCGATGTGTCTTATACGGAGGGCCGGGTGGTGTGGAAGGCTCCGCTGTACAGCAATACGGCTATAGCCAAACCGCGCAGAGCGCTGCCGAGTCAAAAGTGTGATTCCTTAGACTTTCCGCTGAACGAAGCGTTAACCAATCTGTACGTGGGGCTGGGCCGTTATGCCAGGGGAGAGCGCCTGTCTGCGGCACGGTTTATTCAGGGCCATGCGATCGACCGGATTTTGTCAGTGCTTCATCTGCTGGAGCCGGAGGTGGATTACTTCCCTGATCCCTTCGGAAATGAGCGCCGTTTAGAGAAGCGGTATCCCAGTTTTGCCGACAAGCTTGGCGGTATGCTGCAGGGATATGATCGTGTACCCGGGTCGGCCCTATGCATTCTAGAGTTCATTGAAGCCGTCTATCCGGCCAACCCAAGACTAAGTACAGAGATACGAGACCTGGTTCATAAGCTTACTGCCGGATAAACCCGGATGAGCTTTGTCTCCAAATGCTTTAATATCCTCCAAGTACTTCGTGATCGGAATATACACACTGGCACTTTGGATTTTCTTAAGACATGTCTATCGGCTTTTGAAGAAATCCATTTGATTGTGCTGTCGCCCACAATTGTGGAACAGTATTAAAGGATACAGCAGATATCATTGAAATACCCTGCAATGCTTGCCTAAGTTTGCAGGACTATGCTATGTATTTTGAAACGATATTGATTGAGCGATAGAGGTGGAAATTATGAGTTTTGGAGAAAAAGATGCAGTACCCTTTGAATTCCTTGAGTTAGTTGGAGATGACGTGGCTTCATTGATTTGGATGAATACAGCGAAGACTTATTATATTCAGGGTAAAAGTGGAGTAAATAAATATTTGAAAATCCAGGTGGCAGGCCATGCTGAATCTTTAGAAAGACAAGCCCAAAGGTTATTGTGGTTATACAATAAGTTACCTGTTCCGGAGGTTATTGATTTCGGTGTGATCGGGAATTATGAGTATTTATTAACACTTGAATTGCCAGGCGTCGAAGCTTCCAACAAGCAATTTGCTTCAAATACTGAAGAAATGGTCTCTATATTGGCACAAGGTCTTCGGAGAATTCATGAAGTGTCAATTGAAGATTGTCCTTTTGATTATTCATTTGAACAGCTAATGAGCACTATTCATTATAAGTTGAGTAGAGGGATTAAATTTGATCCAGCGGAGCTGCACAGAAGATTTGGTGAGGATAATGTTGAAAAGTTGCTGCTTGAAGTCAACAATTATGCTCGGGAACTCAAAGAAGATTTAGTATTCACACACGGTGACTACAGCCTGCCAAACATCATCATTGCTGATGATTCTATAAGTGGATTTATTGATCTGGGGAATTGCGGGATCGCGGACCGTTATTACGATTTGGCAGTAGCGGAGAAGAGCATTGTCAGAAACTTCGGCGAGCAGTGGGTCAAGTTATTTTTTTCATCCTATGGAGTATCAGAGATTGATTATGCAAAAATAAGATTCTACCAAGTTGTAGAGCATCTGGTTTGGGCCTGATCACACAAGGAGGATACAGGGATGAGAATGCCAAGCGACAGCGAGCTGACATTGCTACTCGAAGGAGATGAGCAACAGCTTGAGCAATTTGCTTTTGCGTACAGCGTCATTGTAGATTGGAGAGAGGAGGACGAGGAGATCGTCCGGTTATTCGGTAAACGGCTTCCAGATGAAACGGTTGAGGTGATGTCTACGGACAAAGGACTGGATGTTACCTACAATGGACAACTGCATTCGATTGCGCTTACCTTTAGCGGAGATGATCGCTACATCACGATTCGCGGCTTTCAGGAGCTGATCCGGGACAAATACGAAATCCGGCTGTTTGAGGCCTCATATTTTTCGGATACGCACGAATTTTTGATTTTACCGAAGCGGCAGTGGGAAGAGCTGGATGCCCGGTATCCGGTGCGGAGTAGGGAGATATTCCGTGTCATCGATGTCGAGCTGGATTTTCCGTAAATTTTCGCCGATAGACTCGGTAAGCTGAACCGTAACGTTAATAAAGACAAGTTATTAGCGAGGATGGTAGAGACGGATATGGACATGGCAAACTGTTGTATATCAGTTACTTCAAAAAAAAATTCGTGTTGAGTCAAAAACACTGACCGTAACTGTCAGTGTTTTTTTTGTATGCTTGTCGTGTGTAAGCCAATAATGGACTGGAGGAATAGAAAATGTTTATAAGAATTGAAGACTTTGCTGCGGAATGGACTAGCGAGGCGGAATTAACCGCTACCTTACTGGATGCACTTACGCATGATTCTCTTGGACAGGAGGTTATCGAAGGCCGACGAACGCTTGGACAAATTGCCTGGCATCTGGTTCAATCGCCGCACTACATGACAGCTTTGGGGCTCACGTTCGAAGGTCCCTCGAGAGGCGAAGAGGCTCCGGATTCTGCTGCATTTATAGCTTCGGAGTATCGGCGGATCAGCAAGAATTTGCTGGATGCGGTTCGAACGCAGTGGAGTGACGAATCTTTGCGCGAGTCGGTCATGATTCACGAGGAAGCTTGGCAGAACGGAGGTTCCCTTCGTTATACGATCATGCACCAAGCGCATCATCGCGGACAGATGACCGTTCTCATGCGCCAGGCCGGACTTCGAATACCTGATGTTTACGGTCCGAATTACGATACTTGGGTCGAGAAAGGGATAGCGCCTTTAATCTAAGTTCCTTTACAATGAAATAAATGGTCTAGGGAGTGAAGAACGGTTTGTCAAAAGCAGATAATATGCTGTCCATCCTATGGTTGCTTCGTTCGGGAAAGCGGGTGACGGCAGAGCAGCTTGCAGACGAATTGGAGATTCATGTTCGCACCGTATACCGGTGCATTGATTCACTGTGTGCGAGCGGAGCCCCGATTATTGCCGATTCCGGTCCGAACGGCGGTTACTGGCTTCTCGGTGATTTCGTCGATGCTCCGCTGCTCTTCGATTCCGAAGAGCAGAAGGCACTCGTACATGCATCCGTCTTCGCACGGGAAGCGGGCTATCCGTTCACGGATGCGCTCTCTCGAGCGGTCGATAAGCTGAAGCGATACACGAATGAAGAGCAACTTGAGTGGATTAATAGACATAGCAGCGGGCTTGCCGTCATCCAGACACCCACGGACGCGAGAGAACTTGAATTGCTCAAACGGTTAGAGGAGGCCACAGCCCGGGGAGAGTCGCTGAACATGGACTATGCCAAAGGACCGGAGCTTACTCCCAGCCATCGGGTCCTCGACCCCTACGGCATCGTGCATTGGAAAGGGATATGGTACGTTGCAGGGTTTTGCCGGCTGCGGCAAGAGATCCGAAGCTTCCGGGTGGATTGCATCGTCCGCTTGGCGGCGGGGGATACCCGCTTCGAACGTCCGGCTGCCTTTTCCGCGAGGGATTTCCTCTTGCATTCTTTATTTCCGGATTCGCTCGAAGCCGAGACGCTAGTCATCGTAAGGATTCAGGGACACGAACACGCGCTTAACGAGCTGTGTAAGCATTGGCTGTTTGGTCATGCGCTGATCGAACGCAGGCAGCCCGGCGAAGCTCTTTTTAAGCTAGGAGAACCGTCGCTGCGGACATATGTTCCATACTTTCTTCTTCCGTACGGGAAGTCTCTCAAGATACTTGAGCCGCAAATACTAATCGACCGAATGGCTGGGGTCAGCCTCGAAATGTTTAAATACTACGAAGCGATGCAAATAAAATCAGAGGATAAGAAGGGATGAGGAGTAGATATGAACAAATTTGCGATGTACGGAAAATTGACGGCCAGCCCCGGGAAACGGGATGAACTCGTTTCATTACTGCTGGAAGCTTCTCGTAGCTTGAAGGATATGGTGGGCTGTGAGCTCTATATTATCAATGAATCCGAAGACGACCCCGATACGATCTGGGTTACTGAGCTGTGGAGCAATGCCGAGGCTCATGCCGACTCTCTTAAGAACGAAGACGTGCTGGCCGTCATTCAACGCGCCCGTCCTTTAATCGCAGGCGTAGAACCGGTTCGACTTCGCCCCGTTGGCGGCAAGGGGTTAGACGTATAAAGAGGCTGAATTCAGCCTCAACCCTTGCCGTTACAGACAGCGCGGTGAACCGTATCATAAGTAGTGGTAAAACGACTAGTGGAATTTATCATTAATTCAAAGTACACGATAAGACTTTGTCTCCAAATGCCTTAATATCCTCCAAGTAGTCGTACCCTGGCGGATTTGGGCCTACTTGGTTATACATTCTAACCGCGACTATCCGATGTTCAGGAATAATCAAACAGGCACAGCCAGTTAGGCCTAGCATTTGGTAAGATCCGGGTGGGACGGTGTTTCCTATTTCAGAAATAGCTCTAGGCTTATCCTGAATCCACCAAGCGAAGCCATTCCTAGGCAATGTATCATCAAGATTTGCTGGGCTCTGATTAGTTGTAGCTTGTTCTATAACCTATTTCGGAACAATTTGTTGTCCATTAACGAGTCCACGGTTCAGGTGAAGGTAACCCCAAAAAGCCAATTCACGGGCACTTACAAAAAGATTGGCGTCTCCCCCTTGGTCATCAGCATATTCTTCATTTAACCATACTAAATTGGCTTCTCTATTCTTACACCAGCCTGTCTCAATGAATTTGCAAGGTTTAAAAACATATTGTTGAAGGACCTCTGACAGGGGCGCTTCAAATAACTTTCGTATTAATCTAATGAGCATATTGATCCCTATATTGTTATATTTCCAATTCGTTCCCGGCGGAAAAAGTTTTTCATGGTTATTTTTGAGCCCGTGAGTATGCGTTAATAAATGTCTTACTCTCACCCCCTTTACAGCAGCTAGGTTTAGATCCTCTAAGTAATCTGAAATATAATCATCAATGCTTGAGAGCTTATTTTGGTATAAGGCCAAGCTGATCGCAAAGCCAATATATGACTTTCTTACTGAAGCAACATTAAACCGGGTTGACGGCATTACAGATTGTATCTTTGAATGATACTCATATGAGCCAAAGTAGCTTTCATTAACAATACTGTCATTATGGATGATAAATGTAGCGGCTGAAAAAAATCGAACGAAATATTCTCTATTGACCAATATATAGTGTAAGTCCGAAGGAGGGGGAAGGATGGAGCATCCAAAAGATTACTCTCAGCTCATTATACTTACGCTAGCCGGAAGTAGTGAAGCTTTCAATGAGCTATATGAGGCTACGATCAAGGATGTATATCAAACCGTGCATTTCCTCGTTCGCCAAAAATCCGAGGTGGATGATATTGTTCAGGAGATTTATATTCAAATGCGCAGATCCCTTGAACAATTTGACGTCAGTCGTCCCTTTAGACCTTGGCTTATGGGGATAGCAATGCGGCAGATTCATGCCTATCGAAGAAAGAGGTGGACGCAGCTCAGAATTCTCAAAAAGGCAGAGCAGGTCAACTTGGGAATGAAACCTGAATTCACAAGTGAGGTTGTGGATGGGATTTCCAATAAATCCTTACTTGCCAGTGTAGAAAGTCTCCCATATAAGCTGAAGCAGGTGATCATTCTACATTATTTAAATGAATTATCACAGGAAGAAAGTGCCGCGATCCTGGGTATCCCTCTCGGTACCGTGAAATCCCGTATTCATGCTGCACTACGCAAGTTACGTCACAAGCCAGAGAATCAATCCCTTTATAAGGGAAAGGTGGAGGATCTGCATGAATTTTAATGAAAAGTTACGAATAGTCCTGCAGGAAGAGGCAAGAAATATAAAAGCGCCACCGGAACTGAAGGAAAAAATACTAAATCAGATCATAACCGTACAAGGGGGAAGACGAATGAAAAGGAAGTGGCTCGTGGCAGTTGTTTTGGCAGCTACATTAATCATTCCAACTGGAGCTTTTGCTGGCTATCATTATTTGGCAGATGGTGTATATGGTTCTAGAGAAGCAGCAGCTACCATTGGAGTGACCCAGCAAAAATATGAGGAGTTCGAGACCAAACTGCAAAGTATGAAGCACGTTTTTAGCGAGAAAGAAATGACCAGCGCGATGTTACTATTGAAGGAATTGGGCAGTTACAATCTGTTAGCGACAGATGCCGCGGGCGTTTTTCACTTGGAACAGCTTGATCCAGAAGAACAGAAGGCATATAAGAAATTACAGACGGAGCTTGAACCCTATTTCAATAAATTGAACGAAATGGAAGTCCCCAAGGCAAGGGCATCTGATGTAGATCGGGTTGCCTTCTGGGATAACTTGCTTGAAAAAGCTGAACAGAAGCTTACTAAACAGGAGTTTAGGGAGATTAAACCAATAATCGTTGAGCTGCAAGGCTATGATGCCAAGGCAACTGATTCTGATGGAAGTGTCCATATGGACCGGCTTTCCACTGAAGAGATACAGAATCAAGAAAAGTTATTGAAGGCGCTCACCCCTTATGTTAATAAGCTGGACTTAATGATAAAATCAGGATCTTAGCACTTATGTTTCGATCACAGTGATTTAGAATGCTCGCAAATTGAGATATAACGTTTATAGATCGGGTACCTTCGTAATTTTATAAGGAAATAAGCCTGGAGTGATTAGAACATGATGAATTTATATGGAGCGGAGCATCACTTGATGGTGGTGTCTGATTCGATTGATGCGGAAGAGCACCGGCATTCTTTTTTACAGGTGACGATCTCATTAACGGGCGAATTTGACATTGAGGTGGCGGGGCAAAGCTTGAGTTGTCCAGGCATCATTATTAATTCGAACGTCGTTCATCGGTTAAAAGAGGCAGGACACCCGTTGATGCTCCTTCTGATCGACAGCACCTCTGAGCTGGCTGCGAGCTTTAAGCGGGTTCTGGAGGGGCAGAAGTACCATGTGTTTACGCAAGGAATGATGAACAGCATCCGCGAATTTGTGCAAGAAGAGTATGCCGGCGTTAAGGACCCGGACAGCTATCGTTCTTTTCTGGGACAACTCCTGATGCTATTGGGCGTACAGCAGATGAACACCGCTATTGTTGATCCGAGGATAAAAGAGTTTATTCAGCTCATCAAAGATTGCACCGACTCCGAACACTCCGTCAGTCAATACGCCCGGCAGTTAGGTTTGTCCAACAGCAGATTGTCGCATCTTTTCAAAGAAAATACGGGCATTTCCCTTAGCGGATACATGGTGCTGCACAAGCTGCAAAAGGCAACCTACTTCATTTTTGGAGGGCTCACCATTACGGATGCGGCGATGGCTGCAGGGTTTGACAGTCCGTCCCATTTCGCTGCCACCAGCAAGCAGTTGTTGGGTATGACGGCGAAGGATATCCGTAAAGATAGCGTCTTTTTAAAAGTTTCCAGCCTTCATTAACCGTAAAATGGGTGCAGGAGGTGTGTTCCATGAGTGCATACTTGAAGGAAACTGAATTGCTGAACTATTCTCACTCATTGATCCGGCAAATTGTTCACAGCCGCCAGTGGGATTCGATGTCCAGGAAGGACCAAATTCTCGGCATCTATAACTACGTCCGTGATGAAATCCGGTTCGGCTATAACCGGGCGGATGATATTCCGGCATCGGAAGTATTGCAGGATGGCTACGGTCAGTGTAATACAAAGGGTGTGCTGTTTATGGCGTTGTTAAGGGCTGTGGGCGTGCCTTGCCGTATGCATGGATTTGCCATTGACAAGAAGCTGCAAAAGGGGGCAATGAAAGGGTGGTATTACAAATTGTCCCCCCGGGAGATTATTCATAGCTGGGTTGAAGTGCTATATGAAGGCAAGTGGTTGAACATCGAAGGGTTTATACTGGATATTCCCTATTTGACCAAGCTTCAGCAGAAATTTGAACAGTGTACGGGTTCATTTTGCGGGTATGGCGTTGCCACCGATAATTTTCAAAAGCCGGATATCTATTGGAACGAAAATGATACCTACGTGCAAAAAGAAGGAATTGTGCAGGATTTCGGGATCTACGACAGCCCCGATGCCTTCTTCAGTGGTCATCCGCAAGGGCTCAGCCCGTTCAAGAAAATAATCTATAGCAGGGTGGTCCGGCATCTGATGAACCGGAACGTCGATCACATCAGGCAGGGGTAGCATGGCGAGAGTTCATACTAAGTAATATCAGATGACCATAATGTAGTTTAACTTTTGAGATTAAAGGGCAAGATACAACCGCAGGATTCAGAATTCTTTAATGAAGGAGAAGACTATGGTTGAAACATGGCTTGATGAATTAAAACAGAAATTAAACCAGATGGATGATGCCGAAATTGTTGAGCTCAGAATGGGCCCCAGTGCGTCAGTCCATCTTTTATACATAAAAACGTTAATCGATTCAGAGCGTTTAAACGAGACAATTATTCAGCCGCTTCAGCGTTCTGCTTGCAGTTCGCTTTCTTCATGCATAACCAATGCCAAAGTTTCGGAAGTTCTATCTGTCGAAGATGCTGAGCAAAAGATAATGCAAGGATGTATTCTTCTAAACGATTCCGTCAACGATCAGTGGTTAGGCGTCCAACTGGAAAACCCTCTTGGCCGGGCAGTTGAACCTTCCCAAACGGAAACCGTTATATATGGAGCGAAAGACAGCTTCAGTGAACAACTCGATAAAAACATTACAATGTTGCGCAGACGTTTGCCTATAACGACATTAAAAACGGAAAGCTTTACTATCGGTTCACTGAGTAAAACGAAAGTTGTGTTAATGTACATAGACGGATTAACTAATCCAGAATTTGTTATTCTTGCAAGAAAGAAAATTGAAAGTGTGGATTTTGATCAATTTTTAGACTCCTCTCAGCTTGCAGCTTTTATTGAAGATCATAACCATACGGTCTTTCCGCAGTTTCTACAAACGGATCGGCCGGATGCCTGTGCCTACGCCTTAGGTGAGGGAAAGCTGACGCTATTGGTTGCCAATTCACCGTTTGCTTTAATTGCTCCCATTACTTTTTTCCATCTGCTCCAATCTCCGGAAGACTACTTCCTTCGTTGGCCGGTAGCCAGTTTTTTACGTTTAATCCGGTACGGAAGTTTTATTGTTTCTTTGACGATGATCCCTTTTTATGTTGCGTTAACGACATTTCATTACCAAATGGTTCCGCTGCCGCTTCTTTACGTATTATTGGAATCGAGAAGCAAATTGCCATTTACTCCGTTTGCGGAAGGATTTTTCATGATCATAACGCTGGAAATCATCAAAGAAGCAAGTTTGCGGATGCCGACCAAAACCAGTCAAACATTGGGGGTTATCGGTGGTATCGTCATTGGACAAGCTGCAGTAGAAGCAGGCTTTGCAAGTAAAGTACTGATCGTGTTGATGGGCATATCCGCTATTGCTTTCTTTTTAGTTCCCAATTATCAAGTGACAAAATCAATGGTGCTGCTGCAAATTCTTCTTCTTATTCTTGCATCGTTTCTTGGGTTGCCGGGAATCGTGATCGGGCTAATCGGGATTCTTGCACATCTTCATGCATTAACGTCATTAGGTCAACCTTATTTAGCACCGATCGCTCCATTTTATGGGAAGGATTGGAATGACCTCTTTATCCGCGGCCCATTAATTTGGATGAAAACGCGTCCGAAATATCTAAAACCGCTACGGAAATGGCGACAGGAGATGAAGAAGTGAAAAGTATATCCTTATTTAATCGAACTTCCACTCTTGGCGGTATCTATTTCCTTCTCTTAGTGAATCGCATGCAAATGCATTATTTTATTTTGATCATGCCGGTTTATTTGGTTCATCCGTATATGGTTTGGGGAATTGTCGTGATGGGCCTACTGTCCCAGCTTAACTTGATGATGATGTCCAAATGGTTTACTTCCAGTTATGCAGCGAAAGGCTATCAAGGATTTTTACAGCTTTTCGGGAAACGGACAGTTCAAGTTTTTGCATTACTTGGATTTTTGATAATTTTGTTGAAAATTTCAATCGTCACTCTGGGATACGTTGAAATGCTTCATAATTTTATTTTTCCATCTATGGATAAAAGATGGCTGATCTTAATCATTCTTTTGATCAGCTTATATGTGGCTTCACATGGAATGGAGAATACATTGCGTTTTGTCGTCATCGCCTTTCTTTGCGGGGCTTGGATCTCAGTTATGTTTATTCCTTTTTTCTTTCAACCGGATGCAAATTACCGCGATTTGTATCCTCTCATACCCACCGAATGGTCAGGACAATCATGGCAAAGTTTGTTGTTTATTTGGTCGGCATTTTCCAGTCCGGTATATTTGGTTTTTATGGTTCCATGGTTAAGCTCCAAAAAAAAAATATCGAAATACCTGGTCATTGGAAATATGATGTCGATCATGGAATATGTATTATTGTTCGTTGCTTCGGTATTGTTTTACGGTTCGTACTACTTACGCAAGATCGATTTTCCGATAGGATATATGGGAAGCTACATTCAAACGAACGGTTTAGAACGAATCGATTACATCCTTATCTCGTTCCATATGTTTAATTATGTGTTTGACATTTCAATTCTTCTATTATGTTTTTATGGAGCCGGAAGAATCTTTATGAGAAAAATGAAAGAACGCACGACTCGGTTCGGATTATTATCGAGCTGGTTCGTCATTTTGATAAGCATCATCTTAATGGATCAGTGGTTATGGCAAACGGTTCCGGGTCAAAAGATGTTACTGAACCTTCAAATCTGGATCGGCTCATGCATTTATTTACTTATTCCTACGATCCTTTTCATTGCAGTTAAACGAAAGGAGAGTATGTAGGCATGGTACCATACAAGCACTATGGTTTATTGGCGATTGTAAGCCTTATGTGGATGGCCGGCTGTTCTTCTCCATATGTTGAGAACAATAAGATCGAAGAGATTGCTCCGGTAGTTTTCTGGTCGATTGACAAGGGGACGGAAGGAAAGTTGAAAATCAGCACTTTAGTACCACCGCTCATCCAAGAAAAAAAACGTCTTCTCTCCAAGGAAGTCAATCTGTTAAAGCAGGGAGACCAGAAGTTTAATTTGATTTATTACCGGGAATTAAAGCAGGGGCAGCTGCGAATGTTATTAATTAATGAGGAGCTGGCAAAAAAGGGAGGCATTGAAAAGCTGATCAATACCATACTGGTTGATCCCGATATTTCAATGCGTGTCTATTTGTTGATTGTCAGAGGTGATTTTGATGAATACATAAAAAATCAATTGACGAAGCAAGACAACCAAGATTATTTTCTGTATCGGATGTTAAAGCATTACGAGGAGCATAATCAAGGTGAAATGAGCATCGTCAATATTCATAAATTTATGAAGAAGGTATATTCCCCTTTTAAGGATCCGATCCTGCCGGTTTTTCATTCGGATAAGAACAATTTCGATTACGTAGGAACCGCCCTCTTCCAAAACGATAAAGAAGTAATGGTCATTCAAGACGTGGACGATAATATTTTTCAACTTCTGGATAACAATCATTTCCTAAAAGTCTTGGCCATTCCAAAGTTATCAATCAGTTTAGGACGTATTCGATCCAACGTTCGCATGAAACTATCAAGGGACTATTCATCCTTGTCTTTACATGTCGGATTGAAAGGAAGAATTGAGGAATACCAGGGAGAATTGAATATTCAAAGTGAGGAACAATTGGAACATTTAATCCATGAAATTGAGGTCTACCTTGAGGAACAAACGTCAGATTTATTAAAAAGAATGCAACGTTGGAAAGTCGATCCCTTAGAGGTCGGAACCCATTCGCTTAAGGCGTTTTCTAAAGAAATAACAGATGAGCAATGGATGAAGCATTGGGAAAATATGAAGATTAATGTTGACTACGACATTAAAGTACATCCTTTGATTAATGGAGCGGTTGATGTGTTTCAAAACAAGTAAATCGAGTACATCCCGGAATCCGATTAAAGGGATCTTCGACTTCGGCGAGGAAGCCGGTTCGGCTGTAATGGTCAAACTGATCGGCAACTTCCTTATTGTCTCCGCCGCACGCTCCATGGAAGAAGCACTAGGAATAGCTGAGCGCAGCGGTGTTGATCCCATTGCGGCGGTAAATATGCTTACCAGCACACTGTTTACCGCCCCAATCTATCAAAGCTACGGCAAAATGATTGCCGAAAAGTCAGCATCCGTATCCGCAAGCAAAATTCCGCAGAAGGATGTCGGTCTGTTGCTGTCAGAGGCGCAAAGCGTGCAATTTCCGGCTCCGCTTGCCAGTCTGTTGCTGGATATGCTGGAGAACGGAGATCAGGGCAGAGCCTAAAGCTGAGTCGCTCGGATTCATAAATGCGCCACAGCCCAAACCTCTACCCACTGTTCCGGAAAGGCCAGGTAAGTCACCCCAATCATGCTCCCGTACTTTATGCTTAGATACATTACGGTGAACAACGCGTGAGAATGGCATCTAAATTGGGTTCCTCAATGTTCTTTGGGGCGCGAGATACGCGGAGTACGTCTTCGGCCAGGCAAGGGGTTGATTCCCGCATGTTCAGGCTGAAGCCGGTGTCTGCGTGATTTGATGAATTCCCCCAATGCGGATGAAAAGTCATGGTTCTCCATACAGGCGCTGCCTCCTCTAGCGTTCCATCTTTACTGTGATATACATAGAGTATACCCGCTCAAGTAAGGGCAATGATAAGGAAAGTTTCATCAATAAACAACGGGTGTAGCTACTCTTTTACCATCCGAGAAAGTGGGCAATACAAAAGTTCATAAAATTAATTTCGACATGGGGAGAGTACCTGAAGGTATAACAAAAATAGATGTAACTCTGACAGAGGATAGTAGCACGGGATTTTCGAATGTAAAGAATTTAACCCTCAGTTGACAGAATTCTCCCATCTTCTTTAAGTGGGGGATGAATGGAAACGGTCTAATCTACATGGATTCTAACCGCCTAAGATGCTATAATAAAAGTATTCAGTCGTATCTTGGAAAGGTCAGTGAAATCAATGAAATTAGATTCGAATAACCATTCAGTGTTCTCCCTTCACTTTCACCTTATTCTAGTCATCCAGTATCGTAGGAAAGTCATTACAGATCCCATATCCGAACGTCTGAAAGAGATATTTGCATCCATTCAGACTACTTACAATGTGACTTTGCAGGAATGGAATCATGACAGGGATCACGTTCAGATCCTAATGAAAACTCATCCTAATACCGACATTTCTAAATTTCTCAACGCTTATAAGAGTGCATCATCCAGGCTGATCAAGAAGGAGTTTCCTACCCTCCGAACATCACTTTGGAAAGAGGCTTTTTGGTCACGCTCCTATTGCTTGCTTACAACGGGTGAAGCGCCAATAGACGTCATTCAAAAATACATCGAAAACCAAGGGGTGAAAGGGTGATCGCCATTGCTGAAAGCCTACAAATACCGTATCTATCCAAGCCATGCGCAACAACACTACTTCGCTAAAGTGTTCGGATGCGTTCGCTTCATCTACAACAGAATGCTTGCAGATAAAATTGAACATTACAAGCAAACGGAAACGATGCTGAGGAATACACCCGCACAATACAAAAAGGAATTCGACTGGCTGAAAGAAGTCGATAGCCTTGCCTTAGCGAATACCCAACTGAATTTAGACAAGGCTTATAAGAATTTTTTTCGGGATAAGAAAACGGGATTTCCTAAATTCAAGAGCAAGAAGACGAATAATCATAGCTTCACAACGAATAACCAAAATGGAACAGTGGCTATAGAGGATGGATATCTCAAGATTCCAAAGCTGAAAACTGGCATTAAAATCAAGCTGCACCGCCCATTCGTGGGGCTGATCAAATCATGCACAATTTCAAAAACACCAACGGGAAAGTATTATGCTTCCGTATTGGTTGAAACGGATATCGTCCAGTTGCCCAAAATACATACGAAGATTGGCGTTGATCTTGGGCTGAAAGACTTTGCTATGACTTCAAATGGCGAAATCATATCCAATCCTAAATACTTGCGTACGTCTGAAAAGCGATTAGCGAAGCTGCAAAAGGATGTATCGCGGAAGAAGAAGGGAAGCCATAACCGTCATAAGGCTAGGCTGAAAGCTGCCAAGCTACATGAAAAAATAGCGAATCAGCGTAAAGACTTCTTGCATAAAACGTCTGCCAAAATGATAAACGAAAACCAAGTTATCGTGATGGAAGACTTACGTGTAAAGAATATGATGCAGAATCACAAACTTGCAAAAGCGATTAGCGAGGTATCTTGGAGTATGTTCCGTTCGATGCTTGAATATAAGGCTCAATGGTATGGCAGAGAACTTATTATTGCCCCTAAGCACTATGCAAGCAGTCAGCTTTGCTCCTGTTGCGGTTATAAGAACGCAGAGGTGAAGAATCTCGCCTTGCGAGAGTGGACTTGTCCAGAATGTAACGTGCATCATGATCGCGATGTAAACGCTGCTCAAAACCTACTGAAACTAGCCATGTGATATTGCAATGATTGGGCTAGGGACTAGCCTTTGAGCTTGGGTAAACTTGGAGCAGTAGCTTCATTGACCAAGAAGCCGCCACCTCTTAGGTGGATGGTAGTTCACCAGCAGAGATATGTACCGAAAATACGATTATTCTTTAATTTGCCGTCTTATTGACAAAATCAATCTCATTTCTGATCCCTTTATGGGCGTCATTCCACAGGCCCTTGGTCAGGCGGATGCGCAGCAGGCATGTGTTAGGGTCCTCATCGTTATTGGCTTCGTTATACCAATCGGCGAATATTGTGCGCAGCTTGGTCATCATCCCGGCGTTTTTCTCGTCACATACCCAGCCCAGGTTTTCACCGATACCATCTGCCGTAAAGTTCTCGACGATGATACATACGGCGACTTCGGGGTTTTGGGCGATCTGCTGCATCTTGCCTGAGGTCGCGTAAGTGACGGTGTAGAACGCGCCGTCCTCATAATAGGCATCCACAATGCGGGCGGCGGGACGGCTTGTGCCATTGGCCCCCGGTTCCAGCGTGATGGTGGACAAAGAGATTAGGCCGTCCTTGTTCCCCACTTGTTCTTCCAGCAGCTTCATGGCTTCGTCGTATTTGCTCATTATATTCCCTCCCATAGTGCCATAAGGCATATTAACAAGTTTATCATTGTAAAGTCTTAGAGCATGTGAAGAATAATACGATAAAAAAATTAAATCGCCGCTTGAAGTTAATTTGGTTCAGCTGTTTTCATATCAGAATGAAGAGTTTTTGGTCACCTCAGCAGAGAGCGATATTCAGGATATCGTAAGTATGCTAATGCGGAGAAATCTTAAAATTTCCATAATCTTCTTTGCAGAGGCAGTTTTATGCATTTATCTGTCTTGGTACAATTTCGAACTCGCTAGGCTGTAAACTAACGGGATACGATATTTTAATAATAAGGAAGTTCTGTTTGAAAGCCTCACTAAAACGCTACTGACAAACCGCTGTCAGTAGCGTTTTAGTATACTGGATTCAGCTTAAGTAAAAAGGAGTTGCGTTCGGCAATGGATACGAAAGAAACGTTGCGTAAATTCGAGGATACGGAAAATGGAAGTCCTTCATATTGGATAGGGGTCGTCTCAGCGAACCACGCGCAGGGGGGCGTTAGTGGCGGCTTTGCCCAGATGTGTCACGGTAAAGCAGCGCCGTTACGCAGGATGCAGCCTGGGGATTGGCTTGTGTATTATTCTCCCCGCATGGAGATAGGAGAAGGCGAGCCGCTGCAAGCGTTCACCGCCATTGGCCGGGTTATGGACGACCGTGTATACGAATATGCGATGTCCGCGACGTTCGTACCTTACCGCAGGAATATTGCATATGTTCCCTGCCAGGAGGCGAGAATCAAGGGCTTACTTGATCGGTTGGCCTTCACACGCGGCCAGCGGAATTGGGGCTACCCCTTCCGTACCGGCCACTTCGGGATAAGCCGTGAAGATTTCTTGATTATCGCGGAAGCAATGCATGTGGCCATCCCAGTGGTGATAACTGGTATGTATCAGCAGCAATAGATCATTTAATGATATCTCTGAGTCAAACTCTGTCTGATATTCAGGATATAGTAGGCATGCTAATTAGAAACAAAAGCGCAAGCCATTGGTTTGTGCTATTTGCCGTAGCTTAAGTGTAGTTCATATTTTATGATTAATGGTGCTGAATTTGAGCGGTTATTGAAGTAGGAGGTAAGGATAATTTATGACTGAATGATTAGCTCCAGCAGGAAAAATGGATGTATATGGCAGGGCTCCTTTGATGTTTACCAAATATTGTCCGATGAAAAAATGAATCAATGCAGAATTTGCAAAACGAAGAACTAGGAGTTAAAAGATGAGCACGGAACGTTCCCTATTGTTTCCCATGATGATTGCACAATTGCACAACGACTCTCCTTAATGGGAAGACGCTTAATCTTTTAGAGGATGGTTGCAGGATGGCTACGGCCAGTGTAATACAAAAGGTACTGTCGTAAATTCCGAAATCCTGAACGATTCCTTCTTTTTGCACGTTGGTATCATTTTCGTTCCACTATAAATCCTTCAACATTCTACCATTTATCTTCATATAGCATTTCAACCCAGCTATGAATGATCTCCTGGTAGGGTGGTTCGGCATCTGATGAACCGGAACGTCGATCACATAAGGCAGGGGTAATAGATGCACTAAAGAAGACCAATAGGAGGGGAAGTCATGCAAGATCAAAAAGAAATGCTTGAGATCAACAAAGCAGGATGGGATGAAGTAGCTGATCAATATTTTGGAATACATGCTTTGCCGCAATATGGGCCATATGCACCTACAGAGGATGAATTGCATCTTCTAGGTGATGTTACTGGCAAGACAGTACTTGAGATAGGCTGTGGCAGTGGACACTCGCTCTTGTACATGGCAAGCAGAGGCGCAGGGGATATCTGGGGAATTGATTTATCGACGACTCAGGTTAATTACGCTAAGGAACTGCTCCAGGAGAACAGATTGACCGGGAACATACAACAAATGTCTATGGAAAACATAGATGACTTGCCCAGTGAATATTTTGATATCGTATTCTCTGTTTATGCATTAGGCTGGACAGTCGATATGGCACGGACAATATCTAACATCTACAAAAGACTAAAAAACGGCGGGGTATTGTTATTTAGTTGGGAACATCCCATACAAAGCAGACTGATGTATGAGGATGACAAAATAACCTATACTCAATCCTATCATTCCGAAGGACCTTATAAGGTAACTTGGCGTGGAGTACCCGTGATCATGCACCATCGAAAAGTCAGCACAATATTAAATGAACTTTCAAATGCTGGCTTTTTTATAGAACGGGTAATTGAAGAATCACGAGTTCCTGAGACAGACGAAAGTTCACCGACTACATGGTATTCGGGGATGAAGGCACGTTTAAGTCCTCCAACCATTATCATCAAATGTATAAAGAAATAAGCTAACTATTTCAATTTTATATCAATTCAATCAACTGAATGTGAATCCATCCAAAAGTGAAATATACCCCTTTTTAGGTATGTATGTGTGGACTGGAATGTAATAAAATGTCGAAGTAAGCAATGAGTATCTGAAAAGAGGAAAGGAGTGACATATATGTTTCCACCAAGAAGCGGATTTAATAACAAAGGTGGCAGGGGACCGCTACAAATTGTAGTGAACCTACTTGTGAACAGCGAGCAAGTGAGAACAGCGCCTGCGAAATAAGCATTCGGTACGGGAAGAGCTGCACCTAAGTCTTTGGACTTTCGGGCAGCTTTTTCTTGTGGGACAACATTCATCCGATAAGTAAGAAAAAGAACAGATCTACATAATGCAAGGAGTTGGAATTAATCAGATGAGCTATTACTTTCAAGTCTGCAGTTCAGAGAGCTATCAGGATAAATACATGATATTTCTATTGGAACATTACAATGAACTAAATCTGCCTTATCCTTTTTCAATCTCGCTGAGTTTTCTGGCAAGCTCTGTTCTAATGCAAAAAGAAGCTATCTTGTGCTTCAACGATGAGGATGAAGTTGTCGGGGCGATTGGTTACATTTCCGGGACTGCGGAGAACCAATACAAGGATACGCATGTGGCACAAATCCAGATTGTTTTCTTTATTGAAACGTATCGCCGAAGCCGGCTGTTCCTAGAGAGTCTGCAATTTCTGGTGCAATATATATCACAACTACCTGAGCCTATTGTTGAGCTCCGTTTTTGGGTCCCGGTCCATCTCCGGCTGCAAAGACTTCTAACCAAGCTTGCAGAGAAAACAGCGACATGGGATACACAGCAAGGTGGGATTGATGAATATCATGCCGATTTCAAGGAATGGCAAGCATACGTAATGAAGTTCAGAAATGAAGACTATTTCATTTCTCAGTGCTTGCTCTGTTGTGATTCTTGAGATAGCTAAGCTCATATGAACGATTAGGAGGTGGGGCGGTTTATGCTTGCCCATTACCGGAATTGTCAAAATGATGAAGATTATGCGCAGTTTACTTTATATTTTATCCGAAACCGAAAAGATTTTAACCGCCAATTCTCACTTGCGGATGCACTTGTACATGTGTTGGAATTCATCCCCAACTCCCACATTATATTAATAACGGACAAGATGGGGGCAATGATAGGTTGGGGGCATTATCGCTATCTCAATACTGAGAATGAATTTGATCCCAAAGGTGAAATTGTTTTTGTTAATTCTGTCATTGTCCACCCCTCCTATCGCAGCAGTCGCGTATTTATTCAGGGGTTCCGCTATTTGGTACAACAAATTGTCGCAGAGAATTGTGGCGTTAACTATCTACAATTTTGCGCTCAGATCGACAACATTTATCTAAATCGACTGTACGCGAAGTTTTCCCGCGTTATTGGGCAAAGAGAAGGCTACCATGGAATTGAAAATGTCTATTCCGCGGATTTCGGACAGCTACTTCAGTATCTGAAGCTCAGTTGAGGTATTTCCCTATCGGGCAGGTTTGTCCTGAACAAATAAATATTACAGATAACTAGACACGCAGCTGTCAGGTTCTGTGGGTTACACTAGCCTTGTATTCAAAGATTACAAAGGAGTTGATCATATGGAGCCTAATCTTAATCTGCTTCCGCAAGTTATACTAGATTTTATAGCCGCTACCAATAAACCCGATCCGGATGCTTATGTCGGCTGCTTTTCGGAAGATGCACTTGTTCTCGATGAAGGTAAAGAGTGGGCAGGCAAAGCTGCTATCAAACAATGGAGTGCCGAATATCATTTTGGAGCTAACATAACAC
Source organism: Paenibacillus sp. FSL R7-0210 (assembly GCF_038009085.1). Taxonomy (NCBI): domain Bacteria; kingdom Bacillati; phylum Bacillota; class Bacilli; order Caryophanales; family Paenibacillaceae; genus Paenibacillus; species Paenibacillus sp. FSL R7-0210. Next base: position 6,590,534 of record NZ_JBBPAR010000001.1, read on the forward strand.
TTGAACCCATACAGAATAAACAGCAAGGGGAAGAAAACGTAGTAGTTTTCAAGGTTGATGGGGATTTCGACAAAACCGGCCTCCCGGACCCTCTCTATTTGGATTTTTATTTTCAGATTCGCAACGATAAGATTAAGCAGCTTGCGATCCGGCTGTCTAAAGGATTGGAATAAGTAGACAAAGGCTAATCAGATAAGGAACGTGAGGAACCCAAAGATGATACTAAATCATGTGTTATTGAAGCTGAAGGACCGGAGACCGGAGCATATCGAGCAAGCTCAAACCGTTCTACTAGGCTTGAGAGGGAAAAGTTAGCTACCAATGCCTCTTCAGTCACATAACTGCGAAATATTAACAGCGCCATGTTCTTCATTAGTGAAGAGTATGGTGCTGTTTTCATTTACGTAAGGTCTTAAAAGGGTTTCATGGTTATCGATCACAGTGATTTAGAATGTTCACAGATTGTATTATTACCTGCGGTGATCCCCTCTCTTTTAAGATGGTTATCGCCAGCATCACACATTTCTTTTAATAATGGAAGGAATGTCCGGCCATAGTCTGATATTGAGTATTCCACTCTAATGGGAACCTCGTCTGCATATACCGCGCGATGCACTAATCCATCCTGCTGCATTTGCTTTAATTGTTCGTTTAAAACTTTATGTGAGACGCCTTCACAAATCTTGAGTAAGTCTTTTGTACGCTTTTGCTCATATCCTAATTGATACAGAATAATGCTTTTCCATTTACCACTAATGATATTTTGTACCACATCAAATCCTGTATTTATTGTATTCATGAGATCCTCCTTACTTTGAAGTAACCTAGTGACTATAAAGTGCAGTATTTTCAATTGTATACGCTCCAGATAATATGATTATAACAAATCTAAGATATGGGAGGCGTTAAAATGAGTCTGCAAGATATTATTTTACAAAGGAAATCAGTCAGACATTATGATCCTAACTATACGATTGAAAGAAAGGAAATACTTGATTCGATTGAACTGGCTGCCAAATCACCCAACGGAAATAACATTCAGAGTACACGTTATTTACTCATCGAAGATAAGGAGTTGCGCGCCAAAGTTAAACCAATTGCATATAACCAGGAGCAGGTTGAAACCTCCAGCTATTTGATTTTGATCTTGGGGGATTATCGTGCTTTTCATAATGAGAATATCCATGCTATTCAAGACAAGGCTTTGGAGAAAGGTTATTTTACCCAAGAGACTAAAACGTATTTAACAAATGCAGCCATTGGTTATTATCGAAACATGTCTAAGCAAGATTATTTAAAAGAGCTGGTCCGCGATGGCAGTCTGGCTGCAATGACCTTAGTCCTTATTTTGAACGAAAAAGGTTACCAGACCATCACGATGTCAGGTTATGATAAAGCTGCTCTTTTTAAAGAGCTCAATATTCCCCAGCACTATGAAGACATTATGTTATTAAGTGTGGGCAGAGGGATTCAAGAGGGTCATTCCACAGTAAGACATGATATTGAGGATATAACGTTTATAGATAGGGTACCTTCGTGATCGGATATACACACAGAGAGCTTCAAACCTCATTGTATAGAAAAGTGCCTGCGGGGGCTCTTTTTCAGCTACTATTTAATACGCCAGATGCTCATACTTATGTGAAGATGCAGTACCCTTCAACAACAATTATTCTCGGGAACTCAAAGAAGATTTAGTATTCACACATGGTGACTACAGCCTGCCAAACATCATTATTGCTAATGACTCTATAAGTGGATTTATTGATCTGGGGAATTGCGGGATTGCGGACCGTTATTATGATTTGGCAGTAGCTGAGAAGAGCATTATCAGAAACTTCGGCGAGCAATGGGTCAAGTTATTTTTTTCATCCTATGGTGTATCAGAGATTGATTATGCAAAAATAAGATTCTACCAAGTTGTAGATCATTTGGCTTGGGCCTGATCATTAAGTGAACACAAGGAGGATACGGGGATGAGGATGCCAAGCGACAGCGAGCTGACATTGCTATTCGAAGGAGATGAGCAACAGCTGCAGCAATTTGTTTTTGCGAACAGCGTCATTGTAGATTGGGGAGAGGAGGACGAGGAGATCGTCCGCTTGTTCGGTAAACAGCTTCCCGATGAAACGGTCGAGGTGACGCCTACGGACAAAGGACTGGATGTTACCTACAATGGACAAATGCATACGATTGCGCTTACCTTTAGCGGAGATGACCGCTACATCACGATTCGCGGCTTTCAGGAGCTGATCCGGGACAAATACGAAATCCGGCTTTTTGAGGCCTCATATTTTTCGGATACGCACGAATTTTTGATTTTACCGAAGCGGAAGTGGGAGGAACTGGATGCCCGTTATCCGGTGCGGAGTAGGGAGATATTCCGTATCATCGATGAGGAGTTGGATTTTCCGTAACTGGGCAAGTGGTTAACCAAGCTTCAGCAAGAATTCGAACAGTGTACGGGTTACCTGAAAAACATCTAAAACGGCTCAGGAAGGATATGCCTATGAAAATAATTACATTATGCGGTTCTACAAAATTCAAGGAGCAATTTGAACAGGCTAATGCATTTCTTACACTACAAGGAAACATAGTGATTAGTGTAGCCTTCTTTGAACAATCTGAAGGTTTTGAAATCACGGAAGAACAAGCGGAGTTACTGGGAGATCTGCATTTTAGAAAGATTGATCTTTCTGACGAAATCTTCGTGATTGATGTAAATGGCTACATTGGCAACAGCACAAGAAATGAGATTGAGTATGCTGGAAAAACGGGTAAGGCCATCCGCTACTACTCTGATGGAGAGATTCCTTCTACATTTTCAGCTAAAGAACCTCATCAGTCACGATAACAAATGTTTGGCCATACGGACGGCTGTTTGCTATTCTGATGGCATTTTTTTATTTTTCCGCACCGGCATCTGCAGATAATTGGTTGTGCATGGATTTCAATGCAGAGTTCGAAGCGGGGATCGAAAATTTAGGATGTGAATTACGTTCATCAGAGTCACGAATATGGAAAAATCTAAAACGCTACTGACATTACTCTGCCAGTAGCGTTGTTTAGTTGAACCCTCTCTCTTTTTCTTAACCAACATGCGCCACAGCCCGTACCTCTACCCACTGTTCCGGGAATGCCAGGTAAGTCACCCCGATCATGCTCCCCGCCGGCCGATGCTCTCCGACATACTTTTTGAACAGTCCGATCGCGGTTTCCCCTTGCTCCTGCGCATTCGTCAGATACAGCTCCACGTAAGCCAGATTATCCTTGGTCGCTCCGAACTCTTGTAACACGGTATCCAAATTCTTCAGCGTCTGTGTCATCTGTGCCTGAATATCGCCTGCTCCAACGAAGCTGCCCTCCGTATCATGGGAGAACTGTCCCGAGATATACAGCGTGTTGTCGACAAGGTACCCCTGCGAAATCCCGTGATCCCAGAGGGTATGGTTGTACGTTCGGATGGTTGTCATTGCTTTAGCCCCTTTACTTCAAAGTAAAGCTATTATAGACTGAGCAAAAATAAAGGGATAGTACGCACAAAGAAGTGGGCTACTATCCGAAAGGATAGCGTGAACATGGGCATTTCAGATTTGAAGGGCAAAGAGACGGTGATCCAAGACACACCATTCGGTTATACGATGTCGGTGATCGGCGGGAAGTGGAAGATGGCGATTCTGTATCTGCTGTCCGCCAAACCCTCGATTCGATTCAATGAAATGCAGAGACAGCTCGCAGCGGTGACATACAAGGTTCTCAGCGCGCAGCTTAAGGAATTGGAGGCTGACGGGCTGGTGAAGCGCGTGGAGTATCCGCAGATTCCGCCCAAAGTGGAGTATTCGCTGACACCGAAAGGGCAGACCCTGCTACCTGTGTTGGAGCAGCTGTGCGAGTGGGGAGCACAGAACCGGTGAGGTTCATACATTCACATTAGCGCCAAAAGGTAATTTCCTCGCTACCCAGGCGCACGGACTCATGGCCCTCATCTTTGGCCTTGCCGATGGATAAGATCATGACCGGAACATACCTGTGGTCGTCCAGATCAAAGGCGCTAACGATCTGATCACGTTCAAAGCCTGCCATCGGATTGGTGTCATACCCATGAGCACGGGCTACCAGCATCAGTTGCATCGCGAATAAACTTGCATCAATTTTGGCAATTTCGATCTTTAATTCTCTAGGTATTTGCGGATACATGCTCAGAATTTGCGCAACCTGCTTGTCGCGTATGTCTTTGGGCATTTTTCCTTGCTCCACAGCAGTATCATAGATTTTCTCTACATATAAATCGCTCTGCGTATCTCCCAAAATGATGAGCATCGCCGCAGATGTATCATTTTGCCGCGTATTGAACTGGACCAGAGGCCGAAGCTTGTCTTTCCCTTCAGGGGAGTGAACCACGATTATACGCCATGGCTGCATATTCGCAGAAGAGGGCGCAAGGCTTGCTTCTTGAATCATAGCGTGCAGCTCTTCCTCCGAAATTTTGACGTCCTCATCGTACTGTCGTATGGAACGGCGGCCGGTTAGAATGTTGACAAAATCATTATTTTGAATAGATTCCAGCATAAATGCACTCCTTCTGATGTAACCCATTATTTTGACAGTAGTGCTGCCCCGGGTTATCATATTTTTATTTTGAACTATGAACCTTGGTTTATAGCAAATATAAATGAATGATTGATTTAGAAGGAGCAGAATATGAGAGCGAATGAAGTTTCCAGGCTGACGGAATTACCCATATCCACCTTGCGATTCTATGAACGCAAACAGTTGATTCCTGAACAGTTTATTTCGAGGGATGAAAATAATTACCGCGTATACGATGAAGGAGTGGTCACCTATTTGCAGGATGTGAGAATGCTACTCACTTTAGGTTTAACGATCCAGGACATAGTTTTACTTATCAATGAGAGCTCGTATATTAAGAAGGAAGCATTGGTAAAGGAGAAAATCAAAGAAATCCAGGAGTTAGAAGCCAAGTTGAATGCATCCCAAAAGTTTTTGGGTGATGTGCTAGAGGGCAGAGCGCATTTTCAGACCGGATGTAAATCGCAATAATGGTGCTTATTTAAACTTTAACGGCTCTGTGAATTTCATAGATTACGTCACCACAACAACGTCCGAATGTAGCGTCAGGCTACAAAGAGAGGTATGAAGCCCTTAAGATTGACTTTGGACCGGAGATAGCCGAAGATCAGGTGCTTATTTTGTATTAGCAGTATGCCCGATAAAAGCATAGTAAAAAGAGCCGCCACTTTTATGTTAGTGAAGGCTCTATGCTACGTAGTGAGATGAAAAATAAGTTTTAATGAGTCCTTTCAAGACGACGGCCATTGATAAACCAACTTGGCACCAAAACAAGAATTGTGAGAATACATTCAATCCCAAAAACCGTTTGCAAACCGGCAACAATACTGTGTGCTCTATCTTGAATCGCAGCGGGATCAGGTGAATGGTGAAGATAACGATTGGCTCTGGATGACATGATGCCGACGAACAAAGCGATGCCAATTCCCCCGGCAATCTGTTGGAGCGTATTGTAGATGGCTGTGCCGTGGGGGACCAGGTGACGCGGAAGCTGATTCATTCCTGCTGTCTGAGCCGGCATGACGACAAACGATATGCCTAAGAATAATAGGACATGATTGAAAAGAACGGAGCCTCGGGTTGTATCGCTATCGATACCGGCAAACAGCCACAGTGATAGGGCGATCATGAGCAGTCCGGGCATTATGACGAATCTCGGCCCGAATTTATCGAACAATTTTCCCGTTACAGGCATCAGTATTGCGTTCAAAATACAGCCTGGCATCAGAAGTAACCCTGTCCCGAAGGCCGTTAACTGCATCACATCCTGCATATAGATCGGCAGCAATGTCGTGGTGGCGAATAAAACCATCATGAGCACCACTATCAATACAGCTACCAAGGAAAAAGCGGGATACCGGAATACGGAAAGATCAATCAAAGGCTCTTTAATTTTGAGTTGCCGCCAAATAAGTAAGAGCAAGAAGAGCCCGCCTATAGCAATCAAACTGTAACTCCCAGGACTAGCCCCGACACCGGTCTGGCTAAAACCGTAGGTGATAAAACCAAACCCGATGGTTGACATCACAATGGATAGAAGATCGACCCGTGGTTTTGTTATTTCTGTAACATTCTTTAAATTTATGAATGCATAAATAATTGAAAACAACACGACAGGAATCACCATGTAGAACAGCCACCGCCAGTCCAAGGTATCGATAACCAAACCTGACAAAGCCGGTCCGATGACAGGGGCGACCATGATGACAAGCCCCATGAGACCCATGGCAGCCCCCCTGCGTTCTGGAGGATAGAGGGCAAGAATTGTATTCATCATCAGCGGAATCAATAATCCTGTCCCGCAAGCCTGAACAACCCTGCCTATCAGCAAGACTTCGAATCCAGGGGAGACTGCACACAAGCAGGTACCTGCTAAAAATAACGTCATTGCGGACATAAACATCCGGCGAGTCGTGAACCATTGCTGCAGCAATGCGGTCACCGGCACCAGTATGCCGATCATCAGCATATAACCGGTAGATAACCATTGTATGGTTGAAGCGGTAACGTTGAACTCACGCATTAATCCGGGAAAAGTATTAGTAAGTAAATTTTCGTTAAGGAACGCAATAAACGCACCGATGAGCAGGGCGGCTAGCATCGCCCCACTCTTCATTCTGCTTGTCTCTTGAACCTGTTCGTTCATCTTCCACCTCCAGAGAATATTCATTACCAAATCTTCACCTGTCTGATTGTGCAGATTATCCTACACCATCACCTTCTAACAAGGAGTAGAAATTATCGCGGTCTTCATCATCAAATTTGCCAAGCGCCTGTACCCTGACAAATTGATGTCCGCCATACATATCGATCTCCTCACCATTACTATTGTAGAGCGCGATCATATGACCATCCCGATTCCGCTCTATATACCCGTAACAAGCTGCCTCGGGCTCTTCCCCGAAAAAGAGTGAAAATCTGATTTTGTCCACACTATTCATACAGATCTCCCTTCCGTATTTCTCATTAATCTGAAGACTATTTTACGTGACACCGTCTCAAATGGAAAAAGCGATATCACTCTGCATACTCGGAAATCCATTCCTATTTTAATAACATAAGGGGGTCTCCCTCGCTATGCCGCTCATTCTCAAATTATTTCTTGACGGGACGCGATTAGGGGAGTATTATAACGTGCCGGTTAACTCAACGGGGCCCTTTATAGTTTTATATCCCAAGTATTTCCTCCCTGTGTTAATATTATTGAGACAGCACGAGCCATTAAATGGATTGGAGTGGTTGGAGTGAATCAATTTCTGCAAATGGGAGCAAATACAACTTTAAGTTCCGCAAAAGGTAGCATTACGATTAGCCACGAAATCTCTACTCTGGTAGACGTTTCTTTAACAGCCTTCCTCTTAACGGATGCTGATAAGGTGCAAGGAGATAGCGGAATCATCTTTTATAATCAGCCCACAAGTTCCTCAGGTGTAGCCACGCTTTTACCAGCCGAGCAAGCCGGTAATACCAAAGTTTATAAGCTGAATTTCGACATGGATAAGGTCCCTGAAGGTATAACCAAAATAGCTGTAACTCTGACAGAGGATAACAGCACAGGATTCGCGAATGTGAAGAATCTGGAAGCAGAGATATGTACGCAAAATACGATCATTCACTTATCCCCATCCAGTTTCACGAACGAGAATGGAATTGTAGTGCTTGAATTATATCTAAGGAACGGTCAGACCAAGGTAAAATCAATCTGGCAGGGATTTGATTCGGGGCTTGAAGGGTTATGCAAAAACTATGGTGTTGAAGTAGAAGCGGATGAGCCAAGTGAGCATTCTAAACCTCAGATCATTCAAGAGCCTGTATCAAAGCAACCTGGTTCGGCTATGTCCATCAACCTTGAGAAGGTAAAGGGTAAGATCAATCTCGATAAAGGGCAGAAGCCGGTTATCATTGAGAAAACACCAGAAATTACGGCTACGGTATCTTGGGAGACTGGAACGGATTATGACATTTATGCTTTAGTCTATACAAAGGATGGAAAGCAGATTGATGTAGCTATGTTTGGTGCAACGGGAACACCTCCCCTCAAAAATTATGGTAAAGGGACAGTTGAGCATATGGGCGATGTGGGGAGAGGTAAAAAATCAAAGAAGACAGAGGTCATCAAGTTAAGACTAAGAGATGATGTTCTTGCGGTTGTTCCTGTAGTTTATTCAGCGCAATCCAATGGAACCGGTTCATTTTACAGATATAAGGTGTCCATGAGTATAGATAATCATAATGGAACCTCAGTTACGATCTCCGCCAAGAATGCAAATAATAATGATACGATCTATACCTGTGTACCCGGGATACTTCATAATACGCCAAATGGCGTAATTATTAGTCCGCTAGAGCTTTACAGTAGTCCAAATTCAGAGTATAGGCCGATTCTTAAGGTAGGGGACTCCAATATGGTAGAAGTGATAATGGATCAAGGACCTTTAAATGATTATAAATAGGTTATCGCGAAAAGCTATGACCAATCATGCCTTTTTCATATAACCTGCATTCTTTGCCCTCATGCTATACTCAGTACACTAAAAAGTTGTAAGGAGATGTAGCGATGATACCTTTTCGCAATGACCATGTAGGCAGCTTCCTGCGTCCGGCGAACTTAAGCCAGGCGCGTGAACAATATAAAGCAGGCAACATCACATATGAATCCTTAAAAGCGGTGGAAGATCAAGAGATTATCCGAATTATTGAGCAGCAGAAGGAGAATGGCGTATTCGCAGTGACGGATGGGGAATTCCGCAGAAGCTGGTGGCATTTTGACTTTCTGGGCGGCCTAGACGGCGTAGAGCTGTATGAGGAGATCGACGGGCCCAAGTTCCATAATATGCAGACCCGTAAGGGTGGCATTCGTGTGGTGGGTAAAGTAGATTTCTCCAGCCACCCCTTTATCGGGCATTTTGAGTTTTTGCTAAAGCATGCAGGTGACGCCGTAGCGAAGCAGACCATTCCAAGTCCCAACATGCTGATCTACCGGCTGGAGCCTGGGGCCAATAGTTATAACGACCGGGAGCAATTCCTTCAAGATACGATTGCGGCGTACCAAAAAGCCATTCAAGCGTTCTATGATGCCGGATGCCGGTACCTGCAACTGGATGATACAGCCTGGGCCGACCTGTTCTCCGAAGCGGGTCACGATAAGCTGCGTGCAAAGGGGCTGGAACCGGCGGAAGAGCTCAAAATCATGCAGCGCATGATTAACGAAACCTTGGCCCATAAACCGGCAGACCTAGTGGTGACGATGCACATTTGCCGGGGGAACTATAAATCCAACTATTTCTCAACCGGTGGTTATGATTATGCTTCTGAGGTCATTTTTGGAGGCTTAGACGTAGATGGCTTATTCCTGGAATTTGATGATGAGCGTTCAGGCAGCTTCGAGCCACTGAAATATGTGAACCGGCCGGATTTGAAAATCGTGCTGGGTCTGCTCACATCCAAAACAGGCGAACTAGAAGATAAAGAGCATATTAAAGCCCGGATTGCCGAAGCAGCAACCTATGTGCCCCTTGAGCAGCTGTGCTTGAGCCCGCAATGCGGGTTCTCCTCTACAGAGGAAGGCAATATTCTTACGGAAGAACAACAGTGGCGCAAGCTTCGTTATGTGAAGGAAATTGCCGAAGAAGTGTGGAAGGCAGACCAAGAGACCGTTGTTGTGGAGGCCTTCATTAATGGTCACCATGTGCCCTCCCTTTCGCAGTCAGCCAAAGAGAATCCGGCGAACCAGGCTGAAATCGTAGGCTATTTCCCTGTCACTACGAAGGAACAAGCGGTGGAAGCGATTGAAGCGGCGGCAGAAGCTTTTAAAATATGGAAGAAGACCTCGATTGATGAACGTATTACCCGGATGCGTAAGGCAATAGAGAAGATTAGAGCAGCGGAGAATGAAATTGTCCATCTGCTGTCCAGAGAGCATGGCAAGCCCCTATATGATGCCCATGGTGAGATTTATGTCTCGTTAATGTGGATGGAGTTCGCTTGTAATGAAGCTGCATCCGTTCTACAGGAAGAGGTCCAGGAGCATGACCATGGTAAAACCATCCTGTCCTATGATCCAATGGGTGTGGTGGCAGCGATCAGTCCATGGAACTATCCGATTGCGTTATCTACGATTAAAATTGCTCCTGCCTTACTTGCGGGCAATACGATTGTGCTCAAACCGAGTCCGTTTGCGCCGCTGGCGGCGGCGAAGGTAGCAGAGCTGATCGCAGGTGAGTTCCCGGCGGGTGTCATCAATGTCGTTCATGGGGATGCGGATGTGGGCGTTGAACTGACTAGTAATCCTCTTGTCGGCAAAATCGCCTTCACAGGCGGAACCGCAACAGCCAAGCACATCATCAAAGCGGCTTCGGAAACGATTAAGGATATGACGCTGGAGCTGGGCGGCAATGATGCGGCGATCTTCCTGGATAGCTTTGATGTTCAAGATGAGCGGGCCATGCGCCGGATTGTTATTTCTAACTTCCTGACGACAGGCCAGATCTGTATGATTGCCAAGCGTGTATATGTACACCGTTCTATCTATGATGGTTTTGTTGAAAAATATATCGAGGCGGCTAACCGCTGGATTCGCATCGGTGATCCCTTTGATGCCAATACGACAGTAGGTCCGGTGAATAACCTGAAGCAGAAGAATTACGTGCAGGGTCTGATTGAGGGGGCGCGCCAGCGCGGAGCTAAGGTCATTCCGCTCGGCCAAATTCTGGATCAGCAGCGGTTTGAACAAGGGTATTACCTGCAGCCTACGCTTGTTCTGGACTGCGATTACCATGATCCGATTGTGGTGGAGGAGCAGTTTGGTCCTACCGTTCCAATTCTGCCATTCGACGATGTAGAGCAGGTCATTCATCTGCACAATGAGAGCATCTATGGATTGACGAGCTCGGTGTGGGGGCGGGAAGAGGATGCCGTCTTGGTCGCACGTCAGCTCGAAGCGGGCACGACCATGATCAATACAGCTGCTGTGCAAGGGCTCGATGTCCGGTTCCCGTTCGGTGGCTTCAAGCAGTCCGGTATCGGCCGTGAATACGGCGCAGAGGGCATCCGTACGTATACAGAGCTGCATGTGATCAATGTTCCGAAGACACTGGATCTTCCTTATATCCCAGAGTGAACAAAACACCTTCAAGAGAATGAGCTCTGTCGTAAGATAGAGAGATCCTTGGAGGTGTTTTTTGCGTTGGCAACTAGAGTGAGTTACCCGGTAGACCAGCATTACGAACGATATAGGAAAGCTGCTGCAAACTGGGCGTTTGCCGTTACTAGGACAGATCTCCCAACATAGACATAAGCTGATGAGAAATGCTTATGTCATGTGTAGGGATGGTGTAATATAGATGGCACAAAAGTTGAAAAAGAGAAGTACGCGGTTAACCGGAAGGATCGTTATTCCAGGCAATCCGTCGTACAATACGGCTAGAATGGAGTTCAATAGGCGCTTCTCTAAATTTCCAAGGGTCATTGTTTTTTGCCAACGAACTCAGGATGTGATCAACGCAGTCAAATGGGCACGTGAGCGGGGCATACGGCTGCGGGTACGTAGTGGACGGCATAGCTATGAAGCCTTCTCGGCTGTAAGTGGCGGTATTATTATCGATGTGAGCGAGATGAATAAGGTTAGGGTTGATCGGAAAAACAGAGTGGCCATTGTCCAAACGGGTAATCCGCTTGCCCGTGTGTACAAAAAGCTGTGGAATAAGCGGGTGGCAATTCCGGCGGGGACTGCTCCGGATGTAGGCGTAGCGGGGCTTACCCTTGGAGGGGGCATTGGACTACTTTCCCGTAAATTTGGACTTACGTGCGATAACTTGAAGCAAGTGAAGATGGTCGTAGCTTCGGGGCGATATGGGGCAAAGACGATTGTGGCAAACAGGAAAAAGCATTCCGATCTGTTGTGGGCATCACGAGGCGGAGGGGGAGGGAACTTTGGCGCTGCTACAGAATATACATTTCGGGTTAGACCGATTTCATCAGTTTCTATATACAGTATTACGTGGAAATGGCGTGATCTTGAGAAGGTGTTCCCGGCATGGCAACGCTGGGCCCCATCTGTCACGAACCGTCTAACCTCAACCATCGAGGTGTCTGCCAAACAAGTGGGCACCATTGTATCTACCGGGCAATTGCTTGGCGGTGCAGAGGAGCTGCGCCGATTGATTAGACCGCTCTTGCGAGCAGGCACTCCGGTGAAGGTGATGGTGAAGACAGTGCCTTTTATTGAAGCGACCAAATTTTTTGCCGAAGCGGACCTGAATTTGGAACCAAAGTTTAAAATAACCGGGGCCTACGGATTCCAACCATTGCCGCCTGAAGGAGTACGAATTATACGCGACTTTTTATCTAAAGCACCCAACAGGCACTCTAGCGTGTGGAGCCAGAGCTTAGGTGGTGCAGGAAGCGCGGTGAGTCGAGTATCGCCTGCTGAAACGGCCTATCCTCACCGGAAGGCTGAGACAATCTACGAACTGTCAGCCCGGTGGAGAAACAGCAGGGAGCAGGAGCGGAATATTCAGTGGGTGGAAAGGTTCCGCAGAGCGTTGCGTCCCTTTGTTAAAGGGGATTATGTGAATTTTCCCGATTTGCAGATTAAGAACTGGCCCAAGGCGTACTATGGCGAGAACTTTGGCCGATTGAAGCAGGTGAAGCGAAAGTACGATCCTCATAATGTGTTTCGTTTTGCTCAGAGTATTCCAGTCGGTAAACAGATCAGAAAATGACAATATGTTCTCCACGGTGAGTTTAGAAAACTAATCAACAAAGATGCGGCTGGAGCGTAGTACACTAAATCGGGTCGTATCTTTGTTAATAATCATTAAGCAAACGGGCAGTTTTTTGGAGAAACATGATATCATTAAGGAGCGGGACTGCTCAAAGTACGGGTTTAAGGAGATAAAATCATGAAGAAAAAGAAGATTGCTTGTTTACACGCCCACTATTCAAATATCCAGTATATTCAAAACGCTCTTACCTCTGATGAGTTGGAATTGGTTCATTTTGTGGATCCTGGTTTGATGAGTAGAATTACATCAGATAAAAATTTCGATGAAGGACAAGCCAAAAATAAAGTCATCGAACAAATAGAATGGATATCACAAGCAAATGTTGAGGCTATTCTTATCACATGTACTAATTATATTGCTCTTCTTGAAGAAAACCGGCTTCATACATCTATTCCCATAATAAAAATTGATGAGCCTTTCTTTAGTTCGGTCTGCAGTATTACAGAACCACAAGTTCTATTATTCACTAATCCAGCAACCGTCGCAGGGACAATGAGCAGGCTTAATGAATTTGCTTCTATACAGGATAAGCCAATTCATATTGAGGCACGTGTCATAGAGAATACATTTGAGCTAATCATGCAAGGTAAAAATGAGCAATACGTTGAAGAATTATCAAAGTACATAAAGGGGATACTTGCATCAGAAAAAAACAAGAAAATTTCTGTTGCACAATTATCTATGGTGGAATCAGCCGTTAAAGTTGAGCAAGAATTAAATGTGAAAATCGGGAATCCGTTGGATTCACTGATAATACATTTCGAGAGCTTGTTGCTCAACTAACGGGGAATGTGAACATTAGGCAGACAACATTAAACCGATCAAAATCCTTAGTGGACTTTGATCGGTTTATTCCGTATTTTTCCGAAGAAAAATCGAACGAAATATTCTTTATTCCCCAATATATAGTGTAAGACCGAAGGGAGGGGTGATGAATGGAGCATCCAAAAGAATATTCTCAGCTCATTACGCTTACGCTAGCCGGCAGTCGTGAAGCATTTAGTGAGCTATATGAAGCTACGATTAGGGATGTATATCAAACCGTTCATTTCCTCGTTCGCGAAACAACTGAGGTGGATGATATCGTTCAGGAGATTTATATTCAAATGCGCAGATCTCTTGACCATTTTGACATCAGTCGTCCCTTTAGACCCTGGCTTATGGGAATAACAGTGCGACAAATTCATGCCTACCGGAGAAAGAGATGGACGCATCTCCGAATTCTTAAGAAGGCAGAGCAGGTCAATTTGGTGGTGGAGCCTGAATTCACAAGTAAGATTGTCGACAAGATCTCTAACCACTCCTTGCTTGCTAGCGTAGATAGTCTTCCGTATAAGCTGAAGCAGGTGATTATTCTGCATTATTTAAATGAATTATCGCAGGAGGAAAGTGCCGTAATCCTCGGGATTCCTCTAGGTACCGTGAAATCCCGTATTCATGCTGCACTGCGCAAGCTTCGTCAGAAGCCAGAGAATCAGACTCTTTTTAAGGGAAAGGTGGAGGATCTGCATGAATTTCAATGAAAAGCTGCGAACAGTTCTGCAGGAAGAGGCCAGAAATTTAAATGCCACACCGGAACTGAAGGAGAGAATACTAAATCAGACCGTAACCGGACAAGGGGGAAAACGAATGAAAAAGAAGTTGATCGTAGCAGGCGTTTTGGCAGCTACTTTATTAATTCCTACTGGAGCGTTTGCCGGATATCATTATCTGGCGGATAGTATGTATGGTTCGAAAGAAGCAGCTGCTACGATTGGCCTAAGCCAGCAGAAATATGAGGAGTTAGAGGCCAAGCTGCAGAGGTTGAAGCATAATTTTAGCGAGGAAGAAGCTGCCAAGGTTATGTCCTTATTGAAGGAATTAGGCGATTACAATCTGCTTGCGGCAGATTCCAAGGGGAGTTTTCACATAGAACGGCTTAATGCAGAAGATCAGAAGGCTTACAAGAAATTACTGGTGGAGCTTGAACCGTATTTCAAGAAAATGAACGAAACGGATAAATCCAAGGCAAAGGTATCTGGCACAGATCGTGGCGCTTTCTGGGATAGCTTGCTTGAGAAGGCTGAACAGAGACTCACTAAACAGGAGTATAGGGAGCTTGAATCCATAATAAATGAGTTGAAAAGCTATGATGCCAAGGTAACTGATGCAGACGGAAGTGTTCATATGGATCGGTTGTCGACAGAAGAAATACAAAAGCAAGAGAAGTTATTGGAGGTGCTCACTCCTTACGTTGATAAGATAGACACAATGATGAAACCGAGCTCTTAACCCTTACTCTCTCAGCATGGCTTAAAAATCAGTCATTATAAACCAAAACTCGCAGGAGCTTTATTTATCAGCAAACTGACCATAGAGCAGGGTAGGTCGGGAGGGTGCGTAAATGGGCTTTTGCGAGTTTTTTGTGCTACAAAATTTCTTAGCAAAAAACTACATGAAGCCGATAGATAAAGAAGAAGAAATGAGTAGGAGAGGGATACTCTTGGCTAATTTTTCATGGGGTCACCAAATGAAAATGAAGTACATCTTTTTATTCCTGGGGTTACTATTAGTTGTTCTATCAGGCTCACGCTTATTATGGATGGAGTTGTTTGGCGGTTTACAACAGGATTCGATAAAAAACGGGGAACTCCATTTGCGTAATTGGAATGCAGAAGACGGGCAGATTGTTTTGCTTGACGGGGAATGGGAATTGTATTCCTCATATTGGTTCAAGGATGGCAAAAAGCAGCAGGGCTTGGCCTTGAGTGAGCCAAGGATGATTCAAGTTCCAGGGGGATGGAACCAAGCTGTGCATCCCGGGACCTCTACTCCATATGGATTCGGCTCGTACCGCTTACGAATATATGTGAATCCGCAGCAGGATCTCAACTATAGTATTCGTGTGCCAAGTATACGCACTTCGTCGGAAGTATACGTAAACGGCCGGTTACTGGCTAAATCCGGGCGGGTAGCAGATTCAGAAGAAGTCTCTATCGCTAAGAATCTTCCGTATTCTACAACCTTTAGGGCCGACAAAGATGGTGTAATCGAATTGGTAATTCAAGCGTCCAATTATGTGGATAGCCGGAGCGGTGGCATTGTCCGGTCTATTAAATTCGGGACAGAAGAAGCAATTATCCAGGAGATGAAACTTTCGGTATCTATGCAGGTTCTGACAACGGTTATCTTTCTGATCCATTCTGCCTATGCGTTTATATTATTTGTATTGGGTAACAAGCAGACAAAGTTGCTGTATTTCTCTTTGCTGACATTCTCTTTCACACTAAGCGGTGCGTTAAGCAGTGATGAGAAGCTGTTCCATCAAATCATTTATATCGGCAACGTATGGGATTTCCGGCTATCCAATGTAGCTTTTTTAGTTGGAGCCTATGCATTATTGGAGTGTACGAATCATCGCGAACTAGCTCTTTGGCACAGAATATATCCTGTATTTAGGGCACTGATCTTGGGGACCGCAGGGATTACGCTATTGTTGGATACATATCAGTTAACCAGCATCTTCCCTGTGTATAATCTGCTAGGCGGTACTGCTGGAGTCGTTGCAACGATTGCGATCTGTAGAACAGTGGTCAAGGATATGAGAGGGAATCTGTTATTGTTGTTCTCCATCCTTGCGTTGATCCATCATGTGATCTGGATGCTCTTCTGGCGGGAGGGCGGTTATAATCTTCTCTATTATCCGTTTGATTTGATTATTTCAATGGGGTGTTTGGCCTCAGTATGGTTTAGGAATTATTTTAAAATGTACGAAAACACGAATGAGCTAGCAACAACCTTGCAAAGAATGAATGATCATAAGGATCAATTCCTGGCGAATGTTTCACATGAGTTCAAAAATCCGCTGCACAGCATGCTCAACCTATCACAATCTGTTATGAAACGGGAACAGCATGTAATGCAGGCAAGAAGCATCAAAGAGCTTGAAACTGTTTCTTCTGTAGGGCACCGGCTAACCTTGATATTAAACGATTTGATTGATGTGATGAGCCTGCGGGAAGGCAATCCCCGTATCAGCAAAAAGGTTATACCGATCCAGCCGATCGTGACGGGAGTACTTGATATGCTGCAATTGAATGCAGAGGTGAAATCTATACAAATTACAAATCAAATTCCTAAAGATTTTCCTCTGGTCCATGCAGATGAGAACCGGATTATTCAGATCCTCTTTAATTTACTTCATAATGCTGTGAAATACACAAATGATGGATTTATTTTGATTTCGGCTTATGTAAACGACGGGAGGGCTTATATCGTTGTTGCTGACACCGGAATTGGAATGGATGAGGACATGCTTAAATGCCTATTCCATCCATACGAGCAAGCCAACACAACGGAGACCATGATTGAAGGCGGCTTCGGGTTAGGGCTGAGTATAAGCAAACAACTGGCGGAGCTTCATGGGGGCACATTGGATGTAACCTCCATTAAAGGAGAAGGTTCGCAATTCAGCTTCTCTTTACAACTGGCAGGCTTGGAAGCGGAGGCGGAGAGTGCGCCGGCGAAATCTTTTGAACCGTTACCCATATCTGCTGTGGCAATTCAAGAACCTGTTCCAATGAAAATGCACAACGCAAACCCTCTGAGTGATGAGACACCGGCAAGGTTCTTCAAGATGGATTCCGACCGTCCGGTTTTATTAATTATTGATGATGATCCTGTTAACCTTCAAGTGCTTGAAGCCATACTGCCACCAGACGAATATGATACAACCATGGTAACCAGTGCCAGACAAGCGTTGGCTATTCTGGGTACGAAGGAATGGGATGTGGTAATCTCTGATATCATGATGCCGATGATGTCCGGATATGAACTGACACGAAGGATTCGTGAGCGATTTACCTTCACAGAGCTTCCTGTTCTGCTTCTTACTGCTAGAAGCCAGCCACAGGATATACATAGCGGTTTCCTGGCGGGAGCTAACGATTATGTGACGAAGCCGGTAGAAGCCATAGAACTTAAATTGCGGATACAGGCGCTAACGACGATTAAGCAATCCATTCGGGAACAGCTGCGATTAGAGACTGTATGGCTGCAAGCCCAAATTAAGCCTCATTTCTTGTTTAATGCTTTGAATGCTATATCAGCGTTAACGGATATTAATCTGGAGAAGATGCGTGATTTGCTTGATGAATTCACTAATTATCTGCGAAACAAATTTAAATTCCAGAACATTGAAAGTCTTGTTCCGGTTGCAGAAGAGCTGAGTTTAGTGCGTTCTTATTTATATATTGAACAGGTGCGGTTTGAAGAGAGGCTGCAGGTGATTTGGGAGATTGATGATCACAGGTGCATCAAAGTCCCGTTTCTTACGATTCAGCCTCTCGTTGAGAATGCAATTAAACATGGAATCATGAAGCGCAAGCGTGGAGGCAGCATTGTCATACGTATTTCCTTCGTGGAGACCCGGGCAGAGATCACAGTTAAAGATGATGGGGTCGGAATGGATGAGGTTCAATTGCAGCGATTATTGGAAAGGCGTAAAAGCAGTAGTTCCGGCGTCGGATTAATCAATACGGATCAGCGCTTGAAGCGGCATTTCGGAACAGGCCTTCATATCACAAGCTCGCTGGATGCAGGGACAACGGTAACTTTTCACGTTCCGCTCAGCAGTAATGAATAACAATGATGAGATCGGCCGGAAGGATGAAGTGGTAACGGTACCGTCCTTTAAAAGGACGGCAAAGCCGTTTCCACTTGTACAGTTTAGTTTCGTACGAAGCGTTAATGTTATCCACCTTTCGTTATCCACGCGATTTAGACTTCGGCTTCTCCAACCGGCTACGTTCACGCATAGCGTTGATTTGTCTGGCATGTCTTTCGTCCCGGCGGCCTTGTCTCGTTCGGAGTTGGCTCAGCATAACGAGCAGGCCCAGGGTGCCGAGTACATAAGAGACGATGGGATTCACTTCATTCCACAGGTTGACCCCGGCCAGAAGTAATACTGCGCCAATGATGGTGGCAATTAACCGCTGTGTATTTTTATTCTGCGTCTCGATTAATTTTTGCTCGAGGGAGCTCGCCAGCTTGACCCTTAAGCCTCCGCTATCCATTTTATCGATTGCAGACATGAACTTCTTGGTCGTTGGAAGGATGTCTTTGAGCATATTCTTGCCATCCTCTACAACTTTGGAGATAACACTTCCCCGCAGATCCCTCCGCACCACCTGTTCCACATAAGGCTTAACCGTCCCAACCAGATCAAGATCCGGGTCCAGTCCGGTACAGAGTCCGTACACGGTGCCTATGGCTTTGCCCAGGAATGTGGTATTGGCAGGTAATTGAAAAGGCTGGGAGTAGAGGAAATTACGCAGTTCTTCCACATTGTCGCCTGACGTCACAAAACTCAGATCGAACGTATCGCCGTTGATTTGTTCGAATAATAACGTAAGATTCCTGGAGAAGACCTCCAGATCTACATTGCGTCTTAAGAATCTCAAACGATTAAGAGCGTCGATAGCGCCGTGGGCGTCTTTCAAATATACGGCCAGCAGAAGGGCTACCATCTGGGTCTTCATATCACGGGCGATCCGCCCGACCATTCCAAAATCAATCAAGGCGATGGTGCCGTCAGGCTGCACGAGCACATTGCCCGGGTGCGGGTCTGCGTGAAACAAGCCATTCAATAAAATCTGTTCCACGAACATTTCGATCAGCGATGTTGCCAATTGGGTCCGGTCCACCCCCCAAACGTCGAGCTTGGCGAAATCATTGATTTTGACACCTTCCATAAACTCCATGGTCAGCACCTGCGATGTAGTACAGGACCAATGGATGTGCGGAATCACGACATCCTTCCGGTGGGCTAGCTGCTGCTTGAACTCTTCGGCATTACGCCCTTCTTGCTGATAGTCGAGCTCCTCCATAATGGTGTCATGAAACTCATCATACACGGCATCAAGATCCATGAAGTCTGTAATTAGCTTCTGGCGCTTCAATAACGAAATAGCGACCTGAATGGATTTCCAATCAATCGCGATAATGTCCTCCACCCCGGGCCGCATCACCTTCACGGCGACTTGCTCACCTGTCCGTAAGGTGGCCCGGTGGACCTGTCCGAAGGATGCTGCTGCAATAGGAGTCTCGCTGAACTCAGCATACATCTTGCTGATGGATACCCCGAGTTCACGCTCTACCTTCTGCTGGATCTCGGAGAAATCTACGAATTCTACAGAATCCTGCAGCTTGGACAATTCTTCAATAACTTCCTTCGGCAGCATATCCACCTGCGCACTCACATGCTGCCCAAGCTTGATAATTAGCCCGCCCATATCCATGGCGGTAGTCGTGAAATACGCTGCCTGCTTGCGGTATAAGGCCCGTTGCTTCGCTGCAAAGCGCCGCCTTGACATCACAACCTTCAGCTTGCCCAGCCACCAGAAATCCCAGGCGAACTTGAAAATCATCCGCATGGTTCTTCTGAACCTTGCATCCTTCATTAATTTCAGGAATTCGCTCATACTTGTTCATCTACCACAGAGTTATTATGCTGCATCCCAAATCTCTCCTTCTAATCATCCATGAGCCTAATTGTATGATATTTCATACCAGACAGATATACAATTAAAGGCTTGGGCGGCTGGCTGCTGATGACTCAGGTTCGTCCCTGAATGCCAGGCGGCCGAGCAAGCCGACCACCAAAGCCAGCGATGTCAAAACCGCCGCCAGCAGATACAGGTTGACGATCCCGAACCGTTCGGCCAGTCCCGCCATGACCAGCAGCGAGATGCAGAACACCAGATGCAGCAGCGAGGCTTGCGCCGACAGCACCTTGGGCAGCATCTGCTTACTGGTGCTGCGCTGGATGAGGGTACGCCGGTTAATCACCGACAGCTCCGCGAACGGTCCCATCAGCAGGACAAGGACCAGTGCTATATACGGCTGGGTATTCAGAGCATACACCATGGTGAGCAGGCCATAGCCCGCCATACCGATGAGCATCGCCCCCAGATAACGGTTGCCGATGAGACGCACTGCCGACAGGACCAGCAGCCCGCCGCCGACCGTTCCTGCGAAATAGGCTGCGTTAATGAAGCCCCACCATTCTTCGCCTTGCTTCAGCGCCACCTGGACGAAGGCCAGCGTGAACGCACCGACCCAGACCGAGCCTCCAAGCATGTCGATGATGTCCATGAAGGTCAGCATCCGCAGGCGGGGCATACGCCAGATGACTTGCCAGCCTTCGGTCAAGGTCTTCCACTTCGAAGAGGATGGGGGTACCGGCTCCAAGCCCGCCGGCTGCCCCTGCATCTGAGCCATTGCTTCTGCTGGCTCTCTCACGCCAAGCGTAAATGCGGCCGCCAGCCCATAGATGGCCGCTGTCAGTAGCAGCGCCGGGCTGGGCCCAAGGAATGCGACCAATAGGCCGCTCAGTCCCCAGCCCGCAAACTGCACGACCTGATCGCTGACGCTGATCAGACCGTTGGCTTGAAGCAGCCCTTCCTCCCGCGTTACGAGCCGCGGCACCAGCGCATTACGGGCTGGAACGGTCCAGCCGTCGAGGAAGGACATGACGAAGACCAGAGCAAAGACAAGTGTGAGTGAAGCAGCCGCGCCGTTAAGCTGCAGATACAGAGCCAGCAGCACAAACAGCAGGAACTGGCCTGTCTGTGAGATCAGCAGCAGCGAGGGCAGCTTGATCCGGTTGATGAGCAGCGGCGCAATGAAGCCGCTCACCATCTGGGCCGAGCTGCGCATCAGCGGCATCAGCGCCGCCGAGACAAGGGAATCCGTCCGGTCCAGCACCAGCACTGTCAGGGCCATAATATACAAGACATCGGCAGCATTCGCGGCCGTCTGGGTCGTCCAGAGATAATAGAAGGAACGTGTTAATAACTGTGGTCTCAAGAAATTCGGGGCCTCCATTTCTGCATCCATAACGTCAAATGTAAGATAAGGATAACAATAATGGAAATTTAAGATTTTGACAAACCTCACTGAGGGAATATGAAGCCGTTAGATTGTTCATTTCATATGACGGGTTAACGCCCAGAATATCAGAGCCAGAGCACTGACTGTTGCACCGAGCAAGCACACTCCGTTCCAGCCCGAGTATGCATACATACTGGTGGATGCAATCGATCCTGTGGCGCTGCCAATCGAATAGAAGACCATGTAACCGGCAGTAATTCTGCTGCGGGCTTCCGGGCGCAGATGAAGGATCATGCTCTGGTTGGTGACGTGTACGGCTTGTACGGCCAGGTCAAGAAGGATAATCCCAATGATTAACGCGAGCAGCGAATGCGGAGTATAACTGATTGGCAGCCATGAAAGAAGCAGCAGAGTCAATGCCACGCCGGTGGTCTTTTGCCCCAAACCCCGATCGGCCAGACGGCCTGCCCGCGCTGCTGCTAACGCCCCGGTAACTCCGGCGAGACCAAACGCTCCAATCGCGGTATGTGACAGGGACAGCGGCGGAGCGCTGAGCGGCAGCACCAGGGAAGTCCACAAGATACTGAATGCGGCGAAAATCAGCAGGCATAACACAGCACGGATTCGCAGCAGCCGTTCTTGTGCGAACAGCGTGAACAGTGAACGGAGAAGCTGCGGATAGGATAAGGATTCTCTCCGGGGCTCAGACTGCGGCAGCACCCTGAACAATACACCTGCCATGATTAACGTGAGTCCTGCGGAGACAAGGTAGACCGAACGCCAACCGGCCAGATCCGTTAACGCGCCGGCGAATGTCCGCGCCAGTAGAATCCCAATGACAATTCCGCTGGTCACCACACCGACCGTGCGCCCGCGTTCGGCCGGGGCAGCCAGAGTTGCTGCGAATGCAACAAGCGTCTGTGTCACTACCGCAAGCAGTCCGACCGTAGCTATGCCTATGAATAACACCATGCTGGTGGGGGCAGTGCCCACAACAACCAAAGCCAGCACGGATACCAGCATCTGTCCGGCGATCAGCCAGCGCCGACCCAGCAGATCGCCCAGCGGCACCAGCAACAGTAGTCCAAGGGCGTAACAAATCTGAGTCACTGTAATCACGATGCCGACGGAAGAATGCGTAATCCCGAATTCGCTGGAGATCGCGTCCAGTAAGGGCTGGGCGTAATAAATGTTGGCTACCGCCAGTCCGCAGGTGATGGCAAATAAGAGCGCAACCTTACGGGTCATTGAAGATGCAGGCGTTGGCCCGGATGGTGCGGTAATGGCTTGCGGTTCTTTTACAAAGTTAACCAGAGATAACGCCTCCTTCGATATATGGATATAATAATATACTGAACGGTATGAAATAATTCCTGATAAATATACCGCTAACCAAAATTAATTGTCAAGGGGAAAGCGGGAAGAGTCGGATATAAATTGCTCTAATTGACAGGGGCTACTTAGTCAAATACAATCGTAATATACCATTCGATACGAAATGAGGGAGATCTATGGCCCGGCCGCGTGAATTTGATGAGGACAAGGCGCTGGATGCAGCGCTGCATGTATTTTGGGAAAGAGGGTTCGAGGCTGCCTCCTTAAGCGACTTAACCGCAAGAATGGGCATTCAGCGTCCAAGCCTATACTCTGCCTTTGGAGATAAAAAAGGATTATTTGAAGCTGC
The DNA here is from genome assembly GCF_038009085.1 of Paenibacillus sp. FSL R7-0210. Classification (NCBI taxonomy): domain Bacteria; kingdom Bacillati; phylum Bacillota; class Bacilli; order Caryophanales; family Paenibacillaceae; genus Paenibacillus; species Paenibacillus sp. FSL R7-0210. The sequence goes on from NZ_JBBPAR010000001.1 coordinate 6,613,964, forward strand.
CTTGCGAAAATATACAAGTTCCCATGCCGCCTATGTCCGGGGCAGTCTGCACAAGCATTCTTCGGTGAAAGAGGCATTCCGTACTTTTTTTGAAGATGTGGTGTCCAAAGAATATGAGAAAAGCCCGAGCACGGGGTGCTTCTGCATCAATTCAATGGTGGAACTAGCTCCCCATGATGAGAAATTTGAGATCCTGACCAGGGAACATCAGATGTACCTCTCGGTCATCTTCCAGGAAACGATTGAACGGGGCTTGCGGTCAGGGGAGCTAGCTGCCGGGATTAATGCCAAGAATCTGGCGCAGACACTGGTCATTTCGTTAATAGGACTTACGGTGTTCCTGAAGTCCCGTCCTGACAGAGCAGTTGTTGATACTTTTGTAAAAGAGATACTTAACTTATTAACCATATCCTAATCAAAAGAGGAAAGGTGATGACCATCTTCATGGAATCAACTAAAGAGAGGGAGCTCTCCTTCGATATCCGCAGAACCCTTATCTTGGGTGCCTATATGCGGGAGTGGCAGATGCCGGAATACCGGGTCATTCTGAAGAAGCCTGAAACAGGAGCCTATGTTGAGATCTATTATTTTCCTGCAGTGGAGGGGGAAGAGATTGCGAGGTTTGCAACAGTAGGGTTATCCGCGACTCACCGCCTAAATGGGCAAGCTGTGGGTACAGAGTGGGTGATGGCTCTGACCTCTGACTTAGGCGGAGAGTCTATGGACCGGATATTTACCTATCTCAGTGATCTTATCGCCCATCATATAGAGGGCGCAGGTGATTCACGGATACCTAGAGTGATGGAAGAGAGTCCGCTGGCCCCGGCTAACTGGACAACCACTGCTTTTCTGCTGGATGAGCTGAGGGGAGAAAGTGAAGAGCTGGAGGAGATTCAGGTCGGGAGCGAGAAGGCTGAGATCGTATGGGCGCTACCAGTCACGGCGCAGGAGGCCGCATTAATCTTAAGTGAAGGCGTGGAGGCCTTTGATTCCTACATCGAAGAGATCGAGCATTCTATTATTGATCCGCGGCGCTAGTCAGACTCCAGTTCGCCGATACGTTCAGCACCATATAACTGGTTCAGATGCTCGATGTGGGTGACTCCCCAATCATTCATGGCCTGCATGATGCCGGACAAGCTTCGTCCGTATTCCGTGATGGAATACTCCACTTTCGGCGGGATCTGGTGGTAAATCTCACGGTGAACAATATTATGGTATTCCAGCTCACGCAATTGTTGTGTGAGCATTTTTTTGGTGATCTCAGGAATGGCGCGCTGTAATTCGCTGAATCTCATAGCTCCGTTATTGAACAGGCGCAGCAGAATGACGGGCTTCCATTTCCCCACGAAGATTTCTAATGCGGACTCGAATTTGCAGTAGGTCATATCGCTGCCCCCTTGATTCACGTAAGGTATCTTTGAAGTAACTAGGTTTAATTAAAGTGTCTACTTCTCATGGGAAACCCTTCATATTATTATGCAGCTAAGGTTTCTGTAGCGCAAGAAGAACCGCCTGCCCGAGTGGAGGGCCCGGATGCGGCTTGCGTAAACATATGAGAAGGAGTGACATTGTATATGAATTTCGTGTTATGGGTCTTACAGATTGTTCTAGGTGCGGGGTTCTTGTATTCGGGTTGGCTGAAGGCATTTCAGTTGGACTCGGCCCGGGCGGCCTGGAGCTGGGTGAATGATGTGCCGCAGGGGTTGGTTATGGGTATCGGCATCGCTGAGCTGCTGGGGGTCTTGGGGTTAATTTTGCCGATGGCTCTTCGCATCCAGCCGCAGCTTACCCCGCTCGCCGCTATGGGTCTGGCTGCTGCCGCAGGCTCCGGTCTGGTCTTCCATCTATTGCGGGGCGAACCGAATGTGTGGATCAACATCATCTTTATAGTACTGGCGGTCATTATTGCTGCCGGCCGATTCCGGCTGTTGCAGGGAGGCTAAGCCCCGTCCCTTGACCATACTAAATGGATTACTACAGCTATCATTATTAATGATACTCACCTTCTCTTCTAGTCATTTTACCTAACCGCTGGAACAGCCTACACTTTGTATGAAGCCACTATAGCGTAACAGGAGGATATGAAGATGAAGGCAATTACACTTGGACCGCAGGGTCTGCAATATACGGATCATCCGGACAAGCGTCCTGAACAGGGACAGGTCAAGGTAAGGTTAAAGACAGCCGGACTCAATCACCGGGATTTATTCATTATAGCTGCTGCTTCTGCTACAGAAGGTGCACCGGGTCCGATTCATCCTTGTGTGCTGGGTTCAGACGGGGCTGGTGTTATTGAAGAGACGGGTGAAGGGGTAAGCGGCCTGGCTCAGGGGATGGAAGTCATTATTAATCCATGTCTCGGATGGAATCGGGCGGATGAGGTACCTGTGGTTCCTGACATATTGGGTTACCCTGCAGACGGGACTTTTGCGGAATATGTGATTGTGCCTGAGCAGAATGTTGTGCCTAAGCCAGTGTATCTGTCCTGGGAGGAAGCGGGTGTCTTACCCTTAGCGGCACTTACTGCGTATCGGGCGTTATTCACTAGAGGGGGCCTGAAGTGGGGCGACCATGTACTGATTCCGGGCATTGGCGGCGGAGTGGCTACGTTTGCTGCTCTTATGGCGGCAGCGGCAGGGGCGCGGGTTACAGTTACGTCCAGAAGTGAAGCGAAGCGTGCAGAGGCCCTGCAATTACCGGTTACTCAGGTTATAGACAGCAACACCCGTTGGAGGGAAGAACTCGGGAACCATCCTGTAGACCTGATCCTGGATAGTCTAGGTCCAGCCACATTCGGGCAATACTTCGAGGTCATCAAGCCGGGCGGGAGAATCGTCATGTTCGGCGCAAGCTCGGGCGATGATCTCACCATTCCGGCCAGAGCGATCTTCTTCCCGCAGCTTCAGTTGCTTGGAACATCCATGGGCAGCCATGAAGAGTTCACCGCGATGCTTCGGTTCATGGAGCAGCATCAGATACACCCTATCATGGATAGCGTGTATTCCTTAGCGGAGACCCCGCTTGCCCTTCAGCGGATGGAACGTGCGGAGCAGCTCGGGAATATTGCCCTGAGAATAGGCTAAGGGTAGAGATACAGGACATGCAGGCGCTACTGATTCGGCCCGATTGCCTTGCACCCGCTGAATGTGATCGGTTTTTCGATTACATTTGGAGCGGATAACCTTTCGTCAGCCGAATGTGATCGGTTTTTCGTCTACATTAAAAACGCTACTGACATAACGTTGTCAGTAGCGTTTTTTTATCATTAGACATGTACACATTCAAGAGAGGATGAACACTTATGAATTTCGCTTCGATACGCATCATTACTGACGACATCGATCGTCTGGTTGAGTTCTATGAGCAAGTGACAGGGGGGACGGCAGAGCGGCCCGCTCCGGTATTTGCCGAATTCGTTATGCCCACATGTACTCTGGCCATCGGCCACTCCAAGACAGCACAGCTATTCGGCGCAGATGCTGTAGTGGCGGGAAGTAACCGCACGGTTATTATGGAGTTCCGCGTTGACGATGTTGAAGCGGAGTATGCACGCTTGAAGCCAGCTGTTGAGGATTGGGTACAGGAGCCAACCACGATGCCGTGGGGGAACCGCTCGATGCTGTTCCGTGATCCCGACGGCAACCTGGTGAACCTTTTTCAGCCGGTGACGGAGGATGCGGTTAAACGGTTTGAGGGCAGGTAATAACAGAGGTGCAGGCGGGTTAGATCATAACGCTCCTGCATCTCTTGCCGTATAGAACGTCGGATAGATCGGGCGGTAATGCAGTTCGTCTCTGATCCGCGAGGTATCGACAATCATGTCCCATGGATCATATGGCTGCTGCAGAGCTTCAGGCGCGGGTTCGGCCTGATGAAGCTGAAGCATCTCGGCCACGGAGATCGGTGCATCATCAGCCACATTATAGATGCGTCCGTCGATGCCCGGCGTGAAGGCGGCGAGCATCAGTGCCTGGCTGATATCCGCATGATGGGCCATATGGATGCGTCTGGCCGGATTCCATTGGCTGAAATAAGGCAGTACCTCCGCGATATGGGGGTCGCGCTCACCGTAGACGAAGGGAAAACGTACAATACGCAGCCCTAAGCCCTGTTCACGGTGAAGTGCCAGCAGCGCCGCTTCAGCTTCCGCCTTACTCTGGGGATAGGCAAAAGCAGGCCGGAGGTCATCCTCCTCCCGGCTGGGCCGGGAATGACCTCCTGGTCCGTAGACGTGGTTGGTGCTTGCGAATACGAACCTTGGCACATCCGCATCCAGCGCTGCACGGGCCAAAGCCACAGCGCCGTCAATATTGGCTATTCGGGTGGTCTGCTCATCCACGCCGCGGAACTGGGCGGCTAAGTGAACCACAACGCCAATGTCCCGCAGTGCCTCAAGATATCCTTCCGGCTGCAGAAGATCGCCTTCTACGCATTCAGCCCCTTGCTGGCGAAGCTCCTCCACCCTGGCAGTATCCCTGACCAAGAGTTTAACCTGATGGCCGCGCTGGAGCAGACGCGGAACCAGACGGCTTCCTACCTTACCTGTTGCTCCAGTTACAAAAATCTTCATCCTCAGATCCTCCTAAGTTGTTAAGTCATAGGAGGAGTATAATGGGACGCGCGAATAGCATCCTTCCTGCCTTTATCGTATGATTGGGAGTGTCAGGATAAGGAGGCGATTCTATTCTATGGAGAACGTTTCTTCCAAAATATCATTGGGTGAATTTCTGCGTACGCGCCGGGAACGCCTTACGCCGGAGGATGTGGGGTTGAAATCTTATGGGCGACGGCGGATTACAGGGCTGCGCCGGGAAGAAGTAGCCCAGCTTGCCCATATCGGAACCTCGTGGTACACCTCCCTGGAGCAAGGCCGGAACGTCAATCCATCGGAGGAAGTGCTTAATAATATAGCCAGAGCCTTGCGGTTAACAGAGGATGAACGCCAGCATCTGCATCTTCTTGCCAGACCGGTACAACAGGACAGGGAAGCGGATCTGCACATTCCTGCGGGCATTGAACGGATGATCCAGGCGCTAGGTCCGCATCCGGCATTTGTGCTGGGGAGATATTGGGATATGCTGATGTGGAATCAGGCGGCTGAGCTTGTGTTCCGGTTACCTTCGTGTGCGGATGCGGTGCCGGAGAGAATCAACTGGGTCAGATATCTTTTGACAGGGCTGTGGCCATCCGTAGAGGGTTGGGGAACTGGAGCCAAAGTCCTGATTGCCCAGTTCCGTGCGGATTACGCGCGCTTCCCTGATGATGCGAGGTTTAAGCAGCTCATCGAAGAGTTCATGCAGAACAGTCAGCTCTTTCGCGAGATCTGGCCGCTTCATGAGGTTCAGGCCGTAGCAGACCACCACAAACAGAGATATGATCCCCGGATCGGCGAGATGGAGTTTGAGCATGTGACCCTGCAGCCTCCGGGTAATCCGGATCTGAAGGTAATGATCTACACAGCTTCAACAGAGACAAGTGAGCGGCTGCAGCGTATGCTGGAGACTCTTGGGGCACAAGTGAAATAGATAAAAAGCTGGAGGCCTCCAATGGGGCCTCCAGCTTTTTTGTACATAAATCGGACCTAGTAGGGGTAGTCCTAATTGCAATTTGTACAACTAAATCGCCGGATGTGCCGCCAAATCTCTTTTTAGATGTATTTCGTGCAATTAAAATGCCTCTAGTTCTGGATTTTTGCCCATCCAGTCAAATTTAGTTGTACAGACTACAATTAGAAGAAGATGGACTTCCGTTTCACTGTTTTTAGTTGCACAGAATACACTTACCCCTGTTTTTTCGCTACAGATACAGCCTCATCCCTTACCGCATTTATGGACTGAAATCACTTGATTAATTAGGATGGTCTTTTACCCTTGAGAAGGGAAAACGGGGCGGTTAACAGAAATGGTATATGTACAGGAAATCAGCGAAACGGAAGGATAGAGCCATGAGTAACTTAATCCTGAAGCATTGGACGGAGGAGTGTGAGCTGCCCGGGATCAATTGTATTGCTTGGGCAGATGGCAGCATTACGATTCTGAATATTGAGACCTGTTACGACCCGAATACCCGTCAGCGTACAATGCGCTGTTCCCCCTTGTGTGACACAACGATTGAGAGCATTGTGAAGCATAACGATGATCCTTGGACCATTGTTGATGCATGGACGAGTCTGGATTATGAGGGCGGTACAATCTACGGCGGGGACGGGCAGATGGGGAATGAGGGCTTCATTGCCTGCACCGATGCGGGCGGCAATATGGTTTGGGCTTTTTTCTCGGATGTCACCAATCCTATCAAGCAATTAAGTATTGAAGACCGGACATTAATCGCGATGAATGAGCATGATGAGCTGAGGATCGAGATCAATCTGGATCATCTTACAGAGATGAGGCTGATCCCATGCCGCAAGTAGAATCAAGAAATGCCTTTTCCAGTATTCTAGAATGAACATAGAGCGGTTGGAACGAGGGGGTGAGCGGACGGTGTACGAGTGGCACAGGCAGATCCAGATCATTGTCGATGATATGGACCAAAGCATTAAGCAGCATAACAGTGAGGCCATAACACTGCAATCTCTTGCTGACAAGCTGGGTTATTCGGAGTTTCATACTACGAGGAAATTCAAAGAGATATCCGGGATGCAGCTTAGGGATTACCTTCGCCACCGGAAGCTGGCTTTTGCACTGAAGGAGGTGCGGGACAGCGGAAAAAGCATTCTGGATATTGCGCTCGACTATGGATTCTCCTCCCATGAAGCCTTTACGCGCGCGTTCAAGGTGACCTATGGTGTAGCCCCAAGCGAGTACCGGAGGCACCCGTACCCTGTCGTCCTGCGGACCAAAATCAACCCGTTTGACCGCTACTTTTTCGGACTAGGAGAGGTTGGCATGGTGAAATCTACAGAAGAGGTTAAGATTTATTTCGTAACCATTCCCGCGCACAAATTCCTGCACATTAAGAACTACGAGAGCAACGGGTACTGGGATTTCTGGCAGAAGCAGAGCCTGATTCCAGGGCAGGACTGCGAAACCATCAGCGGCTTGCTGGATAGTATCAAGGGGAAGCTGGATGATGACGGCGGAAGCGATACGAACAGCGGCAACGGCCAGATTATGGCGTATATGAATGACCCGGACGGCAGGCTCTGCGATTGGGGATTTCCGCGTACAGAGTGTTATGGTGTGCGTCTCCCTTATGAGTATGAAGGTGAAGTCCCCGCGCAGATGCTGATGGCGGATGTCCCCGAGGCCGAGTATATCGTATTCGAGCACGGGCCATTCGATTATGAGCAGGAGAACCGCAGTGTCGAGGAACGGATGGAGCAGGCGATGGCTGCTTTTGACTATACAGGCACTGGCTACTGCTTCGATCTCACCCCCGGCCGGATCATCTACTTCTATTTCAACCCGGATCGGTACTTCAAGTATGTCCGGCCTGTGCGGAAGTCTTAACCGCTGCCAAGCACCTGCTGCATGAACGCAGCGGGTGCTTTCCTTTTCAATAGAACTAGGCGCATGACATACAGCACTGAGAACATCCATAATCTGTGATTAACTTGTAAAAAGTTGATGAAGAAAGGTTGATCCTGGTTATGAGTGCGAAAAGCTCCAATAAATATGGTAGTGTAATAGTTCTAATGGTCATACTCCTGCTTAGCAGCCTTACAGCCTGCCGCAGCAACTTTTCTGGGGGTGAAGAGGCCAGTTCAACATCGCAGCCAGCCAAGATAACAGGCGAGGCAACCTCTGAGGCAACCCCCGTGGTGACGAGAGCAACCGGCCAGATTTATCTGTATGGTGAAGCCCATGGCGTTGCCAAAATTATGGACAAGGAATATGAACTCTGGTCTGATTATTATCACAACAAGGGCATGAGGCACTTGTTCGTGGAACAGTCCTATTTCGCTGCGGAATTCTTGAATCTGTGGATGAAGGCGGACAATGACGACATTCTGGAGGCGCTTTACCAGGACTCGGAAGGGACGGAGAGTCACACGCCATATACGAAGACGTTCTATAAGAAAATAAAGAGCGAATGCCCGGAGACTATTTTTCATGGTACCGATGTTGGGCATCAAGGGGATACAACCGGTAAGCGGTTCTTGTCTTATCTTGCCGACAACAATCTCACCGGATCGGAGATGTATACCTTAACTGCCGAGGCGATTCAACAAGGGCAGAGATATTACAGCAGTTATGATGGTGTATACCGGGAGAATAAGATGGCGGAGAATTTCATCCGTGAATTGGAGAAATTGGGTAACGAGAGCATTATGGGTATTTACGGCTCAGCGCACACCGGAGTCAATGAAATGGATCTTTTTACCAAGTCTGTTCCTTGCATGGCCAATCAATTACATAAGCACTATGGAGGCAACCTGCACTCCGAGGATATTAGCTGGATGGTGAAGGATATTGAACCGCTCAGAGTAGAAGAAATCACTATGCAGGGTAAGAAGTATGCAGCATCGTATTACGGGAAGCAGGACATGAGTGGATTCAGGGATTATGTTTACTGGGAGTTTTGGCGATTAGAAGATGCTTACGAAGATGCCAGCAAGCTGACACAGACGGGTAATGTTCTTCCGTATGATCAATACCCGATGCAAATCGCAGAAGGTCAGGTATTTGCCATTAGTTTTACCAAAACAGATGGGTCGGTGGAAAGAGAGTACTATGTGGCTAACGGTAAGCAGTGGGAAGGCAGGGAGGCAACGTGGCAGCTTAAGGTAAAGGAATGATCTGCTGTATGTAAGCAGCCCTGCGGAAATGGTATATTAGTGTGGTAGTTTCCATTTCTTAAGCAGATGGGCGGGTGTATCTTTTGGACACGAATAGTGGAAAAGGAAAAGCTCTTATCAGGGAATTTATGACTTGGGCGGAGGAGCAGGGCTGGGAGATAAAGAGGAAATCCGGTTCTCAGCTACATTTAGATAGCGGGATTACTTCCCGATATCAAGGACTACCCGATGAGTATTTAGAATTTCTAAAGATAGTTGAGACCTGCGTTGCACCGGATGAGCAAACCTGGTTTATATGTGAAGCAGAATTCAATCATAGCGCGGAAACCGAATTCCGGTGGAATGAATTTGAAATGCTTAGTGTGGAGGCGGCAGCAGGTGATCCAGCTTGGGAGTCCGAGATCATAGCCTGGTGGGATCATCACTTGCCAATCGTAATGTCTGTGGGGGACGGATATTCCTTCTACGCCATTGACTTAACGATAGACAGCGGGGCTATTGTCCGTGGAGCTGAGCCTGAATTTGAAGAGGTTGAGAAGGTAGCCGATTCGTTCGGGGAATTCCTGGCCTGGATGATGTCGGATTCGAGTAGATAGATTGTAAGATGCGAGAAGATCAGAACCTGAGAGAATAGGTTCTGATCTTTTTTATTGATTAGGAGATTATGACTTTCGTCCGATGTGGATAAGTTGTGCATAAAGTTGGGGGTAAGTGTCTTGGAGCATCGGCAGGATGACTATATTCTGGTTCAGTAATAGGAATGACTTCCTGATTTCACCGAACAGCCGGATATGGTCGAAAAACCGATCACATTCGGTGCGGCGGAGGCGTGTGGGCCGGATGTGGTCGAAAAACCGATCACATTCGGTGCGGCAGAGGCGTGTGGGCTGGATATGGTCGAAAAACCGATCACATTCGGTGCGGCAGAGGCGTGTGGGCCGGATATGGTCGAAAAACCGATCACAATGGGGATGCCGCAGGCATTTTATGCTTGGATAGAGCTAGAGAGTTGTTTCATTCCTGCTCCCGGTCTCTGTCATACTCAAGTTCAATCAATTTAATGAAGAAGGAGGGAGTAATCTTTAAACCTCTGCAAAGCTCAAATATTTTGGTGATGGATGGCTCGTTGCGGCCGACTTCGATCATAGAGATATAGGAACGATCTACGTTACATTTGTGAGCAAGGTCCTCTTGGCTCAAGCCTTGTTTGATTCGTATCGCTTTAACGGTTTTTCCGATAATTTGTTTAAGTGTGTTGGGTGTATCGTTCAAGGAAAATACTCCTTTTATCATTATCTATCTCTGCCCCACCATCTCCAAAAACCTGGACATTGCACTGGAAAGCACGGAGTTGCGGCGGTATATTAACCATACCTCTAGCTTCCGGTATTCTTCGGGGAGGCGGTGGGAGATAATTCGTCCGGCCTCTTCTGCCTTGCGGATCGAGGACTTAGGCAGCAGCGATACGCCGAGTCCGGCAGATACTCCGTGTAGTATCATTTCCAGCGTGCCGAATTCCCGGATTTGAACCGAGTGCATGCCGCTCTCGCTCAGGAAGCGCTCCGCTTTGACCCGGTGCGTGCAGCCAACGTCGAAGAACAGCATGGGCTTGTGCAGCAACTCATGCAACTCAGTTGTCCCCGGTTCAGCAATGAGCACCAGTTCCTCCTCGTAAGCCGCAACATGCCCGATATCCGGCTGGTCTATGGGTCCATAGACGAAGGCGCCATCCAGTTTGTAATCTAGCAACTTGTGCAGAAGATCATGCGTTTCGCCTGTGATGAGAGACAGATGGACATCGGGGTAGCGGGAATGGTAATCGGCGATCATCGTCGTCAGATGAATAACCGCTGTCGTCTCAATGGAGCCAATCCGCAGCGGGCCGGCCGGGTGCTCAGAGTATTGTGTTGATTGGACAGCCTCGTCCATTAGCATCAGTATGGCATTCGCGTATTCCAGCAGGTTCTCACCCGCAGGCGTTAGCTTCATTCCCCGGTTGGACCGGTGGAACAGCGGGACCTTCAGCTCGGCCTCCAGGAACTGAATCCGGCTGGTCACATTGGACTGAACATAGTTCAAGGCTTGCGCAGCCTTCGTAATCGTACCCTCACGGGCAACAGCCTGAAAAATCCTCAAATCTCCACTTTCCATTGCGGTGTCACCTTCTGTATATCATAATCTATGGTAGTACCTTCCGATGCTGATCATTGTACTGAATTCCATCCTTGATGACAAATCCGGCACCCGTAAGGGCCGCCTGGATTAACGATCTTTTACAGGGAGTGAGCAGATGGAGCACAGCAAATTAATAAATGCGTTCAACAAAGAGATTCGTACCCTCCAGAAGAGAACCGTATCCGAAGATGAACTCAGAGAATGGTATACGTTAATTAAGGAAAGTATCCAGGACGATATCAAAGACGGATACAAAGAGACCATCGCCAGAAACCTGACGCTTGGAATTGGTGTACATGGCGGAGATTATCCGAAAAGCCTGATTCTGAACGGGGAACAGGAAGGATGGAAGTATGTTACCCGGTTTCTGTATTGGGAGAAGCATATTCTGCGGAGGCTGTTCAAATATAAAGAGGTCTCTTCAAGAACGATAGGCAGTATTATAGGGCTGGCCTTGCTATGGGATATGAAGGAGCTGGCACAATTGGCCAGGGATTATTTCCAGATGATTTTTGAAGAGGATGCGCAGCGCTATACCCGCAACGAGACACATCATTTGTTCATGGCGTTGTTACATGACTTATTCGTCACGGAGCAGATCAATCAGAAGCTGTATTCGGTGCTGCCGGAGCAGCATGTGTACCGGAGAGTTCTCGACCATTGCTACACCACCGATGAAGAGCTGCTGAGCAGCCTGATGAGTGAAATCAGCGATTACCATATCCACAGCTCACTGGATCTTCCCCATAAATTCGCAGAAATTCTATGCTTGAATTACATCCCTTATGAAATCCGGCTCATCCAAAATATGAGACAGGCCGAGGGACTCAATAACGTTTCAGTAGACCATCCACTGCTAACCACCCCGCTTGCTCAGATTCCAGAAAGCAAAGTAGAGTGGGATTTAGCGGGTGATGAAGTGTATCAATTTTTATTAAAAAGGGAAGCCGGGAGCTAGAGCTGCTGGCCGAAAGGAGACCCGTATGGCATATGACCGGATCGATTGGCATTCCGGGGGAGATTATCCTGCAGATCTGCCGGAAGAGAATGGCGGGATTCATATCGGCATGTTCCTGGCCTGGGCCTTGGGCCGCGGTATGGCGGGGGGAATACACCTTGAGGAGTCGGCGGAGGCGCTGAAGCGGCTGAAACGCCGTGAGCTTACAGGGCTGGAATACCTGCTGGAGTACTGTGACGGGAAGTTCTGGGATGAGGATCTGGACGAGCGCGGCAATGCCTTCGCCGCCGATTATTATGACGGTCAATCGGCGTTCGCCACACAGTATGGAAGCTATCTCAGTGATTACTGTGAGGTGTTCAACCGCCTGGCGGCTGAACAAGGCCGTGAATATCCAAGCATCTATTATGTAGAGAACAGCTGGGAGAATTACGACCGCCTGAAGCCCATGCTGGATGACCGTTTTGCCCAGTGGGAGGTCTGGTCTGAAGGCCCTTCTAACCGTAAGCTTGATCCCAAAGCTCAATTCCTTCAGGCCTGCCAGCAGACCGGGCAGCAGTTCATCCAGGCAGAGGGCTTCAAATCCAATAAGGCGGGTACGGTATGGAAAAAAACAGCGGCTGACAAAGATACCGTATTCGAGCTCTCTTTCCAACCGCAGTCTTACAACACCCGCACCGATGTACGGATGACCGTGAACCTGCGGATTGCCAGCAAGTCCGTCAAAAAATGGCTTGCCGGACAAACCGGCAGAGGGGACGATACCGTTCTGTTCGGCTCGCTGCGCAGGCCGCAGAAATCGTCAAGCGCTATCGTCTGGCAGGTCGCCCCCTCACAACTGGATTCCTCCCGGCAGGAGATAGGTCAGCTGATTGGGGAACGTGTCCTGCCGCTGTTCGAGCTGTTCGCAGACCGTCCCCGCGCACTGGAGCAGCTTGCCGCCTGCGGCGCAGGATTCCCCGGCATCTGCGATGCTGAATCCAGTCCGCTGGCCTATCTGCTGTGCTTCGGCACACAAGAGCAGGCGCAGCGCTTCTTTACGATTTATTTCAACAGCCGGCCGTCGCCTTGGCGCCGGAATATTCATCAGACCTACAAGCGGCTGCAGGAGGGAGAATCCTGGGACTATTCCGCTTATGTCCGTGAGAATGATGTCAAACTGGCGTTCAAGAACGGCCTGGTTATCCCTTGATGCTATAGACAGGCCGCAGGGATGTTACCACACCCCGAAGCCCGGATCATACTCCCGGATGGCCGAATAAATCGCCTCCACTATACGGGGAAGGTCTTCTTCCGGGTAGCCATAGTCCTCGGGCATGGCCTGCGGGTGAACAATAGCAGATACGCTGCCGGGGTACAGCTCAATCTTATGCTTTTCCATCCCAATCTCGAAAGAATCCTTGAATGTCAACCCGTCATGGGCCAGAAAAAAGTACAGGTCGTGTATATCATCCTCTTCAACGATGAGCACACCTTGTTCGTTCAGCTTCATGCGGCTAACCCCCTGCTCGAATAGTGTTGTATCTATTATACCGGATCGGGCGGAGGCTGAGAATGAATTCAAGCCAGCTATCCCATTCATCTTCCCCTCAATGTCTGTCCTTAAGTGCAGCACGGTAGGACAGGGGAGTTGCCGACTCGTATTTCTTGAAGATCTTAATGAAATAACCGGCATCGCAAAAATTCAAGTGATTGCTGATCTCGTTGACTGACCAATCCGTTGTTGCCAGCAGCTCCTTCGCCCACCCGATCTTCATGCGCGCAACATATAGGGAGAAATGCTCGCCCATCTCCCTGGTGAACAAGCGGCTGAAGTAGCTAGGGCTGATATGGCATAGCTGCGCCAGCGATTTCAGCGAGAAATTCTCCTCCCGGTGGCTTAGCATATAGTCCAAAGCAGGCTGTAGCGTAGGACTTATGCATTCCGTCTTGTATGCGCTTCCCGAAAAGACCGGAGTCTTGGGAGCCGAAGGCGGCTCTACAGGCAGAGGCGGCAGTTCAAGCTGGAGCTTGGACTCCTGCAGGTTCAAAGCCTCATGCTGCCGGTTCCTCTCCAGCAGCTCATGCTTCAGGATCGATTCCTTGACCACATAGTTGCACAAATGATAGAGCATATCGGCGGTGGCTACGACCTCCTCATACGTCATGACGGGCAGCAGCTCGTACTTGCGGGCCCGATCCTCCGTCATGGCGTCCTGGTGCGGACGGGACACAATCTGCTCCAGATTCGGACCGCTTCCCTCCGCCAGCCGGATCTGTCCGGCCATCAGCGCACCGATGTACTGATTATCGACAATGATAGGGATAGCAATGTCGAGAATATCGAAGTGGCAGCGGTAGATATAGGGCCGGCTCAGCCGCACAGCCTCCAGACCTCCGCGCGCGTCACATTTTTGACAATAGGCTGAGAATTCCTTGTCGCTGCGCACGGTCTGGCAGAAGGCCTGACAGCGGCTATGTGCCGTAACCGGCACGCCTTTATAATCGACCATAATGATGGCCATGCGTGTCACCAGGGACAACGATTCCTGAAGCTTGCCCCATTCATCCATATCAATGATATATTTCAAATCGAATTTGGATTGCATTCGGCTCACCCCTTCCATCTACAGTGACAATGAGAACAAGATAATTATAATTCAGATGCTGACAACATAATAATACTATTTTGCAGCATATTAATTCGTTTGCTTTGTCCCATGCGCCCCGCTATCCACTTGTCTATAATGGGGACATACGACTCGAGGAGGAATGAAAGAATGAGAAGAACCTTTATCAGCCCGGCTAAATACACACAAGGTGAGGATGAGCTGCTTCAATTGGGATACTTCGTCAGTACTTTCGGCACATCGGCTCTGCTGATTGCGCACCCGGATGATGTGAAGCGTGTGCAGGCCAAGCTCGATGCCACCAGCAGTCAATTCGGCATTACCCTCGTGAAGGGGGATTTCCAGGGCGAATGCTCCAGGCAGGAGATTTCCAGACTACAGGAGCTGGCCCGTGAGCACAAGTGTGCTTGTACAATCGGTCTTGGCGGAGGCAAAGCGATCGACACGGCCAAATGTGTGGCAGAAGGCGATGCGCTGATTATCGTTCCTACCATTGCGGCCACCGATGCACCCACCAGCCATTCCGCTGTGATTTACACTTCTGAAGGCGCTTTCGAGGATTATGCTTACTTCAAAGCCAGTCCTTCGGTGGTGCTGATTGATACGACTGTTATTGCGCAGGCTCCTACCCGCTTCCTGGTATCCGGGATGGGCGATGCCCTCTCCACCTACTTCGAGGCCAGAGCTACTGCGGCATCCTATTCCAATGTCAATGCGGGGCTTCCTTGCGGAGTGCATGCAGGCGTGATTACGGAGGCCAAAGGCACCAAAGCCGCGCTGGCCCTTGCCCGCTTATGCTACGATACACTGCTCGAGGATGGCGTCTTAGCCAAGCTGGCTTGCGATCAGAACGTGGTGACACCGGCGCTGGAGAATATTATCGAAACGAACATCCTGCTGTCGGGACTTGGCTTCGAGAGCAGCGGTCTGGCTGCCGCACATGCCATCCATAACGGCCTGACGGCGCTTGAAGGCACCCATCATTATTACCATGGCGAGAAGGTGGCCTTCAGCACAATTGCACAGCTCGTTCTGGAGAACGCGCAGCAGGCAGAGATCGATCAGGTGTTGTCCTTCTGCCACGCTGTGGGCCTTCCCGTATGCCTGGCCGATATTGGTGTCGCTTCTATCTCCCATGAGGAGCTGCTGGAAGTGGCCCGCAAGGCGTGTATCCCGGAAGAGTCGATTCATTCCATGCCGTTCCCGGTTACCGCTGAAGCGGTTGCCGCTGCCATTGCTGTCGCTGACAAGCTGGGCGAAGCCTTCAAGAAGAGTAAGGAGCAGCGCGTATGAAAAAGATAATCAACGATCCGGCCAATCTCGTCCGTGAGATGTGCAGTGGACTGGTGATGGCTCATCCGCAGCTGACATTCGACAGCAAATACAAAATTGTCTCCAGGTCTGCGCCGAATCCTGACAAGGTAACGCTGATCAGCGGCGGGGGCAGCGGCCATGAGCCGGCGCATGCCGGGCTGGTCGGACCGGGAATGCTGGATGCCGCAGTCTGCGGGGATGTCTTCGCCTCCCCGTCACAGATTCAGGTCTACCAGGCGATCCGCAACCATACCGGCCATAAGGGCGCTCTGCTGATCATCAAGAATTACAGCGGCGATATGATGAACTTCCAGAATGCGGCTTATCTGGCGGCTGAGGACGGCCTCGCTGTGGACTATGTCAAGGTTGATGATGATATTGCAGTAGAAGACAGCCTGTATACGGTGGGACGCCGAGGGGTTGCTGGCACGATTCTGGTGCATAAGGTTGCAGGGGCGGCTGCTGAGGCCGGACTGCCGCTGGCCGAGGTGAAGCAGGCCGCGCAGCATGCGGCAGAGCATGTGCGCAGTCTTGGTTTTGCTTTTACCTCCTGTACCGTTCCTGCCAAGGGTACACCTACCTTCCAGCTTCAGGAGGATGAGATGGAGTATGGGGTCGGCATTCATGGTGAACCGGGCATCCGCAGAGAAAAGCTGCTGACCGCCGATGAGCTGGCGGAACGTATGATCTCTGCCCTGCTGGCCAGTCTGAACCTGGATCAGCCGGACGGCGGAGAGGTAGTGGTGCTCGTCAACGGCTTCGGCGCAACGCCTCTGCAGGAGCTGTACCTGCTCAATCACTCTGTGATCCGTAGTCTGGGAGAACGGGGTATCATCATCCGCCAATCTCTTGTAGGCAACTATATGACCAGCATAGATATGGCCGGCGCTTCCATCAGCCTGATGAAGCTGGATGATGAACTGCGCAGATGGCTTGCTGAGCCTTGCGATACTCCGGCGCTCCGGTTAACGGGTGAGCTTGCGCCGGTGCAATACGTCAGCCCACTTCCACAGCAGGAGGCTCAGGCTGAGGTGAGCCTGACGGCCGAGACCGATCCGGGCTTCGCTGTCCTCCGTGACGAACGGCTGCGGCTTACGAACATCATCTATCTGGTGGATAAGATGAGCGAGATTATTATCGCGAATGAGGCTCCCTTCTGTGAGCTGGATGCTCATGCGGGTGATGGAGACTTCGGGATGAGTGTCGCCAAGGGCTTCAAGCAATTGAAGCGGGAATGGAAGGAGCTTGTGCAGGATCACGCTACGGATATCGGAAGCTTCCTTCAGGCCTGCTCCCTGATCATTATGGAGCATTGCGGCGGAGCTTCTGGTCCAATCTGGGGCTCGGCCTTCCGCTCAGCAGGCAAATATGCTACAGGCCGGACCTCGCTGAATACGCTGGAGATGGCCGGGATGCTGGACGCGGCGGCTCAGGGCATCCAGGCTACCGGTGAACGCTCCTTCGGACGGGGAGCAGTCGTGGGTGATAAGACGCTGATCGATGCGCTGATTCCTTGTGCCGAAGCCTGGAAGAGCAGCTCGCAGCAGCAGCTGTCCTTGAAGGAGGCCTTCGCCAGGGGGGCTGAAGCCGCTGTCACGGGGGCGGAGCGTACGAAATCCATCGTTGCGCGGATGGGCCGGGCCGGGACAGTAGGTGAGCGCAGCATCGGCCACCCGGATGCGGGCGCATTTGCCCTGGGGGTTATTTTCACAGAGCTGTCTAACGCTGTCCAATAAGTGTTGCCTGGGTATAAGCCCGCCTGTCACTTCATCGTGACGGCGGGCTTATTTGTTGTGGAAGTAAACGAGGAGCCTGGGATATATGCTTGGTGTGATATGATGGAAGACAATCGGCCAGGCCATTATGTGACATTCTTTGAATATGCAGGAGGGATCATCATGGAATTAGAGAAGCAGGCTGATCAGCTTGAGCGGATCAGGACGAAGCTGGAGCAGGCCCTGCGCAAGGATGCGGAGTTCGCGGAATTTGGGGCTTCATCGCATCGATATAAGCTGAAAGAGAAGCTTACAGCAGGCGAGCTGGCGGACTGGGAGGCACAATATGGGATCAGGCTTCCTGAACCGTTCGCCCGGTTCTTGACAGAGATCGGGAACGGCGGGGCCGGACCGTATTACGGGATCTATCCGCTTGCACAGGCCACCTCCTATACCGAGCT
Source organism: Paenibacillus sp. FSL R7-0210 (assembly GCF_038009085.1). NCBI lineage: Bacteria > Bacillati > Bacillota > Bacilli > Caryophanales > Paenibacillaceae > Paenibacillus > Paenibacillus sp. FSL R7-0210. The sequence goes on from NZ_JBBPAR010000001.1 coordinate 6,631,939, forward strand.
TCCGGCACTCCAGGGCCGGGCGGCGCTTCATCCCGGAATGACCGCAGAGGAATGGAATCTATTGACGGAGCCTCTGACGGGGGAGCGGGACATCTCGGATGAAGAGTACGAGGAAGCGAGAAACAAGGCGCTTGGCGGAATGCTGTGTATCGGCACCCAGGGCTGCGAATATGAGATGTATCTCGTGCTGGAAGGGGAGCACCGGGGGAGGATTGTGTATACCTCGGAATTTTTCCCTGACCGCCCGTTCTTCTTCGTCTATGAAGATAACTTCCTGGACTGGTACGAGCGCTGGCTGGATGAGATTATTCTGGATTATGACAACGCATGGTTTGGCAGCCGGCTGCCGGGTGACGAGAATACGCTTATTCAGCTGTATCGGAACACTCCTGACGGGAAGCTGCAGGCCAAGGCGCTGGAGGCCATGTTCAAGTTCAAGCGAATCGCCCCGTCGACCCTGGAATTCCTGAAGCATGTGACGGAGCATAGCCCCCGGGATTCCAAAACAGCCATCTCGCTGCTCTGCAAAACGTCCTTTGCGGCGGGCAGGCCCTATCTGCAGAAGCTGCTACAGTCGGATGACGCTGAGGGAGCGCTCCGCGCCTTAACAATTCTGCATACTTACGGCAAGAATGAGGACCGGACCGAATTCATTCCGCTGATCCGGCAGAGGCTTGAGAGGCTTGAAGGGATTAATGATGCGGAAACTCTGCGTTATGCCGGTTATATTCTAAAAGACTGCGATGCTGTGAACCTCCGCGATTTCGCACCCTTCCTGTGCCATACCAGCCTGGTTATGCAGACGGCTGCGATCTATGCCGTGAGAGACTGCGGGAATAAGCAGGAGAGCTGGCAGATCATTGAGCAGATGTTCCGTACCGGAGGTACAGAGGTACTGCGCAGCTCCATTTCACATTGGGACGTTATTCCACATGAGAAGCTTCTGCCTTACTATAAGGCGATATGGCCCGAATACAAAGGAAATCCTAATTTCAGGGAGAAATTCACCGCTTGCTTGCGGGAGCTGCACCTGCCGGATGATTATTTGGGCTGAGCGGATGGGGCGGATCAGCAAATAGCAGGATAAACACTCTTGGAGGGTATACGTATGCTTCTTTCAGAAATATTGCCTCATGTGGCCCGGTTACAGCCCGATCACTATGCTACAAAGTACAGAAATGAGTATCTGACCTATCAACAATTACTGCATCAGGTGAGCTGTGTGGCGGGAGGTCTGAAGGACTTGGGAATAGGACCCGGTGAACGGGTGGCGCTTGCAGGTGATCCTTGTCCATATCTTGTGATTGCAGAATGTGCCGTAATTGCTATAGGTGCCATTCCAGTTACAATCTTTCCAGGTCTGGCCTCTAGAGAGATGAATCAGATCCTTGATGATGCTGCCCCAACAGCTATCGTGTATGATGCGGAGCATCCGAGAATTGCCTCTTCTCTTTCGGCGTCCAATATAGCTTTTGCCATCACGTTCAAGCCTGTCAACGGCGGCCTGTCCTTAGAAGATTTAATCGCGACTTCCTCTCCATTAACAGCATGGTACACAGCACAGCCGGATGATGTCGCTCTTATTATATATACCGGAGGTACGACGGGACGCTCTAAGGGTGTGATGCACTCTCATCGGGCGATCAGAAAGTGGGCTTTCATGAGCCCTGCAAGAGGCGGAGGGCATAATCCGGCCAAAAAATCGCTTGTTCCCAATCAAGCCCATCTTACCGGACAATTTATCCTTTGGACAACTCTTTTTGAAGGAGGCTGTCTCATTTATCCGGACTCCTATCCGCTGCAGGCTAACGAGGTTATAGATATTATTGAGCGTGAGCAAATCAGATTTCTGGGAACAGTCGGACTCCTATTTAGGGATATCACTGCTTTGGCAGGCGCCCGTTCCAGAGAAGTTGGAACTGTGGCAGGCATATCCTGCGGAGGTGCTCCGATCAGTGAGAAGACCTTGCAGCAAGCTCTGGAAGTATTCCCTAACGCGCAGATATCCGAGGTGTATTCACAGACAGAGAGCGGTCAATTTATCAGCTTTTTATTTGTACAAGAGTGCCTTGCAGAGGGGAAGCTGCATCGGCTGCAGTCGGTCGGGAATCCATCCCATATGGAGCGCTGGGGCCAGAAGCCTTTTGAGGTGCGTATAGTCAATGACTCAGGGCAAGAAGTAGAGCAAGGCGAGATTGGCGAAATCATATGCCGAAGTGAACAGATCATGCTTGGTTACTGGAATAATCCGGAAGAGACGGACAAAACCATCCGAAATGGATGGCTCCATACAGGGGATCTCGGCAGACTGGACGAAGACGGTTATTTATACATTGCGGACCGGAAGAAAGACATGATTATAGTAGGGGCTTCTAATGTCTACTGTGCTGAAGTGGAGCAGGCAATAAGCGTACATCCTTCTATTCTTGAGGCTGCTGTTATAGGAACGCCCTTGCCGGATGAAGGTGAAGAAGTCACTGCGGTAGTTGTACTTAAGCAGGGGCAGACACTTGCGCTAGAGAACTTGCAACAATTCTGCAGTCAATACATAGCGGAGTATAAGTTACCCACCCGCTTAGTGATTACTGAGTCACTTGCCAGAACATCTGTAGGCAAAATAGATAAGAAGGCGATAAAAGAAACTATGTACTAGAGGGGGATCTCAATGAGACTTCGAGATAAAGTCGTTCTCGTCACAGGCGTTACGGGCACGGCAGGAGATAAAATTTCCAGAAGGTGTATTAGCGAGGGAGCCGAGGTCAAGGGACTTATCCGAAATGCGGACCAGATTGCGCTATGTGAAGAGCTCGGCGTTACACCCGTCATCGGAGACTTGACAGATAGAGCTTTTATTGTGGAAGCGCTTCGGAATGTGGATATTATTATTCACGCTGCGGCGTATCTGGGGGAGGACCGGGCGATTGCCGAGGCGTCCAATGTTCAGGGGGTTCAGAGTCTGGTTGACGGTGCTGTATCTGCGGGAGTGGAACGCTTCGTGCATATTTCTACAGTATCGGTCTATGGTCATTTTGATGGAGAGGTGGAGCTGGATGAGGCTAGCAGCCTTGCCTTCGGCCACGGGGAGGTATACATTTCAACCAAATGTGAATCGGAACGGATTGTACAAGCTGCAAGGGCTAACGGTTTGACAAGTGTGATCCTGCGTCCTGGAGTGATCTGCTCCGAATCCAACTCGCACTGGGGCGACCGACTGATCACTAAGCTTGCTGATTCCGGGGAAGTGGACTGGATTCATCCGGAGGACTTAACGCCTTGGGTGCATGCGGACAACCTGGCTGAGATGTGTGTACTGGCAGCGACGCAGCCTGCGGCTGTGAACCAGTGCTATAACGCAATTGACGGAAATTATCCGGAAAAAGATTTTACGATGCGTATCGGGCTTGCCCTGAGCAAGAAGTTCATTATACCGGGCGGAGACCCCATAAGAACGGCGTATAGTTGCGACAAAATAAAAAACGAGCTCGGCTACAGTCCGGTCAAAACGTTCGAGGAGACCGTTGTCCGGCTGGAGCAGCAAGCTAGGGGAGAGCTAAATGTATAAAAAACCGACGGCCATGCGTTCCGTTCTAGATCCAAAGTATTTGGAATATTGCCTTAGTCCTCTGTACGACATTGGAGATTGGCGAGATTGCTTGTTCTGGTTACGCGGCTTGAACGATACTTACAGAATCCGTACCGGCAGAGGCACTTATATTCTTCGGATCTACCGCCAATCGATAGCTGAAAGTGATGTTGTCTATGAATTGTCCCTCCTGACTCAGCTGGAACACCAATTAAGCGCAGTAAATACAAAGGTTTCCGTTCCCCTCCCTCAAAAGAACAGCAGCTTATATACGGTCATCGATGCGCCGGAGGGCCCGAGAGTTGCCGTGATTTACAGCTATCTGACAGGCACTGAGAACGTGCTGCATGATGAGGAATCATGTGCTTCCTTCGGAAAATCCGCTGCTGAATTGCATGCTGCCATGGACAGGGTCTCCTTAGATTTGCCTAGACCGGATCTGGATACCCGCGCTCTGATCTCCCAGCCGCTGGACCGTATTGTGGATTATCTCGGTGAGGGACACCGCTCTGCTGCGTACCTGCGCGAGTTCGCCGGTGCATTAACGGAACGGATCAATACTGCTAGTCCGGGCCTGGACTGGGGCATCTGCCACGGAGATTTGCACGGGAATAACAATGCCTTCCAGGAAGGAGATACGTTCACGCATTATGATTTTGAATGGGCGGCACAAGGGTGGCGCGCCTACGACTTGGCCCAGGTCCGGCATAGAAAACGCCTGCCTCAGGAGAAGAAGGAACCGCTGTGGCAGGCGTTAATGTCGGGCTACCGCTCGGTCAGAGACTTCTCCGAACAAGATGAATCAGTAATTGATCTGTTTATGATTGCCCGCCGGTTGTGGGTGATGGGACTTGATGTCGAGTTCATCAGTGATAGCGGGGCGCTGGATTATACGGAAGACTGGCTCGAGGAGTTCATTGATGAGTTCCGCTCTTACGATATAGTCTGATGATCCATGAGGAGGAGGAAGACGGGGATGTACACCATCTTTAAGCATTGTCCGGTATTTAAAAATGAACAGATCACGCTGCGGCCGGTGCAAGAGGAGGATGTTGCAGGTCTGCTTAACTGTTACTCAGATCAGAAGGCGGTGCCCTTGTTCAACGCGGATAATTGCAACGGCGATACGTTCTACTATCCAACAGCGGAGCGGATGAAGCAGGCGCTTGATTTCTGGAAGTACAGCTATGACACAGAGCAGTTTGTCCGCATGACGATCATCTGGAATTCTACTAACGAGATCATCGGAAGTGTGGAGATGTTTAATCGCGGGGAGGCTCCCGGCTATGGGGTGCATGGCGTACTGCGCATAGATGTGATGAGTGCTTATGAGAAAAAAGAGGTCGTGAGTGCTGTCCTGGAGCTGGCGCACGATCATTTCTACCACGAGTTCGGTGTGGAATGGATCATGACTAAAGCCATCCACTCTGCGGTTGAGCGCCGGGCTGCACTATCTGGGCACGGATATATTGCGGTCAAGGATTTTGAGCTGCCGGATTATTATGGCCGGGTGAAAAAGGAGCTGTAACACCGATTGCCCTCCGCTAGGCGGGATGCTGTTAAAAGCCCATTGCACCTGGGCATCCGCCCAGGCATCTTCTCCGCGAATGCATATGATGATTATGCCTAATGAAACGAAAGAGGAGCGATAGATATGGGATTTATACCAGTGCCGGGAGGCGGCGGAGGATTTCCGGGGATACCGGGATTTCCGGGTGGACCAGGCTTGCCGGGAGGGCCGGGGATTCCAGGCGGAGGGCCCGGAGGATTTCCAGGGACGCCCGGGGGTGCGCCGGGAGGAGTAGCCGCACCGACGGCGCCACCGCCGCAATTCGTACCGCAAGCACCAGCGGTCACGGCTTATGCGGTTGACCCCGGGGGCATCAGAGGATGCCTGTTCCGCAACACTTATATCTGGCTGAATAATGGTGAGCAGTTCTGGTTCTACCCGGTATTCGTGGGCAGAAGTTCGGTCGCAGGCTTCAGATGGAATGGCTTCTTCTGGGGATACTACGGCGTTGATTTGAACCGGGTTAGCTCGTTCACCTGCTTCTAGTTGAATTCTGGAAGGAAGCCACCTTTAGCAAGTAAAGAACCCCATGGAGTAAAGGATGCATTCAGTTCGTAGCGAACCATGAGAGATAAATGTATTCGGTGCAACTAAAAACAGTGAAATGGAAGGCTTTCCTCTTCTAACTGTAGTTTGTACAACTACATTTGCCCGAATGGGCGAAAATCCAGGTATAGAGGCATTTTAATTGCACGAAATACAGCTAAACAGAGATTTGGCGACATATCCGGCGATTTAGTTGTACAGATTGCAATTAAGCCTCTCCCTTTACCTTAATCGCGGCGCGGTAAACCCTCAGCAAGCGATTAGTTAAAGTAATTTTCAAAAGCTGAACTTTGATGGGCTTCTAGCCTGGCGGCATCTCCCTGTTTGGCGTACCGTGACTTGGTTAAGTATAGATCAAGATCACGGACAGGGAGGTGTACTATGGACAACCTGTGGATGGCATTCGTCTACCCTGGCAGCTTCTTGAGTCTGCTGGGGATTGTATTACTCATTATTGGCTATCAACGGCGGCGCACGGGCAGGCGTACCCGTCTGGAAGGCGCGGTAGCCCAGCCCGGCCCGCCGGCACCTGGAGGCCCAGGCACCGCATCGTTTCAGCGGGAGGTACGGTATTCGCTGATGGGAGGCATTCTGCTGGGGCTGGGCTTGCTCCTATTTGCTGCATTGGGCGTTACCTCGCTGTTAGAATAGGACAAGCGTATTGAGCTGGAAACGGCTTAAGCGGGTAGCGGGCAGTACGATACACCTTGCTAAATTCGGGAGCAGGGTGTATTCTTAGTCTAATATGTCAGTTAGTACTGACAGTCAACTTTTTGAAATGAGGAATATGATGATGGAGAGCAAATCGCTAAGTACCAGTGATAAACTCCTGACCGCTGCCATTGATCTGTTCGCAGAGAAGGGCTACAAGAGTGTGACCACCCAGGAGATTGCGGCGGCGGCAGGCTTAAGCGAGAAGACGCTGTTCCGCCAGTTCGGAACCAAGCTGAACCTGCTGGAGCGGGCCTTCGACCGGTTTCATTATACCGAAGATATGGCCAGGCTGTTCAAGGAGAGCATTGTATGGGATCTTCATACCGATCTGCTGCTGGTCAGCCGGACGTATCATGAGATTATGAACCGCAACCGGAAGATGAACATGATATTTATCAAGGAAGGGGATCAACTCCCCGGTCTTAAGGAGTATAGCAGAACCGCCCCGGAGCAGTTGATGCGGAATCTGACGGATTATTTCAAGGCCATGACCGAGCGGGGGAAGCTGATTCCCGGGAATCCCAGAGTGCAGGCTGTGCAATTTATGGTGATGAATTATGGCGCATTCCTGAACAATCTGGACGATGAGGGGAATTTCACTTCGGTGTCGCTGGAGGAATTCATCACGGCAAGTGTCCAGACCTTTACTAGGGCTTTAACACCCTAGTTGTTTTTTTGAATGAAATGACAGTAAGTACTGACTTACCTTATCGAATAGATATATGGAGAGAGGAGCACCACCTATGAAGAACCATGTTGTAGCCCCTGATATCAAAGGGAATGTGTTAATGCGCGCGCTCGTTTTTATCCTGGTGATTTCATCAATGAATGCGAATATGTTCAATATTGTGCTGCCGACGATCAGTAAGCAATTTGAATTATCTCCATCTCAGGTAAGCTGGGTCATTACCAGTTATATGATTGTATATGCTGTTGGTGCCGTTACCTTCGGCAAATTGACGGAGAAGTACCGGCTGAAGAACCTGTTGACCTATGGATTACTGCTCTTTGTCCTGGGGTCTATGGCTGGCGTTGCCGCCACCGAATACTGGATGATTATTGCGGGTCGTGTAATTCAGGCAGCCGGGGCTTCCGTGATCCCTGCTATGGCTATGATCATCCCGATCCGTTACTTTTCTCCCGAGAAAAGAGGCCGTGCGCTGGGTACGTCTGCCATTGGGATAGCCTTGGGTACCGCGCTGGGGCCGATTATTGCCGGTATGGTCATCAGCGCCTGGAGCTGGCGGATTCTGTTCCTCATTCCGTTGCTGTCGCTGCTGACACTGCCGGTCTACCGCAAATATCTGCAGGATGATGAATCAGGAAAGGCGGGTCCGATGGACTGGCTTGGCGGCATATTGCTGGCTGGGGCGGTAACGGCAACCTTATTGGCATTAACGAGCGGGAGCTTCCCGTTTGCGCTGGCAGCGGTTCTGATGCTCCTCCTGTTTATTCTGCGTATCCGCTCCGCTGCGGCTCCGTTTATCCATCCCGATATTTTCCGCAACAGGCAGTATTCGATCATCCTGATGATTACCTTCTGCATTACAGGAATCAGCTTCAGCTCTCCATATCTCATCCCGCAGCTGCTGACACTTGTAAACGGTCTGTCTCCCGCCTATGTCGGGATCATCATGCTGCCGGCAGCTATCGTTACCACGGTTCTGGGCCGTAAGGGCGGCAAGCTGGCAGATGAGCACGGGAATCCTCGGCTCGTGTATACGGCGGCCTCGCTTCTGGGGATAGGCTTCCTGTGCTTGTCTTCCGTAGCTGGAGGATCAGCGGTCCTGGTCTCGATCTCGCTGGTGTTCTGTGTGCTGGGCCAGTCGTTCATGCAGATTGCTATGTCAAATACGGTTTCGCGGACGTTGACCCCAGAGCAGACAGGAGTGGGGATGGGGCTGTTCTCCATGCTCACCTTCATCTCAGCCGCTACATCGACGGCGGTCCTGGGCAAGGTGCTCGACTCCGGTGCCCCGGCAGCGGCGTTCAATCCTATACCTGGAAATGAGGCTTCCTTTGTGTTTAGTAATATTTTCGCGGTGCTTGCTGTTCTGGTTATTGCGGTGAGCATGGTTTATTATGTGCAGTTTGGGCGCAAGGAGAGCAGATCATCCGGGACCATAAGCAGGGGCTTATAATAACAGCCCGGCCAGCCGGTGAATCCCCTGCTCAATCAAGGTCTCATCCACCTTGGCGAACCCCAGCACCCAACCCTTCCTGCGGCTCTCCAGACAGTAGTGTGCAAGCGGATATACCCGGATTCCCTGCTCCAGGGCTAACCGGGTCACGGCTTCCTCATCGTAGTCTGATTCTGCCTCAAGGAAGACATGCAGTCCCGTCTCTGCTCCGCTCAGGGTGAACCGCTCGGCTAGACCGCTTGCGGTAATCGCCTTGGTGATGGTCTCATGTCTGCGGCGGTACACATTGCGGACTCTGCGCATATGGCGCATGAAGTGCCCTTTTTGAATAAAATGGGTCAAGGTGAGCTGGTCCATCACCGGAAGGTGGCGGTAGGTCAGCTCCTGTACGCGGGCCAGCTGGGCAATGGCCCGCGCCGGGCCGACAATCGCCGAGATACGGATGGCCGGGGCGATCATTTTAGAGAAGCTCATCATATACAGGGTATTATTCGGCGCCTGGCTATAGAGCGTGGGCAGCGGGTCGCCACGGTAGCGGAATTCACTGTCATAGCCGTCTTCTATAATCCATAGCTGCTCCTGCACGGCCTGATGCAGCAACTGCTGCCTGCGCGGCTCTGACATCACGGAGCCTATGGCGCACTGATGCGATGGAGTTACGAAGACCAGACGCGATTCCGGGTGAAGCTGGTCAACCACAAGGCCATGTCCGTCTACCGGGACAGGGGCTACGTGCATCCGCCGGTAATTCATCGCCATCCAGGCCGCAGGGAAGCCGGGATCTTCCACAGAGACGGTATCTCCTTCCGTGAGCAGGGATTGGGCAATCAGGTCAAGGCTGTGCTGCGCTCCTGAGGTCAACAGAATCTGATTGAGCTCAATCCGTATGCCCCGCTCAAGCAGCAAGTAACGCTGAATCTGTTCCCTGAGCGGCAGGAGACCATAGGGATTGCCGTAGGACCAATCGGATACGTCCATTGCGGCAGAGGCGTGAAGCAGAGATTGCCGCCAGTGGTTCTGGAAGGCCCTATCCACATAAGGCTCGTGGGGGGTGAAATCGATCTTCACCTCCTGAGGCTGATGGCCTCCGAACCAGTCTTGCAGCTGATCTACCGCTGAGTTCAGCAGGGGAAGCGAGGGAGGAACGGGGCCTTCCGGTATGGTCTCCCGGGTTGTCTGGGTGACAGGGTTCCATTGGCTTACCCGTGTTCCGCCCCGCCGGGAGGTTATGGTATACCCTCTGCTCAGCAGTTCCTCATAGACGAGCTGCACCGTGGAGCGGGAGACTCCAAGCTGCTCGGCGAGTTCACGGGAAGGGAGCAGCAGCTCACCCGGGGTCCAGATGCCTTGTGTAATATTGTGAATGGCCTGATTCAGCAGTTGCTGCCAGATCGGACTTGGGTCGTTGCGGTTGACGAACATTGTGAGAAGTCCCCTCCCGTTTGTTGTTTCGGTGCAGTGCCTAAATTATGGATTGGTCGAAACTATGTTCTTTGGATATTTTAGCACAATCCAATAGCTGATATACTACCGAATAACGTATACGCGGAGGACGCGGGAAGGAGAGGGTTCGATATGAATCCGGTTCGTTACAAGGTCAGGGAATGTAAGGATGAGGCGAGGATTGAACAGTTTTTGAAGCAGGCGAGAATTGGGTTTCTGGGATTAGCGGATGGTAATCTCCCGTATGTTGTGCCGCTTAACTATGTATGGATGGACGGGAAGCTGTATATCCACGGGGCCGGGGATGGAAGACGCAATCAGGTGATGAGTGAGAACTCAGAGGTATGCTTCACAGTCTGTGAGGAGTATGGGACAATCACGAACCCCGTGCCCGCCAAGACGGATACTGCCTATATGAGCGTGATGGTCTTCGGGCAGGCAGAGCCAGTGACGGATCTGGATGAGGCTACGCAGGTCCTGCAGGAGATGATGAACAAGTATGTGCCCGGATACTATAACCGGCCTCTGTCCAAGCAGCATGTCGAGAAATATCGGTCTGCTGTGTACGGCGGGCCCGTACAAGTGTACCGGATCACTCCGCAGCATCTGACAGCCAAAGAGAATCCGGTTGAAGCAGAGAGTATGTACAAGGCAGGGACGAATGAAGGGCAGAGCGTGTAATAGCTGGACTCCAAACTAAATAGAGATGAGCGCTTGGGCCGGTAACGGCCCGGGCTTGTTCGCGTTATGGCATGGGCGGAGTGTATGCGAAAAACCGAACACCATTGCGCGGGGCGGGCGATGTGCTGGGGCGGATGTAATCAAAAAACCGATTACAATGCGCCGCGAGAGGGGGATGGACGGAAATGTAAGTGGAAAACCGATTACAATGGGCCGGGTGGGGGCGCGTGGGCCAAATGTAATCGAAAAACCGATTACAATGCGCCGCGAGGGGGGCATGGACGGAAATGTAATCGAAAAACCGATTACAATGCGCCGCGAGGGGGGCATGGACGGAAATGTAATCGAAAAACCGATTACAATGCGCCGCGAGAGGGGCATGGACGGAAATGTAAGTGGAAAACCGATTACAATGGGCCTGGTGGGGGCGCATGGGCCAAATGTAATCGAAAAATCGATTACAATTGGATGAGACTGCAGGTGGCATAGGATATGTACAGGATAGAGGGCCGCAAAGTTGCTGTGAACCCCAGGATATCGTATGGTTGAGTTAGTATAGCAAACAAAAGTAGTATGGAGAATATTAGCAGTATCGAGAATACAGGTAGGATCAAGCAGAAAGGATGAAGCAAATGTCCACAGATAACCAAGCTCTTCCCCCGGCTCCGATTACAGAACCAGGGAACTACGTCATTGACCTCACAGGCCCTGGCAGCCACACACTGGTCCGTAAGGCTGGGGTTGGCAGCTTATCGATCGGCCCCAGGGAATCGAAGCAACCAGCGGAGTTGCTGGTCGCTGCGGATGAGCGCATCAACTGGTCTGTCTTCGAGCCCTTCGCCACCCCGGCCGGCTCCCCTTGGCCGCGTTATCTGAGCTATACCGGCGTTGACACGGGCTTCCTGGAGTGGGCGGAGCGGCGGCCTATTGAGAGTATAAGCTGGACCCCGGTGCTGCCGGAGGCTGCGGAGATGGATGCCAGCCGGGCAGATATCTACGGCTTGAATATTACAATGAGCCAGCAGTCCGGCGGATTACTCCGCATGAAGCTGCCGGACAAGCTGTACAACCTGAGCCTGTCCGGCGATCTGACCCGCATCTCGGCCTCCGGCCATCTGCCGACTACGTTGGCCTTAGTACCGGATATGAGCCGGCGCAGGAGCGATGCGCCGTACCGGCTGCCGGATCTGGGTGAGCTGCAGGGTGTGACCAACCTGACGCTGAATAGCCCGCCGCTGGGCCAGCCCATCTCGCTGGCGGGTCTGGGGCAGTTTCCGAACCTGGAATCCCTGAGCTTATGGGGCAGCTTCTGTGATCTTGACGCACTTGCCCGCCTTACCGGGCTGACCAGCCTGGAGCTGCGCTTCATGCCGGAGCTTGACGGTCTGCCTTCGCTGGATACGTGGCCGCTGCTGAACCGGTTCATTGCCTTCAATGTGGAAGAGGCCGGCGGCAAGCGTCTAAGACAACAGATGAAGGCGCGGGCCAAGGTGCGTCCTTGGGATGAGTATGCCTCGGTGAGCCAGCTGAGAAAGCCCGAGTGGTGGATAATCGAGTACGGCCGCCCGTTCTCCGCCTGGCCGAAGCGTCTGGCCAAGCTGGCGAACGAAGCCTACGATGCTGCACAAGCAGCTATGGCGGAGGCCCGCAATCTTGAAGAGGCGGAAGCAGCCATTACCGCCTTCACCCTGCGCTTCAATTCACTGAAGGGTATCGAGACTACCGAGAGGGAAGACCTTGGCGAAGCCGTATGGCAGCTCAGCCAGTCAGAGCACCAGATCGGGCAGCCTATAACAGAGGAAGCGGCGCAGGGCTGGTTCGATGCGGCCCGTGATTATTAATTAAAAAGTTTATAAAAATTAAGATAAATCTTAAAATTTAGTTTCATTAGTGATAAACTAGGATCAGGATTGATCCAAACGGTGTGTGACTTGGTCCGCGCTGGCTTGCTATGGCGCCTAAGCAGGAGTGCCTGCATCCTTCCTGCAAATCGTAGGGTAGAAGGACGGTATAATATGAGCAACCAACAAACAAAAACAGACGTTATTTTAATTGGTGCTGGAATCATGAGTGCAACACTTGGTTCACTGTTAAAGGAATTAGTACCGGATTGGCAAATAACCGTGTTTGAGCGGCGTGCGGGTGCCGGGGAGGAAAGTTCGGGGGAATGGAACAATGCGGGAACGGGGCATTCCTCACTCTGCGAGCTTAACTATACTACAGAGCAGCCGGACGGATCGATTGACATCAGCAAGGCGATTAAGGTGAACGAGGAATTTCAGTTCTCCAAGCAATTCTGGTCCTATCTGGTGAGCCAGAAACGAATACACAATCCGCAGGATTTCATTGTACCTGTGCCACATATGAGCTTTGTGGAAGGACAGAAGGACGTTGCATTTTTACAAAAACGATATGAAGCGCTTTCAAATAGTCCGCTATTTCAAGGCATGGAATTCTCCGATGACCCAAGGCAGCTGATGGAATGGATTCCGCTGATGATGAAGAACCGGAAGCTGGACCAGCCGATAGCGGCTACCAAAATCGATTCGGGAACGGATGTGAACTTCGGCGCCCTGACCCGTATGCTGTTCAACCACTTGCAGAGCAATAACACCGATATTAGGTATAATCATCAGGTGGATGACCTGAAGCGCGCGAAGGACGGCTCCTGGGAGCTGAAGGTGAAGAATCTCGCCAGCGGCGTAACAGAGCGTCATAACGCCAAGTTCGTCTTCATCGGCGGCGGGGGAGGAAGCCTGCATCTGCTGCAGAAATCCGGCATCCCGGAAGGTAAGAAGATTGGCGGATTCCCGGTAAGCGGACTGTTCATGGTCTGCAAGAAGCCGGAGATTGTAGCCCAGCATCATGCCAAGGTGTACGGTAAGGCTGCTGTAGGTGCGCCTCCGATGTCTGTTCCGCATCTGGATACCCGGGTGATCGATAAGCAGGAATCCCTGTTCTTCGGGCCGTTTGCCGGCTTCTCGCCCAAGTTCCTGAAATACGGCTCCATGTTCGATCTGATTACCTCGGTCAAGCCGGATAATCTGGTTACGATGCTTGCAGCAGGAGCGAAGAACCTGTCATTGACCAAGTATCTGATCGGGCAGGTCATGCTGTCCAAAGAACAGCGCATGGAAGCGCTGCGGGAGTTCATCCCGGATGCCAGCAGCGAGGATTGGGAGCTGGTGGTGGCGGGCCAGCGGGTGCAGATTATTAAGGATACAGCAGCCGGTAAAGGCATGCTTCAATTCGGAACGGAAGTGATCAGCAGCGCGGACGGCTCCATCGCCGCATTGCTGGGAGCCTCTCCAGGGGCGTCAACGGCCGTCTCTGTCATGCTGGAGGTAATCACCAAGTGCTTCCCGCAGCAGATCAAGGCCTGGGAGCCGAAGATCAAGCAGATGATTCCTGCCTACGGCATGTCCCTGTCGGCTAACCCGAAGCTATTGAACGACATTCATGCTTCCGCAGCGCACACGCTGGGCCTGACGAATGGAACAGATGGGCATGAGCCGCCAGCCGCGGTCAACCATCTGTAGGCAATAGAGAGCGTACGGCTGACCACCAGCCTGTCAGCTCTTATATACATGCAAAGAGGCCATCCCTTGGGATAGCCTCTTTGTCTTCCTGTGTCCATCTCTGAGTACTTCAAGGGCGATCAAGCCTTATGAGTCTTGAACAGCCGGATGGCCAGAATCAGAGCTACCGCTACAGCCGCGAGACCCGCCCAGTTCAGGTGGAGCACAGAGGTACGGCTGATCACATAGCCGCCTAGGCCCGATCCCAGCGCGAAGCCGAACTGGATGAAGGAAGTATTGACGCTCAGGGCCATATCCGGGTTCCGGGGAACCAGGGTGACCAGCAGGAGCTGTTGCGCGGGGGAGATGCTCCAGGTCCCCAGCATGAAGATCATCAGGATCAGGAGGAGGACGATCACATGAACGCCTGCCATTGCGAACAGGAGGAGCGTGGCTGCCTGTAACAGAAGTCCCGTAATTATGGTGAACTTCGATCCTTTGGAATCAGCCAATTGCCCGCCTAACTTGGAGCCCATGAAGCTGCAGACTCCCGCCAGGAAGAGCACCCCGCTGATTTCGGTCACAGACAGTGAGGATGCGGCCTGCAGGTAAGGGGTAATATAAGTGAAGAGTGTAGCGTAACCCCCTACATATAGTAAGGTGATCACCAGAGCAGTAACAATTCTGGAATCCTTCAGCACAGACAGCTGCATCCTGAGGGTGACGGCTTCTTTTTCTTTGATGGCAGGGACCTTGGCAGAGATGATGAACAGCGGAACAAGGCTCAGCCCCCCGACGATGATGAACAGAGCCCTCCACCCAAAGTGTTCACTGAAAAAAGTACCAGCCGGAACGCCCAGAACCAGCGAGCTGCTCAGTCCCATCAGAATAATGCCAATCGCATTGCCTCTGCGCTCCTTCTCCACGAGCCGTGTAGCTACAGCCATAGCGACTACGGTAGCTATGCCCCCGCTTGCCCCTTGGATAACCCGTACCCCCAGCATAGCTTCATAAGGCAGGTTCAGAAGCATCAGCCCGTTGCTGGCAATGAACACGCCGAGGGCGGTCATCAGCAGCTTTTTGCGGTCCATATTGAGGGTGAGTGCAATGAGAACCGGTGCAATAATCGCTGCGGACAGCGCGAATACAGTCACCATTAGCCCCACTTCGGAGGTGGATACGCTAAGATCTATCGCCATCATCTCAATGACGCCGGTAATAATATATTCAATCGTCCCGATCAGAAAAACGGCAAGTGCCAGAATATATATCGTCAATCGGTTATTCAAGTTCATTCGCTCCTTGTGGTTTCATATCCTTGTACATTCATAACGGAATCGGCCGCCGTTCTTGTCATCACTCTACGATGCTGCTAAGGTTAAGTCAAAGAAACGTTTCTGAATGGAACGTTCATTTTTTTTGAACAAAGGAGTGACAACAGATGGAATTGCGCCAACTTAAAACCTTTTATACGCTGGCTTCCACGCTCAATTTCGCCCGCGCCGCCGAAGCGCAGAACTACGTTCCCTCAACGGTTACGATGCAAATGAAGGCCCTGGAGGAAGAATTAGGAGTGAAGCTGGTGGACCGGCTCGGCAAAAATGTGACGTTAACCGATACCGGAAAAACGTTCCTGCGTTATGCGGATAACATCCTGTGTATGGTGGAGGAGGCGCAGCACGCGCTCAAGCAGCCCGGCGAGCTGACAGGGACCATCGTGATTAGCGCAGATGAGACATTATGCACCTACCGGCTCCCCGCTGTGTTGCAGAAGTTCCGGCAGCTTCATCCCGGAGTCCGCTTGATCTTCCTGCCGCTCGTGAGTCCAAGCCTCAGACAGAGTCTGCGGGACGGGGATGTTGATGTTATCTTCATGCTGGATGAAGTGAAGGGAGAGAGCGGATTTTGCGGAGAAAAAATAAGGGAGGAACGCTTCTGTCTCCTGGCTGCTCCCGATCATCCGCTGGCGTCGCGTCCGGCGCTGGCTATCGAGGATTTCCACGGTGAAACGTTCTTACTGACGGAGCAAGGGTGCTCCTACCGCAGCTTCTTCGAGCGCAGCCTGTCGCAGAAGGGGATGGCGGGCATTACGGAACTTGAGTTTCACAGCGCAGAAGCCATCAAACAATGTGCGAAGCTGGGCATGGGTATCGCCATCCTACCTGAAATGGCTGTAAGCGAAGAATTGAAGCGGGGGGAGCTGATCTCCCTGCCGTGGGATTTGACCGCAGTATCTTTTGCCACCCAAATGTTCTGGCATGAGGAGAAGTGGCTCTCCCCGGCAATTGAGGCTTTTCTCCGTCTGGCCCGGGATCTCGAATCCTCCCCTTGACCTTAGGTCTGACCCAGGGTGTATCGTAGAGATATTCCAAGCCGCAGTCCGGGGAGTGATTAGGATGAGAAATGAAATAACAATTAGTGAACTGGCCAAGCTGATGAATGTATCGGTTCACCAGATCCGGTATTTTGAAGAGAAGGGTGTTCTGCAGCCTGCTTATACCGGTGAGAATCAGTACAGAATGTACAGTATGGATCAAGTGTATCAGCTCGCGCATATCCTGCTGCTCCGCAAGCTTGAAGTGCCTGTTCAGTCGATTAATGAATGTATGGGCTATAGTCCGGAGCAGCATCGCGGGCTGCTGGAGCATTCTCTGGAGGGGATTGAGCAAGAGCTGCGCCGCCTCCGGGAGCTTCGGCAGTTCATCCGTAAAATGCTGGAGGAACAGCAGAGCTACAGCACCTCACCTGAGACCTTTCAGATCAAGAAGTGTAAGGCTACAAGACTTATGCAGGTGATGAAGCTGGATTCACACAGGAAGCTGAGTGCAGCGCTGCTTGCGGAGCAGGCGGCAGGGATACCGGATCTGTTCGAATCGGATATGTATTATGTGCTGGAGGAGCCGGGCGCTTTGACCTTGTGTCTGGAACAGCCGGAGGCGGGCGGAGTTATTTTACCGGAAGGGGAGTATCTGACTCTGCAATGTGTGGCCCGCGAGGAGGAGCTGGAGCAATGGACCGGCTGGCTGCTGGAGCATGCTGCTGCACAAGCGATTCCTCTCGCGGGACCGCTGGTGGTCATTGAACGTTCTTATCTCTCCCTGTTCGTTCAAGACAAGCTGCATTATGAGCTGAGGGCCTGCATCGACCCGGCTGCACCCGTGGAAGGGAGAGGTTCCGTATGAGAACGATGCCAACAGGTACAACGTCAATAAGCACAGCGCCAGTAACTATCGAACCTATGGAGGCGAGGTATAATCGTGCGGTGGGGGGGCTGCTGGCTCAAGCTTTTCAGGGGAAATTCCAGAACCGGATCAGGCTGAAGGAGGGAGAGCTGGCAGGGTGCTTCGAAATGCTGCTTCAGTATGCTCCGGGTGATCCCTATACACACAGAATGGTAGCTGTGCAGCAGGGCGAGGTGATTGGCAGCATCGCGATTAAGTGTACACCTGAAGCCCGCCTTTTGGGGAAAAGGCAGACGCCTCCGTTACCGCGAACCTCACAGCTATTAGGCAAACGGGGCATGATCAGAATGCTGATCGGCCTCTATGTACTAGACCATACCCCGGCAGCAGGCGAGTGTTATATTACCGACCTTGCGGTCCACCCGGAGCATCAGAACAAGGGGGTAGGAAGGCTGCTTGTAGAGTGGGCGCAGAAGCTTGTAGATACCGACCCGGGACTGAATCGTCTCAGCCTGCATGTATCAGCCGGTAATCCGCATGCCCGTCAGCTATACGGGAAGTGGTCTTTCCACACGGAAGCCTGGGAGTCACGTTATACCCTGTACTTATTGTTCAATGAATTGCGCTGGGAATACATGGTTCAGAAGAGAGGCAGATGAAGAAATGAAGACAACGAAGAAACTATGGATTTCTCTGCTAATTATAGTGCTACTCCTTGGCGGTGCGGGGATATACATTGTGCAGCAGAACCGCTTTGAGATGACTGAGCAGGCCATCCGGATTGCGTCGCCTGAGGGCGAGCTGACGGGTACGCTGGTGCTGCCCAAGGGGTCTTCAGCAGCTTCCGGCAAGCTGGGATTAGTCCTCTTCATTCATGGAGACGGGCCGATTAATGCCTCGCATGATGACGGATATAAGCCGCTATGGGAGCGGTTGGCCAGTCTGGGGTATGCCTCCTTGTCTCTTGATAAAAGAGGGATCGGCGGTTCGGCGGGAAATTGGCTGGATCAGAGTATAGATGACCGGGTGGAAGAAGCCCGCGAGGCTATTGCATGGGCCCGGAAGCAGCCGGATATCGCTCCGGACCGGATCGGGGTGTGGGGCGCCAGTCAGGCAGGCTGGGTGATTCCCAAGCTGGCGGGCAAGGAGCCGCTCGCCTTCAGCATCCTGGTCTCCCCGGCTATTAACTGGCTGCGCCAGGGTGCCTATCATACCCGGCAGCAAATGCTGCAGGAAGGGAAATCGGAAGCGGAGATTCAAGCGGAAGTGGCATCTAACAACGAGGTTCTGGAGCTTTTGGCGCGGAAGGCGCGCTATGAAGACTATCTGGCTGTAGTGAAGGAAGATAACCCGATGACGCGGGAGCGGTGGACCTTTGTCAGCAAGAATTACCTGTCGGATGCAGGGGAGGATCTTAAGCAATTCCATTCCCCGGTGCTGTTGCTGCTGGGCCAGCAGGATATGCATGTAGACTGGCAGGAGACAGAGCAGGTGTACCGCAAGCTCGTCCGGCCGGAGCTGCTGAGCGTGGCGGTCTTCCCGGAGGCTGAGCATTCGATGCTGAGCAAGAAGACGGCGGATTCCAGCTTCAGAGCGCTCATGATCAGCCTCTTCGCCCCACGCCACATTACAGTTCCGGGCTATATGGATCGGATTGGGGAATTTCTTAAGGAGCTGGAGTAGCAGCCCGCTCCCTTAGCACCGTAATTACTACGTATACCGGCTCATCATTTCAAGCAGGTACTTACGGAATTCTTCACGGTAGTCCTTCGGCTCCATAATCTCCAGATGGGTGCCGAAGCCTGCCAGGAATTGATATCCGATCGGGTGATGCGGAATATAGAACGTAGCCAGCAGTTGTTCCGCGTTATAGGCTTCGATGCTCTTGCGGCCATAACGTTCAATGAATTGATCCTTAATCCCCGGCGAGATCAGCGCCTTCACTTCGGTTAACTGCGGCGGAACTTCAGCCTCCCGTGCCTGATTCAGCATATCCGCTCTGGGGCTGAAGGTCTGTTTCTTCCGCTCCAGCTGCTCCATCCGGGAGAGCTTGAACATCCGCGCGCCCATCCGCTCCAGGCAGAAGCCCTTCAGATACCAGCTCGATTCACTGAAATGAAGTTGATAAGGCTCCACTGTCCGTGTCGTGGGAGTACCTGTTCTATCGGTATAGTCAAAAGAGAGCAGCCCGCTCCCGGCGATGGCCTCCTGACAGAGCTTCATGGCTCCGGCAAGCTCCGCGCGTCCCTCCCAGCAATAGAAGGACAGCTGAACCGACCCTTTAGAAGCGAGCGGGCTAACCATCGCTTCTATTTTTCGTAGCGTCATGGCAACGTCTTCGCTGATCAGAATTTGCTCCAGCCCGCCGAGCGCAGCCAGTATATTCTCCAGATCGGAGCTGCTCAGCAGCCGCTTGTCCATCTTGTATTCTTCCATAATGCCGTAGCCGCCCTGCACGCCGGGTGTGGCGTATATAGGAATGTGCGCCAGGCTGAGCGCTTCCATATCGCGGAGAATCGTCCGTTTGGACACGCCGAATAATTGTGCGAACTCTGAGCTGGGCACAATATCTTTTTTGAGCAGAATCATGATGATGGTAATCAGCCGCTCCACCTTGTCCATCCGGTTACCTCTTTCTTGAGTTGAGTACGAAACGGTGACATACAGCCGTCACCTATCGTGTATTATACTACATTTATCTTAAGGAGGAGGTTATGTTTTATGTCAGCTATTGCTTATATTAATTTCGATGGTGTTGCCGGAGAAGCGATTGAATTCTATGCGGAGGCTTTGCAGGCCACTACAGTGAAGAAGGTTACATTCGGAGATATTCCGCAGGACCCGAACTATCCCCTGCCGGCCAATGAGTTAGCGATGATTATGGAGTCTTCTCTAGCATTCGAGGGCGGGACAATTATGATGTCCGACCTGTTACCCTCTATGCAGCAGGTTACAGGTGAACTGCTGAAGGGGAACAACCTCATGATCAGCCTGGTCATTGAGGACAAGCAGAAGCTCGAAGAGTATTATAATCAGCTGTCCCAGGGAGGAACAGTTATCATGCCGCTCTCCAGCACACCATGGTCTTCATGCTTCGGGATGATCGTGGATAAGTTCGGCATTGGGTGGAAGTTCAACAGTGATGCCGTGCAATTCCTTGATAATGTGCTGGCCAGCCGGGGCAAGCTCTGAAATATTTTGGCAGAATGCGGAAGAGTGGAAGGATTTATCCATCATGTATTGAAAGATAGGAGTACCTGATACCGGTGTATATCGCCTAAGCGAATAAGAGTAGTGATTTTACAGCTGTGGTGGTTGTGTTGCTGGCGGCCATCCGTTCAGGAATCATTGGTGAAAAGAGGAAGTTGAGCTGATGTCAAACCTTCGTCTGAGCAATACCCGGTTATCTGGAGCGGATGGCGTTCGTGCGATCGCCTGCCTGTCAGTCATCCTGCATCACTTGTCGCAAAAGCTGATCATGCCCGCACAAAAACCCTGGCTCCAGGAGCTGCAATCCGTGCTGCTTCTGGGGAACAGCGGGGTCAGCTTGTTTTTTCTGCTAAGCGGCTTCCTGCTGTCGTTCCCCTTCTGGAGTGCGTATCTGAATAACGGTCCATATCCAAGCCTGCGGACGTACACCCTACGCCGTGCCGCGAGAATCATGCCCGGCTTCTATGTGTCCCTGCTGGTGTGTCTGTTCCTGACCTGGAGGCTGGATATTCCGATGGAGTACTTAGGGCGGCGTATTGTCACAGCCTTCACCTTCACATCGGGCTTCCACTACACCACGTTCTTCCCCTCCGACTTGAACGGGCCGCTCTGGTCGATCAGCTTCGAGGTATTCTGCTACCTGCTGATGCCACTCTTCATGGCGGTGTTATTCCTGCTCGGCAAGCGGCATTCCTTCGGTAAGGCGATCCTGTTCTGGGTCGCCGTATTTGGGTTGGTGCTTGCCGCCAATGCCCTCATTCATCATTGGTTCACACCCGGCGAGCAGGGAAGGGGCTGGGACTATGGCCAGGTCGGCGGCGCGAAATTCTGGATGCCGAGATACAATCCGGTCGGCTTCTTCGGCCACTTCACCATCGGGATTCTGGCGGCGGGCATAACGAATGCTCTGCAGCAGCGCCGCTCCAGAGTGGAACGGCTCAGCAGGCTGGGCGTGTTCGATGCCGCCGCAGTACTTGCTCTGGGTCTTGCCGGTCTCCTGATCTGGCGGATGCGCCACGCGGGCGAATTCGACTTCAGTCTCCAGCAGCAGCCGTATCTATTCCCGGTCTATGCCATATTGTTCGGAATCGTGCTGTTCTCGGCACCGTTCAGCCGGTACGCCGGGCGTGTGCTGGATAACCGCTTGTTCCGGTATACGGCCAAAGTGTCCTTCGGCCTGTACATATGGCACTATCTGTTCATTACCTTAATCGAGAAGTACGGCATTCAGGATTTCCATTACTCCGGGGTTAGGGATGTGTGGCGCTGGCTGGGCATCAGTATGTCTGTTGTGGTCATCTCTTACGCAGCGGCTACTATTTCGTATTACACCATAGAACAGCCGTTCATCAACTGGTCCAAAGGCAAGCCGTTCTTCCGGCGCAAGCCGAAGGAGTCCTCACCCTCTACAGCAGCATAGGATTGACTTTTTCATAACCCCCATGATACATTGTGTATACACGGAATACACAATTTGTTGAGGGGGTTAGTTATGCTGGCTTTAGATATCCGGAATTTAAATAAAAAATATCCTAATTTTCAGATCAAAGACGTCTCTTTTCAATTGGAGCAGGGTTATATCATGGGCTTCATCGGGGTCAATGGTGCGGGCAAGACCACCACGATCAAATCGATCCTGAATATGGTTCAGGCCGACAGCGGCGAGATCAGCATTCTGGGCAAGAACATCGCTGAACATGAAACAGAATTGAAGCAGGACATCGGCTGCGCCTTCGGCGATATCGATTTCTATACACGCAGCAGGCTTAAGACGCTGACGGGTATTACGAAGAAGTTCTATAAGAACTGGAGTGACGAGACGTATTACAGCTATCTGAACCGGTTCAAGCTGGATGAGAATAAAAAAATAGCGGAGCTGTCCACCGGGATGAAGGTGAAGTACAGCCTGACTCTGGCCTTATCGCATGGCGCCAGGCTGCTGATTCTGGATGAGCCGACCAGCGGACTCGATCCGGTCTCCAGAGACGATCTGCTGGATATTTTCCAGGAGCTTATCATGGGCGGCGAGATCAGCATTCTGTTCTCCACGCATATTACCTCTGACCTCGAGCGCTGTGCGGATTATATCACCTTCATTGAGCAAGGGCAGATTGTGGCAAGTAGCGAGAAGAACGAGTTCAAGGAGTCATACCGGTTACTTAGCGGCAGCGAGTCGCAGCTTAACGAAGTGAAGGGGAAGCTGATCTCCTGCAAAATCAACTCCTTCGGCTTCACCGGATTGATTCATGCCCAAGATATCGATCCCGCTTGGGCGCTTAACACGGCCATCCCGACTCTCGACGACATCATGATCTACTTTGCGAAAAAGGAGGGTGTATATGTATAATTTGGTGCTGAAGGATTTGAAGCTAGGCGTTAACCCCTGGTTCTTCATATTACCTTTAATTTTAGGCGGTCTGATGCTCATTCCGGGGTGGGTCTACTTCCTGGTTCCGCTGTATTTCTGCTTCATCACCGTACCGAACATGTTCGGCGGATTTAAGAGTCAGAATGATCTCATATTCAGCACGATGATGCCTGTGACCAAACCGGACATCGTGAAGTCCAGAATAGCTGTGATTGTTATTCTTGAGCTTATGCATCTGCTCATTGCCATGATCTTCAGTATCTTTACTTTCCGCCTGTATCCGCAGATGACTTACATTTTCTTTCCGCCTTATATGGGCTTCTGGGGCTTGTGCTTCATTATGCTGGCGGTGTTCAATCTTATATTTATCACTATGTACTACAAGACGGCATATAAGTATGGCGCGGCTACGACTGCATCGACGGCTGCGGCGATCCTGTTCGCGGGCCTGGTCCAATGGGCCGGAATTCAGAATAGCTGGATGCACGGCATTTTCTACGGCTCCGGGACCGGCAATGCGGCGCTTCAGTTCTCGATTCTGATCGGGGGCATCCTCATTTTCGCAGCCTTCACCCTACTTGCCTACCGGATTGCGGTACGGAGATTCCTGAAAGTGGAGATCTTATGAACGTAACGATCTCCAGCACCTCCGACAAGCCGATCTACCAGCAGCTGCACGAACAGATCAGCGCACAGATTCTTGGTGGCGAGCTGGAAAGCGGCTATTGTCTGCCCCCCATCCGGCAGGCTGCCCTGGAGCTGCATGTCAGTGTCATCACGGTGAAGAAGGCCTGGGAGGAGCTGGAGCGGAGCGGCTTGATCCACACGGTAACCGGCAAAGGCTGCTTTGTCGCCGAATTCTCACCGGATGAGATGCTGCGGATTCGTAACGAGATGGTCTTGAAGCAGATGGAGGGCGACATTGCGTATTACAAGTCCTTCGGCCTTACGCTTGATGAAGTGATCGCACTGCTGGGGAAGATCTACTAAAGCGCGCAGAGATTAAATGCAGGAACAGGCTTTTCACGATCCCTTGGGGAAGGTGAAAAGCCTGTTTTGTTGTGTTGTTACGGATCACGTATCCTATTTCCTCTGGAATTTCTCCGGGAACTGTTTCACAATGCCTTCAGCAGTCCGGCCATGATCCGGGTTATTGTTGAGGGCGCTCACATCACTCCTGAAACTTGACATGATCCAATATCGTATTCCCCCACTCAGGGAGCAAGCGGGCCTCTCCCGCAAAGCGGCTTCCAGCTATGGAGCCATCTTGAAACAGCGCACCCTCAAAGCTGCATTCCTCGAACCGGCAATACAAGAGTAAGGCGCCCCGAAAGTTGGCCCCATCAAAGCGGCAGCGGGTGAAAGACACATCATTTGCAATCACTTTGCTTAAGTTGCAGCCGGTGAAATCACAATCATGGAACGCCTTGCTCATTCTGGCACCATTCAGCTTCGCTCCCCGGAAGGAACAGTGATTAAAGGTATGGGTCACGAATCTCTTGTCCAGTCTGACCCCGTCCAGGAAACAATTGGTAAATGTAGAGGTGTTCAAGCTTGCCGAATCCTCGAAGCGTGAATAAGAGAAATCAATATCCTGCAGAGTGAGGTACTGTATGCTCTCAGTCAGGGTAACTCCCCGGTAATCCTTCAGTCCTGCCTCCGTCTGTCCATAAGGGGAGATGGGAAAGGAGCGGTCCTTTTGATGGAGATTATGTTTGCCTGAAATAGCGGCCAGACGCCGGTTCACTTCAGAGAGCTGGTCGTCCTGCCATCTGGCCAAGAGGAATTTCTTATTCAAGGTAGCCCCTCCTTACATTAATTTGGTAAAATGAATGGAATCTAGTTTATATGTTAGTATGCCAAGTAACTATAGACAAGCCATTAAAGGAGGCCATCCACCCGTGGGAAGATCGTTTGCAAATCTGCATATCAAGTCAGGTGACCTGGATAAGACCCTTCAAGCCTTGAAAGAGCTGAGCGCCAAGCATGGCAAGGTTCTGGGTTATCCTGATTCTGAGGCGCCGGAGCGTAAGGCCGTTATCTATGTAAGCCAAAGCAATGAGGGTTGGATCAGCGTGCTTCACGATTATTTCGTATGGGGTACGGTGAAAAAGGTTGGCAGGACGTTGTCCGGGCTGCTGGAGGAGCCGGTGATGACGGTGGGATACATGAATGAGGAGATCTTCGAGCTGTCTTTCTTTGAACAGGGGGAGATCCAGGCCGAACGAATCTTCTGTGAGCCGTGGACCCGGGAGGAATACGAACACCTGCGGGAAGAGCGTATAGCTGACGAATATATGCAGCGGGTGCTCGGGATGCAAGCTGAGGAGGAGAACTTCGGCGCATTCATCAGCCTTACCAGCCCCGGGCAAGCGGTGGAGCGGCTGTCCGAAATTACTGGAATGTCTCTATGGAGCGATGCGGAATGGCTGCCGTATGAAGAGACGCTCAGAGCACGTTTTGTTACCTATGAGTGGTAGAAGAAGATGCTAAAAAACAGCGGATTCTACAAGCTGCGCTTCTTCATCACACCCGAGGAGCTTAAGAGAGTCGTAGAGCTTCTGGAGCCAACGCAAGTGCGGTACTATTTAACCAATTATACCCATACAGAGCATGATCAGAATCAGGTGGTGGAGGCGTATCGCGCCTTCTATCAATATTATACAGCCACGGAAAAAGAGAGCGGGGTGCGCCCCTTCTTCATCTATTCGATGTCGGTTCTGCCGGATACGGAGAGCTTTGGTTTTTTTGCGAGAAATGAGGGGGTTTCTATTCCCTATCACGGGCAATGGGCAGAGAATGAGCTGCCCTGTATCCTGATCTCCTGCCCCAAGGGGCATCGTGTCAATGCTCAGGATGAGCAAGGAGAATATTATCTCTATGAGGATGTCCGGGAGCACAAGCCGCTGAGCTATGCCCTGTACAAGGAAATTACAGGTTCTATTCAAAAAATGACCAAGCCTCTCCGCTTCTCGGCGCAAGACCCGGAGGCGATGGAGGAACAGAAGCCTTCTGTACGTATAAGCAATGCTGCGGCTGAAGATTTAAGCAACTCGTGGATGGTCAGACAATATGGACTCGTGATTCATGGGCAATCAGGGCCTAGCTGATGTATTGGTTTATCCATGAAAGGGAGGGGAGCCGATGGCGCTGAAGTTGATCTGTACCTGGGGAGTGCTAGCTCTATCATGCTGTGCGGTATGGTGGAGCTTCAAGACCGAAAAGCTGATCACCGTCTCCTGGCTGATATTCCTGCTCCCTGCGATTCTCCAGCTTGTTGCTGCTGTGCGGATCGGGCCGGGCAAAGCCAAGTTATTTCTTGTATTCGGCTGTATTAATCTGCTGTTCGCGGCCTTGACCGGTGCGGCTGTCTGGTATCTGGTCCAGCTGGCAGATGCCTATAGAAGGGGGAAATAGTTCAAGCGTGTCTTAAGCGGGGGAGGGGTGCTAATATGCAACTGGGTTTTACGCTGGATACCCATGGAACATGTGTGGGTGTACTCAGAGATGAATTGCTGCCGTTAGAGGAG
The DNA here is from genome assembly GCF_038009085.1 of Paenibacillus sp. FSL R7-0210. Lineage (NCBI taxonomy): Bacteria > Bacillati > Bacillota > Bacilli > Caryophanales > Paenibacillaceae > Paenibacillus > Paenibacillus sp. FSL R7-0210. The sequence continues at coordinate 6,658,425 of NZ_JBBPAR010000001.1, forward strand.
CTGGCGAATACATTGGAGTTCCCCTACGATATCTTCGTTGTGTTCCGGGTGTTACCTGATAGCTACGGGCGGAGAACGTTCAGACGCTTTGACAGCGGGGATCATACCCTCTATTTGGATATCAGCCTCAGCTATGAGCAGTACCAGCGTATGTCCAAGAATGAGCAGCGCGAGGCTCTGGGCATTCACCTGTACAGCTATCTGGCAGAATCTATTGCCAAGTATACCAAGCATGCCGGTAAGACTGCCCAAGCAGAGCTGCTGAAACGGGTGAAATGCTGGATGCTGGCCAATAACTGGCTGGAAGGGAAAATCCATCAGGCACGCCTCCTCCTCTCCCGGGAGATGGGACTCTATGAGGTTAGCCGGACCTTGAAGCTGCCGCTGGAAGAGATTGAGTATATCCTGCTGCGCATGAATAATGATGCGCCAGCTGCTGTTCATCCTGACAATCTATAATCAACCCTTAGCAGGGAAAGGGGAGTACAACTATGTATGAGCGTCTGACAGAGTTATTAAGCAAGCCTTCCCCGGTCCGGTGGTTTCCGGGCCATGGGGCCGAGGAGAGCTGGATTGCCGAAGCCGAGGAGGAATTAGGCTTCAAGCTGCCGCCGTCCTACCGCTGGTGGCTGGCCCGTTATGGGGGTGGGAGCCTGGGGGATGGGCAAATTCTGACGCTGGTTGCTCCCGAGGATAGGGTGTATACTGACTGGGATCTGCTGTATATTCACAGGCTGAATCTGGCGGAGGATTGGTGGGTAGCCCGGTTTCCACATCGAATGGACCTGTTCGTGCCGGACAGCGATGAGTTGTATTACTTTGACACCTCTGCCCCCGATGAACGGGGGGAGTTCCCGGTCATGCGTTATGACCTCATGAATGATCTGATTGAGGAGTATGCCCCAACGTTCGCCGGATTCCTGGAACAGCTGATCGACGAGAGGAAGTAGCCATGAATGCGGCACAGAAGGAAGTGGAGCGGCTGGCGGCGGAGATTGCGGAGGCGGCCCGGAGGTCGTTCCGCGCGCTTTTTGCGAATGGGGAGCATTATTATTACTGTACGTTATATACAACGGGCGAGGGACATGCACCAAGCCTCTCCGCCTGGTCACGGGAGGCCCTGGAGCAGGAGGCGGCCAGACAGGCAGAGGGCGGCAGCACACCGGCAGCAGAGATCGCCGAGCTGATTAAATGGTCTTATGCCGATTCGCCGTATTGCTGCTTCGGAGATGAGTATTTCGATGAGGTCAAGCGGTTATTCCAGGCACGTCCGTCTATTACGGAGCTTGAGGATGAGGCATGGAACGATGAGTTCATTATGAGACTGGGGGCCATGGAGCTGGCGATGCGGATGATGGATGCTGAGGGTCTGTTCGCGCTCAATCAGCCCAGGGAGGACGTATGTGTGCTTGCCGAAGTGATGCCGCCGGATGAGGGGAATACGGACATTGCCCTGCGGCTGAACCGGGCGGAAGCTCCGGCGATGCGGGCCTGGCTTGAGGAAGCGGCAGAATAAGGTTATTGATGAATAACTCACGCAGGAAACCGGGGGAATGATGAATGTATATCGTATCTGAGCCCAAGGGGCTGTCAGAGCATCACAGGCACATGCTTGAAGCGGAGAGTTCAGGTCTGTATCCTCCAGCCTATATCCGGTTCTTGCAGCAGTACGGCGAAGGAACGTATCGGGGCTGGATGAATGTGCAGCTGCCTGACCCGGAGGTGCTGCGGCCGTTTGCCGAATACGGATTATGGGAGCATGATGAAGACAGTCCTATCACGGAGCAGCAGATCGGCGAGTGTACCGCTATCGGAACCACTGTTGATGGTGATTTCCTGGCGGTCCATCCCGGGGTGAACGGGCTGCTGTGGCTGCCCCGCCATGCAGAGCAGATTCAAGCGATCCCGCTGCCAGCCGGGGAAGAGGAAGAGGCTGTTGGCTATACCCTGATCCTGGATGGCATCTACCGCCGGATGTATGGGCGGAGCCAGGAGGAAAGTGTCTATTATGAGCCGTGGACCGGGACGCGCCAGCATCTCTTCCTGCGGATGCCGCCGGGAGCGGGCCAGCTGGCGCTCACGGAGCTGGCTGACCTGTGCCGGGCGGACCATCCGCCGGATCTCGTCATCGAGAATCCTTACGTCTGCTACCTGTTCTACCGGGAGCTGGGGGGCTATATCCGCCTGAATCTGGCGGGTGGGCAGGAGGTAGCCGTCTTCTATGAGCAGGCTGCCGGGCAGGTATCGGCCAAGATGAAAGAGTGGCTTCTGTCTAAGGGATGCGTGTTGTATTCATAGGAGTGAAGAATAAGGAGGAGTGCGGATGATTGTCCTGAAGGACATAGGGAAATTCGAGGTGCTGCCGGAGCGGGCGATGCAGATCTACCAGGGGGATGTTCCGGCCCAGCAGGCTGCCATTGCTGCGGGCTGGGATATTGAAGCGGGGCTAGAGCTTAGCAAGCATACCACAGTCAGCCCGCTCGACCTGGCAATTATCACGCAGCAGAACGAGGTGGTGAAGCTGCTGGTGGAGCATGGCGCGAACCTTAATGTACCTCAGAATCCGGCCTTCCTGAGGGCGGTCCGTTATGGCAAGGAGGACATCATATGCTACCTTGCTGCACACGGCGCGAAGCTGGACCTGCTCAGCCGGACGGGATCGGGTGCTTATTCACAAGCCTACTATGGCAACAAAAAGAATATCCCGCTGATCCATGAGCTGGGTCTGGACATCCGGCAACATGCCGGTGCCGTGCTGCGGCAAGCCGCCTCGGACCATGATCTGAAGACGCTTACCTATCTGCTGGATCAGGGAGTGGATATCAACTACAACAAGCCGGATATGGTCTATCCTTACGGGGCGACGCCGCTGACAGTCGCTGCCCGGCTGGGCAATCTGAACATGGTCCGCTTCCTGGTGGAACGCGGTGCGGACCTTATGATGACGGAGAAGGACGGCGAGCGGCCGTATACGATTGCGGTCAGCAGCAAGCATACCGCTATGGCGGAATACCTGAAGGCGTTGGAACCGCCGGATGTTCATGATTTGGAGAACAAGAAATACGAGCTGGCCAAATATAAACTGCCGGATGAACTGGTCCGCTTCCTTATAGGGGACGAGCTGCGCCTGACGCTTGCCCCGAATGAGTATAAGATCGGGTACATCGACTTCTTCAGCTTCACTGACACGATAGAGATGAAGGCCGGGAGGCGCAAGCTGCTGCGGCTGTCTGCCGATATCGATAATTACTCCGGTCTGGTGCTGGTCTGGAATCCGCAGAAGAAGGGGCAGCTCGGCTGTTACGATGTGGAGCATCAGACGTATGCAGATTTGTGCAGCTTCCCGGAATTTGTTGCGAAGCCTGAACACTACCTCATACAGTTCATGGAGGGAGAGCTGGACGGGTCATGAAGGAGAGACTGGCTGAAGTGAATCATAACCATGAGACCTACGAGACCCTGGACGGGCTGGAGGACATGCGCTCCGAGCTGACCGGGTACTGTTACCGGATGATGGGCTCCATCTTCGAGGCGGAGGATGCCGTCCAGGATACCATGATCCGGGCTTGGAAGCATCAGGAGCAGATGAGGCAGCAGGCCTCCCTCAGGGCCTGGGTGTACCGGATTGCTACCAATGTCTGTCTTGACCGGCTGAGGAGCGCCAAACGGCGGGCGCTGCCGATGGACCTCTCTGAACCGGCTGCTGTGGTTGTAGAGCCCAAGGAGAGTCTGCCTCAGCATTCCTGGATCTGGCCCGCTCCGGGCTATGTGGATGATCCTGGTAATATTCTAGTCAGCAGAGAGACCCTCCGGCTGTCCTTCATTGCGCTGCTGCAGCTGCTGCCGCCCCGGCAGCGTGCCGTGCTGATTCTGCAGGAGGTGTTCCGGTGGTCGGCAGCCGAGACCGCCGGGGCACTGGAGATGACCGTGGCCGCGGTGAACAGCGCGATGCAGCGGGCACGGGCAACCATGGCCAAGGCACAGCTCCGGTCCGAGGCACTGCAGGCTGACGATGACGAAGTGGACGAAGGGCTGATTACCCGGTACGTGGAGGCTTTTGAACAATACAATATTAATGCGTTGTTGGCCTTATTCCAGGAGAATGGCAGCCTGTCGATGCCGCCATTTACAATGTGGGTGCAAGGCGGCGCGGATCTCGCGGCCTTCTACCAGATCACAAGCAGTCACTGTATGGGCTCGCGGTTGCTGCCGGTCCGGGTGAACGGGAACCGGCCCGCATTTGCCCAGTATGTTCCCTCTGGAGAAGACGGATTGCTTGTCCCGTGGGCGATTCATGTGCTTGAGCTGAGCGGGGGGAAGATCGCGCATGTTCATCATTTTATAGATGCTGAATTATTTATTCGCTTCGGATTGCCGGAACACCGATGATTCTGCCGCGGCCGGAACGTCTATACTAATGAATCACACAAGCGAGACCATTCCGAATTCAAGGAGGAACACACAGGTGACAATCAAACTTACTCCCTACATCACCCTGGAGGGGCGCACGCAGGAGGCTATTCAGTTCTATGGACAGGTTATGGGAGCTGAGGTCCTTTCCATCCTGACGTATGGTGATATGCCGGATCTCCCGGACACGTTCCCGGATGAGGTACGGAGTCTGGTGGCCCATGCCAAGGTACAGGTGGGCGGCACGGAGCTGATGTTCTCAGATGCTCCCGGCGGTACGCCGATTGAGAGTGGGAAGCGGGTAACGGTCTGCGTTACTACGGACAGCGTGGAGGAGTCACGGAGAATTTTTGATGCGCTGCAGGAGGGCGGGGAGGTTAATATGCCGTTTCGGGAGGAGCCGTTCAGCCCGGGCTTCGGCGATCTGACGGACAAGTTCGGGGTGACATTCCAGATCTATACGGAGCTTGGATAGAGTGGAGATCGAATAGGAGAGAGTATCGGGCATGATGAAGACGAACGTTGAAGTACCCATACGTTGTACAGGTGTTGCTGTAGTATTGCTGAAGAATACACCCTCTGGTCATCATGTCCTGTTACTGAAGCGGGCCGGTTCGGTACTGAGGGATGCCTGGTGCTACATCGGTGGAGGGATTGAAGAAGGAGAGCAAGCGTGGGAGGCTGCGCTAAGAGAGATTCGGGAAGAGACCGGGATTACCCGGGTCGCTCTCTACACCTCCAATACCTTCGACCAGATCTATTCGGCAAAAGAAAACTATATCTACGTCGCCCCAGTGTTCGTGGGATACGTGGATGAGACCCAGGATGTCATTCTTAATCATGAGCATAGTGATTATGAATGGCTGCCGGTGAATGAAGCCATCGAACGGGCCGCATTACCGGGAAATGATGCCGTGCTTGCTTCGATCGAGAAGCATTTCATCAGGAAAACTCCGGCAGAGTGGTTGCGTGTTGGCACATCATAAGAGGGCTGGAGAAGGGCTGCACGCGATGAGCGTGCAGCTTTCTTTTGCTTTCTGGGAGAATACATCTGCCAAATATAATCGAAAAACCGATCACATTTGGCGTTGCATGGGCGCGTGAGCCGAATGTAATCGAAAAACCGATCACATTCGGCGCTGCGTGGGCGTACGGACCAAATGTAATCGAAAAACCGATCACATTTGGCATTGCGTGGGCGCGTGGGCCCAATGTAGGCGAAAAACCGATCACATTGGGCGTTGCGTGGGCGCGTGAGCTCAATGTAGGCGGAAAACCGAACACATTGGGCGTTACGTGGGCGCGTGAGCCCAATGTAGGCGAAAAACCGATCACATTCGGCATTGCATGGGCACGTGGGCCAGATGTAATCGAAAAACCGAATACATTGGGCGTTGCGTGGGCGCACGGACCAATTGTAATCGAAAAACCGAATACAATCTGCCGGCACTGGAAGTTGATCGGATGTGCCCATGTGCGTCGTGAATGGTAGCGTAAATCGACAGCTGGGCGGGTACGTTTTTTATCCTTTGCGCAGAATGGCCAGTGCATGCAAACTATACCCAAGCAGACTCTTATCCTCACAGGTCTGCAGATGAAACTGAAGCCAGCGTTCAAAATCTTCTTGCTGTGCCTCATTGATTTGCTTAGCAAACAAATAACCGACCCCGTCTGTTCCAATATGGGTCACGATCTCTGTGTGATAGGCAGCTGCCATGTGTTCCATTTCAGAGGGAGACATATGTAGGAATAGACCATCTTTCGTCTGGTTGGCATGCCAGGTAAGTACATCTTCCATATTTCCTAGTCTATCGCCTACGCCTAATAACGAAACTGCTGCATTGTTAATATAGGAGACCGCAAGCAGCCCTCCTGGTTTCAGCACACGAAGGCATTCGGTCATGGCCAGCTGTCTGTCTTCATTGCCGATATGATAAAAGGCTCCCATGTTCAAAACAACATCAAAAATTTCACTGTCAAAACGGGATAAATCCGTGATGCTTCCTGTATACATATCAGCCAACAACGGGCGTATGCGCTGCTTCTCTCTGATGATGTCTACATTATGAGGAACGAGATCTCCGGCTACAACCTTATGCCCCAATTCTGCCAGCTGAAAAGAGTAATTCCCTGTCCCTGCGCAGCCGTCAAGAATGTAAGATTCCTGCTTAAACAGCTTCTTGAAGTAGGCCATCGTTGTGATCCATTCGATCTGATGACCGTTATCCCTGGACAGCCTTCCCTCCTCATCATAGGAATCATAGTAATCCGTTATCGCACTCACCATATTGCCCTCCTTATCGTTGGCCGGGCCTTATTAAGCACAACTGCCCTCCCCCTACCTTAACGGATCGGGGGAGGGCAGGCTATGACGGGAGTTACTTGAAGATCCGCTGCGAGAACTGATACAGTCCGCTGCTCCAGACCTTGCCTTCATGTCCGCCTACATCCAGATACCACAGATGCGGAACATTCATGCTGGTCAGGCTGTTATGGAAATTCTGGCTGACATAGAGCAGGCCGTCCGAAGCGCCGCAGGAGATCCAGAGCAGCTTCAGCTGGCTGGCCGTCTGCGCCGGATTTGTGATCAGCTGTGAGGCCGGCTTCGTATTCGGAGCAGAGGAGAACGCGCCGATCCACGAGAACTTGTCCAGATGCTTCAGGCCGAAGTTCAGGGTCTGTCCGCCGCCCATGGATAAGCCGGCGAGGGCGCGGTTCTGCTTGTTTTTGTATACCGGGAAGTGGGAATCTACATAAGGAATGAGATCATTAATCAGGTCAAATTCAAACCGCTCGAAGGCGGCTACCTTGTCCGGTGCATAAATATCGCCGATCGGACGGTCATCCGCCATGGCGCGGCCATTCGGGAATACGACAATCATCGGCTCCAGCTTGTTCTGGGAGTACAGGTTGTCCAGAATGTTCCGCGGATTCATCCCGTTCAGCCATTCGTTCTGATCCCCGCCGATGCCGTGCAGCAGGTAGAGCACGTTGTAGGTCTTGGAAGGGGTATAACCCGGAGGGGTGTACACCATCGCGTTTCTTGACTTGCCTACGGTAGTCGAATAATAAGAAATCTGTTGTACGTTGCCGTGCGGAATATTATTGCGGTATCCGTCATAGCCTTGCGGAGCGGGAGTGATGGTGCTGGTTACAGCCGCAGTGGCATCCGCAGAGAGGCTCATATCCTGCTCTTCGGCTACAGGTGAGGCATAGGACATAGCCGGCAGCATCAGCGCTGCCGTCAGAGCCAAAGCGGCAATACGGGTCATAATCTTCTTCATTTCACATATCCTCCTTAGTTTAAATAGATTAGGTCAAACCTGATTCATCCGTCCTCTTAGGTCCCTCTATGAAGCAAAGGCCTCCTTTCCCGGCACATAATGTAAGCGCATCCATTATGAGGATACCATATTTAGCATATTATGTAAATTGTATTTTGGGATTTTTTGATAGATTTTGAATATGCGGCGGCTATACCTGTAGTCAGCTCGCGCACAAAGCCGGAAGCAGCGCGGTCACGGATGTGAGCGCTGCCGCCCAGAATGTTCAGGATCGGCCTTGGCGGATGGAGTGGAAGGGCGGTCTTAAGGGTATCGGCCAGACGGATCCCCGGACAGCGACAGTGAATGCAGAGGGGCGTTTCGAAGCATTCATCTGATGCATTACATCTAAGGTTAACAGATGGTGCAGAACAGTATAATTGTGTCCCTGGAGAGTGGGTTTGCCACCCTCCTTTCTTTTTGGCCCGGGATTATAGTAAGGAATGACTCTATGTATCCTGCCGGCAATTGAAAGCGGTTGCCTGGAGCCAAATTGATCTGGAGGAGGTATTTATGCTTACTCGCAAAGTAATGAGATTGCTGCTGGTGCTTGCCGTCGCATTCACGGGATTCATCCCGCCACAGACCGCTGGTGCGGCTGAACCGGAACCGGGAACGGAACCGGTTCAGCAGGTGGCCGCCGCTGGTCCTGCAACCATCCAGAATTACCCGATGCCGTCTATCTATACTCCGTCTTCTGTCTATTCGTTGAAGGTGAACAATGAGAACGTCCCTGTCGTCAAGTATTTACCCGATTATGACTACGCCCAGTTCTCCTTTGACGGAACGGTCACCCTTGAGGTGACGGCAGACAAGCCGATTACCTCGTATTCGATCAGCCCGCTGGCCAAGAACATCACAGGAACGGTCAACGGCAACAAGCTGACCTTCACCCTGTCGGCCTCTACCTATGTGATCGTGGATATTAATGCACCTGCGAACGAAGACCCGAATGAGAAGGACCCGGACAAGCGCCGCAAAAGACTCGTGATCGCCGCCGATCCGCTGGAGACAGACATCCCCGCGTCCTCCGGCCCGGGAATCTACAATGTGACCGCTGCACCATACAACGCTGACAAGACGGGCGCAACGATCACCTCGGGTGCCATCCAGCAGGCGATTGATGCTGCCAATCAGGCCGGAGGCGGTATCGTGTATATTCCGGCGGGCGTATATAAGAGCAGCAACCTGACCCTGAAAAGCAATGTTACGTTCTACCTGGCCGGGGGTGCAGTCATCGTCGGCACAGGCCGGGGCGAGGACTACCGGAATGACTTCCGTAAGGATTCGATCTCGGATGGAACCTATTTTATCCGCACCGCTACTAATTCCGTGAATATCACCATGCGGGGGCGCGGAACCATCGACGGCAAAGGGATAGAAATGCGCAAACGCAAGATGACCAACCCGCCTGCAACCCACAAGCAGGGAGAGGGGTTCATCAATAACCTGGTGGTGCCGATGGCAACCAGCAACTTCAAGTTTGACGGGTTAACCCTGCGGGACGGTGGCTTCTGGGCGTTCCTGGTGGTCCGCTCCGATAACGTGACCATCACCAACTATAAGGGATACCAGGATTTATTTACGCTTGAGGATGATGCCATCGATATTAATGAGAGCCAGAACGTGCTGGTGAAGCATGCCCTTGCCATCTCGGACGATGATACCTTCTCCACCAAGACCTGGCCGCAAAAAGGAATGTCCAAGGACTGGCCGGGAGCCATCGAGCATCTGGAGAATGTGGTGTTCGAGGACTGCTTCGCCTGGACCCGCTGCGCTGCCTTCAAGCTGGGCATGGGCATATGCACGCCGCAGATTGGCGTCACCATCCGCAATTCGTATGTCTATCAGAGCGCGCGGGCGCTGCTGGTGGATCATGCTTATACAGAGAATCCGCTCCCGGTCGAAGGCTGGGCCCAGGATGTGACCTTCGAGAATATTGATATTGAACGGGTAGGCATCAACCAGTTCGGAAATTACTGGCTGCGCGTCTCCACCAGCACATCCGGCGATGTAAGCAATGTCATTCTCCGGAACATCAATGTCCGCGAGACGGGAGGAGATTCCCCCATCCAGGGTAATCCTACCAGAGGCGGGATGGTGAACGGGGTGACTTTTGAAAATGTGGTGGTCAAAGGAACGCTGGCGAAGAATCTCAGTGACCTGAAGGTGAGCATCAAGAACGAGAATGTAAGCGGAGTCGTCTTCGCGAATACGGATCAGGCCTGGTTCAGCGATCACTTCACCTCCGGGCTGCTCCCGGATTGGACCGTAGCTTCAGGTGCAGCCAGTTGGGCGGTAACCGATCGGACGGGGAACCGGGTGCTGTCCACCAGCCAGACCACGACGGCGCTGATCACCGCCAAGGCCGGTGCAGCCTGGACGGATTACACGTATGAAGCCAGAGCCAGACTGCCTCTCATTAATGGAAGCGAGAATGCAGGCATTGTCTTCCGGGTACAGGATCAGAACAACTTCTATATGTACCGGATCGATGCCAGCACAAGCCAGCTGCAGCTCTACAAGGCTGTGGCCGGAACGTTGACACAGGTCGCGAACACTTCGTTTGTGCCTGTCAAAAACCAATGGTATACCCTTAAGGCGACGGTTCAAGGCAATACCATTAAAGGGTATGTGGATGGAGTGCTGAAGACCACATGGACCAACCCAGTCAATGAATTAACCTCGGGCGGAATCGGCTTCCGCACCACCTCAGCCGGGGTCTGGTATGACGATGCCAAGGTGACCGCCATTCACAATCCGCCCACGGATATCACTCTCAGCGCTACCCAGGTGCCGGAGCTGACTACTCCAGGCGGTCTAGTGGGTACCTTCACTACAGCCCATCCGGATGCGGGCCAGACCTTTACTTACGCGTTGGTTTCCGGGCAAGGCGACGCCGATAACAGCAGCTTCTCCATTGCCCCGCAGGGAGACAGGCTGATTCTCCGCACTACGCCGGATTATGAAGCGAAGAGCAGCTACAGCATCCGGGTGAAGAGCATAGATGCGAACGGCTTGTCTTTGGAGAAAAGCTTCACGATTCAGGTTACCGATGTGGACGAGACTCCGATTGATGCCAATCCTAATTCTGTCCGGTTCACGGATAACTTTGAGGATGGCGATACGGCAGGCTGGACGGCTGCCAGCGGAACCTGGAGTGTAACTACAGACGGCAGCACCAAAGCCCTGATCCAGACGAGGGGGAATTCTACAGGGCTCATTACAGCCGGGGATTCATGGCAAGATATTGCTATGGAAGCCAAGGTGAAGGTTCCCATCGCGAACGCCAATGCCGGCATTCTTTTCCGGGTGCAGGACGCTAATAACTATTACATGTACCGGATCAATGTCAACGACAAGAAGCTTGAGCTGTTCAAGGCAGTAAACGGAACGCTGACCCCCGTGTCCAGCACCCTTTTCGCCGATGCGGCTGCGGGCCAGTGGTATACCCTGAAGGCGGTCATCAAAGGGAATAGAATTCTAGGCTTTGTGGACGGCCAGTTGAAGCTCGAATGGACGAACCCGCAAACGGAATTAACCGCAGGGAAGATCGGCTTCCGAACAACCTCCCAGAATGCGGTGTTCGATAATGCCCGCGTTACAGGGATACACAAGGTGACGGCCAATGCGCTTAAGACGGTAACCCAAGATGTGTATGAAGCGGTTACGCCTGAAGGCAATCGGCTCAGCCTTAGCCCGGGCAGCCCGCTTGCAGGAGAGACACTTACTCTGACGGCTGAAGGCCATAACCAGAGCCTGGCACCTGTTGCCCCCGGAGATGAGCGTTATTATCCGGAAGCCTGGAGCTCCACAGAGGATGGTATGGCAGGCGTCTTCACCGTAACGGATGAGGTCTATCAGGCTGCCTATGTTCCAACTGCTGTAGGTGATTACAAGATAACCGTCATCTACCGCAAGCAGGTATGGGACGGCACCGCCTGGGCCGATACGGAGCTGACGGATTCCCTGATTGTGGACATTAAGGTCATCCCGAAACCGGCAGATGCGGAGGGTGACAGCACCACTGAGCAGGACCCGCCGGTCCTCGGTTAACAAGAGATTTATATCCCCATCCTGGTGTGTAAGCAGTGATGCTTATGTGCCAGGATTTTTTTTGTGCTAAAAATAATTAGCGTATAAGTGCAACCGTTACCCGGAATTCTCTACTATATAGATAAGAGGATGCCAAAGGAGAAACTAGCAGATGGAAGATCAGGGAATCATTCAGCTATACTTGCAGCGCTCACAGCAGGCCATTGCCGAGACCCGGAGCAAATACGGGGCATATTGCCGGGCAATCGCCAGGAATATTGTCGCGAACCCTTCCGATACCGAAGAGTGTGAGAACGATACATACCTCGCTGCATGGAACGCTATACCGCCTAACCAGCCGAGAAGGCTGCCGGTATTCCTGGGGCGGATCACCCGCAATATCGCGCTCGATAAGTATGGGTATAATACGGCCAAGAAGCGGAGCCGCCAGCTTGAGGTGATTCTGGAGGAGCTGGAGGACTGCCTTCCCGCAGCAGAGACGGTGGAGACCGAGTATGCCGCCGGTGAAACCGCGCGGTTGATCAATGAATTCCTGTATGGGCTGGAGGAGGAGGCGCGGCAGCTTTTTATAAGGCGGTATTGGTATTCGGATTCGGTGGAGGCGCTGGCCGGGCGGTTCAAGCTGAGCAGCAGCCAGGTGAAGTCCCGTTTATTCCGGGTCAGACAGAAGCTTAGAGTACATCTGGAGCAGGGGGGAGTGCGTCTATGAGACGGGAAGAGCTATACCGGGAGATCGGGCAGATCGACGATGCGCTGATTGAAGCGGCTGAACACAGTGGAGCAAAGGGAAGAGTCAGAAGAAGCCGGTTCTCCAAAAGGTGGATCGCACTGGTCGCGTGCCTGATCGTCTACAGTTCTACGGCTACGGCGCTGCTCGCCACGGAATACACGAAGAATAAAGCAGCAGAGCCTTACATCCGTTACCTGACAGCAGAGGACATGGAGCTGGCCCCTCCCGTGAAGTATGAGGCCGACAAATTCCTGCAGGCGTTAGCCAGCGGCAACGATGACAAGGTATATATTGCGGTGAACCGGCTGGTGGAGAGCTTCAATGATCCGCAGGCGCGTGAGCTGGCGCTGCAGAAGCTGCAGCCCTTCCTGACCAGTGATTCCGCGAAGATCGCGGAGTCGGCTGCTTTTGCCACAGATATTCTGTCGAAAAGCTACCAGAGTCCATATCTCTACAAAATGGCTGACGGGAGCATCATATTCGCCTTATTCAACAATTACTCGGATTATGGCACCCAGAATGTGCTGTGGCGGATTAAGGACGATGTGCTGGAACCGTATTTCAGCTTCGCTGCCCCTTCGATGTACATTAAGGAGCTTCTCCCGTCCCCGGACCGGAAGCTCCTTGCGGTGGTCACCAGCTCTAACAAGAGTGAATTTGTGCAAATCCTGGATGTGGAGAAGGGAACCATTAGCCCGGAGCTGGTTGAATCGGCCAGAATCAAGTATGGTGCGCAGCAGAAGCTGGAGCTCTGGGCCCGCGCGGATCATGAGAATTACAGTTATGCGAACCATCTTGTGTGGCAGGATAACGAGATGTTAGCATTCGAGGGCTCCCTGGCCTACCGGGACACGGAGATCATAGAGAATGTTGCCGTAACGTATCGGTTCAAGGATAAGGTCATGGAGGTACAGCCGGTGAAGTAGTGAGTTTGCGCTACACGAATATAGCTGCGAATGGATGAAGCATCCGTTTGCGGCTTTTTTTGCTGCTGGCGGGAGGGCAATCAGGCCGAATGTGCTGCTGCGCTGAGAATTTAAGAAACTTTTAATCTTTACCCGACTTCTTCTTAAACAGTTGTGCCTATTCTTGATTACAGGGAGGGAGCGACTTGAAGAATTGGGCCCGTAAAGATTCAACAATTGCATGGTTATTTCTGGCGCCCAGTGCGGCGGGATTTGCCCTGTTTTATCTGATTCCGTTCGGCATGGGCTTGTTCTACTCCTTCATGGACCGCACGGTGGGGGGCCACTATGTGGGACTGGATAATTACCGGGAGGTCATTGCGGGCGAATCCTTCCGGAAGGCGGCCTCTAATACCTTCTACTTCAGTATGGTGAGTGTTCCCCTGCTGATTGTGCTGTCGCTGGGACTAGCGCTGTTGCTGCACAGGAAATTGTATTTTCAGAAATGGCTGAGAACTGCGTACGTACTCCCGCTGGTCGTGCCTGTAGCCTCGATTATCTTGGTCTGGCAGATCCTGTTCGACTGGAACGGGGTGCTTAATGCCTGGCTGAGCGGCTTCGGCCGGACGCGGGTGGACTGGATGAAGACGGAGGCTGCGCGGAATGTAATCATGCTGATGTATGTCTGGAAAAACATCGGGTATAACGTGATCCTGTTCCTGGCCGGCTTGCAGCAGATTCCGAAGGATTATTACGAGACCGCCCAGATTGAGGGGGCCGGCCGTCTAAGGCAGTTCCGGAGCATTACGCTGGTCTATTTAACCTCTACGATGTTTTTTGTCGTCATTATGTCGGTCATTAATTCCTTCAAGGTCTTCCGGGAGACGTATCTGATTGCCGGAGCTTACCCGCATGACAGTATCTATATGCTTCAGCATTATATGAACAACATGTTCCTGTCGCTCGACCTCCAGAAGATGACGGCTGCATCCACCCTGATGGTCGGCGGCATTCTGATCATCGTGCTGGGATTGTTCGCTATGGAACGCCGCTACCGGCGGTATATGGAATAGAGGTGAAAGAGGTCTTGGCAGTTGGTAAAGTCATACAAAAGCTGACGTTAACCGTCCTGATGGGGGCGGTTGCCCTCCTGATGCTGTTCCCGATCGGGGTGACCCTCATCAATTCGTTCATGAGCAGCCGCGAAATCGGGATCAATTACGGCCCCATCGGACAGATGAATCCTGTCATTCAAGGCAGGAGCGATCCGTTCGCCAATCTGAAATGGCTGCCGGATCAGGTCTCCCTGGAGCAGTATGGCAAGGTGCTGATGGACAGCCCGATGTACCTGTCGATGTTCTGGAATTCAGTATTCCTGGTGGTGCCGATCATTGCCGGACAGACGGTGATCGCCGCGCTCGCGGCCTATGCGTTCTCCAAGCTGAGATTCCGGGGCCGGGAATTCCTGTTCCTGGTCTATGTTCTGACGATGCTGATGCCGTTTCAGGTCACGCTGGTGCCCAATTATATTATGGCTGACCGGCTGGGGTTATTAAATAGCCCGGGGGCCATTATCTTGCCCGGAATTTTTGCCGCCTTCGGAGTATTCATGCTCAGGCAGTTCATGCTGGATATCCCGTATGCCTATATTGAAGCGGCTAAGATGGATGGGGCCGGACACTTACGGATTTTCTATACGATTATTGTTCCGATGGTCCAGCCGGGCCTGGCCGCTCTGACGATTCTGTTATTCGTCGATTATTGGAATATGGTGGAACAGCCGCTTATTTTCCTGGACGACCCGCTCAGACAGCCCTTATCCGTCTACTTATCGAATGTCAGCAGCGAGAAGGGCCTGGCGTTCGCCGCATCTATGATCTACATGGCACCGATGGTTCTGCTGTTTCTGTATGCGGAGACGTACTTCATCGAAGGGATTCAACTGTCAGGAATTAAGGGCTGATGTTCGTGTGTGAGGGATTTCAATGGCAGGAGGAGATAGACGGAATATGGAGACTACAGGAGTGCCTGCAGACCGCAGGCGCAAAAAAAACATCAGAACAGCCTTCCTTCTGCTCTTGGGCGTGTTACTCTTCTTCACCTTCTTCAGCAATACGCTGCAGTCGTTGACCTTGCCCAAGGTGACCACGGTCAAGCCGCAGACCAAGAGCCTCGAATTCACGCTGGAGGGCAGCGGAAAGCTTACGCCCGTGAGTGAAGCGAAGCTCCTGAATGCCAGCGGCTGGAAGGTCCGGCAGGTTCTTGTGAAGGAGGGGGACCGGGTCACGAAGGGGCAAACACTGATCCGCTATGACAGCCAGGCCGCCGAAGCGGAGCTGAAGGATGAAGTCGCGGTGCTCGATAAGCAAAAGATCGCGCAGCAGACGCTGCAGGATCAATTCATTCAGACGTACGCGGAAGGCGATGAGCTTCAGATTCGCAAGGCCCGGCGCGAGATTGAAGCGGGCAAGGTCGATCAGGTCACCCAGGCGCGGAAAATTGCCGGATTGAGAGAGCGGTTAACGGCGCAGCAGCAGCTTACGGCACCCTTCGACGGGGTGGTCACCCGGGTGAATGCCATTGCAGGAATGTTGTCCTCGGGGGAAGCGGATCTGGTCCTGTCGAGCAGCAGCAAGGGGTATCAGTTCGGCTTCACGGCGGACGCGGAGCTGTTATCCAGCCTCGGGGTTACCTTGGGGGAGCAGCTTGAGGTGCAGGTTCATCCGGCACAGGGCCAGCAGGCCCGTTCCTTGCAGGGTAAGGTTGCAGAGATCAAGGACGCTCAGGCGCGTACCGACAGCGCATCCGCTGAGGAGGACGGCAGGGTGGAGCAAATTGCGCAGAAGAATGTCTTCATTGTGCTGAATGAAGAGTCGCTTAAGGGGGGTGAGCAGGTTCAGATTAAGCTGAAGAAGCCTTCCCGGGAGGAGGGACTCCTCGTATCCAATAAGGTTATCCACCAATTGGGTGAGCGAAGCTATATCTATAAGATCGAGGAGCAGAGGGGGGCGCTGGGCAATACCTTTATCGCCCGCGAGGTTACGATCCGCTCCAGTACAACCAATGGCATAGACAGCATCATCCAGACGGACAACCTGTATGAGGATGAGCTGATTATTCTGGAGAGCAGCGAGCCCCTGCAGGACGGGAACCGTGTACGTCTGCAGTAGCCATAGGAGTAAGGCATTTTCTACGAATAATTAATAGGAGGTATTTAGATGAGAATGAAGATGAAGAAGAAGATGGGCTGGTTGGGGATGGGGCTTGCTTTTACAACGATGATGACCGCATGCAGCTCGGGGAGCAGCGCGGAAGCTCCAAGCACAGACGGCAAGACCGTTCTGACGTTATCGGTTAGGCAGGACAGTGAATTCTACCGTGCGCTGGAGAAGAAGTTTGAACAGGCCTACCCTGATATTGACTTGCAGCTGCAGGCTTACAAGGCGATCGGTGAGAAAGCGCAGGATTATGAGAAATACATCAAAAGCACCGGAACGGCACTGCTCTCGGGCAAAGGCGCCGATATTTACGAGACCAGCACTCTGCCGGTCAGTGATTACGTAAACAAGCAGCTGTTCCTGAATATGGACGATTACCTGAAGCAGTCACAAACGCTGAAGCAGGAGAATCTGGAGCTTAATGTGCTGAACGCCCTGAAGCTGAACGGGGGCACCTATCTCATCCCTTCCGGGTACAATCTGAGAGCTTTCATTGGAGACGGGGATGCGCTTAAGAATGCGAATGTGGACGATAAGAGCTGGACCTGGCAGCAATTCAGCGGGATTGCCAAACCGATGATTGAAGCCGGGCAGAAGGCAGGGTCCGGGCACCGCTTCGCGCTCCAGGAGTATCCGCCGGAGATGCTGCTTCAGGAGATGGTCGTGGACGGCTATAACCAGTTCGTAGACGCTGCGGCGCGCAAAGCCAAATTCGATTCCCCTGCCTTCATATTTATGATGCGGCAGATTAAAGAGATGTATGACGATGGAGTGATGAGCGCCGGCTCGGGGGAAGCCGATAATCAATTGTTCTATTCGGCCGTTCTGCAAACCCCGGCTGATTTCGTCAATGTTCCGTATGCTTACTTCACCAATCCGCAGCTGCTGGATAAGCCGCATAGCGGAAATTCCGGCACCATGCGGATTATTCCGGTCTCCACCTTCTCGATCCAGGCCAAATCGCCGGTGGCAGAACAGGCTTGGAAGTTCATGGAATTCCTGCTGTCAGAGGAAGTGCAGAACCTGCAGCGTGAAGAAGGCTTCTCCCTGCTGAAGTCGGTAAACGACAAGCAGCTTGGCGAGCTTCAGCAGGAAGTGAAGGGCGGGACGTATAAGCTTCCAGACGGCAAGTCTGCAAGTGTGCCTGACGAGCAATTCAAGGTATTCAGAGAGATGATGAATACTGCGGATAACTTCGCCATGCTGGATGTCAAAATTCTTTCGATTGTCGGAGAAGAGGCGGGAGGCTTCTTCAGCGGACAGAAGACCGCGGAGGAAGTGGCGAAGCTGATTCAGAACAAGGCGACTACCTACCTGAACGAATAGATTCAGGCCTAGGAGGGTTCCGGTATGAAGCGAGTTACTATTCTGATCGCAGAGGACGAGAAAGAGATTGCCGGCCTGATTGCCCTGCACCTGGAGAAGGAAGGGTATCACTGCATTCAGGTATTCGACGGCCAAGCGGCCGTGCAGGCTATTCAGTCCCAATCCATTGATCTGGCCATCCTGGATATTATGATGCCGAAGCTGGACGGATACGAGGTCACCCGCCAGGTGCGGGTGAAGCATAATCTGCCGATTATTTTCCTCAGTGCCAAGACCTCTGACTTCGATAAGATTACCGGTCTTGTCATGGGCGCGGACGATTATATGATCAAGCCCTTCAATCCGATGGAGCTGCTGGCCCGGGTCAATTCCCAGCTACGGCGCTCCCTGCAGTTCAGCCAGCCTCAGGGTGCCCATCTGACTTCGGTTCTGGAGCTGGGCGGGCTGATCATCTCCCCTGACCAGCACACCGTTACACTGTATGGAGAAGAGATTGACCTTACGCCGAAGGAATTCGACATCCTCCATCTGCTGGCGAGCCACCCGAAGCAGGTGTTCAGTGCAGAGAGCATATTTCAGCAGGTGTGGGGCGAGGCGTACTATGAGAGCGGGAATACAGTGATGGTACATATCCGCACCCTGCGCAGGAAGCTGGGGGAGGATCAGAACAAGGAACGGTTCATCAAGACCATCTGGGGTGTCGGGTACACGTTCAATGCCTAAGAGAAGCCGGGGCTTCAGAACCAGACTGGTTCAGTTACTGGGCGTAAGCATGCTGCTCTCCGCCGGGATCACCTACGGGATCTTCAAGCTGCTTCAGCTCTATTACGCCGGGGTGAAGTGGGAGGACCCGGAGGCGGAAATCCGCCGGTTCATCTACAGGATCGGAGACTTCAATGTGTCTCTGATGCTGTTCATTCCAATCATGCTGATCTTATTCTTCATGTTCACCAAGCCGTACATCCGCTACCTTAACGAGATTTCCAAGGGGATTCATCATCTGGCGGGCGGAGATTTCCAGAATCAGGTGCGGATTGCCTCCAGGGATGAGTTCAGCGCAATCGCAGAGGATCTGAATGTGGCCGGAGCCAAGCTGCAGGAGGCCGTACAAAGAGGTGATTTCGCCGAGAGCAGCAAGGACCAGCTAGTCGTCAATCTGGCGCATGATCTGCGTACACCGCTGACGTCTGTTCTCGGATATTTGGATCTGATTCTGAGGGATGAGCAATTACCAGTGGAGACGATCAGACATTATGCGACGATTGCCTTCACCAAGTCCCAGCGGCTGGAGAAGCTGATTGACGGGCTGTTCGAGATCACCAGGATGAACCATGGCACACTGCCTGTGGTGAAGACATATCTGGATATTACCGAATTGCTGCGGCAATTGAACGAGGAGATGTACCCGTTATTCGAGCATAATGGCCTGACCTCCCGGCTGAATGTGACTCCTGGCCTAATGATCTACGGGGACGGGGATCTGCTGGTACGGGTCTTAGGCAATCTGCTGACCAATGCCGCCCGTTACGGACAGGAAGGCGGTTATGTGGATATTAACAGCCGCCCTGATTCAGGTTCAGTAGCGGTTGAGATCATCAATTACGGAAATCCCATTCCGCCGGAGGAGCAGCCGCATATCTTCGAGATGTATTACTCGGGGGACCGGGCACGGACACATCAGGAGGGCGGGACCGGCCTGGGACTGTTCATTGCACGCAATATTGTAGAGCAGCATGACGGGAGCCTATCTGTAGAGAGCAATGAGCTGCGGACGAGGTTCGAGGTCCGGCTGCCGCAAGCTTAAGCGAAGTTAAGGGAGGAGAGAATTATGAATCATACCACTAGAAAATATGCTGTCGCCATGCTAAGCCTGGCGGTTCTCAGCCAGTCCATCGCCTTCGGAGCCTATGCGGCGGCCGGGCCTTCAGCGGGAAAGGCGGCTACAGCCGCCGTGTCCACGCTGGAGGGACTGGGGGCGGTCTCCTTGAAAAGCGGCGTGAGTGTGAAGCTGCTGAACGCTGCGCTACAGCCTCAGGAGAGCGGGAATATACTCACGTACACCTTGAATTACTACAACGGAACGGGCAGCAACGTAAGCCTGATCGATTATTTCGCCAAGGTCACCACTTCAAGCGGCGCTGTGATTCAAGGCAAGCCAGTGACAGACAGTGCTGCCGTCAAATCCATTCCGGCTAATAGCAGCCAGTCGGTCACGTATTATGTCAATGCGGGTAAGGCTGCCAAAATAACCGGAGTCCGAATCGCCCTGTTCGGCTGGGACTTCAGCCAGGTGAATTACCAGAAGAAGCTGGGGACGTTCACGATTCCGGGTTCCTACTCGGTAGCCACCGCCAGAGGGCAGAGCAAAAAGCTGGTCCTGGCGGGTGTGCCGGTGATCAGTAAGGCCGAGAGCCTGCAGATCGTTAAGGCTAACGGAAAAGTGTATGCCAGGGTGGGCATCAGCTTCGCCAATTCGGGTACCAAGGTGCTTAAGGAAACGGGCCTGAAGGGATATCTGATATCCTCGGGAGGCTCCAGATTTGAACTGAATGCCGCCCCTGCCGATTACCAGATTCAGCCCAAGGAGAAACGGACCGTGCAATATCTGGCGGACATTCCCTCCTATACGAAGACGGATAATATGTCCTTGCAGTTCGTCCAGGAAGACAGCGCGCTGCAGCTGAACCTGCCTGTGGCCGAGTATAAGCTGCCTGCTGCACAGTCGCCCAACTTCACCGTACCCGCTAATGCCGTCGCGAAGCTTAAGGTTGCTAACAATACAATTGAGACGCAGCTCGCAAGCGCGGCGGTGTATTCGGAGGATCACCTGGCGAAATGGAGCCTGAAATTCCGGGTGCGCAACACAGGCAACCAAGCGGTGACGATTCCGGCCTACCCCTTCAGCCTGACGACTGCCGAAGGGTACAGCTATCCGGTCAGCAATAAGGCACTGGCCGGTCTGAGTCTGAAGCCGCTGGAGGAGCGGGTAGTCGAACTCAGTGCAGAGCTGCCCCTGAAGCTTAATCAGGGAGTGCTCCAGCTGCAGATGAACGAGCCGGCCGAAGAGGGCCGGATCGCCTTCCCGGCGGCTTACTATCAGATTCCTTACTCCTTGCAGCCGAATCATCTGCTGGCGACTGAGTACCCCGTGCAGAACAGTCTGGGTACCTTCGTGGTGAAGCTGGAATCGGTGGAACGCCTGCCGTGGTCGGACCGCGATCAGGTCGTGACCAAGATCAGCCTCCGCAACTCAGGCATGGCGAATGTTCAGCTTCCGGCCCTTACAGCGCTTCTGAAGGCGGGGGATCTCGATATCAGCGGCAGTTCGCAGATGGTGATCGAAGGCTCCAAGAGCCAATTGGCCCCGCAGGAGACAGCGGTTCTGTATATTACGGGGAACCTTCCCTATTCTTATAATCTGACGAAGCTGAAGGTGATCCTCCAGTATCCTTCGGAAGAGACCCAGGCGAATTTCCTCACGCTGTTCACCAGCCAGGTGGAGAATACCTTAAGAACCGTAGCGGCCGGTGAACCCTTCCGTCTGGAGCTGGCCGGGAAGAAGGCAGAGATTCTGGAGCGGCAGAGCCGGATCTATCCGGGCACGGATTCCAAGCTGATCTATACCGAGCTGGTGATGACCAACGAGGAACTACGCAAGACCCAGCCGGCGCAGCTGGTGGGGTATTACCGGACCCCGGATCGACAGTATTTCGAGGCGGTAATCTCGCAGTCCGCCGCGGCCCTGAACCCCAAAGAGAAGAGTCTCGTAACCGTCTGGAGCAAGCTTCCGCCGGAGATCAATGCTTCAGAGCTGACTCTCTTTCTCGGGGAAGGGATTGCTGAAGGCAAGCTGACCGCGCCGGGGGCAGTGCCGACCGCTTACATCCAGACCGTGGGCCTGGGGCTGAGTCCGGCCAATCCTGCTCCGCAGCCGTCCCTTCAGAAGCTGGACCTGTTCCCGTACTCCCTGTCCGTGAACCAGGTGACCGCCACGATGCCTGAAGACCGGGAGTCCATAGAGGTACAGATGAACTACCGGTTAACCCGAAGTGAGCAGTATGTTGCTGAGGCGAATGAGCATAAGCTGGTGGCCGAGCTGATTGATCCGTTCGGGCAGCCGTCGGAGCAGCTTCTGCCTCTGGGAGACGGACCGGCTGGTGCGGGAGCCACGGGCAGCTTGTCCTTCCCGCTGAACAACAAAGCGTACAAGTCCCTTACCGGCGCAACGGTGCGGGTGAATATTTACGATGAGTTCCAGGGCAAACGGATACTACTGGGCAGCCAGAATTATGCTGTGGTGTATGAGCGGCCTGCGGCGAAGAAGGAGGAGGAGTGATATTGCAGATTAAAAAAACAGGCTGCTTTCCAATGATGGAGAGCAGCCTGTTTTTTCATATCATTTTAACTGGTTGGATTATTATTGTTTTTATCTGCTTGGAATCATGAGTCCTGTTATAGTTCTTACAGAATGCATCAACATTTGTAATGATTCTAGCTTTATCATAGATGAAGAAATAGATGTGCTTTTTGGGATAATGAAATGCATCTGACCCGATCTCTTCGGTGAGCTTCCTCTCAGTCATATTTGGACGCGAGCATTTAACTTCAATTACAGTTTCGTAGGAATCTATAAATATATCAAAGCGATAACCCTTGTATCCTCCGTCAGTGGGCACCTCGACCCTTGCTTCAGGGAAAATGGGACGGAGCAGTGAATATAGCAACCGCTGCACATCATATTCGTTACCCAGTGAAATGTCAGCAAGGCTCTCTAGCTTCAGTGTTCCATTTCCATGGACTGGCTTCTGATACATTTCGTAAATATGCTTATCGAAATTATGAAGAACTCTGCTTATGATAAGATGAAAATGTGCTTCATCTATTTCATTAAGTGGTTTGGCATCATCGAAAAGCCCAGCGTTAATATCTGTAATTAAATTCTCCAGGTATAATTGTGCCTGGAGTATACCTGCTCTGGTGAGCAAGACAAATTTCTGTGCTATGGACTGATCGGAGAAGAGACGCTCTAACATGCGGCTGGTAGTATCTACCCATCTGCTGAAGTCAGCCGATTGTCCCTGTGGGAAAGATTGAATTTGCACTTGAAGCGCACTTATAACTTGTAGTCTATCCTCATTAATCGTAGTCAAAATAATCCCCCTTCGATTAGTTGAGATTACCCCAGCGCAAAAAGAACAGGAATAACGGTTCTAAAATGTAAACTTCATCGTCCTTATATTCAAAAACCTGATACATCGGTTCGCTGCTCTGCATAATAGCCTGCATCTGATCAATAGCTGCTTTGATTTTCACCCGATCCGGTTTGTCAGCATGATTACCTAGCAACACATCAATTCTTCCCTTGATGCTGTCGATAGAAAGGCTCACAATGGGCGGATCATCAGCAATTGCCTTTAGAAGTAACTCATAGATATCGGTTTGTTCACCTTTTATAGTCGAATAGGTTTTTCTTTTTTGTCCCCGGGGATTTGGACCTGTTTTCAACTTCCTGGCAACCTCTTGGTAAGCAAGAAGGTTTAATGAGGTCATTCTGTAGGCCTGGTTGAGGGTCTCCTGATCAGGCATTGCCGGATAATCTGTATTGTCGATATCGAGTATCATACTAAGGTTATAACAGATAGATTGCATGAGTTGGGGAGAAGATAGACTCTCCTGCGCAATGTTATCGGCGATCCGCAGATCAATCTGCATATTTAGTTTGTTGAATCCTCCGACAGCAATTTCACGCAGTTCATCTGGATTCCAAGGCTCGATATTAATCAGGTTCAGTCTCCCGCTTAAATCGGCATTCTTTCGAATGGCATCATCCGAACGGTGAGGTAAGGATATGATGATGGCTCGAAGCCCTTTGCGGATCGCATCTTTGAGCTGATAGGCAATCTCAAACTGTTTGCTGGGTGAAGCGTAATGGAAGTCATCTAGTAATAGAACTAAGTTGTTTGCTATAAAATATTTAATGACTTTATCTTTGCCGGAACGGAAAGACTCTGTGATGGAGGTGGTGATTCCTTCTGTTGTTCCGGCGAGCCCCTGACCTTCAAGCGTGCGTATTTCTGTATGGTCTCGTTCGAGGGGAATACCAATTTTATTTGCAACCGTCTCCCAGAAATCTACGGTATCCTTAAAGTCGCTTCCTATAAAATCGACGTATCCGTCCAAGCCGATTACCTTGTCACACAGTACGGTTTTTCCTGTTTTCGATGGACCTATAATTGAAGTTAAAAATCCGACCATATCGATCACATTATGAAGACGGAATTCATAGGTCAGCCCAAATTCCGATTTGCGCGAAATATAGGTGTGAATCGGAAGGGCACCAGCAATAAAAACATCTCTAACTCTGAGCTTCAAACAATCACTCCTCAGCAGCATTAAATGGTTGTAGATATCTTAGTTCCGTATTCTGTTCTAGTATATCCCTAAGTGGAATGATTTAACAACGACATCTAACCTTTTAAGAAAAACGACATTAAAATCCTCTTAAATTATCTGATGCACATCAATAATACACCTTTATCTCTTAATTACCCGCAGCGCAGAAAAAAACACCCAAAACAAGCCTCTAGAATACTTCTAGGGCTTGTTTTGGGTGTATTAATTTACGCTACGCTCTAACCAGCGGCCCAAACATCCAGCTCGATTTTGAGTTCAGGCAAACCTAATCCTTGAATGTAGGCAACCGTCATGGAGGGAGGCGTAGGGCCGAACACTTCATTCCAGATGGAATAGAAATGATCCCAATCGATTTCCTCCGTGGCCCAGATGTTGATTTTGATGACATGATCGGGGGTCAGCCCTTGAGAGGACAAGATGTCTACAATATTGCTCATCGTATTGGTTACTTGCTGATTGAAATCGGCAGGGATATTGTTGTTCTGATCGATCCCGATTTGACCGGAAAAGACATACATTTCAGCGTCTCTGCTGATCTTAGTGATATGGCTGTAGCTTCCAACCGGTTTTGCTATATTTTCCGGATTATATCTTTGAATGACATTGTTATTTAGGCTCATTGCTTATAAGTCTCCTTTTAAATGGGCTGTTTTTTGTAGTATTACTTCATATTGGACAGACCTATCCCGTCAACATGAATTCTAGAAAAAAACAGCAGTCGAATACCCGATTCCAGCAGACAGATGTTGAATAGATCTCTTTTTCATCAGGTATCCCTCCTAAACATTTAAAATTTAACTTACTTTATAAATGATAACATACCCTCAAGAAAAACAAAAATACAAGGTGCGATAAGGTGCGGGACGAGCTATAAGTTAAAATTTCCCTCTGTCGTAATACTTCCGCCCTGTTGGCCTGCTGGACCGTGTGCGATGATGGATTCATCAAACGGCGGCAAGATCGCCGGGAGATCTTCAGGCTATTGCGGTCCTTCCTTCTACTCAATTGGATGAATTAGGGCCGCAGCTCTCCTGAAGGATGCTTACTCAGAGAGGAGGCGTCCAGGCTATTGTATTCCTTCCTTCTACCCATGGACTGAAACCAAGTAGGGATACGGCTCTCCTGGACACTTTTACTATGCAAATAAACCGAATCTACCTGCGTAGAGCAGGCAAAATGATGCTGAAACACACACCTGACGCTGCTGGCACGAAGAAGCTCCCGAAGGGGTACTTGGCCGCAGCTCTCCGCAATCTGCAGGGGCTTGGGTATACCCTGTCGCCTGCCTTGTTCCGGGCGGTCCAGAAGCTGTCCCGCGAAGCCTTTGAGCAACTGTACTATCCGCTGATTGCAGATGTAAGACGGATGGTTGGCGCGCATGTGCATTACGCACCGATGTATCCGGGGTTCCCGGAGCAGGTCATGCAGGAGGATGAAGCGGAGCTGTATTTCAATGCGATGTTCCATTATTACACCTGGGAGCTTCCATACGCTGATTCCGTGCAGCGAACACCCCTTGAGGATCATGTGAAGCTGAAGGTCATTGACCTGGGCAGCATCACGGAGTTCCGGACCCTAATCCGCCAGCTGATGGAGGCCAGAGGCTCGATCTCGGCAGAGGATCAGAAGGATATCGATACTGTGATTGCGAATACAGCCAACGAAGAGCTGGATGAACTCCTGCCGCAGGAGATCCCGTTCAAGGAGAATGCCGGATTCGTAGCAGCGTCGCTGCTTAAGCATGGTAAGGCGGATGCAGCCAGAATAAGTCCCTATTTCATGACAGCAACCGATGTGCTGCGGCTGGCGGTGGCCTGGTCGGAAGGCGATGTTAGTCTGGCCTTGCCCACCCGCTTCCGCAAGTTCAAGCGTAGTGAACGCCGGCTGTTGCTGGGGCTCTTGGAACGGTGTCAGACGATCACCGAGGATATGCTGCGATACAGGGAGCGCTGGATTCGTCTCGGCGAGATCCTGCATCCATCTGAATACAAGCAGCGGTATAAACGCTGTGAGGAAGCTTTTGATATCCTGCGCAACAACAAAGCCTTCACGACCTTTAACGGAAGTGTGGAGCTTGCCCTTCAGTATCACCAGATGTGGACGGCGCTGGATCTGCTGGCGCAGCGTCCGGGTGAATTCGCCCGAAGATTGGCGAAGTTGCTGCGGATGACCCGGGAGCCTGAGTATGTCGTGATGGCCTTCGGCGAAGTGGCCGATCAGGTATCGACCCCGGTGCTGCTACAGGTGAAGAACTACTTCGAACGCCAGCGGGAGCTGCCGGAGCTGAGGGTGTTTTTCCCTAAGGGAAATGTCGCCAAAGCCTGGGCCACCCCTAATACCCTGCCGGAGATCAGTGAAGAAGCCTGCCGGGATATTGTGGATCTCTGCGAGCAGACGCTGGTGGCACGGTTCGCTGTCCGGCCTTCCTTGGGAAAGGTATATGTGGATGAGCGTCTGAAGGACTATCTTGTGCCGTTCTCCCAGCGGTCGGCCAGCAAAGCGCTGCATACGCTGGTACGGGGAAGCCGGATTCCGATGGGCGAAGGGAACACGATCCGTTTCTTCTGCTGGTGGAAGGAAGGGAAGGTGGACGGTACACCTACAGGCCGCGTTGATATTGATCTGTCAGCAGTGATGTATGATAAGAATTGGAATTATGTGGAACATATCTCTTATACGAATCTGCGCTCGGCACAATATCATGCAGCCCATAGCGGGGATATTGTAACGGCGCCCTACGGGGCCAGTGAGTTCATTGATCTGCATATTCCTTCTATTGTTGAGTATGGCGGAAGGTATGTAGTGGCGACTCTCCATTCCTTCACAGGACAGCCGTACTGCAATCTGCCGGAGTGCTTTACGGGCTGGATGATGCGGAAGAAGCCAGGGTCCGGTGAAATCTATGAGCCAGCCACGGTGTCGAACAAGATTGATGTCACGGCGGATACCCAACTCGCCATTCCTGTGATACTCGATCTGGTGGAGCGGACCGTGATCTGGACAGACCTGTCCCTGACCAGAGATCCGTTCCATGTGAATAACGTGGAGGGGAACCAGAAGGGGATGGTGATCATCGGCAAGGCGATGACCTCCTTGAAGAAGCCCGATCTGTATGATCTGTTCACGCTGCACGCCAAGGCCCGCGGTCAGCTGGCCGTGTCACCACAGCAGGCGGATACCGTATTCTCGGTAGACCAGGGAGTGACTCCGTACCATATTGAGCAGATTATGGCCGAATATGTGGTGTGAGCAGAGCGGGTAACCGGTTTGTTCAAAAGAAAGGGTGTCTCAGCCATTACACATGGCGTGGGACACCCCTTCTTCTAAAAACTATTCTATCTCGATCCCGTACCAGCCGTCTGCAAGTGGAGTCAGCTTATACTTAACCGGCTCTGCTGCATAGGCCTGCTCCACCATGCTCTGACTTGCGCAATACACGATGTGATAGGTCGCGCCATGCTCCCTTTCCCAGTCGAATATGAACCTGAGGAGCGGCTTTCCGTCCTGCCTGCTGTAACGCACGAAGTCCAGGCTGTCCCCAGACCATGCAGCGATCTGCCGGATCTTGTCTTGCAATTCTGTATTCACACTGTCATGGAACGGAGAGGTGGTATTACGATTATTGGAATAGATGAAGGTATTCCCGATATCGCTCTGCTCATCCAGGCTGTCCATCAGCAGCAGGGTCTCCGACTTCACAGCATCAAACTGCGCGCGGTGCTCCCGGAAAATATTATATTTCGCCATGGAGGGGTCGTACATGATGATGAAGCCCGCCGCTGCAAGCAACAGTATAATGGTAATGCCAAGTAAGATTCGTGTCCTGCGACTCAATAGCTTCACCTGCCTGCTCCATTGAAATTAGTTAACGGAGCCGCTAAAAGGCAGCTCGTAGTCAATCGTTGTAATGAACGGTACATATTTGCCGTTGAACCGTTCGTAGTGCTGCAAAGTGAACCAGTCCACAAATCCCGGATTATTAATCTCATCATCAGCATCCAGGCCGAAATGATCGTAGAAATGGAACACCAGCTTGCCGCTGAATTGACCTCCGTTGCTGTTGAAGTCCTTAATGGTAATATTATGACCATGGAAGGCATGGATAGCCAGAGATAACGCCAGATTGGTCTTCTCCGTAAATACCGGATACGGGCTGGTCGAGAATTGATTCACGTAACTATACACCACATTCCGGTTGCTGTTCGGATCAAATTTTAGTCTGGACAGATCACCGTTATTACTGCGCAGCTCCTGCACAACAAAATTCTTGATTAATTGTACATAGTTCTGGGTACTGGCGTCCGTGATGACGGCATTATCCAGCTGGCTGTTATGATACTTGATATATTTGCTGGTATCGAAGGTGTCGCCAAGGGTTACCGAAGATCCCTCATTAATGGTTTTGCTGTATTTGAACGTTGAGATCAGATCGCCAAGAACGAATTTCATATCATCCGTTGCACCTATTGTGCCGACAACGAACAGGAGGGCCATCTCGCCCCAGATCATGGGCTCGGGCGTAATTCTGGCCACCGAGAATACCGGGTCCAGCTTGAGTAACTCAAAATAAGTGTAGTCATTGAACGTCAGGTCATCGGAGACTGGGGAAGTTCCCTGCGGTGCTTTCTTAAGAATTCCTTCTCTGTTATCAGATTGAAGGATCAGGGCCTCCCTTACATCTGGAATCAGTCTTCTGCTGTCCACCGCATCGTTCAAGCCGTCGCCGTCCGTATCGGCCAGGTTGGGATTGGAGTACAAATAGGCGTAGACCTTGTCGCCGGATTTAACAATACGGATCTCTTGCCCGTCCTTAAGCCCGTCGTTATCGCTGTCTGCATCCAGATAATTCAACCTTATTGCCGCACCGCCAGTACCAACACGCAGTCTTCCGGCCTGCATCTCCTTCTCATGATAATCGCTGATGCCATCCTGGTCTGTATCCTTGTACAGATCGGAAGTCTCGGCAATGGTATCGAAGATCCCATACAATTGGCTGGCATTACTTGCATGATAATAGCTGCCGCCGGTGCCCTGGGCCATGCTGGTCAGGACACTCGTCGAAATGCTGCTGCCCAGGCCTACCGTATAAATCACAATACCCTGATCGGCAGCCCGTTTGGTTAGTGCGGTATCATAAGAGCCTTCCCCGTCAGTAAGCATAATAATGTACTTCAGAACATCCGCTCTGCTGGTGGTGGCGAACAGATTAATTGCACTTGAAATCCCGCTGCTCAGAGTCGTTCCGCCGTTCGCATCAATCCGCCCCGCAGCCTGACTCAGCACGGTCTTGTCTGAAGTGAAGCCGGATAATACCGTAGCATAGTCGTCAAAATCAACCACCGCCCCGCGGTCACTGTCCGTCAGCAGATCAACAAACTGTCTGGTTACGCTGATTCTTACATTGCTCCGGTCATTATCTGACATACTGCCCGAGGAATCGATGACGAAGGCGACATCCATCCCCGCATAATGCTCCTGCCCCTCATCATACAGGAACTTATACTGCCAGACCTGGTCGTATACCGTCTTATTCAGCAGAATGTACCTGGAGAAATGAGCCGTCTCGGCCGAGACCACATTCCCGGCGACCCGCTGATCCGGCAGCTCTTCGAATAGCTGCGACTCCTCATTGTAATAGTAGATCCGCGGCACAAAGCCTGCCTGACTCAGTAAGCTTTTATCAAACTCAAAGGAGATTGTCGCCTTCTCAAAGCTTCCATCGATGGAGAAATTATAGCCCTGGTCAATATACCCGGGGATGGTTATATCATTAAGAATGCCATCTTGGACCGGCTGGACAGACAAGCTGTCTACCTGCTCCGCAGTGATCCCTTCCACGGCCACACTTGGCACAGCCTTGCCCCCGGCATCCGCCGCCTTCTCCGTTCTTGCGAACTTCGTCTCAGGCACAAGCGGGTCGCTTCCGATCTGGAGTTCCCACGCGTCAGAGAGTCCGTCTCCATCGGTGTCGGCCTTCAGGGAATCGGTCTTGTGCTTATGGATCTCTTCGCCGTCCGTCAGGCCATCGCCGTCACTGTCCTCACTGATGAGGCTGGTGCCCAGCATCAGCTCCTCCAGGTTGGTTAATCCGTCCTTGTCGTAGTCTTCATCACCGTCAGCAGTCCCGTTCTTATCACTGTCCGGTTCAAGCGGATTCAGCTTCAGCACGAGCAGCTCATCCCGGTCGCTTAACCCGTCGCCGTCGGTATCCTTGCTGGTAGCGGAGAGGCCATAATGCTCCTCATAGTAATCGCTAATTCCGTCATTATCGCTGTCCTTCTCCCGGTCAATCCCGAGGTTATCCAGATTGCTCTCGTCGAAGTTCACGATAATATACGTCTTGGAGACCTCTGAGCCATCGTTTAACTGCGCGCTTAACTTCAGCAGATTATATCCGATGCCAAGTCCGATTCCTTCCACAGACCATGCTGCACTTACAGGGATCGTCCCTTGCTGGAGGACTGCTTTGTTTTTGTCCGTAATCTCATAATTGAAGGCCTTGACCTGTGATACTCCTCCTAGCGTTCCCGTCAGCTTGTCCATCTTGGAGGTCAGGAAGTAATAGTCTCCGTCCGGACTGTTCTGAAGCTGGAGACTGTACGTTTCAAGCTGCACGGAGACCCTGCCCGGCTCAGGCTCCGGGGATTCTTCCCCGGTTGAGATCTGCGTTAGCTGATAGCCCGAAGGCGCACTTACAACATTTCCCGGGTTCCCGGAGAAGCCTAGGATCAGTATCTCGCCCGGCTGAATGTTGGCATTATAGCCCGCATTATGTATGACGTAATGATTGCCGGTATGCCCGGTAATTTCAGCCGTCCAGAACCGGTCCAGGTTCCCGTCATAATCGAACTCCAGCGTCCAATCCTCAATGGCTGACTGCGATGTATTCTTAATGGCAATTTCGCCGTTAAAAGCGCTTCCCCAATCACTTGTCACTGTGAAGCTTGTCTCGTATTGCGCGCCCGGTACGATCTGTTCCGCGCCCGGCATTTCAAATGCTACAGGCAGCTGAAGCTCTCCTTCAAATGAAGCCGTGAAGCCGAAATTCACACTGCCACCCACCGGAATGTCCTGATTGCTGCCTGCATTCTTGATGGTATAAACTCCGTTCTCGTAGGCCTGTACTTGTCCGTTCCAGATATTCGTAATTTCATAAGGGGATGTAAAATCAATACTCCAGTTCTCTAGCGTCTGTTTACCCGTATTCCTGATCGTAACATCTGCGTTAAAGGCGCCTTCCCACTTGGAGGAAATCGTGTAGGTTACCTCATAACCCTCTCCTGTGTAAGTTGTATCCTGCTTCCCGCCCGTGTATTCCTGAGCTAGAGCGGGCCTGAGCTGAAGAGAAGAGAATACCAATACCAGAATGGCAAATAAGATGAAGCTTCGTTTCATGATCCTTGTCTTGAACATTGCTGCCGTTCCTCCTTATATGATCGCTAATGGGGTGGATAATATGTAAGATCTTGGAGTATATGAATCTATCATATTTGCATAAAGAGGTTTAGGCAACAACAAATGGAAGAAAAGTAGAAGGGCGTCAAAAATAGCCAGCTTATAGGCTGACTTGTACGTGTGAAGGAGGTTTTAATAGCTTCCTAATACCGCCGTTATCTAATCCTCCAAATGATTGGTTCTCAACAGGCGGCCGAAGACCGCTAGCTCATAAGTTGTGGAAAATCGGGCTTGCATCCCGCCATAAATTCTGTTATTTTGATATTAACAAAATGTAATTATCAATTAGTTATTAAGTATTCAATTTCTCAGGATACAGAGGAAGCGGAGGGATGAGCATGAAGAAGGCACCCGGCAACTGGAGCGGGTTTGAACTCGCCTGGCTGGTGATATTTACGCTGATCGCGGTTGTTTTTACGGTGATCTCCAAGGATTCGCTCTTCGGGTTCACGGTCTTCATCACCGGGGTACTATGCGTGGTGCTGACGGCGAAGGGGAAGCTGGCGAGCTATGGATTCGGGATGTATAATACGTTCGGATATGCTTATTTGGCCTATATCAACGGATTATTCGGCGAGGTTATGCTGAATCTGCTATTCTTTGTGCCCATGAATATTGTTGGCTTTTATATGTGGAAAAGAAACATGCACGGCGGCAAGCTGTCCATGCGCCAAATGGAAACGAGGGGCATCCTGCTCACCGTTGCAGTCTGTGTGGCGGGAGCGCTGCTGCTGGGCTTCGGCTTATCGTTCATTCCCGCGCAGAACTCACCTTACATCGACGCCCTGACTACCGTGTTATCGGTAGTGGCAACGATTCTGATGGTGCGTCGTTTCAAGGAGCAGTGGCTGGTCTATATTGTGCTGAATATGTTCACCGTGCTGCTCTGGGTGATCCGGACGCTGGAAGGCAGCGGGGAGGGTCTGCTGATGATCGTGATGTGGAGCGCCTATCTGATCAACGCGGTCTACGGCTACTACAACTGGAACAAAGGGGCTAGGGAGGCACTGTCATGAAAACACTTGGATTAACCCTCGGGAAGTTCGCGCCGCTGCATAAAGGGCACCAGTTCATGATCGAGACGGCGCTGCGGGAGGTTGACGAGCTGATTGTGGTGATCTATGAGACCAAGGTCTCTCCGGTACCGCTGCAGATCCGGGCGAACTGGATTCGCAGGCTCTATCCTGCGGTCCGGGTAATCGAGGCCTGGGATGGCCCTGATGGATACTCGGATGACAGGGAGCATGAGATCCGGGAGGAGCAGTATATTCTCGGGCTGCTGAAGGGCGAGCAGGTGACCCATTTTTATTCGAGTGAATTCTATGGAGAGCATATGAGTCTGGCGCTGGGTGCTATTGACCGGCGGGTGGATGAGGCGAGGGTGCAGGTTCCGGTATCGGCCACGATGGTCCGCTCGGACCCTTACCAATACCGGGGTTATGTCAGTGGGCTAGTGTACCGCGATCTAATTACCAAGGTCGTATTTGTAGGGGCGATGTCTACCGGTAAGTCGACGATCACCGAAGCGCTTGCCCGGAAATACGGTACGGCCTTTGCCAGTGAATACGGGCGGGATTACTGGGCAGAGCATCAGGTGGACCGCCGGATTGGGTTGGAGGCTTTTGACGAGATCGGGGTGGGGCATCTGGAGCGGGAAGAGCAGGCATTGCTTGATGCCAACAGGTATTTATTCGTCGATACGAATGCGATTACCACTTATATGTATGCGCTGGATTACCATGGGAAGGCACCCGAGCTGCTAACCCGGCTGGCCTTGGAGAACGCGCAGCGCTACGACCTGTTCTTCCTGTGCGACGATGATATTCCCTATGACGATACGTGGGACCGCAGCGGGGATCAGAAGCGGCATGTGTTCCACCAGCAGATTATCGCAGATCTGAAGGAGAGGCGGATTCCCTATATAACCCTTAGGGGCACGCTTACGGAACGTATAAGCAAGGTGGACAGTGTACTGGCAAAATTCAAGCCGTACGGGAATTATTTCGGAGAGCTGGAGCATTGAACCAGAGACATAAGGAGGCGGAAAATGTGGAATTGAGAGATGGTAACGGACTTACAGAGCAAGAATTCCTGAAGCAGTACCGGCCTGGGGATTATGAGCGGCCCTCCGTGGCGGCGGATATGGTGATTTTCACCGTTGCGGATGCAGCGGCGGATCAGGAACCCGGGGCTGGAGCGAAGGGGCTGCGCCTTCTGCTGATCCGCAGAGGCGGGCATCCCTGCCTCGGGAAGTGGGCACTGCCGGGCGGCTTCGTCCAGCCGGACGAGACCACAGATCAGGCGGCCGCGCGAGAGCTGGAGGAGGAGACCGGCGTGGCCGGTGTCTATCTGGAGCAGCTGCGCACCTTCAGCGACCCCGGGCGCGATCCCCGCACCTGGGTGATCAGCAGCAGTTATATGGCGCTGGTCGACAGCCGCCGTAGCCAATTAGAGGCAGGGGATGATGCCGAGGCTGCGGCCTGGTTCAAGGTAAGCTACCAGCTCCGGCAGGAGCATAAAGAGCTGCTGGAGCAGGGCTGCATCCGCACCCGTACCTATGAGCTGCGGCTGGAAGCGGGCGGGCAGGAGCTGGCAGCAGTGATCGAACAGACGGTGACGGCGACACCGGCTGCAAGATCGGTGCAGTATGCCGTCTTGTCCAATGACGGACTTGCTTTTGATCACGCTAAGATCATTGCCTATGCTATTGAACGGCTGCGTCAGGAGACGGAGAGAACAGGAATCGCGCTGCTCTTAATGCCTGAGCAATTCACCCTGGCCGAGTTGCAGCAGGTCTACGAGGTGATTCTCGGCCAGGAGCTGCCGAAGGCGGTCTTCCTGGACAAGGTGGCTGCGCTTATAACCGCGACCAACCTGTACACAGAGCATACGGAACACACACCCTCCCGCCGCTTGTATCAGCGGAACTGGGGAGAAGCCTAAGTCCAATATTGGAGATAGAACTGTATATTGAATCTTGTGTTACCGAACATGAATAGAGAAGCATTTCTTCAACGTACTGAAGAGATGCTTCTCTATTTGTTGGGACTACATCTTTTTAAATATTACGGTTTGCCCGCATACTCATGCGCTGCGGAAGCTTCCTGAATGGCCTGGAAGGCCCAATGTGCAGCCGGCACATCACTCCAGGAAGACTTGCTCCAGCTCTCGCTGTTCCGCTGCAGAATAGTATTGATGATCGTAACGGCTTCCGCACGTGTCAGCGGCTGGTCTGGACGGAAGGTACCGTCAGGGTAACCGGTTATGAGCTTCTTCTGCAGAAGCGCTCCGATCTCCGTACCCGCCCAGTGAGTAGCCGTATCTGCGAAGGTTGAACCATCGCCGGCCGGCAGGTTCAGCCAGCGGCTGACCACAGCCGCGAGTTCGGCTCTGCTGACATTTGCCTCTGACTTGAAGGTACCGTCAGGGTAACCTTGTAACAGACCGCCTGCTGCGGCGTATTGTACTGCCGGATCGGACCAACGTTTACCCGTGATATCGGTCAGTGCCGCCGGTGCCGCCGCTGCCGGTGCGGTTCCTTGCACCTTCAAGCGGTACAGGATTGCGGCCAGTTCTCCGCGGGTAATTCCCCGTTCAGGCCGGAACGTCCCGTCCGGATAGCCCAGAATATAGGCATCATGCCGGGCAGCGCCCCCGAGGCCTTCCAGCTTGAGAATCGTGAACGTACTGAATTTGTTAATGCCGAAGGACAGGCCGGATAATCCCTGCTTGTACTGGACGAACTCAGGCCTGATCAGTTCGCGGTCGCCGTCGCTATGCTCGATGAAGACAGCAAGCTTCGCGAGGAAGGCCGTCCGCTCTTTGGCGTCTGCGGGCAGCTGAACCCCTTTAAGCGGCAGCGTGATTTCAACAGCCCGGCTGCTCAGATTGGTCTCAATGGTCATTGGGCGTGCGACAACCTGAACCTTCTCGCCGCTCACGGCTTCCCTGACAACACGTTCCACTCTGGCCCGCTCCTCAACTTCAGCGCGCTGTACCGCATCCTTGATCGGCACAAGCCGGAAGTACAGGTCCTCCGTGATTCCGGATAACGATGCGTTGGGAATCTTAATTGCCGCATTATCCGAGTAAATCTCCAGCTCCAGACCGCCCTTGAACAGTACATCCAGAGCCGCTGCCGGAATCTGCAGCTTCAGCTCGGACACCTTATCCTCGGGATCAGGGATGACGATTCTTGCCGCACTCCGTCCGGCTGCCTTGGCGCCCGCCACACTTGCGGCGGCCTGCTGCGCATCAAAGGTCACCTGGTCGGTAATGCGTCCGGCAGCATCTCTGGTCCGCCGCACCGCTGCGCCGGAGATCGTAGTGCCGTCTCCATTGTCGACGATAACCGCCAACAGCTCACTTCCGCCTGGGCTTACTGAACCTGCGTCCGGTGCGCTTGAAGGTTGAGTTGTAGCCGTAGGCACACTCGTAGGTTGAGGTGTAGCTGTAGGCGTACTGGCAGGTTCAGGTGAAGCAGTTGGCGTGGCAGTAGGTGCAGTTGTAGCTTCTGGTGCAGTTGTAGGTTTAACTTCTGGCTGCGTAACCGTGAATGCCATCTCCAGTTCATTAGAGACGACATTCGCCAGCCCGGATGGAGGGCGGTTGCCCTCAGACGCTAATACCGCAGTCGTGCAGGCAAGCAGGACGAGGAACAGGGAGACGGTATAGAGTACAATCCTTGCTTTTTTCATGATCACCATTCCAATCCTGTGTCATTCCATTCGTTAGGGAATCATGGTCGTGTTGTAGGTTACCTTCACTTCATCGCTGAACGTATAGACGGTTTCTTCGCCGTCCTGGTCGAACTTCGCTGTCATCTGTGAATTAGGTGTCAGAGAATACGTAGGGTAGTTCAGCCGGAATACCTCTAAGGAATCGCCTGCTGCCAATTCTACCGGAATCGTGAAGGTGTGGGCGGCTGCATCATAATATTCTGCCAGCAGCGGGATGCCTTTTTTATCGGTATACAGGAATCCATCATACTGGCCATCGCTGAAATTCGGAGTCATTTCACCGATATTAATAACGAACGTACCCGTTGAAGCGGCTGTTGCCGGCGCTGAACTCAGGTACATGATCATATCTCTATGCTGATAAGGATTCGGCTCTTGCAGATTTCCGCTAAAGGTTGTCTTCTGCGCCGGCTTCACCTCTTTAACAGCGAGCAGCTTGGCTGTAAACGGAGCGTTCTGCGGGGATACAGCCTTGAAGGTAATATCGAATTCATTGGAATCCGCAGCATCGCCGACATTGACTTCGAGGCCTTTATCAATGTAGTAATAGGTATAGTTGCCTTCCACAAAAGATTCTGGGCGGTTGTCCAGCTCTACGGCACCCGCAGCGGCGGTTGGAATCTCCAGCAGTACGCTGACCTTCAGATTGTCGTCATTCTCCGCGCCAGGACTGATGAAGTATTCAATCTCCTTGGAAGTATCCTTGGTCAGATCATAGGCCTTCTTGTCCAGCTTCAGAGCTGAAGAATCCCAGGATAGAACAACGGTATCCTCGGCATTTACTGCCGTTACGTTGAATTCTGCCTCAAGCTCATTACCGATCCTGTTGTCCAGCAGACTGCCGGGTCCGGCATAAGCGGATGGAACTGCGCCAAGCACCAGACAAGCGGATACAGCCGCGCTGATGTACAGCTTCTTGCGTGTTTTCTTCAGTTCTTGCATTTTCGCAACTCCCCTTTTTGTACATGAATAGAATGAACCGGGTTCGCAGTGAAATGACATCATTCGACGCGATTCCCTATATTTCGATATAATTCATTGTATCATTGGGCAAAAAAAGCCCGTAACGCCTATCTTTTATAGGACCTACGGGCAGGGGAATTCGTTATATGGAGGAGCGCTTTATTTTTCGGAGATACAGGTAAAAGCAGGTGCCCTGCCCCGGTTCACTCTCTACACGGATGGAGCCATCAAGCTTCATCATCACATTCTTGCAGTAATACAGGCCCAGACCATAATGAGCGGTCATCTTCTTGGTGGAGTAGAAGGGATCGAAGATATACGGGAGTGCCGTCTGCGGAATCCCTTTGCCGCTATCCTGAATGGAGATGACCGCTTCCCGGGAGGTCTCCGACAACCGGACGGTAATCGCTCCTTGATGCTCTATGGCCTCGGCCGCATTGTTCAGCAGATTGGTCAGCATCTCCTTCAGATGAAGGGGATCGAAGTATACGTCCTGGACGGGATGCAGGGAATGATGGAGGTGAATCTCCGGCGGAGCTACCCTTGCAAAGGCTGCAAGACAAGCTTCTAATACAGGCGCAGGATTCATTGTCTGAGCCTGAATGTCAATGGCTTGTACGGACTCGTTGATCTTGCCCATCATATTTTGCACATGGCCGATGGATTCGGCAGCCGAAGCGACCATTCCGAGAGTTTCCCGGTGGCCGCCGCCAGTCTGCTCACCGCTCTGAAGCTCCCGCCGGATCTGATGGAGCAGGATGTCTATTTTGCCGATCTCATTCTTAATGGTATGGTTCAGCAGATGGGAGCCTCCCTTCAAGGTGTGCAGGGACGCGTCTATCTTCAGCATCTCCACCTTGAACCGGACTCCAAGGATGCCCCTTGTCAGACCGATCAGCAGGAACACGGACAGGAAGCCTATGCTAACGAGGTGGTTGAATTGAAACAGGTCAATCCCCCGCATATAAAAGGCATAGCTCACTATAATATACACCATCACCGGCAGCGCCAGCATGTTCGTCAGCATCCGCTCGCGGCGCTTGAACGGGTGCTTCTCACGGAGATTCGCCAGAATAAGCAGCACGGCGCTGATTCCTAACGCACAGCCGATGAACAGCAGCATAGGCAATTCATTTCTGCCGCTGTAATTGATGAGCCGGCCGGGCGTGAGCGGGGTAGCAGCAAGTCCCGCTAACGCCGCAATGATAAGAATAAAGCCGTACATCCGCCGCTGCCGCCTGTGCAGCAAATCCGAATATACAGCACCAAACATGCCGAACGTATAGGCAATTGTAGCATCGGAAACGGCATATAGTGTATTAATCCATACATCGTACTTGGTCTGCGGATAGGCTGCGCTAAGCAGATAGGTGATAATGCTGCTGCTGGACGCAAACAGAGCAATACTGAACCAGCGGAACGAGGCGTTGCCCGAATTGAGCCAGAGAACCACCGAAGCTACTAACAGAGTTATGAACAAGGCGGGGATCATAGCTCAAGTTCTCTGTCGGTTAATCCTCTGCTCTTGATAGCCCGGACGACCTCCTTCAGGGATTTGGAGTTGAATTTGCGGAGTATACTGGTAATTTGATTCTTCAGCGTCCCTTCCGATTTGCGGAGCGAGCGCATCATGGCCTGTCTGCCGTTGCCTGCTTCGCTAAGCGAGATAATTTCCTTCTCGGCTAACGTCAGGCGGTTATATTGTTCGGCTTCTTTGAGCCGCAGGAATTCCCTGACCAGAACAGACTGGGGAGAACGGGAGCGCATCGCTTCCCGGATCGTGCCCGGGATGAGGCGGAAATCCGATTTACTTACATATTGAATGGCACCGGCCGTAAAAGCATCCAGAATCGTACGCTCATCCGTAAGGGAGGTGAGTACAATCACCCGGGCCTCGTTGCCCGTCAGGCTCAGCTCCAGCGTAGCCTGGAGGCCGTCCAGATGATGCTCCGTCAGGTTGAGATCCATCAGCACCACATCTACTGTATGGCTTGTACAAAAGGCGAGCGCCTCTTCTTTGGTAGCTGTAGTGTGAATAACCTGCAGACCGGGTTCGCTATTCAGGAACCGGGCGAGCATGCTTCTCCATACCGCATCATCTTCGACAATCAGAATTTGGATCTCCATAGACTTCTCCTTTGAGCAGAAGATTAGCGGTA
The DNA here is from genome assembly GCF_038009085.1 of Paenibacillus sp. FSL R7-0210. Lineage (NCBI taxonomy): Bacteria > Bacillati > Bacillota > Bacilli > Caryophanales > Paenibacillaceae > Paenibacillus > Paenibacillus sp. FSL R7-0210. The sequence goes on from NZ_JBBPAR010000001.1 coordinate 6,698,123, forward strand.
CCTCTTCATTCTACTACGGATAGAGAAGGAACGTAACAGTGAATTGAGTGGATTTGTCTATTAAAATAATCACAAAAACCGCTTGAGATGAAGATTTCTATGAAGTCGCAGACGGGGTAATCAGACGCTCCGGATTGGCAATGCGCATCGTCACCTTCCCGCCCCCGGAAGGGGAGACATTGCTTAGGCTTAGGCTGCCTCCGTGCTGCTCGGCCACAGAGCGTGCAATATAGAGCCCCATTCCATGATGATTCCCGGAGCTGCGGCTCGGGTCGCCCCGGTAGAACTGGCTGGTGGCCTCCCGGAGGTCGGCCGCCGAGAAGCCGCTGCCGGTGTCGGTAACCGTGAACTGAACCGCATCCGGCCCGCTCTGGACAAGCAGGGCAATGCTGCCCCCGGGCGGGGTATGCTCGGCGGCATTGGTAATCACGTTCATCATGCCCCGCAGCAGCAGCTCCTTGTGAATGAACAGGTATTCCGGCAGCTTCTCCTGCCGGATAGAGGTCTTTAGGTTCCTGCCTGCCTTGAGGGCATTCATCTGCAGCTCCAGCTCAGCTATGATCTCTGCTGCCGGGACCAGCACCTTCTGGCGGGAGGAGCCGGCCTGCTGGCTGGACAGATCAATGACTTCCTGCACGAAGGCTTCAATGTCTTCAGCGCTGCGGCGGATATAGCCGCTGTATTCACGCTGCGGCTCTGTCTCTACAATCTCCTGCAGCAGCTCGGCGTTGCCCCGGATAATGGTCAGCGGCGTCTTGATGTCGTGGGCCAGCGCGGAGATCTGCTCTCTGCGGGAGCGCTCCAGCTCCCACTGCTTCTCCAGTGAAGTCTGCAGGGCATCCTTCATCCGGTCCAGCGAGCCCAGTACCTCATCAATCTCCACAATGCCGCTGGGATGGACGGCGAACTCCAGATTCTCGCGCCGGATGTTCTCGGTCGCTTCCTGCAGTCCGGCCATCCGCTCCGAGAGCTTCCGGCCGAACCGGGCCGCGAGCAGGGCGGCCATCACCAGGAACCCGAGCACGAAGAGCAAGGGGCCCAGGAGCTGGGGATTCGGCAGCGCGCTGCGCAGCACTGGAGAAGCATACTGCGGTGTCAGGACATAGCGGAAGATCCATAGCTCCTGCCCATGCTCGGCGGTGGTATAGTAGTAGGCGCTTCTGTTGTTCCCCTCCCGGATTATTCTCCAGGCTTGCTCCGCCTCCTTAGCCGTCAGGTTGCCGGCCAGCGGCTTCCCGTCCAAGGTGAATACGGTGTAATTCAGCCGGTCCGGGACCCGGGGAACCGTATCTGTTACATCAGCAGCTAACTGCTGCTTGAACTGGGCAATTGCCTTCTCCTCATAGTTGGCAGGCAGCAGCGCCCCCCGGGCGAACGCCAGCGCGAATACACCGAGCAGTCCTCCCAGCAGCAGAATGGTGCCCAGACTAAGCAGCAGCAGGTATTTTAGGAAAAAAGTGCGCAGACGCACGGCTTTACGTTGTTTCACAGCTTCCACTTGTATCCGATCCCCCAGATGGTTTCTATGGCCTCCAGCCCGTGCCGGGCCAGCTTAGCGCGGATATTCTTGATATGCTCGGTAATCGCACTGCTGTCACTGTCCCCGTCCATCCCGAAGACCCCTTCATAGATATGGTCCTTGGAGAAGACCTGTCCGCGGTGGCGGGCCAGGAATTCGCAGATTTCATATTCGCTTTTGGTCAGCGGGACCTTATTCTCGCGTACATACAGCTCTTTACCGGAGAGGTTCAGGCGTACGGGGTCCAGGTACAGCATATTGCGCCGCTCCCGGCCTTCCCGCCGGAGATGGGCCTGAATCCGCGCGCGGAGCGCGCCGATGCCGAAGGGCTTCGTAATATAGTCATCCGCCCCCAGTCCGAGTCCGTACATCAGGTCCGTCTCCTGTGTTTTGGCCGTCAGGAAAAGGATCGGGCAATCTACTGCGCTGCGGATCTCCCGGCAGAGTGTGAAGCCATCCACTCCCGGCATCATCACATCCAGCAGAATCAAATCATATGCCCCCAGATCGGTGCTGTGCACCTCCGCCGGATTGGAAATGGTGGTCACCAGATGCTGGTCTGTGCTCAGCGCGTTATGAATCAGGGAGAGGATAGCGGGTTCGTCGTCTACCACAAGTATTTTGGCCATAGTCATTGTTTCCTTCATTTACAGATTAGGAGGCTAGTTATCCGCAGAGCGGCCCTCCCATTTGTTGAACCATAACATACTGAGGAGGCCAGCGGCTATTGTTGCTCCTGTACAGATGGATATGCCGGTGGCCAGTCCCGTTTCAGCCCGGGGCAGCCGGAGTCCCGAATGCTGAAGCTCCAGCAGGGAGAGGAAACGGCCGCCCCAGGCGAAGGGGATATACGGCCACAGGATATCGCCAAGACCAGTCAGCATCAGGGCGGCGAGCAGGCTCCCCGTGATTCCTATGCCGATGGAGACGCCCCGGCCGAACCGCAGGCTGACAGCGAAGTGAACCAGATAGAGCAGGATGTTGCTTGCGAACAGGATCACGGCCCCGGTCAGATAAAAGAGTATGCCGTGCCGGTCCTGCCCCAGCATTCCGGCAAAGCCCAGGCTGAACAGGACAAAGATCAGCAGGACAGCCCCCAGGCTGGAGCCCAGCAGGAGCAGCAGCTTGCTTGCATAGGTGGTGCTTCTTGCCGCAGGCAAGGCCAGCATTCCCTGGAATCCTCCGGCGGCGGCCTCCTGCTCCGCTGCCATCGCACAGAGCAGCCCGATGAGGGTAGGAAACGCACAGGCGACCGCCTGCATGAACGCCATCACCTTAACCCCTTCGCTGGCAGAGGAAATGGAGTAGTAAGCCATGAATAGGGCAGCCCCGATCAGCGGAGTCAGCAGATGGGTCAGGAGAAACGGGGTGCGCCGCATTTTGAGCAGATCGGCCCTGAGCAGACCCGGCAGTGCATTCATGCTACTTCGCCTCCTGTCTACGGAACCATAAGGTGGTCAGCAGGAACAGAAGGGCGAACCATCCGAGGGAGACCAAGGTACCGGGAAGAATCATATCTGTGCTGCGCAGCGGGCTGTCCGCCGGGACCGGCAGGCCGTTCGGCAGGATGGACAGCACCGGACACATGAGCCTTGCGGTAATTGTATAAGGAATGTAATCCCATAAGCCGCCCTTGTCGAATTGAACTACACCTAGAATAGTACCGAACAGGTTCAGCAGGATGGCTGCGAATAATCCGAGCCGGGCAGCCAGGAACAGGCACAGCGGAATCTGCCACAGGAAGGTGAGGAAGATCAGCGCGCTGCCCGCCAGACTGCTTGGCAGTGTAATCATCTGTCCGAACAGCAAGCCACCGGCTGTAACGCCGGTCAGGAACACGGCTAGAGTAGTGAGCAGCCAACCGGTGCAGGCAAGGATTTTGCTGGTCCAGAGCGTACCCGGTGTAAAGGGCAGGGCCAGCAGGCTGCGGTATTTCAGCTTGGCATCCTTGAGCAGCGCCAGCGAACAGGCCAGGCTCAGCGCACCGGGCAGGAACAGGGTGTACCACCAGTTGTAGGAGCCGCTCTGGAACAGGCTGCCGCCCATGAGCACCGCACACAGCAGAAGCGCAACCGCCGGGGCAAGCCAAGTCAGCTTGGGAATGAAGGTCCGCCGCCATTTCAGGCGTTCGGCCTGTATGACATTAAGCATGAACCGCACCGTCCCTCCGGTGGGCCGCAGCAACCTGCATGAACAGCGCCTCCAGGTCCTGATCCGGGGAGATCGCCCCCTGATAGCCGAGTACGCCGCCCGCGATGATGCCAATATGGTCGGCTGTCTGTTCCACCTCGGAGAGCAGGTGGCTGGACAGGATGACGGTGATTCCCTGCTCCGGGAAGGAGCGGATCAGCTCCCGCAGCTCCTGAATCCCGATCGGGTCCAGCCCGTTCGTCGGCTCGTCCAGAATCAGCAGCTCCGGCTGGTTGAGGAGCGCAATGGCGATGCCGAGCCGCTGCTTCATCCCCATGGAGAATTGTCCGGCCCGCTTCTTCCCGGTTGCGGTCAGATCGACAACGGCAAGCACCTCTTCGATACGCGACTGCGGCAGTCCGAGGGCCAGCGTGCGTACCTTCAGATTCTCCCGGGCGGTCAGATTATCGTACAGCGGAGGTGCTTCAATTAATACGCCGATCCGGCTTAAGTCCTTCCGGGTCCATTCCTGGCCCTGGAAGCGGATTGTCCCGGAATCGGGCCGCAGCATGCCGGTAATCATTTTGAGCAGGGTCGATTTGCCTGCACCGTTCGGACCGAGCAGCCCGTAGACCGAATTACGTGCAACAGTTAACGATACGTTGTTGACGGCTGTCTGGCGTTTGAAGCTTTTACATAGATCCTGTATTTCCAGAATATGTTCCTGCATAGTATATCATCCTTTCTCTCCCTATACTCTAAGGGCAGATTCTAAGGATTCTGTAAGGATGACATGGCAGAGCCCCTGCCTGGTTGAACAGGAGGGGCTCTGTGTTGACTTTGCAGCAGCCGGCGGGAAGGATTAACGACGCCGGAAGGCGCCGCCGCGGGCCAGGGCAAAGAAGATCAATAGCGCAACGATGGAGCCGATAATGGCTGGAACAATGTGGAAGCCACCTACTACAGGGCCTCTTGGACCAAGCAGCTCGGAGCCCAGCCAGGAACCGATGAACCCGGCGATTACATTGCCCAGTACGCCTCCCGGAACATCACGCCCGATTAGATTGCCGCTTAGCCAGCCGATGAGTCCCCCTACGATGATTACCCAGAGCAGATACATTGATTTGTCCCCTTTCTAGTTGGTTTATTCAAGGTATGTTGGAAAATGCGATAGGTGAACCGCCTGCCGAAGGTTTATTTTTGGAAAGGATATAGCTAGCGGTCCGGCAACAGCAAAGGCTCCGGGTACACCAGGGTGCGCGGACCGAATGTAGGCGAAAAACCGAATACAATTTGCTGGCGACGGTTTCACGGGCAATGATAACAGGTGATCTGCGCTGCGGGGAGATTAACGTCCTTTGCCGGTGTTAATATTAAGTATAGGAGGAGGGATCGGATGAACAAAATTCTCGTAATCGATGATGAAGCTGCCCTTAGAGATCTGATCGAGCTTGTGCTCCGCAGAGAGAATTATGAGGTGCGGACAGCGGAGAACGGGAGTGCGGGACTAGAGGCCTTGGATGCTTTTCAGCCGGACCTGGTGGTACTGGATCTGATGCTGCCCGATTGCTCGGGCTATGACCTGTGTAAGGAGATCACCAAGCGGCAGGCCGTTCCCGTCATTATGCTGTCGGCCAAGAATGAGATTATCGATAAGGTGCTGGGGCTTGAGCTGGGGGCAGAGGATTACATGACCAAGCCGTTCGATAACCGGGAGCTGCTGGCGCGGATCAAGGTGGTGCTCCGGAGAGCCCAGAACAGCGGTCTGCCCGCAGAAGCTGAAGATACCCGGATCACTCATGAGGAGCTGACCTTCGATCTGGAGACCCGGGTGGTGCAGAAAGGCGGCGTTCCGGTGGCTCTGACAGCCAAGGAATTCCGGATTCTGGAGACCCTGCTGAAGCGCCCGGACAAAATCTATACCCGGGATGAGCTGCTGGAGATTGTCTGGGGCTATGACTTCATGGGCGACAGCCGCAGCGTGGATATGACGATCATGCGCTTAAGAAAGAAGCTGGAGGATGATGCCGAGAATCCGAAATATATCCGCACCGTCTACGGCTTCGGTTATCAGCTGGGAGGTGGCTCCGCCTGAAATACGCGACCCGGCTGGTGCTAATGTATTTGCTGTTCTCGGTGCTGTCCTTTGCCGTTATCATTATTTCGGTTAATAAGGCGATTATCTATTTCAGCTTCGTAACCATAGAGAAGCAAATGATGGAGAAGGCGGATCTTGGCGAGATGTCCTTCAGGGAGGTGCTCTCCAGGCACGAACAAGAGGTGGATGCCGGGCAGATGGAGGCGGTGGCGAGAAGCGCGCTGGAGACGTTAAAAGCCTCCGTCAAGGAAGTGCGCATCTACGACAGCAGCCAGAAGCTGCTGGGACTCGCCGTTGACGGGATTGTGATCAATAACAAGACCCCCGTCATTTTCCCCGGGAATATCCAGAATGCCCTTAAGGGCAATTATGCGTATACGGTCTCCGAGGATCATCTGCTCTACTTCGCGGTTCCGATCCAAGACAAGTATTATCAGAATAGCTATGTGTACGAGTTCGTGGAGGATGTCTCTTATTTCTATACGATGATGGACCAGATCCGCTATATCCTGTTCGCCGGTGCAGGGGGATTCATTATTCTGATTACGCTCTCCAGTCTGTTCATTGCCCGGAATACGACGAAGCCAATTAAATATCTGCTGGGTGCTACGGAGAGCTTCTCCAAGCAGCAGTTCCGCGAGGTTCACCTGAATCGGAAGGATGAGCTGGGCATGCTGGCTGCGGGCCTGAACCGGATGGGTATTCAGCTCAGCGACTATATCCAGTATCAGAAGCAGTTTGTCTCGAACGTATCCCATGAGCTGAAAACGCCGCTTGCTGCGATCAAGGGGTTCTCTCAATATTTGTACGAAGGTGAGGACGAGGATGAGGAGCTGCAGCGGATCTACTTCCATCTGGTGAATGAATCGGACCGCCTGACCCGGCTGGTCAATGAGCTGCTCATGCTGTCGCGCTTCGATAAGGCAGGGCAGGATGGAATCGATGCCGAGAAGACGGACCTGGCACAGCTGGCCGCAGGGGGAGCCGCTGGATTGAGGGCCAAGGCGGACAGTAAGGGGATAGAGCTTACGATCCGGCAGGGGCCGCCGGCCTTCGTCAATGTCAATCAGGTGCTGATGTCCCATGCCATCGCGAATGTGCTGGACAACGCGATCAAATACTCCGGTCCCGGTACCCGGGTAAGCATTGAAACTTTGGTCCGGGAGCAGGAAGCTGTCGTGCGGATCAGCGATCAGGGCATTGGAATCAGCGCGGATGAGCTTACCCGTGTGCAGGAGCGGTTCTACCGGGCAAGCAATGCAGGCGGGGCAGGAGGAACGGGGCTGGGGCTGTCCATATGTAAGGAGATCGCTGAGAAGTTCGGCGGGCACCTGGATATAGAGAGCCAGCTCGGCGCGGGAACCACGGTCTACATCCGTCTGCCGCTCCTGTGAACAGGCGTTACAAGACTGATACAACTCTGTTATTACACTAATAAATGCTTTTCGTATACTAACCTCATACCAAACAAACAACGCGTCCATCGCGTACATTCATGGAGGGATTACTTATGGGAACATTTAAAAAACCGGCAGCGCTGCTGCTGTCCGCAGTATTGTTAATGACACTTCTGGCCGGGTGCCAGTCTGATTCAGCCGCTCCGGCGGCAACTCCTTCGGCAGAGCCTACCACTGAAGCGGTGGCCACAGCGGCACCGGAAGCAACCCCTGCGGCTACGGAGACTCCGGCCGAGGCAACCCCGGCGGCTTCAGCGGGCAGCTCGGAGGCAATCAAGGAGGGAACCATTGAGAAGGAAGGGAATGTGGTTCTGAAGGAGCTGGCTTTTGTCTATAAGGACCAGACTATTGCCCTCTCTGACATTGTGGATGATGCTAAGCTGGAGAGTATGCTTGGCAAGGCAACGGCGAAGAAATCGCACACTTATTCCTTGGATGACGGTAAAAATATGGATACCCTGATCGGCAGAACAGAGAACACGTATACCTTCCCGGGCCTTGAGATTAAGACCATTGATTCGGGTGACGGCAAGCAGTTCTACATCTTCAGCATGAAGATCACTGATCCGAAGTACACTACGGTCCGTAATATCAAGGTCGGAGACAGCCTGGATACGCTCAAAAAAGCCTATCCCGAAGGCAAGCTGACCGGAGACGGTGCACCTGAGGAAGAGGATGACTTCCGGTTCGCCCCAAGCAACTATGTGGATTATATGCTGTTCCACGTCAAGGGCGCTAAGATTGAAAGCATAAGCATCTCTACTCTGCTGGACTAAATCAGTCCCCTGAATCAGCAGAATACTGAACAGCCCTGCCGCTTCACGGCCTGTAACGGTCATGAAGCGGTCAGGGCTGTTTGTCTTTTGTCTGCACATTCCCGGGCGGACTTCCTATTCCACTGGAGCCGGCTCCAGCACCCGCACCGTCTCCCCCTCTACCAGCTCGGGCAGATAGTAGTTGCTGCTCTTCAGGTCTTTTTTACCCTGAAGCTTCTTAATGACCCATTCGGCGGCGTCACGGCCCATTCTCTCCTGCGGGTGGGTCAGCGTCGTCAGCTTGATCCCTGCATTCTTGGCGATATAGGAATTGTCCTGCCCGATAATCGACAGCTCTCCAGGAATTGAGATCCCCAGTTCGCGGCACATCTTGACCACTTCCAGGCCCACTTCATCGTTATAGCAGACGATAGCGGTCAGCACCTCTCTGTTATCTGTCAGGAATTGCTCCAGATTGGCCGACAGCGCCTGCTTCGATTCGGTATCGAAGGAGAGGACCTGCTCCGGGTGGAAGCGAAGCTTGGCCTCGCCGAGTGCCTTGATATAGCCCTTCATGCGGTATTTGCCCTGGAGATCGTCCATTTTGGCGATAATCCCGATCTGGGTATGGCCCTTCGCAATCAGCTCCCGGGTCGCCAGATAACTCGACTGTACGTCATCCAGGCAGAAGAACGGCACCTCCAGCTCCTCATAATAAGCGTTAATCATGATGAACGGGACGTCCTGCTCCTTGAACGACAAGTAGTAAGCGATGTTCGGATTGTAGAGGTTGCTCTTGGTTGGCTCAATGATCAGCCCGTCTACCCCGTAGGACAGCATCATCTCCAGCGCTTTTTTCTCCTGGGCGACATCGTTATTGGTGCTGGCGAGCAGCAGCGAATAGTTGTCTTCATTCAGCCTGCCTTCAATGCCCCGGATAATGGACGGGAAAATATAATCGGAGAGGTAAGTGGTTATTACGCCGATGGTCCGCTTGCCCGCGCCATTCCCGGATTTGGACCGAAACTGGTGGCTGACATAGGTGCCCGAGCCCTTTTCGCTGCGCAGGAACCCCTCATTGGATAGCTCCAGAATGGCCTTCCGCACGGTCTGGCGGCTGACGCCGTACATCTCCTGCAGCGCCGACTCCGTAGGAATTTGCTCGCCTACACTGTAGGTGCCGGACAGGATGTTGCTTTTGAGTTCATCGAATATGATCTGGTACTTGGTTCGCACACGGGTCACTTCTTTCATAGTTGTTCTTATATGGAGTGGAGAAATTATTGTAGTTGTACGTACATATTATAGCTTGAATATAAGCTTTATATCCCCGGATGTCTACTATATATCATGATTTGCGTAAAATACGGGTGATTTTCAGGTAAATTTGTAGGTATATCTTATATCTATTGTTGACAAATGTACGAACAAAAAATATACTAAACCTGTTCATAAAGGAAGCGCATTCTTTAGATTCGTAAGTAACACAGTTTGGTTCAGAGAGGAGTAACGTGGGCATGGATCAGAACATCAAGCAAGCGATACTTAAGGGAGAGACATCACTGGGTATCGAATTTGGGTCCACACGTATCAAAGCCGTCCTGATTGATCAGCGATTCGAGGCGGTTGCATCCGGAAGCTACGAGTGGGAGAACCTGCTGGAAGGCGGGTACTGGACGTATCCCCTTACTGATATCATCAAGGGGCTGCAAGCGGCTTACCGCGAGATGAAGCAGGAGGTTGCACAGAAATACGGGGTTACGCTTACTACTGTCGGTTCTATCGGATTCTCAGCAATGATGCACGGATATATGGCCTTTGACAGCGCGGGCGAGCTGCTGGTTCCGTTCCGGACCTGGCGTAATGCTACAACCGGTGCGGCGGCCAAGGAATTAACAGAGCTGTTCCAGTTCAATATTCCGGAGCGCTGGACCATTGCCCACCTGTATCAGGCGATTCTGAACGGGGAAGAGCATGTTCCGCAGGCGACATTCGTAACGACGCTGGGCGGATATATCCATTGGCTGCTGACCGGCAGCAAGGCGATCGGGATTGGCGATGCCTCCGGGGTCTTCCCTATAGATGAAGCTTCACAGGATTACCACCCGGCCATGGTCAGTCAGTTCGATGAGCTGATTGCCGCTAAGAATTACCCTTGGAAGCTGAGTGATCTCCTGCCCAAGGTCTACGCAGCAGGCGAGCAGGCTGGTGTGCTAACGGAAGCCGGAGCGAGACTGCTGGATGAGTCCGGGGACCTGCTGGCAGGCATTCCGCTCTGTCCTCCAGAGGGCGATGCCGGAACAGGAATGGTCGCTACGAACAGTGTGCGCAAACGGACCGGTAATATCTCTGTAGGCACCTCCGTGTTCGCCATGATCGTGTTGGAGAAGGACCTTACAGCGGTATACCCTGAGATTGACATGGTGACTACCCCCGATGGCAGTCCGGTAGGGATGGTGCATGCCAACAACTGCTCCAGCGATATCAATGCCTGGGTCGGCTTGTTCCGGGAATTCTCGGAGGCGATGGGCTTCAAGGCTGATCCGGCCCAGCTCTTCAGTGTTTTGTTCAATAAAGCGCTGGAGGCGGACTCCGATGGCGGCGGGCTGCTCAGCTACGGCTATTTCTCGGGTGAGAACATCACCGGGCTGGAGAAGGGACGGCCGCTGTTTGTCCGCTCGCCTGAGAGCCGATTCACGCTGGGCAACTTTATGCGGACGCATCTGTTCTCCGCTTTTGGCGCGCTGAAGATTGGTATGGATATTCTGACCTTGAAGGAGCAGGTGTCCATCGACAGCATTCTGGCGCACGGCGGCTTGTTCAAAACGCCTGTTGTCGGACAGAGAATCGTGGCTGCTGCGATGAATGTTCCGGTCTCCGTGATGGCAACAGCCGGAGAAGGCGGCGCGTGGGGCATGGCGATTCTGGCTTCTTATATGAAGAACAGAGCGCAGCAGGAGCGTCTGGATGATTTCCTCGACCAGAAGGTCTTCAAGGATATCGAAGGCGAGACCATTCATCCGGTTGCGGCGGATGTGAAGGGCTTTGAATTGTTCATGGAACGCTACACGGCGGGTCTGGCGATTGAGCAGGCCGCTGTAGATCATCTCGTAGAGAACGGGGGAAATTAACACATGCTGGAGCAACTGAAGGAAGAGGTGTACGAGGCCAATCTGGAGCTGCCTAAGCACGGGCTGGTCAAATACACCTGGGGCAATGTGAGCGCGGTGGACCGGGCGAGCAGTCTGTTCGTCATCAAGCCGAGCGGAGTCAGCTATGACAAGATGAAGCCGAGCGATATGGTCGTTGTGGACTTCGATGGCAATGTGGTGGAGGGAGAGATGCGGCCTTCCTCGGATACAGCGACCCACGCTGTACTCTACAAGCATTACGCCGAGATCGGCGGCATCGTGCATACGCATTCCACGTGGGCAACCATCTGGGCTCAGGCCGGACTGGATGTTCCGGTTATGGGGACGACACATGCAGACACCTTCTATGGTTCTGTACCGTGCACCCGGTTCCTGACCCAGGAAGAGATTGACCGCGGTTATGAAGCAGAGACCGGGCATGTGATCATTGAGACTTTTGAACAGCGGGGGCTGGATGTGATGGCGATTCCCGGCGTTCTGCTGAAGGGCCACGCGCCGTTCACATGGGGCAAGGATGCCCACGCCGCTGTCATGAACAGTGTGGTGCTGGAGGAAGTGTCCAAGATGAACCACTTCGCCCGCCAGCTGAATACGTTCGCCGAGGAGCTGCCGCAGCGGATTCTGGACAAGCATTATCTGCGCAAGCACGGCAAGGATGCGTATTACGGACAGAAGTAACGACTTTTACCAAACTAATAGAGAAGAGGATGAATGATATGTCAACAGTAAGCGACAAGCAATTCTGGTTCGTCGTAGGATCTCAGCACCTGTATGGAGATGAAGCGCTGGGTGAGGTGAAGGCACATGCCCAGGAAATGACTGATGCGCTCAACAACAGCGGGGTGCTTCCTTATCCGCTGGTATTGCAGGATCTGGCCGTTAGCGCAGACAAAATCACCTCCATCATGAAAGAAGTGAACTATCGTGATGAGGTTGCCGGTGTAATCACCTGGATGCACACCTTCTCCCCGGCCAAAATGTGGATTCGCGGCACGAAGCTGCTGCAGAAGCCGTTGCTTCATCTGGCTACCCAGTACAATGAGAGCATCCCTTGGGCAACGATTGACATGGACTTCATGAACCTGAACCAGGCTGCCCATGGCGACCGTGAGTATGGCTTCATCAATGCCCGCCTGAAGAAGCAGAATAAGGTCGTTGTAGGATACTGGGAACGTCCGGAAGTCCAGAAGCAGATTGCTGAGTGGATGGACGTTGCTGTAGCTTATAACGAAAGCTTCAACATCAAGGTTGCCCGCTTCGGCGACAACATGCGCAACGTCGGCGTTACCGAAGGCGACAAGGTAGAAGCCCAGATCCAGTTCGGCTGGACCGTAGATTACTTCGGCATCGGCGATCTGGTCACTTATGTGAATGAAGTGAAGCAGGAAGAGATCGATGCCCTGTTCGCAGAATATACCAAGCTGTATGCCGTTGATTATGGCACGTACAGCAAGGAAGATTGGGAAGCCAGCGTGAAGGTGCAGGCGAGCTACGAGATTGCCCTTAAGCGCTTCTTGGATGCAGGCGGCTACAATGCCTTCACCTCTAACTTCGAGGACCTGCACGGCATGAAGCAGCTTCCGGGTCTGGCTGTTCAGCGCCTGATGGCCCAAGGCTACGGCTTCGCCGGTGAAGGGGACTGGAAGACTGCGGCCCTGGACCGCCTGATGAAGGTGATGAGCCACAACCTGAACACCGGGTTCATGGAGGATTACACTTACGAAATGGCTGCCGGACAGGAAGCAATTCTCCAGTCCCACATGCTGGAGGTTGATCCGAGCCTGGCCAGCAATCAGCCGAAGATCATCGTATCTCCGCTGGGGATCGGCGACCGTGAAGACCCGGCCCGCCTCGTCTTCGACGGCAAGGCAGGCGAAGGTGTCGTGGTATCGATGGCCGACTTCGGCACCCACTACAAGCTGCTGATCAACGAAGTTACCGCGTTCGAGCCAACCGTTCCGGCTCCGAATCTGCCGGTAGCCCGTGTGCTGTGGCAGGTGAAGCCTAACTTCCAGGACGGAGTCAGAGCCTGGATCGAGAACGGCGGCGGACACCACACCGTTGTATCGCTGAACCTGACGACCGATCAGATCGTTACCTATGCGAAGCTGGTTGGCCTGGAATATGTAATTATTAAGTAATTAGAGTTACTTGTAAAAGTTAACAGCGAGTGCATATAAAAAGAGCGAAGGGGCATATAGCCCTCTCGCTCTTTTTGTTCGGCAGGTATGGTGAGTGCGGCGGCGAGATTCAAAAGCATCTGCCCGCCCCACTCACTTCTTATTCCGCGCACGGTATTGCTGCGGTGTGGCGCCGACGATCCGTTTGAACAGGTTGGAGAAGCTGCCGAGGCTGGTGTATCCGACCTGCTCGGCGATATCGGTGATCTTCAGCTCTGTCTCCTCCAGCAGCTGCTTGGCCTTCTGCAGCCGTTCCTGAATGATCACATCGGAGATTGACAGCCCGGTCTCCTTCTTGAACAGCCGCGACAAGTAGGCCGGGTTCAAGTAGACATAGGCCGCGAGTTCGTCGCGGGTGATCTCTTCGCTCAGACGCGAGCGGATATACTGCCGGATCTTGGTGACCGTGGCCGAGGATACGTTATTGCTGGTCTGCAATAAGTGCATTACGGCTCGCAGGCATTCCAGCGCCCAATGCTGGAGCGAAGCGGACTGCTTCGGATAATTCTCCTTATCCATCAAGGGCTTCAGCTCCGCTGAGGCGTGTGCGGATAAGCCTTTTTTGGCGAGAACGGTGTGTACAATGAACAGGATGCCGTGGATAAGCTGGCGGTGCAGCTCACTTGTCCAGCGGCCGGGCCCGATGCCCGAGAACCACAGCGTCACGCGGCGCTCCAGCTCCTCCAGCTCGCCAAGCTCCAGGAGGGTCGCCCACTCTCCGAAGATATGCATAGGCGCTGCCTGAGGCACCGGCGCAAGCGGCTGATCTCGGCTATATGCCTGATCCTCCGGTCCGAACACCTGACGCGAACGATTCAGGTTGCGTTGTTCCCGCTCCGTGACATTCGTGTAAGCGCTCATGATTCCGGATAGAGGGACACCCGCGCTGATGTAGATCGAGAGGGAGCAATGCAGCAGCCGTCCGCAGGTATCCAGGAAGGTGCGGCCATTCTGCTCCAGCGTATGCCGGACGGCGTTCATATCGCCACGCACGTAGATGACCGCCAGATTATGGCCGACCTGATCCTGCAGCACAGTGCCTTCCAGCCCGCTTAGCAGCAGCTCATCGGCCATGTTGCGCAGTGCATATTCCATAATTGTCTCATCCCGTGCGCTAAGGTTCTCCTTCCACTGCTCCAACCCGAGCAGAGCGAGGAAGTAGCGGTCTCCAGGCTGCAGATCCAGATTGTAGGTGTTCGCCGGAAGGGTGAGCGATTCCAGCACGGGCGCTGCCCGCTGGCTGAGAATATCCTGCCAGAACCGTTCCACCAGCAGGGGGAGCTGATGCTCCCACTGTCTCCGGTACTTCTGGATCAGGGCCTCGAACTGCTGCTGCTCTCTCTGCTTGCTGATCTCGAATAGCGCCTCACGGGAGATTTTCATCAATTCCTCATAGTCTACCGGCTTGAGCAGATAATGGAAGGCTCCGTGGTAAATCGCGCGCTGGGCATACTCGAAATCCGCATGGCAGGTCAGCATAATCGTCAGCGTGCCGGGAGCGGATTGCTTCACCCAGGCCAGCAGCTCCAGGCCGCTTTTGCCCGGCATTTCAATATCGCAGATCAGCAGGTCTACGGGCTGCTGCTCAAGAACAGCAATCGCCTGGTCTACGTTCTCCGCCAGACAGACATCCGACACGCTAAGCGCGCTCCAATCTACCCCCTGCTGAAGGCCGAGCAAGGCGAAGTATTGGTCGTCAACGATTAGAACTCTGTACATTGAACGTCACAGCTCCTTTTGAACGGGTAGTCTGATTTCCACAACCGCGCCTCCGTCTGGAGCATTGTGGAAGGTAAGCCGTGCCCGGTTGTTATAGAACATCAGCATGCGTCTGTATACGTTCCATATCCCCAGATGGCGGTCTGTCGGCTTGCGCTCATATACGCCATGATTGAGCCTGTCGAGCTGAGCCGCGGAGAAGCCCGGCCCGGAATCGCGGATCTGAATGGCAATGCAGGAATCGCCGCTCTCTCCGGCTTCTTCACTGACTGTGATGCCGACCTCGAAGGGCTTCGAATTGTTGATGAAGCCATGCTTGATGGCATTCTCGACGAAGGGCTGGATCAGCAGCGGCGGAATCAGCGTAGACTCCAGCTCCTGCGGAAGCAGCACTTCATAAGACAGCTTGTTCGGATACATAACCATCTGGATCTCGATATAGTTCTGAATATGATTCAGCTCGCTGCGGAGCGGAAGCCAGGCGTCGTTGGTATTCATAATGAAGCGGAAGTGGGAGACCAGATGTCCGATCATCTTTTTGATCAAGGCATATTGCTTCAGCTCTACCAGATGAAAGACGATATTCAAGGAATTCATGAAAAAATGGGGATTGATCTGCGCCTGGAGATGCTTCAGCTCGGCCTGCTGCACCTTCATCTGCTCCTCATACACATCAATCTTGAGATTGCCGATCTGCTCCGCCATCTGGTTGAATTGCATCGTAATGATCTGGAACTCTCTGCTGTTGCCATCCTTCAGCCGGTATTCCAGCTGTCCCTTCCCCAAGATGCGCATCCCGCTGGTCAATTGCTGGATAGGCTTGAACACCAGTCTGCTAAGCAGAGCCAACAGGATAACCATTACGAGGATAATGACGAAGGGAATCACCTTGATGATCTGCTGGAAGATCGGCAGCTCGTCCAGAATGGATTTCTCGTCGAGCAGGAAAAAGACATTCAGATTGGAATATTGGGATGGCTTGTCAATCAGCAGATACGAATTACCGTTACTCAGGCGAATCGAGGCATCAGCACGAGGGTTGGGCTGATTAAGCCGGCTGCGGATGAGCGCAAGATCTTTACTGGCGAACTGGCCCCAGAGTAATTTACCGTCATTGTCGATCATGCCGACCTGTCCGCTGCCCCCGGTAGACTCCAACTGGGTCAGGGGCTGGGCCAGAGAATCGATGCTGACCAGTACCCCCATGAGAAGCCGGCCGCTCTTGTCCGGCAGCACCTTGAATAACACCGGCTCTCCGCCGAGGGTCACGGTCTCCCACTTCAGGGAGGCCTGGAGATTAGGGGTCTTGAGGTGTGAAGACAGCCCCGAGGCAATCATCTCCTTCTCTTGGTAATACTCTTTCTGGCTGCTCAGGAAGAGTTCATCCCGGTCCTGATGGTAGACGAAGACACTGCGGATAATGGTATAGTAGCTGACATCGCTGTACCACTGGTCCATCAGCTTACGGATGGACAGATAATAATTGACGCTGTCGGGACCGCTGTCGGAATAGAGCTCCAGCAGCATGTTTTCATTGGCCGTACGCAGCAGATAATGGCTGGTCTGCTCCAGCAGCTCATCGAGTGTACCTAAGTGCAGGGTCAACGTGTCCGAAGCGGACTTCGCAACCTTCTCCCGGACAATGTTGGTGGAATAGAGATTGGTGTAGGAGAGAAAGAGGAACAGCGGCGTGACCAGCAGCAGGACAAGGGCACTCACTTTGAATCGCAATGATAGTTTCACAGTCTTCCCCCTTATCCTTAGGTACATTTACACGCTGAGCGGCAGGAAAGGGGAAGGACGGCAGCCGTCCTTCCCCTTAGCTTAAAATATAAGAATTTGTATGTTCCACACGACAACTTATCCTTATATTTCTCGCTGAAACGGGTGCCGTCCTTAAAAGGACGGCATCGTCGTTTTCACTTGTTTGTTTAGGATTGTTTGGCCTTCCAGGCATCGTATTGCTTCTGAACCTCGGCGCGGATCTCTTCAATGCCGTTAGCCTTAAGCTTCTTATTGTACTCCGTAAGCACCTTATCTACACCCAGGCTGCCCGTTTCCAGCAGCGGGCGGAATTCCTTGATAATGTTGCTGACCACGGAGACCTGTGTTTTGACAGCGTCGGTATTGAAGTTGAAGCCGAAGGACTTCACCTTATGGGCGCTCTCGTTATAAGCCTTGAATTTCTCCCACTTGTCGGCGCTTTCGCCTTCCCACAGATAGGTTATGGTCTGGTTACCGAACATCCATTCAATGCCCGGCGCCCAGCCGGTATCGGCACGGGTAGCAATGCCGTCAGGCAGCTTGATGAAGTTCTCTTTGCCTTCCACCTTCACATATTGCCGTCCTTCTACACCGAAGTCAATGAGATTGACCAGCACCGGATCGGTATGCAGAAGGTTCAGCAGCATCATGGTCCGCTCGGGATCAATCGAGGTGCGTCCGATGGCCATCATGGAGTTGCTGACGCTGGCTGTACTGATCTCGGGTTCATTCCCCTTCAGCTTCACCAGCTCAATGCCGGTAGCGATGGAATCTTCCTTGTCGGAATCCGGTTTGTCTGAACCGAATTTCATCCAGGTCTTACCGGCCTTGAAAGCGTCTTCAGTACTGGTTTTGGTCGTTGCGGCATCTTTATTGATGTAGCCTTTGCTGAACCAGTCGCCGTAGAGCTTCATCCGGTAGATTGCGGTGTCGGACTCCATGGAGCTGATCACCATCTTATCAGTCTTGGTATCCAGTACGATTCCGGCGGGAGCGCCGGCCACCAGCTCATAACGGAAGTTCTCCTTCATGCTCTCTCTGGTCTTGTCGAAGTAGCCCAGGGTATCGGAGCCGCTGCCGGAGAGCCAGATCGGCGCAATAGCCGGTTCCTTCTCCTTGATCGTCTGCAGCCATGGCTCCAGATCCTCCAGCGTCTCAATCGAGTTCACATCGAAGCCGTATTTATCTACCAGATCCTTGCGGAACATAATGGTATGGCTCTCACCAATTTCCTTATTGGTAGGAATCGCATAGATTTTGCCGTCTACGGTTCCGCCGTCCAGGAAGCGGGGATCAAGGGTCTCCTTGATGCCTTGTCCATATTTGGCTAACAGATCATCCAGCGGGAGGAACGCGCCCTTGGCTACGTTATTGGCGAAGTCGGCCCAGTTGGGGGCGAAGGTCAGATCAACCTGTTCACCGGACTGGTAAGCCAGTGCCATCTTCTCGGCCCAGGAGGACCAAGGGAGTCCCTGGAAGTCAATCTCGGCGTTGATTTTCTCTTTGAGATACTTATTGATCTCATCTACAACTGCCTTGGTATCATTCTGCGGGAAATTCCCGACCGTGTAAACTTTGAGCTTCCGGAACGTTGAGGTATCAGGACTCGTGCTGCCTTCCGTGCCAGCCGTTGTGGCTGCTGCTGTTGATTCTGCCTTGGACGGGGCGGATGCACCTGAATTGCCCCCGCCGCATCCGGTAATGCCCAGTATCACGGCAGTCAGAGCGGCAAGCACCGTGCCTGAGCTTCTTGTTGTTCTCATTTGTATGAACCTCCTCGAATGATAATTAGATCATATATTCTAACCGGCATTTACGCCAGAGCTAGACCGCTTAACCTTTGATTGCCCCTATAGTAAGGCCCTTGGTGAAGTACTTCTGGAAGAACGGATAGATGAACAGAATCGGACCAATCGACAGCACGACCATAGCCATCCGCAGACTTTCGGTCGGAACGGATTCCTGTACCATCAGGGCGACACCGCTGCCGGCAAGCTGGGTTTTGAAGAATTCCGCCTGGCGGATCATCTGAATCATGACGTATTGCAGGGAGAACTTGTCGGTGTCATTAATGAATAGCATGGAGTTGAACCAGTCATTCCAATACATCAGCGTAGTGAACAGACCGATCGTAGCCAGAACAGGCAGGGAGATCGGAAGCACAAGCTGGAAGAATATCCGCCATTCCGAGGCCCCGTCAAGCTTGCCGGATTCAATCATCTCCTCCGGGATCGTCTGCTGGAAGAAGGTACGGGTGATGAAGATATAGAAGGCATTGGACAGGCCGGGCAGGATCAGCGCAACCAGCGAGTCCTTCAGATCGAGATAGTTCACGTACAGCAGATAGAAGGGGACAAGCCCTCCCGAGAACAGCATGGTGATCAGCAGGTAGAAGTTGAATGTTTTTTTAAAGGGAAAATCCTTCCGGTAAAGCGGGTACGCATATAGCGCAATCAGCAGCACGGCCAGAACAGTCCCGATAATGGTAACGGTCAGGCTGACGCCATACGCCTTAACCAGTGTCTCCGAATGCTTGAACAGATATTGGTACGCGGATGCGTCGATATGATCGGGCCAGAATTTGTAACCCTGCAGCGTCAAGGCCTTCTCGTTGGTTAAGGAGATGGCGACAATGAGTAGGATCGGCAGAATACAGGCCAGGCTGAAGGCGATGAAGAACACATTCAGAATAATCTGGGCGGTAGTGGAGCCTTTGGTATAAGGGTTGCTTCGGGATGCAGTAGTCATTAGAATCCTCCGTTTCTAGAAAAGCGCCGTATCGCGGTTCAGCTTCCGGGCGAGAGCGTTCGCGCCGATGACCAGGAAGAAGCCGACGACCGATTGATAGAAATTCGCCGCTGAGGACATCCCCAGGTCGTTGAGCTGGATCAGGCCCCGGTAGACATAGGTGTCGATGACGTCCGTAGTCGAGCGCAGCGCACCGGAGTCCAGGGTCACATGGTAGAACAGCCCGAAGTCAGAGCGGAAGATGCCGCCCATGTTAAGAATCGTGAGAATGACCATGATCGGCGTGAGCAGCGGCAGGGTAATCTTGGTGATCTGCTGCCATTTGCTGGCGCCGTCCATCACCGCGGCTTCGTACAGCTCTTCGCTGATGCCGGTGATGGCTGCAAGGTAGATGACGCTGCCGATCCCGATGGAGTGCCACATTTTGGTGATCCACAGAATGTAAGGCCATGCGTTAGGATGCATATAGGCATTCACTGAGGAGTAGCCGAACATTGGCAGAATATGCTTGACCAGGAAGCCGTACTCCGGGTGCAGGAAGGCATAGACGATGAAGCTGACCACGACCATGGACAGGAAGTTCGGCATAATCATGACGGTCTGGAAGAACTTCGAAGCCAGCTTGTTACGCACCTCATTGATCGCAATGGCCAGCGAGACCGAGAGGATGAGTCCTGAGATAATGAAGACCACATTGTACCCCACGGTGTTGATGGTCACGCGCAAGGCGTCAGAGGTGGCGAACAGGAACCGGAAGTTGTCGAGCCCGGCCCAAGGACTGCCCATAATGCCGTCAATGTAGTTGATGTTCTTGAAGGCAATGAATAATCCGAACATCGGAATATAGCAGTTGATGAAAAAGATAATCGAGGTGGGCAGCAGCATCAGCAGCAGCACCCGGTATCGCACGATATTGTGCAGCAGACGGCCGAAACGGCCCTGGGGCGGTGTCGCTAACTTGGTGTTCATAGCTTGTGGTGCGGGATTTGCCATAAGTTCTAACCTCACTCTACTTGTTCTGGATGAACTTATTATAGTAGAGCGGATGAACCGAATTCTCTCTTGCAAATGACCCTGTTTATTCAAAAATGACTTTGTGCAAGTAGGATGTTATTCTGCGCTCCTGTCACAAAATAGCAGCAGGGGAACGTTATACCTGTATATTCTTAATCAGCAAAGGAGAGAAACTATGTACACGATCAGCTTAAATACGATGAAGAAAGCAATGATAGCAACAGCAGTAACCGTTGTACTCGGAGGGACAGTTGTCGGCGGGGGATTCACTGTACCCGTAGCGGCGGCAGCCGATGTCAACAAGGCAACTAAGGCTGGCAGCGCCTTTGCGGTCAGTGACAGCACCGTGCTGAAGGCGCTTGTCCAGAAAGGGCTTGCTGCTGCCCCGAATCAGACCGTGACCCAGGAAGGGGTGACCCTGACTCTAACCGATCTGATCTATGACAATAACGAGCTTGTCGCAGGTATCCGGCAGGAGGGAGGGACGGTGGGCAAGAACGGTTCTTTCATGGACCAGACCAGGAATGTGGACGTGTTGATCAATGGGAAAAAGCTGCTGTTTGATACTTCCATCATTCCCAATTTGGAAGATACGGACACGGCGTTGATCTGGCTGACCAAAGGAGCCATGAAGCAGCAAATCCCGGACAAATTCGACCTAACGCTGAAGGCATACGCCAACGGGGTGAAGGAGCCGTTTATTTTCAAAGTTCAAGTGAACAAGCTGGGGACCCTGTTAAGCCTGAAGCCGGGCGTCTCCAAGAAGAACAACAAATTCAATTATACGGTGAATTCCTTCGAGATGACCGCGTTAACGATGTCTCTGCAGGTGACCTTTAAGGGTGAAGTTCCGGCAGCGGCCAAGTCCAAGGTGAACCCGGAAAGAATGTTATATGACCTTGTGGATGAGAAGGGGAATGTGATCTCGCCGTGGGGCAAGCCGTTTGAGAAGGTTAAAACAAGCGGTACCGAGGAACAGAACTATAGTGCATTCCCAGCCGTTCCGAAGTCCATTAGCGTGAAGCCTTTTACGTATTCCAAAGATGCCAGCGGGAAGATGTTCAAAGACAAGCAGGGCCAATGGGCTAAAACTTATTATAAAGACCTGGAAACCAAAATTACGGTTAAATAACGTGCAATGAAGCAGTGCAGGACACCCGGCGATGACCACGAGAGTAACAAATGATATTGACAGAAGTCTGGACTGTGCATAGAATTGAAAAATATTTACATGAAGTCAGCTTCAAATAATTGAATATTCGCAAGCTATGAAGGCTATGGATCACACTATAGCTGGAGCAGCTTCTGGAGAGACTGCGGGAGACCGCAGCGCCGAAGGGTTCACAATCTCAGGCAAAAGGACAGAAGAGTACCGAATTTGTGTTTTGCCGTGCGGATTAGCCGCTGCTGCAGACGCTTATTTGGAACCTCTTATGAACCGGGAGATTGGATGATATCCAGTCTCCTTTTTGCGTTACCCGGCAGGACAGCGTCATATACACTAAGGGGGAAACAGGTATGGCACAGACAGAGTTAAAAAGAGAGCTTGCAAACCGGCATGTCCAGCTTATTGCCATCGGAGGTACGATTGGCACAGGTTTATTCCTGGGATCGGGTAAAGCCATTCAGCAGGCCGGGCCCTCCATCATGCTCACGTATCTGATCGTGGGGATTGCCGTGTTTTTTGTAATGCGGGCGCTGGGGGAGCTGCTGCTCTCGAAGGCGGGGTATCAGTCTTTTACAGACATTGCTGAGGATTACCTGGGGCCGCGGGCGGCGTTCATTACGGGCTGGACCTACTGGTTCTGCTGGATTATGACGGCGATGGCCGATGTGATTGCGGTGGGCGTCTATGTGCAGTACTGGTTCGATATTCCGCAGTGGGTGCCGGCCGTGATCTGCCTGATCATTCTGCTCGGACTCAATCTGCTCACGGTCAAAAGCTTCGGCGAACTCGAATTCTGGTTTGCTCTGATCAAGGTGGTTACGATTCTGGCTCTGATTGGCCTGGGGATTGTCCTGCTGGTAACCCAGTTCAAGACAGATGCAGGCTCAGTGTCGGTCCGCAATCTCTGGGAGCACGGGGGCGTGTTCCCGAACGGGGTGAAGGGCTTCCTGTTCTCCTTCCAGATGGTGGTATTCGCCTATGTCGGCGTGGAGCTGGTGGGGGTATCGGCAGCGGAGACGGCTAATCCTGAGAAAAACATCCCGTCCGCGATCAACAAAATTCCGCTGCGGATTCTCTTCTTCTATGTCGGCGCGCTCTTCGTGCTGCTGTGCATTAATCCCTGGACCCAGCTTAGCGCGGCTGAAAGTCCGTTCGTGCGCACCTTCAGTCTGGTCGGGATTCCGATTGCTGCGGGGATTATCAATTTCGTGGTCTTAACCTCGGCAGCCTCCGCCTGCAACAGCGGGATGTTCTCGACCAGCCGGATTCTCTACAATCTGAGCAGACGGAATCAGGCCTCGCCTCAGCTTGGCAAGCTGAACCGGAATCATGTGCCTGCGAATTCCTTATTCCTCTCCACGCTGGTGATTTCTGCCGGGGCACTGCTCAGCAAGCTTATTCCGGGTCAGGCCTTCGGTATCGTGACTACGATCAGCGCCATTTGCTTCATCTGGGTCTGGGGCGTTGTGCTGGTCTGCCATATCAAGTATAAAAGGAACCGCCCGGACTTACATGCCGCTTCCAAATTTAAAGCGCCGTTCACCCCCGTAATTAACTATGCCGTCCTGACGCTGTTCGCCGCCATTCTTGTGATCATGCTCTTTGCTGCTGAGACCCGTCCGGCTCTGTTGTTCACCCCGCTCTGGTTCATCCTGCTGTTCGTTCTGTATTCCATTAGAAGCCGTAAGGAGAAAAGTGAACAGGAAATCAGTATAATCAATACATAAACTGATTTCAGGATGAAGAGGGTGCAGCCGCCGCATGAACAAGACAGACCGCATGTTAGCCATCGTACTGGAGCTGCAGCGCAAAGGGGTCGTACGGGCAGAGGATCTGGCGTCCGTCTTCGAGACTAGTGTAAGAACCATCTACCGCGATATCCAGGCGCTTAGTGAAGCTGGAGTGCCGGTGGTAGGAGCTACAGGTCAGGGATATTCGCTGGTAAAAGGGTATTTCCTGCCCCCGGTCAGCTTCACCGCCGAGGAGGCAGTGACCCTGCTGATCGGGACGGATTTCGTGGAGCAGCGGTTCGACACTCAGTATGGTAACCAGGCCTCCGCAGCAGGGAGGAAGATTGAAGCGGTTCTCCCGGAGGATGTCAAGGAGAATACCGCCCGGCTCCGCCAGAGCATCCTGCTGCTGAATACCAGTAAAGATAAGCTGCAAGGACAGGAGAAGGAGTACATGGAGCAGATCCGCCGCGCGATTCTGGAGCAGCGGAAGATCAGCTTCGGGTATACGAAGGGCAGACAGGAAGCTGACGGAAGTCACCGGAGTGTCCGAACCGCTTCGCCGTATGGACTTGTCCTGAACAGAGGCGCCTGGACCCTGGTCGCCTGGTGCTGGCTGCGGCAGGAGATCCGTCATTTCCGGTTATCCAGAATGAGCGGGCTTACCGTTCTGGGTGACCGGTTCGAAGTGCCTGCGGATTTCGATCTGCACGAGTACCAGCCGGAGGATGACCGCCATGTACGCGTGTGCATTTTGGTTCAGCCGGAGATCGCGGGCAAGGCGGCTGAATCGGGTAACTTTTATCTGGAGGCAGTGGAGGACCGGGCAGACGGCAGGCTTATGACCTTCCGCGTGCGCCAGCCCGAGGACCTGCTGCAATGGGTGCTTGGCTGGGGAGCGGGGGCGGTTGTCCTGGAGCCGGAAGCCTTGCGGAAGCTTGTGCGGGAGGAAGCGGCGAGAATGCTGGAACGCTACTGACATAATGTTGTCAGTAGCGGTTGTGTATATTCAGGTCAGACCGAAGAATAAAGGAGCTGCCTGAATATTATGAATATGAATATGAATAAGAATATGAAGACAACAGAAGCCTTACAGCAGTTTGAGAAGACTGCCCATCACTATCTTATGGAATTAGATATCTTCAGTATGGAGCAGCTGCTGCGGCAGCCTGCCGAGGGAGAGTGGTCTCTCGGGCAGATGGTCCAGCATTTGATACAATCGGCGCTGTACATGCAGCTCCGTAATATCGATCAGTGTCTGGCCGGGAACGGGGAAGCGGCGGGGAATGAAGCAGAGATGACCCCGGATGGTAAAGCGATTTTTGCCGGGGGCAGCTTCCCGCCTGTACGCGTTCATGTTCCGCCGTCACCGCAGTACACGCCGGTACAGCCGGAGAGCAAGGAGCAGTTGATCCAGGGTCTGCACACCGTGATGGACCGTATGCGGGAGACCCTGCCGAAGCTTGCGCAGGCACCTGAGCACAGCACTGTCCCTCATCCCCGCTTCGGCCCCTTGACTGCAGCAGAATGGTATCTGCTGATCGAGATGCACTACCGCCACCACTTGCTTCAACTGGACCGGTTGAAGGATGCAATAGGGGCAGGAGTACAATAGAGTTAAGCCGCAATGAGCGAAGGAAAGCCGAAGCCTGTCAGCAATAGACGACGGGTTCCGGCTTTTTTGGTTGAAAAACCGCCCACAATGGTCACGCCTGCAGGTAGGCGAAGAAAATGGGGGTGCTGCTTGAAGCACCCGCATCCTTCACCCGTCAGACTGATGCTGTGATTATAAATCAATTTTTAATTATTCATTTTTGAATAAAGGAGGTTTTTCGCAAAATGTCGAACTTAACTCAAGATTTCACTGTACCGTGAAGCTACCTGAAATAGAAGGAGAACCGCATCTATGAAAAACATCGTCCGCTCCCTTGAAGAACTAATGAATCTGGCACCCATTCTGAAAGCTGCTTTTCCTTACGATATCTCAATTGCCATCTGCGACACAGAGAAGTTCCTTGCCTATTACCCCGGTGATTCCATTGATCTGGGCATCCGGGCAGGGCAGATCATTCAGGCAGATGAGCCTCTGTATCATGCGCTGAAGCAGGATGAATACTCGGTGGCTAATGTCCCCAGGGAATATTACGGGTATGAATTTGTGGGTACAGTTCTGCCGGTACATGGGGAGGATGAGGAGGTCTGTGGGGCGGTATGTATTCAGGTACGCAGGCAGACGGAGCTGCGGGAGATCGCGGACCGGATGGCGCTGTCCCTGAATCAGGCCAATGCGCGGATTAGCCAGGTCGCGGACGGCTCAGGCCTGCTTGCCGATTATTCGCAGAAGCTGCTGATTCAATCGGATGCAACGGCTTATAGTGTCCGTAAAAGCAGTGAGGTTCTGGCGGTGCTGAGGAAGGTGGCCGACCAGACGAACCTGCTTGGCATTAACGCGGCGATTGAAGCCGCCCATGCCGGGGAGCGGGGCCGGGGCTTCGACGTTGTGGCTAAGGAGATCCGCAGATTCTCGAAGGAAACCGAGCAATCGGCGCAGCGGATCAGGGATACCCTGAGTGAGATTCAGTCGGCCATGCAAGGGATCAGTCAAGCCATAGGCCAGATTGCGTCCGTCGGGCAGGAGCAGGCGGCTTCCACGCATGAGATCTCCAGCTTCATTGAGGAGATCCGGGCAATGTCTGAGCAGTTGAACGAGTTCGCGCAGAAGCTGTAAGGCTTGAGCGGAGAGGAAGCTGCCTGCATCGGTCCGCGAATTTTACAGATGTGCGATCAATGTGGCCGCCAGCGCCAGAAAGGCCGGGAGGCCTTGCATCAGCAGGATGGATCGCTTGGAGGTAAGTCCGCCGTAGATGGCCGCAACCGCCACACAGATCAGGAAGAACAATTGCAGCTGGTAACCGAAGTCCGCGCTTGGATGCAGCAGCCCCCAGATTAGACCGGCTGCGAGGAAGCCGTTATATAAGCCCTGATTGGCTGCCAGCGATTTCGTCTCCTGTGCGAAGGCGGGGGTCAATCCGAACGCCTTCTGTGCTCTCGGGGTGGTCCACAGGAACATCTCCAGTACAAGTATGTACACATGCTCTAGTGCTACTAAGGCAACAAGAATTAAACTTACAGTCATCATAAGAAGTCCCTCTTTTCAAGTGATAGGAATTTAAGTAATGTGAATCAGGATGGTTAGTGTTTCATTGATTTATATTGCGCAAAATATAATTTTACAAACCTAAATATAACCAAATACTTGCCTTTTGTCAATTTATTGCATCCATATTGTAAGGGAGGAAAGAAATGTACATTAGAACACTGGCCCCCACGGACGCCGAAAGCTACCGGGCGCTTCGTTTGCAGTCGCTGCAGCAGCACCCGGAAGCTTTCCTTAGCTCTTATGAATCGGAAGCGAAGCTGTCTATCGAGACTACCCGGATTAGGCTGGATTCCTCCGATGAGCATTTCACCCTGGGCGCCTTCTTGGATGGGGAGCAGAGGCTGGCGGGAATGGCAACCTTGTTCCGGGAGAGCAGGCCTAAGATTCAGCACAAAGCTAATGTCTATGCAGTATATGTAGATCCGGCTGCCCGCAAACATGGCGTGGGCCGCGCGCTGATGCTGGAGCTGATTGCCCGGGCGAAGGGCGCGCCGGGGCTGGAGCAGCTTACGCTGACCGTAACCTCCAGTAATCTGTCTGCCAAAAGGCTCTACGAATCCCTTGGATTCGTCTGCTACGGCACAGAGCCAAGGGCGATGAAGCTTGACGGCGAGTATCTGGACGAGGACCTGATGGTGCTGCTGCTGTAAAACACAGCACAAACCCCTCCCGCATGTTTGCAGAAGGGGTAAGATAAATCGCATATGTTGCTTACTTCGCAGACTTTCCGCTCAGGATAGCCTTCACCTGGCTGACCATTGCCGCGGCGTCAGCGCTGGTGACGCCGTCCTGGGGACGGAAGCTTCCGTCTTGATCCAGCTTCACGATCTTGAGGGCAAGCGCGGTCTGAATGGCTCCCGAGCTCTGGATATTGATCTTGTCATTATCCTTGATCTCCACCGGGATCAGCTTAATCATCGGCAGTTGACCGTTGGTCTGGAGCGTGTTAATGAGCAGATACGTGAACGATTCGCGGGTTACGCTCATATTCGGATCGATTTTGATCTGCAGATTCGCCTCAGGTCCGGCAGCGTCCTTGATGAACTGGACGGCCTCGGTTGCGGTGATTGTCTTGCTTACAGCACCGGGTGCCGGATGGGCCTTCAGATAATTCACGGCATTTCCGGCGATGGAAGCAGCCTCAGGGCGGGTGATTGCCGCCTTCGGATTGAAGTTCCCGTCGGCATCCAGCTCCACGAAGCCAAGGGCAAGGGCGGTCTGGATAGCTCCCGAGTTCAGGATGTCGATCTGATCGCCGTCCTTCACGTCTTCTGGAATGACATTAATCATCGGCAGTTGCCCGCTGGTCTGTAAGGTATGGATTAAAAGATACGTGAAGGCTTCACGTGACATGCTGGCCGCCGGAGCAATCTTGATCTGCAGGCCGGCTTCAGGACCGACTGCTTCTTTAATAACCTGCACAGCTTGTTCTGCGGTCAGGACCTCATCCGTAGCAGCAGGGGCTGGATGGGCCTTCAAATAAGCGAGCGCATTGCTGATGGCTACTGCCGCTTCCGCACGGGTGATCTCCTGTTTCGGATTAAGCTTGCCGCTGCCATCCAGCTTCAGGACACCGTAATTCAGCGCACGCTGCAGGGCACCGGAGTATTCCACCTTCACCTGATCCTGGTCGGCGTACTCCGCTACCACCGGTTTAATCATCGGCAGGCGGTTCGTGTTCTCCATCGCATCAATGAGCTGGTAGGTGAATTCTTCGCGGGTCAGCTTCTCACCAGGCTTCAGATCGGCAGGCAGGTCCAGACCATGCACACCGGCAATAATCAGCGCCTGCGCATACCACGCAGAGTCATTGGCATTCTTGAAATAGTCGGTAGCATGGGGCTCCTTCACGAACCGGATCGTATCCAGATTCAGATCAAGCGCACTCACGATCATCTGCACCCCCTGGGCTGCTGTGATGCTGAGGTTCGGGCCGAACAGATCCGTACTAATGCCTTTGATCAGGCCGCTGTTCTGAAGGGCAATAATCTTGTCTTTGTCCTGCACGTTATGGATATCCTTGAAGGCTGCGGCCGAGGCGAATTGTTGTCCGGTGAAGCTGAGCGCCAGAGCGGCGGCTGCGGATAGGGTTATCATCTTGAATGTATTCTTCATGTCCAGTCACCTCGTAAGAGTAGTTTGTGGTTTATTTGTGATCATAGACGGCGGCTTAGTCAAAAAGGTTCCAGCAAAAATAAAATAATCAAAATCATAAATAAACGCAAAAAAAAGCACTGCCTATGCGGCTAGTGCTCATGATACAAGGATAAGATAACATCCAATTATACCTCCGCCGCAACAATCTGATTCCGGCCCTGATGCTTGGCGGCGTACAGGGCTTTGTCGGCAGACTTGAACAGGTCGTTCAAGTAGGTGTTCGCCTCGATGGCAGGCGGGATCTTGAATTCAGCGATGCTGAGCAGTCCCATGCTGATGGTGATGGACACAGGCTCATCGATATAATCGATGTGGATGGTATTGTGCTCAACTTCGGATTTCAGCTGCTTGGCCAGACGGCTCGCCTCGGCTCCATTCGTATCCGGCAAATAGATAATGAATTCCTCTCCGCCGTAGCGGGCCAGAATATCGGAGGGCCTCAGGCTGCGCTGCAGCAGCTCCACTGTGTTGCACAGGACCATATCTCCGGCCAGATGGCCGTGCTGGTCGTTGATTTTTTTGAAAAAATCGATGTCGATCAGTATAATAGTCGAAGGTGTCCGGGTGTCGCTGACCCGCAGCGCCTCCTGCTCCAATTGCTGCATCAGATAATGCCTGTTGTAGCAGCCGGTCAGGCTGTCGGTGATCGCCAGCTTCCTCAGCTTGCCGTTCGTCTGGAACAGCTCCTCCTGTACCTTCACCAGCGAGTCGTTGCGTTCCTTCAGGATGGCATTCTGCTGGTTCGTCTCATCGATGAGCCGCCGGATCTCGGTAACATTCTGGAAGGTGACAATCCGTCCGACCCGGCTGCCGCTCACCATAATGGGTGCTGCATGAATACTGACAACCATTTGGATAAGGGGATGCAGAATTTCCAGCTCGGCCGTCTCCAGCGGATGCTCATGGTATTTCTCAAGGAAGGACTCGATCTTCATGGCAGGGTCATCCGGCAGATAGCTGCTCATGTTGAACGCCGCACCCGTCACAAGCGGGATATAGGGATGCAGGGCATGATTGATCTCTACCACTTGCTCCTGGTCATCCAGCACGAGAATTCCGTATTCCATGGTATTGATAATATCCTGATGGGCGATAGTTACGATATCGAATACTTTGTCCTGGTGGATCGTAATCACAAAGAACGTAGCCGACACCACGATACCCAGCGAAGTGAAGCCCGGAATTACCGGCAGATAGTCATCCAGAATGACATTGAGAAGCACATCGATCATAAGGAAGACGCATAGGGCTGTAATGCCTTTGAGCATATACATAACCTGATTCTTGACCCGTGCAGCCTGATTAGAGGTCAGAGCCACGTAGATGACGTACATGGACACGAGGGCGTTAATGACAAGAAAGGTCATGCTGATCCAGAAAATAGGTCCGTAGATGCGCTCCACATACCCTCCGTTCACCGGACGGACGAACCATCCATAAGGATTGAGCACCACTCCAAGGGAGGTCAGTACTGCAGGGATCACCAGCGCGGACACTATTTTTCTGTTAAGGAACTGGGATTGTCCCGCAAGCAAAATCGTGAAGAAGATCCAGCCCAGGCCCAGCAGAGAAGCATCCACGAAGGCAAGCTTCACATAAAAGAGCTGATAGAGAGGATCATCCACGGTTCTTATGGCAAACTGGCAGTAGGGCCAGATCAGCATGGAGAAATGGAACCCTAAATAGACCTTGTGCAGCTTGGTAATGGTGACCGTAGCCACGATATAGATGAGCAGCAGGAACAGAAGGAAGCACATAATCAGGTCAATCCAAGAGGCTAAGGCCAATATGTTACACCTTCTTGATTTTAATAGTATTTATAGATTTTTGTGGGTCTTAGGTCTTATATATTGTTTTTAATATATAATTAGCGTGTGCAGATTACAAGATTTTTAGATAAATCTATCGGAAAATATTGGATTGGGAGGGGATCACATGAAATCTATCAGCGTGCAGAGTCTTGTAGAGAAATTCCATCTGGAGGTGCTCGCCGGAGCGGGCCGGATGGACCGGAACATCACCCGTCCAAGGACGCACAGACCGGGTCTGGAGTTTGTCGGTTATTTTGATTTTTTTCCGATGGAGCGGGTGCAGGTCCTTGGACGTAAAGAGATCAACTACCTGTTAACGCTGAGTGTAGAGGAGCGTATGCTGCATATCGGCAACATCGTCAAATACCATCCGCCCTGCTTCATCGTGACCAGCGGTCAGCAGGAGATTCCTTACCTGACGCTGTTCTGTGACCAGGAAGGCATTCCGCTGCTGCGGACGCCGGAGGTGACCACCGAGTTCATCGCCAAGCTGGACAGCTTCCTGGTGAAGACGCTGGCGCCCGAACTGTCTATCCACGGGGTATGCGTTAACGTATCGGGAATAGGAATTCTGCTGCGGGGCAAGTCGGGGATCGGCAAGAGCGAGACGGCGCATACGCTGATCCGCAGGGGCCACCGCTTCGTGGCTGATGATATTGTGGTGCTGAAGAAGCTGGGTCCGGCGACTCTCCTCGGGACCCATAATGAGACCACACGTGAATTCCTGGCCCTGCGCAGCATCGGCCTGATCAACGTCGTACGGCAGTATGGGCGGCGGGCGTTCCAGGATGAGACGCGGATCGTGCTCGATATCGAGCTTGCCCCCTGGCAGGAGAATTCGCTCAACAATGAGCTGGAGCTGGTGCCCCAGTTCACCGAATATCTCGGGGTGCAAATCCCGCATATCGAGGTCCAGCTTCAGCCGGGTCGCGATGTAGCCGGTCTGATTGAAGCGGCTGCGAACAACTGGTATCTCAAGCAGCTGGGCTACAGCGCGGTGGAAGAATTCATGCAGCGGATTGAGGACGGGATGCAGTCTTAAAGGACGACAGGGAATGAAGGTCCACACTCCTGGGCAACTTAGGGGAAAGACAGCAAGGGAGTGTGTCCTTAAATGGCGAGAAGAAGCAGAAAATATGCTGTACCAGGTTCCGCCCAGGGAATGCAGACGTTCAAAGCGGAGGTTATGAGGCAGGAAGGATATCATGTAGATCCGAATCACCCGGACGATGTGAAATACGAGGTGGCGAAGGAACTGGGCATTCCGCTGCAGGCCGGAAATAACGGCAAGCTGACGACTGAGTCGGCGGGACAGATTGGCGGCCGCATCGGAGGCTCCATGGTTCGTGAGATGGTGCGTCTGGCACAGGAGCAGCTGGCGGGTAAGCAGAAGTCATAGATGCGATATAAGATATGTGTGCCCGCGTGCAAAAGATCCCCTTTCTTAATCAGAAAGAGGATCTTTTTTGGCATGTGCTGACTGTAGTTAAAGCTGCAATTACGGTTCAAGGTACAGGCTGCCGCTGTAATATTTATACTCTGAATTAATCTTAAATCCGGCACGGAGATAGAGATTCAGCGCCCGGACATTCCCGGTGACAACACTTAGGCGAATAACCGGGTAGGGCTTCTGCGACAGGATACCGACGGTCTGTCTTAGTACCTTTTCGCCAGCCCCCTTCCCCTGATGGGAAGGCAGGATACAGAAATTATGAATAAAAGCCGTATCCTCATTGATATAGTTGACCCGGATCAGGCCGATTCGTTCACTCCCTGTCCAAGCGATATACGTTATCCGCTCTGGCTCATCCGTCTGTGTGAAGTACTTGCGCGTATCGTCTTCCGGTTCTCCGAAGGCCTGGGAGGAACAGGAGACCATGAATTCGAAATCCTCTGGCGCAGCGGGAAGCAGGATTAGCTCTGAAGGAAGCGGGCTGGCGGAATTCATACCGGCGTAGGACATGGCGTATTCTGACCGGTCAAAATCCCCGCCCAGGGCCTGCGCCGCCAATAGTCCTGTTTGCGAGCCGGCGGGAATTTTGTAGCTGAGCCGCTGTACGCCAAGAGGCTCAATGTCTGCTCTGGCACGTTTCACAAGGCTGCGGAACACACCTTGCCGGCGGTAATCCGGATGGACCATGGCATTGATCTGCGCATAATCACTGTCCGCAGAGAACCAGCTAAGCAGGCCAATGAGCTGATCCTCGCGGTAGCAGAGCAGGGCATGGTCGCCGTCTTCCTTGACGAGATGCTCCAGGTCTGAGCTTAATTGGATAGAATCGGCCTGGCTGCACTGCTGCTCCAACGCTTTAATGTCCGCTGCCTGCTGCTTGGAATGGTAGGTCATTGGTATAATGTTATTCAATTGGAGAAGCCGCTGGAACTCCGCAACATTCTCCAGAATGCCGTCCGGCGCAAGATCATAGGCCTGACTTTGGAAGGTGGGCAGCCAGCGGACAGCGTAGGTCTGCATTCCGGCAGCCTTGCCTGCGAGAATATCCGCATTGCTGTCCCCTACGAATATGGCCTGGGAGGGTTCAATGCCCAGTGTTCGCAATGCCGAATGTATACCTTCGGGATCAGGTTTTGGCTTCGCCACATCATCGCCGGTAATCGAGATATCGAAGAAACGCTCCAGATCCAGCGCTCCGGCCGATATGTGATAGGCCCGTCTGCTTTTACCGGTAATGACTCCAAGCTTCATTCCCTGAGCCTTCAAGGCTTGAAGTAATCCAAGGATGTGCTCATTATTCTGGAATTCTTCGAAATGCCCCTGCTTATATATTGAATAATAATCCTCTATTGCTTGTGGAACCGAAGCCGGATTTGTGAAATTTCCGCCGATGATGCCTTCCTCGGTGGGACCGAACATCGCGACAAGCTCATCGCGGGTGACCTCTCTCTGGTCGTATTGCTTAAATACAGCCTGGAAGGCACGAAAGGATAACGGCAGGGTGTCTGCCAGAGTTCCATCGAAATCAAACAGCACAGCTTGAATGGACATAAAGACAGGGCCTCCTTTCGATTGGGTTCATGCGGGTGGGACGATACCCCAGCATCATTATGAAGTAGGCGTGCCCTGAAGCAGGCTGTTTCTGTAATTCATGAGCGGGGCCAGCCAGACCATGCCGGTTCCCCGGTACACGTTGACCAGGCCTTCGCCTGAGGCGGCGGAGCCCAGACGGGTCTTGCCTGACTTCTCGACCGTGAAGTCCAGAGAGTTGGACCACATGAGAGCGAAGTTCCCGTCCACCTTCAGCACATCATTCTGCAGCTCGACCACGACAGCTTCCTCTGAAGGAATGGGAGCTTCGAGGGCAAGAATCCCTTTGCCGCGCGCGCTCAGGTTGAACAGCCCTTCACCGCCGAGGACGGCAGAGGAGATGTTTTTGCGTGCCGCAACGGAGATGTCGAGCGTAGTCTCACAAGCCAGGAACATGCCGTCATCGATTACGATATGGTCGTTGTCCACATCAATCAGCCAGAGGTATTTGTAGGTGGTCTCCAGCAGGATGGTTCCGGTTCCCTTGTAGAGCGGTTTGACGGCACTGGTTCCGGTTGCCGCCCCGGACAGCATATTACGCATCAGTCCTCCTACGCCTTTGATGCCGGAGGTCATCTCGATATTGCCGATCATATACTGCATGGCTCCGGCGCTCAGCATCACCTCATTGTTATTCAGCTCAATCATCAGCTGCTTGTTGCGCATATTGCTCTTACTCATGAAGAAGTTGGTCTCTGCTTCATACCGGGTAGTGGTGCTGAGATCCTCTTTGTATTCGATGATGCTGAAGCCGCCTAGCTGCTCTTTAATGATTACGTTGGAATTGTCCTTCAGATTATTAATGGTAAAAGCCATCGATACCCGCTCCTTCGGTTGCTGTAGTTATGCAATGCTGTGCATCATGCCTTCAAAGCATACGTATTCGACACTTCTCGCGGGGTTCCTTGAATTCCGGGAGAAAAAACGCATACAATAATTCCTTTACTTCTAATATCAGGTTAGCGTAATGTTCTAAGTATAGTGCTCAGAATACAAACGTATCTCTTGACACCAGCATTAGAACCGAAAGGAAGTTAGCCTTGTTTGAGACGCTGCTGCTCAATTTTTTGTTTATGCTGTTTCCGGTGCTGATATTTCTGATTTTCTTCGAGAACAGGCCCCACGCCTACAATCATAAGATTCTTGTACTGCTCATCGCCGCCACCATGATCCTGTGTATCGCCAAGCCGATCCGGCTGGAGACCGGGTTCATCTTTGACTTGCGGTATGTTCCGTTTGTGATTGCGGCCTTGTATGGAGGGTACAAACATACCCTGCCCTTATATGTGATTCTTAATGTGTACCGTTTCTACATAGGCGGTGAGGGAACCGTCCAATCTTTGCTTTTTTCGACAGCAGTCCTCATTCTGGTTCCTTCCATAAGCGCCAGATTTCTCCGTTCTAAGCCCAAGGGACGGATCTTGTGGGCTACCTCCATCGCGGTCCTGACGATGGGCTGTTATCTGATCATTCTGGGCCAGATCATGGATAAGCTGGATACCCAGTTCTGGACGCTTGCCTTCTATGCCTTAACTACGCATGCGGTGGTCATGGCGATCCTAATGATCCTGCTGGAGCAGATCCTGGCGAATCTCAGGAACCGTGAGCGGATTATGCAGTCGGAGCGGCTGAATGTGGTCAGTGAGCTGGCGGCCAGTGTCTCCCATGAGATGCGCAATCCGTTAACCGTGACCAGCGGCTTCCTGCAGCTGCTGAATCTCTCCAAGAACCTCTCCCCGGAGGAGAAGGGGTATGTTGAGCTGTCACTGCTGGAGCTGAACCGGGCGGAGAAGATTATCAGCGATTATCTGTCTTTTGCCAAGCCGCAGTCGGAGAGCCGGGTCTACTCCAACCTGAAGGCTGAATGTGAGTACACCAAGAATGTGATCCTGCCGTATGCCACGATCCACAAGGTTGCGGTTGAATTCAGCTTCAACAACCCGCTTAGCACCCATTATGACAGTAATGAGATGCAGCAATGCCTGATTAATCTGTACAAGAATGCGATTGAAGCGATGGATGGGGTGGACGATGCGGTCCTGTCTATTGCTGTCTTCGCGAGCGGACAGAATATTATCATTACCATCCGCGACACCGGTGTCGGAATGACCAAGGATGAGATCTCGCGCCTGGGCAAGCCGTATTACTCCACCAAGGCAGACGGGACAGGGCTCGGAATGGTCATGGCCTATAACACGATTAACAAGCTCAAGGGCCGTATTGAGGTTACCAGCGAGAAGGGCAAGGGAACGGTCTTCCGGATCATTATCCCGGCCTAGCGCACGGCAACAGTGGGAAACTTGGTGTGAAAATGATAAAGTATCTCTAAGAGAACTTGGAACTATTAACCGGGAGGCTATGGGTAATGAGAGAAGAATTAATCGCGCAATTGAACGCTTGGCATGAGGCGGACGAATATGAAGAAATCGTATCCCGCATCAAAGAGGTGCCGACACCGCTGATCGATGAAGAGCTGGCGGTACATCTGGGCCGGGCGCTCAACAATCTGGGCCGCTACCGGGAAGCGCTTAAATGGTTCAACAAAGCGGCAGATCAGGGTAAAAAAGACCCGCTGTGGCATTTCCGCGTCGGCTACGCCCACTATTATCTGGACGAGTACGATCAGGCAATCAAGGCGTTCAAGAAGGCAAATAAGCTGGACCCTGAGGATCAGGATACCATCGAATTCCTGGAATGGAGCCGCAGTGAGAAGGCGGCGCTGGCCGCTGCGGACGAGGAGAGCGAGGATGCAGAAGAAGCTGCCGAAGCGGATTCCGCTCCAGATGCCAGTTCGGATGCGGCAAAAGAGACTAAGCACTAGGGCTTGACGGCCGGTCTGGCCGAGGCATACAATGAAAGTCAATCTTATCAAAGAGGTGAAATGGATGCCATTCCGTACCGTCGCAAGGAACTAGTTATCGGGCTGGGTAGAACGCGTACCAGCCACCAAGGGGGAGGTCTGTCCTCTTGGTCACAGCTAACTGGATTCTTGAACGGTGCCTGGAAGGTCATTCTTTGTGAGCCGGGACACTGAGTTATTCCGCTTGAAGACTACACTGCTGAGGCAGGAGTCTATGGTGCGGAGTGCCGAGGAGAGTTCCCGGCTTTTTTGCCATACTCTTATGAATAAGATTGGAGATTGTGATCATGTTAAAAAAATGTCTTGTCCACCTCAGAGGGTGGGCCGCTCTGTATATAGGTCTCGGCTTCGCCATTCAGCTCTTAAGCAGCCTGGGTATTGTTGTCTTTCAGCGGATTCTGGATCAGGCGGTGGCGGGAACGGGCTTCCGTGAAATCCTCTACGGGGTTGTCTTCTACGGGATGCTGCTCGGCCTGAATGTCCTGCTGAATTATGCGGATGAATATCCCAGCGAGTATCTATCGAACAGCATCACGGAAAGACTAAAGATTATGGCCTTGTCCAAAATTTCCAGAATGGATTATTCCGCCTATCAGAACATGGGCACAGGCCAGATGATCAAGGTGATTGAGAACGGCGCGGCGGCCGGGAACAGCATTCTGTTTTCTTTTATCCTGAAGACGCTGCATGAGCTGCTGCCCACTATTCTCTTCAGCCTGCTATTCATCAGCTACTATGACCTCAGGATCATGCTGGTAATTGCGGGCGGGTACGTGGCCATCTTCGGGTTAACGAATGTTCTGCTCAAAGTTCTCTACCGGATCAAGGAATCGGTGCTTATGCAGCAGGAGGCTATGTCCCGGTATGGGGTCCGCGGCTTCATGGAGCTGGTCGTCTTCCGCACCAACAAGAAGTACGCGCAGGAGATCGGCAGACTGAACAAGGCGGCACAGCAGATTATCAGGCAGAGCGCGAAGCTGCAGATGATTCATGAATCCTTCTTCGCTTTATTCGAATTATTCATTACGGTCATTAAGGTGATTGTGCTGTTGTACGGCGTGAAGAATGTGGTCTCCGGGCAGGCTTCTATCGGGGTCATGGTCGCGCTGTTCATGTTCATTGAGAAAATCTATACGCCAATCGCCATCTTCAACGTATTATTCGTCGGCTATAAGCTGAACAGGGTGACCTATCAGCGGTTCGAGGCATTCCTGAATGCCCCCGAGGACCGGAATCTGGAGCAGGGCAAGGCGCTTGCGCAGCTACAAGGCAGCATCGAATTCAAGGAGGTATCGTTCAGCTATGGAGAGGTGCAGGTGCTGGACCGGCTGTCCTTCTCAGTCGCGCCCGGAACCTCGGTTGCCCTGGTGGGCTTAAGCGGCAGCGGGAAGTCAACAGTCATTAAGCTGATTACGGGCCTGCTCAAAAAAAGCGGCGGACAGCTGCTGGTAGACGGCACGGATATTGATGAGCTGAGTCTGGACAGCTACTATGATCACATCTCATATCTGTCGCAGGACAGTCCGATCTTCGACACCACTATCCGGGGCAACATGGTGTTTGAGCAGCAGGTCCCGGATGAGGAGCTGTATGCAGTGCTGGACAAGGTTCATCTGAGGGAGAAGGTACTGGAGCTGCCGGAGAAGCTGGAGACACGGGTTGGGGAGCGCGGGCTGAAGCTGTCGGGCGGGGAGCGGCAGCGTCTGGCTTTTGCCCGGGCAATCCTGCAAAAGCGGAATCTGATCATCCTCGATGAGCCGGTATCGGCCCTGGATAATATTACGGAGCGCAGCCTGATGGAGACGGTGTTCGCGGAGTTCAGGCATAAGACGGTCATTATTATCGCGCACCGGCTGAATTTCATCAGCGGCGTGGACCAGATTCTGGTCATGGAGCAAGGCAGACTGGCGGGGGAAGGGGATTTCGATTCCCTGATCCGGGACTGCCCGTCCTTCCGTACGCTGTGGAATAACGGCAGGGGGCAAACGGATTAAACTATCTTTTACCTTGTGGACGATCCTGTGCCTGAACTATGCTGGGGGCAGATAGAACTTGAAGGTGAGGGTAAGCGTATTATGAATCCGGTACTGTCCAGGATGAGGCTCGAAACGGAGCGGTTAATCATCCGTCCCTATATGGAAAGTGATCTTATGGCTTCGTTCGAGCTGATGCAGAACCCGGAGGTGCTGGCCTTCATGCATATGGAGGTCATGTCCATGCATGAGTATGAGGGGATGTTCCGCTGGCTGATGTTCAGCTATCATACACCGTTCGAGCTGCCGTTCAAATATTCGTTCGCCGTCTGCGATAAGGCCACAGGCCGGCTGATCGGCTGGTGCGGGACCGGCGTGCTGGAGTTTATGGCGCCGGATGCGGAGCTGTATTATCTAATCGGGCGCGAACACTGGGGCCGGGGTTATGCTACCGAAGCTGCTGCGGCGATGGCGGACTATGCCTTCGGTGTGATCGGACTGGAGCAATTATATGCCAAGGCAGATCCGCGCAACACCGCGTCGCTCGGGGTGCTCCGGAAGCTGGGCTTCCGGGTGAAGCAGGAGCTGACCGGATTGACCGGCGATTATGAGGATTGCAATGGGGAGCTGCTGCATGTGCTGAGGAAGGAGTGGTTTGTGGAGCGGTTTAAAGGCGGGAAATGACCATATGCTAAGGGAGCGGATGGGTGGGCGATAAGAGGTTAGAGATTTGAGGATTAGATTAGCAATTAGAGCAGAGGTTACGGCTTTGTTAGCCGTATTGTAATAACAGGTGCCGTCCTTTTAGGATGGCACCTGTTAGGTATGGGCAGGACTCCGACCGTTGCTATATGCGGCATTGTAGCAGTTTTGTAGACTGATTGTATTTTCTGCAATAGAATTCGCAATTTGCTAAGCTAAATGATCGTCTGTTGTATTTTATACAATGGATTTCGTGAATTCTGCCCGTAAGCCCTGATTTTTCCCGATTTTGCTGTACAGAGTACAACAGAATCAATCTTTAGACCCATTTCGGGGTCAGCTAATGTACAAAGTGCAATGAGCCCTGATAAGACAACTTACGTATGCGGATTTACTCTAACCTGTGCGCCTTTGCCGCTGGTCTGTAGGCCGGAGACCTTGGTTCCGGCTTCCTTCAGATCGGCCACGAGCCGCTCCAGCACTGCCTTCGCAGCGGCGGCCTCCTTGGCGCCGGAGGACTTCACGACGAGCTGCACCGGCTTGCCGGAGCGCAGATGCTTGTCCGCCTGACGCAGCTTCGTGTCGTAGTCATGCTCTTCAATATGGGCGGTGAAGCGCAGCTCCTTCACCTTCTCCCGGCTGCTTCCGCCGCCTTGTTGCGGGCGGCTGGTATCGCTCTTGCGGGCCGCTTGTGCAGCCGCCTTGCCTGTGCCCTTGGCGACCAGGCTGCAGGGCGGCGGGCTGCTCATCAGCGAGGTGCAGACCAGGTCGGCCCCTGCGGCTCTGGCCTTGGACAGCGCCTCGCTTCTGGATACGGTGCCGAGCTTCTCGCCCTTCAGCCCGGTCAGCTCCACCTCGGCTGCCTTAATCTGTTCATTCATCAGTACGGCCACGGTAATGATCCTCCCTTTGTGGATATGATATAGCTATCATATATGGAAGCGGGCAGGGCTTCAATAACGGCTGCCGGATGCTCGCAGCCGTCAGGCCGGCAGGTTGAGACGGTTGTGCAAAGCGGTTATACTCAGTGGACGCAGGTTTTTCAGCATGGAATCACTGGCAGTACTATATTTTCTGTTGAATGGGGGATGGCAATTGAATGACACAGCTGACGATAAGCAGTTAATTCTGCTTATTGCACAGAAAGACTCGAATGCCCTCGAACTGCTCTATGACCGGTATGAACGGGTCATCTATAGCTTTGCTTACCAGATCGTGAAGGATTCGATGGCTGCCGAGGAGGTTATGCAGGAGCTGTTCCTGCGCCTGTGGAAGAATGCGGGGCAGATTGACTTCGGCAAAGGCAAGCTGCTCACCTGGATGTTCGCGGTGACCCGCAATCTGGCGATCGATTATCTCCGTAAGCGGGACGCCAGGCTGCCGCGGCAATCCGCCGATTCCGGGAATTTGGAGCAGGTTCAGGACCACAGCGCGCTCACCGAGGATCTCGTTGAGCTGCAGATGGCGGGGGAACAGATCAGAGAGGCGCTGCTGGGATTAAGCCGCGACCAGCAACAGGTAATGGATATGATCTATTACCAGGGCTACACCCAGCAGGAGGTAGCACAGCTTGCGGCAATCCCGCTGGGCACGGTCAAGGGAAGAGTCCGGCTGGCGATGAAGCAGCTTCACAAATCGTTACGGCACTGGGGAAGGAGGGATCATGCGCATGAGTGAACACAATGAGGAACTCTGTGAATTGGCCGAATTATATACGCTGGGCGCATTGACGGCGGAGGAAATGCAGCAATTCGCTGCCCATGCGGCAGAATGCGCGGAATGCAGAGAACTGGTGGGGGAATACCGGCAGGTACTAGACCATCTTCCGCTTGCATCCGAGCCGGTTGACCCGCCCTCCGGCATGAAGGAGCGCATCCTGTCACGGGTGCTGGAGTCCGGGAATGCGGGTGCACCGGCAGTCCGGCCGGAGACCCGCTTGAATATCCAGCCTGATGCAGAGCGGGCTGCGGAGCATGAGCCAGCGAGGACTCCTCCAGCAGAGCAGGGCTTGCCCCAATTAAACATCCCGGAGCCCAAGAGAACCCGCTTCTGGGGGTACCTGAGCCTTGGACTGGCTGTGGCTGTACTGCTCCTGGTCGTCTACACCGGCCAGCTGCGCGGAAATGTGTCTGAGCTGAAGCAGCAGCTGGCCTCCGGCACCGGACCGCTCCAGGGGCTTAAGGTGAATGAGGCAGTAGCACTTAGTCCGGCGGGAGAAGGGATTACCGCCAAAGGTACAGCAACAATTGTCGCAGACCCTACCGGCACCCATCTTGTACTTCAGGCAGAAGAGCTACCCGAGCTTACTGGCACGGAGGTCTATCAGGTATGGCTGATCAAGGGGGACAAGCCGGTGAATGCGGGCACCTTCATCTCACAGGACGGAAACGGGGCACTGTATTATTCCTTTGACCCGAAGGCCTATGATACCATAGCCGTTACACTGGAGCCGGATGGTGCGGGCGTTACCCCGCGCGGGAAGATGATTCTCGCAGCGCCGATTAAGCAGGGTTAGCAGCGGAGTAACGTAGATAGAGCGGGATCTACTGCTATTCAAGCAGAACAGCCGGGAGGGCTCCCGGCTGTTTTTGTGCAATATGAGGTGTTATATGAGCAGATGAACGAGAATGGTGAGGTTGCCTTACATTAATTTGATTGAAATTATTTATTGCGCTGGATATCCACGGTTCCGGGAGGGAAACCATGCGTTCTGCTGCACCGGACTATCCATACCGAAAGGGCCAGCAAGACAAACAACGCCCATGGGAACGATACAACGCCCGTTGTTTCGAGAAGAATTCCACCGGCTATACCGCCTCCGCCAATGGCCAGATTCCATGCGGTTACAAGCATGGATTGCGCTACATCTGCGCTCTCTCCGCCAGCTGCAGCAATGGCTGTTTGCAGCAGCGTGGCTGCTCCCCCGAACGTTAAGCCCCATACAGCAGCTACTAGATAGATTACAACAGGCTTGCCGCTTCCAATGCTGAGCAGAACAGATGCCAGTGCAAATGCGGTCAGGCTAATCAGAACCAGCAGCCTCAGATGACGATCAATCCACACGCCTGTTAACCAGATGCCAAGAAGTGCTGTAATCCCGAAAATAAGAAGCACCAGATCCACGCGCCCGGATAGTCCGGCCAGAGTAAGGTACGGTGCTATATAGGTATACAGGATATTGTGGGCCAGTACCCAGGCCAGCACGACAAACAGGATCGGCCGCACTCCGGGGCTTGTGAACACCTTATTTAGCGGGAGCCGCTTATCCGCAGCTTCTCCTGGATAGTCCGGCAGCTTCCAGAGTATCCAAAGGGTTAGCAACAGAGCGAACAGTGACAAGACTCCAAAAATATTACGCCAGCCTGCAAGGTCACCCAAGAATGTTCCGGCAGGGACTCCAAGCGCCAGGGCAAGTGGTGTTCCCGCCATTGCAATAGCCATTGCCCGTCCCTTAAGCTGCTCTGGTACCATGCGCCGGGTATAGCCTGCGATCATTCCCCACAGGACACCCGCGCACACACCCGCGAAGAAACGGGCCGCAAGAGTCAGAGGGTAACTCGAGGATACGGCAGTAACGGTATTGAATATGAGGAAGCCAAGGATGCATAGTAACAGCAGAGGTCTCCGCCTCCAGCCGCGTGTTACTGTGGTCAATGGAATGGCGGCGAGTAACGAGCCCAGGGCATAGAGGGTAACAAGCTGACCTGCCATGGCCTCGGTTACTCCAAGACCCGTACTGATCTGAAGGAGGAGTCCGGCGGGAATCGTCTCCGTCAGAATACAGATAAACCCTGTCATTGCCAGAGCAATCAATCCAGCCCAGGGAAGACGTTCTGGAGCAGGGGGAGTGGAGCTTTGCTGCGGAGAAGCAATTGTGCCGCTGCTCATCGCAATTGTCTTATTGGTGTTGTTCATGACGGGTCCAATCTGCCGTAGATGGCATTGCACAAATCAACCGTGAACGGACCAGACATACCCTCCAGTGCGGTATTAGTAAAGGCTACCACACTTAGCCGCTGCTTGACATCGACGAACCACGAATGGCCATAGGTGCCGCCCATGCGCCAAGTGCCAAGGGACTCCGCAGTGTTGGCGGCAGCAGGATCTTTAAGGACGGTCATCCCGAGGCCGAAACCCCGTCCCGGCCAGAAGGGCATGGGCAGATCTCCAATCTGGTTGGCCGTCATTTCGCGGACCAGAGACTCCGGCAATAGCGGCGCTCCGCCCCTCCGCAACGTCTCCAGCAGCTGCAGGAAGTCTCCGGCACTGCCGACCATACCGGCTCCGCCGGAAGGAAAGGCAGTGCTGTCTAACGCCCGGTCCGGGGCAAGGCGGAAGCCTGCCGTTCCTTCTACGAAGGCCAATCTGTCCGGATTCTCCATAAGCCGCAGTCCCGGAACATCATCGGCATAAGCTGAGGTCAGGCGCTGCGGGTCTACGGCAACGAAGCTGGTATCCGTCAGATCGAGGGGGCGAGTAATAAGTGAGCGGATCGTTTCACTGAGCGTGTTCCCGCTAACGTTAGCAATTACTGCTCCCAGCACATCTGTTGCGATAGAATATCTCCACTGGGTGCCAGGATGATAGAGAAGCGGAACAGACGCGAGCCGCTTCAGGTTCTCTTCAAGCGTGATACCGGACTGATCCATGCCATCGGATACGCCAGCCTGCTCATAGGAACCGCCTTCTTCCTGAAAGAAGCGGTAAGTCAGACCGGCGGTGTGTGTCATTAAGTGACGGACTGTCATTGCTGGAGTCTCTCCGTTCTCAAGCCGTGGCTGAAAGCCCGGCAGCCACCGGTCTACACGGTCATCCAGCTTCAGACGCCCTTGCGCCACCAGAATCAGAGCAGCCGTAGAAGTATACGGTTTGGATACCGAGGCGAGCCGGAATAATGCGTTCTCCCGCATAGGCTGGTTTAGCTCGCGGCTCGCATAACCAGCAGCACGGCTGTAGATGAGTTGCCCATCTAATGCTACCTTTATGACAACACCTGCCAGGCGCTTGTCTGTTATTGTCTTGTCAATTACCTTGTTAATGCGTTCCGGGAGCATACTCAACATCCTTTCGCTACAGTTAAAGCAGCCACTGCTTCTGCTTTACTATTGTAAGTAAAGTATATAAAATAAATTAACTTGAATACATGAGCCATTAACGTTAAAATCCGCCTTATACATTTAAAGTTAAGGTATTTTAAATAAATAATCTTAAAATTAAAGGAGGGGTCAAAATGGACTCTATTGATAAGCAAATTCTGTTCCATCTGCAAAATCAGGCGAGAATATCCATGA
Source organism: Paenibacillus sp. FSL R7-0210 (assembly GCF_038009085.1). Taxonomy (NCBI): domain Bacteria; kingdom Bacillati; phylum Bacillota; class Bacilli; order Caryophanales; family Paenibacillaceae; genus Paenibacillus; species Paenibacillus sp. FSL R7-0210. The sequence continues at coordinate 6,742,554 of NZ_JBBPAR010000001.1, forward strand.
CAGAGCTGGGGAAGAGCGTAGGTCTGTCTCAGCCAGCAGTAACGGAAAGAGTTAAGCGTATGGAGGAAAGCGGAGTGATCAAGGAGTACCGGACGATTATCTCGCCGGAGAAGATCGGGAAACAGGCCGCAGCTTATATCCTTTTCCACTCCAGAGAGTGTCATGCTTTTGTGGACTTCTGCCGTGCCCATCCCGATGTCGTAGAGTGCTACCGCATCAGCGGAGAACACAATTATCTGTTAAAAGTCATGTCCGACTCTACACAGGGTCTTGAGGAGTTTGGGAATCAGTGTGATAAATACGGGAATTATACGATTCTGATCGTTATGTCATCGCCAATAGATCATAAGAATCTCCTTCCTTCGCTGGAAGAAGCAGGTGAAAATCTGCTTAAATAGAGATAAGCAATCCTAACAATATTCCTTGACGGGAATATTCCTGATAAGTTATATTGAGAATGTACCCAGATACTAAAAGGCTGTATAAAAGGAATATGGAAATGATGGACACAACGACATTTAGCGCACTTGCTGAGCCTACCCGCCTGCGGATGGTTGAGATCCTGAAGGACGGGCCTATGAGCGTAGGCGATATCGCCGAGCGGCTCGCGCTCCGTCAGCCTCAGGCCTCGAAGCATTTGCGTGTGCTGCTGGAAGCCGGACTGGTTGAGGTGGAAGCGGCGGCTAACCGCCGGAACTACAGGCTGCGTACGGAGCCGCTGGAGGCTATGGATGCCTGGCTGGAAGCTTACCGCAAGCTGTGGAATGAACGCTTCGACAATCTGGATGACTATCTGCGGCAGCTGCAGTCCGAAGACAAATGAATGACTATCAGGAGGGATTAGGAATGTCTGGCACAATGATTTCCCGAGTCGAAGGTCTTGAGCTGGTTCTGGAACGTGTATTCGCTGCACCGCGTGAGCTGGTATTCAAAGTGTTCTCTGAGGCAGAGCATCTGAAGCAGTGGTGGGGACCGCGCGGCTGGATTGTTCCCTTCTGCACTGTTGATTTTCGTCCGGGCGGCATCTGGCATTATTGTATGAAATGTGTGGATGAGCAGCAGGGGGAATTCTTCGGAATGGAATCCTGGGGCAAGGGCATCTACCATGAGATTGTCGATGGCGAGAGATTTGACTATACCGATTATTTCTCCGATGCCGAAGGCAATGAAACGGAAGGTATGCCGTCTACACTGGTCAGTATGAGGTTCGAAGAAGTTGAGGGCGGGACGAGGCTGGTCAGCCGGTCGAAGTATGATTCGGAGGAAGCGCTCAAGACGGTCATGGATATGGGGATGGAGCAAGGGATCACCGAAACCTGGGACCGGCTCGAAGAGCACCTGCAATCCATTCAGTAACTTGAAGGAATATAGGTTGAACGTTCATAGAGAGGTTGTCTTGATGCCGGGTGTCCGGCCGAGGCGACCTCTTTTTGAGATGGTCCGTTATAGGGTTTACCTTAAAAGGACGGCGTAGCCGTTTCTACTTGTGCTTTTCCGGTGAATGGGTAATAGCGAATATACTGACAAGAAGCAGTCCTTCGGAATAGGGGACAGGCTTGTTTTGCAGTGTCCAATTAGGGGGGCCAAAGGCATGGATGAGGCGTTGCTGGAACAGGTGAAGCGTTGGCATGAAGAAGATGAATATCAGCAGATTGTGGACCGTATTCTGGAGATTCCGCCGGATGCAAGAGATTATGAGTGTATCGGCCAATTAGGCAGAGCTTACAATAACCTGGGTGAATACGGGGAGGCGCTGGAGCAGCTGCGCAGCATCTCCAGGGAAGGCGAGGATGATCCGCTGTGGCAATTCCGCATAGGGTATTCCTACTATCACCTGAAGCAGTATGAGCAGGCTATTCATGCGTTTGAACGTGCGGAGGCGCTGGAGCCGGGAGACGGGGATACTGCGAGAATGCTGGAGTGGAGCCGGGAAGGCGCACTGCGTGAGACAAGAGAGCAGGCAAGACGCGCCGAAGCGCTGGAGGCCTTGAAGGTGAATAGAGAGGGTGGCGGTAGAGACCTTGGTGCATTCCTCGACTACTGCGCGGATTTCTGGGAGGACAGCGACTATGCCTTGAAGTCGTATGTCTCTCCGCTGCCCAGTGACGAGCTGATTGCCTCTGTGGAGCAGGAACTGGGTTATAAGCTGCCGGCCTCTTACATCGCCATGATGAAGCAGCATAACGGCGGGATTCCGCGCAATACGTGTTTTCCGGTGAATGAACCCACTTCCTGGTCAGCAGATCATGTCGCCATTTCGGGAATTGCCGGGATCGGCCGCGACAAATTCTATTCCCTCTGCGGAGAGGTGGGCAGCCGCTTCATGATTGAGGAGTGGGGCTACCCCGATATCGGCGTGGTCTTCGGCGACTGTCCCTCCGCAGGACATGATGTCATTATGCTGGATTACCGTCACTGCGGCCCGGAAGGGGAACCCGAGGTGATTCATGTGGACCAGGAGAGCAACTATGAGATTACGTTCCTGGCCCCGGACTATGAGACTTTCATTCGCGGGCTGGTGAATGAGGAGGTCTATGATACCTCGGAGGAGGATAAGCAGGAGGATCTGCGGAAGGTAGGGTCCGCGCCATTCTCTCCGCTGCTTCAGGAGCTGTGCGACCAGGTTACCGAAATGGACGATATAGAGGGCGTTATCCGCAAGATATGTACCCGCATTGTTGAGAAGAAGGGCCATTTCTCACTTCATGTGGACGAAGAATCCACCCTGATGTATGATTTGCAGTTCTGGCTCTATACCAGCGCTTACCCGAATACGAGCCGTGACCAGTATCTTGAGATTTATTCCAAAATGATCGCGTTCGGCGGTGAATTCAGCACAGGCGGATATGCCCCGGGCTTCATCTCGGATTGGCTGGATGAGCGGATCCGGCAGGGAAGGATTGTAGAGACTGAAGGGATGCTCAGGTTCACGGATGAGGCGAAGGAACAATTGCTTGAGAAGCTGAAGGAAGCAGAAGTAGGGGGAGCTGTAGATCTGAAGCCTTTTATAATCGTGGAGCAGGATAACGGCGGCAAGTCGGTCATTCTGAGCGTTGGCAATTATAAGACAGAGGTATTCGCTGCACGGGAGGAGGAGGGCTTCGAGGGCAATGGATATGATTGGGGCTCGCTGGCAGCGGTATTCCTGGAGGAAAAGATGCCCGAGCTGGCCGGTATTATCCACTTCGACCCGGAGGCAGGTATGTTCTGCGCCTATTCCTCCGACGCTGAGGCGCTGGTTGCCTTCGCCACTGCCTTCAAGCTGGCTTGCGAGGATGATGTGCTCATCCGCGATTTGTTCTCGCGTGCAGAGCTGGACTAGCGCGGATAAGACAATAACGGGACTGCCTGTATTATAGGGCGGTCCTGTATTGTTATAAGAGTACTTTCGAGGAACTTTATGGATCTTTTTGCGTCTCTCATATATAGAATGTAAAATTTAGGAGGGTGTATAATGAGGAAGTTGATCCTATGTTCATCTATTGTTCTATGTGCTGCGTTTCTGGCACCGGTAGCACATACGGCGTCTGCAGCAGGCAAGAGTCCCAAAGGAACACAAGTAGTTGTGAATAATAACGATTTAGAAGCCAAAGACATTCTTAACAAGAAGAATCAGGTGTTTTTTAGCCTGACTTCACTCCAAAGCTTAGGCGGGTTAACGTTTGCCTGGAATAATGCGACTAAGCAAGTAACCGTGGAGGGGAGTGGCACAAGTCTGCAGTTGACCATAAATAATACAACAGCACTGAAAAATGGAGCTTCCGTTTCCTTAAGCGCTGCTCCATTTATTCATAATGGCAAAACCATGATCCCTTTACGTTTTGTTGCCGAAGCGTTGGACGGTTCAGTAATTTGGAATCCAGACACCCAAACGGCATTTGTGTCAAAACCAAGCGCGAAATTGTTGGCTGATGTGAAGAGCAGCGAGTTAAGCACTGCAAGAAATGTTGCGATTAATCTTCCCAGAGTTTCACAGCTCAAGGAGGACTTTGAGCCCTCGCTGGAAACCGCCAGTCTCCAATATTATTTTCCGGCGACTACAAAGGACCGGTTCATCGAGGTTAATAATAATGTAATCCGTTACTATCAGTTGACGAAGAACACAGCTTACCTTAAGTGGCAGGCTCTCACTGGCGACAAGGCCGGTAAGCAAGAGAACCTTTATTTCATAGGCCGCTCTTTTACGCAGCAGGATGGTTCCTTACCGGATTTTACAGCTACGACCTTCGCAAGCTTTCGCTGGATGCCTCATATTACTTCCACGGGGTATGGTTTGATTAATAAGGAGAACTGGAATGAGGTTATTTATAAAGAAGCCGAGGTTCCTCAACCTAAACTGAAGGAAAATTATATTATTGTGGATATTCCAGAGGAACAATGATGGGTGATCCTATGGTGGCTGTTCTGGGATTGCCGTGACTCTAGAGAATGTAAGGCTGGGTGTCCGTAACCGCCCAGCCAACGTTCAACTTGGCCCACATATGTAACTGTAGTGCAGTGACGCTGCCTCAGTTAGTTGCTCTTGTGTCCATCCTTTGGCCTTTCTGAGTTCACGTATCCGATTTCCTACACATTATGGTAAATTCATGGTATCACCTCAGGAATACTTATGTCTCAAAAGCTCCTTTAACCTCGCTAACAATCCTCTGCAAAGTGCTGATTTGCTTTACGCTCAACCCGCTGACAATAACCGCATATTCATCAAGAGCTTTCGGTACCGCTTTTGGACATGCAACGTCCGCTTGTCTATTATTTTGGGTTCAGTCATCTGATGTGGGGCAGCGCTTATCAAAAGCAGCAAAAGTATGACGACGCTAGAGAGAGGGTATACCGCTATGCTGAGCTGGGCTGGATGGAGGATTTAGGGGTAGAAGGGGAGGCAATTGCCGAGGAGTTCAGAGGATTGGCACGTGCTAACCTGTATATGGTTGAGATTCTCTCAGGGCAGACTGGACTTCTGGAGGAATATTTCTGTTTCTTGGAGAATAATCCTGAAGAGCTGCTGCCCAATATGGGCTTGATGTCAGAGATCTACTAGACCGCTATGCAGAACAGAGTGAGGGGTTTGGAGCGTACGAGGATAGAGATAACATCTCGCATTATTACTGCTATTGTTATCACTTGGCGTTATTTGAAGCGCTGCGTGAGAGAGTGACGGCAGAAGAGAGCAGAAGGTATGATGGGGTGCTGGCAGATTGTCGGGCGAGGTTGTTCTAGAGCCTTCCTGAGGCGTGAACGTGCAGAGCTACAATTCGGCGTAGCGTGTTGCTGAAGTTGTTTGGGGAGGTTACCGCATCTCCATTCCCATACAAAGAACTTACGTTCCTTTAATGCCGAGTATATTGCAAAGCAAAATAGAAGCCTCCTATTGGATAGGGCTTCTATTAAGTAACGCTAAGCATAGGTATAGCAACAAAAGTTCAGCGTTGTATGATGTTGAAATTGCTCACTCTTTTGCCGCCACTATCAACTCTTTGGAATCAATCACTAACCCGGCAGATTGGATAAAGTCAAAGCCAAGAATACCATCAATCTCCATGCCGTAGTCCATTTCCCCAATTTCTACTTCAAACCCTCCCAGAGATACCTCTCCCGTACTCACAAAATCAAACTGCTTGGAATAGACGACTTCTACTCCGCCTACACCCCTGATTTTGTTCAGAAAGTCGCCAGGTTCAATTTGAACCCCGATGGCATCTACCACATCAGCGTTGAAAATAGTTCCTGCCGAGCCTGTATCCAGCAAGACATTCTTCAAATGAAGCTCTTCACCGTGGTAACAAATGATCACTTCGATAAAAGGCAGCCCGTATCTCACGTCAATCCTCATCTTGGCCCGCGTACCCCCGCCCATTTTTCCCGAAGCTTCAGCTCCTCGCGGGATGTATGAAAAAAGCCGTACTCCCGGTATGGCTGTTCACGATGCAATTCATAGTAGCGTTTCATGGCAACCGTTGAATCGTCGAAACGATCAATGAGAGCCACTTCGTCAATAAGCCAGTACCCGTCTTCCGAACGAGACTTTAACGCCTCACAGACCACCCACTCATCAGGGAACTGCTCGCGGACATCTTCCCATCGCATCCTCATCACCTCCGGATAACCTAACTTGCATTTACTCCCAGTATAGCACAAAAGCCCAACCAGAGAATGTTAAGGCTAGGCTTAAACCATGATGAACCCCTGTCCAGATTAACCATTGTGGTGTTTTATGGACAAGGGGACAAGACCCGTATGGTTGGAATCACCAGACTATTGCCCCCGCATCCCAACACAATGGCGTGTAGCTCATTTGCGTTTATTATGTTCCGTTTGCATTACTAAACTTGCTTAGGCTTTGCCGGGCGAAGCATGTTCCCGACCAGCCGCAGGCTTTGTCTGCGGGTCATGAAGCGGGAGATCTGGGCGCCCAGGTAATTGCGGAATCCGGGGACAATGTACTGTTTTCCTCGGGCCATAGCGCGCAGTGTAATTGCCACTACCCGCTCAGGCGAGTCCTTCGCGCCGCCGACGGAAGCATCCTCCGTACCCACTACGTTGAAGAAATCCGTCTCTGTTGAGCCTGGGCACAGGGCGAAGAATTGCACACCGCGATCACGATTTTCCCAGTAGAGGGCATCGGTAAAGGACAAGACAAAAGCTTTGGTCGCCCCATAGACGGCCATATAAGGCAGCGGCTGAAAGCCTGCCGTAGACGAGACATTGATAACGGCGCCTGACCCATTGTGGAGCATTGCGGGAAGGAATAAATGAGTCATATCCACTACAGCGGCGACGTTCAGCATCACCTCATCATGCTGGCGCTCCCCGGAGACCTGCTCGAACAGGCCATGAGTGGCGAAGCCTGCATTGTTCACCAGCAGATCGATGCTCAGGCCTAACTGCTGGCAGGTCTGATACAACTCTCCGGCAGCACCTTGAAGCGATAGATCCTGGGGAATCACCCGGCACTGAATTTCATGGCTTCGGGTCAATTCGGCTGCGAGCGCATCCAGTTTGTTTTTGGATCTGGCTACCAGCACCAGATGACTGCCTTCCTTGGCTAATTGTCTTGCGAACTGTTCGCCGATTCCCGAAGAGGCCCCGGTGATCAACGACCATTTTCCTTTAATATTCATAGTTTTTGCTCCTTCTACAACGGTGTTATGGAAACAACGTTACCAAATTGCGAAAAAAATATGACCGATCCTAGCGGGCATAAGTTCGTTCGTAGTGGCATAAGTTCTTTCTCAGCCGTATACGTCCGTGTTCGGCGGCGTTAATACAATTGGTAACACTGTTTCTTATATGAATCATAGTAACCAAAAGAATACTGCTGTGTCAATCTGTTTTTTTCGCATGAGGGTTCAATTGACAACCTATGTTCAAATGTTTAGAATTCCTGTTAGAACCCGGCAACTCTGTTGCTGGTCAATAACATGATAACCGAATGAAGGTGATTCTTATCCGTAGCGAAGACAAACCTGCACCCTCCACGGGGCGGGTATTAAAAACATATCAGGAAGCCCGTCTGCAAAATACGGAGAATCTCCGTAAGCTGGTGGTGGATGCCGCCGCTGCCATTCTCCAGGAAGAGGGGCCAGAGGCCGTTACGGTGCGTAAAGTATCGCAAAGGATGGGCTGTTCCACCAAGATCATCTACAGTTTATTTGTCAATAAAGAGGGTTTGGCCCAGCAATTATATCTGGAGGGCTGCAAAATACTGGCCCAGCGGTTTGAAGAAGTGCCGGCTTCTTCAGATCTGTTACAGCATCTGCTGGATCTGGGCGAAGCCTTCTGGCAGTTCGGACAGGAGCACAGCAGCTACTACAAGCTGATGTTTGGAGGAGCTTTTGCCGAGTTCAAGCCGGATGCGGAGAGTATGCAGGGAACACTGACCGCCATACGCCAATTACAAGTTCTAATCATTACCGCCCAGCAGCAGGGACTGATTTCGGACCAGGAAGAGACCGGGGCTCTTGTCGCCGCCATATGGTCATCGCTGCACGGTGTAATTCACCTGTATATGGGCGGGTTCCTTGGCGATGCCGATGCCGCCCATACCATATACAAACAAACCATGGTTCTGCTGTCCAGAGCCTTATTCGCAGCATCTACACCGGACAGAGGAGCGGATAGAGGATGATCGCATTAATCCTGGCTGCGGGGTATGCCACCCGTCTGTATCCGTTAACGCTAGACACCCCGAAGCCGCTGCTGCCGGTGCAGGGAAGCCGGACGATCCTGGATCTGCTGGCCGCCCGGCTGGAGGTGCTGGAGGAGATTTCGGAGATTCTTGTGGTGACGAATGACCGCTTCTTCCATGCTTTTGAACAGTGGGCCAGGCAGTATCGGGGGAGCAAGCCGGTCCGTATCCTGAACGATGGAACTTCTTCTCCTGAGGGGCGGCTAGGCGCGATTGGCGATATCCAGTTTGTGCTGGAGCGGGAGCAGCCGCAGGAGGATCTGCTGGTGCTGGCAGGCGATAATGTGCTGGGCTTCGGCCTGGCGGGGTATCTGGACTATTTTCACAAGGTGGATACCGATTGTATTCTGGTGCGGACGGTGGATGATCCGGCAGAGCTGCGCAGTATCGGTGTGGCGGAGCTGGATGCGCAGAATCGGGTCTTGTCGCTTGAGGAAAAGCCGCAAGCGCCCCGCTCGAACATTGGCGTATTCGCGCTGTACATCTACAAACGGTCTACGCTGCCGCTGTTCTCCCGTTATCTGGCTGAGGGGGGCAACCCGGATGCGCCGAGTTATTTTCCCGAATGGCTGCATTCCCGTCAGGAGATGCGGGCCTATTATACGGAGGGGACGATTGATGATGTTGGCACCCCGGAGGCCTATGCGCAGATGCGGGCGAGGCTGGGGGAACAGGCAGAGTAACCTGGGTTAAAAATCAAAAAAACGCACGGGTACAGAGAGAATTTCTCATTCCCGTGCGTTTTATTTGGCAGAGAAAGGGTAGTCGAGCGGTTCTTGGAGATTATCTATGATTCAATACAATTGGGCCGCCGCCTCTGGAGTAAAAGCTTGAATCTCTTCCAGCCTGCCCTCACGGATTTTCTTCGCCCATGCCGGATCACCCAGAAGTGCGCGTCCAACCGCTACCAGATCGAACTCCTGGTGGTCCAGCCGCTTCAGCAGCTCCTCCATCCCTTGATGGTCTGCTTCCCCGCCTTCAGCGGGAGCATTGTCCATGCCTACGGAACCAACGGCAATCGTTGTCTTCCCGGTAAGCTTCTTCACCCATCCGGCGAGACCCAGCTCCGAGCCCGCGAATTCCGGGTCCCAGAACCTGCGGGTCGAGATGTGGAAAATATCCACCCCTGCCTGTACCAGCACATCCAGGAATTGCTCCAGCTGCTCCGGTGTATCCACCAGCTTCGCCATGTAATCCGCCATCTTCCACTGGGACAACCGGATGGAAATCGGATAATCCGGTCCGACTACAGCGCGGACGGCCTGGATAACTTCGGCTGCAAACCGGGTACGCTTCAGGAAATCGCCGCCATAGCGGTCCGTCCGCTGATTGGTTATTTCCCAGAAGAACTGGTCAATCAACAAGCCGTGACCGCCGGAGAGCTCTATTCCGTCGAAGCCAGCTTGCTGTGCATTCACTGCCGCATCGGCATAGGCCTGAATGACCCCGGCAATTTCTTCTTCTGTCATCGGCTCGCTTATCTTGTTCCCCTGCATGTCGAGTCCTGATGGCCCGATTGATGGTGCATCCGGATGAGGCTGAGAACCCATGGGCCGAATCATTCCCATATGTGCCAACTGCGGAAAAATGATACCGCCGGCCTCATGAACCTGTCTAACGACTTCACGCCAGCCGTTCAGAGCGGCCTCACCAAAGAGATTAGCCAGTCCCGGATCACTGCTTGCTGCCGGATGGTCAATCATACCAACGGTGATGATTAGCCCCACCCCATTCTCAGCACGGCGGCGGTAATACGCTGCCATATCCTCACCCGGTACTCCCTCCGGTGAAAAAGCACGCGCCATCGGTGACATTACAATCCGGTTGGGTATAGTTAATTGTTGAACCGTGTACGGTTCAAATAAGGTCTCCAGTGAATGGATTTGCTCCTGTTGTTTAGCCATGGTTAACGCCTCCTGTAGGTTGAATGATTATTCTCAAAGCGGGGTATGAATGCAATAGTAACAAGCTCCAATCCTCCCTTCAACCAACAAACTGCCCAAGTTGTTGCTTAAGCTAAAAGCCGGAAAAACTGTCGTATTGGCAGATCCTATTTGTTGTGTACAGAGCACATGTTTATAATTAAGAGGATTATAATCTCTTCTGAAAGGGGCGCTCCTTGGATGGCTGGCATACATCCCCCCAATCCGAACGACCCGCGGGTGATTCGGACCCGTCAATTAATTCTGGATGCCTTCGTCCGGCAATTGAATATCATGGACTTCAACTCGATAACCGTCGGCGACATTACCAAAGCAGCTACGATTAACAGGACCACCTTTTATGCCCATTTCCAGGATAAATATGCGCTGTTCGAAGCCTTTTTGTTAGATGCCTTTACGAATATGGTCCTCCATAAAGTCGATGCCAAAGGACCGTTGACCGAGAAGACGCTTCAAGAGCTGATAGTAGCATTATGTAATTATCATGAAAACAGCCACCGCTGTTTCAAAAGATATGATTCTGTAGCTCTCTTGCTTGAGGAGAATATTAAGCTCCATCTCGAGAAACTTATCCTGCAACTGATCTCCGGATCAGCTGCGGCTACAGATTCGAAGCCGCTTGCAACTGCCGCCACCCTGCTAAGCTGGTCCTTATATGGCGTAACCTACCGCTGGAATCTGGAGGGAAGATCAGAGTCTTCCTCCGAACTGGCTGAGCGGGTAATGCCGCTGATCACGGGCGGATTTCCCATGAGCCCCCAATGACCAAAAACGCAGAGCAGCGATCCTCCGAATGGGGGAATCGCTGCTCTGCTCACTTTTTGTGGTTTTAAGAATGAAGAGAACTGTCTTCCGCCGTAGAAAACCTGCTTTTGGGACAGCCTTGTAGCCGTTTCCGCTTGGTTACGGCTCTACCCCGTAGATGAGCGTTCCATTATGGTATACAGTGATCCGGTCATTGGCCGTGAAGCTGGTCAGCAGCGGCCGGAAGGAGTAATCGTTGGCCTGGCTATAATTCGCGTAGTTATCCTTGTGAATACGGAACTGGATCTCTCCGGTTGAGCCGGAAGCCGCCAGGCTGCCCGCCCCGCCCTTGAAGGAGATTTCGGCGTAGGCATCCGCGTTCGGGACCGGAACCGCGAGCGGGACGATGGTGGTCTGGATATTATTTTTGCCGACGACGGCGTAGTCAATCTCCATGGTGTGTGCGGAGCTGCCGTCCTGGGTGAACCAGTAACGGATCGTGAATTGGCTGAGCGGGACAGGGACGGTGGAAGTGCTCTTCAGCTGAAGACTTGCCCGGATGGAGCCCACATTGTTGCCGGTCTCATCACTGCGGTAGAGCGGAGTGGCGGTTACAGGTCCTGTCCCGGGGCCGCCGGGCTCCTCAATAGGAGGGAAGGTGACTGTCTTCATGATCCGGTTCAGCATGAGCTGCTTCGGCCGGTTCCAGGTTGCCCAGTCATCCTGCAGCAGACCGCCGGTATCCCCGCTGTTGGGGTTCAGTGTCCAGTAGGTCCAGTAGAGATCATTCGTGCCGATGTAATCGACTAGTTTATTCTGCCACTTCCCTTCAACCGAGAGGGTGTCCACGCTGCGGCCTCCGAATTCACCCATGATTAGAGGGGCAATGTTCTCTTTGCTGATATAACCCCAGGTCTGATCCCATATAGCAGGCAGGTTCGCCGGAAAAGCCGGATCGCTGAACCACGGCTGCTCCGCCACCCCGGGACCGTAATCATGCGGAGAATACACCACTTGATTCGGCACGGTAAGCGTTACCGGATAATTCCGCACCCCGGTAAGGTTGCCGCCCCACCAGTACTTGCTGGTGTTACCCTGCACATTCTGCTCGATCCCTTCGACGATGATCAGCCAGTGCGGATTCACCGCAAGGATGGCATTCCCAGCCCGCTGGGCCGCGAGCCGCCAGTCTGTGCTGAGATCACCGGTCCCCCAGCTTGCTGTGCCGTGAGGCTCATTATGCAGATCCGCACCGATTACTGTAGGATTATTCGCATATCGTGCAGCCAGCATCACCCAGTCACTGATCCAGCGGGATTCAGGATATGCAGCGGTATACCATAGCGTCGACTGCCCGCCGGAATCGGGACGATGCCGGTCCAGGAAGATTTGAATGCCGCGCTGGCCGGCTTTTTCGATTAAGGTATCCATAATTTCGATGGGAGTCAGACCGGCCAGGTCCGGGTTTTTGGCATAATCAATGCTGTTGGCCTGGGAAGCCGGATCGAACATTTGACTGCTGAACGGCAGGCGAATCAAGTTGTACCCTTCTGCGCGGACCTGATCGAGCACATCATCCATGGAACGCGACCATAATCCGTGCGGGGAATAGTTCGGTGTCTCGAAGCCAAACCAGTTCAGTCCGTTGAACACGGCCGGGTTCCCCTGCGAATCTACAATCCGGCTGCCCGAGGTGTGATAAAAAAGCTTCGCTGCCCCCTCAGCCTTCACCGGCTGTCCGGCAATAGCGGCTGTACCTGCAAGCAGTGTTAAAGCCAAAAGCATTGTCCCCAGTGTCCTGAAACCAAAGGTCATTCATCTTCCTCCTCGTAATATGATTCATGATAAAGTCGAACTTTATATCATACGGGTAAAATGAAAACCTATTCATCCCGGACGGGTCTAAATTATGGAAAATTTTTGAATAAAACAGGAGGGGGGCTGTTGGAGTCACTCTATACGGACCAATGCACTTATGGGATAAGCCAGGTGGCTAGGGGGATCGAAGATAGCAGTTGGATTAAGTACACTTGCTGGTGAGCGAATGGTCTGTGTTACAACAGTAATTGGATAAACAGCACTTAAATCTTCCCGATTCACCCAAAGCAGCAAAAAGAGTAAGTGATAGGTGTTGTAAATCCACTTATTACCGTACATCTCTCCCAAACCGCTAATTTAAGATACATTTTTCCAATTGTTTAGCACAAATTACAAGAATCACATCTAGCTTAAAAAGGGAATAATTGTTATAATTACTAATGTAAGCGTTTGACTTCACCGGAGCGTATACATACAGTTACAGCCTTAACGGGTACAGTCAGGAAACTATTCAAGCCGAGAGGGGAATTAGGAGAATGTTTAGAAGCAAAGCTATACAATGGGCAGCTATCGGGTCGCTTGTCGTGTCTTTATTTATGGGGTCGCTGGCGTTGGGCGGGGAGAAGGTGTTCGCCGCCGATTGCTCGGCCGGCTACGTGGCTCTAACGTATGATGACGGGCCGAATCCAAGCAACACGACAAACCTGCTGAATGCTCTGCAGCAGAATGGCCTGCGCGCCACGTTCTTCAATGTCGGGCAGAATGCGCAGAACAATCCTTCGCTCGTCCTGGCCCAGAAGAACGCAGGGATGTGGATTGGCAACCATTCCTGGTCGCATGCGAATCTGACCCAGGTGGGTACCTCCCAGATTACATCGGAGATTACGAACACCCAGCAGACGCTGCAATCCATTACCGGCACAGCTCCGAAGCTGTTCCGTCCGCCGTACGGGGCGACTAACGCGACTCTCAAGTCCATCGAGGCCCAGAACGGCCTTACCGAAGTACTCTGGAACGTGGACTCCCAAGACTGGAACGGAGCGGGAACCGCCCAGATCGTGGCCGCTGTGGGCACGATGAAGAATGGGGATGTCATCCTGATGCATGACCAATACCAGACCACACTCCAGGCAGTACCGCAGATTGCACAGAATCTCAAGAACCGCGGCCTATGCTCAGGCATGATCTCGCCAAGCACGGGCAGGGCGGTTGCGCCTGACGGCGGCAATGGTCCTGGTCCCGCTGTAACGAAGGTAGAGGCGGAGAGCATGACCAAGGCCGGTCAATACACCTCGAATATCAGTTCCCCGTTCACCGGAGTCGCTCTGTATGCAAACAATGATTCCGTGAAGTACACCCAGAATTTCACCAGCGGCACCCATAATTTCTCCCTGCGCGGGGCCTCCAATAACGCCAATATGGCCAGGGTGGACCTCAAGATCGGCGGGGTGACGAAGGGGACCTTCTACTATGGCGGAAGCAGTCCTGCGGTCTATACGATCAGCAATGTCAGCCATGGAACCGGCAATCAGGTGATTGAGCTGGTGGTTACCGCCGATGACGGGACTTGGGATGCTTATCTTGATTATTTGGAGATTAACTAAAGCTACAATATTGAAGGGGGTGCCCCAGCCAGCTATCGCATGGCTGACGGGCACCCCCTTATTCAAGTTCAGCTTCGGCCTGCCAGAGCCCGGATCTGCTCCAGATCACTGCTGCACAGCGCCTCCAGATGGGCGGTGATCTTCCCGGGACTCCAGTCCCACCACTTCAGCTCCAGCAGCAGGGCGATGAGCTCGTCATCGAAGCGCTGCCGCAGAATCCGGGCAGGATTGCCCCCGGCAATATGGTATGCGGGAACATCCTTGGTGACAGTAGCATTGGCGGCGATGATCGCGCCGTCACCAATCGTCACGCCCGGCATAATGGTGGCATTCTGGCCGATCCAGACATCGTTTCCGATGACAGTATCGCCTTTGTAGGGCAGGTCCGCCAGCTCAGGCGTTGCCTGCTCCCAGCCGCCGCCCATAATGTTGAAGGGATAGGTGGTCACCGAGCCCATCCGGTGGTTGGCACCGTTCATAATGAATTCGGTGCCGCGGGCGATGGCGCAGAACTTGCCGATCATCAGCTTGTCCCCGATGAACTCATAGTGATGGGTAACACGGCTCTCGAAGAATACCGACTCGTCAGGATCATCATAGTAGGAGAAGTCTCCGGCGATGATGTTGGAGCGGGTCAGCGTATTTTTGATGAAACGGACCTGCTTGATCTGTGGATTCGGATGAATGTCATTGGGATTTGGTCCTGTAGCATGCAATAGGATCACACCTTTCTCACATGAATGGGGAGCCGAGCCATAATTTGAATCTAGCTATAGTATAGTCCAAGCGGCGCTACAGTTCTTACATATATTATGAGAGACTGGTAGTTTGCAAATCTCTTATCTAGGGAGGCTTGGCTGGAATGGCTATTCTATCAACAGGGCCTATTGAGAATAATGCAGTGAACGGTGTAAGGCCTACGGTACAGGTGACGGTCAAGATTGATAACCGGGATGCGGTGAATCCGTCTGCGATTCTGATCCAAGGGTACGACTTGACCCTCACCAGAACGTTGTACGTAAGCGAGCTTATTACGGTTTCCCCGGACGAGGTGATCACAAGGAATTACTTTGCCAATCTGGATGCCTATGAGTTTGTCTTTACAACGGAGGGTCTTGCTGAATTGCAGACGGAAGTCTCTGTGTGGGGCAAGGATTCAGCCGGGCGGCTGGTTACCGCCCACCGTCTTGTCTCAGCTGAGCTGCTGGGTGCTGAAGAGGGGGGAGTCACAGGCTCCGTCAACCGTATCTATGTTGCCAATTTCAACAGCAATGATGTTTCTGTGATCAACGGTGCTACAGGTGCAGTGATCGCAGTCATCCCTGTAGGGGTGAATCCTGCTGGAATTGCCGTGAACCCGTTAACCAACCGCATTTATGTCGCTAACTTGAACAGTGACAACGTATCCGTTATCGACGGGTTAACCAATACGGTGCTGGCCACCGTTCCTGCCGGGGACGGAGCGGGCGGAGTCGCGGTCAATACCGCTACCAATGCCATCTATGTTGCGAATTTTAATGATAATACGGTCACTGTCATTGACGGATTAACCAACACTGTGGTGACTACCATTATTCCCGCCGGCGGTTCTCCTTTTCCAACGGGGATCGGTGTGAATTCCTTAACCAATACTATTTATGTAGCTGAATTCAACTCGGATATTGTTACCGTCATTGATGGGGCTACGAATACGGTTATTACCCAGATTCCCGTGCAGGTGAACCCGTTCCGTTTGGCTGTTGATCCCTTAACGAACCGGATTTATGTCGCGAACTTCACCAGCAACACCGTATCCGTCATTGATGGTGCGACCAATACGGTGATCACCAACGTGCCTGTCGGCACGACTCCGGCTGAGCCGGGAGTGAACATCTCTACCAATGCCATCTATGTACCAAACCGGGATGACAACAATGTATCGGTGATTGGGGGGTTAACGAATACGGTAATTACTACCATTCCGGTCGGAAATAATCCCAACAGCGCGGGCGCTAATCCATTGACGAACCGCATCTATATAACTAATCAGGACGATAATACGGTATCGGTCATTGATGGGGTCACCCAGGCAGTGATTAGTGTCATACCGGTCGGCGCGCGTCCGTTCTCCGTGGGCGTCAATCCGTAGGAAGCCAGGAACAGGAATTCAGTACGATGCCAATTGAGGCCATTATCTTAACGAGCGAGGTGACTCATAGGATGGAAATAACATCAGCCGAAGATATCATGATACAGCTGTCGGGCATGGACCAGGAGAATTCTGTATCCCGGATCTACGTTCCCGGGATCGGCGAATTCATGATTGTACTGCTGAAGACAGACAACAGTGCCGCTGAAGGCCCGGCCCGCACCAGCGGGGCGGAGGCAGAAGAGTGCACAATGCCGGCAGCGGTGTTAACAAGGAACCCCTACCTTTAAGGATAGTCCATAAATCAGCACGCTTCCCGTAAGGAAGTGGCTGGTTTATGGAATTATAGACTTTACGCCATTCTGGGCAGTTGTACATAGAACGTCGTAGATGCTCCAACCACACTTTTTACGTAAATCCTTCCTTGATGCTGGTCCACAATGGACCTGGCGATAGCCAGACCCAGCCCGTATCCGCCCTGCTTGCGTGCTCTTGAGGTATCCGTACGGTAAAAGCGGTCAAAAATCCGCGCCAGATGCTCCGCAGCGATGCCTTCCCCTGTATTCGAGACGGAGAGAAGGACATCGCTGTTCTGCTTGTGGAGGGAGATATGGACAGCGCCCTTAGGATTCGTATATTTCACTGCGTTATCCAGCAGAATCATCACCACCTGCTTGATCTGCTCGGGGTTGCCCGGCACGGTAAGCTCCGGCTGGATGTCATAGTCGAAGGAGATATTCTTCTCGAAGAGAACGGCCTCCATGGTCAGAATAATATTCTCTACCGCTTCGCTCATGTTGAACCTGCCGTGGAGCTTCCCGATCCGGGCGTCATCCATCTCCGTCAGGTACAGCAAATCGCCTACCAGCCGGGTCATCCGCTCCGTTTCGGACTTGATATACTGCAGCCATTTTGCCTGATTGCGGATCGTATCCTCACTGTTCGCCAGCAGTACATCCGCGTTGGTGTTAATAATCGTCAGCGGAGTCTTCAGCTCATGGGAGGCGTCGGCAATGAACTGCTTCTGCTTGTCAAAAGCCTCCCGCACCGGCGCAATCGAGCGCCCCGCAAAGTAGCGGCTGGTGAAATAGAGGATGACCAGCGTCAGCAGGCCGACAGCCGCGAAGGTATAGATCAGGTTCGTCAGGATCTGCTGCTGGGCCGTGATGTCCATGAAGACAAACTGCTTCCCGCTGCTTGCAGGCTTGACCATGAAGATCCAGCGGCTACCGTCCATCGTGAACCGGCCGGTGTCCTTGCCCAGGCTAAGAGCCTCCTTCAACGCGGCGCTATAGAGGTCATCGTCCATCGTGAACTTCGATTCTTTGCCGGTCATCTTGCCGCTGGCATCGGTCTGCACCGTGAAGGAGACGGAGCGCTCCGGCTGGTAAGGGTCGATCGGCCCCTGATCCATGGGCATTGTCCCTCTGCCCCCGCCGCCTCCTGCCCCAGGCGGACTTTGTCCATCTCCCGGACCCCGCTGCTGCATGTCCGCAATCCGGTGGAGCGCCATATAGATGTCTCCCTGCACATTGCGGTACGTGAAGATGTAGATGGCGGCGAAGGCCACCAGCATGATGATGGAGATGGTGACCAGATTGACAATCAGGAACCGGGTTCGGAGTTTATTGAACATCAGGCACTCCCCTCCAGCACGTACCCTACGCCCCTAATCGTGCTGATGCGCACCTCCGAGTTCAGGAAGGCCAGCTTTTTACGCAAAAAAGAAATATAGACCTCCACGTTGTTATGTTCCGCATCGGAATCGAACCCCCACAGCTTCTCAATGATCTGCTCCTTCGAGGTGACCGCCTGCTTCCTTAGGATCAGCAGCTCCAGCAGCTCCGTCTCCTTGAGATTCAGCTTCATCTCCCGGCCCTTCACCGTCAGCTTCGGGTTGGCGGTATTCAGCTCCAGATCCCCGAACTTCAGGGCATCGTCAGGAATCACCTCGCCCTTACGCCGCAGCGCAGCCCGGATACGGGCCAGCAGCTCCTCCGAAGCGAACGGCTTGGCGATATAATCGTCTGCACCATGATCGAGTCCGGTCACCATATCGGTGATCTCTCCTTTTGCGGTAAGCATAATGACCGGTGTGGAGACTCCGTCCCTGCGCAGCTCCTTCAGCACGCTGATTCCATCCAGCTCCGGCATCATAATATCCAGCAGCAGCAGGTCATAGATCCCGCTCTGTGCATAATCGAGACCGGCTCTGCCGTCATGCACCGCGTCTACCGAATAATTGTGTTTTTTGAGGATTTGGGTTAGGGCCTCCGCCAGATGGACCTCGTCTTCTACAATTAATATTCTCATGGGATGGCTCATCCTCTTCCTAAAGTAATGTACTTGCTGCTGGTGCCATTATATCAAGGGTACCTTTAATCAACCTTAATCCATTTAAGATTCATTAAAGGTTCGGGGGCTAAGATACATTCATAAGCAAGCGCACCCAATACTCACCCGAAAGGATCTGAACCCTATGGCGATCGAGGTCTTCAACCGCTACGAGAACAAGTATCTGTTCGACCACGAATCTTATCTGAAGCTCTATTACGAACTGCTGGAATATATGGAGCCCGATGCTTACAACAAGCAGCACGAATTTTATTCTATCACCAATCTGTACTACGACACCCCTCAGAATTCACTGATCCGCAGCAGCCTGGCGAAGCCGAAATACAAGGAGAAGCTCCGCATCAGAGCCTACGGCATTCCTGAAGGCGACACCAGAGTCTATCTGGAGATCAAGAAGAAGGTGCTGGGTCTGGTCAACAAGAGGAGAACCTCACTGACGCTGAAAGAGGCCTATGCATTCATCGAGAGCGGCAGAGAGCCTGAATTCGAGAGCTATATGAACAAGCAGGTGATCGGGGAGATCAAGTACTTGCTGACCCGCTATGAGCTGGAGCCGAAGCTGTATTTGTCCTATGACCGCAAAGCCATGTTCTGTAAAAATAACAGGGACCTGCGCATCACCTTCGACACCAACATCCGCTGCCGCCGGTATGATCTGAAGATGGAGCACGGCGTCTATGGCGAGGAGCTGCTGGAGCCGGAGCAATGGCTGATGGAAGTGAAGGCCGAGAAGACCATACCGGTCTGGCTGGCCAGGATGCTGTCGGAGCATCAGATGTACCGCACCAGCTTCTCCAAATACGGCAACGAATATAAAAAGATGCTGCGAAACAGCCAATCAGAAAGAGAGAGTGTTCTATATGCTTGATTCGATTTTTGCCGTAGCGGAGTCTACTTCGGAACTAACGTTCACGAATGCTGCCTTAACCATCGTCATCGCCATTATCCTCGGCGGGCTGATCAGCTTCACCTACATGAAGACGAGCCCCGCAGGATACTCGCAGAGCTTCACACTGACCATGGTTCTGCTGCCGGTGATTGTTGCTATCATTATTCTGCTCATTGGCAGCAATGTGGCCCGGGCCTTCAGCCTGGCGGGCGCCTTCTCGATCATCCGGTTCCGCAGCGCCCCCGGCGATCCGAAGGATATCACTTTTGTCCTGTTCACCATGGCCTCCGGGCTGGCCTGTGGGGTAGGGGCCTTCGGTTACGCGGTCTTCTTCACCCTTATCCTCTGCGCTCTGATGGCTGTGCTTAACCGTACGGGCTTTGGACTTAAGAAGTCGATGCATAAGACACTGAAGGTAACGATCCCTGAGAATCTGGGCTATGAGGAGGCCTTCGCAGAGGTCTTCAATACCTTCAATGTCGCCTACGAGCTGAAGAAGATCAGAACCACGGAGTTGGGCAGCCTGTATGAGCTGGTCTACGCAGTAACGATTGATGAGCAGACGAGCCAGAAGGAGCTGCTGGATGCCATCCGCACACGTAACGGGAACCTCGATCTCTCACTAACCATGGCACCTGTCATGAATGAATACTAATCCGCTACAGGAAGGGAATGATGACTGATGAAGAACAGATTAACAGCTAGCAAAATAGGACTGGTGCTGCTATGCGCCGCAGTCATGTCGGCATGCAGTGCAAAAGCTGCTACGCCATCAGATACAAGTAACAACGCGGGTACATCAGTTACGGCTGTGCAGAGCAGTTCCTCTGCCGCTGTGCAGCTGGCAAGTGTGAAGGCGGCGGATCTTGTGACTTGGGAGGAAGAGGATGCTGTAACCGCCTGGACGGCAGCAGATTCGACTGCTATAACTCTGGCTGGCACTGCTGCTGTGGTAGACGGTGCAGGCGCCACAGCGCAAGAAGGCACAGTAACCATTACGGAAGCAGGCACTTATGTGCTTAGCGGCACACTGAGTGACGGCCAGATTATCGTAGATGAGCAGGCCAAAGGGACCGTAAGGCTGGTGCTGAATGGCGCTCATCTGACGGACAGCGATAATGCTCCGGTCTACATCAAGGAAGCCGGCAAAGTAGTCATCACCTTGCAGGAAGGGACGGATAACAGTGTGACAGATGGAGCTGCGTACGTGTTCGCAGACGGAGCTGGGGATGAGCCAAGCGCTGCGCTCTTCAGCAAGGCCGACCTGACGATTAACGGCACTGGCAAGCTGACGGTAACCGGTAACTATAACGACGGCATCACCGGCAAGGATGATGTGAAAATCATGTCCGGCACCATTGAAGTGAAGGCAGCGGATGACGGTATTGTTGGTAAGGACCTGGTAGCTATACAGGAAGGTAATATTACAATTCATGCAGAAGGCGACGGCATCAAATCAACCAATGACAAGGATGCCGCCATGGGCTTCATCGCCATTGCCGCCGGGACCTTCGACATTACGGCCGGTAATGACGGGATTCAGGCGGAGACCGCTGCTGTCATCGACGGCGGGACGTATACACTGGTGACTGGCGGCGGCTATGTGAATGCCGAAGTGAAGACCGGCGACCAGGGAGGCCCGGGAATGGGCGGCGGCTTCGGTCAGCGTCCGGAGGGCGGAGCCTTCCCTGCTCCGGGAGAAGCGGGGGGTACGCCGCCTGCGATGGATGCTGCGCCGGCGGCTGACCAGCCCCAAGCAGCGGAGAGTGGCACCGCGGCAGCGGCGCAGACGGACGCCGCAGCAGCGGCGGAGACAGAATCCGTCAGCGCCAAAGGGATTAAGGCAGGCGGCGACCTGACGGTGAACGGCGGAAGCTTCACAGTGGATGCCGCAGATGATGCGCTGCACAGCAACAGCAGTATCTCTGTAACGGATGGGGAATTCCAGATCTCTACAGGGGATGACGGGATTCACGCCGATGCTCTGGTCTCGATATCGGGCGGCACCGTCAATATTACGCGGAGCTATGAAGGGATAGAAGGGGCGGACATCACCATATCCGGCGGTGAGATCCATGTGACAGCCACAGACGATGGCGTCAATGTGGCCGGAGGCAACGATACTAATACGGCAGCAGGAACGCAGGCTCAGGATTCGTTCAGCAGCACCGGCAGCAACCTGCTGACCATCAGCGGCGGCACCTTGATTGTAGATGCCGCAGGCGATGGCCTGGACTCCAACGGCTCGGTGACTATGACCGGAGGCACCGTTATTGTGAATGGCCCCGAGAACTCGGGCAACGGCGCCTTGGATTATGACGGGGCCTTCAACATCACAGGCGGATTCCTGGTAGCCGCAGGCGCTTCCGGCATGGCACAGGCTCCGGGAGAGGACTCCGGCCAGTATTCAGTAAGCGTGGAGTTCGCAGCTACTCAGCAGGCAGGAACCATGGTTCATCTGGAAGACGCTGATGGCAATGCCATTCTGACCTTTGCTCCGGCGAAGAGCTTCCAGACCGTAGTGGTCAGTGCTCCTGAGCTTACGGACGGCTCTTATACCGTCTATACCGGAGGCAGCTCAACTGGAACAGCTGCGGATGGACTGTATACCGGCGGGACGTACAGCGGGGGCAGCAAATTCGTTGCTTTTGACATCACCAGTACGGTGACTTGGGTGAATGCATCGGGTGTAACCACAGGCGGAAGCGGGATGGGCGGGCCGGGAGGCGGAGGCTTCGGCGGCGGCAGAGGCAACAGGGCCGGAGGCGAACCGGGCGGAACAGGAGGAACGCCGCCTGCGGACGCTGGTACTACGAAGCCGGCCGATGCAGGCACCACGAAGCCGGCCGATGCAGGTACTACAGCTCCAGACAGTGCAGGTACAAGCACGAATTAAGCGGTCCAGCAGAGCAGAGACTATCCATTAGCGGATAGTCTCTGTTTTTGTACTTGTCTAGGATATTATCATTTACTTCTGTTGTGATAAGTGCTCTTTAATTGTGGCCTCAATGTATGCGAAAAACAGCATACATTTGGCTACTACGCAGGCGCATGGACCAAATGTATGTGAAAAACAGCATACATTGGCCTACCACGCAGGCGCATGGACCAAATGTATGTGAAAAACAGCATACATTCGGTGCGACCCCCTTATCCCGGAGTCCTCCGTATAAAATCAGCACTTGTCGTAGATATGCTCTTTATTTCGCTTTTTCTCTCGGCCAGAAGAAGCGGGAGCGGTCTTCTAGGGTCAAGACCCATTCCGCAAAGGTAGCTGGCGGCATGTTCCGAAGGCTTGTATGCATTCTGCGATTGTTGTAGAAGTCCATGTACCGGTCCACGGCTTCATAGGCCTCTTCGAACGTCTCGAAGGCCTCTTTGCGGAACAAATCCCGATCGATATTACTGTGGAACGATTCAATAAAAGCATTTAAATCCGGCGTTCGAGGCGGAATGCGTTCATGGGTCATTTCCCAGCTTTCACACATGTCGCCAAACAGATGGCTGACGAACTGTGGACCATTGTCGGTGCGGATCACCGGGCGTGCGCTGTCAGGGGCGCAGTGTTGCTCCATGGCGCGTCCCAGCGTCTGGCAGGCGTGCTTGGCTTCACACGACGATCCGCGGTGGTAGCCGACGATGACACGGGTAAAGACATCGATAATACTCAGGACAAAGAAATGCCTGCCCTGGCCCGCCACGTAACCGTACTTAATGTCCATCTGCCAGAGCTGACCCGCCCCTGTAATGACCCGGTTCTCCGGCAGCTTCCGAGGATGCTTAAAACGCTTGTGACGCTGCGGCTGTAGGATATCCAGCGCCTGACACAGCCGGTAGCTTTTCTTGTGATTGAGCCTCAGCCCGTGCTGGTTCCACAAGCACTTGGCCAGCAGTTTGTACCCGTACACGTGCTCCTCTCCAGCGATTAATTCCAGCAGCCATTCCTGGATTTCCTCGTCGCTAATCTTCTCTCCAGACTCGGTCAGGGAATAGCCGGGTACGGGTCTTCCGCGCCCCTGGGGTACGGCCTGTACATCCTGCTTCTTGCGTTTCTTACGGTCGTAATACGTAGACTCTGCTAGCCCCACGAGACGTAGTACCAACGCTGCGGTATTCCCCTGCTTAATGAACATGTCGGCTACCTCGATTTTTTCGGATAAGCAGGGGTTGGCTTTTTTAGCAGTTCACGCAGAATCTCGATCTCTAACTCCTTTTCGCCGAGGATCTTGACGGCCTTCTCGTATTTCTGCTCCACGTCCAGGAGGCGCTTCAGTTCCTCCACCTGCTCCTGGGGATACGGATGATCTTGTTCCCCATGGGCCTCTCGGTAGTCCCTCACCCACTGATTCACCGTCGATGGGGTCACCCCATACTTGCGGGCAACCACCGCTGCCTTAATGCCAGACAACACCTCTTGCGCTGCCTTCTCTCTTGTTCCTGTTAAGTGTCCCATACCGTTCATCCTCCTCCTATATCTAGTCTACATTTTTGTGGGGGAGGACTCCAACTTCTTTAGGGGGCTGTGGAGCATTGGGCTACCACGCAGGTGCATGGGCTCAATGTATGCGAAAAACAGCATACATTTGGCTACTACGCAGGTGCATGGACCAAATGTATGTGAAAAACAGCATACATTGTGCTGGCGCGCAGGTAATCCCATACTACTTGTCTGGAGGCGATAACGATTGCGATCAGCGGCTACATGAAGTCGAAATAGTAGCGGATGACATGGAAGAATACCGGTGCGGTGTAGGCAAGACTGTCTACGCGGCTCAGATAGCTTTGCTTAAGGGCAGCGAATTTGTCATCGTCCCCGATCAGCAGATCCCGCTTCAGGACGGAGACTGTCAGGCTGCCGAAGAAGCCGCTGAGACTGATCAGCATACCGGAGAGATAGCCAAAGGCCGGATTCAGCGGTGTAAGATGAGAATAGATCAGGTAAGAGACGGCTGTCGTCACCGCGAAAGCGCAGATGAAGCCCTCCCAGGTCAGATGGGGATTCGCGGTCGGGACGATCCGGTGCTTGCCGATGTAGAGCGAGGCCAGATAATGCACGGCATCATTGAGCTGGGTCAGCACCACCAGGAAGAGAACCAGCCCTGCGCCGTATTCCGGCGTGGCGAACTGGAAATAGGCCAGATGGCTAAGCCCGAAGACCATCAGCATCAGTCCCCACTGCACCGCGCTGACACCGCGCAGGAAGCCGAGTGTTCCCTTGTTAATCAGCCGGGGAATCGGCAGCAGCAGGAACACATAGACTGGAATGAAGATAATGAACATCCCGTACCATTCGATGTAGATCCAGTAGAATTGCAGCGGAATGGACAGATAAGCCCAGAGGAACAGCCTGCGGTCTGCTTTTCGGGTGCGGATCATGGAGAAGTATTCCTTGAGGGCGAAGAAGCTCAGGACCATCAGGGACAGCAGGGACACGACAGAATTGGACAGGGTAGCCAGGCAGAAGATGAACAGCATGCCCCACCAAGTTTTGATACGGAAGCCTATTCCGGTATAATCTTTGTCCTTCTGTAATTTGCTGACTACAAGATACAGCACATGGATCACCGATAGAGCTGCAAAGATCAGAACTAGAGTGAATAAAGAACGGTTCATTACAATCACCAACTTGTCTCGGGGTATCATTTCAATATAGGAATTTTATGCTAAAATAGACAGAGCGTCCAGCTTATTATGAAGCAAAACAACCGACTTGATAAGGGGAAATATTGTAAATGTCAGCAGATCCATCGGTGTACATCATGCTCACCAATACGGGAACGCTGTTCACGAAGCTCATTCAGGGCTATACCAAAGCGCCGTATAACCATGCGTCGATCTCGTTTAACCGGGAGCTCTCAGAGCTATATAGCTTTGGAAGGAAGCATCCGGCCAATCCGCTGAACGGCGGGTTCGTGAAGGAGGATATCCGCACAGGCACCTACAGCAAATACCCGGAGACGACCTGCGTCATCTACGAGCTTCAGGTCACTGACCGTGAGGTTGAGAAAATGAAGCGGGTGCTCCAGGTCTTCATCCGCAGCCGCCAGAAGTATCTCTACAATATCCTCGGTGTCATCGGCATTGCACTGAAGGAGCCGGTGGAGTTCAGCAACTCCTATTTCTGCTCACAGTTCGTTGCCGAGATTTTGGAGCGCTCCGGCATTAAGCTGTGGAACAAGCTGCCTGCGCTCGTCACCCCGGATGACTTCCGGCAGAGCGACCGGCTGCATCTGGTCTATTACGGCAAGCTGAGCGAATACAAGCCCTCCAGCCAGTAGAGAAGTCCTCGTTCCCGGTAGGGAAGGGGACTTTATTTATACAAGAAGCTTACCTGGCTTATTCCGCTGGGAGTATGATATTTTAATTGAAAAAGGAGAGTGAAGGAATGGTTCATGCCAAGGATGTGCTTGCCAATCAATTGCTGGCCGGGGCCAACGACCCCAGCTGGCATCTTCCCTATATGCAGGCTGTGGAGAACGTGACCGAGGAGGAAGCGTTCTGGAAGCCCGGTGAAGGAGTCAGCAGCATAGCTGAGCTTACCCAGCATTTGCTGTACTGGAATGAAGCCTGGCAGAGCCGGTACCGCGAGGGGCATATGGACGCTGTGCCTCCGGTTAAGGATAATAACCTCAGCTTCAGGCTTCCGGCAGATATTACGTTCAGTGAGCTGCGCGGAAGGCTGTTGCAGACGCTCTTGAACTGGCAGAGCCTGCTGTCTGAGGAAGGGCTGGAGGAGCAGGTGAACGGGTTCCCGGTACCGGCTGCATGGTGGGAGATCATCAGCAATGCGGCAAGTCATAATGCCTATCATATAGGTCAAATGGTGTTGATCCACAAGCTGTACGTCCCGGCCAGACCACAAGCATAAGCCCCTTCCAGGGCAGGCATTGGCTGTGCAGGAGACCGCAATGAGGCATGGCTCAAGCAGACTGGCCGGGATTCTCCCGCCGGTCTCTTTGTCATACGTACAGTGAGGGCCGCAGCATAGATCTGCTTGTGCAGAATAGCTTAATCTGTAATGAAATGGAGCATGTGATATTCTTGAAATATAAGGATTTATATGTTGCACACGATAACTTATCCTTCTATTTCTCGCTGAAACGGTGCCGTCCCTAAAAGGATGGCAAAGTCGTTTCCACTTGGCATAGGGTCTACTGAAGGGAAAAGAGAGGGATTCATATCATGATTGAGAACATCATCAGAGGTCTGGAAGCAAGATATGCCTGCCGGCTGGAGCGGCTGACAGGGGGATATACGAATCTAACCTATCTGATGGCGGGGGCCGAGCCGCCGCTTGTAGCCAAAATAACAAATCTGTCCAATAAAGATACGCTCAATGAGGTTCATGTAATGCGGCTGGTGCAGGGAAGCTGTGATACCCCGGTGGTGCATGAGGTGACAGAGATGGACGGGAAGCGCATCATCATCATGGACTGCATGCAGGGCGGGAACGCCCAGTCCGTTCTGGATGCCAGGGACTGGACAAGAGCCGAGCGGATCTACAGCAGAATGGGGCAGCTGCTGGCTGCCCAGATTCATTCCCGCCCTTATCAGCCGCAAGAGACAGAGATCCGGCTCAGCAACAGGTCTGCACTGAGTCAGGTGGTTCAGAAGCTGGAATTCGTTCCCGCCGCTCTCGGCAGACAGTCGCTTCACTTTCTGTCTGCGGCGGAGGCCGGGGAGCTTCCGTGGGTCCTGACCCATGGCGATTACGGAGTACATAATCTGCTCTGTGAAGCCGATGATCTGCTGCATGTGCTGGACTGGGAATGGGCGGAATGGGGCAGCCCGCTGAATGATGTAGCCTGGGTCTGCTGGTTCACGAAGCACCATTATCCCGTACAATCCGTGCTGCTCAATACTGCCTTCATGCAGGGCTATCTGTCTGTTAACCCGTTATCCTTCACGCCGCAGCAGATGAAGGCGGCGAGTCTGTACAGGGTATGGAATATCCTGCACCGCCTGCAGATCGCGCCCAAGGAGGTGCAGCGTGAATGGGTCAGACGTCTGGAATGGACACTCGGTGAGGACTTCGCAGAGCTGCACGGAATCAGCTAAGGAAGAGGCTTCTCCCGGATGACTGTATTCTGTAGCCTGGAGCACCTGAGGCGCCCGAGCTGCTCAGTCCTCCGGCACCACGACCTGAATGTGGCGCGGAATGGTGCTTAAGCGGATCGGCAGCGGCGGACCTTGCTCGCCGTCCACATTCGTCTGTACCGGCTCGGTGGAGCGGACGGAGACCTCCTTGGCTGTAAAGTAGATGACATCCTTATGATTCCGCAGATTGCCGAGCAGCAGGGAGATGCTGACAGTAACGGAATTCAGCAGGTGCAAGTCCTTGACGATGAAGCAATGGAGCAGGCCGTCATCTACGGCGGCAGCAGGGGCAAGCTTCTCGAAGCCGCCCACGGAATTCGTCAGTGCAGCAATGAACAGCGGGGAGGAGCCTTCCCAGATCTCACCGTCGTGAGTAATCGTCAGGGTATGTGCAGTATTGCTGGCCAGCTCCTTAATGCCCTCTTTTAGATAAGCAAGGAACCCGAGCCGGCTCTTGTCTTCGGAGCTAACCGAGGAGAGGGAGCCTGCCAGAGAGCCTGCGGCCACCACATTGACGAACAGCCGGTCATTCAGCCGGCCCATATCGACTCTTCGGGTCCGGGGCGACGCCAGGCTCTGAATGGCCTCTTCAGGAACAAGCGGAATCTGTAGCGCGCGGGCAAAATCATTGACGGTGCCCATTGGCACAATGCCAAGTGTAGGGCGGTGCTGCTGATCTGTGAGGCCGTTCATCGTCTCGTGGAGCGTTCCGTCTCCTCCAATGGCAACCACCAGATCATAGCACTCGGCGCAGGCCTGGAGGCAGAAGGCGGTTGCATCTCCTTCCCCTGCGGTCTCCTGGATGGTAACCTGATACCCTGCGCCTTGCAGTACCTCTTCCGCTGCTCTAATATAATCCCGCGCCTCTGCCTTGCCGGACGACGGGTTCATGATGACCATGGCCTGCTGCATACTGCACTCCTCTCTCTTGTAACCGGATTAATATCCATTAACCAACTAAGTATAGCGTTTGAATCAAAAGCGCCAAAGGGCGCAGTGTCCCTTTGGCGCTGGGCCGGTGTATAGCTGCCACAGGGCAGAAGCTATCTTCCTTCGATCCGCCGCCCATAAGATTCGGCGTAGGCCGCACTGCGGAACTTAAGAATCGGATCATCCGAGAGGAGCATACCGGTTGTAAGGATCGTAGGGTCCATGAGCAGATATGTCGGATCGGGGTAGATCTCTGAAATATGCAGCCGCCCGAGATCGATTCTGCGGCGGTCCTCCGGCCAGGCACGGGTAGGATCATCCGTAGCATCGCCTTCCTCTCCAAGAACAGCGACCAGTTGGAAGATAGCCGGCTCATCCTTGAAGCGCAGCTCCAGCTCATCCTCCAGATAGCGGTCCGGCTGCTGCGCAGCCTCTTCCAGCGTCAGTGTGCGCACGCCCGTCTCGGGAACCCATTCGAACCGGACAGGCTGCTGCCTGCCTTCTGCATTCACCAGCACATAAGCATGTATGCAGTGGTAATGACATTCGGCGTAGCTGGCAGGCGGCTTGAGCCGCCGCACCGCGAGCAGAGCGTCTTTGCTCTCGCTGAAGTGGCTGACAATTTCCTTCATCAGCTCAATCGGTCCAAGTGTCCCGGTCCGCAGCCGGTGGGCCATCTGTATCATGTCGATGAAGGACTCCGGGGTCCGCGCAAAAAAGACAGGAACGGTCACTCCAACCAGATTCGTAACCCCGCCATCCGGGAGGATGAACTGGACAGCCATCCCCTTGGCAGGGGATAGCAGGTCCGCAAGTGCCGGATCAGTCGAGCTGCCCGAGAAGCGGATAATGGCATTTACCTGCTGCTCCTGAAGGTGCTCCGCCTCCGTGAATTCCTTCCCCAGTCCGCTCGGCCGGAAGAAGCCGCGGCAGCAGACTCCCGCCGCATGGGCGCGGCGGTATCCGGGATGGACACCGGACAGGTTCTCGATCGCGTCTACTGCCTCGGCGGCAAGCGCTGGATGCTCCCTGGTGTCTGCGGCAGAATGGCTGCTGCTGTGCTCCGATTCCGATTCATTCATGTCCTCATTCACTCCTCCACGATGATTTACAACATATACAAGCTATTTTCTAATTATTACCACTTTCACTGCTTATCCAAACCGCTTCTCGTAGACATCCACTTGGTTACCAGGCTGAATTCAGGCTGGAGGCGGAGTGAAATCGATTTATATGTTAAACTTAGACAGACTTATCCCTATAAACATGCTTAAGCAGGAATGGAGAAATGAAATCATGAATGAATTGCCAAATTGCCCGCAGTGCAGCTCTGTGTACACCTATGAGGACGGAGCGCTTCTGGTCTGTCCGGAATGCGGACATGAATGGTCTTTGGATGCTGGAAGTGCAGGCGGCGAGGAAGAGAAGGTTATTAAAGATGCTAACGGAAATGTACTGGCTGACGGGGACACTGTAACGGTGATTAAGGATCTCAAGGTCAAAGGCAGCTCGTCCGTTCTGAAGATAGGCACCAAGGTGAAGAACATCCGGCTGGTGGACGGCGACCATGATATTGATTGCAAAATCGACGGGTTCGGCGCAATGAAGCTGAAATCGGAGTTTGTGCGCAAGGCATAGCATGAAGCAGGACCGGAAGTCCGCTGCCCGGCAGGCAGCAGGTTCCGGTCCGCCAACTCTCCCCGCTATAGAATCCGCCGCGCGGTAACAAACCGCTGCTTCCACTTACTGCTAAAATCCTCCATATGTACACCCTGCTCCTTAGAGTAGGTATGCAGGATCCGGTTATTTCCGGCATAGATGGCTACATGTCCGATGTCGAGACCCCTGGCGGTGAAGAACAGCAGATCTCCGGTGCGTAGCTCGCCCACGCCAACCTTCCGGCCTTCCTGTGCCTGATCATAAGAGACGCGGGGGAGCTCAATCCCAAGCGTATCCCCGAATACACGCTTCACAAAAGAAGAACAGTCGAACGTATCTGTCTGGTCAGGAGAAGCGCCGAATTCATAAGGGGTATTCAGGTATTTTTTACCTGAGGCAATCAGGGCTTCCCCTTGCTTCTGCAGCAGGGAAGGGCTTCTGTAATCCGTGAATTTCGGCTTGGAAGATACATATCCTCTCACATGATCTGCGGTCCGCACCTCCAGCCAGAGGGCATCAACCTCACGGATGACATGAACCTTGCTTCCGGCGGGCAGCAGGCCCAGGCTAGTGGTGCTGCTCCCGGCATCCGGGTTGCTGCGCAGGTTGACTCCCCAGGTGACCGAGGTCTCATAGGCGGATGCCGAGGAGATAAGGACGGAGCCCGAAGCCGGCTCCCAGGTTACTTGGCTGCCCAGTGCTTCACTAATGAAGCGCAGAGGAATCATACTGTAGCCTTGCGACAGTTGTCCCGGTACTGCCAGCTGAGCGGTCTTCCCGTTCAGCAGAGCTGTGGACGAGCCTAAGGTATAGGTGAGTGCAGTGCCGCCTTTGACGGCAGTTACCGTCTTGCTTGCATTGTCCCAGGAGAGCTCGGCCCCTTGGGCTTCGAACAGCCCACGCATAGGAACCAGTACAGTCCCGCTGATGTTGAGCGGCTGAGTCTCCGGCTGGAGCTGCTGCCCGTCCAGGTAGATGGAGATGGGCTGAGGTGAAGGGGCTGCATCTGCATGGACGCGCTCTGGCAATAACAGGGCCAGTCCAAGCAGAGACAGCAGCATAGTCGTTCTTGTTGTCATGGATTCATCACCTTATGGATAGATTTAACTCTCTCCAGTTAGACGCGATTGGTTTGAATTGGTTTTGTGCCAATTGTTGGTAACGAGTATCAGACAAGGCTGCAGGAGTTGCGCTTGACGTCCGCCAGAATACAGATTATAATCCAACCAGTTAGTTAGAAATAAGGAGGCGGAAACCATAACCACAACAGGGGGCAAACGCAGCACCAAAATATACGACGCCGCCCGCACCCGGGCGATTATTCTGGATGCAGCGGAGGAGATTTTTGCCGAATCCGGTTACTCCGCAGCACGGATCGATGCCATTGCGAAAGCATCCGGGTATAACAAAAGCCTGATCTATCAGTATTATGGCGACAAGCTAGGGCTATATACGGAAGTGGTTAAGCGGGCGGACCAGACTGGCGAACAGATCACAGGCTCGTTCATCAGCGAATTGCTGAAGGATGAGCAGGTACTACAGGACGCATCCGCATTCAAGACTTTCTTGGAGTACTGGACCCGTCAGACCGTCTCCTTCCTGCTTGAGCACCGGAGTTACCTGAGAATCCTCTTCTGGGAAGCTGCGGAGGGCTGGAAGACCTGGAATCAGATTACCTATCGTCCGGAAGATGATCCTCAGATGCATGAACTTGCCATGGCCGCCCAGAGGAACGGTATCCTTCGTCAGGATCTGGACCCCGCGCTCTTTCCGATGCTGATCATGAACGTGATTGCTATGACACTGCAGTTGTCTTCAAGGTTTGAGCACTTGTTCGGCAGCCCGGACTCTCCGCAGATTAGAGAACAGACCACACAGCAGATTGTGCAATTTATTATCCATGGCGTCATGGAGCCGTCTTTACTGTAAGGGCGGCTGTTTCTTTGGACTAAATATAAACAACTAGTTAGTTTTAAAAGTGGCATAGGAGTGATGATGATGAACGCAATCATTCAGACAGAAGGATTAACCAAGCATTTCGGCAGCCATCATGCTGTGGATAAGCTGTCGATCGAGGTGAAGCCGGGCGAAATCTACGGATTCCTTGGGCTGAACGGAGCAGGCAAAACTACAACCATCCGCATGCTCCTGGGCATGATCCGCCCCGATTCCGGGTCGGCCTACCTGTTCGGACGGCGGGTCGATGCGGGCAGCCATAAGCTTTGGGCAGAGGTAGGGTACATGGTCGAAACTCCCTACTCCTATCCTGAGCTTACGGTCCGTGAGAACCTGGAGATTATCCGCAGGCTGCGGGGTATCCCGGACCGCTCTGCCATTGACAGTATTATCGGCAGGCTCCAGCTTACCGCTTACCGGGACCGCAAAGCCGGGACGCTCTCCCTCGGTAACGGGCAGCGGCTGGGCCTCGCCAAGGCCATGCTGCATCATCCGCAGGTGCTGATTCTGGATGAGCCGACGAACGGGCTGGATCCGGCGGGGATTGTGGAGGTGCGGGAACTGCTCCGGGAGCTTGCGGCAGATCAGGGAGTGACGATTTTTATCTCCAGCCATATTCTTGGCGAAGTCTCCAGGCTGACGAGCAGAATCGGCATCGTGCATCAAGGGAAGCTGCTGCAAGAGACGGATGTGAAGGATCTTCATCCCTTGCTCTGCAGGAGTCTGCGGGTAGAGACCCGCGATCCGGCAAGTGCCTGCAGCAGACTTACTCAGGCAGGCTATGTGGTGCAGCAGAATGCAGAGGGCACACTGCTGCTTCAGGAGGAACGTGCCGTAACGAACCCGGATTACATCTCCAAGCTGCTGGTGTATGCGGATATGCCGCCTACGCTGATTCAGGTGGAGGAAGAGGATTTGGAGCATTATTTTCTAAGAGTCATTGGATCTGAAGGAGGAGTGAGACCATGAATCAATGGCTATCGGCCCTGTGGGTGGAGGTCTTGAAGCTTCGCCGTTCCAGGCTGTTCGTGATATCGCTTGTGGTCAGCATCCTGGTGCCGGTAATGATCGGGCTGGTGTTCTCCGGGACCATTGGCTCCCAGAGCGCCTTTGAGGGTGAGATCAATGTGGCAGGGTTTCTGAAGGAGCTGGGCATTGTCGTCTCCATGGGAGGCTTGATCGGCTTCGGGTTCGTGTACAGCTGGAGCTTCGGCCGGGAATACTCCGACCGCACGGTGAAGGATCTGCTGGCCCTGCCGCTATCCCGGTATGGGGTGGCCGCTGCGAAGATCGTTGTTTCTACGTTATTATGTGAAGTTCTATCCTTGTTCATGTTCATAGCTGGGTGCATCACGGCATGGTTTACTGGCTTGGACGGATGGAGTCTCGAGGTCATTGTTCAGGGCTTCAGCGGGTACGCACAGATCTGTCTCATGGTGGTTGTTCTGAGCATCCCTGTAGCGTGGATGGCTTGTATCGGGCGCGGTTTCCTGTATCCCCTGGGCATCGTCCTGCTTACCATTGTGATCGCTCAGTTCGGCGGGGCGCTGGGCATTGTAGAGTATATTCCGTGGGCCATTCCCGGACTGCTCAGCGGTGCCTCAGGAGAGGAGAGCGCACATCTGGAGCTGGTTAGCCGTTTGCTTCCGTTTCTCACCGGCGCTGTTGGCCTCATAGGCACGCTTGTCTGGTGGAGGTATGCCGACCAGACCTAAGTCGGGTGGAATTGCAGAGTTTTATTATTGTAGATTTTAATTAGTGGAGGGGAACAGAAATGGAGAAGGCACCAAAAGGCACTATTCTTATCATGGCTATTCTAATTATCGGGACAATGGCAGGGCTATTGAATCAATCCTCGCTGAATACGGCGCTGCCGAACATTATGGGTGAGTTCCGGTTGTCTGCGAGCACTGTGCAGTGGTTAACGACCGCTTTTGCACTGGTTACGGGAATTGTAGTTCCGATTACAGCTTATCTTATTCAGCGCTTCACCACCAAGCAGGTATTCGTCTTTGCGATGGGGATGCTGACTGCGGGGACGCTTCTGTGTGCGGTCTCCCCCGGCTTCGGTCTGTTGCTTACGGGACGGATCATCCAGGCGGTCGGAGTGGGCATTATGCTTCCCCTGGTGCAGACCCTGACGTTCATCCTGATCCCGGTTGCCCAGCGGGGGTTCACGATGGGAATGATCGGACTTGCGGTTAATTTCGCTCCGGCGATCGGACCTGTGCTGAACGGCTGGCTCGTGGAGGATCATTCCTGGCGGCTATTGTTCTATATTCTGGCTCCTTGCTCGCTGCTGCTTACGCTCCTTGGGGTATTTCTCGTGAAGAACGTTACGCCACAGGTAAAAAGCAAAGCCGACGCTTTATCCATGACGTTGTCCTCGCTCGGCTTCGGCGGCGTGCTGTATGGCTTCAGCGTCTCCGGCAGCAAAGGATGGGGGAGCACCGAGGTGCTGATCTCCCTTGCGGCGGGGTTCATCGCGCTCGGCCTCTTCGTCTGGCGGCAGTTAACGATGGAGAATCCTCTGCTGGAGCTGCGGGTGTTCACCAGTCCTGCTTTTACCATGGCTACTGTAATCAGTATGATCCTGATGATTATCATGCTGAGCGCGCAGCTCCTGCTGCCGCTCTATATGCAGACCATGCTTGGCTACACCGCGCTCAAGTCGGGTCTGATGCTGCTGCCCGGTGCGATTCTGATCTGTATTATGTCCCCTATCGCGGGGAAGATTTTTGACAAAATAGGTGCCAGAACGATGGTAATCACCGGAATCAGCCTGACGGTCATCTCTGCACTGTTGTTCTCCAATCTGACGGAGCATACGTCCTATACGTTCCTGATAGTGGGCTACTCCCTGCGGATGGTCGGTGTCAGCCTGACCCTGCTGCCCGTCGTCACCAGTGGAATGAATTCCCTGCCGCCGGCTCTGATCCGCCACGGCATTCCCGTGAACACTACGCTACGGACGGTCGCCGGTTCCATCGGGACAGCGCTGCTTGTGACGATCATGACCTACAGCGGCGGCGGCCTGAAACAGACGGGCGATGTCCATAGCTTAATTCATGGAATGAATGTCGCTTCTATGGTCACCACAGGAGCCGCAGTGGTTGCACTGATTCTGTCCTTCTTCATCCGGCGAAAGGAAGAGATCTCTACGGAGATTCCCGCGAAGGGCGTTGCTGTGAAATAACCGTTCGTATATGGATATAGGATGTATCCTCAGCTCAAATAAAATACCTTCTGCTGCAAGAGATCGAGGGCCCGCTCGGTCTCTTTGCGTTCCTCAGCGCTCAGGGCCGCAATACGCTGCTCGAACCGGACAGCGATCTGTCCGAAGGCCTCATTCATCAACGCCTCACCTGCGGCGGAGAGCGTAATTCCCTGCCTGCGGCGGTCAGCGGGGTCGGTGATGCGGGTACATAGCCCTTTTGCGCTGAGCTTCTTCAGCTCCCGGCTCGTATTGGGCATCGACATGTTCATGCAGTCGCTGATCTCGCTGAGCGTAACAGGCTGGCTGACGGCGATGTATTCAACAATCTTATATTGCAGCGGCGTTAAGCCGTCTGAGTTCACATCTTTGGAAATATCATTCGTTATTTGATGGACGGCAGTGGTGAAGGCAATGAATTTTTGAAAAAGATGGTTGTTGTCCATAAGATCACCTCAGAGGTCACAATACCAGAATAATTATCAAAAAACAATTATCATTTGACAAGTAATTTGCGGCTGTGGTATGTTTTTGTTATCAAATGACAACTAAAGGGGAATAACACTGATGAATACACTTGTGATCTACACCCATCCGAACCATAAGAGCCTGAGCTACGCCTTCCTGGAGGAAGTGCTGCGCGGCAGCAAGGAGAATGCGAAGATTACGGAAGTGAAGGTGCTTGATCTGTATGAGGCCGGATTCGATCCGGTCCTGGTGTTCAATGAGAATCGGCGCAGACGGGATATGTACCGGGAACCGGAGCTGGCAGAGTACAGGGAGCAGCTGCTGTGGGCCGATCAGATCGTCCTGGTCTATCCGATCTGGTGGGGACGCCCGCCAGCGATGCTGATGGGCTACATCGACCGGATGTTTGCATCGGGCTTCGCCTACCGGGATAAGGGCGGACTTTTGCCGGAGGGGCTGCTCAAGGGGAAGAGCGTGATCTGCATCTCCAGCATGAAGGGGCCGACCCACTACCCGCTGCTGTGGCTGGGGAACTCGCATAAGATACTGATGCGCAAAGCCCTGTTCAACTACGTGGGCATCCGTAAGGTGAAGTTCTTCGAATTCGGTAACATGGAGAGCAAGAAGGGGAAACATAGCAAGAAGCTGGAGCAGATCTACCGCTATTTCAAGACAGTGGGGTGAATCTTGAACAATCTATTTGACATCCGGCCAACTTGTAACTACAATGGTTACATGAGTGATGATTACCGATGTCAACGAGAGCTTATAGCTGAGATTGAAATACAAGAACCCAAATGGAGGAATATGAGATGACAATCGCATTAACAGGAGCAACAGGCAAATTTGGTTCCATCGTAGCAGAGACTCTGCTGAAGACCGTACCCGCTGGGAATATTGTAGCCAGTGTCAGAAACCCGGAGAAGGCAGAAGCCCTGAAGGCGCGCGGGGTCGATGTCCGTCATGGTGATTTCGATCAGCCGGAGACGCTGGACACCGCCTTTGCCGGAGTGGAGCGCCTGCTGATCGTCTCGGCTGACGGCGACAACGACACCCGTATCCGCCAGCATAAGGCAGCTGTAGACGCAGCTGTCCGTGCAGGTGTAGGCTTCATCGTCTACACCAGTGTAGGCGATGCCGATAACAGCTCCCTGTTCCTGGCACCGGTACACCGTGCCACAGAAGAGTTCATCCGTGAATCCGGCATTCCGTATGCTTTCCTGCGCAACAACTGGTACCTGGAGAACGAAGTCGGCTCCATTCAGGCCGTGAAGGCCGGCGCTCCATGGCTGACCTCTGCCGAAGACGGCAAGGTAGGCTGGGCTACGCGCAGTGATTATGCTGAAGCGGCGGCTGCTGTTCTGGCTGGAGAGAGCCGTGAGAGTGTCATCTACGAATTGTCCGGTACTCCGCTTACCCAGGCAGAGCTGGCAGCAGTGGTCGGCGAGGTTCTGGGCCAGGAGGTTGCTGTGCAGCAGGTGGATGACACCGCCTATGCGAAGATTATGGCAGGTGCAGGCGTCCCGGAAGCGGCGCTGCCAATCGTCGTTGCCATTCAGGCAGCCATCCGTGATGGCGCGCTGAATATCGAGAGCGGCGACCTCGTGAAGCTGCTGAACCGTCCGCTTACCCCGCTGAGTGAAGGCGTACGCGCGTTGCTGGGGTAATTACTGTTGGTTGAACAAGCCCGCCAGTTATACTCTGGCAGGGCCTGCTATGAGAAGAGGCTGTCCTATACCGGTTGTTCGGCAACCGGCAGGCAGCCTTTTTTTGCGTTTGCATGATCTGAGCGGGAGACGCGCAGGCTGGATGTAGATCAGAGGGAGCAAAATGCGGTGTAAGCCGCGCCGCGGCTAGAGATACAAGCGGGTTGGGGGACGAAGGTTGGGGGTGGTGTTTATTTTTTTTGCCGGGATTGTGATCCAAACCTGAATCCCCTGCGTTTCAGTGTATGTACAGACAAACAGGCAGACAGGCAACGTGAACACCACATATTACCCCAACCTAAGGAGTGAATTGAGATGAAGATGAAGAAATTAGTCGTTCCGATGTTAAGCTTGACCCTGATGATACCTGCGCTGGCAGGTGCGGAGGCAGCCCCGGCAGCCACCATGATGAAGGCTTCGGTGAATACACCGGCTGCCGAGCTGAGAGCGGGCCTGGATTATTTGCTTTCCGAGCATTTCACCCTTGCCGTAACCGCAATGACAAAGGCTTATGACGGTACTAAGGATGCGGCAGCGGCCTACCAGGCGCTTGATCAGAACGCGCTCGATATGCAGCCCGCCATTGCTTCACTGTACGGCGATGCAGGTGCAGCAGAGTTTGAACGGATTTTCCGCGCACATAATAAGTACACCGACGATCTGGTGAAGGCGACGAAGAACAAGGATACCGCAGCCGTCCAAGCTGCAGAAGACAAAGTAAGCGGCTTTGTAGACGAGTTCGGAAATTTCCTCGGCACGGCAACAGAGGGCAAGCTTCCGGCAGCTGCCGCGAAGCAGGTTATCCGCAGTCATGAGAACCATGTCCAGGAAGTGTTCGAGGATTATGCAGCCGGTGATTACAAGGGCGCGTATGAAGCTTACCGTAAGGGTTATGCAGAAATGTTCAGTATCAGCAAAGCCTTGTCCAGTGCGATTACTACGCAAATGCCTGTTAAATTCGAGAATACCAAGGCAGATACCAAAGCTGCTGATCTGAGATCCGCACTCAACCAGTTAGCGGGTGAACACTTTGCTCTGTCCGTCCTGCAAATGCAGGAGCAATATGACGGAAGAGCGGCTTCCAATGCGCTGCTTGCAGCTGAAGCCATGAATACAGCAGACTTCAAGGCAGCAATTGCTTCTATCTATGGTGCAGACGGGGCGGCGGCCTTCGAGAAGATCTGGGTCACGAATCATGTGAATGCCCAGGCTGATTTCACAGCGGCAGTGAAGAACAATGATGCAGCGGCAAAAGCGGCAGTCGAAGCGCGTATCGCAGGCTTCACCACTGAATTTGCAGCCTTCCTTGATTCGGCTACAGCAGGCAACCTGCCGAAGTCAGCGGGACAATCCGCATTGACCACCCACGAGAATCAAGTGCAGCAGGTGCTTACGCAATATGCAGCGGGCAACTATGACGCATCGTACAAGACGAACCGCGAGGGCTACAAGACGATGTTCGGGGTAGGCCAAGCGCTGGGCAATGCGATTGTTACGCAGTTCAACGATAAGTTCCAGGATGCAGCAGCACCTGCACCTGCAACACCAGCAGATCCTGCTTCCATGATGAAAGTCTGGATGAAGGTGGGCAGCGGCGTCCTGAACATTAACGGAAAAGTAACTCAAATGGATACCAAGCCGTTCATTTGGAGCGGAATGACCTACATCCCGCTTCGTTATCTGAGTGAAGGCATCGGGGCAGAGGTGAAATGGGACAAGCAGGCGCAGCAGGTTACCATTACAGCAGGCAGCGACACCCTGGTATTCTGGATGAACAAAGACTTCATGGAAGTCAACGGCATGAGAAAATCCGTCGGCGCCAAGGTCTTTGTGAACGACGACAACAGAACCGTAGTTCCCCTTCGTTTCATCACCGAATTACTGGGCTGGAACGTACAATGGGGCAACGCCGATCAGTCTATTACGTTGACTAAGAGCATGTGATTTTGTGAACGGAAGTTAACCTTCTATATTAGGCCAGGATTAGACCAAGCCCGCAAGCGGCTCACTGTAACTAGTGCCGCTTGCGGGCTTTTGTTGAGCGCGGAATCCAGATTTTACATTGACAACCTGTCCAGACACGTATATATTTATCGATAATGATTCTCATTATCGTATAAAAAACCTATTCAGATAAGGAAGGGTCCACACATGAACCGTACCAAAAAGTTCTCTTTCAAGACATTATTTATTCCATTAGCGCTAACTATAGTGCTGGCAGGCTGTTCCTCCAACCAGTCGAATTCAGCTGCTTCACCTTCCCCGGCACCTACAGCAGCTGCAACTAGCGAAGCGGCAAGCACAGAAGCACCAGCGGCGCAGGATGCTGTGACCTATCCGATTACCATCAAGCATGCGCTTGGTGAAGCTGTAATTAAAAGCAAGCCGGAACGCGTAGTTACTGTGCAGTGGGCTAACCATGATGTGGCTCTGGCTCTGGGCGTTGTCCCTGTAGGCTTCTCGGCTGCGAACTTCGGTGTGCAGGATGGCAGCGGGCTGCTGCCTTGGACCGCTGATAAGCTCAAGGAGCTGAATGTAACTGATCCGAATGTGTTCCAGGATACCGATGGTCTTGATTTCGAGGCAATCTCTGACGCCAACCCGGATGTTATTCTGGCCGCGTACTCGGGCCTAACGAAGGAAGATTATGAGACCCTGAGCCAGATCGCTCCAGTGGTAGCTTACCCGACGGCTGCTTGGGCTACGACATGGCGTGAGCAGGTGCTGCTGAACGCAGAAGGCATGGGTATGAAGCCTGAAGGCGAGCAGCTCATCAAGGACACCGAAGCCCTGGTTAAGGACAAGCTGAGCAAATATCCGCAAATTGCCGGCAAAAAAGTAGTCTGGGTCAATTTCTCCGCTGAGGATTTGTCGAAACTGCATATTTATACACCTGTGGATTCCCGGGTCGCATTCCTGTATGAGCTGGGGATGATATATCCCGAGAGCATTACCAAACAGATTACAGACCCTACCAGCTACTCGCTCAGCTTAAGCTCCGAGAATGTGGAAGCCCTGTATGATGCAGATCTGATCGTAGGTTATGGCAATGACGAATTGCTTAAGACGCTTCAGGCAGATTCACTGATCGGCAAAATTCCGGCCATTGAACGGGGATCGGTAGCTTTTATCGACAGTGATACTCCGCTGGTTGCTGCCGGAACACCGAACCCGCTGTCCATTGCGTATACGATTGATGAATACCTTGCCTTAATTGGGGGAGCTATTGATAAAATAAAATGATGAGTTCACCAGTCTCGGACGATAACAAGCTAAAATTGCATATGCCGAAGAATTTTATCCTGGTGCTGGTGAGCTGCATGGTCCTGCTGGTCCTGTGCATCATTGCCTCACTGGTACTGGGAGCCCGTCATGTAGGCTGGAATGAGCTGATGGACGGGCTTTTCCGTCCAGAAGTGGACAGCTATGGGGCAAACGTGGTGCGCAAGCGGATCTCCCGGACGGTGTTCAGCCTGATGTGCGGCGGGGCGCTGGGTGTATCGGGAGCCTTGATGCAGGCGGTGACCCGTAACCCGATTGCCGATCCCAGCATCCTCGGGGTGAACACGGGAGCCTCTTTGTTCGTAGTCTGCGGAATTGCTTTCCTGAACATAAGCACTGCGGGCCAATATATATGGTTAGCCTTAGCCGGAGCTGCAATTACAGCGGTCTTCGTATTCGGAATCGGCTCGATGGGGCGTGGCGGAGCCACGCCCATTAAGCTCGTTCTGGCGGGTGCTGCCATCAGCGCGGCTCTGTCCTCTCTGGTTACCGCTATCATGATTCCGCGCGCTTACGTCATGGACCAGTTCCGGTTCTGGCAGGTGGGCAGCGTGGGTGCGGGGACCTGGAGCGGCATTACAACCTTCCTTCCGTTCCTGCTGATCGGCATGCTGATTGCCTTCATTACGGCTCCGGCCCTGAATGCGCTGGCCCTGGGCGATGATGTGGCGACCGGACTCGGGGTCCGCACAGGGACACTGCGGCTTATAGCAGCGCTGGCCGGGGTATTATTATGCGGAGCAGTGACGGCACTGGCCGGGCCTATCGGGTTCATTGGCCTCTTGTCCACTCACGTAATCCGGCTGATCCTCGGCTCGGACCTGCGGTTCGTGATCCCGATGTCAGCGGTCACCGGGGCTATTATTCTCACGGTCTCCGATGTAGGCGGCCGGCTGATTGGAAGCCCCGGAGAGCTTGAAGTCGGTGTAGTCACAGCCTTTGTAGGGGCACCGATCCTGATTCTATTAGCGATGAAGTCGAAAGTGCGGTCCTTATGAGAAATGAAACGATTGAATTCATTATGGCGGGCAGACGTCAGAGACAGCGCCGGGGCTTGATTGTTACCAGCCTGCTTGCCGTACTTGCCTGTGTACTGTGCTGCGCGATGCTGCTGCTCGGGAATACCATCTATCCTGCTTCGGAGGTCATCCGCGCACTTTCCGGCGAAGAGCTGAAGGGTGTCTCCTTCGCTGTGAATGTGATCCGGCTGCCGCGGATGCTGGCGGGTCTTTTTGCCGGATTCGCCTTCGGGATTGCCGGGTACACCTTCCA
This sequence comes from Paenibacillus sp. FSL R7-0210, assembly GCF_038009085.1. NCBI lineage: Bacteria > Bacillati > Bacillota > Bacilli > Caryophanales > Paenibacillaceae > Paenibacillus > Paenibacillus sp. FSL R7-0210. The sequence goes on from NZ_JBBPAR010000001.1 coordinate 6,784,804, forward strand.
GACGATGCTGCGCAATCCGCTGGCGAATCCGAATGTCATTGGCATTACCTCAGGATCGAGTGCGGCTGCGGTATACTGTATCGTGATCCTTCAATCCAGCGGAGCTGTAGTCTCTGTTGCTTCGGTAATCGCTGGCCTTGCCACAGTGCTGCTGATCTACGTGCTCTCCAGGGGAAGAACCTTCTCCATCGGGCGGTTAATTCTGATCGGAATCGGCCTTCAGGCGATGCTGGATGCCGTGATCTCCTACCTGCTGCTGATCGGCTCCGAGAAGGACATCCCTTCAGCGGTCCGCTGGCTGACTGGAAGCCTCAACGGCTCACAGATGCGCGAGCTTCCGCCGCTGGTGATCATCGTGCTGATCTGTTCGCCAATCATCATCCTGCTGGGCAAGCATCTGAGTATTCTCGAGCTGGGGGAGCAGTCGGCTACCTCGCTTGGAGTCCGCACCGACCGGACCCGAATTGCACTGATTGTCAGCTCTGTCTGCATGGTGGCGATGGCTACGGCTACTACCGGACCTATTGCGTTTGTCTCCTTCCTGTCAGGGCCGATTGCCAAAAGACTGGTGGGTACCGGCGCTTCCAGCATCATCCCCGCAGGTCTGGTCGGCGTGAATCTGGTCCTGGCGTCCGATCTGATTGGACAATTTGCTTTTGAGTACAGATTCCCTGTAGGCATCATTACCGGATTACTCGGAGCGCCTTATCTGATCTTCCTGTTAATCCGCATGAATCGAAAGGGAGAGTTATAATGAACAAGGCACATGTATTTGGAGCTGAACAGGTTGTAGCAGGCTATGAGAATAAGACGATTATTCATGGGGTAGACCTGGTGATCCCCGATCGGCAGATCAGCGTGATTATCGGAGCGAACGGCTGCGGGAAATCCACCCTGCTCAAAACCATGGCCCGGCTGATCAAGCACACCGCAGGCCAGGTGACGCTGGACGGCAAGCCGATCTCGCAGATTCCGGCCAAAGCGTTGGCGCGGGTCATTGGTCTGCTGCCGCAATCCCCGATTGTGCCGGAAGGGATATCGGTTGCCGATCTGGTGGGACGCGGCAGATTCCCCCACCAGTCCCTGCTTGGAGGCTGGTCCCGGAAGGATTACGAGGCCGTGGCCGAAGCGATGGAGATTATGAATATTACCGAATTCGCTAACCGTAATATCGATGAGCTCTCCGGCGGCCAGCAGCAGCGGGTCTGGATTGCGATGGCCCTGGCCCAGCAGACCGACATCCTGTTCCTGGACGAGCCGACCACCTTCCTGGATATCACTTACCAGGTGGAGATTCTGGACCTGCTGACCGATCTGAACCGCAAGCACGGAACCACCATTGTGATGGTCCTGCATGATATCAACCTGTCCGCCCGGTATGCCGACCATATCTTTGCGCTGCATTCCGGCAGGTTGGTGGCGGAGGGTTCACCGGCAGAGGTCATCACCAGCGGGCGGGTCAAAGAGATCTTCGGACTGGATAGCACAGTCATCCCTGACCCGGTCTCCGGTTCCCCGCTGGTTGTGCCTAGAGGGCGGTATCATAACAGGCAGGCGAATGCGCTAGAGTAAGGACTGCAGATGTCATACTCCCGGCAGTTTCACATTGCATATAAGGCTGTCCGACCGGTCCACCGGAGGGCAGCCTTTTGTGTACCCATAGAAATTATATTTGCCGCATGAGATCCATTCCCTTATCATGAACATGAATTAGGCGGTAGACCTTCCAATCTGAATTAACGCAGGTGATCCTATCAAAATTTCCATCGAGCATATCAGCAGGGAGCAGCAAGAGGAAATCATCATCAGATGCTATGAAGCAAACGAAGAGATCAGTGAGATTGTACATAAGCTTAAGGCAGAGACCCTTGTGCTCCTGGGAGTCCAGGAAGAGCGGGTCAGCCGCATCAAGCTCAGTGACGTCTATTATTTCGAAGCCGTGGACGGCAAAGTGTTTGTCTACAGCGAGAACCAGGTGCATGAAGTGAAGCAGAAGCTGTATGAGCTGGAGGAGCTGTGCCGGGACAAGAACTGTTTTCGCGCCTCCAAATCCACGATTCTGAATATCGCCAAGATCGAAAGTGTGCGTCCGTCCCTCAGCGGCAGGTTCACAGCACTGCTTGATAATGGGGAACGTGTAGTCATTTCAAGACAGTATGTGCCCGTACTGAAACAAAGACTTGGATTATAAAGGAGGGGATCACAGCATGAAGCGTTCTGAGGTTGTCAAAGATATCATCCGCGATTTTCTGGTTATCTTCGCATCCATCATCATTATCATTACGGTGCTGCGGCAGATTTTTATGCCGGAACTCGCCTTTGATCTGATATCCATCTATACGATTATGGGATTCTCCCTGCTTGGAGCCTTGACAGGCATGATGTTGTACGCTCCTAACGAGGTAAGCGAGCAGGCGATGCGTGTTAGAATTGTGATTCATTTTCTCCTGCTGGAGATTCTGTTGATTGCCCTTGCCAGCCTGATCGGAGTTGTAGCCAGTGTGTCCGCTGCACTTCTGTTTGCCCTGCAAATCGCTGTAGTCTATGCCATTGTCCGTCTGCTGTCCTATGAGAAGGATAAGAAGGAAGCGGAGCAGATTAATGAGAGACTGAAGGCTGTGAAGCAGGACATTCGCGGGTGATTCCGTAGGTAATGTCGCGCTTTTATGCATCTTATTGCCCTGTAGCTACAGCTTACCGTAAATGGGTATACACCCTTTTCGCAGTTTTTTATGATGAATTCATCACCTCACGCGAAAAGGAGAATTATCCCTATGTACAGCCGCATCAAGCTCTTAAGCTGGATTAGAATTACCCTGTTTATCGTATTCGTTATTCTGACATTGTCCCCTGTGATCGAGTGGGGTTTTAGTTGGGGATTGCTGGCGGCATTGCTGTTTATTTTTGCGCTGAAAGGCTCGGTTGATCTGCTCCGCAAGAAGACAGGCGTGAGACCGTCCAGACGTTCAACCCGGGTGTGGAAAAGGCTGCTAACCGCTGTGGCGCTGCTAATCTCACTTATCCCGCCTATTCTATTCCCGCAGTACCGTGCACCTGAAGTGACCGGGGAATATGAGGTCAGAACGGCTGTGTACACCTATACGGACCCTAACCGGATGGAGGGATTTACGGATACCGGAGAGCGCCGGAGGGTGAATGTGGAGTTCTGGTATCCCGGCCACGCGGAGGGAACGTACCCGCTGATCGTCTTTTCCCATGGCGCCTTTGGGGTTAGAGAGAGCAACGCTTCAACCTTCACGGAGCTGGCCAGTCACGGCTATGTTGTGGCATCCGTCGATCATCCTTACCATTCCTTTTATACACAGAGCGTGGACGGGAAGGTCACTATGATTAATGCTGATTATATGCGGGAAGTTAACGATTCCAACAAAGACGGGATTTACACCATGGAGGAGCTGTACGGCCTTACGCAAAAATGGATGAAGCTGCGGACCGGGGATATGAATCTGGTAATCGATAATATCCTGAAGAAGGCGGGAAGGGACTATGACCCCGTGTACCAACGCATCAATATGGAGCACATTGGCGTAATCGGCCACTCCATGGGGGGTGCGGCAAGCGTGGCGCTCGGCCGGGAGCGCAGCGATGTGGATGCCGTTGTCAATCTGGATGCCCCGTTCTTCACCGAGCTGGTGTATGACCGGAAGATGAATGATCTGGCGGCCAAAGATGAGCCTTACCGCGTACCGCTGCTGAACATATACACGGACGATGTGTGGAGACAGATCGGGAAGAACTCGGCTTACGCAGCGAATAACACTGGAAATCCGAACTTCAAGGATGCGTATACCGTTCATTTTGAGGGAGCCAAGCACTTAAGCCTGACCGATCTGCCGCTGTTCTCCCCGATCCTTGCGAATATGCTGCAGCGCGGGCAGGCGGATATCGATAAGTATTACTGTATTGAGACCATAAACAGGCTAATTCTTGAATTCTATGACTATACGTTAAAAGGCATCGGCCGGTTTGCGCCGCAGGCGTTGTATTAAAGGGGATGCAGCGGCGGCTGTAAGGTGATTCCGGGAAACATAGTTTTCTGCTCCACCTTAGTGAATCCTAAGGACCGGTACAGTGCAACGGCGCGGGTGTTCAGCTCCCAGACTTCGAGTCTGGCCAGATTCATCCCATTTGCCAAGAAATAATCAAATATATAATGCATGATCACCTTGGCGATTCCGGTTCCCCGGGCTTCGGGCATAACATACAGCGTTTCAATATAACCGCAGACATCTGCCGCCCAAAAGGTACAGCCTCCCAGCAGCCTGCCGTCCCGCCTAAACGAAAGATTGCGGAAATGGGCATGTCTGCCTTGCTCCGCAAGTGTGTCCAGATTGAGTGGGGTGATAAATATGGTATCGTACCGCTCTTTGTAGACTATCCGTCTGTCCTCTGAATGAAGGTCCTCCGGCTGCACGGTTATCTCTTCCGGCAGGTTGTAAGTGAAGCCTTCCGCAATAGAGGCCTCCATAATTATGCTGTAATTTGCTTCGAACTGGGTCCCTATGTAAAAGTCACGCTGCTTCTGGTCTGCTTGGAATTCGCCGTAGATTCTGGCGGTTAAGTCCGGCCGTAATGCCCGCAGCTCTCTCGCCCGGATCAGCACTTGGTTAAACAGCTCCCGGCTAACTTCCTGCTGTACAATTTCATCCGAATGTTCAGCGGGGTCAACGCTTATATAGATCAGATATGGGGTATCCGGTGTCTGGTGATGATTGATCGCCGGATAGGCATAGGCACTGCCCAGGTAATCTCCTTGCTCACCCAAAGCAATGAAGATATTCTCTCTGCTGTTCCCGTACTGGTCTGCTTCGGGATGAATAATCTGTATGTTCATCAATGTCCTCCTGTACTCAACGAATCTTCAACGATCATACAAATTATGACATGATTCATCAGGGGACTGATGGTAGAGTTTCTCTATAATCAATTGCTACATATCCAAGACAGAAGACTGAACGAGTTCCGCTATCCCTTCCTCTAACCCCGTCAAACCCTCATCCTCCAGCCACTCTGGCGGGACGAGCAGATAATGGCTGGAGCTGCTCTTCAGGTAGCTGTAGATGATCTGTGCCTCGTCGATCTTGTGGCGGCTCATCTCTTCCGTAGCGGCGGTCTGGCTGCTGCTGTGGAAGACCTCCCGGGCGGATGCAGCGATCATCCCGGTGAGCTGCCCTTCATTCAGGGCTTCCGTTGCCAGCAGGGTGCGGAAGAGGATGACGCTGCCCTTGATCAGGATTAGCTTATGGGAGTGCTCGTCTACTGGCTCCAGCACGATAATATTCTTGTTGGCTCCGGTGAATTCGATCACTTGCTCCTTCTGCAGCAGCGAGTGAACCGCCCCCAGATAATCGCGGAATTTGGCGGCGGTCTCGAAGTCGAACCGCAGCGCAGCTTCCTCCATGCGGGCTTCCAGTCCGGTTATAATTACGCTGTCTCTGCCTTCCAGTAAGCAAATAATCTCGTCTATAACGGCTTCATACTGTGCCACAGCTGCCTCCCCGCCCCCGCACATGCCGATGCATAAGCCCAGCGAATGGTTCAGGCACCGTGAGTTGCGGGAATGGGGGCTGCTGCACAGAATGCGCTGTGATTCTTTGATGCCCAGCACCGCCCTTTCGACCGTACTCCGGCTGGTATAAGGGCCATAGACGAGGCCGCCTGCCTCTGTACTTGGCTCGTAGCCGATCTCAATCTGCCGGTAAGGTGCTTTGTCCACGATGGAAATGTAGCTGTAGGCGAGCGGATTTTTCATTTTGCGGTTATACATCGGCTTGATCTCTTTGATCAGCTGACATTCCAGCATGAAGGCCTCCAGCTCCGTGTCGGTCAGCCGGTAGTCCAGATCACGGATATGCTTAACCAGCTGCTTCACCTTGGGAGAATGTCCCTTATTATTATAAAAATAAGACTGGACCCGCTTCCTCAGCTGCTTCGCCTTGCCGACATAAATCACATGGCCCAGGCCGTCCTTCATCAGGTATACGCCAGGCGTCAAGGGCAGGCTGGCGACCTTGTCTGTTAGATGTGCGGGCATGGCAGCCGCCTCCGTTCGTCAAATTCTTCCGTATCCTTCAAGTATAGACCATGCCACCGCCACCTGCGACAGGAAAAGCTCCGCTCAGTGCTCAGACAGAAGCGGTGTGACATAACCCACAATGTCTCCTGGTCAAACCCTCTATCATTAATGACATGAACGACAGGCATGAGCGTATGCGATCAAGTAAGCTGGGGGGCTGCTGATGAAGTATTCGATCGGTGAATTTGCATCCATTCTTGGAGTGACGGCAGATACACTGCGCTTATATGAGAAACATGATATTGTCCGGCCGATGAAGGATCATCATAATAACTACAGGTATTTCAATGATTTGGATGCGCGGAATCTATTGACGAGCAGATGGTACCGGAGCATGCAGATTCCGCTTCAGGATGTAGCCGGATTGATTAAGGACGCGCCGTGTGAGCAAGTGATGGAATCGATTGCTGCCGCGGGTATGCAGCTGGAGGAGGAGATCCGGCGCAGCAGGCTGCTGCTCGGCAAGATTCAGGAGATTCAGGCGGAGCTGGCGGAGGTTAGCGCATCTCTATATACGTGCAAGATGAAGCAGGTGCCCGGCATGTATCGGATTCAGCAGACGAACAAGAATCATTTGCTGCAAAAGGAGGATATCAAAGACACGGTCCAGGCATGGATGGAGCTGCTGCCGTTCACCTTTTATTCCTTCCGGGTTGAGAATAAGGCAGGCGAATGCGTCTGTGGACTAGGGGAGCTGGAGTATAGCTGGGGACTTGGCCTGCTTGCAGAGGATCAGGTGAAGCTTGGCGTTAACTTGAACGACAGCGTGGAGGTTCTGGAGCCGGCTACCTGCATCTCTGCCGTCATTGTCAGCGGCCACGAGGATTACCTGGAGCGGGGGGCCTTCGGGTTCATGCTAGAGTATGTGCAGGCAAGGAATTATAAGATTAGCGGGGATATCAGCGGTAAAATCCTGTTCACTGAGCGCACGGGTAACGGCAGCAAAACGTATCTGGAGATTAATATTCCGGTTGAAGCGGAGTAAGCGTTCATCTTACTTTGAGAAAAGTTTCACATATTGTTCATTGACCTTGGTACAGTACCAAGGTTTACACTTTGTGCGGTAGTCAACAGTCCCATTAGAGAGAAACGGGGCTGCATTAACCACACAGGGGGAGAAATTGATGCGTAAGCAAGCAACAAAACGAGTGTTCCTAATCACCGTATGTCTGGTATTGGTCCTGTCGCTACTAAGCGGCTGCAGCGGTAACAATTCCGCCGCACCGGCAGCTTCAGAGCAGCCGTCCGCTTCGCCGCAGGCGTCACAGCCAGCGGATACAAGTGCTGTACCGGCAGACTTCAAAGCGGGAACCTATAAAGCAGAGGCTGAAGGCAAGGATGGCAAGATTCAGGTTGAGGTAACTCTTGACGATCATTCGGTCATTACCGGAATCAATGTGGTCAGCCAGAACGAAACCGCCGGAATCGGGGTAGAGGCGATCAACAAGGTCAAGGAGGAGATTCTATCCGGCCAGACCCTGAATATTGATGCCGTCAGCGGTGCGTCCGAGTCCAGCAAGGCGATTCTGACCGCTGTGGAGGATGCGCTTAAGCAGGCGGGCGGCAATGTGGAGGCTTTTAAAACAAAGGCTGTAGTGAAATCGGGAGAAGGCAAGACCGAGCAGCTGTCCGCAGATGTGGTCGTGGTTGGTGCAGGTGCGTCCGGTGTGTCGGCAGCGGTATCGGCAGCTGATAAGGGCGCGAAGGTGATCCTGATCGAGAAAACAGCGACGATCGGCGGCGCGAGCAACCTGTCCTGGGCGGGCAAATTCTACAACTCCTCGGCCGCGCTAAGCAGCGGGCTGAAAGTAGAAGTCGAGAAGGAAATTGCCGACTGGATCGTGAACAATCACTGGCGTGTGGATGCGGCGGCGATCCGCCAATACGTTACGAAGTCGGGCGAGACCTATGACTGGCTGACCGGCAAGGGCTACACCACCACCTTCCTGAACTTCGCCGGGGAACAGCTCCATATGCTGCCTCCTTATGAGACCCGCCAGGAGCTGCTGCGCAAGATGCTTGCAGCATCCGTAGAGAAGGGCGGCGGACAGGTGATCACGGAGGCCACCGCGCAGAAGCTGATGACTGGCGCTAATGGAGAGGTGACCGGAGTCGTGGCCAAGAAGTCTGACGGAACAACGCTGGAGATTGCAGGGGCAAGCGTTGTAATGGCTACCGGCGGGTATGCCGGGAATAAAGAGATGGTTAAGGAAGCCTTTGGCTTCGAAGGCGTCAATGGCGGGCTTGGGCAGAACATCGGTGAAGGGCTGAAGATGTCCTGGGAGATCGGCGCGAAGGTGCCGGACAACTTCGGCGGGCAGATGCTGCACCAGACGCTGGCCAGAGCTACAGACAAGCTGAAGACGCAGTATGAGCCGTTTGAAGCCAGCTATCCGATGATGCTGTCTTACCTGCCAACCCTGATGAATGTCGGCCCTTCGGGCGCGAGATTCAGAGATGAAGCGGCGACGCTTACAGCGGTTGCGGCAGCGAATACCAGTGCTTTTAACGGAGCATATCATCTGGTGATTGTCTCGCAGGCGCAGCTGGATGCCCTTAAGGCCAAGGGGATGAAGGGGGTTCAGGCACCTAAGCTTCCGGGCATGCCGCCGGAATTCTATGCCTCCTATACAGACAAGTTCACACTGGAGCAGCCATGGAAGGATGCCGATAAAGTCTTCGAATCCATGGTAGCGAACGGCGACGGCTTCAAGGGCAATACACTTGAGGAGCTGGCGAAGAATGCAGGGATGGACCCTGAAGTATTTACCGCTGAGTTCAAGCTCTATGAGGAAGCAGCGAAGACGGGCACCGATACGGAGTTCGGCAAGGCGAAGGAATATCTGGTTCCTATGGGCAGCAGCGGGCCGTATTACGCCGTTATTGCCGAGATCAACAACCTCTGTTCAGTAGGCGGTCTGCTGGTCAATACCAAGTTCCAGGTGCTGAATGATAAGCGTCTGCCGGTCAAAGGGCTGTACGCCGTGGGCGTGGAGTCCGAAGGGGTGCTTTTCAATGATACCTATGTAGGCAACGGCGTTGGACTGGGCTACTCCTTCACCTCCGGGCGGCTTGGCGGCGAGGATGCGGCAGCGGGCGCATTGGCTAAGGAATAGCTTCTTTATAAGTAATTTTCCTCTTTTTGCCGATAAAGAGTTGTCCTGAACTTTACGCGCGAGAAGAGGAGCGTCCGATGTATATTCCCATATCACGAATCAACGCCGCTTCGCTGACCCGCTCACCGCAACAGGCGGACCATACTTCTGCCGGTTCATCTTCGCTCAGCTTCCCGGAGATGATGGCAGCTGTGGGAGCGGCAATTGAGGAACAGGCACGCAGAATCAAGGCAAGGTACAGTCTGTCCGTCCGCATTATGGCGGTAGCCAAAGACGGCAGCAAGGGGGAGAAGACCGGCGCAGGAGACCGGAGTGATCAGCGGGAGCTTATAATCGCTCCGAATATTCTGCAGCAGATGAGCAAAGATCCTGTGATGCAGCGTAAGGTGTATGGCTATCTTGACGAGTATGTGCGCGAGCCGCAATCCTCACCCGGCCATAGTCTGATCGTTCACAGGGACGGAACCTCCTCCCTTCTTCCTGCCGCCCCCAGACCAGCAGCCGTACAGGAGATTACCCATCTACATACCGGGCAACCGGAAATCGCGGGCAGCTTATACGATCAGGACAGACTGAAGCAGCTAGCGTTCCTCCGGGCCAGAAGAGCAGGCAGGCACCGGTAACAGAGTGTAATCCGCAAATAAGATCCCTGAATCCATATGAGGTGGAGGCAGGGGTCTTTTTGTAAGGTCCTGCGCGTCCCGGAGGCGAACAATGGCCTATCCTCCTGCATAGCATATAGCACCTGCTTGCTATTTGTAAGTGGAAAGGGGGCGCATGGCTAATGGGTATCCAGCTTACTGCGATTCATTGGGTGTATCTGGTGTTTATTGTGTTCATTCTGGCGCTGCTGATCAAGCGGCGTGATACGACAATGATCTGTGTGACCGGGATTCTGGCGCTCGGGCTGCTGGCGACGGCGACGCTTAGCGGGTCGGTGTCGGGGATCTTTAATTCTTTTGTCTATGCAACCAAGGAGCTGCTCGGCACCATAATGATTATCTCCATTATCGTGGCGATGAGCCGGATTCTGATTATAACAGGCATCAACGAGACGATGGTATCGCCGCTCACCCGGTTCCTGCGCACACCGGCGATGGCCTACTGGGGAATCGGACTGATTATGATGGTGACCTCGTTCTTCTTCTGGCCGTCCCCTGCGGTAGCGCTGGTCGGGGCGGTTCTGCTGCCGGTGGCGGTCCGGGTCGGTCTGCCTACGCTGGGCGCAGCGGTAGCCATGAACCTGTTCGGGCACGGGATCGCCCTCTCCGGCGATTATATTATTCAAGGCGCTCCGAAGCTGACGGCGGATGCCGCTGGTCTTCCAGTGTCTAGCGTGATGCAAGCCAGTATCCCCCTGGTTGCTGTGATGGGGATAGTCACGACGGTGAGCGCATTCTGGATGATGAAGCGCGACCAGAAGAATGGCACCTGGAGAGACGGCCTGGTCGCTTCCCCGGGAGCAGCAGAGCCGCCGGCTGATGCGGGGACGGATGATGCCCAGCCAGTGCTCATGAGTGACCGTCTGCGCAAAGGGCTGGCGATCGCCATTCCGCTGCTCTTCCTGCTGGATGTGATCGGCATGTTCGTGCTTCACCTGCAAGGTGGAGATGCTACCGCGCTGGTCGGGGGAACCGCCGTGCTGATCCTGATTGTCATTACCCTGCTGGCCCATCGCGGCCAGGGGCAGGGCCTGGAGAAGATCACCGCCTATCTTATCGAAGGATTTACCTTCGGCTTCAAGGTCTTCGGGCCGGTCATCCCGATTGCCGCCTTCTTCTATCTGGGCGACGCCGCCTTCACTGAGCTGTACGGCAAGGTGCTGCCGGACGGCTCGCACGGCATCGTGAACGACCTGGGCGTGGCCCTGGCGAATCACGTGCCGCTGAACGGGGTGGTGGGAGCCGTAACGCTGACGGTAATCGGGGCGATTACCGGCCTCGACGGCTCCGGATTCTCCGGCATCTCGCTGGCCGGCTCGATTGCCGGGCTGTTCGCCGCCGCGATCCACTCCGGCGCGGCAACGCTGACCGCCCTTGGGCAGGTGGCCGCCATCTGGGTCGGCGGCGGCACCCTGATCCCGTGGGCGCTCATTCCCGCCGCTGCGATCTGCGGCGTCAGCCCGTTCGAGCTGGCCCGGCGCAATCTGAAGCCGGTCCTGCTGGGCCTTACGGCAATGACCATTGTCGCCATGTTCCTAGTGTAGGCACCGCTTAAGGTACCATACCCTCCACCGGCTTGGGCGCATACGGACCCTAGCGCCGTTATTCCCTAGCCACCACCACTCCAGTACACACAGACCTGAGCGTTGTAAACTTCATAACCTCCTCCACTCAGGTACGTACGGACCCCAGCGCCGTTATTTCCAGAAACCAGCCTGTTTTCGAACCCATGCGGACTCCAGAGCCTTTATTGCTCTCATTTGGCCCAATTCGGCCTTGCATATGGAGGGATAAGGTCTCTCTAGTCCGCATGGAGCGAAAGGCCACGGTTTTGAGAGTAATAACGTCCGTACGGTCCGCATGGAACAAGAGTGTGCGAAAAGGGGACAATCACCTCCACCCGCCCGTGCGCATACGGACCCCAGCGCCGTTATTTCCAGAAATCAGCCTGTCCCCCCAAATCACACGTAGCACCAGTTGCTGCCCGCCACAACCAGATAAATATTCGTTCCGGGTGAACCCCGCGCCTACAATCCGCATAAGATTTCCTTCCCTAATCCATCCTACAGAAGAACGGACATTGTGATGGAGGGGGAAGTATAATATGAAGCATTACGAATCTAGTCTGCGCACCAACAGCACGGTGGATCAGGCGCACGATGCGGTGACGAAGCTGCACAATGCTGTAACCCAGGCTTCGAGTCATCCGACCGGGCAGATGATGGAGCAGGCAGAGAACAGCCTGGAGCACGCTGAGGAAGCCGTGCGCCATGCCCCGGAAGGTTCGGTCGGGAAACAAGGGGTAGAGCTGGTCCAAGAGAGACTGGAGGAAGAGAAGCGCAGATTGTCTTCGCTGGATGGGCAGGTTGTCGAGTCCCAGGATTAGAGCCTGAAACAGGCTATGTTGAACAGGCATTCCCGGAGTTGATCCGGGGTGCCTGTTTGCTTTTAATGGTACCCGAGGGGCAATGGGGGGAGCTTGTGCAATCATTTGCCGGGAAATAGGTTATAAGGTAATGACGAGACCATTCAGAGGAGGTACATATCTATGCCGGAAGCGGATAACACTGATTCATGGAGTCCTCCGGAGACACCGGAGATGCTGCATGCTGCGCTTAAGGAAATTACCAGGTGGGAGAAAGAGCAGAATAGGCTGATGATCTGGGACCGGATTACCCGGTTGCCGTTCAAGCTGCTAGATGCAATTACGCCAAAGGTTATCCACGATAAGGTGGGCCGGCTGCTCGATGAACTGGGCGGCTACATCCAGAACGGCGGTAACTATCTGGTGGCCGGGCGCAAGGTGGGCAGGCTGATGGAAGAGACAAGCCGGGCGGCGGGCGCTCCCTCTACTGGGCCGTTCCCGCTGGCTGTCATGGATGCAGCGGCACTGAAGCTCGCGGAGCGGAGCCGGAATACGGCTACGGCCCAGGGGGCGACTACGGGCTTCGGCGGGATTTTCACACTGGCTGCCGATATTCCGGCTGTCCTGGGCCTCTCCTTGAAGGCGATCCAGGAGATCGGCTTGTGTTATGGCTACGATCCGACCGATAAGGCCGAGCGGATCTTCACCGTGAAGGTGATGCAGTTCGCCTCCTCCGATGTGGTCGGAAAGCGCACGCTGCTGAAGGAGCTGAATCTGCAGGCAGGCGGGGACGGCAATATTCTCGCCGCGACCCAGGAGACCGTATCAAGGATTCAGGGCTGGAAGGAGGTAGTAACTGTATACCGCGACAATTGGGGCTGGAAAAAGCTGCTCCAAACCGTTCCGGTTGCAGGCATGTTCTTCGGCGCATACCTCAACCGCAAGACGCTGGAAGAGGTCACAGAGGCTGCGCGGATGCTCTACCGCAAAAGACGGATTATCTCCAGGCTGGCAGAGCTGGAACAGAGATGATACGCTGAGGGTACTGCAGCAGGGCACGCATGGATAGGAGAGAGAAGATGAAACACACAGCTCCACAGCATAACACTCAGGAGTTGATCGGGCAGGCGGAGTCTTTCATTACGGCCTGCTATCAGGAACTGGGGTTAACAGAGGATGAACGGGACCTGCGTCTGGCGGACATACGCGAAGAGTTGCAGCGCACAGGTACATACAGGCACACGGGAGAAGAGCTGGCGCACGGGGCAAGGATGGCCTGGCGTCATAACAGCCGCTGCATCGGAAGACTGTTTTGGCATTCCCTAGATGTGATTGACGCCCGCAGAGCAGAGACAGTAGCGGAGGTCGCGGAGGCGCTGCTGCATCATATGAAACATGCGAATAACGGCGGCCGTATCCGGTCGGTCATTACCGTCTTCCGCAGTGAAGAGGAGCAAGGCCGTGCTATCCGGATCTGGAATCATCAGTTGATCCGCTATGCCGGTTATCCCGGGGACGGTGAGCATCCGCGTGCCGGTGATCCGGCTTCGGATGAATTCACCGCCGTCTGCCTTAAGCTGGGCTGGCAGGGCACGGGCGGGGATTTCGACATTCTGCCGCTCGTAATCAGCATCGGCGGGGAGGAACCCCGCTGCTTCCCTATCCCGGCAGGACTTGTACAGGAGGTGCCGCTCAGCCACCCGGAGATCCCGCAGTTCACGGAGCTGGGCCTGCGCTGGTATTCCGTTCCGATTGTCTCGGACATGTGCCTGGAGATCGGCGGCATCCGTTATCCGGCAGCGCCATTTAACGGCTGGTACATGGAGACGGAGATCGGCTCGCGGAATTTCGGCGATACGGACCGCTACAACCGCCTGCCTGCGGTGGCTGATCTTCTGGGCCTGGACCGCTCTACGAACACCTCGCTGTGGAAAGACCGGGCCCTACTGGAACTGAACCGGGCGGTCCTCCATTCCTTCAAGCAGGCAGGGGTCAGTATTGTGGATCATCATACAGCCGCAGACCAGTTCGTCCGCTTCCAGGAACAGGAGCAGCAGCAGGGTCGGGAAGTGTCAGGCAAGTGGGGCTGGCTGATTCCGCCGATGTCGCCTTCCTCCACGCCGATCTGGAATGACAACAAGCTGCGTGATTTGCAGCTAAGCCCGCGCTTCGTCTACCGGAAGAAGGAGGCTGATTCTCAGCAGCATGGCGCTGAGGGTGCAGAAGTGAAGGGTTGCCCTTTTCATCAGTCCATGAAGAGTGATTGATCAATAGCTGCCGGGTTTGCGCATCCTGAGGTGAAGGTGAGCACCTTCCTGGCTAATTCGATGCTGTGCAATATGGCGCTTACGCTAGGCATGCCGGAATTGAAGCCGAAGCGCAAGTAACCTATGAGTCAATCTGCACAAGATAGAAATAGTCATGTTACCCTTTCTGTGATACTATTTATTTCTATATCCAATGAGGAAGTGAAGCTTAATGATCAGCATTACCATTCCGTCACCGGAAGTTATTATTTACAAGCAAGCTAACCCTGAGCTGAGCCATATTTACGGATTCACCGATTTCCACCTGATTACCCGCGAAGCCGGCGGCATCTTCATGTTCTACAATGATCAGGACGAGCTGTTGTTTGTGGGCAAGGCCCGCAAGCTAAGACCGCGGATCAAGAAGCATTTCGAGGATAATGTATCCGTGATGAAGCCCCACCGTGATGAGGTTACCCGCATCGAAGTCTGCCTCGTCGAAGATCCGGTGGACAGAGAGATTTATGAGACCTACATCGTGAACAAGCTTCGCGCGAAGTACAATGTCGAGAAGGTTCTGTATAAATAAGGTTTGATGGAAAAGGCGTGGTCCCTGCGGACTGCGCTTTTTATTTTTCCTGCTTCAAGCACCCAACTCCGCAGCGTTTTCCTCTTGTTTTAATAAACGAAATTTGAGACAATAAGGTATTGTTGCTGCTAATGTCCCTGTCAAGGTAGAATAGATAGATTGAACTTTAATGTTTTGAAAAGAGGATATGAAATGAATAAAGAATCCATTTATGGATTGACCTTGGAGCAATTGACGGCATGGCTGCTGGAGCATGGCCACAAGAAATCCCGGGCCGCTGCTGTCTGGGAATGGCTGTATCGCAAGCGGATCACCAGCTTCGCCGAGATGGACGGAATGAATCAGGAATGCATAGAGCTGCTGGAAGAGCATTATGTGTTTCAGACGATGGAAGAGCATGTCAAGCAGGAATCGGCCGACGGTACGGTGAAGTTCCTCTTCCGCCTCCAGGACGGCAACCTGATTGAGACAGTGATGATGCGGCAGAAGTACGGCTTGTCCGTATGTGTCACCACTCAGGTCGGCTGTAATATCGGGTGCAGCTTCTGTGCAAGCGGGCTGCTGGCGAAGAGCCGGGACCTGACCAGCGGCGAGATCGTGGAGCAGATTATGAAGGTCCAGCATTATCTGGATCAGGCTGGTCTGGGCCAGAAGGTCACCCATGTCGTGGTTATGGGGATCGGCGAGCCGTTCGATAACTTCCGGCATCTGCTGAACTTCCTGATTACCATCAAGGATCACAAGGGTCTGGCGATTGCCGGCAAAGGAATCACCGTATCCACCAGCGGTCTGGCGGACAAAATCAGAGAATTCGCCGACGCCAATATGCAGGTCAATCTGGCGATCTCGCTGCATGCCCCGAATAATGAGCTGCGGACACAGATTATGAAGATTAACCGGGCGATTCCTATAGAGAAGTTAATGCCGGCGATTGATTACTATCTGGAGAAGACGAACCGGAGAATCACGCTGGAGTATATCCTGCTCAAGGATATCAATGACCGCGAGGAGCATGCGCTGGAGCTGGCTGCGTTAATCGGAGACCGCCGCCAATTGGCGAACGTCAACCTGATTCCGTATAATCCCGTGGATGAGCATAGCCAGTATCAGCGGAGCAGTCGGGAGTCGGTGCGTGCCTTCTTCGATACGCTGAAGAAGCAGGGTGTCAGTGTCAGCACCCGGCTGGAGCAGGGCGTCGATATTGATGCGGCCTGCGGACAGCTGCGCAGCAAGCAGATCAAGAAGACCAAAGGCAAAGCCGCAGATACTGTGTTACAATAATCTGGCAGTGAATTGAGAAATGAGGAATGCAACTTGTTGACATTTACAAGCTACACCGTGGAGAACGTAAGAGATCCATTTAATATCCTAAGCGGCAAGCGATATGAGTTCGTCGTGAATATTGATGTGCCGGAGGATGATGAGCTGTACGTGGAGAACGGCGTGTCCGCCCGCGTGATTGTCAAAGTGGAAGAAGAGCAGACAAGCATTGTCAGCTACGATCTGCTGGAGACCTCGTCAGGCCAGCTGCTCGATTTCGATATGGAAGAAGATGAGGAAGCCGCGCTGCTTCAATTCTGTTCGGAGCATGTTCCTGCATAGGACAGGGCGGCAACGGTCTTAAGAAAGAGGAACTGCTGATTTCAGCAGTTCCTTTTTTTGTGCAAATCTACAAATAGATTCGCGTTCAAGCCCCAGCTTCCCTAGCCCAGGCAGCCTTCCACATAATAATGGATCTGCTTGTTCCACCACGGCCAGTCATGGCTGACATCATGGCCCCAGTAATCAATCCTGGCCGGAATGCCCTTCTGCCCCAGCACCTCCTGAAGCAGCCGGGTCTCATGCAGCATCTCATCCTCATACGCCCCTTGACCGACACAGACGATAATTGTGCTGTTGCGGTACTGGTTCAGATAATGCTCATCCGTCAGGCCCGGCAGGTAATGCAGCGGTGAATTAAGATAGACGTTCCCGCTCATATAGTCGCCGAAGAAGTAGTAGGTGGAGTAGACGCCGCTCAGGGCGATCAAGGTATCGAAATAGTGCGGATAACGGAAAAAGAAGCTGGCGCTGTAATAAGCGCCCATCGAGCAGCCGGAGATCAGAATGTGCTGGTCGGTCCCGCCGTTGTTGTGCTTGCTCTCATGGAGGATGCCGGGAATCAGCTCATGCGCGATATATTTGTCATATTGCTCATGACGGTGTATCCGGTCCTCGTTGTTCCAGTGAGTGGAGAAGAAGGTCTCCTCGTCCAGACTGTCGCAGGCCCAGATCTGCAGCTTGCCCGCTTCAATGAAGGACGAGAGCGTATCGATCATGCCCGAATCCTCATATTGATAAAAGCGTCCAAGCGAGGTGGGGAAGACGAGCATCGGTTTGCCGGCGTGGCCGTAAATTTTATACTCCATGTCTCTGCCCAGGTTGTGGCTGTACTCCTTATGGTAGCTTATCCTCATCCGTTAACACATCCTATCCCTCTTCTTGTTGAATATAGCCTCTAATGTCTCTGACCTCCGAAAGCTCGGGTGAACGGAACTGATAAGCGCGGTTGCCCATTGCTCTGCTGAAGACCTCTTCAATCTCGTCATAATTGACGATCTTCCCGCCGAATGCATGGTAGATGTCCTCATGGCTGTGAGCGTAATGCTTATGATTCTTGCGGCTGGCATAGCCGGTACAATATTTGCCTTCGTATGGACCGCCGACCTCATTATGCACAACCATGCTGGCCCATTCCTTATACACATTCACATCATAGGCGAAGTTAATCGCATCAGTCATCCAAGCGCCGGGCGGGCGCATATTTACTTCCAGGGCAATGATCCGGCCATCCTTGTGCGATTTGAACAGCTCGATATGGAAGAACCGTTCCCGGATGTCAAAAGCCTGCAAAATGCTCCGGCCCGCCTCCTCGACCTCTGGACTGATCTCCCGCAGACAGAAGTAGTAGAGGTGATTGTCCGTATTGACGACATCCATCACACTGTTCTCGAACAGGTGGCTGACCGCGAAGCGCACATTCCCGTCCCTGTCCACCAGCCCGTCATAGGTGAGGATGACCCCGTCTATGAATTCCTCAATAATGAAGGCTACATCCTCCGGCTTCGTGTCAAAAAAGTGCTGGAGCTCCTCTTCGTTATTGATCTTATACGTGTTACTGGCCCCGGAGCCGAGATCGGGCTTCACCACCAGCGGGAAGCCGGCGCTCTGGATGAAGCTCTCGACGCTCTCACGCGTTGTGCCGGTGGAGAACTGGACGGTGCTTACCCCGCTTTTGCGGAAAAATTCCTTCATCTTGGACTTCTGCTTCAGATTATGGACGAAATCCGATTTAGTGCCGTAGATGTTGAAGTCCGTACGGATCGCGGCATCCTGCTCCAGCCAGTATTCATTCAGCGACTCGAAGCGGTCAATCTTGCCGTACTTATGGGTGAAATAACCGACAGCCCGCAGAATCTCCTCGTAGCTCTCGAGGTTGCTTACCCTATAGTACTCGGTCAATGCCGATTTCAGCTTGTCCTCCAGCTGGTCATAGGCTGCATCGCCAATCCCAAGCACCGTGGCTCCCTGCTCCCGCAGATGTGTACAGAATTCAGCGCTGTTCTTGGGGAAATGCGGGGAAAAGAAAATAAAGTTCATGCAGACCGGCCCCTTTGGCTAAAATATAATTCCGAGTTGTTTTGTATGATTAATTTAATCTACCAGCTTCGCCAGCATCCGTCAATCCTCTTCGTGCTATTTTGGCTGCAGGGTGCGGTTGAGCCGGGCGAGCAGCCCGCTGAAGAGTCCGCAGTCCTCCGGGGACCAATCCCCGAAGATCTCCCCGTAGCGCGCAAGCCGGATGTCCCGGGCCTCGGCGAAGGTCTGTGCACCAAGCGCAGTAAGCTGAAAATAGCTGGAGCGCCCATCCTGCGGATCAGGCACCCGTTCCACATAGTTCTTCGCCTCCAGGACACTTGTCTGCCTGCTGATGGTAGAGGTGTCGAGGCCGAATTGTTCGGCAAGCGCCTTAACGCCTACCTTGTCGTGTATCGACAGATGGTGGAGCAGGGTATACGAGGAGCGGTCCAGCCCGCCATGCTTCTTATCCAGCGAGCCAAGGCGGATCAGCGTGATCAGCTCCTGGTTCAGAGCTTCGAGGTGCTTATCCTTCTGTTTATCAGCCATAGTTAGATTCCGTCCTTTACCGGTTACTTTGTCATATGTCTCCCTAGTATAAGTGATAACACCGGCCTTATGCTAAGTCACCGGATATTGCCGCCTTGTTATGAAAGAATCATGAAATAAGTCACATTGACTTTCAAACATATAGTTGTATAATACACATATATTAAATTAATTGTATCATACACCTATATTGGGGTGAACCGCAAAATAGAGGAGAGAGCGCCCTTGAGCAGTCCGGCGGCAAAACATTCATCATTCTGGCTGATTATTCTGGCCATCTTTTTCGGCAATTTCATGGCTATTCTCAGTACAACCACCATTAACGTAGCGTTCCCGGTCTTCCTGAAGGACTTCCACGCCGGGATCAGCACCGTACAGTGGATGATTACCGGCTATCTGCTGGCTACCGGCGTCATTGCACCTGTGGTGGGTTATTTCGGGGATAAATGGAGCTATAAGCTTCTCTACGTATTCGCCCTGTCGGGCTTCACCTTGTTCTCGGCACTGTGTACGGTGGCCTGGAATATTCATTCACTGATTACCTTCCGCATTATCCAGGGAATATTCGGCGGCCTGATCATCCCTACCACCATGACGATGATTTATCAGTTTATCGAAAAAGAAAAGCAGGCCTTCGCCATGAGTCTCTGGAGCCTGTCCTCGATGCTGGCACCTGCCTTCGGCCCGACACTCGGCGGCTGGCTGACCGGATATTTCGGCTGGAAATCGCTGTTCGTAATCAATCTGCCGATTGGCCTGATTGCCATTGGCGTAGCGCTCAAGTGCCTGCCCTTCCAGCGGCAGAACACCGGGAGCAGAAGCTTTGATCTGCCGGGCTTCGTCACAGTCATTCTAAGCAGCGCCTTCATTATTCTGGCGTTCAATAAAGGGGGCGCCTGGGGCTGGACGTCATGGAATACCCTGACCTTGCTGCTGGTTGGGGCGGCGGCCTTAACGTATTTCATCCGCAGGGAGCTGTCGATCCAGGAGCCGCTGCTGAATCTGAAGGTATTCCGGCAGAGCCGGTTCACCTACAGCCTGATCATCAACTGTATTATTACCGTTGCGTTATACTCGGGGACCTTCCTGATCCCGGTATTCCTGCAGGATATCCAGCAGTCTACCCCGCTGAAGACTGCGCTGGTGCTGTTGCCAGGCTCCATCGTGATGGCTGTACTGTCACCGGTGGTCGGCAAGCTGTACTCCCGGATCGGACCGTTCTGGCTGATCCTGGGCGGCATTCTGCTGCTGAGCGCTTCAACCTGGGAACTTGCCCACATCACGCTGGCCGTGACCCATACCCGTGTCGCGGTGCTTATGGCGGTGCGCAATGTCGGCATTGCGCTGGCCTTTATGCCGGTGACCAATGCCGGAATGTCGGCGGTGCCAAGGGCCATCACCGGCCACGCCTCCTCCGTGACCAACTGGGTCCGCCAGGCTACAGGTGCCTTATCCATTGCCGTATTCAGCTCGCTGCTCGCTTCCAGATCGCTGGCCCACCAGCAGGAGCTGGCGGATGGGCCAGCCCGGGCAGCCGGTTCTCTGTTGAAGGCGCAGGGGATGACGATGGGCGTGCAGGATATTTTCCTGATCGCTACGGCAGTGGGGCTGCTGGCTATTCCGCTGACCTTTCTCCTGAGAAGCGGCAGCGGCAAGCCTGCAGCGGCCCCTGCTCCGCAGGCAGAGGCTTGAAGCCGGGACTCTGGCGTAAATACTCCTTTATAATGCGTTATAGCGCTTTCTCTTCGCATGTTGGGCGATTATGAGTTAGAATACTATAAAGTGAGCAAATAATAGGAGTTGTATACATGTCTAATAATGACGAAGTATTTTTGACCAAAGAAGGCTTGGCCAAGCTGGAGGAAGAGCTGAGGGAACTGAAGGGAGCAGGGCGCAAGGAGCTTGCAGCCCGGCTTAAGCTGGCGATCAGCTACGGCGATCTGAAGGAGAACAGCGAATACCACTCCGCCAAGGAGGATCAATCCTTCATGGAGACCCGCATTATGATTCTGGAGAAGATGCTGATCAAGGCGCAGATCGTGGATGCCAGCAATATGGATCTGAGTACAGTCAGCGTAGGCTGCATCGTTATCCTCAACGATGTGGAGTACTCGGAGAAGATTGAATATAGAGTGGTTGGCCCGGCGGAAGCCGATGTACTGGACAACAAGATTTCCTACGAGAGCCCGCTCGGCAAAGAGCTGATCGGCAAAAAGGTAGGCGATATCATCAGCGTCAATGCCCCGATGGGGATCATCAAATACGAGCTGCTTGAGATCAAAATGCTGTAAAAGAAGACCTAACCGGAATCCCGTGGCCCTTAATTTAAGGGTGCGGGATTTTTTTTATGTTTTGGGGTCCCCGCAAAGTACCTGAGTCAACACCTACGCTAAAGCTCCACTTTGTGGGGTTATTTTGTCTGCACGCGGCGGGAGTCATAGGCAATTGCTATCAAGGATATTGCTTCCTTGTCTTAGACGCTCCCTGCCAAGGAGGGTTATAGTAGAAAATAACTACTACATAGAGGAGTCCTGGCTTGTGATTCAGACTGTACTCACGACACTTGTTGAGGTCATCGTACCGCTGTCCATTCCGGTGGCCGCCGGAGCGCTGCTTGGACGGTATAAGCAGCTCGATACGAAGCCTCTGCTGACGCTGTACCTGTATTTTCTCAGTCCGGCTATTATTCTGGACACGCTGGCTACGGCGGATATCTCCTTCGATGATGTCTATAAGACACTGGCCTTCTCGCTCATGAACCTGTTTCTGCTGTGGGGTGTGGCAACCCTAATCGGTAAAATGCTGAAGCTGGCTCCGCCGGAGGCCGCCGGTCTTACGCTCATCTCCACCTTTACGAACAGCGTCAATTATGGCCTGCCGCTGGTGCTGCTGGCCTTCGGCCAGCTGGGCCTGGACAAGGCATCGGTCTATGTCATCGCCCAGATGGTAATCGTGAATACGATCGGCGTGTATTTTGCCGCCCGGTCACAGTTCTCCGTGCGCAGCGCGTTGAAGTCAGTCTTCTCGCTGCCGGCCATCTACGCCGCCATCCTGGCGCTGCTGCTGCGGGCGCTTGGCCTGCATATGCCGCATGAGCTGGCTTCGGGAGTGTCAATGGTCGCCGGTGCGTATTCGCCGGTTGTGCTGGCGATTCTCGGCGCACAGATGGTGAAGGTCAGAGCCGCGCACACGGAGCGCAATGTGCAGCTGGCCTTCTGGACGGGGCTGACCGTCCGGCTGGTGCTGGCTCCGCTGCTGGCCGCGCTGGTGCTGCTCGCCCTGAACATCACAGGCACCCTGTTCTCGGTGCTGCTGATCCTGGCTTCCATGCCGGTGGCTGTCAATTCCGTCGTCCTGGCCGAACGCTTCGGCAGCTCGCCTGCGCTGGTCTCGCGCTGTATCGTCTGGACGACGCTAGCCTCCTTCCTGGTCCTGCCGGTGCTGATTGCGGTGGTGGGGGGATAGGGTGCGCGAGCTGAATGTATGCGAATAACCGAATAGAGGGGCAATAGCGCCCCCCCGGAAGTAATTATTAAGACACAGGCACTTCACTCATTAGTGCATGTACATTTTGATCGGGGTCCTGAAAGAACGTCATCCAGGTTGCGGTTTGACCCATCTCAGCCACTTTATGCGGCTTGTCCAGGAAATGTACATTCCGCCCGACTAACGTTTCGTACGATGCGTGTATATTGTCTACTTGGAAATAGAACACCGAGCTGGGATGATCGAACCGCGGGTCTTCAGCAATACTCAAGACCATCTGCAGTCCGTTACACTCCAGGAAAGTCATGTTTGGGATCTGAAATAACAGATTTAGGCCTAGAGTATCTTGATAGAACCGGGTGGCTGCCTCAATGTCATGTACCCGAATAGATATTTGCCCGATTCCTTTAATTTGAAATTCTGAATTCATATAATATCGCTCCCTTGTTCAATTGTAATTTCCACGCAGTAAATGTAACATGTTCAGCTGATTCAGTGCTTTTCCAAAATCACTTTTTTCTAAACATCTGGGGCGATAATCCCGTTCTTTGTTTAAACACCTTATTGAAGGAAGTGACATTGTCGAAGCCAATACTTAGGCTAATCTCGGTTATACTACTCTCCGTTTGAGCAAGGAGACGCTGTGCTTCAAGTATCCTTTTTTCGAGGATGAACTGGTGTGGCGTTCTTTTGAAAAAGTGGCGGAAGTTGCGGATCAGATGGTTTTTAGAGAGACATGAGACCTTTGAGACTTCTTCAAGGGACACGTTTTGGTTGTAATACGCATGTAAGTACTCGTATGCTACGGTCAACCGCCTGAACAGCTCCTCCCTGGTGGCCTGGCGCGTGCCGGGGACGGTATTAATTTCTTGAGCCATCTTCTGGTGGACGTTAAGCATTGCTTGAATTAGATTTTGATATTGTTCATCGACCCAGAGATTCTCGCTACCGAGTGCAGGTAAGGAATTCTTGAAGTTCTCGAGAAGTGGAGTTATCAAATGACTATTGCGGTATGACTTGGTGTGAAATTGCAACGGGTGCGTTGTTTCTGAAAATGGATCGTCTAAGGACTTCTCTATTCCTAAATGAACGGCTCTATGAACCTCTTCAGCAAAGCCAGTCTTGAAAAATACACAAAAAGAGTCGACTTCGGTTTCTGACTCAATGGCTATAGCGTACTGCTCCCCTTCATTTAACAGGAGGTAGCCCTCTCGCTCAACAGCATAATGGCCGAGTTTTGTTTTGTAATAGGCCCGGCCATTCCGAAATGTCTTGATCGAAAGGGGGCCGGTGCCTTCCCAATGATGAGTTGTACTTTGCGCCTGCAGAACGAAATTACGCTGGAACAAAGGGAATCTGGAGGTTCCCATCTATAGAGTTCATCCCCTTCCACAGTTGGTCCACTCCATTCTACAATAGTCCACAGCAATAACAAAGAAGCTCCCTCTTCATGATCTGAAGGGGGAGCTTCTTGTATACAGTGAGGCTGCTTCATGCTGAACAATAGGGCGAAGCCTCAATCCGGCTGGCCTTCAGCGACCTGGATGGTGAAGATGAAGGTAGCTCCGCCCACTAGACCCGGCTTGGCATAGATCGTTCCGCCCATGAGGTCGACCAGCATTTTGCAGATGGACAGCCCGAGGCCGGTTCCGCCGAACTTGCGGTTGATGGTGGCTCCGATCTGGGTGAACGGCTGGAACAGATAGTTCATCTTATCCGCTGGAATGCCAATGCCGGTATCTTCAATAATGAATTCCAGCTCCAGCAGCTTATCCATAGCCTGCCGGAGATGGACATGCACTTTGACGCCGCCGGTGATCGTGAACTTGATGGCATTGCCGATCAGGTTATTCAGTACCTGGCGCAGACGGTTGGGGTCACCGATAAGCAGGGCAGGAATGTCAGAATCAATAGAGGTCTCCAGGGTCAGGCTGCGTTCTTTCGCCAGAGCCCTGAACAGATCGACCGTTTCTTTGATGCAGGAGTGAAGATTGAACAGCTCGTAATCCAGCTCCATTTTACCGGATTCGATCTTGGTGAAGTCCAGGATGTGCGTAATGACAGAGACAAGCGCGTGACCGCTGGTATGAATGATTTCGGCCATCTCCTGGTCGTCAGCGGACAGCTCGGAGGAACGAAGCACATCCGACATGGCAATAATCCCGTTCAGCGGGGTGCGGATCTCATGGCTCATCATGGCAAGGAAGCCGCTCTTGATCCGTAACGCCAACTCGGCCGTCTCCTTCAGCTCGGTCAGGATGCCGTTGGCCTTCTCCAGCTCCTGCGTTTTGAGCTGCAGCTCCTTGCGGGTCTGGTAGAGACGGACGAAGCCGTCAATCTTGCTTTTTAACACGGTCGGATGAAACGGCTTGGTCAGATAGTCAATGGCCCCGGCCGAGTAAGCCAACATATAGTTCTCCAGCTCTGAGGTCAGCGAGGTTAAGAAAATAATAGGGATATCCCGTGACTTCTGACGCATCTTAATCCGTTTCGCCGTTTCAAATCCGTTCATGCCAGGCATGAGCACATCCATAATGATCAGGGCAAATTCCTGCTCCAGCAGACATTTCAGAGCATCCATGCCCGAGAGGGCTTGAACCAGCCGGTAGGGCGAATCGGCCAGCAATGCCTGAATGGACAGGAACTCGTCTGCCCGGTCATCTACAACCAAAATATTAATCGGATACTCCATGCTGCCTCCTATTGAATCAACCATAATTTCAGCACTCTCACCAGCTGTGTGGTATTAATTGGTTTGGATATATAATCGCTCGCCCCAGCTTCGAGGCATTTGACCCGGTCTTCCTCCAAGGCGCGGGCGGTCAGCGCAATAATGACGATCTGATCATAGTCTGGGTTTAGCCGGATATGCTTCATCGTCTCGTAACCATCCATCTCCGGCATCATAATATCCATGAATATCAGCTCTACGCCCGGGTGGGTCTCCAGATGCTCCAGGGCTTCTCTGCCATTCTGGGCAAAGCTGATCTCCATATTATAACCTTCCAGCACACTGGATAACGCAAAAATATTACGCATATCATCATCCACAAGCAGAATGCTTTTCCCGGCAAAAGCGGACTCCGGATTATGCAGGTTCTCGATCAGGCGCTGCTTATCCAAAGGCAGGTCTGCATGCTTGCGGTGGAGGTAGAGGGCCGTATCGTCATAGAGACGTTCCATTGAACGCACGTTCTTGATCACAATACTCTCGGCGTAGTGCTTAAGGCGCTGCTCATCTGTCTTGCTGAGATCCTTGCCTGTATAAATAATCACCGGCAGGGTCTGCAGCTTGCGGTTGGTCTTGACCTGCTCCAGCAGGTCGAAGCCGGAAATATCCGAGAGAC
Source organism: Paenibacillus sp. FSL R7-0210 (assembly GCF_038009085.1). Lineage (NCBI taxonomy): Bacteria > Bacillati > Bacillota > Bacilli > Caryophanales > Paenibacillaceae > Paenibacillus > Paenibacillus sp. FSL R7-0210. The sequence goes on from NZ_JBBPAR010000001.1 coordinate 6,810,879, forward strand.
CCAGGTCCAGCACCATACAGTCAAAATGATGGCTGGCCAGATGCTCCATCGCTTCTCTTCCGGTGCCCACTGCAATAATGTTCACATCGGGATGGGCGATGAATTCGACAAGACTGCCGCGCAGAACCTTGTTGTCTTCGACAATCAGCAGACTCTTCACCGGACGGCGGATATAAGTCTCAATCTGGAGAAAGGCTGCTTCCAGCTCTGCATAATCATTCGGCTTCTTCCAGAAGGATAAAGCGCCCATCGACAGGCTCTGTTGGTTCTCCTCGGCTGTTGAAATCACATGCACAGGGATATGCCGCAGCTCCGGCCGGCTCTTCAGGCGGCTGATAATGGACCAGCCGTCCAGAACGGGAAGATGCAGATCCAGCAGGATTGCATCAGGCTTGTAGGCATGGGCCAGGGCAAGCCCCTGATCGCCCTGGAAGGCGACGATGGCCTTGAAGCCCCGGCTGCGCGCCAGCTCCAGCAGCCGGGCGGCGAATTCGGCGTCCTCCTCGATAATCAGCAGGGTAATATCCCCGCTTAGCAAATTGCTGCGGTCATCATCCATTTCCGCATATTGCAGCAGCTTCGGATTAGAGATGGAAATGTCGGGCACGAAGGACTCGCGGAAGGCCGGATTCTCACGGCGGATAGGATCGGAAGCTGGAATCTCCGGAGAGGCTGCTGCTGAATAGGCTGCGGCAGCAAGGGTCTGGGCATCCTCTCCCGGTTCCACAGCGGGAATAATGAGGGAGAAGGTGCTGCCCTTGCCTTCCACGGAATCCACCTCAATTCTTCCGCCCAGCAGGGTAGCCAGCTCCCGGCAGATCGTGAGGCCGAGACCGGTGCCGCCGTATTTGCGGCTGGTGGTGCCGTCTGCCTGCTGGAACGCCTCGAAGATACTCTCCAGCTTGGAGGCGGCAATGCCGATACCGGTATCGCTGACGGCGAAGATGACCTCTTCGCCGCTGGTGCGGATCGACAGGGAGACGGAGCCTTGCTCCGGTGTGAATTTGATGGCGTTGGATAACAGATTATTCAAGACCTGCTGCAATCTGTGACCGTCGGTCATCAGATAATCCGGCAGCCGGTTGTCGGAATGGACATCGAACCGCAGGTTCTTCTTCTTGGCCTGCTGTTCGAAGTGGCGGAAGACATGATTGCTGAGATCCTGTGGGGAGACCGGCTCGATGACAGGGGTCATTTTGCCGACCTCCAGCTTCGCCAGATCGAGAATCTCATCGATCAGCTGCAGGAGATCCTTGCCTGCCGAGAAGATCGTATGAACGTATTCCAGCTGCTTCGCTTCCAGATTGCCGTCCTTGTTCTCGGCAAGAATCTGCGAGAGGATCAGCAGGCTGTTCAGCGGCGTGCGCAGCTCATGGGAGACATTGGCCAGGAATTCCGATTTGTACTGCGCGGCCATGAAGATCTCCTGCGCCTGTGCCTGGATCTCCTCCTTCTGCTTCTCAGTAAGCTCGACTTGAAGCAGCAGCTGATCATGGGAGGCAGCCAGCTCCTCCTTCTGGATCAGCAGTTCATCGGCCTGAGTTTGCAATGTATCGGTCTGGGCCTGAAGCTCCTCCGTCTGAGACTGAAGCTCTTCTGTCTGGGCCTGAAGCTGCTCCTTCTGCTCCAGCAATTCACTCGTCTGGGCTTGCAGCTCCTCGGCCTGATCTGCGATCTCGGACTTTTGCATTTCGGTGATTTGAAGCTGCTTCTGCATATCGCGGTTTGCCGCAGAGATCTCGTCGGCCTGGGCCTTGATCTCCATGGTTTGCCGGCGGGAGATCTCCATCTGATTCTGCAATTCCAGGTTGGAGGCATGCAGCTCTTCCGTCTGCTGCCGCAGTTCCTCCGTCTGGGCTTCAATCTCGTCCTTCTGGGCCTCTGTGAGCTTCATTTGTGTCTGAAGCTGTTCATTGGAGGTCAGCAGGCTCTCGGACTGCGCCTCCAGTTCAGTCTTCTGGTCCTGTAACTGGTCGGTCTGCAGGCGCAGCTCCTCTGTCTGGGCCATCAGCTCTTCGGTCTGGGCTTCCAGTTCCTGGGTCTGGGCGGTCAGTTCTTCCGTCTGGGCTTCCAGTTCATCCTTCTGCAGCTGAGTCTCACTCAACAGATCTTCGATCCGGGCGACATCCGCCAGTGTATTAATCAGCACGCCCATATTCTGTCCGGTGCGTTCAATCAGCTGCATCTCCTTGGAGCTGAACGGGCGTAGTGCCGCCAGCTCCATGACAGCAACAATTTCCTGCTCATGCTTAATAGGAACTATAATCAGTGAGGCAGGCGCAGCCTCCCCCAGACTGGAACGGACCTTGATATAATGCTCTGGAAGATCCTGCAGAACAATCATCTGCCCATCGAGTGCGCATTGTCCGACCAGGCCGCTGCCCAGTGGTATGGACTCCTGCTGTCCGGCGGAATCATCGAAGGCATAGCCGGCCGCGAAGTTCAGCTGACCGCCCTGCTTCAGATAGACCGCCCCGTAGCTTCCGCCGACAGCGGTAGCCAGCCTGCCGATGAACACACGCGAGGCCGTCCTCAGCTGGACAGAGCCTTGAAGCAGCAGCGCCATCTCAGATACCTGGGTATTAATCCAGGCCTGTTCTTCGGCTCTAAGCCGCAGCTCGCGCTCATCGGCGGTTCTATGGTGAAGGTCAGCCGCCAGCCTGAAAAAGGAAGCGGCCAGCTGCCCGAATTCATCCGTCCGCACAGTAGCCGCCGCCGCAGGGTTGAGACGGTCTGCGGCGATATCCTGCGAGATCTCCTTGATCTGCTTCAGGCCGCGGTCAACATTCCGTCCGATACTGTAAAGAAGTCCAATACTGACCAGAATGCCGCCTGCGCCTAATCCTGCTGCAAGCAGGCGCGAGCCTCCCTCCATAAAGAGGAAAGATATAGTAATCATACTGCCTAACAGCAGTATAGTAGCTGAAGTTGCTAACCAAACCTGTTGTTTTATTCTCATTGTTCGCCGCCTTTGTTCAGTTAGAATGTTTAGCTATATAATTATAGCTTTTATGGAGCTTCAGTGATATAGAAGACATGAAGAAAACACCTTAAACCTAAAATTTACAAGGCTTCCCGGAGGCGGGCCCGCTTTTGCAGGAGGTTTCATGAAAACTTTGAAATCACCGCAATTTACTTAAAATTTTGCTTGTAAGCAGCGGGTAGAGCGTGTAAGATAACAGACATGCTTCATATTAGATTTCTTATAACAGATTTCATATAACTCATATAATCTTGGGAATATGGCCCATAAGTTTCTACCGGATAGCCACTGTAATTATCCGACTATGAGTGAAATAGCGCATCTAGGGTTCCGTTTCTTGTACTGCGGCACGGGAAAGACTGGTCCAAGCGATGCGGACACGTATATGTGTTACACCACCAAGGGACAAAAACCCAGAAGGACAGATTCACTTGAGAGAAACACTCAGGGAATCTGTCCTTTTTATTTTATCTGTCTTTTTTATTTCTAAGGAGGAAGATCCGCTGTAATGAAAGTATTGGAAGAACGCATTAGACAAGAGGGCTTAATTCTATCGGAGACTGTACTGAAAGTGGACTCATTTCTGAACCATCAGGTAGACACGGCGCTGACGCTTGCGATCGGGAAGGAATTTGCAGCGGTCTTCGGGGACCGGCAGATCACCAAGGTGCTGACTGTGGAGGCCAGCGGCATCCAGTTCGCCATGGCGGCGGGAATTGCGCTGGGCGTGCCGTTCATCTATGCCAAGAAGAAGAAGGCAGTCACCTTGTCCGAAGCGGTGTATTCGGCACCGGTTCACTCCTTCACCCGTCAAGAGGACTACCAGATCAGCATCTCACAGAAATATCTCGGGCCGGACGATACCGTATTGATCGTTGACGATTTCCTGGCTACCGGCGCGGCGCTTGTAGGGCTATGCGATATCGTAGCAGAGTCCGGGGCGCAGCTGGCCGGGGTCGGCTGTGTCATTGAGAAGAGCTTCCAGGAGGGACGCGGTCTGCTGGAGCAGCGCGGAGTTCCGGTGTATTCCCTGGCACGGATTGCTTCCATGTCGCCGGGTGAGATTCATTTCATAGATAATGAAGGATTAATCAAGGAGCGTGCAGGATGTTAAGCAAACAGAAGATACTGGCCCTAGGGCTTCAGCATGTACTGGCGATGTATGCCGGAGCGGTCATTGTACCGCTGGTTGTCGGGGGAGCACTCAATTTGAACGGTACGCAGATGGCGTATCTGATAGCAGCGGATCTGTTCACCTGCGGGCTGGCGACCCTGCTGCAGATTATGGGCAGCAAATATTTCGGGAGCGGGCTGCCGGTGGTGCTCGGCTGTACCTTCACGGCGGTCAGCCCGATTATCGCCATCGCTTCAGGCTCCAATCTGGCGACAGCTTACGGCGCGATCATTATCTCCGGGTTGTTCGTGGTGCTGGCAGCCCCGGTGTACGGGAAGCTGCTGAAGTTCTTCCCGACCGTGGTCACCGGCTCGGTAGTCACAATTATCGGGCTGTCGCTGATTCCTGTTGCGATGAATAATGTGGCCGGCGGCCAGGGAAGCGCCGACTTCGGGCAGCCCCGCAATCTGCTGCTGGCTCTGATTACTCTGCTCGTTATTCTGGCCGTGAACCGGCTGACTACAGGGTTCCTGCGTTCCGTATCGGTGCTGGTAGGACTTGTAGTGGGTACAGTAATCGGCTATGGCATGGGCATCGTGCATTTCTCTACCGTGACCACAGCCTCCTGGGTCAGCGTTGCACAGCCGTTCTACTTCGGCTGGCCGCAGTTCAGCATCACCGCAATCTTCACAATGATTATCGTGAATATCGTGTCTATGGTCGAATCGACCGGGGTCTATTTTGCCGTTGGTAAGGCGACGGACCAGCAGGTGGAGCAGAAGCAGATCGTGAACGGCCTGCGTTCTGAGGGACTGGCCATCATGCTGGGCGGCCTGTTCAATGCCTTCCCGTACACCGCATTCTCCCAGAATGTCGGCTTACTGTCGCTAACGCGGGTGAAGACGCGGAATGTTATTTTTGCAGCAGGCGGAATTATGATCGTACTTGGTCTGCTGCCTAAGCTGGCGGCACTGACTACAGTGGTGCCGAATGCGGTGCTGGGCGGGGCGATGATTGTCATGTTCGGCTCGGTCGCTGCTTCCGGCATGTCGATTCTGTCCGATGTGGATCTGCGCAAGGACGGCAATCTGCTGATCGCTGCCTGCAGCATCGCGGTGGGCCTCGGCTCTGCAGTGCTTCCGTCCATGTTCGACCAGCTGCCGGAATTCGCTCGGATGCTGCTGCAGAACGGAATCGTGTCCGGGTCGCTGACAGCGATCATTCTGAATATCTTCTTGTCGAAGACCCAGGAGAGTGCGGTTCCTGCCGCAGCCGCTCCGGAAACGAAGTAAAATATTCCATCCGCGTAGCTCTAATAAGATGAACAGCCGATTCCGAAATAAATGGAACTCGGCTTTTTTTTGCTTCATATGAACGGAGCCTGTTGTATAATTTATACAATGACAACTAGAAGGGACTGGCAGAGGACATGAGAAAGTATTGGCTGAGCATTCTCGGCAGTCTGGTGCTGGTGTTGAGCGTTCCGCTGCTCTCGGTCCTCCAGACACATCAGATTAAGGGAGACAGGCCGCAGGCGGTGCAGGGTGTGATTGACCTTCGCTCCTGGGACGCCCGCCACGACGGGATTATGAAGCTGGATGGAGAGTGGGAGCTGTACCGGGATGTGCTGCTGTCGCCTGAGGATTTCCATCCGGTGAACGCTGGTAAGGAGGTCCCCGCCGCCTCTACGATGATTCAGGTCCCAGGGAAGTGGAACGACGATATCTCTGAACAGGGCGGGCGCAGAGCCAAAGGCTATGCTACATACCGCCTCCAGGCGAAGATTACCCCAGGGGAAGCCATGGTCTACGGCCTGCGCACCAGCAACATCCGCAGTGCCGGCAAGGTCTATCTGAACGGGCAGGAGATTGGAAGCAGCGGAACCCCGGCAGCCTCGGCCTCTGAGGGCAGACAGAATAACATGCCTTTTATGGGATTCGCCTCGGTAACCGGGGATACCATGGAGATTATTGTGCAGGCAGCTAACTACAGCTACTCCTCAGGCGGGATCGTTCAGCCGATTGTGATCGGTAATCAGGCCGCTATTTTGAAGCACAGGGAATTTGCCCTGTTTGTAGACGGGGCTGCACTGATCGGATTCTTCGTGCTAGCCCTCTTCCTGCTGATGTTCTCCAAGGTAAGGGAGAGCCGGGGGGTCACACTGTATCTGGGCTTGTTCTGCATAGCGGCCTTTGTCTACATTTTTACGCATGGCGAAAAGCTCATCCTGGCAGCGCTGCCCGGCTTCCCTTACGAGATTGTACTCAAGCTGCAGCTTGCGTCCTCTACACTGGTCTATTATTATCTGCTGCACTATGTCGCCAATTCAGTGAACTACCCGATGTCCATTGGGATGATTAAGGCCTCCAGGCTGGTTACGGCATTCCTGCTGCTGATTGCTGTCTTCGTCCCGGCCTATCTGTTCAGCTATCTGGAGGTGCTGCTGCTGACCTGGGGCTCGGTGAGCCTGGGCTTCGTGCTCTACTCCATGGTCCAGGGCACCCGGCGAAATCCTAAGAATATGTTCCTGATGATGGTCAGTATCGAGAGCCTGAGCGTGGTCATTATCTATTATCTGGTCAGCTTCATGGGCATGACCTTCAGCTATTTCATCATCTCCTACGAGATACTCCTGTTCGGGTTCGTGCAGGCGATCCTTATGACCCGGCAATACGCAGCTTCCTTCCGCGAAGTGGAACAGCTCTCACGCCGCCTTTTGTCGCTTGACGGCTTGAAGGATGACTTCATCTCTGATACCTCGCAGGAGCTGCGGAGGCCGCTGCAGGGGATTGTCAACATGGCCAAGGTGCTGGCTCAGGGGACGGCCGGCTCCATCAGCGCTGCCCAGCAGGATCAGCTGCTCACGATTGTCTCCACGGGCAAGCGGCTTACAGCCCTGATCCATGATATGTCGGACTTCGCGAAGCTGAATCACGGCTCGCTCTTCCTGCGCCGGCAGGCCGTCGATCTCCGCATGGCAGCTTCCTCCATTATGGCGGTCACCCGTCAGGTCTACGGCAACAGCCAGCTGGAATTCCAGCTGAGTCTGCCGGAGCAGCTTCCGCTACTGGAGACGGATGAGCAGCGGTTCGCTCAGATTCTGCATAATTTACTCGCGAGTGCAGTGAATTATACGCCCAGAGGCGTGATAACGCTGTCTGCTGAGGTTAAAGAAGAGTATGTTGCCATCATCATAACAGACACTGGCCAGGGTATCGCGCCTGAGCGTCTGCGTACGATTTTCGATGCCAATGATCCAAGCGGTCCTGCCGCCAGTAAGGTCTACCGTGAGAACGGGCTTGGCCTCAGCATTACCCAGAGGCTGGTAGAACTGACGGGCGGGGAGATTGAGGTACATTCCGAACTGGGGCAAGGCTCCGTCTTCTGCTTCACCCAGCCGATCCTGCAGAGGAGTAATGCACTGCTGGAGGAGGAATTCGGAGAGCTTCACGGCTGGGAGACAGCGCCTTCGTACCCGCTTCCCGGAGAAGAACCTGTGCAGCTGCCGTCTGAAGACTGCTGCTCCATTCTGGTAGTGGATAATGATCCCGTTAACCTCCGCGTGCTGGTAGGCGTATTGCAGCTGGATAACCATTCTGTGATTACCGCCAGCAGCGGGGCTGAGGCGATCCAGATCATCCAGCAGCATCCTGAGCTTGATCTGGTGATTGCCGACTGGGTAATGCCGGAAATGCCCGGGCTTCTGTTATGCAAGGCCATCCGTGAACGGTTCACCTTATCCGAGCTGCCGATTCTGGTGCTGATGGCGAGCAGCCGTCCTGATGATATCCTCGCAGCCTTCGAGGCCGGAGCGAATGATTATCTGAGCAAGCCGGTGGAAGTGCGCGAATTCAAGGCACGGATGCAGACCCTGCTGGATATGCGCAAGTCGATCCGGGTATCCGTCCAGTCGGAGATTGCCTTCCTGCAGGCGCAGATTAAGCCGCATTTCTTATATAATGCGCTGAATGCCATTATCTCGGTCTGTCCGGAGGACCCGGACAAGGCCACGGAGCTGCTGCTGGACCTCAGCCAATACCTGCGGAGCAGCTTCGACTTCCAGAACCGGGGACAGACGGTTTCTATGGAGAAGGAGCTGGGCCTCGTCAAATCCTATCTTGCGCTGGAGCAGGCACGGTTCGATGAACGGCTGAACATCGAGTTCGAGGTGCCGGAGGATGTGATGGCGATGGTTCCGCCACTGAGCATCCAGCCGATTGTGGAGAATGCCGTTAATCATGGCCTGATGCAGAAGGAGGCCGGAGGGACGGTACGGCTGACAGTTGAGCTGCTGCCCGGCTGCCTCAAGGTAGCAGTCACGGATGACGGTGTAGGAATGACTCCGGAGAAGATTGCTGAGGTCCTCTCGGAAGAGCGGACAGAGGGGGGCATAGGGCTGCGCAATATTCAGCACCGTCTGCTCAAGATGTACGGAGCAGGCCTGAATATCGACAGTGTACCGGGAAGGGGAACCGCTATATCATATACCATCCCCACCTAAAGGCATTTGAGAACTACGAACGAAGAGGAGGTGAGTCCGACTGATGAAGGCCATATTGATTGACGATGAGAAGCCGGCGCTGCAGCATCTGGAGCGTATGCTCCTGAAGGATGGGCGTCTTACAATCACCGGGAAATTCACCTCGGCACGCCTGGGACTTGCGCATCTGGAACGGGAGAAGGCCGATATTGTATTCCTGGATATCGGGATGCCGGAGATGAACGGGCTGGAAGCAGGTGAATACATTGCCGGTATGGACCGGAACACCCGGATTGTCTATATTACCGCATACAGCGAGTATGCGATCGAAGCCTTTGAACTCAATGCAGCGGATTATTTGCTGAAGCCGGTGACCTCCCAGCGGTTAAGCAAGACCCTTGAGCGGCTGGAAGTCGGCAAGGAGAGCGCTGAAGTGAAGATGCCGCCTACACCGGCGTCTGCGGCGCCTGTCAAGGAGCTGTCAATCCTCTGCTTTCACCGGCTTGAATTCACAGACAGCACGGAGCCGGGGCGCAAAATGCAGTGGAGAACAAGCAAGGCGCAGGAGGTCTTCGCCCTGCTGCTGCATAACCGCGGCCAGTGGATACTCAAGGACACCATTGTGGATCTCGTCTGGCCTGATTTCAAGCCCGAGAAGGCCGTAACGAACCTGCATACCACGGTATACCATATCCGCAAGCTGCTGAAGGCTTGGAATATGGAGGTGCTCGTCGAATTCTCGCAGGAGCGGTACAGGCTGACCAAGGAGCAGGTGCTGCTGGATGTGGAGGAGTTCGAGCTGGGCTATGCCGGTACGCCTGTGGAGTCAGAAGAGGAATGGCTGCGCCGGGAAAAGATACTGAAGCTGTACCGTGGAGACTACCTGCAGGAGCATCATTACGACTGGGCAGAGATCCGGCGCAAGGAGCTGCAGGTCCGGTATATCCGCATGGCACTGCATTCCGCCGAATATGAGCTGTCCTCCGGGCGGCCCCGGCTGGCGCTGGAGCGGCTGCTGGATCTGCAGGCAGCAGATCCTTATTCCGACCAGCTCTGCAGGCTGATTCTGCGAAGTTACGCCGACCTGGGGGATTTCATCGGATTCAGGACACACTACGATAAATACAAGGAGCTCCTGGAGAATGAGCTGGGCATCCGCCCTGACCAAGTCATGGACAGCTGGGTCCAGAAGGTATTGTAAGTCCGTAGCCGGCCACTGCAAAACTGCTTGTTGTCATTATTATTTATATGCTGTGGTATACATATTCAAGGCTGCGGGAATTGAAACGAAAGCGTAATGACAGCGTATCAGAAGCATACGAATATTCAAGAGGAGATGGAGTGGGAATGGATAACGGGTTGAAGGTCATCCTGTTCGAGAAGCTGCCTGAAGGCGACCTGCAAATGATTGAAGAGCGCGTCTGGAGCATGAATATGGTTACAGCGCTGGAGCATGTCAATTATATTGTCGTTGGCGGCCGCGAATTCGAGGCGGTAGAGGGAAGGCTGAATGTGGATGAAGGGAAGCTGGAGCTTCTGCTGGTTCCTATGCGTACAGAAGGTTAAGGATGAATACCAGGAAAGGAGGCCCCAAGTTGGCAAAAGACGAAGATGCTAAAGAACCCGCAATCAGCAGGCTGTTCACGGCGGACGGCAAACCGGTCCGCGTATTATCCACCTCGCTCGGCATTGCGCTGCTGGCTAACGCTTTATTCATTCCGGGAGGCGCAGGCGCAAGCGGCACAGGCGGCGAGGAGCCTAAGCTGGTCTCCTGGTCTACCGAGGAGGTTAAGCAATATTTCGACAAGAATGTAGACTGGAGTATTCCATATCCGGAAGACCAGGAAGAGAAGGTCCAGGAAGGGCAGGGGGCTGTAACCTCCGGCGGCACGACAGTAATTAACAACTACGGCGGGTATAACTCAGGGTTCGGCTGGGATGATGTGCTTCTGTACCACATGCTTTTCAATAGCGGTTCATTCTACTCTTCCAGAGGCTGGTACAATGACCGGCCTACTTATTATGGAGGTACACGCAATACCTATAAGCCGCCCTCCTATAATAGCGGACGATTCCAGAACAAGCCGGTGGCTGGCTCGGTGGTGAAGCCGAAGACCTCAACTTCATCCACCGGCTCCATTACCAGAAGGAATACCTCTTCCAAATCGGGCGGCATCGGCGGTACCTCCAGCGGGCTGGGTTCGAGCAAATCCAAATCCGGCTCCAGTAAAAGCTCGGGCAAAAGCTCGGTGCGCTCCGGCAAGAGCGGGTTCGGAGGATGATCCGGGCGGAGCAGGCATTCGAATATATAGACCAGTCCGGTCTGGAGCGCGCTCCCCGGGTTGAGCGGCTGCATGAGCTGGGCTTCACCTGGGCCGATCTGGAGGACGAGGAATACTGGCTGGATGCGGTGGCTGTGATGCGCAGGGAGACCTATCAGGAATTGAAGGAAGCCGCCGCCGCGCTCTGGGCGATTCTGGATAAGGCCGTGCGTTATGTCCATCTCAGACATGACCTGTACGATCTGCTGGGGATTCCTCCGGTGCTATGGCAGATGCTGGATGACTGTCCATTGCCGGAGCCGGGACTGATCAGCCGGTATGCCCGGTTCGATTTTGCCGTGGCAGGGGATGGCACGATTAAGCTGCTGGAGCTGAATGCGGATACTCCGACCGGCTATGTGGAGGCCTCCATTGCAACGCCGTGGATCTGCGCGGAAGCAGGCGTCGGAAGCGTGAATGCGGCCATGAAGCAGCAGCTTGCCGCAGCCTGGGGCGTGGAGCGCCCCGACACGGTAGCCTGTGTGGATTATGGCAGCCATGAGGAGGACAGCGGAACGATTGAGGCTCTGGCCGCGCATAGCGGACTGGATGTCCGCTGTGTCGATTGCCTGGATTTGTCGATTGATGAGGGTGTGGTCAAGGACGGGGAGAACCGGATCATAGAGCGGATGTTCGCGCTGTATCCGAAGGAGTGGATGGCCGTAGATGAAGGCGGCGAGGCTCTGGCCTATGCCATTGAGAGCGGGAAGCTCCAGCTGTTCAACGGACCGCATAGCATCATCCTCCAGTCCAAAGGGCTGATGGCCGCTGTCTGGGGAATGTATGAGCTTGGCCTGCTGTTCACGGAGCCGGAACGCGAGGCCATCTCCCGGTACATCCTGCCGACGTACAATAAGGCGGTGTTCTCAGAGAGCTTTGTATCCAAATCCGTATTCGGCCGCGAAGGCGGATCTGTTCGGATCTTTGATGACAGCGGCGCGCTTGAGATCGAGGACGAGGAGGGCTACGACAGCAGCCAGCTCTTCCCCGTGGTCTATCAGAAAAGGGCCGAAATGGCCCGGATCATGACGGCGGAAGGTGAGCTGCATCTGCTGACCGGCATGTTCGTCATTAACGGAACGCCCTGCGGGCTGCTTGGCCGGGCCGGCGGGCCGATTACAGGCAATGCCAGTCATTTTATCGCGCTAGGAGTGAGGGGGCTTGAAGATGTTCAAGGATAGAGAGGGGCATGCTGCCGGGCGCAGAGCCCGGGGCACCCTGCTGACTACAGTGCTGCTGCTGGCGGTTATGGTGCTGAGTGCATGCTCAGCGAACAGCGGCAGTGTATTTCATACCGGCACTGATACGTCGGATAGTGTATCGCGTGTACCCTGGGATTACCGGGTGGTGGAGGGCAAGGTTGGCGATCTGGTCGGCAGCGATATGACTATATTGCCGGATAATGAGCTGCTCCCGAACGACGGGAATTATGCTACAGGCGATACCGTCTGGACGCTCCAGTTCATGGATGCCGAGCTGATAACGGACGCTGACCAGAAAAATGAGATCAAGCTGTCCGCCTGGACGACACTTAAGTCTTACGCCGACCAGAAGGCGGCCACAGAGGATCTGGCTAATCTCAAGGTATCCATCACAACGGATGTGGACCTGGTTGGGGTGTACAAGACGGAATACCAGAGCAAGACCAGAAATTTCGCAGTGCTGGAGCTGCCTTCCGGCAACCGGATCAAGCAGCCGATTGACGACAAGCGTTATACCGCGCTGGAGAAGCAGAAGAAAGTCTCAGTGGTGCTGGAGGAAGTACATGATTTCGCCGACTATGATTCGGCCTATGCGAAATTTCGGGGGTGGGCTAAATGACGATCGTAATTAATCTGGTGGTTAGTATTCTGACCATTGTTCTGCTTCAAGTGCTGGGTATGGTGATCTTCGCGCTCATGACTCCATTCAAGGATATGGAGGAGCTGAAAAAGGGAAATATTGCGGTAGGCCTGGCGTTCGGCGGCAAGTTCCTGGCGACGGCGGTCATTCTTGGTGTGGCCGCCTACACCAATACCTCCATCTGGTTCATGATGCTCTGGTTCGCGGTGGGATATGTCTGCCTGATCGCTTCTTACTGGATCTTCGAGCTGTTCACTCCCGGCTTCCGGATTTCAGAGCAGCTGGAGAAGGGGAATGTTGCGGTCGGCGTCATGCTCTGCATGGTGTTCATCGGGACGGCCTTCGCCGTCAGCAGTCTGATTATTTAGGTAGACTCGATTGGCAGGCGGGCGGCGGCTGTGCCCCGCAAGACTCGGCGCAGGCTGCTGCCCGCCGGCTCAATTCACCCGGGAGGCAGGGATGGGCGTTGCATTTTCTAATCCAATTATCCGGCAAGCTGCTTCATCTCAAGAAGAAGTCCATTGCCTTTATTATTCTGGCCTTCATTCTTCTCAGCGCAACCATCGCCTTCCTGCTGGAGCCGGACACGTTTCATAGCTGGTTCAACGCCTTTTATTGGGTGATGACCACCATGGCTACCGTCGGGTATGGCGATTACTTTGCCGCTACCGTCACCGGCAAGGTGTTTACGATTTTCTTATATATCTTTGGCATCGGTCTGCTCAGTCTGGTGATCGGCAAGGTTGTTGAGGCCATGGGCGAGATGCAGCGCAGGAGAGGAGCCGGAACGTTGACCTTTCACGGACAACATCATGTCGTGCTGATTAATTGGAACCGCAAGACACAGGCGGCAGTAGATGAGATTCTGTGTTACGACAGGGAATGCAAAGTGGTCATTATCGATGAGAACGGACGGCATCCGCTGGAAGCCATGGAGCAGGTCCACTTCATCAGCGGCGATGCGGCAAGCGATGACATTCTGCTGAAGGCGAATATCGGGAGTGCCAGAGCAGCGATTGTGTTCAGCGACACCCGGATCGACGAAGCTTCCTTAAGCGACGGCAAGTCGCTGCTGATTGCTTCCAGCATTGAGCGGATTGCCCCGCATGTACATACTACCGTAGAGATTATGCAGGAGAAGAACATTAAGAACTTCAAGCATGTGCAGGTGAACGAGTTCGTGCTCTCCCATGATGCGATCTCCAGACTGGCGGTACGCTCTGCGCTGCAGGAGGGCAATTCTGAGGTGATCACCCAGATGCTCAGCCGCGAGCACGGGGATGATATCTATGAGATTCCCCGCCGCAGCGGCTGGACAACCTATGGGGAGGCCTTTCAGGATCTGCTGCGTCAGGGGGCGACTCTGCTGTCCGACCGGGGCGACCTGGGCATTAACCGCAAGCTTGACCGGCCGATTCCGGCAGACGCCAGACTCTACATCGTCGCCGATGAGGCCACGTACCGGAGGATTAAAGAGAGCTAGAGATAATACCTAAGCATTCATAAGAGCTGTTCCGGTCGTTAAGACCTGGAGCGGCTCTTTTTTTTGGCGGAAAAGGAGAAATATGTGAAGGCGACACATAATGTTCGGACAAACAGTAAATAATGTGACAATAATTACCGTTATATTAGTATGGATCAATTGGTAGTTGTCATTTAAGGATGTGATCGATTGGAAAGCAGATATAGCAAGGCTGCTGTTCTGGGAATGTCGCTGCTCCTGCTAACCTCCTGCGGCGGCAATCAGGCCGGACCGGCGCCATCCTCTCCCGTCTATACTCCGGCGGTCTCTCCCGCAGGGACTACACGGCCGGATGAAGTGCCGCAGCTTGAGCCTACACTGGAACAGCAGGAATTATACCATTTCATAAATACGCAGCTTACAGGACCCGACGGGGTATATACGAATCTGAAGGAGACCTCTGAATCGGCAGAGGTGGCTACCGGTCATGAGATTCTGAGCGAGTCCGCTTCTCTCCTGATGGAGACTGCGGTCCGGACCCGCAATCAGGAGCTGTTCGACCGGCAGTGGAAGACGGCCCGCAGAATCTTCGATATGGAGGGCGGCTTCAGCTACCGCTACAGTCCCAGGCAGCAGAAGCGTTACCCCGTGAATGCAGCGGTGGATGACCTGCGGATGATCGGAGCGCTATATGAGGCGGGGCAGGCATTTAACCAGCCGGAATATACCAGAGAAGCCGATAAATATGGAGAACGTTTCTATAAAAACAACACTAAAAAAGGTTACATTTATGACATCTATGACAATTATTTGAAAATGGTCAACGGATTCGTAACTTTGTGTTATATTGATCTGAGTGTATTGCAGAAATTGTCGATATCTAGCGAATTACAAGAGAATTTGTTGAAGAATATGAGCGGTATTTTGGAGGAAGGATATTTGTCCGATTCTTTTCCATTCTATGAGACCCGCTTCGATTACAAGAGCGGACAGTACAGCTCTGAAGGCATCAACTCGGTAGAATCTCTGCTGACAATTCTTCATCTGGCAGAGATCGGCCGCGAGCGGCCGGCAAGCATCAGCTACATCAAAGCTCAGGTCGCAGCGGGAACCTTGTTCGGACAATATACACGTGAGGGCAAGCCGGCTAATGATATTCGTTCAACAGCGGTCTACGCGCTCGCAGCCATGATTGGAGCTGTGTTGGAGGATGGTGAGCTCTATCAGTCCAGTATGGACCGGATGAATGAATTCAGGGTGACAGATCCTCTGAGTCCGCTATATGGCGGCTTCGGTGATCCTGCCTCCGGGCAGGCCTACTCTTTTGACAACCTGATGGCACTGCTGGCGTACTCCTATAAGGCTCCATAATATAACCAAAAAGGGGAATCGGAATGATAAACAACCTAGAGCTTACATCGACCCGGCCTGGTATCACGTTGGCTGGCTTTCGGATTACTCCGGCCTTTGCCGCCGCGTTCTGCGTGCTGCTGGTGACGGCTATTTCGCTGTTTACTTCCCCTTATATCGGCATGGCGGATAATGGAGACTTTTACCGGATTATCTATAGCAACGGCCTTTATTTCAATGCTCCGGACTATGACAGCCAGTATTTCGGCTATTTTGTGAAGCAGTTCGGAATCTTTCAATATTTCAACGAGAACAGCACGATGGTGGTCTCCTCCCAGTCCCTGTTTATCAAGCTGGCGATCTTCGTCAACAAGCTGTTTTTCAGCCGCGAGGTCTTCGATATCCGCTTCCAGGCTGCAATCTACACCTTGCTGTATGTTGCCGCAGTCTACTTGCTGGTTGAAGCGATCACGCTGAAAATGTCACTTAAGCGGGGGATGGCAGTCGCGGCGCTTGCGGTGTTCATTTTCGGGGATACAGGCTACACCAACTACTTCAGCTCCTTCTTCGGCGAGAGCCTGGTGATGGTGACCATGATTCTGGTGTTCGCCTCCTGGCTGCTGCTGTACCGGAAGAGATACAACGATTATGCCATGCTGGCGATCCTGCTGATCAGTACCCTGATCCTGACCACCTCCAAGCAGCAGAATGCTCCGGTGGGGATGGTGATTTCCCTGCTCTCGATTCCGCTGGTGCTGATCCGCCGGGACAAGCTGTTCCGCTGGGTGACACTGCTGTCGGCCGGTCTGATGATGTTCGCCGGAATTGCAACGTATCTTAATATCTCCAAAGAGTTCGTGAATATTAACCAGTATCATGCGATGACGCGCGGGGTGCTGATGGAATCCAAGAATCCGGAGACCGCGCTCGGTTCCTTCGGGATCAATGAACAGTACGCGATTCTCAAAGAGAATACGTACTATGACCAATACGGGACGGTGGATGTGAAATCCGAGCTGCTGGATAAAAATTTCTACAGCCGTTACGGCTTCGTCTCCATTCTGAAATATTATGCTTCTCACCCGAATGAGCTGGGCTCAATCCTGGATACGGCTGCTGAGAGTGCCTATAAAATTAAGCCGGCGGCTATGGGGAACTATGAGCTGTCCGCAGGCAAGGAGTTCCGGGCACAGAGTCATTTCTTCAGCTTGTACAGCACACTTAAGGAGAAGCTGGCCCCTCGTCCCTTCGCCTTCATTCTTCTCTGGATGGCCGTAACGATAGGGGTCTATATGCCATCGTTCGTCCGGTCCATCCGTACCCGGGATTTCCGGGGGATGCAGCGTCTGCTGGTGATTCTGGCAACGATGCTGGTCGGACTGTCGGGTATCGTAGTCTCCATTATCGGGGCGGGTGACGCGGATATTGCCAAGCATGAATTTTTGTTCACCCTGGCCTTCGACCTGATCATCTTCCAGACGGCTGCGAGCGTAATCGGCCGTGGAATCTCATCACGCAGATCGGTGCCGTCTGCGCCGTCTGCACGGCCGCTCAAGGAATATCCGGCACTGAATAAAGGGGTGGGCATGTGAGACGCAGAGGAATCGTCATTCTGCTGTTCATTGTATTGGCGGGCGATCTGCTGCCGTCTGCCGGTCCGTCATCCGCTGCCGCTTCTCCGGCTCCGGCGCAGCGGATTCTGCTGCTGTTCGACAGTCTGGCGAAGAATTCAGGCCAGCAGGGGAATGTGGCCGAGCTGCAACGGCTGCTTGCCGCCTACAGCGCACAGGTCACGCTGAAGCCTATTTCCTCTTATGAGCCGGGCAGCATGAAGGGCTATTCCGGCGTGATCACTGTGATTAACAATGATGAGCTTGAGATTACGAATCAAGCCTACCTTCAGGAAGCAGCCGGGTATAAGGGGGCTATGCTGCATGTTGGATATAGACCGCCTGCCCGGATGCAGCAGACGCTGCGGCTGAAGACCGGGGTATGGCATAGAGCGGGCGCAAGCCTCTCCATCGGCGGATTCACCGGAATTCCGGTGGAGGTCGAAGGGATGCCTTATATCACCGCTTCGGACGCGGGGCGTTCTTATGGAACGTGGTCCTCATCAGATGCGGGGGCGCAGCTGCCGTTTGCGGTTAGCAGCGGCCGCTCCGCTTACCTGCCTTATCTGAAGCAGGGTGATTTCACAGCCATAGCTGCGGCCTATGTGCTGAAGGATTGGCTGCACTATACCGAACAGCCGCAGATGTATCTGGTCATCAAGGAGATCTATCCCTTCTCAGATCTGAATCTGCTGGAGCAGATGGCAGACCGCCTGTATAGAAGCGGTATTCCCTTCATCGCCAGTGTCCGTCCGGTATTCGCGAATACTGATTTCCCCGCTATGAAGCGGTATCTGGAGGCGCTCAGAGCCGTCCAGTCCCGCAACGGCAGCATCGTGGTCAATGCCCCTGCGGTCAGACCGCCGATTAATTCGAATGACCGGTCCCTGCGCGGGAAGATGAATCAGTTCATTAATGTGCTGGCGGAAGGGGGCGTGGCACCGCTCGGCGTTGCTGCCGAGAGCTACTGGACGTATGACAAGGAGTATTCGGCCGCAGGCATGGGGTTCTTCAACTCGGCGGTGCTCTTCCCGGACGGAGAGACCCATTATATGGAGCAGACAGACACCTCAGCGGCCTTCTCTTCTTCTCTGTACAGTCTGCCCCCGGCGCTGCTGCAGGGAGTTGGCAGAACAGGAAAGGCGATGCCGGAGCTTCCGCTGAATACGGCGGTGACGCTGGACCTGCCGGAGGATGAGCGCGGGCTGGAGGAACTTCTGCAGAATCTGAATGCGGAATGGTATACCTTCGCAGACTATAAGCAGGAGGCGCATACGGTCCGCACGGATAAGCACACTCTTGAATCTGCTGACGGGGTGATCCGCTTGGATGGCAACACACTGGATGTCGATTATACCCCGCAGAAGGTCGCCGTGGATTTCCAGTACAAGGAGAAGCAGGCGACAAGCTTCAACAGACTGTTCAGCGTGCAGAATCAATTCTTCATCATCGTGATCCTGGCTGCGTTGCTCTTGTTCGGCGGCCTGCTCACTATCGGCTACAGAATGTACCGCAGGAAATATTTGAACAAGTAATCCGGGAAAAATATAGCGAGTTTAGGAGAATACTATGACGATCTCAGACGTATTGATGGTGATCGCGGTCATCTGTATCTGGTCCCTGCTGCTGGTGAATGTGATGCTGATTATAGCGGGGTATCTGTACTACATTCAAACGGAAAACGAACCGGTGCCTGAGATTACCGGGGAGCATCCCATGGTGACGATTATGGTTCCTGCTCACAATGAGGGGGTCGTCATCAGCAAAACCGTGGAATCCCTGCTGGCACTGGATTACCCGCATGACCGGTATGAGATTATCGTCATCAATGATAATTCGTCAGACAACAGCGCTGAGCTGCTGGATGCTATCCAGCAGCGGAATCCGCAGCGCAAGCTGATCATTATCAATACGGACGCCGTCACAGGCGGCAAAGGGAAATCCAATGCGCTCAATATCGGCTTCACCCGCAGTAGCGGGGAGCTGATTGCGATCTATGATGCCGACAATACGCCGGAGCGCACGGCGCTGAAATACCTGGTGGCAGAGATTATGAATGATGCCTCCCTGGGGGCGGTTATCGGCAAGTTCAGAACCCGCAACCGGGATGCCAGCCTGCTGACCCGGTTCATTAATATCGAGACTCTGTCCTTCCAGTGGATGGCGCAAGCAGGGCGCTGGAAGCTGTTCAAGCTCTGTACGATCCCGGGAACGAACTTCATTATGCGCCGGACCATTGTCGAGAGTATCGGCGGCTGGGATGTGAAGGCAATTGCCGAGGATACGGAGATCAGCTTCCGCATTTATATGATGGGCTACCGGATCAAGTTCCAGCCGAAGTCGGTCACCTGGGAGCAGGAGCCGCAGACGGTGAAGGTATGGTTCAAGCAGCGGACACGCTGGGCGAAGGGCAATATCTATGTCATTGTGAAGAACCTTCCGCTCCTCATCGACCGGAAGGCGGCGAAGATCCGCTTCGATATTCTGTATTATGTCTCGATCTACTTCCTCCTGCTGATCTCGCTGGTCACCTCGGATATTCTGCTCGTGCTGCATGCCATGGGGTATGTACATACCACCATCGCCGGGCTCAGCAGCTTCCTGTGGCTGCTCGCTATTGTGCTGTTCGTGGTGGGGATCTTCGTTACCCTGACCACAGAGAAGGGTGAGATGAGCCTGTCGAACCTGTGGATCATTCTGCTGATGTACGTCTCGTATTGCCAGCTCTGGATGGTAGTGGCCGCTTACGGGCTGTACAACTATTTCAAAGACGTTATCTTCAAACGGGAAGCCAAGTGGTACAAAACCGAGCGGTACTAGTGCGCCGGAGGTCCAGAAATAAGATGTCAGGAGATACGGAACATGATGAAAAAACAGATCCTAACAGTGCTGCTCTGCCTCTCCCTCTTCCTGGTTCAAATCCCTGCGGCACAGGCGGCGGTGCTTCCCGGTGAAGCGGGAGCAACGTATGAGACGCTGTTCACCAGCGATGTCTCGCTGAGGGGCTCCAGCTCCCAGCAGCAGTTCTTCACAGTCATGGATTACTGGAATGTGGATCAAGTGATGATCAATCTGCAATTCCAGACCTCACAGATCAGTGAGGATAAGCTGTCGAGCGTAACACTGTCGCTGAACGGCATTCCGTTCTATTCCTTCCGGCCGTCCCTGGACAATAACGGGCAGCAGAGCCTGAGTGTAGAGGCGCCCAAAGGCTTCCTGACGAAGGGCAGCAATACACTGCGGATACAAGGGAGCTTAAGAACCACGACGGGCGGCTATGAACTGTGTAATATCGATGATATGCAGGACAGCTGGCTGCATCTGTTCAACACCTCGAACATTGCTGTGAATTATACACCGAAGCCCATTACTGGAGGCATTCAGGATTTCAGTGCCAGATTCTCAGGAATGGATACGGTAAAAAATGAACAAAGCCTGCTCGCCGTGCCGCAGAATGCCAGCGGGGCAGAGCTGGAAAGTGCTACCTACGCCCTCTCGGGATTCGCCAAAGGCAACACGCTGAACGACAGAACCATTCCGCTGCTGCCTTATCGCGAAGATACCGTCAAGGACAAGAGTGCAGTAGTGCTGGTAGCTACGTATGATCATCTGCCGGAACGAATAAAGAAGCTGGTGAGTACGGCGGACGACCTCGGCACCCATGCGGTCATTCAGCTGGTGAACAAGGATTCCCTGCCTACACTGGTGGTGACCTCGAGGGACGAGAGCCTGCTGATCAAGGCCGGACGGCTGATGGCAAGCCGGGAGCTGATGAGCCAGCTCCGCAAGGATCTGAAGGTGGTTACTAATGCTACCGATGTAGTGAACCCTGCGCCGGCCATCAGCTCGAACATTACGTTCACGGAGACAGGGGACAAGCTCACCGGGCCCAACCATCAGGAGCAGACGTATTTCGTCTCTCTCCCGTCCAACCGCTCCATTGCGGATGACGGCAGAATCAGCCTGGATTTCCGGTATGCGGCGAATCTGGACTTCAACCGTTCCCTGGTGACGGTGAGCATCAATAATACGCCCATCGGCAGCAAGAAGCTGACGAAGGAGCTGGCCAACGGTGATGTGCTGAATCTGAATGTGCCGCAGAGTCTGAATATCTCCGGCAACTTCACCGTGACGGTGGCTTTCGATCTGGAGCTTGCGAGCATGCTCTGTACACCGAACAAGGAGGAGATGCCGTGGGCTTATATCAGCAAGGAATCGCTCATGCGCCTGAACACGAAGGACCGCACCGACCTCCTGCTGAGCAATTACCCGTATCCGTTCCTGCGGGACGGCATCTTCAACCGTGTGGCGGTGGTGCTGCCGAAGGAGAGGGATGATTACACCTACCGGAGCCTCGGGAATGTCTTCAATATGCTCGGGCAGTTTGCCGGAGGCAATACCGGTGATGTCCACTTTTACAGCGATAACGCAGCAGCGGATAACCTGAAGGACAACAATATTATTGCGATCGGGAGCTATAAGAATAATAAGGTGATCCGTGACAACAACGGCAAGCTCTTTTTCAAGTATAACAAGGACGGGTCAACCCTCCTCTCCAATGAGAAAATCGCCCTCGACGAGCAGTACGGAGCCGCCATCGGCACGCTCCAGCTCCTGGAATCCCCTTATGAGAGCGGACGCGGCCTGCTTGCGGTCACTGCGGTCAGCTCTGAGAGCTACTTCGTAGTCTCCAAGCTGATCGGGAGCGAGAAGGACAGGTGGAGGGTGTACGGTGACGGCGTTGTGGCGGATAAGGACGGCACGGTGAATGCCTACCGCTTCAAGACGGTCTCCGGCGCTAAGCCGGACTCTCTGGTCTCGCGGGTGATGGAGCGCAGCGATGTACTGGGCTTCGTGACCGCAGCGGTGATGATCGTGACGCTGGTGGTCGTGGCGCTGATTCTGATGCTGCGCAAACATAAGAAGAAACGTGGTGATCAAGCGTGAGACGTAACCGCAGCAGTCTAACCTCGGATCTGGGCTTCCTGGCCTTTCTGGTTCTGATCTTCGCCTGCATCGTATATATCGCGGGCTCACCGGATAACTACGTCCAGAACATTATTATTCTGAATGTATCGTTTATCCTGGCGCTGGTCACGTATTTCACCACGGTCACGGCGGGACTGACGCTGAATCTGGCGTTTGTCTTCGGCTACGGCTTCTTCGTGGTCTATCAGACGGTATCGCAGGGCGCATCGATCGGTGTAGAGACATATTTCTGGCTGATTATGACCCCGCTGCTTACGGTGGTGCTGTGGGTCTTCACCTCAAGCACCCGTGAGCTGCAGGCGGAGAATGAACGGCTGCTGAAGCGCACGAATAATCTGGCTGCGGTGGATGAGAATACGGATCTGCGCAACAGCATTTCTTTTCAAAAGGACGCCAGCCTGTTCACCGGAATCTCGGTCCGTTATAAAATCCCGCTGACGCTGCTTGTGGTGAAGGTGAAGTACTGGAATGAAATCCGCCGCCTGATCCCGGAAGAGCAGCTGTCCGAAGCCATCTATGATGTCTCCCAGCTCAGCCAGTCGAGCATTCGTACCAATGATGCGCTGTATCTGCTGGACAAGGAGGATGCTACCTGGGGCCTTCTGCTCTTCACGGACCGGGAAGGGGCCAAGATTGTCATTGAGCGGATCAAACAGCGGCTGCAGGAACTGAATGACTCGGAGTTCTCCGGCAAGTACAAGGTCACCCTGGGGCTGAAGATCGGTGCAGTGGAATATGCGGCGGACACCATTGAGAATCCGCTGGATTTCATCGTCCAGGCCAAAAAGGAACTGGAATACGATGTATAATGAGTGGGAGCAGGAAGTCCTGCAACCAATCTGACAGGAGGACTGGACGATGGATTTGGGTCTTGAGGGGACAGTCCCTGCTGATCGACGGCGGAATGGTGAAATCCCTCTAGGACAGGCTCTTGACTCAGCGGCTCATTTCACTTATGATAGTATGGCGTGTAAAAATCGGAAGATTTACGCATCTCCCTTTGTCTAACCGGATTTTCAAATAGACCAAGAGATGGCTTCAATAATTCTTCATAAGTTGTATCCGTACGGAAAGGAGGTTACTACAATGAAACAAGGCATACACCCTAAGTTCAACCAGGTTATTTTCTTCGATGCTAGCGTAGGCTACAAATTCCTTAGCTCATCCACCAAATCATCCGGTGAAACTATGGAATGGGAAGACGGCAACTCTTACCCGGTGATCCGTGTAGACTCCAGCTCTGCATCCCACCCGTTCTACACAGGTAAACAAAGAGATACCGAAACTGGCGGCCGCGTTGACAAGTTCAAACAACGTCTCGCTCAGAAGAAATAATGGTATTGCTATAGAGGATATTCCCGCATCCATGCAGATGGTGAAGGAGTATCCTCTTTTGTTTTGTCCGGAACCTTAAGTACCGGTAGTATTTTTTGGCAGAATGATTCATTTGTGCGAAAGAGTAGGATATAATAAGGCAAAGCAATCTCAAAAATAGGAGAAATATGACATGCCGTGGATGCAGGGTTATCCGTTTTACTTGGTAATGGGCAGCGTTCTAAGTCTCTACATGGGCATCGGTTCTTACAAGCACCGTCATACACCAGGAAGATGCTATTTATGGATATTGATGCTGCTGGTCAGCATGATCTTCGCGGCTACGGCCGGAGAGATTCTAACGGATTCCTTCGAGGCGAAGCTATGGTGGAAGAATGTGCAGCAGGGCCCGCTTTTTTTGAGTGCGATCTTCACCTATGCGGTTATTAAAGAGTATGTATCCCGTTCCTCTGAGGGTTTGTCCAAGAGGCTTATTTATTTTTGTATCCCGGTGGCGGTGGATGTGCTGCTGATCTTCACCGACTCTTACCATCATCTGATGCGCAGTGAGGTCGGACTGGCTACGGTGGCCGGTGTTACCGGAATCGTAGTGAAGCCCACGGTGCTCAGCATGATCCTCATCGCGTACGATCAGTTATTCGGACTGTATGCTGTATATCTGCTGGCCATCTCTCTCCTGAATGGGCCTAAGTATTATTTCCGCCATAATGCGCTGCTGTTATTCAGTCTGTTGGTCCCGGTCCTGTCGGTGTTCCTGCTTCCGCTGCTGCAGATTACGATTACAGGCTTCACGGCCTTCACTTACCTGCCGCCCATCGTGGCCGCTTACCTCACCTTGTTCCGCGATCCCAGACTGTCCTTATATCCGCTGGCTAAGAATAAAATCTTCGAGAATATGAAGGACGGCATCGTCCTGACGGACCGCTACGATTACATAATGGATGTCAATGAGGCGGCGGATGCTATGCTCTCCGAGCTGCTGGAGGAGAAGCCGGAGACCTGGATGGGCACAAGCATTCAGCCGCTGCTGAGGCAGCACGGGCAGCTGTCGGCCTGCTATGCGCAGCGGAGGGAGGGACAGTTCGAAATCGAGCCTCCCGGCCGGAGCGGGTCCTGCTATGGGGTTGCGCTCATTGCCACAGAGCAGGTCCGGGCGAAGAGTACGGGAATGCTGCTGGTCTTCAGTGATCTTAGCGAGAAGAAGAGGTATGAGCGGGAGCTGCTGCATCAGGCCACGGTGGATGATCTGACCGGGCTGTACAACCGCAGGCATTTCATGAGGCTGGTGCAGAGTTACTCCGCACAGATCGGCGCGGGCATGGCCTTGCTGCTGTTTGACATTGATGATTTCAAATTAATTAATGATACATACGGACACATGGCCGGTGATCAGGCACTGGTGGATTTGTCGGGCAAGATTATGCAGGTATATCATGACAAAGGAATTGCCGGGCGCGTAGGCGGCGAAGAGTTCGCCGTCTGCTTCTTCGCCGGCAGCGAAGCCGCGGCCTTGAAGGAGGCGGAGAGCTTCCGCACCGCTATGGGCGAGCACATCGTGGAGCTGGACGGGGGGCATCACATCCAGCTTACGGTGAGCATCGGCATCGCTTTTACGGATCAGGCAGATGTGACCTTCGAGGACCTGTACCGCGAGGCGGACGAGGCGCTGTACCTGTCCAAGGCCACGGGGAAGAACCGGGTAACCTTAGGCCGTGAGCCTATGGTGCGTCAGGCGGCTAAGGGGTAGGCGTCAGCTTCAGGACCGCGCTGCTGCGGTCATAATGCATCGCTACGCCTAGCTCGGAGCATAGCGCATCCAGCGGAACCATGACCTTTCCGTTCCGCAGCTCCGGCGGAGTTCCGGTTAGGAGAACCTTCTTCCCGTTCACGGTCAGGATCATCGGCGGCTCGAATTGCTTCAGCTGCTGGATGGACAGCGCCGGGGGAAGTGTCCGGTTCCCTTCATTAATCCGTGGAGCGTTCAGTGTGGTTCTGGAGCTCAGGCCCAGCCCGATATTGAATTTCAGACGGATGCCGAGTGAATCGCAGATTTCCAGCAGCTTATCGTTATAGGAACCGTAAGGGAAAGCGATAGCCGAATCCGTATTGCCCAATTCTTCTTTCAGCCTGCGCTCTGCATGAGCCAGGTCCCCGGTTACTCTTCTGTAGTATTCTTCATTCAGTTCATTCCGGTTCTCATCATGAATGTACAGCAGGGAGCTTGCCGCCGGGCGGGTGCCGCCCTCTGCATCGACCACTGCATAATAATGCAAATTATACGTATGATTATAAAAGCCCATTCCGGCGCGCTTCATCTCCCGCATCTGCTCCCAGGTCAGCTTGGGTACCTGACGCTTACTAGTGTTGTCTACATCAGAGACAATGATGAAGTTCACGGCGGTGTAGCCGTACTTTTGCAGAATGGGAAAAGCCAGCTTGTAAAAGCTCTCATAGCCGTCATCGAACGTCAATAGAACTGCATTATCGGGAACCGGCGCGCGGTCCAGCATGAATTCGCGGTATTGCTTCATCGTAATGACATGGAAGCCTTCCTGCTTCAGGAGCTGCATCTGCTCATCGAACTGTACGGCGGGTAATACGCCGGGATAGAGCGTTAACGGCGTTTCCGCCAGATGGTGATACATGAGTACCGCCACATGATCCTTATAGTACACACCCTTGGGGAGCGGAGCCTCCTTTTCCCAGCCAATACGCGCATTAAGAATACGTTCAGCGAGGTCTTTATCTACCATCAGCTTATGATCTGCTGTCAGTGCATAGGCATTTGTCTTGAATTCGACTCCACCAAGGCCGGTAATGCTCAGCTTGGGCATCGCTTTATGTCTAAAAGGCACAGGCAGGAAGACTACCAGCAGCAACAGGATGAGGATATAACGTGTTTGTGGTTTGTGCAGGTTCAGTTTCAATGTCCGATTCTCCCCATCTCCCGAATATTAAGATAATAATAAACCTATAACGTCTGCCAAGACAAAAATGTGACAGGATCTTAACTAAGCGGTGTGGTTTTTGTAAGGTCTGTGGTGGTAATTAGAAATATAGTAATATCAATATATTAACAATTTGCCGATTAGCAGATACTGGGGGGCGGCTATGGAGGATTTCAGAGATCGGATGAGGGCTGTGCAGCAGCAGCAGGACGGGCTTTTGAAGGAATACCAGTCTTTGATTGAAGAATACGAGAGCAGTGATCTTGTCCGCGAGAATGAAGTGTTAAGACGGGAAAATGGGGCAAACAGGCAGAGCCTGGCGGAGCTGAAGGCGCAGGCTGCGAGGCTTGAGCGCGACAACTCGGAGCTGCGGACTGCGCTGGCGGAGCAGATTCTGGATGAGAAGCTGGGCATTCTGCGGGTATCGCGTCAGAAGCTGCAGACTTATTTTGCCTCACGGGATCATGCGTATCTCGACCGGCTGACGTCCTTCGAGCAGGATGCCAAGCGGCGGATAGAGGAGATGTACAATATCGGGGCCCGCGAGCTGGGCCAGGAGAAGAATCAGATCACTTATATTCTGGATGAGGTGCAGGCGAAGCTGAATGAGAGTATCCTGCTGCGCAGGCAATGGCAGCGGGAAGCAGAGCGTTCGCTCAGGGGGACGATGGACAGCGGTCTGGATGATTTGGCTGCTGAAGGGGTTGACGAGGAGACCCTGCTGCGCCGCCGCAAGCAGAACCGGATCGAAATGAAGATTGGCCTGAATTGGATCAACCGCCTGGGGATTCTGCTGCTGATCCTGGCAGTGGGCGCCGGGTTCAGATATACCTACTCCACCTGGTTCAATGATTATATGAAGGGCAGTGCCTTCTTCCTGCTGGGGGCAGTCATGCTGGCGGGCGGGGAGTGGCTGTTCCGCAAGGGGCGGGGAGCCTTCGCACTGGGTTTGATTGGCGGCGGGGTGTCGGTGCTGTACGGCTCGATATTTTACAGTTATTTTCTGCTGGAGATTATCGGGTTATGGGCCGGGATCGGCCTGTCGGTGCTGGTCACGCTATCCGCTGTGCTGCTGTCGCTGCGCTATGAGTCACGGACGATCTGTTCCATGGGGCTTGTAGGGGGTTATCTGCCGCTCTTCTCTTATATGGGAGCCTTCGGGCTGGAGGGCAGTGCAGTGTATGTGGCAATGGGGTATCTGTTTGTGCTGAACCTGCTGATTCTGCTGATCTCTCTGCGCAAGCGCTGGGTGGTGGTCAATTACATTAGCTTCCTGTTCAACACGCCGTCTATCCTGGTGCTGATTTATCTGGCAGACAGCTACGCTGCGGGCATTCTCTGCACTGTGCTGACCTTCGCCATGTATCTGGGGATTACACTCTGGTATCCGTTCAAGTTCAAGACGAAGCTTACCTGGCTGGACTTCGGCCTGCTGGGCTGTAACACGCTCGTTAGCTGCATGACACTGTATCTTCTGTTCCTGAATGCCGGGCTGGATGATTTCACAGGCGCGCTGGCGCTGGCCTTCTGCCTGATGTATCTGGGGCTTGGCGTGCTGCTGGAGAAGCAGATGCCGCAGGAACGCGAGAGCCGTCTGCTGTTCTATGTCACCTCACTGACCTTCGCCATTCTGATGATTCCGTTCCAGCTGGGAGCGGCCTGGTGGTCCATCGGCTGGCTGGTGGAAGGTGTGGCGCTTACGGTCTACGGACATCTGTACCGCTTCAAAATGGTAGAACGTGCAGGCTGGGGCATCCTTTCCCTCTGTCTGCTAACCTTCTTCGGATTCGACGTTCTGCTGCAGCTCTCGGATTATAATGCGGTAATCTACTACACGAACTCTTATTTCGATTTGAAGTATACATTTATTACCTCGGGCATGGTGATTGTAGCCTTATTGTATGCCATCCGTTATTCGAATCAGGAGACGCTGCTCCGCAGCACACCTGCGGAGGTGCAGGCTACCGTCTGGTTCAAATATGCGGCTATCGTCAATTTCTACGGGTATGTGGTGTATGAAGCATTGCGCCTGTATGACTGGATGGTGCCGGGGGATATGGCGCACCATGCCTTTTACAAGCTGCTGCTGGCAGGTCTGCTTACCTCTGGACTCGCTTATGCGCTGCCGAAGGTGAACGTTCTGTATGACAAGGTGGTCGGCATCATGGTACTGGTGCTGCACGGGATCGCCTATGCGGTCTGTATCGGCATCACGTTCGGTCTGCCCAGTCTTCCGGAAGGATGGTCCGGCAGCACTGCCGCAGATGTTGTGGCGCTGGGTCTGCTTGTTCTGTTCAATGTGTTCGTGTGGTTCAGCAGTGCAAGGCTGCTGCGGACAACGCTGCTGCGCGATTACAAGAATATAGAGCTGTACCCGGTAGCTATGGGCATCTATCTTCTGGTGATGGTTACGGCGTTCCTGGGGGTGCAGATGCAGGTGCGTGACGGCGGGCTGGCCTTCAGTCTGCTCTATCTGCTGCTGGCTGTGTTGTTCATTATGTATGGCTTCTGGAAAAGATACCTCTATATCCGCCGCTTCGGACTGGCG
This sequence comes from Paenibacillus sp. FSL R7-0210, assembly GCF_038009085.1. Classification (NCBI taxonomy): domain Bacteria; kingdom Bacillati; phylum Bacillota; class Bacilli; order Caryophanales; family Paenibacillaceae; genus Paenibacillus; species Paenibacillus sp. FSL R7-0210. The sequence goes on from NZ_JBBPAR010000001.1 coordinate 6,839,861, forward strand.
CTATCCCTGCTGGCAACTGGCAAGCTGCTGCTCTATGACTTGACCCTGCTGAACACCGGCAGCAAGATCATCGCGTACTTCAGCTTCGGACTCTGCCTGCTGGGAATATCCTACCTCTACCAGCGGATATCGGTCAGAATGGAGGAAGCTTATGCACTCGAAGAGAAAGACAGGACAGAGAGCTAGAGTGGCGGCTGTGCTGCTCGCTGTATTGGGCGGACTCTTGCTGGGTCCCGCCGCTTTCCCGGCGCACAGTGCAGCAGCGGCATCCGGCGAAGCGGAGAAGACGGGCGGCGGGCAATGGAAGTTCTCACGTGAAATCTCCGTCCCGGAGGCGGTTCCGTACTATGAATTGTATCTGGATGAAGCGGTGTACCGCTCGGCGGCAGAGGACTTGCGCGATCTGCGTATACAGGACAGCACCGGCGCTCCGGTTCCCTATTATATGGAGAGCGGAGCAGAGAAGGTGGAGGAGCATAGTGCGGTCTACTCCTCAGCTCTGATCCACAAGGCAGTGAAAGGGACGGATACTCTGTTGGATTATCAGATTAAGCCGCTTGCCGAGCATGTCGATATTCAGGGGAACCGATTGGTGTTCGAATTGCCCGCAGAATCCTTCCTGAAGCATGTGGAGGTGTGGGGCGGCTATGACGGGCAGGCCTGGGAGCAGCTCGGCACTGGGGATCTGTATGCCACGAACGGGTTAAGTGCGGATAGCATTACGCTGGAGCGCAGCTACAAGTTCGGCTATTACCGGCTTGTAGTGAAGAACAACCCGGAGGGGCTGGAGTTCCCCGGCCTGACGCTGGTGGACAGCAGCCGGGAGTGGAGCACGGCTGCATTCATGCGGCAGAAGACACCGCAGACGGAGATTACGCAGGTGGAGAACCGTACCGAGATCATAATAAGCAACACGGACCGGCTGAAGATTGGGAAGGTGATGCTCGGCAGCACCGGGAATTTCCTGCGGCGCTATGAGTTGTATGACAGCGCCGGGAGCAAGCTCCCGGTCACCGGAAGCGGGGAGCTGTACCGGCTGGATTTCAAGGATACCCGGATCTCCAGGACGGAGATTCAGCCGGTTACGCCAGCCTCTTCTGATTCTCTGCGGGTGGTTATCTACAATCTGGACGATGCCCCCATCTCCATCACGGACCTTAAGATCGAATATCTGGTAGACCGGCTTGTATTTGCGGGAGGGGAGAAGACGCCGTATTCCTTGCGCTATGGCAACACGCTGGCAACCGCTCCGCAGTATGATATTATTAATTTCAAAGACCGGATAAGCGGGGAGAAGCTTGTGCAGGCTGCGCTTGGCGCAGAGACCCGGGTACCGGTAACGGCAGCAGAGCCGCCCGGCACAAGCTGGTGGCTTCAGGGCCGCTGGGGCTTCAATGCCATTATTATTGCGGTCTCGCTATTGCTTATTCTTATCGTAGCCCGCAAGCTGGGCCAGGCGAAATAGGAGATGCGGCATAAGTCCGCAGAAAGAAGGATTACTGCATGACCCTGATTACCATTTGCGTTATACTGCTCCTGCTTATTGCTGCTGCGTATCTTATCATGACTGTCTATCCGGCGTTCGGGCGCAGGGCCGGGGAGCAGGAGAGGGCCCGTAACCTCGGCTCCGCCCATTACAGCAAGGGCAAATTTGCTTATCCGCAGACTGCGGAACTGAGCGGTGACAAGGCTGGAAGCAGCGGACTCTCCATTCTGAAGGACTTCATTAAGGGTAACCCCCACTCCAGACCTGCCGAGCCTCTTCAGCCGCAGCCGCTGTTGCCGTCCTCTATAGGAGCAGGACGCGACACCCGGGTTACCTGGTTCGGGCATTCAGCGGTGCTGCTGGAGATGGACGGCTTGACCCTGTTCCTCGACCCTATGTTGGGCCGTGCCCCGTCCCCGTTTCCGTTCATCGGCGGCCGCCGCTACAGCAAGCAGCTTCCGCTGGAGGCTGCCCTCCTGCCGCAGCTGGATGCGGTTCTGCTCTCCCATGATCATTATGATCATCTGGACTATGGAACCATCCGCCAGCTGAAGGATAAGGTAGGACTGTTCATTGTACCGCTGGGTGTCGGCGCTCATCTGCGCCGCTGGGGGGTGGCCGCAGATAAGATCCGCGAGCAGGACTGGGGAGATACGCTTACCTATGAGGGGATAACCTTCACCTGCGCTCCGGCGCGGCATTTCTCGGGGCGGAGTCTGCTGGACCGCAACACCACGCTGTGGTGCTCCTGGATTATTCAAGGGGAGAAGACCAAGGTCTTCTTCAGCGGAGACAGCGGGTATGGTCCGCATTTTGCCGAGATCGGACGTACCCATGGACCCTTCGATCTTACGCTGATGGAATGCGGCCAATATGATCCGCGCTGGGCGGATATCCATATGCTGCCGGAACAGACTGTCGAGGCGCACATCGATGTGCAGGGAGGTCTGCTGATTCCCATCCATTGGGGCGCATTCACCCTGTCGATGCATGACTGGACTGATCCGGCAGAACGGATCTCGGCTGCTGCGGCGCTGAGAGGGGTACGGCTGGCCACGCCGAGAATCGGGGAGACTGTAACCGCGGGGGCCGCCGGATATCCGGTTCTTCCCTGGTGGAGATGAGGCTGCCCGCCTGAAGGGGACTTGTGGTACAATCAGGGTTCATATATACCAAGGAGCTGACGAACGAAGATGAGCAATGAAGTGAACGAGCAGGAACTGGTGGAGGTATTGTCTGCACAGACGAAGGTGGACCCGGCCGTTATCCGGCTGGTGCTGAAGCATGAGCAGACGTTCATTAATAAGGCCAAGGCCAATGCCAAAGGCGAGGTTGATATCGATAATGATGATCTGGTTGACTATGTGACTGCGCAGCGCGATGTGAAGCTGGACGAGCTGACGGTGGAGACCATTCTGGATGCGGAAATGGATTACCTGATGGACAAGGGACTGGCCGGATATATCGACTGAAGCCTTAGCCGGTGGTGCGCGGCTGATCCCCCAAAGCCGTGCCCCTGGCAAAGGTTCTCTAAAATTTAAAATTTATTTTTGTTTTATTGGCAGTAACCCTTTGCATTTGGGAAAATAGTGTGCTACAATGAAGTTAATCATAAATTTAACCCTTAATTCACATATTGTAAAAGGTTAGCATTTGTGTATGAAGCCTTTTCCAATGTGTGAATTTTTATTTGTTCGTACAATACGTAGGAATAAAAGGACATGTGTTAAATAAACTTTGGAGGTAATATCATGCAAACAGGTACAGTAAAATGGTTCAACGCAGACAAAGGTTTCGGTTTTATCGAGGTTGAAGGCGGAAGCGACGTATTCGTACACTTCTCCGCAATCACTGGCGAAGGCTTCAAGTCTTTGGACGAAGGCCAACGCGTTGAGTTCAACGTAACTCAAGGCGCTCGTGGACCACAGGCTGAGAACGTTGTAAAACTGTAATTCCACAAATAAGCTGCCCTTAACACCAGTTGAGGGTAGTTTTTTTTATGACCATGTAGTAGAGAACAAGCTTCCGTTCTGCCATAACAGTCCGTTGGACGCACTAACCAAGCTATTAGGAGGGGTACTTATGTATTTTCGTAAAAAAGCAATGGTAGATCTTCCACAGGAAGAGACGGCTATCTGGTCCTGCACCAAGGAAGAATGCACCGGATGGATACGCGACAACTTTGCCTTTCAACATGTGCCTACCTGCTGGCAATGTAATTCGCCCATGACCCGGAGCATGAAGATGCTGCCTACGCTCGTTAATAAGAATTTGGACGCGAAGGCTATTAAGAAGAGTGTGACTATCCACTAAGGCTGTCGCTCTTTGACCGGTTTATACGAAATTAGAGGAGAGTAACCCTATACCGCTGTCCGTTTCTTGCCCGCAATGGGCTATTTTTTTTGGATTTTTACCTCTATATATAAAAGGCATTTAAAGTTTGAACTCGAAGCTTGGTCGTCACTGCGGTGAACATTTGGACTTCCGGCCGCTGTTGTCACCAGATTTCTTGATTTTAACCGCTAATCGCGGTGGAAATCCGGTGACAAAGGCGGACGCTATCGCTCCTACAGTTCCAAATTTCCCCTCCGTTTCTTTTTGCTTTTCGTTAATTTCTTTAGTACCTCTTTTATAAAACGGTACTATCCATGAAAAAGACGGCAAAGCCATTCTTAAACGCCGGCGAATCAGCGGGTTGACAATAATGGATAATACAGGGATGATGTAGCTATGAGAAAATATTTTCTGCTCCTGACGCTCCTTGCGGTTGCCTTGAATGCAGCGGGGATTTTTTATCATAAGCCTATGCTTAACATTATCGCGATTGGTCTGATTCTGATCTTGATTCCGCTGGATATTTATCTGGAGCCAACCCGCCGCAAGGTGATAAGCTACTGCATCGGCGCGGTATTGCTGGCTCTGCTGTGGGCGGCCCTGCATTTCGAATGGATCACTCCGTTAATGTTCATCTAAGTAGTCTTCTGTGTAAGCCCTTAGGGCAGCTCCTCGAACCGGGAGAACTGTGCTAAGGGTTTTTTGTTGCTGGTATCCTTGGGGACTTCGTAGCCGTCTCTCCACTGCGGGCAATGATTTATCTTGACAAAACTCCCGGGGTTTGGAGAATAGAGTTGGAAACGCTGCCAACGAAAGAGGGAATTCTGATGCTTCAGAGGTTCAGAGAGCTCAACACACTGCGCAATCAGATATTCATCGGTTTTTTGCTGGTGATGCTCATTATTATTCTGGTGTCCGGGGCATTTGTGTATGACCGTGTCTCGATTCTGCTCAAAAATAATGCCGAGCGGCACATCCAGCAGACGGCGGTTCAGGCCAACGGAAGGCTGGATGCGCTGACCGGCCAGATTGACGGTCTGATGGAGCAGGTGGCCAATCATCCTACCGTTCAACAGCTGCTGCTGGAGGAGCTGGACGGCAATGAGGTGTCCTTCAATCAGCGCCAGTCGCTGCTGCAAATTGTCTCCAGCTATCAGGCGTACATGCCGAGTGTAGGCTCGCTGGAGCTATATACCGCTGATTACAGGCTGCTGTTCCCGATTAAGGAAGGCAGCCTGGAGAGCAGGATTAACGAGCAGCATATCAGTGAGGCTAATGCCCAGAAGGGGCGGCTGGTCTGGATCGGCGTTGATCCGCATGATGATCAGAGCCTGCTGGCGATCCGCCAGGTCAGCCTGATGGACCGCTGGTTCTCGCGGGGCGGCTACCTGATGGCCCGCATCCAGCGCAGCTACTTCCAGCTCGACGATCCGTTCTCCGGCAGTGACAGCGGGGAGTCTGTGCTGCTTGTGAATGATGAAGGACAGCTCCTCGGGAGCAGCGGAACGCCGCAGGAGGATCTGCTGCCGCTACTGGAGAGCGGGGATCAGACGGTGAGCTTCCGGGGCAAGGAGTATGTGCAGGTCAAGCTGCGCTCGGACAAGACCTCCTGGACGCTGCTGGTGCTGACACCTGTCAGCTATGTCACCAAGGGACTGTCCGTGCTGCGGACGGTGCTGCTGGTGTCAGGCGGAATCGGAACCCTGCTATTCCTGATTATATCCTTTCTGTTGTCGACAATGATTACCCGGCCGATTATTCACCTGATCCGGGCGATGCGCAAATCCCGTATGGGGGTGCTGACCCCCAATTCGCAGAAGGTATCTACCATGGAGCTCCGGGAGCTGAATAATACCTACAACGGTATGGTGGCTAATATTAATGATTTGATCAGGGTGGTCTATGAGAAGGAGGTCCTGCAGAGCCGGACCGAGCTTAAAGCCTTGCAGGCGCAGATCAATCCCCATTTCCTGTTCAATACGCTGGAGGCCTTCAACTGGTCACTGGAGGAGAAGGGAGAGGAGGAGCTGGCCGGATTAGTGGTCATGATGTCCAGGCTATTCCGCTACATTATGGGCAGCCCGCACAACAAGGATGAATGGGTCACGCTGAGTGAAGAGGTGGAGCAGATCAGGCGGTATCTGCGGATTATGGAGATGCGGATGGGAGAGCGGCTGTCCTGGGACATCAGGCTTGACCCGCATGAGGCTGCTGTGCCGGTACCTAAGCTGCTGATTCAGCCGATTGTCGAGAACGCAATTCTGCATGGAGTGGAGAGCCGCGTCGGCAAGGGCGTGATTGAAGTAATCATCACCCCCTCCTCCCGCAAGGGTTGGACCTCAGTGGAGGTGTCGGACAACGGGCCGGGTATGGATGAGGCCACGCTGCTGGCGCTGCGTGATGCGCTGGATGGCGGGCCCCCGGTCTCTGCCAAGGGCAGCGGAGTCGGGCTGGTGAATGTGCAGCGGCGGCTGAAGCTGTACTATGCGGAAGCGGGCATGAAGACGGAGGGGCTGATCGTAGAGAGCCGGCGGTCTGAAGGGACTGTAATAAGGTTTGAGATTCCAAGCAATGGAGGAGATACCTATGAGTCTGGGCAACAAGACGATTCTAATCGTAGATGATGAACCAAGAACGCGTCAGGGGATTAAGCAGACGCTGGAAGTATGGGCGGCAGGCCGGTATATCGTGGAGACCTGCGACAACGGGGTGGAAGCGCGCGAGCGGCTGCGGCAGGAGCGCGTCCATCTGCTGATCACAGATGTGCGCATGCCGGAGGTGAGCGGGCTGGATCTGATCCATTCGCTGCAGGAAGCTCCCCGGAAGCCGGTGATCATTGTCATCTCCGGCTATGCGGAGTTCGATTATGTGCAGCAGGCGATGCGGCTGGGGGCAGTCAATTATCTGCTAAAGCCGCTGGACAAGTCCGAGCTGCTGACAGTGGTCGAGGATGCGCTGAAGCGGGAGGAGGAGCAGCAGCGCCATGTGAAGCTGGAGAAGCTGGTGGATCACAAGCTGCTGGAGATTGATCCGGAGCAGGCCGGGATGGGGCAGCCGGTTAAGGAGGCCATTGCCTATGTGGAGCAGCATTTGCACGAACAGCTGACGATGGCTGAGGTAGCGGGGATGATTCACCTGAATGCCAGCTATTTCAGCGTGCTGTTCAAGGAGCAGGCCGGGGTCTCCTTCACTGAATATCTGTCCCGTCTGCGGATTCAGCGGGCGAAGGAGTTATTGCTCCAGACCGCGCTGCCGGTCGGGGAGATTGGAGAGCGTGTAGGGTATCGGACGGATAAATATTTCATTAAGGTTTTCAAGTCCTTGGAGGCGATAAGCCCGAGCCGATACCGTCAGCAGATGAAGGGCGGAGCGCAGGAAATCCAATAAATGTGGTATTTTAGCCAATAAATGTGCCCTTATCTGCCTCAGAGTACGATGCTAGAATTTGAATGATAGCGATTACATGGATAATTACGGCCTTTTGCAATGTGAGATGGGGAGGCAATGGCAATGCGAAGGAATCACATGACCAAGGGGCTGCTCCTGGCCTGCATCTGGCTGCTTGTTCTGACAGGCTGCGGCTCTGCGGGAGAGAATAATAGTGAGCTTGCAGCTACCGGTGCCTCTTCCCCCAAAATAACCATTCATATGATGCACATCTGGCCCGCCGGACTCTCCGCGCAGCAGTATAAGCTGGTCAGCCAGATTATCGCAGAATATGAGAAGGAGCATCCGGGTATTATCATCAGGCAGGATGTGCTGGAGAATGAGCAGTATAAAAGCAAGCTCAAGGTGCTCTCCGCTTCCAATGACCTTCCCGATGTGGGCATAACCTGGGCAGCCGGCTTCATGGAGCCTTATGTAAGAGGCGGATTATTCGCTCCGCTGGATGACATCCTGCATGGCGGGCAGCTTAAGGATAAGTTCCTGAAGAGCACTACAGAGTCTTATGTTGTCGATAACAAGACCTATGCGCTGCCTCTGGAGATGAACATCTCACCGATCTTTTATAATAAAGAGATCTTTGCCCAATATAATCTTCAGGTGCCAACAACATATGAGGAGTTCAAGGCAGTTGTGAGAGCGCTCTCCAGTCATGGTGTGCCTCCGGTGGGGCTGGGTAATAAGGACCGGTGGACAGGCTCGCTGTGGTATATGTATCTGGCGGACCGTATTGCCGGAAGTGAGACGCTCAAGCGGGCAACGAAGGGGACGGGCTATTTCGATGATCCCGGACTGGTGCAGGCAGCAGCGGAAGTGCAGAACCTCGTCGATATGAACGCCTTCAACAACGGCTTCAACGGCTTGTCGTATGATGAGGGCAAATCGGAATTCATGGAAGAAAAGGCGGCCATGTACCTGACCGGTACCTGGGAGCTGCCCAACTTCACGACCAACCCGGAGATTCCGCAGGCCTTCAAGGACAAGGTCGGCTTCTTCAAATTCCCTACGGTGGAAGGCGGGAAGGGGAATTCGGGCGACTGGGTAGGCGGTCCGGGTGTCGGACTGTTCGTAGCGGAATCGTCCAGGGTGAAGGAGGAGGCCAAGGCTTTTGTCGAATACTTCGTCTTCAAATGGGGCGAGGCTTCAGTGACGAGTGCGGGGGTGATTCCGGCGACCAAGGTCGATACCACGAATGAGGAGCTGCCGCAGCTATACGTGGATCTGCTGAATGAACTGAACAATGCCAGCAGTATTACCCTGTTCGCGGATGTGCAGATGAAGCCGCATGCTGCCCAGGTCCATCTGGATATGATCCAGGCGCTGTTCGGCAAAGCAGTCACGCCGGAGCAGTTCGCAGCCAGACATAAGGTTGCAGTAGCCAAGGGGAACTGAGCATGGGATAAGCTTACGACAAAGGGATGCTAATCAGCCGTATTTCCGGTGGCTGATTAGCATCCCTTATTGGTGTGAGGAGCTGCCGCAGAATTAGTGCGCCGGAGCGGCCGGAGCAACTTCCGGCGGTTCGTGCTGGATCAGGCCATGCTTCTCCCAGGCTCTGCTTTTCCAGCGGAAGTACATAATGACTGCCCGCACCCATTCGTCGAACGCTGTGGCCAGCCATACCCCGGCCAGACCCAGATCAAGTGTGAACACCAGGAAGTAGCCCAGCGGCAGACTCATGCACACCATGGAAATCATGCCCATGTAGACCGGGAACTTGGCATCGCCCGACGCGCGCAGCGAGTTGATAATGACCAGATTGCAGGTCCGTCCGGTCTCCAGGAAGAAGCTGAGCAGGATGACCTGGGCGCCCATAGCGATAATCAGCTCATTATCCGTGAACAGACCCAGCAGCGGCTTGCGGAACAGAATGACGATCAGGTCCATGATGACTGTGACCAGCAGCGCCCACTTCACACTGGTGAACACCCGTGAGTAAGCCTCCTGCGTCCGTTTTGCACCTACAAGATGCCCCACAATAATTGAGGTCCCCATTGCCACCGCTACGCTGAACAGGAAGATGTAGTTCGAGATATTAACCGCATACTGGCGGGTAGCCATGGCCTCGGCCCCCAAATAGGTGATGTACAGGGTGAAGACGAGCTGGCAGCACTGGTACATTACGGATTCGAAGGCGGACGGAATACCGATTTTGAGAATCTGCAGCACGTATTTCTTGGAGAGGTGAACGTAATAGCTCCATTTCACGCGTACCTCCATAATCCGGTAGAGCAGCAGAAAGAAAATCAAGAGAGCGATGGAGCGGCTGATTACGGTTGACACGGCCGCACCCTCCACGCCTAGCGCAGGCAGTCCGAAATGGCCGAAGATCAGCAGATAGTTACCGCCGACATGGATAACGTTCATCAGCAGCGATACCGCCATCGTCTGCTTGGTGAAGCCATGGGTCCGGATGGTGGCGGCCAGCGCGTTGATGAGGGCCTGCAGGAAGATCGCGCCTCCGACAATGTTGATATACGAGCGGGCGTAGGCGAGAATGTCACCCTTCACGTTCAGCGCCTGCAGCAGGTGGCCTCCGAGCAGCAGCATCACTGTACTAAGTATGATCCCTACCACAAGATTCAGGGTAACTGCATTGCCGATCACTCTGGCGGCTTCTTTGGGCTGCTTGGAGCCGAGGTACTGCGACACGACGATCGCCGCGCCGTTACCGATGACACTAAGCGCCAGAATAGCTATGGCAATAATCTGATTGGCTGCTCCGACACCGGAGACCGCATCATCGGACACCGAGCTGATCATGAAGGTATCCATACTGCCCATGAGCATGAACAGGAACAGCTCCAGGAAGATTGGCCAGGTCAGCTTCATTAAGTTGAATGTCTTGGGCTTGCTTGTTTCCATCATACACCTTCTTATTAGGATTCCTTGCGGCTGTGAATCTTTGAATCAAATGTATGGTAGCACAGCTGTTGTGAAAATGCAGTAGGATTTCAGACATGTCGGCTAAAAATCCCCCGGCTTCGCCCAATAGTATCCTCCAGGTGACTACCTCACTTTAAAGTGCCTACTTCCCTAATCGGCAGTATATCCCTAAACTGAGAAGCAGCACTTCCTAAAATATATTACGGATAAGGAGAACTTACACATATGAAATTACAGTTAGCACTCGATCTGGTGGATATTGCCGGAGCCAAGGCGGTTGTTGCAGAGGTTGCCGAATCTATAGATATCGTTGAGATTGGAACACCGGTCGTTATTAATGAGGGGCTGCATGCGGTAAAAGCGATCAAGGAAGCTTTTCCGGCGCTTACGGTGCTGGCCGATCTCAAAATCATGGATGCTGGCGGATATGAGGTCATGAAGGCAGTGGAAGCAGGCGCGGGCATCGTGACTGTGCTGGGTGTATCTGATGATTCAACGATCCGCGGTGCGGTGGAGGAAGCGAAGAAGACAGGTGCAGAGATCCTGGTCGATCTGATTAATGTGAAGGATCTCAAAGCCAGAGCCGCTGAAGTGGATGCGCTGGGTGTGGATTATGTCTGCGTGCATTCCGGCTATGACCATCAGGCTGAAGGCAAGAATTCCTTCGCGGATCTGAGAGATATTAAGAGCGTAGTTACCCGGGCCAAAACTGCAATTGCCGGCGGCATTAAGCTGAGTACGCTGCCTGAAGTGATTGCTGCGCAGCCTGATCTGGTAATCGTGGGCGGCGGTATTACTGGCGAAGCCGACATGAAGGCAACTGCTGCGGAAATGAAGCGCCTTGTAAGCCAGGCTTAAGCAGCCATGGACACGCAGCAATACGCACAGGAAATTGTGAAGGAGCTGGAGGGCTCCGTCTCCGGGCTGAATGCCGGAGGAGGTGAGGCGCTGACGGAGGAGCTGCTGCGCGCAGGGCAGATCTTCGTGGCCGGTGCCGGTCGTTCCGGCCTGATGGGCCGGGCCTTCGCCATGCGGCTGATGCAGGCCGGGCGGACAGCTTATGTGGTCGGAGAGACAGTAACGCCGGGCATTGGCCCCGGCGATGTGCTTGTACTGGGTTCCGGCTCAGGCGAGACGAAGGGACTGGTCTCCATGGCTGAGAAAGCCAAGGCAATCGGAGCAGCTGTAGTCCTCGTAACCATTCAGCCGGATTCGACGATCGGACGTCTCGCAGATTATACAGTCAAGCTGCCTGGCGCTCCCAAGGAACGGCCGGACGGAGGCTATACTACGCTGCAGCCGATGGCCTCCTTGTTTGAACAGACGCTGCTTGTATTCTATGATGCAGTTATTCTGCGGATCATGGAGCAGACGGGGCAGACCTCCGGCCGGATGTTCGGCAAGCATGCCAATTTGGAATAGCATACGATTTGGAATAGAATAGAGCTTGGAATACAATAAAGCTATCACACGGATGCTTTCCTTGACGGGAGGGCATCCTTTGCTGCTTATGTGCGGTGGGCGATGGATTTGTATTATGATGATAGCCGGAAGGGGGCTAAATATTGGCGACTGAAATTAAAGACCGTATCAACCTGAAGGAGATCAACTGCGAGAAGGAGCTTACGCTCGCTGTGATCGGCGGCAAGTGGAAGCTGATTATACTGTGGCACCTGGGTCTGGAAGGGACTAAGCGGTTCAGTGAACTCAAGAAGCTGATCCCCCATATCACCCAGAAAATGCTGACCAACCAGCTCCGCGAGCTGGAGGAGGATCAGCTGGTATTCAGGCAGGTATATGCGGAGGTTCCTCCGCGGGTAGAGTACTCCCTGACAGAGTATGGACATACTCTGATGCCGGTGCTGCGCATGATGTATGACTGGGGCAAGAATTACGGGGACAAGGTGATCTGGAAAGATGCACCTCACTGTGATAGGTAGCAACTGTAAACGAAGTCGTTCTATTTGTATTGTGCAAAATTAAGTTGTATACTAACATTTGTGAAGATTTAAATAAATGGAGGCTGATAGGTATGCTGAAGACAGAATATAGCCCGCTGCTGGAGACGTTCAAATTCAAGAACGGGATTGAACTGAAGAACCGTGTGGTCATGGCGCCGATGACTAATTTCTCCTCCAATGAGGATGGAACCGTCTCCCGGCCGGAGCTGGATTATTATATCCGCCGTTCGGGCGGGGCGGGGATGGTCATTACCGCGTGTGTCTATGTCTCACGCGGCGGGAAGGGCTTCCCGGGTGAATTCGGAGCTGACCATGACGGGCTGATTCCAAGCCTGCGTGAGCTGGCGGAGGCCATCAAGGGCGAAGGAGCGAAGGCCGTGCTCCAGATCTTCCATGGCGGACGCCAATGCCCGCCGGAGCAGCTGGTTGACGGACAGCCTGTCAGTGCAAGCGATGTGCCGGCTGAGCTGCCGGGCGGGGGACAGGGGGCGGTTCCGCGCCCGCTGACAGACGAAGAGATTACCGGAATTATCGCTGATTTCGGTGAAGCGACGCGCCGGGCGATCGAGGCCGGCTTCGATGGCGTCGAGATTCACGGTGCGAACGGATATCTGCTGCAGCAGTTCTTCTCGCCGCATTCCAACAGACGCGAAGACCGCTGGGGCGGGGATCTGCAGAAGCGTCTCGCCTTCCCGCTGGCCGTTCTGCGCAGTGTCAAGGCTGCGGTGAAGCAGCATGCAGAGGGTGCGTTCCTTGTAGGCTACCGCTTCTCGCCTGAAGAGCCGGAAACGCCAGGGATTACGATGGCTGACACGTTTGCCCTAATCGATGCGCTGACAGCGGAGGGGCTGGATTACCTGCACGCCTCCCTCATGGAGCTGTGGTCACTGCCACGCCGGGGAACGGAGGACAGCCATCCGCGTATTGAGCAGATCGTAGACCGGGCGGGAGACAAAGCTCCGGTAATTGGCGTAGGCTCGCTCTACTCTGCCGCCGATGCCCTGAAGAGTCTGGACAGCGGCATCAGCCTGGTGGCGCTGGGCCGTCCGCTTCTGATTGAACCGGACTGGGTGCAGAAGCTGGCCGGGGGCCGGGCCGATGAGATTAAGACAGAGCTTGATCCGGCTGCCCAAGCAGAGCTTGTGATTCCGGACCCGCTCTGGAGAGCATTGATCCATACACCGGGCTGGCTGCCGGTTAAGCAATAAAGCAGGCAGACGGATAACGGTCTGTGACCAAAGCAATATAAGAACCCCGTGCTCCCTGTTTCCAGGGCGGCACGGGGTTCTTGCTGTTTTTAATATAATCTTATTTACGCTTTATGTTCCGCCAGACGGGCAATCTCAACGATAACCTGTACAGCCTTCAGCATTACGTCTACAGAAGCGTATTCAAATTTGCCGTGGAAATTCTCGCCTCCGGTGAAAATATTCGGTGTGGGCAGCCCCATATAAGAGAGCTGTGAGCCGTCAGTCCCTCCGCGGATTGGACGGATAACCGGCGTGATTCCGAGGCCCTCCATCGCTTCCCGGGCGATATCGACGATATGCCGGACGGGCTCGATTTTCTCGCGCATATTATAGTATTGGTCATTCATCTCCAGCACGATGTTGTCCGCTCCGTATGTAGATTTGAATTCCTCCACAATTGCGGCGATATTCGATTTGCGGTTCTCGAACTGCCCGCGGTCAAAGTCGCGGATAATGTAATGCAGCTTGCTGTGCTCGGCACTGCCTTGCATGGAGATCAGGTGGTAGAACCCCTCGTAGCCGTCTGTGAATTCAGGGGCTTCACCGGCGGGCAGACGGAGATGGAAGGCCATGGCGATTTTGGACGAATGGATCATCTTGCCCTTGGCTGTACCGGGATGGACATTGACTCCGTGGAAGGTGATTTTGGCGGCGGCGGCATTGAAGCTCTCATATTCCAGCTCCCCAAGCGGGCCTCCGTCCACGGTGTAGGCATAGGAAGCACCGAAGGCGGCAACGTCGAACTTATGCGGGCCGCGTCCGATTTCTTCATCGGGGGTAAAAGCGACCCGGATCTTGCCATGCTTAATCTCCGGATGCGCCAGCAGATGGGCCATAGCCGTCATGATCTCAGCGATGCCTGCCTTGTTGTCTGCCCCCAGCAGGGTGGTGCCGTCGGTCGTAATCAGCGTATGCCCCTTGTAACCGCTCAGCTCCGGGAAGCTCTTCGTGGACATGATAATATTCTGGGCTTCATTCAGCACCAGATCCTGCCCGTCATAGTTCTCTACAATCTGCGGCTTCACATTCGTGCTGGTGAAATCCGTAGCGGTATCCAGATGGGCCAGGAAGCCAATCACCGGAACCTCTTTATCTGTGTTGGCGGGCAGCGAGGCCATGACATAGGCGTGCTCGTCCACCGTAATCTCCGTCAGTCCCAGCTCCTGCAGCTCCTCTGCCAGCTTATGCGCCAGTACCATTTGGCCTGGAGTGGACGGGCAGCTCTCGCTGTCCTCGCTGGATTGGGTATCCATTTCAGCATACGATACAAAACGTCTAATTAATTCTTCCTTCAATGCGGGTCATCTCCTCTTCAGCTTCGTATGTCTATATTATCACGATCCGGCCCGGGTCTCATACTTTAGGCGGAGGGTGAGGAGTGAAAGGGGATGGAGGCTGGCTGGAGACTAGCTTGGCCGAGAGCAGGTAGCGCTCGGGCGCTGCGCCTACATAAGAGAATGGGTAACAGGTAATCAAGGTGAGTACGGGGTCTCTGCTGGGCTTAATCGCTCCCCGCGTATCTCCGTCAACAATCCGGCTCCCGGTCACTTCATAGGTAAAAGTGCCTTCCGCTGTAGCAAGCTCAAGCCGGTCTCCGGTCTCCAGCTCGCCGAGACTGCGGAAGACGGTATCACGGTGTCCGGCCAGCACGCTGTTGCCTGAGGCGCCCGGGGCGGCACTAGCCTCATCGTGTCCGGCGCCCCGCTTAAGCTCCGCCCGTCCGGTTCCCTCCAGAATGGCGACCCGCTTTTTAAGCTTCGGAAAATAGATCTCCCCGATTACCTCTCCTGCTATATAAGCAGGTTTGTCGCCTGTTGGTGATTCTGCGCTGCTGACCATACCTTCAGGAAGCGGCGTTTCTTCTTCGGAACTTACGGGAAGCTGGGCTTCCTCCCTCTTTTTGTCCCAGATACTCAGGGCTTCGCGGGCTTCGGCGGGCGCTTTGAGGATCTGGAAGGCGGAATATAGCATAACGCACAAGGAGAGCAGGAAGATCAGCTTGACGGCTAAAGTGAACCCGCTGCGTATCTTCATGCTCTCTCCTCCTTACATATACATAAAGTTACTTCTTCTGGCCCAGCCTGCGGAGTACAAGCACACTAATCATGGCGACAACCAGGCTGGCCGCAATCAGATTGTACCAAGGGCTGGCTGTGTCGGGCAGTCTGCCGTCTTCCTCCGGCCCGCCCAGCGGAAGCGCGTCATCAGTGAGGTTGACCTCCTTCCCTGGTGAAGGGGCTGGTGTGCTGCCAAGTGCAGCGGCTCCGGAATCCGGAGTCGCGGACGGACGGTTGCCGCCGTCTTCCTCTCCTGCCCCTAGCGGAACAGGCTCCTCGCTTACGCTCACTCCATCCGGTGCTGCCGTAGCAGTTGCCGGTGCCTGTGATGGCGCTGCTGAACTGCCAGGCGATGCACTGCCGGCCGGTGAGGCTGTAGGGACTGTTGTTGCAGCAGGCGGCGTACTGCCAGGGCTGCTGGTGGACCCCGGCGTTGACGTAGGCATAGGCGTTACTGCAGCCGTTGGCGTATCTGTGGGTTGAGGTGTAGAAGTCGGCCCGGCTGTAGGCGCAGGCTCCGCTGTGGCAGTGAATTCAAAGGCGACACTTACCGTCTTCTCCTGGAACTCGTTGCCTGCCTCCGGCGGGAACAATACCTTCATTTCGATCGCTTCCTCTTCCCCTCCGGCGAGCGAGCCGATGGTCACTACCCCCGGGGCCTCGCTCATTACCCCTGAGTAGAGGATTACTCCCTCTTTTTGCAGGGTCATTTGCAGGATATTGTACAGATCTGCGTCCCCGGAGCGGAACTGAAAGGCTACTGCATAATCGAACGGATCATTTCCGTCATTGATAATCTTATAATCCGAAGCCATCGTATCTCCCGGCTGCATGTTGTTCATGGTTGCCGTACTGGTCGTATGTGAGTTGACAGTGAGCTTGATCGTATCCTCAGCGCTGACCCCTCCGGCATGCCAGATTACACCTGCCAGAACGGCCAAAATATACGCGCCAATTATAGATGTATGTCTCTTCTTCACTCTCCCCGCCCCTTCCTGTGCAGACCTTCGGCAGCCACCAGCCACAATCCGCCCCGGTTCGCCCTTCTGAATCATAGTTTGTCGAATAAAGTGGTTTCTTGAAGAACTACTACACATTAAAACGATAGTATAAATCAGAACGAGCATGAACGGATCTGGATGAGCCTGAACGTGCGTGAACGAGGCGGAATGGTAAAAATACACTAACGTTCGTTATAACGAATATTAATTACAGTATAATCTCTAATGGGCATAAAGAAAAACCGAAAAAGATACTTTAAGTGAATGAATTCGGGCGTTTATTATGAATAAACGGCATTTATTTAATATTTACTGCGGTTAACTCATTATTTCTCTGTATATTACTGGATTTTGTATTTTATAAAGAACAATTTGATCTGGAAAGGCTCGGCTCCATAATTTCTACACCGAACACATTTGTCTTTTGGAAAATTGACTTTATATTTCAATGAGCAGAAAAGATCTTCTTCATTCTTAATCTGGTTTTTAATAATATAATTAATTTCTCCTAACTCATGTTTTTCATTTACAATATCTAAGAACTGGATTTCCAACATGAACAGCGAATTTATTGATCCTGCAAAAGAATTTCGATGAACGCTGGACAAACTTTGCACGTTTCTTGGTGTAGCCGTAGGAGAAATACTAGAGCACGTAGAAGAACCGCCACAGGAATGAAGTGGCGGTTCTTCTATGGCCGCAAATGCTGCAAGACTAAAATAGCCCATTCAGCTACCTCAATGGAGTTCTCCATAGGTAGTTAAATGGGCTAATTATATAGACTGGCTTGTAATCAGACTAGTACAGTGTCAGGTTTAAAAGGGTGGATAAGCTTGTTAAACTCCACCCCGAAATCTAACGGACCGGAGAGATCTTATCCCCACGAAAACGCCACTTTTTGCAGCGTAACGGACTCAGGCGGCCTTATTGTCTCCCTACGAGACGTTTTGGAGCCGAAGTGTAAAGGATAAGGCCCATGGAGTCCGTTACTCGCCCAGTTGGCGACTTTCTTCCCAAATAAGAGCACCTCAGTCCGTTACGCTAAGCCAAACGCCCCTGAAGAACAATCCCCGCTTGGAAAAGATGTAATTTGAAGGGTAATTGCTTCTGCTCCACTATTTTAAATCTGATGAGCTACTACGGCCTTATTACTTCTTCAACAGGTCGGCCACAAGCTCATACGAATGCAGGCGGGCAGAGTGATCATAGATCTGTGAAGCGATAATCCACTCATCGGCACCCGTCTCTTCGAGAATCTGGAGCAGCCGCTCTTCGATCAGGGCCTGGTCGCCCGCAATGGAGTATTGCTGTTTACTCATAAGCAGTGCTTTCTCCTGGGAGGTCCAGATTCCGTCCAGACTGTCTACAGGCGGCTGGAGCTTGCCGGTGCGGCCACGAATAATGTTCAGGAATTGCTGCTGCTGGGAAGTGGCAAGTCTGCGCGCTTCCTCCACCGTATCCGCTGCCGTAATTCCCAGACCCACCATAACATAAGGCTTGTCGAGTACTGCTGATGGCTTGAAGCTGGTACGGTACAGATGCAGAGCCGGCAGCAGATAATCCGGTGCGAAGTGGCTGGCAAAAGCAAAAGGCAGACCCAGCTGGCCCGCAAGCTGGGCGCTGAAGCCGCTGGAGCCGAGCAGCCAGATCGGGATGTTCAGTCCTTCACCGGGGACGGCGCGGACACCGGCCGGACGGGAGCCTGATCCTTCGGGGTCGAAATACGCCCGCAGCTCGCTAAGCTGCTCGGGGAATTCACTGCCATCGCTGCCGAGGCCGCGGCGCAGTGCTCTGGCTGCCGCCTGATCCGAGCCGGGGGCTCTGCCCAGACCCAGATCAATCCGTCCGGGATACAAGGATTCCAGCGTGCCGAATTGTTCTGCAATCATAAGCGGTGCGTGGTTGGAGAGCATGATGCCGCCTGAACCTACGCGGATGGTGTTAGTTCCGGCTGCGACATGTCCGATAACAACGGAGGTGGCGGAGCTGGCAATGCCGGTCATATTATGATGCTCTGCCAGCCAGTAACGGTTATACCCCCATTTCTCAGCATGACGAGCCAAATCAAGGGTGTTATGAAAAGAATCCGCCGCCGTTCCGCCCTCCCGGATAGGGGCTAAATCCAGTACGGAGAATGGTATGTCGTGCAATTGCTTCACATGAATCCCTCCTATAGTAGATGCATTCCGCATCAGTAGCATTATTTGCAGCCATGAATCAATATACCCGCCAATTATAACATGAAATAATATAATTTACACACTTTAAGTAAGCGGCATGACGGGGAGAGGGAACTTGAAGGGGGAAAGGTACAGTTACTGAAGGGATGAATTTGGAGTATTTGAACTGAATTTGGACGGTTACAACCGTAAAGCAAGGGCTCCGCAGGCAAAAATGTAAGCGAATAACAATTTGCTTGCCAATTTAAGGGAGCCTTGCTATAATCGCTTTGAAAAGCTTTTCTAACTTAAGCGGCAAGGCCAACCCTGGTAAGGAGGGCACACGTTTCGGGCTAAAAGAATAAGAAGGAAGTCAGACTATGAAGCCAACAATCAGAGATGTCGCCAAGATGGCCGGAGTATCCATCAGCACTGTGTCCCGTGTAATGAATGCCCCGGATACGGTCGTGGAGAGTAAGCGCAGCCGGGTCATTGAAGCGATAGAAGCGCTCAAGTATCAGCCTAATGCATTCGCACGGGGGTTAATTTACAGGAAGTCATTCACTCTCGGGCTACTCATTCCCGATATTGAGAACCTGTATTTCGCAGGGGTGATCCGGGGAATGCAGGATGCCTGCATTAAGCTCGGTTACAGTCTGATGATCTGCAATACAGACCGTGACAAGGAGCGGACATTGTCCTATATGGATACTTTTCATGAGAAGCAGGTGGATGGTGTTGTGTTCGCCAGTGATATTCTGCACCCTGAGTATTATGAGAAGCTTATTGGCTGCAGAATTCCATTCGTGCTGGTCTCCTCCCATTCCGATGAGTACGAGGTAGCGTCGGTCGAGGTGGATGATGAGAAGGCGGCGTATGATGCTGTGAAATTCCTGATTGAGCTGGGGCACCAAGAGATTGGAATGATCGGCTTCAATCATGATAATTCGGTGTCCGGGCCACCGCGGATGGTGGGATTCGTGAGAGCCCTGAGCGAATCGGGGCTGGAGCGTAATATCGGCAAAATCAAGTACGCTAACCACCGCTTTGAGCAGGCCTATCAGGCAACGCATGAGCTGTTCACAGAATATCCAGAGCTAACAGCAGTATTCTGTGTAGCGGATGAGTTCGCTATGGGGACGATCTCTTACTTAAAGGACCGCAATATTCTGGTTCCCGGTCAGGTATCGGTCATCGGCTTCGACAATCTGCGGATGTCGGGAATGTTCATTCCGAAGCTGACAACAATCGCACAGCCTATCTATCAGCTGGGGTACCGGGCGGCCGAGAAGCTGCATGAATTGCTGACCACGGGCAAGGTGGCTGTCATGAAAGAGAAGATGGAGCATAAGCTAATCGTAAGAGAATCCTCGCGTGAGAAATGAGATGTAGTTCCTGCGGGCTGAAGCACGGCTGCCTGGGGATAGGGCAGCACGGTTTCTTTACACTCTTCTGAAAAGCTTTTCAGAGTGACGCGTTAGAGGAATGTGAGCGAATCGTTTCGGGAACCGTTTCAGGAACTGTTTCAGGAACCGTATCCACAGAAGAAGGTACTAACTGACTATTGGAAGCGCATACATTATTGTGGGATATGGAGAATGTACGTTTGAATTAGCGGTGTTAATGGGTGTGGGTGCCTGTTGTCCGTGAATTAGGTTAAGGAGGTGGGTTGCTGCTCTGCCGGAAGGGATTCCGGTAATGAAGCTGGTTCAATGCAGTCTCTAAAAACAATTAAAGGGGATGTATGAAACAATGAAGAAAGCTCCAGCACGTAAACTGTCACTTGCGATGGTGTTGTGTCTATCCCTCACCATGATGCTCAGCGGCTGCGGCGGCAATAACACCGCTGCGCCAACGAAGGCCCCGGCGGTTACAGAAGCTCCCACAGCAGCACCTTCGGCAGATAACAACGCAGCATCAACAGATAGTCCAGATCCCGCTGCGGCAGGAAGCCCGTTGGATTTGGCAATGAAGGGTGAATATAAAGGCACGAAGGTCACGATGTTCGGACCGTTTGTCGATGCGGACCAGGTGAAGTTCGAGAGCAGCATTAAGGAATTTGAAGAGAAAACCGGCATTGATATTCAATACGAAGGCTCCAAGGAATTCGAAGCTACGATTAATATCCGGGTCGATGGCGGCAATGCGCCGGATATCGCGGACTTCCCGCAGCCGGGCCTGCTGGCCTCTATTGCCAAGACCGGCAAGGTCATTGATCTGACCGGGGTGCTGGATCAGGCGAAGCTGACGGCCAATTACAATAAGAGCTGGCTGGATATGTCCACCATGGACGGCAAGGATGGCAAGATTATGGCCGGGATCTGGAACCGCAGCAACGTGAAGAGCCTGGTCTGGTATCCGAAGAAGCAATTTGACGAAGCGGGATACACGGTTCCGCAGACCTGGGATGAAATGATGGCCCTGACGGAGCAAATCGCCAAAGACGGTGATCCTGCCTGGGCGATCGGCATCGAGAGCGGCGCGGCAACCGGCTGGGCGGCAACCGACTGGGTAGAGAACATCATGCTGCGGACCACGACGCCTGAGAATTACGATAAGTGGGTAAGCGGTGAGCTTCCGTTCACCTCGCCGGAAGTGAAGAACGCGGTGGAAGTGATGTCCAAGATCTGGCTGAATAAGGATTATGTCTACGGCGGTGCTAAATCCATTGTCACTACTGCATTTGGCGATGCTCCGAAGCCGATGTTCGAGAATCCGCCCAAAGCCTGGTTCAACCTGATGGGGAACTTCATTACCAGCTTTTTCCCGGAAACGGCCAAGGTGGATACAGACTATGACTGGTTCTATCTCCCGCCGATTGATGAGCAGTACGGCAAGCCGGTCCTGGTGGCAGGCGACATCTACGCTATGTTCAATGACCGCCCTGAAGTACGCGCTGTAATGGAGTTCTTCACTACTGGCGAATCGATCAAAAGCTGGGTGCAATCCGGCGGTGTCATTGCCCCGATGAATGATGCTTCCCTGGATTGGTACCAGTCCGAATCCGACCGCCGGATGGCGAAGCTGGTGCAGGACGCTTCGACCCTGCGCTTCGATGGCTCGGACCTGATGCCAGGCAAGGTGGGTGCAGGTACCTTCTGGAAGGGCATGACTGACTATGTGAGCGGAACGGCTACGCTGGATCAGGCCCTGGAGCAGATTCAGTCAGGCTGGAAGAACTAAGAAGCAGGCAGCACGGGACTTAGACACCAAGAGGTTGAAGGGGCGGTCTTGAGCAATCAGGCCTGCCCCTCAGCTGGTGGTAACGGGTGCTTATGAAGAGGGCTCTGCTCTAACAGAGCCTATAGGAGGAACCGATATGGATGCACAAATAAGGCCGGAGCCGGGTGCCGCCGGGGCGCAGGCCAATCAGAGAATCAGCGGCAGGGCAGTCCTGCTATCGCTGGGCGTCTTGCTTGCGAATATTGTGGTCAACGGGCTGATTTTCCTGTTTTTCCGCGATTCAACGCTTCAACCGCTGCTGACAGCGGTGCTCGCAGTGTTGTGGGGCGTGCTGGGCGTATATCTGATCTACTACACCTTGACCTGGGCCGTGGAGCAGTACCCGGACCATGTCCGCAGGAAGGTGCTGCCATATGTTTTTGTCGGACCGGCTGTCCTTATTCTCGGTTGGCTGCTGATTCTGCCTGCCCTGCGGACGCTGTACTTAAGCTTCTTCAACGCTTCCTCCGAGAAGTTCGTCGGACTCAGCAATTACGCCGCGATCTTCAGCGACCGTCTGATGGCTACGGCTCTGCGCAACAACCTGCTCTGGGTGTTCGTGGGCACGCTGGCCTGTGTCTGCTTCGGGCTGCTGATTGCCATTCTTGCCGACCGGAGCAGCTATGAGCGGATCGCCAAATCGATTATTTTCATGCCGATGGCTATTTCCTTTGTTGCCGCCGGGGTCATCTGGAAGTTCGTCTATTATTATCAGCCGGGCGATGAGCAGATTGGACTCTTGAATGCGATTGTGACCTATTTCGGCGGTGAACCGCAGGCCTGGACGAGTATGCTGCAGCCGTGGAACAACTTCTTCCTTATTATCATTCTGATCTGGATGCAGACGGGGTTTGCGATGGTTATTTTCTCAGCGGCCATCAAAGGAGTGCCCGAGGATATTCTGGAGGCTGCACGGGTGGATGGCGCGGGTGAGGTGAAGATCTTTTTTGGCATCATGATTCCTTACATCTCTACGACGATTCTGACGGTGACCACCACGATTATTGTCTTTACGCTGAAAATATTTGACGTTGTCATGGTGATGACAGGAGGTCAATACGATACAGAAGTTGTAGCGACGCAGTTCTACCGGCAATTCTTCATGTACCGCAACTTCGGCTACGGCTCTACGCTGGCTATCGTGCTCCTGATCGCGGTATTGCCTGTTATCCTTATTAATCTGCGGCAGTTCCGCAAGCAGGGGGGATTCTAATGGTGGGCACCAAGAAAAAAAAGGGCAGCAAAACGGCCGTCAATCTGATTCTGGGCGTCATCTGCTTCCTCTGGATTCTGCCGACCTTCGGACTCTTCGCCTCCTCCTTCCGTCCCGCAGCGGATATTCTGCAGACGGGCTGGTGGAAGGTGTTCCCCCATCAGGAATGGAAAGCGGGCGAGACGGTGCAGCTTCCCAAGGAGGTTGATCTGCGGGAGCCGATTGAGGTGAACGGCAAGACCTATACGGATGAACAGCTCAAGGCAGGGGTGAAGGCGGATGGCAGCCGCCTGATGTGGGAGAACCGCAGGGCACGCACGGTGAATATGCAAGAGCAGGGCTGGCAGGCGGTGCCTGACCTCACGCTCGACAACTATAAGAATGTGCTGTCCGGCAAGGAGTACACACTCAAGGAAGCGGACGGCAGTGAAACGGTGCAAAAGGGGAGCGGATTGTCGCAGGCGTTCTGGAATACACTGACGATTGCTGTTCCGGCGACGGTGATTCCGGTGCTGATCGCCTCTTTTGCCGCCTATGCCTTCGCCTGGTTACGGTTCCCCGGACGCAAGACGCTGTTCGTCATTATTATTGCGATGCTGGTTATTCCGATTCAGGTTGCGCTCATTCCGGTACTCAAGGATTACACCGCGCTTGGGCTGAACGGCAGTTATCTTGGAATCTGGCTGGCACATACGGCCTTCGGGCTGCCGCTGGTTACGTACTTCATGTACAACTTCATCAGCCAGCTGCCGAAGGATCTGTTTGAATCAGCTTTTATTGACGGCGCCAGCCACTTTACTATTTTCAGCAGACTGATTCTGCCGCTGTCCGTGCCTGCGCTCGCTTCCATCGGGATCTTCCAGTTCCTCTGGGTATGGAATGATTATCTGGTGTCGCTGATCTTCATCGGGAACCAGCCGTCGGTGCAGGTCATGTCGATGAAGATCGCCGATCTGGTCGGCTCGCGCGGCAATGACTGGCATCTGCTGACCTCGGCAGCCTTTATCTCGATGCTGATGCCGCTGGCGATCTTCTTCCTGCTGCAAAAGTATTTCGTCCGGGGTCTGATGGGCGGCTCAGTCAAAGGCTGATCTGCGGCTGGGACAAGAGAAGTCGGCATTCGGGAGGAGAATACGAAGATGAGACCGGAGACAAATACGGAGATAAGTACGGAGATGAAAATAAAGATGAAGTCCTGTGAGCCTCCTTCCCCCTTATACCCTTACAGAGAGTGGAGTATTGAAGAGGAACACTACGAGGATGAATACAATCAGCGGAGCGAGAGTGTCTTTGCACTAGGCAACGGCTATATCGGTATGCGCGGTAACTTCGAGGAAGGCTATCACGGCAAGGCGGGGGCTTCGGTAGCCGGAAATTATCTGAACGGCTTCTTTGATTCTGAGCCGGTTGTCTATCCGGAGGGAGCCTTCGGGTACCCCTCCCGCAACCAGGCCATGCTGAATGTCAGCGATGCCCGTATCATCCGGCTCAGCATCGAAGGCCATGAGTTCCGGCTGGATCAGGGGAAGCTGCACCGGTATAAGCGCCGGCTGGATATGCGCAGCGGTATGCTACACCGGGAGCTGGAGTGGGAATCTCCAGCCGGGCACCGGGTACTGCTGGTGATCCGCCGGATGGTTGCCTTGACGCATAAGCATCTGGCCGCTATCGACTATGCGGTGACGGCGCTGAACTTCTCCGGGACACTGAAGTTCGATTCTGCGGTGGACGGCGAGATCCGGCGGCCGGAGGCGACGGATGATCCAAGGCTGGGAGCGGGCAGTGCGGTGCCCAGCCTGCTGCTGGAGGATACCGGTTATGACGAAGCCTCCGGGAACCTGTGGATGAAGCAGCGCACCCGCCACACGCGGTTTGCGCTGTTGACCGCTGTCAGCCATGCGCTGCAGGCGAAGTCCGGGCGGGAGATGAGCCACCAATTGATCGGGCAGCGCATCTCCGTCTGTTACGCCGCTGCTGTCCGCAGCGGAGAGACGGTGACGCTTACCAAATATATAACGTATCATACCTCCAGAGATTACGGGGAGGAGGAGCTGGCCGGCAGGAGTGCTGAAGTCTTGGCGCTGGCCAAGGAGCTGGGCTTCGCCGGTCTGGCCGGGGAGCAGCAGGCGTATCTGGACAGCTTCTGGGCACATACGGATGTGGAGATTAGCGGTGATCCTGCACTCCAGCAGGGCATCCGCTTCAATGCTTATCAGCTGCTGCAATCCGTGGGCCGGGACGGAGCAACGAATATCGGAGCCAAGGGCCTGACCGGCGAAGGCTATGAGGGGCATTATTTCTGGGATACGGAGATGTACATGCTGCCGTTCTTCACCTTCACGCAGCCGGAGATCGCCCGTGCGCTGCTGGAATTCCGTTATGCTACGCTCGGCAAGGCCAGAGAGCGGGCGGCGGTCATGTCGCAGAAGGGGGCGCTGTACCCGTGGCGGACCATTGACGGCGAGGAGAACTCCGCCTACTTCCCCGCAGGCACTGCCCAGGCGCATATCAATGCGGACATTGCCTACGGCCTGAAGCAATATATCCAGGCCACAGGCGATATGGAATTTCTGGTTAGCCGGGGTGCAGAGATGCTGTTCGAGACCTCAAGGTTCTGGGCCGATCTGGGCCACTATAACCCCGCGCGCGGAGGGGCCTTCTGCATCGATGCAGTAACAGGGCCGGATGAATACACGGCGATTGTGAATAACAATGCTTACACCAACCTCATGGTACAGGATCAGCTCGAGTATGCCTATGAGACAGCTCTGTTGCTTCAGCGGGACTATCCCGCGGATTACGAACGGCTGCGGCAGGCGATCGGGTTAACTCCCGAAGAGGCAGAGGGCTGGAGAGAGGCCGCAGCACGGATGTTTATTCCTTTTGACGAGCAGCTCGGGATCTATGCCCAGGATGATACCTTTCTGAGTAAGCAAAAATGGGATTTCGAGCATACGCCTGCGGATAAGTATCCGCTGCTGCTCCACTATCACCCGCTGGTGATCTACCGGCATCAGGTGCTGAAGCAGGCTGATCTGGTAATGGCCCTGTTCCTGCTCGGGAACAAGTTCAGTCTGGCGGATAAGCTCCGCAACTACCATTATTATGAGCCGCTGACGACACATGACTCCTCGCTGTCTCCTTGCATCCACAGTATTATGTCTGCGGAGATCGGCGATCTGGCCGGGGCATACCGTTATTTCAGCCGCACGGTGCGGATGGATCTGGACGATATCAACCACAATGCCAAGGACGGGCTGCATATGGCGGCGATGGCCGGGTCCTGGATGTCGATTGTGAACGGCTTCGGCGGCATGCGGCTGGCTCAGGGGGAGCTGGGCTTTGCCCCTGTCCTGCCGGAGCAGTGGGAGAGCTACCGCTTCAAGGTTACAGTAGGCGGTCAGCTGCTAGATATCTTCGTTGAACGTGAGGCGGTAGTGTATACGCTGCTGGAGGGGACGGCACTTGAGATCAGGCATAAGAAGCAGGCGCTGCAGCTGCTTCCGCAGGAGCCGGTGAGGATGTCGCTGGCGCACAGGCTGGAGGCAGTGATCTTCGATCTCGACGGCGTGATTACAGATTCCGCCGAGGCTCATTATCTTGCCTGGCAGGCCCTTGCAGATGAGCTGGGTATCCCCTTCAGCCGGGAAAAGAATGAACGGCTGAAGGGCGTCAGCCGGATGGAGTCGCTGGAGATTGTGCTGGAGGGCAGCGGCCTTGCGAAGCTGCCTGAAGCCGGGAAGCTCCGGCTGGCGGAGCAGAAGAACGATCATTACCGGCAGATGATCGGCCGTATCACCCCGGCGGACCTCCTGCCGGGGATCCGGGAGCTGCTCGATTCCCTGCATGAGCGGGGAATCTCCGTGGGGCTGGCCTCGGCCAGCCTGAATGCGCCGCTCATTCTGGAGCGCCTCGGCGCAGCCCGGTGGTTCCAGGCCGTTGGCGACCCGGCTGCGCTCCGGAAGGGCAAGCCCGATCCGGAGATCTTCCTGCAGGCGGCAGAGCGGCTGGGTGTTCCGCCGGGCAACTGCATCGGCGTGGAGGATGCAGCCGAAGGCGTGGCCGCGATCCGGGCGGCGGGCATGAAGGCTGTAGGTATCGGCGCGGCCGGGCAGCTTGGCGCGGCCGACCTGGTGCTGCCCACTACGGCGGAGCTGGACGCCGGGAAGCTGCTTAAGCTGTTCGCGCGTTAGCCGCTGGCGGAGGGGGGGATCGGGCAGCGAGTTTGTTGTCTGTATAGTAAGGGAGCAGGCGCGTGGCTAGATGTATGCGAAAAACCGAACACATTGTGCTGCGAGAAGGCACGCGGCCGCAATGTATGCGGAAAACCGAATACAATTGGTGACGCGAAGGTGTGCGGGCCAAATGTAAGCGAAAAACCGAATACAAATTGCGGCGAGAGGGCACATTGGCTCAATGTATGCGAAAAACTGAATACAATTGGTGGCGCAAAGGTGAGCGGGTCCAATGTATGCGAAAAACTGAATACAATATGATGACGAGATATAGAACGTATTTACTCAAAAGTTGCTGTCTTCATAATTACACACCATTTACTATGAGATTTTTAAAAAGCCTCTGCAGGTATGCAGAGGCTTTTTGGCTAGCAGGGTATGAGCTCTAAAGAAGTGAATACATTCATAAATGCGGCGATGGTTGGAGTTTAGTTCGAAGCGAACTTTCGTTGATAGATGTATTCTGTACAATTAAAAACCGTAAAATGGCAGGATTTCCTCTTCTAAGTGTAGTCTGTACAACTAAATTTGCCCAAATGGGTGATAACCAGCCACAGCTGGAATTTTAGTTGTACGTAATACAGCTAAGTGGATTTTCGGCGGCACATCGGATGATTTAGTTGTACGGAATACAGTTAAGTACCTCACCACTCGCGCCTTTATCGGGTACAGCCAGCAAACCCTCGGCCCCCACCTACTTTAAGTGGCAGCCTTTCCGGGTTGTAGCTCCCTCAGGTAGTAGCCCCCTCCTCCAGCTCCACAGGCAGAATGTGCGCAGCGGCTACGCTGTGGCCCTGCACCTGCTGCAGGATTAGGTCCACGGCGAGCTTGCCGATCGCTTCCATTGGCTGGCGGATGGTGGTGATCGGCGGGTCGAGCAGGCTGCGGAGCATGATGCCGTCATAGCCGACGATCTTCACATCCTCCGGGACGCGCCGTCCTCTGGTGCGGCAGGCCTTCAGGGCATAGGCGGCGATGATATCGCTGCCCGCAAAAATCCCGTCCACCTCAGGATGCTCCGCAAAGAGCTGCCCGAGCAGCTGCTCGTAAGCTTCGAAGTCGAAGCTGTTGTTGTCGGTATGGAAGGTGACATACTCCAGATTGTGCTGCTTCGCCATATCCTCGAAGGCCACACACCGCAGATGGGATAAGATATTCAGCTTGGGATGCCCGCCGATATGGGCGAGGTGCCGGCAGCCCTTTTGAATCAGAAGAGTGGTAGCCAGCTTGCCTCCCTCATAATTATCCGAGCAGACATAAGGGATATCCGGTGAGATCTGCCGGTCGAAGGTCACCAGCGGCAGATTCATCTGCCGATAGGCTTCCACCTCCAGTGTATGGCTGCCCATAATAATGCCGTCTACCCGGCTTGCGCGCAGCATGTGGATGTATTCCTGTTCCTTCTGCTTGTCCTGCCAAGAATTGCAGAGCAGCAGCTTATAGCCTTCCCGGTAGGCATGTTCTTCAATATGACTGGTTAATTCGCCGAAAAAAGGCAAAGACACATGCGGAATAATTAGTCCGATGATGTTGGATTTCGAGCGGCTAAGGGAGCGGGCCAGTTCGTTCGGCCGGTAATTCAGCTCCTCCATCGCCTGGTGAACCTTGTGCTTCAATTCCTCGCTTAAGTAACCCCTGTTGTTCAGTACCCGGGATACGGTGGTTGCCGATACGCCAGCCTTTAGCGCAACGTCTTTAATGGTCGGCATGGCCTGGCCTCCTGTCTGAGCAGTCAACTGCAGATTCATTCTAACGTGAGCGGTCGGCTCTGTCCAATATCGACGCCTGCTGTCGCTTTTTGTTGTTTCTAAAAACACCTTTTCCCCCTATAATTGTATCAAAGCAGTCCCCGTAATGAAGCCCCATGTATACATTATCCTTCAACTTGTCAGATTCCGATTATGAGATAGATGAACGGGAGTGTGCGAATGAGTGTAGATCATATTCATCTCAGGTTGTTAAGAAGCTTGCTTGTGCCTCTGCTGATCTTCCTGTGTACAACAGCCCCGGCAGGAGCTGTATTCGCTGCAGCCGAGGAGCTTCCCGCCCGGAACGTGCTGGTGCTGCATTCCTATCAGAAGGGCTTCGCCTGGACCGATGACCAAAGTGCCGGAATAGAGGAACGTCTCAAGGGCACAGCTAATCCTCCCGTCATCTACACTGAATATATGGACTGGAAAAGGTACCCCACGCAGGGGAACCTCGAACATTTCTACGAAACCATCCGCTTCAAGTATCAGAACATCCCTATTCATACGATCATCACAACGGACGATGCGGCGCTGAGCTTCGCGATGAAGTACCGCCATGAGCTTCTGAACGATGCTCCGATTATTTTCAGCGGGGTCAACGAGCTGGGGGTGGACAGCCTACCGGATAAGCGCAACATGACAGGCGTTATTGAGAAAATCGATGCGGCGCCCACCATCCGCATGGCCATGGACCTTAACCCTTTGCTGAAAAAGGTGTATGTCGTCTTCGATAATTCGGAGAGCGGGCTGTCGACCGGCCGGATGGTGATGGATCAGATTAGCTCCTTGAATCCGGGGCTTGCGCTGTTCCCGATGAACCGCATGTCAATGGAACAGATCAAAGCTACGGCATCGGCGCTGTCCCCGGACAGTATTGTGCTGATGACTACATATTATAGTGACTCTACCGGAAGAATTGTGGAGTTCGACAGGTTCGCAAGCGAGCTGGGCAAGAGCAGCAGTGTTCCGGTGTATCATATCTATGATTTTGCATTGAATCATGGCGCCTTCGGCGGGAGCCTGATCAGCGGCAGAATGCAGGGGCAGACGGCGGCCGATCTGGCGCTGCGTATCCTGAAGGGGGAGCGTGCCGGGGATATCCCGGTGGTGACCGACAGTAATGTACGCAAGGTGTTTGATTACAATGAGCTGCAGCGGTTCAAGATATCACCGGATAAGCTGCCGAAGGGCAGCGAAGTGATTAACGAGCCGTTCTCCTTCTATCAGACGTACAAGGTGCTGGTGCTGAGCATTGTGGCTGCTTTTGCGGTGCTGGTGGCCTTCATTCTGGTGTTGTTATTCTATGTGCAGCTGGTCAGAAGGATTAGAAGCAACCTGGAAAAAAGCAATGAACGCTTCAGCCTGGCAACCTACGGCTCGGATGCGGTAATCTGGGACGTTGATATGTCTACGATGATCTATTATTTCTCGGACAGCTGGTATGAGGTGCTAGGATATGCCCGGGATGAGCTGAATGAGAGCCGCGGCGGCTGGCGGGATATTCTCCATCCGGAGGATGCCGAGCAGGAGAACCGGCTGCGCATCCAGCATCTGGAGGGTCGTTCTTCTTACTACTACGCTGAATACCGGATGCGGAGCAAGGCAGGCGAATACAAGTGGTTTCAGGCCCGGGGCAAGGTGCTGCGTAATGCGGGCGGCGGATATATCCGGTTTGCCGGGTCAATGGTGGATGTCACGGACCGAAAGGGTTATGAGAGTAAGCTGCAGACGAGCTATCAGGAGCTGGAATCGACCTATGAGGAGCTGACTGCCCTGCAGGATGAGCTGCTGGAGCAGTATAACAAGGTGGTGGAGAATCAGGCGCTGCTGCAGACCAGTGAGGAGAAATACCGGCTGCTGGCTTATAATGACGTGCTTAGCGGTCTGCCGAACCGGCTGTCGTTATCCGAGGAGCTGGAGCAGTTCATTGAAGAGCATTCCGGCGGCCATGCGGCGCTGTTCTTCCTGGATCTCGATAACTTCAAGTACATTAATGACTCGATGGGCCATACCTTCGGGGATGAGCTGCTGGTGCAGGTCGGGGAACGGCTGCTTAGCCGCTCTGACGGGCGCAGTAAGCATTTCCGCTTCGGCGGCGATGAGTTTGTGATTCTGTTCAAGGATGTGGCGGAGGCAGGTGAGGTAATCCGCTATGCGGATTACCTCGTACAGGGCTTCATGGAGCCGTTCCAGCTTCATGCAAGTGTGGTGCATATCACGGCCAGTATCGGGATTGCCCAATACCCGGAGAACGGGAAGAGTGCGGAGGAACTGCTGAAGAATGCCGACATTGCCATGTATAAGGCCAAAGAAGCGGGCAAGGGCAGTTATATGATCTACGGGCAGGAGATGCAGCAGTATTTTGACGAACGGATGATTATTGAGAATCACTTAAGAAGCGCGGTATCCAATAATGAGCTGTCGCTGCATTACCAGCCGCTGGTGGATACCGGCACAGGTGAGCTCTGGGGCTTCGAGGCGCTGATCCGCTGGAACAGCCCGGTGCTCGGCTTCGTCTCCCCCTTATCCTTCATCCGCATTGCCGAGGACTGCCGCCTGATCGTTCCCATAGGGGAGTGGGTGCTGCGCGCCGCCTGCCGGTTCAACAAGGATCTGCAGAATCAGGGCTATGAGGGCTACCATATCTCGGTTAATATCTCGGTCATTCAGTTGATGCTGGATGACTTCACGGACATGGTGCTGAGCGTGCTGGAGGATACCGGACTTGCGCCGGAGTATCTGGAGCTGGAGATTACAGAATCCATCTTCATGGAATCCTTCGAGGCGATCAGCTCCAAGCTGGAGGCGCTCAAGGAGAGGGGGATTGGCATTGCGCTGGATGACTTCGGAACGGGCTATTCCTCACTCAGCTATCTGAAGCAGCTCCCGATTACTACCCTGAAGATCGACAAGTCCTTCATCGACAGCATCGATACCCCGAACAATAGGTCGCTGGCCAGCTCCATCGTCACCATCGGCCATGATATGGGACTGAACGTTACGGCTGAAGGGGTAGAGACCCCGGAGCAGCTTGCTTTTCTGGAGCGGACCCGCTGTGACAAGATTCAGGGCTACTATATCAGCAAGCCTATTCCGGAGAAAGAGGTCGCGGGCTGGGTGGCTGGGCGGATGGTGGGTTGAGGTAACTGGGTATGGAAAATGCAATTTAATTATCTTATGTGTGTACAAATAGTGGATAAATTTTAATGATAAAGGTATAATTTACGCTTAAGTGCACACACTTATTTGAATGTGAGTACATTTATTGTGAGGAGGTGTTA
The DNA here is from genome assembly GCF_038009085.1 of Paenibacillus sp. FSL R7-0210. Taxonomy (NCBI): domain Bacteria; kingdom Bacillati; phylum Bacillota; class Bacilli; order Caryophanales; family Paenibacillaceae; genus Paenibacillus; species Paenibacillus sp. FSL R7-0210. The sequence continues at coordinate 6,872,141 of NZ_JBBPAR010000001.1, forward strand.
ATGGTGTCTGAAGCTGGAGATATAGATTACATTCATATTAAAAAAGGATTTTCAGAGATTTTGGAGCATCTCAATATGCAACAAGAGGATTTTTTTGAATTAATTTATCGTTATCCTAATATAAAAAATCTGGATGGGCTTATAGAGGCTATCAAGTCTGCGACTGGGAGTGAAGCTGAAGCTGAACTCTATCCGGAGGTTATAGATCTGTTTAAAACATATAATGGGATTGCCAACGGCACCATTCTCAAAGAAAATCAGGTCAGCTACTACAAGCTTCGTAAGCTCGAAGAAAGGGGGGAGATTATCAGACTGAAACGTGGACTCTATGCGCTTAGGGATATTAATTATGTTGTAGATGAGATCGTGGAGGCTTCCCTCCTTGTGCCTAATGGTGTCCTTTGTTTGTACTCAGCTCTTGCCCACCATGAACTCACTACGTATACTCCGGGTGAATATAATTTTGCGGTATCCCGTAAGTCCAGAAAGCCTTTGCTCCCGGAATATCCGCCTATCCGACTTTTCTCATACGACGATGTTTCCTTTACTATGGGCGTTGAACAAATCGATAAGGAAGGTCATATTATCAATGTATACAATCTGGAGCGGACCATTTGCGATATCGTGAAATACAGAAATAAGCTGGATGCAAATGTTGTGAAAGAAAGTCTCAATAACTACTCTTCCAGTAAAAGAAAGAATTACACCCGACTGCTTAGATATGCAGATAAACTGAGGGTAAGATCAATTTTGGATAGTTATCTGGAGGTGCTGTAGATAGTTACAAATACTGCTGCTTCAATTATTGCCAGACTAAAAAATGTTGCCCGAGATCATAAAAAAACCTTCAATGTGATTTCTATGATTTATTTTCAGGAACGCTTTTTGAAACGTTTATCGATGTCTAATTATAAAGATAATTTCATTCTTAAAGGTGGAGTGTATTTATATTCTATAACCCAATTTAAATCCAGACCCACAAGAGATATGGATTTCTTAGGCTGGAGAATGAATCAGGATATAACGATGTTGACAACAATCATTTCTTCTATATGTAAGTTGCAACCCGACGATGTTGAAGATGGGATTATATTTCTTACAGATCAAACCGTATCTGAAATCATCAAAGAGGATTTAGAGTATGAAGGTGTGCGAATCAAGGTGCCTTGTTTGCTTGGCAATATGAAGGAGGTACTCCAACTCGATATTGGTTTTGGTGATGTAATCATACCAAGTCCCCAAACCATCGATTTTCCTGTCCTGTTATCTGTTATGGATAGGCCGGAAATCTTGGTGTATACGAATGAATCTGTGATTGCGGAGAAATTCGAAGCTATGATTTCCCTCTCTTTGGTGAATAGCAGGATGAAGGATTTCTTTGATATCTATACGCTAGCTACCACTACGCCGTTTGAAGGGATTCGGTTATATGAAGCGGTGTCTGAGACGTTTAAACGGAGAGCTACTCTGACTGAAAGAAGACATGTCGTTTTTACAGCTGAATTCTATACAGATAGACGCAGAAATGCGATGTGGGAAGCATTTATAAGAAATCTGAAATTGGAACACTCACCCACATTCCGAGATGCAGTGGAATTGATACATACTTTCCTCGGTCCTGTTTATCATAACGTGCTTGACGATAAAGATTTTTTTGGAGACTGGAATTATCAATTATTGAAGTGGGACAATAACTAGAATAACCCGAGCGGCACAAAGGAAACCTTTCTTCTATATAAAAGAGGTTTCCCTGCTGCTCCTGCCCCGGCGCTATTTCAGCAGCTTCCGCGCCAGCTTGACCTTGCTGCCGTAGGGCGGGTAGACAATGCCGAGGTCCAGACGGGTGCCTCGCTTAACAATGCTTTTGTGATGGGAGAAGAGGTCGAAGCTGTATTTGCCGTGGTAGCCACCGATCCCGGAGTTCCCGACACCGCCGAACGGCAGCCGGGTGCTGGCTACATGGGAGATGGTATCGTTGATGCAGCCGCCGCCGAAGGACACCTCGGTCATCACCTGTTGCTCCACCTGCTTATCGCGGGTGAACAGATAGAGAGCGAGCGGCTTCGGACGGGCGTTGATGCTCTGGATGGCCTCCTCCAGCCGGGTATACTCCATAATCGGCAGCACAGGCCCGAAGATCTCATCCTCCATGGAAGCGTCACTCCAAGCCGCCGGATAGATCAGAGACGGCTCGATATATAGCTCCTCGGGAATGACCGTCCCGCCCAGAATCACCTTATCGCGGTCCCGCTCCAGCATCTCCCCGATCCGCCGCAGCTGGCGTTCATTCACGATCCGTCCGTAGTCTGTGTTCTGCCGGATGTCTGTGCCATAGAAATCAGTGACGCAGCGCTTCATCCGCTCAATCAGCTCGGCTGCTACCTCCCTATGGACCAGCAGATAATCAGGCGCAATACAGGTCTGTCCCACATTGATCAGCTTCCCCCAGACAATCCGCTTCGCTGCAGTCTCCAGGTCGGCGCTCCGGTCTACGATTACTGGGCTTTTGCCGCCCAGCTCAAGGGTCACCGGTACCAGGTTCTTCGCCGCCGCTTCCATGACAATTCTGCCGACAGGCACACTCCCGGTGAAAAAAATATAATCGAACGCCGCATGAATCAGCAGATTCGTCGTTTCCTTCTCACCCTGTACTACCCGGATATAGGCGGGATCAAAGGTCTCCCGGATCATGTCCTCAATGACAGCGGAGGTAGCGGGCGTGCTCTCGGAGGGCTTCAGTACGGCGCAGTTCCCGGCGGCAATGGCGCCGATTAACGGCTCGATCAGCAGCTGGAACGGGTAGTTGAACGGCCCGATAATTAGCACCGTCCCGTAAGGCTCGGCTATGATTCTGCTCCGTGCCGGGAACAGGTGCAGCGGTGAGCCTACCTTCACCGGCTTCATCCAGCGCCGTAGATGCTTCATCATATAGCCGATGCTGTCGAGCGTGAATCCGATCTCTGTGGCGTAAGCCTCGAATTCGCTTTTATGCAGATCCTGGTTCAGTGCAGCGATAATCCGGGCTTCATTGTGTGAGATGGCATCCTTCAGCTTCTGAAGCTGCTCCAGCCGGAAGCCGGGGGTTCTCGTGACTCCGCTGGTGAACCATTGTCTATGCTCAGCCAGCAGCCGGTCGATCTGTTGTGCAGTGTATGGTGGCATGCTTGTATCCTCCTTGGTTATTTGCGGTTCCTATAAATTTCCTGCCGAAGAGGGCAGAGTCTGGATGTAATCATGCATCCGGCTCCGGTTCAGCAGGGTGATTTCATTGCCCTTGAATTCGATCCAGCCCTGGTCGCGCAGGAATCCCAGCTCCCGCGACAAGGAGGGGCGGGCTGTATTCATATGCTCGGCCCATTCCTTCCGGCTGAAGGGGAGCTTCAGCCGATCGGACTCCTGCTGCTCTCCCTGCTCCAGCAGGAAGTCTACGATACGGCGGCGCAGCGGACCGGCGGACAGGTTCTCGATCTTCCGGTTCACGAGCACCAGCCGCTCGGACAGATTCTCGATGAAGCGGGTGAGGATATCGGTGTCGGCCGCGAATAATCTCAGCAGCTCCTGCTTGCTGATGAACATCACCTTGCAGGGGCCTGTGGCCGTGACGGTGGCGGGCACGGTGTTATTCCTGCGGAATAATACAGCTTCGCCTATGGTCTGCCCTTCCTTCAGGTGGGCGATGGTTACACTGCTGCCGGTAGGGTGTGTCTTCTGCACCTCAATGCGGCCGGAGAGCAGAATACCAAGCCGGTCCGCGGGATCACCCTCTGCCAGAATAATCGCATTCTTATGGTAGGAGCTGACAGCATAAGCCAGTGTATGCAGCAGCTGTTCGATCTCATCTGCGGACTTTCCGCGAAATAGCAGGCAGGCTTGCAGCGAAGCAGGCTCCGGTCTCATACTTTTCCTCCCGATGAATTGTGATTGGTAACATTCGTTACCGATTGATAGACGAAAGTCTACTACAATTATTGGTAACTGTAAAGGCGAGGCACAGAGCGATTCCATTAATGATAAGGAGTGATTCAGGTAATGAGCGAAATGTTTTGTTTCCAGTGTCAGGAGGCAGCTAAGGGGACGGGTTGTACGATTCAGGGGGTGTGCGGCAAGACCAGTGAGGTAGCGAATCTGCAGGATCTGTTGGTGTATACACTCAAGGGCATTGCCATCTTCGCGCGCAGCGGGCGTGAGCTGGGGATTACTGATCCGGTGACGGAGAAATTTATGATAGAGAGCTTGTTCGCTACCATTACCAATGCTAACTTTGTGCCGGAATACTTCACTGCGAAGATCCGGGAAGGACTGGCCCTGCGGGATCTGTGGCACAGCAGAGTGGCTGATGCCGGAGTGATGGCCTATTTGTCGGAGCATGACGCGGCGAACTGGAATGCAGTGACCGATGAAGAGCTGATGGACAAGGCGGCAACGGTAGGTGTGCTAGCTACAGAACATGAGGATATCCGCTCTTTGCGCGAGCTGCTGACCTATGGCCTGAAGGGAATGGCTGCTTACATGGAGCATGCTGCGGTACTGGGCTTCTATGAAGCAGGAGCACATGCTTTTATGGAAAAAGGCTTGGCAGCTGCGCTAGATGACAATCTGAGCGGCGGTGAGTTGACAGCGCTGGTGCTGGAATGCGGCAAGTTCGGCGTGGATGTGATGGCGCTGCTTGACCGTGCGAACACCGCAGCCTACGGCAATCCGGAGATCACCACAGTCAATATTGGAGTAGGTACGAACCCTGGTATTCTGATCAGCGGTCATGACCTCAAGGATATGGAGGCGCTGCTGAAGCAGACCGAGGGTACCGGAGTGGATGTGTATACGCACAGTGAGATGCTGCCGGCCCACTACTATCCGGCCTTCAAGAAGTATAGCCACTTAGTAGGCAACTACGGCAATGCATGGTGGAAGCAGAATGAGGAATTTGCCAGCTTCAATGGTCCGATTCTGATGACTACGAACTGTATTGTGCCGCCGAAGGACAGCTACAAAGACCGGCTGTACACGACAGGCAACACCGGGTATCCGGGAATTCAGCATATCGCGGCAGGCGCGGATGGAGAGAAGGATTTCTCGGCGCTGATTGAGCAGGCCAAGAGCTGCAGCGCTCCGGTGGAGATTGAGACAGGCGAGATTATCGGCGGCTTCGCGCATGCGGCTGTAATGAATGTCGCGGATCAGGTGGTTGGAGCAGTAGAGAGCGGCGCCATCAAGCAATTCTTCGTCATGGCTGGGTGCGACGGACGGATGAAGAGCCGGAATTATTACACCGACTTCGCAGCAGAGCTGCCGAGTGATACGGTGATCCTGACCGCCGGCTGTGCCAAATACAAATATAACAAGCTGGCGCTTGGCGATATCGGCGGAATTCCCCGTGTACTTGATGCCGGCCAGTGCAATGACTCCTATTCCCTTGTGGTCATAGCGCTTAAGCTGAAGGAAGTGTTCGGTCTTGCAGATATCAACGATCTTCCGATCTCTTATAACATTGCCTGGTATGAGCAAAAAGCGGTGATTGTACTGCTGGCGCTGCTGCATCTGGGCGTGAAGAACATTCATCTGGGTCCTACACTTCCGGCCTTCCTGTCGCCTAATGTAGCTAAGGTTCTGGTAGATACCTTCGGCATCGGCGGTATTACTACGGTACAGGAAGACATGGAGCGGTTCATTGCTGCGGTATAATGCAATACAGCTTCAGCATTAGCCAAAATACACAAAAGCGAGTCTCCGTATACGGGGGCTCGCTTTTGTGTATGGATATGAACGTCACCGTCAGCGCTTACGGCAGCCGGTAGACTGCAAACGGCTCGCCGGTGCGGAAGGCGGCGCTGGCCTGGTCAAGCTGCTCAAGTATTTCCGCATCCGGTGAAGCGGAGAGACTCAGCAGATTATGTTGTACCTGCTCTACAGTAGTTGCACCGACGATCACCGTGGAGACGGCGGGCCGGTTCATCAGCCAGGCCAGGGATAGAGCTGCAGGTGAGGTGCCCAGTCGCTCCGCAATGGCCTGAACCTGCTCCCCGAGCGAGATGCGCTCCGGGGTAAGGAAGCGGCGGAAGTTCGGATCGGTCTCTGCTCTGGAGCCGGCAGGGGCTTTGCTGCTGCCAGTATATTTGCCGGTAAGAATGCCGCCCGCCAGAGGGAAGTATGGGATGATGCCCAGACCCTGATCCAGGCAGAGCGGAAGCAGCTCCGCTTCGGGCGTGCGGTCAGCCAGCGAATAGCTGCACTGGATAGAGATGTATTTCGCGAAGTGCCGGGCTTCGCTGATTCCAAGCGCCTTCATCAGCTCCCAGGCGGCATAATTGGAGGCTCCGATATAGCGCACCTTGCCTGCGGAGATCAGATCATCCAGCGTGCGCAGCGTTTCCTCCAGCGGTGTGTAGGGGTCGAAGGTGTGAATCTGATACAGATCCACATAGTCGGTCTTCAGCCGGCGCAGGCTGCCCTCCAGCTCCTGCATCAGATGATGGCGCGAAGAGCCGCTGCCGCCGGGTCCCTCATGCTTCGGCAATCCGGCTTTGGTCGCCAGCACTGCGTTATGGCGTTTGCCTTCAAGCGCAAGGCCGATGATCCGCTCCGATTCAGAGCCGGCATAGATATTGGCGGTATCGATGAAATTGATGCCCTGATCCATAGCGGTGTGCAGAATGCGGACCGAGGTCTCCTGATCTGCCCGTTTGCCGAAGGAATTGGTTCCAAGACCCAGGGCGGACACCTGCAGGCCGCTATTGCCCAGACGGTTATATCGCACGCTCTCACTTCTCCTTATATAGTAGTAGTCTTAGCAGGAATCACGCACAAGCAGCTTGCCGCCGGACTCCAGGCGGCTGTCCTGTGACCGGGCGAGATTAATCACCGCATGCTCCTCCTGGAGCAGCTCAATCTCCTCACCCAGCTTAAGCAGCAGCCTGGAGAAGTGGCTTAGGACACTGTCCGTGATGTACCCGGTGAATTGTCCCGGATGGGCGAATACCTCAAGCATCTGCCAGAGCTGGTCCGTGCCGGAGCCGAACGCCCCGTTCATACGGCTTAGCGCAGCCTGAAGATCACGGATCAGGCTGCCCAAGTGGCTGTATTTATCCTCCAGCAGCAGCATGACTACCAGGCCGTAATTCACGGATTGCTGGCGGGATTCCACATTCTTGGCCAGCTGGCGCGCCGCCTCAAGCAGTCCGTCCGTCTCTGTCCGCAGCAGGCTTGCGAGGCTGTGCAGACGATGCTGCATTACCCCGGCGTGCCCGGCGTACAGGCCGCTGCCGGTGACCTGGCCGCTAACGTAAATACTGCCGGTGGCTATAATTGTAGATTGGCGGATATCGCCATAGACGTACACATTCCCGAGGGCTTCAATTCGTACAGGTCCTTCCAGATCTCCCGGTACAATGATGTCACCTGCGAACATAACATCGCCCGCAGGATCTGTCATCTCTCTGGCCAGAAGACTGACCGGAGGGAAGTCACATATCCGGACGCTGCCGCTTCCCCCGCAGATACGGGGCCTGCCGGTGTGCCGGGCTACGATATTACCACAGGGAAGGAGCTTGGCATGATTACCGGCAGCAAAGTAGATATCCTGCGGCGGGGGAGGGGGCAGGACCCTTCCGTCTGTGTCGAGGCCGGGAATGCCTTCTTCCGGCGGCAGCTTGCGGGCGAAGACTTCGCCTGCAAAGGCAAAGGGGGCTCCCGGGAAACGGAGATACTCCAAGGGTTCTGCAGGCTTCTGACCCCGGGCTCCCTGTCCCTGAAGCATCCGGTTCCCCTCCAGTGTATGCTCAGGCAGCAGGAATTCCAGCCGGGCTTCCTTGCCGGGCAGCGGGGCTCTGCCTTCAGCGATGCATACGGGGAGATATGTAGGGTTCGTAAGCTCCGCGTACAGGGCGGGAATGTTCAGGTTGCGCAGAATAAAACGGTTGTCCAGTGAGGCGATAATCTGTTCTATGGTGAGCGTGGACAGCAGCATCGCCGGATTGGGCTGGGCACGGACGACCGCTTCGAAGGCGGCGGGGCAGTTGACCAGATTCCAGGCGTACTTCTCTGCACGGTATAAAGTGAAGTGGACCTTGAGCTTGTCAGGCGATACGGTAATTTCATATTGCGGCTTCTCACAGATCTCCCAAGTGATATAATCCGCTCTGGTCACCTCGGTTGGCTCTGTAACGGTCTTCCAGTTGATCTTCAGGACAACAGGGTGGACCGCAGAAATGCGGGCGGGAGCACCTCCGGGGAGCGGGGGAGTAATGAATATCTGGTTGTCCTGCACGAGGATAATTCCATTCTTATCTCCAGTTGTCCCGTCAGAAGCTCGGCCCTCCACAGAGAATGAATCCAGGAGACCTTTACGTTCGAGCATCAGGGACTCTACGAATTCATATCGGCTTGGTTCGATATCCTGCTGCGGCATGGTTGTAACCTCACTTTTTCGTATGATCAATGGCAATTCGTACAGAAAAAGAACATCATCAAGCCTGGGAGGCTTTCCCTCCTGAATAGCTGGCTTAAGTGGTCTCTATTGGCAGCCTGGCAACCGTAAACGCAGATTCCGGCGTTCTTAGGCCCATGGCTTTGCGTCCTGCCCTTTCGGGGAGTTTGCCTTTAGAAATAGATCAATGATATACATCCTGTAGAGGTGGGAGTTATGGTCGACTGTAATCGACAAAAAGAGTCATAAATAGTTCTTACGCGTCATTAACTTCTGCAAACAAGCTTAATTCTAGTACTTAAAGAGCTATTTTTCAACTATATTATGCCTATTTATCAAAAAACTCGAAATATGCAGCTCTATTTCGACAAAAAAACTGGTTTCCCAGAGCTTACAGCTTATGGAAGAGGCAGGGGGAGGAAAGTATGAGCATTCAACTGTTGGGACACCCTGGGCTTGGTAAGACTCGGAGTGTTCTTTTTTGATAAGCGGTTTTGCTGGTGTTAATGTTATGTATGTGTTAACTATGTGAATAAACACAAACATTCAGTGTATTATTTCGTAATAAAACCGAAGACATCGCAAATTCATTGTAATATAATCTAACTCATACCAAGGAAACACGGATTAATGTTAACTAATATGACATTAATAGAGATAGCGACATCAGGAGGGGAGCATAAACCATGCAGATTGCAGCAACACCTTACATCTGGCCTTATGACGGGGCTGTGGACCCGGCGAAGACAGCGCTGATGATTATCGACATGCAGACGGATTTTTGCGGCAAGGGCGGTTACGTCGAGAGAATGGGTTATGACCTCTCATTAACAGCGAGGGCGATCCAGCCCATACAGCGGCTGCTGGCCCGTATCCGGGACATCGAAGGCTTCACCGTGATCCATACCCGCGAGGGGCATAAGCCGGATCTGTCGGATCTGCCGGCGAACAAGCGGTGGCGCAGCCGCCAGATCGGGGCCGAGATCGGCTCCGAAGGACCGGCGGGACGAATCCTCGTGCGGGGGGAGCGCGGCTGGCAGATCATTGATGAGCTGGCGCCTGCCCACGGAGAGTACATTATAGACAAGCCGGGCAAAGGGAGCTTTTACGCAACAGACCTGGACCTGATCCTGAAGAATAAAGGAATTACCCATCTGATTCTGACCGGTATTACTACCGATGTCTGTGTACACACCACGATGCGGGAAGCCAATGACCGCGGGTACGAGTGTCTGATCCTTGCAGATTGTACAGGAGCGACGGATGAAGCGAATCACCTGGCGGCGCTGAGTATGGTTCAAATGCAGGGCGGAGTGTTCGGCAGTGTAAGTGATTCACAAGCGGTGCTGAAGGCGCTGGAGCAATACTAAATCATTCATAAACGGGGGAATAACCATGTGGAACAAGTCCAGAACAAAAGCGCTGATGCTGTTAACCTCGCTAATGCTGCTCCTGACCGCCTGCGGTAACAATACGGAAGCCGGGAAGGCTGAAGGCCAGGGAGCGGAAGGCTCGGGCGAGCTGAAAAAGGTGGTGCTCCGGCTGAAGTGGATTCACCAGGCGCAGTTTGCCGGCTTTTATACCGCAGTGGAAAAAGGCTTCTATAAAGAAGCGGGGCTGGATGTTGAGATCCGCCCGGGGGGCTCGGATTTCCCGGCTGTGCAGATGGTAGCTTCCGGCAGTGAGGAGTTCGGAGTTACCGGTGCCGACCAGATCGTCATCGCCAGAGAGAAAGGCGTCCCGGTCAAAGCGTTGTCCGCGATCTACCGCAAAACCCCGTTCGTCATGTTCACGCTCAAAGAGTCAGGGATCAAGACGATGGAGGATCTGGTCGGGCAAAAGGTGGGCATTAAGCTGGGCGGCAACGAAGAGCTGACCTTCCGGGCCATGGAGAAAAGCGCGGGTATCGACCCTTCGCAAATCGAAGAGATGCCGGTCAAATATGATCTGAGTCCGCTGTTAACCGGTCAGGTCAAGGCCTGGCCCGGATATGTCATTAATGAAGTGCTGGCTGTAGAGGAGCAGGGCAAGGAAGTGAATATTATCGACCCGAACGACTATGGCATCAATTTCTATGCTGATACCTTGTTCACTACGGAGTCTATCATCAAGAAGGACCCGGAGATGGTCGCAAGCTTCGTGCAGGCGTCTATGCAGGGCTGGGATTATGCAGTAAAGCATCCGGAGGAAGCGGCGGAATTCGGTCTGAAGTATGGCGAGAAGCTGGATCTGAAGCATGAGGTCAATATGATGAAGGCCAGCATTCCGCTGCTGGATCCGGAGAAGCTCCCGCTGGGCTCAATGGACGAGGCATCTTGGGAGACATTGCAGAAGAATCTGGTCGAGCTGGGATTTGTGAAAAAGGAACAGGACATAAGCGGATTGTTCACCAACGAGTTTTTGAAATAAGGAGGGACCCGATAATGACAACAGCGATCAAAGAACAGCTGGATGCTGCCGCCGCGCGGCATCCCGGTACCCGGGAAACCATGCTCTCCCTGCGCAATTGCTCTCTTTCTTTCGGCAACGTGCCTGTGCTGGATCAGGTCAGCCTTGATGTATACCGCAATGAGTTCATTTCGATTCTTGGACCAAGCGGCTGCGGGAAATCCACAACACTCCGGTTGATGCTGCGGCTGTTAAGCCCGGAGGCCGGTGGAGAGGTGGCGTATGCTTCACCTGATCTGTCCCTGGGCATGGTCTTCCAGAAGCCGGTCCTGATGCCGTGGCTCAGCGCGCTGCAGAATGTCATGCTGCCGCTGGAGCTGGGCGAGAAGAAGAAGTTCAGCAAAGCCGAGGCACGTGAAAAAGCAGAAAGTGCCCTGAGCCTGGTCGGCCTCCAGGATTATCTGAACCACTTCCCGCATCAGCTCAGCGGCGGGATGCAGCAGCGGGCAGCGATTGCCCGAGCTCTGGCGGCTGATCCGACGGTGCTGCTGATGGATGAGCCGTTCGGCGCACTGGATGAGCTGACGCGTGAGAAGCTGAATTTCGAGCTGCTGCGGCTATGGGAGAGCCCGGAGACCAGTCTAAGCAGCATTGTGATGGTCACCCATTCGATCCATGAATCCGCGCTGCTGTCGGACCGGGTCGTGATGATGTCTCCCCGGCCTGCCGGTGTGACGGATATCATTCCGGTGACGCTTCCCTCCCCGCGTGAGGCGGGCATGGAGGAGCTGCCGGAATTCCACCGGATTGTCAAGGAACTGAGAAAGCGGGTGAAGCATCTATGACGGTCAAAATCAAAGACACCCTGTACCCGGTCACGTTTGCGCTCGGCTTCCTGCTGCTGTGGGAGTTGGCTGTACGTCTCCTGTCGGTTCCGATGTATCTTCTACCTGCGCCTACGCAGGTAGTCTCGGCTATCAATGGCTCGCTGTGGTCGCATACGCTGGTTACGCTGGGCGAAGCGCTGACCGGGTTCATTCTCGCCAATATCCTCGGCCTGGCTACCGCAGTGATTTTTGTTCATTCCAAGCCGATTGAGAAAGGGATGTTCCCGCTGGCCATCGCCCTTAAGACTACGCCGCTGGTGGCGCTGGCCCCGCTGCTGGTCGTCTGGCTGGGGACCGGGTATACCTCGAAGGTAATCGCTTCGATGCTGATCTGTTTTTTCCCGATTCTGGTGAACAGTGTCAAGGGGCTTAAGGCCATTGAATACGAAGCCTGGGAGCTGTTCTCCACCTACAAAGGGACGAAAAGCGAAATCTTTTGGAAGCTGCGCCTGCCGACGAGTCTGCCTTATATCTTCTCTGCCCTCAAAATCTCCACCTCGCTCGCGATAGTCGGTGCCATAGTCGGCGAATTTGTCGGAGCCAATAAGGGACTCGGTTATGTAGTGCTTGTCTCTTCCTATCATATGGATACGCCGGTGATGTTCTCGGCCATTATTGCTTCGGCGCTGTGCGGCCTGCTGCTGTTCTGGTGTATCGGGCTGCTGGAGAAACGGGTTATTTTCTGGACAAGGAGCGATGATCTATGATGAACTGCTCGGTCATTCGAATCCCGGCAGGCGCGCCGCATGATATGTCGGGATTAAGCGCAGCGGTGGAAGCAGGCCTGTTCCGGCCGGAGGAAGTGGTCGCAGTGCTGGGGAAGACGGAGGGAAACGGCTGTGTGAATGATTTTACACGGGGTTATGCTGTGATGGCCTTGAAAGGATTCTTTGCTGAAGCGGCAAAAGGAGGAGCTGCCGACATCTCTTATGTGATGTCCGGCGGTACGGAAGGGGTGCTCAGCCCGCACTTCACGGTTATCAGCCGCAGCGGGCAGAAGGAGCCGGGTGTGGTCACTGATGGCCTGAAGTCACTCGCCATTGGAGTCGCCAGAACCCGGAGCTTCCGGCCGGAGGAACTGGGACGGCTCCCTCAGGTGGACGCCGTGGCGGATGCCGTGGCCCGTGCGGTCATGGATGCGGGCATCACCTCACCGGAGGATGTACATTTTGTACAGATCAAATGTCCGCTGCTTACCGCTGAGCAGATCTATGAGGCACACAGCCGTGAGGGTTCGCTCGTCACAGAGGATACTTATAAATCGATGGGCTATTCCAGAGGAGCTTCTGCACTGGGTGCCGGGGTAGCGCTGGGTGAGGTGGATCGTGCGGCCTTGCAGGAAGAAGAGATCTGCACGGACTGGACTCAATTCAGCGCGGTAGCCTCCACTTCGGCGGGCAGTGAGCTGTCCTGCTGCGAAGTGATTGTGTTCGGGAACTCACTGTCTGCGGACGGCCCGTACCACATCGACCATGCCGTGATGCAGGATGCTGTGGATGGCGCTGCGCTTCAGGGCCTGCTGGACCGTTATCCCGGTGAAGAGCTGGTGCAGGTGCTGGCCAAGGCGGAAGCCGATCCCGATGGCATCATCCGCGGACGCCGCCATATCATGCTGGATGACTCGGATATCAATCATACCCGCCATGCGCGGGCTGTAGTCGGCGGTGTGCTGGCCTATGTCGGCGGCGACCCGATGATCTACGTCTCAGGCGGAGGCGAGCATCAGGGGCCGAAGGGCGGAGGACCGGTGGCGGCTGTGTTCCGCCGCAGGTAGCAGAGCTTTTTGACAGGAGCAATGTATTATCACTATCCATCATGGGGGAATCGAATATGCATACACAGGAAACGAAAGTGCTGGCAGCAGCAGATATGACATGGGAGCTTATGCCGAATCACATAGAGCTGTATCACCGGGAGATTGTCTCGGCAACGGAGGCGGACCGCCTGGGCATCCGCATGAGCTCGATTCTGTGGGAGAAGCTGGGGATCGGCGGCCAAGTCTTGCCGCATTATCATGATGTAGTCGAAATCATTCATATTACCGTAGGAGAGGTCAAGCTGCTATGTGACGGGGAGTGGTACAGCTACCGGGCCGGAGATACGTTCCATGTGCCTGCGGGCGTAGTCCATTCTGTCAGGAATACAGGGGATTCTCCTTCGGAGCAGATCAGTATTTTTGTACCGGCGGAGGCGGAGGTGCCGTCCAACAGCTTCTTCGGCACTACACTAATCGAGGATATCTATTCTTCCAAGCTATAGTAAAGGCGGCGGAGCCATGGGCAGCAATGTAATTACCGGTTTGACCTGCAGCGATATCCTGCTGATTCCCGACCTGAAGGAAGCGGCCCTGCTGGCTGGGGCCGGGGGCCTTGGACGTTATATTAACCGGGTCAATGTAATGGAGGTTCCCGATGTCATTGACTGGGTCCGTCCGGGAGAGTTCCTGATTACAAGCGGCTTCCCCTTTCATAACCGGCCGGAGCTGATCGCCGAGATTATTCCCCAGCTGAACCAGAAGGGAGTGTCCGCGCTCGGGATCAAAACCAAACGTTATATCGATGAGATTCCGCCGAGGGCGTTGGAACTCGCGGATCAGCTGGGCTTCCCGATCTTCGAGCTGCCCGCCTCCACCTCCTTCTCCGATGTGGTCCGCGACATTATGGAGCGGGTGCTGGTGCAGGAGGCGCGGGAGCTCTCGCAGCTGCAGAGCCGGTTCCAGAAGCTGTCGAAGCAGCTTCTCCATGGCGACGGGATTGAGGATTTCCTGCTGACTCTGGACGGGATGCTGCATAATCCGGTCGTCCTGCTGGATGATACCGATCAGGTCTTCTGTTCTCCGCAGGCGGATGCGCTACAGCTGGAGGAGCAGCTTCCGGCCTGGATACAGCTTCGCCAGGAAGGCAGTCTCGGCATTACATTCCTCACAGTTGGAGAACGGCGTATCCGAGCTTATGTCTCGGCTGTCAATGACAAGGGAGCAGACCAGTGTCTGCTGGTGCTGATGGAGTGGAACAGCGAGCTATCGGTAGTGGATCAGTTAACGATTGACCGGGTCGGTGTGCTGGTCGGACTGGAGATGATCAATGCCGGGGCCCGCCGCGAGGTGGAGCTGAAGTATGTGGACCAGTTCCTGCAGGACTGGATCAGCGGCCGGATTGCCGCTGCCGAGGATCTGAAGCTGCGTGGCGCAGCCTGCGGCTGTCCGCTACCGGAGCGTCCGCTGCGTGCTGTAACCATCGGATGGCTGGAGGATAAGCCGGAGCTTAAGCAGCTGCAGCAGGTAGTGAAGCGGGTGCGTGCCCGGGCAGACCTTCAGCATGTGAAGCTCACCATCCTTGAAGGGGAGCTGGTGCTGACCGTGCCGGAGCAGCCGGAGCTTCCGCTGGAGGAGACACTGGGTCGTCTGCTGGCCGAGATGAACCGGATAGTTGTCAGCGGAAGCTGCGCCTTCTGTATTGGCGATCTTGCGGACGGCCCTGATCAGGTGCGGTTCAGCTATGAATCCTCCCGCAAAATCGCCCGCATCCGCCAAATCAGCGGCTACAGCGGGTCTTATGTCGATTACCGGAAGCTGGGTGTCTTCCGGCTGCTGTACCATCTGCCCGAGCTGGAGGAGATTACCGAGTACAGGGATCAGTATATTACTCCGCTGCTGGAGTACGACCGCAAGCATAATGCTTCGCTGCTCCAGACGCTCCAGCTGTATTTCAAGTGCAACCGCAACGTCAAGCGGACCTCCGGCGAGCTGTTCACTCATTATAATACGGTCACCTACCGGATCGACCGGGCCTGTGAGCTGCTGGGATTAAGCCAGGATGACGGTGACGATATGCTGGAGCTGCAGCTTGCGCTGAAGCTGCATGAGATGGGCAAGGGCCGCAGGTCCGGCACCGATACGCAGAGAAGGAGATGAAGCCTGATGACAGCAATAACAGAATGGCCCGCGAAGCTGACAGCCGGCTGGCTGCGGGAACAGTATTTGAGCGGCACGCTGGACCCGGAGGAGGTCATCCGGGAGATCATCCGCCGCGCTGCGCGGGATAAGGACATGAACATCTGGATTGAAGCGCCCTCCGTGGCGCAGATCGCTCCCTACCTGGCAGCGCTCAAAGAGCTGAATCCGCAGGAGCATCCCTTGTGGGGCATTCCATTCGCGGTGAAGGATAACATCGATGTGAAGGGGCTGCCCACGACGGCGGCATGTCCTGAATTCGCTTATCAGCCGGAAGCCGACGCAGCGGTCGTGGCGAGATTGGTGGCTGCGGGGGCGATCCCTGTCGGCAAAAGCAATCTGGACCAGTTCGCCACCGGACTCGTCGGTGTGCGCAGCCCTTACGGCGAGACGCATAATGCCCTGCGTCCCGAATACATCAGCGGCGGCTCCAGCGCCGGTTCGGCGGTTGCTGTAGCCCGGGGCCAGGCGGTATTCAGCCTGGGCACTGATACCGCCGGCTCGGGCCGTGTGCCGGCCGCACTGAACGGGCTGGTCGGCTACAAGCCCAGCCTGGGCGCCTGGCCGGTGCGCGGCGTAGTGCCGGCGTGTGCCAGCCTGGATTGTGTCACCGTATTCGCGCACAATCTGGAGGATGCGCTCACGGTGGACCGCGCAGCACGCGGCTTCCAGGCAGCCGATCCGTGGTCACGTTCCGTGAAGCGGGAGGCTGCCACTCTGCCCGGGAAGCTGCTACTGCCGGAAGCGCCGCTGGACTTCTACGGGCCCCATGCGGACGAATACCGCCGGGCCTGGGAACGGGCCGAAGCGGCGGTTCAGGAGCTGGGGCTGCCGGTTGAACGGGTGGACTGTACGCTGTTCTCCGAAGCGGCAGCCATCCTGTACGACGGCCCCTGGGTAGCCGAACGCTGGGCGGATCTGGCCGGATTCGTAGAGAGTCACCGTGAAGCAGTGCTGCCGGTAACGGAGTCGATTCTCTCCTCCGGGGCCGCGGAGCGCCACACTGCTTCGAGCCTGTTCCGGGCCATGCACCGCTTGCAGCAGTATAAGCGGGAAGCGGAGCTGCTGCTGCGGGATGCGGTGCTGGTCCTGCCGACCTGCGGCGGAACCTGGACCCGGGAGCAGTTGGCTGCGAACCCGGTAGGGGCCAACTCCGATATGGGCCGCTACACCAATCACTGCAACCTGCTCGACCTGTCGGCGGTGGCAATTCCCGCCGGGGAAGCGGCGGGGAACCTGCCGTTCGGCATTACGCTGTTCGCTCTGGCGGACAGTGAGCATTTGCTTGCCGGAGCCGGGGCGCGGTTTCTGGCGGAGGGGGATGATGGTGAGAGTGGGGGGAGTTCTGCCGGGGCCGAGGCTCAACTTCTGGCAGAGCACCAATCGCTGGAGCCGGAAGCTGGCGGAGGTACTAGTGGTGCAGGTGGTACTGCTGGGGCTGACGTTGGTGAGGCTGGAGGTATTGGTGCTGCTACTGGCGCCGAACTACCAGCGTCCGGCATGGTTACACTGGCGGTCTGCGGGCTGCATATGCGCGGCTTCCCGCTGGAGAAGCAGATGCTGGAGCATGGCGCGCACTTCTGGCAGAAGGCGCGGACTGCTGCCTGTTATGAGCTGGTCAAGCTCCCTACCGTGCCGGCGAAGCCGGGTCTGCTGAGACAGGCGGCAGGGGGAAGTGCTGTCGAGCTGGAGCTGTGGCAGATGCCGGTGGAAGCGCTGGGCGCGTTCGCTGCGCTTATCCCGGCTCCGCTGGGTCTCGGGCGGGTGGCCCTCGCGGATGGGCGCGAAGTGACGGGCTTCATCTGCGAAGGCTATGCCGCCGCCGGAGCTGAGAACGTTACGGCCTACGGGGGCTGGAGATACTTGCCTGCTGAATAAATACCGCTTTCAGCGTGCAGCTCTGCATGCCGATTAACTGCCGCTTTCGGCGTTCACCTCTGCGTGCGTTATACTAAGGTGGAATTTGTGTATCCCATCTCGTGTCACCGGGATACATGTAGTAATTAGTTGGATTTTCTCCATTTGCTGCTGGTGGAATACCTCCTATGGGAACAGCAGATGGATAAACAGCACTTATTTTGTCCGGTTTTAACGCATTCCATAGATTGCGGCGGATTAGATGTACTTTTTCCAACTGCTTCAGTCAAATCGGCTGATTTGGCTGTATTAAGTGCCTTTTTTCCAACTGCTATAACTTTACGCGCTGCCACCCAAGCCACTTTACCCGCGCGCATCCCATCCCACCAACAAGTTGCAGAAATCCCAAAAAAGGACTCTCCCAAGCTTATAGCTTGTGGAAGAGTCCTTTTTGTATGAATTGGATGGCGCGTGCAGGCTGTGCCTTGACATGCTGTGGTACGGTGGAAAGGGCCGCATAATCGGCGCGTTCAATTTCTTCAAGAATCCGGTTCAGGTGGGAGAATACCGCACCGAGATCACGGAAGGCCGCGAGCGGGCATTGATCCTGCAGCTCCGAGAACCAGGCGAGCTGCACATCGCGGGCTCTTCTCAGACTCTCGGGGAGTGACCGTCCGCTGCATTCGGCATCCGATAGCGTTCGTGTGCCGTACAGGGCGATACAGTCTGCCGTTGCGGTTACAACCTCCAGCATCCAGTCGGCTGCGGCATAATGGGCCGGCAGCAGGGCGATCTCTTCGCTTATGGCCTTGACATAGGAGTGGACCTTGATGAGATGGGTGGTCGTCTGTGTCAGCTTGCCAATGTCCTTGCGGCACTGGTAATGAGACAGCGTGTAATGCATCTCCTTCTGCAGCCGGTCGCTCTTCTTCAGCAGCTCGCCGGAGCTCCCAAGAGCAGCCTTGGCCTGTGCGGCATCCCGGCCGCTTGCAGCGAATCCGGTTAAGGCATCGGATAAGGTCAGGCTGCCCTTCAGCGCCAGGTCCTTGACCTTGACGAAGCTCTTGGGCGGCACGATAATCATATTGATGATGAGGGCAATCAGCACGCCGATCAGCGTCTCGGCGACTCTCCAGACGATATATTGGTCATGATAGAAGGTAAGTGCGAGAACCGAGGTGACGCCGACCTGGGAGACGGCCTGGATATTGATCCGGCAGGCTGTAGCCACCCCAATGCCGATCAGCAGCATCAGCAGAATCGACAGCGCACCCACATCGAAGAATTTGCCTACGATCAGGCTGACGATGCCGCCAAGGACCACGCCGGTCATGCGGTAGACGCCTTTTTCAAGGGAGGCCTTGACACTGCTCTGGGTAATCAGAATCGCCGCCAGCGGCGCGAAGTACAGGTAATGGTCCCCGTAGATAATGTGCACAGCCAGCCACGAGAGCGAAGCGGCGAGCGTAATCCGTATCATATATAAGGATAATCCGAACTTTTCAAGGCGCTCCTGTAAGCCCTCGTTCATGTTTGTCATCTTCTTTCATGTAAATAGGAAAAATTTTATGGTTTTCATCCGTTTTCATTATAGCACCTCAAAACAGGCTGGAGGCGGGCAAGATTTTACGAACTTGTTAAGTTTTTGTGCGCGATTTCACAATGTAAGCTATCGCATATATTGCAGGATTCATTTATGCTATATATATTGAAGTCTGTCGAACCAAGGCAAGAATTGTCGCTTATCCGTGCTAAGCATGCTGCTGCCGGATTGTCTCCCGCAAGAAGCGGGTAAAATAGGTTGTACTACATAAGTAAGGGAGGTTGTTAGCTATAGCTACCCCGGAAGGCACTATTATTTCATTTGACCAGGTGATTAAGCAATACGACGACGAAGAGGCTGTACTCAAAGGCGTGAGCTTCGAAATTGAACGCGGTAAATTCTACACGCTGCTGGGCCCTTCGGGCTGCGGAAAAACGACCATTCTGCGTCTGATCGCCGGCTTCGCGGAGCCGACGGAAGGTTCGATCTATCTGAACGGCAAAATTATCAACCACATTCCCGCCAATGAGCGGCAGGTCAATACGGTATTTCAGGACTATGCGCTGTTTCCGCATCTGAACGTATTCGAGAATGTGGCGTTTGGACTGCGCATCAAGAAGCTGAAGAAGGATGTCATTCATCAAAAGGTGCAGGAAGCGCTGCGCTTCGTCAACCTGGTCGGCTATGATCAGCGGGCCATTAATGAAATGTCCGGCGGGCAGAGACAGCGTGTGGCCATTGCGCGCGCCATTGTCAACGAGCCGCAGGTGCTGCTGCTGGACGAGCCGCTCTCGGCGCTTGATCTGAAGCTGCGTACGGAGATGCAGTATATTCTGCGGGAGATGCAGCAACGGCTGGGCATCACCTTCATCTTCGTCACCCATGACCAGGAAGAGGCGCTGGCGATGTCCGACTGGATCTTCGTCATGAACGGCGGCAAGATTGAGCAGAGCGGCACGCCTAATGATATCTACGATGAACCGATTAACCGGTTCGTGGCCGACTTCATCGGAGAGTCGAACATCGTGCCGGGTGTGATGATTGAGGACTATGTAGTGGAATTCAACGGTCACCGGTTCGAATGTGTCGATGCCGGTCTGCGGCCGAATGAAGCGGTGGAGATTGTCATCCGTCCCGAGGATCTGGAGATTGCTACAGTTGAGGCGGGCAAGCTGAAGGTGCGTGTGGATTCGCAGCTGT
The DNA here is from genome assembly GCF_038009085.1 of Paenibacillus sp. FSL R7-0210. Taxonomy (NCBI): domain Bacteria; kingdom Bacillati; phylum Bacillota; class Bacilli; order Caryophanales; family Paenibacillaceae; genus Paenibacillus; species Paenibacillus sp. FSL R7-0210. The sequence continues at coordinate 6,892,390 of NZ_JBBPAR010000001.1, forward strand.
TCCGCGGGGTTCACTACGAGATCAGCTGCTATGACGGCTCCGGCCATGAATGGCTCGTCCATTCCACCCGTAAGGCGGAGGTTGGCTCCGAGATTGGGCTGTATTTTGACCCGGAAGCGATCCATGTTATGCGTTTCGGTGAAACGGAGGAAGAGTTCGACAAGCGTCTGGAGGCTTACGCCGAGGTGGAGAGCCATGATGACTAAGGGCAAGTCGTATTACCTCATCCCGTACTACCTGTGGATCGCGCTGTTTGTCATTGCCCCGGTGCTGCTGGTGGTCTACTATTCCCTGTTCGATCTGGAGGGGAAGCTGACGCTGAATAACTACGTCAATTTCTTCACGCCGGTCTATATGAGAATGATGCTGAATTCGTTCTGGTACGCTTTTCTGATCACGGTGTTCTCGCTGCTGGTGGCTTATCCGGCCGCTTATCTGCTGACGCGAACGAAGCACAAGCAGCTGTGGCTGCTGCTGATTATTCTGCCGACCTGGATCAACCTGCTGCTGAAGACTTATGCCTTCATCGGGATCTTCGGCACCTTCGGTCCGGTCAATAATTTCTTTGATTTATTGGGTCTGGGCGAGCAGCAGATTCTGTTCACGGGCTTCAGCTTTGTGTTTGTGTCGGTCTATATTTTCATTCCATTCATGATTCTACCGATCTTCAGTGCGCTCGACGAGATGAATCTGTCGCTGGTGGATGCTGCGCGTGATCTGGGTGCATCGGGATGGACAACGTTCCGGCGGGTGGTTTTTCCGCTGACGATCTCGGGTGTACGCTCCGGCTGCATGGCGGTATTCATTCCGGCGCTGTCGCTGTTCATGATTACACGTCTGATTGCCGGGAACCGGGTGATTACGCTCGGCACCGCGATTGAGCAGCACTTCCTGGTCACACAGGATTGGGGTATGGGCTCCACCGTTGCGGTGTTCCTGATCGCCATTATGGCGCTGTTCATGATTCTGACCGGCGGCTCCCGGAAGGGGGTGCGCGGATGAAGAACAGACGCAGGATTAAGAACAAGAACGGCATCGCCAATATCTATCTGGTGCTGGTCTTCCTGGTGCTGTACGCGCCGATCTTCTATCTGATGTACTACTCGTTCAACAGCGGCGGTACGATGCACAAGTTCGAAGGCTTCACGCTGGATTATTACCGTGAGGTAGTTGCCGATACCCGGCTGATGATTATTGTGATTAACACACTGGTCATCGCCCTTCTGTCATCGGCCATTGCGACCATCATAGCGGTAATCGGTGCGCTGGCGATCCATCATGTCCGCAGCCGCCGGGCCAAAAACACACTGCTCTCGCTGAACAATGTGCTGATTGTCAGCCCGGATGTCATCATCGGAGCCTCCTTCCTGATCCTGTTCACGATTGTCGGGATCAAGCTCGGCTTCACCTCCGTGCTGCTCTCGCATGTGGCGTTCAGCATTCCGATTGCGGTCATTATGATCCTGCCGCATCTGCAGGAGATGAGCCCGACCCTGACGGATGCCGCGCGTGATCTCGGCGCTACGCGCCGGGATGTGCTGACAAAAGTCATTCTGCCGATCATCAAGCCGGGAATCTTCAGCGGATTCTTCATGGCCCTGACCTATTCCCTGGATGATTTCGCAGTCACCTTCTTCGTCACGGGCAATGGCTATTCCACCCTGTCGGTGGAGATCTATTCCCGTGCCCGTCAGGGGGTCTCGCTGTCGATTAACGCGCTGTCGACGCTGATTTTCCTCTTCACAATTCTGCTGGTCATCGGTTATTACTACCTGAACCAGCGTAAAAGCCGCCCGGCGGCACAGATTGCCGAGCCGGTGGCCGAAGCGGGGGTGCCTAGATGAAGCAGCTAGTCAATACGTTCCTGGCGATTCTGATCGTCGCCTTCGGACTGATGTTCCTGGCCTCCCGGCTGAACTCGGCCCAGGGCTATTCTGGCGGCAACACGCTGACTATCTATAACTGGGGCGACTATGTGGACCCCGATCTCCTGAAGCAATTCCAGGAGGAGACCGGGATTACGGTCATCTACCAGACGTTCGATTCCAATGAAGCGATGCTGACCAAGGTAGAGCAGGGGGGTACGATCTTCGATGTTGTGATCCCCTCTGACTACGCGATCGCCAAGATGCGGGAAGAGAATCTGCTGCTGCCGCTGGATCACAGCAAGCTGCCGAATCTCGCCAACATCGATTCCAAGTTCATGAATCTGTCCTTCGATCCCGGTAACAAGTATTCGGTTCCTTATTTCTGGGGGACGGTGGGGATCATCTTCAACCCGGAGATGACGAAGGGCATCGATTTCAGCAGCTGGAATTCCTTATGGGACAAGCGGCTGAAGAATAATATCTTCCTCGTGGACGGAGCCCGTGAGGTCATGGGCATGGCGCTGAACAGCCTGCACTATTCCGTCAATGACACGAAGGAGGAGCATTTGCAGGAGGCGCTCGCGAAGCTGAACAAGCTGTCCCCAAATGTGAAGGCCATTGTGGGTGACGAGGTCAAAATGCTGCTCGCCAACGAAGAAGCGGCGGTCGGTATCGTCTGGTCCGGCGACGCTTCGGAGATCATGGATGACAACGACAAGCTGGACTTTGTCGTGCCGGAGGAAGGCTCGAACAAATGGTTCGACAACATGGTCATTCCGCGCACCGCCGGCAATGTCGAAGGCGCGCATAAATTCATCAACTTCATGCTGCGGCCGGATGTGGCGGCCCAGAATACGGAATACGTCGGCTATTCCACGCCGAACGTTCCCGGCCTGAAGCTGCTGCCGGAGGACATCTCCGGTGACGAGCGCTTCTACCCGCCCGCCGAGCTCACCGACCGGCTGGAGGTCTACGACAACCTCGGCAAGCGGATGCTTGCCCACTATAATGAGCTGTTCCTGATGTTTAAGATGAATAAGAAGTAGCTGGCGTAAGCGCCGGAAGAGTACAGAAGCCCCCTGCATGCGCGTATTGCGTAGGCGGGGGGCTTTTGCTTGCCAGGGGGTAAGGTGGAAGTGGGTGGCGGGAGTTGCATAGGGGATAGGGGAGCGGGACTATAACGGCGTGGAGGAATGGGGACTGACGAGGATTGAAGGAGTGGGGTGCTGGCGGCTGATGGTTTGATAGAGGATAAGAACGGTGTTGCCGATGCTGGTGGAGTAATCTATGTTGGTGGAATCGGGTGATAATGCTGCGGAAGCGGGTAACAGATGGATTTTGTCCACCTACTGATGAGTATTAATGGGTTGTGGGGGAGAGAGTTGGAAAAACAGCACTTAAATTTCCCCAGATCGCCCTATAGCGGCAAAACCAGGAGCAGCAGTTGCTGGTTTTCCACTTGTTGTCGAGTATTCCTTGGGAATAGCGAAATTAAGATGCGTTTTTCCAATTATTTGCCGAAGGCTAATTAAAATATTCCAGTACACCGCGCTTCAACTCATATCGTGCGGTTCGTTCCTGATTGCTGGTGGGAACCGGTACGAGCCAGCCCTTGTCAGACAGACTTCGCAAGGTGCGGACAGCGGTTCTGTAATCAATTGAGAAATGCTGCTTTACATCCTGCGGGCGAATAGGCCGGGCTAGATGAACGGTTAACCGGATGACCTCCTGCTCCATCAACTGTACGCGCGATACTGGGGTTGCCGCAGGCTGATATCTGCCCAGCACCATCCGCAGCAAGGTTATGCAGAGCTCGGGACGCTGTTCAACATCATCGTATGCGAAGGAAATCACATGATAGCCCATGGCGTACAGGAAGGTCTCGCGGTTCAGCTCGCCGCAGTATTTGTTGCGGTCCATATCACGTACATGCGAAGCATAGCCTTTGATTTCGATCAGCAGCTTTACGTATCCGGGCAGCCAAGCAAAGTCAGCGAAATAAGATCGTCCCCGCCAATCCATCACCTCATACTCCGGGTGAAGTCCGGTAAAATGTCCCCGCAAAGGCCACCATACATTCTTCAAGAACAGCACCTCGGCATGCCGATGCCCCCTTTCCAAGCGTGCTCTTCGTTCCCCCTCAGGTCTGCAATTCAAGTGTCCGCTGATAAATTGTTCATGTGCTTCTTCAAAAGTCATGCTCCTCATCCTCTCCGGAAAATAGAAAACGCCCCGGCTTCCCCATAAAGGGGTAACCGGGACGTTCTTCGTCTCGCTGGTATAAGTATAGGGTAAATGCTGGGGGAAAGCTAGAATGCAGCAAGAAGTGCGCCTAATTCACGCCGATTCGTATACGGATGGGTATCACTGCATAGAACTATAAGCTTGATGAAATGATGTTGCTTTTGAATTTCGTGCTGTTCTAATTAAAAGTTTGTATTTTTCCATTTCTTCTTCTCCTGCTGTATACCTGTATTGTTCAAATAGATCAACACAAGTAATGGCTATACTTTCGTTGTTGATTTTAGCGGAGGATTCCAGGCTTCGCAGTACATTCGTAAACTTCTCATAATACTTATTGTGAAGGTAATAGGCTGCTAATTCAGCAAGAAAGCGGGCATGCTTGTCTGCCATAACTTGCTGGTTATATTCACCGAATTCGGAGTTATATGTTCTGTAAGGGATGTAACTAGAGAAGCGCTCAAGAATATGGTCTATATTCCAATTATACCGATTTGCAGATTTAACAATGTTATACATTGCCGTGAATATCTCGTCTGGCTGGGTAGATATAAATTCCACATAATTATTTAGTACCTCTAACTGCCCATCGAGTATACGATACAAATAGATATTTGCTCTACCCCACTCCTTGAATTGGGCTAATATCCGCTCTTTTTCGTCATTAGTTTCTTGTATCCAAGGCACATCTGTATAAAGGCTTACACGCTCTATTGCAGACTTATAGTCCCCATATTCCATACAGACACTTGATAAAAAGAGATGGGAACGGAGAATATATAAATACAGCGGACTTGAAGGTGATCTTTCGTTGTCCGGTTTACGTTTCGAGCGGAGCTGGAGATTGTAACGGAGGGTAGCCAGCTCAAGCATTTTCTCGGCAAGCTCGTTCACCTTGGACCACTTTTGCAGAGAGTAGTAGACATCCAGCAGGTCTTTCAATCCGTCCAGCTGATCCGCCTCATTCAGCCGGTCGATGAAGCATTCGAACAGGATGGCTACCCGCAGATTACTGCTCTGGTCATCACCGAGGCCAATCCGGAACAAGCGATATTGGCATATTGCCAGCCGTTCGGAATTCTGATATTTCTCACTGGTGCTCACATTCTCATACAATAATGCTGCTGCGTGCCACAATCCCTGCTCGAACAATCCTTCTGCAACTTCGAATAGCATAGGGGCATAGACCAGATTCTCCAGCAGGTTCCTAACTACCTGTTCAACACAGTCAAGACGGCCGAGCGCCGCTGAACGCACAAGAAACGGCCGCAAGCGCCGCCAGGTGGGGGCCGAATGATGAAAGCATTCGTCCACGTATAAGGTATAGAAGTAGTCCTCCGGCAGGCCCATACCCCGGGTAATACGCTCCAGATGATCCATGGCAATCGGTTGACGGTCTTTAACGACACGGCTGAGTGTGCCGGAATTAATTCCTGAAGAGATGGCAAACTGATTAATGGACAGGCCCTGATTAGACAAATATGCGGTTACCTGATCGCGAATCGTGGTTGTGGACTTCATATAACACCACCTGACCTAATCCCAGTAATTAGATTTTTATTTCATTGGTGTAATAATATGTGATAATATTCCAATGGTCAATAGAGCGGATTAGTAGATACAGTGAACAAAAGGAAGGGCAGACATGGAATGTCCCTGGTTAAGTCTTCCGAGACATTGAAACGCCCCGGTTCCTTTGCGGGGATAACTGGGGCGCGTTTTTGATTCTACTTGTACTATTTAGACAGGAGCTTGGTTGCTAACGGGGATGGTTACTTCACAGCGGTCCGCATCCGGTAGCTAACCGGTACCTGCAAGGTCCGGCCCTGGAAGAACTCCTCTACCTGTGCCGAGAATTCTGCGATGTCCTGCACAAGTGAGGCCGGGCTGAGCTTCAGGAGGGACTGGACGCCGCCCTGGCTGAGGGCCAGCCCGATATAGCGCTGTGCATCGCATGACTCCATATTGTGAAAAACAATCTCTCTCGCGTAAGTAAACCGTCCGCTGGCTTTGATCCGGTTCAAATGACCTTCCTTGTCCCATTTGCTGGCCTGGTCGGCACCGGGCTGAAGTTCCGCAAGCATGGCATCCGAAGCCGCAATCAGCCGGTTGTAACGGGCTTCAATAGCGGGCTGCAGCACCAGAGGCCAGTCACAGTCGTAGGCGGCAAAGACTCCGCCGGGTCGCAGACAACGGGCGATTTCTTGAAGAGTGCTGTCCGGGTCCATCCAGTGGAACGACTGGGAGCAGGTGATAATGTCCACACTCTCCGTATCGAAAGGAAGCTGGTTGGAGTAGCCCTGCACAAAAGACAGGTTATCCGCTCCGCTGCCGAGAAGACGGAGCTTGTCCTGAGCCTTGCCCAGCATATCCGGGTTTGGCTCCACTCCGGTCACTGCATTGGCGGCATCCTTCCACAGAAAGGTGGACAGGCCGGTGCCGCAGCCAATATCTGCAACATGGGAAGGACGGTGGCCCAGGTAACTGGTGAGCAGTTCAATCACCATCGGCGGCGCTTCCGGCCGGTAACGGTCGTAGTCATTTTGGTACCCCAAAAAACGGTCGATATTAGCCTTGCTGTTGCCTGAAGGAATCATAGGAATGGCCTCCTTGCTATAGGTAGCTAAATGTAGGATAAGTTAGTCATGCCTGCTGTTCAAAAGGAACGGGGGGTCATGAAGCTCCCCCCTGCTAACGCAAAAGCGCCGGATCAACCGCAGGCACAAGCCCTTCCGCAGCAGCCCGGTTCAGCAGTGCAGAGATGGCCGCATAGCCGTCCTCGCCAAGGCTCATCGTGAATTCATTGACGTAAAGATCAATATGCGATTTGGCCACTTCCGGCGATAGCTCCTGGGCGTGGCTTAGCACGTATTCCTGGCAGTCCAGAGGATGGTCCCAGGCATACTGGAGTGAGCTGCGAATCCAGCCGGTAATGGCTTCAGGGTCCAGATCGCGGCGGGCAATAATCGCACCAAGCGGAATAGGCAAGCCGGTATCGCTCTCCCACCAGCTCCCGAGGTCAGTCAGCAGGTTGAGATTGTAAGACGGGTAAGTGAAGCGGGCTTCGTGGATGACGAGTCCGGCATCGATCTCTCCCTTTTGCACGGCAGGCATGATCTCATCAAAAGGCATAACGACGATCTCGGCCGGACCGCCCTGCACCTGCTGTGCTACCCAAAGACGGAACAGCAGGTATGCCGTAGAGCGTTCGCTCGGGACGGCAATTCTGCGGCCGGACAGCTCGCGCGGATGTTTGATGGCGCCTGCGCCTTTGCGGGTTAGTACAAGCGGGCCGCAGCCCCGTCCCAGCGCACCGCCGCAAGGGAGCAGCTTGTACTTGTCCAGCACCCAGGGAAGGGCGGCGTAGGAAATCTTGAGCACTTCAGGCCCGGCGCCGTCTGCTGCAAGCCCGTTCGTAATATCGATATCGGCAAACATTACATCCAGCTGGGGTGCGCCGGGAATCAGGCCTTGCGCCCAGGCATGAAAGACAAAGGTATCGTTAGGACAAGGGGAATAAGCAATATGAAGCTCTTGTGTCATTACAGCACCTCCCGTAAAATAGCCGCCGCCGCTGCCAGAGCGTCCAGCGCTTCATTGATCTTCCACGCGGCCCGGTCGCGCGGGCCGACCGGGTTCGAGATCGCGCGCAGCTCCAGCGCCGCGATTCCCAGCGCCTGGGCGGCCACGGCGACCCCGTGGCCTTCCATCGCCTCCGCTGCCGCCTCCGGGTGGCGCGCGGCCAGAGCCGCGGCCGTCCCGGCGGTGCCGGTCGCGGTGGACACGGTAAGCACGGTGCCCGTGCTTACCGTGAGGCCGGCCGCTGCCAGCGCGGCCGCAAGGGCCTGTACCGTGCCGCCCGGCGCAGGCACGGACACGCTGCCGAAGCCGAGCTCGGCAGCGCTGCGGAAGCCCTCCGGCGTCTCTGCGCCGAGGGCCGCGTCCAGCATCTCGCTGGCGATGACCAGCGAGCCTACGGGTGCGCGTCCCGGGAAGCCGCCGCCGATCCCGGCGCTGACGACGCAGCCGTACGAGCCGGCTGCCAGGGCGGCGGCGGTGCCCGCCGCTGCCGCAGCGGGGCCGGCGCCCGCCGCGATGACGTCGAACCTGCGGCTGCCGGCGAGGCCGCGCAGGACCGCCTCGCGCTCAGCCGCGACTGCCGTCACGATCAGCACGCGCGGCGCGGGGGCTTCTTCCGCCGCAGCACTGCGCGCGGCGGCCCCGGAATGATGATGAGCCTTCGATTCCATAATCAGCCTCCTTTTGTAGCCTTGGTATAAGATTAGAATAGGATTCATTTGAAGTATTAGGAATACCCAATAAGTTGCTTGCTAAGAGCCGTCTGCTTCGGTGTATACTCACCTTTTGAAAGTCTACGCCGTTTTAGAGAACAGGTCAAATATGCGGAGCGGGAGATAGATGGATTTTCTCCACTTGCTGATGAACGAATAAACCCTGCTAAAACAGCAGCTGGATAAAAGGCACTTAATTAAGGATGATCCGCCCAAAGTGGCGAAATTCAGCTCTATTAGATGTAGATTTTCCACTTGCTTATTGCGGGAGTTGGAGGGGGTGATTGTTGCGCGGGTTGGGGGGGATTTACCCGCAGAGGTTAGCTTTTTTGTAAGAATTAGGCTTCACATGACCGCAGCATAGAGCGATCCTTCCTTGCGCCGGGCGGAATGAAAATTAATTCACCTCCCGCGCTTGACAGACTGCTTCCAATAACGTATATTTATCTTAACTTAAAGATAATTAACTTGAAGATAAATGCAGCCGGTCAGGAGGTGTACCAAATGAGCAGCAAGAATAAGACAGCAAGAACAGAGACAGATACTACGCTGGAGCAGGAGCAGGCAGCATCGCTTAAATTGTTCGTCGTTCTGTCGAAGGCGTACAAGAGCCTGATGGATCAGGCGGTGAAGGATATGAAGAGTCACGGGCTGGCCTCGGCGGAATTTATGGTGCTGGAGGTGCTGTATCATAGAAACCGGATTCCACTTCAGCAGATTGGCGAGAAGATTCTGGTCACCAGCGGCAGCATCACCTACAATATCGACAAGCTGGAGAAGCGGGGACTGCTGAAGCGCGTTCCTTGCGAGGATGACCGCCGTGTTACGTATGCCGAGATTACGGAGGCGGGACGGGAGCTGTTTGATGATATTTTCCCGCAGCATGTCGATTCTATTCACAGCCTGATGGGCGGACTGGACAGCGAAGAGAAGGCTCAGGCGACGCTGCTGCTGAAGAAGCTGGGCAAGGGAGTATAGAAGTGAGTCCGTAGCAGCCCAGCTGCGGTAAGGTTGTCTGCTTGTTAGCAAGCTGAACGAAAGAAGAGAATAATAGCTCAGCAATTTTATTAGCAAATATCTTAATGTTAAGATAATTAAAACCAAGAGAATGGAGAGTGTTTAAAATGGTTAGTGTAGGTTTATTGTTGATGAGATTGGTGATTGGTGTAGCGTTCATCGGGCATGGTGCACAGAAGCTGTTCGGCTGGTTCGGCGGATATGGACCTAAGGGAACAGGCGGCTGGATGGAGTCGATTGGTATCAAGCCGGGCGTGCGTATGGCGGTGCTGGCAGGTCTGATGGAGCTGGTCGGAGGCCTGCTGTTCACTCTGGGTCTGCTGACTCCGGTGGCTGCGGTGCTGATTGCGGCAACGATGCTCGGTGCCATTGTGAAGGTTCATGCTCCTAACGGATTCTGGTCCACAGCGAACGGGATTGAGTTTCCTTTAACGGTGCTGGTAGTCGCTGTAGGTATAGCGCTGACAGGCGCGGGTTCGATTTCACTAGACGCAATATTCTTCAATTAAAATAAGCGCATCATCATCACAACTATCAGGAGGGTTCACTCATGACTATGCATACTGCAGGGATTCATCATGTTACCGCTTTTGTTGGAGACGCTCAGCGTAATGCTGATTTCTATGCCGGAATTCTAGGCCTGCGGCTCGTCAAAAAAACCATCAATTTCGACGCCCCCGAGGTCTACCACCTCTACTTCGGCAATGAGCAGGGTGCGCCGGGTACGATCATCACATTCTTCCCTTGGGCTCATGGCCGCAAAGGCAGAATCGGCGGAGGACAGGTCGGTGTGACCACTTATGCTGTACCGGCCGGCTCCTTCGGATTCTGGGAGCAGCGGCTGGCCGCTTACCAGATTCCTGTGACTAAGGTTACCCGGATTGGCGAGTCGTATCTCTCTTTCGCGGATTTTGACGGACTGCGGATTGAACTGGTGGAGCGTGAAGAGGGTGCGCTGAGCACCTGGTCGTTTGGCGGCGTTCCGGTAGAGCATGCGGTTAAAGGCTTCGGGGGTGCTGTCCTCTACAGCACAGCCCCGGACCGGACAGCGGATACACTCTCCCGCACCCTGGGAATGGAGCGTATCGCTGAAGGGGACGGCTACATCCGCTACAGAGCTTCAGGCAATATCGGCAATATTATTGATCTGAAGGCCACTCCAGTTCCGCAGGGCGGCGGCGGTACAGGTACCGTTCACCATATTGCTTGGCGGGCCGCAGATGACAAAGAGCAGCTGGAGTGGGGACGCCGGGTTCAGAGTCACGGCTACCAGCCGACTCCGGTGCAGGACCGCCAGTACTTCAATGCCATCTACTTCCGGGAAGAAGGCGGAATTCTGTTCGAGATTGCAACCGATCCTCCGGGCTTTGCCCGTGATGAAGCACCGGAGGCGCTGGGGCAGAAGCTGATGCTTCCGGCTTGGTTTGAGCCGCAGCGTGCGGCGATTGAAGCGAACCTCAGCCCGTTTGAAATCCGTGAACTGGAGGTGAAGCCGGTATGATTCATGTATTTGAGCAAGGTACAGACGTAACCCAGCCAACACTGGTCTTATTCCACGGCACAGGCGGCAACGAGCGTGATCTGCTGCCGCTTGCAGAGCTGCTGGCACCCGGAGCATCTGTGCTGGGCATCCGCGGCAACGTACTGGAGAATGGCATGCCGCGTTACTTCCGGCGGCTGGCGGAGGGGATTTTCGATGAGGAGGATCTGATCTTCCGCACCCATGAGGTGAAGCAGTTTCTGGATGAAGCGGCTGCAAAATACGGCTTCGATGCTGATAACCTGGTAGCAGTCGGCTATTCTAACGGCGCGAATATTGCGGGCAGCCTGCTGTTCCACTACGGAGGAATCTTCCGGGCGGCAGTGCTGCTGCATCCGATGGTTCCGCTGCGCGGCCTGGCGATTCCTTCGCTGCAGGGGGTTCCGGTCTTTATCGGGGCAGGGACCAATGATCCGATTATCCGCTCCGAGGAGACCCGGGAGCTGGAAGCACTGTTAAGCGGTGCCGGGGCAGAGGTTACCTCGCACTGGGGCAATCAGGGGCACCGCCTGAGCGCCGCCGAGGCGGAGGCGGCAAGAGATTGGCTGGCCGCTCTTACCGATTCTGAGGAGTAACAACAGCACCACCTGAGATAACCGCCTGCGGGCCTGCCGATCACCGAGAGGATTGGCGGCTACGGCAGGCGGTTTTTTGTTGTTCCTGCCAAGCTGCCGCGCTTTCCCGCCCAACCAGAAATTCATTGAACATTCCAGCGGTAATCGGTAGTATGGAGAAATATATAAACGGACCTGAACATAAATGGCTCTGCCGTCTTACTAAAGGTTACGGGCAAGAAAGGATGTATCCTGTTCATGATGAAGCAAAATTCGGTGACAAGCCTGGCCGAGGGCGGGCCGTCCAGAAGCCAGCGGCTGCAGCTTGCCGTGATTCTGGGAGCCATCGCTACCATTGGTCCCCTGTCGATTGATATGTATCTGCCTGCCCTGCCTGCCCTTGGTCTCTATTTCGATACCAGTCCCGCCATGATTCAGCTTACCCTGACCTTCTTCCTGCTGGGACTGGCTTCGGGCCAGCTTGTGGCCGGACCGCTCAGTGATGTGCATGGGCGCCGGATTCCGCTGTTGTTCGGAATGATGATCTATGCGGTATCCTCGCTGCTCTGTGCGTTCAGCCCGTCCATCGGACTGCTGATTGTGCTGCGCTTCATTCAAGGCCTGGCCGGATCGGTAGGGGTGGTAATCTCCCGTGCGGCGGTCCGCGATATGTACAGCGGCTCGGAATTAACCAAGTTCTTCTCGCTGCTGATGATTGTCAACGGACTGGGTCCGATTGCAGCGCCGGTCATCGGGGGGCAACTGCTGAGAGTGACGGACTGGAAGGGGGTATTTATCGTCTTGTTCGTATGCGGGCTGCTCTTCGCGGCGGTCATCCTGTTGCGGCTGCCGGAGACTCTGCCTAAGGAACGGCGTATCCGCAGCGGGCTCAGAGGGACCCTGCGTACCTTCCGCATCCTGCTCGGCAATGCCGGATTCATGGGCTACGCGCTCTCCCAGGGCTTTGTTATGGCAGGCATGTTCGCTTATATCTCGGGATCATCCTTTGTTCTGCAGACGATTTATGGGGTATCCCCGCAAATGTACAGCCTGATTTTCGCCGTGAATGGCCTCGGCATTATTCTGACCGGGCAGATTGCCGGGCGGATGTCGGCCAGAGTGGGTGAGCGTAAGCTGCTGATCTGCGGCCTTCTGCTCAGTACCTCTGGAGGTATTCTGCTGCTGATTACCCTCCTCGCCGATGGCGGGCTGCTGCCGATCCTAATCTGTCTGTTCGCTGTGGTTGCAAGTGTAGGTCTTGTGGGTACGACCAGCTTCTCGCTGGCGATGCAGGATCAGGGGGAGACGGCTGGCAGCGCCTCTGCGCTTCTGGGTCTGCTTCCCTTGCTGCTGGGGAGCTGCGCGGCTCCGCTGGTCGGACTTGGCGGCAGTGGCTCGGCCCTGCCGATGGCGCTGGTCATCGCGGGAGCGGGCCTCCTGTCGGTTCTGTCCTATCTGCTGCTGTGCAGAAGAGAGGTCAAGCTGTGAGCCGCAAGGACTTTGCTACCCTGTTGCTGCTTGCTTTTGCCTGGGGGGCTTCCTTCCTGTTCATGCGGATTGCCTCGCCGGAGCTCGGTCCGGTCTTCACGACAGAGCTGCGCGTTACGATTGCCGGAGCTGCTCTGCTGCTCTATGCGCTGCTGACCCGGCGCAGGTTGGGCCTCCTGAAGCACTGGAGATCTTTCCTGCTGCTCGGTGCGGTTAACGCGGCGCTCCCGTTCACGCTGATCTGTATGGCCGAGCTGCACTTAAGCGCCTCGCTGGCGGCGATTCTGAATGCAACAACCCCGATGTTCGCGGCATTGGCGGCGTGGGGGACCCGGAAGGAGAAGCCGGGGGCGGCCAAATCAGCCGGGCTGATCATAGGCCTTGTAGGTGTGGGCGTGCTGGTCGGCTGGAGTCCGCTTCCGCTGACCGGCACGGTTCTTTTATCCGTTGGTTACTCTCTTGGAGCCGCGCTCTGCTATGCGTTCGGAGGATTATACGCATCACGCGTAGGCTCCGGTCTCACTCCGCTGGCGCTTGCTGCGGGACAACAGCTGGGTGCAAGTGTGGTGCTGCTGCCGCTGGCGGTGATTTTTGCCCCGGATCGTCTGCCTTCTTCCGCCGCTGTATATTCTGTCCTCGGCCTCTCGCTGATCTGCACCTCAGTGGCGTATCTGCTGTATTTCCGGCTGATTGCCAATATCGGCCCGGTCAAGACCGTCAGTGTTACCTTCCTCGTGCCTGTATTTGGCCTGTTGTGGGGCGTAATCTTCCTGCAGGAGCAGGTCTATGCCAATACCATCGCCGGGCTGGTCATCATCCTGCTGAGCGTTATGCTGGTGAACCGGAGGGCCAGGAAGGGTTGAAGGGATATTCAGCAAACTTTCAGCGCATTTTAACGTTCATTGTAGAGAAAAGGGATATATTGAAGAGGTGAAAGGAGGGACACCCATGAATGTCTCATCCGTTGCCGCTTCATCATCTGTATCTTATACATCCTCCAGCGCCAGCGATACCGCTGCACTTGAGAAGCAGAAGGCGAAGCTGGAAGCTGAGCTTGAGAAAGTAAGCGCAAGCAAGGACAGCGAGCAAGCCAAAGAAACCAAAACCAAGCAGCTAGAACAGCAGATCAAGCAAATTGAAGCACAAATTACCCAGAAGTCACAGGCTGCGGGCAGCTCCGCTTCTGCCCAGAGTGCTGCCGCGCCTCCGGACAAGCCTGCCGGTAACCATAAGCTGACAGCAGCATCCGTTCAGGAGATTGCTAACGCAACCACCGACAGCGCAGGGAGATTCGACATCCGAGTATAGCCTGAGCGAGAACAGCATGTCTCTGAAGGGAGCCGCCATTGCCATGGTGACAGGCTCTCCGTTAGGGGATGACAACCCTTGGTACGATGATAAAAACACCCGGACTAATCGCAGTCCGGGTGCTTTTAAAATATAGATGTATACGCTTCCCGCCATCACCGGATAAATATAAATCTGATGCAGGGACTTATCCTCCGCCCGCCGTCTAACTCTTATAGGCATGTGACCATTATACGGGAGTTCTGTTGCGGATCTTGTTATAATGGGTTCGTATGAAGAGGGCTGAATATGTTCAGGCAACAAGAGCGTTCGGCAGTGAGGACAGGTGAAGTCATGCATACTGTAATCAAAAATAAATTGGAACGCTTCAAGCTCGTACGGCTGCTGATATCCATCTACCGGATTAAGGCGGTGCGTGCGCTTTTTCCGCTGCTGATTATCGGTCTGGTCTATCTGGAGGGGCAGCATGAGCTGAAGCAAATTCATTTAGGCAAAATTATCCGTGATCTGAAATCCGTTCCCGTACCCTCTATTATGCAGATGCTGGGAATTTCGCTGCTGTCGGTGGCGGTCATGAGTACTTATGATTACTTGATCCGGCGGCATTTCCGCCTGCAGATCGGCTGGTTGCGGACCTTCCGTTATGCCTGGATCGCCAATACGTTCAATAATATGATTGGATTCGCCGGTCTGGCTGGCGCGGGCCTTAGAACGCTGCTCTATAAACGGAGCAGTGTGCCTGCATCCTTGCTCGCACCGGCCATTGTGTTCCTGTCACCGCTGATGATTACGGGGCTGTCGCTGCTTGGGTGGGGGACGATAACCGGACTTCTGCCGGCGGACCGGCTGCTGGAGGCGCATCGCTGGCTGGGTTTTGCAGTCTGGGGGATAGCACTGTATCTGCCGTTCTTTGTACTCCTCCAGCGCTCTGCGCTCTTCGCCAAATGGGTCAACCGGGGTGAGGGGAGAACCGCCTGGCTTACTGTGGTTGCTTCTGTGGGTGCCTCCTTCCTGGAGTGGGTGTTCGCCGGGCTGACCTTCTGGTTCATTGCCGGTGAGATGCTCGGAAGCGCTCCGTTTCTCACCGTCTTCAGTATCTATGTAGTGGCTGCGATAGCGGGAATTCTAAGTATGGCTCCCGGCGGCATCGGTGCGTTCGATCTGATTGCGCTGCTCGGGCTTACCCAGCTTGGCATCAAGAGCGACCATGCTATGGCAGTTCTGGTCATCTACAGATTATTCTATTATATTATCCCTTGGCTGCTCGGACTGGTGCTGGCTGCGCTGGAGTTCGGGCTGCCGGGTACGAAGGGCGCTGAACGCAGCGGCGACAGAGTGGAAGCCCCCCTGACGGTCTGGCAGAAAATATGGGGCTGGCCCGGTCAATATACCTTCCTCAGCGATCTGGGCGTATGGGCACTCGGCAAGCTGGTCTTGGCCAGCGGTCTGCTTCTGCTGCTGTCGGCAGCTACGCCTGAGCTGCTCTACAGGCTGAAGGTGACAGAGGAGCTCCTCTCGCTGCCAGTGATGCAGATCTCGCACCATCTGTCCGTGCTAATCGGCTTTATGCTGATTCTGCTGTCGCGGGGAATCTCCCTGCGTGTCCGCAGGGCTTATGTCTGGACGAGCCTGCTCCTATTGGGTGGGGCGGTATTTGCATTCACGAAGGGATTCGATTACGAGGAGGCTCTGTTCCTGCTGGTGGTGGCGATGATCCTCTGGATCTCACGAAGCCGGTTTTACCGGGTCAGCGTTCCGTTTAGCGCCAAAAGTACCTTATGGTGGCTGCTCCTGACTTCGGCTGTAGCCCTCAGCTATTACGGGCTGGCGAGTTATACCCATCACGGCTTCCTGAAGCATCTCCCGCCCGGCATCCAGCCGGAATGGCTGCGGCAGCACAGTAATGTGGCCGCCACGGCGGCCGGCGGACTGATTTTCTCTTGGCTGCTGCTGACGATGGTTGTAGCCCTCAGGCCGCAGCACAAGGCAGATATGCTTCTCGCGGATAAGGATATGGCGCGGCTGGAGCGCTTCCTCTCGGAGGGCTGGGGCAATACCTTAAGCCATATGCTGTTTCTTGGCGACAAAAGCTTCTATTGGGCCCAGGAAGGCAAGGTGCTGTTCGCCTTCGCCAGAGTCCGGGACAAGCTGGTGGTACTGGGTGATCCGCTTGGGCCGATGAATCTGCTTAATAACGGAATCAGTGAGTTCAGGCAGGCTGCTGATTTGTATGGACTATCTGTAGTCTTCTATCAGGCGACCCCGGCGCATCTTCCGCTCTATCATGAGCAGGGCTACCGGTTCTTCAAGCTGGGAGAAGAAGCGCTGGTTCCGCTGGCGGACTTCAGTATTAGCGGTTCGCGGAACGCCAGCCTGCGTAATGTGAAGGGGCGGTTCGAGCGCGAGGGCTACCGTTTCGAGATCACAGAGGCCCAGCATTCGAAGGAGCTGCTGCAGGAGCTTCGCCTGTTGTCAGAGGAATGGCTGGCCGGGCGCAGGGAGAAAGGCTACTCGCTGGGCTGGTTCAGCGAGCCGTACCTCCAGCTCGCACCGCTGGCGCTGCTGCGTGGAGCAGACGGCCATTTGCTGGCTTTTGCCTCCATGGCTCCTGGTTATGACGGGCAGAAGAAGGTCTCGGTGGATCTGATGCGCCATCACAAGGATACTCCGAACGGGACTATGGATTATCTGTTCCTGTGTCTGCTGGAATGGGCGAAAGCGCGCGGTTACAGAAGCTTCAATCTTGGGTCTGCCCCGCTGTCCAATGTCGGGGGCCGCTTTGGAGCGCTGCGGGAGGAGAAGCTCGCCCGGCTGGTTTTTGAGCGCGGAGGCCACTGGTATGGCTTCTCCGGTCTGCGCCGGTATAAGGAGAAGTTCAACCCGGTATGGGAGCCGCGTTATCTGGCCTACCCCGCTGCGGTGACTCTTCCTCTCCTGACTCTGGATCTGGTGAGGCTGGTCTCCAGGCATCCGGAGGAGGGGAAGTGAGGTGAATAGCCTACTGGCGATTGGCGAGTAAGCCTTGTAGTATACGGAAGGCCGGATAAGGCGATAAGAAGTCACGGAAAATTTTTGTTTTTCTGCAACTTTTTATATTCAAGCGTCATAAACAAGGATTCAAAAATCGCGTAACAGGAGGATTATTCTATGTTCAAGAAAGTATTGCTTATTTCTGTTTTGACTATGAGCATGCTGATTACCGCCGGTCCGGTGAATGCGAATCCCAAAGAGCAGCCGGTTAATGAGCAGACCGACGTGGTATGGGTTAGCGGAAATGCAGCGGCACTTGTGGATCATGTGAATAATAAAGCAGATATCGTTGACCTACATACAAACACTGCGACTACGATATCAGAGGACTCCAGCCGTATCCTGGACCTACAGGTGATGAGCAGTCCGCCGAAAATTGTGCTTCTTAAACAAGGCAAAGGCACTAAAATTTCGAAATCCGTATTCTCCTCTGATGGACGTCTCCTCAGCAAAACGGATATCCCGCTTAAAACGGCAGGGGACAAAGTAAAATGGGTAGCTCCAACCGGCAAAACCAATGAACGGATCATGGTCCAAGCGAGAAACAACTTCAGCCTGTATCAATATCCCTGGGCAAAGCCGAGTGTGACTTATAATGCCAAGTTTATTGACAAGGGATATGAAAATGTATCCGTAATGGATTGGGATTTTCAGGCATACCCGTATTTGGCCGTTAAGTATCAGGCACAAGGGATTATGAGCACGGACTATCTGGTGAAGCTGGTTAATTTGTATTCAAGAAATGAGACGGTAATCAAGGACTTCAATACAGACTTCTCCATTCATTCCAGCGGGAACTTCTATGCAGCTTACACTTCCTACACTTATCAGCCCGTACCGGGGAATGTAAGCCGTCCTTCAGCCGATGAGGCTCAGAAGGTCTTCCAGTTAATCAGCAAATCCACTAGCAAAGAAACGGCTTCTGTCAAACAGGTCTTCAAAGAGGATGGCGACATTTCCGGGTGGGTAACGGAAGTCATTAATGGTCAGGTGTTTGTGGGGGATCTGCAGGGGCGCTCATGGTCCCTATTCTCTCAGGGAGGCGCGGCGCTGCTGAAGAATCAGGAATGGCCGAAGAATGGCAACACGAAATTTCTGTACGCTAATATAAAGTCGAAAACAGCGTATTTCCTGGATTATTCATCTGGTGATATCTCGGTCATTGCGAGTACATTGAAGTAAATAAAGCTGCTGTGGCAGCAAAAAAGGTGCCGCCCTCTCCGATTGCTGGAGGGGGCGGCTTGCTTTTGATTAGGAGTGTGCGCAGAGTTGGGGGAAGTGCCCGTACGCATGCAGAATGAGTAAATGGTGTGCCAAAAGTGTACGCGAAAAACAGCATACAATGTGCTTGTATGCAGGCGCACGGGCCGAATGTATGCCAAAAACAGCATACAAAGTGCTGGCGTGCAGGCGCACGGGCCGAATGTATGTCAAAAACAGCATACAATGTGCTGCCGCGCAGGCAAACGGGCCGAATGTATACCAAAAACAGCATACAATGTGCTGCCGCGCAGGCAAACGGGCCAAATGTATGCCAAAAACAGCATACAATGTGCTGCCGCGAAGGAGAGTAAAACGAATTAAGGCCAATGGAACAAAAATCAGGGGCACTAGTGCCCCTGATTTCGCCGGATGCCCCACAAGTAGCGGATAGGTAAGAAGGGGTTAACTGTATTTGCTGCGCAGCCGTATAAGTTCTTACACTATCCATCCGCTAAGTTGATTTTGTTCGCTGAATCGTCCCGTACCCGCTCAGCGGATACGCGCTACCCACCACAGCATAGCTGCAACTGCCAGGATACCTAGCGCTGCCAGCGTATCACGCCTGCTCCAGCGGAGCTGATAGACGGGGGTCCGCTGCTTGGCGGGATCGTACCCCCGCGATTCTACGGCTGTCGCTAGCTCGTCGCCCATACCCAGGACAAGAATCAGCAGAGGCACGATGATTAGGGCAATCTGCCTCGGGGACCAACGGGCCACTCCGCGGGCGCGTCTTCCGCGTGAGCCCAGCGCAAGCTGCAGCTGGGCCAGCTTGCCGAGAATCCACGGCACGAATTGCAGGGTAACGGATACGGCAAGCGACCAGTTACGGGTGCGGATGCCCAGGGCCCGCAGCGGAGCGATGCCCCATTCCAGACCCTCGCGCAAGGGAGCTCCGGTGGTCGTCTCGGTGAACAGGAAGCCCAGGGCAATTAACAGCAGGAAGCGCAGCACGTTAACTCCCCCGCGCACGAGTCCTGCATAGCTGAAGCTGAGCGGCCCGAGTGCGAAGTCGGGAGAGCTCCAGCTAAGCCCGGACAGGAGCCAGAGGAACAGGAACATCAGCAGGAACGGGCGGAAGAAGCGGAAGGCCCGGCGCCAGGAGATGCTGGCCGAAGCCGCGAGCCCGGCCAGCAGCCCGGCGGTAAGCAGCAGCGGGAGCAGAGTGTTCATCCCTAACAGGACCAGCGAGCCGAGAATCATCCCCAGCCATTTGGCCCGGGGATCGAGTCCTTGCCAGCCGGGCCTGAGCGGGGTGTTCTGTTCTAGTCTTGGATTGCCAGGCCTGATTATCGTCTGAACCCTCTCTGTTCTGGAGGATCGAGGAGAATGATCTCGCTTCCTGGTGCCTTCTAAGCTGTATTCCGTACTGTGTTGTTCGCTGACTTTGGTATTCTGGTTGCCGGGTGGCATGGCGCTGCTGCGGGCAGAGGCGCCAGTGCCTGCTGGCCACCTGTCCGTCTGCGGCATAGGCAGCGGGTGCTTTTCCAGCCCTAACAGCAGCTCCTCCAGATTGTCCGGGACTGCTTCCAGCAGGCCATGCTGCACCGCTCTGCGTCCCATAGAAGCATAGACGGGGGGCGTGAGTCCGGCGTCTGCCAGTAGGCCGGGATCCGCAGTCAATGCCGGAGCAGGGCCGTTATAATGGATAGCACCCTGCTTCATCACGATGACCTTGTCGGCAACCGGCAGGAAGCTGTCCAGATCATGGGTGCCGATGATCAGGGTCAGGCCGCCGCTGCGAAGCTCCTGCACCATTTCGAGCAGTGCCTGCGCTGCCTGGGGGTCCAGCCCTGCGGTCGGCTCATCCAGAATCAGAAGCCCGGGCTGTACGGCCAGGGCACCCGCAATACATACGCGCCGCTTCTCGCCCCCGCTAAGCAGAAAGGGAGAGCGCCCGGCGAATTCATCGTAAGCCAGCCCGGTCTTCGCCAGGGCGCCCGCGATGATCTCCGTCCGCTTCTCCTTGGACACCTCGCGCTCCATCAGGCCGTATTCGATATCCTTATGTACCGTACCCGCGAACAGCTGGGTCTCCGGCTGCTGGAATACCATGGACACAGCTTCGGCAGTCTTGTAGTCCGTCTTCTTCCCGTGATCGTAAAGTATCTGCCCGGAGGAGGGCTGTGCAAGGTCCGCGAGCAGACGGAGCAGCGTAGACTTACCGCTCCCGTTCACCCCGCAGAGGACAGTGAGTGTACCTGTAGGGATATCCAGAGAGATATCCTGAACCGCTGGCCTGCCGCCTTCATAGCAGAAGGAAAGATGCTCCGTACGAATTCTCATAGCAGTTCCTCCAGATCCTGTCCGGTCAGCGGCAGCAGGTGAAGCGGCCAGCCCTGCTTCTGCAGCAGCTTCCCGACCCGGACGGCCGGAGAAGGAAGCCAGCCGAGGGTCTCCGGCAGCTCCGAGGTATAGAACAGGCTGCGCGGGCTGCCGTCATAGAGCAATTGCCCCTTGCCCAGCACCGCAATGCGCGGGCTTGCGGCCAGCTCCTCCATCCGCTGCGTGACCCAGAGGATGGTAGTCCCTGCCTGCCATAGCCCCTGGGCCAGCTCCAGAATATCCGATCTTCCCTCAGGGTCCAGCATCGAGGTAGCCTCATCGAAAATAATCATCTTAGCTTCCAGTGCCAGGCAGCAGCCAACCGCCAGACGCTGGCGCTCTCCGCCGGATAGTGTAGATACCTCTGCCTCCGCTTTATGGCTTAGTCCTACCTGCTGTAGAATCTCATGGATTCGTGCAATCATCCGCTCCCGTTCCAGTCCCCGGTTCTCCAGCCCGAAGGCGATATCCTCGAACGGGGTGGAGCCAACCGTCTGTGCTTCGGGATTCTGAAACACAAGCTGCACGTGCTGCTTAACAGCCATACGGTTCTCCGGCAGGCGCAGATCCAGTCCGGCCACGGACAGACTGCCGCCGGAGGGGGTGTTCAGTCCGTTGAAGGAGCGGATTAGCGAGGTTTTGCCGCAGCCGTTGGCCCCTGTCAGCGCTACCCATTCCCCAGGCCCTATATGAATGTTAATCCCTTGCAGTACCGTTCGGCGATGCTGCCCCTCCCGCACGGACAAGCTTATATTATGCGCCCTGATCATCCTCATGCCTGCTTTCCGTCCAGCTCTAGTCAACAATTGCTACCCATTATAACAAAGATTTCAGAATTGATGAATCTGGAGGGTGATGTTATAGTGATCCCAAGTGGAAACGGCTTTGCCATCCTTTTAAAGGATGGTACCGTTTCGGTGAGAAATAGAAGGATAATTTGTAGCGTGAAACATATAAATTCTTATATTTTTTAAAAAAGGGGGAACCTCCCGGCCATGAAGAAATGGACCACCCGCGGCCTGATATTCAGTGCCTTATTCGCCGCCGTCATGATAGCTCTGAGTTATTTGAAAATCTCGCTGCCCTTCTCCACGGTACCCATTACCATGCAGACCCTCGCGGTAATGCTGGCTGGTTCAATCCTTGGGGCCCGTTACGGGGCGCTTGCTGTACTGATCGTGATCGGACTCGCCGCTGCCGGATTCCAGGTGATGGGCGGAAGCGGAGGATTGGCGGTCCTGGTTGGCCCTACCGCAGGATATATTTTCTCCTGGCCGTTCGTGGCCTGGCTGATCGGCTTTTTCGCTGAACGCATTAAGCAGGACAAATACACCTTCGTGAAGCTGCTGGCCGCTAACTTTATCTTCGGGGCACTGTTAGTTTATCCGGGCGGTGTGGGGTGGCTGGCCTATTCCACAGGCATGGATTCACTCGCCAAGGCACTGACGGCAGGCATGTGGCCGTTTCTTCCGGGGGACCTGCTCAAAGCAGTCTTGTGTTCGGCTGTAGTAACGGCGGTATGGAAGGTATATCCGATCGAACGTATTCTGAACCATGACACAGGCGTCTGGGCTGACGGGGACAACACAACCACAACTCCTTAACCGCAAGCTGCTGACCAATAAGTGCAAATGCTAACTGCAAGCCGTGTCTTGCTCAGCATAAATAGGTGAATTCATAGCCCCTGTGGCGTGGATTCGCCTATTTCGCGTTGTTCACAATAGTAATTCTATAGGCATCCGTCAGATGTTGAACGTACTGTGGATAAAATGTGGATAACATTGTGGAAAAATCCCAGTGGTGGAGCTGAAACTGGGCTGGATGAGGAAAGGAGAGGAAAAAAACTATTGGTGGCGCTGAGTTTGGCCGGATGAGTGTCAAATGAGCCAATGAGTAACTTGTTTGCGTGTAAATAGAGTAATATATTTCTTTTGTGTATAATTTGTGGATAAAATGGGAAATTGGCTGCGAAAGCAGTGAAGTTGCAAAGTAATAGGTGGGTTCGGTAAAGTATGAAGCTTCGTTCGTAGCGAAAAAATGGGGATAAGTGTATTCTGTGCAACTAAAAACAGTGAGAAGGGTGGACTGCCTCTTCTAATTGTAGTCTATACAACTAAATTTGCCCGAATGGGCGAAAATCCAAGTATAGAGGCATTTTAATTGCAGGAAATACAACTAAACGGAGATTTAACGGGACATCCGGCGATTTAGTTGTACAAATTGCAATTAGCCCCCCCTTGCACCCTAATCGGGGCGCGGTAAACCTCAGCAAGCCATTATCTAAAGTAATTCTCACACGTTTAGATCTGATGAGCTCCTAATACCCTTGATCCATCCCGAGTCACTTCTCACCTATAAAAAAATGCCGTCCCCTAATAACAGGGACGGCATTAATCTTTACAAGCTCAATCCTCCGCGCAGGCATCGGCTGGCTTCGGCTCGGGCAGCGCCCAGACGGAGACGCTTCCGCCATTCACCGGGAAAACGGCCCAGCCGTCTTCGCCGATGGTGACGGACTCCCCGCGGTTATGGGTGAAGTCCTCCCATACCTCTCCGCTGCGCGCTTCGCCCACGAACATCCGCTTCTCTCCGTTGTCTCCGTTGGAGATGACTACAGCGCAGCCGGAGCCTTCGATCTCCTGAACGCCGCGCCGGACCCAGCCGATAGTGTTCGGATGGTCGAAGTAATCGTCCTGATCACCGTAAGCTTTGGTGTAGCGAGCACAGAGCAGAGGATCGATGGCGTCCTTCTTGCCTTCCATCGGCGCAGGGCCGCCGATGCCGTAATAATCCCCGTAGAAGACAACGGGATATCCGTCGCGCCGCAGCAGAATCAGGGCGTAGGCGCTTTGCTTGAACCAGTCGCCCACCCAGGATTCCAGAGCCTCATGAGGCTGGGAATCGTGATTGTCGACGAAGGTGACGGCATTCGCGGGGTGCGTCTGTACGAGCGTATCATCGAAGATATGCGTCAGGTCGAAATCCCGGCCTGCCAGTGCGGCGGAGTACAGCTTGTAATGAAGAGAGACATCGAACAGATCGATCTGGTAATCGACAGTGTTCAGGAATTCGCGGCAGGCCTCCAGATTGGAGTTCCAGAATTCACCGACGATGTAGAAGTCCTCGCCGCGCTTCTTTTTCATCTCCATGGCGAATTCCTTGATGAACTCATGGTTGATATGCTTGATCGCATCCAGGCGGTACCCGCTGCATTGCAGGGTGTCAACCAGCCACTTGCCCCAGTTCAGCATCTCATTCTTCACATCGTCATTGCTGTAATCAATGTTGGCGAACATCAGATAGTCGTAGTTGCCGAATTCATCATCCACATTCTGATTCCAGCCTTTACTCGTGCCGTCAATCCGGAATACGCCGTTGCGGCCTTCCTTGGCATCGAAATCGGTTCCGTTGAAGTGGGTGTGATTCCACTTGAAGCTGGAGTATTCCTCGCCGCGTCCCGGGAAATCGAATTTGGTCCAGCCTTCAATCTCGAACGGCTCGGAGATATCCTTGTTGCGGTCGTTCGGGTCCACCTCAATAACCTCGAAGACCTCGGTCTCATCCGCTCCGGCTTTATGGTTCATGACCAGATCCACGTAGACCGCAATGCCGTTCTTCAGGCACTCGGCAATCGCGTCGATTAACTCCTGCTTGGTTCCATACTTCGTGCGCACATCACCCTTTTGATCGAATTCACCGAGGTCATACAGATCGTAGACTCCATAACCGGTATCTTCGGGCGAGACGGCCTTGGTAACGGGGGGGACCCATACCGAATCAATGCCCGCCGCCTTCAGTTCCGGGGCCATCTGGGCAAGGCGTTTCCAGTGTTCTCCGTCCGCCGCGACATGCCATTCAAAAAATTGCATCATAGTATGATTTCTCTTCATAATTCTTTGGCCTCCTCTACAAATATAAGACGAATGGGACGGTGATCAAATGCTTCAGCAGGGAGTAGAAGAGATTTATGTAGACCTCTGTACATCAGTTGAATAAGTCCAGTTGGCGCGGGGCCAGCCCGCCGTCGATCCCAAGCAGCGATTGCAGCTCTTGGGCATTAGGAGTGGCATCCCCGGCAGAATTATTATTAAATACCACGTAAATATTCTTACAGGTCTGTTCAAGCTCCAGCAGCCGGTCCCGCCACTGCGTTAACTCTTCGGTGCTGTAACGGTACAGATAGCGAAGCTTGCGCCAGTCTGGGTGACTGCTCTGATTCCAGCCTGCGGTGTTGCGCCCGTGCAGCCTTACGTAGGTGAGGTCCGGCCGGGTGGCGACAGGGACAATCGGGATGGAGCCGGAACCTGCCTGCGGCTCGTCGGCTATCGTATGAATCCAGCCTTCCTGCTCCAGGAACCCGAGGGTCCGCTCACGCATCTCAGGGCTGTACCAGGAATCATTACGGAATTCGATGGCAGCGGGTACATCCAATAGCCGCTCCTTCGCTTCGCGCAGGAAATCCACATTGTCCTTGGTGCAGTCGAACCAGGGCGGGAATTGAAACAGCGCCATCGCCAGCTTGCCCGCTGAGCGGACAGGGGCGATAGAGGTATGGAAGGCCCGGTACATCTCCTCCGGCGTATCGTAGTAATTCTTTTTCCCCCGCAGATGTCCGGTCATTCCCTGATAAGCCTTCACAATGAACTGGAACGCCTCCGGCGTCTGGTTGACCCATTTCTCGTAATTTCGGACCGGCTGAACCGCGTAGAAGGAGCTGTCAATTTCCACAATGGGAAAATGGGCGCTGTAGGCGGGCAGGCGGTCGGCAGGTTTGATTTTGCCGTACAGCTCCTCATGGTCTCCGAAGCCGGTCAGCCCGATCTTGATCATAGAACCCCCTCCATGTCGCATGAACCTGAATTCTGCCGAACGGATCGGCTAACTCTTATTAAACTGAAAACCCGCCTATGCAAACAACAGGAGAACAGGAATGACGGAAATCAGTGCAGGGACAGGAAAGAACTGGAGAAAAAGGGGCTATGGAAGCTGGTATCACCAAAAGAGCAGGCGGATATACCCGGCGGGTGCCATTTATTCAAATATAAGAATTTTTGTTTCACGCTATAAATTATCCTCCTATTTCTCGCTGAAACGGTACCGTCCTTTGAAAGGACGGCGAAGCCGTTTCTACTTGTTATGCAGAGGGAAAGCGTGAGGTGACGCGCGGGGCAGGAAAAGATGGGCTTCTCCTCCATCACATGGGCTTGAAGCGGGTGATGGAGGAGACGCCATACAGATGAACGCTATTGCGGCCGTTACGCTTGGAGGAGTAGAGGGCATGGTCTGCTTCCGAGAGCAGCTCCTCCAGTGAGATCGAACGGCGGAAGGCTTCAGTCACGCCGAAGCTGGCTGTGATTTTAATTGTTCCTGTGATGGTGGAAAAGGTGCTCTGCTCGATGTCCCTGCGGATACGCTCAGAGATCAGGGCTGCTTCCTTCAAGGGGGCTCCCGGCAGACTTAAGACGAACTCCTCCCCTCCGTACCGTCCGAAGATATCTCCCTCCCGTACATGCTGGCGGCATACGCTTACTACATGCTGTAAGGCCATATCCCCGTGATGGTGCCCGTAGCGGTCGTTAATGCTCTTGAAGAAATCGATATCCAGCAGGATGACCGAGAAGGGGGCGGCGGAGCCGGCAGCTTCCTGCAGCCGTTGCCGGCTCAGCTCCATGAAGTGGGTCCGGTTGTAGATGCCGGTCAGGCTGTCGATGGTGGCAAGCTGCAGCAGCTTGTCCTGGAGCAGGGTGCGTTCGGTAACATCAATCAGCATGATCATCCGCCCGGCAAGATGGCCGTCATGCTTCTGGACCGGAGAGGAACGGACCTGATAATAGCAGACTTCTCCGCCGGAATGCCATACCAGCTCCTGCTCCTCGCAGATCTGCGGATTGGAATTCATTACATAATCGACAGCTTCCTTGCCGGCAGGCAGGAAGAGCTGGGCCAGCGGGCGGCCGATGGCGGAGGCATCCAGATCCTCAAGCATCTCGGCAGCGGCCCGGTTATAATCCACCAGCTTGTCGGAGAGGTCCATGACCAGTACGCCGTCGCGCATGCTCTCGAACAGATTCTCGCGGGCAATCGGTGCGGCAGTCAGCATCCCTCTGGACAGAATGGCCCATATGTACAGGGACGAGGTTACGCTCATCACAACGGGTACAGGGTCTGTTCCGTATGGAGTCAGGTCCATCAGATAGAGGAAGGCTCCCAGCGCAGGCAGGAATTGTCCGACAAAAATAATCAGCATCTGCCGCAGATAAGCCCGCCGCATCCGCCCCCAGCGCCAGAGGATCAGGCACATACCGGCCAGCATACAGCCGAAGGTCAGACTGCCCTGCACGATATACCAGGGTCCCATGACGATATCCACCAGAGGTGCAGGCGCGCCTTCCCGGAAGTATATAGCCTTATAGAACAGGTGATGGGAGTCGTTGGTCCAGACAAGCACCGTGGAGATCACGGGGACGGAGTAGAGGAGGACCAGCAGTTTTCGGGAGACTAGCTTCTCTAAGCCCACGAAGTGCATGATCATCAGCAGACTGGAGGGCGCGATGTACGGCATTCCGAGATACTCCAGCTTGATCCAGAACTTAATCTGTTCCATCGAGTTCCCCGAGAGCTCGAGCGCGAAGGCGAATGTGTACACCGCCGAGGCGGCGGAGCTGACGATGAATGCGCGCAGGCCCGAGAAGTCAGTCTTCCTGTAAAAAGCAAACAGGGCGAGCAAGGCGTTCAGCACACCGGAGATCGAAACGATAATAATGTAGTTGGAAATCAGAGATGCCATGGGGAGCGCCTCCATGAATTGGGATAAGCATTGGACATTGTGAATAGTCTCCTGGACACAAAATGAAATGCAATGGCAAAGCCGTTTCCACTTATAGTTACTTACTATTTTTATCGGCAATCAGCTCTATTATTTACACTGTAAGCGGCTCCCTAGACAAAGTGACGGAATTTCACAGTCTCAATGTTACGCTTTGTCTAATGTGGGATTCGCAGGCAACGTGTAACATGTTAATTAATCCTACATGGGATGAGGAATAGGACGGTAGTTAAGATAATTATGTGATGTTAATTAACATTTAATAGATTCAGGAATGGAGGGGGACTGGAAATGTCACTAGTAGCAGC
The DNA here is from genome assembly GCF_038009085.1 of Paenibacillus sp. FSL R7-0210. Classification (NCBI taxonomy): domain Bacteria; kingdom Bacillati; phylum Bacillota; class Bacilli; order Caryophanales; family Paenibacillaceae; genus Paenibacillus; species Paenibacillus sp. FSL R7-0210. Next base: position 6,920,447 of record NZ_JBBPAR010000001.1, read on the forward strand.
AAAAATTCCTGAAATACAGCTGGAGCATGTCGAAATGCGTTACCAGACGGAGACGGCAGATGTGCTGGCCCTGCATCAGGTAAGTCTCGATATTGCCAAGGGGGAGTTCGTCTCCCTGCTGGGTCCTTCCGGGTGCGGAAAGACTACTCTTCTGAGGCTGATGGCAGATCTTATAACACCAACGGCTGGAAATATTATGGTGGCAGGCAAAAACGCCAAGGAGGCCCGTCTGGCACAGAAATACGGTATTGTGTTCCAGAGTCCGGTGCTGTATGACTGGCGGAAGGTCAAGCATAATATTACACTGCCGCTGGAGCTGCTGGGCGTCAAGAAATCGATCCGTGAGGACAAAGCGCTGGAGCTGCTTGATCTCGTGGGCTTGCAGGGGTTCGCCGATAAGTATCCCTGGCAGCTCAGCGGGGGGATGCAGCAGCGTGTAGCCATTGCCCGGGCGCTCTCCATGGAGCCGGAAATCCTGCTCATGGATGAACCGTTCTCGGCGCTGGATGAATTCACGCGCGAGCGGCTGAATGAAGAGCTGCTCTCCGTCTGGAGTAAGGTACAGAGCACGATTGTGTTCGTTACCCACAGTATTCCCGAATCGATCTTCCTGTCGGACCGGGTGTTCGTCCTGTCTCCGCATCCGGGCAGGCTCTCGGCGGTTGTCGATATTCCGCTGCCCCGTCCGCGTACGGCGGACATGAGGAACAGTCCGGAGTTCTTCGAGCTGATTGCCCGTATCCGCGACAGCTTCGAAGGGGTGTAGTGATGAAGCTGAACCGTGCGTTAATGCGGAACCGCGCGCTACCGCTGTTTGTCTGGATCTGCGGCCTGCTGGTGCTGTGGGAGGCGGTCTCCTGGTGGCTGCTGCATGTGGCGAAGACGCCGCTGGCCCAGTCCAAGCTGCCTTATGTCCACGAGGTGGCGCTTACTCTGTGGCAGTACAGCGGCACCCTTCTCCGTGAAGGGGGAGCTACCTTCGGCAATGCCGGGGTGGGCTTCCTGATCGGAGCGCTCTCTGGAGTGCTGCTGGCCGTGCTGATGAGTCTCTCCCGGACGATAGAGCAGCTTGCCTTCCCGTATGCGGTTGCTTCGCAGATGATTCCGATTCTGGGGCTGGCGCCGATTATATACGGGATTGTGCGGGATGAGCAGCTGTCGCGGATCATCATCTCCGGCTATATCACCTTCTTCCCGGTGGCGCTGAATATGCTGCGCGGTCTGCGGAGTGTGGACCCCTCTGCCCTGGAGCTGATGCACTCTTATGCCGCTAAACCGTGGGCTGTATATTGGAAGCTGCGCTTCCCGGCAGCGCTGCCGGGGCTGTTCAGCGGGCTGAAGATTGCAGCGCCGCTGGCTGTAACGGGTGCAATTCTGGTTGAGCTCATGGGTGCACAGCGCGGGATCGGGGTCATTATGCTCCGCAATCTCTATTACGGACCCTCCCATACGTATATGTTCTGGTCTACGGTACTGGTTGGTGCTATGCTGGGCATGGCCAGCTATTGGCTGATGAGTCTGGTGGAACGTCTGGTAGCCCCCTGGCAGCCGGAATTCCGTCCCCAAGGAGGCAGCCGCTAATGGAAAGTAATACGGTTCGCGAATTTCCGTCATCTAACAACGTTATTACGCCAGATACGGACCAAGGCGGAGATCCATGGAAATTCCTGAAATGGCTGAACCCCGGGTTCGTGCTGCCGCTGCTTGCCGGAGCTTTGTTCCTGCTGCTGTGGGAGCTCCAGATCTTTCACCGCATCTTCGATCTGAAGAAATATCAGCTCCCCTTGCCCTCCGCCATCGCTGAAGCGATGCGGGACAATCTCAGTCTGCTGCTCTCTTATACAGGGTATACCCTCACTGAAGCCGTTCTTGGTATGCTGATCGGCTCCGGCTGCGGCTTCCTGATTGCCTTGGCTGCTACGGCCTGGCCCCGCTGGGGCGGCGGCAGCCTCACGATGGTAGCTGCACTCAATGCCGTGCCCATAGTGGCGCTTGCCCCTATCATGAACCTGTGGTTCGGGGACGGCATCGGCTCGCGGGCGGCGATTGTGACCGCGACCACGATGGCGGCTATGGCGATCAATGCCTACAAGGGCATGGCGGCTGTGGACCCGCTGGCGCTGGACCTGATGCATTCCTATGCGGCAGGCAAACGGGCGGTATTCCGCCATCTGCGGATTCAGAACAGTCTGCCTTATGTATTCACCGCCTTGAAGATCAACGCTACAGCGAGCATGATCGGGGCGATTGTCGGAGAGTTCTTCTTCTCCTCGCGGGGGCTGGGTTATCTGCTCTCGAATTCCATCAAGGTGGCGAAGATGCCGCTGGGCTGGTCCTGCATCGTGCTTGCCGCGGTTGCCGGAGTAATCTTTTACCTGGTCGTAGAGCGGCTGGAGAAGGTGTTTATCAAGTGGCACCCTTCCCGGCGTACGTAGTGTGTAATTCCTGCATAGGGCAACAAGAACGCAATCATACTGTGTTAGGCCGTCTTACAAAAAAATGATTGGTAGGGGGAGTTGCTATGATGAAGGGCAAACAGGGCAAATATCGTGGAGGATTATGGCTTGCGGCGGCTCTAATGCTGATCTCGCTGCTTGCGGGCTGCGGCGGCAACAACAACGCCAGTCCCTCCGGAGCAGAAGCAACTGCGGGGAATGCGGCAACCACAGAACCGGCGGCTGAGCCGGTTACCGTGAAGCTTCAACTCAAATGGGTGCCTCAGGCCCAATTCGCCGGGTACTTCCTGGCGCAGGACAAAGGGTATTATGCGGCGGAGGGCCTGAAGGTTGAGATTCTGCCGGGCGGGCCGGATATCGTGCCTGAGCAGCAGGTGGCCGGCGGTTCGGCCGATATCGGGGTGGACTGGGTGGCGAGTCTGCTGACCAGCCAGGAGCAGGAGATGCCGCTGGTGCAGATCGCCCAGATTTTCCAGAAGAGCGGGCTGGTGCTGGTATCCAAGAAGGAAGCAGGCATCACTACACCGGCTGATCTGAAGGGCAAGAAGGTGGGCAACTGGATGGGCGGCAATGAGTTTGAGCTTCTGGCGCTTTTTGATAAATACAAGCTGGATTCAGGCAAGGATCTGAACTTCACCAAGCAGGGCTTCACGATGGACCAGTTCCTCGGCGGTGAGCTGGATGCGGCCTCGGCCATGACCTATAACGAATATCAGGTGGTGCTGGAGTCGGGCATTAAGGCAGAGGACCTCAGTGTTATCGACATGAATGACGAAGGTGTGGCGATGCTCGAAGACAATCTGTTCGCCAATAAGGAGTGGCTGGAGGGTAACAAGGAGACGGCGGCCAAGTTCGTCCGCGCTTCCCTGAAGGGCTGGGCGGATGCGATTGCTGATCCGGAAGGAGCTGTGGACAGTGTGATGAAGCTTGCGGAAGCGGGCAGTACAACCCGGGAGCATCAGCTGACGATGATGACAGAGGTTGCCAAGCTGATCCAGCCGGAGGGCTTCGATGCTTCCAAGCTGGGCTATACGGATGCTGCCGCCTTCCAGCAGACCGCCGATATCGCGCTGAAATTCGGGGTCATCAAGACGGCTTCCAAGGTGGAGGAGGCTTACACGAACGAGATTGTGGAGATGGCGGCGAAATAACAGGCAACAGGATTCCTTCATAGCTGAAGCAGATGGCCGCCTGGTAAGGCGGTCATCTCTTCTAGGGTAGCGGACGAACACAGGAAAAGAGGTGCGGACGATGACACTGCTCACGGGGCAGGCCAGTAAGGTGAAGAACTATATAAATGGAGCTTGGGTGGAGTCCTCCTCCGGGCGGCAGGAGGAAGTGTTCAACCCGGCGACCGGCGAAATCATTGCCTATGTGCCGATCTCCAGCCGGGAGGAGCTGGATGCAGCCGTGCGGGCAGCTTCCAGAGCTTATTCCGAGTGGAAAAGAGTCGCCGTTCCGCGCCGGGCCCGCTATTTCTTCCGGTACCAGCAGCTGCTGGTACAGCACAGCAAGGAGCTGGCGGAGCTGATCACGCTGGAGAACGGTAAAAGCCTGGAGGAAGCGCTGGGCGAGGTGCAGCGCGGCATCGAATGCGTGGAATTCGCCGCTGGCGCTCCCACGCTGATGATGGGCAGCCAGCTGCCGGATATCGCGACAGGCGTAGAGTCCGGCATGTACCGCTATCCCCTGGGAGTTGTGGGCGGCATCGCCCCGTTCAACTTCCCGATGATGGTGCCCTGCTGGATGTTCCCGCTGGCGGTAGCCTGCGGCAACACCTTTGTGCTGAAGCCCTCCGAGCGGACACCACTGCTGGTGAACCGGCTGGCCGAGCTGTTCGCAGAAGCGGGCTTCCCGCCGGGGGTGCTGAATGTGGTGCACGGGGCGCATGAGGTGGTGGATGGCCTGCTGGCGCATGAGGAGGTGAAGGCGGTCTCCTTCGTCGGCTCGCAGCCGGTGGCGGAATATGTCTATAAGCAGGGGACTGCGCACGGCAAGCGGGTGCAGGCGCTGGCCGGCGCGAAGAATCATTCGATCGTGCTGAAGGATGCCGATCTGGACCATGCGGTGAAAAATATCCTGTCCGCAGCCTTCGGCTCGGCGGGCGAACGGTGCATGGCCTGCGCTGTAGTGGTGGTGCAGGAGGACATTGCCGATGAGCTGGTGAGCCGGATCACGGAGGCAGCGGACGGGCTGAAGATCGGGAACGGCAAGGAGGAAGGTGTGTTCCTGGGCCCGGTCATCCGGCAGGCGAACAAAGACCGGACGATTGATTACATTGAAGCTGGGCTTGCCGAGAAAGCGGTGCTGGTGCGGGATGGCCGCAAGGATGCTGCGGCTGCGGGCAGCGGCTATTTCCTGGGCCCGACAATCTTCGATCATGTGGTGCCGGGTATGAAGATCTGGCGTGACGAGATCTTTGCGCCGCTGCTGTCAGTGGTGCGGGTGAAGAATCTGGCGGAGGCGATAGCGGTCACCAATGAGTCGCCCTTCGCCAACGGGGCGTGCATCTATACCGACAGCGCCAGGGCGGTCCGTGAGTTCCGCGAGGAGATCGATGCCGGGATGCTGGGTGTCAATCTGGGCGTGCCTGCGCCGATGGCATTCTTCCCTTTCTCAGGGTACAAGAAATCGTTCTATGGAGATCTGCACGCGAACGGCCGTGACGGTGTGGAGTTCTACACCCGCAAGAAAATGATTACCGCGCGTTACTAAAAGAAGGAAAGCCAAGGAGGAGAGTGTGCCGTGCAGAGTCTGGGCAAAGAAAGTGAGCTGGCGGTTAAGAAGGACCAGCGGTATTTGTGGCATAATATGACTCCTTACAGTGAGCAGCATCCGCCGATGATTGCCGCTTCCGCAAGCGGTTCTTGGGTTACCGATATCGACGGCAACACATTCCTGGACGGCATGTCCGGCCTGTGGTGCGTGAATGTGGGGTACGGGCGCAAGGAGCTGGCGGAGGCGGCGTACAACCAGCTGCTGAGCCTGCCGTATTTCCCGCTGACGCAGAGCCATATGCCGGCCATCGCGCTGGCCGAGAAGCTGAATGAGTGGCTGGAGGATGAGTATGTCATCTTCTTCTCCAATAGCGGCTCGGAAGCGAACGAAGCAGCCTTCAAAATCGCCCGCCAGTACCAGCAGCAGACCGGCCAGCCTGACCGCCATAAATTCATTGCCCGCTACCGGGGCTATCACGGAAGCTCGCTGGGCGCCCTGGCGGCGACCGGGCAGGCGCAGCGCAAGTACAAGTACGAGCCGCTGGGCGGCGGGTTCCTGCATGTAGCGCCGCCGGACAGCTACCGCCGTCCGGCCGGCATGACCGAAGAGGCGTTCAACCTCCAGTGCGCGCAGGCGATTGAGGATATGATTGTCTGGGAAGGCGCAGAGTCTGTAGCGGCGGTAATTATGGAGCCGGTCATTACCGGCGGGGGCGTGATTGTCCCGCATCAGGTCTATATGGACCGGGTGCAGGAGATCTGCCGGACCTACGGCGTGTTGCTGATTATCGATGAGGTGATCTGCGGCTTCGGGCGGTCCGGCCGCAAGTTCGGACATCACAATTTCGGAATCAAGCCCGATATTGTCACAATGGCGAAGGGGCTGACGAGCGGCTATCTGCCGTTATCGGCTACCGCTGTGCGCAAGGAGATCTATGAGGCCTTCAAGGATAACAGCGATGACTACGGGCACTTCCGTCATGTGAACACCTTCGGCGGCAATCCGGCCGCCTGTGCGCTTGCCCTGCGCAACCTGGAGATTCTGGAGCAGGAGCAACTGGTCGAACGCGCCGGAATTCTGGGCCGCAGGCTGGAAGGCGGGTTCGCTGGGCTTCTGGAGCATAAGCTGGTTGGCGATATCCGCAGCTTCGGGCTGGTTCTGGGGATTGAGCTGGTGGCGGATAAGGCCACCAGAGTGCCTGCTGAGCTAAGTGTGGTTAAAGGAATTCTTGCCGACTGCAAAGCCAAGGGGCTGATCATCGGCAAGAACGGCGATACGGTGGCTGGCTTCAATAATGTGCTCACCTTCGCTCCGCCGTTATCCTCGACGGATGAGGATGTGCAGTTCATCATCGATACCTTCACAGCTGTGCTGAACGGGAGCTGGGCAGAGTGAATTTCTCCGGGTACAGGAACTGGTAGGCGCGCAGGGCGACCTGAATGGAGATCCGGTTCTCCGGGAGCATGAAGTCCTCGCCGAGCAGCTCGGTGATTTTGTCCAGCCGGTAGTAGAGGGATTGCCTGACGATGAAGAGGCTGCGGGCGGCGATCTGCTTCGACCCGTCATGATCGAGGTAGACGCGCAGCGTCAGCAGCAGTTCGCTGCCCTTCGCCTCATCATGGTCAATCAGCGGGCCGATATAGCTGCGGATGAAATTCTCCAGCGTCTTGCCGTCGTTCAGGCTCAGCAGCAGCTGGAAGACGCCTAACTCCTCATACATGAGGACCGGCTTCTGGTAACAGGAATAGAGGGACAGCGCTTGTACAGCTTCCTGGTAACCGGCATGAGCATGCTTCAGGCCCTTGTGGGACTTGCTGACTCCAATGACGAGCTGCAGGTCCTTCAGCTTCTCATCCGCACGGATATGCTGCAGGGAATCAAGCGCCTGCTGCAGGCGCAGCTTGCCGGGCAGCTTGGACTGGATATCCAGTGCAATGACGGTCAGCCGGTTGTTCTTCAGGGTGATCAGCGGCCGGAGGGAGTACTTCTCGAAGATGGAGCGCAGGATGAGTGAGAGATGGAAGGTGATGGATTCCCAGTCATTCTCCGAGCTGTTCCATTTGACATCCCGGGGATTCTCAATCTCGATCAGACAGACCCGGTAGGGCAGCTCATTGACCAGGTTGAAGTCCGGGCCGACCAGCCCCTTGAGCCGGTTGTCGTCCTGAGTGCGTCCAGAGGCCAGCTCATCCACCCACAGATTCTCCGAGAACAACTTCCGCTCCTCCATGTACCGCGTGCGCAGCAGCTCCTGTGCGATGGATAAGGAGGCGGAATCGAGCAGCAGACAGTCGAATTCCTGCGGCTTGTGATTACAGACCATCAGGATATAGGCCCAGGTCTGATCCAAGGCTCCAACGGGCTTCACGGCGATGGTCTTGTGGCCGTATTCGCGGATATAGGGGGCCGCCTCGGGCTGTACCCCTTCCATCTCTTCGCTGAAGGTCTCGAAGAAGCCCAGCAGCGGGCGCTGCTCCTCGGGCGCGAGGGCCGGGAAGAAGAGAGGTTTACCTTGCAGGTGCATATAGAGAATCTGTGTGCGGGTGCTTTTACATAACAATTGCAGGACCTTAAGGGTCCCCTGGGAGGTTAGGGTCAGCCGGTGGAATTCGCGGGAGATGCTCTCCAGCTCTTGCAGCATCCGGTGATGGCGGTTGATGATGAGAGAATGCAGATCGAGTGTAATGTCGACGAACCGTACAGTGCGGGTGAATTGAATCAGCGGAAAATCATGCAGGTTTGAAAGAGCGATCATCTCCTGCGGAATGGCACTGAAGTAGGCTCCCAGCTCAATGCACAGGCAGGCGGCGTTCTTATCAATCAGATTCTGCATGAAGGACAGGGCGGCGTCCAGATCCGTGCTTGCGCTCATTCCGGTAGTCAGAATCATCTCTTCCCCGTGAATCAGACTCTCCAGGCTCGCGCTCTCCAGCACATGCACCCAGCGGACTGCCCGGTTCAGGCCGTTTCTTCCCCCGATCAGCTCAGCTTCAGCGAACAGCGGCCGCTTCAGCGCGTCGCGGATCGTAAATACAAGTTCAAAGTCCATAAGCTTCCCCCTCGTTAACATAGTTCTCAGGCCATTCTCACAGGTAAAAAATAGACTTTTGAAATTAGACAATCTGTCTAATGTAACGAAAAAACGAATTGACTATAGTTTGAATATAATATGTCAGGAAACTTAACTCAAATTGGAGTGTGATTAGCAATTTTATCGGCTTGAAGTTTATTTTACTACAATAATTCTTACAAGTATGCAAAATATTAAGGCGATCATCGTAATAATGTTATATTATATAACATAAATCGAAGCCGAGAGTGGAAGCTACTTTGGCCAGAAGGAGGGGTACCCAATGGAGCAATCTTCACCGTTAACCACATTTACACCTGAGCTGTTCATGCGTAATTTTGCCGAGGCAGAGCCGGGGCTTACCCGCAAGGGAGCTATCGAAGAATCCAACCGCTGTCTGTACTGCTATGATGCGCCCTGTATCAAGGCCTGTCCGACCAGCATTAATATCCCTTCCTTCATCAAAAGAATCGCTACCGACAATCTCAGAGGGGCGGCGCAGACCATCATGGACGCTAATCCGGTCGGCGCAAGCTGCGCACGGGTATGTCCTACGGAGGAGCTGTGCGAGGGGGCCTGTGTGCTGAACGGCGCTTCCGCACCGATTGAGATTGGCCTGCTGCAGCGTTATGCCACGGATTGGGCGATCCGCAGCGGACTTCAGCTCTTCCGTGCAGGTGAGCCTAACGGCAAGAAAGTAGCGGTGATAGGCGGCGGACCGGCAGGTCTGTCAGCGGCCAGAGAGCTGGCGCGCGAAGGCTTCCAGGTGGTGATCTATGAGGCGAAGCCGCTGGCCGGAGGTCTGGATACCCACGGGATCGTCTCCTTCCGGCTGCCGCAGGACATTTCGCTCTGGGAAGTGGAGCAGGTGGAGGGGCTGGGCGTAGAGATCCGCACGGGAATGAAGGTGGGCGTGGATATTTCCATAGAAGAGCTTAAGGCCGGATATGATGCCATTGTGCTGGCGGCCGGGATGGGTTACGTCCCTCCGCTGGGGATTGAAGGCGAGAAGCTGTCTGGTGTCTATGATGCGATCGAACTGGTGGAGACCACCAAGACCGGGATTCCTGCCCTGGAGCTGATGGGACAGCGTGTGGCTGTCATTGGTGCGGGCAATACGGCCATTGATGCGGCCACCTGCTCGGTGCGGCTCGGCGCGGCGAATGTGAAGATGATCTACCGCCGGACGCGCGGGGAGATGACGGCTTATGATTTTGAATATGAATTCGCCAAGCAGGAGGGGGTGGAATTCAACTGGCTGACGCTGCCGAAGCGGATTGTCGGGGATGAGCTGGGGAATGTCGCGGCACTGGAATGTGTGCGGATGGAGCTGACCGGTGAGGCCGGGCCGGATGGACGCCCCTCTCCCGTGCCGGTGGCAGGCTCGGAATTCCTGCTCCCGGTGGATGCTGTAGTGGTGGCTATCGGCCAGAAGCGGCGGATGGACCTCATTGAGGCGCTGGGGCTTAAGCATAAGTGGGGGGTAGTGGAGATTGATCCCGCGACCGGCCGCACCTCTGATCCGCAGATTTATGCTGCCGGCGATATTGTTTTTGGGGCAGGGACGGGGGAGGCCATGGTGGTCTCAGCCGCGCAGCAGGGCAAGGAAGCTGCCTATGCGATTGTGAAGCAGTGGTCAGGCCGTCAGGACAGCGTAGTCGGCTCTGCCGTATAACGCGGATTTCATAGAAGGGGGAGGGAATGGCAATGGCAGATCTCAGTATTGATTTTGCAGGCATCAAGTCACCGAATCCGTTCTGGCTGGCCTCTGCGCCGCCTACCAATACAGGCTATCAGGTGCAGCGTGCGTTCGAGGCAGGCTGGGGAGGCGCGGTGTGGAAGACGCTCGGAGAGCCAGTCATCAATACCTCGGCCCGGTTCGCCGCCGTTCATTTTGGCGGCCAGCGTGTAGCGGGCTTCAACAATATTGAGCTGATTACCGACCGTCCGCTGGAGGTCAACCTGAAGGAAATCTATGAGACGAAGCGGAGATTCCCGGACCATACGATCATTGCTTCCCTGATGGTGGAGCCGAAGCGGGAGAAGTGGCATGAAATTGTGAAGCGCGTGGAGGCTATCGGCGTAGACGGTCTGGAGCTGAACTTCGGCTGTCCGCACGGCATGGCTGAACGCGGCATGGGCGCGGCTTCGGGCCAGCAGCCTGATTTGGTGCAGGCGCAGACCGCCTGGGTCAAGGAGGTGGCAACCACCCCGGTCATTGTGAAGCTGACGCCGAACATCACCGACATTACCGTGGTGGCCCGGCATGCCATCAAGGGCGGGGCGGATGCAATCAGCCTGATCAATACCATCAACAGTCTGGCCGGGGTGGACATCCACAGCTGGAATACGATTCCGAATGTCGGCGGCCAGGGAGCGCACGGCGGTTATTGCGGCCCGGCTGTCAAACCGATTGCCCTTAGCATGGTGGCAGAATGTGCCCGGGACCGTGAGGTCGGCGTACCGATCTCCGGCATCGGCGGCATCTCCACCTGGCAGGATGTCGTCGAATTCATGCTGATGGGCTCGACAGGGATTCAGGTCTGCACAGCGGTTATGCATCATGGCTTCAGGATTGTGGAGGAGATGATCGACGGTCTGAACCATTACCTGGACGAGAAGGGGCTGGCTTCGGTAACCGAGCTGATTGGCAAGTCGGTGCCTAAGTATTCCAACTGGGGTGATCTTGACCTTAACTATCAAGTCGTTGCGCGGATCAACGAGGAGAACTGCATCAACTGCAATAAATGCCATATTGCCTGTGAAGACGCCTCTCATCAATGCATCGATATGCTGACGAATGCGGAGGGCAAGGCGATTCTGCAAGTGCGTGAGGAGGATTGTGTGGGCTGCAATCTGTGTTCGATTGTCTGCCCGGCAGACGGAGCCATTGATATGATTGCACTGGAGGGCGGAGCGGCCCCGATGAGCTGGAATCAGCGCAGCCGGATCATCAGCGGGGTTAACGGTTCTTATTCGGAAGCGGAGGTGGGATAAGATGAAGAAGATCATCAAGCACGGAATTATCGTTACAGCGGCAGATACGTATACGGGGGATGTCCTGATTGAGGATGGAATCATCAGTGGCATCGGCCTGAATCTGGAAGCGCCGGGAGCGGAGATCATTGATGCTTCCGGCTGTTATGTCTTTCCGGGAGGGATTGATCCCCACACCCATCTGGATATGCCCTTCGGCGGTACAGTTACCGCCGATGACTTCAAGACCGGCACGATTGCCGCTGCTTACGGCGGAACCACCACGGTCATCGATTTCTGCCTGACCACGAAGGGGCAGCCGCTCCAGCAGGCTGTAGATACCTGGCATCACAAATCGCAGGATAAAGCGGTCATCGACTACAGCTTCCACCTGATGGTATCAGAGCTGAATGACAAGGTGCTCAGCGAGCTGCCGCAGATTATCGAGCAGGAGGGCATCACCTCGCTGAAGGTGTTCATGGCCTACAAGAACACCTTCCAGGCCGACGACGGAGTTCTGTATAAGACGCTTCAGGCGGCGAAGCGCGAAGGGGCGCTGGTTATGGTACATGCCGAGAATGGGGATGTCATCGAGTATCTGGTGGACCAGGCGCTGGCCGCAGGAAATACCGATCCGCTCTATCATGCGCTGACCCGTCCTCCTGAGCTGGAGGGCGAGGCGACGGGCCGGGCGGCGTATTTGACCGGGCTGACGGATTCACAGCTCTATGTGGTGCATGTCACCTGCGCCGAGGCGGCCTGGAAAATTGCGGAGGCCCGCAAGAAAGGGCTGCGCGTCTACGGCGAGACCTGCCCGCAGTATCTGGTGCTGGATCAGTCGGCGCTGGCGAAGCCGGACTTTGAAGGCGCCAAGTATGTCTGGTCCCCTCCGCTGCGCGAACAGTGGAACCAGGAGGTCCTCTGGGATGCCCTCTGGAGCGGGACGCTGCAGACCATCGGCTCTGACCAGTGCTCGTTCAACTTCAAGGGGCAGAAGGAGCTGGGACGGGGAGACTTCTCGAAGATCCCGAACGGTGGGCCCACCATCGAAGACCGGTTCAGTGTCCTCTACTCCGAAGGGGTGCAGAAGGGCCGGATCACGCTCAACAAATTCGTGGATATCATCGCCACCTCAAGCGCCAAGCTGTTCGGCCTGTTCCCGCAAAAGGGTACGATTGCCGTGGGCAGCGATGCTGATATCGTGATCTTCGATCCTGCAGTGGAACGGACACTGTCGGCAGAGACCCATCATATGAATGTGGACTATAATGCGTTCGAGGGGCTGGAAGTCAAGGGAGAGCCGGTCTCTGTGCTGAGCCGGGGAGAGTTCGTGATCCGGGACAAAGTATTCGTCGGTGCCGCAGGCCAAGGCAAATACCTGCACCGCAAGCGCTTCGAGGCCGAAGCTCCCCATCCGGCCCAGGCAGAAATCAGCGGAGGAGTGGTCTGAGATGTCAGCATTTGCAGAGTTCGACCGGGAACGGCAGGAAATCGACAATCTCATCGGGCTAGGCTATACCGTGGCCGGGATCTATGAGGATCTGGACGGTGCCAGGGTTACCTTCATCCGCAGGGAGCCGGCCGGCGGGCCGGTGGAGCTGCTGCTGCTTACAGCGGACGCACGTAAGCATGTGACGACGCTACTTGTGGGCGGAACCAGACAGACTGCTGCTGAGATTCATCGGTGAACCCGCATTACAGTGAATCATTCCCCTTATATTCCTCACGAAGGATCGACATGATTGTCAGCGACTCAAATCCACCCTCCGTCCGGATACATTCGCGGAGGGTGCCTTCCTTTTGGAAGCCGGCCGCTTCATAGACATGCTGCGCTCTGACATTGTAATCCTTAACGTCGAGCCACAGCCGGTGCGTATCCGTGTGATTAAATGCCCAATAGATCAGCAGCTTCAGCGCCATTGTTCCGTAGCCGCGATCCTTGGTCTGTATTACAATCCGCTTGATACAGAGTGTGAGATTAGGATATGTATATACACCATAGTACAAGAAATATAGACGGCAGCTAATGATGTAAGGGATATGTATGTGGATGGAGCTGCCGCAGTTGCAGGGTACACTGCTACGTCAGAAGACGGTTAACGGACTCCAGTGCAGAGAAGACGGAGACGGACGGAGATTGGGTAATTTCGATCCTTGCCGGGGCGTTCGCTGTGACATCGGGCGAGTAGAGATAGATGCTATTCGCGGCTTCAGAGGTGCGGATTCTGGTGAATTCATTGGCCAGGCTGATCGTTGAGGAGGAGGCAAGTGTAAGTTCTTTGACCCTCAGCTTGAACGTGACCAGAGTCTGATCTACTGCCGGAATCGCCTGCTGCCCGCTGCCCGCTTCAACCTGAATATCAATGCCGCGCATACTTGTGTTTTTTCCGAGATAGATACTGCCATCCACAGGACTCTGGAAATTGAACTGGAACAGGTTATCGACCTCATTGCCAGCCGTATAATTTCCTTCCGTATAGACCGAATGCTGTGTATATTCAAGGTTATCAAATACCTGGCTGTCATATTGGATAATGAAGTTAAGATAGCTGTAGCCAAGGTCATTTGGCGCGAAGTCTTTTAAATGCACCAGCACGGTAACTTCATCCCCCGGATTATAGGCCTCTTTGTCAGTGGTCACCTCAACAGACATCGCAGGAGCGGTGGTATCCACTGCAGCCTCACGAATCATGGACATCATAAGCGGCAGTACCTTCATCCCTCTGATTGCCCGCTTGAATCTATTCCTTTTATTCATGTTACATCCCCCATTGCCATCATAATGATGCATCCCTATGCACGAATGATCTTGTATATGAACAATGGTAACAATTGTCACTGATAAAATACTGATAAACGTCGAACCATGGCGTAAAATATCGAAAAAATGCCGGGATTATAAATAAAATTCTAAAGCTCTTCTAGCCCATGCAGGAATTTCATCTCTGCAAAAGCCGATTTGTGAGTTCTGGATTTCCATCACCACCTCAGGTTCACTGGTGTTGTCGATAATGGTGACTTCATCTGAGATCTCTAAAGCAGGCTTCAGGTTGCTCAAGGATTCACCGTATCTCCAGCGGATATCTTTTTCGGCAATCCAATGCCCTCCTTGCTCCACTCTTGAAGCTACCCGATCTATATGCATTTGTACATCCTGTAATCCAATATAATACATGACGACTTTATAACCTTGTTGCTTAGCTGTCTTCATGTGACGTAAGACAAAACTTCCCGATAGAGTAGTTTCTATAGCGAAGTTTTCTTTATGACTGATTAGTTCCCTTATTTGCTTTACAGCCTCTCGTCCAGCAGACAGATCTGCACTTCTGGGATTTTCCGGATTAATCCTCTTAGCAATCTGGTCAGGATCAATAATGGTTCCAACATAGTCCCTCAACTGGAAACTAATTGTGCTTTTTCCAGCTCCATTAGTTCCGGCAAAAACCGTCATTACAGATTTAGATTCACTCATGACTAACAAGCTCAGTCCGGTTACCGGCTACATCATAAGTAATTTCGAATTTTTGACCAGTGGCATCTTCACGAATTCGTTTCCCGTTTTTTATATAATAGATGGAAGCTCCTGCTTTCTTGGCTTCTGCGACTGCATGCTGGTTTGCCTTTTTTAGTAACCGTTGTAATTCTTCTCTTTGGGGCAGCATTAGGATAGCACCTCACTTGAATATTGGGATTTATTTTATGATAGTATAACACAACCCAATTCCCCCCCTGAAAATACCCCGACCCTATTTACCCAGCCGCCGGTATTCGTCGACGAACCAGTCCGGCAAGGCGTCGCCGGTCTCTGCAATGTAGGATTCACTGAACTGGGTGAATTTGCGCTGGGCGCGCAGGGGTTTGGCGGTTTCGTAATAGATCGCAATCAGCCGCAGGGCGTAGCTCTCCTCCAGCGGCTCCAGCTCCGTCAGGCGCATGGCGTAATCTTCGGCCTCGTGTGGCCGTGCAGCCTGCACCAATCCCAGGGTAAGCTGCTCCAGCAGCTTGAGGTACAGCCGGCGGTATTTGTCACGGGCGGAATACACCCAGAGGCTGTCCAGCGACTGAAGCAGATCACCGGTGTACAGAGCGGCGGCCTGCTGCATACCCTCTAGCTGGCTGCTTTGCAGCGCAAGCGCCGCAGCTTCCTGGAATTTCTCAATGTCCCCCTCAATCCCCCTCGATTCCAGCCTGTAGTTTTCCCTGCCGAAGGTCAGCTCAATCTTGTCCTCCAGCGCGGCTTTCTTCAAGGTGGTGCGGATCTGGTAGACTGTAGTGTGCAGATATTGCTTGCCCTTCTCGTAATTCCACTGCGGAAACACATCATTCAGGATCACGCTGACACTGCCCTGCCTGTGAATCCACAGATACGCAAATAATTCCTGGGCCTTATGTGTTCTCCACTTCACCAAGCCCTGAGGGCTGGTTAGCTCATAATCCCCCAGGAGCCGGAACGCAGTTGTCCTCCCGGCTGCTCCAGTTGCTCCGGCTGCTCCGGCAGCCCCAGGCGCTAGACGCTTACTGAGCAGCTTGTTCCAGGTCTTGAGCAGCCGCGAAGGATCAACGGGCTTCAGCAGATAATCCATCGCAGACAAGTCGAAGGCTTCGACAGCATAATTCCGGTAGGCGGTTACGAATACGATGTCTGTGTCCGGAGATACTGGCAACAGCTTCTCGGCAAAAGTGAGGCCGGACAGCTCCGGCATCTGGATGTCCAGGAATAGAACATCCGGCTTCAGTTCGGAAGCAGCAGCGAGGGCTTCGCGCGGGTTATCGTACGTCAGGACAGAGGATACTCCTTCACACTGGAGCAGCAGCCGCTTCATCTGATCCAGTGCCGGCCATTCGTCATCAATTACCATTACAGAGATGCTCATACTCAGGAGACCTCCTCCTTCCATGGGATTGTTATCAGTACATCTATACCTCCGCTGGCTCCCCGGGTAAGAATCAGCGGGCGCCCGAACTGTGTGAGCAGCCGGCGGTTAATGTTCCGCAGGCCGATTCCGGTGCCTTCGCCATGCGAAGATCGGTAGTCGTCCTTCATCCACGAGGATAGCTGTTCATCGCTCATTCCCTTTCCGTTGTCCGAGACGGTGATCAGGATATCACCGCCCTCCTGCCGGGTGGAGATGATCACTGTTCCTCCGTCAATTTTCTCCATCAGTCCGTGACGAACAGCATTCTCTACAATGGGCTGCACAATCAGCGGCGGCAGCGGGAATTCACTAACCTCAATATGATACTCGGCATTCAGCCGCTTCCCGAACCGGGCCTGCTCCAGTGACAGATAGGCTTCGATCAGCTCCAGTTCCTTCTCAAATGGAATGGCGGTCTCCTGGTTGCTGAAGTCGAAGCTGCCACGCAGGAAATGGCTCAGATCGTATAGCAGCAGCTGCGTCTTCTCGGTGTCACGCGTACTCATCCAGATGATTGTATTAATAGCGTTGTACAGAAAATGCGGCTTGATCTGCGCACGCAGCATGGCGATCTCCGAGCTGAGCCGCTCGGAGACAGACCGCCTTAGCTGAACCAGCGTGTTAACCCGTCCCTTAAGATCACTCCAGATATAAGGCTTATGGATAAAATCATTGGCTCCGGCGCGGAAGGCCGCCTCGTTGAAGTGAAGCTGCTGCCCGGCTGTAGCCATCAGGATCGGCAGGTCCAGCGGGGTGTAAGTCTGGCGGATGATCCTGCATAGCTCAAGGCCGGACATCTCGGGCATCATAACATCGATCATACAGAGATCGAAATTACGGTCAACAGCCAGCAGCGCAAGCGCCTCCTTGCCGCTGCTGCGGCTTGCGATGCTGTAATTCTCCAGCGACAGCAGGTTGGTCAGAGCCTTCAGGCTGGCATAGTCGTCATCTACGATCAGGATACGCGGCGCATAGGGAACGGCTTGTCCGCTGGACTGCGGCGGATCAGCCGACCGGTATTTCCAGAGGTCATCCAGCATTTCCGGCTGGGTATACGCTTGTCTTAAGAGCGCCTGTTCTCCGGCTTGGGCGGCAGCGGCGGCTTCCGTCTCGTTGCCCGGAAGCGTGAAGGTGAATGTGCTGCCCCGGCCAACCCGGGAAGAGACGGAGATGCTCCCGCCATGCAGCTCTACCAGCTTACGGCTGATCGCAAGGCTCAGCCCGAGGCCTCCGGTCTCAAGGGAATCGGCCTCGCTCAGCTGCTCATAGTCATGGAAGATACACTCCAGCTGATCCTCGGGAATGCCCTTTCCGGTATCGGTGACGGCAATGGAGAGGAACTCCTCCTGCCAGGCGGCCTCGATGACCACGCTGCCGCGGTCCGTGAATTTCAGTGCATTATCCAGCAGGCTATAGAGGATCTGCATCAGCCGCTGTTCATCAGCCTGGACCAGGAAGCGGCCCGGCGGGATGTGATTTTTGATGCGGATGCTGCCCTTCTTGTTCAGGAACTGGAAGACCTCAATGACAATGGCTGCCACCCCCTGGACATCGACGGTCCCCCATTGCAGGGTGATGCGCTGGCGCTTGATCTGCTCATAATCGAGAATATCCCTGACCAGGAAGGCCAGCCTTCTGCCAGTACCGAGAATCAGCCGCATATCCTCCCGCTGGGACGGGCTTAGCGGTCCTCCGGCTCCCTCATGCATGGATAAAGCCACGTTAATGATGGCATTCAGCGGCATACGCAGCTCGGCGGAGGTCTTCAGCAGGAACTCATCCTTATCCCTGTCCTTGCGCTCCAACTGCCGGGACAGCTGCTTAATGGTCTCGTAGGCATGGGCGTGGCGCGCAGACAGGAACAGCCCTTCGGCAAGAATGAAGATCGGACCGGCTACCGGCGGAACAGCGTAGAGTTCGGTACCGAAGAACAGATTGCTGGCTAAGGATAAGGTGAACATGACTGCGGCAATCACACCGATCAGCAGATAGTTAGAACCGGTCTCCCTCAGCCAGGCAGCCTTGACCATGACATAGAAGGTATAGCAGACAGAGATGAAGCTGAAGGCCAGCAGGACCCCTGTAATCCGCGAATATACAGGCAGTGTGGTGAACAGTACAATGGTGCAGAAGCACAAGGCATATACGAAGCAGATCCGCTTGAAGAGCCGGGAATACAGTGCGGGAAACAAAGAATGGGTATAGCTGGACACGCAATAGAACCCGACTACACCCGACACCGCCTGCAGCTTGCTGAATCCTTCATAGGAGAGGGATGGAAGGTACTCGAAGAGCAGCTTCTCACTGTGAGTCAGCATGTAGAGGGCGATCACGAAGCAGTAGACAGCCAGCTGGAGCGAAGACTTGTCCTCTTTGCGCTGCAAGCCCTGGCCGATGAAATAGCAGCCGATAAAAGCAAAGCCTGCCACCAGCAAAGTGTCGTAGGTCCGGTTCCGCTGGTCGATGGCAGCTATAGCAGCAGGCGTGCCGATCCGGATAGGCTCCGCAATGCCTCCGTTTGAATAAGTGAAATTGGATGTATGTATCAGAATCTCCGCCAGGTTATCCTTGCTGTGAAAAATCAGGGAATACGGATGATTGCGCGGCTTGGTGGTCTCCCGGGATTCCCCCGGCGTTCCGCTTCCGCCCAGCCGCTCGCCATTTACATATACTTCGCTGGCATTGCGGATATTGCTCACCTTGAGGGCGAAGGCGGGAACCTCCGGCGGCAGCTGAACCAGCAGACGGTAGGTTGCATATCCGTAGCGGGAGAAGCCGGTAGCCTCCGATGCCCGGCCCCAAGCGCCGGGCACGGACATATAGGCCGGTGCCTCTGCTGTTCCGGATAAGGTATCCAGCGGTTCCAGCAGCTCCTGCCAATAGAATTCCCATTTCCCTTCAAGCGGGTAGACGGCAGAATTATCGAAGGTGCAGGAGGATAAATCGGCCCATCCTGACCTTGGGCTGTAGCAGGCAGACGAGGAGCCGAGCAGGGGGATCAGCGCCACTGCGGCGAGCAGGCCGATGCATAACAGGGCGAGCACTCTTTTGGCCAGCAGACTATAATCAAATGTTCTCATAATTTCATCATATCTCCGGCAGCTTGCGCTTGTCCAGCTTCCTTCTACTTCCCGCCGGAAGTGTTGTATAATTGAAATTCCAGATCGTACTTGAGGAGCGCTGAAGAAATGTTCTATATAGATATTATGTCATGGCTGACCGAGGAGCGCCTGTTGCAGCTGCTGGAGCAATACCGCTCGTTCGGGCCGCTGCCGGGTGTGGGGCTTACCTTCATGAAATCGTTCGTACCTCCGCTGCCGACTATAGCAATTGTAGGGCTTAACGGGGCGGTGTACGGGCTATGGCTGGGGTTCCTGTATTCCTGGATCGGTCTGGTCGCAGGCTGCACGGTCACCTTCCTGATTATCCGCAAGATTGCCGGACATCCCTACCTCACCAAATGGGCCAAGCGGCCCAAGGTAGCCAAAGCGATGACCTGGGTCCGCCAGAGCGGGTTCAGCTATGTGTTCCTGCTTAGCCTGTTCCCGGTGGGTCCGTTCGTGGTGATTAATATGGCGGCGGGTCTGGCCGGAATGCGGCTGCGTTCCTATCTGATTGCACTGTGTGCCGGCAAAGCCATTATGGTATTTGCGGTATCCTACATCGGCAATGATGTGCAGCGGTTCATCCGTCATCCGGCGGAAATCATCTATGTGCTGCTGTTTATCGGAGCTTCTCTGTGGGGGGTTAAAGCGATTGAAGCCAGGTTCGCCCGGCTGGCGCGGGAGCGGGAGCTGCGCGGCCAAGCGCCGCTACAGCACAAATAATTCACGAATCTCCCCGTCCTCTGTAACGCCTCTCTCCCCGGTATGAAGCCAGCTATTGGTGACAGCATTGTAGCGGTAATCCTTGCTCCATTCTCCAATATTGCTGACGATAGACTGTACGGCGAAGACCATATGCTCCACCTCCCGGTCCGTCATGATCGGGTGCAGGGACAGGCGGATCCAGCCCGGCTTCAGCGACTGGTCCCCGGCGTGGATCGCCTGGATAAATGCCTGGGATTGCGCCGGGTTCAGCCCGAGCAGCTGATGGCCGTACGGACCGGCGCAGGAGCAGCCGCCACGCGCCTGAATGCCGAAGCGGTCATTCAGCAGCCGTACCGCGAGATTGTAATGAATCTCCTTCAGCGTGAAGGAGACAATGCCATGCCGCTTACGGTGTAGGCCCTCCAGCACGGAGCAGCCGGGAATCTGCGCCAGCCCCGAGAGCAGCTTCCGGCACAGCTCTTGTTCACGGACGATCATATATTGTCCGGTTCCGTTCATCTGCTCCTTCAGCTTCACGCAGAGGGCGGTGCGGATCGCCTGCAGGAAGCCGGGGGTGCCCCCGTCTTCGCGGACCTCAACATCATCGATGTAGCGGCGTCCGCCCCAGCGGTTCACCCATACCACGGTGCCGCCGCCGGGCTCATCCGGCAGCCGGCCGGTGCAGAGCGCGGTGTCGAACAGCAGCACGCCACCGGTTCCCGGGCCGCCGAGGAATTTATGCGGCGAGAAGAAGATGGCGTCCAGCTTCTCCTGCGGGGCTGCCGGATGCATATTGATCTCCTGATAAGGGGCGCTGGCTGCAAAATCCACGAAGCATACCCCGCCATGCCGGTGCATGAGCGCAGCGAGCTGATGATACGGGGTCTCCATGCCGGTGACATTGGAGCAGGCGGTGAAGGAGCCGATCTTGAAGCGGCGGTTCCGGTAGATCGTCAGTAGCTCCCCGAGCTGCTGCAGATCCACCTCTCCTCCTGGCCCGGATGGAACGGTAACCACATCGCCGAAGCTCTCCTGCCAGGGCAGCAGATTGGAATGATGCTCCATATGACTGATGAAGATAACCGGGCGCTCCTCCGGTGCGCAGAGGGTTTCCTGCTTCAGCCATTCCGGCAGCTTCAGGCCCATAATCCGCAGCAGCTTGTTCACCGCGCCGGTGGTGCCGTTGCCGCAGAAGAGCAGGGCATCTGTGGGGGCGGCGTTCACATGCTGCCGGATGATGCTCCGTGCTTCATGATAAGCCAGGGTCATGGTCAGGCCGGTGGTGTTGGAGTCGGTGTGCGGATTGCTGACATAGGGGCCGAAGGTCTCTTGTATTTTGCGCTCAATCGGCTCATACAGTCGGCCGCTGGCCGTCCAGTCGGCGTACAGCAGCGGCTGCCGTCCGTAGGGGGTGGAGATCAGATGGCGGCTGCCGACAGTGTGCTCACGGAATGCCGCGAAATGCTCTTGCAGTGAAGACGGCGCGTCTGCCGCAGCGGCGCGGTGGATACTCAGCACGGACAATCCCTCCAGGCAATGAATGCTCTATCAATGAGACGGATTCCGGCAGGCGCTGGTGCTGCGCAAGGCAAGTATCGTGTGAGTCGCAGCCTCTGCATGCCCGCCGGGGGTAACCAATCCGTCTTCGTCTGCCTCAGTATATGCCCGGTGGCGTAATTAGGTTAAAGCCCATAGCCATCAGATGAAGAGCTGGATATCGCTCTCCAGCGCATCCTTCAGATACGCGGCGGCATCGATAATCTCCACCTCGGGCAGCAGCTCCTCCGGCTTGAAGCCCATGATCTCCACCGAGAGCTTGCAGGCGTAGAACTTGATGTTCTTTTTGCGCGCGCCCTTCAGAAAATGTATAAGCTTCGGTGCTCCTTGATCCTCCATCATCTCCTCCAGCATCAGCTTGCCGAGCCCGCTGAAGTTCATCCGCGAGAGCGGAAGCTGCTCCGGTCCCTTGGGAGTAATGACATCCATCAGCTTCTCATAGATACTCTTATCCTCTAGCGTCATAGTCTCCGGGTCCCGGACGAGAAACAGCCCCCAGAACGAGAAGAACATCGTAACCTCCACCTCAATATCCCTGGCCGCATTCGCCAAAATCAGCCCGGCCATCGCCTTGTCATACTCCCCGCTGAACATCAGCAGATTCAGTTTTTTGCCCATTCATCAGCCCTCCATCGGTATCCATAGAATGTCATTAGTATGGTTAGGGAGAGGGAAAGTATGCCTGCTGCCCGGCCGGAAGACACAGAAAAGGCTCCCTGGCAGGAGCCTGAAACGTAAATATAAGCTGGTACAGCGGCGAATGCCGAATGTATGCGAAAAACAGCATACATTGTGCTCACATACCGCGTATGGCCGAATGTATGCGAAAAACAGCATACATTGTGTTCATATGCAGGCGTATGGCCAGAATGTATGTGGAAAACAGCATACATTGTGCTCACATAATCTACTGGATGCGGATAGAGAGGGGGGCGAATGGTGGACGGGTTACTCCACGTTGTCTCCAGTCAGCTATCCCCGCTCCACGCATCAAACGCACCGTGTTCCTCACTACTCCTCTCCCTGCTCAGCCTCAGCCCGGCGGGCGTTGTCATAGCGGCGGGCGGACAGCCAGATGCTGCCGGTGAACAGGACGATCAGGCCGAGGATAATGCCGAAGCGCCAGTCTCCGGCCTTGAAGTTGAGCTGAAGGACGGTAAGCACCAGGGCGACCTGGGTCCAGACGAGGGTCCGTTTGCGGAAGGCGGTAATGTCTCCGGCCATCTTCGGCATGCCGCGGATAATCCGGTACGCCAGGAGGGCGAGGATCAGCGCAAACAGGGCGGTTCCGGCCATTTCGCCGGTAGTCAATCTATTCATGGTCTCAGAATCCTTTCGGGTTAACATCGGATGAAGCTAATTATAACGATCCCCATACCCGCGTGCAAAGCATCCGGACAGCTTCAGGAGAACAGCTTGCGGATCTCATCGGCAGGAAGCGGAGGGAAGAACAGGAATCCCTGAATATGCGGGCAATTATGCTGCACCAGGAAGGCCAGCTGCTCCTGCGTCTCGACCCCTTCGGCAATCAGGTCATAGCCAAGCTGGGAGGCGACGAAGACGATGGATTTGATGATGGTCTCATCTATGGAGCTGACGCCGATGCCTGTGATGAAGGTGCGGTCAATCTTGATTTTGTTCACGGGAAAATGCTTCAGGTAATTCAGCGACGAATATTTCGTACCGAAATCATCGATGGAGACGATGATCCCGTGATCGCGCATCTGCTGCAGCAGCGGATAATGCTCCTCTAGTAGTGCGGTGCTCTCGGTGATCTCGAATTCGAGCACACCGGTATCCAGCCCGTACTCGTCAAGCACGGCGAACAGATTCTCAATCAGGTTACGGTTGTAGAACCAGCTGTTGGAGATATTGATTGAGGTCCGCAGCAGCGGCATCCCCAGGCTGCGCCACTCGCAGAGCTGGCGGCACACCTCGCGCAGCACCCAATCGGTGAGCTGGATCATCAGTCCGGCTTCTTCAACGGCAGTGATGAACGTCCCTGGTCCAATCAGCCCCTTCTCGGGGTGATTCCAGCGGATCAGCGCCTCTATGCCGATCATTTCGCCTGTGATGGCGTTGATCTGGGGTTGATAATAAAGCACGAATTCTTCCCGTTCCAGGGCGGAGTGCAGATATTTGGCGATCATCGTCTTCTGCTCCAGCTTCTCGCGCAGCTCCCAGTCGAAGATGAAGTAATTGGTGTCCTCCTGCGACTTGGCCTGATACATCGACATATCGGCGAATTTCAGCAGATCGTCCGTATTCTGCGAATGCTCGGGGTACAGGGAGATGCCAATGCTGGTGGACAGGCTCAGATGCGCTCCCGAGATCAGGAGGGTCTGTGAGATCAGCGTGCTGATCCGCCCGGCGATCACAGGAATATCCGTGTGCGGCAGACCCGCGAAGATCATCACGAATTCATCTCCGCCGGTACGGGCGAACAGCTTGAAGGGCAGGCTCCCGGATTTGAGCCGTCCGGCCAGGGTCTTGATCACCTGATCCCCCGTAGAGTGGCCAAGCGTATCGTTGATCTCCTTGAACCGGTTCAGGTCGAAAAAGAATAAGCTATAGGTCTGTGTGGGCTCCGAGCTCTGCAGCAGACGCTCAAATTCGTCCATGAAGAACCGCCGGTTGGGGATCTCCGTCAGACTGTCGTAGTGCGCAAGCTTTTCATAGAGACGCTTGGAAATACGCAGGTCCCGGGTCCGGATGCTGACCACCCGTTCCAGCTCACGGTTGAAGCGGCTCTGATACCAGAAAATATATAGAATAAAGGCAATCACCAGCAGAAAAGCAATATCGATCCACAGTACGCTGAGCAGCACCTGCCATTTCTTATGCGGTTGCATGGAAGTACCCATCAGCCAGTGCTGATTATAGGTGTTCACGGGAACCGTAAGCTGCGGGTCCTTCGAATGGGCTTCATTGCCGAACAGGAAGGTATGATCCTTGGTGGTGACAGATATTTTGCTGTCCTTATATACAAGCTGGTTAACGATATTATCCATCTTTACGGTGACGGAGACGATGCCCTCCAGAGAGTTATCCTTATAGATGGCCTGCCGGATCACCATGCCATAGCCGCCCTGGGCAAGTGTGCGCGGACCGTCTATTGTAATGCTGCGGGAGCGGAGCGTTTCTTGGATCATGCCGGGAGAGGCCAGGGAGGAATCCAGCAGCAGGCTTCTGCCTAGCAGTGACGAATTACCTTCAAGCGGGTAGAGGTAGCGGATCAGACCATCCGGAGCGATCATGATATTCGTGACATTGCTGGTGTTCTTGGCGTGTGCGGTGACCAGGTAGCTCTGGATTAGTGCGGGATCGGCATCGAAGCCGACGGTTTGGATAAAGGAGCTGACCCCTTTCACAATGGCCACCCGCTCTTCGATGTTCGAGGCCAGCATGACCGCCTGTGAGGCCAGATCCGCCTTCTCGGCTCTATATTCCCGGGCCAGGGATACGGAATAATAATAGAACAGGCAGAGCTGCAGGATGATGATGAAGCCGATGATGATGCTTAAAGGCTTTTTACTAAGGAAAGCCATGGATTGCCCCCGATACCGGAAAAATAAAAGCCGCAGATGTCAAAGTGTATAATAAGCGGTTCCTAGACCGCAGGGAAATGTCGATAAATGTCGTTTGGGTCTCTATAGCATGTCATTATTATCGTGTTTGCGCAAGGGAATTCCTAACAAAACCCGCCTGAATCCAAAAACGGATAAACACCATCTGCATAAAAGGGCAGTAAGCATTTATCCGAGTCTTTGGAGAGAAGGGCATGGCCCTGCCCGGCTGGAAGGCCGGTGCTATTTTTTGAAGATGCCTAGCGGGGCACCAATCGGCAGGAAGGTACGTCCGAAGTGGGCGTTGAGCACAGATGCGCCGCAGCCGTAGAGCGATACGATACCGATAGCCATTTCCGATACGGCAGCCAGCTTGTGGAAGAATTCCGCAGCGACGCCGAAGGCATCCATCGAGAGTCCGAGGAACAGAAAGTCGATCAGGATGAAGATAATCAGCAGTACACGGTTTGCCTCAACAGCACCGAGCGTCATGAAGAGGGTGAACACAAGATATCCTGCAAAAACAAATCCCAGCTGCTTGGGGTCCACGCCCTCTGCCAGCACTGCACCGAATACACCGAGCTTGATCAGCCAGCTTGCCCCCATGCCGAACCAGAAGAACGCATAGGCGCCAAAGGCAGTCATGCCGAAGGTATTGTTGTGCTTGGCATCCTGGATGGATGCGAATAGCTGGGCGAAGGCTCCAAGGAAGATGGCCCATGGAATACAGTAGCTGAGACCTGTTGTAATTTCGAGCTTTTGTGAAGAAGCGACCAGGGTAACGATGGCTAGTCCGAATAAGCCGATGGCGCTGGGGTCGGCGGTAACGATTTTGACGGACTGTGCGGTGTGCGGTTGCGCTGACATAACAATGAAAGCCTCCAATTTTCATAAGTGTTCGCATAGGATAACAGCACCCTAAGTCGGGTGCTGTTATCAGCCTGCCTATCATATCATATCGCCAGTAGCTTGCCTATAAAAGAAGTCTCTTAACGGCCGGTGTAATAATTACCCTGCTCCAGAAAAGAATACAGTGCCTGGGCCTGAAGCGGCCTGCTGATATAGTAGCCCTGAAGCTCGTCGCTGCCCAGCTCCCGCAGCATATCGAATTGCTCTCTATGCTCAATGCCTTCCGAGACTACGCGCAGCCCCAGATTATGGCTCAGCTCGATAATCGCCTTGACGAGCACATCGCCCTGGGCCTCCCGTGACATCTCGGAGATGAAGGAGCGGTCAATCTTGATCACATCCACCGGGAAGCGGCGCAGATAGCTGAGGGAGGAGAAGCCGGTGCCGAAATCATCCAGCGAGATCCGGAACCCGTGGGCCCGAAGCTGCTGCAGCGACAGGAAGATGCCGTCCCCGGAGACGAGCACGCTCTCTGTGATCTCCAGCTCCAGGCTGGAAGCGGGCAGCTCATATTCATCGAGCAGCTCTAAGAGCAGCTCCAGCAGGCCCGGCTGCATGAGCTGCAGCGCGGAGATATTCACTGCGGCGGTGAGCTCAAGGCCCCGGCTGCGGAAATCGCGCATATCAGAGCAGACCTGGCGCAGCACCCAGCTGCCGATGCCAACAATGGAGCCGCTGCTCTCTGCCAGCGGGATGAATTCGGCCGGGGAGACGGGGCCATAGGCTGGGCTGTGCCAGCGCAGCAGGGCCTCCACCTTGGATACCTGCAGTTGTCCCGTGTTGAGAATCGGCTGGTAGTGCAGCTCGAACTCGTTCCCGGCGGCAGCGGAGAGGAGCTGCTGGGCTAGTACCTTTTTGCGCCGGATGCCTGCTTCCAGATCCTCTGAATACTGGAAAATGTTATTACGGCCGGTCTCCTTGACATGGAACATGGCCAGATCTGCCTGCTTGACCAGATAATCGGCGTCTTCCCCGTTCTGCGGATAAATACTGATGCCGATGCTGGCGGTATTATATAGAAGATGCCCCTTGATCCGATGCGGCATGGAGAGGGCTTCCTGAATCCGTGAGAGCTGCCGGGCAATGCTGCCTTCATCAGGCACATCATAGAGCAGAATGGTGAATTCATCTCCGCCGAGCCGGGAGACAACGTCATGCTTGCCGACAACCTGTGTGATGCGGAAGGCGGTCTCCTTCAGGATGGCATCTCCGAAGTCATGGCCGAGGGTATCGTTCACCGTCTTGAAATGATCCAGATCAATGAAGACCAGCACGATCTGCCGGTCACTTCCCTTAACGGCGGCAATCGCTTCATTCAATTTGTCAAAAAACAGCGAGCGGTTGGGCAGACGGGTCAGCGGGTCCAGCATCGATTGCTGCCGCAGCTCATCCTGGGTCTGCTCCAGCGAATCAATCATCCGATTGAATTCAACCTCCACTTCACTGAATTCATCCTTGCCTGAGCTGGGAATCCGGATGGAGAGATCCTTGCTGCTGCCGATCATTCGGATGTTGCGTACCAGAGTGGACATCCTTCTCAGAATGAACCGGTTCACGAAGAGGAGGCTGGCACCCAGCATTAGCAGAATGGAGATGAAATAGAACATACGGAAGGTGGAGAGCGACTTGAGCCCGCTGTTGTAGAACTGCCGCGGCTCCTTCAGGGTGAGGACCATCCCGGGATCTTCGAACAGGTCGTCCAGTATGGTATGGATGGACATCTGCCCGCCCCGGGCGGGGCTGGTCCAGACGCGTTCCCCTCCGCTGTCCGCAAGCAGCGGGGTAGTGAGACGCGACATCTCCATTGTGGACAGGGTATCCTCCCAGATCTGTGCGATTCCATCCTGGTGCAGCATCCGTCCGGCAATGGCCGTTCCGATGACCGGCTTGTTCTTGCTGCTGTTAAGAATAGGCGTAAGGGTAATTAGCATAGTCCCTTTATCCAGATTAACGAAGCCGCTCCGGCTCTTGCCGGGAGATCCCGGCACAGGCAGACGGCTTCGGATCAGCTTAATTAACGTCAGTTGCTCCTCAGTTAGCGGGGTGAATATTCCTGCCGGAAGGTCGTAGGAGCCGCCGTACAGTGGTTGTCCATCCAGATCAAGCAGGGCAATCATATCGAAATGATTCATTGGATAAGCAGCCGTACTGCCGGAGTCCGCAGAGCCGGTAGCCACTACGTTCTCTATGAAGCGGTAGGTTTCATCCCGGACGGCAACATCAAGGAGTCCCGTTCTCAGGTTGTCCAGCTCTTGATGATAAGCTGCGGTGGCCTTGCTCAGGTTGCGCTTCAGCTCTGCCTCGTCCAGCTTCTCGAAGCGGTTCAGCAGAAACACATGAAGCATCAGATAGGTGGAGCCAATGCCGAGGATAGCGACAAAACTAATGAAGATGATTATTTTTTTGCGGAGTTTCATCTGATCCCCTTCATTATTTAAGATTTAATAGGAAATAAGTACCATCGGTAATAGTGTACCACGATTAGGGAATATTTTGCAGCGTAAATCTGCCCGAAGTGTCGAATTTTGATGTATAATAATTTAATGATAATAATTATCAAATAATAATAAAAGGAGATTTTTCTTGGCATGCTGGAGAAGTGGACCTTATTTAAGAAAGCCTCACGGTTTGGAGTGATCCCCGTTATGCTCATACCGGTTGTCCTGGGAACAGCCGGGGCCTATGTATGGCAGGGAGTGTTCCATCCGTTTTTATTTGTAATAACGTTCATCGGAGCGGCTGCGGCCCATTTATTCTCCAATATGGTGAATGACCTCTGGGATTTCCGCAACGGCACGGATACAGAGGCGCAGCATACACCTGGAGCCATCTCTACGAACTCCGGGTTTCTGTCCGGGGGCGTCATGCGTGAGTCGCTGTTTGCCCTGCTGACCTGGGGGCTGCTGGCCGTTGCGGCTGGCTGCGGCCTGCTGCTCAGCCTGTACAGCGGCTGGGAAATTCTGTGGTTCGTGGCCGGAGGGGCGCTGATCGCCTATTTCTATGTGGCGCCGCCGCTGCGGTTCGGCTACCGGGGCAAGGGCTACAGCGAGCTTGCCATCTTCCTGGCTTTTGGACTCATGCCGGTGCTTGGCGCTTACTTCGTACAGACCGGAGCATTCAGCCTTAAGCCGGTGCTGTTATCGTTGCCGAGTGGCCTGCTCACAACCCTGCTGCTGTTCAATCATCACTTTCTGCACTGGAGAGCCGACCGGCAGGCCGGCAAACGCACACTGGTCGTGGTATGGGGGGAGCGCAGAGCGCTGATTTTCTCGCAGGTACTGCTCTACATCTCCTATGCTTCGCTGATTGTATGTGTGCTGCTTCATATCTTGCCGGTATACGCGCTGCTCGCTCTGCTTACAGCCATTGCCCCGATACGGATCTACCGCAGCCTCCGGCCGGAGAATCCTTCTGAAGCTTATCTGCCTCTTATGGGTGCCTCACAGCGCGCATCGGTACGCTGCGGAGGGGTCATGACAGCGGCGCTGCTGATCCAAGGTCTATTTTAACAATATAAGAAATAGATAGGCTACTACACTAAAGAAAGCGGGAGAATTCATGGACAAGCATCTGCCAGCGAACGAAGGTATGCCTGCAACACAGGGCAAGCAAACGGTAATTGGGGATTTCCATACCATTCTGGAGGAAGGGAAGGTCTGGCAGACGGGCGGCTTCAAGCTGCCGGACGGCTCGTTCTGGGCGTATCGTGAGCCGGAAGCAGTGGTAATTGTGCGTAATGAGTATCTGTATGTGCGGGCTCAGCTGAGCCGCCGACATGATCAGGTGCAGATTCTGGATAATGCCAAGCATATGTACTATTCGGCCCAGCCGGTAAAGATTCCGGAGGAAGGCGAAATCCGCTTCGAGCTCCAGATCCGCGCCCGCACACAGGGCACTGCACCAGGGGATCTGTATGACGGCTATGTGTCGCTGAATCTGCTGGACTTCACCACAGGCGCTGCGCTTGATTTCTTCGCCGGCAACGACAAATACGCCAGTGTGTACGGCATCCTTCCGTTCCCCGGGGTAACCGTACCCGAGACGGGAGGGACCAAATACTTCTGTATTTTCAAGGAGGATACGGACTTCAAGCCGCGCGAATTCAATACGTACACCATCACCTACCACCGGGGCAACAATGAGGCTGTCTTCTATGTGAATGGCAATGAGGTGCGGCGCGAGCGGAATGTGCCCGTGAAATTCAACAGCTTCACCATCGCGCTGGGCATTATGACGGAGAAGGACCTGACCCCGGAAGGCAGCGTGTCGGCGCACGGACAGACGGTTATCGCTGAATGGTCGCCGGTTACTATTACAACCACTGCACAATAACGTGCTCATATGACTGATAAGGATGAATGGCCGTGAATCTAAGAACTTTCTTCAAGTTTGTCGAGCTGCCGACGAAGGTGGCCAGTATGCTCCCGCTGCTGCTGGGAACGCTGTATGCCCTGTACCGGTTCGAGGACTTCTATATCCTGCGCTTCGTGTTGATGCTGGTATCCCTCTTAAGCTTTGATATGGCGACAACAGCGATCAACAACTACTATGATTTCAAAAAGGCCGCCAAAACCCATGGCTACGGGTATGAGACCCATAATCCGATTGTCCGCTTCAAGCTGAAGGAGTCTACGGTGGTGGCGCTGATCGTCATTCTCCTTGTGCTGGCGGCAGGCGGGGGCATTGCTCTGGTATTCCAGACCAGACTGCTGGTATTCTTGCTCGGGGGACT
This sequence comes from Paenibacillus sp. FSL R7-0210, assembly GCF_038009085.1. Lineage (NCBI taxonomy): Bacteria > Bacillati > Bacillota > Bacilli > Caryophanales > Paenibacillaceae > Paenibacillus > Paenibacillus sp. FSL R7-0210. The sequence goes on from NZ_JBBPAR010000001.1 coordinate 6,951,156, forward strand.
CTCCTTCCTGATCGGCATCCTGTACTCCTTCGGACCGATCCCCATCTCGCGGATGCCGCTCGGCGAGCTGTTCTCCGGGCTGTTCATGGGGTTCGTCATTATTTTCATCTCGGCCTATATTCATTCGGATCAGGCGGTGGTCACTCTGCTGCTGAAGGGCGAATGGATCAGCCTGCATATCAATTTCCTTGAGGTGCTGTATCTGTTCTGGTTCTCCGTCCCGGCCATTCTGGGCATTGCGGGAATTATGCTGGCGAACAATATCTGCGATATCGAGGATGATATCGAGAACCGCAGATACACGCTGCCGGTGTACATCGGACGGGAGAATGCGCTGCTGCTGTGGAAGCTGCTCTATTATGTGTCTTTTGCCGATCTGATTGTGCTGGTGCTGCTCGGGGTCCATCCGGTCCTGGTCCTGCTGCTCCTGCTGACCCTGATTCCGCTGCGCCGCAATATTGCACGCTTCTATCAGGAGCAGCATAAAGGCACGACCTTCATTCTGGCGGTGAAGAATTTCGTGCTGATGAGTGCGGCAAGAATCCTTGTGCTGGGTATAGCTGTTATATGGGTCACACTAAGATAAGGAAGGTGATAACTATGGCAGAGAAGCTTCGCTGGGGAATTATGGGCTGTGCGCAGATCGCCACAGGCTCGGTAATGCCGGCGATCCAGGAGTCCGAGACCGGAGTGATCCGGGCGGTGGCCAGCCGCGGACTCACGAAGAGCAGCAGCGTAGCCGCCGAATTCGGCATTGAGCAGGCTTACGGCAGCTATGAAGAGCTGCTTGCCGACCCGGAGGTGGATGCCGTCTACATTCCGCTTCCCAATCATCTCCACTGTGAATGGGTGATCCGCGCGGCTGAAGCGGGTAAGCATATCCTATGCGAGAAGCCGATTGCGCTCAACAGCCGTGAAGCGGCCGAGATGGTAGAGGCCTGCCGGAAGGCGGGCGTTCACCTGGCGGAGGCTTACATGTACCGGCATCATCCGCGCATCAATGAGCTGCAGGTGATTATCGCCAGCGGCGCGATCGGCGCGGTACGTACCATCCGCGGCACGTTCACCTACAACGATGCTACGGATACCTCCAACATCCGCTTCAACGCTGCCTGGGGAGGCGGATCGCTCTATGATGTCGGCTGCTACCCGCTCACGGCCGCGCGGCTGCTGTTCGGTACAGAGCCGGAGGCGGTAACCGTGCACGCGCTGTTCTCGCCGGAGCATGATGATGTAGATATGATGGCCTCCGGGCTGGTGGAGTTTCCCGGCGGGAAGAGCCTGATCTTCGACTGCGGGATGTGGGCGTACAACCGCCAGCTCCTGGAGGTGCTCGGTACGCAGGGACGGATCGAGATTCCGATGCCGTTCAATGCGAGATTCGATGATGCGGAGTTCTTCATATACGGCGGCGGAGAGCCCCGGCGTGTCGAAGCCGTCGGAGCCAATCCTTACGTCCAGCAGGCCGACCATTTCGCTACAGCAGTCTTCAGCGGCAAGCCCTGGATTGCGGAAGAGGACCCGGTGCAGAATATGAGGCTGATCGAGAGCTGTCTTACATCAGCCCGGAGGCGTGAGCGGATCAGCTTGACGTAATCATTTGTTCTATCTGTTAATAACGCCAAGCAGCGATTCTTCCGGTTATGGAGGAATCGCTGCTTTTTGGCGTCCTTATGCTTTTATAGAGGGAGCTTGCTTAGATTGGGTTCAGGAGGAGCTCATCATCCTCTTTATCCCCACGGTTGAAGGCTTCGCGGTCGAATTCGCCCTCTGAATTCGCCACCAGCAGGGCTGTTACGGTAGTCCCGGTAGCATTAACTGCGGTGCGGCCCATATCGATAAGGGCTTCCACCCCGGCAACGATGGCTATACCCTCAAGCGGCAAGCCTAGTGCTGTCAATACAACGGTGGTAGAGATTACAGCCGGTCCAGGCACTCCCGCTACCCCAATAGAGGAGATGATGCTAACCAATACCAGCGTGATATAGTCAGTTCCGGTAAGCTGAATCCCGTAGACCTGGGCGGTGAACACAGCCACAATGGCCGGCCATACGCCGCCGCAGCCATTGAAGTTGACGGATGCGCCGAGCGGAGCCACGAAGCTGGCAATGCGCGGTGAGACATGCAGCCGTTTCGTGATGACCTCCAGATTGATCGGCAAGGTGGCGTAGCTGCTTCTGGTAGTGAAGGCAACGGTCAGCATCGGATAGATTTTGCGGAAGAAGCGGATAGGGTTCACCTTGGCAACGAGCAGCACCAGCCCGCCGAAGATCAGGACAAAGTGCAGGATCAGTGCGGCATAAGAGGTTAGGATGACACTGCCCAGCTCCTGGAGGGTATCCCAGCCGTAGCGTGCCGTAATTCCGGCAATCAATGCGAATACGCCGTAAGGCGTCAGGCGGATGACGAATTTTACAACCTGGTGCAGCACTGTCGTCAAGGATTCAATAAGATCGCGGACAGGCTTCACAGCCTCCGGCTTTTTGGAGCCGACCTTAATAATGGCCACTGCCAGGAAGATGGCAAAAATCAGCAGAGGCACAACCTTGCCGGTAGCGGCTTCATTCACCGGGTTGGAAGGGACAAGGTCCAGGATCACCTGTGAGAAGGTGGGAATTTCACGGGCGGTGAAGTCCTCGGGAACGGTCTGCTGGATGCCTTTGCCCGGGTTAAACAGCAGAGCCACGGATAGGCCGATGATGGAGGCGATTCCGGTGGTGCCGAGGAACCAGGCGAAGGTTTTGATTCCGATTTTGCGCAGGTATTCCAGGTTAGTTAAGGAAGAGATGCTGTTCAATACCAGAATGAACACCAGAGGCACAACAAGCATACGGATCAGACTGACATAGATGCTGCCGAAGGTGCTGATGGCCTTAGTCTCCAACGTGAAATATTGAAAAAATATTCCTGCGATCAGTCCGATGCCCAGCCCTGCCAGAACACGGGTGCCGAAGCCGATTCTCTTGCGGGCCAGGAAATAAAGGATACCGAATACGATAATAGAGACCACAAAGCCATGCCAATTCGTCTCAATGGCGGTTAATAGATTGTTGTCGATATTATTCATGCTGCTCTAAAACCTCCTAATAATAGTTTTTTGGTCGGAATTATGGGTTTAAATGTATATGGTAATTTTATGAATGTCAATGTATAAATATGTTAATTTTCGTTTCCGGGTTGATGCAGAATTCCGGCTGCGATAAATCACAGGAATCAAGTGCTAAAATTTGCTAGAATAGGGTTAATGGTACTTTCTGTTGCTTGAAGGAAGAGTGTGCTTACCGAAGGGGGAGAGACGTCAATGGGCTTAGCTGAAGAGCCGGTGATTTCAATTGAGGGCTTGTGGATGAATTATAGTGACCGGATGGTGCTGCGGGGGATTGATCTGAAGGTATACCGCGGGCAGATTATCGGATATATCGGACCCAATGGGGCCGGTAAAAGCACGACAGTCAAGATTATGCTCGGTCTGGTGGAGGGTTATAACGGGACCATACGGATTTTTGGCAGGGATATCTCGGACGGGGATACGGCTTACAAAAAAAGAATCGGTTACGTGCCTGAGGTAGCAGAGCTGTATGACAGCCTGACAGCGCGGGAGTATCTGACCTTCACCGGTGAGCTGTATGGACTGAAGCAGGCGGATGCCGATGACAAGGCGCGGAAGCTGATGGGGCTGCTGGGAATGGAGAAGGCCTATGATATGCGGATTGCCTCCTACTCCAAGGGGATGAAGCAGAAGGTGCTGCTGATTGCCAGCATGCTGCATGACCCGGATATTCTGTTCCTGGATGAGCCGCTCAGCGGGCTGGATGCCAATAGTGTCATGGTGGTCAAGGAGATCTTCGCCACGCTTGCCGCCAGGGGCAAGACCATCTTTTATTCCTCGCATATTATGGATGTGGTCGAGAGAATCAGCAGCCGGATCATCCTGCTGGACGGAGGCGATATTGTCGCGGACGGAACCTTCACGCAGCTGCGGGAGCAGAGCCGGGAGGGGTCGCTGGAGGAGATTTTCAATCAGCTGACCGGGTTCGATCAATACAGGGATATTGCAAGCGAGTTCGTGGCTGTGATAGGCGAGGGTGCGGGGCATGAATGAATTCCTGATTCTGAAGCTGCTTGACCGGATACAGTGGATCTTTAAGGGCCTGGGAGCCGATTATGCGCTCATGCGCCGCATTCTTCAGGTCAAGCTGACGATGGATGGCAGACGGACACCTACCCTGTTCTCCGGGTCGCAGAATTCCAAGCTGGAGATGGAGGGCTCGCCCTTCAGAGTCCAGTGGCTCTATCTGCTGCTGGGGCTGATGCTGATCGCTATGGTCGCGCCCAGAGATCATCATATGCTGATGATGAGTCTGCTGTTCAGTATAGTGATGTTCCTGATCACCACGACGCTGATCTCCGACTTCTCGACGGTGATGCTGGATTTGCGGGATAAGAACATCCTCTTCTCCAAGCCGGTGGACCGCCGTACACTGAACATGGCCAAGAGCTTACATATTCTGATCTATCTGCTGACCTTAACGCTGACTTTCACCGGACCTTCGCTGTTATTCTCTCTATTCCGGCACGGGCCGGGCTTCTTCTTCGTGTATGCGGCTGAGATTCTGCTGATGGACGGCTTCATTCTGGTGTTCACTGCACTAATCTATCTGCTGATCCTGAGGTTCTTTGACGGGGAAAAGCTCAAGGACATCATCAACTACGTTCAGATTGTCTTGTCTGTGGGGGTAACTGTCGGCGCGCAGCTGGTTAGCCGGATGTTCAATCTATCGGAGCTGGGGCTGGATTTCACTCCCGCCTGGTGGCATTTTCTGCTGGCTCCGGTCTGGTTCGGGGCGCCGTTCGAGCTGCTGGGCGGCGGAACAGGAAGCCGGTCCGTGGTTATTCTGACAGCGCTCTCTGTGGTGGTGCCTGCCGTGATGTTCGCCGCCTACATCCGGCTGATGCCGGTATTTGAACGCAGCCTTCAGAAGCTGGCTGAGCATGGCGCAGAGGGCCGGGATAGCGGGCGGCTTGCCCGTGTGCTGTCGGAGACCGTGTGCCGGAACAAAGCGGAGGCCATGTTCTTCCGCTTCACCTGGTCGATGATGAAGAATGAACGCGAGTTCAAGCTCCGGGTGTATCCGACCATCGGCTTCTCGCTGATCTTTCCCTTTATCTTCATCTTCAATCAGGTGTGGAGCGGCGATCTGGCCGGGATCAGAAGCTCTAAGTCCTTCCTGTTTATCTATTACAGCGCACTGCTGCTGATGACGGTCGTGCAGATGGTCCGTTACTCGGCCAGCTATAAGGGGGCATGGATCTATCAGGTGATTCCTTTGCCGGGCAAGGGGCTGGTCTACCGGGGAATGCTGAAGGCAGCGGTCGTGAAGCTGCTGGTGCCGCTCTTTCTGCTGGAGGCGGCAGTGTTCACCGCTCTCTTGGGCTCCTGGATTATTGCAGATATGGCAGTCGTCCTGCTGGCTCTGCTGCTGTATGCCGTGATTTGCTTCCTTACGTTCCCGAAGGCGCTCCCGTTCTCGGAGAAGTACGAGGCGGCGCAGCGGAAGGAATTCACCGGCAGTGCTTTTGTACAATTGTTCATTCTTGGGGGGCTGGCCGGAGTGCACTATGTCTTCACCCTGATTCCTGCAGGAATATACATCTACATGGTAATTCTGGTAGCTGCAAATGCCTGGATCTGGCGCAGGGCCTTCCTGCCGGACACCTCCCGGGACAACGGATTTCCAACCCTTCGCGCAGGCGGCTGAGGACAAATATGGACAATTTTTGCCGGCGTTCAAAAAAGGGTCCAAGTTCCATTATTTACTTAGACAGCCCGGTGATTACAAGGTAAAATACAGCTAAAGTTAGTTTTCAGAGAATACCTGCAATCATTATATACTCTTCCATTTATCCGCTATCCGTATATTGATTTATAACTTAAGATAGACCCTGAAACGACGCTGATACTATAACCAGTGAAGAGGTCAACTATGGATCAAATGGGAATCCACTATAATATCTGGATCGTTTTACTATCCTATACGCTAGCTGCCGCAGCAGCGTACTCCGCGCTTAATCTGATTTCACAGGTTTCCCATTCCGCGGGCCGGGTCAGACGTCTCTGGCTGCTCTCAGGTGCCTGTGTCCTTGGCGGCGGGATCTGGGCCATGCATTTTGTCGGCATTATGGCCAGCCGCCTGCCGTTCAAGGTCAGCTACCATCCGGTGATGGCTGCCGTGTCCCTGCTTATTATTATGTCCTCCTGCTATGCAACCCTTCAGCTGGTTACGGCTCCCCGCCAGAGAAGCTGGCGGCTTCTTGCGGGCGCCGGTATACTCGGCAGCGGCATCTCGTTCATGCATTATGCCGGAATGTCCTCGATGGAGATGGAGGCCAAGATTCATTACAGGGCAATGGATCAGGCTGTATCGGTACTGATTGCCCTTGCTGCTTCCTACATCGGAGTTCTAATGTTCCGCAGATTCAAGGATCATACAGGCTTCAACCGCTGGAAGCTGTATTCGGCTCTATTCATCGCCCTGGCGGTTACCGGTATGCATTATACGAGTCTGAGAGCAAGCGACCTGCATAGTTACAGCTGGCAGGCGCCCGCCCCGATGCTGATGGAGACCGATGTGGTTCTGCTGACAGGGATTTCACTGGTTACCCTGTTCGTGCTGGCAGTCTCCGGCGGGACTGTTTTTCTGGACAGGGATGTATTGGAGCGCATGGCCTATCATGACCCGCTCACCGAGCTGCCGAACCGGCATGGTCTGGAGCGCTACTTCAAGGATGATTTCTTCGGCGGGATCTCCGGCGCCGTGTTTTTTGTTGACCTGGACCGCTTCAAATCGATTAATGATACGCTGGGCCATGATATTGGAGACTTGCTGCTGTGTGAAGTGTCTGCCAGGCTGACCTGCTGCGTGGGCGGGAAGGGGAAGGTGTTCCGGCTTGGCGGGGATGAATTCCTGATTGCGCTGCCGGATTGCACCGCCGTGGCGGCGGAGGAGGTAGCACAGCATATCCTTCAGGAGCTCAAGAAGTCTTACAGCATTGAAGGTAACGAATTGTACGTAACTGCGAGTGTGGGAATCAGCATGACTCCGGCGCACGGCACCGACCGTTCGGCGCTAATGAAGGCAGCCGATACGGCGCTATATACCTCCAAGGATTCGGGCAAGAATAAATTCAGTGTGTTCGATCTGGAGATGAACCGTCATCAGGTCCGGCGGATGTCACTTGAGAAGGATCTGCGCAAGGCACTGGCCCGCTCGGAATTCATGGTGGTCTACCAGCCCAAATGGGATTCGCTGCTGAATGTCACCGTGGGGCTTGAAGCGCTGCTGCGCTGGAGACATCCGGAGCATGGCGTCATCTCTCCGGGAGAGTTCATTCCGATCGCCGAGGAGACCGGCCTGATTGTCCCTATTACATACTGGATGCTGCATGAGGTGTGCGGACAGAATATGCTCTGGCATCAGGCGAAGGTTGCCAGTGTAGCGGTCTCGATTAATATGTCGGCGCGGATGTTTGAAGGCGGAAGCCTGTATGAGGTAGTGGAAGAGGCGTTGTCGCGTTCGGGCCTTGCGCCGCATTTCCTTGAACTGGAGATTACCGAGTCGATTGCGATGAACAATATGGAAGAGACGGTAGCCCAGCTCTCCAAGCTGCGGGATCTCGGTGTGCGGGTGTCCCTGGATGATTTCGGAACCGGTTTCTCTTCGCTTGGCAATCTGGATGAGATTCCAGTGAATACCCTGAAGATTGATCAGGTCTTCATCCGCAAGAGCAAGATGCATTCCAAGAAAGCGATCATCAGCAACATCATTGCCATTGCCAGCAATCTGAACATGGAGGTTGTGGCTGAGGGCGTGGAGACTACGGAGCAGATTGAACTGCTGCAATCGCTGGGCTGCAGCGTGATGCAGGGCTACTACTACGGCCGTCCGATGCCGGTTAACGAATTAGGCCAATGGTTCATTGAGAATACGGCATAATGCTCCTGGTTGCTGTTGCACGCAAAAGGCTGTCCTGGATGTGGAGGGTTGTTCCACATCAGGGCAGCCTTTTTAGCTACTTAGGAAATGTATGCGAAAAACAGGCATGACAAGACAGAGGCCTTGTCACCCCCAGGAATGAAAATAAGTCGGGTGCATCAGTCGCATCCCGACTTTTATTTTCGTATTAAACCGAATACAATGGGTGCTGATATGCCGAGAGAAGGGCCCCATGCTCTAAAGCCAGTAACATTTATAGAGAAATCTTGCAAGAAGTGCAACAATACTGCCCCACAGAAGCGGTCTATGCCGAAATCCTGCACGAAATGCAACAAAGTCAGCATTAACTTGCCCTCTGCCCCGGAATTTGTGCAAATAATGCAACATTGTACCCGTATCCAGTAACCTTTATAAAGGAATCCTGCAAAATGTGCAACAATACAAGCGGCGGGTGAGAGAAGGCAGCAGCATCCTTCACCCGCGGGGTGATTTTATTCTGAAAAATGTATGAGACTTCGGTCTAGATTTTGAAATTCTCGACCAATACCTGCAGCTTCTCTGCCAGGGAGGAGAGGAATGCGGCGGAGGATTCGACCTCCTGCATGGCGGCAAGCTGCTCTTGAGACGAGGCGGACAAGGTCTCGGCGCCCTCGGCCGTCTGATTGGAGACCGCTACGATCTTCTGGATCGAAGCGACCAGTCCGTCAGAGAGCAGGGCCAGCTCACGCACGGTGGCTGAGATCTGTTGGCTATGTGCAGACATATCGGAGACGGATGACTCAATCTCGGAGAAGGAATGGCCGGCCGCTATAATCATTTCTTTGCCGTGATGCATTTCTTCCGTGGAGTGCCTCATGGTCTCTCCGGCCTTGTCCATCTGCTGGACAATCAGACTGACCAGCTCGCCGATCTGGCGGGCAGATCCGGCTGAACGTTCAGCCAGCTTGCGTACAGAGCCTGCGACAACGGCGAAGCCACGGCCCTCTTCTCCAGCCCGTGCGGCTTCAATCGCCGCATTGAGGGATAACAGATTCGTCTCCTCGGCAATACTGGCTATGGTGCCGACAATATTCTCAATCTCTTTGGAATGGCTGCCCAGCGTCTCGATAATGCCAGAAAGATCCGAGATGCTTGCGCCCACAATAGCCATCTGGGAGGTGGTCGAGTCCATAGATTCCCGGCCTGTCCGGGCTTTCTGGGAGTTGATGGCTGCCTGGTTCATTGCACTGTCGGCATTGCCTGCAATTTCGGTAATGAAATGTGACATATCCTGCACAGCCTTGAAGCTGCCTTCCAAATTCTGCAGCTGGGTGTGTGCCCCGTCGGCCAGATCCAGAGTGACATTAACGCTGTGTTCTCCGGCCCGGTTGGTCTCCTGGGCGCTGGCGGACAGCTCCTGGGAAGAGGAGGCAACCAGCATGGACGTATCGTTAACCTGTGTGATCAGGTCACGCAGATTCAGGGTCATCGCATTGAAGTCGCGTGCAAGTTCGCCGATCTCGTCCTTGGCTGTGAAGAGCAGCGGTTCCCGGGTCAGATCGCCTTGGGCTACCGTGTTCACGGATGCGGACAGCTTGGTGAGAGGGCTGACCATCCGGCGGATCAGCAGATAAGCGGCGAGAATCGCAATAATCAGAATGGAGCTGCCGATCAGGAAGGGCTGGGTGATGATATCCATGGTCCGCGATTGAATCAAGGGGCCGTCGAAGTTAATCGCCATTAATGCAATGATGGGTTTGGTAGGGTCATGGTCCTGATAGATGGGGCCGTAGCCGGTTTTGAGGGAGGTGCCCTGATATGTATACACCTTCGAGTAGGCGGAGTGCTTCATCGTGGTAATCATTTCTTTATCTTCATCTGCGAAGTAGAAGGGGTCTCCAGCTTTGTAGCCGCGTTGTTTGAAGTTCTTGTCAGCGGCCAGCACCTTGCCGTCCAGTGATAGAATGAAGGCTTCTTTGAAAATAGGCTTGTGATCACTGATCCATCCGATGCGGTCTTCGATCGCAGTCAGCTTGCTGGTATCGCCGGCAGCCAGAGCGGTTATGTCGGCAGGATCGATAAGACCGGTTGTTATATTCGCGCAGCCTACCAATTCAATGCCTGCAGCTTCATCGATCTGCTTGTAAGCCGCATGATAACCGAAGAAGCCTATGGATGAACCAACCAGTAGCAATACAATCAGCATCATCCATGTTAATTTTGTTGCCAATTTCATAACAAATATCACCAGCCCTGACTCTAAAAGATTAAGTGAATTATGGGGTTCACTGCTACGATTATAGCGCATACGCTGCGGTTTGAGCAGACGTCAGAAAAAGAATTTTTGTGTCGGAAAATGATGGTTTATGTATAAAAAATCATTGAAAAGTAGGCGCTTAATCCTATTTTAGTTTCAAAAAATACTGTATGTCGGACCCGTATAATGGTACGCTTGAAGCAGAACAAACGGACTGGGAGCTGAAGGGATGTCACAAGAAGTCAATCCTTTGATCGAACGTGTGGGATTATCCATGTGGAAGGTTCAGCGCAGAATCATGTCGCAGATGTCATTTCATAAGGAATTGGGCTTGACTGTGCCGCAATTCGGGCTGCTGCATATGATCTTTCAGGAGCAGCAGGCACGGGTGATTCAGCTGGCGGACAAGATGGAGGTGAAGTCCAGTGCAGTCACCGTCATGCTGGACCGGCTGGAGCTGCTGGAGCTGATCGCCCGCGTGACGGACGAGAATGACCGCAGAGCGGTAATCGTCACGATCACCGGCAAGGGACAAGAGGTGCTGGAAGAAGCACAGCGCCGGTCACTGCTGCTGCTGGAAGAGCATCTGGCCATTCTGGAGCCGGCAGAGCTGGAGAACTTCGCGGATTATTATCTCATGCTGGAGAATCAGGAGCGTTAACATAAGCATTACAAAGAGGCAGCGCTTCTCCCGTTACGGAGAGGCGCTGCCTCTTGTCTTGTCTAGTCCGGCTATTCTGCGGCAGGTTCTTTGTCCGGCAGTTGCGTGACGTAACTGTCAGACAACTGGCGCAGCCGCAGAGCGCGGTTGTATTCATCCTCGTTGCCGGCCGGAGCAGTACCTCCGGTCGCCAGCGGATATTGGGTATTATCCTCGAAGCTGTTGCCCGGAATCAGCAGGGCAGAGCTGGAGATGAAGGAGCCGGTAGGCAGGTAATACCGCTGCGGCAGCAGATTGTAGGACTGGCTGAGCAGATCCTGGCCGAAATGAATGTTGTTATCCATGGATACCCCCAGCAGGCTGGCAGCTGTAGGCATAATATCGACTTCTCCGCCTACCTGTGCAAGCTTCTGCGGAGCAATTCCTTCGCCATGGATAAGCAGCGGAATGTTGAGCATATTGGCGTAGCTGTAATCATATCCGTAGATTTCCTTCATTAGCTGCTTGTCGTCATGGTCCAGCGAATAGATCGGCAGTCCCATATGGTCGCCGTAGACCATAACCAGACTGTTCTCCCATAATCCATTCGCCTTCAGTTCATCTACGAACTGTCCGAAGGCATAGTCTGCATAGTTCTGTGACCGGACATAATCGCCGACAAAGGTTCCTTCATACCGCTCAGGAAGCTTCATCTTGTGCTTTTCTTCAGGAATAGTGAACGGGTGATGCGCCGACATGGAGATGACCTGGGCATAGAACGGCTGGCCCGCATCGCTCATTTCCTTCAGCTTCTCCGAGGATTTGCGGTAGAGCACCTCATCGGAAGCGCCGAAGAAGAAGGCATCCTCATCACCGAAGAACTGGTGATCGTAATACTTCTGCCAGCCGAGGGCCTTGTATAGCTCGCCCCGGTTCCAGAATTCCACTACATTGGTGTGGAACGTGGCCGTCTGATAGCCGTTGTCTCCCAGCAGACGGGGGAGACTCGGCAGCTGCTTGTCGATATAAGACATGGTGGCCGCACCCTGCGGAGGAATATAGAAGGACGAATTGACCACGAATTCCGCATCGGAGGTATTGCCCTGGCCGACCATCTGATAGAAGTTCGTGAAGTACAGGCTCTCCTCCATCAGGCGGTTCAGGTTAGGGGTAATCTCCTGGCCGTCTATCTTCAGACCAAGCAGGAAGTTCTGGAAGGACTCCAGCTGGATCACAATCAGATTCTTGCCCTTGGCGGAACCGGCATAAGCCGAGACTGCTGAAGGGTCGATGCCCTTGAGCTGGTTAATCGTGCTCTGTGTGATTTCACTGGCCTGGACCAGCTCGGTTTTATCTTTGGCAAAGATCGTGTATGCTTCATAATTAAGGATGCCCATCTCCTGGGCCTTCTTGATCTCATTCATGCTCGCCTTATTCGGAAGAATATTGAACAGGCAGAGTCCGAGCGAGACCGCGAACAGTACGACATGCAGCGTCCGGCCACTGCGCCGGTTGATCTGGTCTTTTTTATAATTGCGTCCGTTCTTGTTAATGAAGAAGTAGAAGCCCAGCACGATAATATCGGTGAAGATCAACAGATAATAAGGGTCCATCAATGAGAACACGCTGTTCTTGACGGCAGTGACCTGGTTCACCTGCTCGGCGGCATGGTAAGTGACAATGACCCCGTAATATTTGAAGTACATAATGGCGGCAAAAAAGATCGCGGTAACCAGCAGATTGACCGTCATGTAATAGCCGAGCTTCCGTCTGGAAGCAAAGCGCTCAATCAGGAAAAACAGGGCCCAGACAAAGGGCAGCTCCGTCAATACGGATTTCCAGAATTGCAAATCATCAAAGATTACACCCCAGGCCAGCAGGCTTTTGAACAGAAAAAGAATGGAAAAGAACACAAATGGCTTAAGGAGCCAGCGTTTCACAGTTTGGGATGACACAGCTTCGCCTTCTTTCTGAAGAATGAACAGGTTTCCCGGGTGATAGGAAACAGCAGCATGAGGACATAAGAATACCATTATCAATAGAACTTATTATGCAGTGCCAGGGAAGGAATGTCAAAAATCAGAAGCGGCCGTATACTCCCTGGAGCGCGCGTAAACTACGGCTAGAACGAACCCGGCGCAGGCCACTCCCTCAGGCGGGGGGATATCGGCGTTAAACGAAGAATATGAGCCTTACGCAGCGGAAGCTGGCGGAAATTATTGGAGGTGGGGACGGATGGAGCATACAGAAATCATACTGTCCGTGAGGGCGCTTGTGGAATTTGCCTACAGCAGCGGCAGTCTGGAGCCGGGCTTCCGCAGCGGAGCCGCCATGGCGGAGGGGACGCGCAGCCATCAGCTGATCCAGAAGCAATACAAGGAAGGAGACCGCAAGGAGGTCTATTTGAAGACCGGAATTGCTTACGGAGAGCTGCTGTTCCAGATTGACGGGCGCTGCGACGGACTGCTTACGGCAGAGGATGGGAGCCTGACAGTGGAGGAGATCAAGTCCATGGCCGGAATCCCGGACCCTGCGCTTGAAGGGAAGGAGGTACACTGGGCCCAGGCTTATATGTACGCTTACATGCTGGCAACGGATCTTGAGCTTCCCTACATTCAGGTGAAGCTCACCTATGTGCAGCGGGGAAGCGAGGCACAGTACAGTCTCTACCGGGAGATGTCCCGTGAAGCGCTGACGGCCTTTGCGCTAGAGACAGTAAGCAGATATGCACCGTATGCCGAGATGATGGTCCGTTACAAGGCGAAGAGAGGGGAGAGCATCACGAACCTGTCTTTTCCGTTCTCGGCTTACCGGCCCGGCCAGCGCCATTTCGCAGCCGCAGTCTACACCTCCATTGCTGAGGGGGCGAACCTCTTCGCCCAGGCACCGACAGGCATCGGCAAAACCATGTCCACTCTGTTCCCGGCGGTCAAAGCGCTGGGCGAAGGCAAGGCGGCCGGTATCTTCTATCTGACCGCCAAGACCGTTACACGGATCGCGGCGCAGGAGGCAGCCACGATGCTGAACCTCCGGGGGCTGCATCTGCATGTCATTGCGCTGACGGCGAAGAAGAAGGCCTGCTTCCGGGAGGAAGGCATCTGCGGCACGGATTCCTGCGCGTATGCGGAGGGCTATTATGACCGGATCAACGGCGCCCTGATTGATATGCTGGAGCATGAGACGCTGATGACCCGGGAGACGATCGCCGGCTATGCCCATAAGCATAAGGTCTGCCCGTTTGAATTCTCGCTGGATGCCGCCTATGCCTGCGATGTTGTTATCTGCGATTACAATTATATCTACGACCCGCGCATCAGTCTGAAGCGCATGTCTGAGGAGCGTAAGAAGAACACCGTGCTGCTGGTGGATGAAGCGCATAATTTGGTGGACAGGGGCCGGGAGATGTATTCGGCCGAGCTTACCAAGGCACCCTTCCTGGCGCTCAGCCGGACCTACAAAACGGCGAATCCCCGGCTCGGCACTGCCGCCAAAGCGGTGAACGCTTTCTTCATTGCGCTGCGTAAGATCTGCGGTGATAAGGGTGCGGAAGAGTGGGCGGCCTATCCGGAGGAGCTGCCGGAGCTGCTGGAGAACTTCGCAGCCGAAGCGGAGCTGGAGCTGCTGAATTCCTCTTTCCCGGTAAGCTCTGTGCAGGCGGAGGAGGACGGGGCGGATAGCCTGCTGGATACCTATTACGCAGTACAGGGGATGCTTCGCACCTTCAAAACCTACGATGAACGTTACATTACCTATGCCGAGGTGCGCAGCGGAGATGTGTATCTGAAGCTGTTCAATCTCGATCCGTCGCATTTGCTGCAGCAAATGGGCAAGAGCTTCCGCAGCCAGATTCTGTTCTCTGCGACCCTCTCGCCGCTCTCGTATTACAGGGATATGATCGGTGCAGGCGAGGAGGACTACAGTCTGAGCCTGGCCTCACCTTTTCACAAAGAGCAGTGGCAGGTGTCTGTCCTGCCGGTATCCACCCGGTTTCATGACCGGGAGGCTTCCTTACAGCCGCTTAGTAATGCTCTTAAAGGCATGGTCTCGAAGAAGGGCAACTACCTGGTCTTCTTCCCCTCTTATGTGTACTTGAGGAATGTCTATGAGGTGTTCACCGAGAAGTACCCTGAAGTCCCTACGCTGCTGCAGGGCAGCGGGATGAGCGAGCCGGAGCGGGAGAGCTTCCTGGCGGCCTTCCGCCCGGATAACCCGGAGCCGCTGCTTGGCTTTGCCGTGCTGGGCGGTATTTTCTCCGAAGGGGTGGATCTGCCCGGCGACCGGCTGAACGGGGTGATGGTCGTAGGTGTAGGACTCCCGCAGGTGGGTCTGGAGCGCAATCTGCTCCGGAGCTATTTCCAGTCACAGGGCAAGAACGGCTTCGATTATGCTTATATCTACCCTGGCATGTGCAAGGTGCAGCAGGCTGGAGGACGGCTGATCCGCAGTGAGAGCGACAGCGGGGTCATTGTGCTTGCAGACGACCGCTTCATGCAGCCTTCCTACCGGCAGCTGCTTCCAGAGGAGTGGCGGGACTACTCTGTTATGACCTAAGCGGGTATAATCTACTGAAAAGGCATTCACCAGACAACTCAGGAGGTAATGACATGACGCTTAATATCGGACTTGTTGGAACAGGCTGGTTCTCCAAGGTACATGCGGATTTGCTGGCGGGCATGGAGGATGTGTCGCTGAAGGCGGTCTGCGGCAGCAGCAAGCTTAAGGGAGAAGAGATGGCCCGCCCTTACGGGGCCGAAGGCTACGGGGAGATTACCGAGATGCTGGACAGCCACAAGCTGGATGCCGTCTACATCTGCGTGCCGCCACAGTCGCACGGGGCGATTGAGCGGGCGCTGATCCGCAGGGCTATCCCCTTTTTCATCGAGAAGCCGCTAGGCTCAAGTACGGCCATTCCGGCCAGTCTGCTGGAGGATATCAAGCAGCATCAGCTGCTGACCTCGGTAGGCTATCATTTCCGCTATCAGGAGAATATCCAGCGGCTGAAGCAGACGCTTGCCGGAGACAAGGTAGGGATGATTACCGGAGAATGGATGGGCGGAATGCCCGGCGTGGCGTGGTGGCGCAATCAGGAGCAGTCCGGCGGGCAATTCACGGAGCAGACGACGCATATTGTTGACTTGCTGCGTTATCTGGCCGGTGAGGTGACAGAGGTCTACGGCATGTTCGGCAACCGGATTATGCATGAGAAGCATGAAGGGGTGACCGTAGCCGATGTAGGCACCGTATCGCTGAAGCTTGCAAGCGGCATTATCGCCAGCATCTCCAATACCTGTGTGCTGCCAGGAGAGGTGAACAAGGCTGGAATCAGCTTCTATAATGACAACGGCATGCTTGACTGGAACCCGGAGCGTCTGCTTGAAGTCCGCAGCGGGGACAGCAAGGAATACAAGAATACGGGCAACCCTTACGCTGTAGAGAGCGAGGCCTTCCTGTACGCTGTCCGCACCGGAGACCGCTCCCGTATTCTCAGCGATTACGAGGACGGGTACAAGACGCTGAAGGTAACCTGCGCCGCGTATGAATCCGCCCAGAGCGGATTGCCGGTGAAGCTGTAGGACTCTGTCCTAGGGTCAGGGAGCTGCTTAATGAATGAACACTGCGATCAGTGCGGGTGCCAGCCCAATGGAGAACAGCGCCGCCAGAATCATCGAGATACTGGAGATGGTGCCGGTCAGCGAGCTAAGCTCGAAGGCCTTGGAGGTGCCGGTGCCATGCGCTGCGGTGCCCAGCGAGACTCCGCGTGCCACTTCATTCTCAATGTGGAAGAGGCGCAGCACCGCGGGTCCCATCATCGTTCCAAGCACACCCGTGAGAATGACGAAGACTGCGGTGATGCTGGGAACTCCGCCGATGCTCTGCGAGATGCTCATGGCAATCGGCGTAGTTACCGAACGGGGGACCAGGCTGGTGGCGAGATCTCCGCTCAGGTGCATTAATTTGGCCAGCAGCATGGAAGACAGTACAGCCGTTACCGTTCCTGACAGCACGCCTGCCGCAATTTCGGCGGCGTGCTTTTTGAGCAGCTTGAAGTTCTTGTGCAGCGGAATCGCAAAGGCGATTGTCGCCGGCTGAAGCAGGTCTGACAGCCATTTGCCGCCTGCATTGTAGGATTCATAGGAGCTGCCTGTGATCAGCAGGAAGCCGATGATTACCAGCGGGGTGATGATCAGCGGAGAGGCGTACATTTTGCCGCTGGCCGCATAAATCCGTTTGGTTACAAGGTATACCGCAATGGTAAGTCCAAGGAATAATAGTCCGGTCATCATGAGCTTCTACGCTCCTTTACTTTATAGATCATCCCTGTCAGCAGACCCGAGCTGGCCATGACAGCAAAGGTGCCCACGAGCACAACAGCCAGTACCTGCAGGCCGAAGGATTCCAGCAGCTTCGAGTAGTTCATGACCCCGATAGCCGATGGAATGAAGAACAGCAGCAGCTCAGCCAGCAGCCAAGAAGCTCCTGCCTCCACCCAATTCAGACGGATCACGCCGGATTCGAGCAGCAGGAATAATAGAATCATCCCGATAATGCTTCCGGGAAGCGGAATATGCAGTAGTGTGGTTAATCCGTTAACGAGCAGGGAGAACACGGTTAGTCCGGCCACCTGCAGTAAGCCTAAGGCAATCTTTTTCATCATGATTACCTCCTTTCATCTCTTACTGAAATTTTACATCTAATTCTTTCATAGGTACAATGAATGGATTGAATAGCTCGCATTCTAATTGTCTATGCATGGAGGTTACCTAATGGATATCAGACAGCTGGAGTATTTCGTGCAGGCCGCCAGGCTGAACAGCTTCTCCAGAGCCGCAGAATCGCTGTATATCACCCAGCCGACCATCAGTAAGATGGTCCGCAATCTGGAGACGGAGCTGGGGGCCGACCTGTTCTACCGCGAGGGCCGGAGCATCCGTCTGACGGATGCGGGAGAGCTGCTGCTCGTCAAGGCGCAGAACATTGTAGAGTCCTTTGCCAGCCTCTCCTCCGAGCTGGACAGCCTGCGCAATCTGAAGCAGGGGCATATCCGTATCGGACTTCCGCCCATGGTTGGAGCCAGCTTCTTCCCGGCGGTCATCGGGGAATTCCACCGGAAGTATCCCGAGGTGACGATCCGGCTGCATGAGGACGGAGCGAAGAAAGTGGAGGATGACGTAGAGTCCGGCCTGCTCGATATCGGGGCGATTGTACTGCCGGTGGACCCGGCCAGATTCCACTGCTTCACCTTTGTGGAGGAGAAGCTGGAATTGCTGGTTCCCGCAGGCCACCGTCTGGACGGAGCGCAGCAGGTGCCGCTGAGAGAGCTGGCCGAGGAGGAGTTCGTCCTGTTCCGGGAGGACTTCGCCCTCCATGACCGGATTATCTCGGAATGTGTCAAAGCTGGCTTTCAGCCCAAGGTGGTCTATGAAAGCTCCCAGTGGGATTTGATCAGCCGGATGGTCGCCGCCGGGATGGGCATTGCGCTGCTGCCGGAGACCATCTGCCGGGATATCGACCGTTCGCGGATTGCGGTGATTTCCCTGACCGAGCCGGTAATTCCCTGGCAGCTGGGCATGATCTGGCGCAAGGACCGCTATTTGTCCTTTGCCGCCAGGGAGTGGATTGCTTTTGCAATGAATGTACTAGGAGAGCGGTATTCGCGGCCGGAGCCTCCGGAGGATATATAAATAACAGAGCTTATTTATACTTCCGCCGACATTTTTTTCTTTTTTTGCAAATTTTGTTTTTTGGCATCATGATTTATGATAAGGGAGAAGTTGATAGAGAGAAGGTGAGTAACCGTGAACCTTTACCAGAATTCTCCTGATGTTAGCGGCCGGGATTACAGAGAAGATGAGCTGTTCCTTACTATAGAGAATTTAAGAAGCGAGCTGCTGGAGGTGGCCCGGGAACGGAGTCTGAGCGACCATGCAGTGCTGGAGCTTAGCCAGCGGCTGGACGGATATATTGTGATGGCCCAGAACCTGATGATGGAGAGCCTGCGCAGCCGCAAGAATGGAGCCGCGCCCTACGGCAAGAATAAGAAGAGCCAGCGGATCAGGAATCAGGCGGCTCTGCAGCAATAATCTATAATACATCCGAGCATCTGACGGTGTTTGTTAATCATGGTCCTACTAAATGTGGGGCCATTTTGTTGTGCTTTTCATAGTGTTGTCCTATAATGGCAATTAATAGAAGGATAACCTGAATGATGGATAGGGAGGTGCCGGGTGGAGGCGAAGCTGACTACATTACGTACGGAAATCGAGAAGAGTCTGTCCCGCTCGGGCCATAATCTTGCCTCATTTGCCAAAGTCTCCGGCCTGAACCGCGGCAGTCTCAGCGCCATTCTTCACGGCAATCCGCCGAAGCCCATCTCGCTGGGACAGCTCGATGCCATGATCCGGGCCTTCGGCTTCCCGGAAGGCTGGCTGTATCCGCTGTATGTGGATGAGTGCTTCAGTGAAGAGCGGATCTCCCGCCGCCGTATCGAGCCCTTCCTAGTTAAATGTGCCGAGATGGGCAAGCAGCAATGCATTGAAGAGGTCTTAAGGCGGATTATGGAATATCAGCGGCCGCTGGATATCATCTACAGGGTGGCAGAGAGGCTATTCTGCAGCGGCAAAGTACAGGAGTCCATCGTATTCTACAAGCTGATTGTAGACCATGAACAAGATAGCTATTCCGAGCGGATGGCGATCAGCCAGTACCGTATCTTCATGTCTTTGCAGACCACTCCGGATGTGGATATGGAGCAGAAGCTGCGCGCCGTAATCAGCTTCGAGCCTTACCGCGGGCTGCTTCCCGAGGAGATGCAGCTGGACGGACTGCTGAAGCTGGCGAAGGTATGCTTCGCGCTGCACCGCTGGAAGGATGTTGAGAAATTCGCTGATGAGCTGAGGGCATTAGCAAGCGGAATCTACCGCGAGGAACTACGCCGCAGTAAGGGGAAGAGGGCAGAAGCTTTTCAGGCGGAACGTCCGCTGGTGGTCTATTACGGGCACGGTTATCTGCTGAAGGCATCGGCGCTTACCAAGCAAGGGGAGTATGAGCAGGCCAAGAAATATACCGCCGGCTATGCGGACCTGGGATGGTTCGAGATGCTGGATGACGAGGGGCGCAGCAGTGTGGATAGCTTCAAGCTGTTTGCCACGGCCAACGGGTTCACGCTGGAGATTCTGATGGGCAATATCTCTGTATTGCCGTCCTATATCGCTTTCTTGTCCGAGCATCCCGGCGAGATTCTGTCCGGCATGGTGATCATTATGGAGTCGGCCAACCGCTTCGGGTTCTCCGCTGATACGGTGATGTCGCGCTTTTCCCGGGAGATGCTGCGTTTTGAACAATTCCAGGATACGATCAATGTAGACCGGGTGTACCGTCTCTATTATCAGATTGCGATCTACCATATCTCCCGCCAGCAATATGCCAAGGGAATCGACTATATCATTCATTGTCTGCGTCTGACCATCAGGCTGAACAGCGGCAAGGACTTTATTAATTGTGTAACCTTATTTGAACTGAACAGAGACTATGCCTCCGATACCCAGCAGAATGCTTACCGGGAGCTGATCAGGGAGGTGAGAGCGCATGAAGAGATCACTGTTGATGACGGCCAGCGTTTTGGTATTGTTTAGCTTCATTCTTGCGGGTACAGGAACTGAACAGAAGTCCAAGGTAAGAGGCTTTACCGCTGTTGAACACGGAGTGGAATTCTAGAGCAGATTAGAGCAGTTAATTGTATAGCTAAGAGAGACTCCCCGGCCCTCTGTGTCGCGGGAGCGTTTGCGCGTGGTAATGTGAAATAAATTACATAGTAAGAGCGTAATCAGGAATTGACAAATTGCAGGCACGAAAATATAATTAGGTAGCCTAATTAATACATGCTTTAATTATTTGGAAACCTAACTAAAAATGGGGTGGAAGCATTGGGATAAATCGCGAAGGTGAAAACTCAGTCGGACACAAGCTTTTCTCTGCACTTCGGAAGCTGCGCAAAGGGCATTGGCACCACTCGGTGGAGGGGCATAAGCCAAGTGAGATGACTTTACTGATATGTATTGCACGGGCGTCGCATACTTCAGATCTGGGACTTAAGGTGTCGGAGATCAGCCGCTTCCTGGGACTGACTCCGCCAACAGTAACCCAGCTGATTAACAGTCTTGAAGCCAAGCAGATGGTAGAACGGCAGGCTGATCCGTCTGACCGGAGGGTAGTGCGCATCAAGTTGACCGAACAGGGGAAAATTATTACCCGCAGGGCCAGGGACCATATGGACGCCACACTTAACAGGATGGTGGAGTATTTAGGTGAGGAAGAATCGGATCAACTGGCGGAACTGCTGCTGAAAGTCTATGCCTTTATGGAGGATAATCCTCCGCCTAATCTAGACCGGCTACAAATGAACGGAGATGAGAAGCATGATTAAATTAATGAAACAACTGAAGCCCTTTCGCTGGGCCATTGCGGCCGTACTGATTCTTGTATTTCTGCAGTCCATGGGGGATTTGTATCTTCCGACCCTGATGAGTGACATTATCGACAAGGGGATTGTGGACGGCGACCAGCCTTATATCTGGAGAATCGGCGGCTTCATGCTGCTGGTGGCGGCTGGCGGTGTGCTATGCTCTATTATTGCCAGCTATCTGTCAGCCAGAGTGGCGGCAGGCTTCGGGAAGAATACCCGTTCCCGGGTGTTCAATCATGTGGAGAATTTTACGCTCCATGAATTCGATAAGCTGGGTACGGCCTCATTGATTACACGTACCACTAATGATATTACACAGGTTCAGACGGTACTGACTATGATGCTCCGCATGATGGTCGGTGCTCCGATGATGATGATCGGCGGGATTATTATGGCGGTGTCTGAGGACGCCAAGCTCTCGCTAATTTTTGTAGTGGTGATTCCGCTGCTGGTTGGAGCGATATTCTTTATCGGAATGAAGGGTCTACCGCTGTTCAAGGCGATCCAGATCAAGCTGGACAAATTAAATCTGGTGCTGCGCGAGCATCTAACCGGTATCCGCGTCATCCGCTCCTTCAACCGGATTGAGCATGAGAACAGACGATTCAGTTCGGCGAACCGCGACCTTACCGACACGGCGATTAAAGTTAACAAGGTGATGGCGGGACTGATGCCGCTGATGATGATCGTCATGAATTTTTCGATGATTGCCATTCTGTATTACGGTGGAATCCGCATTGGCGATGGGGATCTGAAGGTTGGCTCCCTGATGGCATTCATTCAGTATGCAATGCAGATTATGTTCTCGCTGATCATGGTGTCGATGATGTTCGTGCTGATTCCAAGAGCTTCTGCCTCAGCGCTGCGCATTAATGAAGTGTTGGATATGCAGCCAGAGATTAAGGACCCTACCTCTGCAGAACTGAAGAATACGGCTACAGCTACACATGAGGATGGCCGTGACGGATTGCGCGGGTATGTGGAGTTCGACAATGTATCCTTCGCTTATCCGGGTGCAGAGCAGGCAGCCTTGTCGGGAATTACCTTCAGTGCGCGCCCCGGTGAGATTACCGCCATTATCGGCGGAACCGGGTCAGGCAAGTCCACGCTGCTGAACATGATTCCGAGATTCTATGATGCCATAGAAGGTACGGTAAGTGTGGACGGTGTGGATGTGCGCCAGATGACGCAGGAGGAATTACGGGGCAAGATTGGTTATATTCCGCAAAAAGCCGTGCTGTTCACCGGTACCATCAACGAGAATATCCGTTACGGCAAAGAGGATGCTACCGAGGAGGAGATTCTTCATGCCGCCAAGGTGGCACAGGCCTATGACTTTGTCACAGCGATGAAGGAAGGCTTCGATTCAAGCATCTCCCAGGGGGGCGGTAACGTCTCCGGCGGCCAGAAGCAGCGTCTGTCGATAGCCCGTGCCCTCGTCCGCAAGCCGGAGGTATATCTGTTCGATGACAGCTTCTCCGCGCTGGACTTCAAGACCGATGCCAAGTTGCGTGCCGCGCTCAAGGAGGAGACTACGGAATCTACTGTCCTTATCGTCGCACAGCGGGTAAGCACGGTAATGGATGCAGACCGGATTATCGTACTGGATGAAGGTCAAATTGTCGGTATGGGCACGCACCGCGAGCTGCTGGACAACAATGAGGTGTACCGCGAGATCGTATCCTCGCAGCTGTCAGAGGAGGAAATAGCATGAGTGAGCAGAACAAAGCAATGAAGCCGCCCGCCCGCAGACACGGCGGATTCGGCCCCGGCCCGGGCGGACCCGGCATGGGTATGCCTCCCGAGAAGGCGAAGGATTTCAAGGGCACCCTGCGCCGCCTGATCCGGTATTTGCGCCCGCGCCAGGTACAGCTGATTATCGTATTCGTAATGGCGATTGCCAGTACCGTATTCAGTATTTTCAGCCCCAAGGTGATGGGTAAGGCAACGACCAAGCTTTTCGAAGGCGCTTATGGCAAGATGATGGGCGTGCCTGGGGCGGCGATTGATTTTGGCTATGTGAATGATATTCTGATCCTGCTGGCAGGCCTGTATCTGTTCAGCGCGCTGTTCAGTTATATCCAGCAGTATGTCATGGCCGGTGTGGCGCAGAAGGTCGTATACGACATGCGCGAGCAGATCAACAGCAAGCTGGAGCGGCTGCCGCTGAAATATTTCGATTCCCGGACCCACGGGGAGATTCTTAGCCGGGCGACCAATGATGTGGACAACATCAGTACCACCCTGCAGCAGAGCTTAACCCAGCTGATCACCTCCATTGTGACGATTGTCGGGGTTATTGTGATGATGCTGACGATCAGCCCGTGGCTGACCCTGATTACGATCGTAACGCTGCCGCTGAGCTTCGTGGTGATTATGCTGAT
The DNA here is from genome assembly GCF_038009085.1 of Paenibacillus sp. FSL R7-0210. Lineage (NCBI taxonomy): Bacteria > Bacillati > Bacillota > Bacilli > Caryophanales > Paenibacillaceae > Paenibacillus > Paenibacillus sp. FSL R7-0210. Next base: position 6,974,872 of record NZ_JBBPAR010000001.1, read on the forward strand.
CACCAAGCGCTCCCAGACCTATTTCGTCGGACAGCAGAAATCGCTGGGCCAGCTGAATGGTCATGTGGAGGAGATGTATACCGGGCACCGGATCATCAAGGCTTTTGGACGGGAGAAGAATTCCCTGAAGGATTTCAATGCCATCAATGAGGATCTGTATAACTCCGGCTGGCGCTCCCAGTTCATCTCCGGGATTATTATGCCGCTGATGATGTTCATCGGGAACCTGGGGTATGTGCTGGTATGTGTGGTCGGCGGGATCTTCGTGACCAAAAAAGCGATCGATGTCGGTGACATCCAGGCATTCATCCAGTATTCGCGCCAGTTCACCATGCCGATTACGCAGACTGCCAATATTGCCAACATCATTCAGTCCACCATCGCTTCGGCAGAACGTGTATTTGAACTGCTGGATGAGGACGAGGAAGTCCCTGAAGTGGCTGCTACACTGGCGAAACGTTCAGCAGCTGCAGAAGAGGGCTCTGTGGAATTCCGTCACGTGCAGTTCGGCTACAAGCCGGGTGAACTCCTGATTGAAGACATGAACATCGAGGTCAGTCCGGGACAGACCATTGCGATTGTAGGGCCAACCGGAGCCGGTAAAACCACACTGATCAACCTGCTCATGCGCTTCTATGAGATCAGCGGCGGGGAGATTGTGATCGACGGTGTGAACATCACCGATATGAAGCGCAGCGAGCTGCGCAGCAAATTCGGTATGGTGCTTCAGGATACCTGGCTGTTCAACGGGACCATCCGCGATAATATCGCTTACGGCCGGGAAGGGGCTTCGGAGGCTGATGTGGTGCGGGCAGCCAAGGCTGCGCATGCCGATCACTTCATCCGTACGCTGCCGCTCGGGTATGACACGATTCTGAATGAAGAGGCCTCGAACATCTCCCAGGGTCAAAAGCAGCTGCTTACCATCGCCCGGGCGATTCTGGCCGATCCGTCCATCCTCATTCTGGATGAAGCAACCAGCAGCGTAGATACGCGGACAGAGGTGCAGATCCAGAAGGCGATGAACACGCTGATGCACGGCAGAACCAGCTTCGTGATCGCTCACCGTCTGTCCACCATTAAGGACGCCGACCTGATCCTGGTGATGAACCAGGGTAGCGTCATTGAGAAGGGCACCCATGTGGAACTGCTGGAAGCGGGCGGCTTCTATGCCGATCTCTATAACAGCCAGTTCTCCGGTGATGACCTGCCGGACGCAGGCTGATCCGAATAGAACAGTTACCTGAATATAGCCGGCTGTAGACCACAGCTAAAGTTAACCAGCGTTCATGCAGAACGTCTTCGGACATTCTCTGTATGAACGCTTTTTTTATAAAAACCGAATACAATGCAACTCACACATCAACTCACCACTTACCTATGCCGCTACTCGACTCCACCAACCTAACCTTTCCTGCATAAAATACAACTTTTTCCGCGTCCAATTGGCCTTAATCTCAAATTGTTGTACAGAAGGCAGCATTCCCCCTTCTTCCATAAGCTACTAATAAAAATTCCTGCATTTTATACAGCATTCCTCGAATTATCAGCTTATCTGTGAGCGGAAGTTGCAATTCCTGCAACATTTCTGTCTGCGGATTCAAAAGCAGGTCTAAATCGAATTCTCCAGATAATACTAGAGAGAGTGTCTACGATCACCCGTTATTAGCGGCATTGAGTCAGCTGTTTCCGGGCAGCAGCGGCAGTGATCACTCTAGTTTTTCAACATTTCAGAAAAAAGATTTGCTTAAAATTTTCGGGGTATATATGATAAGGATATCAAAATGACCCGCGGCTCATTTTTTGAAATATAAGAATTTATATGTTTCGCGCTATAAATTATCCTTATATTTCTCGCTGAAACGGTGTCGTCCTTTAAAAGGACAGCACAGCCGTTTCTACTTGGGCGGACGGATAGGAGAGAGGATGAAAGGTATGTCGGGCTACGGAAAATGGGTAGCAGGGAGCAAGACCAAATGGATCACTCTGCTGGTATGGGTTGCACTGGTCGGGGTGCTTACGATGCTATGGCCATCAGTGAATTCACAGGTTGCTAACAATGCCTCCAATCTGCCGGAGGATTCACAATCGGTGCGGGCATCGGTCGTTGCTGAGAGAGAATTTCCGGCCGGAAGCGGAGTGCCGGCACTGCTCGTATGGCATCGTGACGGAGGAATCGCGGAGGAGGATCTCGTACATATAACAGCAGTATACAGCAAGCTTGAGCAGCAGCCTCTTATGCATCAGAACTTCGTTCCTCCGCTGGGCAAGCTGCCGCCGCAGGCGCTGCAGGCGTCCTTGTCGGAGGATCGGAGCACGCTGGTCACCCCGGTGCTGTTCGACAAGACGGCGGACAGCGACCAGCTCGGAGAGTCGCTGAAGAGCCTGAAGGAGCTGGTCCGGACGGAGACGGGGACTGACCCGTCTGCCGCTAAGCCGGACAGCGGAGACTTGAGCCTGCGCGTATCCGGCCCGGTCGGAATCTCGGTAGATGCTACAGGGCTGTTCAAGAATGCCGATGTGTCGCTGCTGATTGCCACTGTCATTCTGGTGCTGGTCTTCCTGCTGCTGATCTACCGTTCACCGATTCTGGCGCTGATTCCGCTGGTTGCTGTAGGCTTCGCTTATGGCGTAACCAGCCCGGTGCTTGGCCTGATGGCCAGGGAAGGCTGGATTACAGTGGATTCGCAGGCGGTCTCGATCATGACGGTGCTGCTCTTCGGGGCAGGGACAGACTATTGCCTGTTCCTGATCTCGCGCTTCCGTCAGATGCTGAAGGTGGAGGAGAATAAGGGGCGCGCACTGCTGAGCGCCATTTCCCACTCCTCCGGGGCGATTGCGATGAGCGGCTTCACCGTGGTGCTGGCCCTCTTCGCTCTGCTGCTGGCCAAATACGGCGCGTACCACCGGTTTGCAGTGCCGTTCAGCGTCTCCATTCTGATTATGGGAGTAGCCAGTCTGACCCTGGTTCCGGCCTTGCTGGCGATCTTCGGGCGGACCTCCTTCTTCCCGTTCGTGCCGCGCACCCCGCAGATGGAGGCGGAGCGCGCCCGGGCCAAGGGCAGACCGGTGCCGCAGCCGCAGCCTGCCCGCCGTAAAGGAATCGGATATCTGGTGATTTCCCGCCCGTGGGCCATTGTCGGAATTACCGTAGTACTTCTGGGAGTGCTGGCCTCATTCTCCAGCGGAATTAAGTTCACCTATGATATTCTGTCGTCATTCCCGAAGACTATGGAGTCGCGGGAAGGCTTCGACCTGATTGGCGAGCAATTCTCCCCCGGTGAGCTGGCGCCCGCCAAGCTGATGGTTGATACGGAAGGGTTATCCGGCGGAGAAGACCTGAAATCCGTGCTGAGCAGCCTGTCCTACGTGGATGTGGTCTCAGACCCGCAGCAGGGGGCCGTCAACCCGAAGATTACCGCCTATGATATCGAGTTCAAGGACAATCCGTATTCGATTGAGGCGATGGACCATATCCCGGCACTTCAGGCTACGGTTGAGTCGGCCCTGACGGAATCCGGGATTGAGAACGCGCAGGATAAGGTATGGATCAGCGGCCAGACCGCTACCCAGCACGATACCAAGGAGCTTGGGGAACGTGACACCGATCTGATCATCCCGGTCGTTATCGGCTTGATTACGGTGCTGCTGCTGGTCTATCTCAGATCTGTCGTAGCCACAGTCTATCTGGTGGGGACAGTAATTCTATCATTCTTCTCGGCACTGGGCCTGGGCTGGATCATCATTCATTACGTGCTCGGAGCAGATGCGATTCAAGGGGCCATTCCGCTATATTCCTTCGTCTTCCTGGTAGCGCTCGGGGAGGATTACAACATCTTCATGATCTCGAATATCTGGAAAAAGCGGAAGCATATGCCGCTGAAGCAGGCGATTGCAGAAGGTGTGAATGAGACCGGCTCGGTCATTACCTCCGCCGGATTAATCCTGGCCGGTACTTTCGCCGTGCTGGCAAGCCTACCTATTCAGGTGCTGGTCCAGTTCGGCATCATCACTGCGATCGGTGTCCTGCTGGATACCTTCGTGGTCCGTCCCTTCCTGGTACCGGCTATTACTGTTCTCTTCGGACGTCTGGCCTTCTGGCCGGGTAAGCATCAGGAAGTAAGTGAAGCCTCTGCTTCGGATACACAGCGGTAAGGAGTAGTTAGTTCTACAATTTTCTGAAAAAACAACAAAGAAATCGCCCTTTCGGGAAAATGGAAGATCCATCAACCATCCCGAAAGGAGCGATTTTTTTGCTGTTGCCAGCGAATCTCTATTAAAGGGAGAAGCCCTTCTTTTGAGCTGAGCTAGTCAGCCTGGACATCCGGAGTACGGCTGTGCAGCAGCTCGTACTTGTCGAGCGAGGAGCCGACAATGGCTTCGTTCCGGCCGGCACCGCGGTGCGAGTCCCGGAAGGCGGGACTTGAGGTCCAGCCGTTCAGCGCTTCCTCATTCTCCCAGACGGTGCTGATCTTCAGCTCCTCCACGCCTTCCTTGGGAGCGCCGCGCCACACCTCCATGCGGATGAAGCCGGGGATGCTCTGCACCCCGTTATCTGCGCTGAACCGTGAGGCCAGCGCTTCACCATGTCCTTCCTTGATCTTAATCGTATTGGTAACTACCAGCATGCCAAGTCCTCCTTGTAGGGCTGTACGTAATGTCTGTCTTTGTTGTACGTAATGTCTGTCGTTATTGCGGATTCGTGGTCCAGATGCCTGCTGTTTTCAGGAAAACGCGGTCAGGCAGCTTAAGTGCAGCGAGCGTCAGCTCGGCCACATCCTCCGGCTGCATCATCCGGTCCTCGTCCCCGATCTTAAGACCCGCATCGGCAGCAAGGCCTGTATTCACTGTGCTTGGGGTCAGCGCTACGACACGGATATTATGCTTACGCACCTCCATCGCCAGCGACTCCGTCATGCCCATGAGCGCAAACTTGGAAGCACAGTAGGCTGAGCCTGTAGCGAAGCCGCGTTCTCCTGCGGTGGAGGAGATATTGATAATATTGCCGCTCGAACGCTCGATCATCGCAGGCAGTGCCGCGCGGGTCACATAATAGGCCCCGAACAGGTTGATCTGCATATGCCGTTCCCAGTCCGCCGGGTCCATCTCCAGAAACGTGCCGAACTGGGCGATCCCGGCATTGTTAATAAGCGCGTCGAAGGGGCCGAGGTCCTTCTGCAGGGCCACTACCGCCCGCTCCGCTTCTTCACGTACGGCAATATCGGCTACAGCGATACTGACCTTGATGTCGTACACCTCGGTCAGCGCCGCCTTCAGCGCCTCCAGATCCGCCGAGGTTCTGGAGATCAGCCCCAGGTTGGCGCCTTCCTTAGCCAGCCCCATAGCGAGCGCCTTGCCGATTCCCTTGCCTGCACCTGTAATGACAATACTGGTTCCTCTCAAATCCATAACCTGTCGTCACGCTCCTTATATATAGAATGATGGGTAATTCTAGAAGATACTGTCTATTATACCTGAGCGGCCGGGCACAATCACGCCGGAGCCGCACCTCCGGCAGTGCAGACCGCCAGGCCCCCGGTACCACTTGTGCCGCCTGTGCCGCTAATGCCCCGCAGCGCCCGGTCATCCCGCTTTAGTCTTCCGGCGTAATTGTCTTAAGCGGCAGGGTCGCCGGACCTTCGAGCACATCGCCTTCGTAGGAGAAGCGGGAGCCGTGACACGGGCAATCCCAGGAGCGTTCGGCATTATTCCATTCGCATTCACAGCCCATGTGGGTACAGGTTCTGTCCACAAGATGCAATTGGCCCTCAGGGTCGCGGTAGGCACCTACGCGTTTGCCGTCATGGAAGACAACAGCCCCCTGATCCGGCTCCAGATCTTTTGTCTTGGTGTGCACAATCTCCACTTTGCCGGCCACCAGCTCCTTGGCGACCGAGAAGTTCTGCACGATGAAGTTCTTGATGGCTGGAACGGCCTTGAAGCGTGAGGGATCATATAACCCGGTGTACGGGTTGCTGCTTCCCAGAATGCCGTCTGCGATCAGGCGGGCAGCCACGGTTCCGTTCGTCATGCCCCATTTTCCGAAGCCGGTGGCGATATAGATCTCCTCGTCCTCGGCGCGCTTGCCGATATAGGGCACCCGGTCCAGCGTGATCAGGTCCTGGGTGGACCAGCGGAACGGAATACTGCGGATGCCCAGCAGCTCCCCGGCGAACCGCTCCAGATTCTCATAATGGCCGAACGTACAAATGCCTTGACCCGTCTTGTGGTTCTCCCCGCCGGCGATGACCAGCTTCCGGTCTCCCCATTCCACTGCCCGCAGCGAACGGGCCGGTTCACCGGCACTCAGATACATGCCGCCCTCATAATCCGTCTCCGGCTCGAACGCCAGACAGTAGGAGCGTTCGGCATGCAGCCGTGAGAAGTAGAGGGAGCCGCCGTCATAGAAGGGGAAGTGGGAAGCCGACACGGCATGGCGGCAGCGGATCTGGAGCTTCTCTCCCTCGGTATGCAGGGTTATCTGTCCGTCCGTATCAACCTTCTCTCCGATCATCGTATGCTCAAATACGGCGCCGCCCCTGTCCAGAACCGCCTGCAGCAGTCCCTTCAGGTACTCCAACGGGTGAAAACGGGCCTGATCCGGCATCCTGATAGCCCCGCCTGCACCCAGCGGCAGGGGGACCTGATCCAGCCACTCTCCGGGCAGTCCCAGCTTGCCGTAAGCCTCGAATTCCTTATTCAGCGCCTTCAGCGTCTTCACGTCACCTTGATCCGCATACAGGTAGGCCGCCTCCCGCTTCATCCCGCAGGACAGGTCCAGCTCCTCCGCTGTGGCAATCATCCATTCCATGGCCACGCTGTTCGACTGATAATACATCCGGGCCTGCTCTTCGCCGAAATGCTTCAGCAGATCATGATAGATCATGCCGTGCTGGGTGGAGATTTTGGCGCTGGTATAGCCGGTGGCCCCGCCGAGAATCTGTCCGGCTTCAAGCAGTGTGACCTTATATCCGGCCTTGGACAGCAGATAAGCGGTAGTAATCCCGGTAATTCCTGCCCCTACAATAGCTACGTCTGTGACATGATCTTCCGCAAGCACCGGAAAAGACGGCAGGCCTGTACTGTCTATCCATAATGATTCCGGAAATTGCGGAAGACCTTGCGGACGGGGTTCCTGTGTGCTCATAGTCTAGTCCCTCCTAAGTGATGATCCATTTCATTTATTACCACTCTTCCGTGAAAAGAAACGCCCCGCTCCCCCGGCAGGTGCATGAAAACCGCCAGAAAGTGCCAACCTAAGAAGAAATTCACGGAGCAGCGGGCGGAGAGGGGCAGAGACCTATGTCGGAACAACAGCATACACAGGCGGTCGTGCTCGAATGGATCAGAAGCCAGCTAAGCGGGTTCGGCGACCTTGAAGACAAGGTCTTGACGATTCCGGCGGGACAGGTCAGCCTGCTCTATATCAAAAGTGTGACGGATGCACAGGCGATCAGCCGCAATATTATTGCTCCGTTCTACGAGATGGGGCATCCCGCAGCCTACTACAGCTATGTGGCCGATTACCCCGGCAGTGAAGAGGTGACAGACGGGCAGCGTGCTCTGGATCTTCTGCTCAGCGGCTATGCCTGTATTGGGCGGGAGGGCAAGCTCTGCTGCTTCGATGTCCTCCGGGCGGAGGCCAGCAGTATCAAGGAGACGATTACGGAGAGTATCAGCCAAGGTCCCTCCGATGCGCTGGGGGAGAGTCTGGCGGTGAACCTCAATCTGGTCCGGCGGCGGTATCTGTCCTCTGCGCTCAAGATGGAATTTACCGTTATCGGCAATGTGTCCAAGACCAAGGTGGCGATCCTCTACGACGAGAGCCGGGTGAATCACCAGGTGCTGGCGGAGTTAAAAGAGAAGCTGGACTCGCTGAAGCTCGACATTCTGCAGGCTGCCGGTGAACTGGAGAAATATATCAGCAGCGACAAGCTGCGCATTTTTCCCAAGACCATAGTAACCGAGCGCCCCGACCGGGTGGTATTCAATCTGGCAGAGGGCAAGGTGGCGGTCCTGCTGGATACGACCGGGTATGCGATTGTGCTTCCGTCCATATTCAATGATTTCTTCACCGCCATGGATGACAAAATCCATCTGCCCTTCGTCGGCCGCTTCCTGAAGCTGCTGCGCATTCTGGGCGTGGCCATGACGTTATGGCTGCCGGCCTTGTACATTGCCTTCACCTCATACAATCCGGAGATTGTGCGGGTGCAGATCGCCCTGCTGATCGGGGGAAGCCGCGCTACGGTGCCTTATCCTTCTTTTGTCGAGGTGATTCTGATGATGATTATGATGGAGTTCCTGACGGAGGCCAGCTTGCGTCTGCCCAGAGCCATCGGTCCTACAGCGACCACGGTCGGCGGTCTGATCCTGGGGCAGGCTGCTACAGCGGCGGGGCTGATCGGCAACATTATGATTATTCTCGTCTCCGTGGTGGCGATATCCAATTTCCTGGTTCCGCTGAATATGATGAGCTTCTCCATCCGTGTGCTGAAGTATTTCTTTGTCATTGCCGCAGCTGTGCTGGGGCTTGTCGGTGTCGTTATCTGCCTGGTGGGCTTCACGCTGTACTTATGCAGCCAGCGCAGCTTCGGCCAGCCGTATTTCAAGATGTTCGCCCTTGATGCGCTGGGAGCGTCACTGAAGAAGAAAAGTGGGGGCTCCTAATGGCAAACAGCCGCTATTTCTACTGTCTGTTTCTCATGAACTCCCTGATCAATATCATTAACTTCACCCCACGGGAGCTGATGGATGCCCGCTTCGACGGTGCGCAGTCCTCCATCCTGGTTGCGGTGGCTACGGGCACCCTGTTCATCTACCTGTTCACCAGAGTCATCCGTAAATTTCCGGGGAAAGGACTGCCGGAGATCTTCGGTTCAGTGATGCCGAGGCTGCTGGTCTCCCCGCTGATTGTTGTATATGCGGTTCTCTGGTATCTGGCCGGGGCGCTGATTCTTCTGTCCTTTGTGGACATTACCCTCCGGTTCATCAGTCCGGACACCAGCCCGATGGCAGTCTTGCTCGGGTTCCTGGTATTGACCTGCCTCTGTGCCAGAATAGACTCGCTGTCCCTGCTCTATGGACTGGAAATTACACTGGCTATCACCCTGCCCTTAATTCTGTACACGACAGTCAAAGCAGTGGTGAACCCGGACTTTAGCTGGGACGCTGTGCTGCAGATCATGACACATGCCCTGCAACCTCCAGACTGGAACAGCATTGCAGCGGCGACCTTCACGTTCAGCGGCTACATTAATATGGCGGTCTTTAACCGGGTATTTCATGGCTTGAAGCTGAAGCATATCTGGATTCTGAGTCTGGAGGGGCTGCTCGTGCTGGCCATCACGTTTTATGTGCCCATCGGATATCACGGAACCGTCGGTGTCGAGCGGCATGTGTACACCTGGTTCACCACAGCGGACAGCATCCGGATTGAGTCGTTTTTGATTGAGCGTATGCTCTATCTCTTTTATTTTGCTTACAGCACGCTGGCGCTGGTCAGTGCCATTATCCAGTGGCATGTCGGCAAAGAGCTGCTCCTCAGCCAGCTCCCCTCCGCCCCCGGCAGACCTAAGACCAGACAGTGGCAGGAGATCGTCATTCTGGCGGTTTTTGCAGCGGGCACCCTGCTCCTGATGCGCATAGATCAGTACGACCTTAATATGCTCGGGGTATTCCTGCTGCATATCCGCTGGTACGGGGAGCTGCTGCTGATCCTGCTGTTATTCGGGTGCTACTGGATGGTAAGGAGGCGAAGAGCGTGAGAGCGGGAGTAATCGGGACTCTGCTGGTGATGCTGCTGTCCGCAACCATGACCCTGACCCTTACAGGCTGTAATTTCAAGGATATTGACCGGAGAATATTTGTGGTTGCTATTGGCATTGATCCCGGCCGGAAGGAAGGAACGTTCAAGGTTAGTCTGAAGCTGGCGATTCCGCAAGGGGATGTCACGAAGATTGACGAGAAGATGCAGATCCTGACCGAAGAATCGGATAGTATCTCTGAAGCACTGCGCAGAATGAAGTCCAAGGTGGAAAAGGAGCTCGACTATGTGCACTGCAAATCGGTAATTCTGGGGGAAGGGCTTGCCGCGGACGATATCCGGCATGTAACGGATTGGGCAGTCCGGCGCAGAGACATCCAGCTGATTCTTAATTTCGCCGTGGGCAGGCCGGGGGCGCTGGAGGTGCTTCAGGTTAAGCCGCCGTCAGAGCGCATTCCGTCCAACTCGCTGATTCTGGCAATGAGCGGGCAAGGCACCGAGTCGCCCTTCATCTCCAGTGTGTATTCCTATCAGCTGATGCGGAGTATTTATGAGAATGGGATAGACCCCATATTGCCGGTTATTGAAGCGCAGAAGAAGGACCAGTTCCTGATTGACAAGATCGCTCTGCTGGATAAAAGAAAAATCAAGCTGGTCCTCTCCCCGGACGAGACCCGGCTGTTCAACCTGCTGTCCCGCTCCAATCTGCGGACGAACTTCCCCGCCCATATAGGCGGCGGTATGTATCAGTACTATACGGAGAGCTCCTCTTCAAGCTACCAGATTGTCACTCCCGCAGATGAAGATCCCTATCTCCGCTATACCATTAAAATCCGGGCGATCCTGGAGGAGAGCAGCACGGCGGAGACCGTCACCCACCATATGCTGAAGGAGATTGGGGAGGCCGGTGCAGCGGAACTGGAACATGCCGTAACCGCACTGCTGGTCAAAATACAAGGCAGCGGCATGGACCCGCTGGGCTGGGGGCTGCATTATGGCGCGCGGCACTGGAATAATGATACGGAGATGGCTGACTGGGAGCGTCTGTATCCCCGGCTGCAATTTCAGGTCAAGGCCAAGGTGGACATTAAATACTCGGGAATGATCAAATAGAGCCGCGGCGGATTGACGCTTCCGGCATCAGGACTTATACTTGATCTAAAAACAAATTAGAGGATGATAAAGATGAGAACCCTGAACCTAACCTCTCAGCGTCAAGCCGTGTATGATATCGTCCGCAATTCCCATGATCACCCTACCGCTGCGGAAGTCATGAACCGGCTGGTTGAGCAGGGCCATAACCTCGCTTATGGAACGGTCTACAATTCCCTGCGCTACCTTACAGATAAGCAGATGATCCGCGAGCTGAAGCTGGGCGAGGCGGCCAGCCGGTATGATGCGCGCCTGGACGACCACCAGCATATTGTCTGTGAAATCTGCGGTGCCGTGGATGAAGTGATGAGCCAGGTCCCGCAGGAGTGGAGCGACTCGGTGGCAGCAGATACAGGCTATTCGATCACTCATACGCATGTGGTATTCGGAGGCATATGCCCGGCCTGCCAGAGCAGAAATTCACGCCAGAACTAGGACGTTTGTATGAGGCGTGCTGGCTCGCTTAGTAACGGAATATAACAAAAGACCGTTTTCATGGAAACGGTCTTTTTGCTGTGCTCCTATAAAAATTATCAATAAATATAGGGAAATTATCATTAATTGCCGGAAAAAAGAGGGTTTCGGGGGCTGATATTTAATTATATATAAAGCTGCCGCTATGATCCTTCTTAAGACCCAGGAAGAATGAAAGAGAGAGTGAGTCCATTATATGAATAAAAAGGTGCGTCTGAACATCCGTACGAAGCTGATTACTACCTATCTGCTTGTCCTGCTGGTACCGAGCATCATTATAGGCTGGTTAACCTATCAATCGGCCAGCAGCAACATAGGGGAGCAGCTTACCAATAATGCCCAGGAAAGTGTAGTTGCAGTGAACCAGATCATAAGTTCCAATATTCAGTCGAAAATAGATGATATTCTCTATTTCGCCGGACAGCTTCCGGCAGATTCCATTAATAACGAGGCGGCCGGACTGGCGTCGCCTGCACTGGAGAACAGATTACGGGAGTATGCCGCGCTGCATCCCGATGTGCTTGATATTTATGCCGGAACCAGCAAAGGCAAGAGCATCCGAGCGGCAGAGCTGGAGCTGCCGGAAGGCTATGATCCGCGCAAGGAGAATACATATATCAATGCGCTTAAGAAGGGCAGCGGCACTGTGATCTCACCGGTATTTCAGACGGTGAACGGGGAGAGCGCCATTGCGGTATCGGCGGTGCTCGCAGGCGGGGACGGCGTAGTCAGTCTTGATCTGAATCTGTCCTCCCTTGCCGGTATGACGGATATCAAGGTCGGTCAGGAGGGCTATATTCTGATTATCGACAGCAGCAAGAAATTCCTGGTTCATCCCACAGAAGCGATTGGTGCGGAATCCTCGCTTGAGTTCGTGAAGCAGATGTTCGGGAGTCAGAGCGGAAGCTTCGATTATGTATATAAGGATGCACCCAAGAAGATGACCTTCATGGTGAATGAGCTGACGGGCTGGCGAATCGGAGGCACCATCAGCTTGAATGAGATTACGCAGGCAACCAGCGGCATCCGTGAGACGGTCTGGCTGGTCATCTCTGTATCCGTGCTGCTGGCGCTGGTGCTGATCTATTTCAACATTGCGTCGATTCTGAAGCCGCTGATCCGCCTGCGCAAGGCAACCGAGCGGATTGCCGGCGGCGACCTGTCGGAGGATATCGGGAAATTCCGGGGGGATGAGATCGGCCTGCTGGCCGGGAATTTCCGCCTGATGGTGGAGAATCTGCGGCAGATGATTATCGGGGTGCAGACCATGACGGATAATGTCTCTTTCTCCGCGGAGCAGCTGAGCGCGGGGGCAGAGCAGACGACCAAGGCTATAGAGCATGTTACAGTAGCCATCCAGGAGGTGGCAGCCGGCACGCAGCAGCAGGTCAACAGTGTACATAAAGGAATGGCAAGCACGGCAGCCACCACCACCGAGGTAGCCCATATCTCGGAGTTCATGCAGCAGGTGTCGGTAATGATGGACAAGACCTCGCTGTCGGCTTCGGAGGGCAATGATTCGGTCATCAGCGTAGTCGACAAAATCAACGGCATTCATGAGACCGTGGAGGAGATGGGCAAGGTCATCGATCAGCTGAGTGAGCGGGTCGGGCAGATCCAGGGGATCACCGGCGTGATCTCGGGAATCTCGCGGCAGACGAATCTGCTGGCGCTGAATGCGTCCATAGAAGCGGCCAGAGCCGGTGAACAGGGCCGCGGGTTCGCTGTGGTAGCCTCGGAGGTCCGCAAGCTTGCGGAAGAATCCGGAAAGTCAGCAAGCCTGATCTCCGAGCAGGTTGCCTCTATCCATTCAGAGATGCTCCGGGCTACGGCAAGCATGGAGGATGCGAAGACCAAGGTGATGGACGGCATTATGGCTGTAGATACAACGGGACGTTCGTTCTCCCGTATCCGCAGGGCGATTAAGGGGGCCGCGGAGACTATAGGCGGAATGAACGAAGGCGTTCAGACCCTGACTGCAGAAGCAGATAGTCTGGATCAGGCTATTAACGAGATCCGCGGCATTACCGAGGCTGCGGCAGGCAGTACCGAGACGATCTCGGCAGCCGCCCAGCAGCAGCTTGCCTCGGTGGAAGAGATCGCCTCTTCCTCAGCCGACCTGAGCCGGCAAGCCGATGAATTGCAGCAGCTGGTCGGACGCTTCAAGCTGTACCCGGCAAACCAGGCTCCTGCCGCGCCGGAAGCGGTCAAGCCGGGGGAGAACCTCCCTGGGGATCAGCAGAATTCATGAGGCCGAATATGCGGTCTGGTCTTTTCTTTTACCTCACTTTGCAAGTATACTGGTAAGCAACAATACGGGGTGATGAAGGGGAGAAGCGTTCATGGCAGAGCAATTAAAGGGCATTACCGTAGCCCTGGCCGGTCCGCGTAAAGCGGAAGACATGGCCAAGCTGGTAGAGAATATGGGAGGAACCGCGCTGCACCGTCCCGCTCAAGGGACAACCTTTCTGGATGATGCCGCCCTGCGTGAGGGGCTGATTGCCTGGACAGAGCAGCCGCCGGATCTGGCTATTCTGACTACCGGTATGGGGCTGGACGCATTGTTCGAGACGGCTGCGAAGCTGGCGCTTGCGGACCGCTTCCTGGAGGTTCTCTCTGGCTCACCTGTTGCTGCCCGTGGTTATAAGACAGTGAATGCCCTGAAGAAACGGGGACTTGAGCCGGTCGTGCGTGACGATGACGGCAGCTCTGCCGGACTGATTCGCGGCCTGCAGGACTATGATCTGCAGGGCAAGCGGGTCATGCTTCAGCTGCATGGGGAGACTGCCCCGCAGCTGATCGGTTGGCTGGAGCAGGCGGGCGCAGTCGTAAGCTGTGTGCAGCCTTACCGGTATACTCAGCCGGAGCCTGGAGCGCTGGAGCAGCTGCTCACAGAGATCACCGAAGGACAGGTGGATGCAGTGGCGTTCACAAGTGCGCCGCAATTCCGCTTCCTGGCACAGCATGCGCGGGAGCAGGGGCAGCTTGCGGCGTTGGTGCAGGCTTTTGAAGAGAGGGTGCTGGCGGTATCTGTCGGCCGTATGACCTCGGAGGCTCTGAAGGAAGAAGGCGTGAAGCGGATTGTCATGCCGGAGCACGAGCGGATGGGCAGCATGTTCGTTACCCTGGGCCGCTATATTGCGGCTAACCGGTAGCAGCGGGCCGTTCAATTACATTTACTACTACAATACAGAGAGATATGGAGGAGGAGACCTATGGACAAGAGAAAATGCCTGTTGTTAGGCGATTACACACACCCCCGGTTTCACCCGTTGCAAGGTGTGGACAAGCAGGTCAGTGAAATTCTGCATGAGCTTCTGACGGTACAATGCTCGGAGAACAAGAAGCTGATGCTAAGCGAGCATTTGTCCGGATATGATCTGTGCATCGCATATAATGAATTGTGGAATGAAACCGTATCTCCGCAGCAAACGGCAGGTCTGCTGAGCTATGTCAGCGGAGGAGGCGGTCTGATTGTCCTGCACACCGGGGTATCCCTGGCGAAGCGTTATGAGCTGGCTCAGCTGATCGGTGCCAGATTCACCGGCCATCCGGCTTATACTCCGCTTCAGTTCAAGGTGCAGGAGCATGATATTACCGAAGGCATCGAAGACTTCCAGCTCGATGAAGAGCCGTACCGGTTCGAGTTCGATCGGTTCACCGAGAAGCAGATTCTGCTCGAATACGAAGCGGACGGGGAGATGCTGCCTGCGGCCTGGTGCCACAGCTATGGGCTGGGACGGGTGGTCTATCTGATGCCCGGCCATCATGAGCCGTCGTTCCGGCATCCGGCTGTTCGTCAGCTGATTCTGCGGGCAGCCACCTGGGCGGCACGTATCCCCAGATAATCAGCAAATAATCGGCAATATCGAAGCTTAGCCCCACTTTGTGGGGTTATTTTGTGAAATGGCGGGCGAAGGGGTATACTTTATCCATAACTGCAATCTTTGGGAGGGAAGTACCATGAGTGATCTGTTGAAGAAAGCTATCTCATTAGGCGTAGGCCTCACCATTGTCAGCAAGGAGAAGGTTGAGAAGGTCGTTGACGAGCTGGTAAAGCGGGGCGAGCTGGCCCCATCGGAATCCAAGGCGCTGGTGGAACGGCTGGTAGAGCGCGGAGATGAAGAACGGGGTGTGTTCAAGTCTGCCGTGCAGGAGCAGGTTCAGCGGGTGCTGAAGGAGCTTAAGGTACCTGTACAGGAGGATATCACCAGGCTGGAGTCGCGCATTGCCCAGCTTGAGGGCCGTGTTGCCGAGCTTGAGGGCAAGTCACCCCAGGAGACCACCGTGCCGGAACAGCGTACGGAATAAATGGCTGTCCGCATAAGGCATGCCGGACGTTACCGGGCAATCGCCATGGCGCTTATGCGTCATGGCTTCGGCTATATGGTGGAGGAACTGGGCCTCTACCATCTTCTGTCGCTTCCCCGCCGGATCATCACACAGGAGGTTCATGAAAGTGTGACCCTCGCTGAACGGGTCCGCAGGGTGCTGGAGGAGCTGGGGCCGACCTTCGTCAAATTGGGCCAGCTTGCCAGTACGCGCTCCGATCTGCTGCCTGATGCGATTATTCAGGAGCTGGTCAAGCTGCAGGACAATGTGCCGCCGTTCTCAGCCGAGACGGCCCGCAATATTCTGGAGCAGGAGCTGGACCAGCCTATTGATGCGGTCTTCGAATACTTCGAGAACAATCCGCTCGCTGCCGCCTCCATCGGCCAGGTGCACCGCGCTGTGCTGCATGGCGGACAGAGTGTTGCGGTCAAAATACAACGTCCAGGCGTCATGCGGACGATGGGCAGGGATCTTGAGATTCTATCGGATCTAAGCCTGCTCGCCGAGCGCAAGATGGACTGGGCCAGGCAATACGGATTAGCCCGGATGGTCGAGGAATTCTCCCGGGCGCTGCTGGCGGAGCTGGATTATGCCCAGGAAGGGCGCAATGCCGAGCGTATAGCCGGGCAGCTGTCTGCTCAAGATAACATCTATATTCCGGCCATCTACTGGGATTTCAGCTCCACAAGGGTTCTGACTATGGAGTACATGGAAGGGATTACGCTGAACCGCAAGGACGAGCTACTGGGCTCGGGCATGAAGCTTAAGACGATTGCCCAGCAGCTCGTGGAGATGATGCTGAACCAGATTTTTATTCATGGCTTCTTTCATGCCGACCCGCATCCCGGGAATGTCATGGTGCTGGAGGACGGAAAGCTGGCCCTGATCGACTTCGGAATGGTCGGGCGGCTTAGCGAGGAGATGAAGGATGGCCTGTCCGCGCTGGTGATTGCACTCATGCGCAAGAATACGGACTCAATGGTACGGGCCATTCTGCGCCTGGGAGTAATCCCGGAGGAGGCCGACCGGATGGCACTGCACGAGGATATGGACCGGCTGCGCGAGCAGTATTATGATATCCCGTTCAAGCAGGTCAGTATCGGCAAGGCGCTGAATGATCTGTTCAGCATTGCCCGCAAGCACCGGCTGGTCATTCCGCCGGATCTGGCGCTGCTGGGCAAGACGATGCTGACCCTGGAGGGCATGGTCGCCAGCCTGGACCCGGCCTTCAGCATTATGCAGATGGCCGAGCCGTTCGGCAGGCGGCTGATCAAGCAGCGCTTCAGCGGAAGCCGTCTGCAGCGCAAGCTGCTGGGCGGGGTAGCTGATCTTGCCGAGAGTCTGGTTGAGCTTCCCGCTCAGGCCCGGCAGCTCTCCTCGCTGATCAGCAAGGGGAAGCTGAAGGTGGAGATCGGGGTCCCCGAGCTGCAGGACCTGGAGCATAAGTTCAGCCGGATCGGCAACCGCCTCTCCTTCAGTATCGTGCTGCTGGCCTTCAGCATCATCATGGCCGGACTGATTGTT
Source organism: Paenibacillus sp. FSL R7-0210 (assembly GCF_038009085.1). Taxonomy (NCBI): domain Bacteria; kingdom Bacillati; phylum Bacillota; class Bacilli; order Caryophanales; family Paenibacillaceae; genus Paenibacillus; species Paenibacillus sp. FSL R7-0210. Next base: position 6,992,120 of record NZ_JBBPAR010000001.1, read on the forward strand.
GCCTCCTCCCTGCGCGGCGAGCCGTCGCTGCTCTGGGACTTCCCGATTGTGGAGATCGGCTCGGTCATCGCGCTGCTGATGATTCTGTGGCTGCTATTCTCTATCTTCAAATCGGGCAGATTCTAGCCGGAAGAGACGGATAAATAATTATTCTTCGCCGAATGCATACAAAGGTTGCAAAATCAAGTACAATATTAAGATAACTTGCCACAATTAAAGTGTAATGGAACGCAAATGGAGTGCCGTCTGAACGTCCGGTGGATCGCTGCTGCGCCGTATAACCGAACGTTCGACCGCTGCCTTGCGGGCCCATGGGACGGAAGGGCTCCGGTGACGGGGTGCTTCCGCTTTTATTTAATATGATAAGAATGTGAAACGGTACCGTCCTTATACAGGGCCTGAGGGTGAGATCCCCTCTGCTTACCTTGCGTACATTACTCCGTTACATGGATGAATATAAGTTATGGACTGACATGATGAACTGAAAATTTAGAAAATTAGTGAGGTGGAGCAATTGCCGGGTTTTAAAGATTTAGGAGTATCTGAAGTGCTGATTGATCTGCTCAAGGGGCAGGGCATCGTGAAGCCGACGCCGGTGCAGGAAGAGGCGATTCCGCCGCTGGTGCAGGGTCTGGATGTGATCGCACGTGCGAAGACGGGAACGGGGAAGACGCTGGCTTTTCTGCTCCCGATTATGGACAAGATCCGGGTTGAGGCCGCTTATCCGCAGGCGCTGATTCTGGCACCGACGCGTGAGCTGGCGCTGCAGATTACCGAAGAGGCACGCAAGCTGGCCCGTCATACGGGTGTGAAGATTCTGGCGGTCTACGGCGGTCAGGATGTGGAGAAGCAGCTGCGCAAGCTGGAAGGCGGCAGACATCTGATCATCGGTACACCGGGACGGCTGCTGGATCACCTCCGCCGGGAGACCCTGGACCTTAGCGGCGTGAAGATGCTGGTGCTGGATGAAGCGGATCAGATGCTGCATATGGGCTTCCTGGAGGATGTGGAGACGATCATTACGGCTGTGCCTTACCGCCGCCAGACGATGCTGTTCTCCGCGACGATGCCGGACCCGATCAAACGGCTGGCAGCGAACTATATGAAGGAGCCGCTGGATGTCATTATCAAGAGCGGTTCGCCGATCCCTCTGGATAATATCCGCCAGCAGGTGGTGGAATGCTCGGACCGCAACAAGGAGGAGGCGCTGATCTCCCTGATCGAGCGCGACCGTCCTTACCTGGCGATCATCTTCTGCCGGACGAAGCGCCGGGCCATCAAGCTGAACGAGGCGCTGCAGGCGGCCGGGTATGACTGTGACGAGCTGCACGGCGATCTGTCGCAGGGCAAGCGCGAAGCCGTCATGAAGCGGTTCCGTGACGCCAAGCTCCAGCTGCTGGTGGCTACGGATGTGGCGGCACGGGGTCTGGATGTTGAAGGGGTCACCCATATCTTCAACTATGATCTTCCGCTGGATGCGGACAGCTATATTCACCGGATCGGCCGCACCGGCCGCGCCGGAGGCAAGGGCCTCGCGATCACGTTCGCTTCGCCGCGTGAGCGCGCCGGGCTCGAACTGATCGAGCACGGCATCTCCCAGCGGCTGGACCGCCGCCGGTACGAGAAGGATGAATTCGGCGTAGGCGAATTCACCTCGGTGCAAGGCGGCGGCTCGCCGCGCGGGCGGCAGAGCGCGGCGCCTGAAGCGGCGCGCGCCGGCCGTGGCGGCCGCGGGCAGGGCCGCAGCGGCGGTGCGCCGCGCGGCGAAGCCGCAGGGCGTCCGGGCGGGCGTGGACGCGGCGGCAAAGACGCAGGCGGCTGGGGCGCGCCTGCGGAAGGCGGCGGCCGCAGCCGGAAGGACGCGGCCGGAGGCGGCAAGCGCAGCGCGTACAGCGCCGCTGCGGCGCCGAAGGGCGACTCCGCCGGGCAAGGCGCGGCGAAGAAGCCGAGACCTGGCGGCGGCTACGGCGCCTTCGCCAGCGGCGGCGACAGCGCACCAGCCAGCGGCTATGCTGCGGGTGCAGGTGCGGGTGCCGCAGCCGGGCGCGGCGGCAAGGGCGGCGCTGCGCGGGGCGGGGCCTCCAGAGGCAACGCCTCCCAGGGCGGGCCGAGCAGCGGCTACAGCACCAACGTATCCCGGGGCGCAGATGCCGGCGGCTTCAGCTACGGCGCGTCGAAGGGTGCCGGTTCCGGGGCCGGGTATAATCCCGGCGGCGCGAAGTCGAGCCCGAAATTCCGGGCGCATGTAGCGCGCAGCAACGATGCGGGCGGCTATAGTGCCTCCGCTCCCAAAGGCGGCTCACGCGGCGGCTCTAAGGGCGGTAAGGGCGGCTTCAGCTCGGGCGGACGAAGCAGCAGCGGCGGGAATTCATCGCGCGGCGGGCGCAGCGGGGGCTCTGGCGGCGGTGCACGCGGCGGACGCGGCTCCTCCAGATAAAGGCGCTTTACATGCATAGCTAATCCTTGTTACCATAGGGCCGTTGGCGTAACAGCCAATGACTCTATGGTAATATTTATTTACTGAAACCTTTTGGCTATCAGGCCTGTCTAATAGATACTGTCGTAACATTCGGGTACAAGTATAAATAGAGAGATAAAGAATGTAACCTGCACTTTTGATTAGGCGGGGTTCTGCCGAATTCAGGAGTGCGGGGGTACACAACGTTTAGGAGGATTACACAGCATGTCCAAAACCGCTAAAATTGTCATTCTACTCATCGTCGTCATTGCGGTCGGCTGGGGAATCGGGAAGTACACGGCACCGTCCGCTTCCCAGGAGAACGAAACCAATATAAATGCAGGCACAGATCTGGGAGCCGAGGGGCCGGAGGCAGCGCCTGAAGCTTCGGCAGTGCCGGAGCCTACGGATCAGCCAGCTCCTGGCGGTTCAGGCAATGGCACATCCGGGAACAATGCTGCGCAGATGGTGGTAGCCGAGCCGGAGAGCATCACGGTTATGGTTAATAAGCAGTACAGCCTGCCTGATCAGTATAAGCCTGCCGATCTGGTCTACCCGGACGTACCTTTTATCTTCTCGGAGAAGATTGAGAAGCGTATGCTGCGGCGTGAAGCGGCTGCGGCGCTGGAGGAGATGTTCGCGGGGGCGAAGGCGGACGGGGTCTATCTGGCCGGTGTATCCGGCTACCGTTCGGAATCGACCCAGAGACGGCTGTTCGATAACTATGTCGCCAGAGACGGCGAAGAGAAGGCCCGGACTTACAGCGCCATGCCGGGACACAGCGAGCATCAGACGGGGCTGGCCATTGACCTGTCCGGCAGAGACGGCAAGTGTGCGGCGGAGAGCTGCTTTGCAGGAACGAAGGAAGCGGAGTGGCTTGCCGCCCATGCCGCTGAATACGGCTATATTATCCGGTTCCTTGAAGGCAAGGAGGCGATTACCGGGTACAAGTATGAGCCTTGGCATGTCCGGTATGTAGGCAAGGAGATTGCGGCTTCCATAGCCGAAAGAGGGATCACACTCGAAGAATATTATGACGCCGTCCCGGTGTCGAATTAACCCTACACTATAATCAGGCGGTCCCGCGATTTGCGGGGCCGTTTGTGTGTCTGGGCGGGCGGGAGGTGATTTGTTCGCCAGTTGGCTGTATCGCCACAATGAAGCGTGTACGGACATTAACGGGGCGCTATAGTAAGAGGTTGCATCTCTGAAGCTACAAAGAAGCAGGCTAGGGTGAGTAATGTATGCTTTTGATGCTACAAGGCACGCTAATGTCGGGTAATAGATGCTCTGATCATACGTGTGTCAGGAGAATAAGTGGATTTCATCCACCTGCTGTGGCGCGATTGAGCCCTCCTCCGGTAGCAATTGGAAAAAGAGCACTTAATTAATCACTATCCAGCAAAAGTAGCCAAACGCTCCAAATTAGATGCTGTTCATCCACTTGCTTCCGGCCAATCGTCTGAAACCGGGAAAATAAGATACGTTAATCCACGTGCTTGCTTCTGAGGCGGATAATGGCTCGTGCAGCAGCATGGTTCACCCCCGGAAACGCTGGTTAAGTAGTGGGAAACCGCACACTATGAAATGGGAGGCGTTCTGGATGTCTGAACATAATCATGTGGTGAGTAAGGACGGCAGTGTGACCATGAACCGGGTAACGGAGGCGCTGGACCGGATCGATCCGGGGCAGAAGGAGATGATTCTGGACAATTTCGGGCAGTTCAAGGCGTATTTAGGAAAGCGCATTCAACTGGCGCAAAAAATCGGCCTCAGCGACGAACAGCTGGCGCTGGCCGCCGAGAAAATCGCCGATTATCTGGCAGCGTATGAGGAGCCCCGCAATAGCGAAGAGAAGCTGCTGCTGGAATTGTGGAAGGCCGGGAACAAGGAGGAGCGCCACCGGCTGGCGCATATGCTGGTAAAGATGGTGCAGCACTAAAAGTAGCGGTACCGGAAAGTAGCAAACGTTTTTGTAGTAATCAACGCTGATGGCATAGAGTGCCTATACTCTCCTGCAAAAAGCATGAACAAGCAGCATGGCTCCCTGAAACAGTAACAACGTTGCTCCATCCCATCCTATAAAAGTAAAGTAAATCAGGCGGTTCCGTGATACTTGCGGTGCTGCCTTTTTGCTGTGCAGGAAACAATTGACCCAGCAGCGGATGGGAGATATAATTATTTTATTATATGAGCATTTGTTCATATGTATGATAATCAACCATCCAACTATTAACCATCCAAACCATCCATCCAACAAAGGAGCTATGTCCAATGACCACCCTTAATCTCCTATCCCTGATTTTATTCTGTACGTTCCTTGCCTCTTATGTGTTAAAGCTTGTAATTCTCAACAGAAAGAACAACATCCAGGCCAATGTACTGGGCAAAGGTAAGAAGATTACGACCATTAAATCAACCGAATGGTTTGTCAAAATCGCTACGCTTCTGTGGGGCGCTACATGGTTCCTGATGTCCATAGCTGAGCCGTATTTTGTGAACTTGCTTGGGCGGCATTATAATCTTCCGGTTGTGAATTATATCGGTGTGGGTATAGTTAGTATAGGGTGTGCGGTATTCATTCTTGCCATGGCAGCGATGAACACTTCCTGGAGAGTAGGAATTGATAAGTCCACAACAACCAGGCTGGTGACCCGCGGGGTATATAAGATTAGCCGGAACGCTGCTTTTGTCGGCTTCGATCTGATGTTCGCAGGTCTTTATCTTATGTATCCGAGCTGGCTGACGCTAGTTATTCTAGTGTTGAATGTTGCTGCTATTCATCTGCTGATTCTGCAGGAGGAGAAGCATCTGCGTCTTGTCTTTGGCGAAGAATACAGATCCTACAGCAGCAAGACGCCAAGATATCTCTGAAGACTCTACAATCCAACCCATTGGAGTTGCTCTCATATGAAATTAAGCATTCTCGATCAATCTCCGGTATCGGAGGGAAGCACTCCGGCAGAGGCGCTCCGGCAGACGGCCCTGCTGGCCCGTGAAGCGGAACGGCTCGGCTATCATCGCTTTTGGGTTGCGGAGCATCATGCTGCGCCAGGCCTTGCCGGCTCCAGCCCTGAAGTGCTAATGGCGCATCTCGCTGCGGTGACCTCAGCGATCCGCATCGGCTCGGGAGCGGTGCTGCTCTCGCATTACAGTGCGTTCAAGGTCGCGGAGAATTTCCGCGTCCTGGAGGCGCTCTATCCCGGGCGGATCGATCTCGGGATAGGGAGAGCGGCAGGCGGCGGTGCCCTGGCCGCCAAAGCACTACAGGATACCCGTGTGACTATTGACGACGTTGACCGGTACGAGCAGCAGATTCAGGAGCTGATTGCTTATCTCTATGAATTTGAGGGCGGAGCATCCCCCCAGCGCTATGCCGGATTGCGGGCAACGCCTGCAGTAGACTCAGCACCGGAAATCTGGCTGCTGGGCTCCAGCCGGGAGAGTGCGGCGCTCTCGGCCCGGCTGGGAACCGGTTATGCCTTCGCCCGGTTCATTGCCGGGAATGGGGGAGCGGGAGCGGTGCATGAGTACCAGGACAGCTTCGCGCCATCCGTGGCCGCTGCATCGCCGAAGCCGCTGCTTGCGGTGTTCGCCGTCTGTGCAGAGACATCGGCCGAAGCAGACCGGCTGGCTGCCAGTATGGATCTCTCACTGGTTAGCCTGGAGAGGGAACACCTCTCTTCCCCGACCCCGTCCGTAGAGACTGCACTGAACTATACATATACCCCTTACGACCGTTTTACCATTAAGGATAACCGGAAGCGGATGGTCATAGGCTCGGCTGCTGAAGTCAGGGAGCAGCTTCAGCTGCTGGCGGAGGAATACCGCTGCGGGGAGCTGATGATTTCTTCGCATATCCATGAGTTCAGGGACAAGCTGCAGTCCATCCGGCTCATCGCCGAAGCCTGCGGGCTGCAGCGCAGGGCGTAGCCTTTGCCGCCGGAATTTGGTTTTGGCTGCGAATAGGGTAAAATGAAGAGGTTACTTATATAAAGCGCACTTAAGAACTGGGCATACAGCCGAAAGGAAGCGAAGCAGAGATGTCGATTTATAGTTTTGCAGGAGTGACACCTTCGGGTACAGAAGTGCCGTTTAAGGACTATGAGGGCAAGGTGCTGCTGATCGCCAATACCGCCAGCAAGTGCGGACTGACCCCGCAATACGGAGATTTGCAGAAGCTGTACGAGCAGTACGGGGACCAGGGGCTGGTGGTGCTGGGCTTTCCGTGTAACCAGTTCGCCGGTCAGGAGCCGGGCACAAGCGAGGAAGCGGAGTCCTTTTGCCAGATTAACTATGGGGTTACGTTCCCGGTGTTCGCCAAGGTCGATGTGAATGGTCCGGAGGCGAGCCTGCTGTTTCAATATTTGAAGGGTCAGCAGCCGGGGGACGGCGAGAGCAGTGATATCCAGTGGAACTTCACGAAGTTCCTGGTTGACCGCAGCGGCAATGTAGTGGCCCGTGTCGAGCCGAAGGAATCACCGGAGAGCATGAAGGGGCTTATCGAATCTCTGCTGTAATGAGGCTGAAATCATCCGCTCTGAAGGCTGGAGCCAGGCTATACGTGTTCTCCCGGATAGTGGTGCAGATGCGCCCGGTCCGGGAGTTTTCTATACAATTAAGTTTCACCCTTTATGAAAATTATCCTTGAATCTTTTCAGAGACCCTGTATTCTTTGAAGAGAAATGCTTCGCCTGACTACATGAATCGCATACAGGAAGCAAGGATGCAGGATAATAACGGCAGGAGGGTTACATAACGGCATGAGGTTAATTACAGAGGTAGCATCGGCAGCGGGGATCAAGGAGGAGCATCTGGAACTGTACGGCAAATATAAAAGCAAGCTGGCGCCCTCGCTCTGGGCAGAGCTGAAGCACAAACCGGACGGCAAGCTGGTTCTGGTTACCGCAATGAATCCTACACCGGCAGGTGAAGGCAAGACGCTGACGACGATTGGGCTCGCCCAGGCGATGAATGCAGCGGGTGTACGCACGGTAGCAGCGCTGCGTGAACCCTCGCTTGGTCCCTGTCTGGGGATGAAGGGCGGAGCAACCGGAGGCGGCAAGGCGCAGATTGTTCCGGCAGATGAGATTAACCTGCATTTCACGGGGGATATCCATGCGGTGACGTCAGCACATAACCTGCTCTCGGCGATGATCGACAATCATATGTTCCAGGGCAACAGCCTGGGGCTTGATCCGCAGCGAATCGTCTGGAAAAGAGTTATGGATATGAATGACCGCAGCCTGCGGAATATCGTGACCGGCATTGGCGACGGCAACGGAACTGTGCGGGAGAGCGGCTTCCAGATTACAACAGCCTCCGAGATTATGGCCGTGCTCTGCCTGTGCAGCGATCTTGCGGATCTGAAGCAGCGGCTCAGCCGCATTCTGATCGGGTATGACCATGCGGGTCAGCCGGTAACGGCACAGGCCATAGGAGCCGTAGAGGCGATGACTGCGCTGCTGAAGGAGGCGGTGAAGCCGAATCTGGTGCAGACGCTGGAAGGAACCCCGGTCATTGTACATGGCGGCCCGTTCGCCAATATTGCCCACGGCTGCAGCAGTGTAATCGGAACCCGCTACGCACTGAAGCTGGGCGATGTGGTAGTGACGGAGGCAGGCTTCGGCGCAGATCTGGGCGCGGAGAAATTCATGGACATCAAATGCCGTCAGGCCGGGCTGGCACCTTCGGCTGCTGTTCTGGTGGTTACGGTGAAGTCGCTGAAATACAACGGCGGCGTCCGCAAGGAAGAGCTGTATGAGGGCAATCGGCCAGCGCTGCTCTCCGGATTGTCCAATATGGAGCGGCATATTGAGAATCTGCGCAAGTTCGGTGTGCCTGTGTTGGTGGCGCTGAATCATTTTGAAGGGGATGCCCCTGCTGAAGTGAATGAGGTGCTGGAAGCCTGCGGGCGGCTGGGGGTACCTGCTGCGGTGTCCAAGGTATGGGCTGAGGGAAGCGCGGGCGGACAGGAGCTGGCGAAGGAGCCTGATGAAGCTGCTGGACCGGGAAGAGCCTGTGAATTATGCGCCGCTGTATGAAGACCATCTGGATATCCCGTCCAAAATCAACCGCATCGTCACGGAGATCTACCGTGGTGCGGGAGTAGCCTTCTCTCCGGCAGCCAAGCGCAGTCTCGCTGTCATTGACCGGCTGGGCCTGCATCATCTTCAGGTCTGCATGGCCAAAACCCCGTATTCCTTCTCGGATCAGCCCCGGCTGCTCGGAGCCCCGGAAGGCTTCACCATGGGCGTCCGGGACATCACCCTGTCCCTCGGGGCGGGATTCGCTGTTGTGATCACCGGCAACATGGTCACGATGCCGGGTCTCCCCGCCAAGCCCGCAGCAGAAAGCATACTGGTCGATGAGGATGGCGTAATTTCCGGTCTGGAATAAGACATCAGCAGCTAATAGTTGTAGTTTGGCCTCACTTTACCGCAGATATGCTGCGGAGGGTGAGGCTATTTTGTATGCCAAAACAAACATGTCTTTCAAGGCACAACCCCAGCATGAAAATGAGCAGCGCGCCTAAAAACAGAACGAACACAATGGGACTGGGCGCGCCGCGTAGGCCAAATGTAATCGAAAAACCGATCACAATGGGACCTGGAACGCCGGGTAAGCCAAATGTAATCAAAAAACCGATCACAATGGGACCGGGCGCGCCGCGTAGGCCAAATGCTCCACAGCCCCCTAAAGAAGTTGGAGTCCTCCCCCACAAAAATGTAGACTAGATATAGGAGGAGGATGAACGGTATGGGACACTTAACAGGAACAAGAGAGAAGGCAGCGCAAGAGGTGTTGTCTGGCATTAAGGCAGCGGTGGTTGCCCGCAAGTATGGGGTGACCCCATCGACGGTGAATCAGTGGGTGAGGGACTACCGAGAGGCCCATGGGGAACAAGATCATCCGTATCCCCAGGAGCAGGTGGAGGAACTGAAGCGCCTCCTGGACGTGGAGCAGAAATACGAGAAGGCCGTCAAGATCCTCGGCGAAAAGGAGTTAGAGATCGAGATTCTGCGTGAACTGCTAAAAAAGCCAACCCCTGCTTATCCGAAAAAATCGAGGTAGCCGACATGTTCATTAAGCAGGGGAATACCGCAGCGTTGGTACTACGTCTCGTGGGGCTAGCAGAGTCTACGTATTACGACCGTAAGAAACGCAAGAAGCAGGATGTACAGGCCGTACCCCAGGGGCGCGGAAGACCCGTACCCGGCTATTCCCTGACCGAGTCTGGAGAGAAGATTAGCGACGAGGAAATCCAGGAATGGCTGCTGGAATTAATCGCTGGAGAGGAGCACGTGTACGGGTACAAACTGCTGGCCAAGTGCTTGTGGAACCAGCACGGGCTGAGGCTCAATCACAAGAAAAGCTACCGGCTGTGTCAGGCGCTGGATATCCTACAGCCGCAGCGTCACAAGCGTTTTAAGCATCCTCGGAAGCTGCCGGAGAACCGGGTCATTACAGGGGCGGGTCAGCTCTGGCAGATGGACATTAAGTACGGTTACGTGGCGGGCCAGGGCAGGCATTTCTTTGTCCTGAGTATTATCGATGTCTTTACCCGTGTCATCGTCGGCTACCACCGCGGATCGTCGTGTGAAGCCAAGCACGCCTGCCAGACGCTGGGACGCGCCATGGAGCAACACTGCGCCCCTGACAGCGCACGCCCGGTGATCCGCACCGACAATGGTCCACAGTTCGTCAGCCATCTGTTTGGCGACATGTGTGAAAGCTGGGAAATGACCCATGAACGCATTCCGCCTCGAACGCCGGATTTAAATGCTTTTATTGAATCGTTCCACAGTAATATCGATCGGGATTTGTTCCGCAAAGAGGCCTTCGAGACGTTCGAAGAGGCCTATGAAGCCGTGGACCGGTACATGGACTTCTACAACAATCGCAGAATGCATACAAGCCTTCGGAACATGCCGCCAGCTACCTTTGCGGAATGGGTCTTGACCCTAGAAGACCGCTCCCGCTTCTTCTGGCCGAGAGAAAAAGCGAAATAAAGAGCATATCTACGACAAGTGCTGATTTTATACGGAGGACTCCGGGATAAGGGGGTCGCACCGAATGCAATCAAAAAACCGATCACAATGGGACCGGGAGCGCCGCGTAGGCCAAATGTAATCGAAAAACCGATCACAATTGAACAGGATGCGCCGGGTAAGCCGAATGTAATCGAAAAACCGATCACAATTGAACAGGATGCGCCGGGTAAGCCGAATGAAATCGAAAAACCGATCACAATGGGACCGGGAGCGCCGCGTAAGCCAAATGTAATCGAAAAACCGATCACAATTGGACCGGGCGCGCCGCGTAAGCCGAATGTAATCGAAAAACCGATCACAATGGGACCGGGCGCGCCGCGTAGGCCGAATGTAATCGAAAAACCGATCACAATGGGACCGGGCGCGCCGCGTAGGCCAAATGTAATCGAAAAACCGATCACAATTGAACCGGGAGCGCCGCGTAAGCCGAATGAAATCGAAAAACCGATCACAATGGGACCGGGCGCGCCGCGTAGGCCGAATGTAATTGAAAAACCGATCACAATTGGACTGGGAGCGCCGCGTAAGCCAAATGTAATCGAAAAACCGATCACAATTGGAGTGGGTCGGGTAGCGTAAGCCAAATATAATCGAAAAACCGCTCACAATTGGACCGGGCGCGCCGCGTAGGCCAGATTCACTCCTGCTGTTTCCTGCTCCTGGCAGACATAATGCCCCTCCTCCGGGGGAAACTAAGCCAAGGTTGAAGAGTGCAGCGGCGTTACAAATGGAGTGGATGATGCGGTGAAACTCCAAAGTTATTAAAATTTGAAATTGTGAACAATGTGAGAAAAATCACAATAACTCTTGCAATGTGATAAATATCACAATATAATCAGTATATAAAGTGAAAACAATCACAAATGTAAAGTTGTATAAACGCAGTCAGTACAGCACTTTTTTACAGACGCAATCACAAGCCCTACTAAATAAGCTTTTCAACTTTGAGGAGGAAGAAATTATGAAAGTAGCAGTTATTGGATGTACCCACGCCGGAACGGCCGCCATTGTAAATACCGCACAGTTATACCCGGATGCCCAGATTACGGTGTATGAGCGCAACGATAATATCTCATTCCTGTCTTGCGGCATTGCCTTATACGTTGGCGGTGTGGTCAAGGACCCGCAGGGACTATTCTATTCCTCCCCGGAACAACTTGCCGCCCTGGGTGTGCAGACGAAGATGCGTCATGAGGTAATCAACGTGAACACCGCCCGCAAAACCCTAAAAGCCCGCAACCTCGTGACCGGTGAGGAAATGGAAGATACTTATGACAAACTCATTATGACAACAGGCTCATGGCCGATTGTGCCTAAGCTTGAAGGAATAGAGATGGAGGGCATCCTGCTCTCGAAGAACTACAATCATTCCAATACCATTATCGAAGAAGCACAGAAGGTGAACAGAATTACTGTGGTCGGCGCCGGTTATATCGGGGTCGAGCTGGTAGAGGCTTTTCAGATGAATGGCAAGGAAGTTACGCTGATTGATGGGGAAGCTCGCATCCTGAGCAAATATCTCGATGAAGAGTTCACCGCACCGATCCAGCAGTCGCTTGAGGATCACGGCATTAAGCTGGCGCTGGGCGAGAAGGTCGCCTCCTTCGCAGGTGAGAACGGCAGAGTGACCAAGGTGATAACGAGCAAGGGTGAACATGAGACGGATCTGGTTATACTCTGCATCGGCTTCCGTCCGAATACCGAGCTGCTGAAGGGCCAAGTCGATATGCTGCCGAACGGCGCAATTATGGTTAACGATTATATGCAGACCAGCCTGCCGGATGTCTATGCTGCCGGAGACAGCTGCGCGATTCATTACAATCCGACTGGTAAACACGCGTATATCCCGCTGGCCACCAACGCAGTGCGTATGGGAACGCTGGTTGCCCGCAATCTGGTCTCGAACACGATCCCTTACATGGGTACGCAAGGCACATCGGGCATCAAGATCTATGAGGACAATATTGCCGGAACCGGACTGACTGAAGAGGCTGCTGCAGCCGAGGGAATGGATACGGAGAGCGTGATGCTGATCGACAACTACCGTCCGGAGTTCATGCCGACCTTCGAGCAGGTTCAGGTAAAAGTGGTCTTTGACCGTGCCACCCGCCGCATTCTGGGCGCGCAGATTATGTCCAAGATGGATCTGACGCAGTCGATCAATACCGTATCGGTCTGCATCCAGAATAAGATGACCGTGGACCAGCTAGCCTTCATCGACTTCTTCTTCCAGCCGCATTACAACAAGCCATGGAATTTCCTGAACACCGCAGGCCTTCAGGCTCTGCCGAAGCTGGCTGCCGTTAAAGAACCTGTACACGTATAAGAGCTGAATATTTTGCCGGAGCCCGCTTAGGGCTCTTTTTTTGTGAACTCTCGATGCAATGGCAGCCGGGAATGAAAAAAAATTTCTGTACAGCCCGCTTTTATGGTAAATTTGACATGTCAGTGAAAACTTTCACGTGGTTTTTATGATAGTGACTTTTATCACGTAAATGTGATTGGGATCACGTTACAATGGCATAAAGGAACAAATTTTAAGTAATTCGAAGGGGATAGGAATCATGGCTTATAACAAACCGCAGGGAATCGCTGAAGTGACGGTAGAGAACGGAATTAAGAAGGCGCATAATCCGCTCAGCACTGTACTCATTCTCGGTTTCCTGGGAGGAGCGTTTATCGCGCTCGGATTTTTGCTGGATATTCGTGTCATTGCCGGTGCACCCGCCGAGTGGGGGTCCATTGCTAACTTCATCGGGGCTGCGGTGTTCCCGGTTGGACTGGTGCTGGTGCTGCTTGCCGGAGGCGAACTGCTTACGGGCAATATGATGGCGGTGCCGCTGGCTTTTATGGCGAAGAAGATTTCGTTCTGGGAAGTCATGAAGAACCTGGTGCTAATCACGCTCAGCAACCTGGCAGGCGCCTTGTTCGTCGCTTATTTCTTCGGTCACATCGTTGGCCTTACATCAGATGGCGTGTATCTGGAGAAGCTGGTAAGTATGGCGGAGCATAAGATCGATGCTACGTTCCTGCAGGCTTTTATCTCCGGGATCGGCTGTAACTGGCTGGTAGCGCTGGCGGTATGGCTGTCGTACGGGGCAGACAATTTCAGCGGCAAAATCCTCGGTATCTGGTTTCCGACCATGGCGTTCGTGGCCATCGGCTTCCAGCACGTTGTAGCTAACATGTTCCTTATCCCTGCTGCGATCTTCGAAGGACATTTCACCTGGGGCCAGTATGCGGCCAACTTCGTTCCGGTCTGGCTGGGCAATCTGACGGGCGGCGCGATCTTCGTGGCTGCGGCGTACTGGATGGCTTATCTGCGCAAGGAGCCGGGTGCTGTGAGTCCAGCCGCAGGCGTACCTGCTGCTGGATTGAAGAAACACGCTTAATGAATACGGACCTGACCCGGTGAATCACATCGCCGGACTGTAACATAGCTTGCCTAGCACTTCCTGCTTCTCGGCACCCTGCTTCAAGGGATTCGTAGAGACAGGGAGTGTTTTTGTATAAAGATAAGAATTTATATGCTTCGCGTTATAATTATCCTTATCTTTCTCGCTGAAATGGTACCGTCCTGTAAAAGGACGGCAAAGCCGTTTCTACTTGTTTGGTATAGGTACAGCAGGATCATCCTCCGGATAAAACAAAATTCACCGTGCAATCCGATTCGGGGGAACGAAATCGGATCTCACGGTGAATAAAATAGGGAGTGTTTCATATGGATCATTACCCCGGCTTCCGGGGAACGAATCAGTGCCGGCAAGGTATTTTTGTTTACGTGTGAAAGAGCGGGTTATAGAATATAAATATCACAAATTATATCCCGGTTTCCCGCGATACAGCATTAACGCACATGCTTGCCCCGCCCCCTGTTTTGGGATGATACTGGATGGATTAATGACAGCTATGTTACAGGGGATGACAGACAAGATATGAGATTCATGCAGGCCTATCCGAAGGAAATTAAAGTATTCTTGATTGCCAGTCTGATTAATGCTACCGGCAGTGCACTGATGTGGCCGCTGGTTACAATGTATGTATTCGATGAACTGGGACGCAGTATGAAAGACGCGGGAATCGTGCTGCTGGTGCAGTCACTTGGCGGGATTGCCGGTCAGCTGCTGGGCGGTTCGTTGTATCATAAGGTAGGAGTGAACCGCCTGATTGTCGGCGCTTTGGCGATGAATGCCTTGACGCTGTTTGCCCTCCCGTGGGCGAGCGGAAGCTGGAGCGTATTCATAATCGTTATGGGTATGATGGGATTGTTCAACTCCCTCTCCCTCCCGGCGATCCAGGCGTTTATCGGTTTCCGGTTCGCGGAGCAGCGCGCAGAGCTGTTCAATATCATCTATGTTGCCAATAATATAGGGGTAGCCCTGGGAACCGCGCTGAGCGGCTTCCTGGGCAATTATATGCTGAGCTTTGTGCTTAACGGGGTGACCTCGGCCGTATTTGCCGGATTCTTCTTCGTCTATCTGCGTAAGGTAGGGACGGCTCCGGCTCACAGCACAGTATCGAAAAAGCAACCGCAGAATGAAGTGTCGGGCTGGAGACTCCTCGGTCATATACGGATCTATCTGTTCATGGCGGTGGGCTCGATGTTCCTGCTGATCGGCAATTCGATCTGGAACAGCGGAGTCTCGCCGTTCATTATCTCGGAAGGCTGGTCGAAGCAGCTGTACGGCTTCCTCTGGACGCTGAACGGTGTGCTGATCTTCGCGGCGCAGCCGCTGGTCAGCCTGATCAAGCGCGGGTTCGCGCAGACGTCAACTGCGCAGATGACAGCAAGCGCCGTCTTTTACCTGGGCGGGTATGCTGTAATTCTGTTTATGCCAAGCTATCCGGGGATGCTGCTGGGTATGGTGCTGGCTACCCTTGGGGAGATGCTGATCTCTCCGGCGATGCCTTCCTTCATCTCGGAGCATGCCCAGCGCAGCGCGCCGTTCTATCTCGGGCTGAGCGGCGGAATTGGCGCAATCGGCCGTGTCATCGGGCCTTATCTGATGGGTGTTCAGTTCGACAGGGGCGGTCTTGCGCCAACCGGCTGGCTCGCTTGCGGCATGGCTGTGCTATCCGTAGGATTCTTCGCGCTTCACGCCTATATGAACCGTTCAGCTGTACAGCTTGAGCGCAGGACTGCATAATCGTTCACGCTGCAACTAATCTTTTTCTATCTGCTTAGTAAGGCAAGGGGGTATAATAATGCAACCAATTAACAGTGATGCTGCACTGCTTATCCGGCCTTCCGAAATCAGGGATGCCCGTGAGCTGATCGTGCTCGATAATATGATCTGGACGGAGAATACAACCCCGGGTCCGCTGATGTGGCGCTCGCGGGAGGACTATCTGCTGCATGCGCCGCCCGGCTCCCAGCTTGTGGCCTTGCAGGACGGGGAGCTATGTGGTTACGTTGGCTTCGGCTGTCCCAGCGGGATGGAGAGCAACCGCCATGTATGCGAGGTGAATATCGCTGTGCACCCGCGCTTTCAGCGGTTGGGTGTAGGCAGCCGATTGATCGCGGAGATCAAGCGCCATGCCGCGGGGCATGGCATCCGCAAGCTGCGGCTGCGTGTGCTCTCCTGCAATACACCGGCACTTCAGTTCTACCGCAAATGCGGATTCGAGGAAGAGGGACGGCTGCGGGAGGAATTCTACTTAAGCGGACGTTATGTGGATGAAGTATTTATGAGCTGCAGGCTGACGGGAGGAGAAGGGGATGGAGAGTGAAGTGAAGATGCAAGTCGTCTCGCTTAATGTAGGCAAGCCGAAGACGGTGGAGTACCGCGGTAAGCCGCTGGACACCGGAATCTACAAGCTGCCGGTAGCCGGGCCGCTTGCGCTTCGGGTGGGTGGGTTCACCGGAGACGGGCAAGCGGATCTGGTCAATCATGGAGGCCCTGACAAGGCAGTCTGCGTCTATCCGGTGGAGCATTATGCCCACTGGGAGGAGTGGCTTGGCCGGAAGCTGGAGGTTTCCGCCTTCGGCGAGAACATCACGGCGAGCGGACTGCTGGAGACCGAGGTGTGCATCGGGGATGTTTTTGAGATCGGTACGGCACTGCTGGAGGTCAGCCAGCCGCGCTTCCCGTGCTTCAAGCTCACGCAGAAGCATGGACCGGCGGATATGCCGGCTCAGGTGCTGTCCACGGGGTATAGCGGATTCTATTTCCGCGTGCTGCGTGAAGGCCGGGTGGCAGCCGGTGACCGGATTGTTAAGCTGGAGAGCGGTGCGGGAAGCTTCCCGGTGAGACAGGTACTGTACTCGATGGAGCATGGGCGTAAGGACCCTGCCGGGCTGGCTGAGCTGGCCGGACTGGAGAGCCTTGCGGCTGGTATCCGTGAGCGGTTCCAGAGATGGCTGGATGCGGCGGAGAGCTAAGACACTCGTCCTTCTCCACTCCACACCTGCACATGCTACTCTGTCGCTCCGCCGCCCTCAACCCGCCCTTCAAGTAAACAAGTGGAAAAACGTATCTTATCTCGCCTACTTCTGGCAAATAACCGAAAACAAGTGGAAAAAGAGCAACTAAAATAGTTAGTTCCAGCCCTGTTAGACGAAAGGTGAGAAATTAAGTGTTATTTATCCAACTCCAGTTCGCGCACGGGCCAATCGTTCATCAGTAAGTGGACAAAATCCAACTATATCGGTGCTCCTGAATCCGCCGAAAGCGGGCCGGGAGCGGAAATGAGGAGCAGAAATGCCCCCGAATCCTCCGACCCGACCGACCCGTTCCCCTGTATGCTCCGCGCACCCGTGCTCTATGACCGGCAGCCCTCCCCGCTCAGCCCAGCAGCTTCCATTCGCTGCGCAGCAGGCCGTACACTGCATGGTTCACATAACCACTAGGCAGCTTCTCGGCCTGGCGGATGACTCCTTCGAAAATAAAGCCCAGCCGTTCGGGGATAGCTCTGCTGGCCAGGTTGCCTGTAGCGCAGCGGACCTCGATGCGGTTCAGCTCCAGCTCCAGCAGGGCGTAATCGACAAAGACCCGGCAGGCACTGGTCATATAGCCTTGTCCCTCATAGCCTTCGCCCAGCCAGTAGCCGATGCCGACCGAGCGGTTATGCCAGTCAATCTCGTGATAGCCGATAATGCCGGCCAATTCCTCCCGGACCCACAGTCCGGCAGTGAAGCCGCCGTTATCAATTCCCTGCTTCACGGAGTTCTTGATGAACGTGGTAAGATGAGCCTGCTCGGCTACGCCATCCACCCAAGGCAGCCATTGTCTGAGCCGGTGGCGGGAGCGTTCCACCAGGGCGAACATCTGACGGGCATGCTCCGGCATGAGCAGCTTCAGCTTCAGCTCTTCATCTATGACATAATTAAACATGCGGCTGCCCCCTATGCGTTGTGAGTTATAAGCCTCGCTGAACTAACGCTTCTGCCACTCCAAGGCGTAGATATCTTCCTCCAGGGCCTGCATGCGCTGAAGAGCAAGCGTGCGGCAGTCGCTAAGCGCCCCGTTGTAAATCGCCGGCCCCAGCTCCTTCAGGAAGAACTCCAACAGATTGTCTGCGGCCAGGTGGCCGATCGTTTCCCCGCGCTCCGCCTCGAAGTAAGCACGGATGTTCTCCGTAATCATCTCCCGCTGCTCTTTAGGCAGTTTTACCGGTTGCATAAGCATCCCCCTTTAGCTTAATATTCCTATATTTATCATGCTACTCCATCGCCGGGAGAGAAGTCAAAGGATGCGGCGGCTGCTTAACTTTTGAAATATAAAAATTTATATGTTTCACACGATAACTTATCTTTCTATTTCTCGCTGAAACGGTACCGTCCTTTAAAAGGACGGCAATGCCGTTTCCGCTTGTTGAACATTCCCGGCTTAACGGGTATATTAATAGGAAACATGTTCATACAAGGAAGTAGTTATATTACAGAATGAAAGGTTGATCAATGTGGAGAACCAGGGTACACCCTCCAATTTCATTAAGAACGTCATTACCGAAGATCTCCGCTCGGGTAAGGTTAAGGAAGTCGTCACCCGCTTTCCGCCGGAGCCGAACGGTTATTTACATATCGGACATGCCAAGGCGATCTGGATTAACTTCACGCTGGCGGATGAGTTCGGCGGCAAGACCCATCTGAGATTCGATGATACGAATCCGCTCAAGGAAGATACCGAGTATGTCAATTCCATCCAGGAGGATGTGAAATGGCTCGGGTATGAATGGGAGGAGCTGCGGTTCGCCTCGGATTATTTCGGGGAGATGTATGCGCGGGCCGAGCTGCTGATCAAGAAGGGCAAGGCCTATGTCGATGATCTCAGCGCCGAGCAGATCCGTGAATTCCGGGGAACCCTGACGGAGCCGGGGCAGAACAGCCCTTACCGCGAGCGCGGGGTGGAAGAGAACCTTGATCTGTTCCACCGTATGAAGGCGGGAGAATTCAAGGACGGCGAGAAGGTTCTGCGCGCCAAAATTGACATGTCCTCTCCTAACATCAATCTGCGTGACCCGGTCATTTACCGGATATCCCACTCCCATCACCATAATACGGGCGACGCATGGTGCATTTATCCGATGTATACCTTCGCACATCCGCTGGAGGATGCCATTGAGCATGTCACCCATTCCCTCTGTTCCCTGGAGTTCGAGGACCAGCGCCCGTTCTATGACTGGGTAGTCGCGGAATGTGACATGGAGGCTGCACCGCATCAATATGAATTCGGACGCCTTAATCTGGCCCAGACCGTTACGAGTAAGCGCAAGCTGAAGCTGCTGGTCGATGAAGGCCATGTGGACGGCTGGGATGATCCCCGCATGCCGACGATCTCCGGGCTGCGCCGCCGCGGCTATACACCGGAGGCCATCCGCAGCTTCGTGCATGAGACCGGCATCTCGAAGAGCCAGGGGCTGGTGGACCTGCAGATGCTGGAGCACTTCATCCGTGAAGATCTCAAGCTGACGGTTCCCCGGACGATGTCTGTGCTGCGGCCGCTGAAGGTGGTTATTACGAATTATCCTGAAGGCGAGACCGAATACTTCGAAATTGAGAACAATGTGGAGAACCCGGAGATGGGCAACCGCCAGATTCCGTTCTCCCGTGAGATCTATATTGAACGCGATGACTTCATGGAGATTCCGCCGAATAAGTATTTCCGCTTGTTCCCCGGCAATGAAGTGCGTCTTAAGAATGCTTATTTCATCAAGTGCAACGACTTCATCAAGGACGAGAACGGCGAAGTGGTGGAGCTGCACTGTACCTATGATCCTGAGACGAAGAGCGGCAGCGGCTTCACCGGCCGCAAGGTTAAGGGAACGCTGCACTGGGTAGATGCAGGCCAGGCTGTACCGGCGGAATTCCGCCTGTATGAGCCGCTGATCTCTGCCGAAGAGGCGGAGACGGATGCAGAAGTAGAAGGTCTGGAAGCTTCCGCTGACAAGCCGGAGCCAACCTTCCTGGATCAGCTGAATCCGAATTCCATCGAGATCCTGCAGGGCTTCGTGGAGCCTGGGCTGAAGAACAGTGTGGCGCAGGACAAGTTCCAGTTCTTCCGTCACGGGTACTTCAACGTAGACAGCAAGTATTCGTCGCCGGAGCATCTGGTGTTCAATCTGATTGTATCCCTCAAAAGCTCCTTCCAGCCCAAAAAAGGCTAGAAGAGCTGCATATAAGCAGGCAGGCTTGGTCTCCCGCCGGGAGGCCAAGCCTGTTTGCTGTATCCAAATATAAGAATTTATATGTTTTACGCTATAAATTATCCTTCTATTTCTCGCTGAAACGGTACCGTCCCTTTAAAGGACGGCAAAGCCGTTTCCAGTTGTGCGTATTCCTAGTCTTCCGCCAGCTCGTCCTCGGGATCAGCCGGAGGGCGGTAGCTGCCGCGAATGACAGTGAGCCACATCATTCCGAAGCCGATCGCCCCGAACAGGGCAAGAAGCGCACCGGATTGATACATCGTCTGCGCGCCGAGGGTCTGATACATCCAGCCGCCGAGGACGCCGCCAAGAATGCCGGAGATTCCGCTCCAGGTGAGCGTGTAGAGAGCCTGTCCCGAGGAACGGTAGGGCTTTGGCACCAGCAGCATAGTCAGCTGGGTTCCGACATAGAAGAAGCCGCCGAAGGTAATGGAGTGCAGCACCTGAATAAGTGCGACCTGCAGCGGAGTCGTTGCATCGGCCATCAGCCACCACCGCAGGAAGAACAGCGCGCTGACCAGCGTAAGTGAGGCGAGCAGGACAGAGATTTTACGCCGGAGAACGTAATTGCACAGGAGCAGCACTCCCATCTCCAGGATGGAGGACAGGAACACAGCGAGACCGATCATGGTCTTGCTTCCCCCCAGCTCCGTGATGTACAGTGACACAAAGGTGTTATTCATCGTATTCGGAATCGAGACCAGGATGCCGAAGAGGATGAAGCACAGGAAGAACGGGTTATGGAAGATCTGGCTCATGCCTTTGAAGGGCAAGGGGGCAATTCCGATCGAATGGTCCAGCTTCGGCAGCGTGATTAGTGCAATCATCGCCGCACAGAGCAGTGATGCAAACAGATAGGACAGCACAGAGATGCCGGCCCATTCAATTACGGGACCAGCAAGGATGGCGGTGAAAGCCCAGCCTAGTGATCCCCATAGCCGGAAAGAGCCAAAGCTGCGGCTGGTTCCGTCAATATAGCTGAGAATCATTGTGTTGCTCTGGGCGAACAGGGGCCCCTGGAAGAAATAGAAGAACAGAATGGATATGTAGATCATTTCATATGTATTCGCCTGAAAGACAAGTTGGGTCAAGACCAGCGTTCCCGTCAGCATGACGAGGACAATCCGCCGGATATTCTGATACCGGTCACTCCAGATGCCCCAGAAGGGGTTGGCAATAATGGAGACCAGTGCGCCTACAGACATCAGGCTCCCGATCTCCAGCTTATTCATCCCTACATCCTGCAGATATAAGGGAAAGAAGCTGGTGAAGAGGACAACCGTTCCATATACGAAGAAGTTGAACCATTTCAGAGAGGTGAAAGACAGCTGCTTATCGGATTGATCCCGCAAACGTTGCACTCCTTTCCCGCTAGGATGCCTTGCATTCTTGCTGTGGCCGTCTTATGATGCCGCTGATATCACTGTAACATTTGTTGAAAAGGGATACAAACCAACTTTTATGGGGAACTACAAATCAATGGCAAAATATCTGTTTAACTTCAGTTTACATAGGTCAGTTATTCTGGGTTCTAAGGCGGAAGCGGGGCGCCACTGCTCCATACATCTATCTGCCGGAAAAGGGGATTCCTTATGACAAACAAGCAGGCACCGCAGAAGCAGGGCGCGGCCATGAGGCCGTTCCTGAAGCTGCTGCACGAAACCAAACCATCTTATCTGCTGCTGGCGCTGGCCCTTGGCCTCAGCATCATTTCGACACTGGTCGGTCTGGTCATTCCCATGTTCACGAAGAATCTGGTGGACGGCTTCTCGCTGGCTTCTGTCAGCAAGCTGCAGATTGCCGGCATCGCCGGAGCGTTCATTGCGCAGACCGTGGCCGGCGGAGTCTCGATCTATCTTTTGAATGCCATCGGGCAAAAAGTTGTGGCCGGGCTTCGTGACAGGCTGTGGCGCAAATTCCTGGTGCTGCCCGTCTCCTACTACAATGAGAACCGGACAGGCGAGAGCGTCAGCCGGATGACTAATGATACAGGAATTCTCAAGACACTGATCTCGGAGCATCTGGCCAGTCTGTTCACCGGCCTCATCTCCATTGTCGGCTCTGTCCTGGTGCTGTTCTATCTGAACTGGAAAATGACGCTGGTGCTGTTCACGGTGCTCCCGCTGTCGGCGCTCATTCTGGTGCCGCTGGGACGGCAGATGTATAAGATCTCCAAAGGCACGCAGGACGAGACGGCCTCCTTCACCGCTGTGCTCAGCGGTGTGTTGTCCGAGATCCGGCTGGTGAAATCCTCGGGAGCGGAGCAGAAGGAATATGAGGCCGGACGGCAAGGGATCATGAACCTGCTGGGCTTCGGGATTCGTGAAGGCAAGATCAGCGCCCTGATCAGCCCGCTGATCTCCTTCGTTTTCATGATGCTGCTGGTGGTCATTATCGGCTATGGCGGGATGCTGGTATCCTCAGGGGCGCTCACCGCCGGCGAACTGGTCGCCTTTATTCTGTATCTGATCCAGATTATTATGCCGCTGACACAGCTGACGCAATTCTTTACCCAGCTCCAGAAGGCCAAGGGTGCCTCCGAGCGGATCATTGAGACCCTTGCTGCAGAGGAAGAGGTGTATGAAGGTGTGGAAGAGGCTGAGGGCACAGAGGGTCCGATTGCAGTGGAAGATCTCAGCTTCGGATACAAGACGGGCGAGAAGGTTCTCAGCAAGGTAAGCTTCACTATGCTGCCGGGTCAGGTGACTGCCATTGTCGGCCCGAGCGGCGGCGGTAAAACAACCCTGTTCTCGCTGCTGGAACGGTTCTATGAGCCGCAGGGCGGAGTCATCCGGCTGGACGGCAAACCGGCTTCGCTGTTCTCTCTGAAATCCTGGCGGAAGAGAATCGGTTATGTCTCACAGGAAAGTCCGCTGCTGGCCGGTACCATTGCCGAGAATCTCGGATACGGGCTGGACCGCGAGATCAGCAAGGAGGAGCTGAAGCGGGCTGCGGCCATGGCTTACGCTGACGGCTTCATTGAAGAACTCCCGGACGGGTACAACACGGATGTCGGTGAACGCGGCGTCAAGCTGTCCGGCGGACAGCGGCAGCGGATTGCCATCGCCAGAGCATTGCTGCGCGATCCGAAGATTCTCATGCTCGATGAGGCTACCTCAAGCCTCGACAGCCAGTCGGAGGCCGTAGTGCAGAAGGCGCTGGGCAATCTGATGCAGGGCCGGACTACGATTGTGATTGCTCACAGATTAGCTACGGTGGTGAATGCGGACCAGATTATTTTTATGGAGAAGGGCCGGATCACCGGCAAAGGCACGCATGAGGAGCTGCTGAGGGACCATGAGCTGTACCGTGAATTCGCCGAGCAGCAGCTGCAGCTGAATACACCTGAGCTTCTGAGCCAAGGAATAGAGGAGGGTTCTACAGACTATGGTCAAAATACTGGTAGTGGACGACGATCCGCACATCCGCGAATTGGTGGGAGTGTTCCTGAGAGCTGAAGGGATAGCCGAGGTGCTGAGTGCTTCTGACGGACTGGAGGCGCTGCGGCTGCTCGAAGAGACTGCGGCGGATATGGCGATCATTGATATTATGATGCCGAATATGGACGGCTGGGAGCTGTGCCGGGAGCTGCGGGGGCGGTATGATTTCCCTATTCTGATGCTGACGGCCAAAGGGGAGACCTCGCAGATTGTCAAAGGCTTCGAGCTGGGCACAGACGACTATCTGGTCAAGCCGTTTGAGCCGCCTGTGCTGATCGCCAGGGTCAAAGTACTGCTGAAGCGTTACCAGATTTCGGCCGCCCAGAGTGTTACCGTTGGCAGTCTGCGGATGAACCGCGCCACCTATGAGGTGCTGTCCGAGCATGGCGAGTTCACGCTGCCGCTGAAGGAATTCGAGCTGCTCTTCAAGCTGGCCAGTTACCGGGGGCAGACGCTGACCCGTGACCGGCTGATTGAAGAGATCTGGGGCTACGATTACGAAGGCAATGAGCGGACGCTGGATGTTCATGTAGGCCGTCTGCGCGAGCGGTTTCCGCAGGAGCGATTCGGATTCTCCATTCGCACGATCCGGGGGCTTGGCTACCGGCTGGAGGGATAGGCATGAAGCACAGAGCCAAGAAGATATGGGAGAAAGTCAAAATAGTTGGACCTATAGCCGGACTATTGAGCATGTTCTTTATCACCTGGAACGGGAGCTATTTCGGCTCAAGGCTGCTGGTCCATTATTTTCACTGGTCCTTCTCCGAATATGGGTATCACCTGTTTGTGATGGCGATGCAGATTATTATCTTTTTCGTCTGCGGGGCGATGATTGCCTTCGCTACACGCGGTAAGGATCAGAACTTCTATAGGCCGATCCTTACAGCCATGCGGCAGATCTCTCAAGGCAACTTCAAGATTGAACTGGAGAACAGCGGCCAGTACCGGCAGTTCGGAGGGATTGTGGAAGGGATTAACGAAATGGCGAGTGAGCTGAGCCGGATGGAGCTGATGCGGCAGGACTTCATCGCCAGCGTATCCCATGAGATTCAGTCGCCGCTGACCTCGATCCGCGGGTTCGCTGCCGCGCTGCAAGAGGAGAACCTTAGTCCGGAGATCCGCAAGCATTACCTGGATATTATTGAAGCGGAGAGCCGCCGTCTGTCCGGCCTGAGCGACAATCTGCTGAAGCTGTCCGTGCTGGAGGCAGAGAGCTTCCCGTTCGAGCGGAAGCCTTATAGGCTGGATAAGCAAGTGCAGGGGATGATCCTGGCCGCAGAGCCGCAGTGGCTGGGCAAGGAGATTGAGGTGGAGGCCGAGCTTCAGGAGACCACCGTGACTGCGGTGCAGGATCTGCTGAGCCAGGTATGGACCAACCTGCTGCATAACAGCATCAAATTCACCCCCCAGGGCGGACGGATCACCGTCACTGTGCGCAGCATGGGGGAATGGGCCGAGGTGGAGGTCAGGGACAGCGGGATAGGCATGAGCGAAGAAGAGCTGGCGCGGATCTTCGAACGGTTCTATAAGGCAGACAAGTCCAGAAGCGTCAGCAGCGGGAGCGGAAGCGGGCTGGGCCTCCCGCTCGTGAAGAAGATCGTGGAGCTCCATGAAGGCAGCGTAGACGTAACGAGCCGTCCCGGAGAGGGGACGGCGTTCATCGTGCGGCTGCCGCAGCAGAGCGGATGAGCCATGAACCCGCCGTTCAGGCGAATAATCAGCGCCGGTACTTCAGCCGGATATTCACTGGCCAGGAGGCCGGTTAAATTAGTACAGTGTTAGGTTTAAAATAGTGGAGTAGAAGCAACTCCCCTTCAAATTACATCTTTTCTAAGCGGGGGTGTTCTTCAGGGGCGTTGGCTTAGCGTAACGGACTGAGGTGCTCTTATTTGGGAAGAAAGTCGCCAACTGGGCGAGTAACGGACTCCACAGGCCTTATCCTTTAGACTTCGGCTCCGAAACGTCTCAGATTGAAACAATAAGGCCACCTGAGTCCGTTACACTGCAAAAAGTGGCATTTTCGTGGGGATAAAGTCTCTCCGGTCCGTTAGACCTTGGGGTGGATAGGGTTTCCCATCCGAACAGCATAGCCCCGTACCCAGGACAGACAGATCATACTGTCATGGGTGCGGGGCTATTTACGCAGCCGTACTCGGTTGAATCCGTCTGTGCTGTCTCAATCACAGTCCCCGCCGGATCAGCTCTGCCAGCAGGGGGATGCTGCGCTCCAGTTCAGCCGCAGAGGCATAAGCGTAGGACAGCCTGAGATGCCTGCCGTCGCTGCGGTCGTACAGATCGCCCGTATTCAGCAGCAGTCCGGCGCGCAGCGCTGCGCTGAACAGCTTGCGCGGAGGGACAGCCTCGTGGAGAGACAGCCAGATATAGAAGCCTCCTGCCGGTACGTTCCAGCTTGCCAGTCCGGTGCAATGGAGCTGCAGTAGCTCAAGCATGTGGTCGCGGCGCGCGCGTAGTCTGCCGCGCAGCACATGCAGGTGCTCTTCATGATAGCCGCCCGTAAGCCAGCTGGCGGCAGCCAGCTGAGACAGGGAGCTTGCGCCATAATCGCTCTGCATCTTGATGTCGGCCAGCCGCCGGACTACCGGCTCAGGTCCGGCAATCCAGCCGATGCGCAGACCGGGGCTGGCGGCCTTGGACAGAGTGCCCAGATGCAGGACCCGTCCCTCCTGGTCCAGCGCCTTCAGCGGCGGCGGAGGGGGAGCGTCCAGCCATAATTCCTGGTAGGCCCCATCTTCCAGAATGGGCAGCCCAAGTCTGCCTGTGACCTCCATCAGCTCCTGGCGGCGCCCCTTATCCATTAGGATTCCCGTAGGGTTATGAAAGGAAGGGATGCTGTAGAGCATCGCCGCCTTAGTGCGGATCGCCTCAGCCGTGAGGTATTCCGGGATCAGACCACGCCCGTCCATAGGCAGGCCGCTGAATTTCACCCCCGCAGACTGAAAGGCATGAATTGAATACAGATAGGACGGCTTCTCCAGCAGGATAGAAGAGCCGCGCGGCAGCAGCCCGAGGGCAATGAGCTGAAGCCCCTGAAGGGCACCGGAGGTAATCAGAATGGAGTCCGGGCCAGCGGTAATGCCGCTCCGGGCTAGTAACCGGCTAACCGCCGCCCGCAGCGCCGGACTACCGAGCGGCTCCTCATAGGAGAGTGGAGGAAGAACGCGCTGCGCGAGTCCGGCCAGCACCTGGTTCATTGCTGCCCCGGGCAGCAGCTCGGGCGCAGGCTCGCCGGTCCCTAGTCGAATCAGACCCGGCTCATATTCGAGCCGGTTAATGTCCTGGATGGTGGGCAGGTTGGGATAGTGAATCCCCTCCTCCACATAGTCATTCCAGTTGCCTGAGTGTTCCGGCTCAGGGGGCACCTCTTCCCCGTCTTCTCCGCATTCTCCGGCGGAACCAAGGGAAGCCGGGAGCACAGAACGTATGCCTGTAACTATTGTTCCGCCCCCGCGTCTGCCTTCAATCAGGCCGAGGGCGGTCAGCTGCCCCAGCGCTGTAACCACCGTACTGCGGTTCACTCCAAGCTGGCGGGACAGCTCCCGCTGCGGAGCCAGACGCATACCGGCAGGCCAGGCCCCGGTGCTGATCTTGGCCAGGAAGTAGGCGTAGATCTGACCATGCAGCGGCAGCGGAGAAGCCGGGTCCGGCTTCCAGGTGTCCGGCAGACCGGAGCCAGCGCCCGCTTGCTGCGCTTCAGGAGTTGCGGGCCGGGAAGCCTCCGAATGTACGGATTGGCCGGGCGTGCTTAAGTCTGTATGGTTGGAGCGTTGTGAATGTGTCAAGGGCAGGCTCCTTCCGGACGAATGATTGTAGACAATTAGCAGTTATCATGCCAAGGGCGAAAAACCGAATACATTGTGCCACTGCCAAGGCAACCGGCTCCATTGTATGCGAAAAACTGAACACATCGGCCATGCGCCTGCGTGCCACCACAATGTATGTTGTTTTCCGCATACATTTGGCCCATGCGCCTGCGTGCCACCACAATGTATGTTGTTTTTCGCATACATTTGGCCCACGAGCCTGTGTGCCACCACAATGTATGTTGTTTTCCGCATACATTTGGCCCATGCGCCTGCGTGCCACCACAATGTATGTTGTTTTTAACATACATTGTGTCACTACTAAGGTAACCGGCCGATTGTATGCGAAAAACCGAACACATTGTGCCACTGCGAAGGCTACCGAGCGAGTGTCCCCTTCACAGCCGCTGTTGACTAACATAATCCCTCATTGCTTGCTTTCCTTCTCTCTCTCTTTCGTTCTTTCTCCCAGTCTACCATGATTCCTCCCCTTTCATTCGTCTTGGTTGGTATGTGTCCAAAAACTTGGATGGTTACGGCGGCCGCTATGGCAGGGTACGATCAGTAGGCTATAACCGGTGGAAGCCTGAGAGGCTTGTTTACCCTGGAAGCATCATAAGGAAGATAAGAGGGGGAAAAGAAATGGTACAGGCCATTCTACATGGAATTATCCTGGCCTTCGGGCTGATTCTGCCGCTGGGCGTGCAGAATATATTCGTTTTTAATCAAGGGGCACAGCATACCAGATTCCGTAGTGTACTGCCTGTCGTACTGACGGCAGCGATATGCGATACGCTGCTTATCGCTGCGGCAGTCGGCGGAGTCTCCTTGGTCATTTTATCGCTGCGCGGGGTCACGCCTGTTATATATGGTGCGGGCATTCTGTTCCTCACCTTCATGGGCTGGAGAATCTGGCGCTCCGATCCGGCGAAGGATGAGTCGGGCCGACTCTCAGCGAAGGGACAGATCCTTTATGCGCTGTCTGTATCCCTCCTGAACCCGCACGCCCTGCTGGATACGGTGGGCGTGATCGGGACCAGCTCGCTGCAATACGACGGTGCGGTGCGCTGGACCTTCGCGGCGGCGACAGTGGCCGTCTCCTGGCTCTGGTTCCTGGGTCTTGCTGCAGCGGGCCGCCAGCTCGGCAGGCTGGATGCTTCCGGCAAGGTTATGAAGGGGCTGAATACCGTTTCCGCCCTGTTGATCTGGGGGATCGCCGTCTACATGGGAGTTCAGCTGTGGGGGCTGTTGTATGGCTAAGTGATTCCCCTTAATTAGTCTCTGCTCAATAGATCTGTTAATTCTTTAGAGCTGCGATCTTTTAATTTCAACATTTTTTCGCTATTACTATCTTTAATCAAAAATCCACTTTTGGTTTTGAAATCTAAATAAAGGCTGAATCTCACAACTTCGGTATCCGCTTAAGTAACATTCATTCGATACGTTGGCGGACCCACATCAACAGCCCCGCGTACTTTTTTCACAGTTCTTATAGCATGGTTGAATACCCGGATGCTATCGTTATCAGTGTAAGTAGTTTCAGCTGTTTCAGAAGTAAGAGTGACGCTAACAATCTCAGGATTTGGTCTGACTAAAACATATATTAAAACAAGTAATAGTATTAATGAAATTGAAATGATGCCGATTTTTCTCATAAACGCTCCCCCTTGTAGCAATCTTGTAGATCCTTGGATACCTCTATGTATGCTCTGGACCTTTTTGGAAAAAGAGTGCCGTTTAACATAGTTTCGGCCTGTATCCGTAAGATTCGGCAAGCCGCTTGCCAAACTGTTTCGAATTCTTCACACTTTCGAGCTATAGTTGTTTTATTTGACTCTATTCTATTGACGGTTGAAATCCCATCATCTACCATACAGATATAAACATAATGTTCTAAATTATGGAATGTGGGAGGTGGTGTTGCTTTGAAGCCTGCAGTCATGATTCGAGACCAGCTTGCAGATTATTTAACCCAGCAGGGGCTGTCCATTAATCAGTTCGCCATAAGATCTGGCATTAATTCCGGGACACTGAGCCGGATTATTAATGGCCATCAGCCCATTGCCATGAGCCATCTGGAGTTAATCACTGCAGGAATGGGGCTTGGCGAGGATTTTTTTTACAGCTTATATGTCGAGGAATGCTTCTATTATTCGGCACCGACCTGGCGGCGGCTTCGCCCGTTCATTGTGAAATGTGCGGAACTGGGGCGTACGGATTGTATTGAGCTGCTGGTGCAGAACTTGCTGGATAATCTGACGTATGTCCCCATGCTGTACGAGGTTGCGGAAGGCTTGTTCCAGCAGGGCCACTGGCCGGCGGCTGCACTGCTCTATGAGAACGTTAGCGCCAGTGAGAAATACCAGTATTCTGAACGCTTGGCCACCTGCCAATACCGCCTGTTCCAGATTGCCCTGGGTGATGACCAGAGCACGAACCTGCGCGCGGCTACCCTGTTCGAGAGCTACATTCCGCGCCTGAATGAGGCGGACCAGCTGGATGGGCTGAAGAATTTGATGGATGTCTACTACTCATTGCAGTTATGGAGTAAAGTAAATGAGCTTGCTCTTGAACTGTTTCGGCTTGCGACAATCCGTTATGATCTGTATTGTAACCCGAAATATAAAGAGGCAGTGAAGAGCGGAGAAAGACCTCTTTGCTTTTATATATTGTATGCCCATTTAATGCGTGCAAATGCATACGAAGAATGCGGAGAATATAAAAAGGCTCTTGAACTTGTACCTTTATATTTGGACGTAGATTGGATACATGAAGAAAGTGAGGAAGCCAAGAGGACTGTAGCGCAATTTCAGGAATGGGGTAAGGCTAATACTTATTTGTATCGCTTACTGGATGGACAGTTAGAGGTATTAGATGATTACGTTAATTATATTTCCACGCAACAAGGAGAGATTTTCATAGCTTTATTTTATATTGTGAAATCTGCAAACCTGTATAACTGGAATGTAGATTCTATTCTGGAACGCTTCGCGGGTTACATGCCTTACAGGATACATCTCACTGAGTTTGGAGTGTACAATCAGCAGATTAAAGCGGACCAACATGCCAGATTTCTTGTTGAATTGGGAGTCTATTATTTGCGGAATAAGCGAAGTGAAGGTATTGGATATATCCTACAAAGTTTGGAATCATCATCTAAACTTAACAATGAGAGTATCATCTTCAAGTGTGTTGATTTATTCGAGCAGAACAGGCATATTGCCGGGGAAAACGAGCAACTGCAATACAAAATATTAATAAGAGAGGTGCGGGATGCAAATGAAAAGAAAACTCCTATTAATGCTAGCCTCGTTTAGTATTGTTGTACTGATTACTATACCTGTAGCAGACTTAGTGGGCAAACCTATACAACAACAAACGATTCAAACCATGGGTCATGGGGCGGGCGGCTGAATAAGCGCAAGCAGTAATAACAGTATCATCTCTGGCGTCTTCTGCTAATGCAGAGGCGTCTTTTTTATGGACAACTCTTATCGCATCAGAGCTTTGTCAATATATTCACTTTAACAGATAATGCAATCAGTCCATTATTTTGTAGTTTTACATAAAAATCTATAATGTTGCATAAGGAGGCGGGATTCCCATGCATAGTCCAGCAATCGTTAGAATTCGCATAGAGCAAGCCAGAAGTAAGCTTCATACATTACATATTCAATATGGCGGTTTCAATCATCCTGAGGTCTTGCGGCAATCCGTGGTGCTGGATGAGCTGCTCAATGCGTACGATAATGCCTACCGGATGAATAAAAGGCCGCCTGCTTAAACAGTGCTTCAACAAACAATCGGAGAGTCAGAGATAAGTTCCATTGGACACGTGTATAAAAAAGGTGGTAACTGCTGTGGAGCATACAGTCAAAATTCGAGACGAGATAGCGGCGTATCTCACAAAACATAAACTGTCTATTAATCAGTTTGCGATTGCCAGCGGAATTCATTCCGGCACACTCAGCCGGGTAATGAAAGGCCAGCAGGCCTTGGCGATGAACCATCTGACCCGCGTGACAAGTGGGATGGGACTGCCGGAGGATTACTTTTACAGTCAGTATGTTGATGAATGTTTATACGATTCGACACCGACTTGGCGGCGTTTACGGCCATTCCTGCTGCAATGCGCGGCGCTATCGCGTCTGGATTGCATTGAGCGGGTGGCACAGAATTTACTGGATAATCTGCTGTATGCACCGCTGCTGTTCGAGGTTGCGGAGGAGTTATTTGAGCAGAAAAACTGGCAAGCCGCAGCACTAATCTACGAAAATGTGGGAGCCAGCGAGAAATACCAGCATTCCGAACGGCTGGCGCTCTGCCAGTATCGGCTCTTCCTCATTAATCTGGGCGATGATCCCCAGAAAAATCTAATCGCTGCTACTATATTAGAGAATTATGTCGATAAGCTGGACGAAGTCAATCAGTTGGATGCGCTGAAAGAGTTGGCTAATTTATACAGTGGGCTTCAGGCGTGGGACAAAGTATCTCAGTCTGTAGAAGAACTGCTAAGAGTCGCCACTGTTCAATATGAACTCCACGGACAAGTGCATCGTAAGCATAGTAGCAATCAATTTTATAAAAAGCCGCTGTATACATATATTTTATATGCTCAGCTTATGAGATCCTGTGTTTATGAAGAGCTGGGCGACTATAAAACCGCACTGGATATGGTACCTCAGTACATGGATCATAGCTGGATACGGGAAGATGACGAAGAAGCAAGGCGTATTAAGGCTCAATATATAGAATGGGGAACGGCGAATACGTACCTTTACCGCTTAATGGATGGGCAGATTGAGGTGCTGGAAGAATATATAGAGTATATCTCCACCTGTGAGAACGAGATTTTTATGGCGCTGTTCAAGATCGTTCAATTGGCTAATCAGTATAAGTGGGACGTGGATCATGTGATACAGAGATTTGCGGACTACATTCCTTACCGGAAGGTTTACAGTATCTTTGGTGAGCACAACAAGTTCATTCATGAAAAAAACTACACCCAATTCTGCAGCGAGCTGGCGACCTACTATCTATCCCGCAAGCGGTACAAAGGCGATGATGTGATTATGCAAAGCGTAGACTTATCCGCCAAATTAGACAGCGAGCAGCAAGTGATCCGGGGGACGATATCCGTCGATTTCGAGATTGCGATTTCGGATATTCCGAAGTCGGGCTGAAGCATTCACAAGCTTTGATACTACTATGAATGTGTTCTACTCCTAAATGCATGTTTAAGATTATAAAAAGTTAAAACAGGCCCATGAACTTGTTCATGGGCCTGTTACATTTGTCTCCGTGCGTCTTACCCCCCAATCTGCGACATGCGGCGGGCGGTGGGGGTGTGGCTCTGGGCTTTGTGCTCCAGGGCCAGCGCCATCTCATGATTATGCGGCTTGTTGCCGAGCGCCTCGCGGAACAGGGCCTGCACCGCCGCAGGGGAGCTGATCAGCGGGCGCACATTATATTCGTCCTGCCAGTACAGGCAGGCTTTGATGTTGCCGTCGGCGGTCAGGCGCAGCCGGTTGCAATTGTCGCAGAAATGCTCGCTGACCGGGTGGATCAGCCCGAAGGTTCCCTTCGCGCCGGTGACCCGCCGGTTCTGGGAAGGGCCATTCCCGGAGGGCATGTCGGCCTCCTCGGTGGTCCAGCCAGCTTCCTTGCAGGCCTCTACTACAGTCTCCAACGGCAGATAGGTCTGCCGCCAGGCATCGCTGGCGCTGCCAATCGGCATGTATTCAATGAACCGCACATTCAGCGGGCTGTTCAGGGTCAGGGCGATGAAGTCCTTGATCTCGTCATCGTTAATGCCTTTCATCAGCACGACATTCAGCTTGATCGGGGACAGGCCGGCGGCTTCTGCGGCTTCAATTCCCTTCAGCACCTTGGCAACATCGCCGCCGCGGGTAATCATCGAGAAGCGGTCCGGCCGCAGCGAATCCAGGCTGATGTTCACCCGGGACAGCCCGGCCTGCTTCAGGATAGCCGCTTTGGCTGGCAGCATCAGCCCGTTCGTCGTCAATGATATGTCATCTATGCCGGGTATGACGGCGATCATAGAGACCAGCTTCTCCAGATCCTTGCGGACCAGCGGTTCGCCCCCCGTCAGCCGGACCTTCCGCAGGCCCAGGGGCGCAAGCGCCTCCACCACAGCGGCAATCTCCTCGTAGCTCATAATCTCGTCCTGCGGCTGGAATTGCATTCCTTCGGCGGGCATACAATAGATACAGCGCAGGTTGCAGCGGTCAGTAACCGAGATGCGTAGGTAATCATGTATGCGTCCAAAAGGGTCAGTCAGCGGCTCCATAGCGTTGCTCCTTCACCTGTTGATTTTAGTTTAAATTTTAAAGAAACCATTCCGCCGCGTCAATGCACAGCGGACAATCTAAAGCATAGGGGGACAGAAGGTCAAAGCAGCAGCCTAATTATGACAAAAGTGCGACAATTCCAGGGAATGGTCATAGAATGCTCACCGAAAGCGCTTATCATATTCGATATAATTTAGGTGCGGAAGATTCAAACTTTAGATACTTTTACTTTTGCGAAGCACAGCTATGATACCGGAAGGCTCAGGCGGCGATCCCTAAGGATACCCCGGGTATCCGGCAAACTATGTAGGGAGGATTTGCAAAATGACCATACCAACTGTTCCATCGCTTGTCGTGCCGGAGGCTTGCAGCCGCTGGCTGGAGAGTCGGGGATTAATATATCAGCTGCTGGTGGACTTCTATGGAAGAAAACCATCTCTCTCACTGGTCGCCCAGTGGAGCCGTAACCGTGAGATGAGTGTCGCTGCGGAGATGACCGAAGGCGGCCGTGAGTTGAAGCGTTACCTGTGCAGCCAGGAGCCATCCATGCTCCCGGCCATCTGCGAAAAAGAAAAGCTCGAATACAAACGTCTGATGAATGAGCGGGCCGTCAGCTCCTTCGTGGCCCGTGAAGCGGCTCAACTGGGCCGTGAGGAAGAATTCTGCAACGTGCTCTCGGATGTGTACGCTTCGGCGGGGATTGTCTTCAAGAAGTGCAGCGGCGAAGCCGACGACCATATTGCCATTGAACTGGAATTCATGGCCGTGCTGCATGAACGGATGCTGTACAACAGCTTCTCGATCCGCAGTGCGATGGAGCTTCTGGAGATCCAGGAGAGATTCCTTGAGGAGCATCTGCTGAAGTGGACTCCACAATTCTGTGCGAGAATGAACGCTGCCACCGACAGCCCGCTGTATCTGGGACTCAGCCATATGCTGGAGGAATTCCTGCCGCAGGATCTGCACATGCTGCGTGCCTGGAAGGCTTCGCTGGAGAGCAGCGCGGCGGCCATGGCGTAATAAGCATCCATACTCAATAAGGCGCCCTTCCATCAATTCGGAAGGGCGCCTTATTTCTGCTCCTAGGGTCTTGAACTTAAGCTTTCACTTTATAGGTTTTGATTGAAAGAAAATACAAAAAGCGTGTAGGATCGGAGGGGGATTTTGGAACTGTAGGAGCGGTAGCGTCCGCCTTTGTCTCCGGATTTCTACCGCAACAAGCGGTCTAAATCAGGAAATCTGGAGACAACAGCGGCCGGAAGTCCAAATATCCACCGTAGTGATGTCTGAGCTTTACGCTATGTTCTTACGATCAGCTCTTATAACTGAAATTGCAGTTCATCCCCTATTTATTCGTAAGTCTTCTTACTCCGAAACTTCATCAGGAACTCATACACCACCGGTACAACGACCAGGGTCAGCAGCGTGGAGCTGACGAGACCGCCGATGACGGTTACGCCAAGTCCCTTGGAGATGATTCCGGCGCTGTTCTCAAGGCCTGTAACCAATGGCAGCAGGGCGCCAATGGTCGCGAGCGCAGTCATGAGAATCGGGCGAAGGCGGGTAGCCCCGGCCTCAAGCAGCGCCTTGCGTGTAGACATTCCCTCTTGTTCCTTATGGATTACGCGGTCAATCAAGACAATTGCATTGGTGACCACGATACCGATTAGCATCAGTGCGCCCATCAGTGCGGAGACGTTCAAGGTCTCGCCGGCCAGGAGCAGGGCAACAAGAGCGCCGATGACTGTGAACGGCAGCGAGAACAGGATGGCGAACGGTGCCAGACCGCCGCCGAAGGTGACTACGAGCACGAAGTATACAATCGCAATAGCCGCGAGCATGGCGATGCCAAGCTGTCCGAAGGTCTCATTAATCTGCTCGGTGACTCCGCCGAAGGTGATGGTCACGCCGTCCGGGAGATCAAGAGCATCTATTTTGTCCTGCACAGCCTTGGAGGCACTATTAATGTCACTGGAGATAATGTCGGCGGTTACCTCGACTTTCATTTTGCCGTCTTCACGGGTAATGGAATCCGGGGACTGGCCCTGTTCGATGCTTGCTACCTCGCCAATCGGTACAGTAATACCTAGCGGCGAAGTGAGCGTGGCGGCCTTCATTTCTTCAATACTATTGTAGGAATCCTTGTCCGTCTCAATGTAGACCTTGTAATTCTTGCCGTCCAGCTCTACCTCAGTCAGTACAGGCCGGGTTCCGGCAGGGCTCAGCTTCATCGCAAGCTGTCCGGCCGTTAGGCCCAGTGAGCTAAGCTTGGCCTGGTCAGCGACGATGGTGTATTGATCATAGGCTTCAGAGAGGCTGGTCTTCCCGTCTTTGAAGTTCTTGGTGTCTGCCTGAACGATCCCGGCAATGTCATCGGCTACCGGTTTGAGCTGCTCCAGCGTATCGCCGAAGATGTTAACAGTAAGGGTACTGCCGCCCAGTCCGCCTCCGGCCATGCCGGACAAATCGCCCCACACGCCATCCGGCACCTCTTGGCTCAAGCCTTCAATTAACTTCTCCTTCACGGTATCGAAATCAGGCGTGTTGCTGTCATACGTGACATAGAACAAGCCTGAATTGCCTGAGCCCATTCCGAACGGGCTGCTGCCGCCGATGGAATACTGCATTTTGTCCAGATGCTTCTGGGCCAGAATGAACTTCTCAGCCTTCAGGCCCAGCGCCTTCACATCCTCCAGCGTCTGACCGGCCTTCGGGGAGAAGGTAAGCGTAACATTCTTCTCTTCCTGGGAAGGCAGGAAGCTGACGCCGATCGGCTTGATCAGGAACAGACTGCCTGCCAGCAGCAGGACAGCAACACCCAAGGTGATCAGCTTATGCGAGAGACACCAGTCCAGGATTCGGACATACCCGCCCGCCAATGCGCCGGGCTTGTCTTCGTGACCCTTTTTCCCCTTCTTGAGTCCATTACGGAACAGGGTATGGGCCAGTGCAGGCACCAGGGTAATGGCAACCACCAGTGAAGCCAGCAGCGCGAATACCATAGTGAGGGCAAACGGCAGGAACAGCTCACCGACCATCCCGCTGACAAAGGCGAGCGGCAGGAAGACGGCAATCGTCACAATGGTTGAGGACATAATCGGCACAAACATCTCACGGGTAGCCGCGCTGATCAGCTCTCTGCCGCGAAGCTTCTCGCCAGACAGCGTAAGCCGCCGGAAGATGTTCTCAATGACCACGATGGAGTCATCCACTACCCGCCCGATGGCTACGGTCATGGCGCCGAGCGTCATCATATTCAGCGTAATATCCATTTGCCGCAGGCATAATACTGCAATCAGCAGGGATAATGGAATCGAGATAATAGAAATAATGGTAGAACGGATATTGCGCAGGAACAGCAGGATGATAAGCACGGCGAACAGGGCGCCGAAGGCAGCCTTGGACAGCATCGTGTTCACGGAATCCTCAATCGGCTTGCCTTGATCCAGCAGCACGGTGAGGTCCATCGACTTGTATTGTTTCTTCAGTTCTTCTGTCTTGTCCTTGACCCCGTTCACGACATCGACGGTGTTGGCATCATTGGCCTTCACAATCTGAATCCCGATGGATTCCTTGCCGTTGGTGCGGGAGATGGATTCCGATTTGCCGACTACCTCGATAGTGGCAAGCTCGCTCAGCTTCACCGTCGGCAGCCCGGTCATGGCGCCAGCGCCAGCCCCGGTACTGCCAGCAGCAGCATTGGTGCCGCCAGCAGCACTAGCACCGCCTGAAGCTGCACCGCCTGCTTCCCCGGCTCCTGTGCCAGGCATGCCAGTTGCACCGGCTCCAGCAGCACCCGCCGCAGGACCAGCAGGAACCAGCGGAATGCTGACATTCTGCAAGTCCTCCACTGTAGTGATGTTGCCGTCAACGACAACAGCCTTCTGTGACTTGTCCATCTCGAACAATCCGAGCGGTACCCGCAGGGAGGAGGCTTGGATGATGCCTTTGATCGTATCCTCGGTCAGTCCGTACTGCTTCAGCTTCTCCTGATTGAACTTCAGGGAGACCTCTTTGACATATTGTCCGGCAATCTGCACAGAGGCGACGCCTTCGATATCCTCCAGCGCCGGGCGGATATCATTCTCGGCAACCCGGGTCAGCTCCTCCAGATCGCCGGAGCTCTCGTCAGAGATACTAAGGGAGATGACCGGCAGCGAGCTGAGGCTGAAGCGCGAGATTTGCGGCTTTTGCACCTCATCCGGCAGCTTCACCTCGTTCAAGGCTTCCCGCACTGCTGCTGTAGCATTGTCCAGGTTCGTGCCGTAGTCGAACTCAATGGTGACGCTGGAGGCGTTCTCCAGAGAGGTGGAGGTCAGCATCTTCACGCCGTCTACGTTGCGGAGCTTCTGCTCCAGCGGCTTGCTGACGTCATTCACGACCCCTTCGGGTGCGGCTCCTGGATAAATAGTAGTAATGCTGAGATAAGGGATACTAATGTTAGGCAGGGTCTCCTGCTTCATGGTCAATCCGCTGTACAGACCGGCGAAGACAATAATGATCGTCAGCAGCCAGACGGCGAATTTGTTGCGGAGCGAGAAATTAATTAGGCTTTTCATCAGTAAAAGGAACCTCCAGTACAATTATTCTTGATCTTACAGGCGTGCCGCCTCTGTCCTTAATGAAGTCCGCAGGAAGTGTGCATATAAGGTGTGAATGCTTTCTTTAGTTGACTTAGCTCGCCGGACAGCTCGGGGTACCCCTCAAGATTGGCAATCATCCCTTGAATGATCGCTTTCCGGGGCTGGGTGGTGAGGATTTCGCTCTCCAGAATACCCAGGGACTCCAGACCGTCTTCGGCATGCTCCCGGCTGATTCCGTCCGCTTCACTTAGCAGGAGCTTCATCGCCTTGATCAGCTGAAGCGGGCTCTGGCGCGGTCCTTCTCCTTGACCCTCGGCCCATCCGGCGAGGACTGCGGAAGAGATCAGAGGGGCGGGCTTCCCTGCAAGCAGGCCGGAGACCATAATGTCCAGCCAGTCCACCAGCCGGTCAGCCAGTTCAGGGATGGAGACAACAGTCTCCTGGCCGAACAGCAGCTTGATGCTGGAACTGATCATGCCGTGGCTGAGCACGCACAGCTCGCCTGCATAGGGCAGAATCTCTGGCCCGTACAT
This sequence comes from Paenibacillus sp. FSL R7-0210, assembly GCF_038009085.1. Classification (NCBI taxonomy): domain Bacteria; kingdom Bacillati; phylum Bacillota; class Bacilli; order Caryophanales; family Paenibacillaceae; genus Paenibacillus; species Paenibacillus sp. FSL R7-0210. The sequence goes on from NZ_JBBPAR010000001.1 coordinate 7,030,965, forward strand.
GAGCTCCAGCTTCTGCTGGAACCAGCGCAGCAGGGCGGCGTTGTTCTGCTTCACCCAATCGGGAATCTCGGCCACACCCCGGCCGGCCACCTCCTGGAATTGGCGCTGCAGGAATTCGCGCAGCTCGTATACATGACTAAGCAGAATTTCGAGCTGGTTACGCAGCTTCTCCCGGGGCTCTCTGCCGGCAGCCTGCTCCTCCTGCTGCAGCGGATCATGAATCATCCGGAAGCAGTAGATGTATATACTGCGCTCCAGATCTTCTTTGGATTTGAAGATCAGATACAGACTTCCTTTGGAGATCCCGCATAATTCGGCAATCTCCTGCATGGAGGTGGAGGAGGAGCCTTTTACAGCGAACAGCTGCATGGCGGTCTTGATGATTTGTTCTTTTTTGGTCATGCTTTTAGCGGTCAAGGCGATATAAGCCCCCGTTCTGACTAGACAGTTCTATATTTGACTGATTGGTCAGTGAGATTATATTATATATCCTGCAGCAACACAAATTTGCAGGTTTCAGTAGGAAGAAACGGATTCTTCATGTAAGATATAAATGTGTCATTTTGGTGAGAATCGGCGGAATGAGAAGGTAGGGTACATATGAGAAGAGGACTGCAGGCAATAGTCATTATAGCGGCTTTGCTGGCTTTTTATTATTTTGGATTTGGCGTGTTCGGCAGTACAGCCGGGACGATTATCAGTATATTTTCCACATTGACGGTCATCTCTGTCGCGCTGGGGATCTTCATGGAGAACCGCAATCCTTCCACCACAGTGTCCTGGATTCTGCTGCTCGCGCTGATCCCGGTGCTGGGGCTGGTGTTCTATTTCCTGTTCGGGCAGAATGTATTCAAGCGGCGCAAATATGACAAGAAGGCCCAACGCGACCTCATGGCCTATGAACGGATTGAGAACGATGCGTTGCGGATGCACCAGGACTGGTCGGTGTTCAGCCCCGCGCAGCAGAAGCTGCTCGGCCTGTCCCAACGGCTCGGGCGCACGCCGATCTCCTTCAATTCAGAGTCGCGCATCCTGACCAACGGTGAGGAGACCTTCGGGACACTGCTGCTGGAGCTGCGGCAGGCGCAGCATCATATCCATATGGAGTATTATATTTTCCGGGCAGATCATATCGGCACGCGCATTCAGCAGATTCTGATTGAGAAAGCCCGCGCAGGCGTGGCGGTCCGGTTCATGTATGATGCGGTCGGGAGCATTCAGCTCTCCAGAGCCTTCCTTAAGGAGCTCAGTGATGCGGGGGTGCAGGTGGCTGCTTACGGCAACTCCACCTCCTTTTTCTCCAGCAGGGTGAATTACCGCAATCACCGCAAAATCGTGGTCATCGACGGCGATGTCGGCTTCATGGGCGGGCTGAATGTCGGGGACGAGTACTTGAGCCGCAGCAAGACCTACGGGTTCTGGCGGGATACACATATGCTGCTGAGGGGCGAAGCGGTGCGGACGATGCAGATTATCTTCCTGCAGGACTGGATGCACACGACCGGCGAGAAAATCCTGGAGCAGGACTACCTCTCCCCTCAGCTTCGCTTCACTACCGGAGACGGGGCGGTGCAGATTATTGCCAGCGGCCCGGATAATGAGCGGCGTGCGCTCAAGAATATTTTCTTCTCCATGATTACTACTGCGGAAAAATCCGTCTGGATCGCCAGTCCCTACTTCATCCCCGATGAGGATATACTGACTGCGCTGCGTGTGGCGGCGATGTCGGGGCTGGATGTCCGCCTGCTGTTCCCGGCCAAGCCGGATAAATGGATTCCGTTCCTGGCCTCCCATTCCTACTTCCCGGCGCTGCTGGAGTCCGGCGTGAAGATCTATGAATATGAGAAGGGCTTCATCCACTCCAAGCTGCTGATTGCAGACGGGGAGATTGCTACGATTGGAACAGCGAACATGGATATGCGCAGCTTCCATCTTAATTTTGAGGTGAACGCGCTGCTGCTGCAGACCGAGAGTGTCTCGCGCATTGTTGCAGACTTCGAGCGTGACCTGCAGTCCACGCGGCAGATTGTCCATGAGACTTTCATGGAGAAAAGACTGCTGGAGCGGCTGCTGGAATCCGCAGCCCGGCTGATGTCTCCGCTGCTGTAAGCGGACAAGCGGACTGAAACAAAAAAACGGTACCGTGCCCCAAAAGGACGGTACCGTTTTTTTGTTGTTTCATCAGAAGGTAGTGAATCCAAGCCGGGTCTGTATCCGGTAGAGGATGTATTTCAACCAGGTGACGTCACTCTGATATTCCGTGAGCGGCAGGCTGTATTCAGCGCCCTCGTTGTTCCATAGCCGGTTGAAGTAGCCCTCCACCTCCGCATACAGCGGCTGTTCCCGCGGAACGGATACATAGAGGTCATTCTCCAGGTTATAGTCGTCCAGATTACGGGCTGTGAAGTTCGTTGATCCGCCCAGCAGGGTAGAGTCGCCTGATGCCTTGGCAATGAACAGCAGCTTGCTGTGATACTGCTCCTCGCCTGTGTTGTACCAGCGGATCAGGATATTTCCTTCAGAGCGGCGGTCCAGGTCCATGGCAACGGGACGGTTGGGGATGCCGATTTTGTCCCGTCCGAAGGCATTCTGGTTGGGATCAAGCAGCAGTCTCACCTGGGCGCCGCGGGCATCTGCGGCAAGAAGGGCATCGATAATTCCGTCGTCCGCCAGATAGAACATACCCATCCAGATGACATCCCCGGGTCCTGCCGCAGCGATCCCATCCAGGGCATATTTGTATACCTTGCCTTCGGTCAGATAGCGGACTTCAAGCGAAGGTTCCCCGGATGCGGCGGCGGGCGGTTTGAATTCAGGGGGCTTGCTCAGCAAGGGACCGGCTCCCGAGAGATTAGCCGCCGCCTGCTCACTCCGCAGAATATCCTCCTGGATTGGACCCTGCACCTCCAGGGCAATGTTGGAATGATAAGCACTGGCATCATGCACATTGCCGGAGGAGATCAGGGCGGTGTTCTCGCTCAGCACGACCTTGCGGTGGTTTGCTTTGACATTGAGCAGCTTCAGGTAGGAACGTGTGGTAATGTCCGGCCCTCCGCTGGCCATCAGATTCGGAATCCAGCCGGTGCCGGATTGTCCGAACCACTGGATGAAGGTGCGCCAGACCGCAGAATAGGCAGGAGTCGAGTCCCGCAGACCGTCTACATCTGTCATGATGATCTTAATACCGGCAGCTCTCATCTCTTCCAGGAGGGCATTAGGCGCAGAGCCGTAGTTCGTATTCACCTCATCGGTGATGAAGGCGATCTCCATGGCGGGATAGGCGGCTTTCTGGGCAAGCAGCTTATCGGTAAGCTGTCTGCTGACAGCGGGGAACTGCTGGTCTGTATGGGTATAGTTATTGAACAAGAACAGATCGATCACGAGGAACTGTCTGGACTCTTCAATAATCTGCAGGATTCTGGGCAGAATCTGTTCTTCCCTTGCCTGCTTCCCGCTGCTGTCCTGATAGGTCAGATCATGCCAGAAGGCGACCGTACTCACCTTATAAGCAGGGCTCTCCGCAGAAAGTCCGGTCGGCAGCGGCTTATGGGTCTGATAGATCATCACCCCGGTCAGCCAGAGGAGAAGAAGGATCAGGGCCAGCAGGAGTCTGGAGCGGCGGCGCAGGAAGAACTGCGTCTGACGCTTGTGGCGGGATGCCGTAATGGCACCTGAAGCCAGCGTGATCTGTAACTTTTCGGGTGTGACGGGATGGCGGCCTTGATTCATAGTTATCCTCCTGGGTCTGCTGCGGGGCTAGAGCGACTATAGGGTAGCCCGGCATTGTAAATACCTATAACGCCCGCTAAGGAGAAGTGAAGCAGCTGACGGCAAAATCCCTGAAAAATCTAGTGTTGCAAAAAGCGCTCCTGTTCATCCGCGCCGTACCTGCAAGCTGCATCATACAAGTTCTGGTGACATAACACAGATGCAATTGTATAATGAGTGTAAATAATTTGTATAAGGTTTGAATCTTCAAATGTATTCAGTGTAAACAGGAAGGCAGTGAGATCCATCGTGTATTCCATCAAACAGGTTGTCGAAATGCTCGATATTCCCTCTGTCACTCTGCGGGCGTGGGAGAACCGGTATCAGGCTGTCGTCCCGGAACGTACCGAGTCCGGCTATAGACTGTACAACCAAGAGAATATTGAGGACCTTCGCTGGTTGAAGGAACAGACCGATAAACAGGGCATCAGTATCTCACATGCTGTGCGGATGCTGAAGCAGCATAAGCAGAAGGACCTGGATGAACGGCTGTCCGTTGCGGGCGGTGACCCCAAGGATGCCTTGGACAAAATGAGGCAGCAGATCTATGCAGCGCTGCTCGACATCCAGGGTGAGCGGGCCGATGCCCTGATCGATTTCGGGTTCTCCCTGTACGGCTATGAGGCGATGGTCCATCAGGTGTTGGTGCCTGTTCTGGTGAAGGTTGGTGATGCCTGGGAGCAAGGGACGGCAACCGTAGCCCAGGAGCATTATATGACACATATGATCTCGAACCGGCTGTCCCAGTTCTTTCACGTGTTCCCGGTGTATGCCCATCTGCACAAGGTGCTTGCCTTCTGCCCGGCAGGAGAGCATCACCAGGTCGGCCTGCTGCTGTTCTCGCTGTTCCTGCGCAGGAACGGGGTTGAAGTCATCTATCTGGGGGCCAATACCCCCGAAGACGGTGTGATGGAGCTGCTGGAGAAGCAAGAGCGGATCGGAGCTGTCTGCCTATCCGTTACGAATGGTACGCTAGTCCCTTATACGGAGGAGCTGCTTGAACGGCTAGGCAGCTTGTACCCGGAGGTGCAGCTCATTGCGGGCGGTAGAGCTTATGAGGCAATCAGCCTCCAGGATACCAACGCCACCTATGTGATGGCGGAGCCGCCGGAGAAATGGCAAGCCTGGTTCGATCAGGAATATGCCGGAATCCGGCATAGGGCTTAGCAAATATAGCGGATTTTAATTGAAGTAGATTCCATAGGAACCGGTCAGAACCCTTGTACAGGGCTGTCCGGTTCTTTTGCTATGGACAAGTCTAGCAACCAAATTGCTGGAAGTCCGGCGGATGATATTTACATGGCCCGGCAAAGTATGTATGATATTTGTATCACTATTGTATAGTTTTTGTATAACGTTTGAACGAAGGAGGACGTCGCTTGATCCGAACCACAGATACCGCAAAAGTCGCAGTAATCGGCGCAGGACCGGGCGGGCTGGCCGCCGCCATGCTGCTTGCCGCCGAAGGATATGAAGTAGATCTCTATGAACAACAGGCAGAAGTTGGCGGAAGATCAGGCGAGCTGAAGCTGGGAGACTACCGTTTTGACCGGGGAGCCACCTTCTTGATGATGCCGCATTTGCTGGAGGAGCTGTTCACTCTGGCAGGGCGTTCGGTGCATGACTATGTCTCGCTTTCACCGCTTGATCCGCTGTATTCACTGCATTTTGGAGATACCGTATTTACGCCTTCCACGAACCAGGATCAGACGGCCGAGGAGATTGAGCGGCTGTTCCCGGGCAATGGCAACGGCTACCGCCGGTTCATGGCCGAAGAAGCCGACAAACTGGAGCGGGTGATCCCGTTGCTGCAGCGTCCGTTCCAATCGTTAGGGGATTATGTTAAAAGAGATGTGCTGCACGCGCTGCCTAAGCTGAACGCTACAGACACCGTGTATAACCGGCTGTCCCGTTATTTCGATGATGAACGGCTGCGGTTCTCGTTCACGTTCCAGGCCAAGTATCTGGGAATGTCGCCTTGGGAGTGTCCGGGCACCTTCACGATTCTGTCGTACATGGAGCACCGTTACGGTCTCTATCATCCGACTGGCGGCATTAACCGTGTGCTTCAGGCTATGGCTGAGGTCATCCAGGAGCATGGCGGGCGGGTCCATACCGCAAGCGGGGTGAAACGCATTATCGTCAAGGACGGGCAGGCCGCAGGCTTGCTGCTGGAGAACGGGGAGAAGGTGGATGCGGATTATATTGTGATTGGTGCAGATTTTGGATCTGCAATGACCCAGCTGTTCGAGCCCGGGCTTCTGAAGAAATACACCCCTGCCAAGATTGCCCGTAAAAGATATTCCTGCTCCACCGCCATGCTCTACCTCGGTGTGGATGGAGAGGTGGACCTCAGTCATCATTCGGTTCATTTCGCGGACGATTACCGGCGTAATGTCAAAGAGATCACGGAGCTGGGCGTTCTGTCGGAGGATGCTTCTATCTATATTCATAATCCGTCAGTCATCGATAAGACACTGGCGCCTCCCGGAAAGTCCTCGCTCTATGTGCTGATGCCGGTGCCTAATCTGAGTGCCGATATCAACTGGGAGCAAGAGCGTGCAGTGGTGGAGGACTGGATGATGGAGCGGCTGCAGCAGATCCCGCAGCTTGCCGGAATCGCCGGACGCGTGGAAGAGAGCCTGTTCTTCTCTCCGCTGGACTGGCAGAACCAGCAGAATGTATATAACGGGGCCACCTTCAATCTGGCCCATAATCTCGGGCAGATGATGCATCTGCGGCCGCATAATACCTTTGAGGAGGTACGCGGCATCTGGCTGGTCGGCGGGGGAACCCATCCGGGCAGCGGCCTGCCGACGATCTTCGAGTCGGCCAAGATCAGCGCACGGCTGCTGCGGGAGCATGACCAGGCTGTGCGGGGGCGGTTCACCGTACAGGCGGGTGCGCCCGGCGCAGGTGCGGGGGTTCCGTTATGAGCCGCATTGCCATCGTAGGCAGCGGAATCGGCGGGCTGACGGCAGCGCTGCTGCTTACCCGTCAGGGACATGAGGTGGTGATCTATGAACGGGCACCCCAAGCGGGCGGGCGTGTGGCCTTTGAAGAGCAGGACGGCTACCGGATTGACCGCGGCCCTACCATCGTGCTGCTGCCGGAGATGCTTCTCGGTATTCTGGAGGAAGGCGGCCTTCCGCGATCCAGCCTGGAGCTGCTGCGCTGTGATCCGCTCTACCGGGTTCACTTCAGAAGCGGGCGGGTGCTGACCAAATTCGCAGATGCGTCGGCGCAGGCAGAGGAGATTGACCGGCTCTATCCCGGAGAGGGCAAGGGCTTCACCCGGTTCATGAAGGACATGGCAGTGCTGTATCCGCAGGGGCGGACGTCGTTCCTGGAGCGGGGGTATGCCAGCGGGCGGGAATTCTTTAGTCCGGCTAACCTGTCGTTGATGGTTCGCCTGCGCGCTTACCGGAATCTGCGCTCTGCGATCGGCCAGTATTTTCGCAATGAGGAGCTTAAGGATGCGTTCTCCCTGCAGAGCCTCTATATTGGAGGAGCGCCCTTCCGCACACCCGGTATCTACACCATGCTTCCTTACGCCGAGCATGCCTTTGGCATCTGGATGCTGAAGGGCGGATACGGGACGCTGCCGCAGATCATGGCCCGGGAGCTGGAAGACCGCGGGGTACAGATTCATACGGGCGCTGAGGTGGAATCCTTGCTTGTTGAAGGAAGCCGCTGCTGCGGAGTTGTTGTTCAGGGGCAGTCGATTCCTTATGATGCCGTTCTGTACAATGGAGATTTCCCGAATGTAGAGCAATTGCTGCCGCCTGGTGTGTTCAAGCAGGAACAGGCACCGGTTGTGACGGCGAATAAGGGCAGATCCGTATCGGCCAAGGCCATAAAACGCGGAAGCTGGAAGCCCTCCTCGGGCTGTCTGCTGATCTATGCGGCCACAGACAAGCGCTGGCCGGATTCCCTGGTGCACCAGTTCTTCCTGCCGGATAGTCTGAATAGCAGCCTGCATGAGCTGTTTGACCGGGGACAAATTCCTCAGGATTCTTCTTATTATGTATTTAATCCGGTAGCGCTGGACGATAGTGCAGCTCCTCCCGGACAGAGCGTGCTGTATTTCCTTGTTCCCGTCCCGGCGGCGCCGGATAAGAACTGGGAGGAAATAGCCGGAGCACTAGCCGATAAAGTCATGGCAGATGCCGAGAAGCGGGGCTTCCCCGGGCTTGCCGCGAGTGTGATCTGGCGCAGGCTTAGAACGCCTGCCGATGCGGAGCAGGAAGGAATGTATGGCGGGGGCAGCTTCGGTATTGCACCGCTGCTGAGCCAGTCGGGGGTATTCCGGCCCCAGCCGAAGCCTTATCCGCTCAAGGGATTGTATGCCGCAGGTGCTTCCGTCCATCCGGGCGGCGGTGTGCCGATCGTGATGCAGGGAGCGAAGCTTGCCGTTCAGGAAATGATAAAGGAGATGAGCGTACATGGATGAAAGGATACTGCAGCAATGTGAGGAACTGATGAAGAAAGGGTCCACTTCGTTCCATAAGGCGTTTGATGTTCTGCCAAGTCCCAGGCGTGAAGCGGTGCATGTTATTTATGCCTTCTGCCGGATTATAGACGATAGTGTGGATGAGCCGGAAGGCGCGCCATACAGCATTCATGAGCTGCGGGAGCATTTCATGAATCTGGAGCAGGCGGACGGGCATTTCATCTGGCCGGCGCTGCGCTGGCTGTTCAGCAGCTTCCCGCAGCTTCAGCGTGAGCCGTTCCTTTTGCAAATGGAGGGACAGCTTAGAGATCTTACCTTCACAGCCTATGACACGATGGAGCAGCTTAAGGATTACTGTTATCTTGTAGCGGGAACGGTAGGGGAGATGCTGCTGCCTGTTCTGCGGGATGATCAGAGTGAAGCGGCACGGACATCAGGAATTGCGCTGGGGATAGGAATGCAGCTGGTCAATATCATCCGCGATGTGGGTGAGGATCTCAGAAGAGGACGCAGATATGTGCCGCTTGAGGTGATGGAGGGACATGGCTACAGCCAGCAGGAGCTGGAGAACGGGGAGGTCAATCACCGTTTCACTGCCGTTATCCAGGAGCTGCGGACAGAAGCGTTGGACTGGTTCCGGCGAGGGCTGGAGCATGTGCACACGTATCCTTTGGAGAGCGGTCTGGCCATTGAACTTGCCGCATCCTTCTATGCTGCTATTCTGGATGCTGTGGAGGCAGACGGGTATGATGTTTTCCGCAAAAGATCCTATGTCAGCGATGAAGCCAAGCTTCAGCTGTTCCAGCGTACGGTCGTGCGTTATGCCGGTGTAAGAACTGCGGTGGTCTAGCGATGGTCCGAACCCTTTTTTGGATCTGGTATACCATCGGAGCGCTGCTGCTGATCGTGTTCGGAATTCCGGATAGTCTGAAGTTCTCTAACGGATTATTTCTCGTATTCTATGGTGTCTACGGGCTGGACTTATTAATCAAGGGGCAATTCAAACCCTTCATGTCTGACTGGTCAGTCAATTCTTCAGGAGGCCGGATGACCAAGCGATTCTGGTATGCTGCGGCTCTGATCTGGTTAGGCGGAATGGCCGTCGAATGGGTAGGCGTGCATTCCGGCCGGTTGTTTGGGGATTATAATTATTCTACTATTCTCGGGCCTTTATTATTTGGTGTGCCGGTTACCCTGGGTTTCGCCTGGATTGCTGTTGTGTGTAATGCTGTGCTGATCAGCCATGATTTCGGACAGCGCGGCCTCCGGCTTCTGCTGCTGCGGGCCGTGCAGGTAGGCTTCTGGACGGTCCTGATGGATCTGGTGCTCGATCCTGTTGCCCATGCCAGGAACTTCTGGCATTGGGAGGGCGGCGGGGGCTTCTATCAGGTGCCCTGGAGCAATTTCACCGGCTGGCTGATTGCAGGCGCTGCCTTGTCTATGCTGCTCCCGGCTGTGCCGTTCACCCGCCTGGCTGCCCGCCGGGGCACCCGCCTGTATCAGGCGATCCTGATCCTGTTCGGCCTGATCAGCCTGACAGAGGGATTGCCTGCCTGCGCGGTGATCGCCGGAGCAGGCACCGCTTTGGCCGAAGGGAGTCTACGCTATGCTGGAAGCCGTTCCATCGGGAAGGTTTGACTGGTTATTCTACCGTTATAATTCCTTGTACCTGCTGCGCAGACATTTCCACTTCATTGGAATCAGCGGAGAGCTTCAGCCCGCTGCCGCTGCCGGGCGGGGGATTCTCTACCTCATGAATCACAGCTCGTGGTGGGACGGCCTGCTGGCCTATCACGCCGCAGGGAAGCTGCCGGGGAAGCGTCATTATTTCATGATGGAAGAGGAGCAGCTCCGGAAGTATGCCTTCTTCAGAAAGCTTGGCGCGTATTCCATTAACCCTGGAAGTCCAGGGGATGCACGGGCTTCGCTGCGGTATACAGCCGGGCTGCTGCAGGCGGGTGAGAATGTCTGGATGTATCCTGAAGGGGAAATCCGGCCGCTGGAGCACCGGCCGCTGAGCCTGAAGGAAGGGGCGGCCCTGGCGCTGCGGCTCAGTCCGCAGACGGCCGTTGTCCCAGTGACGCTATACCACGGCCTGTTCCGGCATACGAAGCCGGAGGCTACGCTGCTGGCCGGTGCGCCGCTGCTGCTCCCTTGGGCGGAGATGGACCGCTCAAGGGTAGCCCTTACGCTGGAGACTGTTCTTGGCGGACAACTGGAGTCCCACCGCAGCAGAGTGCTTAAGCATCAAGGCTATATGCCGGATGAATTCAGGCCGCTGCTCCGCCGTGGGAGATCTACCAATGAATGGCTTGACCTGCTGCGGCCGGGGGGTGGGAGAGGATGAATGTATTCTTTCAGGTTGTAACCGGCATTGTGCTGCTCCAGCTATTGTTCGCAATATGGAATGCAGCGCAGCTCCCCAAGCTGGGGGCAGCGGTCAGTACAAGAGCGGCGAAGGCGATGCCAGCAAAAGCAACGGCATCCTCACGGGCCTTGAGCTTATCGGTACTGATCCCTGCCCGGGATGAAGCGGATAATATTGGGGACTGCCTCTCCTCTGTACTGGCCTCAAACACCGGCGGAATCGGGGTGGAGATTATTGTACTGGATGATTCATCTACTGACGGAACGGGGGCTATTGCCGCAGCAGCGGGCAGCGGAGTACGCGTTCTGAAGGGAAGAGAGCTGCCGGAGGGCTGGCTGGGCAAGTCCCATGCCTGCGCTCAGCTTGCAGAAGCGGCAAGCGGAGACTGGCTGCTGTTCCTGGACGCAGATGTCCGTCTTCAGCACGGGGCGCTTCAGGCGGCGCTTTCTGCTGCTGAAGCAGCGGGCGGCGGCATGATTACCGGCTTCCCCCGGCAGATGACTGGAACCTGGCTGGAGCGGCTGGTTGTTCCCCTGATGGTCTTCACCATCATCTGCCACCTGCCCATTCCGCTGGTCCGCGGCTCTAGAGATCCGCGGTTTGTTGCGGCGCATGGGGGCTTCATCCTGATTCACCGGGGCAGTTACGACAGCTGCGGCGGGCATGAAGCCATTCGCAGCGAGCTGGTGGATGATATGGCGCTGGCCCGCGCCGTGAAGCGGTCGGGCGGAACGGTGGCGCTCATGGATGTTACGGAGCAGGTGTTCATGCGGATGTACCACAATGCCCGGCAAGTATGGAATGGCTACCGGAAGAATATCTATGCCGGCATCGGCCGCAGCCCGCTGCTGCTGCTGGGTGTGCTTATTGCATATCTGTCGCTGTACGTGGCACCGGCCGCCGCCGTTATGTACTATGCCCTAAGCGCACAGCCCGGTGCGGCCCTCTGGCCCGCTGCTGCGCTGTTTGCCGGTCTGGCCGTGAAACGGACCAGCGATGCTGCCGGTCGGCAGCCGTTCTGGTTCTGTCTCCTACTCCCGGCGAGTGTACTCTGCCTGTCGCTGATTGCTGTGGCGTCCTGGCGCGGAAGCCGCACGCGCGCAGGCTATGAATGGAAAGGAAGGCGTTATGGATGAAACCGAAGGCAGTCATCATAGGCGCCGGATTCGGGGGGCTGTCCTGTGCGGTCACCCTTGCCGCGGCGGGCTGGGAAGTCACTGTGCTGGAACGCCAGCAGCAGCCGGGCGGCAAGCTGCAGCGTGTTCAAGCGGGGGGCTACTCCTTCGACCGTGGCCCAAGTACAATTACGATGCCCCATGTCTTCCGCTCGCTCTATGAGCTTGCGGGAGCCCGCATGGAGGATTATGTCCAGCTCTATGAGCTGGAGCCGCGCACCCGCAATGTCTTCGCAGACGGCAGGGTTGTCGATTTCTCAAGGGATACCGGGCGAATGCGGGAGCAGATGGCTTCCTACAGTCCGGCGGATGCTGCGCGGCTCCCGGAGTTTCTGGAGGAAGCCTCGCGGCTGTATCAGCTCAGCGAGAAGCAGTTCCTGAACAGGCTGCTGCTATCCTGGAGGGATAAGCTCTCGCCTTCCCTTGTGCGGGATCTGGTGCGCGTAAGGCCTTTTCTCAGCTTGCATAGCTTGCTGCTCCGCTACTTCAGCCACCCGAATACGCTGGCTATGCTGGGCCGCTATGCCACCTATGTCGGATCATCGCCGTATCGCTCCCCCTCCATCTTCACCATGCTTGGTCATCTGGAGATTCAGGAAGGCGTATACGGGGTGAAGGGCGGCACCTATGAATTAATCAGCGGTCTGTCTTCACTCGCCCGTAATCTGGGCGTACGGCTGATCACAGGCACAGAGGTGACGGGGATTTCCGTAGTCTCCGGTGCGGTGGAAGGTGTGGATACGGCGCAGGGCTTCTACCCGGCCAAGACGGTTATTGCCGGTGGCGATGTCCTGAGCATCAACCGGATGCTGCTGCCGGAAGCGGTTCGTCCTGGAATGACGGACCGCAAGATTGAAGCCTACGAACCCTCCCTGTCGGGGCTGGTAACGCTGGCGGGCGTGCCGCGCACGTATGATGCGCTGCTGCATCATACGGTGTTTTTCCCGGAGAACTACGAGCAGGAATTCAAGGATATCTTCGAGCATAAGCGTCCGCCGCAGCAGCCGACAGTGTATGTATGCCATTCCGGTTATTCCGAGCCTGAGCTGGCGCCTGCGGGCGGCAGCAACCTGTTCATTCTGGCTAATGCGCCTTATCTGAGCCCGGCCTGTGACTGGAGTGAGGAGAGGGATGCGTACGGGGAGCGGGTAATGTCTGTACTGGAGAGCCACGGTGTGAGCGGGCTGTCGTCCGCAGATGTGCTGGAGCGTTATACTCCGCAGGATATTGCCCGCGATACGCTGGCGCATCAGGGGGCGATTTACGGGATATCCTCCAATACGGTGAAGCAGACCTTCGCCCGCCCGGGCAACCGTTCCAGCGATGTTAAGGGACTGTGGTATGTGGGCGGAACCACGCATCCCGGCGGGGGAACCCCTGTAGTGTCCTTGTCCGGCAGGCTGGTGGGCGAATATATTGCAAGCCACGTATGAGGAGTGAAACCCCGCCAGCGTTCAACGGCCGAGCGGGGTTGTGCTATAGTTGTGCTATAATGGAAGGTAATTGTGGAGCGGGATATATTGCAAGTGGAGACGGTTTCGCCGCCTTTTAGGGGCGGCACCCGTCTTTGAATAACTCGTAGAGTGTCTTTGTTGCTGAATGTATGTGGAAAACAGCATACATAGTGCACGCACGCAGGCGTATGGCCCAAATGTATGTGAAAAACAGCATACATTGTGCTCGTAGGCAGGCGCATGGGCCGAATGTATGTGAAAAACAGCATACATTGTACTCGCAGGCAGGCGTATGGCCGAATGTATGTGAAAAACAGCATACATAGTGCTCGCACGCAGGCGTATGGCCCAAATGTATGTGGAAAACAGCATACATTGTGCTCACAGGCAGGCGTATGGCCGAATGTATGTGAAAAACAGCATACATAGTGCTCGCACGCAGGTGCATGGGCCGAATGTATGTGGAAAACAGCATACATTATACTAGCAGGCAGGCGTATGGCCGAATGTAAGTTGAAAACAGCATACATAGTGCTCGCACGTAGGCGCATGGGCCAACTGTATGTGGAAAACAGCATACATAGTGCTCGCACGTAGGCGCATGGGCCAACTGTATGTGGAAAACAGCATACATAGTGCTCGCACGCAGGCGCATGGGCCGAATGTATGTTGAAAACAGCATACATCGTGCTCCCAGGCAGGCGCATGGCCGAATGTGTGCGAAAAACAGCATACATTCTCCGTAGGATGATTTTGTTCTTTTTTGAGAAAAGTGAAGCAGAAACGGAGGAAGACAGCATGAATGATATGCCGCGAAACGGTGTGCCGCAGAGCGCTGTGAAGCCCTCAGGAACAGGGCCCCAGCCAGGGCAGGAGGCAGCAGGCTCAGGCCATGCCGGACATAAATCTCTGCTGCCCGACTCCAGAACCGGAGAACGGAAGATTGAGCATGTACGGCTCTGCTTGAATGAAGATGTGGCCGGCAACGGAATTACAACCGGGTTCGAGCAGTACCGGTTCCGCCATAACGCGCTGCCGGAGCTGGATTACGATACCATCTCACTGGGTACTGAGTTCTTGGGCCGTACGCTGCGTACCCCGCTGCTGATCAGCTCTATGACCGGGGGAAGCGCGGCTACAGGGAAGATCAATGAGCGGCTGGCCGAAGCGGCGGAGCGCCGGGGCTGGGCGCTTGGCGTCGGCTCGGTGCGCGCGGCTGTAGAACGCGCGGAGCTGGCTGCTACCTTCCATGTGCGGGCCAATGCACCCACGATTCCGGTCATTGCCAATGTCGGAGCCGTGCAGCTCGCTTACGGCTTCGGGGTAGAAGAATGCCGCCGGGCGGTTGAGATTGCCGGAGCCGATTGGCTGGTTCTCCATCTGAACGGGCTGCAGGAGGTATTCCAGCCCGAGGGTGACACCGGCTTCGGTTCCCTGTTGCAGCGGATAGAGGCATTATGCCGGAGCCTTGAGATTCCAGTGGGGATCAAGGAGGTCGGCTGGGGGATTGACGGCGATACCGCCGCCCGGCTGTATCAGGCTGGCGCTGCCTTCATTGATGTAGCCGGGGCTGGCGGCACTTCATGGAGCCAAGTAGAGAAGTTCCGCAGCATCGACCCGGTACGGCGTGCGGCTGCGGAGGCCTTCGCGGACTGGGGCATTCCCACGGCGGAGTGCATTGCCGAGGTCCGTGCGGTCTCCCCGCGTGGGGCATTGATCGGCAGCGGCGGGCTGAAGCACGGCGTCGATGCCGCCAAGGCGCTGGCCCTTGGCGCCGATCTGGCGGGCTTCGGACGGGGGCTGCTGGGTGCGGCCGTCAGCTCCGAGGAGGCGCTGGATCAGGCGCTGGCCCAGGTAGAGCTGGAGCTGCGGACGGTGATGTTCGGCATCGGTGCGCCGGACCTTGCCGCACTGCGTGGAACGCCGCGTCTGGTCCGGCGTTGACACCGGGCTTGCTTTTATAATCAGAACCGAAGGAAGGTATCCAAATGACGATTACATTGGTCCCGATGGACGAATCTGCGTTTCAGTCGTTCTTGAAGCAATCTACCCGCGACTACGCAGAAGAGAAAGTACAAGCCGGTGCCTGGGAGGCAGATACAGCGTTAGCGCAGGCCCAGGAATCGATGAATCGCTACCTGCCGCAAGGCCTCAATACGGCGGGAGCTTATTTCTATTCGGTAGTAGAGGACGTTTCGGGGACTGGGGCCGGTTATATCTGGTTCAACGTGACCGAGAACCGCGGGGTGCGGGAGGCGTTCATTTATGACATTTATATCTTCGAGCCGTTCCAGGGCCGGGGCTATGGCAAGCAGACGCTGCTACTGCTGGATGAAGAAGCCCGGAAGCTGAAGGCGGCCAAGATCGGCCTGCATGTCTTCGGACATAACGAACGCGCCTTCGGGCTATACAAGAAAATGGGCTTCCAGGTTACAGACATCACAATGTCCAAAACCCTATAGGTAAGGCAGACCCCTTTGCGGGGTATTTTGCTGTCCGCTTGACTTCTGCTGTTGCTGGAGAATTTGTTCTAATATATAATGGTTTGAGATCAGTTCGGTATTTCATGCGGTGATCAAACCAACCGAAAATAGGAGTTGTCATATAAATGGCTTTGAAAGCAGGTATCGTTGGACTTCCCAACGTAGGCAAATCGACATTATTCAATGCAATTACACAAGCGGGCGCAGAATCCGCCAACTATCCGTTCTGCACCATCGACCCGAACGTCGGGGTTGTAGAAGTACCGGACGAACGTCTGGATAAGCTGGTGGAGCTGGTACAGCCGAACAAGACGGTTCCGACCGCTTTTGAATTCGTCGATATTGCCGGACTGGTGCGCGGTGCGAGCAAGGGCGAAGGCCTGGGCAACAAGTTCCTGGCCCATATCCGCGAGGTGGATGCCATTGTTCATGTGGTTCGCTGCTTCGTCGATGAGAACGTGACCCATGTAGACGGCAAGGTGAATCCGATCAGCGACATCCAGACGATTAACCTGGAGCTGATTCTGGCTGACCTGGAGAGCGTGGAGAAGCGGATCGAGCGTTCCCGCAAAAACATCAAGGGCGGCGACAAGAAATACGCCCAGGAGGTAGAAGTACTGGAGCGCGTGAAGGAAGCCCTGTATCAGGACCAGCCTGCACGCAGTCTGGAATTGTCTGACGATGAGCGCCAGATCGTGCGCGACCTTCACCTGCTCACCCTGAAGCCGGTGCTGTATGCGGCGAATGTGGGCGAAGATGAAGTGGCGACTGCTGAGGAGAATCCTTATGTGCAGCAGGTCCGTGAATTCGCAGCAGCCGAGAATGCTGAAGTGGTGCCGATCAGTGCCAAGGTGGAAGCGGAGATTGCAGAGCTGGAAGGCGAAGACAAGGAGATGTTCCTGGAGGAGCTGGGTCTGCAGGAATCCGGACTTAACCGTCTGATCAAAGCGGCTTACAAGCTGCTGGGTCTGTACACTTATTTCACTGCGGGCGTTCAAGAGGTTCGTGCCTGGACTATCCGCAAGGGCACTAAGGCCCCTGGAGCAGCGGGCGTGATTCACACTGATTTCGAGCGCGGTTTTATCCGTGCGGAGGTTGTGGCTTATACCGATCTGGTGGCGGCAGGTTCAATGAACGGTGCCAAGGAACGCGGGCAGCTGCGTCTGGAAGGCAAGGAATATCTGGTGCAGGACGGCGACGTTATGCATTTCCGGTTCAACGTATAGATACTTTTCGCTTGTTATAGAGAGGCCATTCAGGAGTAGAGGTTTGCTTGCTGGATGGTTTCTTTGCGTCATTCGGACTCGGTGCTGGTGTATAAGCTGGCCGGAGGCTCAACATCATAAGATCATACAGAATCAAAATTTAAAAAAATCCCCGGCCCGCCGCATGTACTGTAGCCAATTGAGGCTTGTGGTGGTATAATATAAAGTCGTATATCTACTTCAGTTGTAGCAACAATTTAAAGTAATAATGAACGAAGAATTTGAATCAGGAGAGGTGAATTCCCTTGTTGGACCGATTGCAATCCCTGGCGGACCGCTATGAGAAACTCAGTGAACTGCTATGTGACCCGGATGTTGCAAGCGACAGTAAGAAACTGAGGGACTATTCCAAAGAACAATCCGACTTGCAGCCCGCCTTCGAGGCGTATAGCGAATATAAGAACGTAATGGAAGAGCTTGAAGCCGCGAAGATGATGCAGGCCGAGAAGCTTGATGATGAAATGAAAGAAATGGTCAAGATGGAGATCGATGACCTGTCCGAGCGTCAGGCCGTTCTTGAGGAGAAGATTCGTCTGCTCCTGCTGCCTAAGGACCCTAACGACGACAAGAACGTAATCGTGGAAATCCGCGGCGCAGCCGGCGGGGACGAAGCGGCCTTATTCGCTTCTGACCTGTACCGTATGTATACCCGTTATGCCGATACCCAGGGCTGGCGCGTGGAGCTGATGGATGTGAACACGAATGATCTCGGCGGCTTCAAGGAAGTGATCTTCCTGATTAACGGGCGCGGCGCTTACAGCAAAATGAAATTCGAAAGCGGCGCACACCGTGTGCAGCGCATACCTACCACAGAATCCGGCGGACGTATCCATACGTCTACCTCTACGGTTGCTGTAATGCCGGAAGCGGAAGATTTCGAAATCGAGATTCATGACAAAGATATCCGTGTCGATACCTTCTGTTCGAGCGGCGCGGGCGGACAGTCCGTTAACACGACCAAATCAGCAGTACGTGTAACCCATGTACCTACGGGGATCGTGGCTACCTGCCAGGATGGCAAGTCCCAGAACTCCAACAAGGATAAGGCGCTGAAGGTGCTGCGTACCCGGATCTCGGATCTGAAGCGTCAGGAAGAGGAAGCGAAGTATTCCGGAGAACGTAAAAGCAAGGTGGGAACCGGTGACCGCAGTGAGCGTATCCGTACCTACAACTTCCCGCAGAGCCGTGTGACGGATCACCGGATCGGCTTAACCCTCCACCGTCTGGACCAGGTGATGAACGGGGATATTACCGAGATTATCTCGGCACTGTCGATTGCGGAACAAGCAGAATTGATGGAAAAAGGAGAATAATGCTTTGAAACACGACTCTTACGTCATGTCGGAATTGCAAAGCATCCGGGAAGCCTTTGCGGAGGCTTCTTCTTTTTTGGCCGGACACGGCCTTGCGGAGCCGCAGCGCAGCAGCCAGCTTCTGCTGGAGCATGTGCTGGGCTTGTCCGGGGCGGCTTATTATATGGCGCTGGCTGATCCGTTCCCGCCGGCGCGCAAGGCCGAATGGGAAGCGCTGGTGACCCGCCGGGCGGCGGGGGAACCGGTGCAATACATCACCCGCGAGCAGGAATTCTACGGCCGTGCCTTCGAGGTCACGCCCGATGTGCTGATCCCCCGCCCGGAGACGGAGCTGCTCGTCGAGGCGATCCTGAAGTACGGCGCGGAGTTGTGGCCGGACGGTCTGGCGGGGGTGCGGGGCGAAGCCGCACGTGAAGTTGAAGGAGACGGGCAGTGGACAGCTGCGGGCGGTGAGGCTGGAGTGGTGCGGGGCCAAGCCGCACCGGGAACTATGGCGGCTGCGGATGAAGCAGCCGCCCACAGCGGGGCGGGCCGCAACGCAGCCCGCCGGGTGAGCGGCGCGGGCGCAGCCGGCGCCGCACGGCCGCTGACCGCCGTCGATATCGGCGCCGGCAGCGGAGCCATCTCCGTCACGCTGGCGGCGGAAGCGCCGGCGTGGCGGGTCTGCGCCGGCGATATCTCGCCCGGCGCGCTGGCCGTGGCCCGGCGCAATGCGCAGCGGCACGGCACGGCGGTGGACCTGCGGCTCGGCGATCTGCTCGAGCCGTTCGCGGGGCTGGAGACGGATATCCTCGTCTCCAACCCGCCGTACATCCCCGGCGGCGACATCGCCGGGCTGCAGCGCGAGGTGCGCGACCATGAGCCGCGCACGGCACTGGACGGCGGCGGGGACGGGCTGGACCCGTACCGCCGCATGATGGAGCAGCTGCCGCTGCTCCCGGCTCCGCCGCGCCTGGTCGGCTTTGAGCTCGGCCAGGGGCAGGCCGAGCAGGTAGCCGGACTGCTGCGGGCAGCCGGACATTGGGACGAGATCATCACCATCGATGATCTCGCCGGGATTCCCCGGCATGTGCTCGGGATAGCACGCCGGAGGACGGGCGAAGCCGGGCCGGTGTAACCGGCTGGTGCAGCGTCATGTTTAGAAGAAGCGGCACTGCTACTGCGGCTGAAAGTCCAAGGTTCACCGTAGTGACGGCCATGCTTCGAGTCTAATTTTAACCAATAGCCTGCTGAAGGTTTGCCGTGCCCCATTGAGCTATAAGCAGTGTGCTAAATGCACTTTGTACAACTAAAGCATCTAATATTCCATCGATGTTCTGTTTAGCTGTATAACGTGCATTTAAATTTCCCTCTGCACCCGCTTCTCCCCTAATCAGGCAGATTTAGTTGTACAGACTACACTTAGAAGATGAAAAACATCTTTTTCACTACTTTTAATTGCACAAAATACACTTATTACTGAATGGTTGGGAGAGCGAGGGGCGGAGGAGATAGGCCTATCACAGACAGCCGGAAGAGCGAGGATCGCTTGAGGGCATTAGAACGTACGCACAAGCACACTCTCCTCCAGGCGAAGCGGAAAATCGCCAATCTTTGGTAAATTGTATTTAGGTGCTCCCTTCCTTTACAATAGACGTGACGGAACTTCTGCCTGGGCGGCTGCCGGGAGACAAGAACGGGAAGAACCAGTACTGAGTAAGGAGACAGAATATGCTTCAGAAGATTAAGAAGATTGACGGCGTTATCCTGGTGATTCTTGTGCTGCTGATGGTGGTCAGCATTTTCTCCATATACAGTGTGACCCACGGGCGTGAGAGGCTGGACGGGTCGCATATTAAGATGATCAAATTCTATATCGTGGGCTTTGTTGCCTTTATCGGGCTGACGTTCGTGGATTATCGCCTGCTTGTAAAATATGCGTTATATGTGTACATCACGGGGATTGGCATTCTGATTCTGGTCAGCTTCGTGGGTACAGAGCAGAACGGCGCACAGGGATGGATCAAGTTCGGCAACAGCTTCAGTCTTCAGCCGGCGGAGCTGTTCAAGCTGATTCTGATTCTGTTCCTGGCAGCTGTGCTTGTCCGCAAAAATAAAAATAAGCTGCTGTTCTGGCGTGATGTGGTTCCGCTGGGATTATTCAGTCTCATGCCGTTTGTCATCGTAATCAGCCAGAATGACCTGGGGAATGCGCTCTCGTACATCGTTATTCTGATCGGTCTCCTGTGGATCGGCAATATTAAGTTCACCCATGCGCTAATCGGACTGCTGGTTATAGGCGGCTCTGCGGCTGCCGGAATTATGAGCTATATTCATTATCACGATGAAATTAAGGATTTCCTGGTAGATATCAAACGTTCGCACTGGATCGAGCGCTTCGACCCATGGTTGGTACCGGATAAGGCGACAGCCAAGGCGATCTACCATACGAAAAACGCCAAAATGGCCATCGCCTCCGGCGGAATGAGCGGGGAAGGCTACATGACGGGCAGCTCGGTGCAGACCGACCGTGTACCGTACACCTATTCGGACTCCATTTTTGTCCAGATTGCGGAGGAATACGGCTTTGTCGGCTCGGCACTGGTACTGCTGCTATACTTTATCCTGATTCACCGGATGATACTAATTGCACTGGAGTGCAAGGACAGGGGCGGGCCGTTCCTGATCGTCGGGGTGGTGGCGATGCTGCTGTACCAGATTTTTGAGAATATCGGGGCCTTCCTGGGCCTGATGCCGCTGACCGGGATTACGCTGCCGTTTATCAGCTTCGGGGGAACCTCACTGCTGATCAATATGGCGAGCATAGGGCTTGTAATGAGCGTGCGTCTGCATGGGCAAGAGGTGGAGGAGGATCTGCCGAGTCCTGCGCTGTATTCTTCCCCGGCTTCCGCCAAGAGAAGTTAACTTATTAAGAATAATAAAGCCCGCGCATTTAGGGAAGCGGGATGCTTCATTCATACCGGAATTCTTCGTTTACGAAGAGTTCCGGTATTTTTTTGCAAATGGACGGCAAATCCGTTTCCACCTGGGCTGACATACTTAGAAGAAGGGCGTAGTGGGTCAGCTATGCAGAAATAGAAAAATTGAATAAAAGCTCCCAATTGAATTACAATGGAAATTAGTGGATTGCAGCCTGGGATGGCTACAGCGGGCGGATTCCTAATCCGGAGAGGTTGAGGGGTTATCCTTATGTTGCAGAGAATCAAAAGAATAGACGGCAGCATTGTGCTTATTTTGATTGTGCTGATGGGGATCTGTATCTTCTCCATTTATAGCGTGACTCACGGAAGAGACGGTCTGGATGGTATGCATATCACCATGTTGAAATATTACGCGCTGGGTTTTATCGCTTTTATTCTGATCACCCTGTTCGATTACCGCCTGCTGGTGCGGTATGGACTCTATATTTACATCGCCGGGATCGGGATTCTGCTGTCGGTCAGCTTTTTCGGCAAGGTGAAGAATGGCGCCCAGGGCTGGATCGGTATTGGAGATTTAAGCATTCAGCCGGCGGAGCTGTTTAAGCTGATTCTGATTATTTTTCTGACGACCATGCTTGTCCGCAAAAATAAAACCCGGCTCCAGTTCTGGCGCGATGTCGTGCCGCTGGGTCTGATTGCATTCATGCCATGCGCGCTGGTCATCGTCCAGAATGACCTGGGCAATGCACTCAGTTATATCGTAATCCTGCTTGGCTTGCTATGGATCGGGCGTATCAAATTCTCGCATGCGCTGATCGGTCTAGTTGTTGCGGGCGGAGCGATTCTGGGCTTCATCCTGTGCTATATCAACTATCACGAACAGACGGTGGATTTCATTGAGAAAACGCTGGGACGGGATCACTTCGTCAGCCGGTTTGATCCTTGGCTCGTGCCTGAGCTGGCGAGCAGCACGGCGAGCTATCAGACAAAAAATGCCCAGACGGCGATTGGCTCCGGGGGCCTTAAAGGAGAAGGGTATTTGCAGGGCAGCTCTGTACAGAGCAACCGTGTGCCGTATCTGTATTCGGAATCGATTTTTGTGCAGATTGGGGAAGAATTCGGCTTCCTGGGCGCAGCGGCGCTGCTGATGCTCTTTTTTATCCTGATCCACAGATTAATCCTGATTGCCCTAGAATGCAGGGACCGTGGCGGGCCGCTCCTGATTGTCGGGATTGTGGCGATGCTGCTGTATCAGATTCTGGAGAATATCGGTGCGATGACCGGACTGATGCCGCTGACCGGCATTACCCTGCCGTTCATCAGCTACGGCGGAACCTCGCTGCTGATTAATATGGCCTGTATGGGGATTGCGATGAGCGTAAGGCTCTACGGGCAGGATGTGGAGGATGATCTTCCGCTGCCGCAGCCGGAGGCGAAGGGCAAATCTCTTTTGTCCAAAAACTAGGTGTTGGCGTCTCTACTTTATAAATCATAGATTAATAGGTTTGCAGTCTCTCATTCCTGGACATACTGGGAACATAAGAGGTTCAGAGGGAGAGGGGCTGCGGAAGATGGAGGATTATAAGCTGGAGCGAGGGGATTCCCTGCGGATTACCTTTAAGTATACTGCCATTTTAATTTGTTTTTTTATGATTCTGATGATGGCCTGGGAAGGGCAAAAAAGCGATGCTGCCGTAGCAGAGGTATCCATCCCGCAGGAGTCGATCCGCCTGCGTATTCTGGCGAATTCGGACGGCACCGGGGATCAGCTGGTCAAGCGCCAGATTCGTGACCGGATCGTGGAGCAGATTAATCAGTGGGTGGCCGGGCTGGAAGATCCGCAGAGTCTGGAGCAGGCCCGTGCCCTGATCCGTAATCATCTGCCGGAGCTGAATGAGCTGGTGGGCAGAGAACTGGCGCAGCGCGGGATTGAGTACGGCTATCAGGTGGAGCTGGGCACGGTTCCTTTTCCGACCAAAATGTATGGCGGACGGGTCTACCCAGCCGGAGAATACGAGGCCGTCCGGGTCACGCTTGGAGCAGGCAAAGGGCAGAACTGGTGGTGTGTGCTGTTTCCGCCGCTCTGCTTCATCGATGCGGGAACCGGGGATGCTGCGGCTGCGGAACCGGCTGCTGCGAAGGCGGGGGCCAAGGGTGCGGCTAAGGTCTCAGCCAAGGCTTCGGGAGACGGTGCGAAGGTGAAGGCGGCGGATGGAACAGCGCAAGGGGCAGTATCCAGTCTCTCGGATTCTGCTAACAAGGCAGGAAGTTCAGATGATGCTGCTGAGACACCGAAGGTGAAGTTCTTCGTGTGGGAGCTGCTGAAGAATATCTGGAGCTGGATCTGCGGGCTGTTCGCCTGAATATCCTGAGAAGGATAGTGTAGACGCAGATTGGATTCTACAGTTTTTGCGCCGGATATGGTACGATGATTGCAGAACTTGAGCAGAGGCGGCTCCACCTGAGGGGGCCGTTTTTGAGTGTAGAGGAAACTATAGTTTCCTCCTGTTGTGGACAAGGTGTCTAAAACCGAGCACAATCGGCTGGTACAGGCATATGGGCCAAATGTATGTGGAAAACAGCATACATTATGCTGACATGCAGGCGCATGGGCCAAATGTATGTGGAAAACAGCATACATTGTGCTGACGCGCAGGCGCATGGGCCAAATGTATGTGGAAAACAGCATACATTGTGCTGACATGCAGGCGCATGGGCCAAATGTATGTGGAAAACAGCATTCATTGTGCTGGTGCGAAGGAGTATGACCCAAATGTATGCCAAAAACAGCATACATTGGCTACCAAGCAGGCGCATGGGCCAAATGTATGTGGAAAACAGCATACATTGTGCTGACGCGCAGGCGCATGGGCCGAATGTATGTGGAAAACAGCATACATTGTGCTGACGCACAGCGCATGGACGGAATGTATGTGAAAAACAGCATACATTGTGCTGACGCGCAGGTAATCCCATTCATCCGGTCGGATGATTTTGTTCAAAGATAAGAATCTATATGCTTCGCGCTATAATTATCCTTATCTTTCTCGCTGAAACGGTACCGTCCTTAAAAAGGACGGCAAAAGCCGTTTTCACTTGCGTAATAATTCAATTTAGAAAGCTAGTGATGATAGATGACAGAAGATCAGCATTCACCATTCGCGGCCCAGCGCCGCAGCGGTCATATAGAGTCCACTCTGTACTGGGGCCTTGCTTCCGGGAAGGAGGGAACGGATGGCGGAACGGAGAGTTCTGCCGGGTTGCCGGTGAGCGGGAGTGACCTGGGCATGATCTCGGAAGCGGCAACGCTGCTGCGGAGCGGGGAGACGGTGGCCTTTCCGACGGAGACGGTGTACGGGCTGGGCGCAGATGCGCGGAACACCGCAGCGGTAGAAGCGGTATTCGCAGCCAAAGGCCGTCCCTCCGATAACCCGCTGATCGTTCATATTGCCCGGCGGGAGGATCTCGAACGTCTGGTGACGGAAGTGCATCCGGTGGCCGAGGCGCTGATCGATGCGTTCTGGCCCGGCCCGCTGACGCTGGTGCTGCCGGTGCGTCCCGGCGTCCTCTCGCCGCTGGTGACGGCGGGCCTGGATACGGTTGGCGTGCGCATGCCGGATCATCCGGTGGCGCTTGCGCTGCTGCGCGCGGCGGATTGTCCGGTTGCTGCGCCTAGCGCCAACCGCTCCGGGCGGCCGAGTCCGACGCTGGCCGCCCATGTGCTGGAAGACCTCGCCGGATACATCGGCGGGGTTCTGGACGGCGGCGCGGCCGGGGTCGGCCTGGAGTCGACCGTGGTGCAGGTGCAGCCGGACGGGACGGTAGCCGTGCTCCGTCCCGGGGGCATCACCGCCGAGCAGCTCGCGGCGGTGACCGGCACTGAAGCGGCCGCAGCGGAGCCGGCCGCCGGGGCGGACACGCCTGCCGGTGCATCCGGCGGCGGGTCCGTGCCTGTGCCGCCGGCAGCCGTGCCCGGCGGCGGCGAAGCCGGCGCTGCTGCGCAGGCGGCCGCAGTCAACAGCCCGGCGCCGCGCGCGCCGGGCATGAAGTACACGCACTATGCCCCGCGCGGCGCGCTTGGCATCGTACGCGGCTCCTCCGCGCAGCGCGTGGCGGAGACCGCCGCGGGGCTGCTGCAGGCGGCGCAGCGGGCGGGCGAGATCACGGGCCTGCTCCTCTTCGAGGAGCATAGGGCCCTGTATCCCGCCGACCCGGCCGCCTGCACGGTGTCTCTCGGCTCGCTGTCCTCGCCGGAGGAGGCCGCCCGCTTCCTGTATGCCGCCTTGCGGCGCTTTGATGAAGCAGGGGCCACGTACATTCTGGCCGAGGCCTGCCCGGTCACGGGCCTCGGCGCAGCCATCATGAACCGGCTGATGAAAGCCGCTGGAGAATCAGTGATCGACGCCGGGTAGTCAGTTGCTGTTAGGATGGTATGGACCATGTCCTCCTTCTAAGACTGGAACTTATAAGATTAACGTGGAGGTGCTGCTATGAGTGGAAAGGATCAGGAAGCCGATCAGGACAAACTCAGAGAGCTTGAACGGAAACTGAAGGAACGCAATCGGCAGCTGGCCGAGATGGAGGAAGAGTTGGCCATCCTCAAAAAGGCAAAGGAATACTTCGATAAATTTGGAAAATGAATGTTCGGATACACCTGATATTACGCAAGCTGGGTCCCTTCGCCCCCGCCCTGCCATCCACCCCACAGTCATGAATACCATCTTGTCCGCATATCGTTGTTGTACAAGAACTTACGGACTCAGGGTGGAGGGTTATTCATGGGCTGGGACGGAATGTATGGGGGCTGGGGCGGAATACATGGGGGCTGGGGCCAGATAGTAACAGTGGCCATTATGGCAGTTGCGCTGGGGATGGATGCGTTCTCGCTTGGCGTGGGCATCGGGATGAGGGGCATCCGTCTCCTGCATGTGCTGCAGCTTAGCCTGCTGATTGCTTTTTTTCATGTGCTGATGCCGCTGCTGGGCTTGTTCACGGGCAGCTATGTCGGGCATTTGCTGGGACAGGTCACCACCTATGCTGCCGGAGGCCTGCTTGTTCTGCTGGGCGGACATATGGTGTTCAACTCCTTCCGTCAGGACGACGGCGGCAGCAGCCGGCAAATGGATCACCGGACAGTGTGGGGCATGCTGCTGATCTCGCTCAGTGTAAGTGTGGATTCGTTCTCGGTCGGGGTTTCGCTTGGGATGTTTGTGAATAGTATTATTCTAACCGTGCTGGCCTTCGGTGCCTGCGGCGGTGTTATGTCCATTACAGGGCTACTGCTGGGCAGGCGGGTGAGCCGGGGCCTCGGAGAGTACGGGGAAGCGCTGGGCGGAGCCATTCTCCTGGCGTTTGGCTTGATGTTCATCTTTTGATACAATAACGGCAATACCCATAATTTTTAAGCTTGCTTAATACCGAAATTATAATGTTTACCGGAGGTGGAAAGGTTGCTGCATATTTTATTTGTCTGCACAGGTAATACCTGCCGTAGTCCCATGGCCGAAGGGCTTCTGCGGAAGCTTGCGAAGGAGCGGGGCATTCATGTGGAGGTGCGGTCTGCCGGAGTTTCTGCTGTCCCGGGTACTTCCATATCCAGACATGCTGCGGGCATTCTGCAGGATGAAGGGATTCAGGACCGCATCGTATCCTCACAGCTGAACGGGGAGGCAGTGGCTTGGGCCGATCTGATCCTCACCCTGACTGGAGCGCATAAGCGGCACTTGCTGCAATATTTTCCTGACGCTGTTACCAAGACCCATACCCTTAAGGAGTATGTCCAGACGCAGGAATCCGTGAACGCCGATATCCGGGAGCTGGACAGCTTGTATGCAGATGCGGAGCTGAATCTGGCCCTGGGCACCGAGCCGGATGCTGCGGCTATGCAGCGTATGATTGAGATCCGCCAGCGTATCCCCAGCTTCGATATCAGTGATCCGTTCGGCGGCTCGCGTGAAGATTACGAGCTGGCGGCTGCTGAGATCCGTACGGCGCTGTACAGTCTGCTCGATAAGCTTGAATCGCTGAGACGGCTTTGAAGTGGTTGATTTTTTGCTGACTATCCCTTAAGATGTAATAAATATGATCCGGTTCCGGTGTAACTGGCGACAAGTGTGGATGAAACCACGATGGAGCACCTGGAATAAACGGCCGGTCGCCTGGGCAAAAGAGCACATCCGCAGTTCAACCTGCGGACTGCTCTTTTTTGTTTAAAAGTTGCATCTCCATGGAAATCAGAAACGGTTGAAGGGGGCGGTAAGATGGAGGAAGTCCTGAAGCAGAAGTCAGGGGATGACCGCTTATCCGGTATGGCGGCTGCAGAGCAGCAGCTAACGGGCAGCGGGGAGCTTTCTTTGGCCGCAGCCACTGCTGCGGTAACGCGTGAACTTGCAGTAGCGGGCCAGCTCGGTCCGGGGAAGATCCTGGTCGTCGGAGCCAGCACAAGCGAAGTGGCGGGGAAGCGGATTGGGACAGGCGGTGCGCTGGAGGTTGCGCGACAGCTGCTGGAGGGGATTACGCAGATTGCGGATGAATTTGGTTTTCACCCGGTCTATCAATGCTGCGAGCATTTGAACCGTTCGCTGGTGATGGAACGCGCTCTGCTGGAATCCCTTCGCCTTAGAGAGGTGTCGGCTGTGCCCATTCCGGGAGCCGGAGGCTCCATGGCTGCTGCGGCCTACCAGTCCATGACAGATCCGGTACTGGCAGAGACGATTGAAGCTCATGCCGGTATAGATATCGGGGAGACCCTGATTGGCATGCATCTGCGCCGGATTGCCGTACCTTACCGGCCTAGCCTGCGGTATATCGGGGCTGCCCGGGTAAATGCCGCATGGAGCAGACCGCCGCTGATCGGCGGGGAACGGGCCGTGTACCGCACGCCTGAGACTAGCGGTTCCGTGAATTGTGACTGAAGTGAGAGGTTTTAACTAATACCACATAAATCAGAGTTACAGGGAGGAAATTAGAAACATGGAACAATTGCGTAAAAGTGACCCGGCAGTATTGGAAGCGATGGGCCTCGAACTGAGCCGCCAGCGTGCGAACATTGAACTTATTGCCTCAGAGAATATTGTAAGTGAAGCCGTCATGGAGGCCATGGGCTCCGTGCTTACGAACAAATACGCCGAAGGTTATCCCGGCAAGCGTTACTACGGCGGCTGTGAAGATGTGGATATCGTAGAGAATCTGGCCCGTGACCGTGCCAAGGAGCTGTTCGGTGCAGAGCATGCCAACGTGCAGCCGCATTCCGGCGCACAGGCTAACATGGCTGTATATCTTGCTGCCCTTAGCCCTGGCGATACAGTACTGGGTATGAATCTGGCGCATGGCGGCCATTTGACCCACGGCAGCCCGGTGAATGCCTCCGGAATTCTGTATAACTTCGTGGCTTATGGCGTACAAGAGGATTCCTTCCTGATCGATTATGATGAAGTGCGCAAAGCCGCCTTTAAGCACCGTCCCAAAATGATCGTTGCCGGTGCGAGCGCGTATCCGCGTACGATTGATTTTGCCGCACTCGGTTCGATTGCAAATGATGTGGGCGCTCTGTTCATGGTCGATATGGCCCATATTGCCGGTCTGGTGGCTGCCGGTCTTCACCCGAATCCGGTTCCTCATGCCCACTTCGTCACTACAACTACGCACAAAACCCTGCGCGGTCCGCGCGGCGGGATGATTCTGTGCAGACAGCCATGGGCTGCCGCGATTGATAAAGCAGTCTTCCCTGGTTCCCAGGGCGGACCTTTGATGCATGTAATTGCGTCCAAAGCCGTATCGTTCGGTGAGGCGCTTCAGCCTTCATTCAAGACTTATGCCGAGAACGTAGTTAAGAATGCCAAGGTACTGGCAGAGACCCTTGTTGGCGAAGGTATTAATATTGTATCCGGCGGAACCGATAACCATCTGATCCTGCTGGATACCCGCAACCTGAACATTACCGGCAAGGTCGCTGAGAAGGTGCTGGATTCCATCGGAATTACAGTCAACAAGAACGCGATTCCGTTTGACCCGACTAGCCCATTCGTAACCAGCGGTATCCGCATCGGCACACCGGCTGTTACTTCACGCGGTATGGATGAGCAGGCTATGGTTACAATCGGCCGGATTATTGCTGCTGTCCTGAAGAATCCGCAGGATGAAGCTAACTTGACTCAGGCGGCCCGTGAGGTAGCCAAGCTGACTGAACAATATCCGATTTACCCTGGATTGCAGTACTAATCAGAGTCCTCTAATAATCGCCTTTGCGTACCCGGTTCCGCCGGAAGTACGCAAAGGCTTTTTATTTGCTGCGTTGCTGTTACATAATGTTCACAAATGGCTGCCGGGAAAACGTTTGAATTATACTGAAAGTTACATGAAAGTTCATGGAACTTTCATTAAAAGTAGTGAAAGAACTGTGAATAGTATTAAAAGCGCTCAATCGTACAAACTAAGCTTTGTTTTATATCCAAAGAGGTGGATATATTGACTTAAGCTTCCATGGGCTGGGAGTCTGCAGGAAGCAGGAGGACTCGCGGATCTGTCTATCTGTAGGTGAAAAGCAGTCTTGGTGATGATATAATAGATAGGATTTAGCCACCTGAGAAGCCGAGTGCTTACTTTGGCTATAAATAAGACTTACAATTACCGGAGGGACAACATGGGAAAATTGGTGATTTGCGATCATCCATTGATTCAGCACAAATTGACATTCATTCGCGATGTGCGGACCAACACAAAAGACTTCAGGGAGCATGTCGATGAAGTAGCAACACTTATGGCTTATGAGATTACACGTGATATCCCGCTGGAGACCATTACGGTGCAGACGCCAGTGCAGGAAACGCAGAGCAAGGTGATTTCGGGAAGAATGCTCGGGCTGATTCCGATTCTGCGCGCCGGTCTTGGCATGCTGGAAGGTGTTCTTAAGCTGCTTCCTGCGGCGAAGGTAGGTCATGTAGGCCTGTTCCGTGATCCGGACACCCTGCAGCCGGTGGAGTACTACATTAAGCTTCCTACGGATGTCCAGGAACGTGAGCTGATCGTAATCGATCCTATGCTGGCTACAGGCGGCTCTGCCATTGCGGCGATTACCTCGCTTAAGAACCGCGGCTGCACTCAGATCAAGATGATGAACCTGATTGCTGCCCCGGAAGGTGTTGCGGCTGTACAAGCTGCTCATCCGGATGTGGATATCTATGTTGCAGCGCTTGACGATCATTTGAATGATCACGGATATATCGTTCCTGGCCTCGGAGATGCCGGGGACAGACTGTACGGAACCAAGTAAAAAGCACAGATAATAACAGATAATAATAGTACGAACCCAATAGACCGCGGTTTTCAGAAGAGAGGGAAGGGCTTATGTCCAAAATTAAAGTAATGACGATTTTCGGAGTGCGCCCCGAGGCAATCAAGATGGCGCCTCTGGTTCTGGAGCTGAACAGGCATCCTGAGCAGATTGAATCGATTGTTTGTGTAACTGCGCAGCACCGGGAGCTGCTGGATCAGGTGCTTGAGGTGTTCAAAATTACCCCGGATTATGATCTGGACGTAATGAAGGACCGCCAGACGCTTAATGAGATCACGATCCGGGTGCTCGAAGGCCTGGAGCCGGTGCTCCGCGAAGTAAAGCCGGACCTCGTGCTTGTACATGGCGATACCCTGACCACCTTCCTGGCCAGCTATGCGTCTTTCCTGCAGCAGATTCAGGTTGGGCATGTGGAAGCAGGTCTTCGGACATGGAACAAGCTTTCGCCTTATCCGGAAGAAATGAACCGTCAGCTGACAGGAGTGCTTGCTGATCTGCATTTTGCTCCGACCCATTGGTCAGCGGGCAACCTGAGACACGAGAACAAAAAAGAATCAAGTATTTATATCACAGGCAATACCGTAACCGATGTGTTTCAATATACCGTACAGCCGGACTACCGGCATCCGGTCCTTGATTTTGCTTCAGGAAAAAGACTTATTTTGATGACGGCGCACCGCAGAGAATCCCAAGGCGAACCGCACCGTCATATTTTCCGTGCAGTCAAAAGAATCGCTGATGAATTTGAAGATGTAGCCATTGTGTATCCCGTTCACCCGAGTCCGGCAGTCAAGGAACCGGCGCATGAGATCCTCGGCGGACACCCTAGAATCAAGCTGATTGATCCGCTGGATGTCGTTGACCTGCATAACTTTTATCCGCATACCCACCTGATATTGACCGATTCCGGCGGCCTGCAGGAGGAAGCTCCCTCCTTTGGAGTTCCTGTGCTTGTGCTGCGTGATACAACCGAGCGCCCGGAAGGGATCGAGGCCGGAACACTGGAGCTTGTGGGAACGGACGAGGAGAAGGTGTATCAACGGACACATGCTCTTTTGACCGATCAGAACCTGTATCAGTCGATGAGCCGGGCCGCCAACCCGTATGGAGACGGCAAAGCCTCCGAGAGAATTGTCAATGCGATTTTGCACCATTTCGGAGCCGCTGAAGAACGTCCAGAAGAATTTCACACAATGTTCACAAATGATAAAACAGGGCAAGACAACTAATATACTAAGGTTAATAAAAGCAGCATACAGTTAAACTGTACGGTTTATATGGTTTTGGTGTATTTTGCTGTGATTATTTTCATATTTTCATGCGATTTTGGGCAATTTTCTGTGAATTGACAAAGAGTCTGGATATTCAGTAAAATTAGTTGGGATTGTAGCCTATGAAGGAACCAAAGAATGAGCCTGGACTGGGGCGTACGGCTCTAGTACTCGGGGGTGCGGGCAGCTTGCTCACCGCTTACATTGTAATAGGCTTTTTTGTGGCAAAGTGGCTGCGCAATCTGATGGACGGACCTGCCTTTTGGCTGGCTATCGGAACAATTACCGGGTTGATTCTCGGAGTTGTGAATGTTGCTTTGCTAATCAAAAATTTTTTGGGGGAGCAAAATGGATAATATGACTCCCGTAATCAATATCGTCACCAGGGTGACAGTAATCATTATGGCAGGATTGGTAATGGGGTGGGCTCTCCATCATGAGACCCGTGCAGTTACTCTGGGAATGACACTCGGCTTGCTGGCAGGACTGGTTAATTTCCGTTATCTAGCCCTTAAGGTCAGAAGAGTGACAGCAGCGGTGGCGAAGCAAGGGAAAAGCTCCTTCAGCCTTGGTTTTGCTACAAGAATCAGTTTTGGAATTCTGGTGACCATGTTCTCAGTCAAATACGAACATTTCTCGCTGGAGGCAACGATTATCGGCCTGTTCATCCCCCAGCTTCTGGCTATTCCCGTGGGGATATATCTAGGAATCAAGAATAAGCTGTAGCCATATTAAAGAGAAAGGGGGATGATACTATGCACGAAATGCCTTTAATCTATGTTGGCGGAATACCGATTGACCTGTCTGCTGTGCTGATGCTGGTAATCAGCTCGGTGATAGTGTTCGTACTGGTCATGCTCTCCGTCCGCAACCTGTCGGTTGAGAATCCGTCCAAGCTCCAGAATTTCATGGAATGGGTGGTTGAATTTGTACAGGGACTGATCAGCAGCGCCATGGATCTGAAGAAGGGAAAGCCTTACATATCACTGGGATTGACGCTGATACTGTTTATCTTCGTCTCCAATCTCCTTGGTCTGCCGTTTTCCGTTATTACAGAGGCCGATGGTCCGGTTACAGTCTTCGGACATGTTATCGAAGCAACTAAGAACCTGGCCGATGGCGCGCATGCTGAGATTCTGTGGTACAAATCGCCGACTGCAGACATCAACGTAACCGCAGGACTTGCGATCGTTGTGTTTGTACTCATGAACTATTTAGGTATCAAGCTGAACGGCAAGCATTATTTCAAACATTATATTGAGCCGTTTCCAATTTTCTTGCCGCTGAACATCATTGAGAACCTGGCGAAGCCAGTGGCGCTTGCCATTCGTCTATTCGCTAACATTTTTGCCGGCGAGGTTCTGATTACCGTCATTCTGAAGCTGGGACTGTTCAGTATTCCGTTCCTGGCCATCTGGCAGGGCTTCAGTATCTTTGTCGGGGCGCTTCAGGCCTTTATCTTTACGATTCTGACGATGGTCTACATCGCACAGATGACGATCCACGAGGAAGAAGCGCATTAATAAGCTGCCGTGAGGATAGCGGCAGGTGCCGGAAACCTTCGCGGGAGATTTTATATTATTAAGACATTACAAAAAGAACCGAAATTAAAGGAGGATATTTACAAATGGAATTTTTAGCAGCAGCAATCGCGGTTGGTTTGGGCGCACTCGGCGCAGGTCTGGGTAACGGTATGATCGTCAGCAAGACGGTGGAATCTATCGCCCGTCAGCCGGAAGCACGTAACGCACTGCAGACAACAATGTTTATCGGTGTAGGTATCGTGGAAGTTATTCCTTTGGCCGCTACAGTTATCGCGTTCCTGATCATGTTTACTTAATAAACCGTTTTTACGGTTTGGCGGGGAGGGCAAGTGCCATCCGCGCCTTACTTTTGTATATGTCCGCAAGCCGCGGTAACGGAAGGGAGTGACCTCAGTGGATATCATTTGGACAAATATAGTATTTTCTATTGCTGCTTTCGTAATTCTATACTTCCTGCTCAGCAAATTTGCCTTCAGCAAGCTGTTCGGAATTATGGAGAAGCGCCGCGAAATGGTGCTGCAGCAAATGGATGAAGCAGCCAAGACCAGAGAGCAGGCGGTCGCTTATGTGGAAGAGCAGAAGCAAGCCCTGCAGCAGGCACGCCAAGAGGCACAGGCTATCATTCAGCAGTCCCAGGCTACCAGCAACAACCAGGTTGACAAGATTCTTGAGCAGGCTCACGTGGAAGCAAGCCGTCTGAAAGACGAAGCGGTACGTGACATTGAGAACGAGAAGAACAAGGCGGTAGAAGCGCTGCGCAGCGAGCTG
The DNA here is from genome assembly GCF_038009085.1 of Paenibacillus sp. FSL R7-0210. Taxonomy (NCBI): domain Bacteria; kingdom Bacillati; phylum Bacillota; class Bacilli; order Caryophanales; family Paenibacillaceae; genus Paenibacillus; species Paenibacillus sp. FSL R7-0210. The sequence continues at coordinate 7,065,040 of NZ_JBBPAR010000001.1, forward strand.
GGTACAGCCTCGGTCCGCATTGCCTCGAAGCTGCTTGAGAAGGAAGTTGCAGCTGACGGCGAACAGGAACAGCTTGTTGATCAATACCTCAAAGAGGTAGGAGGCCGATCATGAGCCGCGACACGGTAGTTGCCGGGCGCTATGCCAAAGCCTTGTACAGTGTAGCGGTGGATGAAGGCATTACGCTTCAAGTGGAGGAACAGCTGAAGTTAGTCGTTGAAGTGCTTGATAACGATGCAGAGGTGAAACGGTTTATCCTGGCACCCCGCATCTCGCAATCCGACAAGCTGAATGTGCTTCGCGGAACACTTCAAGGTAAAGTCTCGGAAGCCGTAATGAACACTGTTGAGTTATTGGTAAAGCGGGGCAGAACCGATATTTTCGCAGAGCTGCTGGCTAAGTATATCAAGATTGAAGGGGATGCCCTTGGCATTGGCTACGCTACTGTCTATTCCGCTTATTCCCTGAACCAGGCAGAACAGGACAGTGTTGCGGCTGAATTCAGCCAGCTTACTGGCCGTAAGATTCGTGTAACCAATGTTGTCGATACAAGCCTGCTCGGCGGACTGAAGGTCGTCATCGGCGATACGCTGTATGACGGAAGTCTGGCCGGTAAGCTTACGCGTCTTGAGAAATCCTTTAATGATAAGCAAAGAAGATAGGGGTGAGGATATTGGGCATCAGACCTGAAGAGATCAGCACTTTGATCAAAAGTCAAATTGAGCAATATAAAGCCGATATCGAAGTGGCCGAAATTGGCACCGTCATTCAAGTCGGCGACGGTATCGCCCGTGTCTACGGTCTGGAAAACGCAATGGCAGGGGAACTGCTGGAGTTCTCCAACGGGGTAGTAGGCATGGCGCTTAACCTGGAAGAAAGCAACGTCGGTGTTGTTATTCTGGGTGAATACAAAGAGATCCGCGAAGGCGATCAGGTTAAACGTACCGGTCAGATCATGCAGGTTCCGGTTGGCGAAGCCATGCTGGGCCGCGTAGTGAATGCACTGGGCCAGCCGCTTGACGGCAAGGGACCGATCGCTACTACAGAATTCCGTCCGGTTGAACATAACGCACCGGGGGTTATCGACCGCAAGTCGGTACACGAACCGATGCAGACGGGTCTAAAAGCAATCGATGCCATGGTGCCAATCGGCCGCGGACAACGCGAGCTGATCATTGGTGACCGTCAGACAGGTAAGACTGCGATTGCAATTGATGCGATTATCAACCAGAAGGGCAACGGGATGAAGTGTATCTATGTTGCTATCGGACAAAAACAATCTACTGTAGCACAGGTAGTAGAAACCCTCCGCCGTCATGGCGCGCTGGATTACACTATCGTTGTAACCGCGTCGGCTTCCGAGCCTTCTCCGCTGCTCTATATTGCTCCGTACGCAGGCTGCGCTATGGGCGAATACTTCATGTACAAGGGCGAGCATGTGCTTGTAATCTATGATGACCTTTCGAAGCAAGCTTCGGCTTACCGCGAATTGTCCCTGCTGCTCCGCCGTCCACCGGGCCGTGAAGCCTTCCCTGGTGACGTATTCTATCTGCACTCCCGTCTGCTGGAACGTGCGGCCAAGCTTAGCGATGCGCTTGGTGGTGGTTCATTAACCGCACTGCCATTCATCGAAACACAGGCTTCTGACGTATCGGCTTACATTCCAACGAACGTAATTTCGATCACAGACGGCCAAATCTTCCTTGAATCCGACTTGTTCAACTCCGGTCAGCGTCCGGCGATCAACGTAGGTATCTCCGTATCCCGTGTAGGGGGCTCCGCACAGATCAAAGCTATGAAGAAGGTCGCCGGTTCCCTGCGTCTGGATCTGGCTCAATACCGTGAGCTTCAAGCCTTCTCCCAGTTCGGCTCCGATCTGGACAAATCAACGCAAGCCCGTCTGAACCGCGGCGCGCGTATGATGGAGATTCTGAAGCAGGGTGTGAACCAGCCGCTTAGCGTTGAACATCAAGTGCTTAGTCTGTACACCGCTGTCAAAGGACATCTGGATGATATTCCTGTCAAGGACGTTAAGCGTTTCGAGAAGGAATTCCTGGCCTTTATCGACAGCAGTGCAACTGAAATCCTGAAATCCATCGCGGATACCAAGGATCTGACAGCAGACAACGAAGCAGCGCTCAAGGATGCCATCGAGAAATTCAAAAGAGGCTTTGCTACAAGCTAATATATAGAGTTTACCGTTTATGCTTACGAAGTTAGCTTTGGTACGCCAAAGCTCAGCTTATGCTTACGAAGTTAGCTTTGACCTACGTCAAAGCTCTAAGGTGGTGAAATCATGGCAAGAAGCATGCGCGATATTAAACGTCAAATTAAGAGCGTTCAGAACACCAGACAGATCACCAAAGCGATGGAGATGGTCGCTGCATCCAAGCTGCGTAAGGCGCAGGAGAAGGCGGAAGCAGCCCGTCCGTATTCAGAGAAGCTGAAAGAGGTCGTCTCGAGTATTGCTGCCGGTACGCAGGATCTCCAGCACCCGATGCTGGTCAGCCGGCCTGTCAAAAAAACAGGTTATCTGATCATCACCTCGGACAGAGGTCTTGCCGGCGGCTACAATGCGAATATTCTGCGTAAAGTAACGATGCTGATCGCAGAACGCCATAAGTCCAAGGATGAGTATGCGCTGTTTGTGATCGGGCGCAAAGGCCGTGACTTTTTGCGGCGCCGTGAATATCCCATTGTAGAAGAAATCACCGAGCTGTCCGATACCCCGAAATTTGCCGACATCAAGTCGATTGCCTATTCGGCGGTTAACCAGTTCGAGACAGGCGTCTATGATGAGATCTACATTTGCTACAACCGGTTCGTTAATGCGATCAGCCAGGTTCCGACTGTAGACAGACTTCTGCCTATGGAAGGCGTTGGGGAAGGCGGGCATCACGGAGCATCTGCTGCTTATGAATACGAGCCTTCACCTGCAGGCGTGCTGGAGGTTCTGCTTCCGAAATATGCCGAAACTTTAATCTATGGTGCTCTTCTGAACGGCAAGGCCAGCGAGCTGGGAGCCAAGATGACAGCGATGGGCAGTGCAACGAAGAACGCGTCAAAAATGATCGGAGAACTTAGGCTTACGTACAACCGTGCCCGTCAGGCGGCCATTACGCAAGAAATTACCGAGATCGTGGCTGGTGCGAACGCGCAGTCTTAATATGAGTGGGCTTAAGGTCCATATGTAACAGCTTTCGAGGAGGGAAATGAAGATGAACAAAGGACGCGTTGTGAGCATTATGGGTCCGGTTGTCGATATTGAATTTGAACGCGGCCAGCTGCCCGAGATATTCAACGCCATCAAAATAGTTGCGAGCCTCAGCGATGGCCGCAGCATGGATCTGACTCTTGAAGTTTCCAATCATCTTGGAGATAACCTGGTGCGCTGTATCGCCATGTCCTCTACAGATGGACTGGTTCGCGGGATTGACGCTATTGACCAGGGAGCGCCAATCTCGGTTCCTGTGGGTGAAGCAACACTTGGCCGCGTATTTAACGTACTTGGTAATCCAATCGATAACGGTGCTGAAGTGGTGGCGGCTAGAAACCCAATCCACCGTCTGGCTCCTACCTTTGATGAATTGTCAACTCAGGCAGAGGTTCTGGAGACCGGAATTAAAGTTATCGACTTGCTGGCACCCTATGCCAAGGGCGGTAAAATCGGCCTGTTCGGCGGTGCCGGCGTAGGTAAAACAGTAACCATCCAGGAATTGATCAACAACATCGCACAGGAACACGGCGGTATCTCCGTATTCGCCGGCGTTGGCGAGCGGACACGTGAGGGGAATGACCTCTATCACGAAATGACTGATTCCGGCGTAATCAAGAAAACGGCCATGGTCTTCGGACAGATGAATGAGCCTCCTGGCGCACGTCTGCGTGTAGCACTGACCGGTCTGACTATGGCGGAATATTTCCGTGATGTGGAAGGCCGCGATACGCTGCTCTTTATCGATAACATCTTCCGCTTCACCCAGGCGGGTTCCGAAGTATCGGCCCTGCTCGGCCGGATGCCATCTGCGGTAGGTTACCAGCCTACGCTGGCTACAGAAATGGGTCAGCTGCAGGAACGGATTACGTCCACGAAGAAAGGCTCTGTTACATCCATCCAGGCGATCTACGTGCCTGCGGATGACTACACTGACCCTGCACCGGCTACGGCATTTGCCCACTTGGATGCAACGACCAACCTGGAGCGTAAAATCTCCGAAAAAGGGATTTTCCCTGCGGTTGACCCGCTGGCTTCCAGCTCGCGGATGCTGGCACCGGAAATCGTCGGCGAAGAGCACTATAACGTGGCACAAGGCGTTAAGCAGCTGCTGCAGCGTTATACCGAGCTTCAGGATATCATTGCCATCCTCGGTATGGATGAGCTGAGTGAAGAGGATAAGGTCATTGTGGCCCGCGCCCGTAAGGTTGAGCGCTTCCTGTCCCAGCCTTTCCACGTAGCAGAGCAGTTCACCGGCTTCAAGGGCAAATATGTGCCGATCAAAGAAACCGTACGCAGCTTCAAGGAAATCCTGGAAGGTAAGCATGATGATCTTCCGGAAGTAGCGTTCCTGTTCGTAGGCACGATTGAAGAAGCCGTGGAAAAAGCGAAAACGTTGTAACCCTAAGCATGCTTATGCTGGGGGATCGGGCTTTATTCTGTAAAGCTTTGAGGAGGAATGGAAGTGAATACCTTTTTGCTCGAAATAGTTACTCCGGAGCATCTGGTCTACTCCAAGCAAGTGAACAGTCTGACGGTACGCGGTGTGAATGGTGAACTGGGGATTCTCCCGGGACATATTCCGCTCGTCACCCCGCTTCAGGTTGCTCCGCTTAGCGTTAAGGCGGACGGCGTTACAGTCTCCATCGCTGTGCATGGCGGTTTCGTTGAAGTGCACAAAGATAAGGTAACGGTGCTGGCTGAAAGTGCTGAGCTGCCCCGGGATATTGATGTGGAGCGCGCTGAAGCGGCTAAGGAGCGGGCTGAGCGCCGCCTTAAGCTGCAAAGCAAGCAGGATGAGATCGATCACCGCCGTGCGGAGCTGGCATTGCAGCGTGCTGTAACGCGGATCAAAGTTTCGACCGGCAAAGGACAACAGTAGCAGATAAGCGGTCAAGCCCTGGGCTTGACTGCTTTTTTTGCTTGCGAGAATCTAGCAGATTATGAACATATCGTCATCAGATCTGCATATAAAGACCCAATTGTTTAAAATTTCGTAAAAGTACTGGATTCTTTTCCCCTGCACAAGTATGATATAAGAGTCGATTTCCGAGTACCTAACACAGGGGGCTAATATGAACACACGCTTATCCGCTGAGTTGTCGGGTGCGATCGGCACCAGTAATATGATTTCGATGATTATCTCTTTGATCTGCGTTGCATTATCCTGGTGGTCACTTCAGAACCTTAAGCTGGATTTGGTCATAAGATATCCCAAGAGCCCTCAGGGCAGACTGCTGCACCTGCTCTTGGCGATTGTTCTGGGTCACTTCGTGGCCGGGTTCCTGCTTGATTACCTGGGCTGGAGCGGACTTATCGCACGGATGTTTTAACGGCAGCGGCTTTGGTTATATCTGTATAGGCCAACATAGTGAAAAAAGTGTCGAATAATAAGGTTTTATTATGTCAACACTGAAGTTAAGCAAGGAATCTGCACCTAAGACGCAATGGCGGAATATTCAATATCTTAACAGACGAATTTTAACCTCAAAATTAATTTCAGAAATAATGGACGCGGAGGGAAACCGAAATGAGCAAATTTATCGTCCGCGGTGGCAACAGATTGACCGGGAGCGTGAAAGTCAGCGGCGCAAAAAATTCCGTACTACCGATCATAGCCGCCTCTCTATTGGCAGAAGAAGGAGTCAGCGTCATTGTGGACGCACCTCCGTTAGACGATGTAATGACGATTAACAAGGTATTGGAATCTCTGGGTGCAGGTATTACATACCAGAACGATGTGATTGAAGTAGATGCCACTAATATTACTTCCTGTGAAGCACCATATGAATGGGTACGCAAAATGAGGGCTTCTTTCCTGGTTATGGGCCCACTCCTGTCCCGTATGGGGCATACTCGTATTTCTCTGCCTGGCGGTTGTGCCATTGGAACTAGGCCGATTGACCAGCATTTGAAGGGTTTTGAAGCGCTTGGGGCCGAGATTAGTCTGGGCCAGGGCTATATTGATGCGAAAAGTAACGGGAGACTGCGCGGAGCCAAGATCTATCTGGATGTGGCCAGCGTAGGTGCGACCGAAAATATAATGATGGCTGCCGCGCTTGCCGAAGGCACCACAGTGATTGAGAATGCGGCGAAGGAGCCGGAGATTGTCGACCTTGCCAATTACCTGAACGGGATGGGCGGCATTGTGCGCGGAGCCGGAACCGGAGTAATCCGGATTGAAGGCGTAGAGCGTATGCATGGCGTAAGACATCATGTCATTCCTGACCGGATCGAAGCTGGAACCTACATGGCGGCAGCGGCGATTACAGGCGGTGATGTGTATGTTGAGGGAGCTATTGCCGACCATCTGGGTCCGGTGATTGCCAAGATGGAGGAAATGGGCGTTACGATTATCCCGGATGAGAACGGAGTCCGTGTCATCAGCGACAAGCCGCTGAAGGCTGTCGATCTCAAGACATTACCTTACCCGGGATTCCCGACAGATATGCAGTCACAGATGATGGCGCTGCTGCTCCGCTCGGAAGGAACCAGCGTAGTGACAGAGACCGTCTTCGAGAACCGGTTCATGCATGTGGATGAATTCCACAACATGAATGCGGAGATCAAGATTGAGGGCCGCTCTGCGATCGTGACGGGCAATGCCAGTCTGGTCGGCGCTAAGGTATGTGCTACGGACCTGCGTGCAGGTGCTGCGCTTATTCTGGCAGGACTTGTGGCGGAAGGCACTACAGAAGTTAGCGGAACGCATCACATTGACCGCGGCTATGTGCACCTGGCTGAGAAGCTGTCAGGACTTGGTGCGGACATATGGCGTATTTCCATGGAAGAGTCGGCTGTTCCTGCTGCGAAGGAAGAAGCGCTTAAGCCCGAACCGGCCAGAAGCGAATCCTCCAAAGCCGAAGAGATCAGACCCCGTTTCCAGATTCAGCCGTCTTGGGTATAATAGTTATTCTTAAAAATATTAGGACCAGCTGCTATGCGGCTGGTCCTTTTTTTGGAGAAATAGCTTATATGTTCCGGGGGATTCCGCAACTCTCTTTCTCTCAAAATCCCGTTCTAGCAGGTGCCGCAAATTCATATCTATAAGAATCACCGGTGCTTACGGAAGGAGCCATAGAGATGAAAGAGTTAATCAACCTGCGCCGCATCCTGAAGCGTCCGCGCAGCGTAGCGCGCGCGCGGCGCGGCGCACACCCGCTGCGGCGGCTGGCCCCCGCCGCCTGGCTGGCAGCGCCCCTGCTGGCGGCGCTGCTGCTGCCGCTGGCTGTTGTCCCGCAGCGCGGGGGACAACAGCCGCCGGCGCCCCCGGCCGTGCCGCAGGCCACGGCCGTTCCGGCGCCGCCGGCACCGGCTGCCGCAGAGGCGCCGCAGCCGGAGGTCTCCGTCTATTTGTCGCGGAGCGGACAAATAGAGACCCTGCCGCTGGAGGAATACGTCAGCGGCGTACTGGCGGCCGAGATGCCGGCCGAATTTGAGCTCGAAGCGCTCAAGGCGCAGGCCGTTGCGGCCCGCACGTTCATTGCCCGCCGTCTGGCCGCCGGCGACCACAGCGGGGTCCCCGTTCCCGAAGCGGATGTGAGCGATACGGTAAGCCATCAGGCTTACGTATCCCAGGCCGTGCTGGAACGGGACTGGGCGTCCGGCAGCAAGCGCGCCGGCTTGGCGAAGATCCGCCGCGCGGTCTTGGAGACGCGCGGGACCATCATGACCTATCAGGGGCAGCCGATCACTGCTTCCTTCTTCGCCTCCAGCGGAGGGTATACGGAGAACTCCGAGGAGTACTGGAATGCTGCGGTTCCCTACCTGCGCAGTGTAGCCAGCCCGTGGGAGCTGCAGATCACCCCGAACCTGGCGGTAAGCTACACCTTCAGCAATTCGGAGCTGCGCAGTAAGCTGGGCCTTGGAACCAAGGACCTTCCGGTAGCAGCCAGTCTGGGAGCTTCGGGCAAGGCAGTGCCGGTCTCCGCTCAATCCTCCACCAGTTTGCCAGCGGAGGTGCTGTCGCTTACAGCCGGCCACCGGATCAAACAGATCTCTATCGGTGGGAAGGTATTTACCGGGCGGGAAGTGAGAGAGAAGCTGGGGCTGCGCTCGAGCCAGTTCACCTGGAAGCGCCAAGCGGGGAAGGTGCAGATCACCACGTATGGTAACGGCCACGGTGTCGGCATGAGCCAGTGGGGGGCGAACGGAATGGCGAAAGAGGGCAAGACCGCGACCCAGATTCTCAAACACTACTACAGCGGGGTCTCTTTTACCGGAATCTCAACTCTCCTGAAAAAATAATCTGCAAGATACGTATAAAAGCGAAGCGCCCGGTAACACTGGTTACTGAGGTGATAACCATATGAATGAACAAGACAAAATCAAATCAACCCATGATGAATCTCTCAAAAACAAGCAGGGAGATTCAGGCGCCAAGCCTTCTTCATGGAGCAGACTGTTATCCAAACGGTGGGTATTCCCGGCAGTCTACACGGCGGCAGCGGCACTTATACTAACCTTGGTGTGGGTCTATCAGGATGCCGGCCAGAAGCCGCTGAATCCCGACAACGCCGCGGTAGTATCCCAAGGTGAGGCCGGCAGCAAAACCGGAGCCGCAAACGGTGATCCCGAAGCCCTGGAAGTTGTCGCATCAGCCGAAAGCCTGGTCTGGCCTGTAGCAAGCCCGAGTGAAGTGGAAGTGGTCAAACCGTACTACGATGAGAACGGCACGGAAGAGAATCATATTGCGGCGATGGTTCAGTACAACAATACCTTTGTCACCAACACCGGAATTGATATTGCCCGTGAGGACAACAAGACGTTTGATGTGAAGGCGGCGCTCAGCGGTGAAGTCACCAGAGTGGAAGATGTTGCTGTACTGGGTAAGGTAATCGAGATTACCTCCCCTGGCGATTTGAAGACGGTCTATCAGAGTCTGGGTGAAACCAAAGTGAAGCAGGGCGACGAAGTGAAGCAGGGCGATACACTGGCTACAGCGGGACGCAATGAGATGGAGAAGGGTCTTGGCAACCATGTGCACTTTGAAGTGCATGAGGACGGCAAGATTGTGAATCCTTCGGATCTGCTTCCGCAGCGCTAAGCCGAATGATCAGCATCAGCAGGGGGCGGAAGCCTCCTGTTTTTTTTCTACCTGAAATGGACAGTCCGGCAGGTTCTATTCTGGAAATGGGGCCGTGAAATGCAGTGAATTGGGTTGTCCGACAAATAAAATGAGCCTTCCTGAGCTTGTCATGTCCTGAAAGCGCGAATATATAGGCCCGCCCCTCATATAATGTACCAAACTATTCACAGTTGGGAGGCGGGAGCGTGCACGATTACATCAAGGAACGTACCATTAAAATCGGACGCTGCATCGTGGAAACCAGGCACACGGTCCGGACCATAGCCAAGGAATTTGGCGTTTCAAAAAGCACGGTGCACAAAGATTTAACCGAACGGCTGCCGGAAATTAATCCGGATCTGGCTGATCAGGTGAAGCACATTCTCGAATATCACAAGTCCATCCGTCATCTTCGGGGGGGAGAAGCCACAAAAATTAAATATAAGAAAACGACAGGTAAGAAGCGTGAGGTTGCCGTAGCCTCAAAGCCATAAGATTTTCGGATTTTCGCGCTATAATTCAGGTTTAGTCCATTGTACTCACCCCCTAAAGTATGGTATTTTTAAATTTGGTACAATCTTCTTTTCTCATTTAAAATAACACTTTGGGGGCTCTTTCATTATGCTTAGCAAGGATATCGGAATCGATCTCGGCACAGCCAACGTGCTCATTCATGTCAAGGGAAGGGGAGTCGTTCTGGATGAACCTTCCGTGGTCACACTTGAAAGTGATACGAAGCGGGTCCTTGCGGTTGGTGAACAGGCACGCCGGATGGTCGGGCGGACACCTGGAAATATAACGACGATTCGTCCGCTCCGTGACGGTGTAATCGCCGACTTTGCCATTACGGAAATGATGCTCAAATACTTTATTGACAGCGTTGGCGGCCGGACCTGGTATTCACGGCCCCGTATTTTGATTTGTGCTCCCACCAATATTACATCTGTGGAAACGAAGTCCATCCGTGAGGCGGCAGAGCGCAGCGGGGCCAAAGAGGTCTTCATGGAGGAAGAGCCCAAAGCTGCAGCCATTGGCGCAGGAATGGACATTTATCAGCCTAGCGGAAATATGGTCGTCGATATTGGCGGCGGAACGACGGATGTAGCCGTATTGTCCATGGGCGACGTCGTTACCGCCTCTTCCATTAAGATCGCAGGGGACAAGTTCGACGATGCCATTTTAAGATATATTAAACAGAAATATAAGCTACTGATCGGTGAACGCACGGCGGAGGATATCAAAGTGACCATCGGCTCGGTACGTCCGGGCGGCATGAAGGCAGAGATGGACATCCGCGGGCGTGATATGGTGAGCGGATTACCTCAGACTCTTACCATTTCATCCGGCGAGGTGAAGGAAGCGCTGTGGGACCCGGTTTCGTCGATTGTGGCTGCGGCCAAGTCGGTGCTGGAGCGTACGCCTCCTGAGCTGTCGGCAGATATTATTGACCGTGGAGTGGTGTTGACCGGCGGAGGCGCCCTGCTTAACGGACTGGACGAGCTGCTCTCCGAACAGCTGCATGTTCCGGTCTGGGTGGCTGAAGATCCGATGCACTGCGTCGTCAAGGGCACGGGAATTATGCTGGATCATTTGGACAAGGTGGTTAAGAAAAAGTTCTAGCCTGCCGATAATAAGGGAGAACAGCAGATTCCAGGAAGGGACTGACCTCATGCTCAGAGGATTATATACAGCCGCAGCAGGAATGGTGACGCAGCAGCGCAGACATGATACGGCGACGCAGAACTTGGTCAATTTAAATACTACGGGGTACAAGCAGGTCGACAGTGTCAGCCACGCTTTTCCCGAGGTGCTGGTCACCGCGATGAACGGGGGCGCTGCTAAGACTGTCGGACGGATCAATACCGGGGTTTTTGCCGAGCAGTCCGTCTCCCAATACCTGCAGGGCGACCTTATTGAGAGCGGCAAAAGCGTAGACTTTGCGCTGTCTACCGATCTGCAGGTTCCAGACCCGGAAAATCCGGGTACCAATCTTGCTTTTGACGGCTCGGGGAAATATATCAGTCCGGATGGCGAGGTTACTTACCGGCCCCAGGCGTTCTTTACGGTTCAAGATAATGAAGGCAATAATTTATATACACGTAACGGAAGCTTTACAGTTGCTCCTACAGGGGAAGTGCTTAGTTCTGGCGGATTCAAGGTGCTCGACAGTAACGGCAATCCACTGCGATTGACAGGGCCCCAGGATAACCTTAAAGTGGACGGGCAAGGTAATTTGATTGATAATAGGACCGGGCAGCCTTCAGGCACCCGGATCGGAATCAGCGTCGTCACAAGACCGCAGGAGCTGGTGCGTGACGGCAACGGGGTCTTCCATGCTGATGATGCCGAGGCCGCAGACATCCGCTTTTCTAATGGAACGGATATTCTGCAGGTACGCCAGGGCTACCTTGAGAACTCTAATGTGGATGCCACTCAGGTCACTGTGGATATGAACGCCGCTTACCGCGCGTATGAAGCGAATCAGAAAGTGATCCAGTTCTACGACAGCAGCCTGCAGAAGGCCGTGAATGAAGTCGGCCGGGTATAGCCGGGCTGCATGGACCATTACTGATGGTGTAAGCCAGTTTCTTCTTATCAAGCTAGTAGGAGGTTAGACCTGTGAACAACTCGACAATCGGTGCTTCTGTCTCAATGGCCAGTCTGCAGCAGCGGCTGGATATTATAGCGGATAACATTGCCAATATGAATACCAATGGTTATAAGAGCAAGCAAGGCTCGTTCGAGGATGTGCTTACCCGTGTACAGCAGCAATCCAAGGATTATAACCAGCCTGGGCGCAGCATGCCGCTGGGCTTCAATATCGGCTTTGGTGTGCGTGTGCCTACAGTGTCAAGTAATTGGGAGGAAGGCACGCTCCAGGAGACAGGGAAGCCTACGGACTTGGCGCTTCAAGGCAATGGATTGTTCGGCGTTCAGGTGAACGGTGAAACGGCATATACCCGCCAGGGGAATTTCCACTTCACCCCGGATACGGCCAATAAGGATAAGATGATTCTTGTGGACAATACCGGCAATCCTGTGCTGGGTGCTAACGGTACTCCGCTCAGCGTAGGGGCTAATGTAAGTGCTGCTATTGATGAGCGCGGGCAGGTGTGGACTAAGACGGATGAGAAACAGCCGCCTGTCCTGGCAGGCAGCTTAATGATTGTTGAGCCGCTCAGCAAGAATGCTTTGCAAGCTGTGGATGGTAACTTCTATGTATTAGCTGAGGGTGTGACTACTCGGGATGCATTCGTGCAAAGAGCAGCGGGCGAAGCGAAGGATGTAGGCGTTCGTTCAGGCTATCTGGAATCCTCTAACGTGGATCTGAGCCGGGAAATGACGGAGATGATGCAGATTCAGCGTACGTATCAGCTTGCTGCCCGGGCGCTGTCCTCCAGTGACCAGATGCTGGGCCTGGCTAATAACATGCGCGCGTGAGGTGAAGGAATGAGTCGTGAGAAGGTTAAGACTGCACAGAAAGCAGAAGAGGAGCAGCAGCAGCCGGTGAAGCGGCGCAGGATTAGGGCCTGGACCATTATTCAGTGGTTCCTGATTCCATTGCTGCTGGTTGCCGCACTTGGAGGCGGGCTGGTCGTAGGGTATGTGATCCTCGGCAAAAAGGAACTAAGTGATGTGCTCCTGTGGAGTACGTGGAAGCATGTATATGATCTGGTGTTCGCACCTTAAAGTGTTATGGCATACCGATATCGGAGGCTCCCTTGTTGTGCAGGGGAGTTTTCTTTTTTATACTGAAAAATGTATAATGATGGCGTGCCCTAAGAGCGCCAAAAAGGGCCCTCTCCGCCATGCTGCCGCGTGCGGTGGAGAAAGCCCCTTATCTTAACCTCCACTGCTGCAGGTGGTGAAGGATAATTATAGTTTTTGCCGAAGCTGTCCATATTTATGCAGAGACGGCGGAGAATAAAACAAAAGTGCTGCTGTAGGCGGAGGTTCATAGACGCGGTTACAACCGAAGGGAGCTTTATTAATCATGCTGAATACCAATCAAATTCAAGAAATAATCCCCCACCGGCCCCCATTTCTGCTGGTGGACAAAATTACAGAAATAGAAATGGGCAAACGGGCAGTCGGCATCAAAAATGTAACGGTAAATGAGCCGTTTTTTGCCGGACACTTCCCTGGCTTCCCGGTGATGCCGGGTGTGCTGATTACGGAAGCCTTGGCTCAGGTGGGCGCTGTGGCTATTCTTGGCGTAGAAGCTAACCGGGGCAAAATCGGTTTTCTGGCCGGGCTTGACGGCTTCCGCTTCCGCGGACAGGTTGTTCCCGGCGATACCCTTGTGCTTGAGGTAGAGATTACCCGGCTTAAAGGCAGTATCGGTAAAGGACAAGCCACTGCCAAGGTGGACGGCAAGACGGTAGCGTCCGGCGAGATTATGTTCGCACTCAGCTAGTTCCTGTTATAAACTTATATATTATAGATGGAGAAGGAGAGATTGACATGACTGGATTAAGCCCGAAGGCGCAGGAGACCCTGACACGCTGGCTGCAGGACCCTTCTGTCGACGAGAACACCAAAGAAGAGCTGAAGGCCCTTGCCGGTGAACCTAAGGAACTGGAAGAGCGATTCTATAGAGATCTTGAATTTGGTACAGGCGGTTTGCGCGGAGTCATCGGAGCAGGCAGTAACCGGATGAACCGTTATACAGTCGGCCGGGCTACTCAGGGCTTCGCTGATTACATTCTGGGACAGCATACGGGAGAAGGCAGACCCTCGGTGGTTATCGCCCACGATTCCCGGCGCTTCTCGCCGGAATTCACGCTGGAGGCTGCGCTTGTACTCGCCGGCAACGGAATTGAGACCCACCTGTTCTCTTCCCTGCGTTCTACGCCGCAGTTATCCTTTACCGTCCGTCATTTGAAGGCGTCTGGAGGCATTGTAATCACTGCCAGCCACAATCCCCCTGAATATAACGGATACAAGGTCTACAATGCCCAGGGCGGACAGCTGGTGCCGCATGAAGCGGAGAAGGTTATTGCTAATATTTTGAATGTGGACTCCTTCAACGGAGTGAAGCGCATGTCTCAGGAGGCTGCAGAGAGTGCAGGCCTGCTGCACTGGCTGGGGGCCGAAGCGGACGAGGCATTTACGGATACGGTTGCTGCGGTAAGTGTCAGCCGTGAAGAGATTGCCTCTTCGCTGGGCCGTGACTTCTCCATTGTCTATACACCGCTGCACGGGACAGGCAATCTTCCGGTCCGCCGTGTACTGGAGAAGATCGGCTTCACTCAGGTACATGTAGTTCCTGAACAGGAACAGCCGGATTCCGAATTCTCTACCGTGAAATCTCCGAATCCGGAGGAACGTGAAGCCTTCACCCTGGCGATGAAGCTGGGCGAAGAGCTGAATGCGGATCTGCTGATCGGTACAGATCCGGATGCTGACCGTATGGGTGCCGTGGTTCGTGACAACGAAGGCGAATTTGTAGTGCTGTCCGGGAATCAGTCCGGCGCGCTCATGATTCATTATTTCCTGAGCCGTTTACAGGAACAAGGGAAGCTGCCGGCTAACGGCGCTGTAGTCAAGACCATTGTAACCAGTGAGATGGGCGCTGCTGTAGCCAGCCATTATGGCGCTACGGTATTCAACACCCTGACCGGATTCAAATATATCGGGGAGAAGATGAACCAGTTCGAGCAGTCGGGCGAGTATACGTATCTGTTCGGATATGAAGAAAGCTACGGCTATCTGGCCGGCAACTATGCCCGTGACAAGGATGCAGTCCTTGCTGCAATGCTGATCGCTGAAGCGGGTGCCTATTACAAGGCCCAGGGCAAGACCCTGTACGATGTGCTGCAAGAGCTGTATGCACAGTTCGGATACTTCCTGGAGAGCCTGGAATCCCGCACGCTGAAGGGCAAGGACGGAGTGGCCCAGATTCAGGGGATCATGAATGACTGGCGGACCAGCCCGCCGCACGAAATCGCCGGGGCATCCGTAACGCAGGTGCTGGACTACTCCATGGGACTGGACGGTCTGCCTAAGGAAAACGTGCTGAAATATCTGCTGTCGGACGGCTCGTGGTTCTGCCTGCGCCCTTCCGGCACGGAACCGAAGATCAAAGTGTATTTTGCCGTGGTGGGTGAATCCCTGGACAACGCCAAGCACAAGGTTGCGGAATTGACCAGTCAGGTTATGGCACGGGTAGACGGGAAATAATAAGCAATAGATAACTTCCCTGCGGAAACGGAGCTGCTCCAGATGGACAGACCTCCGTTTCCGCTTAAATTTGCCGGTGGCAAGAGGGTCGGGTCGGCAGCTGTGATGTAAGGCAATCAGCTTTAAAGTGAAAGAGGAGGTACTTTGGTGCAGCAGAAATGGCAACGCTGGAATATAGCATCACGCAAGTGGTTATGGATCATTATGGTGATAGGACTGATCGGTGCACTTCCGGTCGTATACGACCGTCTACAGACAGAGAAGTCTTCCAAATCGGTTGAGTTTGTCTTTGATTACCGCGATCTGGTTGAGGTTGCGAGCTACCGGGAGAACCCGCAGGATTATATCAACGAGCAGTTAGACCGGCTGAAGGCAGCCGGTGTTCAGAGTATGGCTATCTATGAAAATACATTGGAGGATTTCCGCAAGGCGCGCCGCCTGATGATCTGGGGAGCGTCTGATATCGCCAATCTTACCGATACTGTGATTCCGGAGAATGAGAACTATACATATGTCCTCTTTACCAGTGCGAAGAACAGTGAAATGCTCTCACCGGTTATCCGCGATGCCTTCAGCAGACTGGACATCCGGACGGAAGAATGGAACTACCGCGGCCAGCAGGGGCTGATCATCCAGACGCCGTTGGAGGATGCAACGCTCAAGCCGCTGCAGCCGGACCCGATTACACTGGAAATGCTGCACGGGAAGGGCTTCAACATTGTGCCCCGGCTTGTAGACTCTCTGGCATACAATCAGGATGCCGTGAAGAAGCTGCTGGACCGTTACGCCGAGCTTGGCGTCAAGCGGATTCTTTTTGAAGGAGAGTCTGTCAAAGGGTACTCCGATGATGCGGATACGGGCAGTCTGACCGTCTTCGCCGATCTCCTGAAGCAGCACGGGATGGGAATTGCGGCAATCGAGAATATTAAGGTTCAACAGAAGGGCTTCTCCAAGCTGGCCTATATGCTGGATTACAACGTGGCGCGCCTGTATTCACTCAGTGAGGCGGATTCCAGCCTGAAGACTGAAGTGATCGCAGACCGGTTCGCGCTGGGCACCAAAGACCGCAATATCCGTATGATCTATCTGAATACGATTCCTTCCAGAGACACTAAGAAGGCTGCTATCACAGATACGCTGGATAACCTGATTGAGAGTCTCAGCGGACCTGAGGGTGCGGTAGCCAAGATTGAGGCGAACGGCTTCAAGATTGGACAGGCTACAGCCTTTGATGTGAGCGATTCCTCCTTCCAGCGTTACTTCAAGCTGATTGCGGTAATCGGGGCGGTGGCTATGGTTGCGCTGCTGTTCTCCTACTTCATCCCTTGGCTTACTCTGCCTGTATGGGTGCTTGGACTGGTTGGAAGTGCAGGACTGCTGGTTCTGAAGCCGGCATTATTTGAACAGGCGCTTGCGCTTGCCGTAGCCATAAGTGCTCCTACCCTGGCTATAGTGCTGGCTATCCGCAAAATTAATGAGATGGGCCCTCCTTTACGCGCCAATCCGTTAACCTTTGCCGTAATGAGCCCGCGCCGCCGTCTGACCCATAGTCTCGTCCTGTATGTCAAAACCGCTTTAATCACCTTCAGTGCGGTGCCTTTCGTCATTGCGCTGCTGAATAATATTACCTATGCCCTGGTATTGGAACAGTTCCGCGGGGTAAGTCTGCTGCATTTGGCCCCGATCGGGCTTACTGCACTGTATGTGCTTTTGTACCGTGGAGAGTTTGCCTTTAACAAGACAGGTAAGCTGCTGCGGACGCCGATTACACTCGCTATGGTCATTGCCGCCGGTGTGATCGGTATCGTGGGGATGTATTATTTGAGCCGGACCGGGAATGCCGGAAGTGTAAGTGCACCGGAGAAAATCCTTCGGGTCTTCCTGGAGAATACCGTCGGGGTAAGACCGCGTAACAAGGAATTCCTGCTGGCGCATCCGCTCTTTATCCTCGGCGCATTCTTGGCCTATAAATACCGGAGTGCAGCCTTCATCATGATTATTGCTGTTATTGGGCAGTTGTCTATGGTGGATACCTTTGCTCATATTCATTCACCTGTGCTGATCTCGCTGATCCGCGGACTCCTGGGTCTTGGACTCGGCCTGATCATCGGTATTATCGCTGTTGGGGTATGGCAGATTGCGGAAGGATGTTGGAAACGATGGTCACCACTCCTCAAAAAATTGTAATCTCCGGCTTCTACGGCTTCCGCAACAGCGGAGACGAAGCCGTTCTGCAGTCGATTCTGAATGCTCTGCGCAAGCAGTCCCAGGCCGCCGGAATAACGCTTGCACCTGTGGTCTTATCCATTGATCCGGAGTGGACGGCTGCCACGTACGGGGTGGAATCTGTACACCGGATGAAGCTGGGAGAGGTCCGCAGAGCAATATCAGAAAGTGCGGGCCTGATCAGCGGCGGCGGCAGCCTGCTTCAGGATGTTACAAGCAGCAAGACCATTCCGTATTACCTTGGTATTATCAAGCTGGCCCAGTGGATGGGGAAGCCGGTATTTATCTATTCCCAGGGAATCGGCCCGGTGAACCGCAAGCTGTTTCATCCGCTGATCAAATCGATTTTCCGGAAATGTGCCTATATCTCCGTGCGGGATGAACAGTCCCGCCTGCTGCTTCAGTCTATGGGGCTTATTATTGATAAGGTAGAGGTAGTACCTGACCCGGTTATGGGTCTGGAGTTGCCTAAGGATATGAAGCCGGAACAACATACAGGAGCAGATCCGGTAGCTGGGCATACACATAGCTCCGGGCTGCAAGTTGTGCCCGCTACTGTAGGTGTCTCTGTCCGCTTCTGGGAGCAGTCCCGTAAGGAGCTGGACGCGTTGGCTGAAGGCCTGGTGAAGGCTTCTGCGGAGCAACCGCTCCATGTACGCTTTCTGCCCTTCCATCATTCTGCAGACAATGAGGCTTCCCGCTATGTAATGCAGAAGCTGGGCCGGAATATAGAAGACAATGGGGGATCGGTAACGATCCGTGAGGATGCACTTCATCCGCTGCAGATGCTGCGGGAGGTAAGCCAGTGCCAGGCGCTTATAGGTATGCGGCTGCACAGCCTTATCTATGCTGCGGGACAGCGTGTTCCGCTGATGGGCGTCTCTTATGATCCGAAGATTGATCATTTTCTTGGGCGGGTGGATTGTCAGCCGGTAGGCAAGACAGATACACTGGAGGCAGACAAGGTGGCTGCCGGGCTTCTGGAGCTGCTGAGCTCAGGGGAGCGATGGAAGCAGGAGCGGGAGCCGCTGATTGCCGCGCTCACCCAAGAGGCAGAGGCACCGGCCCGGCGAATTGTCCAATATTTCGGCCGTAAAGGATGAGTGACAAGTGAAAGCAGATAGCGCATTACCGACAGTACCCATTTTTGGCATACGAGTATCCAAGGCGGATATGAAGACCACCGTTTCCTATCTGACAGAGGCGGTTCATAAGCGTGAGCCTCATCAGGTAATTACTGCCAATCCGATTATGGTCATGGCGGCGCTGGAGAATCCATCTTATATGGAAATTATGAAATCAGCAGAGCTGGTTGTCCCTGACGGAACCGGAGTGGTGTGGGCCGCGAATTATTGTCAGGAGCCTGTAGCTGAGCGTGTAGCGGGCTTTGATCTTTTACATGAATTATTGCACCAAGGCGAAAGCTATAACTGGAGAGTATATTTGCTCGGTTCAACCCCTGAGGTGATTCGCGAGACGGCTTCCCGGTTACAAACAAGATATCCCGGTATTGTCATCGCAGGATATCATGACGGGTATTTTGGTCCGGCAGAGGATGAACAAATTGTGGGCGGAATCCTTGAAGCGAAGCCTGACTTGCTCTTTGTTGCCAGAGGAGCGGACAGCCAGGAGCCATGGATCGCCAAATACAAAGCCCGGCTGCAGATCCCGGTGATGATGGGTGTCGGCGGGAGCTTTGATGTGATCTCCGGCAAGAGCCGCCGTGCCCCTGTGGCCTTCCAGAAATTAAGGGCAGAATGGTTATACCGGCTGCTCAAGGAACCTACACGTTACAAAAGAATGCTTGCGCTGCCGAAATTCGCAGTAAAAGTGGTACGAGAGAAAGATAAAGTGACAAAAGACCAGTAAAATGAGGAAATTTACTGAAAAAATCCGTGGTATCGCCTAAAAACAGTATTGGAATTTGTTTTTGGTTCAGCGTATAATTCAATGCGGTAGAGAAATGGAGGTCGACTTTTCACATGTTAATCATATACATCGCCGGATTCGTTGTGTGCATGGGGCTTGCACTGCTTTTGACGCCGTTCGTGAAGAAATTCGCCATTAAGATCGGTGCGACAGATGTGCCAAATGCCCGGAAAGTGCATACGAAGATCATGCCCCGCCTTGGCGGACTCGGCATATTTCTGGCGTTTGTGTTAGGCCTGCTTGCCGTATTACCGATTATTCCGTATGACTTCACTCCCCGGGAGGCTAATTTCATTAAAGCGCTGCTATGCGGCGGAGGCCTGATTGTGTTGATCGGCGGTCTGGATGACCGTTTTGAGCTATCAGCCAAAGTGAAGCTGCTGGGCCAGATTGCTGCTGCCTGTATTGTAGTTTTCGGGTTTGGCATCACGGTAGATTTCGTAAATATTCCTTTTCATAATAGCTATTCTTCCTTAGAGAGCTGGATTGCCATCCCTCTGACGATCTTCTGGATTGTCGGCGTCACGAACGCCGTGAACCTGATCGATGGGCTGGACGGGCTTGCAGCAGGCGTATCCGGTATTGCCATTGCTACGATTGCTGTCATGGCTTTCCTGATGGGGAACACCATGGTTGCCCTGCTCTGTCTGCTGCTTCTGGGCAGCATACTGGGATTCCTGTTCTTCAACTTCCATCCCGCCAAAATCTTCATGGGAGATACGGGCTCGCTGTTCCTGGGCTTCTGCCTGGCACTGCTTGCACTCCTCGGCTTCAAACAGATTGCGGTGGTTTCATTCATCACACCACTCCTGATTATCGGAGTTCCGTTATCGGATACGTTCTTCGCCATCGTCCGGCGCAAGCTGCAGAAGAAGCCGATCTTCGCTCCGGACAAAGGCCATCTCCATCACTGTCTGCGCGAGCTCGGCTTCAGCCACCGCCAGACGGTACTGATCATCTACGGCATTGCCGCATTCTTCGGTATCCTGGCAGTCATCCAGACCTCTGCTTCGCTCTACGAAGCCAACTGGGTTACCTTCGTAGTCATCTGCGTCATGCTCTTCTTCCTGCAGATCGGCGCAGAGATCACCGGCGTCATCAGCAAGACCAAGCGCCCGGTGATTGATTTGTTTTTGAGAATGCGGATGAAGGTTGGGCAAGAGCGGGGCAGTAAGTTATAATTTCTTTTGAAGCTGAATACGATTCACAAATTGTTTCATTAAATATCGGTGCGTATCCTTCCATAAGGGTACGCTCTTTTTTTTGTCTTATTGCAGATCTGGATGCCGCTTACAGAAAAGTTGGGCGGAGTCCTTCATATTATGGGCTGCTGGACCGATAAAATAATTATCATCAACAAAAGGGAGAGGTTAATGACATGCAGCGCATGAAAAAAACATTTATCTGGACACTTCTGTTCGCTTTATTGGTATCCTTAGTCCCGCCGGGACTTATGAATATTGCGGCGGCTGCAGATAAGCCGACCAGTTACTTTACACCGGATAATCAAAAGCTTCGGAATACGGTTGATCTGACTTTACTTCCATCATCTTCAGTGCCGTCATTGCAAATTGCCAGAGATAATGTATTGCAGGTGACAGATGCAAGCCTGACAGTTACAGGTACCTTTACAAAGGTAACCAGTTCTACACTCGGAGCAAATGTACAATTATTAAATTGGGATCAGCAGAACAACAAATGGCTGGAAGATCCTACACACGTAACACCGGGAGTGGTCCAACTGGATGTTGACAGCCCCGATAACCGTTTCAGTGCCAATCTGACCTTGTATCCTGGTATGAACCGGATTACATTGACCGGATCGCAAGGCAGCAATGACCGCTCAGAAGCATTTTACGTTCTCTTCGATAAGGTTCCTTATGTGGAGAAGCTTCAGGTTCTTGGAGGATCAGAGAAGCTGAATCTAAATGAAGGCGCACAGTTAGTCGTAGCCAACAAGGAAATCACACTTGAAGGTAAAGCGCAGAATGCCACCAAGGTTACGGTTTCCCTTAATGATGGCACTGCTTCAAGCACATCATTATTGCAGGATGGCACTTTCTTTTCCCAGCGTATGGAGCTTAAGCCTGGGGTGAACAGCCTTAAGCTGGTTGTACAGAATGGTTCTGACACACTCAGCTTTCAATATTCAATTTTCTATTATGATGAGAAGAACCCAATAGTCGCTATGTACTTAGGAGATAGTACCGGTCAAGGGCAGGACCTCTTGTACGGTGATCAGCCAGTGATGACAGAGGATAAAGATACTGCCAGCCTATTTGTCCAGATGATGGTTCCAGACAATGCCGGAGTGCCTTTCAGCGGTTCGGCAGTTGTGAAGCTGGATAGTGCAGTACCCGCTATTGAATATGGGGAAGGATTAACCCTTGGAAGTGGTGGTACTGTAGAGTTAAAAGTAGGCAATGGTGAAATTTTGGTGCCATCTCCAATTAAGGATTCGCCTGCTTATCGGCTGGTAACATTTAAAATCCCTTTGACCTTAACAAAGGATAATGCAACACCTGCCAACCGTTTAGAAAAGCAGACGCACAATCTTTCAGTAGCGTATGGAACCAAGACCGTTAACCGGTCCATTGATTTTCAGTATATGAAGAATAACATTGTAATTACAGATATGAAGTATCTGCCTGGATATAACGGAACAACAGGGACAGTACCTGCCGGAGTAGCGCTGAATGGGGCTAAGGTGGATTCTGGAGAATTCTATATCTTGGTTAAAACCAATACAGCTATGACAACCACTCCTGTAAAGCTGCTTGCAAGCTATTTGCCTTTGTCCACCAGAGTTTTAGCGCCGGAATGGATAAAGGCGGTATCGCCAACAGAACATATCTTTAAAATTACGGATTTCCAGAACGGGAATCAGACCGTCCGGTTCAAGATAGATGGCTCATCCTCAAACAAGGATGTTAATATTTCTTTTGCCTCGAAGAGCTACATTTATGTATCCAACCTTACGGATGGGCAGACTTATGTAATTAACTCCAGCGAGAGCAAAGTATTGAACGTAAAGGGACAATATATCGACTTTAATCTGGGTAGCAGCTACTTCCTGGCTGAAATGTATGTGAATGGGTTGAAAATAAAACCTACAGGAACAGAGAAGTGGCCAAATCCAAGTGATGGTGCTTTTTCTGTAGATTTAAAAATTGATGCAAGTGCAGGCCCTATTGTATTCGGGGAGAACAAAATTGTCCTGACAGGAACAGGGGTAGATGAAAAAGGACAGGTTCGTGAGGTCCGCAAGGAACTGCGTGTCTATATTCTTGATGAGAATGTATCAACCATCAGCAAATTCCAGCCGGCCTTAGGCACAGGAAGACCTACATTCCCGGACGCTAATTTTGGACCAACGGATGTACTGCTCACGAAGCTGTTCAATTTGACACCTGATTTTATTTATAATGATACAAAGTATACAACTAGTCTGAAAACCTATGATTTGGTGCTGCGAGGCAGCGGGGCAGTGAAGCTGAATCTGAACATGGGTACCAAAAATATATTGTCGCTTGATATTCCGGCTAACGCCAGTGCTGCTAATACAGCAAGCCCGGTGTTTGCGGATCAACGTTATACTACCAGCTTTGCCGGCAGTCAGAAGGATTTCGTAATGCGGATTCAGGATCTCACCAATGATACACCGGGAACCTACATCTATACGCTGGAACTGATCAACAGCACGGGTGCCAAGACTAGTCAGAAACTGGAGCTGATCCGGGAGGTCAGTGCTTACCGCATTCTGTCTCCTCAGCCCTCTGTAGGGACTCAGTATGTTGTGAACAAGAACTTTGTTCATTTTGATATTGAGGCTGAGGGAGCTACAAGTGTAGTTATTGACAAAGAGCAGGCCGTTAAGCGAACGGATCTGGGACCGGGCAGGTTCGTTCTGGATTACGTAGGCTTGAAGCCAGATAAGGCAAACAGCATCAAAATTCAAATTGTCAGAGGAAGCAGTACAAGTACAGATACTATCTCAATATTCTATACGGGCACTGTAGCAGTTGATTCGCAATACATGGCGCCTAAGGTAGCGGACAAATACAGTGTATTTAATAAGAAGCTAGAATTGACCTTCCCGAAAGGGACTGTAATGCAAAGTACAGATACACGCAATCTGAAGAAGTTCTATCCTGATACCAAACTTCGCTTCGGTATTGCTGAACCGACAACAGGTGTGGTCGAACGCCGTAACGATTATGGCAATGTCATCGGCTTCCCGGTAACATTTGAAGAGAGCGGAATTCCTAACTGGACCATTCCCGATGAATTCTCACTTCGTTTCAGTTCTCCATATGAGAGCAGTAACTTCGTAAGAATATCCGATGTGTACTGGATTAGCGGAGGCTTGGGCGAATTGGGTACAGTATCGACTGGAGGGTACATTCCTGCAACGAATGGCCTGGCTCCATATTCTGTAGATGGTTTGTTCGGTGATCCGCAGACTCCGGCAGAACGCAAGATCACACCGTCCAAGCGGGGGAAACTAACCCTGGCCTTTGACTCCAATGTCGTTGACGATGCGGGGACCGTTGTAACTGTATTCCAATATAACTCCAACCGTGAATGGGTGAATATTGGTGGTACTGTGGATACCAACAAGCATACAATCAGTGTTCCGTTTGATGAATTTGGTTATTACAAGGTTATGAAAATGAGCCGTGGCTATAACGATATTACGAATCACCAATGGGCCCGGAACATTCTTAATGCCCTGTATTCCAAGGGGATCATGAATAATCTTCGTTTTGAACAGTTTGGCACAGACGATCAGACAACAAGAGGAGAGTTCGCGACCCTGCTTGTTAAGGGCTTGAATCTGCCGCTTAACTACGATAGTAATAAGACCTATTCAGATTTGGTTCCAGGGGCCAGTTCAGTAACCTGGGATTATGAACATATTGAGACAGCATCCAGAGCCGGAATTGTGACTGGACTTACCGATGGGGTATTTGGTCCAGATCAACCGATTACGCGTGAGCAAGCAGCTGTGATGATTGCCAGAGCACTCAAGCTGAAGCTGCCGGTTAATGATCAGAAATTAAAGGATGCAGTAGCCAAGTCCTTCCTGGATTCCGGTAAGATAGAGTCCTATGCATTAGCCGCAGTTCAGGCCGTGTCAAAGGCTAAAATTATGAATGGGGCTGAAGTGACCACTACGGGACAAAAGAAGGCTTCGTACAACTTTAATCCTAAAGCCAATATGACAAGAGCTGAGGCTGGTAAAATAGCTGTGGAGCTTTTGAAGAAAAGCACTACAATTTTCCCTAAAACCCTGAGCTAGGCAGTAACAGTCCCAGAGTAAAAACCTTATTCAGGTTAAATTACCATTCGGACATCTTTGTAATCTGCTCCCATTTGCGTTACAATGTCAAAGAAACCATTTTTACGTGAAAGGTGAAAGCCATCGATGAAACCGATTTTATCAAAAGCACAATTGGATTACACGAAAGCAAAGAATATGTTTGAGAATAGAGCAAAGGTTATGGAAAAGGAAATTGCAGCGAAGCGGGCTCTGCAGGAGATCACTCAGGAGGTAATGGAAGAGCTTGTCCAAGCAACTGGCTTCCATGATGCTTATAATGAACTTGTTATTGCTGAGAATGCTTTGATCGATTGGTCCCATAGCACCATCAAGCATGAGAAGACCTACCGTGAGAACCGCGCGGCGATTGATGCCATGTATGAGAATGTAAATGCAAGCCCTGAGAAGCGCCAGGAGTTAATACAGCTATCGATGAAGATTCGTTAGCCCTGGATATACTGAATTGAAGGTAAGGCTGCTGAGTTGATCTCAGTAGCCTTTCTTTATGTCAATCATTATCCGGGAACGTGTTAACCCTGCTGCAATGTGGGTATATACTTATTAGCTCGAATGTTGGTCAACAAAAAAATCACATTTAGTATGCAATATTTGTTTATGAACTTAGCAAATATTGTTTAATGACGTTTGGAATGCCTCTATGCTATACTGATTCCCGTAGCCACCCAACATTAACAATAGTTAGTAGAACATACATATTGTATCTTCTAGAGTATCGGGGCAGGGATACAGCAGGGCAGAAAAAGTTTTTTTAACCAAAGCGCAACTTTTTTGAAACTATTGCGTTTAAGGTGTAGAGTCACTTGCACAAGGCAATTGCGGAATGCCCTCAAGGCATTGTTCATTGCTAAATGGAAAAATTAGCTTTACGTGACTAGAGGCACATTGTATAATACTTAGGTAGAATTAGGAATCTAGTATTACTATGCCTTGAAGCTGTTTACAAGTTTCTGTGATACCCGTCACAGACATTATTTATACTTAATCTGCTCAACTCGGGAAAGGGGGTGCTCGACAAATGAGTGATATGAGCTACACAACTAAAGAAAAATCCCAGTTTATGAATGTCCAAGGAGGAGAAAAAAAGGTTATGAAGAAAATTTTATCCGTAGCATTATCTACAGCAATGGCATTCTCGATGTTTGCCTCTGTAGCATTTGGTGAAACAGCAAAGGTAACTTCACAACAAGCATTTGATGCTTTAGCAGCAAAGGGTGTTGTTAATGGGTTCCCTGATGGTAAGGCTCATCTTGATAAAGATCTGACTCGCGGAGAATTCGCTAAGATCGTTACTAAATTGTTCGGTCTTACTGAAGTAACTGGCAAGTTGTCTTACAACGATAAAGGTTACAACGCTAAAAACTGGGCTGTTCCTTACATCGAAGCAGTTACTGCAGCAGGATTGATGCAGGGTCAAGATACTGTTAAAGGTATCTTCAACTACAACGGTAAAGTAACAGTTGAAGAAGTAGCTAAAGTATTGGCTATCGCTCTTAAGCTGGAACAACCAACTACAACTGATAACAGTGCATCTGTATGGGCTAAGGGCTATGCGCAAGCAGTTATCAACGCTGGTCTGGTAGAGAAAACTGCCAACTTCAAAGCTAACGCTCTTCGTTCTTTGGTAGTTGAAACAGCTTACTATGCTGACCAAATCGGTAAAGTTCCTACATTGACTGTAGCTTCTGCTGAAGCAGTAAGCCCAACCAAAGTAGTTGTAACTTTCTCTGACAAAACTACTGCAAACGTTGAATTGACAACTGCTCTGGTAGCAGGTGTTGAACAAACAATCAACTTCAAACACCTTGAAAAGGACTATACTGCAAAAGTAACTCTGCAGGCTCCTAAGGTTGTTTCTGTAACAACTCCAAACTCGAAGCAAGTAGTTGTTAAGTTCAATCGCACAATTGACACTGATACTGTAGCTGAATCCAGCAGACTGCTTGATGAAGTTATCAAGATCACTAAGGTTGGCACTAAGGACAATGATGCAGTTAACGCTAATGTGACATTCAATGCCGATAATACTGAGGCTGTAATCACCTTGGCTAACGTTCCAACTATCAAGTTCCTTAAGGGTAACTACAACATCGAAATTAGTGGTGATATTCGCACAACTTCTGCAGAATCCATTCCAGCTTTCCTTCAGACTGTGAATGTTGCTGACACAGTAGCTCCGACTATTGTATCTACAACTGCTGCTGCGAAAACAAACACTAAAGATGTTTATGTTAAATTTAGCGAGCCAGTAAAAACTACGGGTATCGTAGCTTACGTTAACGGTGTATCTGCTCAAGCTACTGCTACTACTGCTACTTATGATGAATTCAAACTGACTGGCGGATCACTGGATAGTGGTAAAACTTATGATGTTTCTCTGCAGAATGTATCTGACTATGCAGGAAATACCATTACACCGAATCCTACAAAAACTACAGTTACAGTTACCTCCGATGTTGCAGCTCCTGTCATTAAGAGCGTAACTCCGGTAAGTGACAGATTTATCGAAGTTGAATTCGATAAAACAGTAGACCGTGCATCTCTGGTAGGTAACGTTCGTTTGCTGAACTCTTCTGGTGAAAGCCAAGGTACTTTCTCTGTTCTAACTTCTGAGAATGGCAAGAAGTTCACTCTGCAATCGCCTAGAATTTCATTCCCATCCAGCAACACTTTCACCGGTTCAGTTGTGTTCGGTGCTAATGTTAAGGACACACTGGGCAACATCCTGGGAACGGCTTCTAACCAAGCCATCACATTCACTAAGGACACAGTGGCTCCAACAGTGACTAATGTAACTTACTCGACAACTACAGCGAACAAAGGTATTGCCTTGAGATTCACTAAGGATGTTGACTATGTTGGTAAGGGTACTGTATACCTGATCAGTGAATCAACTGGTGAATCCATTATTGTTCCAACTACCGGATTCAAGAAAAACAACGAAAAAACTATCGTCCTTCCAGTTCCAGCTTCTGTAGCTGCTGGTAAGTACACTCTGCGTGTACCGGCTGGTTTGGTGAAAGATAAATCTTACAGTGGCAACGAAAATACTGCACAAGTATTGGATGTTACTCTGGGAGCTTCTTCCACTGATGATAAGGGACCAGAATTGTTCCTGCCAACTGCTGGCGCAACACCGATCAAATTCATTGACAGTGTGAAAGTTAGCGGAGACAGCGTTACTAATACTGTATATGGCGAAGCAACCATTACAGTTGATCTGAAGGATCCAAGTGGTCTGAATAGTGCGACTTTGATTGATCCAAACAGCTATACACTGGACGGTAAAGCACTTCCAGCTGGATCATTCCCATCTGTAACTACTCTTGATTCTAATGGTAATACAATTGGATCTACGAAGAATCCTGTATATGCTCGCGTAACTATTAAGATTCCTAGTAGTGCAATTGAGACCACTAAAACTGATTACGAGTTCATCGTAAGCGGAGTTACTGACACTGTTGGTAACGGCATTGATGGTACACAAGCTAAAGCTAAGGGTAAGCTGACTAGCAGAATTAAACCGACCCTTAACACTGCAGCAGTATCTGGAGGAAGCTCCACTGAACTGATCCTTGGATTCTCTAAAGATGTAGTTGGTCTTACCAAAGAGAACCTCACAAGTAACCTGCAGTTCTTTATCAACAATGATGTTGTTGATAACCAGGCTGTTAAGAAAGAACATATCGTTTCGGTTACTGAAATCAAGTACGGTTCTGACAAGGGTAAATGGTCTGTTAAGTTCTCGAAACAAATCATTGATTCTAAAGCAGGTGCCCTTGAGGAGCTTGACCTTAACGCTAATGAAGTTAACAGAATTATTGTTAAAGTCGTTAAAGGCGCTACGTTCACTGATGGTGACGGAAACGTTATTAAAGACGACACTAACGAAATTTACGCTAAGTAATCTCCGATTACCGAAGCAAAGAATAGCCTCTTCGGAGGCTATTCTTTTTTTATAGCCATTTATCCCACTATGAGGAGGAATTACTTTTGAAGACGGCTTGGAAAGTTACGATGTCCGCAGTGCTGCTGGCAGGTGGCCTGTGGGCAGGCTCCATGCTCAACTTAACGGCTGAAGGCGCCGGTGTTGGATCACAGCCAGGAACGGCTGAGGACCCGGTGGTTACTAAGAGCTATGTGGACCAACAGATTCAGAAGGCTTTGCAGGGTGGAACAATTAGTCCACCTACTCAGACTCCGGCTGCTACTGCAACTAATGCACCGGCTGCAACCACAGCTCCAACCAAAGCGCCGGCTTCCGGTTCGGGTGACACAGGCAATACGGGCAATGCCAGCGAAATCGTTGATGTGAAACCTGGACAAACCCTGATTGCCGGGGCGGGTGCTGAATTTATTGTTCGCGCCGGCAAAGCGGTTATTTATTCCCAAGATGCTAATGGAGTAGCTGATTTGACGGATGGTGTCGATTTGGCGAATGGTGTAGCTGCGCCTATGAATCATCTATTATCTTTCCCCCGGGATGGCCGTGGAATTGCTGTACAGGACGGTCAAACGATGAAAATCGTTGTTATGGTCCGTGGAGCATATACTCTGAAATAGCTGCAATCTTTTTTTAAGAACACTTCAATCGACATTTTTCTTTCTATATAAAGAATGCCCTATTTTGGACCTCCATATACACCGGAACTCATTCCCACAGTTGACAAACATTAAGCCGACTCAGGCCTTTGCGATTCGTACACAATACCACCTGTAATCTTAAAAAAAATTCGCAGGAGGTGCTGTAACATGGCACGTACAAATCGCAGTGTGGTACCAGAAAGCCGGGCAATGCTGAAACAAATGCAATATGAAATTGCTTCTGAATTCGGA
The DNA here is from genome assembly GCF_038009085.1 of Paenibacillus sp. FSL R7-0210. Taxonomy (NCBI): domain Bacteria; kingdom Bacillati; phylum Bacillota; class Bacilli; order Caryophanales; family Paenibacillaceae; genus Paenibacillus; species Paenibacillus sp. FSL R7-0210. The sequence continues at coordinate 7,094,836 of NZ_JBBPAR010000001.1, forward strand.
TTATATGGAGCTTCGTACGGCGGAGGGATGGATACGGAGTTTGCTTCTGAGCTGGGGACGATTGGCGGAGCAAGTGTTTCTGGAGGTACTCCATATCTGGGACATCTAAGCTCCAGAGATAATGGATCTGTTGGCGGGGAAATCACAAAGAGGTTGATCAAACAGGCAGAGCAGTCTCTTTTCGCATAACTGGCTTCAATTGACAGCCACCGGTAAATAAGATAATATGACCTTTGAGGAAGGCCGTAGACCTTTTCCATCCGGAAAAGGTTCATTTTTTGAATAAAACAGGCATTGGCCATTATTATTCTACTACTTATATTTGGCCTGTTATCTACTAGGGAGCCCCCTTGAATACAGTGTCAGATCAACAATATGGGAGGTTGTTGTATATGTCGATCAAAGGGCGTCATCTGTTTACTTCTGAGTCCGTAACGGAGGGACACCCCGATAAAATCTGTGATCAGATATCCGACGCGGTACTAGATGCATTTCTTGCTAACGATCCTAATGCCCGTGTAGCTTGTGAGGTAGCTGTAGCAACAGGTCTTGTGCTTGTCATCGGGGAAATTAGCACTAAATCTGAATATGTGGATATTCCGGCAATCGTACGTAATACTATTAAGGAAATTGGCTATACCCGCGCGAAGTTTGGCTTTGATTATAATACTTGTGCGGTTCTTAGCTCGTTGAACGAGCAATCGGCAGACATTGCCCAGGGTGTAAACGCTGCTCTTGAGCATCGGGACCCTGCGTCATTAGCTGAAGAGACTGCTAACATTGGTGCCGGTGACCAAGGTCTGATGTTCGGGTTCGCTACGAATGAGACACCTGAGCTTATGCCGCTTCCGATTGCCCTGTCTCACCGGATTGCCCGGCGTCTGGCGGAAGTCCGTAAAGATGGAACTTTGAAATATCTGCGTCCGGATGGCAAAACCCAGGTTACGATTGAGTACCAGGGCGACAAGCCGGTGCGTGTGGATACTATTGTTGTGTCTACCCAGCATGCAGAAGAAATTACCCTTGAACAAATTCAGGCAGACATCAAAGAGCATGTCATTCTTCCGGTTGTTCCGGCTGAGCTATTGGATGAAGCCACTAAATACTTCATTAATCCTACTGGCCGCTTTGTTATTGGTGGTCCTCAAGGAGATGCCGGTCTGACTGGACGCAAAATCATTGTGGATACATATGGCGGTTATGCCCGTCACGGCGGCGGAGCCTTCTCCGGTAAAGATCCGACCAAAGTGGACCGTTCTGCAGCCTATGCGGCTCGTTATGTAGCGAAGAATCTGGTCGCTGCCGGCCTTGCTGACAAGTGCGAGATTCAATTGGCGTATGCTATCGGTGTTGCTACCCCTGTATCGATCAATGTGGATACATATGGAACGGGCAAGATCAGTGAGGAGAAGCTGGTTCAACTGATCAGCGATAACTTTGATCTTCGTCCGGCGGGAATCATCTCGATGCTGGATCTGCGTAAGCCTATCTATAGACAGACAGCAGCTTATGGACATTTTGGCCGCACAGATGTGGACCTTCCGTGGGAACGCGTAGATAAGGCGGATTTGTTAAAGGCCCAGTCTGGAATCTAAGAAATTAAGAATAAATATGCCCATACAGAAGTCCTCATGAAGAGGGTGATGTGTGGGCTTTTTTTTGTGAAAAAGCAAGCCGATGTGCCCGCAGCCGTCATCTTCTAAACTTTGGAAGCCCTTTAGCCGAAATATAACAGTATACAAATACAAGAAGTGCTGGAAGGGCTGAAAGGGGTTTTTTAAGAATGAGAAAGAAATTAAGAATAGGAACGGCAATTATCATTGCAGGCAATCTGCTGCTTGGTCTGGGCAGTCCGGCTATCGGTATACATACATCAGCGGTATACGCCGCTTCGGAATTCGGAATCAGCATTTCTCCTGCGAACGGGTCTGCTTTTGTAAATGTCGGGGCTTCGCTGGGGCTTGGCTTTGACCGCCAGGTGATCCCGCAAGCCGGGAAAATCACCATTACAGATGTAAATGCCGAAACGGTATTTACGGAAATTGCAGTCGGGAGTGCAGGACTAATCGGAAACTCGTCAAGCTACGAGATCAAGCTAGGCGCCAGCCTTAAATTTGCTCCCTACAAAACATATAGCGTAAGTGTGCCTAAGGGGCTGTTCAAGGATAGCGCAGGCAATGAATCTGCGGCAACAAGCTGGAAGTTCACGACAGCTCCGGAGGTAAATCCGGCGATTACAGCAAGCAGCATGTCTCCTGCCATCAATTCCAGAGTAGAGGCAGGTAGCTTAACGGAGCTGAGTATTCGCTTATCTGGAGTCCTTACAGCCGGAGGAGGCAGCGTCAGGCTGCTCTCGTCAGCGGATAACGCGGTTATACAAGAGTTTGCGATCAGAGATGGAGAACCTGGCGTAGCATTCCAGAGTGCAGATTCCTCGACAACGGTGACGTTGACACTGGCTAATAAGCTTCCGTCCGGCGGGAATTATTATGTGCTTATCGACGCTTATGCATTCAAGGATGCTAATAATACAACCTATCAGGGGATAGCAAGCGGCAGCGGCTGGAGCTTCTCCACGGTCGGCACGGGTACTATCTCTGCATCTACGGCTCCGGCCAATGCATCTTTTGGCGCATCGGTTAGTGGAGCCCTTAAGCTATACTTCGACCGCCCGATGAGTCCGGCCTCTGGAGTAATCTCGGTCTCTCCAGGTGCAGGGGACCCTAGAACAAGATGGCTGAATGTCAATTCAACGAATGTTACCGGTGGGGGAAGCTCGACAATAACTCTGTTGCCAGCCTCCGCAGCTTCACCGCTATTGAGCGGTACGCTATATACTGTGACAATACCGCAGGGTGCTTTTTATGATCAGGATGGTCATCTCTTTCCGGCCTCAGGTCCGTACTCCTGGACGTTCACGACGGCATCACTGACAAGTCTGTCTGTAGCCGCGTTAACACCAGCGGACCGCAGTGAGTCGGTAGATATCTCCAAAACGATTGCGGTTAATTTCAACCGGGATGTTATCAATAATAGCACCGTCACGAACGGGGTTGTTCTGTACAAAAGCAATGGATCTAAAGTGACAGCGACAGTTCAGCAGGGCGCCTCTGCCAAGGAGTTTTTAATCAAGCCGACGGCAGCATTGGAATCAGATACGATCTATTATATCGACATCGCCAAAGGAGCGTTCACGGATGCCGCAGACCCCAGCGTGCAGTATGAGGGATTAAGCGGTACCAAGTCCTGGAGCTTCCGCACTGTGGCCATAGATAAAACTCCACCCTCGCTGACGAGTGCAGTGCTGGAGAACAACCGGACGATCCGCCTGAGGTATAATGAGTCGCTTAACGCTTCAGTGGCGCTGCTGGCTTCCAGCTTCGGGGTAACCGTTAATGAGGAAACCCGGAATATTGAGAGTGCCTATATTCAAGGAGACAGTGTATTTGTAGTGATTAGCACAGGCATCGCTGTAGGGCAGAATGTAAAAATCAGCTATACCGGCGGCGTGCGGACGATTCAGGATACGAGCGGGAATGCTGCGCCTACCTTTTCTGGACAGCAGATCACTAATACTATAGAATCGGCGCTCCCTACGCCCAAAGAAGGCAGAATTACTGGCAGAACAGTGACACTGACCTTCAATGATACGCTCAAAACGGTCTCTCCATATGCGTATGATCAGTTTGTGGTAACAACTGACGGGTATTCGCTTGGGGTGAATTCTATCAGCTCCAGCGGCAACACCCTTTATTTAACAGTGGGTTCCGAGGTGGGCAATTCGGAGTCGGTCCGGGTATCCTACTACGCCGGTTCGTATCCGCTGGTTAGCTCTCTGGGGCAGAATATTGCAAACTTCGCTGAGTTTAACATCCGCAATAGTAAGGATAATGTGCCGCCGGTGTTCCAGAATGCGACGGGTGCGGGCAATAAAATCATTCTGAATTATAACGAAGGTCTGTCCACAACCAATTTACCGATGAATAGCCAGTTCTCTGTACTGGTTGGCGGCAAACCAAACTATGTTACCAATGTATCGGTAAGTGGATCGCAGGCTACATTGACCCTTCAGACTGCTTTGCCAGTTAACGGAACAGTGACGGTATCCTATGTTCCAGGTACTCTTGGACTTAGTGATCTGAATGGTAATCGTGCAGCCTATGTTGATCTTCAGCCAGTGTCTGTAACTTCAGCCACGGTAGTATCGGAGATCAGCGTAGCTACAGTGAAGGGCAACGAACTTAATGTTACTTTTAATAAGAGCATGCAGTCATCTTCGAAATTGTATGTTAATCAGTTTGGGATTAAGGCTGATGGAAGCAGCATTGATGTTCAGGATTTCAGCCTGTCTGGAACTCTTTTGAAATTGAATCTCTCGCAAGCAGTGACGGCCGGGCAAAAGGTGGAGCTCTCTTACCTGTCGGGTGCGGGGATGATTACAGACACGAATGGTAACTCTCTTCCGTCCTTCAATTCCTTGTCTGTTCAGAATCTGACCACTGGTGTAACGGGCAATGGAAGCCGCCCTTCTTACCTCGGAACCCTGCCTGCCAGTGAGTTTGGCAAGGAGTACCCGCTACTGAAGAGTGATTCTGCTCTTGCGGTTACAGATCTTTCGGTCTACAAACAAATGGTTAAAAGATATGATCTGAATGCAGAGCGTATGGCTGCCAGTTATCAATATCTAAAGCTTGCAGGTACGGATGAGTTGGTATTCGAGGTTCCCTCTACAGAGAAATCAGCCTATGTTACCGTTCCATTAAAAGCTCTATCGGATGCAGCCACAAGCAACAAGAATGCAAAACTGATTATCCGGTACGGAGATCAAATGTATGGTGTAAAACTAAGCGACATTGATGTCAATTCGCTAATTGCTGGTTTGGGAACAGATATCAATAAGGTCTCACTTGTGCTGCGTATGGAGAGTGTTCCGGGCGGGACGTTCTATTCGTTCGAACAAAAAATCGGAAGCCAGGCGATGCGTAACGTTACCGGTCTTATGGATTTACGTCTTACCGGTTCAATTAAAGATAACTACTCCAATGCCAAGGAATTAAATGTAACAGGACAGTACATTGTTCGTAACCCTGCTGTACTTAACTCTGCACAAACGATGGCTGCCGGAGTAGATTCGACATATAATGATGCTATTTATTTGCCGGCCCAAATTGCTACAGTGGGCAGTAATAGCGTTGTTAGTGCACGCACGAATGGTAACCAGGTGGTGGGGGTGTTCATTTCCTTGCGTACCTTTGGAGATATGACCTCACATTGGAGTAAGACTGCTGTAGCAGAGTTAGCCGCCAAAAATATCATCGATAGCAGCTATGGAACTGCGTTTAAGCCTGATCAGCCGATCACTCGTTCTGAGTTCGCTGTGATGCTCAGCCGGGGCTTAGGTTTACAGGCAGTACGCGGTGGAGCTTCCCAGTTCAAGGATGTACGTCCTTTTACACAAACAAGTGACTTCATAGAAGCCGCAGCCAAAGCCGGCATCATCACCGGCAATACGGACGGGACCTTCCGCGCGGAGGATAAAATTACCCGTGAGCAGATGGCGATTATGATGGTGAGGGCGCTGGAGTATACGGGGCAGCCTGTAACGCTAAGTGCATCGGTAATGGATACGCTTAGCCCGTTCAAGGACCGGGCGAGGATTCTGAGCCAGAGTATCGAATTTGTAGCCAAGGCAGTCAAGGCGGGGATTATTCAGGGAGTCAGCACCACGCAATTCCAGCCGCAGGGTAATGCTACCAGAGGGCAGGCTGCGGTCATGCTGCAGCGGATGCTGAAGACAGCAGGTTATTTGTAAGAGCAAGGGAATTGTATAGTTAAGCAGAGCATCCGGTCTATGGGCCGGGTGCTTTTTTGGCATACCTGGACAGCTCCAGCGTGACTCTGCCCATCCGGTAAAACCTGCTAGTTCTCTCCAATTTTCGCAACTTTTCGAGCTGAATTCAGTCTATTAAAGGTATAGTCTATTACTATGAACTGATATCCAGGTCTTGATAGCGAAGTAGAAGAGTACAAATAGATGGGAGAGTTACACTGAAATGAATGAGCTTTTCATGGGGAAAAAGAGTACTGAGTCAACACGGGGAAATCAATGGTCGCCTGCTAAAAAATGGATTGCTGCATCCCTGGCGGGTGTAATCTGGATCATGCCGGTTGTCGGGAGTGAAGGTGCAGGATGGCTGGGCGCAAGCACTGCGCCGGTAGCACAAGCAGCAGCGTCCTTCTCGGCGACAAAGCTGAGTGAAGAGGTTATCACTTCCGGTGCGATGATGATGAAATATAAATTTACCACAGTGCGTTCAGGTAAGAGTGCCACAGGACTGGCCAGCGTCATTCGTGTCGATCTGAATAATCCTTATGTCTCTCTGGATGTCATGACCGGCAAAGGCGGGAATCTGACGACACGGCAGAGCACAGGGGGCATGGCGGCGGAGACAGGAGCCGTCGCGGCGGTGAACGGGGATTACTTCAATACCGGCGGAGAAGGTGCGCCGATTGGCGGTCAGGTATCGGGCGGTGTGCTGGTGTCCACTCCTTCACAGCTAAACGGAATGTATGCTTTTGCAGTAACCAAGGACCGTAAACCTATCATTGATGAATATACGTTTGAGGGGATGCTGACCGCAGAGGATGGTTCCCAGTTCCCGCTGTCCGGCATCAACAAAGGGGCCTACAATCCCGAAGGCGGCAGCTCGACTTACAGTCATGCTAATGCCGCTTATATCTACACAGATGCGTGGACAGCGCTGGAGCGGCCTAAGGGCAGTTCTACTACACCAACAGAGGTGCTGGTAGAGAATGATACGATTACCCAGATCTCGCTGGATTCGGCGTTGCCGGTGACCGTGCCCAAAGGGGCTTATATTCTGCGGACGCACGGGCTGGCTGCCGAGTTCGTCAAGGCACATCTGGTTGTAGGACAAAAGATAAACAGTACCTATCTGCTCCGTTCCAAAACCACCCAGCAGGAGCTCGATCCTTCTACGCTGCAGATGATGATCGGGGGGCATACGATTCTGGTCAATAACGGCAAGGCGTCGTCGTTCTCCCGTTCTACAAGCAGCATTGGCGGGTACCGGGCGCGTACAGCGCTGGGCTATTCCCAGGATGGCAGGTACGTATATGTCATTGCAGCTGAGAAGAACAGCAATAGTGCGGGTCTGTCGCTGACAGAGCTGCAATCCTTCATGACGAATATCGGGGTGTGGAAAGGAATTAATCTGGACGGAGGGGGCTCTACAACGATGGTAGACCGCCCGCTGGCTGAAACCTCGACTACGCTTACCTTCAATACCGAATACGGCAAGGAGCAGCGCACAATCGTTAACGGCGTGGGAGTATATACTTCTGCTCCGCAAGGTGAAGTGAAAGGAATCAAGATCAGCGGCAGCTCGGTACTGTTAATCGGGCAAAAGGCCACATACTCCCTGAAGGGCTATGATACGTACTACAATCCGGTGGATGTAGCGGCGGCTAATCCGGCCTGGACCGCAAGCGGCGGGAGTGTGACTGTGAATGCGGGCGAAGCCACGGCCGTCAAGCCGGGAACCGTCAAGCTGAAGGCGACCAGCGGAACAGCGAGTGCGGAGACCGAGGTCACCGTTCTGGGCGGAGAAGACCTGTCCAGCCTGATTGCAGGTACAGCAACTGCACCGCTGCAAGCAGGAGCCACTGTATCGGTTCCGGTTAGCGCGGTGTCGAAGAGCGGGGCAACGATAGCTGTTCCGGCAACCGCACTGAAGTGGGAGTTTATCGGCTTCAAAGGAAGTGTGGGGGACGGCAAGCTTAAAGTGGAGTCAGTCGATCCCGGCGTAACTACCGGATATGCGATTGCCCGCTATGACGGCTTCAGCACGGCGGTTGTCTTGTCTACTGCAGCTGCTACGGCGTGGGAGGATTTCGAGAATGCCAATTATCCGTTCGCGTTCACAACCAATGCGGCAGGGGTTACTGGAACAGCAGCAGTAGTTGCGGGCAGCGCAGAGCGTGCAGGCTCGAAGGTCTTATCGCTTAGCTACGATATGAGTGCAGGCACCGGTAAAATGTACGCATACGCCCAGTTCAACGGTACAAAGGGCAAGGATATTCCGGCGGCGGCAACCTCCATGTCAGTCGATGTGATGGGGGACATGAGCCTGAACTGGATGCGTGCCGAGCTGACAGATGCCAGCGGAAAGACGGCCTATATTGATTTGGCGAAAGTTATCGACTGGAACGGCTGGAAGACGCTTAATATCGATCTGTCCGGCTCAGGGATTAAATTCCCAGCTTCCCTTAAGAGACTTTACGTGGTAAATGTAGAAGAAGGCCAGGATGAACGGGCCAAGACAGGGACAGTGGCTTTTGATAATATTTCCTTCGTGATGCCATCGCTCTCCAGTGAGGCGGGACTGCCCAAAGGGACGGCGGCGATGAGCATTGGAGGCAAGGCGATGACGGTTAACGGCACCAAGCGGCCGATTGATGTTGCGCCGATCGTGAAGGACGGCAGTACGTATGTGCCGATAAAATATGTTCTGGACGCGTTCGGCGGCAATGCGGTCTGGGATGCGAAGACTAAGAAGATTATGGTCCTCCGGGGCTCTAAGGCGCTGGATCTGACCGTGAATAAGAAGGAGTTCGTACTGAACGGGAAGCGGCAGAGTGCTGAAGTAGCACCGATGATTCTGAATGCCAGGACTTTAGTACCGCTTCGACTCGTGACAGAACAGCTCGGACTCACTGTAAAATGGGAACAGAACACTAAGACCGTAACTATCGAATCGTGATATGTTAATATAAAGGAAAGCCTTTAATACGATTCGATAGAAATGGGGCAAGCATCCGTGGAATTTCAAGCCGATGCGATAGATCGGGTGATTAAAAACACCATCGACGTGATGGAGAGCAGCAAGTATCAGATATTCGAAATATTGCAGGTGGCACGCGATGAGCTTGCTGCACTCAACAAAGAACTGCAGCGGGTCATGGAAGAAACGGATGAAACATTGCAAAAGGTAGACAAGCTGGAGCAGCAGTACCACCGCTCCCGGATCCGGCTGACAGAGGTCAGCCGGGATTTTGTCCGCTACACGGAGAAGGATATCCGGATTGCCTATGAGAAGGCGACGGAGCTGCAGCTGGAGCTGATGATGACCAGGGAGAGGGAGGCTTATCTGCGGAGCAGACGCGATGAATTGCAAATGCGGGTGCGCAGTGTCGAAAATTCTGTAGAACGTGCCGAATCGATTGGTTCGCAAATGAGCGTTGTCCTGGAATATCTGTCCGGAGAACTAGGTCAAGTGACGCGAATTGTCGAATCTGCGAAGAACCGCCAGATGATTGGACTCAAAATAATCCTGGCTCAGGAAGAGGAACGGAAAAGAATTGCCCGGGAAATTCATGACGGTCCTGCTCAAATGCTGGCGAATCTAGTCCTAAGGACGGAAATTGTAGAAAGAATGCTGGTAAAGCAGGAATTTGGGCTGGTACAAGCCGAAGTAATAGACTTAAAGGGGCAGGTAAGATACAGCCTGGAAGAAATGCGCAAGGTGATTTTCAACCTGCGTCCGATGGCGCTTGATGATTTGGGGCTGATTCCGACTCTGCGGAAGTATGTGCATGATTATGAGGAGAAGACGAAGATCCGCACCTCTTTTGAAACCAGGGGGAAGGAGCACCGTTTGTCCTCGGCAATGGAAGCGGCGGTATACCGGCTGGTGCAGGAGGGTCTGTCCAATGCGGCGAAGCATGCTTATCCAAGCTACGTACTGGTAGAGATTACTTATCAGGCTCAATTGATCAAGATTGTCGTGAAAGACAATGGCTTAGGCTTCAATGTGAAAAAAATCAGTGAACAAGCCAACCGGGAAAGCTTTGGTCTGGTGGGTATGCGCGAACGCGTGGAATTGCTGGAGGGAAGAATGGAAATACAGTCAGCCGAGAACCAGGGCACAACAATCGTAATTCACATTCCGACGAATGTGGAAAAGGGAAAGGAGTAATGTGATGGAGAACCAAAACTCTGGCAAAGCGCCCATTAAAGTTCTTTTGGCCGATGATCATCAATTGTTTCGTGAAGGGCTTAAACGTATTTTGAATATGGAGGATGACATCGAGGTCATTGGCGAATGCGGGGACGGCATCCAGGTGCTTGAATTCTGCAACGGCAATAAGCCGGATATCGTGCTGATGGATATCAATATGCCGATTGAGAACGGCGTGGAGGCTACGCAAAAGCTCCGTGAAATGTTCCCGGATGTCAAAGTGATTATCCTCTCGATTCATGATGATGAAAGCTATGTGTTTGAGACGCTGCGCAAGGGGGCGAACGGGTACCTGCTGAAGGATATGGAGGCCGAGTCGCTGATTAATGCGATCCGCTCTGTATGCGAGGGGCATGCTTTTATCCATCCGAAGGTAACCGGCAAGCTGATTAATCAGCTGCGGCGCATGACGTACCTTAACGAGACTGGCGCTATGGCCGAGACGGCCGTGAAGGAAGCCGGTGTCAAATTCGTTGCAGGCGATAACAATCCGCTGACCCGCCGCGAGGCAGAGGTGTTGCGGTTGATGGCGGAGGGCAAGAGTAACAAGATGATTGGGGAATATCTGTTTATCAGTGAGAAGACGGTCAAAAACCATGTCAGCAGTATTCTGCAAAAGATGGAAGTGGACGACCGTACGCAGGCTGTAATTAATTCTATCAAATACGGCTGGGTAACTTTATAGCTTCCCTCATAAACTTTTAACTGAGCGTTTTGGAGAATCCTAATGATCCTTATAAACGGTACATAACTTGTATGCAGCTGAGAGCTGCAGCCATAGTATTGTTTCAGTCCGCACTCTATTCGAATTTTGCAAAATGCTAACTTAAATATGTACCCTAAGTTGAACTGGCGGGTGGGCTCCCGCGCTAATGGGCTGTCACCGTCCTTTTATCACCGGCATATAGTGTGGGTATAAGAGGGAGGTGCATCTTCATGATCGCCCAGTTAATCTGGATTATCTCTATTTATGCATCCGCAGCAGCCCTTGTTCAACTCCTGCATCATCGGGAAGAGACCCGGGCAGCAGCACGGACTGGTAAGCGGCTTCACTATATTCTGATTACCCGTAATCATGAGGCCGTGGTGGAGTGGTATCTCAGGGTTTTTGCAGTGTATGCTTGCTGGATCGGCAGGCCCCTGCAGATCACCTTGGTGGATGACGGTTCAGAAGACAGGACCATGGCGGTAGCCTCACGGATGGCTTATCATAACTCTTCTATTGAATTTGCACCTGCGGTGCCGTTCTTCGGCCTCGCGGATAGGGCAGAACTCCGTCAGGGAGTTACGGTTGACCTGCGGGTTCAGGAGCCGCTGCTGCCGCTGCGGATGATGCGGTTGCCGGGAAGCGGGAAATCCCCATCCAAGCCCTGCGAATGACAGCTAAATATGTAAGTTACGGGTGAAGCACACTCTCCAGGAATGGGGCGGTGTGCTTTTTGGCGTGCTCTAAAAGATAAGGAGGCAATGAAATTGAAGGTGGCTGTGTATGTGGTGGCGCAGGGCGGACAGTGGCAGGCCCGGATTTCATTGAATCTGGCGGTGGATGAATTATGGTGGGCGGGTGAGGCGGAGGGGGTTGTGGGTTGGGGAGGTCGATGGGTGGACGGGGGAGGTCGATTGGCAAACGGGGAAAGCCAAGCGGCAGAACGGAAAAGTCAGCGGGCAGACCAGAGAAGTCAAACGGCGGACCGGGTTGTGCTGCTCTCAAGGTCACTGCCGATGGGCTGGGCGGTGAAGCTGGCAGCAGCCTGCCAGTTCACGAACCAGATGCAGCGCTGGGATGAGGCAGCCTGGAGGAAATACGCCGCAGCTCTCTTGAAGGCGGAGATCCGGGCGGAGCAGGCTGCCGGAGGAGGACGGGGAGCGGGTTGGCCTTTTGAGGAGGCTGAGTTGTGTAGGCTGCCGGAGGACAGGGGATGGAGCGGGGATGGGGGATTGGAGGGTATCTGGGGGAATGGGCAGAGGGTTGGCTGGAACGGGGAGCGTAAGGCGGAGGTAGCTGAGCAGAGAGTTGGAGAGGGATGTGAATGGGGAGATGAAGCGGGGAGCGAGTGGGCGAGTGGGAGGGACAGCGGCGGGGAGAAGGAGTGGGAGAATGAACGGGTTATCAAGCGGGGAAGTAGGAGGGAGAGCTGGAGAGGGAACGAACAGGATAGCCTACGGAGGCGGGGAACGGCGGTGCTTGCAGCGGGAGCAGACCGCCTGGTTACGGCGTTGGATGGGCGTTCGCTGCTTCAGGGTGAAGCAGAGGCGCTGGTGGCCGAGCAGCTCCCGGAGCTGGCGGAGAATTGGCGGGCTGCTGCGCAGCTCGCCTATCTCCAGGGACGGCTGCGGCTTACGGCCGCCGTCCTGGGCCCTACGGGCGCCACGCGGCTGGGCCTGCGCCGCCGCGAAGTGCCGCGCTGCCTGCGCTGCGGCAGCGTGCCCACGGGCCGCACGGCCTGCGCCGCGTGCGGCCTTGCCGGCTGCGCCTATTGCGAGGCCTGCCTCGCACTGGGGCGCAGCCGGGCTTGCGCGCTGCTGCTGCGCAGCGCACCGCTGCCGGCCGTGCGCTGCACGGCCGGCGTGTCCCCCACCGTAGCGGCACGCCGGTGGGGGCTTAGCGCAGCGCAGGCGGCGGCCGCCGCTGCTGCGCTGGGGTTCCTGGCGGAGCCGCGCAGGCGCTCTGCCGCAAGAGGCCCAGAGCGGTTCCTGCTCTGGGCAGTGACGGGCGCGGGGAAGACGGAGATGGTCTTCCCGCTCCTGGAGGCGGCGCTCGCGGCCGGGGGCCGGGCGCTGATCGCCACGCCGCGGCGCGACGTCGTGCTGGAGCTTGCGCCGCGCCTGGCCAAGGCCTTCCCGGCGGATGTCCCCGCCGTGCTGTACGGAGGCAGCAAGGACCGCTTGCGCCGCAGCCGGATCACGCTGGCGACCACGCACCAGCTGCTGCGGTTTCACCAGGCCTTTGATCTGGTCATCATCGATGAGATCGATGCGTTACCAAAGATAACAAACCACACACGATTAATTGAAAATAACACTCTGAATGGATGCTGGAATGAACTGTCCTTTCCGTCCATGCGCCTTATCTAAAGGTGTGTATAACGTGATTTCTTTGAAGATATCCAGAATCATGTCGTGCTTATCCACATCATCCATCTGGTCCCACACTTCCGGCAGGCCGAACAAGATTTCATTCTGCTCTGTATAATCCTCTATCTGGACATCCGGCATTTTTGCAAGCTCGGCCATCAGTAATTCCTCATTCTGCTTTTCATCGGCGTTGTGATCCCGCAGTTCCTCTTGAGAGATCAGATCATCGGCGTACATACGCTGCCACTTCTTGCGCCGGTCCCGGACCTTCTCTAGCTCTCTTGCCAAGTCCTTGCGCAGATCAACCACCGGATCTTCCTCGACCGTTGCAGTTAATTCCCGCATAGCTGAATAATCTGTGGATAACCTTTCTCCGATCCACTCCAGCAGCAGGGACTCTACCAACTCCTGGCGAAACATCGGCATGGTGCATCCCTTGCCTGTCTGGCGGCTGACACAGATATATGAAAGAATCTTATTATAGCTTCCGTCCTGGCGCTTGTTCTGGTGATACCGGCCCGACATTTTGCCTCCGCATTTGCTGCACTTTAGCACACCACTGAACCAGTATTCCCGCACCTTAGAGTATCCAGTGAATGACCGGCGCTTCATTTCCTCTTTGTGTTCCTCATATTCTTCCCACGTAAAAATCAAATCCTGTGGTCCATCCACGATCAGCAGTTCGACATGCTCTTCTTTTTTTCTGCTGGCGTACTTCCCGTTTGCCTTCTTGGTCCCGTATCTTCGTTTACCGGCATAGTAAGGGTTGTCCAAGATGTACCAGACACTGAATGATGTCCACCGGTACCCGCGCCGTAGCAGGCCCATATCGTTCAGTTTGTTTGCGACTCCCCGTAGCCCCAATCCTTCCATATAAAACTTTCTCAAAAGCCTAATCTGTGTATATTCCTCTTGGACAATCTTTTCAAATTTGTCATATCCGTAGTTAACCGGACCACCCGGACGCTTTCCTGCATGTATCATTTGCTCCATACCCATTCGGACACGCTCTGCTGTGTTCTCTCGCTCCCACTGAGCGATGTCAGCGACCAGACGGATAAATAGTCTGCCTGTAGCCGTGCGCGTCTCAAACGACTCTGTACAGCTCTGAAACTTGACGTTGTGAGCTTCGAACATCTTAATTAGGTTGTCACAGTCACTGGCAGAACGGGTCATACGGTCAAGCTTGTACACGAGCACCACATCAAATGCATGTATCTCCACATCTTTGATCATACGCTGCATCTCAGGGCGCTTCAGATCCTTTGCAGACCACCCATCATCAATGTATACCTCTGTGACTTCCCAGTCCTGAGAATCGGCGTAGGCCAGTAGACGGCGCTTCTGTGCGTCAATCGAGAATCCTTCGGCTGCCTGTTCATCTGTGGACACCCGGATGTATATTCCTGCTTTCACTTGGATCACTCCTTAGCTCTCTCTATGATGTCATTGTAGGGGAGGGGTAACCAAAAGACCATACCCGGATTGAGTATGGCCTTAATGATAATTAGTTATTTAATGCTAAACTAATATATTTGTTGTACGAATCGATTGATTTTTTTTTGCCGTTGAAACTGTAATTGAATCCGTTCTTACTTCCATCCAGGTAAGCGTCAAAATCACTCTGTGAATTAGATTTAAAAAAATTACTTAGATTAGTGTCCATACTTTTATAATGATCAATCGAAGTATAATAATCAGTTAATATATTTGATATGTTATTATCAGTATAATTTTTTGAGAGCGCTAATAAATTATTGTAGTCATCAATCGCTCCATTTAAATGACTATTGGCTGTTGTGAAATATGTGGTTGTATGCTTTATATAACTTTCGTTATACGCCAAACTATATGTTCCGGATAATGCAGTCAACGAATCTCCAAATGTCTTAAGTTGATTGAAAAAATCAGCGTATTTTACATTTATCTTAATTGAATCTGCGCTCATCAATGTTGAAGAAGAGGCATTATTTGTATTTGTAGTAATATCAACAGTCTTATTGCTTTGATTCCATGAATATTGTAGTCCTACTTGACCCAACATATTTATTGGAATCATAGTACGACCATTGTAACTTATTGCTGGAACATCACCAGATTTCAAAGGATAACCATTAGATGTTATTCGAATGATGTCATTTCCTTTGTAAGACCCCCACATACTTGCTGCGCTTACCGCTCCGGTTAACATCAAACTGGACGCCAAGGCTATCCCTATAATTTTCTTCTTCACAATATATTTCCCCTTAATATATCCGCATCGGCTGCGGTATTTACTATGTGTTCCTCGTTATTTCCCACCACTTACTATAAATCCCTTGTCATATTTTACACAATGATTATTTCCTGAATTCCCCTTAAAATGAGGTATCACACCTTGGAGGAACACCATGAAAATGATCGCCGTTAAGATGTATGGTAGAGATGGTACTGAGAACGACTTTGTAGAGATTGACCTTTTAAATGAGATAAACTATATCGACCTTTGGCAGCGCACCAAACATTCAACGAGAGTGTTGGCGTTTCATACTGATTTTGGATCTTACATAGCAGTAACAACCTTAGTGGACATAGGTATGATTTGCCATCATTACGGATATGAGATGATGGGGCATGCAGTTGTTAATAGCAGACGCGTAAAAACAATAAAATCAATCGATAATAACGGATCAGTAGTAACATTTATTGGTGGATCGCACATTGATGTTAAAAAGCAGGTTTGATTGTATAAGTCAACCCCTTTTGTGGTGCTTGAATACAAGAGATTTTCGTCACGGTTCGACAACGCTTACAATAGTAATATGATATATTAACAACATGAAATAATTAGTACTTATGGGCAGGTGATTGTCAACTAAATATGTATTATGATTGTTCATAGTACGTTAAGTAGCGTAATGACCACCGGGTCGGAGCAGCATTTGCTGCTCAAGCCTACTCACGAATAAAATCATACAAATCTTCTATGTGACATCCTATGGCTTTAGCTATTGTCATTGCTGATCCCAATGACATATATCTGCGACTAGTAGCATAGTCAGAAATTTGTGATTTGTTGATACCAGTCACTTCAATCAACCATTGTTGTGTCTTCCCTATTTCATTAAGCCTTCGCGTGAGTAGGCAACGACCAGGCTTGTAACCCATGTCGCTGTCACCTATATTTTTTTTATTTAAAACCAGAACATACGTTTTGTTTAACCCAGCGATGTGGTAATATTAACAGAGCATCGCTGTAAAAACTCTAAGGGGTTGTTTCAATGGACAAGGTAAAGATGGAGATAACAAGAGTGACGCTAGAAGAGCTAGGAGTACGGACGAGTTGCATACTGCAAGGTATCGAATCTATGAGCCCCTTAGACATGAAGCCTGAGTACATTAAAGCTTATCTTCTTTTGCGCCTTGAACCGCAGGAACTTGTTTCTTCATAGACCGTTCGGCCCGGACCAATGCAATAAACCTTCTTACGTCTTCGTCATCCAACTTTATCCCATCCACACTAAAGTCCATTTTGTTCATGATTTCTTCATCTGTAAGGTCCAAGGAATCAATTAAAACCCGGGATGGTTCCGATAAAACCTGTTCTGGGTTTTCTGTTCTTCCTAATAAGTAGTCAATTGATACATCGTAAAAGTCTGCGATTTTATTCAATATATCGTGATCGGGGTTTCTTGTTCCTAATTCATACTGGGAATATGCAGATCTAGTCAATTCTAAGGACTTAGCAACCTGCTGCTGAGTAAGATTCCTTCCCTTCCTTAGTTTTGTTATTTTTTCACTAAGCAAATTTCTAACATCCCCTTCAATTTTAAATCTCATAATTACCTATATCCTCCTCATTTTACTCCACGGAATGTGTCATTAAAATAAATGCCACGAAAAGTTGCAAATGCTATTGACAGCCACAAAATGTGGAGTTATATTATAAACAAGAAAAGCAACAACTTGTGGCAAGCGGAAAGGTGGTGATAGCATGGTAGCAAAAAAAAGATCATTACTCGTTGAGTTACGTAAGTCTGAGGGATCACAAGAAGATGTGGCAAACGTACTCGGTATTTCAAGGCAGTACCTTAGTATGATGGAATTGGGACTTAGGAATCCTACTGCTAGACTAGTGTTCAAAATAGAAAAACATTTTAAAGTCCCAGCTGAAAAGATGTTCCCTGACCTTTTTTTTGAAGACAAAAGCCACAAAATGTTGCAAAAAAACAAATCAGCCTAAGGAGTGATTATGTATGAACCAACTCAGGATTGTAAGTAAAGATGGAAAGTTGCTCGCTGACAGCAGAGAAATCGCGCTAATGACAGGAAAGAAACATCCTCATCTTATGAGAGATATTGATTTTTACGTTAGTGTTTTGAAAAATTCAACCGATCCAAATCTGGATTCGTTAGATTTCTTCATCGAAAGCTTTTATACAGATGCAAAGGGTGAAGAAAGAAGACGGTATGACATTACAAAAAAAGGCTGCGACATGGTAGCAAACAAAATGACTGGCGCTAAAGGTGTTCTCTTCACCGCAACTTATGTAACTCGCTTTGAAGAGATGGAACGGAAATTGCTGAACCCTGAAACTCCTTCATACATGATTCCTGATCCTGTAGAACGGGCGAAGAAGTGGATTGCTGAAGAAGAGACTCGTCAGAATCTTGAATCAAAAACATTCCTTTTAGAACAAAAGTTATCAGAGATTGAGCCGCGGCTTACTTACCTGGACAAAATTTTGTCTTCCAATGGAACGATCACAGTAACTCAAATTGCTAAAGACTACGGACTGTCGGGCACAGCGCTCAACAAAATACTCCATGAAGAAAGAATACAATACAAAGTCAATAAACAATGGGTGCTTTATACCAAACATACAAACAAAGGATACACACAATCAGAAACAATCGGATTTGTGAGAAGCGATGGTACGCCGGATACAAAAATCAATACTGTCTGGACTCAAAAAGGCCGACTGTTCATCCACGAAATACTGACAAGACGCGGAATTCATCCGTTTATGGACAGAGAAAGCTTAGGTGCCTAACGTGAGTGAATTAAATCCATACGAAAGCATGATCAAATTCGGACGAATACTTGTAGGCGCTCCTAATGTAGATATGGCAGAACAAAAACCTGAGTTGATAATTCAGTTTGTGAAATTAGTCGAGAAGGATCTTTTATTCAAGCCAATAGACGATTTCTTCTTATTATTCCCTCCAATCAAACGTTACGAAGATGATGGCATGTGGGATTACTTCTCTACTCAGGAAATGCGAGTGAATAAACTAGGCACTCACTTTGGTAAAGGAGATTTAGCACATTTGCTTATGACCAGATGCTACGAGAACAAATACATCATTGAACTCGGACATGCGTTAATATCTGCTATTTCAAATATCCACGAAGATCAAACCGGTAGGAGTTTAGCAATGGATATCTTTGAACAGAACGGGGTCAAATTCACTTTTGTTCCTGATTGAGTACCGTTCTCAATTATACACCGCCCAAACTTAACTATAAAGGATAATAATTCCAAGGAGGTACACAGCATGAAAGTGCAACCACAAGGCGTAAACCCTGGAATGTCGCCGCAAGCATGGTACAAATATCACCTGCGGATGGCGCGAATGAACCAGAAGTACCGGAAGCAGCTGATGGAGGCATACATGAAAGGGGAGAAGAAAGTTGGTTGAACTCGCGGTACTACCAGCGCATGAACGGTTGGCTGAATTATATGAGATCAGCCGCAGCCGGTTTCTGACGGACAAAGAGGACGATGAAATGTGGCTATGCATGAAAATAAATTTTAATGTGATGCGTGAGCTCGGATTCATCAAAAGCGAATCCCAAATGGCGTATGAGATTGAAAACACAGAATGGCAACACGCAATATGCGCCCGCATCGAGGCGATAAGCAAGAAATTCATTAGAGGGGGAATATACAGTGGCTAAGAAGCAATCGGAGATTAGACGGCTCACATCGGTGTACACCTTCAAATTTCCAAATGAGCCTAAATGCGGATGCGGCCGGCCGGCGGAGTATGAGGTATACGAAGATCGTCAACCTCACTGTTTATCTCACATGTTGGAGGCCGTAGATTGCAGCATATCGGTTCCGGTCCGGCGCATTGAGGGAGGGTTTGACGATGCAAGCTGACGAGTACATTGAGTATCTACGCACACAGGCCTACTGGATTAGTCGCATGGCGGATCAATTATCCTGCGGGGAACCTGTAGATTGTGAGTGGGCTATCGAATTTGAAATGAAGAGTCCTGAAGTGATTGAAGAAAGAGAGCTGAAAGAAACTGCTTAAGACGATATCTGACATTTTAGAACATTACGGGAAGGGAGGGAAGGAGGATGGCTGCGAGACTGAAGTTTCTGGAGCTTGCGAAGATTGCGAACGGCCGGGGGATGCTGACGGAGAAGCTTAAGCGCGTGTATCTGCTGAACTATGTACGAGAAGTGCGCAAAGAAAAGGCCGCTGCGACAACAGCGACCCGGGAAAGACTATTTGAAAATTAAGTTACAGCTATTATACCAAAACTTTAGGAGGAATGGAACATGCGTGATTTCAAAGATTTGGCACAACTCTCTGATTACATTCAACAACTCGAACATGAAAACGAGGATTTATTAAAGCAAGTCGCGATGCTGACGAGCGAGGTTGAACACTACGAGGAACCGTTCAGATGAAGACCCGGGACGAGCGTATCCGGTATGTCATACAGCACAAAAATGGCTGGTTTATCAACGTCAAAGGTGAGCGCAAGGACGATTTCATGTCTGCGTCACGGCTCACTGAGGAGGAAGCAGCGGTATTTCTAACTGGGTATTATGCGCCAGCCAACCCGGAGGACTACCACGCGCAGCCAGTGCGCATCACATATGAACTTATGGAGGATGAAAAATGAGCGAACCTGTAAATTACTTCGATATCCTTTCAAAAATTAATGTCAATGAACATGTGGAGAAGAAAGGTAAGTTCAGTTACTTGTCGTGGGCGTGGGCTGTCGATGTGCTGAGAAAGCAGCATCCCACAGCTACATGGGAAGTAGTTCGCTTCAACGGCATGCCATTTATGCAAACGCCTCTTGGATATTTTGTTGAGGTATCAGTCACAGTAGAGGGGATCACCTTATCACAGATCCATCCTGTTCTAGACAACAATAATAAGCCAATTACTCAGCCTTCCAGTTTTCAAATTAACACCAGCATTCAACGATGTCTAGTTAAGGCAATAGCGTTGCACGGATTGGGTCTCTACATCTATGCCGGAGAAGACTTGCCAGACAATAGCGAACAAGAGGCCGAAGCAGAAGCAAAGATCCTGGAACAAATAAAGATCAAGTGGAAACTTCTTGCTAACGATACTTTGGACGGATTGGACGAATGGCTAGAAGGCAAGAAAACAAAAGGCGCTACTATGCAACAAATACATGAATTCCTAGCCAAAAAATTGCTAGACAAAAATAAGGAGAGTGCATGACATGTTGAACCGGACCGTCTTAATAGGACGACTCACAAAGGACCCTGAGCTGCGGTACACGCCTAACGGCGTTGCTACTGCTAGTTTTACCCTGGCAGTGGAAAGACCGTTTAAAACGAACGGAGAGAAGGAGACAGACTTCATTCAGATAGTCACCTGGAGGCAGACAGCAGAGTCCGTAGCCAATTACCTTCGCAAAGGTCGCCTGACCGCCGTAGAGGGCCGCATACAGGTTCGCAACTACGATAACAAGGAAGGCAAGCGAGTGTATATCACTGAGGTTGTCGCGGACAACGTACGGTTCCTGGAGAAGGCAGAGAGCAGCGACACAAAGCGTGAAGACAGACCAAACGATCCATTCCCAACCGAAGGCACTCCAATAGATATCAGCGATGACGATTTACCATTCTGACCGGAGGTGACTTATGGCAATCGACATTATTCAGATTAACCAAGAAATCTATGCGGCCTCTCAGCGATTGAGTAAGGCCGCAGATACTCTCTACGCGCTGGGCAAGTCCAAGGCTGAATCAGAGCAGGCGTACCGCGTCAAACTGGCACAGGAAATGATCAAGCTGAAGACTGAAGGAATGAGCATCGGCATGATTGGTGACGTAGCCAAAGGAAATGTCGGTGATTACCTTTTCAAGCGAGACTATGACGAAACCATTTGGAAGGCTGCGATAGAGTCCATAGGAGCCATTCAGACGCAGATATCAGCATTACAGTCCATCATCAAATATCAGAATGAGGTGTGACCATGCGAAAGAAGCCCAAAAAGGAAGTGATGCCCTGGAGACAGGGTATCCTTTCCCACCATCAGCGCGGCGGACTCACTCAGAAGCAGATGGGCGATATCTCCGACAAGGTGCGCAAAGAGGTCCGCGAACGTTCCGGCGGCATCTGCGAGCTGCGTATACGCTGTCACGGATCACCAGCGGTCCAACAGGCGCACATTACCAGTAGGGTGCGCATTAACCACAAGACGACAGCAGACGATCTCAGGGACGCTTGTATTGCGTGTCATCGGTACATTGACGAGACACCGGAAGGTATCCGGTACAAACGAACCTTACAGGAGGGTGCGTAATGAAATTGTGGGAGCAGTTCTTAGAACTTAAATCTCAAATTCACAACATCGTCGTAGACGAGGATAAACGCCACGCAGACGCACGATTCCTCCGGTCCGTTGAATCTATCGAACGAACCTTGAAACGCTCTCTCAGAGGCGCTGAGTACAGAATCCTATTCACTTTAGACGATCCGCAGGCTGAGCTTGTTAAAAATCTACTGGAAGAGGCGAGAACCCATGAAACAACTCGTAACCCGTGACCAGCACGGAACCATCTGCACCACCCGGGAAGAGACGCTTCCCACCTTAAACGACATGCTGCTGCGCATATGTGGAGCTCTCCTGCTGCTGGCTGCGGCACTGGCGGTGCTGCTATGAGCCGCAAAGAAACATTACAGGACATGGATCGTCTGCTAGGGGCCTGCAAGGTATGCCCGAAGCGTGTTGACAAGAAGTGGGCGCAACCATCATACAACCGGCTGCAGAAGCACTGTAACACCAAATGCAAGACCGGAAAGGATTTGCTGAAGATCGCCGTGGTGCTGGATAAGGAAGTCCGGGCGCGGCGGAAGCAGAAGAAAGGGGTGAGCGCATGAAAGAGAAAATCGCCATGTGGAACGAAGTGATCTCCGTATACACCGCAGCGCTAGAAGAGGCGAAACGCTACGGTGACGTAGGAGGGATGGAGTGGGATCAGCATGTGATCGAGTTTGCACAGGAGAAGATTGACGAGCTGGAGCGTGTGAGTGCTTAGTCCTTCTTACTATCTTTCATAGCATTGCGAAGGATGACATTGATCATTGAACTAACGGATCGGTCATCCTCCGCAGCTGCCTTGCTTACAAACTCAAATACATCGACATCTAGCGTTATTGATAACTTTTCTTTATTGGTTTGTCTGACCATATAAATACACCTCGAAAAAAGTATAGCATTTTATCCGATAATCCAAACATTTATCTTGCCAAGTAGGATAAAGTAGGATAAAGTAAGATTATGAACAGAACAGAAGGAGTTGAGACACATGGCAAAGTTTTACTATCACGCTTGGACGAGCGCGGAGGATCAGTTGCTCAAGCAAATCATGATCACCGGCATAACAGATCGCAAGAAGGTTCTGGACCTGTTCAACGAAGCTTCCGAACGTCTGCAGCGCACCGCCAAGTCTTGTCAGAACCGTTGGTACGAGCTTCGCAGCGCTGAAAATTCTAAGGCCGTTTAGGCGGTGGTGACATGGATGGATGGTTTAAATTACACCGCAAGATTACTGAAAGCCCAGTATTCACTGACCCTGAACTTTTAAGACTTTGGCTCTTATGCTTGGCAAAAGCAACGTACAAAGAGACATCAGTTGTGATTGATCGACAGCAAGTAACGTTACTTCCTGGAGAGTTTATAACTGGCAGAAAATCATTAACGAACGACTACAATGTGGGACTAAAACCAAGGCATAAGAAAAAAGAACTTTCGCTGTGGCGCGATCTAAAATTTCTCGAAGAGTGCGGAAATTTGAACATCAAATCAACCAATAAATACAGCGTCATATCAATAGTTAAGTGGTCAGAGTATCAAGAAAGTGAACAACAACTGAACAACAACAGAACAACAGATGAACAACAACTGAACACAAACAAGAAGTTAAAGAACTTAGAGAACTTAAATAATATATCTACTACTACTGACGATGACCGAGAAATAACACTTGGAGACACCTACACCAAGGTATGCGGAACATTCGTAATGCCTGAGACTTTCAGACAGTTTTTCACAACAGTAAGGAGTCAAGGATACACAGAAGTATTTTGTATCGAGTTGCTGCTTGAGGCATCTGAATCAAGCACGGCTGGAAAGCCAAGTGTCAGATACCTTCAGACCATATTTGATAGATGGCATAAAGAGGGGATTTATTCCCGGGTCCAATCGAAAGAGCGCAAAGATTCAGAACGCGGTATTAAACCATCAGCGGACAAACCGGATCGCTTAGCATTCATAGACAACTTATAGGAGGTGCAGAATGGAAAGAGAACAGGCAAAGGAAGTATTCAAACATCTGGCCGCATGCTATCCAAACTGGAAAGTGGATCAAAGCATCGCGAAGGTTTGGATCGATACCCTTTTAAACCAGGACCATGAAAACGTATGGGCCAACGTGGAAGAGTACAAGGTCAGCAGCGAGTACCCGCCATCGATTGCGGCGATCATCAAAATGAATTCCCGCGTGGAGTCGAGGCGAGAGATCGAGCGCACACGGCGGATGCTTCAAGAGCAGGATGAACTCAGCAAGAGCATATCGCGAGAGTTACCGTGGGTACGCGATGGAATGAGCCGGGAAGAATGGGCGAAGAAGATCATCGCGGAGAAAGAAGGCCGTAAATGGGATACTTCAGCATAGAGGCAGAACAGGCAGTGCTTGGGGCGATATTGAAGTCACCGGATCTGATATACGAAACGGCGCTGCAGCCGGAGAAGTTTTATCACGCAGGGCATAGAATCATATTTGAACAAATGATTCTCTTGCGAGATGCAGAGAAAAAGATTGATTTTGTATCACTGGTAGCAAGTTTGGGAGATCAGATGCAGGAGCTTGGCGGAACATCATACCTGCTGCAGCTCAGCCAGTCCGTTCCAACTGTAGCGAACTTCACCGAACATGAGCGAATCGTCAACAGTAAGTACCTGATGCGCACCGGGATGGAGTCGCTGGGTGAAGTATATGGTGCCGGATTAGACAACCCTGCAGAGTTTGCGGCTGAGCTTATGGACATCGCGGAGAAGATCGGTGATGAATCGCGGATCAAAGAAGGATTCGTTCACATCCGGGATGGGCTGGAGAACCATTTCAACCAACTGCAGGAGAAGAAATACTCCGATAAGCCGATCGGATTCAGCACCGCGGGAACCGCGCTAGACCGTATCACAGGAAAATGGCAGAGGCAGACGCTAAACATCATCGCGGCCCGGCCGTCGGTAGGTAAGACGGCTTTCATGCTGAACAATGCCAGGAAGAACGCAAGTGAAGGAATGGCAGTGGCGATGTTCAGCCTAGAACAGCCAGAAAGCCAACTGTATGACCGGATGGTGGCGGCAGAGTGCTTGATCGAGGGTGAACGGATCAGAACCGGACAACTGCGGGATGAAGAGTGGGCCAAATACGTTACGGCCTTTACTAAAATGGTCGAGCTAAACCTGTACATTGACGATACGCCGGGGCTAAGTATTCAAGAGATCCGGTCGGCAGTGAGGAAACTAAAAAAGAAGCATCCTGATCTAATCGTATTCCTGGATTACCTGCAGCTGGTAAGGGGCGGGAAGAAGTTCGATAACCGGAACATGGAAGTGGGATATGTTAGCACCAGCCTGAAGCAAATGGCCCGGGAGAATGACATACCGGTGGTGGCGCTGGCCCAATTGAGCCGGGGAGTAGAACAGCGGCAGGACAAACGCCCAATGATGAGCGATCTCCGGGAGTCGGGGAACATCGAGCAAGACGCGGACACGATCACATTCCTGTACCGGGACGACTATTACGACAAGGAAACCGAGAAGAAGAACATCATCGAGTGCATTGTCGCAAAGAATCGAAACGGCGGGGTAGGCACAGCGGAAATGATCAATATGAAGCAGTACGGGAAATTTGCAGATCTGGATATTTCGCATCATGAGTTAAAAGATAGACGGCAAGGAGCATAACAAGGGAGGAAACAGGGATGATACCGAAAAAAGCAGTTAAGTATTGTGAATCTGTAATGGAATACGTTGGCGGTAATCCAGTCATGGTTGAAAAAGAATGGGACGCAATGCTAGAAGGCGTTCAAGGTGATGGTTCAGCAATCATTTACATTGATACCATCCCATACAGAGTACCTGAAAAAAGGATCAAATACATTTAACCGGAGGCGAAAAATGAGCGAACATTTTAAAGACGGAGAAAAAGTTGTATTGATAGATACTGGAGAAGTGGCAGAGGTGAAACGCTGGTCAGTCCATAGGATACCAGAATCGGGCGCAGTTCAATTCACCTACACACTCGTTGGACACGAATCTACATTCTACTTTCATCATGAACTTAAAAAGGAAGATCAAAACGAAGATTAGACCACACAGCTAATACAAGCCCCACACAGACGTTATAACCGCAAGGCCAGGTATTTATGAGCATCACACATTTTAAGCGCTATACGGGGCTTACAGAAGGTGAGAGGGTGAAGGGAATGAAAGTAGCAGGAAGCAAAGTGAAATGGGTTAGTCAATCTGGTGGGTACTGGAGAGAAAAGGAAGGAACGCTATTAGGATATGCTCAGGCTAACGTTGACGCCATGCAATGGGTTCCAAAAGATACTCCGGTGAGCAGAGTTAAGTTCCAGGCAAAAAGCGAATTTGAAAGAGCTATTGTACTTGTTCCAAGAGGTGGTAAATCGAAGCTGTCTGATTATTACGCACCACGTCCATCCATGCTGGAAGAGGTTTTGCCGCAGGCCATCGAGTCGTCCGAAAATACCCAGGCGCCAGCCGGGGGCCGTATCGGGGGTTCCTATGAATAAACTAACAGAGATCAAAGCAGTAACGAAGGCAGCAACACCGGGACCGTGGATTTCCACAGACGATGCAGTAAGAATTCCAAAAGGAGAATGGATATGCCAACTGTACGAAGAAACAGAATCTGAAGGTGAAATAGAATTCACCAACCAAGCAAATAATGCAGAGTTTATCGCCAATGCACCTGAATACATCAGCTACCTCATTTCTCTCCTAGAAGAAAAGGACAAAGCCCTAGCGTTCTACGCTAAAGAACAAAATTACATGATAGACAAAGGCGAATTTGGGGAGTATTACCCTCAGCAAGTGTTAATTGACAAAGGTGAGCGCGCCCGTAAAGCCCTCAATACATCCTCTAACAACGAAGGAGACCTATAAAATGCTGACACCAGAACGGAAAGAAGAGATCAAAACAAACGCCGATGAATCTTGGGTTAAGGCAGACAATTCGCGTGGACTTAAATCACATCTTAGCAGTGAAGTATTTGCATTATGCGAGGGAACAAATGAACTGTTGGATGATATAGACGAGTGGCAAGTTGAAGCGAATAAATGGCTGAATGAGTTGGTAGAAAAGAATATTGAACTTGGTGAGGCACAACAGACCATAGCCCGGCAACGGGAGACGCTGGAGTTTTACGCGACTCAAGCAAACCATCAATGGCGCGGAATTGGCTTATACGATGAATGCGAATCATCAGCGATATATCAGGATAAAGGCAAAGTCGCCCGAGCCGCCCTAGGAAATAAGGAAGAGTGGGAAAGCAAGATAAAGCCCGGAGATACGGTTCTCGTCAAAGTGGGGAACATACGCGGTCAGGAATTGCCTGTGAGTGCCAACCATTCGCATAAGAGACTTGTATCCGTGATAGCTGCCGATGGATTGTGGAACGTGGGTTACGGAGATTTTGACAAGGTTGAGGAAGGGGAGGAGCCTGAACCTCCGCACTCCTGCGCTGAAGCCGGAGAATGCCGGTGTGTTGACTGTGGATGCACAGACAGCCGGACATGGGTATGCCAGAGTTGCCAGGACAAACGAGACCAGAGGTACAGGGAGGCACGGCGATGACACAAGAGAAGCAGAGCCTTGATTTAAATAATCTTGACCATCAGCTAATCGTGGCTGCAATGGCAAATATGGCTGAGAAGGGAATGACGCCACATCAGATATTTGAGCTACTGGAAGACATCAAGCGGCAGACGTTCCATTCGCTGGCCGAGATTAGGAGGGATGCCCAATGATACAGGTCCAGACAATGGCTGATAGCGAGCTTAACCTTGCTCTTGCTCTGTTATGCGGTCACAGAGAAATATCAGATCGCGAAGATGTTGAGAATCAAC
Source organism: Paenibacillus sp. FSL R7-0210 (assembly GCF_038009085.1). Taxonomy (NCBI): domain Bacteria; kingdom Bacillati; phylum Bacillota; class Bacilli; order Caryophanales; family Paenibacillaceae; genus Paenibacillus; species Paenibacillus sp. FSL R7-0210. The sequence goes on from NZ_JBBPAR010000001.1 coordinate 7,122,379, forward strand.
GGCAGCGCAATGATCATGCAGGAAGCGGCGTGGTTGTCCTTTATGGAAATCATTATATAGTCCGGGCAAACGGCAAATATGGTACATGGGCACCTTGCACTGACCCTGCTGCCTCCCTGGAGGTACAAACAGCAGCAATAGCTAAGGACCCGGAAAAGTATATCCGAAATATGTCCATTGTCCAGTGCGGGCCTGATCCTAAAGTGCATGAAATGGTTGGAGTTGATCTCAAAGGTGCTGCACGAATCGCTGACGCTAAGCCCAGAGAGAGGGCAGAGGCGGCATATATCACGCTTAGTAGTAAGCAGTAGACGCATACGGTTCAAATCTACAATGATCCCTCCTCGTAGGAGATTAGGATATAAAAAAGACGATCAAGCTTAATCGCCTGTCGCCTCTTCTGGAATTAATAGTTCAGCAATGGTGCATTCAAGATAAGTTGTGATCCTAGATAGTAACTCCCGAGGGTAACGTTCCATAGTGTCATTGTATAAGTCCTGAACAGCACCTAAGCGATAGTCAATATCCCTCGCCACTTGGCGAACAGAAACTCCCTTAGCATCAATTAAGATTTTGGCATTAGATTTCAATCTCATAAACAACCCTCCTGTATCCAATATACGTTGATACGTTTAACATGTCAAATAGTTGTTGACACGTTAAACGACTCATGGTAAATTTGACACAAGTGATACGTTAAACGAATCAAATATATAGCAGGAGGGATAAGCGATGGATGTAAATCCAGGAATGACAGTTTGGTCCACGGTGTTCAATTGCAATGTCGAAGTCATGCGAGTGTACAAAAGCACGGCAACGGTTAAGGCGTGGGGTGGAGGGCTTAAGGCGGGTAAGCAAATGACCTTCCGGGGTCAGCCTCTAGATTCATTCCAGCCCCGAAAGAAACGTTCAGTGGAATAATGCGGGGCTACGGCCCCTCTACACTATAGCCGGAAGGCTTTAACCTTGGGAGGGAGTTGAGTATATTGTCAGTGAAAAAGCCTTGGTTCAATAAGTTTATAGGTTGCTGCTTCACTATTGACGGAGTTGAGTACATTTTCCAAGGGTCGTTTGAGAACACGGATAACTCAAATGGGAAACCCCACCAATATGTGTACGAGGCACCGAACAATCCGCAGGTGATACTGATGTATAAGGAAGCACGGGGACTAATGGGGGCGATGATTGATAAGTACAGAGGAATAAAGTAAAGCACTGTGCGAAAAGGTGGCAAAGATACATGTCAGAACATTATGAAGACGGGGAAAAGGTCAAGTTAATAAAGACTGGGGAAACCGTCACGATAGATGAATGGTCACTAATGAGAATGGGCAGGGGCATTGCGCGGTACGTATACGACTTGGTTGAGTACCCTGGGACTTTCTTTTACCATTGGGAACTTGAAAGAATTTAATAAAAGTGATGCACAGTACGAGATTGTAGCTCATCAGGCCGATAGGCCACCATCCGGCGGAATAAACCCAGGCTTTAGCCGGGGGCCGAAACAGATCGGGACAGAGAGGGTATACAGCCCTCCTCTCCCACTAAGGGAGGATATAACGATGAATAAAGATGGAATGTGGATGGTTTATGACAGCGAGGATGGACTGATTTGTGTGCTGAACTACGAAAAGTCCCTTGAAGAATACGAAGAGGCTGTGCAGCGCGCAAAAGATTATGTCTCAGATAATGGTGAATTTGATCCTGCTTTATCCGAAAGAGTCATACTGGCAAGAATTGAACGAGATTTGCGGCCGGAGCAAGTAGAAGATGAACTATTCGATTGGAAAGAAGATATTGATGAATTCACGCCGGTAAAGGTAGGGGAGGAAGCCCAATGACACAAAGGGACTGGCAAAAGGATGAAGCACTCTTACAACTCTGCCAAAGAACAGCAACAGATGAAAATGAAAAGCACACTCTAAGTATTGGTTTGCACTGGCTCCAAGAAGCCAAGAGACTGGAAGGACTTGCAACCGGCAGAGGACAGGCGATCATCCGTAAAAACAGAGAGATTAGCGAGCTTGAAGCCCGTGCATATTCAGCAGAGGACCGGGAACAACGGATGAAAGAGGCAATAGAACTTCTGTTGTTCATGTTCAGGTTCGACCCGGAGGAAGGGCAGGCATACATCAACTTCGGAGATTACGAGGAGCCACTGGAAATAGATGATAATTCAGCCTACATCACAGCAAGTAATATCTTCTTCACCCTTTACCCAGATACCCCAGCACAACCAGCAGCACCCAAGGAGGGAAGTCATGAACCTAGTGAAATTAAAAGATGCGATTGAGACGTTGGATAAGCTCAAGGACAGCTATAATGATTTGCGCTTGTTGATTGCCGACCAAGTTAGAGACAAACAAATTACTGAAGCGAAAAATAACTTTGAGAAATTGGAGAGATTAGGAAAAGCAATAGAGCAAATGGAAAACTTGAATGTCCAAGTGTAGGCGAATGGCGGACACAGGGCTAGCTGTACTGAACTTATAAGGGGGCAGAGACACTTGGCATCAGTATTTATGCAGGAATCCATGTTAAAGAGCATGGTGAAGTATTGCCTGGAGCTAAACGAGCAAGGAGTCTATGAGGTGGATGTAATACTCTCTCAGATGATCGAACTTCTCACGGCTTATTTAGAAATCGAAGAGAACGAGAGGCTACGTAATTTGCTTAACCGGTATTTGGAGCAGCAGACAGAAGAGGAACAGATGATAAAGGTATCCATAGCCAATATGTCCGGCATTATAGCAATGTACCTGGATAAAAAAGGATTAATTTAGGGGGCATAGACCCCAAAGGGAGAGGATACACGATTGAAAACGTATTGATCATTTGGATTGAGAAGGTACACGGCGAGAATACGAATATTGAGCAAGCAGTAAAAGAAGCATTAACCCGTGATTATCAACTTGGGATCGGCGATTTTGAGAAAGACGGAGACGGATTCATATTTCTATTCGATGATGAAACGGCTGGCTATGCAAAGGTCCACTTTATCCGAAATGATAAGAATGTATTCGGCATTAAGATCAACACCGACTATTCTTGGGATTGTGTAGAAATCTATAAGACACTGCAAAACTGCTTCGTTGACGATTCAGAGGTATAAGGGGGAGAAGAGGATGAGCATAGAAGCACATCACTGCAGTATTGAAGGGTGCCAAGGATATGTGGTATTCGAGAATGCCGACTTTGACTTTAACGATATTCCAACAGATTTTAAAACAGGTTTGCACGCCTTCAGTAATCCAAAATGTACTGAATGCGGAAAGGAATATCTGGTCGTGCCTCATTATGCAGTAATTGATATTAAAACTGATGAAATCATAAAATCGGCCTGCATCACTGAGTATGAACGGCGAGAAAGAGAACGGAAGTATGATGCAGAAACAGACGCATCTTTGCGGATCATGAATTATATCATCCGATGCGGGTACACATACACGGTGAGTGAAGTGATTGCTTCGTATTCCAGATACAAGGAAACAGGTTGTTACCTCAGCCACACGATGAAAGATTGCGTTAGGAATTTGAAGGACGAACTGGAAGAAATGCTCGCAGCGATATCATGAATTGAGGGGGAGAAGAGGATATGAGCACTGACCTGATTACGTTTGAAGAGTGTTTGGCTCCTCCGTCCAAAGGCAGGAAGGCAGTCATCACCAATCGTGGTATGACATTTGAATGTGCCAGATGTGGCGTGATGATGAAGCCACTGTATAAAAAGGATTTTAGAGCATCTAAAGGATCTGTACATCAGATTTGTGAGTGCGGATGTGATAACCATATATTGCAAGGCGTCAGTTACACATGGCTTGATTACGAAGCATTCAAAGAGAGGGAACGGAAATTCGCGCTGTACCAGAAGCAACAATACGGTAATGTCCCGGCCGTAGGCCATCAATCGACAGAATAATCCCAGCGAATGCGGGGGCCGGAACAGGTCTGGCTCCCCATAAAGAAAGGAACAACCCACATGGAAGTGAAATGCGGCAGAAAAACCATAGTGTTAGACGCAAACGATGTAATCATGTTCAACGGAGCATGTTACCAGATAACCACTCAGCGTAAGATAGACGGATGGTACTCCTATCCCTTCAAGATTGCGAATGTCAAAGCAGAGAAGATGATTAAAAGGGGTGAGTTGGTGAAGATCAAGGAAGACGGCAGCTTGACTTATTACCGGATCAACCTACCAGGGGAGGAAGACAGACCATGAAACTGATAGACGCAGATAAGCAAATAGAATGGATTAAGCAAGAGCTGGATAAAACGCCGAAGGAATGGCCGACAAGTTATGAATGTGGAAGGGCAGCAGCGTTGAAGGAAGTCATGAAGTTGCTGGAAGGCGACAGGTTTGACCCCACACCACCAGTACAGCCAGACACCGAAGAGTTGAGCCAAGAGGATATCGAGGAATTGTCAGTAATGTTTAAGAGCATGAAACAATCCTTTGACTCAATTCAAGGACACTTAAATGGGATGAACAACACCCTGGATATGTTCGGTGAGGTAGGTCCGCCACAACCGCCAACCAGTGCAACAGAGATACTGATCAATTATAAAGCCAACGATATGGCGGCTAAAACCAAAAAGTATCACAAGTTCTTGAAGAAAATCGGAGTGTTGAAGGAGGTAATCACCGAACCGCCGTATCTCCCCTATGCCGGTAGTATCCAGCTTCCCGCCGCCGAACCGCGAGACAGTACACAGCGATGTTACCAAATACACACTAACTCCGGAGCAACTGGCCGAAGTCATCGCCAAGTATGGACCACCAACGATGCCACATGGACGCTACCGCAGTATCACATCACCACCTAAGGGACAACGAGGAGGAGATAAGCGTGGTAAGAAGCAAATACGGAGCAAAAAAGACGCAAGTTGACGGCATACGGTTCGATTCCAAGGCGGAGGCCCAGAGATACCGCGAGTTAATGCTGCTGAAACACGCTGGAGAGGTCACAGACATCGTTTTACAGCCATCCTACGTATTAATGCCCGGATTCAAGCATGAGGCCACAGGCGAGCGTGTACAAGCTATCAGGTACAAGGCTGACTTTCTGGTTACGTATGCTGATGGACACCAAGAGATCGAAGATGTGAAAGGAGTTAAAACGGAAGTCTACCGGATCAAAAAGAAACTATTTATGCACCTGCACCCGGATCTTTATATCAAGGAGGTCAGCGCATGAATGAAACGTGGATCAACATCGGACTAGATTACGTCCATATAGACACCTGTGGGTCGATTACAGCCATTATTAAGCCAGTCCGCAACCAAGTGACGGGAGATATACAAACAAGCCTTACAGGGGCGTATACGAGGTATAAACCGCCTGACCGCAAGGACAACAAAAGTGCATAAAATATTACGTTAAACTACGAAAAACATAACAAAACAGACGGGAAATATAGTATAATTATAGGTAATAAAACAATTTGGTCATAAAGGGGATTTGACAATGTCGGAATTGCAAATATTAACGGATGAAATGATCAAGGCTAACGAAGAAATTGAATTCTTTGGCACGGCGCTCCGGCCCTTCTTTGAAACGGATGTTGCGTATGCGGCTGTGCGGTCTGTGGTGATGTCCAAGCTTTTCAGCCAGATGGATCTTCAGGCGGAAGTTGAGTCCAAGGCTGAGGAAGCGGCGGAGACGGCAAAAGGAGAAATCGCTGAGCTGTGCGTACAACTCGAAGAGAGAGACGTAATCATCACCGGGCTGAAGCAAGACAACTACGAGCTGAAGCTGCTGGCAGAGGACAACGGAAAGAAGAGAGACACGGCATACAATGAGCTGCTGGAAGCCAAACGCACAATTGATGAGCTGAATGACAAAATTTCAGCAGCAACGATAACAGTTCCTAAGTCACGCACAAACGTTGAGAGAGATGAATCGGTAGAACTTTTCAAACAATCGTTGCCAGCCATCTATGACGTGCAGGATCATCCAGACGACAACCGCAAATACATTGCCAAGCTTGCCGCAACGGACGAACCGGTAGAAGGACTATGGATCTACAAAAACGGCAAGCACAGGGAGGTAACTGCCGAAGAGGCAAATACGTTTCGTGCCGAATACCTTGCAGCGCAACAACCGGCGCCTGTTGAGGAGGATCATTCATACGATATTCCCGACAGCACAGCAGAGGTAGCATATACCGCACCTGCCTTTCGTGGAGAAGACGAAACCGAAGGCACAACCGGTGGACTGGCTGATACGGCACCAACAGTGGTTGGATCGACTGTTGAAGAAAGACTCAAGGCGCTCGAGTTAGCGGTATTTGGTACAGTGAGGGAGGCAGCTTAGGCTGCTTTTCTCTTCATGAAGGTAGGTGACAGGGTAATACACAGGTCAGGATTAACAGGCAGGATCGTAAGGATCACAGAGTGGGTATATGTATGCATAGACGGGACGAGGACAACGATACCTTATTATGCAGGTAGCCTGGAAGTGATTAAGGGGGATTGCGAAATGGAACACAAGTGCAAAGAGAATGATACTTTAAATAGACTTGGTGAATGCCGTGTGCAGAAACAAGGTGGAGAATGGGATGTTAGTGTAGATGATGGCTGCTGCCACTTTACACCTAACTACTGTCCATTTTGCGGAACTAAGCTAGAGTAAATCATATTTATCTATAGGGGGATAACCATGAACTGGAAGGAGTCATACAACGACATATGCGCCGAGCTGCGGATTGTACAGATCCATGAAATGGAGATTAGGCGGCGGGTAGAACTGGCTCATGATGTGCTGTTCTCAGGCAAGATGGCATCCTCTGGCGACTACGTGCATATTCCTCTGGATAAAGGGCTAGAGAAGTATCTATCAGCGGTCAGCGAGCTAGAGGAAGCACAGGCAGAGACGGACCGGTTGCAGAAGATCAAGAATGACATGGAATCTGAGATGGTGAAGTTCACCGGGCTGGCTAACGTAGTAATGTGCAAACGAATTGAAGGTAAAACATACAAGGAAATCGCGGTAGAGTTGGGATACAGTGAAAGCCACATTCGCAATCATATGAGCAAAAAGTACAAACATAGTACGGAAAGTAATCTTGCATCGTAGTATTATGTAAGTATGAGGAATTGGCGATCAGTGACCCGGGGACTGCCCCTATCGCCGATTCCCCATCTCACTTGGATGATTCACTCCTTCCCTTGGCGCTGGGAGACTGGCGCTACATTTTATCGAAGTCGGTTAATGGTAAACCAACGGTCTCCAAAACCGTGACTGGTGGTTCGATTCCATCCTTCGGTGTACATCAGCAACACCCATCCATAACGCGCTAATGCGCACACTTCGATGTTGGGGATGGTTTGCACATATATGATTGGGACTGTGCTTACACGGGCCTGATCGCACAAGAGAGTGACGGTATATAGCTGTTGCTCTTTTTGTTTTGCCAATACGATGAAGAGGATGATGAAGATGCAAACGGTAGTTTTAAATGATTTTGGAGAAAAGGTAGAGATTATCGTGAACGGCGGCGTGATTGAAATTGACAGCACTGGCTGCGCAAAAATCAAAAGTTCTAGTGGTGAAAGGTATGAGAACTTGATTGAGCCGTCCCTACAAAGCGGATACGCTAGCTGCTTGACTTACCAACCATCTAAAGCAGACTTACTCAACCAATACCTCATGATTTTGTTTGAATCAAATAGATGCGGTCATAGGGTTGACACAGAAATTGACGCAGCGCTTGCTGCATATAGAACTGAGGTCGGCATATAGCCGGCCTTTTTCTCTGCATCGAGACGACCGAATCAGCTTAACGAAGTGGAGGCCGTAATGAGGCATTCAGAAAGGTATTTAACACTTATATTCCTATTGATGATTTACATCCTGATCGAGGTGGTGAGATAGATGAAACTACATCCAGACGGAACGGTAGAAGGAACACCAGATGAACTGGCATCCTACGCCTACCATAGGGATATCTTAGATCGGCTGGTGTACGGTGATAACCCCGAAGCAAAGAAGGAATCTATATGGGGCAAAGGATATATTGATGGTGTTTTGCACAAACAACACGTAAAAAAGGTATTGGAAGAGTAGTTAGTCTCCAAAATCACGGGGGTTATACTCCACATTCTGCAAAACCGCATGAATTATAGCGCAATTAAGTTAGATTAGAGGGAGGTGAACACAATGGCAGACTTGAGACCACAAGCAATGATATTTGTGACCGAATATATCCGTAATGGGAACAATGCAACACAGGCTGCCATAGCAGCGGGTTATAGTGAAAGGACAGCATCAAGTCAAGGCAGCAGGCTGTTAAAGTCTGTCGAGGTTCAACAGTTTCTTAACAAAACTGAACAGAATCTTAACAAGGACTTGCGTGTAATGTTTGCAGATCACGCTGTTAATGCGTTTAATGTGCTGCTTGAGGTGATGAATGACCCGGAGGCACAACATAAAGACAAGCTTGTGGCTGCGCGTGATTTATTGGACAGAGCAGGTTATAAGCCGACTGATAAGGTTGTTGCTGACGTTAACACAGAAGGCACTATTCAGATTGTATTCAGTGACAAGATGAAGAAGGCTGATAGCTCATGAGTACCATCATCATTCCATACGAGCCACAGCCCAGGCAGCAGTTATATCATCAGGCCACAAACATAGACGAACTACTATTTGGTGGTGCAGCTGGTGGTGGTAAGTCAGAGTCCACGATATGGGATGCACTCAGCTATGGACTGGAATACGAGGGCAGCCGTCAGATTATCTTCAGACGAACGTTCCCAGACTTACAGCGTTCCATCATCAACCGGACATTGCAGGTATATCCCAAGGCAGTAGCCAAGTACAATCAATCCAAACACGAATGGACGCTGATTAACGGATCTGTCATAGAGCTTGCTTACTGGGACAATGACAGCAACTACATGAACTACCAGGGCGCAGAGTATGATGTGATCCGGTGGGAAGAGTTGACCCAGTTTGAAGAGAAGTGGTACACCTACATGCTGTCTCGTCTACGTGGTGCCAAACCTTATCCACGCTCAGTGAAAAGTACGACCAACCCAGGCGGCGTAGGTCATGCATGGGTAAAGCGCCGGTTCATTGATATAGGCGAGTGGGAAAAGGTTCACACAGTACCTGAGCTTGACGACGATGGCAATCAATTGATATACCCACCAGGCACTCCATACGCGGGAGCGCCTATTTTGCGTAACCGGATATTCATTCCTTCCAAGGTGACGGATAATATCGCGCTGATGCAGAATGACCCGGGATACATTGCACGGCTGATGTCACTTCCAGACAATGAGCGTAAACAATTGCTTGATGGAGACTGGGATACATTTGCTGGTCAATACTTTGCTGAGTTCAGCCGCGCTCTGCACGTTGTAGAGCCGTTCAACATACCGAGTGACTGGAAACGGTACAGGGCGCTGGACGAGGGGTATAATGACCCGTTTGTGTGCCTGTGGGTGGCTCTTGATCCCAAGGGAACGGCCTATGTGTACCGTGAGTTCGTGAAGAGCAAGCTCTTGACCAGTGAGCAAGTGGAAATGGTTCGCTTAAACAGCGGTGTGGAGGAATACGAATACAGCGTTGCAGATACAAGCTTCTGGAACCGCGCGAAGACTGAGGACATAACGCCTGCTGAAATATTCGCGAGCCAGAACGTTCCACTGATCCAAGCGAAGAAAGAACGTGTGAACGGGTGGAAACGACTAAGAGAGTGGCTTCATCCAGTGGACACCTTGGATCATGTGACAGGTCAAATGTATAAACATGTGAATCTGAAGATATTCAACACATGTCTGAAGGCTATCGAGTCCATCCCATCTATGGTGCATGATGACAAGATGGTAGAGGACGTTGCACAGCACCCCTTAGACCATGTTCCTGATGCACTGCGGTACTGGTGCATGAGCCGTCCACAAAATGCAGGTAAAGAACGACCATGGTCAGCCATACCGGATGAACGAGTGATTCAGAGATTTGATGAAGACGATGATGATGAACCCAAATATTATAACGGATTCTACTAAGGGGTGAGACAGTGACAGACGCCAATATGATCGTTTTACTCGCAGTGGTTGCCATCAGCGCAATCGCTTATTTGTCGTCTATGGTCATTGCGCGGCAGCAATCAACGATACACGACCTGACGAACAAACTCATGGCGAAGGATTACCGTGAGTACAAGCAACTGGAACTACCGCCAGAACCGGAGAAAACTAAGCGTGAACGCATGAGCTTTGCAGATGATGTTGAATATGACGAGGATCTGAAGCAATAAGGAGGTGATAGCGTGGCAGTGATGGATAAGATCAAAAGCATATTTGGAAATGAAGATGATGGTAACAAGCAGGAGATTGAGCCGATTAACACACCTGAGCAGCAGAAGCTTGTAAGTGTGGTACAGACGGATTTCACCGTGTTTAAGGAGAACAGAAAGCAGATTGAACCAACGTGGCGACAGGAAGGACGGATGTACCGCGGTGATCACTGGTATGGACTACGGCCGGATCACATCACCAAGCTCAGGCCATCGAACGTGGATAATATATGCTGGGCGCAGATAGAGGCAATTGTAGGTAAAATCACCGGATGGGACCCTTTCCCTGACTTTGAAGCCCAGGAGGAAGGTGACGAGGAAAAGGCCCAAGACCTTAACGACTTCATGCCCTACGAGTTGCGTCAGATTGGTTTCCGCTCAAAGTATACCAGAGCCGTCCGCACATGCGTTATACATGGACCGCTGATCCTTAAGACCATCTATGATCCTACAGTCGAGGGTGGACGAGGGTTGAACCGATGGGATGGACAGAACGATATCATTCCGGTTGAATTGGGCAGCTTCTTCCCAGACCCACGTATCATTGACTTCATCAATATTCAAAAAGCTGGTGCCAACATCATCAAGGTTCCTCAGCCGATCAGTTATTTTGTGGAGCGATGGCCGTCACAGGGAAAGAAGGTTCAACCGGACCAAGACGATGATGTGCGCTTGTTCAACATCGACAGCAGCCAGGAATCATTCAACTATACAGACTCAACAATCGGCAATGAAAACACACAGAACCAGATGGCCGGGCTCATTGAGTATTGGTATCGTGGACTGCCGAAGATGGTCAGCAGAGAAGACAAAGAGTTGTTTGAAGAGCAAGCCAAGACCTTGATGGCCGATGGTAAAGACCCTTCAGAGGCGATTGCTAAGGCTGAAGGGTCGATGGAAGGAATCCATTGCATCTATATCAGCTCAGGCGGCGTGTTTCTCGAACACAAGGCTTATGTGTACGATCATGGTAAATACCCGTTCAGCGCCCGCACGTTGTTCCCTATCGAAGGCAGCATCTGGGGCAAGGGGTTCATGAGGGACATGATGAAGCCGCAGATCATGCTTAATAAGTTTGCTGAATTGGCTGTTGAAACCATGGCTAAGCAGGGGAACTCTGGTTTTATGTACGAAGAAGGTGCAATCAATCCTAACCAGATACGAACTTGGAAGGAACAACGATCAATGCCTGGAGCTGGTTTGCCAGTGTCGGCGGGGATGATAGATAAAATCAAGGAACTGCAAGGCGTGAACGTACCTCAAACGGTATTCAACATGCTGGAATACTACAAAGAGATGCTCCAGAAGATCCCCGGCCAGTTTGATAGCGCAAATGGTCAGGCCAACAGCAATGTAACCAGCGGTGAGCAGGCAAAGGCGCTTATATCCGCAGCCAGTACACGCTTGAATCCCGTTACCGATGCCATACAGGAGGCGCTAGAAGAGGTTTTCAGCCAGTATATCGAGTTGATAGCTCAGTTCTACACCACTGAGCGCGTGGCGCGTGTGACAGGACGCAGGGTGGGTATGAGCCGGGATAGATTGGTTAACTCGGTGCCGACACAGATACCGAACATCACAGAAGAAGGTCAGGAAATGTTGCCTGTTACCGAAGAGTACGTGCCAATGTTCGATATCAAGGTAAATATCAGCGCAGATAAGCCGGTAGACCGCGAATACTGGGTGCAGATGGCCTTCAACATGCTGAATATGTTGGACCCCATCACACAATTGCCTATGATCGACGCTGAGGCGGTAAGGTACACGGTGCAGTATGGCCGCATGGAGCCGATGAACGTCATTCAGCAGCGCATCCAGGAGGCGGCACAGGTACAGCAACAGCAACAAGAGGCTATGATGCAGGCTCAGCAATTGCAGGAGGAGAACCAAGGGCTTCAGCAGCAACTACAACAGGTCAGCGAGCAACAAGCACAGGCACAACAACAGGATAAACAGTTTGAACAGAGCATTCAGCAGCAGAAAGTGGATATAGATGCTGCCAAGGTAGCAGCGTCCCTTCAAAAACAACCAGCATAGCAGGCCGTTCCCAGTCGTGGGGCGGCCTTTTATATTGCTTTCACCTCGCTCCCACCCATAGGAGCCATTCGATAAAGGAGTGTTACCCATGGAAAACCTTGACAACAACGCCCCCCAAAGCGAAGAAGTCGAACCGTCCGCCCTCCCACAGGCCGACACTGAAGTCAGCGCAGCATTAGCATTGTTTGGCATCGAACCTACAAACCCTGAAGCAGATCCAGAACCCGCGACCGAGGAAGATCCTCCCATAGATCAAGAGCCGGAACGCAAGGGAATCACCGTCAAATTCAATAAAGAGGATGTGTTTATTGAGGATGAAAAGGTGCCTGAGTATGCACGCAAGGGACTGAACTACGAAAAGGTAGAAGGCCGGGCCAAAGAATATGAAGCCGCACTGGATCGAGCAGCAAAGTTAAACGGATATAAGGATCATGCGGAGTATGTCGCTGACCTTGACCGTTTGGAACAGCAAGCCATTCAAGATAAAGAGAGTAAATTTGCCACGCTGAAGCAGGAATTAGTCGATGGATATGCTGCGGATGGGTACGATCCCAAGCAAATCGAAGAATTAATCGACAATCATCCATTGTTTCTGGAGGCGCAAGCTGTATTGGATCGCGATAAGGCATCGCAAGAATCTCAGCGGCAGCAGCAAACAGAAGAAGCCAAGCTCAAGGGCTGGCAAGATTTATTCGCCAAGTATCCTAATCTAGCTGATGCAATGTCAGCAGAGGGAGAAGCAGCTGAATGGTTTACACCAGCCATTCAGGAGCGAATCAACCGGGGATATGACCCTATAGATGCCTATGAGTTGGTGCATCGCGACAAGATTAGCGCGGAAGAACGAAAAATGGCTGAACAAAACGTGCTGAAGCAGCAACGGCTCAATAAAAGAGCTGCTGTCGTCACCACTGGCGGAGAAGTTAAGGACGAGGTTGAAGTGCCGAAAGCATTAGCTGACGCATTCAGCCTATTTGGTTTGGATCAAAAAGACGCTAAAAAATACGTGAAAAAGTGAGGTAATCATTATGCCAGCAGGATTCAATTTTATTTTCAATGACTACGGCGCACCTACGCACCGGATTAGCTCCATTATGGCAACAAACTCCGAAGCATTTACGGACGGAGAAGCGGTTAAGCTCGCTTCCGGTCGGTGGACCAAAGCCACGAATGGCGCGAATGTTGCAGGTTTTGCAAATCAGACACTTGCGGCCGGCACAAATCAGTACCTGGATGTAGTCATTGCTCGTGAAGGTGACTGGTTCGAAGCTCCTTACACAGGCACACCTGATGCTGCATTTGTTCCAGGCTGCGAAGTAGCTGACGTTTCTACAGATGGCCTGTCTGTCCTCGCCTCTGATGTAACGGGTGGACCGTTTTCTGTACTCGAAGTCAATACGGTGAAGGCTACCTGCAAGATCAAAGTCAAAAAACGGGTCTTTTCATAAGAGAGGGGATAAAACAACATGCAAACAGCATTGCAATGGGATAAAAATGTACTGGAGCCGGTATTCCGTGAACTATATACACGAGAAATGACAAACAAGAAGGATTATGTCCCTTCTATGTTTGATGTACAAAAGTCTGACAAGGCTACAGAAAGCGTTGAAATGATCGGTGGAGAAGGTCTGATGGAAGACTGGAAGTTCTCCAACAACCAAGTCAAGTACGAAGATGTGGATCAACTCTGGCAGAAGTACTTCACGCACGCCAAATACTCCTTGGGCCGCGAGATTGACCGTGACTTTGTAGACGACCTAAAGCTGACCGCCATCCGTGACCGTATTCGTTCGCTGGCAGATGCCGTGTACAAAACACAGCAGATGCAGGGAGCACAGTGGTTTAACAACGGTACACTGACCACTACAGCTGTAGATTACCGGGGGCGCACCTATAACGCTGCTCTGCCAGATGGTAAGGCGCTCTTTGCGACAGATCATCCGTATAGCCCTACGAACAGCGCGGACGTACAATCAAACCTGATCACCGATGCGCTGTCCATCGATTCGTTTGACAAAGCGTTCGTGCAGATGCAGCAGTGGAAAGACGACAAGGGAAATCTGATGGCCGCTATGGGCGATACCCTGTATGTAGCGCCTGCGCTTCGCCGGATCGCACTTCAGATCACTGGGTTGCCAAACGGACGTTATGACAACTACGAGCCAGGAAACGCCGACCACAATGCCAACGTGTACGCGGACGGAAGTATCAAGGTTATTGTTAACCCGTTCTTCACAAACTCCACACAATGGGTGCTGGCTGACTCTACGCGCATGAAAAATGCAATGAAATGGTTTAACCGCCGGCTGCCTGAGACTGGATCAATCACCGATTTTGATACTGAAATCGCAAAGTATAAAGTTGTAAAACGTTGCTCTTTCGGAACCATTGATTGGTCGTTTGCCGTTGGTTCTACTGGACTTGGAGCATAGAATGGGGGTGCGATATGAACGTTTCTACTATCGGTATTAAAAAGGTAGGTAGCGTTGCTCAATCACTCATGACTAACCTCTTTGTGGTGACAGCGACCATTGACCCGGCTAGTTTAGCAACAGTCACAGGAGCCGTTACATCGGCCATTACAGTTACAGGAGCAGCATTAGGGGATAGAGTCGAACTCTTCCCCCCTGCTGACATGCAAGGAATTATGGCATTCGGATTCGTATCCGCAGCCAATGCCGTGAAGGTATCGTTCTTCAATCCTACGGGCAGTACGATTGACCTCGCTTCGGGAACGTGGACAATCCATGTGATTAGGAAGTGATGGGCATGGAACCGCAACGTGTTGGTTTTGAGAGTACGCCGACAAGGTCAAGCAAGGTAAGATACGTGCCACTACAAAGAATTACCAAAGAAATGAGCGCATCTGAGAAAAAAGGCGCTGAAATATGGAACGAAATGGTCACATGGATTAAAGATCATGGCGGAATGGAGGACAAGGACTGAGGGGGCTATCTAGCTCCCTCTTTTCTTTTATACGAACATGCAAATCTACCGAATGGAAATAGACGCCTTGAATGCATTGTTACGTGAGCAGTGTAAAACCAATGAACTGCTTCAACAAATCCTAGAAAGAGGGTGCACAATTGAGCCAATACCGGACACTCAAATACAAAACGTCCACAAACCCCGGGTCAAACGAGACAGTAAACATGCCGGCAATCGAAACGGCAGCGTGGAACAGCATGCGCGGAAAGGTCGTAAGCAACCAAACGGGAACGCTGAACCTTCAACAGTCTGACGATGGCACAACCTGGGACACACTGACCACGGTATCTGTCAGTGCTAGCACACCTGTCAAGTTTAATGAGCCCTGCTGTGCTGCATACTTCCGGGTGCAATACGTCAATGGAGCAACTGCGGCGACTGTATTCAGGCTCAGCATTTACGCCGATCCGTTCAGCTAAGGGGTGATGACATGCTAGTACAAGAAATTGTCGAAGAAATAATCGAGAAGCTGCCGGAGAACCACACGCCGGTGGTATCTCTGCTCCGCAAGATCACTCAGGTTCGTGACCGTCTATTACGCAATCTCAGCCCCGCACAGGCCCAGTCAGACGTACTTAACCAGTCCTTCGACTTAACAGCAGGCAACGGATTAACTGACCTCATATGCCCTCCTGGTAACGTTACAGAGGTAGCGATCCGAAATGCCATATACACCAACCAAACATACAACGAAGATGCGCTAGACTGGCGCCGGATACCACTGAGGCAATTGAATGAACGGGAGCGCGGACCTTACTACTACTTCGTGTCCGGACAGATCGGCGTGTACCCGCCTCCAGTGTACGACACTTTTTACGGGATCAAGATATTTTACACCGCCGTACTGGGCGAATTGACGCTGGATGACCTCAACAATGGCAGTGGGTTCGACCCGGATTTCGACATGCTGCTGGTGTACGGAGTGCTGAAGGATATCATGCCGGACAACGGAAACTTTGATGCACGGTATCAGCAGTTGTACCGGGAATACACCTCAGCCACAAGTGGTTATGAACGATACGTAGTAAAGGAAAGATGGTGAGCACATGACAAACCAATACCCATACCGCTATAACACCACACAAGGCATAGCATCCGAGGACGACCCACGCTACGAGACACCGGGCGGGGCCGCAAACAAGATCGAGCAAGCGCTGGAGGATGCCAAGGAGTACACAGACGCTGAGCTGCTGTCGTACGTAGCGCAGACGGTTAACCTCGCGGATGACTCTGTGACGCGGCCTAAGATTGCGCCGGGCGCGGTGGGAGCGACAGAGCTTGACCCATCGCTGCTGGATTACACGACTGACATTGCGGTGGCAGCGAAGTTTAATGAAGTTGATGCGCAGTTGGCGGATAAGACGAACCTTGAAGGATACCAGTATACCGAAATAACTACGACAGAATACGGAGCGCATAACACCACCTACTTTATCACGCGGATACCAAATACAGATTCTGAGGGACAACTCATCCGGCTGGAGCATGGGATAGCTTTAGACAATATGGCGGGGTATAGCTTGGAGACGGCTCGGTCATTTGCCAATCGTCACCGGGCAACAATTGCGGTTAATGCAGGTATCTTCAACACCAGCACCGGGGCGCTGCAAGGTACATCTATTATCAATGGCACAATTGTTAATAAAGAAAGCTCCGTGTTCTGGCGGTTAGGTATCAAAGCAGATAATACCCTTGTACTATTCCAGCCATCAGCAACAGCTCAAGACATCATCGATGCAGGCTGTCCGAATTGTATTAGTGCCTTTTACCCTCTGATTATTAACGGGGCTAGTGTAGGCACTGACATTTCCTCCTTGATCGACAACTGGGCTGATCCTTATCCTCGCCAGATCATTGCACAGATCTCTTCAACAAAAGAGATATTGATCTTCAGTTGTAACGGTAAAGGGGTTGGCGGCAATGTGGGACTCACTTACCCACAATGCATTGAAATCCTTCTTGCACAGGGCGCCACTCTCGCTTATGCGCTGGATGGCGGCGGTAGTGTGTCTACCGTAAAGAGCAGTGTTCTTGTTAATCAAGCTACAGACAACCGGGGATATACAGAGCGGAGTGTTGCTGACTTTCTCTATGTGACGAAAAATCACCCTGCCAACTTTACAGATACACTCAATAAAGAGTTGGGCAAAATATATAAGGCACTTGCTGACCAAAAATTAATGATGGCTGACACCACGAATCTAACCTACGATTACCTGATCTTCGAGAACATCCTTAACGGTACTCTTGGCGGTATTACTATGCGGGCCGACGGGGTCAACAAGACTAAACTTTATCTGCAATTGGCTGCATTGAGATACTACAACTATGTCACGGGTAAAAATACGGTTGAGTTTAATGACACCTTTAAGCCGGGAAGATTTAAGATGAACGAGCTAACTTATTACGCACCCCCAGACAACATCACTTCATCTAATGCCCAGGCCGTTACCAACCTGAATGACATCAAGGAGAGAAATGAGCTGTTTGTTATCGCGGCCAATGTTTCTAATACTCCAGGAGTAGGAGACGGTATATGCGTTACTCGCTACTTCTCGTCAAGTTCCTGCGTCCAGGAGTACCGTCCCATCAACGGAGGGACATACAAAAAAAGATGGTTCTTAGGCGGGTCATGGGGCGCATGGACTGACATATAGGGAGGATTAGAAATGGCACTAACAATGAAGATTCAATCAAGTATGGGGCTTGAAATTCCAGAGGCTTATATCAAAATTGACAGCCTGTCAGGTAATAAGAACATGCTCCAAATCAATGTAAAAACCTATGTATCGCAGACGGCAGCGCAGGAGGATAGGGTCCCCGTGGAGGATACGTATAAGTCATTTACGCCTTCGGTTGAAGAGGATGCAAAGAATTTCATTAAGCAGGGTTATGAGTTTTTAAAGAGTCTTCCCGAGTATGACGGCGCTATTGATATCCTTGAATAGTAGGACCCTACTGCGCACCACTAGAGGGCTATTAACATTGAAAGGAGGCCCACCATGACAACACTACCATGGCGAAGCAACACGACACTGGACATCTCCACAGAGGCAGATTCGAGGTATGAGACGCCGGGAGGCGCGCAGAACAAGGTTGACGTATCGCAGGAATATTTGCTGCACCTGCTGAAGCTTGCAGTCACGGGGCTGAGTGATGGGTCAGAGGCGGCGATAGCGAGGTACAGTGAGCCTTACGACATCACGTATGATTGGCTGAAGGATCGGTTGGATTTTACTGATAGACAATTAGATGCTATTGGAATAAGTGTTATGCGGTTTGGCGCTGTTGGTGATGGAGTTACAGATGACACGATAGCAATACAGGCAGCAATTAATTATGCATCATCGGTTAGGGGGACGGTTTACTTTCCAAATAAAACCTTTAAAGTTACTGCTCAACTTAATATCACTGATAGTTTTGTGGCGGTTAATGGATGTGGAGGGGTAACAGGACAAACAATTATAAATGCTTATCTGAGCGCTGGAGACTTGTTTTATGTAACAGGTGGATATCAAGTGAAAATATCAAATATAGAAATAAATATGATGAACAACAATGGGAAAGCGATTAATTTAGCGGCTGGAGCCGGACATGAAATTCGTGACTGTATTATTCGCGGTTATGCTGGAAATACGAACCCAGTTGTATATTTCTCAAGTGGAACAACCAATATCAAAGGAAATAAAATTGTATCTTTAAACGCAGATTCCTATTGCATCGTATGTCGAGCCATTACAACACAAGTTAATATAAACAGTTATATTAATGACAATTCTTTTGCTGGTATAGGAAAAGGTGTTCTTGTTGATGCGGAAAATGACACAACTCGTCCTGAAGGATTGAAAATAAGAAACAATGTTTTTGTCAATACGGGATCAGAACAAATCATTGTCAAAACAATTCTACATTTGGATATTTCAAACAATATGATGGATCAAAGCTCTTTTTATGGGATATTAATTATTCCAAACGGCTTGGGAGTGAATGGTTTATACATCAATGAAAATTATATTTCCCCCGCACAATCAATCTCTGAAGGAATTGGTATCAAGTTTGAAAGTAATGCTTATGGAGCGGTCAACATCGTTATTTCAAAGAACATGATCGCATATACGGGATATGGCATTATAGGTGAATCTAATGTGGTACATGTGACTATAGCGGAAAACATTTTTTCGGACATCAATCATGATTGCATTTCGTTCGTTGAATCTCAGGATGTGATTGTACACGGAAATCAGATGACAGATACCGAAAACTTCTCGCTGGTACTTACTGATGGGGTTTCAGGTGGTCCATTTATTGTTTCTGACAACATCGCAAAGGGAAATCATATTTTCACAACGACAACACCAGAAAAATTTATTGTTCATGACAATTATGGATTGTAGAAAGCAGGTGATATTGTGTTATTAAGTTCAATCATCACTGAGGCTGACCTACTGGTTCCGAACGAAGTTCCACTGGCTGACAAGATTGTCGCCCTAAACGCACTCAACCAGGACTTTTTCAACGTGGTCAAGATCCCCCGGGTGCTGCCAATCACACCGGTGAAGGACCAAGGCACCTACACCATATCCACTGAAGTGCGGCTGAAGAACATCGACCTGCTGATGGTGGGCATCATCAAATATAAGGAGCTTCAACCCGGCACCACGAACCCCATCCAGAACACATACACCTTTGACGACACAACTCATGTCCTTACCTTACGTCCTGCGCCGTATGCAACCGGCTTGCAGGGCGTTTTACGTTACTCCCGGATTGCGACTACCACGTTTACGTCAGGCAACCTGAGCGCGGTCCCAGACGCTCCAGACGAATACCACTGGTCCTTCTACGTGGGCCTAGCGGCGTACCTCGCTGCTGCCATGGACGACACTGGCAAGGCTGCAACCTACGAGAGCCAGTACCGCAACGCATGGGCGCAGGCGGCGACACAATACGCAGGGGTGACTGCTAATGTCTAACTATGTACCACGCAAACCTACGGAGTATCAGCCGCTGACGGGGATGCAGGATCCAATCAGCATCCGGCAGTGGCAGGGATTAAACAAATATGATCCTTTTAACATACTGGAAGGCCAACTCACTGAAATGTCCAATATGACCAATGACGATTACCCGGCTCTCTCTGTGAGGGCTGGGTATTCTGTTTTAGGCGCGTTTGGCACTAAGGTGTTAGGGCTGATGGTCTGGAAGGGAACGCAGCTACATGCCGTGTTTAACTCAGGCGAATGGAAGAGATGGAACGGGAGTAGCTGGGATACACTGGCATCCGGCCTGAACACTTCGGCACGCTGGCACTGGACGAACTATCAGGGCAACCTGGACGACATCAATCTTATTGCCTCGAATGGCGTTGATCCAGTCAAAAGGTACGATGGTACCACCGTCCAGAACCTCTCAGGAGCACCGTCAGGCGGCAACTACATCACCACATACAGTAACCGGCTGTGGCTGGCTGTAGGCAAGGAATTGCACGCCTGTGCGCTGGATCAGCCGGAGGAGTGGAGTCTATTTGAAGGCACTGACCAGGACAGTTATGTTAAAGACATGGAATCAACGGCAGGCGAGAACATTAATATGCTTTCTGGGGGGCTGTATCGGTTAACCATTGGTATGCCGTCATCTGTGCATTTGCTGTTCGGAAATATCCCTTCAGACTTCAACACCAGGAAGATCACAGAGGACGAGGGCGTGGCTAACAATAGCTCTGTGGTCACTCAGGAAGGCACCATGCGGTTCATGCACACGAACGGTATATATGAGTACGCGGCATCTGCAAACCCGGACAAGGGCTTCAGCGAGATCATAAAGCCATACTACAATGACATCAATGCAGACAGTGTAGCCGGGACAGACGGAGAGAAGCTTTACTTCACTCTTGGTACTGGCCGGACGCTGGTATATGACAACTATCTGAGTGCATGGTCCATGATGGATATGCCCCGGCCGGAACAGTACGCCCTGATCGGCAAGCAGCTGTACATCGGTGATACTACCGGACGGGTGCTGAAGATGAAAGACACCACAACGGACGCAGGAACGGCGATAAGCTGGTCCTTTACCACCAAACCCTTTACTAACCCGGTGATGTCCCAGCGGCAGCGGTGGATTAAGATGTGGCTGTATGCTGAGATTCCAACCGGCACCACAGTCAACATCTACCTGTCCACCACGAAGGACGGCAACGACTTTAACCTGGTGCATACTGCGGTCGGTACAGGGTCCGGTGTAGAGCGTATCATCATCCCAGTACGTAGCGTGGTGCTGGAGAACACCGTCCGAGTCAAGATATCCGGCACCGGACCGGCGAAAATACATGAGTTGGTCCGCCAAGTGCGGCAGTTGTCACTATTCTAGGAGGGATCACATGGGATTATGGGATACAGCACCATCATTTAATAACCCGCCGAGCTTTAATGACCTGGAGAGCGTACAGAAGTATCTCAAAGACAACATCAACAAGATTGCGCGGAGCTTACAGGAGATTGATTTCGTCATCAACGGCAATATGGACAGCCGGAATACCCGAGAAATCGGAGGCTACAACGTTGATCTCACCGAGCTGAAGTCCAAAAACGGCACCGTGGGTATATCCAGTTTCAACGACCCGGACCCGTCAGTGGACGATGTGCGGTTCTGGGCGGGAAATGTAGATAAGAATGCAGCGCCGTGGAAGGTGACGGAGGCGGGGAAGATGTACGCTACCGGGGCATTCATATCTAGCTCATCCGGGTATCCTCGCATTGAGATGGACCCGGTCAATAATATTTTCATCGTTCGATATGATGCAGACAACTATGCAACATTGTCCGCAGCGTTCGGCGGAGCGCCTGCTATAACTTTTGTTTCTCCATTCAACACAACTGTCATCACAGCTGACTCGACAACAGCGTCAATATCCACTGATGAAAACTTATTTTTATCGTCGGGGTCAGGTGATATAAAATTTTCAGTAGATCCTAGTAAGTCTATAAAATTTGATGATTTTTACACTATATACAGCACCTTTGACGGAACATCACTTGGAGCGATTCTCCAATCTTTATCCGACCGAATCACAGCATTGGGCGGTTGAAATTAGGAAAAATATGCTATACT
Source organism: Paenibacillus sp. FSL R7-0210 (assembly GCF_038009085.1). Classification (NCBI taxonomy): domain Bacteria; kingdom Bacillati; phylum Bacillota; class Bacilli; order Caryophanales; family Paenibacillaceae; genus Paenibacillus; species Paenibacillus sp. FSL R7-0210. The sequence continues at coordinate 7,144,822 of NZ_JBBPAR010000001.1, forward strand.
GGTGGAAAAAAGAGAGTCGAAGGTGAGTGTTTATGAAAAAATATGTAGTTGGGTTTCTGGCCGGAGTATTTTTGACTTTTTCTGTGTCTGCGTACGCGGATGATATTAAGAATTTGATCGGTCAAAAAGTGCAAGGTACCGTATCAGTAAACGTCAATGGTACGCAGGTAGCCGATGGGGTTATCATTAAGGGCAATAGTTACGCTCCGGTGCGGTCTTTGACAGAAGCTGCCGGCCTTGATGTAAATTATGATAAAGGGGTTGTGACGGTCATTAACACGAAAAATATGATCAATACAACGGGCAAGGAAATAACCATGACCCTAGAACAAGTAAATAGTTCTATTGCATCTTTGCAGCAATCAATAGAATTTGAACAAAAAAATATAGATAGATACAAAATTTTGCTTCAGGATAAACAATATGAAAAACAATGGACGACTTTCCAAACTTCTATGGATGCCGTCCAACTGAGATTAGACAAATATCAAACCAGGCTGGATGAAATGAACGCATTGAAAGCAAAGTTGCAGCCGTAACGAATCGCCAATTTGGCGACCAGTTAACCACCTCAAATCTGAGGGCGTTAGTCATAATCCAAAATTGGATTTTCAAAATAAAGGACCCCCAGATTACTGGGAGTCCTTTTTGTTATTCATCTTCATCTGAAAACAACATGTCTCCCCAGGGATCGCCTTTCACAATATCTTCAATTGTTGATTCTTTGACATGTGGTATTTCATCAAGCATATTCAAAAGTTTTTTCCGTGCTTGTTCCATTCTATCCTCTAACAGAGGTAAATTCTTTTGCATAAATTCCATTTTCGTTTTTATGGAATCTGGATCATTGGGATCGAAATCCCTTGTTATGATATCGCTGCTATGTGGGTTTAACTGAATTTCTTGCAAATCAAATTTAATAAGCGATAGATGCGCAGATGCATCATCAAATTTTGTTTTTATCACTTGGCAGTTTTGAGTAAAGTCAGTGACTCCTATTAAGAAATCAACACTCTGCCCTAGAATAATTGGCAGTTTTGAAAGAGTGTCTAAATTAGGTTCGCCCTTATTTCGTTCGAATCTCCCATAGTATGACTGTGATAGTCCTAGCCTATCAGCCATTTCTTGTTGGCTCAAACCTTTGGATTCTCGCAGCCATTTTAAGCGCGCAGAAAAAACTTCCAAAATAACTACCTCCATGTATTGACATTAGACTATATACGTCTTATGATTAGACCATAAAGTACTTAAGGGGGTGATGAAATGCGTAAGCCGAAAAATAAGTTAGCTTTTTATCGAATGAAAAGCATAATGTCCCAAGAAGATGTGGCAAAAGAACTTGGAATATCTCAAGCGTATTATGGACGACTTGAGAGAAATCCAGGGAACATCAATGTTGATATGGCGTTCAAATTGAAGTCAATGTTCATGGCTACATCATTGGACGAACTATTTAGTGATGCTGTTTAGTACAATATGTACTATTGTATCATTTGTAAATTATATTTTACAAGGGAGGATTAAAATGCATTTAAAGCTAGTCAAGACTGAAGAGAAAGAAAAATATTACGCGCAGGAATTCGATGAGGTTGAAATTGTATGCACCTTGGCAGAACAACTGCTTGATTACTACAATTTGAGCACTGAGGATGCTATTTATATCGCAGATCATCTCAAATCAAGCCTAGAGGAATTGCAACAGGCAGAAAAAGACGGCACGTTAGATGAATTTAATAAAAAATTCTGGAGGTAATAATATGAGAGAAGAAATTTTAATTGAAAGCAAGTCTATGCGAGAATCAGTTATTGATCGCGTGGAGGTGTTGGACAAGGTAAAGAAACTTTATCTTCTTCCTGACAATATCAATATCACTATCGAAATGGCTGCTAATTATTACGAGGTTGAAAAATCAGTAATAGATATGACGATCTCTAGAAATAGGGCGGAACTTGAATCAGATGGTTTGCATGTAAAAAGAGGCAGTGAACTGACTAACTTCAAGTTAGAGAGTGTAGTTCCAAAAAACACCCCATCACTGACTGTAATGCCAAGAAGGGCGTTATTGAGAATAGGAATGCTTATTCAAGACAGTGAAGTAGCCAGACAAGTAAGATCATACCTATTAGATGCAGAGCAAGAAGTAAATAAAGGCATGAATGTTAGTGCATTAAGTCCACAACTTCAATTCATGATTCAAATGGAACAAAGGACTAACGAATTGGAAAGTAAACACGCAGAATTAAACCAAGCCTTTACACATCTTTCCTTGGTTGTAGACAATGAAGTTTGGATTACAGACCACCAGAAGGCTGACATTAAACAAGCTGTACTTAGCCGCGTAGGTCATTTAAAGAGTCAAACAGTTGATGCTCACTTCCAAGGTGCATTCAGCGATCTAAATAAATTCTTCAACGTACCTAAATACGATAAGATCAAACGCTCAGACTACGCTCAAGCAATGGAATTCGTAAAAGGATGGTTCCCTAAACGCAAAGAATCCACTTCTCTATAATCCCTGGCAGGAAGCAGAAGTGGATAACACTGAGGGCAGAGCCCTTACATACACATTGTAACATTACACCATGAACACGGCAATGCCCTCCACAAGGAGGATGTATGAAAAATAATCAATTTGTATTGACACCGGATAGTATAATTGAGGTACTCGGCCCCATGTCTGAAGAGGACATTCAGGAGCTAATGGAACGGTTTCGCAAAGGACTTATACATCAATAATCATTCAAGGGTATTCCGCAAATTGCGGAGTGCCCTTTTTATATACACTTTTGCTCAACAAGGAGGGTTAGCATGTCCAGTATATTCAATAGCGAAGGCTGGAAGAAAGCCGTAGGGACCTATAAAAACAATCAGGCCGCACCAAAGACGGTAATGCCCACTGGAGCGATCAGCGCACTAAACAACAGACCTACTCCACCCCAGCCGGGATTACCGCCAGCAGCCTTTAAAGCTGCCAACAACGTACGGGCGGGCATCCCTACAGCGACTGCCGTTCCGCCAGCAGCAACCGCAGCAGCGCAGAGGATGGTAAGTGCAACATCGACACAGCCGCGAACAGAGCAGGCGCTTACAGCACAGTCCAATCTGGTGAACACACCATTTACGTTTAACCCGGAGTCAGATCCGTCTTATCAGGCAGCCTTGCGGGCGGCGCAGCAGAATTTGCAAGTGAACCAGAAGAACACGAATGCGCAGTTGCGGGCTACCGGTCAAGGAAAATCCTCTTACTCGGAGACCGTAGCGAACCAGTTAGCAAACCAAAGTTCGGAAAATATTGCAAATAATATCCTGCCGATCTATGCACAGCAGGCATATAAGCAGTACCAGGATAGCATCGGCAATCAGCGAAATTTGTATAACGATTATGACAAACAAGACTTCCAAAACCCTATAACTGAAGCTGCTACCACCGGAACCTACCAAAACACAGCAACTAAAAACGCCTTGAATATGGTCCTTATGTATAAGGCGGCTGCTGAAGCTCCTGGAGTCACCGCAGCTCAACGAGCGCAGTATAGCAAACTTGCCGATGAACAGAGAGCAATCATTGACGCAAATGGCGGGGATTCAAGTAAAGTTGGGGCTAATGTAAATTCTAGAAATATCAATCAGTCAGGCATCGGGGTTCGCACAATTCAAGGACAACAACTTGATCTAAACACCGACAATCAAAAGTTTAACCAGAAATTCTCCAATCGTCAGCAGGATTTCACTGAGGGGACAACAACAGCACAACTTACCGGACGCATGCCTGATGGTACCAGAACAACCGCTGAACAGCAGCGACAGTTAACCAATCTTTGGACGGTGGCGGAACAACTGGGTACTATCCCGAATGAATTGGCTGATCTATATGGCATTGCACGGGGGACGCAAACACAATCAGCTAAGCAACTCGCGGCACAAATTACGAATGATGTTCGTGGACTTGATATTTCACAACAAAATGCTGACACATCAAGATACAGTGCGGAAAACAATGTTGCGATTTCTGGCGATGACAATGCACGGGCATGGCTCACTTATGGCGACAAACAAGCTGAATCAGGCGCATCTAAGTATAATGGCATGTCATCCAACCAGATTTATGATGTCGTTTCAAAGGAATTCCAGAAGCCCGTTCTTGATGAAAAGGGAAGGGAAACAGAAAAAACAGAAATTCCAAAAGATTCGGCTTCTAAGGAGCAGATGTATCAGCGTGTTATGGGATCAGGTCTGCCAGATGGTCAAGATACTCAGGTGCTTTCATTGTTGGGATTAAGTAAGTCGGAAGTAGATGCGTTGGACAAAAAGTATGGGGTATCCTCGGGAAACTGAGTAGCCCCGGTAGCGCCGGGGCGTATACCAATTACTACAAAGCTGATAGAGATGCGAAGGCTAGTCCCAAGAATTACGCCGTTGCATCATCAGCCATTGCACAATCTTTGAAGGCTGCGGGAAAGCCTGCTGAATGGCAGCGTCCCTTAGAAGAGCTTGTGGCCAGAGAGAGTAGTTTCAATCCGAATGCAAAAAATCCTAATTCTTCTGCCGCCGGACTGTTCCAGTTTTTAAATGGCACCCGCAAAAACTATGGGGGAACTAGCGTGGATTGGTCTGACCCATACCAGCAAGCCAGCAAGGGACTTCAATACGTGATAGATCGTTACGGTGATCCTTATAAAGCCTTGCAGTTCTGGGATAAAAATAAATGGTACTGAGGTGAATCGGTATGGCGTCAAGGTATGAACAATTTGTGTCCAGTCAGCGAAAACGGGCAGATCAGATCAGGGAGCAGGCACTATCTGGAACGCTAAGTAGTGAACCTTCACCAACTACATTGAGCCGATCAGAGCGTTTCCGCCAGGGTCAGGCTGCGCTTGAAGAAAAAGATAACCGAGTTACAAGCGCCGTCCTGGGCTCGACGTTGCGAAGCGTGGGGATTAACACCGGACAACCAACAATCGATATGAGTCCGAAACCTCCTGTTCCGCAGCCTGCTGCCCCGGGGATCGACTTCAAGGCGCAGCAGGCTAAGGACATGAAATTAGCTCCGTTTAAAGGCAAACTACCGGCACCTGAGGCGCTTCAGTTTCCGCAGCAACAGATTCAATCAGTATTGAATAACAAGGTTTCAGCGCCAAATCTGGTGCAGCAGACAGGCCGTGGACCGGAGGACGCTTCAAACATCCCGGGTATCACTGAATATGGAATACGTGAAAAGGCGATAGACGAAACGAATATACCTGAAATTGCTAAGCTGCCTTCACGTGGACTTAACTATCTTGCATACGGAACACCATTTGGAAAAGCTGTTTCCCGGTCGTTCGCCGGTAACTCTGGCGCATCTCGAAGAGATACCACCAATTTCCCAATGATTGATAAATTGACTGATGCGATAAATGACTTTGTAACGCCGTATATCACACCTTCAGGAGCTCCACTAGGATCAGGACCCAATATAGCCCCATACGAAGCTGTTCAGAAGGTATTCAACACGAAAATAGGTCAGCAATATGTAGATTATGTGGCTAATTCACTGTTAACACGTGGTCTCATCCCTAAAGGGAGCCAGGAAATAGCGGAGAGAGTCGCAAGAGGTACAATAACCGAAACGCTTGCAGGTCCACTACAGAATGTCGCGGCCGGACTGATGAATGGTCAGGATAGCAACAAAGAGGTCATCAACAACGCCCTGATTGGTTTAGGTGCTGGTCTTGGATTAGGATACGCTGGATCAGTAGCAGGAGAAGTGCTTTCACCATCGCTATCTAGAGGGTTATCCAATGCTGAGCAAGCAGACGATTCAATAGCCAACAATCCAATCCAATCAGGAGTTAATCAGGCTGACTCTTCACTCTCTCGGGAACAAATCATTAGTAGAAAATATATGAACGATGAAAAGTTAACTCAGGAAGAAATGGACTTCATGGTCAGTGACGAGTGGAATCCTAATAATCTAAACACAAAAATCAACACGCCTGAGCCGATGTCCATCGGTGAGCCAATCCTACGCCCGGGACAGTTTGATGATAAGTCCGGGCTAGGTATCGCAGCGGGTCAACGGATTAAACCCTATGATTCTCTCAGCACAGAGACGCGGTCTCAACTTGTCACCCGACAGCAACGTGATCCGGTATCCTTTAGAAACTTAGGTGATCGGGCATATACAAAACTGTTTGACGATCTGCATCCAATCAACCAGCAGGATAAAATACTGGATAACTTAATGGAAGAACCTCTGAAAGCTTCGGAACGGGTTCATACACTCGGTCTCGCTTCCCGGGGATCTGATGTAATATCAAAGCGAATAATTACTGACGGGTTGGTTGACTCTCAGGGTCAGGTGGTTGGAGAATCCTTAAAAAGCATTCTCAGCCCTCTTAAGGAAGCCATGAAGAAAAACAAAAATATCTATGTGGACTTTGAAGATTATCTAATCAATAAACATGCAGTAACACGGGCCGAGCGAGGGGAAAAGGTATTCCGTGATGAATTGGGTTGGACTCCTGAGAAGGGGTCTCAAAAGTCTACGGAGTATGAGCAGATGTTCCCTGAGTTTACAGAAGCCGCAAACAAACTGTACACGTTTAATCGCCAGATGGTACAGTCCTGGTTGGTTGATACTGGCATAATCACGCAGGACATGGCGGATGCTTGGCTGAAGTCAAACCCGTACTATGTCCCGAATAAGCGCCAATTCACACAACTTGAAAAGACGGGAATAGGCTCCGGCGGTGGCAAGAAGGGGTTCGGAAATCAGTCAAATCCAGTCAAGGGATATCAAAAGGGCGGATCTCAGCGTAAGATTATCAGCCCTATCGAGGCAACCATAGAGAATGTCGATGCTTACGTCAAGGCTGCCAAGAGAAATCAGGTCATGCAGCAGTATGTCCGAAATATTGAACAAGAGCCGGAAGCATTTAAAGATTGGGCAGAAATCGTCAAGCAGCCTGAAAAACCTGCCGACATCAAAAAGCTTTTGTTATCGGATGTAACCGATGAATCCGGTACCGTGGTAACTGACGGAATAGATAATCTTCTGAGTCGGTTCACAGATGACTTTGACGCTGCCATGCAACGAACTAAACTCGACAAAGACAACATTGTCCGAGTTATGGTTGATGGTGAACCGGTACATGTACTTATCAAAGACAAACAACTTCTATCGGCGATAACTGCACTTGGTCCTGAGTCTGCGGGCTGGATGCTTAATCTGGTCGGTAGAGTGACAAACTTCATGAAATTAGTTACTACCGGCAGCAACCCAGTGTTTTCATTGACCCGAAATCTTTTCCGTGACATTCCACAGGCATATGTAGCTTCGACAACCAGAGATAATCCAATTGCGTTCGTTTCTGATATAGTCGGTGCCGCAGTAGATATCGGACGAAAACGCGGAGCCTATAAGCAGTTTCTCAATGTAGGTGGCGGGCATGCATCTTCTATCGCTGCTGACCGAAACTTATTGGCTCAGAGTAAACGAGCAGTATTGCCGCAGTCTGGTTTACGGACCAAATTAGCACGAGGCAAAGAGGGATATGAAAATTTTATTAATGCCGTAGAAATTGCACCTCGCCTTGCAGAATTCAAACGAAGCTCTAATCAGACCGATGATCTTCAAGCTGCACTTTCTGCCGCACAAGACATCACAGTTAACTTTAAACGGCGCGGGTCTCTGTCACGAGAGATTGACAAGGTATTCCCGTATTTTAATGCAGCAATGCAGGGGCTAGATAAGACAATCCGCACCTATAAAGATAACCCAACTAAGGCGCTGACCAAGTCTATCTTGGCAATTACGATTCCAACCATGGCTCTATATGCTATGAACTACAACGATCCTAATTACAAAAAGCTCAGTCGGCGCCAGAAGGATGCATTCATGATGATACCTAAGGGTGACGGAACATTCATCAAAATAGCTAAGCCGCAAGAGCAAGGAACTATCTTTTCAGACATTCCAGAACGGATTATGCGTTTGTTTGCCGAAGAAGACCCAGCAGCTTTCCGGGACTTCGCCGATCGGTTGCGGACCACATTTACACCACCGGGATTGCAAGGTGCTCTTAAGAGTGGTGGGCTCACAGATAAACTGCTAGGGGCCGCTGGAGATACCATTTTTGGACCAGTCGCTGATCTGGCAGCTAACAAGAATTTTAGCGGTTCTGCAATTGTCCCTGCATATCTGAAGAACCTTTCTCCTGAGTTGCAATACGATGCAAAAACAAGCAACGTGGCGAAGAAAATCGGTGAAGTTACCAAGACCTCACCTAAGCAACTCGACTATCTGGCTCGGCAATACACCGGATTTCTGGGGCAGTTTGGGCAGCCATTGCTCTCTCCTGGTGGCGATGTTGGTAGCGCACTCAGCCAGCAAGTTACATCTGACCCGGTATTCTCGAATGATTTGTCTAATGAATTCTACCGTTACAAGGAGAAGTTAGATCAAGCCAACTTAGATAGCGATCAGCGAGAATTGCCAGATTGGTACAGTGATGGCCTGCGCAAGAGATTCGCGAAAATAAACAAACGGATGTCGGCGATCAGAGCTGATATGCGGGATGTTCAGGCTGACAATAGTATTAGTAACAAAGATAAGCGCGATCAGTTGCGCGAGTTGCAAAAATCTATAAATGATTTGGCAGAACAGGGAATTGATTTGGCTGATGGTCAAATTCCGTATTGAGGGTGAACTGATGATTGAATTTGACGAAGAAGAGTATCTGCAAATTGACTTCACTGATAAATCACTTCAACTAATAGCATCCTTGAACGGGGATGAAGTAGCGAACAATCTGTATGCGCCGGCGGTGAGGATAGATGTGGGGAGCCGTGGACACACTCTACGATCTGATTTACTTCGTACTTCGTAACTTAAAAGATTTCCGATGGGAGGCCCTTATAGGGTACTCCCTTTATTTATTCGGCAAGCGATCCGGGATGAAGATGTTCCGGCGGTTCATGGTCACTCATTTCAAATACCTGGAGGATGAAGATTCCCAGTGGCGATATTACGTAAACAAGCAGCTCACAAACTTAGGCGCGGAGAAGTTCATCCCAAAAAAGCAGTATGTTGGCAGTGGGAAGCGATCAAAGAAACAGGAAGCGAAGAACTTAACTACATCATCGACATTATCACAGGGGGCAGACGCCCCGGAAAGAAGGTACCCGATGAAGACAGTAATACTTGATGCCGGGCATGGCAAGAAAGACTCCGGCGCCGTAGGAGCAACCAAGAAGCTCGAAAAGAACTTCAACCTATCCATGGTCCTGAAGATCAACGAGTTGCTAAAGAAGAACCCGGCGATTAATGTAATTCTCACGCGATCGACAGACGTATTCGTGGAGCTTGTAGACCGCGCCAAGATCGCCAATAAAGTGAAGGCAGATGTATTCCTTTCCGTCCATGCGAATGCTGGAGGCGGCGATTCTAAAGGCTCTGAGACGCTGTACACGAAGGACGTCGACAAACCATTTGCTACGATCATCCATAAGCACCTGATGTCTGTAACAGGACTCGCTGACCGCAAGTGTCGGCATCAGAACCTCTCCGTATGCCGTAACACCACGATGCCCGCGGCGCTGATCGAGCCGGGATTTTTAACGAATCCGGCCGAAGAAGAATTGCTCTTTAATGAAGAGTTCCAAAATCGCCTTTCTGTAGCGATGGCACAAGGGATCTGCGAGTACCTGGGCGTACAGTACGGAGTACGAGTTACCCCGCCCGGTACGTATCCAGTACCAATATTGATCGGAGACATGTCACCGTTTGACGGGCTGCTGATCGAAGGTAAGAGTTGGGTCCCGGCTAAGCTAATCCTGAACGCCCTGGGCGCTCGCTGGTCCTACGCGCTGCGGAGTGTGTACGTAGGCGACACCAAGGTAGATACGAAGAACTACGATGGCACCAGCTACATTAAAGGTACAGACCTGCGGGACCTTGGTGTAGTCCGCAATGTGTTTCTCGACCCGGACGCGGTCAACACGAAACGTGTCCTCATTTATCAAAAGGAGGGTTAACCATGAATGAACTGCTTGCACAAGTGATGGTCTTTGCTACGGCGCTGTCTGTGATCGTGGTGGCGCTGCTCAACTTGGTTAAGGCTACCGTTACCTTGCCGAAGAATCTCATACCCATCATCGGCCTTGTGATCGGTTTGGGCGCGGGCGCTGCGGGGTATATCTTCACCGATCTGGATCTGGCGCCGCGTCTGTGGGCTGGAGCATTCGCCGGGCTGTCGGCAACCGGACTTTTTGAACTGGTGAAGAACAATCCAGGAACCACGAAATGACAAGTAGGCCATCCTTAATCGGGTGGCCTTTTTTACTTTATTTATAGAATAAAACAACATTATCGTGTGCGGATTGTTATCTATGGATTTCCCTATCACAACGACCCTATGCTGGACTATGCTGCAAGGCAGGTCTGCAAGCCCGGCGGACGATTCATCCTACTCTCCGCCACACCGCCTGCGGAGCTTCAGCGTCATGCCCGCTCCGGCAGATTGCCGCATGCGAGGGTCCCGGTCCGTTTTCACGGCCACCCCTTGCCGGTTCCGCGCCATATCCGGATGCCGCCGCTTCATCGCTGCCTGAAGCAGGGCAGAATTCCGGCAGGACTGCGTTCAGCGCTGCAGCGGTCCCTTGACCGTAAGGCGCAGATTTTCCTCTTCGTCTCCCGGATAGCCCATATTGAGGGACTGCTGCAGCTTCTGCGGCGGATGTTTCCCGAAATTTCTATAGAGGGCACCTCCTCTCAAGACCCGGGGAGAGCAGAGAAGGTGCTGAAGTTCCGGGATGGCACCATTTCCCTGCTGGTAACGACAACGATTCTGGAGCGTGGGGTCACGGTACCGCATAGTGATGTATTTATTCTGGATGCAGACAGCGGACTATTTGATGAGGCGGCCTTAGTACAGATGGCGGGCCGGGCGGGCCGCTCCAAGGATGATCCGGCAGGCAACGTCATCTTCGCTTCTGCAGAGTGGACCCGCTCGCAGCGCGCCGCCATATCACAGATCCGCAGTATGAACGCTATCGCCCGCAGACAAGGATATCTCAAGTCTTAATGATTTTGTGAGGATTCCCTGGAAATAGCTGTGAATGCCCGGCTCCCCTCATTTTGAATGCTATACATGCTGAACTTTTGAACTCCACACACCATATTTTACAAGGAGGATTACCATGCGCTCCCTGTCATCATGGATGAATCAAGCCCGCTCCCTAATCGCGCCTTCGCAGCCGGAATGTCTGTTTTGCGGCCGCAGAGGCTGCCCTTCCCCTGAATGGCCTGAGATCTGCCTGCACTGCCAGAGCAGCATTCCATGGATTCGCGTTCCCCGGTGCCAGACTTGCGGAAGACATGTGGGTTGTCCCGATTGCAGCCGCAGCCATGGACCCATACCGATCCGGTGCAATCGGAGTGCAGTAGCCTACACCAGTGAAATGCGTGAAATATTAGGCCAGTATAAATACCGGGGGAATGAGCGGCTCGCGCCCCTGCTCGGTCTGATGCTGGACAGGGCATACGCGCTGCTGCAACACGAACAGAGTGGACAACAACTGAATGAAGCGCTACAAAGCAACTTTTTTAGTAAACCATTCCCGATATGGCATTCAAAGCTTCGTATGCGTTCTAACCTATGGCAAGCCGATTTGCTGGTCCCTGTGCCTGTGAGCGATGTCCGTCTGTCCGAGAGGGGCTTCAATCAGGCGGAGCGGCTGGCGGAAGTAGTATCCCTGCGCAGGGGAATCCCTCAGCTTCCGCTGCTGGTCCGCACCCATCACACTGCCAAGCAGAGCTTCAAAAGCAGAAGGGAGCGGCTGGCCGATATGAAGCATGCTTTTGCCGGAAATATAGATTCGGCGGTTCTGCAAAGTCTGAAGGAACACCTACATTCCCGTGCGACGCATCAGCTTGAGCAGCGTCCCCTGCAAATCATCATTGTCGATGATATCTACACTACCGGAAGTACGATTCGTGCCTGCGCCGAAGCGCTTCAGCAGCTCTGCCGCAGCCAGAATTGCCTTGCTGAAATCTACTCTCTGACCTGGGCGCGTTCCTAGTAGCTGCCGCCGTTCCGGAATTCAATAAAACCGCTTCCCTGACCGATACTAAACATAGACGGATCTTCGGCGATCATGTAATCTTAGTAGCATAAGCGATTCATGAGTTGTGCAGAATGATAGAAGGGAGCCGCGGTAGATATGAATGTAGACAATTGTCCGAGATGCGGCCGGTTATATGTCAAGAACCTGATGAACCTGTGCCAGCCCTGCATCAAAGAGTTAGAGCATGAGTACGAAATCTGTGTAGAATACTTACGCAAAAATAGAGGCACCAACATACAGGAACTGTCCGATGCCACCGATATTTCCATCAAGGAAATCACGCGTTTTATCCGGGAGGGCCGGATTTCCATAGCCAATGCACCCAATATGATGTACCCTTGCGAGGTATGCGGAACCCTGATCCGGGACGGGCATATGTGCGACAGCTGCCGCAGCCGTCTGACCAAGGACCTTGCCAATGCAGCCAAGGAAAGTGCAGACTCGAGCGCTTCCAAGAAGGCTCCAGATGGTGCTTACCGCGCGGTGGACAAGTTCCGCAACTAAACAATTCTGCAAAAAAAACGCTTGCAGCTATAAAGAATGTTTCAACAGGGGCCGATAAACTTAGTAAAGATTATCGGCTTTTTTATTACAGAAGGAAGGTGAAGTTATGAAAATTAACGATGCCGGACGAATCAATGCGATTAATCCATACCAACGAAGTGCGGAATCGCAAAGGCAGGAACAGATGAAGAAGAGTACACGCAAGGATGAGGTATCGATTTCGGATGAGGCCATTAAGCTGCTCCAGGCACAGAAGAGCGGCAAGATTGACACGGAACGTGCGAATAAGATCGAGAGCCTGAAACAGCAAGTATCCGCAGGTACCTACCAGGTTGACGCAGCCAAGCTCGCTGAGACACTCGCCCCCTACTTTAAGCAATCCTCCGAGAATTAGGTGAACACACCCATGGCACTTACAACATTATTAGAATTGCTTGAGCGGCTGGACGATGCGCATGTGCAGATGCTGGATCTGGCCGCAGTGAAGAAACAGACCATTATGGACAACAAGGTAGAGGGTCTCATTGATATCCTGAACCGCGAGTCCAAGCTGATGAAGGTGATCGGACAGCTGGAAGAACGGCGTGCAGAAGCGGCATTCGAGTTTTTGCAGGGGGTTGGAATCCGTTCCAATCTGAATCTGAATCTAACCGAGCTGTCCCGCCTTGTATTTGATCCCGATGACAAATCGCGCCTGCTGCATATTCAGCAGAAGCTTTCCGGCACATTGCAGCAATTAAAAAAGGCCAATGAGCTGAACCAGAAGCTGATTGAGCAGTCGCTTACCTTTATAGATTATTCCCTGGATTTGCTGGTCGGAAGACCAAATCAGGAAATGACATACCATCATCCGTCCGACAAGGGCAGCAGTGTGACTCGGCCGGGTATTTTTGATGCCCGTGGATAATCAGGTTATCCGCTGAGCTGCGCTCACCGCAGCAATCACAAGGGAGGAACAAGTAGCATGACATCCACATTCCACTCCATCGAGACCGCAAGACGAAGCCTGTTTACCCAGACAGCGGCGCTCAATACCACCGGCCACAACATTGCCAACGCCAACACGGAGGGCTACACCCGCCAGCGTGTGAATATGAGAGCATCTATTCCGATTGAAGCTTATGGTCTTAACAACTCTACAGTTCCTGGACAATTGGGTACAGGGGTAGAGTTTGGCTCTATTGACCGGATTCGTGAGACTTTCCTGGATACCCAATACCGGGGCGAGAATTCAGCTTTGGGGAGCTGGACCATCCAATCGGATACATTGGATAAGCTGGAATCGATCTTTAAAGAACCATCAGATACAGGCATAAGTACAGTGCTCGATAACTTTTGGAAATCTTGGTCGGACCTCAGTAAGAATCCGGAGGACAGCACTTCCCGTAAGATCGTAGTCCAGACTGCTCAGGCCATGACCGATGCACTTAATTATATGAGCAGACAGCTTAGCAACCTTGATACGGATTTGGCCTCCAATGTAGCAGTCAAAGGTACTGAGATACAGGGGTATTTAGCTTCCATTGCGGATTTGAACTCATCTATTTTCAAGATTGAGAGCATGGGAGACAAAGCAAATGACCTGCGGGATCAACGTGACCTGCTGACGGATAAGCTCTCCAAGATTGCTAATGTCAGTGTAGTAGATACCGAATACGGCTATAACATTTCGCTTGGCAGCCAACAGCTTGTACAAGGAGCCGCTGTATCTGCGACAGTAGACAGTGCATTCCTTAACACTGCATTTGCTTCAGGGGATCTAAAAACTGGAGAAGTACACGGTATGATCTCTTCCAGTCAGAAGTATGTTGCGGATTATAAGCAGCAGCTTGATAACATTGCGAATACGATTGCTAACGGTGATATGGAGATTACTCTCCCCAAGGGATCTATCCTTCCAGAAGGTACGGTACTAACTACTGATGTAATAATTCCCCAAGCAGGTGGGACCACGACCACAATCACAGCCGGTACACCTTTCCCTAAAGGTGTTACTTTAAGCGCTGATGTGAAGACAACGGTGAAAGGGCTGAATGGTCTTCATCAACTGGGTTATACCATGGATGGCACACTCAATCCCGGTAAGCCTTTATTTACGATTATAGGTGACGGAAGTGCTATCACGGCTGGAAATATCACATTTAATACGGAAATTGCCTCGGACACCAATTTAATAGCTACCTCGCTCCGAACTGTGGGAACAGGTACTTCTGAATCAGTTGTCAAAGGGAATAACACTCTGGCGCTTTTGTTAGCCAATCAACAATCGGGTTCTTTTACATCACCTACTACTGGAATTAAGGCGACAGCAGGTTCCTTCTATAAATCGATGGTGGGGCAACTCGGGATTCAATCCCAAGAGGCTACCCGCCAGACAGAAAATTCTAATTACCTGGTAGAACAGGTAAATGCTCGCCGTCAATCGGTCAGCGGTGTCTCGCTGGATGAAGAAATGTCGAATATGCTAGTATTCCAACATGCTTATAGCGCTGCTGCGAGGTTTATGACGACTTATGATGAAATGCTCGATAAATTGATCAACTCTACAGGGACCGTAGGCCGATAAGAAAGGGGGATTTAAGCGATGTTACGTGTAACCTCTAATATGATGAATTCACAGCTTCTGCTTAACCTGAACCGCAATGCCCGTACGATGAACGATACACAACTACAGCTAGCAACCGGGCGAAAAATTAACAAGCCTTCCGATGATCCGGTAGGGATTACTTACTCACTTCGTTATCGTGCTGAGCTATCAGCAAATGAACAATATCAAGAGAATGTGGATGATGCTACTTCGTGGCTGGAGTTTAACGATACGGTTCTTTCACAGACGGGCAATGTTGTACAGCGGCTTAGAGAGCTGGCAGTTAAGGGAGCGAATGGAACGAATCCTCAAGAAGCCCTAGATAGTATTAATGCAGAAGTGAAGCAGCTTAAGGAACAATTAATTGATATTGCCAACAGCCAGTTCAAGGGGAAGTATATCTTTAATGGTCAACAATATACGGAGCAGCCTTATAAGTTCTCCACTGGTGCTGACGGAACCCTGGACACTTCAAGTGCGTCCGCGGTTATAACTGACAACGGACTCTTGAATTATACGGTTGGAGAGAGCGTACAACTTCCAATAAATATAACGGGAAACGAAGTGTTTGGAGGAAATGAGAGCGATAATATCTTCGCAACCATTGATAAAATATCTACTGCACTAGCCAGTGGTAATACAGCGGAAGTATCCTCACAATTAGGCAATTTAGATAGCCGAAGTGATAAAATATTGGCTGTACAAGCGGATATTGGTGCCAAATCAAACCGGATTGAACTTATGAGTAATCGTTTAGGAGACTTAGAAGTCAATTTGACAGATCTGCAATCCAAAACAGAAGATGGAGATTATGCAGCGTTGTTGACGGAATCCAAGGTTCAAGAAAATATTTATAATGCCTCCTTGTCGGTTGGAGCGAAAATTATTCAATCGACCCTGGTAGATTTCATTAGATAAGCAGGAGGTGCTTTCTCCATGCAGGTAGCCGTGCAGATTTCTCACACGCCACCACTGATTGGAATGAATACAAAACCCGGAAGTCTTACTATGAGTCAGCCGAATGCCGACATGCAGATAACAACAACACCGGGACAATGGGATATACGCTCTCCAGGACCTGATGTCATCATTGATCAGTCTAAGGCCCGTGCAGCTTATACCGGCGGGACATATCGTGAAATGAGCCAGCGTATTTATTCCGGTGTAGAGCAACTTTGGCTTCAAGGTATTGCTAAAAGAATGGAGCAAGGTGAGCGGATGGCCAATTTCCATAAGCCAGGGAATTCTATTGCTGAAGTATACGGGGAGGATTGGCAGCCAGTATCATATCCAGAAATTCGTGGCCCGGCTGCTTATGATAATGTGGATATCGATATTAAGGCTAATTCGGTACAAATTGAGTATCAGAAGGCTGAAGTCAAGATTGATGTTAAGCAAAATGCACCGCAAATACAGTATACTCCAAGTGTTGTAGAAATATATATGCGACAAATGCCTGCGTTAACCTTTACCCCGAAGATAATTGATGACAAGTTCTAGATTATAAGGCTATAGATGGATTGTTTCAGCCATCTATAGCTTTTTTGCTAAGAAGAATAAGGAAGAGGAGTGCTGAGAACAATGAATATAGAAACATCGGCATTAGGAGTGCTCAACATTAAGGATGAACAGATATATCACTTTCCCAAAGGCCTTCCAGGGTTTGAACAGGAGACGGAGTTTGCAATAATTGATCTAGAAGAAGGGCAGTTTTCCTACTTACAGTCGCTTAAAACGGCGGAACTTGCTTTTTTGTTAACAAATCCGTTTATTTTTTTTCCTCATTATGAATTTGAATTACCTGAAGCAGAAGCAGAGGAATTGGAAATTCAAAAATCTGTAGTGGTCCGTACTATTGTAACGCTCAGAGAAACGCTGGAAGAATCCACATTAAATCTCCTTGCTCCGATTGTGTTTAATCCAGACAACAAAGCGGGCAAACAGGTTGTATTGCACCAAACAGCATATTCAACCCAGCAACTACTATGGACTCAAGGCCCAACGAAGGAGGAGCCCTCATGCTAGTACTAGGACGTAAAAAGGGTGAATCAATTGTTATACAGGACAACATTGAAATAACTATTCTCAGTGTAGAAGGAGATACCGTTAAGGTTGGGATTTCTGCACCGAGACATGTCGATATTTTTCGGCAAGAGGTTTATTTGTCGATTAAAGAAAGCAACCAAGAATCGGCAGCACCTGCAACAAGTAGCCTGAATAATTTGATTAACCGATTGAAATCAAAATAAATTTATGATAATTGCAAAAAAGCTATAAACAATGTCTGCGTGCGGACGATATATATAATAGGCACGGATTGGCAGGGCGGCCGACCTTAACAATCAGTGCTACCACATGGATGTGGATTAACTCAATTTCAGGGAGGAAATTTATAATGATTATCAATCACAACATTGCTTCACTTAACACGCAACGCCAACTGTCTACTAACACTTCCAATCAGAGCAAGAACATCGAGAAGCTGTCTTCCGGTCTCCGCATCAACCGCGCTGGTGATGATGCTGCAGGTCTGGCGATCTCCGAAAAAATGCGCGGTCAAATTCGCGGTTTGGATCAAGCTTCCCGTAATGCTCAAGATGGTATCTCTTTGATTCAGACAGCTGAAGGTGCATTGAGCGAAACTCACAGCATTCTGCAGCGTATGCGTGAATTGGCAGTACAATCCGCCAATGACACTAACACTACAAGTGATCGTTCTGAAATCCAAAAAGAAGTAAATCAGTTGACAAGTGAAATTGACCGTATCGGTAACTCAACTGAGTTTAATACTAAGAAGTTGTTGAACGGTAGTGCTGGTGTTGCTGTAGTTGCAAGTAATGGAACTGCTGCTAATTTGACTGGTACAGCGGATACACAATCTGGAACGATTAATCTTACCGCTGCTAATCTTACTTTGGCTTCGAAGGCTACTAAATCCGATAACACATCGGGTGCTCTTGCTAATGCTACTACAGCATTAGGAGCAGCAAGCACACTAACCGTTAATGGTACATCCTTCTCTTTCCTAGCAACTGATACTGTGCAAAATGCACTGGACGCATTTAATAATGCTTCCGCAACAACTGGTGTCACTGCGACATGGGCAGGTACTACTGGCTTTACCTTCACAAGTAACGAAGAAGGTTCAGCAGCATCCATTACAACAAATGCAGGAACAGGAGTCTTTGCAGCAACAACGGCAACAACCGCATCGGGAACAGATGCAGTTTCAGGAGCAGGAGAACTTGGTGGATCTTACTCAGCATCAGGTAATAAAATCACTGTAACCTCTGGTAACTATAAAGGATTAGAATTTACACTTACAGCAGACGCTAATGTTAGTTTAACAGTAGGAACTAATAATGCTTTGAAGATGCAAATTGGTGCTAACCAAGATCAAAACATGAGCATTGGTATCAATGATATGAGAGCTGATGCACTTGGAGTAGGAAGTATTAGTGTGACTTCCCAAGCTACTGCTAACACATCGGTGACTACTATTCAAAATGCAATTGAAAAAGTCTCGGCTGAACGTTCCAAACTGGGTGCTTACCAAAACCGTTTGGATCACACCATTAACAACTTGAACACTTCTTCCGAGAACTTGACTGCTTCCGAATCCCGTATTCGTGATGTTGACATGGCTAAAGAAATGAGCGATCAGACCAAGAACTCCATCTTGGCTCAAGCCGCTCAAGCAATGTTGGCTCAAGCGAATCAACAGCCGCAAGGCGTTCTGCAATTGCTTCGTTAAGATTAATTTATATTATAGTAATAGTTTTTCAGCCGCCAAGGTATCCTTGGCGGCTGTTTCATTGTGAGCAGATGTGAGATGTTTAGCTGGATTGAAACATTTAATTGCTTAGACCGGTATTATTTGGTGTTGCATCTTCAATTCTTGCAATAATAACCGATAAATATAGTATAAACTTTGCTACGGAGGGTAACTATTATGGATGTCCGCTTATCAAATACTGCAGGCTACACTAACTCGAGTTCAGATTATGGAAGAGTCAAAGCTAGCCCTAAGTCAAATGAAGCAGACGTCGTAAGACTAGAGGGTGTACATAATAGCATTCAGCTTAAGAGGCTGGAGAATCAGGGAGTGACCGTTTCTACCGGAGAAGAGCAGACTGTAAGGGCCCTTGAGAAAGTGTTAAAAGCTCTTGAAGGGCCTGAAACCACGCTGCAAGTCAGCGTGCATAAGGAGACTAAGGCAATTATGGTCAAAGTTCTTAACAAAGACACTGGCGAGTTGATTAGAGAGATCCCCCCAGAGAAAACCTTGGATATTGTGGCTAATATGATGGAGATTGCAGGTATTATTATTGATCAGAAAGTATAAAAAAGGAGGATTAAATTATGGCGACTCTTCGTGTAAGCGGCATGGCATCGGGTATAGATGTTGATACCATTGTTAAACAGATGATGACTGCCAAAAGAATACCACTTGATAAACTCACGCAAAAGAAGCAAGTTATGGAGTGGCAGAGAGATAACTTTCGTGAGATTAATAGTAAGCTTGTGGATTTTAAAACTAGCAAACTTACTGCATACCAAAGATCTGCAGCTATGAATACCCAAATTGCCACGGTATCAGGAGAAACAGCTTCACTTAAGGCTGAAGCTACAGCGGAGGCCAATATTGGCTCAATGAACATTGTAGTCACTCAGATTGCTAAGCCAGCAACAGCAACTACGGCTGGAGCAACCATGACTAAAAGTGACGGAACACGCCTTACTTCCAGCTCTACTTTGGCTGACTTGCAGAAGTTAAATACAAGCACTACTTCCTCAAGTGCTTATAATATAACTGTTAATAATATATCAATTAGCCTCTCCAGCAGTTTAAGTATCTCCGAAGCAATAAGCAAGATCAACAGCACCACTGGTGTTAATGCAACAGCGAAATTTGACGAAATTACTGGCAAACTATCTATAGAGTCCAAGAATTATAGCTCTTCTGGAACCCTAACAATTGGTTCCGATGATACTTTTCAGAAACTATTCGGTGGAGTATCGGGTGCTATTACAACTTATCAGCCTGCAATAATCAAGGTTGATTCAACTGAACTTACCTTTGCAAGCAACAGCTTCAAGCTCAATGGTGTGAATCTTACTCTGCTGTCTGAGTCAACGACTGCGGCCAAAGTAACAACATCCAATGACCCTAAAAAGGCTCTGGAATCCATAAAAAGTTTTGTTTCAGATTATAATTCTTTGCTTAGTTCTTTAAATACAAAGGTTAATGAAGAAAGGTACAAGGACTACACTCCATTAACCGATGAACAGAAGGAAGCAATGAACGAGAGTCAGATAGAAGCATGGGAAACAAAGGCTAAGAGCGGGTTATTAAAAAATGATCAAATTCTTAAATCGACAATTTCGTCAATGCGAAATGCTATATCTGAAAAACTTGGACAGCTAAGTCAATATGGGATTACGACCGGACAGTACTACGAGAACGGTAAATTGTACATTGATGAGGATAAGTTGAAACAGGCACTCACTGACAATCCTCAGGCAGTCACAACAATTTTCCAAGGTGGGTCTGATAGTTCAACGGGACTTATTAGTAAGCTGTCGACCCTAATGACAAATGAAATAGAGAAGATGTCAATAAAAGCTGGTACTTCTAAATTTTCTTCTGATGTTACTGTTACGTTTAAAACAGACAGCACAATGGGAAAAGAATTGGCTGACTACAAAAAGCGCATATCAACTCTTCAAGATCGGCTAGATGATTACGAAAACAATCTCTATAAACGTTTTACGGCAATGGAGACCGCAATCAGTAATTATAATAGTCAATCATCGAGCTTGGCAAGCTATATGTCCTCATAAGCCTACAGAAGAGAAAGGTGAATGCAATGATAACATCTCCTTATGATAAGTATCGCCAATCATCAGTTCAAACTTCTAGCCCAGCGCAACTATTGCTAATGTTGTTTGACGGAGCTGTGCGTTTCGCAAAGACTGGTATTGAAGGAATTGATGAGCAAGATTTTGAAAAAGTTAGTACTTTTTTAGGAAAAGCTCAGTCTATTGTTAATGAGCTTCTTGCTACTCTAGACAGAAACTATGAAGTTGCCAAAACCTTGGCACCTCTGTATGAATATATTAACTATCTTTTTATCCAATCCAATATTAAGAAATCCAAGGCTGAGGCTGAGGAGGCCATTGGTTATCTTATAGACTTGCGTCTAACATTTGCACAAGCTGCTAAAATGACTGCTGGACAAGACCTCCAGCATGGATAATCTGTTGCAGGAGCTTGAAGTTCTGACCCGAGCCATGAACTATCAGTTGGAAGACGCTACCTACGAAGAACTAGAAGCTTTCGTAGAACAACGCCAGAAACTTGTCGAAGCCATTGGGGGAGAAGTCGAGAATTGTCAGATGACCCCAGCGCAAAAAGAGATATTGCGTCGAATCCTGGAGCATGACCCGGCCATCGTGGCCCGGATGAATGCCCTTCGGCTGGAAGCCAAAGACGGGCTTCAAAAACGCAATCAAGCCAAAGCCCAACGCAACGCTTACGAGACAGCCTATACTCCAGACAGCATTCTCATGGATCGAAAAAAATAATAGATTTCCCCTGTTTCAGTCGGGGAGCAGGCGGGTATTTACAAGCGTCTGCTCCTTTTTTTGTAACTTATATTACCGAATTCTATCCATTTCTGATGCCGATTGTACCCTGGTAAATTATTGAAAGTAATCATTTACTATTCCAATTGACAATAGAGAAGCTGCGGTGGTATAGTCGAATTGTGAGCAAGACTCACGTTCATCTGATGACGAAGGGAATGTTTAGTCAATGGAAGGTAAAGTTAAATGGTTTAACGCAGAAAAAGGTTATGGTTTTATCGAAACTTCCGATGGTGGCGACGTATTCGTACACTTTTCCGCGATTCAAACTGACGGTTTCAAGACTTTGGATGAAGGCCAATCCGTAGAGTTCGATATCGTTGAAGGCGCACGCGGACCACAAGCAGCTAACGTCATCAAATTATAATCATCCGGCGAAGCCGACCTACATATATGGTAGATGGTTAGCAATTGAGACAACGCTAGCGTTAGACCCAAGGGATCTCCCTTGGGTCTTTTTTATGCAGTGAATAAAGTTACTTTTGTCTAATGATGTGACTTTATCTGTTGTGGATAAACTGTGCATAAAGCTGGGGGTAAGAGTTCGAGAGGTGTTCTTTGTAAGGAGGGGCCGTATGACTCTGTTCTTACATTCTTCTTATAAATATTCTCAATTTCGAGTAAATGGCCTACATTTCGAGATGAAAAGAGTCCTAAATTGGACACTTTGTAAAAATTAGTTACGGAAAAATGTTAACATCCTCCAAAATATGGGTAATAGAAACCGTTGGGCTTTTTTGTTGCCTAGTCTGCACTCTCATTATTGCTTAGGCGTATGCTTCCGAAAGATCTTTTGGTAAGAAGTCATGCAGTGAAGCCTATGCCCATCACACTCACAGGAGGATGAACAAAAGAATGAAGAAATTGTGGCGTGGCCTTACGGCCGGAGTACTTGGTATTTCAATGCTGCTTGGATCACTGGGAAGTGTGTCCGCAGCGCCTGCACCTAAGGATATTCAAGGACACTGGGCGCAGAAGCAACTGCAGAGCTGGCTGGATAAAGGATACCTGGGTGGTTATCCTGACGGAACGGTTAAGCCGAATAAGGCAATTACCCGTGGTGAATATGTGGCACTGATTAATCGTCTGTTCGGGTTCACCGAAGCAGCTACTCTTAACTTCACGGATGTGAAGAAATCCAATTGGGTCTACAGTGAAGTGGCTAAAGCTGTGAAGGCCGGTTATATTGGCGGGTATGAGAATAATACCTTCCGGGCCAACAACCCGCTCACCCGGCAGGAAGCAGCAGTTATTGCTGCCAAGCTGCTTAAGCTGAGTACAAGCTCTACTCCGCTTAAGTTCAAGGATAATGCCCAGATTGCGGCATGGGCCAAGGTGGCCGTAGCCTCAGCGGCTGAGAAGAAGATCATTAACGGTTATCCTGATGGAACCTTCGGTCCGAAGAAATCCCTTACCCGTGCCGAAGCGGTCGGAATTATAAGCAACTCAGTTGTGCATAAGCCGGCTACAGGCGGAGTAACGCCTACACCAGCACCGACAGCAACACCGGCTCCTTCTGCAACACCTGTGCCAAGCACCAGCCCAACAGCTACTCCAGCTCCTGGCGGCGGTAGTGGTGGCGGCACTGGCGGAGGCGGCGGTGGTGGCGGAGGCGGTAGCGTTACCTTGCCGTCTGTAAGCAACGTGACTTACGGCCATGTAGGTTCGGTTACCGCTGATGTATATGTTACGCCTTCTGTAACAGGAGCCGTGTATTATGTAGTTGCTCCATACAGCATGAACGTAACCGCACCAACTGCAGCACAAGTGAAAGACGGACTGATTAATGCTACAACAGCAGGCGTTCATTTCGGCCAAGTTGCGGCTACTGGCGGCACATCCGTTGCTTTCTCGGTGTATGGTCTGACTGCAAATACGGATTATACCGTTTACGTTGCCCTGGCTGACGCTTCTGGTAACTGGTCCGGCGTAACGCCGCTTCAATTGAAAACAGCACCAGGCAGCGCATGGTCGGTCGCTCAGGTGGGGATCACCAATGTAACAACAGTGTCTGCGGATGTATATGCTGCTTACGGGCAGACGGGTACACCGGTAACCCCTCTGAAATATGTGGTGGTTAAGGCAACAGATGCTGATCCAACGGCAATGCAGATTGCTAACGCACAGAACAGTGCGGGTGCTACATTAACAGCGCCTTGGGCTGGTACTCTTACAGGTAATCCAGTTGTGAAACACAGCATTAACCTGACTGGACTCACTGCCAATACAGCGTATAAAGTCTTCTTTATCACTGATTCTAATGGCACCTTGTCACCTGTAGAGCTTCTGCGGATTCACACGAAATAAGTAATCTTGATGAATGCAATCATTCATAATCTAGGCTTCAGCGTGAAATAATACAGCAATCAGTATTCGGTCCGGCGAGGGCGGCTTTATGCTCGAACCGGGCCGTTTGTTGTTACGGCAGGTCTGTTACATCTATTGTTAGGTGAATGTAAAGTCTGTCATGATTTGTTTTTTACTTAGCCCTGACAATTTGCTATAATGGAAAAGTAAACAAAGGAGGAGTGCCTTATGAAATTCAGCATTCGAGGTCAACAAATTGAAGTGACCGACGCTTTGAGAGACTATGTTGATAAGAAGCTCAGCAGACTTGAGAAGTATTTCGAAGCACCCCCTACCTCTGAAGGATATGTGACGCTTGGCGTCGTTCGCGGCCTTCATACGGTGGAAGTGACAATTCCTCTAGCTGGTGTGACGCTTCGTGCGGAAGACCGCAGCGATGATATGTATGCATCCATCGATGCCGTAGTGGACAAGCTGGAACGTCAGATCCGCAAGCACAAGACTAAGCTTAATCGCAAGTTCCGTCAGGAAGGCAGCCTGAAGACCTTGTTCGTTGAAGGTTCGGGCAGCGCCGTTGCTGTTGAAGAGCAGGAACAGGATTATGATGATCTTGAGGTTGTGCGGAACAAACGGTTCACCTTGAAGCCTATGGATGTGGAAGAAGCGATTCTGCAAATGAACATGATTGGACATACGTTCTTCGTGTTCTCCAACATTGACACTTCCGAAGTTAGCGTAGTATACAAACGCGATGACGGGAAGTACGGTCTGATCGAGCAGAACTAACCTCTGGACCGGGAATTGTTGGAATAAGCAAGGGCTTCGGTTCAGCCTAACGTGGACAATTAGACGAGTCCCTATTCGCCTGAAGCGAATAGGGCTCTTGTGCGTATATATAGAAGTTTCATTAAAATGCCATCTTCTGTCCTCATGTAAGGGGATTATACAGAATAAGGTTAGGGCGGCTTGTATTGCGGCTTCTCTTACAAACTGTTACAATTTATGAAGCAGCGGAATCGAAATCATATATGGCCCTTTCAATCTATGAGGATGGGCTCGGTTCCACCATCTGTGTTGCATGAAAGGGGTTAACCATGCTAGGACTTGTTAAGAAAATATTTGGCGACACTAATGAACGGGATGTCAAACGTCTGATGAAGACGGTCGAAGTAATTAATGGGCTGGAGCCGGATTTCGTATCGCTTACGGATGAAGAGCTGCAGGCGAAGACAGCGGAATTCCGCGCCCGTATTGAGAAAGGTGAGACCCTGGAAGAGATTCTTCCCGAGGCCTTTGCTACCGTACGCGAAGCTTCCAAACGGACGCTGGGCATGCGGCATTTTGACGTTCAGCTGGTTGGGGGTATGGCGCTGCATGAAGGCCGGATCTCCGAGATGAAGACCGGGGAAGGCAAGACACTGGTTGGAACGCTGCCGGTGTATTTGAATGCGCTGCTGGGTAAAGGCGTGCATGTCGTCACCGTAAATGATTATCTGGCTCAGCGCGACAGTGCGCAAATGGGACAAATCTATAACTTTCTGGGCATGAGCGTTGGGGTGAACCTGAACGGCATGGACCATAATGATAAACAAGCGGCATATGCCTGCGATATTACGTACGGCACGAATAATGAATTCGGATTCGACTATCTGCGCGACAACATGGTGCTCTATAAGGAACAGATGGTACAGCGCCCGCTCTACTTCTGTATTATTGACGAAGTCGATTCCATCCTTATTGATGAAGCGCGGACCCCTCTGATCATCTCCGGCCAGGCTGAGAAATCGACAGAGCTGTATTATGCAGCAGACCGTTTCGTGAAGAAGCTCACTGCCGAAGAGGATTACACCGTGGATATCAAGGTGAAGTCTGTAGCGCTCACTGAGAAGGGCGTGGCTACGGCTGAGCGTGCTTTTGGGATAGAGAATCTGTATGACCATAGCCATGTTACCTTGAACCATCATATTGTACAGGCCTTGAAGGCGAACGCTATTATGCGCCGGGATGTCGATTATGTGGTGAATGAAGACGAGGTTATGATCGTCGATGAGTTCACCGGCCGTCTGATGCAGGGACGTCGTTACAGCGACGGGCTGCACCAGGCTATTGAAGCGAAGGAAGAGATTGAAGTCCAGAATGAGAGTATGACGCTGGCTACCATCACCTTCCAGAACTACTTCCGGATGTACCGCAAGCTAGGCGGCATGACGGGTACTGCGAAGACGGAAGAAGAGGAATTCAAGAAGATCTATGGTCTTGAGGTTCTTCAGGTTCCTACGAATAAGCCGAATCAGCGTATTGATATGCCGGATGTGGTCTACAAAAGTGAAAACGGCAAGTTCAACGCTGTTGTCGCTGAAATTGTGGAACGCCACAAGAAGAATCAGCCGGTGCTGGTAGGTACGGTATCGATTGAGAACTCTGAACGCGTATCTGAAATGCTGAAGCGTAAGGGTGTAAGACACCAGGTGCTGAATGCGAAGCATCATGCTGCTGAAGCCGAAATTATCTCTTATGCCGGTCAGCCGGGAACCGTAACGATTGCCACGAACATGGCTGGACGCGGTACGGATATCGTACTGGGCGAAGGGGTAACCGATGTTGGCGGCCTGCATATTATTGGTACAGAACGCCATGAATCACGCCGGATTGATAACCAGCTTCGCGGCCGTGCCGGACGCCAGGGCGACCCGGGTTCGACACAGTTCTATCTGTCCCTCGGTGATGAGCTGATGAAGCGCTTCGGTGCGGACAATGTGCTGAACATGATGGACCGTCTTGGATTCGAGGAAGATCAGCCGATTGAGAGCCGTATGATTACCAAGGCTGTTGAATCTGCCCAGAAGCGGGTAGAAGGCAATAACTTCGACATCCGAAAAGTCGTATTGCAATACGATGACGTCATGAACCAGCAGCGTGAGATTATCTACAAGCAGCGCCGCGAAATTCTGGAGTCGGACAATATCAAAGACATCGTAGTGGAAATGATCAAGCCGGTTATCGACCGTATTGTGAATGCACACTGCAGTGACGATATCCCGGAGAACTGGGAGCTGCAAGAGGTTGCGGATTATGTGAACAGCAAGCTTTTGGAAGAAAATGAGCTGACCCGCGATGATCTGTGGGGCAAAGAAGTAGATGAAATGATCGAATTCATCTTCGCCCGTGTACTTGAGAAGTATTCTGCACGTGAAGAGCGTCTTGGCTCTGAGCTGGTACGTGAATTCGAGAAGGTTATTGTGCTTCGCTCCGTAGACAGCAAATGGATGGATCATATCGACGCCATGGATCAGCTTCGTCAGGGGATTCACCTCCGTGCTTACGGCGGTACCGATCCGCTGCGCGAATACCAATTCGAGGGCTTCGAGATGTTCAACGCCATGACAGCGAACATTCAGGAGGAAGTGGCGACCTACATTATGAAGGCGCACATCGAGACGAATCAGGAGCGCCAATCGGTAGTGGAGGAAGACAAGATCTCCACCAACGCAGAGCCTGCTGAGAAGCGTCCGGTGCATGTGGAATCTACGGTTGGCCGTAACGATCCATGCCCATGCGGCAGCGGCAAGAAGTATAAGAACTGCCACGGTCAGGCATAAGATATAGTAGAGCTAATGATAGCTGTTTTACTGTCTGGTGAAATAATGAGCAGGCGTTAAGCTGCGAGTACCTTTCACCCGATCGTACTTCCTGTTTTGTGCACTTGCACTTAGGTTATAATGACAATAAAAAGCGGCTGGGCCCGGGGGACTCCCCGTTTGCGGCCCGGCTGCTTTTTTGGGCTTGGAGTGGTCCGGACGCACAGCTGTGCGGCTGACGGGAATGTTCAGATGTTTTATGGCTGAGGTGGAAGTAACGGAGGGAAAGTTTGGAACTGCAGGAGCGGTAGCGTCCGCCTTTGTGCCCGGATTTTATCCGCTATGCGGTATAATCAATGAATCTGGGCACAACAGCGGCCGAAAGTCCAAACATTTCCCGCAGTTACGGCGTACACCTGGCCATGTAGCAGCTGAAGCGAAGCTACAGCAGCATAGATGGCCGTCCATACCGGTAAGCCCAAACCGGCAGCCCGGCGAAATATTCAATTATGAAAGGTGATGTGATCCAATTGATCGATCCTAATGTGAAGCAGGACCTGCGTGAAATGGGCAAGAAATTAACCAACCTTAGGGGGTCACTTTGACTTAGACCTGAAGCTGGAGATGATAGCGAACTTCGAAGAGAAGATGGCGGCTCCCGGGTTCTGGGATGATCCCGATCAGGCACAGAGCGTGATTGGCGAGATGAATGCCGTGAAGTCGGTGGTTGATCAATTTGAGAAGCTCCAGCAGGATTATGACGATGCTGCCATGATGGCGGAGCTGGCCGATGACGAAGGCGACGACGCACTGGCTGAAGAGATAGCTGGAACGATCCGCAGTATAAGTGCCCGAGTGGATGAGTTCGAGCTGCAGCTGCTGCTCAATCAGCCTTACGATAAGCTGAATGCCATTCTGGAGCTCCATCCGGGGGCAGGCGGTACCGAGTCTCAGGACTGGGGCCAAATGCTGCTGCGCATGTACACACGCTGGGCGGAGAAGCGGGGCTTCAAGGTAGATGTGCTGGATTATCTTCCGGGCGATGAAGCGGGAATCAAGAGTGTAACTTTGTTAATTAAGGGCCACAATGTATATGGGTACCTTAAGGCAGAGAAGGGCGTTCACCGGCTGGTGCGCATTTCGCCTTTTGACTCCTCAGGCAGACGGCATACCTCCTTCGTATCCTGCGATGTGGTACCGGAGATTGCTGACGACGTCGAGGTGGATATCCGTACGGAAGACCTGAAGATTGATACGTACCGGGCCAGCGGAGCGGGCGGTCAGCACATCAATACTACCGACTCAGCGGTGCGGATTACGCATATGCCAACCGGCGTGGTGGTCACCTGTCAGAATGAGCGTTCACAGATCAAGAACCGGGAGCAGGCAATGAAGATGCTGCGTTCCAAGCTCTATGAGCGCAAAATTCAGGAGCAGCAGGCACATCTGGACGAGATCCGCGGGGAACAATCCGAGATTGCCTGGGGCAGCCAGATTCGTTCCTACGTATTCCATCCTTACAGCATGGTGAAGGATCACCGCACCTCTGTAGAGACAGGCAATGTTGGAGCGGTAATGGACGGCGATCTGGACGGGTTCATTGACGGGTATCTGCGGAGCCAGATCAAGACGGAAGCTGAATAAAAGTAATCAAATTCCTACGCGTCTTCGGAGGTGTAGGAATTTTTGTCTGAACATAAAGGAGTCCGGCCAACCATGCAAAAAATCAATTCACGCAACAAACCTCCGCTCATTCCCTTGAACGGACCGCTGCGTCATACGGTGGACATTGCGCTTATTCTGATCGGCTCGCTGATCACCGGGCTGGCGTTCAACCTGTTCTTCCTCCCGAACCGGATTGCATCCGGCGGGGTGTCGGGGCTGTCGGTGCTGGCTGAGGCCTGGTTTGGGGCAGAGCCTGCTTTTACCCAGTGGGCGCTTAATATTCCGCTCTTCATTCTCGG
The DNA here is from genome assembly GCF_038009085.1 of Paenibacillus sp. FSL R7-0210. Classification (NCBI taxonomy): domain Bacteria; kingdom Bacillati; phylum Bacillota; class Bacilli; order Caryophanales; family Paenibacillaceae; genus Paenibacillus; species Paenibacillus sp. FSL R7-0210. Next base: position 7,174,519 of record NZ_JBBPAR010000001.1, read on the forward strand.
CGTGATCTTTCTCGGCAAACAGTATGGCATCCGCTCTCTGCTGGGCAGCTTTGTGCTGCCGCTGTTTATCTTCCTGACGAAGGACGGGCCTGTGCCGACCACGAATCCGCTCCTGGCCTCTATCTATGGAGGAATTGGTGTGGGTCTCGGTCTGGGCCTCGTCTTCCGGGGGCGCGGCTCTACGGGCGGACTGACCATTGCGGCACAGATTATTCAAAAGCTAACCGGCTTCAGCTTCTCGCTGTCTGTCGTGCTGCTGGATGGTACGGTGATTACCTTGGCGGCTTTTGTGCTGGGAATGGAGCAGGCGATGTATGCACTGATCGGGCTGTTCGTCACCGGCCGGGTGATCAACGCGCTGGAGGTGGGCTTCAGCACCACGAAGGTGGCGTATATCATCTCGGATCACACAGAGGACATCTCGCAGGCGATTCTGAATGATCTGGACCGCGGGCTTACCAAGCTGAATGCGCAAGGCGGCTATACCGGTGACAATCGTACGGTGCTGATGGTCGTGGTAGGCCAGAATGAAATTACCAGGCTCAAGGCGATCGTCCGCTCGGTGGACCCGGCTGCATTTGTGATTATTACCGAGGCTCATGAGGTGCTGGGCGAAGGGTTCAAAAGAGAAGCGTAGACTCCCTTAAGGGGGCTCTGCGCTTCTTTTGATATACTGTAGCGAATAGGATAACCCTGCGTTTCTTCTTGTGCGCCAGCTGAATAAAGTTAACGCAACGTGTTGTATTTATATTAATTCGGTCGTATAATAATACATATTTGCAGGACGGTTATGCATGAGCGATAATGATAGAAATGAGAAACGGGAAGCGGGGATGACAGTGACAGACAAGCTGAGAGCGGCGATTGTCGGATCAACGGGTTATGGGGGCGTGGAGCTGATCAGGCTGCTGCAGGGACACCCTGATATAGAGATTACTTCAGTGATTTCCTCTTCGAGTGCGGGTGCGCCGATTGAGGAGGGTTTTCCGCATCTCACGGGAGTGGTGCAGCGTAAGCTGGATGGTGTAGATGCAGCAGAGATTGCAAGCAGAGCGGATGTTGTATTCACTGCTACCCCTTCCGGAGTGAGTGCGAAGCTGGTGCCCGGGCTGCTTGAAGCAGGACTCAAGGTTGTCGATCTGTCGGGGGACTTCCGGTTGAAGGATGGCGCGGAGTATGAGCAGTGGTATAAGCATCCGGCTCCTCCGGCAGCGTATCTGGAGCAGGCGGTATACGGGTTATGCGAGGTGTACGGCGAACGTGCGGCTGGAGTGGATTTCATCTCGAATCCGGGATGTTACCCGACAGCTACGCTGCTGGGGCTGATTCCGGCGCTGGAGGCAGGCTGGATCAAGCCGGACAGCATCATTATTGATGCGAAATCCGGGGTGTCCGGGGCAGGGCGGGGAACTAGCCTGATGGTGCATTTTGCCGAGATGAATGAGAACTTCAAAGCTTACAAAATCAACAAACATCAGCATATCCCGGAAATTGAACAGGTGCTTACCGATATTGCCGGGGAGAAAGTTACAGTAACCTTCACTACCCATCTGGTGCCGATGACCCGGGGGATTATGACTACGATGTATGCCGGACTGAATGGTGAACATAGTGAACAGGAACTCGTAGATTTATATCGTAAATATTATGCAGGCAGACCGTATGTGCGGGTGCGTGAGCCCGGCGTGGTTCCGGCGACGAAGGAAGTCAGCGGATCGAATTACTGCGATATCGGCTTCGCCACAGATGCGCGTACCGGACGGGTTACCATTGTGTCGGTCATCGACAATATCGTTAAGGGCGCCGCAGGGCAAGCGATTCAGAACCTCAATTTGATGATGGGATGGGAGGAAACCCGCGGGCTTGGTTACACACCAGTGTATCCATAAGCGCAAGCGGTCAAACAATATCATGAGTGAGCAACCACTATATACCGTCGTAGAAGGCGGAAGTATTACTGCACCTAAGGGCTTCACCTCCGGTGGCCTGCACTGCGGTCTCAAAAAAACTGAGCGTAATGACCTCGGCGTAATTCTCTGTGAGGTGCCTGCTACGGCGGCTGCGGTGTATACGACCAATGTGTTTCAGGCGGCTCCGCTGAAGGTTACGCGGGAGAGTCTGGCGGACGGAACGCTGCAGGCGGTGATCGTGAACAGCGGCAATGCCAATGCCTGTACAGGGGACCAGGGCGAGGCGGATGCATATGAGATGCGTGCGGCTGCTGCCCGTTATTTGGGCGTGAATGAGCTGGATGTTGCTGTCGCTTCCACGGGAGTAATCGGGGAACTGCTGAAGATGGACTGTGTGCGCAGCGGGATTGCCGGACTGCCGGAGAAGCTGGACGCGGGCGCTGCCGGTGCGGAGGAATTCAGCCAGGCGATTCTGACCACCGATCTGGTCAAAAAAGAAAGCTGCGTAAAAGTAACGGTAGGCGGTACTGAGGTTACGATTGCCGGAGCGGCGAAGGGTTCCGGGATGATTCACCCGAATATGGCGACGATGCTGGGCTTCATGACCACCGATGTGCTCATTGACGGCGAGGATCTGCTTAGTCTGCTGCGAAGCGCGACGAACACTACTTTTAATATGATTACCGTTGATGGTGACACCAGTACGAACGATATGCTGGTCACTATGGCCAGCGGTCTTGCCGGTAATGAGAAGCTGACGCGTCTGCATGCGGACTGGGAGGCTTTTGCAGCGGCGTTCACCCATGTGTGCCAGAGTCTGGCCATGGCGATTGCCCGTGACGGCGAAGGGGCCACGAAGCTGATTGAGGTGCAGGTGAACGGGGCGGTGCATGATGAGGCTGCGGCGGCAATTGCCAAGACCGTGGTCGGCTCAAGCCTGGTGAAGTCGGCGATCTTCGGCGCGGATGCCAACTGGGGGCGGATTATCGCGGCTGTAGGGCGCGCGGGCGTTCCGGTATCGCCGGAGCGGGTAGATATTAAGCTGGGTGAGATCGAGGTGCTGCGCGGATCACGTCCGGTGGCTTTTGATGAGGAGCAGGCACTGCATTATCTGCAAAAAAGCGATACCGTGCTGATCACGGTAACCTTGTCGGACGGCAGCGGTCAGGCTACAGCCTGGGGCTGTGACCTGACTTATGACTATGTGCGGATTAACGCGGCCTACCGTACGTAGTGCAGATAGTTTCACCGGATTACAACAGCGGCCGAAAGCCGACTAAGCTTTTACGTACAGGGGGCAAGGAGATGACAATAGAACCGATAGAGCCTCAGGCGCAGGCGGGGGCCGCCGGGCTGTTCGTAATGAAATGCGGAGGGAGTACGCTGGCGGCGCTGCCGGATTCATTCTTCGAGGATCTGCGGGAGCTTCAGGTCAGCGGGATTCAGCCTGTAATCGTGCATGGCGGCGGCCCGGCGATCTCCGGCAATCTGGAGAAGCTCGGTATTGAGAGCCGCTTCGTGAACGGCCTGCGGGTAACGACAGAAGAGGTGCTGGATGTGGTTGAGATGACCCTGGCCGGCAGCATCAACAAGGCGATTGTCCGCCGAATTCAGGCCAGCGGGGGGCAGGCACTCGGGTTGTCGGGCGTTGACGGCAACCTGATCATGGCGCACCCGGTGGCCAATCACGATGAAGTGGGTCTGGTGGGTGAAGTGACCGGTGTTCGAGCGGAGATTGTGACGGGTATCCTCGCGATGGGCTATATTCCGGTGATCGCACCTGTCGGTGTAGACGGCGAAGGACAGCGGTATAACATCAATGCGGATACCGCTGCCGGAGCGGTGGCTTCTTATATAGGGTCACCGAGTATGATCGTGGTTACGGATGTGCCGGGCATTATGCGGACGGTGGACGGGGAGAAGGTGGTGCTTCCGTCCGTAACGGTGGCACAGATCGAAGCACTGATTGAGAACGGCGAAATCTACGGCGGAATGATTCCCAAGGTGTGTGCCGCGATGGACTGCATCCAGGGCCAGGTGTCCGAGGTTATTATTGTAGACGGCAAAGAGCCGCGTGTACTCAGCCGGGTGCTGAAGGGCGAAGCGCTGGGCACGCGGATTGTAAGAGCATAGATAGGCTGGAAGAATAATAAGACGCGCTGACGGGGAGCCGGCAGCAGCATGGTGGGAGAGTGACTAAGAATGAGTGAGCTTACGCAAACGGACAAGAATTCTTTGACAGGGGCGCTGCAGGAACGTTCAGCGGGAACGGACGGGCAGGGGGCCGCTCCTGCCAAGCTGAGTGCGGTATTCCCGTCTTACGCCAGATATGACCTCAGTCTGGTCAAAGGCAAGGGCAGCTGGGTATGGGATGAGCAGGGTAACAAGTATCTGGACTTCATGTGCGGACTTGCGGTAACGAGTCTGGGCCATGCGCCGGAGAAGGTCGGTGCGAAGCTCAAGGAGCAGATTGATACGCTGTGGCATGTCTCGAACCTGTTCCACATTCCAGGCCAGGACCGGGTAGCTGCGCTGCTGACAGAGAATAGCTGTGCGGATCAGGTTTTCTTCTGCAACAGCGGAGCGGAAGCGAATGAAGCGGCCATCAAGCTGGCGCGCCGGTATCACCAGAAAGTGAAGGGGACGGACCGCTATGAAGTGATTACCTTCGAGCAATCGTTCCATGGCCGTACACTGGCTACTCTGACAGCCACTGGGCAGGCAAAGGTCAAGGAAGGCTTCCTGCCGCTTCCGGCGGGCTTCAAGACAGTGCCACTGCACGATCTGGAGGCGCTGAAAGCCGCCATTACGGAGCATACGGCAGCGATTATGCTGGAGATGGTGCTTGCCGAGGGCGGTGTGCTTGAGGTACAGCAGGAGTTCTTGGATGCTGTTGTAGCACTGTGCAAGGAGCACGGATTACTGCTGATTGTGGATGAAGTGCAGACCGGCATGGGCCGTACAGGCAAGTTGTTCGCTCATCAGCATTACGGCATTGAGCCGGACATCTTCACCTTGGCCAAAGGTGTGGCGAGCGGCTTCCCGGCCGGTGTGATGCTCGGTAAAGGCTATCTGCGCGAGGCCTTCAGCCCGGGCAGCCACGCCAGTACCTTCGGCGGCACCCCGCTGGCGGCAGCGGTGATGGAAGCAACCATTGAGACCATGCTCGAAGATAAGCTGCCCGAGCGGGCGGCGGAGATGGGCGAATACTTAAGCGGACAGCTTAGAGCGAAGCTGGCGGACACTTCTTTTGTGAAGGAGATTCGCGGCAAAGGCCTGCTGATCGGCATCGAGTGCCAGGAGCCGGTAGCCGAGATCGTTCTCGCCGGACAGAAGCGCGGACTGCTGTTCGTTCAGGCTGGTCCGGATGTGATCCGGCTGCTGCCTAATCTGTATGTCAGCACCGATGAAATTGATCGGGCGGTGGACATCCTATCGGAACTAATTCATACTTATGCTAACAAAGTAAACGGGGAGGCAAATTGATGAGTCACGGTACACCAGGCGTAACAGAGACGATTGCCGCACAGCTCAAAGGCCGTGATTTGCTGGAGCTGAATGATTACAGCCCGGAGGAAATCACGTATTTGATTGACCTCGCGATTGAGCTGAAGCGCAAGCAGAAGAACGGTGAGGTCTACCAGCCGTTGCTGGGGAAGACGATCGGCCTTATATTCGAGAAATCCTCTACCCGCACACGGGTGTCGTTCGAAGTGGGGATGTATCAGCTGGGCGGACATGCACTGTTCCTAAGCAAAAATGATATTCAGCTGGGCCGCGGCGAGACGGTTGGTGATACCGCCCAGGTCATGTCGCGTTATCTGAACGGTATCATGATCCGTACGTTCGGCCATGATAAAGTGGAAGATTTGGCGCGGTATGCCTCAGTGCCTGTAATCAACGGCCTCAGCGATCTTGCGCATCCCTGCCAGGTGCTGGCAGACTACCAGACTGTATACGAGCACAAGGGCAAGCTGAAGGGCCTCAAGCTGGCGTACATCGGCGACGGCAATAATATGGCCCATTCTCTGCTGATCGGTGGCGCCAAGCTGGGTGTGCATGTCGCGGTTGCCGGACCGGAAGGCTACGAGCCGGACGAGGCTGTCGTGGCCGAGGCGCGTGAGATCGCCAAGGAGACAGGCTCGGTCATCACTGTGACCCGCAGCCCGCAGGAGGCGGTACAGGACGCTGATGTGATCTATACGGATGTCTGGGCAAGCATGGGCTTCGAGGCCGAGCAGCTGGCGCGTGAAGCGGCGTTCAAGGACTATCAGGTCAACGAGGAGCTGGTGAAAGGCGCGAAGAGCGATTATCTGTTCCTGCACTGCCTGCCGGCCCACCGGGAGGAAGAGGTCAGCACCGGCGTCATCGACGGCCCGAATTCCGTGATCTTCGATCAGGCGGAGAACCGCCTGCATGCGCAGAAGGCGCTTATGGCGGCTTTGATGGGCTAGATGCAGATGTAGCCTAGCAGAGCCATCAGGAGGCCAGATATGAGTTCATTCCACAAATGCGCTAATGTATGAAGTTGACGTTCGAAGCGGACTTTCAGAGATAAGTGTATTATGTGCAATTAAAAACAGTGAAAAGTAAGAGTTTTCTCTTCTAACTGTAGTCTGTACAACTAAATCTGCCCGAATGGGCGAGAATTCAGGTATAGAGGCATTTTAATTGCACGAACTACAGCTAAACGCACATTCGGCGTTATATCAGCCAATTTAGTTGTACAGATTGCAATTAAGTCCACCCAGGGCACCTTAATCGGGCACAGCCAACCCTCAGCAAGAGTTGGGTTGAAGTAATTTAATTATATATACACAACACATATATAAGATCAACTTAGGTACGGAGCGTTGGATTTCCGGTGCATAGCAGCGAAGTGAAAGTTTGGAACTGTAGGAGCGTCAGCGTCCGCCTGAAAGCTTTCCGCAGGAAAGCTCGCTTCGGAAGCATCAGCAGTCTACGGATTTCAACTGCGAACAGCGGTATAAATCAAGAAATCTGTAGACAACAGCGGCCGGAAGTCCAAACATTTCATGCAGCTGCGTCCAAGCACCGGATGTCTATACGCAAAGCTTGAAGTTGATCTTATAATCACCCTCCACACCGAAAGGAAGCTAAACCCCCATGCCAAAAGAAAAAATTGTACTCGCCTATTCCGGCGGGCTGGATACCTCAGTCATTCTGAAATGGCTGAAAGAAACGTATGATGCGGAGATTATTGCTTTTACAGCGGATATTGGTCAGAAGGAAGAATTGGACGGTCTGGAGGAAAAAGCACTCGCCACCGGCGCCTCCAAAGTCTACATCGATGATCTGCGCGACGAGTTCGCGAATGACTTCATCTACCCGATGTTTCAGGCGGGCGCACTCTATGAGGGACAATATCTGCTGGGCACCAGCATTGCCCGTCCGCTGATCGCCAAGCGCATGGTGGATATCGCTATCGCCGAAGGCGCTACAGCCATTGCCCATGGAGCTACAGGTAAAGGGAATGACCAGGTGCGTTTTGAACTTAATGCCGCTGCATTGTCACCGAGCATTAAGGTAATTGCGCCTTGGCGTCTGGAAGAGTTCCGCAACCAGTTCCCGGGCCGTGCGGAGATGATCGCTTACGCCGAAGCCAACGGTATTCCGGTACAAGCCTCAGCGGCTAAGCCGTACTCGATGGACCGCAATCTGCTGCATATCAGCTATGAGAGTGGCGTGCTGGAAGATCCTTGGTTCGATCCAAGCGCACCGGAGAACAAGGAAATGTTCCTGCTCTCGAATGCGCCGGAGGATGCGCCGGACGAGGCGGAATATCTGGAGCTGGACTTCCTCAAAGGTGACTGCGTAGCGCTGAACGGCGAAGCGCTATCCCCGCTGCAAGTGATGGAGAAGCTGAATGAGCTGGGCGGCAAGCATGGGATTGGACGCGTGGATATGGTCGAGAACCGTTTTGTCGGCATGAAGAGCCGCGGCGTGTACGAGACTCCGGGCGGCACGATTCTGTTCACCGCTCACCGTAAAATGGAATCGATTACCATGGACCGTGAAGTGATGAACCTGCGTGACAGCCTGATCACCCGTTACAGCACGCTGGTGTATAACGGCTTCTGGTTCGCACCGGAGCGGATTGCAATGCAGGCCCTGGTGAAGGAGAGCCAGAAGAATGTGACCGGTACGGTACGCGTGAAGCTCTACAAGGGCAACATCATCGGCGCCGGAGTGAAGAGTCCGGTCAGCCTGTACAACCCGGATATCGCCACTATGGAGGCAGATCCTACCCAGGCCTACGACCAGGGCGATGCGACCGGCTTCATCCGTCTGAATGCCCTGCGTCTGAAGGTATCGGCGGGCGTAGCAGAATCCAATAAATAAGTAGCAGCATATAAAAGCGGACACAAGAAGGCCGTTCCTCCCAACCGGACAGGGGCGGCCCTTCTAACGTCTATCGAGGAGGAACAACAGGTGAGCAAGCTGTGGGGCGGACGTTTTACCAAAGGAACGAACAAGCTGGTAGAGGAATATACGGCTTCTATCGAGTTCGATAAAGTGCTGGCGGAAGAGGATGTGCAGGGCAGTCTGGCCCATGTCACGATGCTGGGCAAATGCGGAATTCTGCCGCTGGAGGATGTGGAGACGATCAAGGCCGGGCTGAATAAGGTGCTGGACAAGGTGCGTGCGGGGGAGATTGTATTCTCGGTTGCCGATGAAGATATCCACATGAATATTGAAAAGAACCTGATCGAACAGATCGGCCCGGTCGGCGGCAAGCTGCACACCGGCCGCAGCCGCAACGATCAGGTGGCGACAGATATGCACCTCTACCTGCGTAACCGCGTGGTTGAGCTGGTCGCGCTGCTGCACGAGCTGCAGGGTGCGCTGATCGGGCAGGCCAAGGATAACCTGGAGACCATCGTTCCAGGATACACACACCTGCAGCGGGCACAGCCGATTCTGTTCGCGCATCATCTGCTGGCCTACGTGTCGATGTTCCGCCGCGATGCGGAGCGCCTGACCGACAGCTACAAGCGGATTAACGTGCTGCCGCTGGGTGCCGGGGCGCTGGCGGGAACCACGTTCGCGATTGACCGCCACTTTGTGGCTGAGCAGCTTGGTTTTGACGGGGTCTATGAGAACAGTCTGGATGCGGTCAGCGATCGCGACTTCATCGTGGAGTTCCTGGCGAATGCATCGCTCGTGATGACTCATCTATCCCGGCTCAGCGAAGAGCTGGTGCTGTGGAGCAGCACGGAATTCAGCTTCGTGGAGCTGGATGATGCCTTCTGCACCGGCAGCAGCATCATGCCGCAGAAGAAGAACCCGGATGTGCCGGAGCTGGTACGCGGCAAGACAGGCCGTGTCTACGGCAACCTGATCGGACTGCTGACCGTGCTGAAGTCGCTGCCGCTGGCCTATAACAAGGACATGCAGGAAGATAAAGAAGGCATGTTCGATACAGTAGCTACCCTTACAGGGGCCTTGCAGCTGTTCGCACCGATGATCTCCACCATGAAGGTGAACAAGGAGCGGATGCGTGAAGCGGTGAACACGGACTTCTCCAACGCGACCGATATCGCTGACTTCCTGGTGGGCAAAGGCCTGCCGTTCCGTCAGGCGCATGAGGTGATCGGCAAGACCGTCCTGTATTGCATCAACCAGGGCAAGTTCCTGCTGGATCTGACGCTGGACGAATTCAAGCAGTTCTCGCCGCTGTTCGACGATCAGATCTATGCGGTGCTCCAGCCGGAGGCCGTGGTGAACGCCCGTAATGTCTACGGCGGTACCGCCACGGTTCAGGTGCAGGCCGCCATCGGGCGGGCCGAAGCGGACCTGACAGCTGCGGGTGAATGGGTGAAGCAGCATGGCGGAGCCGTGTAACCTATATGCAGGTCGTCTGCACTGCCCGCTGGAGGCAGAGGATTACTGAAGGCATTAGAGACTGTCATTTGCAGCGGAAGCTGCAGAAGGGCAGTCTTTTTTCAATAGACAATAGGGGGGAAGGTATGGATTGGGAAGCCCATATTGAATGCTGGAGCCGTACTACGGTCAGGCTGCTGGAGGTTCAATTATTCGCTGCGCAAGCAGGAACGGTGCCTGAGCATGATGTGGCGGCTACGGGTTTTTTCCTGCTGAGCGTGCAGGGCGAGGCGACTGTAAGTCTATCGGGGACGGTCTATTCCACCCGGTCTGCGCCTCTTCTGCATGGCGGCAAGGAAACGGAGCTCGGGCTGATGCCGCTGGACAACGAGTTTGTCTGTTATTTCATTCGCTATCAAGCCGACAGTCTATTTCCAGAGGACCAGGAGAGCTTCAATATGCCGTATGCCTTCACTCCCTATACACTGCTGCCCTTGCAGGAGAAGTGCCAGGCAATGGATCGTCTGTGGCAGCATACCGCCCCGCTGGAGAAGCTGGAGGCACAGACGGTTTTTCATCAATTTGTATATGAGGTTATGCGGCAAATTCACTCCTCGGCTCAGGGGACCAGCAGACCGGGTGTAGTCACTGAAGCCATTCACTATATTCATGAGCATTACAGTGAGCCGATTACCGCAGAGGTATTGGCCGGAATGTGCAGCTGCAGTACGAGCTACTTGTTCCGCATGTTCAAGAGTCAGCTTGGGTTCGGTCCTATCGATTATCTGATCCATGTACGAATCCGCAGATCCAAGCAGCTGCTGCTGCAATCCAATGCCCGAATTCAGGAAATCGCAGGCAGTGTGGGTTATGCCGATGTCTATTATTTCAGCCGTTTGTTCAAAAAGCATACCGGCTGCTCGCCGCAGCGATTCCGGGAGAATAACAAGCATACCGTTCAGAATAATCCATTACATCTGCTGAAATCGTCTATTGTATCTGGTAAGCCTGTTTCTCATAATGATAATGAGAATTATTATCAGTTAAATGAGGAAGGGGACACATCGATGTTCAGATTTTCAAGACCGGCCTTAGGGGCTGCGCTGCTGTTATGTTCAGCCATATTTCTAAGTGCATGTCAGACAGGCAACAACACTGGAAAGGCAGCCTCTGAGCCTATTCCCACCAGTACGGCTGTAGACAGCGAGGCCGCAAATACACGTATTTACAAGCATTTGAAGGGGGAGACCGAGATTCCCGTGAAGCCTCAGCGGGTCGTCAGTCTTTTTCATCTGGGGGAATTGATGGCGCTTGGAGTGAAGCCGGTGGGAGCAACAACCTTCATTCTGAACAATCCGCTGTTAAGCGATGTGTCGGATATTGAAGATGTAGGTTCTACGCCTGATGCGGAGAAGATCCTGTCGCTTGCGCCTGATCTGATTATTACAACAGCCCCGTTCGCGGAGGTGGTCGAAGGAGGATACGAGGCGCTGAGCCAGATTGCACCAACCCTTGTAGTGGAGCAGTATAATGATCCGGTCAAGGATGTCGAAATGTTCGGGGATATTCTGGGCAAGCAGACGGAAGCGAAGCAGTGGAACAAGGATTTTGCAGCAAAAATAAAAGAGTCCAAAGAAAAAATCGCTCCCTACATCGAACCGGACGAAACCTTCTCCATTCTAAATGTGCGTTCCGGTGCCGTCTTCATTTACGGGGATACCAATCTGGGCGGCAACATCGTGTATAAATATCTGGGCCTGAAGCCGACCGAAAAGGTGGAGAAAGAGGTCATTCACGGAGAGACCTGGGAGATCTCCAGCGAGGTCATTCCTGACTTCATCGGTGACCGGCTAATTCTCGCAGTGAATGAAGGGGCGGAGGCAGAGCTGAAGAAAGTGGATAAGCTCATTCAGAATTCACCGGCAGGGAAAGCGGGCAAAATCTACAATATTGACTTCAATCAATTCCTGTTCAGTGATCCGATTTCGGTAGAACAACAAATGGACATCATCGTTAACCTGCTGGCAGGGAGCAGTACGTAATTACGCGGGTGACCATAAAAAAGGGCGCTGGATGAATTGTCCAGATCCCTTTTTTTGAAAATATAATGCCCAGGGTTCATTCGATACCGCTTACAATATCACAATCTCTACTTCCCCAGCGGCAGCCACTTCAGCACATCGCGGATCTTGGTATCCCAGTATCCCCACTCATGCTCGCCCGGCCCTTCCTCGTAGGTCAGAGACAGCTTGGTCTTGGAGCAGGCCTTACGGAAGACCTGATTATCCTCATACAGGAAATCCTCGGTTCCACAGCACTGATAGAGCAGCGGCTTCGGCCCTTTGGAGCGGTTCACTTCCTCTAGCAGCCATAGCAGATCTTCCGGAGAACCAGCAATGTCTTTGTCCCCAAAAATCTGCAAATAATCCTTGGTTCTCTGCGATGGATCTTCAAAGTTCAAGAAATTGTGTGCCATATCGAGTGCCCCGGACAGACTCGCTGCTGCGGCCCAGTCCTGCGGCTTGCGCAGTCCCAGCTTCATTGCCCCATAACCGCCCATCGACAATCCCGCCACGAAGTTATCCTCGCGCTTGGCCGACAAAGGGAAGAAGGAACGGGCAAGTGCCGGTAACTCCTCACTAATGAATGTCCAGTACTTCCCGCCCGCCTCCATATCCGTGTAGAAGCTGCGGTGGACCTGCGGCATAACAACAGCGATGCCCAGCTCTGCTACATAACGCTCAATCGAGGTCCGGCGCAGCCAGATCGAATCATCGTCAGACAAGCCGTGCAGCAGGTACAGGGTGGGGTGTAAGGTCCCTTTGGAGACATTACTCATTCCGATCTGCGTAGTGGTCTGCTGCGGCAGAATGACAGTCATCGAAGTACTGAGCCCTAGCACCTCCGAATAAAATTTACATTCAATCAAAGCCATTTGCGTATCCCCTTTCTGCCCACATGATAGCACAGCCCCTACCTGATATAAACTGTAGATTTCTCCAGATTTATTGTCCGCAAGCATTGCTGCTGCCGGAGGAGAAAGAATATAATGGAAGTAGGTAGAAAGATTCATATAAACATGCAAGGACACAGGACTGAAGACATGGATAAACCCATAATTTGAATTTCAATAGAGTATAGGGAGCGAACACAATGTCCTGGAAAGACCCATGGAACCGCAGCCGCGAGCGGGGCAAGGAAGCGGGCTTCACCTTAATCGAGGTGCTGGCCGCCATCGTCATTTTGTCGATAGTGTCCCTGGTGCTGACCTCATACTTCACCCACGCCATGACCTATTCCAAGTCGAATCAGAACAAGACGATCATGGTCAATCTGGCGCGGAACGCTTTGTTTTATATGGAGAAGCAGGATTTTGGTGAGATCAATAAGTATTTTATAGATCATCTTTCCGATGCTGTTATTAAAGCAGAAGACTGTAAGAGCAGCGGCTGTGTATTAACGAATGTTATTAATTTTACAGGCTCTCCAGCTAGTGTTCTGAATCCCGTAGTTAATGGAATTGCCTATCAGATTGATGTGGTATACCAGCCCGAGTTATGGAAAAAGAAAGAAGAGCCTTCGCCTTCCAGCGGTGCTCCCTCCATTGACCTGTCTAATTCGCAAAAATATCTTCTTCCCGTGTTGGTGAAAGTAAGACGCGTAGATCCGGGGAATCAGCCGGTATATGACATAAAGGTGGAGGGGTATATCACCGATGAAAGAATTCGTTAGGCATATGCAATCTCGGGAGCAGGGATTTACTTTGATTGAATTGATTGCATCACTTACAGTGTTTGCTATGATCGCGGGCATTATTTCTGGACTTACCATGTTTGGTGTAAGAAGCTACGACAAGATTACAATTCAGAATGAGCTCCGGGATGAGGCCGATTTAATTATGTCAGCTATAATTACTAAACTCTATACATATGCACCAGATAAGGTTCAGAACATTAATGGGGGTATAGAACTCAGCCGGAGCGGCAGGGAAAAGAAAGAGGCGATTATAGTCGAGGGGAATCAAATAATTATATCTGGTAACGGAACCGAACAGGGAACAAATTCACCACTTGCAGTTCGTTCAGAACTTGGCGATTCCAAGGTTACCGCATATACGGCAGACGGGCGGGAATGTACAATCAGCTCACTTTGCGGCTCGGGGACCATTGAAATTGATCTGGTATTGAAATACAAAGGCAGCTCAGAAAATATGCTGGAACTAAAAAGCCAATTTGGATATTAGGAGGGAGGAGATGCGTAATCAAGGGAATAGAAGGTGCGTTGGCGAACACGAAGTTGATTTGAAGAAGAGACTGGCTTCACAACAGGGGTCAGTGCTTGTCCTGGTTATGTTTATAGTCCTGCTGCTAACCATCCTTGGTGTAGGAGTGCTTAGTGCAACAGTAGGAGGGGCAAAGCGTGCAGAGACCCGCGAGAACGATGTACAGAGTCTGCATTTGGCCCAGAAAAAAATAGACGAGGTTATTGCTTATATGACTCAGAAATTAAACCAGATGCTGCAGCAGGGAATTGATCGGCCACAGAATGAGTTAAATAGCGACATTCAACAGTTTCTAAAAAAACTGCAAGATCAGGCCTCAGGATTCCGGTCTTTAACCAGTATCAATGGGGCAGCCAACCGTATTACGAGTATAACTCTAGATGAATCGGCATCTTCCGGGAGTCAATATGCAGTGGTGATACAAGCCAGTGCAGATGTGAACGGCATCTCCCGGAATCTGGAGCAGAGAGTAACCGTTACAACTTTCCCCGACTTCTTAAATTATTCTTTAGGATCTGAAGGAGATGTTATTCTGAACGGTGCTCCATTTATTAAGGGGAATTTGTATGCTGGCGGACAACTGAAACTTAGCCCTCTTGCCTTCTATATGCATAATGGGAGAGAGCTAAATCAGCCCACGCTCTATCCTTTGCTCGAAGGAGAGGCCCACATACAATCGCTTAATGAGATACAGTATTGGAACGGAGGAAGTTATGTGGATGTGCCCACAGGGGGCGAACAATATAAGTTGGTTAATGAAAGGGTGAAGCAAACATACGAAAACTCGCTGATCAAGAAAAAAAAGACTTTAGTACAAATCGATGTGGAGGACTCTTTTTTAGATAAGATTTCAGAAGCTTCGGGATCAGCGGCGAATAAACGGAATTTCTCAAATGTATACTATGGCTTCAGATTACCTGAGGAATCTAATGAAACTCCGACAGAAAGAGGACAAAGGCTGGTAAGCTCTTTCATTAATCCTGATGGAACAAGTAACCAGATCCCAGAAGTACTTAAGATGCCCCAACGAAGTGATTATGACCAGATTGAGAATGAAGAGATGGAGGGAGATGAATTAGAGGCTTGGCGGGAGGAGCAGTATCAGCTGGCTTTTGAGGCCTTTAGGCTAAAGTTAGCCAACTTGTCTACCAGCGCGATATATAATGGCAGTTTGTATCTTGATGGTACTTCACTAAATAATATTACAGATATCTCTAAAGCCAATCGTATGGACAATCCCGGCGAGCAGCCCTCCAACTGGGTTATCATCAACGGAGATCTTAAGCTGGTCAACAGTGATCCAAGTAACTGGATTACCATACAAGCAAATCTTCTGGTGATGGGAGATTTGTATATAGAGGGGAATGTAAAATTCGACTCTACTTTGTATACTCTTGGAGAGACAAAGATCATTAATGCAAGCATTTCAGGAAAAGATGAGAAAGAACTGGTCGTGATCTCCAAAGGCCCGGTCTTACTTAATAGAGTGGATGAGTTTAAAGAGAAGGCTACGAATTTGCAAGCCTTTTTCTATACAGACAGCACAGCGGAACTGTACGGAGTCGGATCGATTTTTTCACTAAATGGAGGGTTCTTTGCTAAAGGCACTCTTACGATCAATGCAGTGGTCGGAGAACGTGTAATCAATGAGCCGGGGAAATACGAATTTAATTTCGAAGATCAGAATCAGCCAGATCCATCTGCTTCTAGGTTCAGTATTCGTTATAATGAGAAGGTATTTGAGCATCAAAAGGTGGGCCTGCCGCGAGTCAAGCAGATCAGCATTAATGCCGGGCCAGTCGAATTAAAGCCACAAAGTAAATAGACAAATAAAAAACAGCCTCGATTCCAACTTGGAATCAAGGCTGTTTAATTTGGTGAAAATCATATGAGTCGTAACTGGACAATCTCCTCTTAGTATCGGTTATCACCAGAGGCTTGGGCGCCCAACACAGTTAATGTATAAACGGCTGTTTTATAGTCGCCATTTATTGTTTGGTATCTGACTTGGATCTGTACAGGTTGATCTGCTTTAGTAGGATTAATTCCTGTTACGACACCCTTAGACGTTAAATCAATCGCTGAAGCAGTTCCGCCCACTATGGACCATTGTAGTTTAGGGATAATATATTCAGGAATAGCCCCATAAGGAGTGGTATACAGATTGGAGAGCAGTTCAAGTCTCGTACCTACATTAATTACCCCTGAACTTGGGTCGAACATCAGATCGGGTTCTTCCAATACTTTTATCACAAAGGTACTGCTAGAGATTCCAGCAGCTTTGACAACAATGCCCACTCCATCTTTTATGTCTGTCCCTTTGAAGTTAACGGTAGGACTGGATGTAGTTAGAGAAGCTACCGTATGCTTCTCCTCATTTACGAAGCCCGCATATTTCAGATCCTCAATATTGACTAAGCTCCACTCATAATTGGCAACACCGGTGTCCAGTGGATCTGTTATTGCAGTCAATGTTTTACTATCATTGATGTACAGTTGAGTAGGACCGGAGATGCTTATGCCACTCAGTCCAACCGTGATATTTTTTGTTGCAGCAATACCATCCGGATTCTGATTGGTTTTAACAATAACACTAATGGTATAGCTGCCGATTTGTCTAATCTTAAAGTCAGCTTCTGATGGATGGGATGGAACCCCCGTTATTGCGGCTACAGTCTGTCCAGTCAGAGCATTTACTGCTGACCAATAATATTGATGACCGGTTTCATGGGATTGCCGGTATTCAGCGGTTAATCTTACAGTTTCATCTGCTTTCGCTGCATCCTTCCCGATGATATTTAATGTGGGATTAAGAACTGTTACTACAGCAGTGTCCGACAGATTGCTTCCATCTATAGTGGATGCTGTAATGGTGGCCGTACCAGCCTTCCGTCCTGTAACGATACCACTCGAGTCTACATGGACAATATTATCATCACTTGAATTCCAGCGTAAGGCTTCATCAGACTTGTTAGCAGGTTTAATCGTCCACGACATCATTTGTTCGTCACCAATCAGCAGGGTCGCATCCTCTACAGTTAGGTCTGTTATGCGCTCAATCACCGTAAGTGCGGTGGCCGGGAACTTAATGTAGGTCGGATTAAGCGGATTGGACGACGGAATAGGTGAGGCAGTCGGTGATGCAGTTGGTGTCGGTGATGCAGTTGGTGTTGGTGCTGTTGTAGGTGTAGCCGCCGGTGGTGTAACCGGAAGAGGACCTTTATATGGAAGATTACCTAGCAGTGAAGATGCGTCCAGCGACTTGGAGATCACATTACCGTGAACCTGACCGTTGGTGAAGGTTACCTTCGCTCTAGGCGCAAGAATCGAGCCATAAAGCTGAACACTAGAGATTGAAACATTCTCAGCGTTCGGAAAGTTATAGATGATATGGTCCCCGCCGGTGACACCGCTTGGAAGGCCAAATGCTTTGTTCACATTAACCTCGGGACCCGTAATGGTATATACTATATTTTTGCCCGAGAGATTCTCTGTGTTTGTCCAGCCTACATTGGCGAAGTCCTCGGAAGTAATTCTGAAATTAACTAAGCCATCGGTGCCAGTTCCGTTACCATGAAGGTACATTCCTCCGTACTTAGATTCCTGTGTACCATTAGGTACAGCGGCCCCTAACTGATCTGACAAACTCTTATAATAGTATTCAGCTGCATCAAAATCTATTAAAGATCCTCTGGCATAAGTGCCGTCCTCAATGGTCCCGCTGTCTACCTTGTTAAAGCTTCCCTGATGCAGGATATTGCCGTACACATGTCCATTATGAAAATCTAAATCACCGCCAGTAACAATGGCATAGGGGACCTTACTACCTAGAACTCTGTTAATATCGACTGCGCGTGCCGTTGTATTTCCTTTCGCTGCAAGATTCCCTTCTACAGTTGCAGTTACCTTGGCGTCTCCAAATACAAAGGCATTATAATCTCCAGCAATCCCGAGTACTGAGCCTGAAGAAGAAACGGCCGGATTAAAGACAGGACCTATGGGAGAACTGGCAGTTGGACTTGGAGAAGGTTGGGACGATACCACTGGCAGGGCGTCAGGATCAGCATGGATATCAATAAAGCTGACTCGCCCATAATCCAGGTTGTAGACTCCAGTGACGGCAGCTCTAACTTTAATAGTGATTGAGAGCGGCTTGCTGGATTCGGGAACAAAAGTCTGACTGCCGTCTACCGTCTTCAAGGTATACTGTATATTTCCAAGCTTTTTGTTTAAAGTGTATCCTCCGTCAGTATTATTAGAGGCTTCAATTCCCTCAGGCCATTCTTCTACAGGTTCCAGATTGGCAGGCAGTTGCTCCTGAAATTCGATATTGGAAATAACCTGTGATGGGAAGGCCTGATCCGCTGTACCTATTTGGTCAAGGTGGACAGACTTGGGTTGTATTACATAGTTCATGGTAAATGTCTCATTCCTGCCAATAACTCCATCAGGGCTGACGTTGGAAGATAAGGTTCGTGAAAGTTCCAGATTGGCACTGGATTTCAATATAACAATTGAAATCGTCTTCATGTCAGCCAGGGCCCCCTGCCTATCCCGGGCTGAAATCTCAACAGTTAACGTTCCTCCTTCCGGCAGCGGATTAGTGAATGTCTGGTGAACCGGTTTTCCAGATAACACTTCTTTTTCAGCCATTCCTATGGAAGTTAAATACTTATCTCCTGCCTTGAAGCGAATGGATGTGTATAACTCCCGGTCATTCAGGTCAGGATCTTCCACTTTGTAATCGACAGTGATTTCATTCTGATAGGTCGGAATGAGATCTTTCTCCCGAGGCATATTTACTGTAATTTCCGGCTTGTGGTTAGAGCCAAGGTAGGCTCGGTACATGGTGTTTACGAACAGTTTTTGCTCCCAGAGTGGAAACTTCTCCGTACTGTTGGCAACGAATATATGGCCAGTCCCAGAGTAGGTTACATTTCCTTTGGAATAGGTATAGTAGTGATTCCAGCTATCATTCACATCCCGTTTGCTGCCGGTGATGTTATACCATGGAATAACCGTCGGATCTTCCAAGTTCAATGTGTAATACTGATTATGCGTATTGGCAACTGCCGGCGTGAGAATGTTGTTTTGGTTGTTATTTTTGTCAATTGAACTCAAATAAAATGGAAACTGGGTAAGCAAACCGTCATTAACCGGTGTAACCGTTCTGGAGGTATTCGGAGCATTTAATCCGAGATTGGTCAAAGGCTCAATTTGTCCTGTAATTTCCTTGAAATATTTTACCCAATTACTGTCTGGCCGATAAACCGTATCATGCGTAAACATGACGCTCTGCTTGGTGACCTGAGTGAAATTCACTACCCCTTCAGCTGCAAGATTACTGATAGCCGCATTTGTATTATAAGAATCTCTGAATCCGAAAATCAGCATGTCGTAAACGCCGTTAAGACCGTAAGTCTTGTCCTGCTTGTATTTAGCAGATACATAATTGTTGAATTCGGTAATGGTCTTCGTACTGATATTCAATTCGTAATCATCTGTCTTCAAGAAGCTTGAATCCATATTATTCGGATCAAGCAGACTACTGTTTCGTTCAGAATTACTTATAGTAGGCATAATCTGAAGGACATTCACTACTGTCTGTTTGCCGCGGAAACGGATCGTCCCGCTACTATAATCTTTGAGTTTGCTTTGATTAAGATGATCGGTAATTTCAAGCTTCCAGTATATCAATCCGGAAAGCGTGTTGGGGAGTGTATAGGTAATACTGCCGTTTGGACCATCATTCAGAGTTTTAATTTCTACGACTTGAGATTCAGTCATTGGAATAGATTTATCAACACTGACATATAGCTTGGCTAATATGGGGCGGGTATTGAAATCATCAACATTATGTACAGTGAAATTAAAATTCAGCTTATCGCCTGGACGATAAATGTGAGTTTGGTCAGTGGTGTAATCGATAATTGAATCTTTGTTATTTATGCTTAATCTCGGCCGCTGATTTAGCATTTGAGAATATTTTGAATTTCCTTGTTTCAGTGCATTGATCCAGTCTGGCAATTCTGTGCTATTTATGAAAAGTACATTTGATTTTGAAGACGAGCCTCCGAGATATTTGCTGAATGTATTAAAAAGGATACTGGTCTGGCTATCGGTTTGTGTCTCAAAGGGCTGTTTATTGAACATGACCAGAAGTCCCTTTTCAATGTAATTCTTAATGATTTCCTGGGCCTTCAATACGGTGATGTCATTCATCACTCCCGAAGTTGCATGTGCTGCTGCACGGACTGCCTGTGAATCGGTAGACTTGCTGGAAACACCGCTTGGGCTGTAGGTGCCTTTGCCAAGATAGAACATATCATACTTGCCGTCAATATCATCTCGCTGGGCGACAAAGCGCTTCATGCTTAGTGTGCTTAGCTCTACGTTTGCCATTTTGGCGACAAGTGGTGAGAGTTCGCTGGTCCCAGTGTCTGTAACTTCCAAGATTCGAATCGGGTAGACAAAAGATTCTGCATTTACTGATGTGACTATTGTCCTGATTGAAAGGACAAGCAGGATTACCAGAATAAAAATAAGGCTAAAAAACATAGTTCTGGACTTGTGCATCTTCATCCCCATCACTCCCCGTATATCAATAAAAATATCAGTTGTCTAAACTCGTAAAATTGAATTTTTTCCTAAAATTATTGTAAGATCACCTATAATATGCTATATATCATTCTAGGATAATTTTCACAGATAGGCAATGATGGAATGTGTAAATATACCTCGAAATTTGAGTCTTTAGAATTATATTTTAAAGTTATTTATCTAAAAATTTATTTTTTAAATTTGAAATAGGTACTTTGATGCAGATACGAACCGATGATCTACATAATCCACATGGCATGGAGATGAGCTGCGGTTGGCAATCATAAAAAAGAGATTGGGAGATTTGCTGGTAGAGAACGGAATTATATCAGAGGAACAGCTTCAGGAGGCGTTGGTAGACCAGCGTAAGACCAAACGCAAATTAGGTGACCTGCTGATTTCGCAAGGATACATTACAGAGCAGCAATTAATTGAGGTATTGGAATTCCAGTTGGGTATCCCTCATGTCAGTTTGCATAAATACCATATTGACCCGGCGATTACACAGATTATTCCGGAAAGTATGGCCAAGCGGTATCAGGTTCTCCCTTTCTTGAAGGAAGGGGGGAAGCTGATGGTAGCGATGGCAGATCCGCTGGATTATTTCGCAATTGAAGATTTGCGGATGAGTACAGGATTCCGGATTGAACCGGCTATTTCTACCAGAGACGAATTGCAGCGTGCTATTGCAAGACACTATGGTATGCGCGACTCTATGAACCAGATGCTGATCGAGCTGCCGACACAGGAAGAGATTACAGAGACAGAAATTACTGACGAGGATTCGCCCATTGTCCGGCTTGTTAATCAGATGATTCAACAGGCGGTTCAATTGCGGGCATCTGATATACATGTCGATCCCGGCGAGAATAACCTGCTCATCCGTTACCGGATTGATGGAACGCTTCGTACCGAGCGGCTGATTCCCAAGCAGATGCAGGGATTTATTACAGCCCGACTCAAGATCATGGCGCGGCTGAACATAGCGGAACGCCGCCTTCCCCAGGATGGCCGGATCAAAATGCAATTCGACTACAAGATGATCGACATTCGGGTGTCGTCATTGCCGACGATGTACGGAGAGAAAATTGTACTGCGGCTGCTGGATCTCAGCACCGGAATTAAGGCAGTGGACACGCTGGGATTCAGCGATGGTAATGCGGCAGCGTTCAAGGAAATGATTGGCCGTCCGTATGGCATCATGCTCATTACAGGACCTACCGGCAGCGGAAAAACCACAACACTGTATTCAGCACTCAGCCAATTAAATCAGGAGACTGTTAACATCATCACGGTTGAAGATCCTGTGGAGTATCAGCTTGAAGGGATTAATCAGGTGCATGTTAATCCGGCCATCGGCCTTACATTCGCAGCGGGATTACGCTCTATACTCCGTCAAGACCCCAATATCGTCATGGTAGGTGAGATCCGGGATACCGAAACAGCTGAAATTGCGGTCCGGGCTTCACTGACAGGACACTTGGTACTTTCAACACTACATACTAACGATGCTGTAAGCAGCATATCCCGTCTGCGCGATATGGGTGTTGAGCCCTATCTGATTGCCTCGTCATTGATCGGTGTCGTTGCCCAGCGTCTGGTGCGCAAAATTTGCACGGACTGTAAGGAGACCTATAAGCCTTCCCAGCAGGAAGCGATTATGCTTGAAAGTTACGGACTCCGAACAGATATACTTCACCGGGGAAGCGGTTGTGGAAGCTGCAATTCTACCGGCTATCGGGGCAGGCTTGCCATTCATGAAGTTTTGACTATCGATGATCATATGCGGCAATTGGTTACCGACTCCGCTTCCGTAGAAGAGCTGCGCTCTGCTGCTAAAGTAGGCGGCCTGGTCCAACTGATGGAAGATGGTCTGCTTAAAGTATCGCAAGGGATGACCACTCTGCAGGAAGTGCTGCGGGAGACAGTATCCCATTAATGATTAGGGGGAGACATATTGCCAGTTTCAACTAGAACGATTATACAGCTCCTGCACTTGGCTCACTCCTCCAGAGCGTCTGATTTGCATATCTCCGTGGGCTCACCTCCCGTGCTGCGGATTGACGGTCGACTTGAGAATGTGGAGGGAGCATTCATTGGTCCTGGTGAGGCTGAACAGATGGCCCTTGACCTGCTTGGTCCCGAGAGAGAATCTGAATTCCGGGTGGCGGGTGAGTATGATTTCTCTTACCCGCTGGAAGGCGGAGTCCGGTTCCGCGTGAACGTATATCGGCAGCGAGGGGGAATCAGTATTGCTGCCCGGAGTATTCCGGCTGACATTCCGACCCTGGAGAAGCTGGCGCTTCCGCCGATACTTTCATCACTGGCGCTGAAGCCGCAGGGGCTGATTCTGGTAACAGGTCCGACAGGGAGCGGCAAGTCATCCACATTAGCGGCAATGATCCATCATATTAACAGCCGTGAACGGAAACATATTGTTACGCTGGAAGATCCGATTGAATTTTTACATAGCCATGGGACTTGCATTATCGATCAGAGAGAGATTGGAAGCGATACGGCCAGCTTTCCAACTGGCCTTAGGGCGGTACTCCGGCAAGATCCCGATGTCATACTTCTTGGAGAAATGCGCGACTTGGAGACGATATCAGCAGCGGTAACCGCAGCTGAAACCGGCCACCTGGTCATGGCAACCCTGCACACCTCAGATGCACCACAGACAATTGACCGGATTATCGATGCCTTTCCCGGACATCAGCAGAACCAAATCCGCTTGCAACTGGCTTCTGTATTGCTGGCAGTAATCTCACAGCGCTTGTTCCCCCGCTCTCAAGGTCAGGGGCGAATCAGTGTAACTGAGATTCTGATTAATACGCCCGCAGTCGGGAATATGATACGGAGCGAGAAGACACATCAGATCAAGAATATCATGCAGACGGGTAAGGCCCAGGGGATGCATACGCTGGAGATGAACATCCGTGAATGTCTGGCTAGAGGGCTAATTGACACATCGGCAGCTAAAACCTATCTTGCGGGGGTGAATTCCGATGCCTCAATTTGAATATCAGGTTAAGACTCCGGCGGGCAAACAGCTCAAAGGTAAGCTTACGGCACAAGATAAGTCCATTGCCATGGAGGAACTCCGCAAGCGGGGACTTACTGTTTTCTCACTGAATGAGCAGAAAAACTCTATCCTGTCGATGGAGATTTATATCGGTAATCCGGTGAAAACCATTCATTTCATTATTTACTGCCGCCAGTTCGCTACGTTAATCCGTGCAGGTGTGTCTATCGTAGATGCGACCCGAATCCTGGCGGAGCAGACAGACAGCAAGCCGCTGGCTAAAGCGCTGCAGGACGTCAGTTCGAGCCTTTTGCGGGGAATAGCTTTCTCGCAAGCCATACAGGATCACAAAAAGATATTCCCGCATTTGTTCGTGAGTATGGTACGGGCGGGTGAGGAAACCGGGGATCTTGAAGGAACGCTGGAACGGCTGGCGATGTATTTTGAGAAACAGCATACGACCACTGAGAAAATCAAATCTGCGCTCATGTATCCGATCACCGTTGGTGTTATGGCGGTGGCGGCTGTTATCTATCTGCTGTGGGCTATCGTTCCGCAGTTCGTAACCATGTTTGAGTCGATGAATGCAGAGCTTCCGGCTATTACCAAGATGGTACTTGTGCTTAGCAAGAGTATACAAGGGCAATGGTATTTTTGGCTGATCGGTCTGATTGTGATCATAGTAGCCTTTCAAATAACGAAGCGTACAGAGAAGGGGGCCTACGCATTGGATTATGCCAAGCTGAAGGTGCCTGTGTTCGGGAAGCTTAATCAGAAGGGCTCTATTGCGCAGTTCACCAGAACCTTCTCCTCGCTGTATGCCAGTTCAGTGCCGATTCTGCAATCGCTGGCGATTGTTGAAGAAATTGCGGGCAACAAGGTGATTGGAAAATACATTCGCAGCGCAGGGGACTCACTCAGACAAGGAAAGCCTCTGTCGGAACCTTTGAAAAAAGCCTGGGTCTTTCCGCCGCTGGTTACACAGATGATCGCCATAGGTGAAGAGACGGGCGCGCTCGACCAGATGTTGTCTAAAATAGCAGATTTCTATGAGATGGATGTGGAAAACACTGTTGACCGGCTGAAGTCTTTGCTTGAGCCGTTATTGATAGCTTTCCTGGCGGGAGTAGTCGGCGTGATTGTAGCAGCCATTATGCTGCCAATGTTCAGTATCTATAGCAATATGTGATGAGACATCTTTGAGAGGGGTGACGCCGGGCGGGGGCAGATAGCCTTCGTACTGACGAATGCAGATATAACGAACAAACACCTTAGAACATCTAACGCAAGCAATCATCCAAAACTTCATTATTATATTTTAGGAGGAAATCAAATGTTAGCAAATGCAATCAAGAAGAGATTGAGTAAAGAGGAAGACCAGAAGGGCTTTACGCTGATCGAGTTATTGGCGGTTATCGTTATCCTGGGGATTATTGCGGTTATTGCGATTCCTTTGATCGGGAATATTATTTCGGATACAAAAAAAGACTCTGACGTAGCTACGGCCCGCCAAATTTATGATGCGGCTAGACTATACATCGCTGGTGAAAGAGATGGTAAGTTCAGTGATGATAATACAGCTGTAACTGTTACTATTGCTGAAATGCAGACAGAAGGGTATTTGGATACTGATTTGAGTCTTCCAAGTTCAAAAGCTACTATTAAGGGTGGTATTGTTATTTTCACAAACCAAGGCCAATTAGATTCAGTGCAAATAGCACCAAAGCCACTAGGTTCCAAATCAGAATCAAGTATTACAATTGATACAGGTAAAACAGAAGCTGGAGGCAGTTATACAGCTTCAGAGGTCTTAAAGTCAAGTCCGGCTACACCAGCGCCAGTAACAAATCCTTAAAGATTATGTGAGTAATCCATGCAATCTTACTTAATTTATCAAGGAATCGGATCATTCCGGTTCCTTTTTTACACCATCCCATACCCAAAAGGAATGTACTATGACCATCGTTATAGCTGTTTACATCACGCTGCTCGGGCTAATACTAGGCTCTTTCTATAACGTTGTCGCATTGCGTGTGCCAGCTGGACAATCTCTCAATCATCCTCCTTCGCACTGCACCGGTTGTGGAACGCGGCTGAAGCCGCGGGATTTGGTGCCGGTACTCAGCTGGTTGGCCAGCGGTGGTAAATGCAGGCATTGCGGTGCTAAAGTATCCATGCTGTACCCGCTAGGCGAGCTTGCGACCGCGCTGCTGTTCCTGTGGTCCTATCTGGAATTCGGCGTAAGCATTAGAGGTGTAACTGCGATCCTATTGTCGAGTCTGGCTGTTATTGTGACGGTGGCTGATCTCAAATATATGCTGATACCGAACAAAATCCTGCTGTTTTTCACACCATTCCTGCTAGTGCTCACTCTGTTGAATGTTGAAGGACCTTTATGGTTATCTCTTCTAGGTGCTGCTGTAGGTGGAGCAATCATTCTACCCTTTGCCTGGTTTGGCGGAATGGGGATGGGGGATTTCAAGCTGTTCGCTTTGCTGGGACTGGTCATAGGGTGCCCTAATGTGCTGCTTGCCTTCTTCGCAGCATGTCTATTAGGTACACTGGTTGGCGGTACACTCCAATTGGCAGGTATCGCTAAGCGCGGTCAGCCCGTTCCCTTTGGTCCTTGGCTTGCTCTAGGTGCATTACTTGCTTACGGTTATGGTTCAGAGATTATCGGCGGGTATCTCTCGCTTATTCATTAGGAGGCTTATGGCTTATGCTTGGACTTCAGAACCCGGTGGCCGGTCTTGCGATTGAGCAGACGGGAATCCGCTATATCAGCTTTAAGAACAAAAAGTCATGGGAAGTACGCAAAAAGCGCTACCTTCCGCTCCCGCCAGGATTAATTGTTGAGAATCAGGTAGCCGATAGTGAAGCTCTCTTGGAAACGGTCAAGCACTGGGTAAAGGTTGAGAGACTGCGCGGTAAACGGATCTCGCTGTCGATTCCGCCATCGCAGATCATCATCCGTAAAATGAGTATTCCCAGCGCTAATCCGAAGCAAGTAGAGCAGCTTGTTAAGCTGGAAGTAGAGACGGGGATGCATCTGCCCTTTGAAAGCCCTGTTTATGATTATGTCACGATTGATGTGGATGAGGAGAACAGTCATCTCCTGGTGTTCGCTGCCCCCAGGAAGCCGATTCAAGATTATATTGATGTGCTTGAAGGAGCGGGTCTGCGCGTAGGTACTGTGGAGATTGCAGCAACTGCACTTGCCCGTAGCTTGACCATTGGCCGCAAGGCAGAGTTTGAGGATACGATGCTTATTAATATCGAGCAGAATGTTCTTGACGTATACATGTTTCGCAGCGGTAATCCGGTGTTTATCCGAACCATTAATCAAATGGATTTGAACAGCGGTATACAGCCCACTGTACAAGCTGGGATAGAATATATGAGAGAAGCTGCGGCAACGTCTGCTAGTCTGGCCGGCAGTTTACTTGCGCCTGGGCGGATGCTGGAGATCACCGCTGAAATCTCGCGCATGCTGAACTTCTATCAATACAGTCTTCATGACGGAAGCACGAGAATTCAAAGTGTTCTGATTACAGGTCCACTGCAGATTCGCAACCAGCTGCTTGAGGAGCTGCAACAATCCTTGACGGAGCTTGAGGTAGCAACGATCGGACTGGAAGATGTCGCGGGAGACAGCACTCCTGATCCAGAGCTGAATGATTATCGTATAGCTGCCGGGGCAGCCCTGCAGGATAGTAATACCCTTGCTGTTAACCTGCTGCCACGTGAAGACCGGGAGGCCATACTTTTCCCGTATGTTGCTGTCGCTCTTGTTGGAATATGGCTGGTCGGTGCGGTAGGAGTCGGTATATTCTTTGCAACGAATAAAGGGCGGATCGCAGAGAACGAGCAACAAATCCAGGGTGCCCAGGACCGCTCACTGATGCTTCAAAGCGAACTCGCCAAGATCAATGGAAGTTCCGGGATTCTGAATAGAAAAGCTGCAGTGGATGAAATTCTCGCATATAGGACAATTATTGTACCTGTATTGAATGAGCTATCCGCGGGGTTGCCGCAGGATAGCTTGCTGCGAAGTATAAACTATACGTATCATGATTCCATCGATCTCACGTTAAGAGTGCCGAGTATGGAAGCTTCCTCGATTTATTTGGCCAATCTGCGCAAAATGTCTTTAACCAAGGGAGCCGAAATTCAGAAGCTGACAGAAGGGGATACCACCGTACAGTCCGGTTCGGTCTCAGGATATGGTGCGTATACTGCGGTTTATCATGTGAGCTTACTAAAAACGAAGGCTGATAATACAGCAGCTGGAATAGACCAACAGGCAGCGTCAGGGGAGGGGGATGGCAATGGAACAAATTAATAAATACAGGTCACCTATTACATTGGGCGTGCTTATCCTGTTTTTGTTGCTATTCGCCTTCTTCATGCTTGGTCTACAGCCTACCAGCCGAACTGTCAAAGATCAGGAATCTGAGCTGAGCCAGTTGAATGAACAGAATAGCCTGCTTGAGCGCAAAATTGATGAACGCAAGAACGACACCTCACAGCAAGCCGAAGAGGCTGCACTGCTCACCCAGCTTCCGGAAGGTGACAACAGTGAACAAATGATTCTGGATCTGCGCTCTATCGGATCAGTATCCGGGGCGAAACTAAAGGATGTCAATTTCAGTATAGGTCAAGAGAATCCGATTCAGACAATGACAGGTTCAGGTACGGCGGTATACCCCACGGTCAAGCCGCTCACTATGACGGCTGTAGTCGAGGGGGATTATTCTAGTATCAGTAATTGGCTGAGTGCACTGCAACAGCTGCCCCGCATAGTGAATGTCGATACATTAACATTTCAGCGGTCCTCGGACGGCGGGGGTGCAGGAGGAACTTCCAGTATTATCACGGCGAATGTCTCGTTTACAGCCTACTTCGAGGATGCCGAGAGTGCGGAAGGTGAAGCTCCAACTGCTGCTGATGTGAATCCTGCACCAATCTCGATGAGCGAAAATAACTAGCCGTTAATTTATAAGTTACTCCGCTTCCTCTTTATGGGGAACGGAGTTTTTTTACGCATTTCCCCCATTACCCGTTTATACCCCCAGGTGGTTTGGGTATTACAGCTTACGGGCTATTGTAATGTTATACAGTACTTATCGCAGCAGCTTAGTCTGAAGTACGCTTCAGGCTACCACACAGGAATACGAGGAGGCGTTCAAGATGAAGAACAAAAAATGGATGATCGGGTCACTGGCATTATCACTGGGTCTTGTCTCTGCAGGGGGCGGAGCGCTTGCGGCTTCACCGGTGGCAAGCATTGAGGGCGTAAGAACGGTTGCGGCGTCTGCACCGGGCAAGGAAGGGCCGGCGACCATTAACAATCTCACTGAACGGAGTGTTGTTCCGCTGGTGGTTCATGCCAAAAAGCTATATACGTATGCCAGCCGGGGAGGTAATGTATTCAACCCGGAGCTGTTCACTTATAAAGCACAGGAGTACCGCTATCTGTCCAGTGATCTGGGCTCGAAGCAGCAGCTGATGAGTTATATCAAGAAAGGGTTCACGCATAATGCGGCCGCCTTCTACGCTCAGACACAGTTCCTGGAGCATGAGGGCAGAATGGCGCAGGTCAATTCCGATCTGGGCAACTCGCTGGATTTCACTAGAGCGACTGCCCGGATGGTCTCCAAGACTGCACAGGCGGCAGTGTTCGAGCTGACTGTACCTGCGGAAGGAGCGAACGGGTCGTCCGAGGTAGTAACAGTGAAGCTGAAGAAGGTTAACGGTTACTGGAGAATTGACATGTCACCGGATACTTTGTTCTAGACAGAGGCTTCAGTCCGTCTAACACTTCATAAAGAGCGGCTGTGCCGACCTTATCATAAGGAGGGCACAGCCGTTTCTGCTTGCTATACATTTTGAGGAAAATGGAAGTTACCGCACCTTCACGCCGTCCTCGACCAGCTGTCTGCGCGGGGATTCGGGCTGATCGGATTTGCTCATCCCGCCGCGGTTGATGGCAATGACACGTTTCTGGGCGTAATAGGTATCGCGGGAGAGCAGATTTCTTTCTACGGCTTTACCATCTACGTGGCGGGTAATGTAAGTTTCAACTACATAGCCGGTTTTGCCGGCAAGCAGTACCCGGGTTCCGCCCTTGGGGAGCGAGGCATCGCTCACATATTTATCTGTAGGGGGCAGCACCTCGACGGTTCTGGATTCAATGGAATAGGTGACGTTCTTCGGGAACGTGCCGAACAGCTTGATGGTCAGCGTGCGCCCCTGGACTTCGGATTTAATGATCAGATATTTGCCGGTGTTGTTACGGAAGCGGAAATTGATATACCCCTCGGCAAAAGTGGCGTCCTGCCCCTTCGGCAGATAGCTGACCGGAAGCGAGTGGTTGCGCCGTTCTACGATCTCCAGCCCGGAGCGCAGCGCGGCATTATACAGGGTGCTGGAGACCTGGCAGATCCCCCCGCCGGTGCCGGGCTGGAGCTTGCCGTTCACGATGACCGGGGCTTCGCGGAAGCCGTATTCGGTCTGGGCCTTCTGGATCGCTTTTCCGTAATCAAAAACCGCATTCGGCGGCAGCACCGTGCCGTTTACAGCTTTGGCGGCCGCCTCCACGTTGAAGCTGCGCCCGGGGCCGCTGGCCCCGAGGGAGGTGCTGAACTGGACGATTTTGCGATCGATGCCCTGATCCTTGAGCGCCTGTAGTGTGATCTTCGGCTGCTTGACGGCAAGGGGAACCTCCAGCTGAATCTGCTGATCCTGAAGTGTGCCGTCAGCGGCCAACCGGGTGGGCACCGCCGCCTGCATCGCAAGCTCCAGCGCCTGCCAGTCCACCTCGTAGGAGGAGGTGCCCGGCGTATAGACGACCCGGTCATCTCCGGTGATCCGCCGGACCGCATCGACCGGAACGCCGAAGGAGGCTTTCTCCCATTCGGGATTCAAAAGACTTCTGAGCTGCGCAGTCTGCAGCTGAATCTCCATATTCCAGCTGCCGGACCAGCTGCGCCGGGCTTGTACCCGCTCCATCAGCGTGCCGTCCGACAGCGTCTTCAGCGCATGGAGGAAGTCCCCGGCTTCATAGGTCACACCTGCCTGCTTAAGGGTAACCTGGAGTCCGGCATTATTTTTTGCCTTCAGCATGAGTGGAGTGGCTTCCAGCGCCTGAAGTCTTGCATCCATTCCGGCCGCTACGTCAGCGATGTTCATTCTGCCAACCTCCCAGCCAGCGATAACGGTGTTTGCAGGTAGGGTAGGTTGGGTCCCGTATAGATGAAGTCCTCCGGCAGCCAGCGAACCGGCCAGCATCAGACCGAAACCCGCGATGAGAGCGGCGTGTATTTTTTTCATAAATAATCTCTCCTTCTATGGGGGCGAAACCTGATGTTTTTATGTATATGTAAGGATTCGGTAAAACTTTCGGGTACTCAAGGGGTTATGGATTTGTTACAATAGATACGCCTGCGATAATCATGCAGTTTATGGAAGCTCCCCCGGCCCGGTGGCCCGGCGGAAGATGTCAGAATCGGGAAGTGAGAAAATGATTGAGATGCAGGATGTATGGAAGACCTATGCTAACGGGACCCATGCATTGCAGGGAATATCGGTCAAAATCGACCGCAATGAGTTCGTCTACATTGTCGGACCGTCCGGCGCAGGGAAATCAACGTTCATGAAATTAATTTATAGAGAAGAAACGCCCACCAAAGGACAGATCTCCGTAGGCGGGTTCAATATCGGCAAGCTGAAGCCCCGTAAGATCCCTTATGTGCGCCGCAATATCGGTGTGGTCTTTCAGGATTTCCGGCTGCTGCCGAAGATGACGGCGTATGAGAATGTGGCTTTTGCGATGGATGTTATTGAGGCGCCGAAGAAGATTATCAAGAAGCGTGTGAATGAAGTGCTCGATCTGGTGGGACTACGCAGCAAGGCGGGGCGTGAGCCCTCACAGCTCTCAGGGGGGGAGCAGCAGCGTATCGCGATTGCCAGAGCCATCGTCAACAATCCTTCCGTTATTATTGCGGACGAGCCTACCGGCAATCTGGACCCGGAGACCTCGTGGGGCATTATGCAGCTGCTGGATGAGATTAATTTTCGCGGTACCACGATCGTTATGGCGACCCACAACCGGGATATTGTGAACAAAATGCGCAAACGGGTGCTAGCGATTGAGAATGGAACGATCGTCAGAGACCAATTGAGAGGGGAATACGGTTATGAGTTTTAAAACCTTCTTGCGGCATTTGCGGGAAGGCTTCAAAAACGTATTCCGCAACGGCTGGATGTCGGTGGCGTCCATCACTTCCATCGTTGTCTCTCTCTTCGTACTCGGAGTGTTCATCCTGCTGGTGCTCAACGTCAATCAAATTGCGGACAAAGCAGACAGCCAGGTGCAGATCAATGTGCATCTGACGCTGAATACGGACCAGAAGATGCGGGAGAAGCTGGAAAACGAAATCGGCAATATGCCGGAAGTCAGCAAGGTGGAGTTCGTCTCCAAAGAACAGGGCTTGAAGGAATTTCGTGAAGATATGGGGCCGGATGCCGCCGAGCTCCTGGAAGGCTTCGATGAAGACAATAATCCGCTGCCGGACAAGCTGCTCGTTGAAGTGATTGAGCCGACCACGGTTCCGTTTGTAGCGGAGAAGATAGAAGCACTGAACAAGACGCATGAAGAGCAGCCGATCTACAAGGTGAACTACGGTAAAGGCTCTGTGGAGACTTTATTCAAGGTGACCAAGGCGGTGCGGAATATCGGGTTTATTTTTGTAGCAGGACTGGCGCTGATGTCGATGTTCCTGATCTCGAATACTATCCGGGTAACGATCCTCGCCCGCCGCAAGGAAATCGGCATTATGAAGCTCGTGGGAGCAACGAATTATTTCATCCGCTGGCCCTTCTTTATCGAAGGTGCTCTGATCGGATTGATTGGTTCAGTGGTAACCTCGGGCGCGCTCTACGCCGGTTACAGCAGTCTGGTGGCTTCCGTGAAGGGAGATCCGATGCTGGGACTGCAGCTGATTCCATTCGAGGATATCTGGTTGCTGCTATGCGGGCTGCTGGTGGGCCTCGGGGTGCTGATTGGCGTATGGGGCAGCACGGTGTCGATCCGCAAGTTCTTGAAGGTATAGCCTGTATTATTCACATTATTGAACAAAGGACGGAGAGTGCAAGTTGAAAAGAATTGCTGCCGGAATGGCCGTAATATTGCTGGCTGTCACAATGTTCGGGCCCTCTGACGGGTATGCGAAGAAAACAAGCGTTGCCGAAATCGATAAGCAGCTGAAGCAGCTGCAGCAGGAGGTCCAGGCGGCCAAGGCGGCGCAGGAGAAGGCGGACTCCCGTAATCAGGAGGCTAAGCACTATAAGAATAAGACCACGCTGAATCTGGACTATGTGCTGGGGCAGATTGCCCAGGTGAAGGGTGAGATGACCACGATATCCGGCAAAATTGCCAGTACGGAGAAGTCGCTTACCGTGACAGCAACGGAGCTGGATGATGCTGAGGCGCGCGTGGCCTCCCGCGAAAAACTGCTGGAATCCCGTGTCCGTCTTATGTACACGGATGGCGCAGTCTCCTATCTGGATGTACTGCTGTCCTCGACCAGCTTCTCTGACTTCCTGGACCGGGCCGATTCCCTGAAGATGATCGTGGATCAGGATCAGGATCTGCTGGTGCAGCATAAGCTGGACAAGCAGACGGTGATTGCCAAGAAGCAGGAGCTGGAAGGGCAATATGCAACAGCGAAGCAGCTGTATACCGATCTGGAAGCCCAGCGCAGTATGCTGAAGGAGAAGGAAGCGGAGAAGCAGGAGCTCATCGCTTATTATGATGAGGAGATTGAGAATTCGGAGGTCATCTCTGCTGAGCAGGATGCCAAGCTGGTAGAGCTGGCCAGCAGCCGCTCTGCGCTGGAAGCGCAGAAGGACAAGATTAAGGCGGAGGAAGCAGCGCGCAGAGCGGCAGCCGCGAAGGCTGAGGCGCAGCGCCGGGCGGCAGTAGCCGCAGCCAAGGCGGCGGAGAAGGCGAAGGCCTCCAAGTCTTCCGGCGGCGACAGCTCCTCCGTTGCGAGCGCAGAAGATTATTCGGGCGGAGACGGTCCTTACCTGCGGCCGGTGGGCTACGCGCGGATCTCTTCTCCTTTTGGCTACCGGACCCATCCGGTGACGCATGAAGTCGGCAAGCTGCATACCGGTATAGACTTTGCCGTGCCGCAGGGTACGAGTATCCATGCGGCGGATTCCGGTACGGTTGTGTTAGCGGAGTGGTATAGCGGTTATGGTTATTGTGTCATTATTGATCATGGCGGCGGGGTATGGACGCTGTACGGACACATCCGCGAGGGCGGCATCAAGGTGAGCCAGGGACAACGGGTGGAGCGCGGACAGACGATCGCCGAATCCGGCTCAACCGGACGTTCCACCGGCCCGCATCTGCATTTTGAAGTGCGGATCAACGGGAAACCGGTGAATCCTATGCCTTATCTGTAAGTGGACTAAGCGGATAAATTATAAGTTTGGCTGAACTGATAAATATATTTTCATGCTGCGGCATATACTGGAAGAGATGCCGTTTCTCATGGAACGGGCCCATGCTGGTGTTAAGATGGACAAGAAGGGACGGTGGGAACATCATGTTAAAGAAAAGCACTGCGGCCTTTATGATTGTCGCGGCACTGCTGTGCGGCAGTCTGCTGACCCTTGGCGTGACCGGTTATGTACAGGTATTCGGACAAGCCGCAGGTGAAGGGCTGGCAACGGTCCTGCAGACTGCCGGACTACAGGAGAAGGAATCGAAGAAGCTGGGTACCGCTCTTAGCCTGATCGAGAGCAATTATTATGAGAAGGTCGACCGGGAGAAGCTGATTGACGGTGCGGTCAACGGAATGATGGAAGCGCTGGGCGACCCGTATTCGAACTACATGGGCAAGGAGACGGCACAGCGGTTCGAGGAGAGCATCGAAGGCTCCTTCTCGGGGATTGGCGCTGAAGTCTCCTCCGACAACGGTAAGGTCGTTGTAGTCTCCCCTATCAAGGGCTCACCGGCAGAGAAGGCTGGTATTCAAGCCAAGGATGTGATCCTCTCCGTTAATGGTGAATCGCTGGAAGGGCTGGAGCTGAATGCGGCTGTAGCCAAAATCCGCGGTCCCAAGGGCAGCAAGGCGACCCTGAAGGTCCAGCGGACCGGAACAGCAGAGCCGCTGCAATTCGTCATCACCCGTGATGATGTCAGACTGGAGACGGTCTATGCGAAGATGGAGAAGGAGCATGTCGGTGTGATCGAGGTTACGCAGTTCTCACAGAACACCTCGGAGCGGTTCAAGGAAGAGCTGACGAAGCTGGAGAAGCAGGGCATGAAGGGACTCGTTATTGATGTCCGCAATGACCCGGGCGGTGTGCTTCCGGTCGTCATTGAGATGGTTGAGCAGTTCGTTCCTTCCGGCAAAGCCATCGTACAGGTGGAGGATAAGAACAAGCGGCGCGAGATCAGTACCTCGAAGGGATCAAGCAAAAAGTATCCGGTAGTCGTGCTGATGAACAAGGGCAGCGCGAGCGCTTCGGAGATCATGGCCGGAGCCCTGCAGCAATCTGCCGGAGCCAAGCTGATCGGGGAGAATTCGTTCGGCAAAGGCACCGTGCAGACCAGCTTCGAGGAGCAGCTCGGTGACGGAAGCTTGCTAAAGATTACGATTGCCAAGTGGCTGACGCCAGACGGCACCTGGATTCACGGCAAGGGCATTAAGCCGGATATCGCCGTAGCCCAGCCGGATTACTTCTCGGTGGCGCCGATTAACAAGAGCGTTACGCTGCAATATAATATGAACAATGCAGATGTCAAAAGTGCGCAGACCATGCTGGATGGGCTAGGCTACAAACCGGGCCGCAAGGACGGCTATTTCGATGCCGGGACCAAAGAAGCGGTCAAGAAATTCCAGAGCGCAGCCAAGCTGAAATCGACAGGCTCGATTGATGCCAAGACCGCGGAAGCGCTGGAGCTGGCGCTGATTAAGGTCATCCAAGATCCGGTGAATGACAATCAGCGGAATAAGGGGATCGAAGAAATTCAGAAGGAAATCAAGGCTGCGGCGTCGAACAAGTAAGAGGGCTGATTTCAGCCTTCTTTTTTTCTTTGAATGGGATATTATCATTTAATTCTGTTTTTAATTGTGGCCCGAATGTATGTGAAAAACAGCATATATTGTGCTGGCGCGCAGATAATCCCTATTTGCTATAGGCTATGAAAAGGAGTGTGCGAACCGTTGAATGTACTCCCGGAGCTGCTGACCAGCTGGGGCACAGCAGTCCTTCATCTGCTGATTCAGCCCTATTACTATATCGCTATTCTATTTATTGCCCTATATTACCGCAGACAGGTGGCCCTGGAGCGGAAGCTTATTCATGTGAAGCTGCATAGCTGGGGACCAGAAACCTGGCGGACCGTGTGGACTGGCGGACTCATGGGACTGGTGGTCTCCCTTGCCGCTGTTGCACTGGGAGTATCAGTGACTTATATGGCTGTTGCCTGTATCTGGGTAGTCAGCCTTATCTTAATGCTGTTTCGGGTGCGTTATTTATGCTTTGCGTATGCCATAGGCGCGCTTGGAATCGTGCAGTTTGTGCTGTCGTTCTTCCCTGGGACGCTGCAGAGCGGAGCCGCCGGAACGGTTGCCGGTGCCGTGCGGGAGATGGACATCCCGGCGCTGCTGGCGCTCGCCGCGCTGCTCCACGTGGCCGAGGCGTTGCTGGCGCGCTGGCAGGGGCCCCGGCTGGCGACGCCGTTGTTCCTTGCCGGCAAGCGCGGCAAGGTGGTGGGAGGCTACCAGCTGCAGGCCTTCTGGCCGCTGCCGCTGTTCGTGCTGATTCCCGCAGGCACGGGAATCGGTGAGCTGCCGTGGCATCCGCTGCTGGGCGGGGGCCTCGGCCTGGTCTCGCTGCCGGTCATCATCGGCTTCAGCGAGATGACCCAGGGCATGCTGCCCGGACGCAAGGCGGCCCGGACGTTCGGACGGCTGCTGATTTACAGCGCCGTCCTGCTCGGCCTCAGCCTGCTTGCGGACCTATGGAGCCCGCTGACGGTTGTCGCGGCGCTCGCGGCCATTCTGATGCACGAAGGGTTAAGCTGGTACAGCGCTCTGGAGGAGCGCAGCCTTAGCCCCATCTTCGTGCATCCCCCGGCCGGCCGCAAGGTGCTGGCCGTGCTGCAGGGCAGCCCCGCGCAGGAGCTGGGCATCCTGCCCGGCGAGATCTTGCTGAAGGTCAACGGGGTCCTGTTGACCAGCGCGGCGCAGCTGCATGAAGCGCTGCGCATGAACCCCGCGTTCTGCAAGCTGGAGGTGCAGAACCGCGAAGGCGAGAGCAAGTATCTGCAGCGCGCGATCTATGCCGGGGACCATCATCAGCTCGGCATCATTCTGGTGCCGGACCCGGACGGGGGCATCACCGCAGAGACCAAGCCGTCCAGTATCTTCAGCATCATCGGGATGCGGACAGGCATCCGGCAGCGGGGAGTGCAGGGCGACCGGCTGGGCCGGGCGAAGAAGACGCCGCCTGCGGAGGTCAAACAGACGCCGCCGGCAGAGGCCAAGCAGGAATCTGCCGGCGTCTGACGGATGATTATCAACGTAATTGGTTCCCCCAGCGGCTGCTGGCGCGGAAGGTTAAAGAGGCCCGTTCTTTCTGAACTAAGTTCAGGGGAATGGGCCTTTTATATTTGATAAGGAAGTGATGTGAGGCACCTGGAATGTATGCGACAAACCGAATACAATGCGCAACCATGGGGGCTTGTGGACCTCATATATGCGAAAAACCGAACGCAATCGGTGCTGCTGCGAAGAGGGGGGCCTATGCTCCGCAACCCGCAACATTGTAGAGAAATCCTGCAAGAAGTGCAGGAATAATGACCAATAGAAGCGGCCGAGGCTGAAATCTTGCATGAAATGCAACAAATCCAACGCTAAGTCGCACTAAGCACCAGAATTCCTGCAAATGATGCAACAATGTACCCGTAGTCCGTAACATTTTTAGAAGAATCCTGCAAAATGTGCAACAATGCGATTCATACAAGCGATCCGTGAGAGGGAACTTTTAGAATTGGCGAGAGATAGCATTTCTGTGGCTCAATGGTTCCCCTGCGTACTCTTCAGATACAGAATCGCAATCTGTGTCCGGTCGCGTACGCCGAGCTTGCTGAGGATGTCGGTAATATAGTTTTTGACGGTGCCTTCGCTCAGGAACAGCTTGGCGGCGATTTCTTTGTTGGTGAGTCCCTCTGCAATGGAGGTGATGACTGCCTGCTCGGACTTGGTCAGGCCATAGGAAGCAAGCGGCTGAGCCTCGGGAGCTTCCTGACGCGCGGATGGCTGGAGGAAGCCCGCCAGCTTGCGGGCAATCTCGGGATGAATGAGCATATTGCCCTCATGTACGGTCTTGATGCCTTGAATGATCCGGTCCGGCGGGATGTTCTTGAGCAGATATCCGCTCGCCCCGGCGCGCAGAGCCTCAATAATATACTCGTCATCATCGAAGGTGGTCAGCATCAGGACGGCTACGGCCGGATAGGCTTCTTTGATCAGCCGTGTGCCTTCCACCCCGTCACATCCCTGCATCCGGATATCCATGAGTACAACATCCGCTCCGCCGGGCAGCTCCCCCAGCAAGGAGAAGGCCTCCCGGCCATTCCCTGCGGTTCCGGCCACCTCGATACCGGCATCCAGCCCGATCAATACCTTCAGGCTCTCGCGGATAAAAGAATCATCGTCAACAATCAATACTCTAATCATGAATCAGCACCTCTTATCTGTGAATATACTCCCGCTGCCCGTCCCCGGCTAAGTTGATGAGTGTGTGGTGTATGATCTCCCGGTTGGCTCCATCTCTTAGTTGGATTTTGAGCACTTGCTGATCAACGAGTGGCCTCTCTGGGGACAACAGTTGGACAAACAACACTTAATTGTTCCCAATCTGCCCCGCAGCAGTAAAATCATCGACAGTAGATGCTGTTTTTCCAACTAATACCCTGGAAACATCAGAAACAGTTAAATTAAGATACGTTTTTCCACTTGCTTCTGCCAGAGAGGGAGCAGTTCCCCCCAGATCCACAAGTTGTTAGCATATAACACCTGTATCTCGATCCGCCTTCCCATCAGTTCCCCGTCAGTTATATGTACGCTATGGCTATAGCCAGCTTCCCACAGCCTCACTCTCACCCTTGCCCCACACTCTCACCCCTGCCCCCACTCACCCCTGCCGCACCTATTCAGCGCAGCACTCCCTCCGGCTGCCGATACACGGGCAGCCGGGTGATGACCGTGAACTGCGGCTGCAGCCGCAGCTCCAGCGTTCCGCCAATCAGGGCGCTGCGTTCGTGCATGCCCTTCAGGCCCATTCCGCCAGTATGGTGCAGCTTGTACAGAGCCTCCTCCTCGGGCAGCTTCCCGTTATTGCCGGTCTCCATCCGCACCTCATGCTCCGTATAGGTGACCTCCACCCATACGGAGCTGGCCTGCCCGTGCCGCAGCGCATTGGTGATGGCCTCCCGGGCATTGGTGTACAGCACAACCTGAAGGCTCGGATAGAGCGGATAAGGAATCCCTTGCACCGTATAGGAGGTGGAAACACCTGTATCGCGGCCCACTTCTTCCAGCAGCCGGTCCAGCGCATAGGCTCCTTCAAGCTGCGGAGCAGGGTTAATCCGCTTCAGCGCCGCACGCATATCGTCCATACTGCCCGAGAGCTGATCCCGGATCTGGTTCATCATCTGGAGTCCCGTTTCCGGTGCGGCAGGGAGGGTGTGGATGGCCGCTTCGGTCATCATCTTGACCCGGATCAGCCGGTGGCCGATGTCATCATGCAGCTGGCGGGCGATCCGCACACGTTCTTCTGCCTGCGCAGCCACCTCTATTTGCGAGGTGAACTGGAGGAGCCTTGCGCGGGCCTCTTCCAGCTCGAAATGCTTTTTGCGCAGCTCATCATAGAGGAATAAGGTATCGGCACGCCCGCGTCCTGTGCGGAGCAGCAGCAGATTCAAGCCGGCACACAGCAGGAAGGTAAGGTTCGTGAACACAAGCACTGCCGGAGCACCATGAAGCAGGGCGGCATTCAGCAGGGCCAGATGAATACAGAAGAAGGGAAGGGCCGTATTCTTGGGCTGCCGCCGGGTATAGGAGATCACCGCAGACAAGGCCGGAAAAACCATCAGAGGCCCGTATTCGTAACAAAGCCAGGCGGTGAGGATCAGCTCCATGCCTCCGGTCAGTGTGGAGAGAGGCCCGGATTGCCTTGCACCCAGTGTGACCAGCAGCATCAGCAGCATGAAATGCAAAGTGAACCAGTCATAGTCCGCGAATTCATAGACTTGAATCGAGAGGATCGCCGGGATTATAAGCAGGCTGTAGCGCAGCAGAATAAGTTCTCTGGTCAAGTAAGCTCATCCTTTTAGATAAAATATCCCTAATCGGTCAACATTCTTCTCAGGTATAACCATCTTAGCATAAGAGTGCTGCCCTTCAGGAGATGACTTTCGTCACCTCTGGATCATGACCTTTAGTACCTTCGGCTGTGTCCGCCCTACTGTACAATAAGAATACGAGAATGAAGGAACAGGGGGCATCGGCAATGGCACTAGCAGTACTGAGCGATGTTGTGAAGAGATATGACGGTAAGCTAATTGTGGATCACGTGAATTTCAATATACAGGAGGGTGAAATCTTCGGCCTGCTGGGCCCGAACGGTGCCGGGAAAAGCACGACCATCAGCATGATCTGCGGGCTGCTTCAAGCCGACAGCGGCGATATTATTATCGACGGGCTGTCTGTACGGGAGCGGCCGCTTGAGGTGAAGAAGCGCATCGGGCTTGTGCCCCAGGAGCTGGCATTATACGAGAATATGACGGCAAGCGATAATGTAAGCTTTTTCGGCAGACTCTATGGGCTGCGCGGACAACTGCTGAAGGAGCGGACCCAAGAAGCGCTGGAGTTCACCGGCCTAAGCGACCGGGCGAGGGATAAACCGTCAACCTTCTCGGGAGGGATGAAAAGACGGCTGAATATCGCCTGTGCCATCATGCACCGGCCGCGCCTGATTATTATGGATGAACCCACGGTCGGCATTGATCCGCAGTCACGCAATCATATTCTGGAATCCGTGAAGGCTTTGAATAAGATGGGGTCGTCGGTGATCTACACCAGCCATTATATGGAGGAGGTCGCTGCGATCTGTGACCGGGTGGCCATTATGGACCAGGGGCATATTATTGCCTGCGGTACGGAGAACGAGCTGCGCGAACGGGTGGCCCACGAGGAGAAAATTGTTGTGAAGGCAGCGGGCATCACCCCTGCCTTAGTGAACGAGCTGGGGCAGCATCCCCGGATCAACCGGGTAGAAGCGGTGCAGGATGCGATAGAGCTGTATCTTCCCTCCTCGCAAAGTGCGCTCCAGGATATTCTGTTTATTTTCTCCAAGCACGAAGGGGTCATTGCCTCCCTGAATATTGAAGAGCCGGATCTGGAGACCTTGTTCCTTAGTCTGACCGGCCGCACCTTGCGGGATTAGAGAGGGGGAGAAACGTGAATACCTGGATTATTATGAAATTTGAGCTGCGCAGACAGCTCCGTTCACGCACGTTGCTGCTCAATATGTTTCTGCTGCCGCTGGTGCTGATCTTCCTCTTGGGCGCTTCGCTCTCCGGGGTGGTCGGGGTACAGGGGGCAGATGAAATCAAGCCTGTACGTGTAGCTATTGTGAATAGCGGAGGCGGAGGGGCAGAGGCATCTGCGATCCTTACGGCTTTTCTGGAGTCGGCTGAGGTGAAGGGGCTCATTATTCCTGTCAAGACAGAGAGCCGTGAAGCTGCGGAGAGCGGGCTGCGTACCAGTAAATATGCCTATGGGGTGATTGTTCCCCCGGGCTTCGACCAGGAGGTGCAGAGCGGTAAGAAAGCGAGCCTGGAGTTCATTCTGGGCAGGAGCCATGACGATAACCGGGTCGCCGGAACAGCCTTCGACAATCTGCTGATGGAGCTGAATTTATAAGCAGGCGGCAGCCGTAACCCTTGGACCACAGGCTCTTACAGCGACTGCGGCACCTGCCGGGAAGCCGGGGGTGGTGCTGGGGGATCTGAACAATGGCGGGAAGACCTATTCGGCGGCCCAGTTCTATGCAGCGTCCATGCTGCTGATGTTCCTGATGTATAGCGGACTTACTGTGACAGCCTCACTTTTTAACGATAAAGAGAACCATACGCTGTTCAGAATCCATTCCATGCCGGTAAAAGACAGTCATCTATTCATCGGCAAAATGCTCGGCGTAGGCCTGGTCAGCATCCTGCAGTGCCTTACGATTATTCTGCTGTCTGACTGGCTGTTCGGCGTCTACTGGGGGAACCGCCCGGGACTGCTGCTGCTGTTCTGTCTGCTGATGATTGCCGCCTCGATGACGCTGGGCGTACTGATCTGCCTCTTCAGCCGGACCTCGGCGACGGCTACGAACATCATTAGTGTCCTGACTATAGTGATGACCTTCGTCAGCGGCGGAATGGCGCCGCTTCCCGATTCCTGGGTGAACAGTGCAGGTGCATTCACGCTTAACCATTGGGTGCAGCAGGCAGTCATCCGGATGATGCTGCATTCCGGTCTGGAACAGCTTTTGCCGAATCTGTGGGTGATGTGCTTCATCAGCGCGGCCTTGTTCGCGGCAGTGATTGTCTCATACCGGAAGGTGGGTTACCGTGGATAAAATATTAATCATTGCCTGGAATATGATCAGACGAAGCATTGGCACCTTCAGGGGACTTATGGTATTCATTCTGCTTCCCGGTATAGTGGTGGCAGCGATTATCTCCCTTACCGGAGGGATGGCGGAGGGACCGGCAACCGTTCTATATGCCAACTCGGATACGGGAGCAGCCGGCAGACATTTGATTGCGGAGCTGGAGCAGGCCGGAGAATATAAGTTCGAGCCGCGCAGGGATGAGGCCGCTTTGAAGGAAGCGACAATTAAGCAGGAGGGAACGGTGGGGGTGTTCATTCCTGCCGGGTACACTGCCGCCTTGCTGGCGGGGGACCCGCTGCAGATCAGCATCTATGAGCTTCGGGCAAGCGAAAGCTCAATCATGATGAAGATGAAGATCACCGCCACTGCCGCTCAAATTGCCGAAGCAGCACATACCGTTGCTGCCGCCAGCGGAGGAACAGGCGATATGCAGGCGCAGCTCGCTGCTGTACTGAAGCAGTCGGAGCAGCACAACGTGGGCAGCACCCGTACCGATTATGATCTCTATCCGCGGCAGACCCTGGGCGTAGTTACAGGGATGACGCTTATGTTCCTGATGGCGCTGGTGACCAGCTCCGTCTCCCAGATCACGGATGACCGCAGAGGGCGTACCATGATGCGCATGTTCAGCGCTCCAGTCCGTTCCTATGAAATTGCGCTTGGCAACTTCCTGGGCAGCTTTCTTGTAGGAATGATTCAGATCCTTGTCGTGCTGGTGCTGGGCAAATGGGTGCTCCGCTACGATTATGAGATGCCGCTCTTTCTCTACTTCCTGGTTCTGGCGGCCTTCATGCTGGTCTCCATGGGGATTGCCAGCACCGTTGCTGGGCTGATCCGCAATCCGCGCAATGCCGGGATGCTGAATTCGCTGATTCTTACCCCTACCTGCATGCTGGGAGGCTGCTTCTGGCCCGTCTCCATCATGCCGGAATATATGCAGAAGCTGGCCAACTTTACACCGCAGAAATGGGCGATACAAGCGGTAGACATTGCCGCGACCGGTGGCGGCTGGAACGAGCTGTGGATGCCGTTTGCGATCCTGGGCCTGATGGCTGCCGTTCTGCTGGCGATTGGCTCTGCCATTCTTCGTCCGAATGAA
Organism: Paenibacillus sp. FSL R7-0210; assembly: GCF_038009085.1. Taxonomy (NCBI): domain Bacteria; kingdom Bacillati; phylum Bacillota; class Bacilli; order Caryophanales; family Paenibacillaceae; genus Paenibacillus; species Paenibacillus sp. FSL R7-0210. The sequence goes on from NZ_JBBPAR010000001.1 coordinate 7,218,027, forward strand.
GCCGGAATCAGTACCTGAGGTCGAAGCGTATCTTTGCTGCCCTCCATGTCTAAATCGGACATATTCAAATTATATAATTATGTGATATGATCGAATCAAAGGAAGATATGACAGGGGGATACGAGGATGGGCAGCAATAAGCTGGCTTGGACCTGGAAGGTGAAAGAGAAATACTTAGAGAAATACGTACAGATGCATCTGGAGCCGTGGCCGGAGATTCTGGAGGAGCACAGCAAGGCGGGCATCCGTAACTACTCTATTTTTCAGAACGGCAACCAGTTCTTCTATTGCTTTGAATGTGACAATACAGAAGCCGCATTCGCCTACATCGCCGGGAGTGAGGCCTGCAACCGCTGGAATGCGATCACCTCGAAGATGGTCGAGGGTTCCTTCGATTTCAACGATGCGGTTCCGATGGTGCCGCTGCGGGAGGTCTTTTATCTGAAGTAGTCCGGTATATAGGAATGTGACTATTTTTTAAAGAAAATAAGACAATCTCTAAATTTGTGGACCGTGATAATCTTATATAATGGGTTGTACTCAAAAAACGATTAGAGGGGAATGAGTCCAATCCGGTCTACAGCTACAACACTGGCAGCAGGCACGGTCCTGTCGCTTAGCCTGCTGCTGGGGTGCAGCAGCCAAAATACATCCGTCACCGGTACGCCGGGGGCAGAATCGGCTCCGTCTGCCTTGGCATCTGCTTCTGCGTCTCCATCGGCAACTCCTACTGCCCCTGCACAGACTGTTTCATCTGCACCAAGTGCTTCACCAGCAGATGCAGAAACTGCATCCTCAGCGACTCCGATAACTACAGCTGGCCTCACCAGCCAGTTCCCCTTGGAGGGTATCGCCGGCTCTGTGGTTGTCGATTCTATTAATGCCAGTGGAACCATCCGCGCGAGAAGCGCAGCAGGGCAAGGCGAGCTGCTGATGATCGCAAGCAGCTCCGAAGAGCGGGGACATCTGGAGGCATCCAGCAATGACGGTCTCGAAGGGGAGCAGACGTATCAGGCTGATTACTCCATCGTGTACCGGTCGGGGAAGCAGGACCAGGTATTGCTTAAGCTGCCTGCCTTCTTGTTCGTACGCCCATCAGACCAGGTCCTGGAGTTCGATAAATTCAGCTTCAAGAATGCAGAAGTGTATCTGCTTGCTCCCCAATACAAGTCCGGGCATGGACTGGTTGCTTACGCCTTTGCGGTCAATAAGATAAGCGGAGAAGTATTTCCCTTATCCTTCAAGCAGGGAGAAATCGTACACGATACGCTGGTCTACTCCGAGCTGCCGCCGTTCCCGGCCAACCAGAACGAACAGTTAGTGGTGCACTCGCCTGAGGGTGCTGGCGGTGACCCGGAGCTGAAGCCACGGGTATACGATTTAGATCTGGAGAAGCGGCTGTTTATCGCGCGTTAGAGGTGATTTACACTAACATTCAGTTCCCCGTACTCTCATACCGGGACAGCCCGTACCGGAAGACTCCGTAAGCCGCTGCCGCGCTTCCGATAGCCGCGACAGGGGCGAGGAGCCACCAGCCGGACCAGCCGCTTTTGCCGAAAATATAGGTTGCCGGGTAGAAGCTGATGAACGCATAGGGCAGCACCGTAGAAATGAAGATGCGGATCGCCTGCGGAAACAGGGTAATCGGATATTTGGCCAGATCAGACAGATTATGTACCATCAGCGGGAACGCATTCCCGGCATTGCGAATCCAGAAGGCCGCCGAGTTACCCATGAGGTTAATGGATACCCGGATAATGACCGCTGTGACGAATAACAGGATAAGAATAGCGGCCTTGCCCGCTGTCCAGTGGATAGGGCTGTGCACAAGCGACTGCCAGATGATCACCCCGCCGATGAGCAGATTGCCGAGTCCGTTAATCCCAATCCCCGTGCAGAACACCTGAAGAACCACCGGCACCGGCCGCAGTAGATAACGGTCCAGCTCCCCTGTGTTGACCAGCCTGCCCAGCCGCCAGCTGCCCTCGAAGAACAGCGAACCCGCCCCCTCCGTCAGGAAGATCATAGCGTACATGAAGGTAACCTCCCAGAACTGCCAGCCCTGAATATCCGGAATCCGGTCATAGATCACCCACAGGAAGACGAACCCGAGTACCTGCGTCAAGGCTGCCGAACACATCAGGATGTAAAAGTCTTTGTTATACTCCAGAATCGCCTTAAGCTGCTGCACATACAGCCTTCTATAGAGATAGAGCATTTGCGATATTTTCATTCTGCGTCCTCCTTCCGCCTTAGCCTCCATGAATGGTCACCTGGCGGACTGCCCAGTTCCACATGGCTTTGCCCGCCATCCAGAGCCCTGCCCCCCAAAAGAGCTGAATCCCGATCAGCCGCAGGCTTTCCCACGTATCTGCCTGCTGCAGGAAGATCATCGTCGGCGTATGAATGATGGCCTGGAAGGGCAGCAGCAGCGCCAGCTTTTCCAGCCAGTCCGGGAAGAAGGCCAATGGCACCAGCGCGCCCGACAGCAGGTTAGTGAGCGCAATCCGCGTCCAGACAATCCCCAGTGAACCCGTCGACCAGAAGCATAACAGAGCCGCCAGATAGACCACGCCGAATTTGACCACAACCGCGCAGAGCAGACTGACCGCAAACAGCAGATAGACGATCGGCGAGTGGGGGAAGGTCACTCCGGTAAGGAAGGTGGCGAACACGATCAGCAGAACCGTACTCATCGCCCCCTCCAGCAGACTGGCACCCAAGGTCTCGGCGAATCGGGTCGTCTGGAAATCAATCGGCTTCAGCAGGTCCATGGCGACGCTGCCGTCCAGGATTTTGCCGGAGATAGCGGTCTCGGAATACCAGGATAAGACGGAATTGGCCAGGAAGGTCACCAGCAGATAGGTCTTCATCTGATCCCAGGAGTAGCCGCCCACCGCCTCGCGCCCGCCATAGATTCCCTGCCAGAGGAAGAAGATCGCGACCAGATTAATTGAGTTTGCGAGTAAATTAATGATATAGGAGTTCCGGTAGGCCATCACATTTTGCAGAGAGCGATTGGCAATGCTTCTGTATTTGTTAAGCCGGGCTGCTGTCGTCATGGTGTGCCTGCCCCCTTGCTCCCCGGTGCTCGTTCAGGTCCAGATGTCCGTCATAGACCGCCTTAATGACCTGCTCAATATGGGTGTCCTCCATGCGGAAATCGAGTACCTCCCCATGCTTCATCACCCGGCTAACCACTTCACTGGCGGTATATTCATACCGGTCAAAAGTGACCGAGAACTCCTGGCTGCTCTGCTGTTCCAGCTTCAGCCCCGGGCTCTGCTCCAGCAGCTCGTACAATTCGGGCATGGGGGAGCGTACCTGGAAGAAGATGATACGGTTTTTGGCAAAGCGGGCCTTGACCTCGCTCAGCGTCCCGTCATAAATAATCGCGCCGTGATCAATAATGACCAGCCGCTTGCACAGGTCCTCAATGTCGCCCAGATCATGGGTTGTCAGCATCACAGTAGTCTGGTGGTCCTGGTTGATCTGCTTAATGAACCCGCGGATCTTCTCCTTCACGGATACGTCAAGGCCAATCGTCGGCTCATCGAGATACAGAATCGGCGGATTATGCAGCAGGGCTGCGGCCAGATCGGCACGCATGCGCTGACCCAGCGAGAGCTTCCGCGCGGACAGGTGGATGAATTCGCTCATCCCGAGCATTTCGGTGAACAAGTCCATGTTCTTCCTATAGAGGGCATCCGGAATCTGGTAGATATCCTTCAGCAGCGAGAAGGACTCGGCAATCGGAATATCCCACCATAGCTGGGTGCGCTGCCCGAAGACTGCGCCGATCTGGGCGGCGTTTTCCATTCTTTTGCGGTACGGATTGATCCCGTTCACCGAGATACTCCCGGAGGAAGGCATCAGAATGCCGGTCAGCATCTTGATGGTGGTCGATTTACCGGCACCATTCGGTCCCACGTAGGCCACCGTCTCCCCCGCTTCAATCCTCAGATCCACTGGCTTGACGGCCACCTTCTCGATATGCCGGGGCAGGAACAGATGCTTCACCGCTCCCTTAAGGCCCGGCTCCTTCACCGCCTGCATAAAGGACTTACTCAGCCCTTTGGCTTCAATCATACTCAAGCTTAACCCTCCTGTTCATTACGTTGAAAGCGTTACCGCAGATGGCTGCGGAGAAAAATACTGAATCCTCAGCGCTCTGAATGACGTAAGAGTAAATATATCACTGAGCCGATGTCGAAAACTATCAGATTAGGTCGATTTTGCAAAAAAAAGCGGCAGCCCCGTATAGCCTACACCAGTCGGGATTTGCCGCTACGCTTAAGGATAGTCTGGACGGCGAACCCTACCAGCAGGGGAAGCGCCAGCTGAACTTCAAGTCTCCAGTCTACAGCATACAGGTCTACGAGGTTAATCTGCTTCAACAATACATAGGTCACGTTGTATAAGAGGAATGAACAGCTGAAGGTAAGCAGAGGGATCAGATATAATGTTCTTTTGTTCTGCAGCAGCCGATATCCCGCAAGGGTTAAGAGTGAATAGCTGGCCATGATGAGCAGGGCATAATTACTTCCGAAGCGCAGGAATGACACCATGGCGGTAGCCAGATTAAGGGCAGCCGATAGATAGCCGATGCGAAGCATGTCGAACCTCCTGGAATGATGTAGAAATATAAGAGTGAACAGATTTCTACATTTTACAGCGCTAACGCGGGGATTTACAGATCCAATACTGAATGTTCATTATTCCGTAATTGTATGTTATAATGCTTTCTTTTAAAATTGATTATATAGTAATTGGTAAAAATGGAGGGATCGTTTGTGAGAGTCTTTAATCAATCAAGAGCATGGAGTATGCCTGGGGATTTAGAAGCAAGCGAACTTGAAGCCTTCCGGCCGCTGGATGCACCCCAAGTTGATGTCCAGAGCGGAATGTCCGTAGCGGGTACTTCCGAAGAATCCAGGGAGCATATCTACCATAGAGCTATGATTTCTTCGATCCGCAGTGAAATGAACAAATTAAGCCAGCTGCTCTCGATTCCATATGTGGTGTTCCTGACGGACAAGGCGGGGACTATTCTGGAGCTGGTCTATTCTTCTTCGGAGACGCAGGCCGAGATGGAGCAGGCGGAGCTGCGTCCGGGGGTCAGCTTAAGCAGGCAGCAGGCGGGGATGAATGCCGTATCGCTGGCGATGGAGATGAACTGCATCGGGGTGGTGCGGGGAACGGAGCATACGGATCAGACCTTCCGCGACTGGAACTGTGTATGCGCTCCGCTGCAGGATGATGATAGCGTTTACGGGTATGTTGATATTTCTTTTAATAGAGGAGAGCCGATTGAATTCGCCATTCCATTCGTGCAGCAGATTGCTGAGAATATTATGGAGAAGTGGATGGAAAAGAACCCGGAGATGCAGCAGTACCGGCTTGAATCCACATTACTGGAGTATAAGCTGACCGCGCGGGAGCAGGAGGTAGCAAGGCTATGGCTGATGGAGAAGAGTGCGCTGCATATCGGAAGCGACCTGGGGATCAGTGAAGGCACCGTGCGCAATATGCTGAAGAGTATCTATAGTAAAATGCGGGTGAATGACCGCTTCCAGTTCGTGAAGCGCCTTACGCCGTAGCCGGAGGAATCTGCATCAGATACATACATCAAATAGCCGGTCAGCGATACTAATGTATCCCTGACCCGGCTATTTGAAAATATAGAATTTATATGTTTTACGCTATCCATTATCCTTCTATTTCTTACTGAAAGGCAGAAGGTTAACCGCAGGAGCAATTCAGTACCGGCTTACGCGCGGCCTGCGTCTCATCCAGGCGGCTGATTTCAGTCGTATGCGGTGCGTTAATGACAATCTCCGGGGTTTCCTCCGCTTCCTTAACGATTCGGATCATCGTCTCAATGAAACCGTCGAGCGTCTCCTTGCTCTCGGTCTCGGTCGGCTCAATCATCATACATTCCTCTACCGTCAGCGGGAAGTAGACGGTTGGCGGATGATAGCCGAAGTCGAGCAGCCGTTTGGCTACATCGAGGGTACGTACACCGTATTGCTTAAGGTTCTTACCGGACATGACGAATTCATGCTTGCAGACGCCCGGGAAGGGAATCTCGAAGTAAGGAGCCAGCCGGTGCATCATATAGTTGGCGTTCAGCACGGCGTTCTCGGACACCTCGCGGAGGCCGTCGGGACCGTAGGTACGGATATACGCATAAGCACGGACGAGAATCCCGAAGTTTCCGTAAAAGGCTTTGACGCGGCCGATCGATTCCGGCCCGCCACAGTCCAGCGAGAAGCTGCCGTCTTCGCTGCGGACCACAGTAGGCTGCGGCAGGAACGGGATCAGCTTCGCCTTCACGCCGACCGGTCCGGCTCCCGGTCCGCCGCCGCCATGCGGTGTGCTCATCGTTTTGTGCAGGTTGAGATGCACGACATCGAAGCCCATATCGCCCGGGCGGGTAATGCCCATAATCGCGTTGGAGTTCGCTCCATCATAATAGAGCAGGCCGCCCGCTTCATGGACAATTGCGGCGATCTCGACGATCTGCGTCTCGAAGAGTCCAAGAGTACTCGGGTTCGTGAGCATCAGCGCGGCGGTGTCGCTGCCGACAGCTGCCTTCAGCGCTTCGAGATCGACCATTCCCTTGTCGTTGGAGGGGATGGTCACGGTGTCGAGTCCCGCTGCGGCGGCACTTGCTGGATTGGTGCCGTGCGAGGAATCGGGCACGATGACCTTGGAGCGGACCTCTCCGCGGCTCTCATGGTAGGCGCGGATCATCATCAGGCCGGTCCACTCGCCATGGGCTCCGGCAGCAGGCTGCAGGGATACGGCATCCATGCCGGTCAGGGCGGCGAGATCCTTTTGCAGCGTGTACATCAGTTCAAGCGCACCCTGGATGCTCTCCTCCGGCTGGTACGGATGGATCCTGGAGAGTCCCGGGAAGCGGGCGACATCCTCGTTGATCTTCGGGTTGTATTTCATAGTGCAGGAGCCGAGCGGATAGAAGCCGTTATCGACTCCGAAGTTGCGGCGGGACAGGGCGGTATAGTGGCGGATGACATCCACCTCGGATACCTCCGGCAGTACGACCGGCTCACTGCGCAGCAGCCCTTCGGGAAGGAGGGAGTCAATGCCTTCGTCCTGCGGCACATCACATTGAGGCAGGGAGTAGGCCGAGCGGCCGGGACGGCTTAATTCAAAAATCAGACTTTGTTCCGGTTTCATACACAGCCCTCCAGTGCGCTTGCGAATTCGTCAATTTCGGTCTTGCTTCGTTTCTCCGTTACGGCAACCAGCATATGTCCGGACAGCTCGGGATAATCCCGGCCTAAGTCATAACCGCCCAGATAGCCTTCCTTCAGCAGCTTGGAGTTCACTGCACTCACACTGCTGCCCTCCGGGAGCTTCAAGACAAATTCATTGAAGAACGGGGCCGTGAAGACGCGCTCAGCGCTGGTGATTTCAGCCAGCCGCCCAGCGGCATAGTGACTCTTGCGGATGTTCAGCTCACCCACCTCGCGCATGCCCTCCTTGCCCATCACGGACAGGTAGACGGAAGCGCACAGCGCCAAGAGCGCCTGGTTGGAGCAGATATTTGAGGTCGCCTTCTCCCGGCGGATATGCTGTTCGCGGGCTTGGAGCGTCAGCACGAAGCCGCGCTTGCCATTCCGGTCAACGGTCTGGCCGACGATCCGGCCCGGCATCCGGCGCATGAGCGGTTCGGCCACTGCGAAGAATCCGCAGGTGGGTCCACCCAGTGATGCGGCGATACCCAGCGGCTGCGCGTCGCCGACTACGATGTCTGCGCCAAGCCGTCCGGGGGACTCCAATACGCCAAGTGCAATGGGGTTCGCGCTGACCACGAGCAGTCCCTTGACCGCATGGATCAGCGGCTCGATCTGGCGCAGATCTTCAATACCGCCGAAGAAGTTGGGCGACTGAACCAGAACGGCAGCCGTATCGCTGTCGATGGCTTCAGCCAGCTTGGCGAGATCAGTTACCCCGTCAGCATAATCAATCTCTACAATTTGCAGGCCCCAGGCGTTGGCGGAGGTACGCAGCACCTGACGCGCTTCCGGGTGAACCGTACGGGAGACAATCAGCTTCTTGCGTTTGGTGGCACCTGCGGCCAGCACAGCCGCTTCGGACAGGGCCGTTGCACCGTCATACATACTGGCATTGGCGACCTTCATCCCGGTCAGTTCACAGATATAGGACTGGAATTCGAAGATCGCCTGTAGCTCACCCTGACTGATCTCCGGCTGATAAGGGGTATAGGCGGTATAGAATTCCGAACGGGAAATCACATGGTTGATGACGACCGGAACGTGGTGATCGTATAATCCGGCACCGAGGAAGCTGGCGTGGGTGTCGAAATCGGCATTCTTGTCGGCGAGCCCCTTCATATGGCGAAGCAGTGCGTACTCATCCAGGGCGCCGGACATCGGCAGGGTTCCCTGGTAACGGACAGACTGCGGAATATCGGCGAACAGCTCATCGATGGACTGTATGCCTACGGTCTCCATCATTTCTGCGCGGTCTTGCCCGGTCATAGGCAGATAGCGGTGCTTCATTGCGGCTTCACTCCTTGGCTTCTTTTGTAGAATGGGGCTTTGATGACGGCAGCCTTGAGCTGCTTGCCGCGGATCTCTACGTACACCTCTGTACCGATCTCCGTATAGGCAGTATCCAGCAGGGCGAGTCCGAGATTCCGCTTCAGGGTCGGGGACTGGGTGCCTGTCGTTACTTCACCGATCTTCACTCCATCCGCGTATACGGGATAGTGGGAGCGGGGAATGCCACGGTCGATCATCTCCAGGCCCACAAGACGACGGGGCAGACCGGCTTCCTTCTGCTTCAGCAGGGCGTCACGGCCGATGAAGTCGCCTGCATCCAACTTCACGAAGAACTGGACACCGGCTTCGAGTGGAGTGATATCCGCCGACAGCTCCTGGCCGTACAGCGGCAGTTTGGCCTCGAAGCGCAGCGTGTCGCGTGCGCCGAGTCCGGCAGGAGTCAGGCCATGCGGAGCGCCTGCTTCCAGCAGGCCCTTCCAGAGGGTAGCCGCCGTATCAGCAGGAGCGTACAGCTCGAAGCCATCCTCACCGGTATATCCGGAGCGGGAGAGCAGGACGCTGACGCCGCAGACCTCGGCGTGTTCGATGAAGTGAAAAGGCTTGAGTTCCGTTAGAGGAGCGTCCGTCACTTTGGCAAGGATGGTCTCAGCCAGCGGTCCCTGCAAGGCAAGCAGCAGGGTCTCATCCGAGACATTGTTCAGAGTGACCCCGCTGAACTCAGCGGTGAGATGCTCCTGCAGCCACTGGAAGTCCTTGTCGATATTCGACGCATTGACGACAAGCATGTAACGCTCCTCGCCCAGACGGTATACGAGCAGATCGTCCACCACTCCGCCGCTTGGATAGAGCATCAGCGTATACTGCGCCGCGCCGTCTTCCAAGCGGCTGACATCATTCGTGGTCATTCTCTGGAGGAAGGCTTCTGCGCCCTCTCCGGTAACCATGAATTCTCCCATGTGGGAGACATCGAACAGTCCGGCCTGATTGCGGACGGCTTCATGCTCCTTCACGATCCCTGTGAACTGAACCGGCAGCTCCCAGCCGCCAAAATCAATACATCTGGACTCCGCATACGCGGCATAGAGATCATAAAAAGGCGTTCTTCTCAAAGACTCCATCTCGTCACTCCCTTGGCTTTGATTACATACGAAAAAGGACAGGCGAAAGCCATTATGCACGTATGCATAAATGGACTTTCGCTCTGTCCTTGGTACCTGAGAGTTACCCTGCATTGCAGCGCAGGTTTCCCCGTTGGTGATCCGTGAAGCCTGCGGCGCAGGCATCCGGATGCTCTCCAGAGATGCGTCCGGCAAAGGTCCTTTTGCCTGAGAGATTCACCCATCCCGGGCTTACTCCTTCGGCGCTGTCTTCCTGTGAGACAGTCTCTCCCTATGCCATCATTCGCAAACCATATGTTTTTCTACTGACTCCATTAAACCGGGTAACCCTCCGCCCTGTCAATCAAAAAACGTCAAAAAGTTGACAAATTTAATTTTACTGTCAGTTATATTGACATTAGGCAAGCCGATAACTTAGGCTATAACTAAATTTAGAACTCCAATTACGGAAAAGAGGCGGCTTGGACATGAGTGAAGTGCTTGACAACCTGCTATACAGCGAAGAGCATGAGTGGGCGCAGCAGGGCGAGGGACGCGTAGTACGTGTAGGGATTACGGATCATGCGCAGCATCTGCTCGGCGATATCGTGTTTGTAGAATTCCCGGAAGTCGGCGCGGCAATCTCCGCTGGTGACAGCGTGGGCAGTATTGAGTCCGTGAAGACGGTATCGGAGCTATATTCACCCGTATCCGGTAAGGTGACCAAGATCAACGATGCGCTGGAGGCCAGCCCGGAGCTGATCAACGATCAGCCCTACGGAGACGGTTGGATTTTTGAGCTGGAGCTTGATGCTGAGTTCGCAGAGGCAGTAACCGGCCTGCTGGATGCGGCTGCGTACAAGGAACTGGTTGGGGAATAAAAGTTAGCTTATTTGCGGAAGCGGATGTTAATACGGCAGACCTCTCTTTATTACATTAGATGTTACTAATGTGAGAGGTCTGTCTTTTTGCGTCTGTATATTATTCCGTCTCCTGCAGCTGGCGCAGAACAATGAGTTCGACCCGGCGGTTCTTCTGTCTGCCTTCGGTGGTCGCATTATCATATGCAGGCCGGGTATCGGCATAACCCGCGTACTGGAAGGTATCGGGGCTCAGCCCCTCTTTGTCCAGAAAAAAGCGCAGGACCGACAGCGCCCGGGCGCCCGATAGCTCCCAGTTGTCTTTGTACACTGAGCCTGGCGTCACGGGAACATTGTCGGTGTGGCCTTCGATGCTGATGGTGGCGCCGATGCCGCGGAACAGGCCGGAGAGCTGGCGCAGTGCAGGGAGTGCAGGCGATTTCAGCTCAGCCTTACCCGCATCGAACAGGAAGCGGTCACTGAGCGTGATCGCAATGCCCTGCGGCTTATCGGCAACAAAAATCTGCTCACCCAGGTTATTCTCCTCCACGTATTGGGTGATAACGCCCATAAGCGCAGCCAGCTTCGCCTCCTGTTCACGAAAAGCAAGCTCGCGCGCAGACGGCTGGTGTCCAGCCCCATCTCCTTCTTGTCCGGCTGCAGGTGTATCTGCCCCGTGTCCATTGAGTCCGTTCGCATCCCCAGAGTCTGTGGCCGAAGGCGTGTCAGCGGTGCTGCCGTCTTCATTATGACCCTTCGAAACGTCAGTCCCTGTAATGCCCTGATTGCCCTCCAGAACGCCGCTTCCGCCTTCCAGTACTGTACTTCCGCTCTTGAAGGTATCCGATAAGGAGCCGCTGACAATGGCATATTTCTGCGAATCGAGACTGCTCATGGCATACAGAATCACGAAGAAAATAAGCAGAAGCGTGATCAGATCCGCATAGGTAATCATCCAGCGGTCCCGGCTCTCTTTCCCTGCGGCGGCGCGGTGCTGCCGGCGGTTTCTTTGTCTCATAACGGGTCTCCCGGACTGGTGCTGGTGCTGGCGCTGCGTTTAGGGGCGTCTGCCAGGAAAGGGGCCAGCTTTTGACGGACCAGATGCGGGTGGTCCCCGTTCTGCAGGGACAGAATGCCGACGAGCAGCATCTCCATGGTGCCTAGCTCACTTTGGCTGCGGGATTTGATTTTGGAGGCAATGGGTAAAAAGATTAGATTGGCGCTGGCTACGCCATAGAGCGTTGCTGTAAAAGCTACGGCAATGGACGCGCCCAGATTCGAAGGGTCCGTTAAGTTGCTCAGAACCCGGATCAGGCCCATAACGGTACCGATAATGCCCATGGTCGGTGCATAGCCGCCGGCGGCTTCGAATATTTTGGCATAGCCTTCATATTTCAGTTCCTTGGCATCCATCCCAAGCTCCAGAATCTGCCGGACCTGATCCGGGTCATTGCCGTCGACAATCAGAAACAGGCCTTCACGGGTGAAGGGGTCGGGATGTTCCTCCGCTCGTTTCTCCAGGGCGAGAACACCGCCGCGCCGCGTTAGTGCAGCCATAGCAATCAATTCTTCGGCTTGTTCCCGGCTGGTATCCCGTTGTCTGCCAAAAGCCAGGCGGAGCGCCGCCGGAATGCTGCGGAGCTTGGACGCCGGGAAGCTGATGAGTACAGCCGCAAGGGTGCCGCCGAATACGATCAGGGCAGCATTGGGCTGCAGCAGGCCGGACAGGCTGCCGCCCTCCCACAGAAAACCGCCGATCATAGCGGCAATTCCGGCCAGCAGGCCGAGTATTGTAATGAAATCCATAAATTCAGGCTCCTTAAATTTCTATATATTATGGTTTGCAACAGTCTGGGCAACGCTGTATAATAAACGGGAACGTGCATTCCTATCTTCCATATTTTTCAGCTTGGTATGGATGAAGGATGATTAGGGTTAAAATTATAATATATTCATATATTCTAGACGATAGAGGGGAGACGGGCAAATGAGTGATATTGTCGTCAGTACGAAGACTTTTGAACTGGAGTCCGAGTATACACCCCAGGGCGATCAGCCTCATGCCATAGAAGAGTTATTGGACGGCATCCGGCAGGGCAAAAAGCACCAGACGCTGCTGGGAGCGACCGGTACAGGCAAGACCTTTACCATCGCACAAGTGATTTCCAAGTTGAACCGCCCCACGCTGGTTATTGCGCACAACAAGACGCTTGCTGCGCAGCTGGCGAGTGAGTTCAAAGAATTTTTTCCGAGCAATTCCGTGGATTACTTCGTCAGTTACTACGATTACTACCAGCCAGAGGCGTACATTCCTTCCTCCGATACCTACATTGAGAAAGACTCCAGCATAAATGAAGAAATCGACAAGCTCCGCCACTCGGCAACAAGCTCGCTGTTCGAACGCCGTGATGTCATTATTGTGGCGAGTGTGTCCTGTATTTATGGTCTCGGTTCGCCGCAGGAATACGGAAGCCTGCTGCTCTCGCTGCGTGTAGGAATGGAGAAGCCGCGTAATCAGATTCTGAGCCGGCTCGTAGATATCCAGTATCAGCGCAATGATATTAATTTCGTGCGCGGTACGTTCCGTGTGCGCGGGGATGTCGTTGAGATCTTCCCGGCATCCCAGGGCGAGCATGCGATCCGGGTAGAGCTGTTCGGAGACGAGATCGAACGGATTACGGAAATTGATGTTCTGACAGGCGAGCTGATCGGCGAACGCGATCATATCGCGATTTTCCCGGCGTCTCACTTCGTTACCCAGGAAGAGACCATGCGTGTAGCGCTGGTCAATATTGAGCGTGAGCTGGAGGAGCGGCTGGCTGTGCTCCGTGAAGCAGGCAAGCTGCTGGAGGCCCAGCGGCTGGAGCAGCGGACCCGTTATGATATCGAGATGATGAAGGAAGTCGGCTTCTGTTCAGGGATCGAGAACTATTCCGGTCCGCTTACCTTCCGGGAGCCGGGAGCGACTCCTTATACATTGATGGACTATTTCCCGGATGACATGCTGATTGTGATTGACGAGTCTCATGTGACGCTGCCGCAGATCCGGGCGATGTATAACGGTGACCGTGCGCGTAAGACAGTCCTTGTAGAACACGGGTTCCGCCTGCCGTCTGCACTGGATAACCGTCCGCTGCAATTCGAGGAATTCGAAGACAAGGTGAGCCAGATTGTATACGTGTCCGCAACACCTGGACCTTATGAGATGGAGCATTGCGATACGATGGTCCAGCAGATTATCCGTCCTACCGGTCTGCTTGATCCGATCATTGAAGTGCGCCCTACCGAAGGGCAGATCGATGATCTGATCAATGAAATCCGTGACCGGGTAGAACGCGATGAGCGTGTTCTCGTCACCACCCTTACGAAGAAGATGTCTGAGGACCTGACGGACTACTTCAAGGAGATTGGCATCAAGGTACGTTATATGCACTCCGATATCAAGACACTGGAGCGGATGGCGATTCTGCGTGATCTCCGTCTAGGCACCTTCCATGTGTTGGTCGGTATTAACCTGCTCAGAGAAGGTCTTGACCTGCCGGAGGTGTCGCTAGTCGCGATTCTGGATGCTGACAAGGAAGGCTTCCTCCGTTCCGAGCGTTCGCTGATCCAGACGATCGGCCGTGCCGCCCGTAACTCGGAGGGCCGGGTCATTATGTACGGGGACCGCATTACGGACTCCATGGAGAAGGCCATGAGCGAGACCCAGCGCCGCCGTGAGATTCAGATCGCCCATAATGAGAAGCACGGGATTACCCCGACGACCATCAACAAGAAGGTGCGCGATATCATCGAGGCGACCAAGGTGGCCGAGTCTAAGGCTGATTACCTCACTGGTGTTGGCGGCAAGCTCAACAAGAAAGACAAGCAGAGCCTGATGCAGCGTCTGGAGGCCGAGATGAAGGATGCCGCCAAGAACCTGCAATTTGAGCGCGCCGCCGAGCTGCGTGATGCCTTGCTTGAGCTACGGGCAGAGTAACCCGGCCGAGAAGTTAACGATCCAGGGAACGGCGCTATTCAGGCCGTTCCTTTTGAAGATAGTATGGTTAAAGTTCTTTGCGCATTCCGCAGGAACAGCCCGCAGTTAAGCCCTTAGCGCGAATCCCGAAGGGACAGCGTGCACTCAAGCCCTAAGCACGTATCCCGCAGGGAGAGTGTGCAGTTAAGCCATAGCGCGTATCCCGAAGGGACAGCGTCTGCGGCAAGCGGAAGCGAGCCGTACCCTGCTCTGTAAGTATAGCGGCCCCGTAGGGGTTAGCGGGCCTAATGCCACAGTAGTCGTCCATCCACCCGCCTAATTCCTTCCGCCAAGTTTGCGGGTGTCCAGAGGGTGCAACCCTTGGGGCCCTCCCTTGGAAGGGAGGGTTTGGGAGGGATCGAAAATATTTCCCAAAATGTTTTTCCATTTTAAATTCCCCTTAAAGGAGAGGTACCGTTGGCACATGAAAGTATAGTAATCAAGGGCGCGAGGGCCCATAACCTCAAGAACATCGACGTAACGATTCCGCGTGACCGCTTCGTCGTGCTGACGGGACTGAGCGGCTCGGGCAAATCCTCCCTGGCCTTCGATACCATCTACGCCGAGGGTCAACGCCGGTATGTCGAGTCGTTGTCTGCCTATGCGCGCCAGTTCCTGGGCCAGATGGAGAAGCCAGATGTAGATTCCATCGACGGACTCTCCCCGGCCATATCAATTGACCAGAAGACGACTAGCCGTAACCCGCGTTCCACGGTAGGGACGGTTACCGAAATCTATGACTATCTGCGGCTGCTCTTTGCCCGGATCGGCCATCCGCATTGTCCGGATCATGGCATAGAGATCACTTCGCAGACCGTTGAACAGATGGTGGACCGGATCATGCAATACCCGGAGAAGACCCGTCTGCAGATTCTGGCCCCGGTCATTTCCGGCCGTAAGGGTGAGCATAAGGGTCTGTTCACAGATATCTCGAAGCAAGGCTTCGTCCGTGTACGTGTGGATGGTGAGCTGCGCGAAGTGACGGAAGATATTGTACTGGAGAAGAATAAAAAGCATACGATTGAGGTTGTTGTTGACCGGATTGTAATTAAGGATGATATTGAGACCCGGCTTACCGATTCCCTGGAGACTGCGCTGAAGCTGTCCGGTGGTCAGATTCTCGTTGATGTGATGGGCCAGGAAGAGCTGCTGTTCAGTGCAAGCTTTGCTTGTCCGGTCTGCGGATTCAGCATAGAAGAGCTGGCGCCGCGTATGTTCTCCTTCAACAGTCCATTTGGAGCCTGTCCTGAATGTGATGGGCTGGGGATGAATATGGTTGTCGATCCCGATCTGCTGATCCCGGATACAGAGAAATCCATCGAAGAAGGAGCTTTCCTGGCCTGGACAGGCAGTACCTCGAACTACTATCCGCAGTTCCTGAAATCGGTGTGCGAGCATTTCAAGATTCCGCAGAATGTACCGGTAAGCAGCCTGTCGCCGGAGCATATGAACAAGCTGCTGCACGGAACAGGCAGCGAGAAGATCCGTTTCCGGTATGAGAATGACTTCGGCCAGCGCAAAGACGCCCTGGTTGCTTTTGAGGGCATTATTCCGAATCTGGAGCGCCGGTACCGCGATACAGCCTCCGAAGGAATCCGTGAGTTCATTGAAGGCTTCATGAGCGCTAAGCCTTGCCATTCCTGTAAGGGCAAGCGGCTCAAAAAAGAGATTCTGGCGGTGACCATCAATGAGCAGAATGTTGCGGATGTGACGGATCTTTCGATTGGAGATTGTCTGGACTTCTTCGCAGATCTCAAGCTTAGTGAGAAAGAAACAGCGATTGCCAATCTGATCCTCAAGGAAATCAGCAGCCGGCTCGGCTTCCTGGTGAATGTGGGGCTGAACTATCTGACCCTTAGCCGGGCAGCAGGCTCATTATCCGGCGGGGAAGCCCAGCGCATCAGGCTGGCTACCCAGATCGGCTCCAGTCTGATGGGTGTCCTCTATATTCTGGATGAGCCAAGTATCGGCCTGCATCAGCGGGACAATGACCGGCTGATTGCCACGCTTGCCCATATGCGCGACCTCGGTAATACGCTCATCGTCGTTGAGCATGATGAGGATACCATGATGGCGGCTGACTATATTATCGACATTGGACCGGGTGCCGGGAAACACGGCGGACAGGTCATTGCTCAGGGGACCCCGGAGGAGATTATGAAGGACCCGGGTTCCCTGACCGGTGAATACTTGAGCGGACGTAAGTTCATCCCGGTGACTTCCAAGCGGCGGCCAACCGATAATGAACGCTGGATCGAGATCCGTGGAGCGAAGGAGAATAACCTGAAGAATGTGAATGTAAAAATTCCGCTCGGTGTCTTCACAGCGGTAACCGGCGTATCCGGCTCCGGCAAGTCTTCGCTCATTAATGAGATTCTCTACAAAAGTCTGGCCCGCCAGTTGAACAAGGCGGTCAAGGTCCGTCCCGGCTTGCACAAAGAAATCCGCGGCCTGGAGAATCTGGACAAGGTCATCGAAATTGACCAGTCCCCGATCGGGCGTACACCGCGCTCTAATCCGGCTACGTATACAGGTGTGTTCGATGATATCCGTGATCTGTTCTCCAAGACGAACGAGGCCAAGGTGCGTGGCTTCCAGAAGGGGCGCTTCAGCTTCAATGTGAAGGGCGGCCGCTGTGAGGCGTGCCGTGGAGACGGCATTATCAAGATTGAGATGCACTTCCTGCCGGATGTATACGTTCCTTGTGAGGTCTGCAAAGGCAAACGGTATAACCGCGAGACGCTGGAAGTGAAATATAAAGGCAAGAATATCTCGGATGTGCTGGAGATGACGGTGGAGGATGCAACGGAGTTCTTCAAGAATATTCCGAAAATTCACCGCAAAATGCAGACCTTGCTGGATGTAGGCCTGGGCTATATCAACATCGGCCAACCGGGAACCACCCTGTCCGGCGGTGAGGCCCAGCGTGTGAAGCTGGCTTCCGAGCTGTACCGCCGCAGCACCGGTAAGACGCTGTATATCCTGGATGAGCCGACAACCGGTCTGCATGTGGACGACATCGGGCGTCTGCTTGAGGTACTGCACCGCCTGGTCGATTCCGGCGAATCGGTTCTGGTCATCGAGCATAATCTCGATGTCATCAAGACAGCCGACTACATCATTGATATGGGACCGGAAGGCGGCAGCGGCGGCGGCACGGTCCTTGCGACCGGGACGCCCGAGAAGCTGATCAGTGTGGAGGAATCCTATACGGGCCGCTACCTGAAGCCTGTCCTGATCCGTGATACGGAACGTACGCAGGCTATGGAGTTGCAGCCTTCGGAGACGGTGTAACTGTAGGAAGAGCGGTATAAAACCTAATAACCTCATTAACCCGAATACCCCATGCCCCCTTCTTACAAAGGGGGCACGGGGTATTTTAATATTGCGGCAGGTTTCACAAGTGCTGATAAGTTTTGGGGAGTCAGAATGCCCTCTATTGAGTCTCTAAGCTATAGAGCGGACGTAGTTGGAAATATGGCACTTAATACTGCCGAAGCGGAGTGTTGGACTAACGTAGTTGGAAAAAGTACACTTCTCTCCATAGAACTCTGTATATTCACCAAAAATCGGGTTCAACAAGTGTTGTTTTTCCAACTATTTGATATAAATGCAACGGTTGCGCCAAACTAGATGTACTAATTCCACTAAATATCCCTCGCCCTCACACTACGGCGGTAAGCAAAAACACACGCAACAGCAATGCTGCCCGATCAGTAATTTATAGTGTCTGCTCCCCGCTACAACTCACTGCGGATGCCCAAGATAATCTTAAAACGGCGGGTAGCTTTAGATCCCCGTTTGAACCCTTCCCGTGAGTCTACAATCCAGACGGTTCTTCCGATCCAGACGCGGATGTAGAAGGAACGGAAGATAACTGGCCGGACGATCCCCTGTACTTCGACCTCTGTCCCATCCGGCTGTTCAATCTCTGTTCGCACCAGCCATGTGTTTCCGATTCCAAATTCGATGTATTTCAAGAAGGGGTCACCGTTCTTTCCAGATATGATTAACAATTGGGCTGCTTTCACTTTTATAATTGTACTGGACAAGAAAGCGCTTAGACATATTCTGCAGGCTTTGTTAATAGGTATCAGTAAGCCTTACTACCTATGAAAATGAGGGGATTTAAATGACAAAGCGTGCATTAATTACAGGGATTACAGGACAAGATGGATCTTATTTGGCAGAGCTTCTGTTGTCAAAAGGATATAAAGTATTTGGTTTGCGCCGCAGAACAAGTATACCAATTATGGATAACATCGGACATCTAAAGAATGAAATCGAATTTATTGAAGGAGATTTGCTGGATCAGGGGTCACTGATGAGAGCGGTGAGCATCTCAGATCCGGATGAAGTCTATAACCTGGCCGCGCAGTCTTTCGTAGCAACCTCCTGGGTTCAACCTGTTGCAACTGCTCAAGCTACTGGAATGGGTGTTACCAATTTGCTCGAGGCGGTGCGTTTGACTAAACCGGCAGCGAGATTTTATCAAGCCTCAAGCAGTGAAATGTTCGGTAAAGTATTAGCAACACCGCAGAAAGAAACGACCCCATTTTATCCACGAAGTCCATATGGTGTGGCTAAAGTTTATGGTCACTGGATTACTGTTAATTATAGAGAAAGCTATAACATGTTTGCTTGCTCTGGGATCTTATTCAACCATGAATCGCCACGTCGTGGCATTGAATTTGTAACCCGCAAAGTATCTGATGCTGTGGCGAGAATAAAACTGGGTCTGCAAACGGAACTCCGGATGGGAAATCTGGATGCAAAAAGAGATTGGGGCTTTGCAGGGGATTATGTTAAAGCGATGTGGCTGATGCTTCAGCAGGATAAAGCGGATGATTTTGTAATCTCGACTGCGGAGACGCATACGATTGAAGAACTTGTAGATATCGCATTTACGCATGTAGGACTGGATTGGAAAGATTATGTTGTGGTTGATCAGAGGTTTGTTAGACCTGCTGAAGTGGATCTACTGCTTGGTGATTGCTCCAAGGCTAAAGAAAAGCTAGGCTGGGAACGGGAGGTTACATTTGAGCAATTGATCAAGATGATGGTGGATAGCGATTTAGCGCTCATCAATGAAGATTTAATTAAAGGTGATAAAGTATTGTAATCGTAGTATTGAGGTCCAGCCAGTCCACTCAGTCCACCAAGTCCAAACAGGCATATCTACAGCATGTCCGCCGTAAGATTCAATGAGAAGCTTTTACGTTGAATGATAGCAGCAGCTGTAGGCTGGATTGAGGTGGATTGGCTCCTTGAAAATTAAAAAAATAACAGCGGTCAATGATGAATATCGCCAATCCGAGGCGTGATTTAGCCATAAGGAATATTTTTTGTGACAAATACGCCGTTTTTAAAATATTTCTATTGCGTGACGGAAATGGTAACGATAACATAGAAGGTGATATGGATTAGAGAAACTTGCTTGACAACACTCTCAGGGAGGGATTGCCATGCTGCTTGCAGAAGCTGCCGCGCAAGAACCGTCTAAATTTCATACCTTCGATGCGTTTATGATTGTATTCACGATCCTGATACTTATCGGTGTGGTCCGGCTGCTTAGAGCTCCGCAGAAGAACAAATTTGCCATTGGTTTTGCAGTGGTAAGCCTGCTGGTTTTTGTGGTATCCGATTATGCAATGATTATGAACTGGTTCAGCTAGAGTAAGACACACATAACCTCAGATGCAAGCTCATCTTAAAGACACCTTTACCGCCAGCGGCGATCCTAAAGGCGTCTTTTTTTGAAGAAAAGAATCTATATGCTTCGCGCTATAATTATCATTATCTTTCTCGCTGAAACGGTAACGTCCTTTCAAAAGAAAGGCAATGCCGTTTCCATTTGGAACATATTGTGCAGGGAAGAAGGGGAGAGCCATGGGAATGGGGAGGAACTGGACTGCCCGGAGTAGGGTAGTACTGCTGGGCACTATACTGTTGGTGTTGTCGGGATTCGTAAGTCCAGCCGGTGTTGTTCATGGGGCGGTCTACAGCGGGATAGGAACATTAGAGGCTGAGAGAGGCGCGGCTGTCAACGTGATGAAGGCCGGACAAGCAGGTACGGTGCACAAGGAGAGCAAGGGGCAATGGAGCCAGCCCGCAACAGCAGACCCGGTTCCGCAAATCATAAGCAGAGTCTCGCCGTCTGTAGTCGGCATTATCGGCAAAGCGGGAGGAGAAACCGGCGGACCGGATGACCGTTACAATCTGACCCACGGCTCGGGGATTATCGTCAGAGCAGACGGATGGATCATTACCAATGCCCATGTGATGGCTGGGCTGGAGAAGGCGGTAGTGGTCACCTCAGACGGGACGAGCTATAACATCACAGATACATACTCGGATGAATTCAGTGATCTTGCACTGGTCAAAATCAAAGCCAAAGCCCTAAAGCCCGCAACCTTCGCAGGCAGTGCCGCCAATCTTCAGGTAGGCGAAAAGGTTATAGCGATCGGGACACCGATCTCTTTTTCCCTGAGAAATTCGGCTACTGTAGGCGTGATCAGCGGTCTTAACCGTTCGGTAGATGCGGCGTACCGGCTGATCCAGAGCGATACGGCCATCAATCCCGGCAACAGCGGAGGACCGCTGGTCAATATGAAGGGGGAGGTACTCGGGGTTAACAGTATGAAGTTTGCAGCTGTGGGTGTGGAAAATATGGGCTTCTCGATTCCCGCAGATACGGTGAAGTACATCATGAATCAGCTGCTCCAATATGGAGAGGTCCGGCGTCCGAGCCTCGGAATTGAGCTTGAGGAGAGCTGGCCCGTAATTGTCGGACTGCCGGGGCAGGAGCCCTTGACGGTGACGAAGGTGCTTACGGCAGAAGCGCGCAAGGCAGGAATCACTACGGGAGATGCACTGTATGCCATAGACGGACATCGGGTAACTTCACTTGTCGATGTTAATGAGTTATTCAGACAGTACAAGCCGGGGGCAGTGGTCAAGCTGCTGATGCAGAGTGAAGGCGATATCGTAGCCAGAAGCCTTGTTCTTGGACAAGGCGACCCTCTGGTGAGTGCCGCTAAGACGGAGGGGGAGACCGATGATCAGACGACAGAGTGAGGAGGCGGCAGGTACAGCCGGGCGGGGGAGGAGGTTGGCACATCTACGGCGCGGAGTGTCTGTTATTGTAGTGCTATTATTACTGCTCAGTCTCTTTCCTGCGGGAAGGGCCCAGGCGGCGGAGGGGGCTCTGCTACAGCTTAGTCTTCAAGCGGGCAGTGCTTCTGCAACGGTTAACGGGAAGCCGGTCACGATTCCGAAGCCTTTTGCTGAGAATGGAACGCTGCTGGTCCCGCTGGGTATTTTCAAAAAAGCTTTCGGCAGCACCGTCTCCCTGCAAGGCGATGATGTGGTGAAGGTTATGTACGGGCCGCATACCGGTGCGATGACGATAGGCAGCATGACTGCCTGGAAGGATGGTGTCAAAATCAAGCTCGCCGCGCCGCCGCGCATGGTATCCGGTGTGCTGATGGTGCCGCTGAGATTCGTAGCTGGAGTGCTGGGTGCGCGGATGACTCCGGCGGAGGGCGGAGGGATACTAGTTACGATATCTCCCCCAGTGGCAGCAGTAGGCATAGAAGCGCAAAGCGGGATTGACAGTGACGCTGGCAAAACCCGGATCGGCAACAGTTATCTGGAGTGGAGCATGAACTATCCGCCAGGGCTGGTCGTGGGCGACAGTGGAGGGAATGAGAGCGTAGCGACTTTTACGAGTGCAGAGAACGGGTACTATCTGGAGGTGCATGCTTCGCCGCTCGCCGTTCCTCTTGATCCCGAAGGGCTGCTGGAGAATCTGGTCCGCTCCTCGGAGGAGGGCGGGGAGATTGTGCTGGACCGGGAGGCTGTGTCTAAGGCCAAGGTTCCTTACGCCCGGACCGTGAGCAAGGATTCGAGCGGCGCGCTCTGGGAGGGCAGGCAATATTATGCCGGAGGCAGGCTGTATGAGATCTATCTGACAGATGACAATGCAGCCAATTATAAGGATCTGGGCAAATATGCGGCGTTGCTGAATTCTTTTCAGCCCTCTTTTGACGCATCCGACCGGAGCATCCGCGATCTCTCCACGGTCCGCAACGGGCTGCGCGAAGGCTACAACGATGACTACGGGATTGCGCTTAAGGTCCCTGCCGACTGGAGTGCGGATGACCAGCAGCTCTACTATGCGGGCAAACAGGGGAGTTATCTGCGTGTAAAAGTAAGCTCCGCCCCTGCGGGCTCCACGCTGGCAAGCTGGAACCAGGAACTGCTGTCTCAGCTCCGTGACACCTATGTGGCTGAGGCCTATACCTTGAAGGACAGCGTAGCGGGCAAGGTCTCCGGTGAACCGGTGCTGATTAACGAGATCGGGCTTAACCCAGGCAGCGGGTGGAGTACCGAATATCAGATTTTGCTGCTGAAGAACGGGTACCGTTATTATTTTGAATATGTTGCGGCTTCCGGGCCCGGGCAGAGTGGTGATCAGGCGCGCTTTACAGAGGTACTGAACTCGATCGATATTGATTTTGCCCAGACGAAGAGTAACTTCGGACGCCTGGCGTCAGAGGATTATACCCAGCTCAGCCAGAAGTCGGTCACCAAGATCTCCAAGACCTACGGCTACAAGCTCGAGATTCCGCGGCTGTGGAGCCCGGTTCAGGATCTTTTCGAGAGCCAGAGCGTGGAATACCGCTTCACCGGCGGCCGATTCCAGCTCTACGCCAGCCCTGAGGTCACGCCGGAATATGCCGTCAGCCAGCTGCAGAGCTATTACCAGAACACCAAGCAAGATCCCAAGGGCCCGCAGGTAAAAAGCGTCACAGAAACCACCTTTGCCGGTATGCCAGCCACCATACTCACAGTAGAGCAGACTAAGAACAGCATCCCGGCGAGCACGAAGATTATTGTGTTCAGCCGCAATGAGGTGGTCTATACGCTCACCATCACACTGAACACCGCCAACGCTACGGCGAGCCAGCAGGCGGTGCTGGAGCGGGTGCAGGGGTCGTTTGGGTGGGTGGGGGAGTAGAAGGGTAATTAGTTTCTTGAGTAAGTGGAAAAACAGCGAAAAACGTCCCAGGCTACTAAGAGCCGGGACGTTTTTTGCTGAATTAAACTAAAATTTTTTATTTGGTTAATACACAAAATTATGCGTAACATCCTTTAGCAGCGGCGCTTGTTCATCCTTAGCAGACAGTACAGGAATTACATCGATCGGCCATTCAATGCCAATGTCCGGGTCATTCCACAGAATACCGCCGTCACATTCAGGCGCATATAGCTCATCGCATTTGTATTGAACTTCAACATCCTCGGTCAGTGTCATGAAACCATGAGCAAACCCTTTTGGGATGAGAAGCTGCTTCTTGTTCTCAGCAGTTAGCTCAACGCCGAACCATTTGCCGTAAGAAGGACTGCCTTGACGGATATCAACAGCCACATCAAAGATCGATCCGCGTGTACAGCGTACAAGCTTGGTCTGTGCCTTCGGATTTAGCTGGAAGTGAAGTCC
The DNA here is from genome assembly GCF_038009085.1 of Paenibacillus sp. FSL R7-0210. Classification (NCBI taxonomy): domain Bacteria; kingdom Bacillati; phylum Bacillota; class Bacilli; order Caryophanales; family Paenibacillaceae; genus Paenibacillus; species Paenibacillus sp. FSL R7-0210. The sequence continues at coordinate 7,242,062 of NZ_JBBPAR010000001.1, forward strand.
GCGCAGAGTGCCTTTTACAGCGGAATAGGATTGATTATCCTGAACGAACTGATATCGGAGCTCTTGTTCATGGAATTTAGCTTCGCTGTAGGTCTCCATGAACCAGCCGCGGTGGTCTCCGAAGACTGCCGGTTCAACGACGAGAACATCTTCCAGAAGGGTTTTGATAAACTTCATCGTATCCACTCTTTCTATGGTTTAAAATTGGATTTTACCTGTAGCGACCTTAATTAAATATTGGCCATATCCGGTCTTGCTCAGCTTATGTCCGCATTCCAGGAGATGTTCCTTGGTGATCCAGCCATTGACATAAGCGATTTCTTCGGGTGCAGAGATTTTAATCCCTTGATGGTCTTCAATGGTTCTGACGAAGTTGGTGGCATCCACCAGACTCTGGTGGGTTCCGGTATCGAGCCAGGTAAACCCGCGCCCCAGCAGGGCAACATCCAGCTCATCCAGTTTTAAATAGGCTTCATTGATTGAAGTGATTTCCAGCTCGCCGCGGTGTGACGGCTTGACTTCCTTAGCAATAGAAATCACCCGGTTATCATAAAAGTAAAGGCCGGTAACCGCATAATTAGATTTTGGATGCTCCGGTTTCTCTTCGATGCTGAGGACCTTGCCGTCTCCGTCAAATTCCACCACGCCAAAACGTTCGGGATCGGGCACATGGTAGCCAAATACGGTCGCCCCGCTTGTTTTGTCGGCAGCTTGCTTCAACATCTTGGTCATGCCGTTTCCGTAATATATATTATCTCCGAGAATCATTGCTACAGAGTCTTCTCCGATAAACGATTCGCCCAGAATAAAAGCCTGTGCCAACCCATCCGGGCTCGGCTGGACGATGTACTGCAGTGAAATTCCAAATTGGGAGCCATCACCGAGCAAATGCTCGAACCGTGGTGTATCCTCAGCAGTAGAGATGATCAGAATTTCTCGGATGCCTGCCAGCATTAATGTGGACAAGGGATAATAAATCATGGGTTTATCATAGACCGGCAGTAATTGTTTGCTGGTTACCATTGTGAGAGGGTATAACCGGGTGCCGCTTCCTCCCGCAAGAATTATGCCTTTCATAACTGTTTCAACTCTCCTTTTGCTGCATATAAATTTTGGGAACCGTGAGATCTTTTGCGTATTTATTCTTTTCTATTCATATTTTACGCTGGTTCTTCTTCATTTGTCTATTAAAGCAGGAGCTCCAGCTTATCTTAAGATAGATCCGTATGGAAAGCAAAATCCAAGTGTTTCTATTTTACTGGCAGACAGCTGTGATATTTGATACAATTAATAAGTTAAAAAGCTGTAAATGACCCGCCGAACAGGCGGTTTGGGAGGATATAAATGAAAGAGCAAGGAATACGCAGAGAAGACGTAGAGCTGCTGGCTCCGGCGGGAGATTGGGACTGCATGCGTGCAGCGGTGGCGAACGGGGCGGATGCTGTCTTTTTTGGCGTAGAGAAATTTAATGCACGGGCCAGAGCGAACAACTTCCGGATGGACGAGCTGCCGGAGATTATGGCGTTTCTGCACAGCTATGGCGTGAAGGGGTTCCTGACCTTTAATATACTGGTGTTCGAGAATGAGCTGCCGGATGCCAAGGGACTGATTGATGCCTGTGTGGACGCTGGTGTAGATGCTGTAATCGTGCAAGACTTGGGGCTGGTGAAGATGATCCGTGAGATCTCTCCGGACTTCCCGATTCACGGTTCTACACAGATGACGATTACCTCGCCGGAAGCGGTGGAATTCACGAAGCCGTGGGGGCTGGAACGCGTCGTACTCGGCCGTGAAAATAATCTGAAGCAGATCCGCACGATTGGCGAGCAAGCCCGCCTGCCGATGGAGGTCTTCGTGCATGGTGCACTTTGTGTATCCTACTCGGGCCAGTGTCTAACCTCTGAAATGTGGGGCGGACGCTCGGCGAACCGCGGGGAATGCGCTCAGGCCTGCCGTCTGCCGTATGATCTGATGATTGACGGTGAAGTGAAGCCGATGGGCGATGTGACTTATCTTCTGTCGCCGAAGGATCTTGCCGCCATTGACCTGATGCCGGAGCTGATTGAAGCCGGAGTGACTTCGTTCAAAATCGAAGGCCGGCTCAAAACCCCGGAGTATGTCGCTAATGTGGTCAGTAAGTACCGTAAGGCGATCGATAAGTATTTTGACGGTAACTGGACGCCTACCTCGAAGGAGGATATGCGTGAGCTGCAACAGAGCTTCTCACGCGGGTTCACCAACGGTTTCCTTGAAGGCACCAATAATAAGAAATTAGTCGACGGCACCTTCCCCAAGAGCCGGGGAGTGTACCTGGGCACCGTGGAGCAGATTCTGCGCGATGGCGTGGTCTGCCGCATTCATGCTCCGCTTAAACGTGGAGACGGCATTGTGTTCGACGCCGGAGATCCGACGAAGAAGGAAGAAGGTGGCCGCGTTTACGACCTGCGCCGCAAAGGCGTCAAGCTGGAAGGTGAAGCCGGGGAAGGCTGGATCATCGACATCGTTCCGGGCCGTAATGACGTAGATCTGCGCCGACTGCATGTAGGAGACCGTATCTGGAAGACGAACGACCCTGCGCTCGATAAGGCGCTGCGCCAGTCCTACGAGACTGAAAAGCCGTACCGGGTATTCCCGGTCCATGTGAGAGTACAAGGCTGCGTGGGCGAGAAGCTGACGACCTGGTGGACAGACGTTCAGAAGAACGTCACTGTCCGTGTGGATTCGGAGCTCGCGCTGGAGACAGCGCAGAAGCGTCCGATGGATACCGCGCTGCTGGAAGAACAATTCGGCCGCCTGGGCGGGACCCTGTTCCAGCTTGAAGCGCTGGAGTCGCATCTGCAAGGCGATGTGATCGTGCCTATGCGTGAGCTGAACAGCATCCGCCGCCAGGCGGTGGAGCTGCTTGCTGGCGAGCGCCCGAAGCCTCCCGTGTATGTGAAACGGGAGGTTGAGGTTTACGGCGGCGCTTCCCGCAGGGGCGCCGCAGCGGGCGCCATCGCCGCAGGAGATTGCGCGGGGGCGGGCAGCGGTGAAGCTGAGCTCACCGCGCTGTGCCGCAGCCTGCCGCAGGTACAGGCTGCGCTCGAAGCCGGCGTAACGAATATTTACGCCGATTTCGAGTTCATCAAGCAGTTCCCGGCGGCAGTAGACGCTGTGCGGGCTGCTGGGGCCAGCATTGCGCTGGCCACCCCGCGCATCCATATGCCGAACGAGAACGGCTACCATGCCAACATCCTGCGGCTGCAGCCGGATGCTGTGCTGGTGCGCAACACCGGTGCGCTGTATTATTACCTGCGCCACCGGATGGAGCACCCGGATGCTGTGCATCCCCGGCTGATTGGCGATTTCTCGCTGAATATCGCCAATCACAGAGCCGTGGATCTGTTCCTGGACGCCGGTTGTGACAGGGTGACACCGTCGTATGACCTGAACATTCAGCAGATGGTCGATCTGCTCGGGCACAGTGACACCTCCCGCATGGAGGTTGTTATCCACCAGCATCTGCCGATGTTCCATACAGAACACTGCGTCTATTGTACCTTCATGAGTGAAGGCACGGACTACACCAACTGTGGCCGTCCTTGTGAGGAGCAGCGTGCGTCCTTACAGGACCGCATCGGCATGTCCCATCCCGTCCGTGTGGATGAAGGCTGCCGCAACACCGTCTATAACGCGGTAGAGCAGTCGGGCGCTGAATACCTCAATCACTTCCGTGAGCTAGGCGTAGCTTCTTTCCGTGTTGAGTTCCTGGAGGAGACCCCAGAGCAGGTGGCAGAGGTTATCAGCCTCTACAGCCGCGCACTACGTGGCGAAATCTCCGGCACCCAGGTTTGGAAGAGCCTGAAGGCTACCAACCAGCTTGGCGTTACGCGCGGGCAACTGGTGAATGCGAAGTAAATGAATCATACCCAATCGCAAGAGGGCTGGTTTCGTGTGTTTCACGCATATAACTGGCTAAGGCCATAATAAAAGGCCCGGCAGAAATCGGGGCCATCCAATCAGATGGCTCCCGATTCTGCCGGGTCTGTTTTTGTATCCCTAACTATCCCGCCAAGTCTTTTATCCACCCGTGCTCCCTTACAACGGCAACAGCTCCGGCCAGATGTCCAGAGCTTCACCACAGGCCGGGCAGTTCACCTTTCCGGTGAGATAAGGCAATTGCTCCATCAGCTGACCGTTCTTGATGGTATGAGCTGCTTGCCATAGGCGTGCTAACGGGCTGTCTTCCGGCCGGACACTGCCAATCTCGGAAGGCGTAACAGCTTGACCATTCTCCTTGCCGCTGAATACCGGGTCGTCAGAATAGGCGGTCATCCCGGGGCTGTTCTCATCCGGCCAGATATACATTTCCTCATAACAGCTCGGGCATCCGACCATGTATTCATCGCCTTCCGAATAGGTCAACAATATACCCGCTACTGCCCGATCTCCCCGGTAAGCAGCATCCGCAGCGAGGATGTATCGCTTCTCCTGGTCATCCTTTTGTGCCGATTCCGCATAGCGGAAGATCTCTTCCGACAGGTTGCCCAGGTATTCAATAGCAGTGAGGTAGGCCGTATAAATCTCTTGGACAAGCTCCTCAGCAAGCGGCGGGTTCTGGTGAGCAAACTCAGAAGGAAGATTTCCGCTCTGCACTGTTAGTTGATTCGTCACGAAGATCCCGCAGGTCACGTAGATATCCAATCGAACTTCAGGATCATCCGACTGCGTGGCAATCTGCGACAAATAAGGCAATGCGGCAAAAGTGATGCTGTAAATCGTGTCCTGATGGAACAGATGCTCCCAGTACAGCTCGTCCTTAATTTCTTTGGTATAATCGTCCTGCAACTGCTGCAATAACCCGGGTACCGCTTCAGCCGTACCAAAAGGGCCGTGCAGCTGTTGCCATACCGGACTGGATAAGTCTAACATGGATACCCTCCTCTTCGAATGGAAGTGCTGTATAGTGCTGTTATATCAACATCCATTGGGAACGTCAACGCCGGGCGTTCACCCAGAGATCATTGTCCCTATTTGTCCCTGCCTCAGTATACTGCCCAAAATCAGCAGGAACTGTTATAATTGAGATTATGAGTATATCTGTTAAAGGAGATATGAGATGAAGATCCGTAAAGCGATTATTCCCGCTGCCGGTCTGGGAACACGCTTCCTGCCTGCGACCAAAGCGATGCCCAAAGAAATGCTGCCCATCGTAGACAAACCAACGATTCAATATATTGTGGAAGAAGCAGTTGCTTCTGGGATTGAAGATATCATTATTGTGACGGGTAAAGGCAAGCGCGCAATCGAAGACCATTTCGATAATTCATTCGAATTGGAATTCAATTTGGCAGAGAAGCAGAAGTGGGAACTTCTGGAGTCGGTACGCAAATCCTCAGAGATGGCCGACATTCACTATATCCGCCAAAAAGAACCGCGCGGCCTGGGACATGCTATCTGGTGTGCACGGAAGTTCATCGGTAACGAGCCCTTTGCCGTCCTGCTGGGGGATGATATCGTGGAGTCGAACAAGCCCTGCCTGAAGCAGATGATCGAAGTGTACGAGCAGTACAGATCCTCCATCGTCGGCGTTCAACCCGTACCTTGGGAGGATGTTTCCCGTTACGGGGTGGTAGACGGATCTGAATTAGCAGAACGTGTCTATAAAGCCAACCGGCTTGTAGAAAAGCCTAAGCGTGAGGACGCTCCATCCAACCTGGCGATCCTGGGACGTTATATACTGACTCCGCGTATCTTCGATATGCTGGGTGAGCAGCAGGTAGGTGTAGGTGGGGAAATTCAGCTTACTGATGCTATCTCACGCTTAAGCGAAGTGGAGCGGATAATAGCTTACGACTTTGAAGGCAGACGGCATGATGTCGGCGAGAAGATGGGTTTTATCCAGACAAGCATTCATTACGCGCTTCAGCATGAGGAGCTTAAGGAAGGGCTGCTAGAGTATCTGAAGGAAGTTATTGAGAACGAGGAGAGACTGATTAGCAGGTAAAAAACTATGTTTTGGGATTGGTCGTGACTAGAGAGATTTTTTGTGTTAGGAATTCCGGTCGCTACCGCTCCTTCAGTTCCCAAATTTTCCTCCGCCACTTTTCACTTAACATGAATTTTCAAGTTCAATCTATTTACACTTATGTTCATACTTATTGCTTTCCCCCCTTTAATCATAAAAAAGCGGCCCACTGTACTCAGACAGTAAGCCGCTTTTTTGTATATCTGTTCTGTTATTCCGATCAGTACTGCGTATTCACAACAGCCTCAATGGCTGCGGCCTCAGCCGGATCTGCGGCAACCAGCTTGTCATAGACTGGCTGATCGACTGCTGCTCCTGCTTTCTTCAGTGCTGCCAAATACCAGCGGGCTACTTCGCGGTTAGCGGTATCACTGTAATCGTCACTTAAACCAAGCTTCAACGTAGCAGCAGCCACATCATTTTGTCCTGAGATGACCTGTAGCTTACCCACATTTAGTGCAATGGCAGGGGTAACTGAGAAAGGACGGCCCTGCAGCTGCTCAGGAGGCAAGGTTTTTAAATGCTCTACGCCATCCACAACATGCTTATACGCATCCAGTCCAGCGGTGAGGTATTCCTGTTTCTTGGCCTCATCCTTCTGCTCACTAGCTGCTGTAGCAAGTGTCTGGGCACGATTTATCAATGACTCATACCAAGTGATATCCCAGTTGAACTTGTAGGCATTGTCACTGTATACTGCCAATGCCATGTCAGGTTGGCCCTTCAGATCGTAATAGCTGGCCAATTGAGCCAACAGATTTTTGTTGTAAGGCTCATCTTTCAGAGCGCGCGTCAACACATTGGATGCTTCAGACAGATACTGCTCATCTTGAATTTGCTTGAATACCTGCATGTCAAGAGTGGACAAGTATAATGCTGCTTCCGGATGGTATGGACGGGCATCTAATGCTTTGACCAAAGGAGTTTTGATCTCCTCATAGGAAGTACTAACCGAAACTAAATTTTTACCCTTGAGAGCAGCATCGCTGGACCCGATGTAGTTGATCGACAGGAACAGCAGGAATATCGTCCCGATGGTCAGTACAGCCATGTATCCCATCCGAATTCCGGCTTTATTCCAGCTCTGGCGGAGCGGTTTGTTATCTATTACAGCGCCCATTCCAGCTAAACCGATGAACACCAGAATACCCATAAATGCATAACTCATATTAAAGTCCAGCAGACTGTGTACAAGGATAGATAGCGCAATAATGTAGAAGAAGAACCCGTTATTGAACTCATCCTTGTCACGCTTCAGGTAGGCACGGATGTATTTGAAGAAAATATATCCGATAAAGCCCATAAACACAATGAACCCGACAATCCCGACTTCGATTAAATACTGCAGGAAGAAATTATGGACCTGACGGCTTATATAAGGGTTGTTCTGGTACTCTTCGTATAAGGCAGACCAGCCACCCCCGCCTGATCCGAGAACCGGATAATCTTTCACTACCTTCATAGCATCCTTATAAAAAGTAAAACGTTCTAATACACTATGCTGTTTGAAGTTAATGTTCTCCAGGCGAGTCTCGATATTATCCGGTAAAATACTTTTCAAGCCTGTCCCGATCAGCAAGAAACCAATGATAGCCACAGCTACAACTGAGCCAAGTGGAATCCAAAGACCCGTGAATTTACGGGTTTCCGAGCTACTCAGCTTGTCCTGCAGCCAAGGAGCCATATAACGTTGAATCACCCAGCCCAGAGCTGCCACCACCGCTGAGGCTCCAAGCAGGTAAGCCCACGCCTTAAGCGCAGCCGAGGAGTTAAAAGCCGAGTTTAGTTCTGTTCCAAGTGTTGTCAGCGGGTTGGTAACCAGCAGAGCCGCAAGGCCAGATAGCGCAAGATGAATAATCCAGAGAATCTGCTGCGCAGGCTTTAGGAACAACAGGAGCAGGATGAACACTACAGGCAGCATGACAAGTCCCCCACGGGACAAGGTCAGCAGAAGAGATACGATAATCGGTACCAGCATGAAGCTGTGCGTCAGCGTACCATACCACTTTTTGGAGCGTACCAGGGCATACACTGCCACGAACAGGAAGGCCATGAGGAAGGCTGCATAAGTATTGGCATACTGGAAAATGGAGGTCAGACGCAGCCCGTTAGAGTCCGTCATGACTGCATCTAAATATTTACCATCACGCACCGTATTGGAGAACCAGCCTATCAGCCCCCCGGCAAATTTCCAGCTGCCAAGCCAGTTCAGCAGACCGAAACTGACGATGAAATAAGCGATCGCCAGAATGGCATTTTGAATGACAACATTTAGTTGCTTTTGCTGGAGCAAATATAACGCTATAATGAATATTGCGACATACATGCTCTGTACAAACAGCAGGTTCATCGCCATATAATGCGAAGCAGCGCCAATAAGCGACAACGCATAGGTAGCAGGCAACAGCAGCGAGGCCACAGCCAGCGCATCACGCTGTCCCTCCAGTCTGAACTTGGTGAAGTATAGGCCTATCCACACCAGCAGCAACAGGCTGCTTAGGAGTGAAGACAGATAGATCGGCTTCTCAAAGTCAATCTGCTGCCCATTAAATAATCCTACTTGAAACGGGGCCCAGACCAAAAAAACAATAAATCCTATAGCTAACGCCCATATGTAACTGGATATCTTTTCAACATTTCTCGACTGAACCGCATTTTTACCGTATACTGGTTTCGACACGTTTATAATCTCCTTTTTCGAAAATACAAAAGCTAAGAGCTATTTTAGCATATTTTTATTAATATAGTCTTCCCAATACTGTTAGCAATGCACTTTAATAATGAAAATAAGATTACTTGGCCTATGCCTATGTTCACTTATTGAACATAGTGTATGGGCTCATTTTCTGAAGTAAGTCTCTTGGTGAGTAAAAGTAAATGGATGAAGGGAACGTTACATTGATGAATCGCAAAAAAATAATCTTTGTTTTATTATTTATAGTTTTTTCATTTATTGTGTTTGGTTTTGTGAGAAATTATCAATCTGATAATGCGAAAATTAATATAAGCTTTCAAGTTAAATCAGATATCGCAGATGATTACCAGTTGTTTTATTTAACTAATCCTAAAGAGAAGTGGTCTGAAGAGAAGTCCTTCCATATTCCATATGTAAAAACTTTTGAGTGGGTAAATATGGAGGTGGAATTACCTAAAAACGCAACCAACGTACGACTCGATTTTGGTACTAAGGTTACAACGTTGAATATGAAAAATTTGATTGTTAGTGGAAATATAGATGTGAAGATGGATTTGCAAAACTTAGCATATGATGAAAATCAATTAGTAACTTCGTCTAAAAATGAAACATCTTTATCGCTGATAACCCAAGGGGGGGACCCATATATCGCTTTCTCGATTAAATCTGTAATTGATGAAAGTTTACAGGGAACATCTTTGATTAAAAATATAATTAATATTTTTGTGAGTTGTTTAGTGGGGCTATTAATAAGCTTTGTCTGTTTAACTATTAAAGACGTATTACACTTCATAAAAATGAATTATTTAGGTAGAAGTATGGTGATGAATTTAGCGAGAAATGATTTCAAAACTAAGTATGCCTCATCATATCTTGGAGTAACGTGGGGATTTATTCAACCATTGATGACAATTGCGACATATTGGTTCGTATTTCAGGTAGGGTTGAGAAGTGGGAATGTTTCAGAAATGCCATTTATTCTTTGGTTCTTGGTTGCAATAGTACCTTGGTTTTTCTTTTCAGAGGCATTTTCTAGTGCAACGAATGTATTCTCTGAATATAGTTATCTTGTCAAAAAGGTCGTATTTAAAATTGAATTGTTACCTATGGTTAAAATTGCATCTGCCTTTTTTGTTCATGTTTTCTTTTTGCTCTTTATTTTCATAATTTATAGCGTTTACGGATATTTCCCTTCAATATTTAATCTTCAAATCATCTATTACGTATTTTGTTCTGTTGTATTAGTTATTTCAATCAGTATCTTTAGTTCTGCGTTAGTTCTGTTTTTTAAAGATTTAAATCAAATAATAATGATTGTACTACAAATGGGCTTTTGGTTTACACCTATAGGATGGTCTTATACTATGTTACCCTCCTCATGGTTATTTATTTTTAAACTTAATCCGATGTTTTACATTGTAGAGGGTTTTAGAGATAGCTTTATTTCACATATAGCATTCTATAATCATCCTTATCAGACCTTTTATTTCTGGTTATTCTGTTTTGCAGCTCTTGGTGTAGGTATTAAAACCTTTGGGAAATTAAAACCCCATTTTGCGGATGTCATATAAGAAGAGGGGTTAGAAAATGGAGATCATGATTGAAGTTAAGGATGTTGTAAAAACATATAAGCTTTATAAAAAACCTACAGATCGTCTTAAAGAGTCCGTATTTCCTAATAGAAAGCAGTATCATGAAAATTTCAATGCTTTAAATGGGATTTCTTTTGAAATCAATAAAGGAGATGCTCTCGGTATTTTGGGTAGAAACGGTTCGGGAAAATCGACTTTGTTAAAGCTGATAACTGGAGTATTATCTGCAACTAGTGGCACCATCCAAGTTAATGGAAGAATGTCTGCAATTCTTGAATTAGGAGCGGGCTTTAACCCAGAATATACAGGTAGAGAGAACATATATCTAAATGGTCTGATGATTGGTCTAAGCAGAAACGAAATTGATAAAAAAATGGATGCAATCATAGACTTTGCTGACATTGGATCATTTATTGATCAACCAGTAAAAATATATTCTAGCGGTATGTTTGCGAGATTAGCGTTTGCTGTGGCTATCAATGTTGATCCGGATATTCTAATAGTTGATGAGGCATTGGCAGTTGGAGATGTGCGTTTTCAAATGAAGTGTATTGAAAAAATGAAAGAGCTTAAGGCAGGTGGAACGACTATCCTTTTTGTATCTCATGCTACGGAACAAGTGAAAAGATTCTGTAACAGAGCTGTCTGGTTGAAAGATGGAGAGGTTAAAGCGATAGGAGAGTCCAGTGAAATTGTAGATATGTACGAGGACTATATGAAATATAATAGCGAAAGCGAAGATTCTGAGAGTAGTAACACGAATATAAATGATACTGAATTTGAAGGGAATATTGATGAGGAGATGATTTTCCCTAGCAATCCTGATATTGTAGCTTCAGTTTCTAAAGTCAATATTAACGGAAATAAATTTAAAACTTTTGATCAGGTGGAAGTCCGGGTAGAATATGAAATATATGACAAGGTTATCCAAGGTTTATTGCTTGGCGTTGCGTTGTATACTCCAGACAGAGAATATATTTTTGGACCTAATACTTATCTGGAAAAAGTAGAAGTGCCAAATACTTTGGGACGGCACAGGGTGAAGTATATAATCCCTAAGTTACCATTACTTGGGGGGACTTATAATATTGATGTGGGTCTATTTAATAATGAAGGTATAGTATGTTTAGATTATAAACAGGAAGTAGTAAGTTTTACAGTTGTAAATAAATACTTTTCAGAAGGTCTTGTTTATATTGAACATAGTTGGGAAATTTCAAAATAAATTCACAGTACTTAGAATTGGAGTTGTTATTGATGATAGTACCATTCGACCAATACCAGCGATATATGCATACTTCTGATTTAATAAATACTGTTCGCGAAGTTGGACAAGTTTTTTCGATTTTGGAGGTAGGGGCTAACGAACATAAAAATCTTGAAAAATTTCTTCAAGATGATGTTCTTACTTATTTAGATATTGTTGTTCCAGAACATTTGAAGCAGGATCCTTCGTACATTGAAGGCGATGCGACTAATATGCCCCTTGAGGATAACGAATTTGATTTTATTGTAGCGCTAGATGTGTTTGAACATATTAGTGATCCACTTAGAGACGCTTTCGTTTCAGAGTTGATGAGAGTCTCTAAATACGGCTTTATTCTAGCAGCGCCGTTTAATACCCCGGGTGTTGAAGAAGCTGAAATTAGAGCCAATAAATTTTTTGAAACCATGTATGGATTTAGTTATCAATGGCTTGAAGAACACCGTGAAAATGGACTTCCTGAGATTGAGAAATTGACGAATTACTTAAATAATAATCATTTGCCGTACTTGAACTTTTCACATGGAAGTTTAAATGTGTGGGAAAAAATGATTAAAATTCATTTTTTGGCAGCAGGAAGATCATCCCTATATGATTATAGGGCAACCATTGATGATTACTACAATAACTATATATATAACGCGGATTACGGAGAACCGAGCTATCGAAATTTTTTTCTTGTATCCCAAAATCAGGAACTATTGAATAAGGCAACAGCCTTTGTAAACGGGCGGAGTAAACGAGGACTCGACCCAACTTTGTTTGAGAAACTAACTCAACTCGAAATTGATTTGGTTAATTTGAGTAGTTATGATTTAACTCATAAAGAGTATGTAGCTAAGACAGAGGAAATTATTCAAAAGGACCAACAGATAAACAACCTGAATAATCAATTAAGAACTCAGGAACGGAAGAGTGAAGAATTAAGTGCAGAAGTTGGACGGTTAAGTAATGAACTAGCAAATTCAATTTACGAACAAAAAGAACTGGTATGCCAAAATGAGTCTTTAAAAGTTGAGAAAAATAATATTACAAAACAGTTTACTCTAGATATAAATGTTGTTCAGAAAGATGTATTGGGATTAAAAGAGAAGCTTATTAGTTTGGAACAAGAACTGGAACGGTCACAACAAGAGTTAAGCAGCCTGCAACAAGAAATAGAATGCTCACAGGAAACTTTAGTACTTAGAGATGAATATATTAGCCAACTCGAGTATGTTTCCCAACAGCTTCGTATAAAAAATAGAATAAAAAAACTGGTGCCTAAAGCTATTCGTAATAAGGCCAGATTAAGCATGAGCATAATTAAAAAGTTGAAAAATAATCCTGAACTGGCAAAAAAAGGTATACAAGAGATCCGTCATAATGGCTTACATTCGCTCAATAATAAAATTCAATCTGTAATGACTGTTGGAGAACTAACTTCAAATTATGTAACTCGCGATATCAGCTTTGATGATTCTGAGCTTATGAAATCTGAAATTGATCTGTTTTTCAAGAAACCGCTAATTTCGCTAGTCATTCCTGTATACAATGTGGCTCCTAAATGGTTAGATATAGCCATCAAATCTGTTAAAGATCAAATTTATCCTCATTGGGAAATCTGTATAGTAGATGATTGCTCTACCAATGAAGAAACTCTTCAGTATTTGGAGAGCATTAAGGATTCGCGTATTAATATAATGAGATTAGATGAAAATTCAGGAATATCAGATGCTTCTAACAAGGCCGTTTCCATTGGGAAAGGGGAATATATAGCGCTCTTGGACAACGATGATGAAATTGCTGCAAATGCTTTATTTGAAGTAGTTAAAGCGATTAACGAGTTCGATGCAGATATTATGTACTCTGACGAAGATAAAGTGGACATTCATGGAATTAAGAAAAACCCACTGCACAAACCTGATTGGTCTCCAGATTTATTGAGATCTCAAATGTACATTGGACATTTCCTTGTATTTAAAAGAGAGTTGTTTAACAAGGTTGGAGGTTTTAGAACAGCGTTTAATGGAAGTCAAGATTATGATCTGGTTTTAAGAATGAGCGAATGTGCTCAGAAGATTCACCATATTCCAAAAGTACTATATTCTTGGAGGGAACTCGAAACGTCTACAGCAGCCAATCCCTACTCCAAACCTTATGCACATACTGCTGGTTTAGCGGCATTAAATGAACATTTAGCAAGAGTATTTGGTGAAGAGAATGCTTACGCTACTGAGGATGATTATCTATTTGTATATGACAGCAGATTTAAAACCGATCTTGTAAAAGTAAGCATTATTATTCCTACCAAGGACAAAGTGGAACTGTTAGAGCCGTGCATCTCAAGTATCCTGGAAAAGACAACGTACCCTAATTATGAAATTCTCATTATTAATAATAACTCTGTAGAACCAGAAACATTTGAGTGGTTCCAGCAGCAACAGTCAAGATCTGTCGTGCGAATCATTGATGCGAATTATGAGTTTAATTGGTCTAAACTCAATAACCATGGTATAAGAGAATCAAATGGAGAAGTATATATCTTTTTGAATAATGATACTTTAGTTATAAGTGAGGATTGGATACAACGTTTAATGGAGAAGGCTCAGCGTGAGGATGTTGGGACAGTAGGAGGTCTGCTACTTTATGAAGATAATACAATTCAGCATGCAGGTGTTGTAATAGGATTAGGAGGTTGGGCAGATCATATTTTTAAAGGGATGAAACCTAATCATTTCGGATCACCATATGTATCACCAATGGTTACAAGAAACGTGACGGCGTCTACAGGAGCTTGCCTTGCAATTTCCAAAAGGACATTAGATAAAATAGGATTATTTAATGAGGAGTTCATTATTTGTGGGAGTGATGTTGAGATTTCATTGCGCTCATTGGAACACGGATTGGTGAATATCTACGATCCGCATGTTAGATTGTTTCATTTAGAGTCCAAATCAAGATCATCATATATTCCTCCAATTGACTTTGAATTATCCAAGTTCTTTTATGGACCTTATCTAGAAAAAGGCGACCCATATTATAATAAGAACTTGAGTTTAAGCAGCGTTGCACCAAAGTTAGCTCAAGGAGAATGATAAATATGTCAAGATTTATTGAGTATATTGCCAGAAAAGCGAAAAATAACAAGACAATAAAAAAAGCATACCAATCTACGGTAAGTTCATATTTGAATACGCACATTGGAGAAATTACTCCTTTTAATGCAAGAACTTCTGAGCATAATGAGAGAAGAATCAATCTTCTCGTTCCTTCTATAAATCAAGAGCATCTATTTGGTGGTATTTCCACTGCCCTTCATTTTTTTGATCAATTATGGGCATTTGAAGAGAAGTCCGCTAGACGAATTATTGCCACTGATGCTTCTCCAGGAAGCGAAGATATGGGGAGGTTTAAAGACTATACCTTGGCTACATCTTTAGAAGATACTGAAGTCAGATCGCAAATTGTTCCCTTTAATGATAGATATAATAAAACAATTCCAGTTGGAAGACAGGATGTATTTATCGCAACTTCTTGGTGGACAGCCTATTTTGCACAAAGAATTGTTCAATGGCAAGCTGAAGTATATAATCAAAAAGCCTCGAAAATCATTTATTTTATTCAGGATTTTGAGCCGGGCTTCTATTCTTGGTCAAGTCAATATTCTTTAGCTCTAAGCACTTACTCCTATAAGGGTGATCAGATAGCTATCTTTAATTCCAGTTTATTAAAAGAGTTTTTTAATAACCATGGATTCAAATTTTCTGAGGAATACTGCTTTGAGCCTAAACTTAATGTTTCTTTAAAGAACTATTTAGTGCCTCATAAAGAAATGATTAAAAAAAAGAAAATATTGATTTATGGTAGACCCTCTGTCGCTAGAAATGCCTTTACTTTAATAGTAGAAGCGTTAAGGAGTTGGGTTTGGCTTCAGCCCAATGTATCTGAATGGGAGATTACGTCGGCTGGAGAACAGCATAACGATATAGAACTGGGCAACAGTATAACTATTAGATCTCGAGGAAAGATGTCTCTTGAAGATTATGCTAATGAATTAAAAGAAAGCGCTGTTGGTATCTCTTTAATGATTTCTCCACACCCCAGCTACCCTCCATTGGAAATGGCTCACTTTGGTATGTTGGTATTAACTAATAGTTATGAGAATAAAGATCTTTCAGCGCTCCATAATAACATTCGATCTGTTGGAAATCTTAGTCCAGATTCAATAGCAAAAGAGCTCAAAAATTTATGTGATGAATTTGAAGGGAACAATTCAGTAGGGGAGTCTAAAGGAATACAAAGTTACCTTGATGACACTGAACAATTTGATTTTGTAAAGCGAATTTCGTACTGATCGTTGTTAGGAAAGGGAAGGAAGTCGAGTATGGAAAAGATTTTACTTTTTATTCCGGGATATAATTGTGAAAAACAAATTGTAAGGGTACTTCGACAGTTGGACAATGAAGTAATGAAGTATATATCTAAAGTAATAGTGGTTAATAATCGAAGTACAGACCGTACAGAAGAAGTAGTTTTGAGTTATATTGAAAAAATAAAAATACCTCTGACCCTATTAAGAAACGATGACAACTTTGGGTTGGGGGGATCTCATAAGGTCGCTTTTGACTATGCGCAAGATAATGACTTTGACTACGTTATCGTTCTACATGGTGATGATCAAGGCGATATTCATGATATTATGCCGTTGCTTAAATCGAGGGAGTATAGAGCTTTTGATTGTTGCTTAGGAGCTCGGTTTATGAAGAGTTCTAAACTTAAAGGTTATTCGCAATTTAGAACATTCGGTAATCGAATATACAATATTATTTTTTCGATATCCACAGGTAAGCGGATTTACGATCTTGGCTCAGGGTTGAATATGTATAAAACAGGCATGCTCAAGAGTAGGTTTTATGAAAAGTTTTCAGATAGTTTGATGTTTAATTGTTATATGCTTTTGGCAAATTCATCCTATAAATTTGACGTTAAGTTCTTTCCGATTTCTTGGAGAGAGGATGACCAAGTATCAAATGTTAAAATGTTTAGTCAGGCATTACGGACGCTAAAGATCGCGGCGGGATACTTCTTCTCGTTAAATAAAAAAGGTTTTATTAATCGTGATTCAAGGGAAAAAAAAGTTTCTGCATATACTGCTAAACAAATCGATAATCGCAACGAGGGCACATACAGGCATAAGAAATAAACTTTTATTTAAAAAGCTATTAGAGATACAATAGTTTACTCGGAGTTTTCAGCTGTGAAAAAATCAATGTATTTTATATCGATGAGTTGTCATCTGGGTATTAACTACATAAAAGAGGTTGGAGTGTTGTTAGGAGTAGATCATCATTTTAATTAATTATGACTTTTAATTGAAAGTAGTTGTTGTTCAATGAGGAAAAAAAGAATAGTACTTTATATTATTCTGTCCGTAGTAATTCCTATAATTTTAACGGTTTTCAGTTTTTTGAAATCTGTGGATATCTTGGATTTCACACAGTACTCAACGAAAGATGCATCAAAAACTACTGGCGAAATCGTTGCAGGAACAGTAATTCATCAAGAATTCCAACGATTATATAAAGAGATGGATGGTATAAGGCTGCAATTCGCAAACTATTCAAACAGACCTAATAATGGACATATCAATATTAAGGTCAGCGATGATAAAGCTGAAATAGCTATGGTTCATTTGGATGTTTCTACGATAAGAGATGGTGAATTTGTTGAGATTCCTTTTAAGAAAAAAAAAGGGGATATTGGAAGTACGCTTTCATTAGATATAACAAATTACGATAGTAAAGCAGGAAGTTCTGTTACACTTTGGATGTCAGAGAATAAAGTAATAGGCAATTTAGGCTCGCGATTAGAAATAAATAATGTTGTAGTCCCCAAAAGCTTACACATGCAGGTTGAGTATTTCAGTCCTAAAATGAATAGTGGAATTTGGATTATTGTATTCTTTTTGTTATGGCTGCTGATTCCTACGGGAATTTTGGGTAAGTTTTTGGACAAGTACCAGTCGGATAGAGTTTTTAATAAGAAAATTAATAGAATTCTCTGCAGTATGTGTCTTGTAGTAGTTGGTTTTGTACTGCTCTCCCTACGTGATCTAAGCTTTATTACATCTCCCGCACTTTTTGCTGAGGACGCTGTTTATCTGAGCAACATTTTCGAACATGGCTTTTTAAATACTGTCTTTATGACGAGAGGTGGAGGGACAGCAGATTTTCAAAATAGTGGTTCGTACATCTTGTTGTATTTAGCTTTAAAAACAAACAATCTTTTTTACGGATACAATCTATCAAATTTACCGTTTTTCATAGGTGTGTTTGCGAATTTATTTTGGAGTCTAGTAGCTTTTACTGCATATAAAACTTTTAGTATTAAGAGTAAAACTTTAGGGATTGCCACATTTTTTGTTGTTGTTTTGATTACAATGGGCAACTCTGGAGGAGAAGTTTTTGGCAGAGTATTAAATACTGTATTTATATGGCCGCTTCTTACAGGTTTTTTGTTATTGATGAAGTATGATAATCGTTATCCCTCAGGCGTATGGTCGATAACAATAGGTCTTATATGTATCCTTGCTGGATTGTCCTTTCCTGTAAGTTACGGAATTGTAGGAATATATTTATTCTTTAGCTTCGTAAGAGCGTATAAGGAGAAGATTTATAAGTCTTGGTTTTCTTCGGAGTGGTCACTGCTACTTTGTTTGGTAATAGGAGTGCGGTTGCTTCCCATGATAATGGGATCAAAAGGAATAACAGGGACGATGACAACTAATCCTGATTCTGTCTTTGAATTTGTAATAGGAAGACATATCCTATATCCATTTATTCAACTTTTTTATACTCATCTTAATGATAAAATGACATCAGTTTTATTTTTGATTTATGCTTTTATCATTGTATTCGCGGGTTTTTTGAATTTTAAGAAAAGAGGTCTTTTTAATAACTATACGTTTTTTGTATCTTGTGCTATAGGAGTAGTATTTAGTTCTGCCTTAATGCGAATTAAAATGACACAGTTTTTTAATGAATATGAGACAACATATCCTGACCGTTATTTTTATGCTTGCAATACGTTTTGTGTAATTGTCCTATTATATGCACTATATATCATTCTTACCCATATAAAGGTTAGTCAGAATTTTTTGGCGGGAGTTCTTAGTTTGGTTCTCTTCGGAGCAGTGTTCAACACTTCTCTGTTTGAATTATCCTCTCCGTATCTGAGTATTTATGGTACAGGAGATAAAGGGACTTTTAAAGATGGCATTATTGCAGCTGTTGAACAGAACAGACTGAATAAAGATAAAACTGGCTATGTAACTGTCACTGTATACCCAATTATTTCTGAAGGAGAATGGAAAATATATGTTCCCGAACAATATGCCTACGCTACTTTAGATTGATTCGCATTACAGTAGATAGTAAATTGATTGAGGAGGAACGATATGAGTACTGGTATTCATTTAGTTATGCCAATGGCAGGAAGTGGATCACGATTCTATAATCAAGGGTACAATATTCCAAAGCCGCTGATTGAAATAAAAGAAAAACCTTTTTTTTACTGGGCAACAGAATCTATTAGAAAATTTACTGCATTGAAGAGTCTAACATTTGTAGTCATCCGAGAGCATGTTGATTTATTCGAAATCGACAAGCGGATTCTAAAATACTACCCAGATGCAAAAATTAGAGTTTTAAATGAAGTTCTTAATGGTGCGTTACTTACGTCTTTAGAAGGGGTAAAAGGGATCGATGACAGCGCTCCTATCGTATTTAATGATTGTGATCATATGTTTAAATGTGATTCTTTTTACAACTACAGCAATGCTGGAGACTACGAAGCATTAGATGGCGCATTGTTGACTTTTGAATCTAATGATCCTAAATTTAGTTTTCTACTCTATAATCAAGCCGGGAATGTTATTAAAACAGTAGAAAAACAAGCAATTAGCAATGATGCTATCTGTGGCGCGTATTACTTTAAAAATAGGGAGGTTTTAGAACACGCAGCGACAGAGTATCTAAAAGTGTGTGATTACAAAGAATTCTTTATGAGCGGTGTTTATAATATTATGGCTGATGAGGGTAAAATCATTAAAGGATTTAGAGTAAACAGCCATCTAGCCTTTGGTACTCCAGAGGAATATGAGATTGCCAAAGATTCGGATGATTTTGAGGGGATTATTTAATGGGCATGGTTTTATTTCTTTTAGCGATCTTTTTACTTATGGTTGGCCATTACTTTAAAATGCTTCGCTGGAAACAATTTGTTGAAATTTATGAAGCTCCAAGCGAAGGGGTATTGCTGCGCTCCCTATCAATAGGGTACCTGGTTAACTTTTGTCTTCCTTTTCGTCTTGGTGATTTGATAAGAGTATTTTTTTCTGGACGAAAAATGAAAAATGGTATCGCCTTTGCATTATCCACAGTTATCGTAGATAGATATTTGGATGTTATTGTTGTTAGCATTCTTTTTTCTTCTTTCATCTTGCTTGGTTTCAATAGTCCACTGATAGTCGACTCTGCTATTTTTTATGCGATTTTAGCAGGCATTTTAGTACTTCTTTCTGCTATAGCAATGAAATATAGCAGAGTGCTCAAAATAATTATAAAAAAGGTTTGTTCGATTTTCAACTTGCGAATTGAGCTGAAGATGTTATTTGTTTGCTGGTCAATAATTACTTCCTTCAAGGATATCTTTCATAAAATTGATAAGCTAAGATTATCCTTATATACCATATTTATCTGGGGATCCTATTTGGCCTCCTACTACGCATTAGGAATGTTTCTCTCGGACGAAATGAATTTCTCTGGCTTTTCAGATATCTTTACTACGTTGTTCTCGCATGGAAGTTTAGATTCTGGAACTGTTGACTTGACGTACAGTATTCAGGAAATGTCATTGAAACCTCAAACTTTGCTTGCTGTTTACCTTATTGTACCGCTGCTGGCGTTATGGCTACTTTCCTTTTTACCATATAAGTTCAAGAAAGCAGTCCTTCAGTACACTACCAGCGCTAATAATCCTGGTAAGGCACTGAATTTATTGCCGCAGGTGAATGAAGATGACCGGTTAAATTTCTTAGAGGCGTATTTTTCAGGTAACGGGAAGGCATATTTGGAGAAATATATTGAAATTAATCAGAATATCAGTATTATCCAAGATTACTCTGCCGGCTCAAATGCAACTGTGATGCTATGTATGGACGAAAGCAGAAGCTTCTATAGAAAGTATGCCTTTGGAGAAGATGGCGACAAACTATATGAACAAGTTCAGTGGTTGCGGCAATATGAAAATTCATTGCCTTTGCCGCTCATTTTGAATGAACAGCATGGAGACGGCTATTGCAGCTTTGACATGGAGTATAGTACGACCGCGGTTGGATTATTTAACTATATTCATTCTAGACCGATTGCAAAGAGTCAGAATATTGTTCGTAAAGCTTTGGAGAGCCTTGCCGATAACCTCTATGCAGGTGATTTACGTCCAGCAGAGCCAATTTTAATTTCAAAATATATCACTAGCAAGGTAAGCGGTAATATCGAAAAGATTAGAAATGCAAAGGAATTAAAAGCTTTGTATGAATACCCAACACTCATTATTAACGGACAGGAGTATATGAATCTCTCTGTACTTGGAGAATACTTGGAAGAAGATTTTTTATTTAGTGTCTTCAAAGATGATATGTATACAGAAATTCATGGAGACTTAACAATTGAGAATATCATTTGTGTAGATGATACTGAATCTAGCAGGGATTTTTATCTGATCGATCCTAACACTGGGAACGTTCATGATTCGCCTTATTTGGATTATGCCAAATTACTGCAATCATTACATGGTGGTTATGAATTTTTAATGAAAACGCAGAATGTTTCTGTTACTAAAAATCAGATAGATTTCTTGTTTACGCGCTCCCAATCCTATAATGAAATGTTTTCATTCTATACAAACTATCTAAATGAGAAATTTACAAAAAAACAAGTTAGAAGTATTTTCTTCCATGAGATTGTGCATTGGTTAAGACTTTTACCATACAAAATAGAGAAGAATGGAAAACGGGCTATTCTTTTTTATGCGGGGATGGTTATTGTTTTAAATGATGTTATTAACTGGTTTGAGGACACTTCGGTAGATTCGAGGGAACAATATGTTGCCGCTACTGTTGAAGATTCTTGAAAGACAACCCGGACACTTATTGCGAGAGGAATGAATTAATCATGAAAAATAAATTAGCAATATTTGATCTGGATGGAACTTTGTTTAACACTGAGGAAGTGAACTATCTATCCTATAAGGGTGCACTAGAACAGAAAGGGTACTCGCTAGAATATGATTTTTATACTCAGGAGTGTAATGGTAAGTTCTATAAAGATTACCTACCTCTGATCATACCTGACCCTAGTGTTGAATTGATGGAAGAAATTCATGATCTGAAAAAGAAACTATATCCAGTTCACCTTGGCGCTGCTACCGTGAATGAGCATCTCTTCAACTTGATTGAATTAATCAAAATCAATTATTATGTTGCGGTTGTAACTACAGCTTCAAGTCAGAACTGTACTGATATCTTGATGTATTTTGGAAAAGAAACGTTGTTTGAATTAATATTAACTCATAATGACGTAGAGAAAGTTAAACCTGATCCGGAGGGTTTTTTGAAGGCGATGGAGCATTTTAACATTACTCCAAATCAAACTATTATCTTTGAGGATTCTGTTGCTGGAATAGAGGCTGCCAAAAGAAGTGGAGCAGAGGTACTTGCTGTAGCACAATTCTAGAGCGGGTTTTTAATTGGAGGGATATGATTAATCAGATGTTTCGATCCATTAACAAAAATAAAAAAGGGATAGTACTTATTCTTTTTTCAGCGCTCTGCACTTCTTTTGGACAAGCGCTCTGGAAGTTATACGATTCTGATCAATATCTTTATCTTATCTCAGGCTTTTTGTTATATGTTGTAGGTGCATTCCTAATGATCATCGCTTTTCGTTATGGTTCATTATCTGTTTTGCATCCGCTACTTAGTATTGGGTATTTATTCGGACTGTTTATCGGGTGCTTTTTACTCCAGGAGATGATTACCTATAAAGAGTTGATAGGGACTTTTATTATTCTGTGTGGGGTTTTCTTAATCGGGGGTGGAGATAGTTAACGCAGCTCTAATTGTACTGCTTTTTTCATTGATGACACTTTTCGGGGCATTTGGAGGTTACTGTTTTAAAAAGTTATCCTCCTACAAGATTGGAATTAATAAAGGGTTCCTCACCTTTTTTATTTTAGGTGGAGGTTTATATTTTACAGGAGCTGTTCTAAATATCGTTCTACTAAGATTCCTCCCTTACACCCAATTGTATCCTCTATCATCATTTACATATGTGTGGACGATACTAATTTCTTACTTCCTCTTATCAGAAAAGATTTCCTTGAAGAAACTCTCAGGGATAGTGCTTATTATATCTGGAGCGATTTTTCTAATGAAGTGAATTTCATGGCTGGTCTACATACAAAGGCTAATATTTATTGCCGAACGGGTATACTACGCATAATATGAGATGATTAAGGAACAGTAAGATATTTCTGATGGCTATCGTTGGCACTATAAGATAAAATGTTGTTTGGGTGGACTTATCGGAATAATAAATTATAAAAAGGTGGTCACTAACATGAAACTGCTTGTTACCGGCGGAGCCGGCTTCATTGGCAGCAACTTTGTAATATACATGCTGCAGCAGCACCCAGAGTATAAGATTGTCAATGTAGATGCTTTGACGTACGCGGGCAATCTGGAGAATTTGAAGTTTATCGAGAATCATCCGAATTATACGTTCACAAAAGCAGATATTACTGATGTGGCGGCTATGGATACCCTATTCGATCAGGGAGTTGATGTAGTTGTAAACTTTGCAGCGGAGTCTCATGTAGACCGCAGTATCCTGGAGCCGGATGTTTTTGTTAAGACGAATGTACTCGGGACTCAGGTCCTTTTGAATGCGGCGAAGAAATACAGCGTGACTAAATTCGTGCAAGTATCGACAGATGAGGTATACGGTACGCTGGGCGCCACAGGCCTCTTCACTGAAGAGACTCCACTGACTCCAAATAGCCCTTATTCTGCAAGTAAAGCGGGCGGGGATTTACTGGTCCGTGCTTACCATGAGACCTTTGGATTGCCGGTTAATATTACACGCTGCTCCAATAACTACGGTCCTTATCAGTTTCCGGAAAAGTTGATTCCGCTGATGATCTCGCGTGCGCTGGCTGATCAGGCACTGCCAGTATATGGAGATGGTATGAATATCCGTGACTGGCTGTATGTTGAAGATCACTGTAGTGCGATTGATCTGGTTATTCATGAAGGTGTGAATGGCGAAGTGTACAATATCGGCGGTAACAATGAGCGAACAAATGTGCACATCGTGAATACCGTACTTCAAGAGCTGGGCAAACCAGATTCGTTAATTTCGTATGTTCAGGACCGTCCAGGGCATGACCGCCGTTATGGTATAGATCCAACCAAAATTATGGGCGAGTTGGGCTGGAAGCCTAAGCACACGTTCGAAACGGGTATCAAGGAAACGATTCAATGGTACCTGGATAACAGGGAATGGTGGACACGTATTCAATCCGGAGAATACCAGAAGTATGCAGCGCTTCAGTACGGTAGCCGTCTGGGGGATGCACTGTAATGTCTACAATGAAAGTGCTTGTTACAGGTTCAGGGGGACAACTCGGACAGGATCTTGTGCTTTTGCTGCATGCTCAAGGTTATGAAGTACTTGGTTGCGATCGTCAGGAGATGGACATTACCGATTTGGATCAGTGCATAGAGATCATTTCCGGCTTCCAGCCGGATGCGATCATTCATTGTGCTGCTCATACTGCGGTTGATGCAGCAGAGAAGGATATTGATACAGCGTACCTGATTAATGCCACCGGAAGCCGGAATGTTGCACTTGCTGCTGAGAAGGCCGGAGCTAAGTTGGTATATATCAGCACGGATTATGTTTTTGACGGGATGGGCACCAAGCCATATCACGAGTATGACAATACCGACCCACAGAGTATTTACGGCAAATCCAAACGGGCGGGAGAATTACTGGTGCAATCCTTATCCTCCAAGTTCTTTATTGTCCGTACCTCCTGGGTGTATGGCAAATACGGCAATAACTTTGTGAAAACAATGCTGAAGCTGGGGCAGGAGAAACCGCTGCTGCAGGTAGTAGATGACCAGAAGGGCTCGCCTACTTATACAGTGGACTTGGCACGATTCTTGCTTGAGCTTATTCAGACTGAAAAGTATGGAGTGTATCATGCTTCAAACAGCGAGTCCTGTTCATGGTACGAATTTACCCAGGCAATTTTTGCGGAGGCAGAGGATATCTTAGGACTGAAGTTTACAGCGAAGCTTGAGCCGTGTGCTACCGAGCAGTTTCTACGTCCTGCGCCGCGACCACGTAATTCAGTGTTGGAACATTTGGCGATTCGTACCAACGGGTTCCGTGATATTCGTTCATGGCGGGAAGGTCTGCGAGACTTTTTGTTCGAACTGGAATAACTGCCCTATAGGATGGTAGCAAAAGAACTGATAGGGGAAAGATTGTTGGAAATGATTTTGAAATTGCAAAAGCTGTAGTGGCTTTAAGGCTTGCCGCGATATTGTGAAATTGATGTATTTATTGAAAAATTCTGAAGTGTTTCTTGGTTATTATTACGATGTTTGAAGACCCTGGCTATGTGTCCCTGTTTACATTATGCTGGCCCAACTGTGCTATAGACTCGGGTCCACGGTAAGCCCAATTTTCCTACTAGCTTATCCTACGTTCTTGTGCCCGTGTGGTTTCGTAGTCAAGGACCCGGTTGACAGGCTAGTCTTGTCTGTCTGTTCACAAAAGCTCAATTAATGTTTGTATAACCTTTTTCCTATTGGTCTGTCCCGATTTATTTGATTTGAAATTATTATGTGGTGATAGAGGGATAATCTTTTGTTAAATAATCCGACTACTCCTTTAGGAGCCTGAAATGTAATCACAATCAAAGTAGATGGAGGCGCAGGTGCTTGATGCGGGATCAAAGATGCATTGAAATTAATAAGATCATGAGATAAACCAAAATACCGTCTTGTGTCCTTTTCTAAGTTAGTGGTATCTAGTAGAGGTGTCGATAGTTATCGATCACAAATATATATTAAAATTGAAGGGCGCGACATAAATGGTTTTTAGTTCTCCGCTTTTTTTATTTCTGTTTTTACCAATAGTTCTTGTACTTCATTTTTTCATTAAGGTGGAGTATCGTAATTTTTTACTTCTTGTGGTAAGTCTTCTCTTTTATTCTTGGGGAGAACCTCAATTCGTTGTTTTAATGATTATATCTGTTATAATGAATTATTTTTATGGATTGTTAGTAGCAAAGTATAGGGATACCACCGGAAAGTTAGTTATGTTTTTTGCTATCGTAACAAATATTGGGTTACTTGTATTCTTCAAATATATTAATTTTATTGTTGATAATTTCAATATAATATTTAATAGTGAAGTTTATTTGGATCCAATTGCGCTACCACTTGGGATTTCATTTTATACTTTTCACTCCTTATCCTATGTAATAGATATTTATAGACGTAAATCGGAACCACAGAGGAATTTATTTGATCTGGCTCTATACATATCTTTTTTTCCTCAATTAGTCGCGGGTCCAATTGTTCGATATCACGATATTGCTAAACAATTGAAAACAAGACTAATATCTTTAAAAAATGTAAATCAGGGTTTCCAGCGATTTATCTACGGATTGGGAAAAAAAGTATTGATCGCGAACCCATTAGGATCAGTAGCGGATCAAATTTTTTCTCAAAACACTCAAGATTTGACTTCAGGTGCAGCATGGTTAGGCATTATCTGCTATACATTACAGATTTATTTTGATTTCTCTGGCTATTCAGATATGGCAATTGGTTTAGCAAAGATGTTTGGATTTAGTTTTTTAGAGAACTTTAATTATCCTTATATCGCAAAAAACATACGCGGTTTTTGGAGAAGATGGCATATGTCATTGTCAAATTGGTTTAGAGATTATCTTTACATCCCATTGGGAGGAAGTCGGGTCAGTAATTTTCGAGTATATCTTAATTTATTAATAGTATTTTTTTGTACTGGTCTCTGGCATGGAGCAAGCTGGAATTTTATTTTTTGGGGGTTATTCCATGGTTTTTTCATGCTTCTTGAGCGCTCACCATTAGGTAAATTAATGGATAGAATGTGGGCACCATTTCAACATGCATACACATTGCTCGTTGTTATGGTTGGTTGGATATTCTTTAGAGCAAATGATTTTCAATATGCAATTGCTTATTTAAAAACTATGATTGGCTTTAATGGGGATGTTGGTATTTACAACATTGGATATTATTTGGATAATGAGCTGATTTTTGTTGTTATTCTTGCGTTTATAGGAGCAACCCCTCTTTTGAAGATATTGTTAAACCATTATCAATCTATTTTAGACATGGGAAATAGTAAATATCAAATTACTAAACTACTCTTCATAGTAATCACGGAGATAGTTGTTTTGCTCCTTGTATCTGCTGCGTTGGCAAGTCAAACATATAACCCGTTCATTTATTTTAGATTCTAGTAGGAGAAGATACCTCCGTGAGAAAATACTTTACGTTTGTAAATGCATTGTTACTGGTAGTGTTATTTCTAATTGTTGTCTTGATCAGCAAAGGTTATATAAACCGAGAGAAGTCAAATAATGAAGTGTCTGTTGCACTGCAATCAAATCATACAAATGAGTATATTCTATACTACGATACTGGTGAAGGTTTTTCTGAACAAAAAACGGTTAGTATAATGCTTGAAGGTTCAGAAGAAAAAAGCATTCTCAAATTTGCCCTACCAGAAGCGGCCAAGAATATTCAAAACTTAAGATTTGATTTGGGTGAGAGCCCAGAGGTTGATATCGTTATTTACTCAATAAAATATAAAAACAAATCTTTGCTAAGCAATTTAAAATCAAGTAATATGGTCGAGATTGAACCTAGTAAATCATCATTAAGAATAAAGACAACAGGGATAGACCCCTATGTTCATTTAGGTGATATTTCCGAGTTTTTGAATCAAGATGATTTTACAGTAGAAATAATGATATATGTGTTTTCGTTCCTTATTTCTCTTGTAATAGTATGGCTACTTATCGATTTGGACTTAGTAGGGAGTCATAAGAGATTTCGTTTTAACATAAACGTTTTACAAAGCGTGTCATTACTACTTATATTTTTGCCATTGCTAACAAAGGTGTTTTTTTCTGCAAATATTGCTTCGTCTGAAAATAGAAATTTGGCTTCAAAGCCAACGACTTCAATCACGAACTACAAACAATTTACAAAAGAATACGAGTCTTATTTTAATGATAATTTTGGTTTGCGTAGTGAACTAGTCAAATTGAACAGTAATATTAAATATCATATATTGAGCAAATCGACACATCCTAACGTCGTGATAGGGAAAAAAAGTTGGCTATTCTACTCAGCTGAAAAGTCTGTAGAAGATTATCAAGGAATGGTTAGATTTACGGATGCTGAGCTTGAAAGGATAGCTTCGAATCTTCAAGAAGCGAATAACGCTTCTGAAGCTTCAGGTGCTCAATTTATTTTTATAGTAGGCCCAAATAAACAAACAATTTATCCTGAATACATGCCGAGTAAGTATGTACGTTTTCAAAATGAAACTCGTTATGATCAGCTTTTAGAATATTTACGAGCTCACTCAAAAATAAATATTGTTGATGTTAGAGATACTCTGATTAGGGGTAAAGATGATTTCCAAACATATTATGCTACAGATACACATTGGAATGATTTTGGAGGATATTTGGCTTATGATAAATTAATGAATGCGTTACCTGCTTATCATCCTCATAGTCGAGAAGACTTTAGTATTTCCACTGTATCTTATAAGATGCAACTGGATTTAGCCCTTATGCTCTCTATGAAACTAGATGATACTATAGTTAGCTTAGTGCCTCAATTCAATAGAACATCCAATGTTATTCAATCGGATAATTACTTAACTTCATATTTAAACGAGTCACAGGGTGGGAAATTACTTATGTATCGTGATTCTTTTGGTGCAGCGATGATGCCTTATTTGGCGGATCACTTTAAATCGAGTATATTTTTAACCGACTTTAAAGTTGAAAAATCTAAAATAGCAGAAGAAAAACCAAGTATCATTGTTCTTGAGATTGTGGAGAGGAACCTTCCTTTGTTATTGTATTAAATGCGAAGATTTAAAAACCTCTCCCGCCGGCTATGTTGATCTTGTAGTTCCTATTGACTTTTTTATTCAGGGACTGCCTCATAATGTGCGTACTCACCGCCTATATTATATTTCAAAGCTACTATAAAAATAAAAATGCGGATTTAGGTATCTTTTAAGGTAGTCGAGAAAGTCTCGACTGCCTTCTTCTATATGCCCATCTTAGCGCTGTTTTCAGTGGTGAAATTCCAAATGTTAAAGGAGGTGACGTTCGGTTAATGAATATATGGAATTCGAGGTACCCCATGAAACTTAAAACGGTCAGTGTGCATATTGTTACTTATAACAGCGCAGATGATATAGCGGAATGTTTGTCGGCTGTGCTCAGCCAGGATTACCCGGTCAAAAAGATTGTAGTGGTGGATAATGCGTCCACGGATGGTTCGGCGGAGAAGGTGCGGGCGTTCTACCATGAGCGTAATAAGGATGCAGCGCTGCACACCGCAAAGCCAGCACATTCTGTGGATGCAGCAACAATTACAGCAGCAACCAGCTCAGGGGATGCTATCAACTGTATCCCGAGCCCAACCCTAGTCCTCCTAGAAAATGAACTTAACACCGGCTTCGCCCCTGCGCACAACCAGGCGATTGCCGGCACTACGACCGATTATGTGCTGGTGTTGAACCCGGATCTTACGCTGGCCCCGGACTATATATCCAAGCTGATCGCCAGAATGGAAGCCGATTCCCGGATCGGGAGTGCCACAGGCAAGCTGCTGCTGAAGGCGGATCATTCGCTGGTGGATAGTACCGGACTGCGGATGAATAGGGCGCGGAGGGCGTTTGACCGTGGAGCGGGAGAGCCTGCTGACCAGTGGAATGAGTCTGGTGAAGTATTGGGTGTCTCCGGTGCAGCGGCGATGTACTCGCGGCGGATGATTGAGGATATCAGCGTGGAGGGGGAGTTTTTCGACGCGGATTTTTTTGCGTATAAGGAAGATGTGGATGTGGCTTGGCGTGCGGAATTGTTCGGCTGGAAGGCCTACTATGATGCGGAAGCGCTAGGCTACCATGAGCGGGGGTGGAAGACGTCCGGCCGGAGTGGTAAAGCGATGTTCATCAAGCGGATCTCCTATATTAATCGGTATAAAATGATATACAAGAACGAGCCCTCCCGCACACTGCTGCTCACGCTGCTAAATTCTCTTCCTTACGAGATCGCCGCACATGGCTACTCGCTATTGAAAGAGCCTAAGCTGTTGGGAGCTTGGAAATCCTTTTTTGCACAGAGAGCAGCCCTGAAGCGCAAGCGCCGGTATATTCAGGAGAGAGTCAAGCCTGCCGGGGAATGACTGATAGCCTTGTAAAAACCTCCCTGAACAGGCGCTGCCTATCAGCGGGGTTTTTGTGTTATAATAATTGTCGATAGATTACTATATTTGTCAGGAGAGTATAGCAGTGAATGTAGATGTTAGTATATTGATTCTAAATTACAACACATGCCGCCTGACGATGGATTGTCTGAGGTCGGTGTATGATTCGGAGACAAGGTATTCCTATGAAATTATTCTAGTAGATAATAACTCCCAGGATAACTCGGTGGAGATGATAAGCAAGGAGTTCCCGGAGGTGCTGTTAATTGCTAATTCGGAGAATGTTGGCTTTGCCAAGGGGAATAACCAGGGGATGGAGGTTGCCTCCGGGCGTTATGTGCTGCTGCTCAATTCAGATACCGTGATCCGCAAGGATACACTGGAGACGATGCTTGCGTTCATGGACAGCCGCCTTGATCTTGGCGCGTCCGGGTGTAAGGTGATTCTGCCGGACGGGTCGCTCGATAAGGCCTGCCGGAGAGGGTTCCCGACCCCTTCTGCGTCGTTCTATTATGCCTTTGGCTTCAGTAAGCTGTTCCCGGACCGTCCGAAGTTCAACGGCTATCAGCTCGGCTATCTGGACCCGGATGACGAATATCCGGTAGATTGTCTGGTTGGAGCGTTCATGCTGCTGCGCCGGGAGACGATTGAGCAGGTGGGCGGGCTGGATGAAACCTTTTTCATGTATGGAGAGGATCTGGATTGGTGTTACCGGATCAAGGAAGCGGGCTGGGGGATTTATTATTATCCGCAGACGTCCATCGTACATCTGAAGGGTGGCAGCGCGCGCCGCAGACCATTCAAGATTGTGTATGAGTTTCACCGGGCCATGATTTTATTTCATAAGAAGCATTATAGCAGCCGCTACAACAGTATGATAAATGGAGCGGTCTATGCGGGCGTCGGCGTTAAGTTCACTCTGTCGCTGCTGCGCAACGCATTGATTGCCCCGCGTAAGGTACCTACACCCGCACAGAGTCTGAATGTTCCCGGGGAAGCTGGTATCCGCAATGAATCGAAGGCTGAGGTGAGATTATGATTCGCCGGAATCAAAAGTTTTTGACCCAACTATATATGGTAGCCGACTTTATCGTGATCCAGTTGTCCTTCCTTGCGGCCTGGTGGCTGAAGTTCAAGAGCGGCTTGCTGGAATCCTACCGGACGCTGCCTATAGAATCCTATGGGTACTGGAGTATTATCTATGGGGCCATAGCCATACTGATCGGTATTGTAGTGTCTCTATACTTGCCTAAGCGGAAGAAGCGGTTCATTGATGAATTCATCAAAATTTTTCAGGTACATGTTATGGGTATTTTTATTCTGCTTGGTCTAATGTTCTTCTTGAGAGAAATTGATATCTCCCGGCAATACCTGGCGATCTACATGGGCTTCAATATTCTATCCATTATGCTGTACCGTTATGTGCTGAAGAAGATGCTGAAGTCGCTGCGTGAAAAAGGCTTCAACCGCCAGTTCGTCCTGATTCTTGGAGCAGGCACATTGGGTAAAAGATTCTATAACAACCTGGAGCAGTATCCGGAGCTGGGCTATGAGGCCATCGGGTTCCTGGATGACTTCCATCAATGGGATGGCATTGAGGAGCAGCGGTATAAGCCGATTCTGGGCACTGTGGATCAGCTGGAGGCTATGCTGGAGATGCTCCCTGTCGATGAGGTGATTCTGGCGCTGCCGCTGGATGCCCACTCGAAATACCCGGCTATTATTGCAACTTGTGAGAAAGCCGGGATGCGGACGCTGATTATCCCCGACTTCTTCGATTACCTGCCGGCCCGTCCGTATTTCGATAACTTTGCCGGGATGCCGATGATTAATGTGCGCGATATTCCGCTGGATATGGCCGGGAACAAAATGGCAAAGCGTGCGTTTGATATTGTGTTCGCCTTGTTCGCCATTCTCATGCTGTCTCCGGTGATGCTGATTGTTGCGCTCGGAGTGCGTCTGACCTCACCCGGCCCGGTGATTTTCAAGCAGGAGCGGGTGGGGCTGAACCGCCGTAATTTCATGATGTACAAGTTCCGTTCCATGAAAATGCAGACGGACGGTGAGGTGGACACAGGCTGGAGCACGAAGGAAGATCCGCGCCGGACCCGCTTTGGTACGTTTATCCGCCGAACGAGTCTGGATGAGCTGCCGCAATTCTTCAACGTGCTGTTCGGGCAGATGAGTGTGGTTGGTCCGCGGCCGGAGCGCCCTTATTTTGTAGAGCAATTCCGCGGCGAGATTCCGAAGTATATGGTTAAGCATCATGTGCGGCCGGGGATTACCGGCTGGGCTCAGAGTAACGGTCTGCGCGGGGATACCTCGATTGAGGACCGGATCAAGCATGATATTTTCTATATCGAGAATTGGTCTCTGCTGTTCGATATCCGGATTATTGCCAAGACTATTCGTAATGGGTTTAAGAACGCTTATTAATACACGGTCTTATCTATATTCTATTCTCCGCTAAAAAACGGTTGCTGCCCCTTGAGGATGACACAGCCGTTTTTGCTTTTTTCAGCCGACTCTCTACTACTTGCAAAGGAGACTGCCATCATGAAGAGAACAAAGCTTATTGCTTCTATTACTATGATCGGGGCTGTTACACTTTTGCTTGTATTGATGCTTGGAGGAAAAGAAAAACAGCCAGCTACAGGCTTCGCGGCCCACAGAGTCATTGCCCATGCCATGGGCGGAATCAATGACAAGGCGTATACCAATACCAAGGACGCTTTTATTGCGAACTATGAGCAGGGGACCCGGATCTTTGAGGCGGACCTGCTGCTGACCAGTGATGAACAGCTCGTGGCCCGTCATGAATGGACTACAGGTATGAGTAAGAAACTGGGTCAACAGGAGGTTCTTCCTCCTGACAAGCAGGGAGAGGTGCTGACTCACGATGAAGTGATGAACAGCCCGGTGCTGGAGCTCTACTCTCCGCTGGATATTGAGAAAATCGTCAATCTGATGGAGATCTACCCGGATACCTATATTGTTACGGACACGAAGGAGCTGGAACCGGAACAGGTAACGAAGCAATTTCAGCTCATTGTAGAAGCCGCCCGGAAGAAGGACCCAGCGCTGCTGGAGCGGATTGTTCCGCAGATTTACAGCCGGGAGATGCTGGAGGTTGTGAAGCAGGTGTACGCTTTTCCGGAAATCATCTATACCCTATACCAGACTGAGGACAGCGACGAGGTGGTCATTGAATTCGTCAAGCAGACCGGCGTGGACATCACGATGCCGACAACCAGGGCTACCAAGAGCTTTGTGCGTAACTTGAAAAAAGCGGGCGCCAGAGTCTACGTGCATACCGTGAACGATGAGCAGGAGATTGTGGAGCTGTCCCGGCTGGGCGTCAACGGATTCTATACTGATTTTGTCCCGGAAAATGATTTGAACCGGATTAAGGGTCTCCGCTGATCGAGGAGAAGGCTAAGGCAAATATGCGAAAAAATGTTCGCATTTTGTTCTCTTTTAAATTGACACTCCCCTTCGTACTGACTTAGACTAGAGATACGGATTGTGCGTGCGCAGGAGTGTGTATATTCACTTAGATGAACAATGAGGATGGACAAAGATGAACGAGATGCGGCAAATGATCAGGCCATGGCGGCATGTATTCAAGCTGGACCCGGACCGTGTGCTTGGTGATAAGGAGCTGGCCGCTGTGTGCCAGTCGGGAACCGATGCGATTATCGTAGGCGGCTCTACTGGCGTGACTTATGAGAATACAGTGAGTTTGCTTGCGAGAATCCGGCAGTATGACCTGCCTTGCGCACTGGAGATCTCGGATCTGGAGGCCGCTGTGCCCGGTTTTGACCTGTATATGATTCCCATGGTGCTCAACACTGACGATACTTCATGGATTCTCGGCCATCACCGCCGGGCCATTGAACGCTTCGGCAGTCTGATCCCATGGGAATTGCTGCTGACAGAGGGCTATATTGTGCTGAACAGCGATTCCTCGGTAGCGCGCCTGACCGGTGCCGACTGCTCGCTCGATGCGGCTGGTGCGGGAGCCTATGCGCAGATTGCAGACAAGCTGATGAACCTCCCGGTGGTCTACCTTGAATATAGCGGACGTTACGGAGATCTGGAGATTGTGCGCGAGGTCAGGGAAGTGGTTGAGCACAGCCAGCTTTTCTACGGAGGCGGAATTACAGGTCCAGAGGAAGCCATGCATGTAGCCGCACTATGTGATACAGTAGTGGTCGGCAATATTATTTATAGCAATGTGGAACAAGCGCTGTTGACGGTCCAGGCTGTGCGGGATACCCCGCCGATGGACTGGTAGAGTTTATAGATCATGTCCGAATGTTCACCGCAGCGACGACCAAGCTTCGAGTTCAAACCTTAAGTGCGTCTTATATAACTTATATTCAGAAAGGAGCATGTAACACATGCAACTTGTTAACATACAGGACGCCGTAAGCCGTCTGAATCCCCCGCAGCGTCAGGCTGTAGAAGCAACTGAAGGACCCCTGCTAATCATGGCTGGCGCGGGCAGCGGCAAGACCCGGGTGCTGACCCACAGGATAGCCTGGCTGATTGCGAACCGCAAGGCACCGCCTTGGGCGATTCTGGCGATTACGTTTACCAATAAGGCCGCCCGGGAGATGCAGGATCGTGTCTCCAAGCTGGTAGGGCCGGAGGGCCGGGATATTTGGGTATCCACTTTTCACTCCATGTGTGTGCGGATTCTGCGGAAGGATATCGATCAGATCGGTTTCACCTCGAATTTCTCCATTCTGGATTCGACAGACCAGCTGTCCGTCATCCGCAATTGTATGAAGGATCTCGACATCGACACCAAGAAGTTCGAGCCGAAGGCCATCCAGGCCGTCATCAGCACGAACAAGAATGAGCTGATTACACCGGCGCAGTATGAGCAGAAGGTTGGCGATTATTTTGAAGGCCTGGTGGCTAAGGTGTATTCCAAATACCAGCACCGGCTGAGAAGCAATAACTCTCTGGATTTCGATGATCTGATTATGAAGACGATCGAGCTGTTCAAGGAGAAGCCGGATGTACTGGATTTCTATCAGAAGAAGTTCAAGTATATTCATGTTGATGAGTACCAGGATACGAACCGTGCGCAGTACATGCTCTGCAGGATGCTGGCTGAAGGCCATCACCGGATCTGCGTGGTCGGGGACAGTGACCAGTCGATCTACCGCTGGCGCGGGGCGGATATCTCGAACATTCTGAACTTCGAAGAGGATTACCCCGAAGCCCAGACGATTCTGCTGGAGCAGAATTATCGTTCCACCTCGAACATTCTGAATGCCGCCAACGGCGTAATTGCCCTCAATACGGGCCGCAAGCCGAAGAAGCTGTGGACCGACTCCGATGAAGGCGCGAAGATTAAGGTGTTCCGAGGTGACACTGAGCATGACGAAGGATATTTCGTCACCGGGGAGATCAGCAAGAATGTGAAGCAGGGACAGGCTTACCAGAACCATGCGATTCTGTACCGTACGAACGCCCAGTCCCGTGTAATAGAAGAAATTCTGATCAAATCAGATATTCCCTACCAGATCGTCGGGGGGATCAAGTTCTACGACCGTAAAGAAATCAAGGATCTGCTGGCGTATCTCCGCCTGCTGTCCAATCCTGATGATGATATCAGCCTGACGCGGATTATCAATGTTCCGAAGCGCGGGCTGGGGGATACAACTGTTGGGAAGCTTGCGGCAGCGGCTGCTGGCCAGGGCGTCTCGATTTTCCGGGCGCTGCAGACGGTGGATGATCTCGGGTTCGCCGGACGCACCCGCAACACGCTGGTGGAATTCTACGATATGATCGAAGCCCTGCACCGGATGGTGGAATTCCTCTCGGTGACAGAGCTGACTGAGAAGATTCTCGAGCTGTCGCAGTACCGCCTTGAATTGCAGAATGAGAATACGCTGGAGTCCCGTTCACGCCTGGAGAACATTGACGAGTTCCTGTCCGTTACGATGGAATTCGAGAAGAACAATGAAGACAAGTCGCTGGTCTCCTTCCTGACCGATCTGGCGCTGGTTGCGGATATCGACAGCGTGAATGATGAAGAAGAACGCAGTGATGCGGTGGTGCTGATGACGATGCACAGCGCGAAGGGGCTGGAGTTCCCGACCGTCTTCATCATCGGGATGGAGGAAGGGGTGTTCCCGCACAGCCGTGCCTTCCAGGACAATGATGAACTGGAAGAAGAACGCCGGCTGGCGTATGTGGGCATTACCCGTGCGGAGAAGCAGCTGTTCCTCAGCTGCGCACGGATGCGCACGTTGTTCGGGCGGACGAACGCGAATGCGCCGTCCCGCTTCCTGGAGGAGATTCCGGAGGAGCTGAAGGAAGATACCGTCCGTGAATCGGACCGCTTCCGGCGCGGAGGCGCGGAGGCAGGCGGTGCCTATGGCGGCCGGGGCTTCGGCGGAAGCGGAGGCAGCCGGGGGAACTTCGGCAGCCGCACCGCTGCTGCCGGGAACGCGCCGGGAGGCGGCGGGTCCGCCAGCTTCGGCAGCGGCAGCTCGGCAAGCGCGGTGCCAGGCGCGGGCCGTGTGGTGGTGACGACCGGAGGCGCGCAGCGCACGACGGGCGGGGCCGGGGCGGCTGCGGAGGCCGGAGGCTTCAAGGCGGGCGACAAGGTCGCCCACGGCAAATGGGGCACCGGCACCATTGTATCCGTGAAGGGCAGCGGCAACGATACGGAGCTGCAGATTGCCTTCCCGGCGCCGGTAGGCGTTAAGCGGCTGCTGGCCGGCTTTGCGCCGATCACCAAAGTTGAATAAATCAAGCTTGCGATTAACGGCAGTGCTTTTGGATCACGCTAACCGTAGGAAACCTATTTGACGGAGGGATATGCCGGATGGATATGATGTTCACGATGGAAGAGCTTGTAGCCGAGCTGAATCAATACAATTATCACTACTATACGCTGGATGCTCCACAGATCAGTGACAAGGAATACGATGTGCTCTACGACAAACTGGTGGCGCTGGAAGCGGAGAGCGGAATTGTATTGCCGCATTCCCCGACCCAGCGGGTAGGCGGGGAGCTCCTGAAGGGCTTCACACCGCATCGCCATCTGGCACCGCTGTGGAGTCTGGACAAGGCGCAGAATATTGAACAGCTCCGTACCTGGAACACCCGTGTGCTGAAGCTGGTGAATGATTATAATACCAAGAACCCGGAGAATCCGCTGCCGGAGCCGTGTTATGCTGTAGAGCTGAAGTTCGACGGCCTGACGCTGAACCTGACCTATCGTGATGGGGCGCTTGTACAAGCAGCTACCCGTGGCAACGGGGTGACAGGTGAGGGGATTCTGGCTCAGGTGAAGACGATCAAGTCCGTTCCGCTGAATATTCCGTTCAAGGAAGGCGTTATTGAAGTGCAGGGCGAGGGGATTATGAACCTGTCGGTACTGGCGGATTATAATACCCGCGCAGCAGAGCCGCTAAAGAATGCACGCAACGGTGCGGCGGGCGCGCTGCGCAACCTGAATCCGAAGATGACTGCCGACCGCAGGCTGAATGCTTTCTTTTATAATGTGGGGTATGCAGAAGGCGTACAGTTCGCCGATCATCAGGAGATGATGGATTTCCTGCGCAGCAACCGGTTCAAGGTTAACCCTTACCTCAACTACTTCAGCAATTTCGATGATGTAACCGAGCAACTGGCAGAGATTGAAGAGAGCCGTTCCGGTCTGGATTATCTGATTGACGGAGCGGTCATTAAGGTTACTGATTTCCGTATTCGTGAAGCGCTGGGTTATACGGATAAGTTCCCGCGATGGGCCGTTGCTTATAAATTCGAGGCGGAAGAGACCACAACCATTCTGGAATCTGTAAGCTGGAATGTCGGACGCACCGGCAAAGTAACTCCACTCGCGCGGGTGGAGGCTGTAGAACTAGCCGGGGTTACGGTGCAGAACTGCACCCTTAACAACGTGGGCGATATTGAGCGCAAGAATCTGAAGTTTGCCCTCGGCACACGGGTGTTCATCCGCCGCTCCAATGATGTCATCCCCGAGATTCTGGGCAAGGTGACAGAAGAGAGTGACGGCGGGGAGATTATCTTCCCCGAAGAGTGTCCGGCCTGCGGGTTCCCGCTGGAGATGCGCGGCGCTCATCTGTTCTGCAACAACAAGCTTGACTGCAAGCCGCAGATTGTCAGCCGGATTACCCATTTTGCCTCCAGAGATGCCATGGATATCGAGACGTTCAGTGAGAAGACAGCGGCTCAGCTGCATGAGGAGCTTAGTGTACGGGAGCCTGCGGATCTGTATGAGCTAACCTTCGACCAGCTGGTGAAGCTGGAGCGGTTCGGAGAGAAGAAGGCGGCGAATCTGCTGAAGGCACTCGAAGACAGCAAAGGCAGAGATCTGGCATCCTTCCTCTATGCACTCGGTATTCCTAATACCGGCAAAGCCACGACAAGAATGCTGGCCGACCATTACCGCAGTCTGGAAGCTGTCATGTCTGCTACCGCGGAGGAGTTGGCCGGACTGCCGGATATCGGGGGAATTGTGGCGGAGAGCATCGTGAATTATTTTGCCGATCCGTTCGTAGTGGTTAGTATCGACCGTATGCGGGCGCTGGGGGTAGAGGCCAAGGCTCCTGAAGCTCCGCGTGTAGTTAATACCAATACCTATTTCAGCGGCAAAACAGTCGTCCTCACCGGTTCCCTGCAAAAAATGACCCGCGAGGAAGCCGCCGAACGTCTGGAGGCTCTGGGGGCGAAGGTATCCGGCAGCGTCTCCAAGAAGACGGATCTGGTCATCGCCGGGGAGAAGGCAGGCAGCAAGCTGGCCAAAGCCCAGCAGCTCGGCATTCAAGTCATTGAGGATGAAGACGAGCTGATCCGGCTGCTAGAGATGTAAGAGAATATATAGGTCCTGTGTTTCCTTTGCTTATGGGCGGAGGGGCGCAGGGCTTTTTTTGATGTATAGGAAATCGAAAAACCGACCTCATTGCGCCAAGCAATGGCGAACGGGCCGGATGTACAGGGGAAGTCACCAGCATTTGTTACCCGGTAGGCTGATTTTGTTTTGCAGACGGCTACCCTTCCGCTTTCATGTGAACATTTGATAATTTAATACAACTCCATACTTATTTTGACAATTAGTTAATCTTTCCAAGGTAAGCTTGGGATTAGAACCGTCACAATGAGGAAGGGGTATATGATGAACAAGTTAATGAGGGGCATGATTTTTGGAGGATTGGCGGCAGCCGTAGTATCAGGAGCAACCCTTGCAGGTGCGGCCAAGAGCCCGGCTAATTCCGGGGGCGCTGCCAAGGCCCAGTCTAAGAATCTTATCGTTCTGATCGGCGACGGCATGGGCCCGGCCCAAGTGTCTGCGGCAAGATATTTTCAGCAATATACCAAGGGTGTCAAGCACCTGAACCTCGATCCATACTACGTGGGACAAGCTACTACATATGCAGACCGGGGAGAGGACAGCGGTAAAATCGTATCCGGGATCGTCACAGACTCCGCCTCAGCCGGTACTGCATTTGCTACGGGCCATAAAACCTACAATGCGGGCATCAGCGTCTCTAATGAGGATGTCTCAAGACCCTTTGCTTCTATAATCGAAGCTGCGGAGAGCGCAGGCAAGGCCACCGGCCTTGTGACCACTGCCCGTATCACCCATGCCACACCTGCCGTGTACGCTTCCCATGTCCGTAACCGTGACAATGAATCGGCGATTGCCTCACAGTACCTGGAGAGCGGCGTGGATGTGCTGATGGGCGGCGGGAAGCAGTTCTTCCTGACTAAGGATGAGAAGGGCAAACGTACGGATAAGAACCTGCTGCCTGACTTCAAAGCCAAAGGCTATACGGTCGTTGAGAATACCACAGCCTTAAATACACTCACTTCCAAGAATACCAAGGTGTTAGGCTTGTTCGGCAACTCCCATGTGGCTTATACGCCAGACCGCACTCCGGAAATTCCAAGCCTCTCGGCGATGACCTCCAAAGCACTGAATATTCTGTCCGCCGATAAAGACGGCTTCGTCATGATGATTGAAGGCGGGCGTATCGACCATGCCGGTCATGCCAACGATCTGCCGACCCTGGTGCAGGAAGCGCTCGACTTTGACGCAGCCTTCAAGACAGCGGTTGATTTTGCGAAGAAAAACGGCAACACCTCCGTGGTGGTTACTGCTGACCATGAGACAGGCGGCCTCTCACTCTCGCGTGACAATATCTATGAGATCAACATCGATCTGTGGAACAAGCAAAAGCACTCCTCTGAGAGTCTGGCAGCCGATCTTGAAGCAGCGCAGACACCGGAAGAGATCCGCAAAATCGTAACGGCAAACACCTGGATTACAGATCTGACGGATGAGGAAGTTACCCAGATTATGAACGGTGACGGTTCTTCGTACAAACGGGAAGGCGCTTATAATGCAGTGATTTCCAAGCGCCTGCTGGTCGGCTGGTCGGGTCACGGCCACTCTGCGGTGGATGTTGGGGTGTGGGCGTATGGCCCGATTGCTGACAAAGTGAAGGGACAGATCGACAATACGCAGATCGCAACTATGGGAGCGGGAATACTGGGACTGGATCTGAACAAGCGTTCAGCAGAGCTGCAGTCGAAATATGTTTATCCGAAATTCAAAATCAGCCGCGACAATGAAGTGCTCTATCCGGCTCAGGCTCTGGTAAAGGCGCTTGGAGGAACCTATACAGGGAGCACTTCTGCTGCCAAGCTTACTATTGGAAAGAATACCATCGAGGTCGATCTGACCGGGAAAACAGCGAAGCTGAACAGCAAAGCGGCCGCATACACGGTGGATGTGGATAACAACGTACTCTACCTTCCGCTTAGTGCGTTCAACCAGTTGAAGGGCACGACCTTAACCTGGGATGCGCTGTCCGAACGCATTGTGCTCAGATAGGAGTGGCTCCTATTGCTTCAGATTCAGAATTTGACCAAACAATTCAAAGTGGACGGCAGAGCTGTGCCGATCCTCGATATCCCCCGGTGGAATGTTGAAAAAGGAGAGCGTGTAGCCATTACCGGACCCAGCGGGTCCGGTAAAAGCACGCTTTTGCATCTGATCAGCGGCATTATGAGTGCAGACAGCGGCAGAATTACCGTAGATGGGCAGCCGCTTCACGAGTTAACTGAGGCGAAGCGCGATGCCTTTCGTGCTTCTGCTATAGGCTATGTGCTTCAAGACTTCCATCTGATTCCTTCGCTGACCGCGCGGCAGAATGTCGAGATTGCCATGACGGCCCGGCTTCCGCAAAAGGAGAGACGGCGCATAGTGGACGGCTGGCTGGAGCAGGTGGGCCTGGGGGGCCGCGGAAGGCATCTGCCTTCCCAGCTCTCACGCGGGCAGCAGCAGCGCGTTGCTATTGTAAGGGCCATGATCAATCACCCGCCGCTTCTGCTGGCAGATGAACCGACAGGCAGCTTGGACTGGGAGACGGCCGATGAGATATCCTCTCTGCTCCTGGAGCTTAGCAAGGCCCATGGACACACCTTAATCGTGGTAACCCATGACCTCAATATGGCTGAACGGTTTCCGCGCCGCTTGAACATTCACGATATCAATGAAGTACGCCGGGAGGTATTAGCCCGGCAGCGGTCTTCGTTCAGCGGGATAGACAGGGAGGGGATTTCACTATGAGCCTGTTCCGGCTCACCCTCCGCAATGTGCTGCACCGGCGGTTCCTGTCTCTGCTTACCGTGTGTGCTGTGGCGATTACAGTTGCCTTTATTGTGTTACTTGTCCTGTCCCGGCAGAGTGTAGAGCAGGGAGCCAAGAAAGGCTATGGCCCCTTTGATCTTGTCATAGGCGCAGCGGGCAGTGAGACACAGCTGGTACTCAATACCTTTTATCATATCGGCGCGCCAACCGGGAATATCCCGCTTGCTGTATTGGATGAGGCACGGCGGGACCCGTCTGTGGAAGCTGCCTTTGCGATGACTACGGGCGACAACTACAAGGG
Organism: Paenibacillus sp. FSL R7-0210; assembly: GCF_038009085.1. NCBI lineage: Bacteria > Bacillati > Bacillota > Bacilli > Caryophanales > Paenibacillaceae > Paenibacillus > Paenibacillus sp. FSL R7-0210. The sequence continues at coordinate 7,284,193 of NZ_JBBPAR010000001.1, forward strand.
CTATCCGATTGTCGGGATAGATTCCGGGTATTTCTTCACCCGTTACGGTGGCAGCAGACTGCAGGAAGGCAAGATGTATGCCGATACTGGTGATACGATTGTAGGCTCATACGTGGCCCGGTCGCTTGGACTGAAGGTAGGCGATACCTTTGCGGGGGCGCATGGACTTGTACAGGGAGAAGACCACGAATCCGCAGCGGCTGAGCATGAAGGGGATCATGAGGCCGAAGAAGCAGGAGGACATGCGGCAGCCGAAGATGAGGGGACGGGAGAGCAAGCCGGGCATGCTCATGAGGATTTTCGATACAGAGTAGCGGGTATTCTTCCAGAACTCCATACTCCAGATGACCGGGCGGTCTTTACGACAGTTGACTATGCCTGGGCTGTACACGGGCTGTCTCCTGAGGAACGGGAGATTACGGCGGTGCTGGTTAAGCCGGCCAGTCTGCTGGGGGCCCATGATTTGAAGCAGGCGTTCGATGGCAGCAATGGTGTCCAGGCGGCGTATACCAGCAAGGCCGTGTCCGAGGTGTTGAATGCAGTGGATCAGGGCTCCCGGCTGCTGGGGATGCTGACGGCCATATGTGTGCTGCTCGCAGGTATTGCGATTCTATTATCTCTCGTTGCAGCAGCCTCAGAGCGTACCAAGGATGTCGGAATACTGCGTCTTCTCGGAAAATCACGGGCCTACGTATGGCTCTCCCTAACCACAGAAGGCCTGCTGGTAACAGCAACCGGACTCATCGCGGGGCTTGTGACCGGTCATCTCGGAGCCTATCTGCTCAAGGACATGCTGTTCTCGCAGGCGGGCATTCAAATCGAGCCTTACCATTGGACACCGGAGCATTGGTTTATTGTGCTTGGGGCGTTGGCTATAGGTCTGCTGTCCTCGCTTGGACCGGCCTTCCGGATGTACCGGATGCATCCGCTCGCCTTGTTCAAATCATAGGAGGTACGTTCAATTGATACGACTACAAGGAAGAATGCTTCTGCTGTCGGGAGCTGTGACAGGTATGCTGCTGCTTCAGGCATGTGGCCAGAATACTGCTGCTAATGGGAACGGGGAGTCCTTTGCGGCGGTGGTGGAAGCTCCGCAGAGCACTGAGGAAGTCACGGCGGAGGCTGAGTCGTCCGCATCCCCTTCCCCGCAGGCCCCTGCTCCAGTTGCCGAGGGCGGAGTTGCTGCATCCGCTGCTCCATCCAAAGGTACGGATACCGGGACCAAGGTGACGGTTACGTTCAAGCCGTCTCCATCGCCTACTGCTGCACCTGTTGGAACGGCTACCCGGAAGCCCTCCGGAAAGAATGTAACCATTACGCCGAGTCCGGCCGCCTCTTCTTCTGTACAAAGCCCCCGCCCAGCGGCAGCGTCTAAGGGTACCGGGGGGAGCAGCGCTGAAGCAGAACCCGTCAAGGCTGGATCTGCTCCGGCATTGAGCGTATCCCCATCACCGTCACCGTCACCGTCTGCGGCAGCGGCAGCGGCAGCGGCTACCGTGAGTGCTGCCTCCACAGGGAATAAGGCCATAGACTGGAACGGTTTTTTTGACGGAGACGATCAGACCCGGCCCTCAGAGCACTTCTGGGATCTTAGCGGACAGCAGGTTACCATTAAGGGCTTCATGGGTGAGGTCCTTTCTTTTGAGAAAAACTGGTTTCTGCTTATTCCCGAACCGGGTGCAGAGTGTCCGTTCGATAATGGGGATGAGACCTACTGGAACAAGATTATGATCGTGTTTGTTCCTGAAGGCAGTAAGCTCCGCTACACCTCTGGTCCGCTGGAAATATCGGGGCGTCTGGATGTCGGAATCAAGATTGACGAGTCCGGCTACAAAACCATGTTCCGCCTGTACGACGCTTCCTTCAAAAGCCTGTGATCCATTAAGCAAGAACAAAAAACCTCCAAATCCCGGATTGGGAAAGGAGGTTTTTTCTGAAATAGAGGACAGAAGCTACATTACACCCGCTTCGCACCCGGCAGCCAGGCATCTTTATCGTATCCCCGCTGTTCCCAGTACCCGATATAATCTTCATTGATTAACTCAATCCGGTTCAGCCATTTGACTGATTTGTAGGCATACATTTGCGGAGTAACGAGGCGAACCGGCCCGCCGAGCTGATTGGGGATAGGTTTGCCATCGTGCATCACGGCCACCATGATATCGTCCATCCTCGCCTGATCCAGAGTGAGTGAGTCCGTATAGACACCGTCTCCCGAGTAGAACTTGACCATGACGGCCCCAGGCTGCACACCGGCCATATCGAGCAGCTTCGAGAGGGGGAGGCCCTCCCATGTATTTTTGTACACAGACCAGCCTGTTACGCAGTGAAAATCACTGACCTGCACCTCGCGCTGCAGCTTGACGAACTCTTCCCAGTTCCAGCTCAGCTTCTTATCCACCAGGCCATCAATGGTAAAAGACCAGTTGGAGTTGTCGAACGCGGGAATGGCCGTGACCGTATATACGCGAAAGCTGCCCTCGGCTCCCCCGCCGATAGGAGGTGCCGATTCCGCCAGCGGAATAGGATCGGGAACCAATGCATTGGCATTGCTTGCCGCATAGTCAGCTGTGCCGGGAAACTGCAGGGATTTACCGATCCAGCGGACAAAAGTGGGACCGAGCGTGACAGCAAGCCCTGCGCCTACCGCAACCTTAATGAACCCGCGGCGTGAATACATAGGCTGGGCTTCAGAAGGAGCCGTGCGCCGAGCCCGTCCTGCGGGAGAAGAGGCCTCTTCAACAGGTACAGCTTCTGCCACAATCGTGCGCTTCTTGGGCTCCTTCAGCCACTTCACCCGTGTAATGGAGTGATAGATGATGACTGGCAGGCCGACCCAGGTCAGCAGATCATGAATGAATAACGCAGTATTCGCTGCTCTCGGCCCGGCAAGCCTGAACTGCCAGAGCACAACCCCTGAGATCAGCCAGCCGATCAAAAGCGTCAGCACGAAGAGGACGTTGGCTTTTTGCGCAGGTTTACCCTTGAGCCGCTTCCAGTGCTTCGCCGCCAGGAGCAGATAATAGACCACAGGGATCAACAGCGCCAGACCGAACACGATATGGCCCCATTTCAGCCACACTCTGCCCTCACCCAGCAGCTCTCTCCAGAAGCCGCCTACCAGCATTAGACCACTAACGGCAAGGATTAAGACCAGCCAGGCATTCCACAAGTGAATCGAGACGAGCTTCTTTCCGTATCCTTTGCGAAGGGGTGTAAGTAAGTTTTTCAAGCGCTTAGCCTCCTCTGGTGCCTCCACCTTAGAGTGATTAATTCAAGTTTCAACTAATTGTACCGCAAAAAGTGTCCCTTGAATAATTCTCTGCCGTTATCCAGATTCAGCGGATTATTCCGCTGCCCATTCCTCCAGCTTCTTGTCGCCGGGCAGCAGCAGGGCCAGCAGACCGAGCAGCGGCAGGAAGCCGCAGGCCACGAACACCGTGGCTATTCCGATCGTGTCGATCAGATGCCCAATTACGACAGAGCCAATTCCGCCAAGCCCGAAGGCAAGGCCGGTAATCAGACCCGAGACCGTACCGATATTGCCTGGATACAGCATCTGCGCGTAGATCACAGTGACGGAGAAGCTGGATAATAGAATGAACCCGGAGATGATCAGCAGCACGGCCGCCCAGAACTGGTTCACAAAAGGCAGGGCCAGCGCAAAAGGCACCGTCCCGATCATCGACACCAGAATAAGATTACGGCGGCCGAAGCGGTCTGCCAGCGGGCCCCCGAAGAAGGTGCCGACAGCGCCGGCAGCGAGATAGATGAAGATATAGATCTGAGCCTTATCCAGCGTCATCCCGTATTTGTCCATTAGATAGAAGGCATAATACCCGCCGATGGAGGCGCCGTACCAGGATCGCACGAATACGATGAAGACCAGAATAACCGTTGTAATCAGAATACGTTTGCTGCGGGCAGGGTCGATAGAGCGTGACGCTGACTTTTTGCGGAAGGTGTATCCGGCATCCAGCATCTCTCGGTACCAGCGGGCCACATAGGCCTGGATGGCGACTCCGGCAGCGGCGATAACGGTGAAGCCGAGAGCGCCCATCTGACCGAAGGGAATGAATACCCACTTCATTAATAGAGGACCCAAGGCCTGGCCGGCGTTGCCGCCCACCTGAAATATGGATTGCGACAGCCCCTTGCGCTGACCGGCAGCCATATGAGCCACACGCATCCCTTCCGGATGGAACGCAGCTGATCCGAAGCCCACAAGCATTACGGATACAATCACTAATACATAATTACCTGCAAAAGCGAGCAGGAACACCCCGGCAAAGGTACAGCACATCCCCAGCGGGAGCAGGATCGGACGCGGCTTCCGGTCAGCGGCGAAGCCGATAATAGGCTGAATCACCGAAGAGGTGAGATTCAGCGCGAACGCAATCCAGCCGATCTGGGCATAAGAGAGCACCAGGTTATCCTTTAATACAGGGAACATCGCCGGAATCAGTGCCTGAATGGAATCATTGAATAAATGAACAAAGCTGACAGCAAGCAAAATACGGTAGATGGTAGCCTGCTGCAGATTTCGTGATTCCCCCAGAGGGCCGGGTGGAGCTTGAGGCAGGGTCTTGTTGGACATTTGAACTCCTTTCAGGAACAGTTAATAAATAAGTTATCTATAGGATACGAAGATAAATTCTATTGTAGCGACAAATGAAGTATTATGGGAATCAATTTGTGCAGAGCTGCGGTGAACTATTCACTATTAACTCAAAAAAAGCAGTGCTTAATCCTATTATAAAAAAAGACTTGCAAACGCTTGGAGCGCGTGATATATTATCTCTTGTGCTTATGAGACATCGACGCTGAATTGAGCGGCGGAAGAAAAATAAGTTGACAACAAACGTAATAAAATGATATGATCTAATTCCTGTGCAAGAGACATAACGTTGAAATGCCGGGAGCAAGTTCTTTGAAAACTGAACAAATGGAACGCTTTAATTTTTACAAGATTCATTCAATGAATCGTCAGTTTCAAAATGAGCAATCGCTCTTTCTAAATACCAATTTGGAGAGTTTGATCCTGGCTCAGGACGAACGCTGGCGGCATGCCTAATACATGCAAGTCGAGCGGAGTTTGAGAGGAAGCTTGCTTCCTTTCAGACTTAGCGGCGGACGGGTGAGTAACACGTAGGCAACCTGCCCTCAAGCCTGGGATAACTACCGGAAACGGTAGCTAATACCGGATAATTTCTTTTTTCTCCTGAGGAGAGAATGAAAGGCGGAGCAATCTGCTGCTTGGGGATGGGCCTGCGGCGCATTAGCTAGTTGGTGGGGTAACGGCCCACCAAGGCGACGATGCGTAGCCGACCTGAGAGGGTGAACGGCCACACTGGGACTGAGACACGGCCCAGACTCCTACGGGAGGCAGCAGTAGGGAATCTTCCGCAATGGGCGCAAGCCTGACGGAGCAATGCCGCGTGAGTGATGAAGGTTTTCGGATCGTAAAGCTCTGTTGCCAGGGAAGAACGTCCGGTAGAGTAACTGCTACCGGAGTGACGGTACCTGAGAAGAAAGCCCCGGCTAACTACGTGCCAGCAGCCGCGGTAATACGTAGGGGGCAAGCGTTGTCCGGAATTATTGGGCGTAAAGCGCGCGCAGGCGGTTATTTAAGTCTGGTGTTTAAACCTTGGGCTCAACCTGAGGTCGCACTGGAAACTGGGTGACTTGAGTACAGAAGAGGAAAGTGGAATTCCACGTGTAGCGGTGAAATGCGTAGATATGTGGAGGAACACCAGTGGCGAAGGCGACTTTCTGGGCTGTAACTGACGCTGAGGCGCGAAAGCGTGGGGAGCAAACAGGATTAGATACCCTGGTAGTCCACGCCGTAAACGATGAGTGCTAGGTGTTAGGGGTTTCGATACCCTTGGTGCCGAAGTTAACACAGTAAGCACTCCGCCTGGGGAGTACGGTCGCAAGACTGAAACTCAAAGGAATTGACGGGGACCCGCACAAGCAGTGGAGTATGTGGTTTAATTCGAAGCAACGCGAAGAACCTTACCAGGTCTTGACATCCAACTAACGAAGCAGAGATGCATCAGGTGCCCTTCGGGGAAAGTTGAGACAGGTGGTGCATGGTTGTCGTCAGCTCGTGTCGTGAGATGTTGGGTTAAGTCCCGCAACGAGCGCAACCCTTGACTTTAGTTGCCAGCAGGTGAAGCTGGGCACTCTAGAGTGACTGCCGGTGACAAACCGGAGGAAGGTGGGGATGACGTCAAATCATCATGCCCCTTATGACCTGGGCTACACACGTACTACAATGGCCGGTACAACGGGAAGCGAAGCCGCGAGGTGGAGCCAATCCCAGCAAAGCCGGTCTCAGTTCGGATTGCAGGCTGCAACTCGCCTGCATGAAGTCGGAATTGCTAGTAATCGCGGATCAGCATGCCGCGGTGAATACGTTCCCGGGTCTTGTACACACCGCCCGTCACACCACGAGAGTTTACAACACCCGAAGTCGGTGGGGTAACCCGCAAGGGAGCCAGCCGCCGAAGGTGGGGTAGATGATTGGGGTGAAGTCGTAACAAGGTAGCCGTATCGGAAGGTGCGGCTGGATCACCTCCTTTCTATGGAGAATCGTCTTCTGCAATGAAGACATTCAAATAAAAGTCTTCAGGAAGCTTGCTTCCTGAAGTAGGCTTTACTTCGTAAAGCCTTGAGCGTTTCCATTTGTTCGGTTTTGATGGAATTTGCGGGGCCATAGCTCAGCTGGGAGAGCGCCTGCCTTGCAAGCAGGAGGTCAGCGGTTCGATCCCGCTTGGCTCCACCAACAAACTTCATCTATTTGTTATGTCTGAAATACTAAATACATTGTCTGTTATTCCGAACATCACAGTCGTGATTGTCCCGTAATAACAGCAACTTGATCCTTGAAAACTGGATACCGAAACGAATTTGCGTTTTAGAACATTCCTTTAAGCTGAACTTGTGTAAACAAGTTTCATATTAATGGCGATGCTACGATGATCTTGATGGAAATACAGGCGTTGAAGAAATTCATTGTCCGATATTTTCCTGACGGAAAAATCGAGGTTAAGCTACTAAGAGCACACGGAGGATGCCTAGGCGCCAGGAGCCGACGAAGGACGTGGCGAACAACGAAACTGCCTCGGGGAGCTGTAAGCAAGCTTTGATCCGGGGGTGTCCGAATGGGGAAACCCAGCTGTGGTAATTCGCAGTTACTCGTATCTGAATACATAGGATACGCAGAGGCAGACCAGGGGAACTGAAACATCTAAGTACCCTGAGGAAGAGAAAACAATAGTGATTCCGTCAGTAGCGGCGAGCGAACGCGGAACAGCCTAAACCAAGGGGCTTGCCTCTTGGGGTTGTGGGACGTCTCACATGGAGTTACAAAGGAATTCAGTAGGTGAAGAGGTCTGGAAAGGCCCGCGATAGAGGTAAAAGCCCTGTAGCCTAAACTGTGTTCCCTCCGAGACGGATCCCGAGTAGTGCGGGGCACGTGAAACCCCGTATGAATCCAGCAGGACCATCTGCTAAGGCTAAATACTACCTGGCGACCGATAGTGAAACAGTACCGTGAGGGAAAGGTGAAAAGCACCCCGGAAGGGGAGTGAAATAGAACCTGAAACCGTGTGCTTACAAAAAGTCAGAGCCCTTTCTATGGGTGATGGCGTGCCTTTTGTAGAATGAACCGGCGAGTTACGTTTAACATGCAAGGTTAAGGTGAGAAGCCGGAGCCGCAGCGAAAGCGAGTCTGAATAGGGCGACTGAGTATGTGGACGTAGACCCGAAACCGTGTGATCTACCCCTGTCCAGGGTGAAGGTGCGGTAACACGCACTGGAGGCCCGAACCCACGCATGTTGAAAAATGCGGGGATGAGGTGGGGGTAGCGGAGAAATTCCAATCGAACTCGGAGATAGCTGGTTCTCCCCGAAATAGCTTTAGGGCTAGCCTCGGTGAATGGAGTGGTGGAGGTAGAGCACTGATTGGGTGCGGGGCCCGCAAGGGTTACCAAGCTCAGTCAAACTCCGAATGCCATTTACTTCTTGCCGGGAGTCAGACAGTGAGTGCTAAGATCCATTGTCAAAAGGGAAACAGCCCAGACCATCAGCTAAGGTCCCCAAGTGTGTGTTAAGTGGGAAAGGATGTGGAGTTGCACAGACAACCAGGATGTTGGCTTAGAAGCAGCCACCATTGAAAGAGTGCGTAATAGCTCACTGGTCGAGTGACTCTGCGCCGAAAATGTAACGGGGCTAAACACACCACCGAAGCTATGGCTAGGATCGACTTCACTGCGCCTTTGAGGCGTGTTTATCCAGATTGACATTGATGCCGTGAACCATCCGAAGGGATGAATGGCTAAATGCTTTCAGGGGATAAACATGAACTTCGAAGCTGGAGTGAAGTCGATCCTGGGGTAGGGGAGCGTTGTATGTGGGTTGAAGGTGTACCGTAAGGAGCGCTGGACAGCATACAAGTGAGAATGCCGGTATGAGTAACGAAAAGATCAGTGAGAATCTGATCCGCCGAAAGCCCAAGGTTTCCTGAGGAAGGCTCGTCCGCTCAGGGTAAGTCGGGACCTAAGGCGAGGCCGACAGGCGTAGTCGAAGGACAACAGTTTGAAATTACTGTACCACCGTAATCCGCTATGAGCGATGGGGTGACGCAGGAGGGTAGTGACGCGGACTGATGGATGTCCGTCTAAGCAGTGAGGCTGGTGTGCAGGCAAATCCGCACATCGTTAAGGCTGGGCTGTGATGGGGAGCGAAAATTATAGTAGCGAAGGTCATGATCTCACACTGCCAAGAAAAGCCTCTAGCCAGGAGAAGGTGCCCGTACCGCAAACCGACACAGGTAGGCGAGAAGAGAATTCTAAGGCGCGCGGAAGAACTCTCGTTAAGGAACTCGGCAAAATGACCCCGTAACTTCGGGAGAAGGGGTGCCTCGGTAGGGTGAATAGCCCGAGGGGGCCGCAGTGAAAAGGCCCAAGCGACTGTTTAGCAAAAACACAGGTCTGTGCGAAGCCGCAAGGCGAAGTATACGGGCTGACGCCTGCCCGGTGCTGGAAGGTTAAGGGGAGCGGTTAGGGGTTAAACCCGAAGCTGTGAACCGAAGCCCCAGTAAACGGCGGCCGTAACTATAACGGTCCTAAGGTAGCGAAATTCCTTGTCAGGTAAATTCTGACCCGCACGAATGGCGTAACGACTTGGGCGCTGTCTCAACGAGAGATCCGGTGAAATTTTAATACCTGTGAAGATGCAGGTTACCCGCGACAAGACGGAAAGACCCCATGGAGCTTTACTGCAGCTTGATATTGAATTTGGGTACGATCTGTACAGGATAGGTGGGAGCCGTGGAGGCAGGAGCGCAAGCTTCTGCGGAGGCGCCGTTGGGATACCACCCTGATCGTATCTAGGTTCTAACCTAGTGCCCTCATCGGGTACGGGGACCGTGTCAGGCGGGCAGTTTGACTGGGGCGGTCGCCTCCTAAAGAGTAACGGAGGCGTTCAAAGGTTCCCTCAGAATGGTTGGAAATCATTCGCAGAGTGCAAAGGCATAAGGGAGCTTGACTGCGAGACCTACAAGTCGAGCAGGGACGAAAGTCGGACTTAGTGATCCGGTGGTACCGCATGGAAGGGCCATCGCTCAACGGATAAAAGCTACCCTGGGGATAACAGGCTTATCTCCCCCAAGAGTCCACATCGACGGGGAGGTTTGGCACCTCGATGTCGGCTCATCGCATCCTGGGGCTGAAGTAGGTCCCAAGGGTTGGGCTGTTCGCCCATTAAAGCGGTACGCGAGCTGGGTTCAGAACGTCGTGAGACAGTTCGGTCCCTATCTGTCGTGGGCGCAGGAAATTTGAGAGGAGCTGTCCTTAGTACGAGAGGACCGGGATGGACGTACCGCTGGTGCATCAGTTGTTCCGCCAGGAGCATGGCTGAGTAGCTACGTACGGACGGGATAAGCGCTGAAAGCATCTAAGCGTGAAGCCCCCCTCAAGATGAGATTTCCCAGTATGTAAGACCCCTTGAAGACGACGAGGTAGATAGGTTGGAGGTGGAAGTGCAGCAATGCATGGAGCTGACCAATACTAATCGGTCGAGGGCTTATCCAAAAGTTACCCCAAAAAGTGAAGATGAAGCTGACGAAGCGGATTCCGAATACTTTCCGGGGGCCCCGTAACAAGGGCAAACGCAAATTTCGTTTCGGATTCAGTTTTCAGGAATCAATTTCCTGAAGCATTTACGCTGTAAATGCCCGTTTGGTGGCGATAGCGGAGGGGTTCCACACGTACCCATCCCGAACACGACCGTTAAGCCCTCCAGCGCCGATGGTACTTGGACCGAAGGGTCCTGGGAGAGTAGGACGTTGCCAAGCACATGAGCCATTGTTGAGCAATCGACAGTGGTTTTTTTGCGTGCGGGCAGGGCTGTGGAAAAGCTGTGGATAGATTTCAGTAAGTACAGAAAAGTTGCGCACATGTGGATACCTTTACAGGAACAGAATGATCCCCGGATCATGGGGGAATCACGCACAATATTGTGGATGAGTCAAGCGAAAACATAAGTAATACACCGATTTTGTGGATAAAAAGTGAATATTGTGGATAGATAAAATGTAATCGGGGATAACTCTTTTGAGCCGGAAAGAAACTCTTTCCGGTTTTTTGCTTTGCTGTGCAAAAGCTGTGGATAACTATTCTTTTTGCAACTGATGGTCTGCCTTTATTAGCATCCGGCGGCTTGGCTTGTTATACTCTCTATTAAGCAAATATCTGGAGCTAATTTATGGAATGTAACGGGGGGAACAGCATGGAAATCAGGCAGTTACGTGCCGGAGAATTTGAGGACAGCTTAAGCTTGTCCGAATATGCTTTTAAGTATAAGGTTTCTGCAGAAGACAGAGTACGCGCCAAGGAGAGCTTCAAACCGGAACAAACCTGGGCGATTTTTGAAGGGGACAGTATCGGTGCGAAGCTGACGCTTCTTCCGTTACAGGTATATATACAAGGCAAGCCCATTTCTATGGGGGGCATCGCCGGTGTAGCCACTTGGCCGGAGAACCGCCGGCAGGGTTATGTAGCCCATCTGCTGACCCATGCGCTCGAGACGATGAATGAAGCCGGTCAGACATTGTCCTTTTTGCATCCGTTCCTGATTCCCTTTTACCGTAAATTCGGCTGGGAGATCTACTGTGAATATAAGAAGTATACTCTTCCGGTAGGGAAGTTCCCGCACAAGACGGAGATTAAGGGCAGCGTGAAACGCGATATCCCGGATCTTGCAGTATTTCAGCAGCTGTACGACCAATTCGCTATGAGGTATAACGGGACTCTCCAGCGCACTGAGACCTGGTGGAAGGAAAGTGTGCTTGATGACGATACGCATTCCTGTGTGTTTTATTCAGAGCAGGGTGAACCGGAGGGCTATGTGCTGTATAAAATAGTGCAGCAGGAGCTGGTCATAGATGAGTTTATCTATGGGAACGAGCTTGCCCGCCAGGGCTTGTGGACCTTCCTGGCCAATCATGACTCCATGATTACGGCTGCACAGCTGAAGCTGGTGCCTGCTGACGATATTCTTCCCTTCCTCCTTCCCGATCCGCGGATTGCGCAGGAGAATTATCCATACTTCATGGCGCGTATCGTCAATGCTAAGGCTTTTGTGGAGAAGATGACCTTCAATGTGCCGGAGGGTGACCGGGAGCGGGTGCTTTATATTGAAGATAAGCATGCGTCATGGAACAACGGGTTATGGCGGTGGACTGTGTCGGAGCAAGGGGGAGCGGCGTTCACCCGGATTCAGGGCGAGCGGTCAGAGGCTGACCTGGAATGCAGTATCGGCACGCTTACTGTGCTGCTAATGGGATACAAACGTCCGCTTCAGGCGGCAAAGTACGGACAATTATCCGGAACTGCTGAGGCGACAGCTTGGCTTGAATCGCTGATTCCGCAGGCCGAGACGGCATTATTCGATTTTTTCTGACAGAGAACGGCTCTTCCTCTTCCCCTAGGAGGGAGGAGCTGTCCTATACATAACGCCTCCATTTCAGTGAACGAAGCAGGCAACCGGAATACAATACAGCCAAAACGTAAAAAATAAGAGTAACCCCTTGGCATTCAGCGAGAATATGTTATAATATGAAAAAGTCAAAGAAAGTCAAAGTCAACGCAGGCCGGATATCATCGTTCTCAGGAATGTAACATTTAGAGAAAAAGCGCAGGGCAGAGGCTATTGCAGCCGATTCTTATTACATTGCCCGGGTTAAGTTCTTAAGAGCATGTCTCTGACGGCAGGCGTTGGCGCAGCACAGATTTAACCAATGCTTATACACTGGAGGATGAGTGATGCGTAATATCTCCGATATTATTGAACAATATCTGAAGAATATTTTGCATGAAAGTCCCGAAGGTACGGTGGAAATTCAGCGCAATGATCTGGCGGACCAGTTCTCCTGTGTCCCGTCACAGATCAATTATGTCATCAGCACACGGTTCACATTGGAAAAGGGATATGTGGTGGAGAGTAAACGCGGCGGCGGCGGATATATCCGGATTCAGCGCTATGAGCTGCCTCAGAATGTGGCCTTATACGCACATCTGAACTCCACGATAGGGAATGATATTGATCAGAATTCTGCCGAAGGGCTGATTTATCAGCTGGAGGAGGCCCGTTTCCTCTCCAAACGTGAAGCGTGTCTGATGCGTTCTGCGGTTTCCCGGGAATGCCTGACGGTTAATCTGCCGTACCGGGATGAGATTCGTGCCAAGCTTATGAAGGCTATGCTAATCTCTTTATTGGGCAAATAATTTGTCAAATGGTAAGGAGGGACACCGCTCATGCTATGCCAGGAATGCGGCGTCAAACCGGCTACACTCCACTTCACGAAGATTGTGAACGGGGAGAAGACGGAATTTCATATCTGCGAAAGCTGTGCGCGGGAGAAGGGTGAACTGATTCCCGGAACTGCGGGAGGCTTCTCTATCCACAGCTTGCTTTCCGGTCTCCTGGATCTGGAAGGTTCGGGCAAGGGAAAGTCAGCAGCCGCACAAAGTGTGCAGGGGCTGCATTGTGAGAACTGCGGCATGACCTATTCACAGTTCAGCAAGCTGGGACGGTTCGGCTGCAGCTCCTGTTATAAGTATTTCGACAGTACGCTTGACCCGCTCTTCAGGCGGGTGCATGGCAGTACAGCGCATGTCGGCAAGCTGCCCAAGCGGGCGGGCGCACAGATTATGTGCAAGCGCCAGATTGATGAGCTGAAGCATGAATTGCAGCAGAGTATTGTGCAGGAGGAGTTCGAGACCGCAGCTGAGCTGAGGGACAGAATCCGCAAGCTTGAAAAAGAAATGCCACAAGAGTAAAGTCTTTGATATATAGGAGGGATCCGGGCATGTCAAGTCTCCGGTTTACCGAACAAGCACTGAGTGACTGGATGCGCTGCGGCGGCAGCCATTCCGAGATTGTCATCAGCAGCCGTATGCGGATCGCCCGTAATCTGGAGCATCTTCCGTTCCCGCTGCTCGCTTCAAGAGAGCAGTCGGAGGAGGTGCTGGAGCAGCTTGCCCCCGTATTTCAGGGTGAAGCTTCGGCCGACTTCGGCAGCTTCGAGCTGCTGAGACTGGATGAGCTGGGTGAGCTGGACAAAAAGGTACTGGTGGAAAAGCACCTCATCAGTCCTAACCTGGCGGATGATTCCAAAGGCGGGGCAGTCATTCTTAATGAGGACGAGTCGGTCAGCATTATGATCAATGAGGAGGATCATCTCCGCATTCAATGCCTGTTCCCGGGGCTGCAGGTCAGAGAAGCCTGGGTAAGGGCAACCGCCATCGATGATATTTTCGAGGCTGCTGTCAATTACGCCTTCGATGACCGCAGAGGCTACTTAACAAGCTGTCCCACCAATGTGGGAACAGGGCTGAGAGCCTCGGTTATGGTGCATCTGCCGGCCTTGGTGATGACGCATCAGATCAACCGCATTTTGTCCGCAGTTAATCAGGTGGGGCTTACCGTTAGAGGAATTTATGGTGAAGGCAGCGAAGCAGTAGGGAATATCTTTCAGATCTCCAACCAGATTACGCTCGGACAGACCGAAAATGAGATTATTGAGAATCTTCACAGCGTAGTCACCCAGATTATAGAGCATGAACGCAACGCCCGCGAACGCCTGCTGGTCGATTCCGCTCTGCGGATTACGGACCGTATCAAGCGCTCCTACGGAATTCTGGCCTATGCTGCTGTGATGGAACTGAAAGAATCGGCACAGCGGCTCTCCGATCTGCGGCTTGGTGTAGATCTGGGGATTCTGGAAGGGCCTTCGATTTCAGTGCTCAATGAGCTGAATGTCAAGACTCAGCCGGGCTTTCTGCAAAAGCTGTTCGGTGACGAGCTGTCGCCTACTGAACGCGATATGTACCGGGCGAAGCTGCTCCGGGAGACACTGGGATCACAACATTAAATTATAGATATTTATTATCCGTGGAGGTGCAGGAGATATGATGTTTGGAAGATTTACGGAACGCGCACAAAAGGTGCTGGCGCTGGCGCAGGAAGAAGCCGTACGTTTGGGACACAACAACATTGGGACAGAGCATATTTTACTCGGACTGATTCGTGAAGGAGACGGCATTGCCGCTAAGGCATTGATCGGACTTGGTCTGGGTCTGGAGAAGATACAGGATGAAGTGGAAACACTGATTGGCAGAGGTCAGGAACAACCGACCAACATCGCTTATACTCCTCGTGCCAAGAAGGTGATCGAGCTGTCCATGGACGAGGCCCGCAAGCTGGGTCACACGTATGTGGGAACAGAGCATATCCTGCTCGGTCTGATCCGCGAGGGAGAAGGCGTAGCAGCCCGTGTGTTGAACAATCTCGGCATTAGCCTGAACAAGGCCCGCCAGCAGGTATTACAGCTCCTGGGCAGCAGTGAAGCCACCTCCAGCCACAGCGGAGCTCCGGCTAACGTCAGTACGCCAACACTGGACGGCCTGGCCCGCGATCTGACGGCCTATGCCAAGGATGGTAACCTCGACCCTGTGATCGGCCGCAGCAAGGAAATTGAGCGTGTCATTCAGGTGCTGAGCCGCCGGACCAAGAATAATCCGGTGCTGATCGGTGAACCTGGGGTTGGTAAAACGGCGATTGCCGAAGGTCTGGCCCAAAAGATCATCAACAATGAAATTCCGGAGACGCTGCGCGACAAACGTGTCATGACCCTCGATATGGGTTCTGTAGTGGCTGGTACGAAATACCGCGGTGAATTCGAAGACCGCCTCAAAAAAATCATGGATGAGATTCGCCAGGCGGGCAACATCGTGCTGTTCATTGATGAGCTTCATACGCTGATCGGAGCGGGTGGTGCAGAAGGCGCGATTGATGCCTCCAACATCCTGAAGCCTGCCCTCGCCCGTGGTGAGCTGCAATGCATCGGTGCCACAACGCTTGATGAATACCGCAAATATATTGAGAAGGACGCCGCGCTGGAGCGCCGCTTCCAACCGATCACAGTGGATCAGCCTTCCCCTGAGGAAGCTGTACAGATTCTGTTCGGTCTTCGTGACCGGTACGAAGCCCATCACCGGGTGAAGATTACAGATGAAGCCATTGTGGAAGCAGTCAAGCTGTCTGACCGCTACATTCCTGACCGGTTCCTGCCAGACAAGGCCATTGACCTGATTGATGAAGCAGGCTCTAAGGTAAGACTGAATTCTTACACCATCCCGCCGAATCTGAAGGAACTGGAAATGCGTCTGGATGATATCCGCAAGGAGAAGGATTCCGCAGTACAAAGCCAGGAGTTCGAGAAGGCTGCTGCACTTCGCGATACCGAGCAGAAGATTCGTGAAGAGCTGGACACTACGAAGAACCAGTGGAAAGAAAAGCAGGGCCGCACCGATTCCCAGGTTACACCTGAGGATATCGCACAGGTGGTGGCCAGCTGGACCGGCATTCCGGTCAGCAAGCTGAAGGAAGAAGAGACAGACCGCCTGCTGAATATGGAAGCCCTGCTGCATGAACGCGTAATTGGCCAAGACGAAGCCGTTAAGGCGGTCAGCCGGGCACTCCGCCGGGCGCGTGCGGGTCTGAAGGACCCGAAACGTCCGATGGGCTCCTTCATCTTCCTCGGACCAACCGGGGTTGGTAAGACCGAGCTGGCGCGGGCGCTTGCCGAAGCGATGTTCGGTGACGAGAATGCGGTAATCCGCATCGATATGTCGGAGTACATGGAGAAGCATTCCACCTCCCGGCTGGTCGGAGCGCCTCCAGGGTATGTAGGGTATGAAGAAGGCGGACAATTAACAGAGAAGGTGCGCCGCAAGCCTTACTCGGTTGTACTGCTGGATGAGATTGAGAAGGCCCACCCTGAAGTGTTCAACATTCTGCTGCAGGTACTGGAAGATGGCCGTCTGACCGATTCCAAGGGCCGCGTGGTCGATTTCCGCAATACCCTGATCATCCTGACCTCGAACGTAGGGGCACAGGCGATCAAGAAGAATTCGACGCTTGGATTCACCGCAGTACAGGATGCGGGCGCGGATTACAGCAACATGAAGGGCAAGGTTATGGAAGAGCTGAAGAAGAGCTTCCGGCCTGAGTTCCTGAACCGGATCGACGAGATCATTGTCTTCCACTCGCTGGATGAGAAGCATATCGCAGAGATCGTGACTCTGATGTCCGAGGAGCTGCGCAAGCGTCTGCGTGAGTACGATGTAGATTTCCTGCTCACTGACGGCGCCAAAGCATTCCTTGCCAAAGAGGGCTATGATCCGGCCTTCGGTGCCCGTCCGCTCCGCCGGGCGATTCAAAAGCATATCGAAGACCGCCTCTCCGAAGAGCTGCTCAAGGGCAACATCAAGAAGGGGGATTCCCTGAACATTGATGAGGTGAACGGCGAACTGGTCGTAACCACCGTTGAAGCACCGGCCGAGGTCTCCCTGGAGAAAACAGTCGAAACTGAATAATTGTTCCGGAAAATGAAACAAAGCTCCCGCTCCTCCGTATAGAGGGGCGGGAGCTTTACTTGTTTTCGTCCCTCAGACATACTCAAACACGCCTAAAAGAAGACGCAAATAAAAACTAGATCTTAAGTGTCCTTCCGTTCAGTGTGCAGAAATGGTAAACTTTGAATAAGAGTAAAATATCCGCAATTTTAGCAAGTTCGGACGGTAAGGAGTGCACATGGCTAAACCTAAAACAAAATTTTTCTGTACCGAGTGCGGCTACGAATCACCGAAGTGGTTCGGAAAGTGCCCGGGCTGCCAGGAATGGAACTCGATGGTAGAGGAAACGGAAAGCGTAGTCAAAACACAAGGCATGAATGCACCTATTTTTCAGAGTAAAGAAAAGGCGCAATCGATCATAAATATAGAAAGTGACAAGGAGCCCCGTATTCTGACGGGCATCGGTGAGCTTAACCGCGTGCTTGGCGGCGGGATCGTTCCCGGCTCGCTGGTGCTGGTCGGAGGCGACCCCGGAATCGGGAAATCGACACTGCTGCTGCAGACCTCGCATGCCCTGACTACACAAGGGCTGCGCGTGCTGTATATTTCGGGGGAAGAATCTGTGCGGCAGACCAAGCTGCGGGCCGACCGCCTCGGAGCGCTGTCTGCGGAACTGTACGTTCTATGTGAGACGAACATGGAGAGCATTGAGGAAGCGATTGAGCAGATTCAGCCTCAATTTCTGGTCATTGACTCGATCCAGACTGTATTTATGCCGGAGGTAACCAGTGCGCCGGGCAGTGTAGCACAGGTGCGGGAATGTACGACAAGATTCATGCGGATCGCCAAGATCCGGGGGATCGCCACAGTGCTTGTTGGTCATGTAACGAAGGAAGGCGCTATTGCCGGCCCGCGTATGCTGGAGCATATGGTGGATTGTGTCCTTTATTTTGAAGGGGAGCGCCATCATACGTACCGTCTGCTGCGGGCAGTGAAGAACCGCTTCGGCTCCACCAATGAGATCGGGATCTTTGAAATGGGGGAAATCGGGCTGACCGAGGTGGAGAACCCGTCGGAGCTGTTCCTGTCTGAGCGCCCGCTCGGAGTGGCCGGGTCAGCGGTGGTAGCCAGCATGGAGGGCACAAGACCCGTTCTTGTTGAATTGCAGGCGCTGGTGGCTTCGACACATTTCCCTTCGCCCCGCAGAATGTGCACAGGTATGGATCATCAACGGATGGCGCTGATCATTGCTGTGCTGGAGAAGCGGATGGGCATGTTCCTGCAGAATCAGGACGCTTACCTCAACGTTGCGGGAGGGGTGAAGCTGGATGAGCCGGCAGTGGATTTGGCTGTCGCTATCAGCATTGCCTCCAGCTTCCGTGATTTTCCGACCAAGCCGTATGATGTGTTTTTCGGGGAGGTAGGGCTTACCGGTGAGGTGAGAGGGGTATCACGCGCAGAGATGCGGGTGAAAGAGGCGGCCAAGCTTGGCTTCCGGCGGGTTATTATGCCCGAGAAGAGTCTGAAGGGCTGGAAGCATCCGCAGGATATCCAGATTATAGGCGTCAGCACAGTAGCACAGGCACTAGCGGTCGCGTTAGATTAGGGGGCACAGGGACATGAAAGAATATAATCCATCAGATAATATGAATGATCTGCTTAGAATGGCTGCACCCGGAACACCCTTCCGGGAAGGGCTGGAGAATGTGCTTCGCGCGAAGACCGGGGCACTGATTGTTGTCGGATATAGTCCGGAGGTCATGGAGGTTGTCGATGGCGGCTTCTCCATTAACTGCGATTTTTCACCAAACTATTTATACGAGCTGGCCAAAATGGACGGAGCGATTATTCTGAGCGAGGATCTGAAGCGGATTCTGTACGCCAATACGCAGCTGATCCCCGATTCCTCCATCTCTTCGATCGAGACAGGAATCCGGCACCGGACGGCAGAACGGGTAGCGAAGCAGACCGGCAAGCTGGTCGTTTCCATTTCCCAGCGCCGTAATATTATTACGCTGTATCAGGGCTCCATCCGTTACGCACTCAAGGAAATTGGTTCGATTCTGGCCAAAGCCAACCAGGCGATTCAGACCCTGGAGAAGTACAGAGCCGTTCTGACACAAGGGCTGACCAACCTGTCCGCTTCTGAATATGAGGGGATTGTGACGGTGGCCGAGGTCGTCGGTGTGATCCAGCGCGTGGAGATGGTGCTGAGAATCAAAATGGAAATTAAGCGTTACATCAACGAGCTTGGCAATGAAGGACGGCTGATCAGTATGCAGATGGAAGAATTGGTTGGAAATACAGAGGAAGAAGCATGGCTGCTGTACAGAGACTATGCCAGAGAAGAGCAGGAGGAGAAGATCCGTGAGATCATTGCCGGGCTGAAGCGCAGCAGCGATGATGAACTGATGGATGACAACCATATTGCCCGCCTGCTGGGCTATTCCTCAACAGCCATTTCCTCCGAAGAAGCTGTAACTCCCCGTGGTTACCGCCTGCTGAACAAGATTCCACGGCTGCCGAATGTGATCATCCACAATTTGGTGGAACGCTTCGAAATGCTGCCTAACCTGATGAAGGCAAGCATAGCTGAGCTTGATGAAGTGGACGGCATTGGCGAGGTCCGCGCACGTAATATTCAGGACGGGCTGAAGCGGCTCCAGAAACAAGTTCTTATTGACAGACAAATGTAAATACCATACAATCACGTAATGTTGCAGTCCCATGCAGTACAAGTAGGAAAATTGAGGTGAAGAAATGATACAAAAATCAATTCCAAGTCTTTTTACGATTGGTAATCTGATGCTTGGAATGTTTGGTATCATGATGGCGTTTGACGGCAAGCTGAGCATGGCCGCTATCATGGTGATTATCGCGATGCTGCTCGATGGGCTGGATGGCCGGATGGCCCGTGCGCTGAAATGTGAGAGTGAATTCGGCAAGGAGCTGGATTCTCTATCCGATGTAGTTTCGTTTGGAGTCGCCCCGGCGCTGATTATGTATTTAACAAGTCTGCAGGAGCTGAATCCTGCACTGGGATGGACCGTCACGGCGATCTTCCCTGTATTCGGAGCCTTACGTCTGGCCCGGTTCAATGTCCGCCCGGGGATTCCGGGATATTTCGTAGGATTGCCGATTCCTGCTGCGGGCGGGGTTCTGGCCACGCTTGCACTTTTCCATAAGGATGTATCTGCACCATTCATGATTATGGCTACCCTGCTGCTGTCGTATCTGATGGTCAGCACAGTGAAGTATCCCAACTTCAAGAAGATTGGTTTTCCCAAAAAAGCGGTTATAGGCGCACCTGTAGTTATCGTGATCGCTGTAGCTGTTGCGGTGGTCTTCCCTGAACAGATTGCCAAGCTGATCTTTGGACTTCTGGCGCTGTACGCCTTATATGGCTTCAGACAGAGCTTAGGGCTGTTTAAGGTCCGCCGGCAACGCCGCCGCAGAAGACGCTCGGAGGATAAGGTATATCATTCCAAGAACGGTTAGCCCTTCTTCAGAACTTATTTCATTCATAGACCGCTATACGCTATATACAAAAGGCATTGCCTTTCCTGAATATCAGGAGAGTGCAATGCCTTTTTGCTGCCTGCGGGAAGGGAAGTATACGGAATAAGGTTCCCCCGGAGCTGGCGGAATGGATGAAGGAGAGCGCGGACGGTCTGCTCAGGACAAGTTGAACAACCCGAGTGTTGCGCATTTCTGCGATTCCTTGGCGACAACCTCGTCCATATTGATAGCAAGCAAATTGCAGAGTGCAGACATGTAGAACAGCTCGCGGCCCAGCTCGGAGCCAATGACCTCGCGGCAGTTCTCACACAGCTCCCCTGCCAGATGGGTTCCGGCAAGCTCCTTGGCTTGCTCAAGGCCTAGAGTGGGCTCGAAGACCTGCTTGGTGGCATGCAGCTGAATGCAGCCGCATTCGGTAATGGCTTTGACGACAGCCCGGTTGACGGAAGCACTGCTCTGTCCGTTCTTGGACATGACATCCAGAAGACTACGGTGACGGAGCAGCAGTTCGGAGACTTGATCCTGGAAGGCCTGTAAACTTGGTGCGCTCATTTTCCATTCACCCCTGGGTTCGAATTGAATTCATTATATGCCAGGGTCTCCCTCATTTTCAACCAGGAATAGCAGTTTACGGCAACAGAACCGGACGAAATTCGGGGCTTGCAGAAAAAATAACGCGCTCCCGGATTATCGTCCTAAAAATTGGAACATACTGGTGAGGTATAGAGGATTGATGGATGAATAAAAGGAGGTGCGAGGTTATGTGGAAAAAGTCTGTTTTGATACTTGCCGGGTGTTGTGGAGCCTGGTCCGGTTATTCGCTATATCACGCGGCAGAAAGAGGGTTCCCGGTAGGCCTTGGGAAACTGGAGGATAGCTTGCCTATGGAAGGAAGCATTTTGTTTGCGGTGCTGGGTGCCATTATTTTTCTGATTGCGGGGACTTTATGCGCGGAATGGGCAAGTTCAAAGCTGCGGGAGATGGTTGCGTATTGCTCGGGTATCCCGATGAATGAGCTTGCTGCAGGCGCAGCAGGGCTTACGGGAGGTCTGCTGCTGTCTCTGCTGCTGTATCCCGCTATGTCCTGGCTGGGTAAAGCAGGTGAGCTGCTGCAGGTAGCTGCTACGCTTGCTCTGGGCTATATGGGCCTGCGGATCGGGCTGGAAAAGAAGGAGGAGCTGGCTTCGCTCTGGAACACCGGACGCTGGGCACGCTCTGCTGAACCGGAGGAACGTGGAACTCAGGAGCATAAAATCCTCGATACTAGCGTGATTATTGACGGGAGGATTGCTGACATCTGTAAAACGGGCTTCATCGAAGGCACGATTGTTATTCCTGAGTTCGTGCTGGAGGAGCTGCAGCATATTGCGGATTCATCGGATCTGCTGAAGCGTAACCGCGGACGCAGAGGGCTTGATATTCTGAATAAGATTCAGAAAGAGCTGGACGTTAAGGTGCTGATCTATGAAGGGGATTTCGAGGAGATCTCAGAAGTGGACAGCAAGCTGGTCAAGCTGGCGAAAGTACTGCACGGCAAGGTCGTCACCAACGACTTTAACCTTAACAAGGTATGCGAGCTGCAGGGAGTGTCGGTGCTGAATATTAATGACTTGGCGAATGCAGTGAAGCCGGTGGTTCTGCCGGGCGAAGAGATCATTGTTCAGGTGATCAAGGATGGTAAAGAACATGGACAAGGCGTAGCCTATCTGGACGATGGCACGATGATTGTGGTGGAGGGCGGCCGGGATTATATCGGCACTACGATGGAGGTTCTGGTGACGAGCGTGCTGCAGACATCGGCAGGACGGATGATTTTTGCCAAACCGAAGCTTCTGGAAAAAGCACAATAAGTTCAGCTGTGGTCTCCGGCAGCACCCTTTCGGGCTTGGAAATGCCAGCCAAACACGTTATGATGGGAGTATACGTGAAAGAAAGACAGGAGCCGAAAGCATGTCAAACAGTGTTGGCGTCGTTATCGTAGCGGCAGGCAGAGGAACCCGGATGGGAACGGCAGAGAGCAAGCAATATTTGCTGCTGCAGGGCAAGCCGATACTCGTGCATACCCTGGAGGTATTCCAGCGGCATAAGCTGATCTCCGAGATTGTGCTTGTCACCGGGGAAGAGGATGTGCAGCGCTGTAAGCAATGGGTACAAGCCTTCAAGCTGGATAAAGTAGCTGCGGTCATTCCTGGGGGAACGGAGCGCCAGCACTCGGTACGCCGCGGACTGGATGAACTTAAGACCCATTGGGTCATGGTTCATGACGGGGTAAGGCCGTTCGTACAGGACAGCGAGATAGAAGCTTGCTACGAGCGGGCGCAGTCCGCCGGAGCGTCGGTGCTTGCAGTACCGGTTAAGGATACGATCAAGCAGGTCGACAGTGAAGGCAAGGTGCTGTCAACGCCGGACCGGCGAAGTCTGTGGGCGATTCAGACCCCGCAGACTTTTCGTTTGTCCGATCTGCTGTCCGCCTATGAGGAGGCAGAGCGGGACGGTTTTCTCGGGACAGATGATTCCAGTCTGGCGGAACGCAGCGGCATTACCGTGTCAGTTGTAGAAGGAAGCTACATGAATATTAAGATCACGACGCCGGAGGACTTGGATTTCGCTGAATTCACAGTAAGAAGCAGGGGAGAGGGACACAGATGATTGCTGTAGGACAAGGATTTGACGTACACCAGCTGGTTGAGGGAAGGCCGTGTATTATCGGCGGAGTGACGATTCCTTATGAGAAGGGGCTGCTGGGGCATTCCGATGCGGATGTGCTGCTGCATGCGGTAAGCGACGCTATACTGGGAGCGCTGGGCCTTGGGGATATCGGCAGACATTTTCCCGATACCGATCCGGCCTTCAAGGATGCAGACAGCCTGAAGCTGCTGGAGCAGGTATGGGCACTTGCGCGTGAGCGCGGATACCGGCTGGGGAATATCGATTCAACCATCATAGCGCAACAACCGAAGATGGCGCCTTATATTCCGCAGATGACGGAGATTATTGCCCGCACGCTGAACGCTGACGTATCGAAGGTGAATGTAAAAGCAACAACGACCGAGCAGCTTGGCTTCGCAGGGCGCGGAGAGGGAATTGCCGCCCAATCTATTGTTTGTCTGCTGCAAGATGTGATATCATCGTGAGATGGCTTTAGCGTAAGTAAAGGCCTGATTTCAACCAATATGAAGCGGAGGGAAACCCATGGCGGATCAAGTTCGGGTGCGTTACGCACCGAGCCCTACGGGACATTTACATATCGGAAATGCCAGAACAGCCTTGTTTAACTATCTGTTCGCCCGCAATCTGGGCGGCAAATTCATTATCCGGATCGAAGATACGGATCTTAAGCGCAACATTGCAGAAGGTGAAGAGAGCCAGCTGAAGTATTTGAAGTGGCTGGGAATCGATTGGGATGAAAGCGTGGATGTAGGCGGCGAATACGGGCCTTACCGCCAGACTGAACGTCTGGATCTGTACCGTGTCTACTGGCAGGATCTGCTGGACCGCGGCCTGGCTTACCGCTGCTATTGCACAGAGGAAGAGCTGGAGGCTGAACGCGAGGAGCAGACGGCACGCGGCGAAACCCCGCGTTATTCCGGCAAACACCGTAATCTGACCGAGGAGCAGCGCCTGGCCTTTGAGGCAGAGGGACGCGTGGCCAGCATCCGTTTCCTTGTTCCGGAAGACCGCACTTATACCTTCAATGATATCGTAAAAGGCAGCATTTCGTTCAACAGCAAAGAAATGGGTGACTTCGTCATCGTGAAGAAGGACGGTATTCCGACCTATAACTTCGCTGTAGCGGTGGACGACCATCTGATGGCTATCTCCCATGTGCTGCGCGGAGAAGATCATATCTCCAATACCCCGCGCCAGCTCATGATTTATGAGGCACTGGGCTGGGAAGCTCCGCTCTTCGGACATATGACGCTGATTGTCGGCGATGACCATAAGAAGCTGAGCAAACGGAATGAATCGATCATTCAGTTTATTGAACAGTACGATCAGCTCGGCTACCTGCCGGAAGCTCTATTCAACTTCATCACCCTGCTGGGCTGGTCGCCTGAGGGTGAAGAGGAGATCTTCACCAAGGAAGAGCTGATCTCGATCTTTACGGCGGACCGTCTGTCGAAGAGCCCGGCAGTGTTCGATACGAACAAGCTGGCGCATCTGAACAATCACTATATCAAGCATGCCGATCCTAAGCGGATAGCGGCACTTGCCATTCCTCATTTGCAGAAGGCGGGCCGTCTGCCTGAGGTACTCAGTGAGGAGCAGCAGAGCTGGGCGGAGAGCCTGGTTGCGCTGTACCAGGAGCAAATGACAGCTGCGTCGGATATTGTCGCCCTCTCCGAGCTGTTCTTCCGCAGCCACCTGGAGCTGGAGACCGAAGCGGCAGGGGTGCTTGCCGAAGCTCAGGTTCCTGAAGTGCTGTCCGCATTTCTGGCCAAAGTGGAGGCTGCCGAAGATTTCAGCGCCCCGCATATGGCTGTTCTGATCAAGGAAGTGCAGAAGGAGACCGGTCACAAAGGCAAAGCGCTGTTTATGCCGATTCGTGTCGCTCTTACCGGACAGATGCATGGCCGCGACTTGAATGCAACGATTGCGCTGCTTGGCCGCAGCCGGGTGATCGAACGCCTGAAATCACAAATCAAAGGCGCTTAGGGCAGGGACATGCAAGGGGAGAAGACCCTTGTCAGTTCTGCGGCTTTTCGCTAAGATAGAAGGATATAAGAATAGCTGGGATCAGGAAAAGTAGGCGTGTACAGACAATTACCAGAGAGAATAACCGCTTAAGGGCGAATGCCCTTGCAGGCTGGGAGTTATTCATTTGTCTGCCGCTGAAAATGCACCTGTGAGCTGCATGGTTGAATGTCCCTGGGCGGGGCTGTAGACTGTGCCGGGCTGTCGCCGTTACAGACACCAAGAGGAACACCGGATACAGCGGCTGCGAAGTGTAACAGCTCTGGCATATACGAATGTTCAAGCAGAGTGGGACCGCGGTTAAACGTCTCTGCAGCTATCATGCTGCAGGGGCGTTTTTTGTTGAAATATAAGAATGTAACTTGAAATATAGCATCCAAAGAAGAGGGGAACCGCGATGTTTAAGCATATCAAGTCGGACATTCGGGCAGTATTCGACAATGATCCCGCTGCCCGCAGCAGGTTCGAGGTCGTCTTCACCTACGCCGGGCTTCATGCGATCTGGGCACACCGGATGGCCCACTCTTTTTATAAACGCCGCTGGTTTACCCTGGCACGCATGGTCTCGCAGATCAGCCGGTTCATGACGGGAGTGGAGATTCATCCGGGCGCGGTCATCGGCAGCCGGTTGTTTATTGACCACGGAATGGGTATTGTCATTGGTGAGACCTGTGAGATTGGCGATGATGTTATTATCTATCAGGGAGTTACACTCGGGGGGACCGGCAAAGAGAAGGGCAAGCGGCACCCTACCGTCGGCAACAATGTAGTCATCGGCTCTGGTGCCAAAGTACTGGGTTCCTTCCGGATCGGCGATAATTCTAATATCGGCTCTAACGCAGTCGTGCTGCGTGAAGTGCCTAACAACAGCACGGTAGTCGGCAATCCCGGGCGTGTAGTCAAGCGTAACGGCGAACGTGTATCCGACCGGCTGGATCATACCAAGATGCCTGACCCGCTAATCGATTCCCTCAAGTTCCTGCAGAAGGAGATTGAGGAGCTAAGAGAAAAGATGGGTGCTGAAGATAAGCAGAAGCAGGAACAGCGGCGGCTCGAAAGCCAGCAATATATCGGCGATTACGAAATTTAAGAGCACCGGCATTTCAGAAATCCGGGGACAATAGAAAGGGTTGGGACAAGAATGGCTTTGCACATTTACAACACAATGACGCGCACGAAGGAAGAATTTGTACCGCAGGAGCCGGATAAGGTGAAGATGTACGTCTGCGGACCCACGGTCTACGGCTATATGCATATCGGGAATGCAAGACCGGTCATTGTTTTTGACATGGTGCGCAACTACCTGGAGACGCTTGGTAATGAAGTCCGCTATCTGACAAATTTCACCGATGTAGATGATAAAATGATCCGCAAGGCGGAGGAGCTGAACATCACCGTAGCCGAGGTTGCCGAAATGTTCATTGCCGCCTACCAGGAGGATCTGGCCGGGCTGGGCGTGAAGCCTGCGACGATGAATCCGCGCGTTACGGAGAGCATGGACACGATTATCGAGTTCATTAAGGAGCTTGAAGACAAAGGCTACGCGTATGAGAACGGCGGAGATGTGTATTACCGTACCGGGAAATTTGCCAATTACGGCAAGCTGTCCCGCCAGAATCTGGAGGAGCTGCGCTTCGGTATCCGTGTCGAGGTGGATTCGCGCAAGGAGAACCAGGAGGATTTCGTACTCTGGAAGGCAGCCAAGCCGGGCGAAGTGCACTGGTCCAGTCCATGGGGAGAGGGCCGTCCAGGCTGGCATATTGAATGCTCGGCGATGGTGCGTGAATATTTGGGTACAACGATCGACATTCACGGCGGCGGAGAGGATTTGAAATTCCCGCATCATGAATGCGAATGTGCCCAGACCGAAGCGCTGACGGGTGAACCGCTGTCGAATTACTGGATGCATAATGCTTTTCTGAATATCGGTGACGAGAAAATGTCAAAGTCGCTGGGGAATGGCCTCCTCGTGAAGGATATCCGCGCGCGCTTCAAGCAGGGTGCTATCCGTTACTTCATGCTATCCAGCCATTACCGCAATCCGCTGAACTTCACCGAGGAAGCACTGCTGTCTGCTGAGAAAAGCGTAGAGCGGATCGCTCTGGCAGAAGGCAATGTGAAGCACCGCCTTGAGCTGTTGGCGGAGGGGGCAGAGGGTGAGGCAAGTCTGCAGGTTACGGAGCGGCTGGCCGCTATCCTTAGCAACTTCCATGCGCGGATGCAGGATGATTTCAATACACCGGACGCTATTACGGCGGTGTTCGACTGGGTGAGCCTGGCGAACCTTACGCTTGCTGATCCTGAGGCGAATCCGGCTGACTTCGCCGCGCTGCTGAAGGCTTTTGCCGAGATGAATGCGGTGCTTCGCCTCACGGTAGAGACTGAGGAAGAAGTGGCAAGCGAAGAGGTGGAACGCCTGATTGCAGAGCGTGTGGAAGCGCGCAAGAACAAGAACTGGAGCCGGTCGGATGAAATCCGCGATGAGCTGAATGCGCTGGGAATTCTGCTGGAAGATACTCCACAGGGAATGCGGTGGCGGCGCAAATGAACGGGCTGTTTGATCTGAACCGCGCCTGGTTCCCGTATGAACCCTCTAAGCCTGCCCATCTGCTGCCTCCAATCGTCCTTGCTTATGCAGGTGACGCTATCTACGAAGTTGCAGTCCGGCAGTATCTGATCTCGCTGCCTAATTTGCGCCCCCAGCATCTGCACCGGTCGGCGACCGGACTGGTCTCCGCCAGAGCTCAGAGCAACATTCTTGCTTATCTGGACCCGGTGCTCACCGAGGATGAGAAGGATGTGGTCAGACGGGGGCGCAATGCCAAATCCGGCAGCATTCCCAAAAATGCGGATGTGCTGGAATACCGCCACGCCACTGCTTTTGAATGCATGATCGGCTATTTATATTACACAGGACAGCAAGCGAGAATCCAGGAGCTTGTTCACAGCAGTATCGAATATATGATGCACCGCCCCAAGTGAGTATACAGAACAGGAGATAAAACAATGGAAGAATTGAGAACTGAAGAGGAAATACTGGCAGGCAAGCATTCGGTGCTTGAAGCCCTTAGAGCGGGACGTACACTCAACAAAATATGGATCGCCGAAACTGCACAAAAGCACCTGACCGCACCTATCGTTGCGGAAGCGCGCAAGGCGGGCATTGTCATTCAGCATGTAGACAAGCGCAAGCTGGATCAGCTTGCACCTGGCGTTCAGCACCAGGGAGTGGTGGCGCAAGCGGCGCCTTTTGCCTACACGGAGGTTGCTGATATTCTGGCAATTGCTGAAGCCAAGGGAGAACCGCCGTTTCTGCTCCTGCTGGACGAAATTGAAGATCCGCATAACCTCGGGTCTATCCTGCGTACGGCTGACTGCACAGGTGTGCACGGAGTCATTGTGCCGAAGCGCCGCTCTGCGCAGATTACAGCTACCGTATCCAAGACCTCGGCTGGTGCAGTCGAATATGTGCCTGTGGCCCGCGTAACGAATCTGGGACAGACCATTGACCGGCTGAAGGAGCAGGGAGTCTGGGTAGTCGGCACGGATGTGGATACCGATCAGAATCTGTTCGGATCGGATATTGTCACCGGGCCGGTAGCAGTGGTGATCGGCAATGAGAACAAGGGGATGGGCCGCCTGATCCGTGAGAAATGCGATGTGCTGCTTAAGCTGCCGATGGCCGGAAGAATCAACTCTCTGAATGCTTCAGTAGCAGCGGGCGTAATCATGTACGAGGTACTCCGCCGCCGCCAAGAACAGGGATAACTATGGCAGACTGGCGCGATATCCTGCTCGTGGACGGATACAATATGATCGGCGGCTGGCCGGAGCTTGCGGCATTGTCGCAGACCGGTATGCAGGGGGCACGCGACCGGCTGCTCGATATGCTGGCCGATTATCAGGCATTCTCCGGGCTGCGCGTCATTGCCGTATTCGATGCCTACCGTGTGCCGGGACTGGGCAGGTCGTTTGAACAAGGGAAGATCCAGGTCTTCTTCACCAAGGAGAAGGAAACGGCAGATGAATGCATCGAACGGCTGGTTGGGGAATTCACGCACCGCCGCAGACAGATCTCGGTAGCCACCAGCGATTTTGTGGAGCAGCATGTCGTTTTTGCCCAGGGCGCACTCCGGATTTCAGCCAGGGAACTGAGGCTTGAGATTGAGGAGAACCAGAAGCAGGTGAAGAAGGCGATCGAGCCGGGAAGCGTGAGCGGGACCCGTCACTCGCTTGAAGACAAGCTGCCGCCGGAGACACGTAAACGGCTGGAGGACTGGCGCAGGCAGTAGGACAGGAATAGCAGTTGCCCCTCACGAGAAAATGACATAATATGTTATTGAAGATTGTTTTTGGACAAATCCGGTTGACGGTGTAAGGTAACATAATATATACTGTTCCTATATTTCGAGAAGTAACGATGTGTCTTGCGTTGCAGCCGGGGGGATTCTTGGTGAGTGTCGACCTCAAGGAAATAATGCTGTCCGAGTATGATTTCATAAGTGATGAAGAAATTGTCGAGATCTTCCGTGGTGGCGACAGTGGCGCATTGGAGCATTTAATTAACAAGTACCGTAATTTTGTGCGTGCCAAGGCCCGTTCCTATTTTTTGATCGGGGCAGATCGTGAAGATATTGTGCAGGAAGGCATGATTGGCTTATACAAGGCCATCCGTGACTTCAAGGGTGACAAGCTGTCATCGTTCAAGGCCTTTGCCGAGCTGTGCATTACCCGTCAGATTATAACCGCCATTAAGACCGCTACCCGCCAGAAGCATATTCCGCTTAATTCATATGTCTCGTTAGACAAGCCCATCTATGATGAGGACTCCGACCGGACATTGATGGATGTGATATGCGGAAGTCAGGTGCTGGACCCGGAAGAGCTGATTATCAACCAGGAGGAGTTCATCGGACTGGAAGATAAGATGGCCGAGATTCTGAGTGATCTGGAACGCAAGGTTCTGATGCTCTATCTGGATGGACGTTCCTATCAGGAGATTGCCGAGGATTTGAAGCGGCATGTGAAGTCCATTGACAATGCTTTGCAGCGTGTGAAACGTAAATTGGAAAGATATCTGGAAGTGCGTGACAATTAATGATATAATGACTAGGAAGGCTCGGGACTCGAGTCTTTTTTTAGTGTCCGCTAGATTTGGATACGACGAATTTACAATTGCTGAAACGTTGGATGATGGCAGGTTTATACACAAGCGGATTGCAGCATAATGATTATGGAAGACAGCTAGCGGTAAAAGAAGAAACAGGATCAAAGATGACTTATGGCATAAGGCTACAGCACCCGGAATTACCCAGTGCGATGGGGGAAACTTTCGTTGACACAGACATTGATATTATGCTAAAGTGTTTTAGGTAGGCCTAAATTCGCGGCTTTTTTTTGAATCAATATCTACGTCTTCTAATTTGATGATTAGAAGTACGTCTTCGGGAGGTGCACATCATGCGGGTAATTATCACTTTGGCTTGTACAAGTTGCAAACAAAGAAACTATGCAACAACCAAAAACAAGCGAAATCACCCCGACCGCTTGGAGATGAAGAAATTTTGCAAGTTCTGTAACGAGCAAACTCCTCATCGCGAAACCAGATAGTCTTTTGGAGGTGTAGTCGGCGTGAAACGTAGTTTCAAGTCTTTGTTTTCCTTTTTCACTGAGAGCTGGAGTGAACTCAAAAAGGTTCGCTGGCCTAGCCGTAAAGAACTGAAGAACTATACATTGATCGTTCTCGGTACAATTGTAGTTATTTCTCTTTACTTCTGGGTTCTGGACATCGGTATTTCCGCTGTGATTGAAGCGATTATTTAGAGAGGTCCCAGGTGGCTTGATATGGAAAAAAGATGGTATGTTGTTCATACCTATTCCGGGTATGAGAATAAGGTCAAGGCCAATTTGGAAAAACGCGTTGAGTCCATGGGCATGGAAGACAAAATATTCCGCGTTCTTGTTCCTATGGAAGAAGAGCTGGTAAACAAGGATGGCAAGAAAAAAACTGTCATGCGCAAAGTTTACCCTGGTTACGTTTTGGTCGAAATGGTTCAGACTGATGATTCCTGGTATGTTGTCCGCAATACGCCGGGCGTTACCGGATTTGTCGGTTCAACTGGTTCGGGCTCTAAGCCTACCGCTCTGCTACCCGAAGAGGTTGAACAGATTCTGAAGCATATGGGCATGGTTGAACCTAAAGCGAAGATTGATTTCGAAATTAAGGAATCCGTACGTATTATGGTCGGTCCATTTGCGAATTTTGTGGGCTCCGTGGAAGAAATTTTGGCAGACAAAAGCAAGATCAAGGTACATGTCAACATGTTTGGACGGGAAACCCCGCTGGAGTTGGATTTCACTCAAGTGGAGAAGATATAACAAGCACAAGGGTTTCTTGTGGGAGAATGCTGTTTAGCATTCGAATACCACTATTTACGCAAGGAGGTGTCACTCATGGCTAAAAAAGTTATTAAAATGGTGAAACTGCAGATTCCTGCAGGGAAAGCGAATCCAGCGCCTCCAGTAGGTCCGGCGTTAGGTCAAGCGGGTGTCAACATCATGGCATTCTGTAAGGAATTCAACGCTCGTACTGCCGACCAGGCTGGTCTGATCATCCCGGTTGAAATTACTGTATTTGAAGACCGTTCGTTTACCTTCATCACCAAAACTCCTCCGGCTGCTGTTCTGCTTCGCATCGCTGCAAAAGTAGAAAAAGGCTCCGGTGAACCAAACAAGAAAAAAGTAGCGAAGCTGGGCCGCGCAGCGGTTCGTGAAATCGCTGAAACCAAAATGCCCGATCTGAACGCTGCATCTGTTGAAGCTGCAATGCGTATGGTTGAAGGTACTGCCCGCAGTATGGGAATCACAATCGAAGACTAATATGTATTCGATGAACCGGTCATTCATGACCGCAATATGTGGGAGGAATTTCCGCTAATACCACAAAGGAGGAACATTTCATGGCTAAACATGGTAAGAAGTACCAAGAATCCGCGAAGCTGATCAACAGCGAAGCGACTTACGAGCCTTCAGAAGCTGTAGAGCTTGTGAAAAAGGCGGCAACTGCCAAATTCGACGAAACCGTTGAAGCAGCAGTTCGTCTGGGTGTAGACCCGCGTAAACAAGACCAGGCAGTTCGTGGTGTTGTTGTCCTGCCTCACGGCACAGGCAAAACACAACGCGTGCTTGTATTTGCAAAAGGTGAAAAAGCGAAGGAAGCGGAAGCTGCTGGCGCTGATTTTGTTGGTGATGCTGATATGATCAACAAGATTCAACAGGGCTGGTTCGAATTCGACGTCTGCGTAGCTACACCTGATATGATGAGTGAAGTCGGTAAACTGGGTCGTCTGCTCGGTGGTAAAGGTCTCATGCCTAACCCTAAAGCAGGTACAGTTACTTTCGACGTTACCAAGGCTGTTCAAGAAATCAAAGCCGGTAAGATCGAATACCGTCTTGACAAAGCGGGCCAAATTCACGCGCCAATCGGCAAAGTGTCTTTCAACGCTGAACAACTGAACGAGAACCTTAAAGCTCTTATGGACGCTCTGAACCGTGCGAAACCGGCTGCTGCCAAAGGTGTATACCTTAAAGGCATCGCTATTTCGTCCACAATGGGACCTAGCGCTCGTGTGAACGCGGCTGCTTTCAGATAATTAAAGGTTGACTCCTCGAGTTATCTTTGATAATCTATAACAGTTGTAAACATTAAGGTGATCAATCTTAAATGTGAATATGCTTACCGTAGACAGTAGGTGCCGTAGGGCTTAATTTCCTACCGAGGTGTTGTGATAGAAACAAAAAGTGCCAGGCTCGCCTGATTAACTTTCCGTTTTATCAAGCCTTCGTGAATCTGCGGAGGCTTTTCTAATGCCTGCGTAGGAACGGCGGAGTTTCTCCGGAATAACCGCCGTGACATAAATTTTCAGGAGGTGTATATAATTGGCAAATGCAAAAGTAATCCAAGCTAAACAGGATGCGGTTGATGTTGTGACTGGCAAACTGCAGAACAGTGTCTCCACTGTTGTTGCAGACTACCGCGGATTGAACGTATCGCAAGTGACTGAACTGCGTAAGCAGCTTCGTGAAGCTGGCGTTGAGTTTCAAGTCCTGAAGAACACATTGCTTCGCCGTGCAACTGCGGCAGCTGAGCTGACTGATCTGGACGCTGTCCTGACGGGTCCTACAGCGATCGCATTCAGCGAGACTGATGCGGTAGTAGCAGCTAAGATTCTAAATGACTTCGCTAAGAAGAACGACGCTTTGAAACTGAAAGGCGGCGTTGTAGAAGGTAAAGTTATCGATGCGGACCAACTGAAAGCACTGGCTGAACTGCCATCCCGCGATGGTTTGCTCTCCATGCTGCTTAGCGTGCTTCAAGCTCCAATGCGCAACTTCGCGCTTGCAGTTAAAGCTGTTGCTGAGAAAGAAGAACAAAGCGCGTAAGCCTTTGCTTCCAGCTTCATAATCAAGACCACATACCAATTCAAATATAATGGAGGTTCAATCATGAGCAAAGAAACAATCTTAGAAGAAATTAAAGGCATGAGCGTACTGGAACTGAACGACCTGGTAAAAGCAATCGAAGAAGAATTCGGCGTAACTGCAGCAGCTCCAGTAGCAGCTGGCGGCGCTGTAGCAGCTGTTGAAGCTGAACAGTCCGAATTCGACGTAATTTTGACAAGCGCTGGCGCTTCCAAAATCAACGTTATCAAAATCGTTCGCGAAATCACAGGTCTTGGCTTGAAAGAAGCTAAAGAAGTTGTAGATAACGCTCCAAAAGCAATCAAAGAAAAAGTAAGCAAAGAAGAAGCCGAAGCTACCAAAGCAAAATTGGAAGAAGCAGGCGCAGCTGTAGAAGTAAAATAAGTTGATTCAATAGGTACTGCCCCGGGGCAGAAGTCATTCTCTCCGGTTTCCGCAACCCCCTTGAACTTGTTCAAGGGGGTTGCTCTATAAGGGAGCCTTGCAGGTATGTGTAGTTCAACGTGAAAGGGAGGATAGTATGTCGCAGCATTATTACTCGCAGCAGCCGGAAGCGCGTCATGACAGACGCAGCATCGATACGGAGCTGAGAGGCAAACGCCTACGCTTTACCAGCGACGCCGGTGTTTTTTCAAAAGGAGATATTGATCATGGCAGCCGTGTTCTGATTGAGGCGATGGAGATTCCGGAGGATGCGAAGGTGCTGGATGTGGGTTGTGGTTACGGGCCTATAGGGATTAGTGCGGCGCATCTCGCTTCCAAGGGACATGTAACGATGATTGATATCAACAGCCGTGCGGTAGAGCTTGCCCGCGAGAATGCGCAGCATAATGGAATCCGCAATGTTACGGTGATGGAAAGTGATGTGCTATCGGCAGTAGAGGGGCAGTCCTTCGATGTGATTCTAACCAACCCGCCGATTCGCGCCGGCAAGGCCGTAGTTCATGCGATTTTTGAACAGGCGTATGATCATTTGAATGAGGGCGGTTGTCTGTGGGTTGTCATTCAGAAGAAGCAGGGTGCGCCGTCGGCGGTTGCCAAGCTGGAGAGTATGTTTGCAGTGGTAGAAGAAGTAGGGAAAGACAAGGGCTATAGAATCTTAAAAGCTCAAAAATAAATAATAATACTCATTGACATGCGATGTCCGTAGTGGTATTATTATAAAATGTCAGTATTAAGCTAGGCTCCATGTCTTTAGTTTGCTGAAATGTCAAGTGATATATTGTCGCCCGGTAAGCGCATGCCGCACGGCAGGTTTTTGCGAATTCCGTTCTCTATGTTCCTGTCACGGCGAAGGTCGCCGGGGCAATAGATAATAGCGCATGAACTGTAGCCTGGTGACGTATAATACGCACGTTTTGGGCAAATCTACTGGATAAGGAGTATTTTGGCCGTGGATAGATGTGCTCTTTTTTCGAAAGATTTCGATAAGGGGCTTTTCTGTATTTATGGCTGAATCCTTGTGTTATGGTTCCATTATACGGGTCCAAACAAGGGTTCGCAATCAATTTTTAAGTGAGTAGACATGAGGGGTGAGTAAAGTTGGCAGGACATCTTGTTCAGTATGGTCGACGCACTCGGCGGAGCTATGCGAGAATTAACGAGGTACTCGAGGTCCCGAACCTGATCGAGATCCAACAAAAATCTTATGATTGGTTTTTGGAGGAAGGATTGCGGGAAATGTTCCAGGACATCTCGCCGATCCAGGATTTCACAGGGAATTTGGTACTAGAGTTCATTGATTACAGCCTGGGTGAACCGAAGTACACGGTTGACGACGCTAAAGAGCGGGACGTAACATATGCAGCACCTCTGCGTGTGAAGGTGCGTCTCATCAATAAGGAGACCGGTGAGGTTAAAGAGCAGGAAGTGTTCATGGGAGATTTCCCTCTGATGACGGAAACCGGCACTTTTATTATCAATGGTGCGGAACGGGTTATTGTCAGCCAGTTGGTTCGCTCTCCAAGCGTCTATTTCAGCACAAAAGTGGATAAGAATGGCAAAAAAACTTACACCGCCACAGTAATTCCAAATCGCGGAGCCTGGCTGGAGCTTGAGACCGACGCTAAGGACATCATGTATGTCCGTATCGACCGGACTCGTAAGATCCCGGTAACAGTCCTCTTGCGTGCTCTGGGCTTCGGCAGTGATGCTGAAATTCTGGAACTGCTTGGCAATGATGAATATATTCGCAACACGCTGGATAAAGACAACACGGATTCCACGGAGAAGGCGCTTATTGAAATCTACGAGCGTCTGCGTCCGGGCGAACCACCTACACTTGATAATGCCAAGAGCTTGCTCGTCGCACGTTTCTTTGATCCGAAACGTTATGATTTGGCCAATGTAGGCCGTTACAAAATCAACAAAAAGCTGCATATTAAGAATCGTCTGTTCAATCAGCGTCTGGCACAGCCTTTGGTTGATGAATCTACCGGAGAAATCCTGGCAGAATCCGGCCAAATGGTGGACCGCCGCCTGCTTGATGAGCTGATTCCTTATTTCGAGAAGAGTATGGCTGCCAAAAACTACCGTGTAACCGGCGGTGTAATGGACAGCGAAGATATTCCGCTTCAGACCATTGACGTATTCTCGCCAATCGAAGAAGGCCGTATCATCAAACTGATCGCCAATGGCAACATTGATAAATCGGTTAAGCATATTACTCAGGCTGATATTATATCCTCAATCAGCTACTTTATTAATTTGCTGCATGGTATCGGCAACACGGATGATATTGACCATCTGGGTAACCGCCGTCTGCGTTCTGTAGGTGAGCTTCTGCAGAATCAGTTCCGGATCGGTCTATCCCGTATGGAGCGCGTAGTCCGCGAGAGAATGTCGATTCAGGATGCCAATGCGATTACACCGCAGGCGCTGATCAACATCCGTCCGGTTATCGCATCGATCAAAGAGTTCTTCGGCAGTTCGCAGCTGTCCCAGTTCATGGATCAGACGAACCCGCTTGCCGAGCTTACGCATAAGCGCCGTCTGTCTGCACTCGGACCCGGCGGTCTGACTCGTGAACGCGCAGGTTTTGAAGTCCGCGACGTCCATCACAGTCACTATGGCCGTATGTGTCCTATCGAGACTCCGGAAGGTCCGAATATCGGTCTGATCAACTCCTTGTCCACCTTCGCCCGCATCAATGAATACGGCTTTATCGAAGCTCCGTATCGTTGGGTAGATCCGAAGACTGGTAAGGTAACTGAGCAAATCGATTATCTGACTGCCGATGAAGAAGATAACTATGTAGTTGCACAGGCGAATGTACTGATCGATGAGGATGGCTCCTTTAAGGAAGACCAGGTTATCGTTCGTTACAACAAGGATTCAGACAACATCACTACTATGCCTAGCAACCGTGTAGACTACATGGACGTTTCGCCAAAACAGGTCGTATCGGTCGCAACGGCGCTCATTCCGTTCCTTGAGAACGATGACTCCAACCGCGCACTGATGGGATCGAACATGCAGCGTCAGGCTGTTCCGCTTCTTATTCCTAAGGCTCCGCTTGTAGGGACAGGGATGGAGCATAAGTCTGCTAAAGACTCCGGCGTATGTATTGTCTCCAAATATGACGGTATTATCGAACGCTCCTCTGCCAATGAAATCTGGCTGCGCCGTGTTGAGGCAGTTGAAGGCAAGGAAGTCAAAGGCGATATCGTTAAATATAAATTACACAAATTCATGCGTTCGAACCAGGGTACCTGTATTAACCAGCGTCCGCTGGCTAAACGTGGGGATATCGTCAAAAAAGGTGACATCCTGGCAGATGGACCTTCCACAGAAATGGGCGAACTTGCGCTTGGCCGCAACGTAGTCGTTGCGTTCATGACTTGGGAAGGCTACAACTACGAGGATGCGATCCTGCTGAGTGAGAAGCTGGTGAAGGAAGATGTATACACTTCGATCCACATCGAGGAATACGAATCCGAAGCCCGTGATACGAAGCTCGGACCTGAAGAGATCACACGTGATATTCCTAACGTCGGTGAAGAGGCGCTCCGCAATCTGGATGAGCGCGGAATTATCCGTATCGGTGCGGAAATCAATGCCGGCGATATTCTGGTAGGTAAGGTTACTCCGAAGGGTGTAACTGAGCTGACTGCTGAGGAACGCCTGCTGCATGCGATCTTCGGTGAGAAGGCCCGTGAAGTTCGTGATACCTCCCTGCGTGTTCCGCATGGTAGTGATGGTATTATCGTTGACGTCAAAGTATTCACACGTGAGAACGGCGATGAGCTGCCTCCTGGCGTGAATCAGCTGGTTCGTGTCTACATCGCCCAGAAGCGTAAAATTTCTGAAGGTGACAAGATGGCCGGACGTCACGGTAACAAGGGTGTCGTTGCCCGTATCCTGCCAGAAGAAGATATGCCGTTCCTTCCTGACGGTACGCCGGTACAGGTTGTCCTGAACCCGCTGGGCGTTCCTTCCCGTATGAACATCGGACAGGTGCTTGAAGTCCATATTGGTATGGCTGCACTGCGTCTAGGTATCCACGTGGCTACTCCGGTATTCGACGGAGCCCGTGAGTATGACGTGTTCGATACGATGGAAGAAGCCGGTATGCAGCGTAATGGTAAGACTGTGCTGTATGACGGACGTACAGGCGAGCGCTTCGAGCGTGAGGTTACTGTCGGCGTCATGCACATGATCAAGCTTGCGCACATGGTTGACGATAAGATTCATGCCCGTTCCACAGGTCCTTACTCACTCGTTACACAACAGCCACTGGGCGGTAAAGCTCAGTTCGGCGGACAGCGTTTCGGGGAGATGGAAGTGTGGGCGCTTGAAGCTTACGGCGCGGCGTATACACTGCAAGAGATTTTGACCGTGAAATCCGATGATGTGGTCGGCCGTGTGAAAACGTACGAATCCATTGTCAAAGGTGAAAATGTTCCAGAACCGGGTGTACCGGAATCGTTCAAGGTATTGATCAAGGAACTGCAGTCGCTCGGGATGGATGTCAAAATCCTCAGCGGTGACGAGCAGGAGATCGAGATGAAGGAACTGGACGATGAGGACGAGACGTCAGGCGATAAGCTGAGCCTCAATTTGGAAGGCGCAGAAGTCGGCATAGAGTAGTTCACCAGCAAGCCAATAATTTCATTACACAAAGGACCATGCCCTCTGTTGACTTCAGCGTCAAGAGAGGGCTGTGGTACTAAATCAGGATATAGGTTAAGGAGGGTTGCTCCTTGTTGGACGTTAACAATTTTGAATTTATGAAAATCGGGCTCGCTTCCCCGGAAAAAATTCGTTCTTGGTCCCGCGGAGAAGTTAAAAAACCGGAAACCATTAACTATCGTACATTGAAACCGGAAAAAGAGGGTCTCTTTTGCGAACGTATTTTTGGACCGCAAAAGGACTGGGAATGTCACTGTGGTAAATACAAACGCGTCCGTTATAAGGGCGTAGTGTGCGACCGCTGCGGCGTGGAAGTTACCCGCGCTAAAGTCCGCCGCGAACGTATGGGCCACATCGAACTGGCAGCTCCTGTATCTCATATCTGGTATTTCAAAGGTATTCCAAGCCGTATGGGTCTGGCGCTGGATATGTCTCCTAGATCGCTCGAAGAGATTATCTACTTTGCATCTTATGTTGTAACTGATCCAGGGGAAACTCCGCTGGAAAAGAAGCAGCTGTTGTCCGAGAAAGAATACCGCAGCTACCGTGAGAAATATGGCTACGGATTCCAGGCCGGCATGGGTGCAGAAGCTGTCAAAAAGCTGCTTCAGGATATCGACATCGATAAAGAACTGGAATTCCTCAAAGAAGAGCTGCGTACCGCTCAAGGCCAGCGCCGCAACCGGGCAATCAAACGTCTGGAAGTCATTGAGGCCTTCCGCAACTCCGGCAACAAGCCTGACTGGATGATCATGGATGTACTCCCGGTTATCCCTCCGGAGCTTCGTCCAATGGTTCAGCTTGATGGCGGCCGTTTTGCTACGTCTGACCTTAATGACCTGTACCGCCGTGTAATTAACCGGAACAACCGTCTGAAAAGACTGCTGGACCTCGGCGCGCCTGACATTATCGTTCAGAATGAGAAACGGATGCTTCAGGAAGCTGTAGATGCGCTGATTGACAACGGCCGCCGCGGCCGTCCTGTAACAGGACCAGGTAACCGTCCGCTCAAATCGCTCAGCCATATGCTGAAAGGTAAACAGGGACGTTTCCGCCAGAACTTGCTCGGTAAACGTGTTGACTATTCCGGCCGTTCGGTTATCGTCGTAGGACCTTACCTGAAGATGTACCAATGCGGTCTTCCTAAGAAGATGGCACTGGAGCTGTTCAAACCGTTTGTAATGAAAGAACTGGTTAACAAAGGGCTAGCCCACAACATAAAGAGCGCGAAGCGCAAGGTTGAGCGCGTAAGTCCTGAAGTATGGGATGTGCTTGAAGAGGTAATCAGAGAGCATCCGGTTCTGCTGAACCGTGCCCCTACGCTGCATAGACTGGGTATCCAGGCGTTCGAACCAATTCTGGTAGAAGGTCACGCGATCCGTCTTCACCCGCTCGTATGTACGGCTTACAATGCCGACTTTGACGGTGACCAGATGGCGGTACACGTTCCTCTGTCCGCTGAGGCTCAAGCTGAAGCCCGTATTCTCATGCTGGCGTCCGGTAACATCCTGAACCCTAAGGACGGCAAGCCGGTCGTTACCCCTTCCCAGGATATGGTCCTTGGTACGTTCTACCTGACCATGGACAACAAGGAAGAAAAGGGTACCGGGATGATCCTGCGTAACGTGAATGAAGCGGTCTCTGCTTATCAGCGCGGAACTGCAGGTCTGCATGCACGTGTTGCTATTCCTGTTAAGGCTCTGGGTAAAACCAGCTTCACAGAAGCGCAGCAGAATGCTCTGCTGATCACTACTGTGGGTAAGATTATCTTCAACGAAATCTATCCAAGCAGCTTCCCGTATATCAACGAAGCTACCAAAACTAACCTGCTGCAGGGAACTCCTGAGAAGTACTTCATCTATGAAAAGGGTGCGGATGTCCGCGAACTGATCATGGCAGCTCCGGAAGCCAGTGCTGTAGGTAAAGAATATCTGGGCCTCATTATCGCCCGCTGCTTTGAGACGTATCACACCACCAAGACTTCAGTGATTCTGGATAAAATTAAGCAACTCGGCTTTACGTACTCTACACGTTCCGGTGTTACGGTTGCCGTATCGGATGTTATCGTGCCTGAGGAAAAAGCTACCATTCTTAAGGAATCCGAAGCTAAGGTTGATGTGGTTGCGAATCAATACCGCCGTGGTCTGATTACCAATGATGAGCGGTATGACCGCGTTATCGAGATTTGGTCGAAGACCAAGGATGATCTGACTAACGTATTGCTTAAATCAATGGACCGCTTCAACTCCATCATGCTCATGGTCGACTCCAAGGCGCGTGGTAACAAAT
The DNA here is from genome assembly GCF_038009085.1 of Paenibacillus sp. FSL R7-0210. NCBI lineage: Bacteria > Bacillati > Bacillota > Bacilli > Caryophanales > Paenibacillaceae > Paenibacillus > Paenibacillus sp. FSL R7-0210. The sequence continues at coordinate 7,325,232 of NZ_JBBPAR010000001.1, forward strand.
CGCAGATCACCCAGCTCGGTGGGATGCGTGGTCTGATGGCAACACCTTCGGGCCGAATCTTTGAATTGCCAATCAAAGCGAACTTCCGTGAAGGTCTAACCGTCCTCGAGTACTTTATCTCCACTCACGGAGCGCGTAAAGGTCTGGCCGATACAGCGCTGCGTACAGCGGATTCCGGGTACCTGACGCGCCGTCTGGTTGACGTAGCGCAGGATGTTATTGTCCGTGAAGAAGATTGTGGTACTGATAAAGGCTTCATGGTTAGCCGGATTCAGGATGGCAAGGAAGTCATTGAGGATCTCTACGACCGTATTGAAGGCCGTTATTCCTTCGAGACCGTCCGTCATCCTGAGACGAAGGAAATCATCGTTCACCGTAACGATCTGATTGACTCGGATAAGGCTGAAGAAATCGTGAATGCTGGCGTGACCAAGCTGCAGATCCGCTCTGTACTGAGCTGCCGTGCCCGTCACGGTGTCTGCAAGAAGTGCTACGGACGTAACCTGGCAACAGGTAAATTCGTGGAAATCGGGGAGGCTGTCGGTATTATTGCCGCACAATCCATCGGTGAACCGGGAACACAGCTTACCATGCGTACGTTCCATACCGGTGGTGTAGCCGGAGACGATATTACGCAAGGTTTGCCGCGTATCCAGGAGCTGTTTGAAGCCCGTAACCCTAAAGGTCAGGCTACAATCAGTGAGATTGACGGGGTAGTTAAGGAAATCCGCGAAACCAAGGACCGCCGCGAGATCGAAGTCCAGGGTGAAGCAGAGTCCAAAACGTATTCCATCACTTACGGCTCCCGTCTGCGTGTCAGCGAAGGCCAGGAGATTGAGGCCGGCGATGAATTAACAGACGGTTCAATTGACCCTAAAGAAATGCTGCGTATCAAAGGGATCCGCGGGGTACAGAACTACATTCTGCAAGAAGTACAGCGTGTATACCGTAACCAGGGCGTTGAAATCAATGATAAGCACATTGAAGTTATGATCAAGCAGATGCTGCGCAAAATCCGTATTATCGATGCCGGAGATACCAGTCTCCTGCCGGGTGCATTTGCGGATATTCATGAATATGAAGCAGCCAACAAGGAAGCCATTCTTGCCGGCAATGAACCAGCAGTCGCCAAACCGGTTCTGCTCGGGATTACCAAGGCCTCCCTGGAAACTGATTCATTCCTGTCTGCGGCATCCTTCCAGGAAACTACCCGCGTCTTAACAGATGCAGCTATTAAGGGTAAAGTGGATAAGCTGCTCGGTCTGAAAGAGAATGTAATCATCGGTAAGCTGATTCCTGCAGGTACAGGCATGAATCGTTACCGTAATGTGAAGCTGAGCGATCCGAATGCTGAAAGCAGTGAAGAAGCTTTAGAGCCGGTACCCGCTGAATAATTGAATACTCATGGCAAGCAGTATCCGCGTCACGCAGAAATCTGGCGTGACGCGGCTGTCTGCTGTGATTATTAATAAATTTATTGTCGTTTTTCTTGACATCATGTGCTGAGGATGCTAATATGTCTAAGGTGCGTGAGTAGTCTTGTCATTCTTATTCAGTGGAGGTAATGATTTTCATGACTGATGACAGAGGGTTACAGGATGCTCAGGTCAAGATCGGTTCCAAGCAAACCGTCAAGGCGGTGGAGTTGGGCCAAGCCGCAGAAGTCTATGTGGCAGAGGACGGAGATCAACGGCTTACTTCCAGAATTGTAATGCTTTGCAACAAACAAGGTGTGAAGGTCACTTATGTGGACACGATGCTGAATTTGGGCAAGGCCTGCGGTATAGAAGTTGGTGCTGCGATGGCAGCCGTCTTAAAACAATAGCAGCAAGAGAACGTTTTTGTACCGGGGTACACTTCGGCAGCAAGGACTTTTCATTTGTCTTTTTATGAACCACCTGGGTCTGTGGACTTAATGTTTGTAAATTGACTATCATTTCAGGAAGGGGGTGGCACAACATGCCAACTATTAATCAATTGGTTCGTAAAGGCCGTCAAGCCAAAATCGAAAAATCCAAATCTCCCGCTCTTCAAAAAGGGTTCAACGCCCTCAAGCGTGAGGCTACAAATTTGAGCGCTCCGCAGAAACGCGGTGTATGCACTCGTGTAGGCACAATGACTCCACGTAAACCAAACTCAGCACTTCGTAAGTATGCCCGTGTTCGTCTGACGAACCGTCTTGAGGTGACTGCTTACATTCCGGGTATCGGACACAACCTTCAAGAGCACAGTGTAGTATTGCTGCGCGGAGGTAAAGTTAAGGACCTTGCAGGAGTTCGTTACCACATCGTTCGTGGTGCACTGGATACTGCAGGTGTTGCTAACCGGATGCAGGCTCGCTCCAAGTATGGTGCGAAACGTCCTAAAGTCAAGAAATAAGATGAGCTTATCCGAATAATAACCATATAAGAAAGGGGGATATCCATGCCACGCAAAGGTCCAGTTACTAAAAGAGATGTATTGCCAGATCCATTGTATAATAGCAAGTTGGTTACTCGTTTGATCAACCGTATTATGCTGGGTGGTAAAAGAGGTGTCGCTCAAAGCATTTTGTACAATTCGTTCAAGTTGATTCAAGAACGTACAGGTAAAGAGCCGATGGAAGTTTTCGAAGCTGCCATCAAGAATATCATGCCTGTATTGGAAGTTAAAGCTCGTCGTGTCGGCGGTGCTAACTACCAAGTACCTATTGAGGTTAAACCTGAAAGACGTACTGCTTTGGGATTACGTTGGCTTGTAAACTACTCACGCAACCGCGGTGAGAAGACTATGGAAGAACGTTTGGCGGCTGAGATTATTGATGCTTCCAACAACACAGGCGCTTCCGTTAAGAAACGTGAAGACACACACAAGATGGCTGAAGCGAACAAAGCGTTTGCTCACTACCGCTGGTAGGATTGCAGTCGTTCAAATAACTTCTATTTTGAAAGGAGATCCATTTCATGGCAAGAGAGTTCTCCTTAAAAAATACGCGTAATATCGGGATCATGGCGCATATTGATGCTGGTAAGACTACTACCACTGAGCGGATTCTATTCTACACAGGCCGTACGCACAAAATCGGTGAAGTTCACGAGGGTGCTGCTACAATGGACTGGATGGAACAAGAACAGGAGCGCGGAATCACGATTACTTCCGCTGCTACAACTGCTGCATGGAAGGGTCACCGCATCAATATCATTGATACCCCAGGACACGTTGACTTCACCGTTGAAGTTGAACGTTCCCTGCGTGTATTGGATGGGGCAGTTGGTGTATTTAGTGCGAAAGAGGGCGTAGAACCTCAGTCAGAAACCGTATGGAGACAGGCTGACCGTTACAACGTTCCACGGATCGCATATGTGAACAAAATGGACATTATCGGTGCGGATTTCCTTAACGTTATCGAAACGATGCGTGATCGTCTTCAAGCCAATGCAGTTGCTATTCAACTGCCAATCGGTGCAGAAAATGATTTCGCAGGTATCATCGACCTCGTTGAGCAAAAAGCACATATGTTCAGAGATGATTTGGGCCAAAATATTGAAGTTACGGATATTCCGGAAGAATATTTGGCAAAGGTTGAGGAACTGCGTCTTGAGCTGATCGAGAAAGTTGCTGAACTTGATGAAGATCTGACTATGAAGTACCTGGAAGGCGAAGAAATTACTATTCCGGAAATCAAAGCTGCTCTGCGCAAAGGCGTAGTTGAAGTTAAAATTTTCCCAGTAATTTGCGGCTCTTCCTACCGGAACAAAGGGATTCAGCTTATGCTGGATGCTGTTGTTGATTACTTGCCTTCACCTTTGGATGTACCGGCTATTACGGGTCATCTGGAGGATGGAACAGAAGCGGAACGTCATCCTTCGGATGAAGAGCCATTCGGTGCCTTGGCATTTAAGATCATGACAGACCCTTATGTTGGTAAACTCACGTTCTTCCGTGTATACTCCGGTATCCTGGAATCAGGTTCTTATGTAATTAACGCTACTAAGGGCAAACGTGAGCGTATTGGGCGTATCCTGCAGATGCATGCGAACAGCCGTCAAGAAATCTCCATCGTTTACGCTGGTGATATCGCGGCAGCCGTTGGTCTGAAGGACACTAGTACAGGCGATACACTCTGCGACGAGAAGCATCCGATCATTCTGGAATCCATGAACTTTCCAGATCCGGTTATCGAAATCGCAGTCGAGCCAAAAACCAAAGCTGACCAAGATAAACTGGGTGTTGCTCTCGGAAAGTTGACTGAAGAGGATCCTACTCTTCGCGCTCACACTGATGAAGAAACAGGCCAAACCATCCTGGCAGGTATGGGTGAGCTTCACTTGGACATCATCATCGACCGTATGCGTCGTGAATTCAAAGTAGAAACCAATGTGGGTAAACCGCAGGTTGCCTACCGCGAAACGTTCAAGGCATCTGCCCGCGTAGAAGGCAAGTTTGTTCGCCAATCCGGCGGTCGCGGTCAGTACGGTCACGTATGGGTTGAGTTTGAACCCCTCGAGCCAGGTACTGGCAGCCAATTCGAAAGTAAAGTTGTCGGTGGCTCGGTTCCAAGAGAATACATCGCTCCTGCACTTGCCGGTATTGAAGAGCAAATGAAGAACGGCGTTATTGCAGGCTTCCCGCTTGTTGACGTTAAAGCTACCATCGTAGATGGTTCTTACCATGATGTTGACTCCAACGAAATGGCGTTCAAAATTGCCGGTTCGATGGCGCTTAAAGCTGCAAAAGAAAAATGTCAACCTGCATTGCTTGAGCCAATCATGAAAGTGGAAGTAACTGTTCCTGAGGAATACATGGGCGATGTAATGGGTATGCTGAACTCCCGTCGCGGTAGAATCGAAGGTATGGATTCCCGTGGTGGAGCGCAAATTATCCGTGCGAAGGTGCCTTTGTCCGAAATGTTCGGATACTCCACAACACTCCGTTCCGGTACTCAAGGACGCGGCGTATTCTCAATGGAGCTTTCTCACTATGAAGAAGTACCTAAATCCATTGCTGAAGAAATCGTAGCCAAGAACAAAGGCGGAGAATAAGCTTAATTTTTAACTTGCCGTCCGGGTATAACACTTAAGTCACCTTAGAACTGCAAATAGGCGGACGGCTCAAATATATGGACCCCACAATAAGGAGGAACTGTTCAAATGGCAAAGGCAAAGTTTGAACGTAACAAACCGCACGTTAACATCGGTACTATTGGTCACGTCGACCATGGTAAAACAACTCTGACTGCTGCAATCACAACTGTATTGTCCAAAAAATACGGTGGTGCTGCTGTAGCATTCGACCAAATTGATAAGGCTCCTGAAGAACGCGAACGCGGTATCACTATCTCCACCGCTCACGTTGAATATGAAACTCCTAACCGTCACTACGCTCACGTAGACTGCCCTGGACACGCCGACTATGTTAAAAACATGATCACTGGCGCAGCGCAAATGGACGGAGCGATCCTGGTTGTATCCGCAGCTGACGGCCCTATGCCACAGACTCGTGAACACATCCTGCTGTCCCGTCAAGTAGGCGTTCCTTACATCGTTGTATTCCTGAACAAATGCGACATGGTTGAGGACGAAGAGTTGCTTGAATTGGTTGAAATGGAAGTTCGCGATCTGCTTAGCGAATACGACTTCCCAGGCGATGACACTCCAATCGTTCGTGGATCTGCTCGTGAAGCTCTGCAGAACCCTGATGGCGAGTATGCACAGAAGATCGTTGAAATGTTCGAAACGATCGACACATACATCCCGCTTCCAGAACGTCAGACTGACAAGCCTTTCTTGATGCCTGTCGAAGATGTATTCTCCATCACTGGCCGCGGTACTGTGGCAACTGGTCGCGTAGAACGCGGAACAGTTAAAGTCGGAGAAGAAATCGAAATCGTTGGTATTCACGAAGAAACTAAGAAGTCTGTAGTTACTGGCGTGGAAATGTTCCGCAAATTGCTTGATTCCGCTCAAGCTGGCGACAACATCGGCGCATTGCTGCGTGGTGTTGACCGTAACAACATCGAGCGTGGCCAAGTATTGGCTAAGCCGAACTCCGTTAAGCCACACACTGAGTTCACTGCTCAGATCTACGTTCTGACTAAAGAAGAAGGCGGACGTCACAAACCATTCTTCACTGGTTACCGTCCACAGTTCTACTTCCGTACAACTGACGTAACTGGCATCATCAACCTGCCAGAAGGTACTGAAATGGTTATGCCTGGTGACAACATCACTGTAACTGTTCAGCTGATCTCCCCAATCGCTATTGAAGAAGGTACTAAATTCTCCATTCGCGAAGGCGGACGTACAGTTGGTGCCGGTTCCGTAGCTTCCATCCAGAAATAATTCAGGCTCTATCCGTTAGGATAGACTGAATATAAGTCAGGCCCCCTTCATTCGAAGGGGGCCTGTTTTATTTTATAGATATGATTGAGAATTAGATTTCCTTCGCATAGTCCGCACTTGGCAACTTGGATAAAACCACATGCAGGCTGGACGGCGATGAACTATTATTCGTATAAGCGAATGACTCGTCACCGGCAATGTAGATGGTCTCTCCTTGGATGAAGGAGAACTCTTCCTCATTAACATGAATGGTACCGTCACCGTGTAAGGCGAGGATATAGACATCTGCTCCCGGGTGCTTGTGAACGGGCAGCTTTTGCCCAGGCATGAAATTAAGCACAAATACTACGCTATCGCCTTTTTGGAAAATGATCTTTTTGGTAAAGCGTTCCTCTTGATACTGTACAGCCTCAGCTAGTGTTTTCTTTTCCATTATAAATCCCTGCTTTCATTATATTAGTATTATTTAAAGCTTAACTTCGTACTCGCAGTGCTCATGACCGGTGACATTACATTTGATCTCTTTCACTGAAACCTTGCGGCCGAGAATTCGGCACAGAGCACCTTCAATGATAGCTCCTTCCAGATCACAGACCATTCTTTCATCTTCAAGGGAAGGTAGTCCTTTGCAGAAGCAATCGTCAACAGCGATATTAATTTTGCGCTCATCGGAATGAACAATTCGGGGAATCCCGATTTTGAGCTCCTCAAAGATCTGCAGCAGCTCTTCCACGGAATGGACAGGCAGGCTCTCGCCGATCTTTCTGCCAATGGTCACAGTCGTTCCCTTTCCGCCTAACGGCAATCCCTGGTTCATTCCAATTAGACGGATGGTCCGGAATAGTTCAAGGGGTACCATATTGCCCAGAGTTGTTCTATTCATCTGGCGCATGTCCTCAAAAGTGTATTGCTGCAAGCCCATCAACTCCTTTTCTCTCTATGAACCTATTGTATAGACAGCCGGCACGTTAATCCTTGATATAGATCAAGTTTTATGAAAATTTGTGCGTCCAGTCACCCGGCAGCGCTTCGATCATTGATATGGTGGGATAAGCGACAGTAGAGGAGGAATGATGTATGGAATGCAATACGTGCAGTTCTCATGCCTGTGTGCGCCAGGTTCCGGTATTCAGGAGTTTGTCCGATGAAGAATTGGTTATCATAGAATCAATCACAGAATCCCATTCATATAAAAAGGGTAGCCAAGTTTGCCGAGAAGGGGAGCCGTCTGAAGCTTTGTTTGTGGTGAAGAGCGGGCTTATCAAACTGACGAAGAACAGTAAAGAAGGGAAGCAGCATATTGTCCGTTTTCTTTTCCCGGGGGATTATTTCGGTCAGTTTGCCTTGCTTCACAATAAAAATAATGATGTAACGGCGGAGATTATTGAGAGTGGAGTGGTCTGCCGGATGCACCGGAAGGATTTCATTCCCCTGCTGGAGCAGAATGCGGGCCTGGCGTTTAGCTTTCTGATGTCTGTTAGTGAGCAGCTGCATCTGGCGGAAGAAACAGCAGGGGCACTGCATATGTTTGAAGTGGAAAAACGGTTAGCCCGGCTTCTAGTCTACTTGTACACGAGGAATCTACCAGAATCAGCTCTGACAATGCAAGCTTTAAGACATTCCGTGGATCTCCCATCGGCGCAAAAAGAAGTGGCAGCGATGATCGGCACTACTGCCGAGACCCTAAGCCGTAAGCTGAACAAGCTGGAAGCGTTGAAGATCATCGCTATGCATAAAAGAACCGTGAATATTCTGGAGATGGAGACTTTAATTCAGCTCGCTGAAATCAGTCATTAACAATTTTCAGATAAAACCGTGTATTTTTAAACTTTTTTTCTGGAAAAGGTGATTTGTTTAGCAAAGGCTCTTGCAATATAGCCGCCTATTAGATATAATAATAAATGTTGTTCTGAGACGTTGCGATGATGTGAGAGGTTACTGACACACCCGGCCCCTTTGCCATGAGGTCGACGTCAGAAAATTTTCACGGAGTATGTCCGATAATAAATTGGGCGATAGAAGGAGGGACTAAAATGGCAAAGCAAAAAATTCGTATTCGCTTGAAAGCATACGACCACAGAATTCTTGATCAATCCGCAGAGAAAATCGTTGAAACAGCAAAACGTTCGGGTGCTGGTGTATCCGGGCCGATTCCGCTGCCAACTGAGAAGCAAATCATTACCATTCTCCGTGCGGTACACAAGTACAAGGATTCCCGTGAACAGTTTGAGCAACGGACTCACAAACGTTTGATTGATATTGTGAACCCAACACCACAAACTGTGGATGCCTTGATGCGCTTGGATCTACCGTCCGGTGTAGATATCGAAATCAAATTGTAATTCATTAAGTAATCAGGAAAAGAAAAGAGGTGTCAACATTGAAAGGTATCTTAGGAAAAAAACTCGGTATGACTCAAGTGTTTACTCCAGAAGGTAACGTAATCGCGGTTTCTGTTATCGAAGCTGGACCTTGTGTGGTACTGCAAAAGAAAGACCTGAATATCGACGGATATGAAGCAGTGCAGTTGGGCTTTTCCGATAAAAAGGAAAGTCGCTCCAACAAGCCTGAACAGGGTCACGCCAAAAAGGCAAATGCAACACCTAAGCGCTACGTTCGCGAAATTCGCGGTGTTGACCTCGGGTCACTCGAGGTTGGACAAGAGCTTAAGGCTGACATCTTCGCTGAAGGCGAGTTTGTTGACGTAACAGGTACTTCGAAGGGTAAAGGCTTCCAGGGTAACATCAAACGCTGGGGACAAAGCCGCGGACCAATGGCACACGGATCGCGTTACCACAGAAGACCGGGCTCGATGGGTTCCATCCAGGCTAACCGTGTTCCTAAGGGCAAACGCCTGCCAGGACATATGGGTCACACGACCGTAACGGTTCAAAAGCTTGAAATCATCCGGGTTGACGTAGAACGTAATGTACTGCTGGTTAAAGGCGCTATTCCAGGTCCTAAGAACAGCTTCGTGAAAGTTAAACAAACCGTTAAGAAATAATTACTGAAGAAAGGAGGAACATGAAATGCCAAAAGTAACACTTTTCAATACTAGTGGTAACGAAGTTGGCGAAGTTGAACTGAGTGATTCAGTTTTCGGTATTGAACCGAACGTACATGTGCTGCATGAAGCTGCACTTATGCAAAGAGCTTCCCTTCGTCGCGGTACACATAAAGTAAAAGGACGCTCTGAAGTGCGTGGCGGCGGACGTAAGCCTTGGAAACAAAAAGGTACAGGTCGTGCTCGTCAAGGCTCCATTCGTTCTCCACAATGGAAAGGCGGCGGCGTAGTCTTCGGACCAACACCACGCAGCTATTCCTGGAAATTGCCTAAGAAGGTTCGCCGGTTGGCCATCAAATCCGCGTTGTCCTCAAAAGTGCTTGAGAATGACATCATCGTATTGGATAGCTTGACTCTGAATGCTCCGAAGACGAAAGAATTCGCAGCGATTCTGAACAACCTTAAAGTGGGCAGCAAAGCCCTGATCGTAGCTCCTAGCTATGATGACAACGTAGCACTTTCCGCTCGTAACATCCCTGGGGTGAAATTCGTAGCGGCTGACGGCATCAATGTTCTTGACGTACTGACGTACGACAAACTGATCATCACTAAAGAAGCAGTTCTGAAGGTAGAGGAGGTGTTCGCGTAATGAAAGATCCTCGTGATATAATCAAGCGTCCAGTGATTACGGAACGCACATCCGAATACATGAGCGAACTGAAGTACGCTTTTGAAGTGGATATCCGTGCTAACAAGACCGAAATCAAAAAAGCTGTCGAGGCTATTTTTAAAGTAAAAGTCGTTAGTGTGAACACAATGCGCGTACCTGGTAAACTGAAACGTTACGGCAAATATTCCGGTTACACTCCGGAGTGGAAAAAAGCCATCGTGAAGCTTAGCCCGGACAGCAAGCCGCTTGAGTTCTTTGAAGCGGTAGAATAATACTCTTAAAGTAAGGAGGAAACTATAGTGCCAATCAAAAAGTACAAACCGACCTCTCCGGCAAGACGCAACATGTCTGTGTCTACGTTTGAAGAAATTACAACAAACCAGCCAGAGAAATCGTTGCTGTCCCCGCTGTTCAAGCATGCCGGACGCAACAACCAAGGTAAAATTACGGTTCGTCACCATGGCGGCGGACACAAACGTAAATACCGTATCATCGACTTCAAGCGGACTAAAGACGGCATACCTGGTAGCGTTGCTACAATCGAGTATGACCCGAACCGTACTTCCAATATTGCTTTGATCCACTATGCTGATGGAGAGAAACGTTATATCATCGCTCCTAAAGGCCTTAAAGTTGGGGATAAAGTTGAGTCCGGCCCTGCTGCGGACATCAAAATTGGTAACAGCCTTCCGTTGATCAACATCCCGGTAGGTACAGTTATCCACAACATCGAGTTGAAACCAGGCAAAGGCGGACAATTGGTTCGTGCTGCAGGTACTGAAGCTCAGTTGCTGGGTAAAGAAGATAAATACGTATCTGTTCGTTTGAACTCGGGTGAGGTTCGCAGAATCCTCAGCGTTTGCCGTGCGACTATCGGAGCCGTAGGTAACGGAGATCACGAACTGATCAAGATTGGTAAAGCCGGACGCAGCCGCTGGCTCGGACGTCGTCCTGAAGTACGCGGTGTTGTCATGAACCCTAACGATCACCCACACGGTGGTGGTGAAGGCCGCGCTCCTATCGGACGGAAATCGCCAATGTCACCTTGGGGCAAACCAACCCTCGGCTACAAAACGCGTAAGAAAAACAAAGCATCTGATAAATATATCGTTCGCCGCCGCACAAAATAAGACGCTTCAGGCAAGTTAGTTAAGCGCGAAGCGTCGATTCGCGGTTTTGAAGAACCGGATGAAGGGAGGATTCACACATGGGTCGCAGTTTAAAGAAGGGGCCGTTCATCGATGGCTACCTGCTGAAAAAAGTTGAGGATTTGAACGAGTCAGACAAGAAAGTCGTAGTAAAAACCTGGTCCCGTCGCTCAACCATTTTCCCTCAGTTTATCGGACATACGTTTGGTGTATATGACGGCCGCAAACACGTGCCTGTATACGTAACGGAAGATATGGTAGGTCACAAGTTGGGCGAGTTCGCGCCAACACGTACTTACAAAGGCCACGCGGGTGACGATAAGAAAACCAGAAGATAATTAACGTCTTCGTTTGAGAGGAGGGAAAACAATGGAAGCAAAAGCACATGCAAGATCGGTGCGGATTTCCGCTCGTAAAGCGAAACTGGTTGTTGACTTGATTCGCGGCAAGCAAGTGGGGGAAGCAATTGCAATTCTTCGCCACACTCCGAAGTCCGCTTCTCCGGTTGTTGAGAAGCTACTGAACTCGGCGATTGCGAACGCTGAGCATAACTACTCTATGGACGTTAACAGCTTATTCGTAAGCGAAGTTTTCGTTAACCAGGGTCCTACAATGAAACGTTTCCGTCCGCGCGCCATGGGCCGCGCAAGCCGGATCAATAAACGTACCAGCCACATTACTTTGGTGGTATCTGAGAAATAAGGAGGGATAACACGTGGGTCAAAAGGTAAATCCAGTCGGACTCCGAGTCGGTATTATTCGCGATTGGGAATCAAAATGGTATGCAGGCAAAGATTTCGGTACTCTTTTAATGGAAGACGTCAAAATCCGGGAATACCTTAAAGGCAAGTTGAAAGATTCCTCTGTTTCCCGCATCGAGATCGAAAGAGCGGCAAGCCGAGTGAACGTTACAATTCACACTGCCAAGCCAGGTATGGTAATTGGTAAAGGCGGAGCAGAAGTAGAAGTACTTCGCAGCGCAGTTACAACTATCGCCGGCGGTAAGAAAGTACACATCAACATCAATGAAATCAAACACCCTGAACTGGATGCTATTCTTGTTGCTGAAAGCATTGCACAACAGCTGGAACGTCGCGTATCGTTCCGTCGTGCTCTGAAACAAGCGATTCAAAGAACTATGCGTTCCGGCGCAAAGGGAATTAAAACTCAGGTTGGCGGACGTCTTGGCGGCGCTGAGATTGCCCGTTCAGAAGGTTATAGCGAAGGAACAGTTCCACTTCATACGCTTCGTGCTGATATCGATTACGGAACAGCTGAAGCACATACAACTTACGGCCGTATCGGCGTAAAAGTATGGATTTATCGTGGAGAAGTTCTTCCCCCAGCTAAGAAACAAGCTGCTCAGGAAGGAGGCAACTAATCATGTTGGTACCAAAGCGCGTTAAACACCGCAAGCAACAACGCGGTCACATGAAGGGTATGGCAAAAGGCGGAACCGAACTTAACTTCGGCGAATTCGGTTTGCAGGCACTGGAGCCATCTTGGATCACTAACCGTCAGATCGAAGCTGCTCGTATCGCAATGACACGTTACATCAAACGTGGCGGTCAGGTTTGGATCAAGATTTTCCCGGATAAGCCAATCACTCAGAAGCCTCTCGAGGTTCGTATGGGTAGTGGTAAAGGTAACGTTGAGAAGTGGGTAGCTGTAGTTAAACCGGGTAAGATTATGTTCGAACTCGGAGGCGTGTCGGAAGAAATCGCTCGTGAAGCGATGCGTCTTGCCGCTCACAAGCTGCCTGTAAAGACTAAGTTTGTGAAACGTGAAGAATTGGGTGGTGAAGCAAATGAAAGCTAATGAACTTCGCAACTTAACCACTGCTGAGATTGAACAGAAAATCGCCGGATTTAAGGAAGAACTTTTCAATCTCCGTTTCCAATTGGCAACAGGCCAACTGGATAACCCGACTCGGATTCGTGATGTGCGTAAGGAAATAGCTCGTGCTAAAACCGTTATCCATCAAAGAGTACTTGGGATTAGTTAAGTGACGGCGGATGCATAATCCGTAATCAGGAAGGAGGCTAATTATGAGCGAAGAGCGTAATGCACGTAAAGTGCTGATCGGTAAAGTAGTCAGCGACAAAATGGATAAAACCATCGTAATTGCTGTTGAAACCTATAAAAAGCACAATCTGTATCACAAACGCATCAAGTCCACGAAGAAATTCAAGGCACATGATGAAGAGAATGTAGCTAAAATTGGTGATGTCGTGAAAGTCATGGAAACTCGTCCATTGTCGAAGGACAAACGGTGGAGACTGGTTGAAGTGGTAGAAAAAGCGGTAATCATCTAAGACATGAAGCAGATCCCTTTCCGGAAGGAGGAAAATAATAATGATTCAACCATTTACACGTTTGCATGTGGCTGACAACTCTGGTGCGAAGGAACTGATGTGTATCCGCGTACTGGGTGGTACTGGACGCCGTACAGCAGCAATCGGCGATCTGATCGTTTGTTCCGTTAAACAAGCAACACCAGGCGGCGTTGTCAAAAAAGGTGATGTTGTTAGAGCGGTAGTTGTTCGTACAAAACGTTCGGTACGCCGTAAAGATGGATCTTACATCGCATTCGACGAAAATGCAGCTGTTGTTGTCAAAGACGACAGAAGCCCGCGCGGAACACGTATCTTCGGACCAGTTGCTCGCGAACTTCGCGACAAGGACTACATGAAGATCGTTTCCTTGGCACCGGAAGTAATCTAAAAATCCGAGTGATGCTCGGTTGTACTTGAAAAGGTCAGTTATAGGAGGTGTAATCAATGCCTAGAGTTAAAAAAGTTCTGGAATCCCATAACAATAAACTGCACGTGAAAAAAGATGATGTGGTGCTTGTGATCAGCGGGAAAGACAAAGGTAAAAAAGGCCGTGTCATCGCTGCTTATCCTCGTGAAAACCGCGTCCTGGTAGAAGGCGTGAACATGGTGAAGAAACACCAGAAGCCTAACCAGTTGAATCCGCAAGGCGGAATCATCGAGCAGGAAGCTTCGATCCATGTGTCCAACGTAATGCACATTGATCCGAAGAGCGGGAAAGTTACGCGTATCGGCTATAAAGTACTAGATAACGGTAAGAAGGTTCGGGTAGCAAAAAGATCCGGAGAGATTATCGACTAATACAGTCCTAATGAAAGGAGGTAAATCTTCATGGCAGCAAGAATGAAAGAACGTTATCTGAATGAAATCACACCATCTTTGATGCAGAAGTTTAACTACACAACAGTTATGCAAGTGCCTAAGATCGAGAAGATCGTCATCAACATGGGTGTAGGTGACGCTGTTCAAAACTCCAAAGTACTTGACGCTGCAGTTAACGATATGCAACTGATTTCTGGTCAAAAGCCGGTTATCACTAAAGCTAAGAAATCCATCGCCGGTTTCAAACTGCGCGAGAATATGCCGATCGGGGTTAAAGTAACACTGCGCGGCGAGCGTATGTATTACTTCCTGGATAAATTGATCAACGTAACGCTTCCACGCGTTCGTGACTTCCGTGGTGTTTCCAGCAAAGCCTTTGATGGCCGTGGTAACTACACACTGGGTCTTAAAGAACAATTGATCTTCCCGGAAATCGAGTATGACAAAGTGGATAAGGTTCGCGGTATGGACATCGTTATTGTAACGACTGCTAAGACGGACGAGGAATCCCGTGAGCTGCTGAATCAGCTGGGAATGCCTTTCACAAAATAAGAATCATCCATTTCTCCGAAAATGTTTAGGAGGTGTCAGTCTAAGTGGCAAAGACTTCAATGAAAGTTAAACAACAACGCGAGCCTAAGTTCAAAGTACGTGCATATACACGTTGCGAGCGTTGCGGTCGTCCACATTCGGTACTGCAAAAGTTCAAAATTTGCAGAATTTGTTTCCGTGAATTAGCTTATAAAGGCCAGATTCCTGGCGTGAAAAAAGCAAGTTGGTAAGAAGTTTATAAACGGGAAGGAGGTTTACACACATGACTATGTCTGATCCTATTGCAGATATGCTTACTCGTATTCGTAACGCCAACACTGTGCGTCACGAGACAGTAGAAATGCCTGCTTCTACTATGAAAAAACAAATCGCGGACATCTTGAAGCGTGAGGGCTTCATCCGTGATGCTGAATTCGTTGAAGATAGCAAACAAGGGATTATCCGTATTTTCCTGAAATACGGCCCAAGCCAGGAGCGCGTTATCACTGGTCTGAAAAGAATCAGTAAACCAGGTCTTCGCGTATACACGAAGAGCAATGAAGTGCCTCGTGTACTCGGTGGTCTTGGAATCGCGATTATCTCCACATCTAAGGGAGTTATGACCGACAAAGAAGCTCGTCAATCTAAATCCGGCGGAGAAGTTGTCTGCTACATTTGGTAATAAACGTCACAAGATAAGGAGGTGCAACACATGTCTCGTATTGGTCGCAAACCAATCGCAGTACCTAGCGGTGTAGATGTCACTTTGGACAACGCCGTTATTACAGTAAAAGGTCCTAAAGGCACTTTGACTCGTGAGCTTCATAAAGACATGAAGATTACAGTTGAAAATAACGAAATCACTGTTGTTCGCCCGTCGGACAACAAATTGCATCGTTCACTTCACGGCACAACCCGCTCCGTTGTCAACAACATGGTGAGTGGTGTGACTGAAGGTTTCTCGAAATCTCTGGAACTGGTTGGGGTCGGATATCGTGCAAGCAAATCCGGAGATAAGATCGTATTGAACGTTGGTTACTCCCACCCGGTTGAAATCACACCGGAAGCGGGTATCGAGTTCGATGTTCCTGCGAACACGAAGATCATCGTTAGAGGGATTGACAAAGAACGCGTTGGCGCTTATGCTGCCAAAATTCGTTCCGTACGTGAACCTGAACCATACAAAGGTAAAGGTATCAAATATGAAGGCGAGCGTATCATCCGCAAGGAAGGTAAAGCTGGTAAGAAGAAATAACCAGCTCTACCTTAATTGTAAGATACCCCGTGCATCTTAAAGTGAAGCTGTTTACGGCAAACTGAAGGGAGTGAAAGGGAAGTCATGATTACAAAAGAGGATAAAAACAAGGCTCGTCTCAAAAGACACCTGCGTGTTCGTAAGAAGATCCAGGGTACTACTGAGCGTCCACGTTTGAATGTGTTCCGTTCTTCGAAACACATCTACGCTCAACTGATCGATGATGTGACTGGCGTTACTATCGTATCGGCCTCCACACTTGATAAGGAATTGAGTGCTACAATCGGAAATGGCGGCAGCGTTGAAGCTGCAAGCAAAGTGGGTCAATTGATCGCTGAGCGCGCCAAAGAAAAGGGTTATGCAGTGGTTGTATTTGACCGCGGTGGATACTTGTACCATGGACGGATTCAGGCTCTGGCTAGCGCAGCTCGCGAAGCTGGTCTTGAATTCTAGAATATTTCTAAAAGGAGGTTAACGACTTGCGTGTAGATCCGAACAGTTTAGAACTGACAGAAAGAGTTGTACACATCAACCGTGTTGCAAAAGTTGTAAAAGGCGGACGCCGTTTCAGCTTTAGTGCACTTGTTGTTGTGGGCGACGGCAACGGCTACGTTGGTGCTGGTATCGGTAAAGCCGGCGAAGTTCCGGATGCCATCCGTAAAGGCATTGAAGACGCCAAGAAAAACCTGATCCACATTCCAATCGTAGGAACTTCGATTCCTCACCTGGTTACTGGACATTTCGGCGCAGGACGCGTTCTGCTGAAACCAGCATCCGAAGGTACCGGCGTTATCGCTGGTGGACCGGTTCGTGCGGTGCTTGAATTGGCAGGCGTTGGCGATATCTTGACAAAATCTTTGGGTTCTTCGAATTCCATGAACATGGTCAATGCTACTCTAGAGGGACTTTCCCGTCTGAAGCGCATTGAAGAGGTCGCGAAGCTTCGCGGCAAATCTGTCGAAGAATTACGCGGTTAAGGAGGGGAACGTCAATGGCTAAATTGCAAATTACCCTCGTACGCAGTGTAATTGGACGTCCAGAAACACAACGTGTTACTGTTAAGACGCTCGGCCTGCGCAAAACCAACTCGTCCGTGGTTCACAACGACACTCCTGCAATTCGCGGGATGATCAACAAAGTGAGCCACTTGCTGTCCGTTACTGAAATTGAAGGCTAATAAGCCTCGCATAAATTTACAAACATAAGGAGGTGCAAACGATGAAGTTACATGAACTTGCTCCAGCTCCTGGATCACGGAAAGAACGCAACCGCGTTGGTCGTGGACCAAGTAGCGGTAACGGTAAAACTTCGGGCCGTGGACACAAAGGTCAAAACTCCCGTTCCGGCGGTGGTGTACGTCCAGGCTTCGAGGGTGGACAAAACCCACTCTATCGTCGTCTGCCTAAACGTGGTTTCGTCAATCCTACCCGTAAAGAGTACGCGATTGTGAACCTGGAAGATCTGAATAGCTTTGCAGAAGGAACAGAAGTAACTCCTGAGCTTTTGCTTGAAACTGGTGTTGTCAGCAACACTAAGAGCGGCATCAAGATTCTCGGCAATGGTGAACTGGCTGTTAAATTGACTGTCAAAGCAAATAAGTTCTCTCAATCTGCGGTAGAGAAAATCGAAGCTGCCGGCGGTAAAACCGAGGTGATCTAATGTTCAAGACGCTTAAGAATATATGGCATGTTGAAGATTTGCGCAAAAAGATCCTGTTTACCCTGTTCGTTCTGATCATTTACCGCATCGGTTCGTTTGTACCGGTTCCCGGTGTGAACAAAGAAGTACTGGAATCAACAAATCAGGGCGGAGACGCTTTGATGGGTCTTTTGAACACCTTCTCGGGCGGAGCGCTCAAAAACTTCTCGATTTTTGCGATCAGCATTTACCCGTATATCACAGCATCCATCATCGTTCAATTGCTTTCGATGGATGTTGTCCCTAAGTTTGCCGAATGGGCTAAGCAAGGGGAACACGGGAAAAAGCAACTGGCGCAAATTACGCGTTACGGCACAGTAGTGCTAGGTTTGATCCAAGCGTTTGCCACATCTATCGGGTTTAACCGGATTTATGGCACTGAGATGATTCCAAATGCAACCTTTGCGGATTACCTGCTTATTGCGATCATATTGACGGCGGGTACATCGTTCTTGATGTGGTTAGGTGAGCAGATCACTGAAAAGGGTATAGGAAACGGGATTTCGATCCTGATTTTTGCGGGAATCGTCGCCGCCTTTCCGGGATATATCACCACTACGGCGCAATCAAGCTTCATTCAGCCGGGTCAGATGTTCCTGAATATTCTTAAAGTCGTTATTGTACTGATCGTGGTTGTTGCGATTATTGTCGGGGTGATCTTTGTTCAACAAGGTATCCGTAAAATCCCTGTACAATATGCCAAGCGCGTAGTCGGTAACAAAATGTACGGTGGACAGAATACGCACATTCCGCTTAAAATTAATGCGGCTGGTGTAATTCCTGTTATCTTCGCCGTTTCACTGCTTCAATTCCCGGTCGTTTTATCGAGCTTCTGGTCCACCCACGCTTGGGCTAAATGGGTCTCGGCCAATCTGGATCATACCAAGCCGCTCGGCATGCTGCTGTATGTAGTCATGATCATCGGATTCACGTTCTTCTATACGTTTGTCCAGATGAACCCGCAGCAAATGGCTGACAATATGAAAAAGAATGGCGGATACATTCCAGGTATACGTCCAGGTAAGGCTACTGAGAAATATCTGACTAGAGTTATGTCGCGTCTGACCATGTCCGGTGCGCTCTTCCTGTCATTAATCTCTGTACTGCCAGTATTATTTGGATCGTTGTCCGGGTTACCGAAGCAAGTGCAGATTGGTGGTACGGCACTGCTGATTGTAATTGGTGTTGCGCTGGATACCATGAAGCAGATCGAGAGCCAATTGATCAAACGCCATTACAAAGGCTTCATCAATAAATAGGCGATAGGTTCCGGAGAAGTACCTAAGGCTTTAAACTTCCCGGTACCTATTGTGCTGTTTCTTGCTTGGTGGCGAACTTTCGGGGGGAGAAGAGAATCGTGAACATATTATTCATGGGCCCTCCTGGGGCAGGCAAGGGAACACAAGCCGCTGTTGTTGTAAAAGAGTTGGGTATTCCTCATATTTCGACTGGTGATGCATTCCGCTTGGCTATTAAGCAAGGCACACCGGTTGGACTTAAGGCCAAATCTTATATTGATCAAGGGTTGCTTGTACCTGATGATGTGACTATTGGAATCGTCGAAGAACGGCTGCAGCAGTCCGATTGCGAAAAAGGTTTTTTATTGGATGGCTTTCCAAGAACCCTTTCGCAAGCGGAAGCGCTGGGAGAAATCCTCAGCCGGCTTGGAACTTCACTGGATCACGTTGTCAACTTGAATGTGGACCGCGGACTGCTGATGGCGCGTCTTACCGGACGCCGGATCTGCTCAGTATGCGGAACATCCTACCATTTAATTTTTAACCCGCCGAAGCAAGAAGGCGTCTGCGACATTGATGGCGGAGAATTGTATCAGCGTCCGGATGACAACGAAGAAAGTGTAGGCAAGCGTCTGGATGAGTACGATAACAAGACAGCGCCGCTGCTTGCATTTTATGACGATAAAGGTCTTGTGCGTCAGGTCAACGGAGAAAACGAAATCAATGTCGTTTCTTCTGAAATCGTATCTATGCTGCGGGGTTAATGTAATGATCATTTGCAAATCCGAACAGGAACTTGTCTTTATGAGGGAAGCTGGTCGAATTGTTGCCGAGAGTCACCGTCTTATTGCTGAAGCTATCCAGCCAGGCATTACTACCGGTGAGCTCGACAGAATCGCCGATGGGTACATTCGCAGTCAGGGTGCTGTGCCGTCTTTCAAAGGCTACAACGGTTTTCCTGCCAGCATTTGCGCTTCAGTCAACGAACAATTGGTGCACGGATTTCCAGGGAAACGCAAACTGGTAGAAGGCGACATCGTTACGCTGGATATCGGTGCAGAGTACCGTGGTTATCACGGTGATTCCGCCTGGACATACGGGGTGGGCAGCATTTCCGAAGAGGCTCAGCGTCTGCTGGACGTCACGGAAGGCTCCCTGTACGCTGGACTGGCGTTAGTCAAACCGGATGTGCGCTTGTTTACAATCTCCCATGCCATTCAGTCATACATTGAAGACGCCGGATTCTCCGTTGTCCGCGAGTATGTTGGTCATGGCATTGGGGCAGAACTGCATGAAGAACCGCAAATTCCGAACTATGGCATAGCGGACCGCGGACCACGTCTGAAGCCGGGTATGGTACTCGCCATTGAGCCGATGGTTAACGCTGGAGAACGTTATGTCAGAACGCTGGATGATAACTGGACGGTCGTTACGGTAGACGGTTCACTGTGCGCTCACTTCGAGCATACAGTAGCAGTTACACCGGACGGCATGGAAATTTTCACAAAACTGAATGCGTAGGTGATCTTCACGTGAATACTGGGAGCAGCCCGCAGGTTGGTCAAATCGTGAGAATTCTCAAAGGCAAGGATGCCGGAGAGGCTGCCGTTGTTATCGCAGTTGTGGATAGCAGATTTGTATATATTGCTGATGGGGACAAACGTAAGTTTGACAGCCCAAAGAAGAAGAATATTCAGCATTTGGAGCTCATACCCTTCATCAGCAGTGAGATTGTAGACAGTTTGGAAGAAACCGGCCGGGTCACCAACGGAAAGCTGCGGTTTGCAGTGATGAAGTATGGCCAGCCCGCTGGAAAAAGTGCTAATGAGAAAGGAGACTAACTGTGGCTAAGGAAGACGTCATTGAGGTAGAAGGAACGGTTATTGAGCCGTTGCCTAACGCAACTTTTAAGGTTGAGCTTGAGAACGGTCATCAAATACTTGCCCATGTGTCCGGGAAATTGCGGATGCACTTTATCCGTATCCTAACCGGAGACAAAGTGGTCGTGCAGTTATCGCCTTATGATTTATCAAAAGGCCGTATAACTTACCGTAAATAGATGGGAACTACAACAAAAGTTTTGCTTCGCAAAACTTTGAGGAGGTAATTAACATGAAGGTAAGACCTTCTGTAAAGCCCATTTGCGAAAAATGCAAAGTCATCCGCCGCAAAGGGACTGTTATGGTAATTTGCGAAAATCCGAAACACAAACAAAAACAAGGTTAAGAAGGGGGTGTAGCGTAAAATGGCTCGTATAGCTGGAGTGGATTTGCCACGTGATAAGCGCGTTGAGATCGCCTTGACTTATATTTTCGGAATCGGTAAAACGACTTCCCAGAAAATTCTTAATGAAACAGGCATTGACGTTAACACACGTGTCCGTGATTTGACGGAAGATGAAGTCAGCAAACTGCGTGAAACGATCGACAAAGAGGTTAAGGTTGAAGGTGACCTTCGTCGTGAAATTTCCTTGAATATTAAGCGTCTTACTGAGATCGGCTGTTACCGCGGTGTTCGTCACCGTCGTGGATTGCCTGTTCGCGGTCAACGTACCAAAACCAATGCTCGTACCCGTAAAGGCCCGCGTCGTACTGTAGCAAACAAAAAGAAATAAGAAGAGGTGATAAGAGACAATGGCTAAACCGA
Source organism: Paenibacillus sp. FSL R7-0210 (assembly GCF_038009085.1). Classification (NCBI taxonomy): domain Bacteria; kingdom Bacillati; phylum Bacillota; class Bacilli; order Caryophanales; family Paenibacillaceae; genus Paenibacillus; species Paenibacillus sp. FSL R7-0210. Next base: position 7,346,897 of record NZ_JBBPAR010000001.1, read on the forward strand.
AAAAAGTCGTACGTACGAAACGTCGCGACCGGAAAAATATCGAGTCTGGCGTGGCACATATCCGTTCCACGTTCAATAACACTATCGTTACGATCACGGATCCCCACGGAAATGCAATTTCCTGGGCAAGCTCCGGCGGTCAAGGATTCAAAGGTTCCCGTAAATCGACTCCATTTGCAGCGCAAATGGCAGCCGAAACAGCTGCTAAGGCAGCTATGGAACACGGCATGAAGTCCGTTGAAGTTATGGTTAAAGGACCGGGCGCGGGCCGCGAAGCAGCCATCCGTTCCCTTCAGGCCGCTGGTCTTGAAGTAAACCTCATTAAAGACGTTACTCCAGTTCCTCACAATGGATGCCGTCCGCCGAAGCGTCGCCGCGTTTAGTACAATCAGAATTGTGATTGTGGTATAATTCTGACGCATCTGCTAATAATAGGTGTTTAGGCATACTACATGATACACCTGATGGGGTGACTGTTTCATATAGGAGCGACGTTTGAAGGAGGGGTACACTCGTGATAGAAATCGAAAAGCCGAAGATTGAGACCGTAGAAGCCAATGATGATGGGACCTATGGGAAATTCGTAGTTGAACCGCTGGAACGTGGATATGGCACGACTCTGGGGAACTCGCTTCGCCGGATCCTGCTTTCCTCCCTTCCGGGAGCCGCAGTGACTTCGGTCCAAATTGACGGCGTTCTGCATGAGTTCTCGACCGTTCCCGGCGTAATGGAAGATGTGACGGAAATCATCCTGAACCTTAAAGCTCTGTCTCTGAAGATTCATTCGGATGAAGAGAAAGTGTTCGAGATTGATGCTGAAGGAGAAGGCATCGTTACCGCGGGTGATATCCGTGCGGACAGCGATGTTGAGATCCTGAACCCGGATCTTCATATTGCAACGCTGGGACCTGGCGCGAGACTGCACATGCGCATTTTTGCAGGCCGTGGTCGCGGCTACGTCCAAGCGGACCGGAACAAACGCGACGATCAGCCAATTGGTGTAATTCCAGTTGACTCTATCTACACTCCTATTTCACGTGTGAATTACGGTATTGATAATACCCGTGTTGGTCAAGTGACTAACTACGACAAGTTGACGCTGGAAATTTGGACAGATGGCAGTATCCGACCGGAAGAAGCCGTTAGCCTTGGAGCCAAAATTTTGAACGAGCACCTCGTTCTGTTCGTAGGTCTTACGGATGAAGCGAAAGACGCCGAAATTATGGTTGAAAAAGAAGAAGACAAAAAAGAAAAAGTACTTGAGATGACGATCGAGGAGCTTGATCTTTCTGTCCGTTCCTACAACTGCCTCAAACGTGCCGGTATTAATACCGTGCAAGAGCTGACTACGAAAACTGAAGAAGATATGATGAAGGTTCGTAACCTGGGCCGCAAATCTTTGGAAGAGGTTCAAGAGAAGCTTGAGGAACTTGGTTTGGGACTTCGTACAGAAGAATAGGACCCCGGAGTTCTTGAGACTTGAGTGAAGGAGGGAAAACAAATGGCATACCAAAAATTGGGCCGTGATTCCAGCGCGCGTAAAGCTTTGTTCCGCGATATGGTAACGGATCTGTTCCTATACGAACGTATTCAGACAACAGAAGCCAAAGCGAAGGAAGTTCGTTCCATCGCTGAGAAACTGATCACTAAAGCGAAAAAGGGCGATCTTCATGCTCGCCGTCAAGTAGCTGCATTTGTTCGTCGTGAGACTGTAGATGGTGAACAAGATGCAATCCAAAAATTGTTCTCTGACATTGCTCCACGTTACACAGAGCGTCCAGGCGGATACACTCGTATCCTGAAGCTGGGACCTCGCCGTGGCGATGCTGCGCCTATGGTTTATCTTGAACTGGTAGACCGCGCGTAGTTTCACAAGCCATGATTTCCGGATGTACGCTTTACGTATTTAACGTTATTGTACTGCAGGGCATAGTACCCTGCCGTGCAAATAACCGCGGGAATCACCTTGTATAGAGTAGAAGGAGCTCCCGCCGGGGCTCTTTTTTTTGAGAATAAATTAAGTATATGGACCAACAGGAGAATGAAATGCGCAATCTATTGATGAAAGTCAATTATGACGGTACCCACTATGATGGCTTTCAGACCCAGCCTCAGGGCAATACGATTCAGGACAAGCTGGAGCATGCAATTCAGCATCTGACCGGTGAGACGCTCAAAATCACGGGCTCAGGACGGACTGATGCAGGGGTGCATGCTTATGGCCAACCTTTTAACTTCATAACCTCCTCACAGATTCCGCTGGAGCGCTGGTGTCTGGCGCTGAATGCCAGGCTGCCGCAGGATATCGTGGTTACTGAGGCTGCTGAGGTTCCGCTCTCGTTCCACTCCCGTAGAGGGGCGAAGCGTAAAACCTACCGCTACACGATTAACGGCAACCGGTTCCCGGACCCGTTCCAGCGGCGCTGGCAGCATCATCATCCGATGAAGCTGAACGTTCCTGCAATGGAGCTGGGGCTAAGCGCGCTGCTGGGGACCCATGATTACACCTCGTTTGCGTCCAGGAAGTCTACCAAGACTTCGCATGTGCGGACCATTTATGAGGCTTATCTTGAAGTAGACCGCAGTATGTGCCGCCCGGGCTCTCCTGACCAGGGAGTGATCCATACCTATATTACAGGCAGTGGCTTTTTGCAGCATATGGTACGCATTATTATGGGCACGCTGATGCAGGTGGGGCAAGGTAAAATCAGCGCAGATAGAATGCCTGTCATTCTTGCGGCTTGTGATCGTGCAGCGGCCGGACCTACGGCTGTGTCTAAGGGGCTGGCACTCTGGAGTGTGGAATATGACGAGATAGACGACTAAACGGCCGATACTATATTTTTTATGAAAATAAGTACTGATTGTTTAAAAATCGCTTGCGCTTGTCATGTTTATACTGTAATATAAAAGTTGTGTTTTCTTGATGGCTATCCCACAGCCCCGATCAAGGAAATGCCAACAAATAATTTTTTTAACTCACTAAATTGTAATTCAATCGCGAAACAAGATATACGAAACAGATGATTTTCGTACGAGAACAAGGAGGAAACATTCATGCGTACCACCTACATGGCGAAGCCGAACGAAGTTGAACGCAATTGGCACATCATTGATGCCGAAGGCAAAACACTTGGCCGTTTGGCAAGCGAAGCCGCTGCCCTGATCCGCGGCAAACACAAACCGCAATTCACTCCACACGTTGATACTGGTGATTTCGTAATTGTTATCAACGCTGAGAAGATTCACCTCACAGGTAAGAAAATGCAAAACAAGAAATACTACCGTCACTCGATGCACCCAGGTGGCTTGAAAGTTACCGTTGCGGAAGAACTGCTCAAGACCAAACCTGAGCGTATGATTGAATTCGCAGTTCATGGTATGATTCCTAAGACTCGTCAAGGTAATCACATGAAGCTGAGACTCAAAGTATATGCAGGCGTTGAACATCCACATGCAGCACAAAAACCTGAAGTTTACGAACTTCGCGGATAAGAATAAAGGAGGACAGTTTCATGGCACAAGTACAATACTATGGGACAGGTCGTCGTAAACATTCGGTAGCACGTGTTCGCCTTGTACCGGGTGAAGGACGCATTGTCATTAACAAACGTGAGATGGACGAATATTTCGGTGTTGAAACACTGAAAATGATCGTAAGACAACCTTTGAACCTGACTGAAACTCTGGGCAGCTACGATGTAATCGTACTTGCACATGGTGGCGGCATTTCTGGTCAAGCTGGCGCAATCCGTCACGGGATTTCCCGTGCATTGCTCAAAGTAGACCCTGAATATCGCGGTACGCTGAAGAAAGCCGGCTTCCTGACACGTGACCCACGTATGAAGGAACGTAAGAAATACGGCCTCAAAGCTGCTCGTCGCGCACCTCAGTTCTCGAAACGTTAATATTCCCTTGTTTTCAAGGAAAAGAAGCTCCTGGCCTATTGGCCGGGAGCTTTGTTTTTGTTACCCCTCACAGAAATCTTCGTACTGTACTTTGATCCGCTTCAAAGATCTGTTCAACATCTCTCATTTGGAGTACAAAGTTTCGTTTGGATGAACCATACCGGTGTACAAGCTGGTGAAGCTGTAAGGTAAGCTGTCCATCGAAGCAGATCAGATCTCCCCTTGCGGCTGGCGCAAGTTCGAAATTCCTCAGGGCATCCAGCTCAATTTCTTGAAACCTCTCCTCTAAAGGAATCCTCCATTCAGTTCGTGTAGATAACGTGTGTTGATCAAGACAGACAATAAGCTGATCGGGGCCATCCAAAGTGCTGTGAGGATCATAATAGGCAAAGACTGCTGGTTGATCCGAAGCTTGGCACCATTCCTCTTCAGCTTGATAAAAGGCATACGGATGCTCTTTTCTCTTCTTAGGCCACATTTCTCCTTCATACTCCCGACGTAAGATTTGATCAAACCGGATTTTGGCCATATCTATGGGTACACCAAAGAGCTCTGAAATCTGCTGAACTGCAATAGAATATTGATCGGATAAACTGTACGTTTGGAGCATAAAAAAGGGCATAGTGGCATAAAGAACGAATTTCTCGGCATCCTCCTCCTGCGCTTTGATGAAGGGGACAGGCATTACCGTCTGATTGCCAGCGTGTCTCAGGATGTGGCATAGCTCATGCAGAAAATCAAACCGCTGCTTCATAGGAGAATCCCGATTATCCAGAAGTATATAACGTACACCTAATGAGGACTCATAGGCACGGCTTGTCATCGGCGCATAATTAACAAGCACATCTAACTCCTCTGAAAGCTTAGGAATCGTGATGTCCTCTGGTTGCAGAATCGAATGTGTTATGTAGAGATCCTCCACGAAATGTTCCAAATGTGTTTTTGTATAATGAATAAACATAATAAACCTCCGAAATAGAATGTATGTTCGTATATATGGATATGCGGAATCAGCCCGTTGGCTGAAACCACGATTTGTTCTACTTTTTAATTGGTGTCTGAAGAATTGGCTTTTTTCTTTTCTTGGTCTTTGATGAATTGCCAGAAGGTTAACATTTCGCGTTTACGCTCCTCGGGTGCATCCAGGTAATCCTTGAAAAATAGCCCATGCTCTGGATTGTTTAAAAAAGCTTCAAATTCAGACAGCTCAGATAATGATGAAGACGAAGTGTCTTCTGCGCCTCCATTGGCCAGACGGTCCAGTTCTTCGGTAGTGATCCCTAAAGCACGGCAAACCTTAAGAACATTATCAACAGAAGCTCCTCCGACACCTCGCATTAGAATGGACCTCAGCGTAGTATAAGGAATTCCTGCCTTTTCTGAAAAAGCCTTGGTGTTCAGGCCGGTTTCCTCGATTAATCGCTTTAAGACTTCAGCCCGTTGCACACGCAGTCCTCCTCAAAATCCATTAGTGTATACGCTACTTCGTATTCTTAAGTTTATTGTAAAAGGTTTGAAATCAAATGTAAATATGCATTATCGTATTATTTCGGGTACAAGGCTTGACATAATGCGAAGTTGAGCATATTATGATTTAAAAATACGAAATTAAGTATATTTAAAACTATTTTTGATAAGGGGGGAGTAAACATGTGGTGTATAGAGCAGGAGGATTTGGAACTTCTGGATTCGAATTGTGTGCAAAAACTGCTTCCGGAATATCAAATTTCTTTAAAGAGTGTAGAGCAATTATACAGAAATGCAGATGCGGATGATAAGAAGGTAATCGCCGGAATGGTCAGTGACTGCAAGTATGTGATTGAGTGGCTGAGCAGCGGACGCCGGCCGGGGAACAAGCGGGGAATCGAACGGCGTGCGGGATATGAGCGGGAAATTCTGTTAGAGCCGGTTCGTATGCAGAACTTTACCGCCGGGTTCAATGCGGTCCCTTCTGAAGGACTCACTGAGGATCAATGTTTTCAATTGGAATATGTATTGGGGCTGTTAAGCAGAAGGGAGCGGGAGTGCTATATGCTGGCTAACGGTGAAGGATTCTCGCATGTTGCTATTGCTGGAATGCTCATGATTTCGGCAGGCAGTGTAAGTGAGTACATCCAGCGGGCACAAAAAAAGATCAGCTCCGTAATGGAGGAGTATAGGTCCCTTATCTGACAAAGTGAGCTTATTATAAATAATTTAATGGGTTTGTCTAGTGAAAGCCCCTAATAAATAGAAGGGAGGTTAACCAACGTAAATAAGGAGGGCGACAGTGACCATTACATTATTAATTTTGGCCATTCAAAAGTTTCTGCAAAAGGAGTTGGCTGATGATACGCAGCCCGTGCCCCCAGTGCAGCTTGGATATCTTTCACCGAATACAAGCGTAAATCCGGTATATCCGGTAATTATGATTCGGCCTGCTGAGGGTGAAGGAGATTCTGGCCAAGGGCAAATTCAAATGAAGCTTCAATTTGGTACTTATTCAGAAGATGACACAGGCCTGGTTGAGCTGCTTAATCTGATGGAGCGGGTACGTATCCTGCTATTGCGCCAGAGAGTTCTTGAACAGAAATTCAGGTTGGAGGCCAGTTGGACATGGAAGCTTGACGAAGAGCACCCTTCAGCAGTCTGGAGGGGCGAACTTACAACAACCTGGGCATTGCCCCAAATTCGACAGGAGGTAGTATTGTGAATTCTATTGAAAATGCAGACCAGAAACAAACCCAGCGGGAGACGATCCGGATTTATCTGGGGCCTAACCTGCGTGGCGGTCAACTGCTGCAATCCACCGTATTCCGTTCAGGTATTCCATCTTATTTAACGCCGTTAATGGCTGAACAGCCGGATGTGGCAGAACTGATTGTACCTGTTGATGAAATGACGGAAGTGCAGGAGCGCATCCTTCAAGCGGGTACCGCTGAATATACAGTCTATCAAAGGCTTCTAGGGAAGGGGAACTAATCAATGGCATTTAAACATGGTGTAAGCATTATTGAACAATCAACTTCGGTTCTGGCTCCGGCAAAAGCAACAAGCGGGATTCCCTTTGCAGTAGGGACAGCTCCGGTTCATCTGGCGGCGGCAGCTGTACCCGTTAATACTCCCGTGCTTGTGAATAACTACGCAGAAGCCGTAGCAGCTCTGGGATATAGTGACGACTGGTCACAATATACGCTGAGCGAGTTAGTGTATTCTCATTTTGCCTTGTACGAAAGAGCTCCAATGATCCTGGTCAATGTGCTCGACCCGGCTGTCCATAAGACAACGGTTGCCCCGGCAGCGGTAGCAGTCAGCAACAGGCTGGCAACCGTGCAGACCGAAGGCGTGCTGCTGTCAACGCTGGTTGTTAAATCTTCAGATGGCGCTTCTACTTATGTGTCCGGTACAGATTACACGGCTGCTTTTGATGAGAATGGACATGTACTGATTACTACGAAGTCTTCTGGGGCTATTGCAGCCAATGCAGATCAGCTATCCGTCGGATATGACAAGCTGAATCCCGGTGCTGTAGAAGCTGAGGATATCATTGGAGGCGTAACCGCTTCGGGTGAATACACTGGTTTTGAACTGGTTCATCAGGCTTACCCGCGTTTCGGGATCCTTCCGGATCTGCTGCTGGCCCCGGGCTGGTCGCATTTGCCTGCGGTTGCCGCAGTGATGAAGGCGAAGGCCGGAAATATTAACGGGAATTTCAAGGCGATTGCCCTGACGGATATTGATCCATCCCGATCATATACAGATGCCGGTACTTGGAAAGCTAACAATAGCTACACGGGTGCTCTGCAAATTGCCGCCTATCCGATGCTGACGCTTGGGGATAAAAAATATCATTTCTCCACTCAGCTTGCCGGTCTTATTGCTGCGGCGGATGCCGATAATGGCGGTATCCCTTTTGTATCGCCTTCAAATAAGCCTCTGCAAGCGGATGGCACTGAACTGTCCGATGGGACAAGCCAATTCCTCGGAATTGATCAGGCCAGCTTCCTGAATAGTGCAGGCATTGTAACAGCACTTAATTTGGGAACAAGCGGCTGGAAGAGCTGGGGGAACAACACCGCTGCGTATCCGGGCGTAACCGATCCTAAAGATAGCTTTATTCCGGTCCGCCGGATGTTCAACTGGATCGGAAACAGTCTCATTCTGACCTATATGCAGAAGGTGGATGACCCGATGAACAAACGGCTGGTAGCTGCGGTTACGGATTCAGTCAATATCTGGCTGAACGGCCTGACAGCATCGGGGGCTCTGCTGGGCGGTCGGGTAGAATTCAATGAATCCGAGAATCCGGTGACAGATCTGATGGCCGGTAAAATTACATTCCATCTGCATCTTACGCCGCCTGGACCGGCACAGGAGATTTCCTTCCTGCTTGAATACGACACAACATACTTGGCTGCGCTGGTAGCGTAGAAGGAGGAGCAATAATGCCAAAAAGATCAGAACGGGTTATTGATTATTCGGTGTACTTGAATGCCGTCGATTACTTGGGAACAGCAACCGCGACTCTGCCGGAAATTACTTACCTGGTAGATACCATCAAAGGGGGCGGGATTGCCGGAGAAATGGCGGCGCCTTCTCCAGGGTATACGGGAGCGATGAGTCTGGCGCTTAAATGGCGCACGATTGAGAGTGCAGCAGCCTCTCTACTGGCACCGAAGGTCCACACGTTGGATCTGCGTGCTTCCATTCAGACGTTCGATACCGCAACAAGTGAATACCGCGAGGTGCCGTTCAAGGTTACTGTCCGGGCGAGACCGCTCGGCTTGACACTCGGTAATCTGGAGACTGGAGCAGCAATGGATACTACCAACAACTTCTCGGTTAACTATCTGAAGGTCACCCTGGATGGTGTCCAAGTACTGGAAATTGATAAGTATAACTACATTCATAAAGTATACGAAGTGGATTACCTTGCGGCTACTAAACAGAATCTTGGTCTATAAGGAGAGAGCATGATGGGAACAAAAGAATTGGAGGAGACCGGAGCGGAAGTATACACTTTCGCCCGGCCCGTTAACTTTGAGGGCGATACGTTTGAAAGCCTGAGTATTGATTTTGACAAGTTAACCGGTGAGGACATCCTTACCTGTGACCGGCAATATCAGATGGAATCTGCCCGTCAATCTGGCGGGGAATTGATTAAAGAGACCAATAAAGCTTATCAGGCTTATATTGTGGCCAGGGCTGCTGGTGTTCATGTGGGGCTGATCAAAGCTCTGCCCGCTAAGGATTTCACAAAACTTACCTTACAGGCACAAAGTTTTTTGCTGCTGTAGGCTGCGGAGACGGCGATGGGATCAAAGACATCGCCGTCTCTTTGGCCATGCTTACCCACACTCCAATCCCCTATTTTCTCAGCCTGCCTGTTGAGGAACTGGGGGATTGGGCAGAGCGGGTGGCGAGAATTAAAGAAGGGAGGTAACTTATGGCAGGTTCAGGTTCAGGCAATCCAAGCAGCATCAGTGAGCTTATTGTCCGGTTGAATGTATTGGTGAATCCAAATGTTCCCCGCTCTGTTGAGGAAGTGGAACAGCAAATTAAGGATTTGGAAGACGTGCTTAAGGGGCTGGCCAGGGCAGGCTACTTCGATCAACTGCGCGGAGATGCTGAGGACGCTGGCGACGAAGCCGAACAACTTGGTGACAAACTTAAGGCTGCTTTCGAAAAAGTGGATTTCTCCATGCTGACTAAAGCGGTTGAACCCCTAAAAGCCGTCTGGACGGCTGTAAATGATTCTGCCGGGGCAATGGCGCAGCTTCAGGCATCAACCGGATTAACCGCCGCTGAGATGAGCGGAATGAAAGAAATCTCCGATAGCCTGTACAGTCAGAATTACGGTAAAAACTTCGAAGATATCGGTGAGGCGGTTGGAACGGTACAGCAAGTTCTGGGCCAAACCGGAGATGAGCTGGAGAAGACCACCCAGACGGCTATGACGTATCGCGATGTTTTTAAGGGGGATATATCAGACTCAGTACAAGCCGTTGACGCGATGATGCAAAAGTTCGGCATCTCTTCAGAGCAGGCCTATAATCTGATGGCCCAAGGTGCGCAGAAGGGCATGAACACATCCGGCGGGCTTCTAAGTGCCGTAGAGAAGTACAGCGCTGACTTCAAGAAGATGGGATATTCTGCTGACGAGATGTTTGAATTATTAAGCTCTGGCATGGACAATGGGGGGAATTCCCTTGAGGGTCTTGCCGGGCTTGTGAAGAAATTCAGCTCCACCGTAAAAGAGGGTTCGGATTCCACAAAGGCCGCTGTCTATGAGCTGTTTGCACCTGAGCAGCTGAATCAATTCAGTGCTGCGCTTGTAAGTGGCGGAACGAAGTCGAAGGAATTCGGCGAATTGGTGAAAGTGGCCGGGAAGAATGGAGCTGTTGCCCTGGTCAAGGATTTGAAGGCGGGCGGAGATTCGGCGAGCAAGGCCATGCTTCAACTGCGCAAGACAATGGGCAATGGGGATGAAATCTTCAAGGGGCTGGCAGACGGGTCTATGACCGGTAAGGATGCCATGAATCAGTTGATTGCGAAACTAAAAGCAATTAAAGATCCGGTTCATCAAGCGGCCCTGGCCAGCGCTATATTCGGGTCTCAGTTTGAGGAGATAGGTAACAAAGCGGTGTTGTCGCTGGGCCAGACTCGGCATCAGTTTGATATGACCCGGCAGACGATGGATGAAGTGTCTGCGATTAAGGATAATACGCTAACCGAGCAGTTTGCAGCCATAGGGCGGGAGTTGATGTCCGGTCTTGTGGTTCCTCTGGGAGAGAGCGTGATGCCTGCACTTCAGGGGTTGACCAGCTGGGCGTCAGACAACAAAGAAGTGCTGATGGTCATCGGTCTCGCTGTTCCTGCTGCGATGCTGGCCACAAAAACAGTGAAGATTGTTCAGGGGTTCTCCACGATCATTAAGGCGGCCAGCGCGGCCAGCGGAGCGGCTGGAGGATTTGCAGGTGCACTGGGATTGCTGACGAATCCCGTAGGTCTCGCTGTTGCCGGTGTCGGACTGGTCACGGCCGGTGTCATCGCCTTCAAAAAGCATCAGGAGGATGCGCGCCAGGAGCTTTTGAATATGGGGGATGTGCTGGGTGAATCCTATGCTAATTATTCAGCGATTGAGGAGGCTAATTCCAAAACCCAGAATCTAATCACTGAGCATGACCGATTGACAGGGAAGATTAAGGATGCAAGAACTCCAGCTGATGAATTGTTAGAAGCCAGACGAAAACTGAAGGATGTAGAGCAAACACTTATCGATATGAATCCTAATATTTTGTCTGCTGAAGGCTCCAAGAATGATAAATTCCGAGAACAGATGGGTCTTGTCGGAGATATTGCCAAAGCCCGAGAAGAAATGGGACGTCGTGAACTAGAACATGAGGCCCTTACTGCACAAGCCAAATTGCCTGAATTGGAGAATAATTATTCAGAGCTGACTCAGAATCTTAAAGATCAAAGTGCCGCCTATGAGGAGATGAAGGTAAAGTATAGGGACTACGTCGTGCTTATGGAGGAGTACAACGAAATAGAATATAGTGATCTCGATCCTAATCAAAAAGGCGAGAAGTTTTTAGCTTTTTCTAAAAAAGCAAGCCAAGTGACTGGGAAAGATTATACAATAATAGATCACTTTGAAGATGACTATTTTAAAATGGAGGAATCCATTAATAAGAAGAACAACCAACTTAAGAAAACAGATAGTGATAGGAAAGAGGCAGAAGATGGTCTGGTCAATTATTATAATACTCAGAAAAAAATAATTGAACTTGATCTTGGTGGTACCTTGCAAGAGCAAGCAGCCAAGTACAAGGATATGTCTGTTGCTGAACAAGATCGATTTAGGCAGGCTCTGGATAAGGTGATGCTTCTTAACGCTGCGCTTGATAAGCTGCCTGCTGAAATGAAAGTGAATTTGCAGCTTATTTGGGAGCAGATAGGGAAAGTTCCGAATGCTACTGGAGTTCCAGGGGGAGAAGGCAAAGAAGGTGTCAAACCGAAAGTGAAACCATACCACCCGCTCTATGGTGGGCCAAGCATTGCAGAATACGCTGAAGGCGGTATCGCATATGTGCCCTCTATTTTTGGTGAGGCTGGCCCTGAAATTGCTATTCCCTTAAACCGCAAGCCCCGGTCGAGGTCTTTGCTTGAGAAGGCAAATGATTTAATGGGGTATAATAATAATTCCGTTAACAATGGGGATATCCATGTAACTTGGGCGCCTAGTGTAACCCTTCAGGGTGGCGATAAATCTGTAGCTGAACAGGTACGGGAGGCTTTAAGGCAGTCTGAGGACGGATTCGAACGCCGGTTCAAGTCGATGCTAGTGCAACAGAGGCGGGTGAGCTTCCAATGATCTATAGAACGGTACAAGGCGATATGTGGGATGGGATTGCTTTTAAAATCTATGGAGATGCCCGTTTCCTGACGCTGCTCCTGAATGCTAATCCGGCACATGCTGCTGTCAGTGTATTCTCAGGCAATATTGTACTGAATGTACCGGAGCTGCCCTCCGACATATCCAGCTCATTACCTCCTTGGCGAAGGGAGTGAAGCACGTGGAACTTATGCAGGATGCACGCAGAGCGGTACTCGAGCTGCGCTATAACGGAAAGGACGTTACGCAGGATATCACTAAATCGTTGACAGACTTTCAGTATAATGATGCTGCCTCGGGTTCGTTAGATGATCTTACAGTTACGCTTGAGGACAGGGAGCGCAATTGGCAGGGGCCTTGGTCACCGGTTGAAGGCGATCAATTGGTTGCTGCGATACGGACGGTCAACTGGGACAAGCCGGGTGAAATTAAGAAGCTTCCGCTGGGCACCTTTGAGGTAGACAGTATTGATTTTAGCGGTCCTCCCGACACGATCTCGATTAAGGCGGTCTCGCTTCCCGTGACCTCCGAAGTTCGGATGCAGCGCAGCTCACGCAGCTGGGAGAAAACCAATCTGAAAACAGTAGCTGCCCAAGTAGCCAAACGCGCGAAGCTCAAATTAATCTACGAGGCACAGGACAACCCCTCTTATGATCGGCTGGAGCAGTCGGAGGTGTCGGACTTGGCCTTTTTGCTGAACACAGCTACACAAGAAGGTATCGCGATTAAAGTATCTTCTGGAAGCCTGGTGCTTTTTGATGAACAGGAATATGAACAGAAAGAAGCGGTGGCCACGATCGTGCGGGGGGAGACTAATGTGACAGATTACAGCTTCACTTATAATACTGCCTTTGCAGCTTTCCGGGCATGTACAGTGACGTATACTCCATCACAGGGCAAAGAGTCCTTGAAGGCCACGTATACCCCTCAAGGCGCGCCTAAGAGCGGTCCAATTCTTAAGATTAATGAACAGGTCGACTCGCAAGCAGATGCTATGCGGCTGGCCCGTAAAAGGCTCCGGGAAAAGAATAAAGAGGGCGGCAAAGGTACTCTCTCGCTTATGGGAGATCTAAGGATGGCCACAGGACTCACGATTAATATCAAAGGCTGGAAGCGGTTTGACGGTAAATACATTATTGAATCGGCAAGGCACTCAATTGGAAGCAGCGGATATACAACCAGTCTGGACATTCGTAAAGTATTGGGGTGGTGAATGGTGATACTTATTGGCAGGGTATCTACAGCTAATCTGGCAGCCGGAAGTGTCAGGGTTACTTTTGCAGACCGCGATGATATAGTTTCCGCCGAGTTACCGGTTCTAACACCGGGCGGCTGGGGAAAAGGCAATGCAGTACCGTTGCCGGGAGAGCGGGTCGTGTGTGCTTTTTTGAATCATGCGCGTTCCGCTGGCATCTGTTTGGGAACCTATTTTGCGGATGACGGTCAGCCTTCCGGCACCCAGGATCAGCGGGGAGTATGGTTTGAGGATGGCAGCTATGTCTATTATGACCGAACAGCCCAGAAGCTGAATGTTAAGGCAACCGGCGGGGTGCTGATCGAGGGAGACTTGACGGTTACCGGCAAGCTGTCTGCCAGCTCAGTTCATGATGGAGGAGGCAGAACCGGATGAGCAATAAGGGCAGTAATGACCAGAAGCAAGATTATAAGATGAATAAAATTGGCAGTCTAGGCCCGGTGGTCTTTGTCGTTGCGGAAGGCGCCATTCGTACCATAGATGAATTCAAACGCAGCAGCTCCAGCCGGTGGGCGCAGCATGACATTATCGGCAAGAAGCCCAAGAAGGAATTTCTGGGACCGGGCGCAGATTCGGTTTCATTCTCGGTTCATTTCTCGGCGGCGCTTGGCCTTAATCCGCGCAAAGAGCTTGACAGGCTTACCGAGCTGGACCGTGCCGGCAAAGCGATGCCGTTAATCATAGGACGCAAGAATGTCGGGGTTGGGCTATGGGTGATCAGCAGTCTGTCGCAGGATTGGAACAGGCTGGATAGCATCGGCAATGTGCTGGACGCACAGGTCACGATCTCGCTTGAGGAGTATGTGAAATGATGTATACCATTGATATGACTCAGCCTAGCCTGATTGATTTTAGCCCGGTAACAGTAGCAGAGGAAGTGGCTCAGAATATAAGGATGATCCTGGCTACTCCGCTTGGGAGCGCACCGTTGGCCCGTGGAGTTGGTCTGGACTACTCGATTATTGATGAACCGGCATACATCGCTGAATCCCGCCTGACGGCAGCGATCATCACAGCCATTACAGAGCAGGAGCCGCGCGCAATCGTGGCCGATATTTCTTTTCACAAGGATATAGAAGAACAGCTTACAGGCAGCTTGGCCGTTGTATTGAAATATAGCCTGGCAGAGGAGGAGTAGGAATTGGAATATGCTGAATTACCGGATATCCGCTTTTCGGAGGAGGATGCAGCAGCCATACAGCAGAATGTCATCACTGTATATGAAGGCCTTGCCGGACGCACTCTACAGCCTGCCGATCCGGTGCGGCTTTTTTTGTCTTCGCTCGCAGCGGTGATTATCCAGCAAAAGGTGCTGATCAATCAGACAGCCAAAGGAAATTTACTGCGGTATGCCTCCGGAACATTATTGGATCACATGGGGGCTTTTCAAGGATCGAAGCGGTTAGAGGCATCTGCGGCAATCGTTACGCTTGAGTTTGCTTTGTCCATCCCGCTGGCTTCAGCGACCCCGATACCGGCAGGGACACGCGTCGGAGTACAGGGAGGGAAGGGCACGATTTATTTTATAACCATGGAGTACTTGGAGATTCCTCCGGGAGAGACTGCGGGAATGATCAAGGCAAAATGCTCCGAATCGGGGACAACAGGGAACGGGTTCTTGCCCGGGCAGATTAATGTTCTAATGGACCCGCTGCCTTTTGTCCAGTCGGTAACGAATCTGACCACCAGCTCTGGCGGCGCTGCTGCTGAGACAGATGAAGCATTCAAGGAACGCATACGCCATGCGCCGGAATCATATTCAACGGCCGGGCCTCAGGGAGCATATGAATTCTGGGCCAAGTCCGCTTCCTCGGCAATTAAGGATGTTCATGCCTTCTCTCCGGCGCCCGGGCGTGTAACCGTGGTTCCGTTACTGGCAGAGGGGGAGATTCCAAACGAGGATGTCCTGAATTCAATTGCCGAGACTTTGGAGGACAGGGGAATCCGGCCGCTGACAGATCAGGTAACCGTGAGTGCGCCGCAGCCTGTCAGTTATAATACTGCGCTGACCTATTATATTAGCCGCAGCCGGGCTGCTGAGGTTCCGGGTATCCAGGCGGCAGTATCGGCAGCTGTTGCTGCTTATCAGCTATGGCAGCGCTCCAAGCTTGGCCGGGATATCAACCCGTCAGAGCTAATATCCCGTATTATGGCTGCCGGGACACTACGGGTGACGGTAACAGAGCCCGTGTATAAAACCATGTCCGCAACCCAAGTGGCTCGATCCGGCACAACGGCACTGACTTATGGGGGGCTGGCAGATGATTAATATCCAGACCCTAAGCCTGAGCGATCTGCTCCCGCCTTCCATTCGTAAGGACCCTGCCATGGCCGCGGCCGCGGCTGCGTTAGATATACAGTTGCAAGAGACAACCGCTATGATCGCCGGTCTGAATATATTCAGCCGGTCAGCGGAATGGACAGATGCGGAAACGGATGAGCTGGCCTGGCAATTCAAGCCGCCGTATTATGATCCGGCTCTGCCTGTTGAACAGAAGCAGCTGCTGATTCAAAATGCAATTCCCTTTCATAGGCACAAAGGGACTGCCGGTGCAGTAGAAGATCTGATCGCCATCCTGTTTGGCCAGGGTGCAGTGGAAGAATGGTGGCAATATGGAGGAGATCCTTATCATTTCCGGGTGGTCACCAACAATGCAGATGTGACTGCTGCACGGGCTCAGGAATTCATTGCCGCTGTTGATGCGGTTAAGCGGTTGTCTGCTGTACTGGATAGCGTCACTATTTCACAAGCGGAGCCGCTGCCTCTTTATTTGGGCGGCTTTTTACATTTCGGGGAACATATTCAGATTTAGGGAGGGAATCATGTGGCAGTATTTGGAGGCATGACACTGACCAATAAAGGTCTTGTGCTGCAAGGGAAAGCCCAAGCGGGGGGCAAGTTGAATTATACCCGCATTGCTGTAGGCGACGGCTCACTTACAGGACAAGCTGTTCCGGCGATGAATGGCCTGATTTCGCAAAAAATCAGTTTGCCGATTACACGAATAACCACACAGCCGCCTAATAAGGCGATTATTGGTTCGGTGCTGCGGAACGCGGATGTCTCTACAGGATTTTACTGGCGTGAAGTAGGAGTCTTCGCACAAGACCCGGATGCGGGGGAAATTCTCTACGCCTACGCTAATGCCGGAGTAACCGCAGACTACATTCCACCAGGCGGCGGATCAGACATTATCGAGAAAACGTTCGATTGTGTCGTAGTGGTAGGCACAGCCGCCAATATTACCGCAGTCATTGATGAGTCGCTGGTGTTTGCGAAGAAGACCGAACTGGACGCTCTTGCTGACGCCAAGGTGGATAAGGTATCTGGCAAGGGGTTGTCTGCTAATGATTACACCACGGCTGAGAAGAATAAGCTGGCCGGGATCACCGCAGGAGCAGGCGGGGCAGGCACTGCCACGGATGCGGTTATTGGAAACCGGACGATCTCAGATACGACAGCGCCAACAGGAGACAGCGGCACCGTCACCAATCTGCTGGGTTGGCTGGCGAACACGATCAAGTCGATTACAGGCAAATCTTCCTGGAGGACAGCGCCTGCAACAACACTGGAGGCGGCTAAGGCGCATGCGGATGATACTACCCGGCACCTGACGGCAGCGGAGCGTACCGCATGGAACGCCAAAGAGACAACTGCAGGAGCGCAGGCCAAGGCGGATGCGGTGAAGGCTGCTGCTGCAACGGATGCAAGTACTAAGGCAAATGCAGTTCAAGCCAATTTAACGAGTCATACCGGGAATACAACGGTCCACATTACAGCAGAAGAACGGACCGCTTGGAATGCCAAGGCCGATTCTAGTCAATTAGGCCGGGTAGATCTGACCCAAACCCTGGGGACGGGCACATCAGTGATCCAGGCGGACCAGAACGGTAGTGAATTGGATTTGGTGGTACATGGGCGCACACTGGCTAATCTTATTTTTCGTAATAAAGCAGCAGATTTTATGGCTAATGGGGGAAATTCCACCGTTTCAAGAGATACATTCTCCACCAAATACTCAGACGTAGAGACAATCCAAGTAGCTTATACAGGATCAACCGCTGGAAGTGGTACGGGATACCAATTACTTCCTAATGGTCAAATTGACCCGACAAAGTATTATGTGTTCGCCATTGACATCCAAGTAGTGGAGGCGGTGTCTGCCCGGGCATTATTTGAGTTCGGTACAGGAACGCTTCCGAACGGGACGGTAGCAGGTAACTCTGTAACGCTTGGTGGCCCCGGACAGTGGAAAACGTCTTTCGGAAAAGTGGGCCCGCTCGAACTCGCAGGAAAGACAAAATTCTACTTCCACCTACAGGTGTTTGGAGAAGCAAACCTCTCGTTCCAGTCTGCGATTGGTACAGGATTCCGATTTTATGAGATTTCTAAGGACGAATATGATCGTATTGGTACATCACTAACAGCCGATAACTTTGATGACTACTACCCATTTGTCGCGGGTAGGCAGCACATTCAAGGTGTTTCCGTCACTAAGCAGGGACGTAACCTGTACAGTGGCGGGGGCTATTCGCTAGGGAATGGCGCTGGAACAGCGTTGATTGAGGATTTAGCTAAAAGTAGTATAACTGTCACCTCTGGGACAGCAGCGTACAGCTATATGAGATCAAAGAGCTATACAGTCGTACCCAATACGGTGTATACCTTGTCAGCAGTCTTAACCAATGTTGCAGGCTCGGATGCGCCGCAAATCAGTGTGAGAAAAGGCAGTGATGAGGGCTATAGTGGTATTACAGGGGCAGTACTTTCTGGTACTGGAGCTAAAAATATCAGCTTTAATTCAGGCAGTGAAACTGAAATAATCTTGTTCGCTTATGGATCAGTCGCAACTTCCACTGCGCAAACCAAACGCTATGATAATATTCAGATCGAACTTGGCAGCACCACTACACCTTTTACACCAGCAGAGCCGCAGTCCGTTGTTCTCCCTGTCACCCTTGGGCAGATAGGGGATGTTCGGGATAGTGTGTATAGTGCAGGGGTTGAGTGGATGTATTTGGAGCGGGTAAAAAAGCGGATTCTGAGTGGGTCTGCCCCCTGGATGCTTGCAGGAAATGTTTCAGGAGATGTGAAAAGGGTGTATTTGTCAGGTTTAGAGGGAGCCCTCAGATATAACAGTTTTATAGCCATGAAATATGACGGACGTATTCTCAGCTCTGTTTCTAGTATGACAGACGCAGATCAAGCGTATTTTACAGAAGCGTCTAGCAGAAGGGACTTTTATCTTTCGGTGGCTAATACTGACGGTGGTTGGGGAGCTAGTTATTCCCCAACAGCAGCTGAAATTTCAGCCTATTTTTATGGATACCGTATGAATAACGGTACCTTTGGTACTCCGTACAATGGAAGCGGCATGAAGACGTGGACAGTTATCGGAGCTACCAGCAATGCCGGTGCTGTGACTACAGTGCCGGCAGCACAGGCACCTATTACAACAGTCTGGCAGCCGTATACGCTGGATTACATGCTGGCACAGGCGGCGCAGCCAGTATCGCTTCCCAATGCTGAGGGAAGTATTACGCTCCATCCGGGTGGCAATCAGATAAGCGTGGAGACGGGCGTAATTCAAAGGGAGTCCGTTGTTCCGAAGTTAGATTCAGGAAGATACTATATTCTTGCACAAACGGATAGCTATTGGGGAGCTGCCCGGCTGAGCAAGCTATCATCTAAGATGTTAGCGGTCTATAGAGGGGCAGATATTGATCCAAAGTGGAGGTTTACGGTTCCCAACGAAGTAGCTACGGCATCACTCGCTCCAGAAGACTATGACTCTAAAGCCGCATACTATGTGACTTATTTGGCCCGGGACAAATTCATGCTCACGGCTAACGTCACAGAGGTCGCCGCAAGCTGGCGGACGGGCCTGGGCGGCGTGGTCTCCGAGGTGGTCCAGAGTGTCGCGGAGTTGCGACAGGATAATGATCGACAGGACTTCGCTGATGATTATATCGAGGCCAAGGTCGATAATCTGAAGCTGGAGATCGCTGATGCTTCGGCGTTGCCTGATACGATTCAAAAGTTCAAATTGACGGAAAAGACTGGATATAGCAGAGCCCTACTATCTTCAGACTTCAATAACATTCTTCAATCTGGGGAGTACTCCCTTATTGGGTCAGTTATGCAAAACGGTCCCGTTGCTACACCATCTGGTTACCTTAGAGTACGGGCCATTGATGCGGGAAACGTTATTCAAGAGGTCGTACTGACTCCCACTTTCATCGGCTGGTCTCGTCGTATCACAGGTGGAACGTGGAATTCTTGGGTTGAAAATGAGAATTCCAATAAGAAAAATGCAGCCGGAGGTTATGCTGGTCTGGATGCTACAGCTAATATTTCCGTCGATAATCTACCCTTTGGAAGTGTAACTAACATACTGGGGGACTCTGGTAGGTTTGTAGGCCCAGAAAATGGTGCTCATGACATATATTGCTCAGACACATTTGTCAATAACCGATTTTTCACACCAATGAATGGAACAAGTGTGTCAAGCGGAGGGAAATTCTATTTTGATAATTCTACCTTCGGAGGTACAAGGAATGCTTTAACTGATGATATTACAAGCTTACTGAATCGCATAGGATCAATTGCAGGAGGTGTAGGCACGCGTTACGGTACAGAATACCATATAGCGTCTTACACTATGGGGAGCGGTACAGGTAACCCCAATGGTACTATACCATCAACCAATTTGATGACAGCTAATGGCACCTTACCAGCAGGTGGGCTTAACAAGAGTTTTACTACCTCATTCTGGATACGTGTAAAGTCAGGCACACGAGTAATAATTAATAAGAGTGGAAGACTGAAGAAGAACGGAGTAACTCAGGCTACTCATGTGCAACTAACCACAGCGGATGGATGGGTACACATTGAGCGAGTTGAAGTTGCGGCCAGTGGGTACAGTAATGGTGCCCCTGCTATATTTGCAACTGCTGGTGATGTGGTTCAAATAGCTTTACCTGTTGTGACTGCAGGCGATATCGGGGTCGGTATTCATAACAACCCAGTCATGGGGGCTTCATTAGGGTATGTTCCGCTCGACTCTGCAAAGTACACTGCTGCTGATGTGCTTTCCAAATTAATTACAGTGGATGGTTCAGGAAGTGGATTGGAAGCAGACTTGCTAGATGGACTTCATGGGATCAACTATATGCGGACCGATACTGTTGCAGGAGATGCAGACCTTAACACAATTGTGTCGACAGGAGTTTATAGACTGATGGCATCCGCAATGAAGAATCACCCTGGTCCGAATTATTATTACGGACAGATGCTTGTGTTACACGCACCCAATTCAGATACCATAACACAGATTGTATATCCTTACACGGGTTTTGGCCCTATGTATCGTAGAGGAAATCCGACTAATGTAGGGGGCTCCGGCAGTTGGAGCAATTGGTTCAAAATGTGGACAGA
Source organism: Paenibacillus sp. FSL R7-0210 (assembly GCF_038009085.1). Classification (NCBI taxonomy): domain Bacteria; kingdom Bacillati; phylum Bacillota; class Bacilli; order Caryophanales; family Paenibacillaceae; genus Paenibacillus; species Paenibacillus sp. FSL R7-0210. The sequence goes on from NZ_JBBPAR010000001.1 coordinate 7,367,875, forward strand.
AGAGAATGACGGTGCAGGCAGTGGTCTTGATGCCGACCTTCACGCAGGTAAAACATTGGCCGAAGTGGTTCAGGGTTCTTTGTCTTACCTTGGTACCATCGCGGGCAGCTCGCCTAATTTCACTGCTTCCGCAAACCCACCTATTGTGACGCTTGCATCTGGGCAGCGGCTATCCTTTAAGGCGTTATCATCCACCTCCGGCCCGATCACGCTTAACGTCAATGGCCTGGGGGCCAAGTCCATCAAAAAGCCAAACGGCAATAACCCGCCGTTGGTGCAGGGCGGGGTGTACACGGTAGTCTATGATGGAACGGCTTTTATCTTACAGGGTGAAGGGGGTGAGTATGGTACAGCAACTGCATCCCATGTTTTAAGTGGGTATTCTATTGGCACAGAGAATGGAGTCGTGAACGGAGAAATAAGTAATAATGGTCCTGGTGGAACAATAACCCCAAACGCTAATGTACAAACAAAACCAGCGGGATTTTATAGTAGCGCTATTTCGATCTCTGGAGTAGCGGTTCCTGTGGATAAAGTATTAAATGGAACAACTATTGCTGGCAGTTTAGGAACAATGCCAAACAGATCAGCGGAAAATAACAATATGCCTCCACAGGAAACGGCATATTGGCCAGTGGGAGCTTATAATAATCCGTATGCCAAAGTGCACTTTCGTCCCCCTGCGGGATATTATAATGGATCTACCTGGATTTCTGCTGATTCTGCAGACATGCTGCCTGAAAATGTACTTGCAGGGAAATCTATATTTGGGATGAAAGGTAATATTCCGAATAGAACGAATGACCAACAGGCTGTGACTTCATGGACTAACGGAGCTGGTGCACTGTCCCTTGGTTTTCCTACTGGGGCATATCTCACGAGTAGCGGTTTTGGTGCAGGTATTGCATCAGTTGCAATTACTAATGGAAACTTTACTTCTGGTAACATTCGAAGTGGAGTTAACATATTCGGAGTTGTTGGAAATCTAAAACCTATATCTTCGGCAAGCGGAATCATATGGGCAGGTGGATCAATTACAATTTCAGGGTTAGGATTCAGGCCTAAAGTTTTTTCATTTTCTTATAATCCCAATGGAGAATCATGGACTAATATTTGGGGCTATTTTATCGATAGTTCAATTTTAGCCTCTCCCTATAGCAGAGAGATTTTAAGCGTTTATGATTCCGGAGGATCTATAAGTGCCAATGTTACTATTTTAGATAATGGAATTACCATATCCAATAGCTACAATCAAATCGCTACCCAAAATTATTTATGGTCAGCATGGGGCTGAGAAAGGATTGAGATAATGAATATTGGTAGGAAAATTTATTATGAAAAGTCTACAGGAAATGTCCTCGTAGATACTGGGGAAAGATCTGGTGATGTAATCGAAACTACGCAAGAGCAGGATTTTGAATCCTTTAAATTACTTGTGCAGAGAGTACCTGAATCGGTTGGGGTAATTAAATTGGGGTATGGTCAGTATGGCGAGGACTTCGCAGCAGCAAGCGGTTACCGGATTAATCTAGATACAGAAGAACTGGAGTTTTAATTATGAATCAGTTAAAGAGCCGAAGTAGTGTTGACCAAATATCAAACAATAACAAATTGGATTAGGCACACTTTGTTTTTTAATTTCCAAAATGAGATATTAATTTCATCCATCAAAAAGGCCTCTCCAGAAACGGAGAGGTCTTTTTTTGTCTTAAACCAAGTTAATCTTGATCAGGGTTAAATTCCACTCCAAACTTTATTCCAAATTGAACAAAACCCATTGACTTCGCCGGATAAACGGATATACTATATCTTATAGAATTAGTCGGGATTAGCCTCGTAGGTTTCGATCTTGACGATATCCGGATGGAGGAAACTAAGATGAACCTGCTCGAGAAAGAGGATTTAATCAAAGTGAAAGCGGAAGAGCTGGAGAATGCTTCTCCCGAGGAGATTATCCGCTGGGCGGTGGAGACCTTTCCGAATATAACCTTTGCCTGCAGCTTCGGGGCGGAGGATGTAGTGCTGGTGGATATGATCCAGAAGGTGAGTCCTTCGACAGATGTGTTCTATTTAGATACGGATTATCATTTCAAGGAAACCTATGAGACTAGAGATATTATGGCTGATAAGTACGGGATGGAATTCGTCCGGGTGTCTCCGCAGATTACGGTGGAGGAGCAGGCCTTGCAGTATGGGGAGGCCCTATGGAATACTGACCCTAACCAGTGCTGCGCGATCCGTAAGGTAGAACCGCTGACCCGTATTCTCTCACAATACGACGCTTGGATTACCGGGATTCGCCGGGATCAGGCTCCTACCCGGGCCAATGCGAAGAAGATAGAATATGATAATAAGTTCGGGCTGGTCAAGTTCAATCCGATTGCGAACTGGACTACAGAGGATGTGTGGAATTATATCCGCGAGAATGATGTAGTCTACAATCCGCTGCATGACCGAAATTTCCCGAGTATCGGCTGTGAGCAATGCACCCGGGCTGTTATGCCTGGTGAAGATCCGCGTGCCGGCAGATGGTCCGGTTCGGACAAGACAGAATGCGGACTACACAAATAAGACACGCCTAAATAAATATCGCTCAGATATGATCACTAATTTATCCGCACTTATTTACCCGCACGCACTAAATTACCAGCACTCTATACAGCACTACACAGGCATTGCACAGGAGGAGAGAACAGGGATGACTTCAATACTTCCTCACGGAGGAACGCTGATCCGGCGCATCGCAGACGGAGAAGAGAGAGAAGAACTGCTGAAGCAAGCTTCAGGCCATCAATCGATTGCCCTCAATACATGGACCTTATCTGACTTGGATTTAATTGGTGTAGGTGCCTTCTCGCCGCTCACCGGATTCCTGAACGAAGAGGATTATCACTCGGTAGTAAGCAATATGCGCCTGGCTAACGGAACCGTATGGAGTATACCGGTTACGCTGGCTATAGGTGACGAGCAGGCAGCGACTCTTGCAATAGGCGACAGAGTGGCACTCAAAGGCGAACACGATGATATCATCTACGGTTTGCTGGATATTGAGAGTATTTATACGGTAGACCAACAGGTTGAGGCGCACAATGTGTTCAAAACAACCGATCCCGCGCATCCCGGAGTCAGTAAGCTGCTGTCCCGGCCGGCAACCTATGTAGGCGGACCTATAACGGTGCTCAACCGCCCGCAGCCGGAGAAGTTCGCTGAATTCTATTTTGACCCCGCCGAGACCCGCCGGATCTTCGCCGATAAGGGCTGGAGAACGGTTGTAGGCTTCCAGACGCGTAACCCGGTACATCGTGCCCATGAGTATATCCAGAAATGCGCTATGGAGGTTGTAGACGCTCTGTTCCTCAATCCCCTGGTTGGTGAGACCAAGTCGGATGATGTTCCGGCCAACGTGCGGATGAAGAGTTATCTGGCCTTACTGGAGAATTATTATCCGGAGAACCGTACCTTCCTTGGCGTCTTCCCGGCAGCGATGCGTTATGCGGGCCCCCGTGAAGCCATCTTCCATGCCATGGTGCGCAAGAATTACGGCTGTACACACTTCATTGTCGGCCGTGATCACGCGGGTGTTGGTGATTATTACGGCACGTATGAAGCGCAGGAGATCTTTGCGAACTTCACCGCCGAGGAGCTGGGCATCACGCCTCTGTTCTTCGAGCACAGCTTCTTCTGCGTGAAGTGCGGCAATATGGCCTCCAGCAAAACCTGCCCGCATCCGTCTGACCAGCACTTGACTCTCTCCGGTACGAAGGTACGTGCGCTGCTGCGTGACGGACAGTGTCCGCCTCCTGAATTCACTCGCCCTGAGGTGGCGCAGATTCTGATTGAAGGTATGTCACCGGAAGTCTCTGTAAACTCCTGACAGCCAGTACTATTTGGCCCTCTTGTCCCATATAGATGAGTAGAATCTATCGGGACGAGGGGGTCTTTGTTATGTCTGGAGGGCAGAAGCATAAAGTCTCGGTCTGGATCTCTTGGCGCAGCATCAAAAAAGGTATCCTGGGCGCTGTGCTGCTCACGATAATGATCGGAATCATTGCCTACGACATGCCGACTGCGAGGACGGTCAATTATTGGAGCCTGCCGCTCTCCGGCAAGGTGATTGCCATTGATGCAGGTCATGGGGGACCGGACGGGGGAGCAGTGAGCCGCTCAGGCCTGATTGAGAAGGATATCAATCTCTCCGTGTCGCTGTATCTGCGCGATTATCTGCAGCAGGCTGGGGCGATTGTGGTGATGACCCGTGAAGGCGATTATGATCTGGCCCAGGACAGCACCAAAGGGTACGCAAGACGCAAGACGGAGGATCTGAAGCAGCGGGTGCGGAGCATTGAAGAGAAGGGCGCCGATCTGTTTGTCAGCGTACATATGAACAGTATTCCCTCCAACCGTTGGAGCGGGGCGCAGACCTTCTATTATCCAAGCAGCGAGAGGAACAAGGCCTTGGCCGGGCTGGTTCAGGATGAGCTGAGAGCTACACTTGAGAATACGGACCGCGTGGCGAAGACGGCGAATACCATTTATTTGTTAAAAGTGTTAAAGATGCCGTCCGTGCTCGTTGAGGTAGGCTTCCTGTCACATCCTCAGGAGTCCTTGCTCCTAGGGGATGATCTGTATCAGCGGAAGGTGGCAACCAGCATCTACCGGGGCATCCTGCGGTACAGCTCCGAGCAGCCATAGCGGCATAGGGTGGGACTACTCTTCCCTCCGGGGGTAATGCTATAATAGGTACAAATCCCGGGGCTTACCGCCGGATAGGAACAGAGGTGCTTTCCATGCAGACCAGGGAACAAATTCAGGAACTTTTACAGCCGCTTACAGACCCGGAATCCGGAAAAAGCCTGATCGAACTACAGTTAATCCGCGATATCATGATCAAAGAGGACCGTATTTCGTTATCCATCGTATGTCTGGATTCGGATGAGAAGAAGCGGATGGAGCTGGAGCAGCAGGTACGTGACCTGCTTACGGCGGGCGGGGCAGAACAGATTCATATCCGCCTGCGTGATGCCACCGATTATGAACGGGCTATGCTTCGCGGAGAGGGCAGCGGGGACGAGCCGGATTCAGATGAAGGGGAGAAGCTCAAAGGACACGCAGCAGGCCTTGAGGGGCATGAGCTGATTAACGAGAACTCAGGGGTGAACTTCATCGCGATCGCCAGCGGCAAGGGCGGGGTCGGGAAATCAACAGTAACTGTGAATCTGGCCGTGGCACTGGCCCGTAAGGGCAAGAGAGTCGGCCTGATCGATGCAGATATTTACGGCTTCAGTATCCCGGACATGATGGGAATTGAAGAAGGGCCGATCGTGGAAGAAGGAACGATTATTCCGGTAGAACGCTTCGGCGTCAAGGTCATGTCGATGGGCTTCTTCATCCGAGAGAATAGTCCGGTGATCTGGAGAGGACCGATGCTTGGCAAAATGCTGCGCCAGTTCTTCGCCGATGTCGGCTGGGGGGAACTCGATTACCTGCTGCTGGATCTGCCTCCAGGTACGGGCGATGTGGCCCTTGATGTCCACCAGATGCTGCCGCACAGCAAGGAGATCATTGTCACTACCCCTCATGCTACAGCTGCCTTTGTGGCAGCGAGAGCAGGCTCTATGGCTCTGCAGACCGAGCATGAGATTCTTGGCGTCATTGAGAATATGGCGTACTACGAATGCTCCTCCTGCGGCAAAAAGGATTATATCTTCGGCAGAGGCGGCGGAGCCCGTCTGGCGGAAACGCTGCATACAGAGCTGCTGGCCCAGGTGCCGCTGGGTGCCCCGGACAACCATATTTCCGAGCCGGACTTCTCACCGTCAATATATAAGGCGGATACGGCTACAGGAATATTGTTCGCAGACATTGCAGACAAGCTGATTGCCAAGTACGAGCAATAATCACCCTTTGACCTTGAACGCACATAAACAAATAAACAAATAAGGCCATGTCCCATCCACGGGGCAAGGCCTTATTTTAAAATATAAGAGGTTAAGAACCCGAACCGGAATCGTCTCCGCCTTCCTGCTTCTGGCTGTCACCGCCCTGCTTGTCCTCCCCGCCGCTGCCGCCTTTACCCCCATCCTTTTTCTCAACCTTAGGCTGCAGTTCATCCTGGACCACGGATTTGAGAAGCGTAAGTACTTCCATACGGAATAGCGGGTTCTGCATAGCCTCCTGCATAATCGTCATGGACTGCTTGCGGTAATCCGGAGTCTTCGTTAGATCGAGGAACATTTTCGTCATTTCGGGCGACTTCATAATTTCTCCAACCGACTTCTGATAAGTGGGGTCCTTGATCAATTGAAGATGAAGTTCCTTGCTCTGTTTATTAATCGCTTTGGCGAAATCGCCGGCAAACTGCGGATCAGTCATGATTTTTTCAATTTCCTTCTGATACTCCGGCGCGGTGAGGGTATCTTTAACAGCAAGCCGGATCTGCTCCGTGGTTTGCATAGGCATCATCTTCATGCTTAAGCCGCTGGCGGCGCTGCCCTCTTCTGAGCTTGGAGTAGACAAGGCCTCCTCTACAGCCTTTTTCCCTTCATCACTTTTCAATATATCGACAACCATCGTCTTCATTTCCTTATATCCGCCTTGTCCCGAAGAAGAACTGCTCTGTTCGCCCCCGCAGGCCGTCAAGGTGATTATCAAGCCAAGTGCCAAGCCTCCAGACCAGATAGCCCTCCATTTCATTGGCGCTGCCCTCCTTTATAGAATTACTGATTGTAGTATGCCGCGCCAGGGCACATTTATGTTGAAGCGGAATGGTTTTTTGACGGTAACCTTGGTAAAATAAATCTGACACGGGGAGGTGGAAGCGCTGAGCTTGAGAAAATGGTTTTATTTGTTCTGGACCACGCTTTTGATCGGTGCAGGCGGGGCTGTCATTGCTGGACTTGCTCTGCAGATAGGGAATGGCGGTATACAATTTAAAGGCACTGCCGATCTTCTCCTGTACTCCCTGATTCTTTTGGGCTACGGAGTGCTTGTAAGCGTATACGCCCAGCTCGGATTTTTTGCATATCTGATCCTCAACTATACGGGCATCGGGGTGTTCCCGCGCAAGGCGTGGCGTTACATACAGCTGGTGCTGGCCGTGCTGGCGTTGTTTGAGCTGATGTTCCTGCGCACCTTTGTCAGCGGAGACCAGAGCGCCCGGACGGATTTGACGCTAGGTGTGGCTATTCTGTTCACTGCACTTATCGTATCTTGGCTCAAAATGCGCAGCACGAACGCGTCAGCCTGGGTCCCGACCTTTTTTTTCATGACAGCCATCACTATAGTGGAGATTATCGGTGTGCTGCGGATCGGCGTGGACAACGCCACCATCTTTATTCTTGTACCGCTTATCGCCTGTAATGCCTTCCAGATTCTGATGCTGCACCGTGTACTGAAGCCGGCCACAATCTGACCATAGCAATCATGCTCAAAACCCCGCCCCTCTGTATACAACCAGGGAGGCGGGGTTTTGGCATTGCCTGTGGGGAGCGGTTAGAATGAAGATGAAGAGGTTAATCTTAAAGAACAGAGTGGAGGAGGGAATATATGAACATCAAGCGCTATATGATAAAAGACACCAGTGAAACACGCCTGAAGGACCTCGATCCTGATGAACGGGGAGACTTCAAATCCAAAGAAGAAGCCGAAGCCAAAATGGAGAAGCTGAAGGAACGGCTGGTCAAGCTGCAGGATATCCTTTTTGCACAGAAAAAGCATTCACTGCTGGTCATCCTGCAAGGAATGGATTCAAGCGGTAAGGACGGAACCGTCAAACACATCTTCTCCGGCATCAATCCGCAAGGGTTCATCGTAACCAGCTTCAAGAAGCCTTCACTGGAGGAAGAAGCGCACGATTTCCTGTGGAGAGTTCATATGAAGACCCCGCCCAAAGGCTATATTGCCGCATTCAACCGTTCGCATTATGAGGATGTGCTGGTGCCCCGCGTGCATGGCAGTCTTAGCAAGGAGGATGCCAAGCGGCGGTTCCGCTACATCCGCCAGTTCGAGGAGATGCTGGCGGAAGAGGGAACGACAGTCATTAAGCTCTTTCTGCATATCTCCAAGGAGAAGCAGCTGGAGAAGATTAAGGAGCGGCTTGAAGATCCGGCGAAGCACTGGAAATTCGATGCCAGTGATCTGCAGGAACGCGAATACTGGGACGATTATCAAAAGGCGTATGAGGATGTTTTCCAGGAGAGCAGTATAGATAAGGCTCCATGGTACTGGATTCCGGCGAATCACCGCTGGTACCGCAATTATCTGGCGCTGAAGATTGTGGTCAAAACGCTGGAGGGGCTTGACCTGAGTTACCCGAAGCTGAATACACCGACGCCTGATATCTCTCAGCTGATCTCACCGCGTCACTGATGCCATACACAGGTAAGGGAGTTACATTCCTGCAGCGTCTTCCAGGCCATTATTCAGCAAGGCGGAATCGCGGACTTCCTTACCGTTTGCACTGCTTTGGCTGATTAGCTCAGAGACGGTTACGAACTCATACCCCTGGCTGCGGAGCTTATCAATAATCTGAGGCAAGGCTTCATGCGTTTGTTTACAGGAGTCGCTGGCATGCAGCAGCACAATATCCCCGGGATGGGCTTTGCTCGTTACACGGTTAACGATGTTATCCACACCGATGTTCTTCCAGTCCAGTGAGTCCGTGTCCCATTGAATGACTTTATAGCCGAGATCGGTGGCCACCTGCAGGACTCTTTTGTCAAAATCACCGTTAGGCATTCTGATCAGGTTGGGCTGAGAACCGGTTAGCTCCGTCAATACTGTATGGGCAGTACTGATCTGCGTGCGGATTTCATCATTGCTTAGCGTACTGTAGTTCACATGCTTGTGACCGTGGCTGCCAATCTCGAACCCGGCATCTTTGATGCTCGTTACGATTTCAGGATGGGTTTTGCTCCAAGGTGAGGACAGGAAGAATGTCGCTTTATCCACCTTCTTGTCTTCCAGCACCTTCAGAATCGGCTCAGGCCGTTTCTCTCCCCAGCTGATATCGAAGGTCAAGGCGATCAGCTTCTTTTCCGTCGGCACACTGTAAATGGCAGAAGGGGCAGCTTCAGAGAATACGGTGATATTGCCCCTCTCCACATAGACAACGCCGGCGGTAAGAAGCGCAGCAGCAAAAATGTACAGGAACCGTTTGATCTTTTTGCCGCTAAATACATAAAAAGAATTCATAATGTCAGCGCTCCTCTCCCATGCGAAATGCTTGTTTGTTCTAAATGTATGCTCGTACAGGGCGCTTATGACCTCAGATATGAATCATTCCATACGAAATGCAATTCGGCAGAATCCAAATCAGGAGGTACGCATGTTATCTTTTAATACATTTATCAAGGATCTAAGGACAATTCGCACCGCGCTCCTAATGGCCACAATCCTGTTCATAGCCGGGGGAATCTTGGGCTGGCTCGGCACAGGTAGTCTTCAGCAGCTGCTGAATGAGCAATTGAAGGGGATCAGTAAGATTAGCGGGAACCTTAGAGAGTCGTCCAATCCGCAGTGGAGCTTTTTTGTATTCATTTTTCTGAACAATAGTATCAAAAGCGTAGTCATCATTTATCTGGGCGCCTTATTCGGCCTCTTGCCGGCATTCTTCCTGCTCATCAACGGTGCGGTTATCGGCTATCTGATTCATTTGTCCGCGATACAGGGACAGGATCTGTTCACGCTGATTGTAAAAGGACTGCTGCCGCATGGCATCATTGAGATTCCGGCCATCATCATTGCCTGCGCCTTTGGGCTGAAGTTCGGCAGTAAGGTGCTCTCTGCACTCTTTGGAGCGATGAAGCGGAGCGGGGAAGGGGCAATGAATTGGCAGGCCTTTATGCGGCAGACCTTCACCGCTTCGGTCTGGATTGTGATTCTGTTATTTGTGGCAGCAATCATCGAGAGCACAATTACATTTTGGCTTTTATCATAAAATCTTGGGGAATTGTGCATAACAGTAAAGCCGAAACATTTGGATCTGCTGCCAGGTTGAATAAAGAGAGTCCATAAATGGAATTTTCTTATGATAATGGTTATAGGTTCAATACTCCGGTTAATTTAGTGTAAGCACTTCAATAGAGCTTCCCACATCAAATGGCTTTTTTGATTGAGATGAAACGGCGTTTGATGGTTTTGGATAACTATGAATTTCATGAAGGAGGCCAAGCATATGTTGGGGATGTTATTCAATGAGAAGGAATGCAAGGAGCTGGACTATGTTTTGCGCAAAGAGCTGGATGAGATGCTGCTGGATATGAGTGATCAGCGTTTAGATCAGAACATTAGGCATGCGATTGCCAATCGATATAAAACAGTTTTCCGTATGTATGCACGATTTGCTCCACAGAAAGAGCTGTCTAAGTATGCATGGGGTGGACGTTCTTCTCAGTTCAAGCACTAGGCTGAAGCAGGCTGATAACCGGAATAAATAAAATGAATGAAATAGCTTGACGAAAAGGGAGCCGACATGATACATTATATCTCGCGCTCCTTTTGAATGTTTAAAGAGAAGACGCAGGCAAGAAATAATGAAAAATAACTTTTTCAAAAAAAAGCTTGCCAAACAACGAAACACTATGATATATTATGAAGGTCGCCGCTGAGATGCGGTGAAGAGCTAAAATGAGACATTGATCTTTGAAAACTGAACAACGAGTGAGTGGGAAATCACTTCGGTGAGATCCAAAAATGAGAATGTGAATTCTCGTCAGATGTTTGAAAATGAGCAATCGCTCTTTCTAAATACCAATTTGGAGAGTTTGATCCTGGCTCAGGACGAACGCTGGCGGCATGCCTAATACATGCAAGTCGAGCGGAGTTTGAGAGGAAGCTTGCTTCCTTTCAAACTTAGCGGCGGACGGGTGAGTAACACGTAGGCAACCTGCCCTCAAGCCTGGGATAACTACCGGAAACGGTAGCTAATACCGGATAATTTCTTTTTTCTCCTGAGAGAAGAATGAAAGGCGGAGCAATCTGCTGCTTGGGGATGGGCCTGCGGCGCATTAGCTAGTTGGTGGGGTAACGGCCCACCAAGGCGACGATGCGTAGCCGACCTGAGAGGGTGAACGGCCACACTGGGACTGAGACACGGCCCAGACTCCTACGGGAGGCAGCAGTAGGGAATCTTCCGCAATGGGCGCAAGCCTGACGGAGCAATGCCGCGTGAGTGATGAAGGTTTTCGGATCGTAAAGCTCTGTTGCCAGGGAAGAACGTCCGGTAGAGTAACTGCTGCCGGAGTGACGGTACCTGAGAAGAAAGCCCCGGCTAACTACGTGCCAGCAGCCGCGGTAATACGTAGGGGGCAAGCGTTGTCCGGAATTATTGGGCGTAAAGCGCGCGCAGGCGGTTATTTAAGTCTGGTGTTTAAACCTTGGGCTCAACCTGAGGTCGCACTGGAAACTGGGTGACTTGAGTACAGAAGAGGAAAGTGGAATTCCACGTGTAGCGGTGAAATGCGTAGATATGTGGAGGAACACCAGTGGCGAAGGCGACTTTCTGGGCTGTAACTGACGCTGAGGCGCGAAAGCGTGGGGAGCAAACAGGATTAGATACCCTGGTAGTCCACGCCGTAAACGATGAGTGCTAGGTGTTAGGGGTTTCGATACCCTTGGTGCCGAAGTTAACACAGTAAGCACTCCGCCTGGGGAGTACGGTCGCAAGACTGAAACTCAAAGGAATTGACGGGGACCCGCACAAGCAGTGGAGTATGTGGTTTAATTCGAAGCAACGCGAAGAACCTTACCAGGTCTTGACATCCAACTAACGAAGCAGAGATGCATCAGGTGCCCTTCGGGGAAAGTTGAGACAGGTGGTGCATGGTTGTCGTCAGCTCGTGTCGTGAGATGTTGGGTTAAGTCCCGCAACGAGCGCAACCCTTGACTTTAGTTGCCAGCAGGTGAAGCTGGGCACTCTAGAGTGACTGCCGGTGACAAACCGGAGGAAGGTGGGGATGACGTCAAATCATCATGCCCCTTATGACCTGGGCTACACACGTACTACAATGGCCGGTACAACGGGAAGCGAAGCCGCGAGGTGGAGCCAATCCCAGCAAAGCCGGTCTCAGTTCGGATTGCAGGCTGCAACTCGCCTGCATGAAGTCGGAATTGCTAGTAATCGCGGATCAGCATGCCGCGGTGAATACGTTCCCGGGTCTTGTACACACCGCCCGTCACACCACGAGAGTTTACAACACCCGAAGTCGGTGGGGTAACCCGCAAGGGAGCCAGCCGCCGAAGGTGGGGTAGATGATTGGGGTGAAGTCGTAACAAGGTAGCCGTATCGGAAGGTGCGGCTGGATCACCTCCTTTCTATGGAGAATCGTTTCCTGCAACGGAAACATTCAAATCGGAAGCTTTGCTTCCACAATAGAACCTTCGGGTTCGGACACTCACTCGTGTTCAGTTTTGAAAGAGCAAGTCTCTTTCGTATGCGTTTGGTGGCGATAGCGGAGGGGTTCCACACGTACCCATCCCGAACACGACCGTTAAGCCCTCCAGCGCCGATGGTACTTGGACCGAAGGGTCCTGGGAGAGTAGGACGCCGCCAAGCGAACAATCAATTCATTGATTGCTTCACTACTGCAAGTTTTGTTATATGGGCTTTTAGCTCAGTTGGTTAGAGCGCACCTCTGATAAGGGTGAGGTCGGTGGTTCGAGTCCACCAAGGCCCACCATATAACAATTAAGAACTGAATACTAATTTGGGGCCATAGCTCAGCTGGGAGAGCGCCTGCCTTGCAAGCAGGAGGTCAGCGGTTCGATCCCGCTTGGCTCCACCAATCATGTTTTACAACAGTATATGCACATCGTCTGTTATTCCGAACATCACAGCCGTGATTGTTTCATAATAACAGCAACTTGATCCTTGAAAACTGGATACCGAAACGAATTTGCGTTTTAGAACATTCCTTTAAGCTGAACTTGTGTAAACAAGTTTTGAATTAATGGCGATGCTAGCGATTTTCCTTAGGGAAAACACATTGGTTAAGCTACTAAGAGCACACGGAGGATGCCTAGGCGCCAGGAGCCGACGAAGGACGTGGCGAACAACGAAACTGCCTCGGGGAGCTGTAAGCAAGCTTTGATCCGGGGGTGTCCGAATGGGGAAACCCAGCTGTGGTAATTCGCAGTTACTCATTTCTGAATACATAGGAAATGCAGAGGCAGACCAGGGGAACTGAAACATCTAAGTACCCTGAGGAAGAGAAAACAATAGTGATTCCGTCAGTAGCGGCGAGCGAACGCGGAACAGCCTAAACCAAGGGGCTTGCCTCTTGGGGTTGTGGGACGTCTCACATGGAGTTACAAAGGAATTCAGTAGGTGAAGAGGTCTGGAAAGGCCCGCGATAGAGGTAAAAGCCCTGTAGCCTAAACTGTGTTCTCTCCGAGACGGATCCCGAGTAGTGCGGGGCACGTGAAACCCCGTATGAATCCAGCAGGACCATCTGCTAAGGCTAAATACTACCTGGCGACCGATAGTGAAACAGTACCGTGAGGGAAAGGTGAAAAGCACCCCGGAAGGGGAGTGAAATAGAACCTGAAACCGTGTGCTTACAAAAAGTCAGAGCCCTCTTTATGGGTGATGGCGTGCCTTTTGTAGAATGAACCGGCGAGTTACGTTTAACATGCAAGGTTAAGGTGAGAAGCCGGAGCCGCAGCGAAAGCGAGTCTGAATAGGGCGACTAAGTATGTGGACGTAGACCCGAAACCGTGTGATCTACCCCTGTCCAGGGTGAAGGTGCGGTAACACGCACTGGAGGCCCGAACCCACGCATGTTGAAAAATGCGGGGATGAGGTGGGGGTAGCGGAGAAATTCCAATCGAACTCGGAGATAGCTGGTTCTCCCCGAAATAGCTTTAGGGCTAGCCTCGGTGAATGGAGTGGTGGAGGTAGAGCACTGATTGGGTGCGGGGCCCGCAAGGGTTACCAAGCTCAGTCAAACTCCGAATGCCATTTACTTCTTGCCGGGAGTCAGACAGTGAGTGCTAAGATCCATTGTCAAAAGGGAAACAGCCCAGACCATCAGCTAAGGTCCCCAAGTGTGTGTTAAGTGGGAAAGGATGTGGAGTTGCACAGACAACCAGGATGTTGGCTTAGAAGCAGCCACCATTGAAAGAGTGCGTAATAGCTCACTGGTCGAGTGACTCTGCGCCGAAAATGTAACGGGGCTAAACACACCACCGAAGCTATGGCTAGATGCTTTGCATCTGGGGTAGGGGAGCGTTGTATGTGGGTTGAAGGTGTACCGTAAGGAGCGCTGGACAGCATACAAGTGAGAATGCCGGTATGAGTAACGAAAAGATCAGTGAGAATCTGATCCGCCGAAAGCCCAAGGTTTCCTGAGGAAGGCTCGTCCGCTCAGGGTAAGTCGGGACCTAAGGCGAGGCCGACAGGCGTAGTCGAAGGACAACAGTTTGAAATTACTGTACCACCGTAATCCGCTATGAGCGATGGGGTGACGCAGGAGGGTAGTGACGCGGACTGATGGATGTCCGTCTAAGCAGTGAGGCTGGTGTGCAGGCAAATCCGCACATCGTTAAGGCTGGGCTGTGATGGGGAGCGAAAATTATAGTAGCGAAGGTCATGATCTCACACTGCCAAGAAAAGCCTCTAGCCAGGAGAAGGTGCCCGTACCGCAAACCGACACAGGTAGGCGAGAAGAGAATTCTAAGGCGCGCGGAAGAACTCTCGTTAAGGAACTCGGCAAAATGACCCCGTAACTTCGGGAGAAGGGGTGCCTCGGTAGGGTGAATAGCCCGAGGGGGCCGCAGTGAAAAGGCCCAAGCGACTGTTTAGCAAAAACACAGGTCTGTGCGAAGCCGCAAGGCGAAGTATACGGGCTGACGCCTGCCCGGTGCTGGAAGGTTAAGGGGAGCGGTTAGGGGTTAAACCCGAAGCTGTGAACCGAAGCCCCAGTAAACGGCGGCCGTAACTATAACGGTCCTAAGGTAGCGAAATTCCTTGTCAGGTAAATTCTGACCCGCACGAATGGCGTAACGACTTGGGCGCTGTCTCAACGAGAGATCCGGTGAAATTTTAATACCTGTGAAGATGCAGGTTACCCGCGACAAGACGGAAAGACCCCATGGAGCTTTACTGCAGCTTGATATTGAATTTGGGTACGATCTGTACAGGATAGGTGGGAGCCGTGGAGGCAGGAGCGCAAGCTTCTGCGGAGGCGCCGTTGGGATACCACCCTGATCGTATCTAGGTTCTAACCTAGTGCCCTTATCGGGTACGGGGACCGTGTCAGGCGGGCAGTTTGACTGGGGCGGTCGCCTCCTAAAGAGTAACGGAGGCGTTCAAAGGTTCCCTCAGAATGGTTGGAAATCATTCGCAGAGTGCAAAGGCATAAGGGAGCTTGACTGCGAGACCTACAAGTCGAGCAGGGACGAAAGTCGGACTTAGTGATCCGGTGGTACCGCATGGAAGGGCCATCGCTCAACGGATAAAAGCTACCCTGGGGATAACAGGCTTATCTCCCCCAAGAGTCCACATCGACGGGGAGGTTTGGCACCTCGATGTCGGCTCATCGCATCCTGGGGCTGAAGTAGGTCCCAAGGGTTGGGCTGTTCGCCCATTAAAGCGGTACGCGAGCTGGGTTCAGAACGTCGTGAGACAGTTCGGTCCCTATCTGTCGTGGGCGCAGGAAATTTGAGAGGAGCTGTCCTTAGTACGAGAGGACCGGGATGGACGTACCGCTGGTGCATCAGTTGTTCCGCCAGGAGCATGGCTGAGTAGCTACGTACGGACGGGATAAGCGCTGAAAGCATCTAAGCGTGAAGCCCCCCTCAAGATGAGATTTCCCAGTATGTAAGACCCCTTGAAGACGACGAGGTAGATAGGTTGGAGGTGGAAGTGCAGCAATGCATGGAGCTGACCAATACTAATCGGTCGAGGGCTTATCCAAAAGTTACCCCAAAAAGTGAAGATGAAGCTGACGAAGCGGATTCCGAGTACTTTCCGGGGGCCCCGTAAGAAGGGCAAACGCAGATTCGTTTCGGATTCAGTTTTCAGGAATCAAATTCCTGAAGCATTTACGCTGTAAATGCCCGTTTGGTGGCGATAGCGGAGGGGTTCCACACGTACCCATCCCGAACACGACCGTTAAGCCCTCCAGCGCCGATGGTACTTGGACCGAAGGGTCCTGGGAGAGTAGGACGTTGCCAAGCGGACAATATTCCCTGATAGCTCAGTTGGTAGAGCACTCGACTGTTAATCGAGTTGTCACAGGTTCGAGTCCTGTTCGGGGAGCCATGCTCTCATAGCTCAGCAGGTAGAGTGCTTCCATGGTAAGGAAGAGGTCACCGGTTCGAATCCGGTTGAGAGCTCCACAAATTTTTTAAGGCCCGTTGGTCAAGGGGTTAAGACACCTCCCTTTCACGGAGGTAACATGGGTTCGAATCCCATACGGGTCACCATTTTTTATGGGATGAGAAATCCCTGGGTTCGTTGAAGCATAGGCATCGTAAGGAATACTTCGCAATCTCGTAATGGAGTGAAGAGTATCCCATACGGGTCACCATTTTTAACTAGTACCCTTATTAGTCACCATACATATGGAGGCTTAGCTCAGCTGGGAGAGCATCTGCCTTACAAGCAGAGGGTCGGGGGTTCGAACCCCTCAGCCTCCACCATAATGTTCTTGATATTTGAGGGAGATTGTGGGCATTATATAGGTATCTATTGTAGGGGATTCGCCAAGTGGTAAGGCAACGGACTCTGACTCCGTCATCATAGGTTCGAATCCTATATCCCCTGCCAAATATGAGCCATTAGCTCAGTTGGTAGAGCACCTGACTTTTAATCAGGGTGTCGAAGGTTCGAGTCCTTCATGGCTCACTTGTATTGATTCATGCGCGTGTGGCGGAATGGCAGACGCACCAGACTTAGGATCTGGCGTCGTAAGACGTGGGGGTTCAAGTCCCTTCACGCGCACCACTTATTTGCGGACGTGGCTCAGCGGTAGAGCATCGCCTTGCCAAGGCGAGGGTCGCGGGTTCGATTCCCGTCGTCCGCTCCAAATTTTTTGCGCCCTTAGCTCAGCTGGATAGAGCGTTTGACTACGAATCAAAAGGTCGGGAGTTCGAATCTCTCAGGGCGCGCCATTATTACTTCTTGAATATTCAAAGTGTCCTCTAGATTCGAACGAGTTCGTTGGAGCATAGGCTTCGATAGGATTACTTCGCAATCGGATGCGCAGCATCCGTATCTCTCAGGGCGCGCCATTATTACTTCATTAATTATTAACGGGATGTAGCTCAGCTTGGTAGAGCACCTGGTTTGGGACCAGGGGGTCGCATGTTCAAATCGTGTCATCCCGATATTTCACCTTTGCGGGTGTAGTTCAATGGTAGAACTTCAGCCTTCCAAGCTGATAGCGTGGGTTCGATTCCCATCACCCGCTCCATAATAATTTCATAGTTTCGGGATGTAGCTCAGCTTGGTAGAGCACCTGGTTTGGGACCAGGGGGTCGCATGTTCAAATCGTGTCATCCCGATCGAACAGCTTACGGCTGGCCAATGAACTCTTACTGCGGTAAGAGTTTTTTGTTGCGTCATTAAAGGAACGTATGTTCCTTTAATCGTCTAAAAAAAAGACAACCTCAGCCGGGATGCCAATCCTTGCATAATAGCTCTGTAGGGACTCATCCTGCTCAATGGCAGTGCCGACCGATAGCAGCTTAACCGCGAACAGGTTAGCCTGCCGCTCCAGCTTGCCTGGCGAGAAATACGAATTCTCCTCCAGAAAAAAACGGTTGACCCCTTTGTGCAGACGGTCATGCGCGAGTTCATGGGCGCATACGAATCGTTGCCACTCCAGCGGCAGCTGGTTATGAATGACGATGAACCTTCTTCTTAACTTCCGATAGTAGAGGCCCTTGGTGCCGTCACCCAGATGCATGAACCGGATGTGAATCCCCAGTGCTTCAGCCAGCTCGAAGGGGCTGCTGGTATTGTATTTTTTGACCAAACGCTTGATTAGCTCATCCATATTCTTCACCCGCAGCATGTTAATAGTAGTTGGATTGCCTGGTACTTACTCCTTGCCTGGATCGTGCTTGGGCTTGGTCCGCTTGTTCATCTGCTTTGCCTCCCAGAATAAGCCGGTTAATACGTCCTTGATCCGCTGCTTATCCTCCTTGTTCAGGGGAATTCCATCAAACATCAGCTCACCATCATCCTCCAGCATTTGGCGGAAGTCCCGCTTATCCTTGCTGGTGGCCCAGGCAGGCACAGCGCCCTCTGTACTGCTCTCCGTCTCGGTTAAATAACCGGCATGGCCCATCAGCTCCTCGTACGACACATCGGTCGCTTCAGCAATCTTACGCAGGGTAGCCGGCTTGGGGACACCCCGTAATCCATTCTCGATTCGTGAGATTTGGGCTCCACTGATACCGGCAAGCGCTGCCAGCTGATTAATGGTCAATCCCTTTCCTTCCCGAAGCTGTCTCAGATAGTATCCGAATTCCTCTGCCATCGATAACCACTCCTTATCCCTAATCACCTAAAAAGCTGTTGTACTTACTATAAGCTATTTATGCCAATAGGTAAACAATAAAGAGTCTATTATTGCCAAAAGGTAAGAATGGGCATGCATTTAGCTTGTTTGTGCTGCAAAACGGGCTAAAATGAGGTTTTACTGAATTGGTAGATAAGTGGTATATTATGAAAAAAGGCGAACAGTATACGAACAAGTAGAATTTTAACACATTTGGCCGGAAAGGTCCGCAACAAAGTTCTTAAATCTGTATAACATCTAAGGAGTGGTATAAATGATGATTCTATCTTCGCTGCCCGAGCTTGACCGCCGCCGGACTCAGGTCACTATAGAGAATATGCTGGAGAAGTACCGGATTTTCAAATCTGTAACGTTTGAGGCTAAAGAGGCCGGGATTACGTACTCCTATACGGAACGGTTCCATGGCGCAACCCATACGGTTACTGATCAGACAGCAGCGATTGCCACGCATAATGTAGATGTGCCTGCTGCAAGACGGGCGTACTGTGCTGTGATTGATTCGGTTGTAGAGCGGCTTACCCAGAGGGAACAACAACTGGTGCGGGAGAGATACATGCGCAGAGAGGAGAGCTACGACTACACGATATACAATCATGTGTTCGATCCTCCGGTGAGCAAGGATACTTATGTGAAAATAAGGTCGAAGGCGTTCTATAAGATGGCGCTGGCGCTTGCCGATCTGCAGCTGTTGTCTCTGGCCACGCTCACGAAGACCCCGGCTGGAGGGAACGTGTCTAAGGAGCAGAAATCCTTTTGACAACATGCAGCTACCATATGTAATCGACATGGCCGTATTGCCCGCCGGGGTGATGCGGCTTTTTGTTTCAGATGAGGTGACCGCCTTTTACCATCCCTAGTACCACCGGAAGTTATCGCTAATTCCTCTGTAATAGCGCCTGCGCAAGGTCTCAGGGGGTCTATGATTATAACATGGCAAATGAAGCAGAAGGACACCGCAGGAGCATGAATGCTCCACCTCATCGAAGCCTAAGACAGGCCGGCAGACAAGCGCGGTGAAAGCTCCTTCGGTCATTGCCGGATACAAGACGGGTCCTATTCTTCCTGAATCGAATCCGCGGGTGACTTCAAGAAAGGCAGGAGGGATTACCACATCTAATCATGAGAGGAATGAAATCATGACGGTACAACATCTACGGGGGAATATCACTGCTGCGCTGGAGCAGTTTTTCCCGGATATTCCTGTATATGTGGAAGGGGATAAGCCGCAGTCAGCCTACTTCAGGCTGGAGCTGCTCTCGGCAACCTACGACAGGCAGCGTGAAGGAAGATACATGGCGGTCTACCGCTTCGGTATCCGCTATGAACAAGGCAGTCTGCTGGATGCAGAGGCTATAGCTGACGGGCTCTGTGAGGCGCTGGACGCAAGAGAAAGTGTGAATCCCGCTTATCGGGTGGTGCGCCAGTCCTGGGTGGCCGGAGCAGAGGGACGGGGGGCGCTGTTCACCGTGGACTATATGCTCTATCTCCAGAAGCAGAAGCAGCCGGAGGAAGAGGCAGAGCTGATGGGACACCTCACAGAAGGGGCGCGGCTGAAATGAGTTCTAAGGAAATGACGGCAAGTGAGCAGGGACGCGGGAGCGGGGGACCGGATGTTTTTGGGAAAAAGCAGATCAGGAACTCGGCCCTGTTCGGCCCTAAGGAAAAGGATGTACTGGAGGTAGTTCTGCAAGAGGACGGGAGCTACACCTTGGAAGAGGCTAAGCATTTGATGGAGCTGTATCTAAATAAGGAGGTTATCTAATGGCTGGAGGAACATGGACAACACAAAACAAGGTGCGTCCGGGGGTATACGTAAATGTGGCCTCGAACGGTATTGTGGCAGGGAAAATGGGAGAACGCGGTACGGCTGCCTTGGCACTTGCACTGCCTTGGGGGCCTGCGGGAGTCATTCTAAAGCTTACGGCACAGGATGATTTTCAGCAAAAGCTGGGCTACGATCTCACGGCAGCAGAGCTGCTGCCGGTAAGAGAGGTGCTGAAGCGGGCAGGCACACTGTTGCTCTACCGTCTGAATCAGGGTGTGAAGGCTGCTGTGACCAATAACGGAATTCAGGCGACTGCGCGGTATGGCGGAGAACGCGGGAATTCACTTAAGGTAGTAATCGAGAAAAATATCGATGACACTAATCAGTTCGATGTCCGGACGCTGCTGGACGGGGCAGAAGTGGACAAGCAGACGGTAAGTGCTGCTGCCGATCTGGTTGCGAACGCTTATGTAGAATTTAAGCCGAATGAAGCCGGTGCGCTGACGGTGACCGCTGGACTGCCGCTGGCAGGCGGAGCGAATGGAACAGTCACAAATGCGGAGCATAGTGCGTTCTTGTCGGCGCTGGAGGTTCAGGATTTCCAGACGGTAGGTCTGGTATCGCAGGATAACACGCTGAAGTCCCTGTATAGCGCCTATGTGAAGCGTCTGCGTAATACGGAAGGCAAGAAGGTGCAGGCGGTCTTGTCCGATTACGCTACGGCTGACCATGAAGGCATCATCAGTGTGGCGAACGGCGTCATTTTGAGTGATGGAACGGTAGTGGATAAAGCTCATGCCGTGGCTTGGGTTGCGGGGGCAACTGCCGCCGCTGCTGTGAACGAATCTCTGACTTATCAGGCCTATGACGATGCTGTAGATGCGGATGTGCGTTTCAGCCATTCCGAGACTGTAGAAGCACTTACAGACGGAGAGCTGCTGTTCACCTATAGCGGAGGCCGTGCAGTAGTGGAGCAGGACATTAACACGTTCACCTCCTTCTCCACAGACAAAGGTAAGGCCTTCTCCAAGAACCGCGTGCTGCGGGTGCTGGATGGGATCGCTGGTGATTTGAAGCGGATTTTTGAGAGCTACTTCATTGGCAAATTGCCGAATAATGAGGACGGGCGTGCGCTGTTCTGGTCGCAGTGCGTCACTTATATGAATGATCTGCAGAACCTTGGTGCGATTGAGAACTTCAATGCACAGAGCGATATTGTAGTGACTCCTGGAGCGGACAGTGACAGCGTAGTGCTGGAGGTAGCTGTGAAGCCGGTAGATTCCGTAGAAAAAGTATATATGAAAGTGAAGGTGGTCTAAGATGACATTCTTGAGAGCCAGCGATACGCTGTCCGGCCAGGAGGGCCGGGCGTATGCCACGATTAACGGACAGACGGAAGAAATGTTCTATGTTAAAACCCTGGAAGCCACTGTAGAGAAGCAGAAGGCGGAAGTGAAGACGCTTGGACGCCGCGGGGTGCAGCATAAGGCGACCGGCTGGTCGGGCAGCGGTACGATGACGATTTTTTATATGACGAGCCGTTTCCGCCAGATGATGCTGGAGTACATGAAGACTGGGATAGACCAATATTTCAGCATTATCGTGACCAATGAAGATCCGTCCTCAACCGTGGGCGCTCAGCGCATCATGCTGAAGGATGTCAACCTGGACAGTGTCATTATGGCTTCTCTGGATACGGAGTCGGATGCGCTGGAGGAAGAGGTTGCTTTTACCTTCGAGGATGTGGAATTGGTGCAGCCCTTCGCGGCTCCGGCTAATGCCGGCCAATAAAGCTTAAGCGGGCTATCCGCAGGTTGTAAAAGAGTAATTGAATGAATAGGTTCGGGAGGCGCCGCAAAGTATCTGGATATTCATTGAAGCCATGGCCGCTGCGCGGCGGTATTCTGCGGCGGGCCTCTTCGCTGCCCTAACACAATAAGAATCCGGGAGGAACAACATGAGTGAATTAAGTTTGTTTTTTGCGCAAAATGCGGCTTGTGATACAACAGAGGAATTCGCGGTCTCGCTGCGGTTCAAGGACAAGGAAGGTAACCCTGCCGTCTGGAAGCTGCGCAGTATGAATGAGGAAGAGAACCAGGAATGCCGCAAGGCGGCTACCCGCAAGGTCAAAGGAAAGAACGGCACTTACACTACGGATATTGATCCCAATGAATATATGGCGAAGCTGATGACGGCAAGCATTGTGCATCCGGATCTGAAGAATACGGAGCTTCAACGCTCCTACGGGGTGATGGGCGCCGAATCGCTGCTGCGCAAAATGCTGCTGCCCGGGGAATTCGCTGCGCTTGGGGAACGGGTACAGGCCCTGAACGGCTTCGCCACAGATATGAACGAGCTGGTGGATGACGTAAAAAACTAATCAACGAGGGCGATGGTGAGGCCAATCTGGCCTACTACGCCCTCCATGAGCTGCATATTCTCCCACATGAGCTGATGAAGCTCTCCGTCCGCGAACGCGCGGCGATCTATGCCATGATCTCTGTACGCGTTGACAAGGAGAAGCGGGAGCGCGCACGGAGCAAGGGGAAAAAGAGATGAAGGGGGTGAAAGAATGGAAATCGATAGCTCCAAAGCAGTCATTATCTCGCGCAGGTCGGTTACGATCTGGAAAGCCGTCCACAAACAAAGCCTGCGGATGAATAATAATCTCGACATGGTTAACCGGTCGGTAAAAGGTTTTCAGGCGGCGGTGAAACGTTCCAGTGAACAAATCATCCGTGCAGAGGATCGGATCATTCAATCCTTGCAACAGATTAATGACACGCTGCTGGAAGGCTTCAAACGGCTGCCTGTCAAAGTGGATGTGTCCAGAACAGTGGTGATGCAGCAAAGCCAAAGGGCTGCGCAATCCCAACAGTTGGGGGTCCGAATGCTTGAGGCCTCGCCTGCTGTAGAGAAGACGAAGGAAGAAGAGGCCAAAAAAGTGAACTGGTGGAAAGGGCTTAAAGAAAAAAAGAAAAAGGAAGAAAAAAAGCCTGAGGTGAAAAAAGAGGATGTTAAACCGCCAGTACCCGAGGTCCTACCGAAGCCGAAGATTAATTTGAAGAAAGACCCGGTGCCGCCACCTCCACCGCCGCCACCTCCATCTCCACCGGGCGGCGATTCCAAGATCATGAAGTTTCTCAAAACAGCTGATGTGGTTAAGCCTTTTAACGCGATTAAGTCCTTCGGGGAGAAGGCTGTGAAGGAAGCTGCACTGCCTGAGGATATTGCCAACTGGAACAAGATGAATAAGAATATTGATCTTGCCCTTGGGCAGATAGGCACCAAGGCTCTAGGTGCTCTGCGGCCGGTAATGGATACGATTAACAACGCATTAACTTCAGGACAGCTGGCGCCGCTTATTGATGCGATGGCTAACGGGTTTCTTTTCATAGCGAATGTGATCTCAATGGTCGTTGACGGGCTGTTATGGCTGGCTCAGGTGGTTCAGGATAACTGGTCATTTATTAAGCCCATCCTTGAAGCGATAGCCATTGTCTTCCTGGCAGCCATGATCGTTCAGGTCTATATGCTGGCTGCCGCCTGGCTGGCGGCGAACTGGCCGATCTTAATCGTCATTGCCGTGATAGCAGTCTTATTGATGATTCTGCAGCATCTTGGCGTATCGGCGGGTGAGGTGGTTGGATTTATCGTGGGATCGTTCTACTATCTGGCTGCAGTTGTACAGAATATAGCCATTGGTATCCAGAATTTTTTCACTTTGGCTGGCGATGGGTTAGTTTTTATATTTAATTGGGCTGTCAATAAAGTGCAGGGATTCTTTTATGGTCTTGCCGCTGGTGCGCTGGATGTTATGTATAGTATTGCTGTAGGCGCAGAAGGATTTGCTGGAGGATTTATGAAGGTAATGGCTAAGGCTATTCAGTGGGTGCTCGACAAATTCAACTCGCTGGTTGATATGCTGAGCAACATTCCATTCTTCGACACATTAGGGATCAGCAAGGTCAAAATAGATGTAGAGGAACCCGAGACTCCTCATGGTGCCAGTGATATTATTGCTAAATACCGCCAAGGGCTTGAGGTGTATAAACCGGCAGACAAGGTAGTCTTGGAATTGTCCAAGCAGAAAGATTATAAGGATACAAAAGCAGCATTTGGCGAGGGTAATCAAACAGGAAAGAATATAGTTAATAATTTCATGGATAAGGGACAACAAATGGCGGATAAAGCCAAGGAGTTAACCAACCCTAAGTCTCTTAAGAATATCCCGGGAGGTTCTACTAACGCTTTCGCCAACCAAACCGGCAGCCTGAACAACGTAAACAAGGTAGGCGAGGTAGGTAAAATCAGAGATAAGGTCGATGTCTCCAGCGATGATCTGGATATGCTGCGGGAGCTGGCGGAGATTCAGTCGATTCAGAATTTTGTTGAGCTGACGCCAACGGTGCAGGTAACAACCGGAAATATTAATAATTCCGGCGATATTGACTCCATCATCACGAAGATCGGGCAAAAGCTGAAAGAGGAGTTCGTCTCTACGGCGCAGGGGGTGTACACGTAACATGGAGGAGTATGGATTCTATCTTAGCTTCAATAATTATGAAGAGGTGATCCGGCTTCCGGTGAACCCGGAGACGCTGGAGATCAAGGAGAACAGCGATGGCAAAAGCTATACCATAGTGGATTTCGGTGAAATCAATGCTATCGCTTATCCGAAGCTGACAGAGATTACGATTGAGAGTATGTTTCCGGCACAATATTATCCGTTCGTGGTGTATTCCGGCGAGAATGCCGGCAAGCTGCTAAAGCCCTATGAGTATGTAGAGCTGATCCGCAAGTGGATGCTCAGCCGCAGGCCGGTCCGGTTTGTTTTCTCAGGGCTGAAGTCGGCGAACATGCAGGATACGCAGACTCCCGATTGGCTGAAGCAGGCCAGGGCGCAGGCGCAGCAGGCTTTTACCGGGGATATTGGCATTAATATGGCGGTCAGTATTGAGAACTTCTCCTGGAAGCTGAGTGCGGGGTCCTCGGGGGATATCGATTATACACTTGGACTCAAAAAGTATGTGTTCTATCAGGCTCTGGCTGTGAAGGTGGGCAGCACCGGTGAAGTGAAGAAGCAGCAGAAGCGGGCAAGCGAGAAGGCAGCACCTGCTACCTATACGCTCAAAGCCGGGGATACGCTCTGGTCGGTGGCCCAAAAGCTGCTCGGTGACGGCAGTAAATCCAAAACACTGCAAAAGCTGAACAATATCTCGGACAGCGAACTGAAGAAGCTCAAAATTGGCCGAGTGATCAAGCTGTCTTAGGAGGCCGTGGCGATGGAATTAATCGTAATTAATAAGGAAGGCGCCATCTGGAATATTGCCGGAATCGTTACGGATATCACGTGGAAAACCACCCGGACCGGCAAGCCTGCGACGCTTGAGCTTACGCTGGTGGACAGCGGTATATATCAGCATAAAAAGTTCGCGATCAGCAACGGGGATATTGTGCAGTTCCGCAGAGATGGAGTCGATGTATTCTACGGCTTCGTTTTCAGCATCGACACGGGTGCGAATCAGGAGATCAAGCTGACGGCGTACGATCAGATCCGCTATCTGCTGGGCAATGGCAGTTATGTGCTTCAGGACGTTACTGCGGCTGAGGTGATCAGCACCATTGCCAAAGACCGCGGCTTGCGGCTTGGATTACTGGAACCGGCGGAGTACAAGATCCCCTCGCTGATCGAAGACGGCAAAAAGCTGCTCGATATTATTATGGGTGCGGTCGGCAGTGAGCTGCAATATAAAGGCCAGTTGATGGCGTTCTATGATGATTTTGGCAAGCTGACGCTGCGCAGTCCGCAGTCTATGCTGCTGAAGGTGATTCTGGGGGCAGGTCATTACCTGTATGATTATTCGCTCAAAAGAAGCATCGACGATAATACGTACAATACGATTCTGCTCTACCAGGACAACGAAAAGACCGGCAAACGCGAGTTTTACCCGGTCACAGATAAAGAAAATGTAAAGCGCTGGGGTATCCTGCATCTCTACCAGAAGGCGGACGATAATGCGAATGCTGCGCAGATTCAGGAAAAGGCAGGCAATCTGCTCAAGCAGCATAACCGTGAGAAGGTCAGTCTCTCTGTGCAGGCTATTGGCGATATACGGGTGAGGGCGGGGAACTTCATCTATGTGCTGCTGGATGAATTCCAGACGCAGCTGTTCCTGGTGGATCAATGCAGCCATAAAATTTCCGGAGGGGAGCATACGATGTCCCTAGACATTAAGGTGGTGTAGACAACATGCTCGATATTATTAAACAGGCAAGCCTCGGGGCCGTATCGAATACGAATCCGGTGGCTTTGTCTTATGGAACAGTGGTTCTGGCACAGCCGCTGCAGATTCAGGTGGAGCAGCGGCTGCTGCTGACAGGAGCCGCACTGGTGGTGGTTGAATCCGTGATGGAGAGCAAGGCCGTAATCGAAGGCCGGGAGATTCTGCTGCGCCGTGGACTTGAAGCGGGAGACCGCGTACTGCTCGTGCGGATGCAAGGCGGACAGAGCTATATTGTCCTCGATCGGCTGGTGGACCTATGATTCCGGCGATAGGCAGATCCGGTCCGGTGACGGGAGCGCTGGAAGGGAATGTGACCGCTCCGGGGAGTGCTCCGAGCCTGACGTACCGGATGGACTGGGAGCGCAGGCGGATCGGCGGGCAGGTAGATGGGCTTGAAGCGGTGAAGCAAGCAGCAATTAAGGTGCTGCAGACCAGCCGTTATGAACACCTGATCTATAGCACGGACTACGGAACGGAGTGGAAGCTGGTGCTGGGACAGGACAGGCTGCTGGCCCGGCCGGAGCTGCGCCGGCTGATCAGCGATGCGCTGCTTCAGGATGAGCGGATTCAGACGCTTGAGGATGTAGAGATTTTTTTTGACGGAGATACGGTTAGCTTCAGCTGTACCGCTGTCACGATATATGGTGATGTGGAGCTGAGAAAGGAGGGGATTGGCAATGTATGAGGATCAGACGTACGAGGCTCTTCTGGAACGCATGCTGGATCGTGTGCCAGAGGGGCTGGATAAGCGCGAGGGAAGTATTATCTATGATGCGCTTGCGCCGGCGGCGGCTGAAATGGCCCAGATGTATCTGGAGCTTGAGGTCAGCAATAATCTGTTCTTCCCGGATACGGCAGATGGCGAATATCTGGAACGAACCATTGCCTGGACGGGATTGAAGCGTCATCCGGCAGGCAAAGCGCAGCTGGGCGCGAGGTTCTATACCAGCGGCGAACAGCCTCTGGACATTCCGCTGGGCAGCCGTTTCTCCCTGGGACTGCTTCATTATAGTGCGGCGGAGAAGCTGGCTCCCGGGACGTACCGCCTGGAGAGCGAAACTGCTGGGGCTGAGGGGAATCAGTATTCAGGCGCGCTGCTGCCGATTGATTATATCCCGGGACTGGCCCGGGGGGAGATTACGGGCCTGATGGTTCCCGGCACGGATGCGGAGACAGACGAAGCGCTGCGGCAGCGGTACTTCGATTCGGCCCGGCGGCCTGCAACGAGCGGCAATAAATATCATTATATGGAGTGGGCGCAGCAGATTCAGGGCGTAGGGGGAGCGCGGGTCTTCCCGCTCTGGGCCGGACCGAAGACGGTCAAGGTGGTCATTGTGAACGCGGAGCATCAGCCCGCCTCCCCGCTGCTGGTCTCCCAGGTGCAGCAGTTCATTGATCCTGCGCCGGGTCTTGGCGAGGGCCAGGCTCCAGTGGGAGCGGTGGTGACGGTGGAATCGGCCACAGGCAAGGTGGTTGATGTCTCAGCTAAGGTTACGCTCGCTGCCGGCTATGCGCTGCAGCCGGTTATTCAAGCTTTTACGGCGCTCCTGGAGAAGTATCGTAAGGAGAAGGCTTTTGCCGCTACCTATATCAGTCAATCGGTCATTGGCGCATTGCTGCTGAATACGGAGGGCGTTGTGGATTATAGCGGGCTGAAGCTGAACGGCGGGACGGCAAATATCCCTCTGCTGGAGACAGAAGTGCCGCTGTTCGGCAATGTCGTACTGGAGGTGTAGCATGGGATATCCGGAGCAGATCGATGTCTTTCAGGATAAGCTGAACAAAAAGGCAAACGGCGGCAGTCATGTTGTAGAGGAGAAGCTTCGGCTTACAGGTGGTGCATTCAGCGGACTGCTGGCCCACGACAATATTAACAATCAGACGCTGGCCGTGTACACAGGCTCCCGCTTCAGCGGGACAGAGGTGAGGAATTACTCGGTCTCTTTCCCGGACGAGGCTCCTTGGCGGCGGCTCATTAACATCTATGCGGATGTGAAAGAAGTCTATGTGACTTACGAGACACCGGGAGACACTGTGGAAGCGGATGATGTGAACCAGTTACAGGGCGGGCTTACGGCTACGCAGCGTGAACTGGAGCGGTATAAACAGGCCGGTCTGATTGACGGCGGATCTTTTAGAAGAGAGGTGTAATATGGCACAGACCATTCAGGTCAAACGTGGTACCCGGGCCGAGCTGTCCACTTACGGGATGCTGAAGGCGGGCGAAATGGGCTTCTGTACAGATACGAAGGAGGTCTATATCGGAGACGGTAGCTCCAACTCCATGGTGGGCCGGGCCTTGTCCGGTCCCGAAGCTTCGCGTCCTGCGGCAGCCTCGGCGGGGCGTCTATACTATGTGAGCAGCGGGAGTAACAGCGGGTATTTGTATTTCGATGACGGGGCCGCCTGGCGCCGGGTCAATGCGCAGAAATTAACAGATGTGAGCGGAACGGTGGACGATATCGCTGACGGCTCCACATATGCCAAGGTGCTCAAGGCGGATATTACAGCAGGGCATCCCAATAAAGTGTCGGACGGCACGAATTCGAAGACTGCCGCAGAAATTGCAACGCATCTTAACGATGCCGCGAAGCACAGGGTTATCAACGATGGCGGGTCGACGATTACAGACCTGTGGTCCGCGCAAAAAATCAAAAACGAAATCGAGCTGGCCAAGCATAATATTGAGCCGCAGGCTTCGGTGAAGGATCAGAACTTGACGGCTCCACCATCCAGTCCTGCGGAAGCTGACCGGTATATCATTCCTTCCGGCGCAACCGGCGTCTGGGCAGGTAAAACCAGTCAGATTGCGGAATATGCCGCAGGTGCCTGGGCTTATTATGTTCCGGCTGTCGGCTGGACGGCCTATGTGGACGATGAGCAGAAGATCTACAGCTGGAACGGGAGCGCCTGGGTGCGGACGGGCGGCGCGCTGCAGACGATCACGGCTGGGAATGGTCTTACCGGCGGCGGGCAGGCGGACAGTGTCACGCTGACCGTCGGGGCAGGCAACGGGATCATTGTCGGCTCAACCAGTGTTGCGGCCAAGCCGGGTAAGGGTATTCTGGTAAACTCGACGGGGATTGAGGTCAACATTGACGGCTCAAGTATCGTCTACGATTCGGCCAATGGCAACCAGCTCACGGTAAGCACTATCGATGGCGGAACATTCTAGGAGGCGGTGACCATGGCACGGAAGACATTGATTCAAATCCGCCGCGGCCTGGAGAGTGCGCTGGGTACGCTAGCCGCAGGCGAGCTGGGCTACTGCACGGATAGCGGTAAGCTGTTCATCGGCAGCGGCAGCAGCAATATGCTGCTGGCGGCAGGCCAAAGCACAGGCGATATGCTGAAAAGCATCTACGACACGAATAACAACGGTAAAGTCGATTATGCCCAGGCTGCGGATACGGTTCCGTGGTCAGGTGTGGACGGCAAGCCTTCGGTCTATCCGGCGGCTGCACATACCCATGATTATATGCCGAAGGGTCCGCTGACCTGGAATCAGCTGAAGGGGGTGTAGCTGTGGCTTATGGAGACAGTATCTATGGACTTATGACGTATTCGGCAGATGGTGTGACAGGGGAAGGGCCGGAGATTACCGCTCCCGATCTAATGAAATACCTGCCAGATTATTATCAGGGCGTGCCTGAGATGGAGGCTGTGCAGGCCAGCGCCGGTGCAGCTTGCGGTGAAGTGGCTTATGCCATGGCCGACAGTGATAATCAGAAGACACTGGAGTCCGCTACCTGGGGGCTGTCCCGCTGGGAGCGGATGCTGGGACTGGCCTCAGATCCGAACAAGTCCTACGCCACCCGCCGGGAGATGATCAAGGCCAAGCTGCGAGGCAGCGGAACAACTACGCCGGAAATGATTAGGCGGACGGCGTCTGCTTTTTCCGGGGGAGATGTGGAGGTAGTCGAGGTGCCCGAAGCGTACAGCTTCGAGGTGCGCTTCGTCGGCACACTGGGTATCCCGGCCAATATGGCAGGGCTGATTCAGATTATGGAAGAGATTAAGCCGGCCCATCTGGACTATAGCTTCGTGTACAGCTACACCTGGTGGGACTCCTTGAAGTCCCTCACCTGGAACGGTGCGCACGGCAAGACCTGGAATGAACTAAGAGTATATGAATAGGAGTGTGAGCGATGAAAACAACGGGTAATCTGGGGCTGAAAAAGCCCGATGGTACAGACATTGTAGATATCACCGACCTGAACGGCAATATGGATATTCTGGACACCGCCGTCAAGGCCGCGCAGGATCACTCTGCGGATGCGGTCAAGCACATCACAGCCGCGGAGCGCACGGCATGGAATGCCAAGGCGTCTACGTCAGTTGCGACCACGACTGCTGCCGGGCTGATGGCTGGAGCAGACAAGTCGAAGCTGGATAGCGTGGCACAGGGGGCTAATAATTATGTGCATCCTTCCACGCATTCGCCATCGGTCATCGTCCAGGACTCGTCCAACCGCTTCGTAACCGATGCGGAGAAGACGGCCTGGAATGGCAAGGCGAATCTAGTGACTACACCGCAGCAGACTACGGCGGATGTTACCTACTTTGTCCGTACTGATGGGAATGACAATAACACCGGGCTTTCTAATACGGCGGGTGGGGCTTTTAAGACGATTACAAAAGCAATTAATACGCTCCCTAAAGTAATCAACCATGATGTGAATATTAATGTTGCGGCAGGTAACTATGCTGAAACAATAGTAATTAAAGGATTTACAGGAAAAGGTTCTTTTGGCATTTCGGGAACAGCTACCGTGAATATATTAAATGTTTTAGGCAGCGCAAATACAATTCCTGTAACATTATCTACACTTACCAGTACTACAAACAGTTCGAATTGTTTTGAATTTAGTTATTGCTCTTGGACATATTTTAATAAATGTTCAGCGTTAGCAGTTGATAATTCAAACTCTGCGTTCGTTATCTATGGCGGAACTGCAGTTCTTGCAACGTGTACTATATCTAATAAATGGGCGGCTATATTGGCTCGCAGTGGGTCAAATGTCTACGTAATTTGGTGTTCTGGTGTTTCGAATTCTAACGCATATTATGCAATGGAATCGGCGAAAATCGGTGGAGATGGAAATTCCTTGTCGGGAGTTTCATATACCTCAAATGGAGCAACTATTTCAATGGGGCCTGGGGTTATTAACCCATGGGGGGATAATACAACATTAAATCGGCCTATGGCTGAAATGAAGCCTCTCTCTGACCAATTGTTAAGTGCTGGAGTATGGGGCAAGGTTACATTAAACCAGTCTCTTTACAGTATTAAAAATGTTGCGGACATAGCAAACAGTCGACTTGTTTCTCCTGAAACGGGAGTATATCTATTGAATGTCCGTGTAGCGATATCTAATTCAGGAGCAGGGCGGGCCGCTATTGGAGCTTTCGTAAATGGGAATCTAAATGGACTTTTAATAGAACAGACGAGTGATGCGAGTCAATTAGGGCTATCATTGGGTGGATCTTCGCTTTTGCGCCTTAGTGCGGGAGAGTACGTAGAAATATTCATAAACCCTACTCAAAATATTTCTATTTCTGCTCATGATCCATACACACATGTATCTTTAATTCGAGTTGCATAAAGGAGATGAATAAATGAACCTAGCACAAGCAATTAACTATTTATACCCAACTGCCAACCCCATGCACGACTTCATCGTCCAAGACAACGGCCCAGAACCCGTCCTGCGGCCGGAAGCCGAAACCAAGGGCCAGGTACGCTACGAGATCAAGCCGCCAGAAATCGGCGAACAACTCGTAGAGGGCGTCCACTACCGCCATGGCATTGACTATAATCTGCTGATCGAAGGCGAGGACTATGATCTGGTGGAGCGCGGCCCATATATCGCCGTCTGGAATCTGGACGCGCCACAGCCGACAGAGGCTGAATTACAGGCGGCGTGGGAAGCGTATCAAGAAGAAGAAGCGAATAAGCCGCCGGTACTTACGGAGATGGAACAGCTTCAGCAGGAGAATCTGTGGCTAAAGGCGCAGAATAACGCACTAAGCGAACGGGCGGATTTCATTGAGGATCTCATTGCGGAGATGGCCACGCAAGTCTACACGTAATCGTTCAGCGGATCTAACCTGCGCATTACCTCTATTATAGAAAGGTGGTGAGAGCAATGGCATTATTTTTCGCACAACGCGTCATGCTGGGGAAGACGAAGTATAGCGAGGTCCCCTCTACGCTGAAGCCTGCGGTCAAGCAGATTCTGGTGGAGAACGGACTTACGTTCCTTGTAACTGAAGAGTAGATTGCCACAGGCGCCGCTCAGGGCGTTTTTATTTTGCCCTCGGACTCGTCCGGGGGCTAAGTCCAAATATTCACCACAGTGACGATGAAGCTTCAAGTTTAAATCTTAAGTGCGTCTTATAGAACTACTTTAATAACCACTTTAATAACCACTTTAATAACCACACAGAAGGGAGTGAAGCAATGGACAGCAACGATGTTGCGAATCTGGAGAAGCTGCTGCCGCTTGCGGATAAGTATGGACTGGCTTATATCATCGCTCTGATTCTGCTCATGATTATGCTTGTGCTTTTACGGTCAATTGTGAAGGGGAATCTGGTGCCGCGTGAACTGCTGGAGCGTGCTGAGGAAGACCGGGACCGGCTGCAGAATATCCTCGACAAAGAGCGGTCAGACTTCATGGCACCCACGCTTGAAGTCCTGCAGCGATTGAAGATAGACCATTCCGCGGGCAACCATACGGGTAGTAATAGTATTAATGAAGAAGACAGGGGGGGATAACGTGCTGAGTGCGTGGATCAAGCGTCTATCGCCCCTGCACCGGGACAGAGAGCGGAGGCTGGCGCTTGCCGGACATAAAGTTTCGCTCTCTATCCGCAGGTACAAGAATGTCTCTCAGGACATTCAGGATGAAATCAGGAACAACGGGTTCGCCGAGTTCCTAATCTATGATCGGGGGGCAGAAGATGAGCAGCATTGATATTGTGTTGTTACTGGCCTATTCTATATCCTTTATCTGTGCGCTGCTGCTGATGGCTGCGCTTTTTTTGTATTTCCGCCGAAGATTCCGGGTGCGCGTGGTCAGTCTGTTTATGCTGGCGGCGTTCTTTTTCCTCGGGGCGTATACGGTAAAAATGGCGGTGGCCTTCTGGATCAGATTCAGCTCCGCTCCCGCCCCGGACGCTATACGAAGCTCGCTGCAATCGGATGCCTGGGCTATTGCCCAGACGGGAACGACCCTAGGGCTAGTCATTCTAACCCTCTTGATGTACACCAGACGCCGGGATCTGTTCGTGGTCCTCTCTGAAATCAGGAAAGGGGAGGAATCGCATGCTGACGCTGGCTCAAGTCCTGAATAAATCCGCTGCCCGCCTGTCCGGACTTCATCCCGCCGTCCTTGCCGCAGCGACTGCACTGATTGAACGCAGTTATGCTGTTGGAGTTCCCATCCTGATCACGCAAGGTCTGCGGACGATTGCCGAACAGGATGCGCTCTATGCCCAGGGGCGAACCCGGCCGGGAGCAATCGTGACGAATGCGCGCGGCGGGTACAGCTATCACAATTATGGATTGGCGGCGGATTTTGCGCTGCTGCTTCCGGATGGTTCAAGTGTCTCTTGGGATATGAACAGGGATGAGAACCAGAATGGGACCCGGGATTGGCTGGAGGTGGTGCAGCACGCTAAGGCCATCGGGTTCGAATGGGGCGGCGACTGGACCAGCTTCAAGGATTACCCGCATCTGCAGATGAGCTTCGGATTAAGTCTGGCAGATCTGCGAACGGGGAAAAAGCCTACGGCTGCGGCCGTGGAGGCGGTGGTTGAACGCATCAAGCCCAAGGAGGAACAAGCGATGAGGACTCAGATGAAAGTTGCAGTACAGGTGAATGGGAGGAAGATTGCGGACGGGTGGCTGGAGAATGGGGTTACCTATGTTCCTGCACGTAAAATTGCGGAGGCACTGGGCGCTCAGATTGCCTACCATCCGGCTGCCAACACCGTTGATATCACCACCATCCCGCAGAAAGGAGCAATCTCATGATGAACAGCGAACTGCTGGATAATGTATTGGCTTTTGCCTCAATCCTGTCGGTCTTTATTCTTACCCTAGTGCAGCTGATCAAAAATAATACCCGTTTGCCGCGTAACAGCATCCCTTTTATCGGACTTGGCATCGGGCTGCTGGTTGGAGCGGCGGCGTATCCTTTTACAGAGCTGGAGTTGATCTTGCGTCTATGGTCAGGCGGATTGGCCGGGTTATCGGCTACCGGATTATTCGAATTGGCATTCAACAACCGCTCAGGGCACACAATGAAATAAAAGTTAACCTGTGATCAACGGCCGGCTCTGCGGAGCTGGCTGTTTTTGTCGTTTTACGTCATATAACTTCACATGAACACTGCATAAAGTACATATCAAAGAGAGAATATACCAGGAAGAAATACATAATTTTTTGGGACTGCATAAATGGCCGGTTTGGTGTATAATCGAAATCACTGCACTGCTTTACCGCGCAATAAAGTTGAAGATTTCCGGGCGGTTTTATTGTATGATATGAGGAAGCTTTTCAAATAGACAATGTTAAGAGCATTGATCCGGAAGAGGATGGGGGGAGCAGCATGACCGAACTTACGACTACCGTTAGCAAAAGCAACTCCAACAATCTGCTGCGGCGGGACGTACGGTTCCTGGGGAACATACTGGGCGAAGTCTTGGTACACCAAGGCGGCAACGAACTGCTGGATATTGTGGAGAAAATCCGGGAGACCAGCAAATCGCTGCGCTCATTGTTTTTGCCTGAACTGCACAACGAATTTAAAGAGCTGATTAGCTCACTGGACCCGGAGAATCGCCATCAGGTGATCCGTGCCTTTGCGATTTATTTCCAGCTGGTGAATATCGCCGAGCAGAACCACCGGATTCGCCGTAAACGCGACTACGAACGTTCTGCCGGGGAGACTGTACAGCCGGGGTCGATTGAGAGCGCGGTTCAGGAGCTTCGCGAACGGGATTTCTCCCACGAAGAGGTTCTTGAGATTATGAGCGGCATGTCACTCGAGCTGGTTATGACCGCTCACCCTACTGAAGCTATGCGCCGTGCGATTCTCGATATCCACAAACGGATCTCCGACGACGTCATGGGCTTGGATAATCCGACGCTAACGTTCCGCGAACGGGAACAGCTCCGGGAGAAGCTGCTGAATGAGGTTATTACCTTGTGGCAGACCGATGAACTGCGTGACCGTAAGCCAACGGTGCTGGATGAAGTGCGTAACGGGATGTATTACTTCCATGAGACGATTTTTGAAGTGCTGCCGGATGTATATCAGGAGCTTGAGCGCTGTCTGAGCAAATATTATCCGGGCCAGAACTGGCACGTACCGACCTATCTGCGTTTCGGTTCATGGATCGGGGGAGACCGCGACGGCAACCCTTCCGTGAAGGCATCCGTTACCTTGCAGACCCTCCGTCTGCAGCGCAAGCTGGCTATTCGTGAATACCAGCGTATTATGCGCGAGCTGATGCAGTACCTGAGCTTTAGTACAAGCATTGTGAATGTGACGCCGGAACTGCTGGAATCGATTGAGGCAGACCGGAATATTATCAATCTTAACCGGGTCGATGCCTGGCGTAATGATAACGAGCCTTACCGGATTAAGCTCAGCTATATGATCTCCAAGACACAGAATGTGCTGGACGATGAGAAAAAAGGAACACCAGAGCGCTACGCAACCCCGGCGCAATTCATCGACGACCTGAACGTGATTGACCGCAGCCTGCGGCATCACTACGCCGATTATGTAGCAGATACCTACATTAAGAAGCTGATTCGTCAGGTGGAGCTCTTCGGCTTCCACACCTCTACGCTGGATGTCCGCCAGCACAGCCAGGAGCATGAGAATGCAATGACAGAGGTTCTGGCCAAGATGAATGTTACACCGGATTACTCCAAGCTGTCGGAGCAAGAGAAGATTGTGCTGCTGGAGAAGCTGCTGAATGATCCGCGTCCGCTGACTTCCCCTTACCAGTCGTATAGTGAAGGGACAGAGGAATGCCTGGCGGTATACCGTGCGATCTATGAGGCGCAGGAGGAATACGGCAAGCAGTGTATCACAAGCTATCTGATCAGTATGGCGGAGGCGGCAAGCGATATTCTGGAGGTTATGGTCTTCTCCAAGGAAGTCGGCTTGTTCCGCAAAGACAACGACGGTACGGTAGTCTGTACTCTGCAGGCTGTGCCGCTGTTCGAGACGATTGACGACCTGCATGATGCGCCGCAGATTATGCGTACGCTGCTCAACATGCCGATCTACCGCGATGCGGTCCGTGCGATGAATGATCTGCAGGAGATTATGCTGGGATATTCCGACAGTAATAAAGACGGCGGCGTCGTTACCGCGAACTGGGAGCTGCGAGTGGCCCTGAAGCAGATCACAGCGACTGCCGATGAGTTCGGCATTAAGCTGAAATTCTTCCATGGACGGGGCGGCGCCCTGGGACGCGGCGGTATGCCGCTCAACCGGAGCATTCTGGCCCAGCCGGCTTCCACCATCGGCGGCGGGATTAAGATTACCGAGCAGGGTGAGGTTATCTCCTCCCGTTATTCGATGAAAGGCATTGCTTACCGCAGTCTGGAGCAGGCGACATCCGCTCTGATTACGGCCGCTATTCATGCCAGATCGCCGCAAGCGGATCTGTACGAAGCCAAGTGGGATGAGATTATTGCCCGTATCTCTGAAGTCTCGCTGAACAAGTATCAGGATCTGATCTTCCGTGATCCGGATTTCCTGACGTACTTCAAAGAATCAACCCCGCTGCCGGAGGTAGGCGAGTTGAATATCGGCTCACGCCCTTCGAAGCGGAAGAATAGCGAGCGCTTCGAGGACCTGCGTGCGATTCCTTGGGTATTCGCTTGGACGCAGAGCCGTTATCTGCTTCCAGCATGGTATGCCGCCGGAACTGGTCTGCAGAGCTTCTATGAGGGCAAGGAAGAGAATATGAAGATCATGCAGCATATGTATGCGAACTTCTCATTCTTCACGACCCTGATCGATACGCTGCAGATGGCTATTGCGAAGGCGGATCTTGTCATCGCCAAGGAATACGCCGGAATGGGCAAGAACGAGGAAGCACGTGCGCGAATCTTCGGCCAGATTGAGGCTGAGTTCAAGCTGACCTCCGAGCTGATTCTCCAGATCACCGGCCAGCAGGACATTCTGGATAATGTTCCGGTCATTCAGGAATCCATCCGCCTGCGCAATCCGTATGTTGATCCGCTCAGCTACCTCCAGGTTCAGCTCCTCGCCGAGCTTCGCGCCCTGCGTGAGGCTGAGGGGGATGACGCTGAGCTGCTGCGTGAGGTACTGCTCACGATCAATGGTATTGCTGCCGGTCTTCGGAATACCGGCTGATGGTTTGTGAGTACCCGCTCTGACGATCTTGATCTAAAAAGTCGGCGAAGCCGCTTTAGGATTTTGGATCTCAAAGTCGGCGAAGCCGCTTTAAGGTTTTGGATCTCAAAGTCGGCGAAGCCACTTTAAGGTTTTGATTTTCCGATCTTAGGCCCTGGTCTTTCGGTCTTGAATCTTTGAAGCCTGCCCTAAGCCGCTTCAGAATTCCCCGCCCGCTTCCTAACCGGAGGTGGGCTTTTTTTATAGGAATTGGCGGTCACGAAGGCACATATGAGCCAATGTATGTGAAAAACCGAATAGAAATAGAATGAGGATAAAGCAGGTGGATGCAAAACAGTGGGGTGCTGCCCTAAGAGGGGCATAAGGCAACGTCATGCTCTATGTGTTAGGAGGATTTTGTTGTAAAGGAAGGGAGGCCGGGAGTCGCAGACCCGGCCGAGCCCATGCCCCACCCCATTGTTGCCTGAGATATACCTGGGCAACAAGAAAAGCAGTGGGGGGAACCAGGCTGATGGAGGGGGCGGAGCGGAAATTTGGAACTGTAGGAGCGATAGCGTTCGCCTTTATTGGCAGATTTCAACCGCAGCGTGCGGTTCCAATCAAGAAATCTGCCAATAACAGCGACCGGAAGTCCAAATGTTCTGCGCAGCCCCCGACTAATCAGCCGCCAGGGGGGCCAGGGGGTTCCTCCAGCGATCAGCCGCCAGCAACCCGGCAGCAAGCTTTTCCAGCACATTATATAGAAGGTAACAATACAAACCTTGATTTTTGCAAGCACATGATTTACGATTTAAATGCTTGTACCGTGGTCTTCGAAGAGCTGAAAGTCCAAGGGCGGCAAGTCTGGGGGAGTTAACAGGTGGAGAATCTGGAAGGCAGACTGACAAAGCTCGCCCTGAAGGGTGACCAAAGGGCATTTGCCGAGCTTGTGGAACTATATAAAGACAAAATTTATCATTTGGCTTACCGTATGCTGAATAACCGCCATGAGGCGGAGGATGTTGTTCAGGAGACTTTTTTGCGCGTCTACAGAAATTTGGATAGGTATGATGATAAGCAGAAGTTCTCGACATGGATCTACCGGATTGGCACGAACCTCTGCATTGACCGGCTGCGTAAGCGTCGCCCGACCTATTCCCTGGATGCCGAGATGAACGACCAGGAGGGGATTGACGGGTATTCGATGATTCCGAGCAATAATGTGACCCCGGAGACGGAACTGCTGCTCTCGGAGACACAGAGACTCATCTATGAAGCCATCGACAGCCTGCCCGTGAAGTACAGGTCGGTTATGATTCTGCGCTATCTGCAGGATTTGTCGCTTCAGGAGATCGGCGATGTGCTGGATATGCCTGTAACGACGATCAAGACCCGGGTGCATCGTGGCCGTGAGTTTTTACGTAAAAAGTTAGGACCCAAATTGTAAAAATAGATTATTTTTTATGAAACTCCTGCATTGCAGGGACGTATGTAAGTTAAGCAAGTCTTATGCACTAAATTAGCACGTATGAAAGGATTGGCTCCTATGGAATGCAAACTGGCCGTCTCTATGATGCACGACTACCTGGATGACGACTTGCCCGACCTGCAGCAGAGGGAATTGAAGGAGCATCTTTTATCCTGTACGGAGTGCCGTGCGAGGTTCAAAGAACTGGAACAGACCGATATGCTGATGTTTTCCCTGATGCACCAGACACCTGTGGCCTCGGAGGATTTGGTTGGCCGGATTATGGATTCATTACCGAAACCCAAGAAGGAAAGAGCCTTCATCACCTGGATCAAGCGGCATCCGGCCCTGACGGCGGCGTCTATGTTCATTCTTGTGATGTTGATGAGCTCCGTAACCTTTTGGAATCAGGATCGGCAACTTGTGGTTAGAGGGGCAGACCTCGACCAGGTTGTGATCAAGGGGAATACGGTGATTGTACCCTCCGGCAAAATTATCTCCGGCGATCTGACGGTGGAGAACGGTAAGACTCAAGTCTACGGGGAAGTCAACGGGAACGTAACGGTAATCGACGGCTCGCTGTATCAGGCTTCAACCGCCCATATCTCCGGGCAAGTCAAAAGTATAGACCAAGCCGTAAGCTGGATCTGGTATAAAGTGACGAACATGTTCTCTGAAGTTGCCTACCGATAGCTAAATGTTGGTCGCTTGTAGCAGATAACTCATTTGCGCCTCTTTTTCCGGAAAGATGGCGCTTTTTTGTTGCCTGAAATGACAGGTTCATCAATTTACCAGCCGCCAAACTTGCAACCGGAGGCGTAACGTTATACCCTAGAATAAGATTCAAGCTTAACAGACAATTTACATAAACCCAGTTAATTTGAAATCACGGGGGTTTTCGGCCATGAGCTACTTTACCGACCTTACATGGAAAGAATCCATTAAAGATATAATTGATATTCTAATTGTCAGCTACATTATCTATAAAGTGCTCAATATGGTGCGCGGGACGCGGGCGGTTCAACTGCTGAAGGGGATTATGGTCCTGGTCGTCATCTGGGGCGGCAGTACTCTACTGGATCTGTATACCCTGAGGTGGCTGATGAACCAGGTGTTTACTTTTGGGATACTCGCGATTTTTATTATTTTTCAGCCGGAGCTGCGGCGGGGGCTGGAACAGCTCGGCCGGGGCAAGTTCTTCGGGCGGAATGCGGAGAATGATGAGGAGATCAGTAAATTAATCGGTGAAGTGATTAAAGCCGTGAATTATCTGGCTGTCCGCAAAATCGGGGCATTGATCGTATTCGAACGGGCCACGGGGCTTAATGAATATACGGAATCCGGGATCGCCATGCGCTCTGAGGTCAGCTCCGAGCTGCTGATTAATATCTTCATCCCCAATACGCCGCTGCATGACGGAGCGCTGATTATGCAGGGAGGCCAGATCGCTGCGGCAGCCTGTTACCTGCCGCTCTCGGAGAATCCGTTCATCAGCAAGGAGCTGGGAACCCGGCACCGGGCCGCAATCGGTATCAGTGAGGTGGCAGACTCGGTGTCTGTGGTCGTCTCTGAGGAGACCGGCCTGATCTCGCTGGCCATCAATGGACAAATTGTCCGGGATATCAAGGAAGAGTCCCTGATCTCGAAGCTGCACCAAGAGCTGAGCGCAACCAGCTCGCCCCTGATGGAGAAGAGCTCCGCTTTCTGGAAACGGAGGGGGAATAAAGACAATGGATAAATGGATGAAGAACAATAACTTCAACAAGATCCTTGCCCTGGCTCTGGGGATTATTCTGTGGACCATTGTGCATGTGGATACAGCGCCAACGTACCAGACTACGGTTAATACCGAATCGAAGACGATTGAGAATGTCAAAGTGGAGATTGAAGGCTTCGACAGTGAGAATTATGTACTGACCAAGGATGTGGACAGCGTCAGGATGGAAGTAAGAGGCAAGAAGTCCGATCTGACCTACAAGTTCTCCGATGCCTATCGGGTATGGCTGGATCTGAAGGATGTGAAGCCCGGTGATAACACGCTTCCGCTGATGTATTCGACTCCAAGCGGTGTAACCCTGGATGATATGGTCCCGAATCAGGTGAATGTGCATATCGAGGCGCGGACGACGAA
This sequence comes from Paenibacillus sp. FSL R7-0210, assembly GCF_038009085.1. Taxonomy (NCBI): domain Bacteria; kingdom Bacillati; phylum Bacillota; class Bacilli; order Caryophanales; family Paenibacillaceae; genus Paenibacillus; species Paenibacillus sp. FSL R7-0210. The sequence continues at coordinate 7,409,443 of NZ_JBBPAR010000001.1, forward strand.
GTCTTTTCCCGTCTCGCTGAATATTACGGGAGAGCCGGCAGCAGGCTATGAAGTAGGCAGTCCTGTGATTGACCCGGTATCCGTGGAGGTTACTCTTCCGGCAAGTGATCTTGGACGGGTAGCGAAGGTGCAGGGGAAGGTGGAACTGGAGGGGCAGAATGAGACTTTTAGCGAGAAGAGGCTGAAGCTCTTTGCTCTGGACAGTAAGGGGAATGAGCTGGAGGATGCGGTCATTGAACCCTCTACAGTAGCGGTAGAAGTCCCTGTTACCCTCCCGTCCAAAACCTTGCCGCTGGACATCAGCTTCACCGGCAGTCTGCCCGGTTCCCTGGTGCTGTCCAGGGTAACGCCTGAACAGGATATGGTCACCGTGTACGGCAGTGCAGAGACCCTGAAGACCTTATCCTCATATGAGGCTGTACTGGATTTGAGCACTATCAAGAATGCGGGTACAGAGCAGATGAAGCTGGAGCTTAAGCCGCCGGAGGGCACAGGCAAGATTGAACCTGCCGCAATGACCGTAGCGGTCTCTGCGGCGGAGATTACCCAGCGGACCCTCTCTGCTATCCCCATTAAGCTGGAGGGCGTCAGCAGCGGGCTGACAGCCCGTGTCATAGACCCTGGAAGCGCCACTATGGATCTGACCCTATCAGGTGCGCCAACACTGCTGGACCAGCTCGACCAGGATAGCATCAGTGTGGTTGCAGATGTCGTGGGGCTTACGGCCGGTGTTTACGATATTACGCTGCAGGTGTCGCTCCCCCGGTTCATTACCCTGGAGAATGCCGCCTCGCAGCTTGTTGCGAAGGTGGAGCTGGTAGCGCCTGCTGCTCCGGCCGCGACTGCCGTGCCGGACAGTAGCCCTATCCCGACGCCTACGCCGGAGCCCAGTGCTGAGCCTGCATCCGGGGACGAGACGCTCGTAGAGCCAACCCCGGAGCACACCGCCGAGATTATAGAGGAGACCCCGACGCCGACACATATTCCGCCGGAGACTGCTGAACCAACGCCGCCCGCAAGCGGCAATAATGCCGACAGTACGGGCGGAACGTAACCTTCCGGGCATGTAAAAGTCTATTTATATGCACCTGACATACACGAATTATCGAATCATTCATACTATAATTTATTAAGCTGAAGCAGCGTATTCTAAAGGAGAAAAAAAGATGGGTAAGTATTTCGGAACAGATGGCGTACGCGGGGTGGCTAACCGTGAATTAACAGCAGAAATGGCCTACAGTATTGGACGCTGCGGGGGATATGTGCTGGCAGGAAATGTGGAAAAGCCTAAAGTGGTCATCGGCATGGATACACGGATCTCGGGTCCAATGCTGGAATCTTCACTCATTGCGGGTTTGTTGTCCATTGGGGCAGATGTGATCCGTCTGGGTGTAGTCTCTACACCTGCTGTTGCTTATATCACAAGATTGCTCCAGGCGGATGCCGGAGTGATGATCTCTGCTTCACATAATCCGGTGGAGGATAACGGAATCAAGTTCTTTGGCGGAGACGGCTTCAAGCTGACAGACGAAACGGAGCTGCGCATCGAGGAGCTGATGGATGCCGAGCACGATGAGCTGCCGCGTCCGGTAGGATCGGGTCTGGGCACGCTGCGGGTCGATGATCAAGCGAAATATCTCTACCTGGAGTATCTGAAGACTACCATCGACCAGAGCTTCAAGGGCACGAAGGTGGTGCTCGACTGCGCACACGGCGCAGCCTATGAGCTGGCACCCCGATTATTCAAGGAACTGGGCGCTGAAGTAATTTCCATTGGGGCAGAGCCGGACGGGCTTAATATCAATGACGGCTTCGGCTCTACACACCCGGAGACTCTGCGTGCAGAGGTGCTGCGCCATGGTGCGGATCTTGGGCTTGCTTTTGACGGGGATGCGGACCGCCTGATCGCTATCGATGAGAACGGCGACGAGGTGGACGGCGACTTCATTCTCTGCATTTGCGGGGATGCGATGAACCGTGCAGGGAAGCTGAAGGATGGTACCATTGTATCTACAGTAATGAGCAACATCGGTTTCTACAAGGCAACAGAGAAGCTGTCGCTGAATACGGCGAAGACTGCGGTCGGTGACCGTTATGTGATGGAAGAGATGCGCCGCGGCGGCTATAATCTGGGCGGGGAACAATCCGGCCATGTGATTTTCCTGGATTATAATACTACAGGTGACGGAATTCTGACTGCGATTCAACTGGTGAATACCATGAAGTCTTCCGGCAAAAAGCTAAGCACACTGAAGTCCATGATGACTAAGTATCCGCAGGTGCTGGTCAATGTGCGTGTTCAGGACAAAACCAATTATCCGAATAATCCGGCCATTGAGGCCGCGATCATAGAAGTGGAAAGTAAGCTGGGCGACAACGGACGTGTGCTGGTGCGTCCTTCGGGAACCGAGCCGCTGATCCGTGTAATGGCCGAAGGGCCGGATAAGGCGGAGCTAGATCTTTTTGTAGGGCAGATTGTTGAAGTGGTTCAGCGCGAGCTGGTGTAATCACTCACTGAAGTAGCAGGAACGGGTAGCCGGTGGATGGATCAATCCGATTCGTTCACCGGCTGAATGATTAATGTGGTCATGGCTGTTTGGAAAAAGTGTGAAATGGATGAAAAAGGTTTTCTTCGCCACATCGTTGCAAAAACGGGTTGAGGTGCATATAATAGACTAAGTGTCATTCCAGAAGGAAAGCGGGGATCGTAAGGTCATTGCAACACAAGCGCCAGAGCTTGATCTTGCGCGGGAGAGAAGGGAGGACCGGTGGCTGCGTAAGCAGTACAGGACGGTCTGAACGGATCACGGCAGATGTAAGCTGACGAGGTGGAGGTGTTCGAAATGTTCGGCGGGGACCTCCCGGTGATGCACCAGAGCCGTAAATGGAAGCGGAAAATGCGAGGGCGACCTTGCACACAACGCTTTTGTGGGTGCTAACTTAAAGATGTACAAATCATGGGTATGCGCATTTGCAGGATTGCAGACGGTTCTGCCACGGCAGAGGAGAAGACTGTGCATAATCGTGACTAACGATGTAATTGACAGGTTATCATGTTGGGTGTAATGGACAACATCATATTTGCTTTTCTTCAAAACATGCCGCACGGCACGTTTCTTTCCTCATGCGCGCCTAATTACGATAAATTGGACGGAGGAAATTATAATGTGTGGTATTGTAGGATATATTGGTAATCAGAATTCGCAGGGGATCTTGGTCGAGGGTCTGAAGAAGCTGGAATATCGCGGGTATGATTCCGCTGGTATTGCTGTGTTCACGAAGGATGGTCTGCAGGTGGTAAAAGCACAGGGACGTATGGCGAACCTGGAATCCCGTCTGGATGCGACTCCACTGACAGGAAGTGCCGGCATCGGCCACACCCGCTGGGCAACACACGGCAAGCCGTCCGATGAGAACTCTCATCCTCACACTGACAACAGCCACAAATTCTCGGTAGTACACAACGGGATTGTCGAGAATTATCTGGATCTCAAGGAAGAACTGATTGCCGGAGGATGCCACTTCACCTCGGAGACAGATACAGAAGTCATCTCCCACCTGATTGCCCGTGAATACAAGGGAGATATCGTTAAGGCTGTACAGCAGGCGATTTCTTACATGCGCGGAGCGTTTGCCCTGGGTGTACTGACTGAATATGAACCGGATAAGCTGGTAGCTGTGCGTCAAGCCAGCCCGCTGATCATCGGTCTTGGAGAAGGCGAGAACTTTATCGGGTCCGATATTCCTGCATTGCTGGAATACACCCGGAACGTATATATCCTGAACGACGGCGAAATGGCTGTATTGACACGGGATGCTGTCGAACTGATGACGATTGAAGGCAATTTTATTTCTCGGGAAATGATTACTGTCGATTGGGATGCCGTTACCGCAGAAAAGGGCGGTTATGAGCACTTCATGCTGAAAGAAATCCACGAGCAGCCTAAGGCATACCGTGATACCATGCGCGGACGGATGAATGCGGAAGGCAACAAAGTCATTCTGCCTGAGCTTAACCTGACAGAAGAACAAATCAAGAACATCCGCAATATCCAAGTGGTAGCTTGCGGTACTGCATATAATGCCGGTCTGGTTGGACGTAACCTGATTGAGTCCCTGGTACGCATTCCTGTAGAGAATGACATCGCTTCTGAATACCGTTACCGTTCGCCAATCGTAACTCCGGAGACACTGGTTATTGTAGTCAGCCAATCGGGTGAAACTGCAGATACACTGGCTGCTCTTCGTGAAGGTCAAGCGAACGGAGCCCATGTGCTGGCGATCACCAACGTAGTAGGCAGCTCTATCGCCCGGGAAGCAGACAGTGTACTGGTTACGCTGGCTGGTCCAGAGATCGCTGTAGCTTCGACCAAGGCTTACACTTCTCAGCTGATCGCATTCACTTTGCTGGGTCTGTATCTGGCTGAAGTACGCGGCACACAGTCTGAGTCTGAGGTTACCAAGATTCTGGCCGCTATGCAGTCTCTGCCGGAGCAAGTTGAAGTCATCCTGGGTCAAAAAGACGCGATCAAAGCCTACGCTGAGCAAATCGCTGAGCACAAGCACCTGTTCTTCATCGGCCGCGGCGTAGATTACGCTGTAGCTCAAGAAGGCTCTCTTAAGCTCAAGGAAATCTCCTACATTCACTCCGAAGCCTATGCTGCGGGTGAACTGAAGCATGGTACCCTGGCACTGATCGAAGAAGGTGTTCCGGTCATCGCTCTGGCTACCCTGGAATCCGTGCTGGAGAAGACCGTCAGCAACATCAAAGAAGTGAAGGCCCGTGGCGCCCATGTCATGGCCATCACCCACGAAGAGCACAAAGACGACCTGCTCCGCTCCGTTGACCAGGTATTCGTAATCCCTCAGACTCTGCCGCTGCTGACTGCTGCACTGTCTGTAGTTACCCTGCAGCTGCTGGCTTACTATGCTTCGCTGGCTCTGGGTCATGATGTGGATAAGCCAAGAAATCTGGCTAAGAGTGTTACTGTGGAGTAGGGGATATAGATTTACTGTCAGAAGAAAATAAAGTTTAGACTGATGAAATTGGCGATACTGTTATTAGAGCTGTTCTACTGTCTACAGAACTTACATCCAGAATAACACCATGACTCCAAACGGGGCTACCTTCGGGTAGCTCCGTTTTCTTTTAAGGAGGTGCTGTCATCTTGGCCAAATGAAAACGTGAAATCTCAGACATGAAGATCAATAGGTTAATTAATGAATATTAAGCCAAGGAACGAGGGCCGCCTATCTTCCGTGGTTGTGAATACAGGGTGGGCTCTGCTTAAGGAAATGCCTTCTTATTCAATCCGAATCACTATAGTGTGTATTTCTTCTGGTAAACGATTTTTAATATGTCCGAATGGTGCGCACCTATGCAATTGTTCAAGTATCCAATAGTATGTTTACGAAGTAAATAATAGAGATTGAACGGTCGGGTAATTGGTGATATTTACATTTTTTTATAGAACCAATTAGAGATAGTGCCTCGAAATTGATATAGAATGAGATAAGTGATTTATTGAATAGTCTGGTATTTAAAAGGGACTATTGGGATAAAGTAATGTTTAATCAAATTAACAATTTGAAAATAGAAAAGATGAAGCATCTTACAGCTGATTTCATAAAAGACTGGTCTCGCAAAATATGTAGTAAACTACAATAATATATACAAAAATATGTGTTGAGACTAAGAATTTACTATATAATCTACTTATAAGATAACTAAGACTGGTAGGTAACTAACTGTGAAATATACTTGTATTGAAGTCTTTTGTGGTGCTGGGGGACTAGCTTATGGACTAAAAAAGGCAGGATTCAAAGTATTGTATGCATTTGATCATAATGAGTCAGCGATTAAAACATTTAAGCATAATATAAATAAAAAAGCTGTTATTGCAGATGCACTAAAAATATCCGCAGAGGAAATAATAAAGAAGACCAAACTTGCAAAGGGTGAACTCACACTTTTATCCGGAGGGCCTCCCTGTCAAGGGTTTTCTAGACAAAACAAAAATGGTGAGAATGGTGATAAACGAAATAGATTAATAGTAAAATATATCCGATTAGTGCAAGGAATAGAGCCTAAGTTTTTTTTGTTAGAAAATGTGGATACCTTTAAAAAAAAGCGTGGCCAAGCATATCTTAATCTACTCCAGCAAGGATTAACAAACACATATAATATCATGGTAAGAGAAATTAATTGTGCTGATTTTGGTGTTCCTCAAACCAGGAAAAGGACGATTGTAATTGGTGTTCGTAAGGATATTAATTGTATATATACATTCCCTGAAGTAAGTCACCCACAATATAAATGGGTTACTGTTAGGCAGGCGTTAAAAGGACTAGATTCACCACCAGCAGATGGATCGGAACATCCTGAATTACCAAATCATACCCTTGCAAATATTACGGAGATAAACCGGGAGAGAATTAAGTATGTTCCTCAAGGTAGTGGACGAAAATGCTTACCTCGAAGACTTCAGTTACAATGTCATAAGAAAAAAACAGGTTGGCCGGACGTTTATGGTAGGATGTCTTGGGATAAGCCTGCACCAACAATCACGGGAGGATTTGATAACTTTACTAGAGGTAGATTTGCTCATCCTCAAGAACATAGACCCATAACATCTAGAGAAGCGGCAATACTTCAGAGCTTTGATAACAAGTTTGAATTTTTTGGAACTAAAGGTGATATAAGACAACAAATAGGTAATGCCGTTCCACCATTGTTAGCAAAGGTACTTGGAAAATCCATAATTACAGCTCTAAAGGCTGCAGAAGTAACAAGTCTTAAATAAGGAGTGGTTCTTTTGGCAAGATTTCGAACCAAAGCTCGAGCAGTAGATCTACTGGGTAAGCAGCAAATTCGAGATGAGATTACAGCAATTTCAGAGTTATTGAGAAACTCTTATGATGCCGATGCATCAGAGGGACTCATTGATGTGTCTTTAAAAGAAGAACATATAGTGGTCTGGGATGATGGCGATGGAATGAATGAAAAAGACCTCGTAAATAACTGGTTGACTATAGGCACTTATTCTAAAGCAAAAGCTTCACCTGTGAAAACTTCCAAACGTCGCATTAAAATTGGTGAAAAAGGTATCGGTCGATTAGCTATATCTTTGCTAGGAAATCAGTTGTTGATCATTTCGAAAAAAAAGGTTGAGAATGTGTGGTCTCTGCTTTATTTACACTGGGGCTTATTTAGAAATGAACAGCTGTTTTTAGAAGATATTGAGATACCAACAAGAAGCTTTAATTCAGTATCTGATCTTAATAGTTTTTTGGAGAACGATTTCCAATCTCTAAAGAATGAATTGATTGAAAATCTTGATTATCCGAATAAATGGAATGATGAAGAAAAATCAAAAATTAGGAGCGAAATTCTTAACTTCAAACTTTCTAAGGATATTTATAAGAGAATACAAATAAATGAATCTCGAGGTGGAGGGACAATCTTTTTCATTAGAAATATTGAGAACGATTGGGATTGGGAAATTTATAAGACTAATATTGAAGATGAGAGTCGAAAAGAGAGAAAACGGAGACTTCAAAATGTGCTTGTGTCTTTCTCGAATTTAATTGATTTATTTGATAAAAAAGAAGATGAAAATAGTAATGATGGTTTCACTCCACGTATACATATAGATGGTCAAAAATTAGAACGAGAATCATGGTTTAATCCAGATGACATTGAATTATATGATTATGCTCTTAAGGGGAAAATAGAAGAGGGCTTATTTACTGGGCAGGTTTATGTTCGTAATTCATCTGACACTGATGTTTTTGACGTAACAAACATTGAACTGACCAATGGCATCCATACAAGCAGTATGGCAAATTGTGGTCCTATTGATGTTAAGTGGTTTTTTATTGAAGGGAGAGATGATCTAACTTCACTGACAAAAGAACAATCAAATATGATGCGTGAAAAACTAAGCGATTCTGGAGGTATATATGTCTTCCGTGATGGTTTAAGAATACTACCTTACGGAGAGCCAGGGAACGATTTTCTGAGAATCGAAGAAAGACGTTCAAAAGGAGCAGGCTACTATCTTTTCAGTCATAGAAGAATGTATGGTTTTTTGGAGATTAGTAAACTGAAAAATAAAAACCTAATTGATAAATCAAGTAGAGAAGGTTTTGTAGAGAATACGTTTTACAAATATTTTATAGCAGTTAGCCAAAATCTACTGGTTTGGTGGGCAAGAGATTTTCTTGAATCTACAAAGGAATCTGGATTGCGCGCTCAAAGAATTAAGAGATTACAAGAGGATAGAGAAAGAGACGAAAGAATAATTAAGCAACAGAGAGAAGAAGAAAAAAGAGAAAGAATGTATTTCCGTGAATTAATGGATGTATTGAATTCATTTCAAACACAGGTGGATAGTAGCTACAATCGTATTAAGAACATCATTCAATTGGAATTAGAATCAAAAGTAAAATATTTAGAACACAGATGTGCCAATATACAGGAATATTCTGACGAATTATTCTATATAAAAATGGAACTATATAAGTTCATTTCTGATTTGGATGAATTGGTAATCCCCTATAATTCGAGATATTTTCATTCTCCAGAGACTCTAGATCAAATTGATCAAGCAGGCTTGCTGATTAAAATGTATAAAACTAAATTAGAGAGCATCATAGAAGATTCAATCAATAACTTGGAGGAACCCGACTTTAGTACTGCTAACGACAGTAATGAAGATAAGGTTGATGTGCTCTCGGATAGAATTCAGCAAATCACCAAGTGGAAAGATAATGTATTTAAGCCTCTTTGTGATGAGACGATAAGTAAACATTTAAATGAATTGAAAAACGAATTTTATACTTTAATTAATGACATAATTCATAATTATGAAATTAATCTAAGAAAGTCTCAGCTTCGCTTCATTGAATCTATTCAACTGGAGTTAGAAGAGAGTAATGCTTTATTATATGAAGTTCTAGAGAAAGTACAATCTTTTGATTATATACTTGATCCAACAAATGTTGAAATAGAGATCAGTACCGTAATTAGCCAGCATGAACTTTTAATAAATAAAGCCCAGCAAGAATTATTACAGTTTTCAGTCGGAATAAAAACTTTGGATCTTACAAGGAACATACGGAGTTTTTTACATGAGGCCAAGGAAAAGTTAATAGATGGTGATAAGTATTTTTCAGATGACGATTTCATTGGTTTCTTAAAGAAAGAAGTCATAATGTATAGGGAGCTTTCGTCAATTGGCTTAGCTGCTGAACTTACTAGTCACGAATTTAATGCTCTGTATAATAGCATAAACGAGAATATAAATATACTATATAAATCTCTAAGCAAAACTAAAGCGTTGCCGGTGATAGAGAGAACAAGAAATGCATTTAAATCTTTGGAAAGATTACACCAGAGAATGAGTCCTTTATACCGTCAAGTTAGAGCAAGAAAGGAAAGAATTATTTTAAAACAGTTCATTGATAACGTGCTAGAATATTTTGAATCGGATATCAATAGATATAATATTCAAGTTCATATCCGCTTCTCAGAAGAATTGTTAATTAAAGAAAATGAAGCCGTTTTATTTACTCCTATAGTTAACATTATATCAAACTCTATATATTGGTTACTTAATCAGAGTACCAAAGAAATACATTTTTACGCTAATGATAATAAACTCTATATACATGATACAGGTCCAGGCATTCCTACTAAAGATCAAACAAGGATTTTTGAACCGTTTTTTACAAGGAAAGTTGAAGGTAGAGGTTTAGGACTTTTTTTATCAAGGGATATTTTGGAAAGCAGAGGCCATAAACTTTACCTCATAAGCCAAGGTGAAGAAGTAATACCTCTTAGCGGTGCATGTTTTTGCATTGAGTTTAATACAGAAGCCTTTGGAGATGATATTTAATATGAGTGAGATCATGCAGGTTGAAGCGATAGTGAAGCGATATTTTGATAATGCAGTTATTGTTGATGATCAATTAAACTTTAATGAAATTGAACTGCCTGAAATAACAGACGAAGAACTTGGGGAAATCCCTGATGATTTTTTGATGATTGATGATGTTGCTTCAACTACTGAAAATGATTTAAATGAAAGACCTAAAGAGTTACTTCAACAACTGACTCTTGACGGATTTATTGCATATCCATATAAATATGGTACACAAAGTGCTAGTGCACAACTGAGGTTTTTATCAAAAGTATTAGATACAACAAAATTACTTTTTATCGATTGGAACCTAGAAAATTTCAATCCTGATTCTCCTGAAAAACCTGGAAAAGCAGCTATTGAAATTTTGAATTATTACTCAAGCCAACTAGTTGGTTTAAAATGTGCAGTAATCTACACACAAGAAGATTGTGACGTTGTTATAGGTCAAATCTCTTCACATTTCGATGTAATTGATAGAGAAAGTTATTTTTTTCAAGAGCACGGAAAGACGGAAGGAAACTCTTTATTTGGTTTCGTAATGAAAAAGGATATTGAACCAGCAGAACTTATAAGAAAGATATCGCAAATTTTATTGAGTGATAAATGTATCCCAATTCATATTATGGATAGTGCTAGTAGACTTGAGAAGAGCATAACTAAAGCAATTCATAAATTTAACGCCCCTTTTGAACAGGTACTGTTAACACAGATTTTATCGTCAGAAATTAAAAATGAAGGCATACCGAAATTTTTAGATGATACGTTTCTATCAAGTGTATTATCAGACGACACAGTAATACAACCAAGTAATTTTCTTTTTAGTGCGAAAAGAAACAAAATAAAGAATGTCTTAAAAGCAAAAACAATTCAAATTTCTAATATTTCTACTTTTTTTGATGTTATAAACTTTAAAGGGAAACAAGTGATATTGGATTTATTTAAAAATTCTGAATTTGTTGAAGGTCTGGAGAAAGTTTTTGGGGACGAAGAAATTATATCATTTGAAGATTTGAAAACGAGAATTCGTTCAATACTCCCAAACCCTTCACTGGATAATAAAATCAATGAAATAGTATTAATGATATTCTTGATTGTCGATTATATTGATAATACTGAGGGATTTAAAAATGCATTTTTAGAACAAACTTATTACTTCACTAAGCTTCTGAAATTTATGGATACAGCAGGAGAAAAAATTCATACAGGAAGCATTTTTAAAAAAAATGATGACGATACTTATTTGTTATGTATTACACCTTTCTGTGATACTCACCGACCAGATAAGGTGAAGGATATATTTAAATTTGTTGTGGGCAATATTGTGAGTTCTGATAAAGAGTTACTTAAGAATAATAGTGATAATTTTGCCTGTACAGGAGTGCCTTTTGATGAGGAGAAAGCTGTGAAATTTATTAGATGGGATTTCTACCACGTAATTTCTATGAAGAAAGAAGAGGTTTTAAGGGATTGTGAGAAGATTTCCACTTTAAGGAAGGAATATATTCAAAATATAATTAATAGATACATTTCATATCAAGCAAGAGCAGGAGTAAATGAACTTTTTTTCAAAGAAACTTACAGAGAATCGTTTTACAACGTATTTAACTAATTAGCCTTAGTCTAATACTTTATTTTTTGTTTTATAACTGCTACATATAGTATAAAAAAGTCAGTATAAAACCTATTTGAGCATTTTTCACTAATCTAAGCCCTTATTATACAAAGGTTTTTCGAGCATGAAAAAGGACTTCACCCCAACTTGTAGAAGTTTTTTGGTAACGACACCAAAATACTCAAGAGGAGGAAGTCTGCTTTGTATATTCTCCAAGAAAGTCTATTTTCCTTTGAGGAGCTTCAAAAAATCGAATCGAAAGAGCGATTGCCTATCTTTTTCAGTGGACTGGACTTACGACCGTATGCGAAATAATTAAGAAATCCTTCACCCCGAGGAGCAGACGGACACTGCCGTCAAGGTATTCTTCACGAACTACTCACGACCTGCTTAGAGAACATCGATACTTTCACCGGTCTTGCGCACAGACTGGAGTTTGACCTTCGCTTCCGTTACCAATGTGGACTTCGACTAGACATCCCTTGCCCCTTCAATTTCTACGTTAAGCCGAGTCTTTGCTGAGTTGACTCGCAAAAGCCTTGCCCAGCGGTTATTTGACGATCATGTCGCTTAGTGTCAAGATGCTGGACTCATCGATGGAAGTCATGTCGCCATCGACAGCGCAGCCATTCACGCCTACGAGAAAAAAGAACCCAAGCGAAAAAGCGAACTCACCGGCAATGCCAACTGGGGAGTTAAACTCGATACGTTTGGCAACAAAGTCAAGTGGTTTGGGTATAAGCTGCATCTGGCCGTCGATACGAAGAGTGACCTTCCGATCGCCCTAAACGTTACACCTGCTCATGTGAATGATGGCGATGAGGAACCTACACTCATGAAGCAAACCGCCGAACGATTCAAGCCTCGTTTTTTCATGTTGGATGCAGGATATGACCAAATGAAAAACTAAGAAACGGCTCGCAGCGTCAAGGCTCAATCGATTATTCCCATGAACCGGAGAAACGAAAAGGAAACTCCCGCAGGCATGACTAACAAAGGGACACCTTGCTGTTCGATGGGCTTTCCGATGACGTATTGGGGATAGGAAAAGGAACGGTTGAAGTTTCGTTGTCTACATGTTACGGGGCAAGGGTTTGTCCTTTAGGCATGACAAGTTGTTGTCGTCTAATAACGGAATGGTCGTTAAAGTTAGCAGCATAGACGATTTACGCCGATATGCGTTACCACACCGAGAACGCGGAAATTGGAAAGAACTCTACAACTAAGGAACCAGTGTGAAACGATGTAACTCTCGAATGAAGTCGTACCTCACCGCAGACCAATTGCATGTTTGGGAATTCAGAAGGTCGCGACTCACCAATATTTGAATGCAATTGTTTACTTGCTTCTGCGCTAGCAGTTATGGAGACAACGAGTCACAAACGCCGCTTGAATTTTCAATTTTATGAAAATCCTGCCCTTGTCCATTTACATCTTCTTCTCTAGAAATTTCATTTCAGCTTGTCAGTCTAACCTTACTTTTTTTTCCGAAATGAATTATGCAAAATGCTCATTTTAAAAAAGTTAACGATTATGTAGCCAAAAAACCGCAACAGATCAACAACACTAGTCTAATATTTTATTTTCTTTAAGAACTGGTGGAATCCGTGGGCTTAGTATGAAATCATCAACCGGAGAGTAGCAGCTTTATTACAAATATACGAAGGATGTGAGCCTTTTGACGAGACTGGTTACAGCTATCCTGAGCCTCCCAGTAGAAGACTGGATCACTCTAGACCCGAGAAACCCCAAACATTTGGATGTCGATGAATCCATAGTAGTTATGAAATGCATTAATTCTTCCTTGTATACGCCGATGCAAACAATGGGGATGTCACACCGTTAGATCAACGGAGAACGGGTGGCCATACGGTTAAGTAGCCTGAAGCTAGTTTTTATAATCCAACGACAGGGCAGCGAGCCATCGTTGAGATTAAGCGCTTCGGATATGAATCTGATAAAGCCAAAGCGGATCTTCTCTTTAAATACCCACAATTTTACAATTATTTTTTAGAAATCAATAGACTTTATTCCAATCCATATACCCGTATTTATTTTAAGTTCACAATTAATAAATTCGGAGTGAGTCTTTGTGATCCTGAAGATATATTTCTTGAATTTCATGGCGATTGGAATGATAACTGGGAAATGCCCCAGTAAACCGTATAGCGAACGCTTGTTTTGCATCTGTTAAACTGCTGCTACTTCCTCAGCGGCTTTCACTTTCTGAATTTCTGCATATGTGTATTTCAATGTATAAGGACACAGAGATATTTAATCTCAGCTGTTTTTTAATTCTCCTTAACCAGTTTCCCCCAACTGCCCCGGATCTTAATTTGATCACCAGGTTTTAAATTGTCTTATTGTATTGAAATGCCCCCGATCTCGTCCAACTTATTATGAAGAAATGCAAGCTTATCCATTTCATATTCTATATTTTCCAAGAGCTTTTCCAGGTAGCTTTCATTTACAGACTCCGCAGCCTCAACCTTTTTAATTCGCCGCTCATACTCGCGGATATTTTTATTGCATTCCTCATGTAGAAAGAAAATAAAGTGTTAGAATTGGAAAATAAAGTTGTAGACTGGTTTTCCGAATGAAGCTGGGCTATACGTTTAGCGCGATTAACGGTGGAGGCCGGCATGAGCGGTTGCTTCTATTAAGGTAACGGAGCCCGATACTTTTCATACCAGTTCGTACAGTTCAGTCTAAACTTATGTTTTCTTCAAACCTAAAGAAGGTTTGAGTATGATTTATTTGAGGTTATATGAACTTACTGTAACAACTAAATTCTTCCTGTCTATAAAGGCTTTGTTAGCTGCGCTTATACGGGTTTTTTTTTTTGGAAATAGTGCTTTTCCCATGGATTATCAAAGATTATAATTGATATTATTCCTCCGTAAGTGAATATCTGTTTTGTTCCTAATAAGGTATTGTTAGGATTAGGTGGCTTAATAACTTCGATTGATTATTAATGGAACTCTAAAAGTTGATCTATGTAGAGGTGAGTAAATGTCGTATCAAAGGTGGACAGCGTTTGACCATTCAACATGGGTATACAAGGTATTTAATCATCATCATACCTCATTGAATAAGTATTATTGGAGTTACGAGCCAGTGCATAAACATGCAAAATTGTCTTTTGCAAGTTCAATATCTATCTCGAATCAAATAACCCCAAAAGATTTCTTTAGTTTTAGTGACCCTGTTGATGAACGGAGAATACCACCGAGCCACAAGGATTGGGAAGATGATATTGATGGATTTTTAAATTGGGTTAGGTACTCGTGCCTAGAGTCGGCGAGCTCATATTTTGAGATATACCTTGCAACGGTATGTTCTCTAGCGCTCGAATCAGATCCGGGAGTTGAGACGCGACATACTAGAAGCTTAGATGGAATTCATAATTTAAAGACTACGCCTAATTACTCAAAGGTTACCTTAGTAGAAGATATAACAAAAGGAAGCTGGAGTAGCAGGATAAAAGCATACCGGCGAGTGTTTGGTCACGTCCCAGCAACGCTATCGGTTAATCTTTCTCATCTTGATCACGTACGAAAATTAAGGAATAAATTTGCACATGGTTTTGGTAGGGACATCTCGGTTATGAAAGCCGCCCGAGGACGTACTTCTGAAGCGAATGCCATGGAAACTATTACTCTTTTGGATTTAAAAACTTATTTGGGAATGTTTGATACTGTTGCAAAGGCTGTTGATGAACATTTATACCATAATCATATCGGGGACTATGAGATTGTATACTTGTTTCATGAGTACTTGACTAATCCACCAATTGTTGAAATTAGACCAGGAGTTTTTGAGAGAGTAATGTTAAAAGGTGCGTCACAAGATAAAGCTCATAGATTTAAGAAACTAGTTGGAGAGTTAGGAGTATTATTGAGGAGTAAGGATTACTTTGAACAGATGGTTCGCCACTACTACTCTGTTTGACAAAAAAAAATACAAGGTAATAAGTTTTTTTAGGAACCAACTTTAATGTCACTGAACACATTGTTAATTAATGTAGATATGAAAATATTCATCGATTAAGTTAATTCATCTTGAGCCGTCCTGAGAAATTAGGACGGCTCATTTTTGATGGAAAGATAAAAAAATAAATCAAACTTCATCGTTAAATCCGGTAGTGTCTGCTATCATTTATAAACGATTACATCCTGCGGGACCTAGGGTAGTTAAGATATCATGATTTTCAAAGAAACAGTAGGCATAGAACAGAAAACAAGTTGTCATGAAAGAGGAAATCCATATGCTGTATATATTCGGCGGGTTGCCAGGCACCGGTAAGTCTACATTAGCATCAGCTTTAGCAAGCGAACTGCGGGCACCGTATCTTTGGGTTGATGTCGTAAGTAATGTAGCAGAGTCTCTAGGAATTCCGTTTGTCGAAATCGAAGTGGTCTGTTCGGACGAATGTACACACAAGCATCGAATTACCACTCGTACAACGGATATTCCTGGATTTACCCTCCCCACTTGGAGTGAGGTGAAGAACAGACATTACGATGCTTGGGACCGTGACCACATCGTGATTGATACAGCGCATCAGACCGTGACGGAAAGCTGGATGTCGTTACGTGAACAACTAAGTCTGAAGAAGTTAGCTACTTAGATAACCCAAGAATCCCCTGAACATCGGTCGCCGGAGGTCTCCCATACTGGCGGGCATATTCGCGGCTGAACTGGGAGGGGCTCTCATAGCCTACGCGGAAGGCGGCATCGGAGGCTTGGAGGGATTCGGTTAGCATGAGGCGGCGGGCTTCCTGCAAGCGGATGACCTTCTGGTATTGCAGCGGACTCATGGCAGTGACGCGCTTGAAGTGCTTGTGGAAGGCGGAGTTGCTCATATTTACGGACTCTGCAAGCTGTTCAACGACAAGGGATTGATCGTACTGCTTAGTGATCACTTGGATAGCTTGAGCAATCCGGTGCGCATGGCTGCCGATGATGGCGAATTGATGCAGGTGGGAGCCCTGGTCGCTTTGAAGAACGCGATACAGAATTTCGCGGATCAAGAGCGGGGCCAGAACAGGGATATCCTGTGGCGCATCGAGTAACTGGATGAGCCGTACGATGGCAGCAAGTAAGGACTCAGAGGTTCGGGCAACTGTGATGCCGAGGGACGTTTCACCGGGAACGAGGGTGGTGTCCGCCATTTCTTTTACAATTTCCAGGATGGTGCCAGGATCGAAGCTTAGCTTGATGCCAAGAAACGGATGATCAGGCGAAGCTCCGGTTATTCTTCCGTTGATCGGCAGCTCAACCGAAGTGACCAGGTAAGTGGAAGGATCATAATGATAAGTTTCGCTGGACAGGGTGGCTGCTTTGGCTCCTTGGGCAACGACACAGATCGACGGCTTATAGACAGACTCCAGCGGTTCTGCTGCATCCGTGGCGCGCATCAACTGCAAGGAAGGAATATGCGTCTGGTAGGTGCCTGCAGATGGAGCATGGCGAAGAATCAGCGCAGCCAATTGCTGCAAAAGCGGCCCGGTCCGCAATGTATCGTCCAAGTTAGCTGCCTCCTTTTCATGTGGTCATAAGGTTTGCTGTTATCATAGCGGGAAAAAGAGAAATAGGCAAGAAGTGAACAGGTCTGTTATAACGGGATGCTCTTCGATTGATGTACAATGAAACCATAAGGCCAACAGATCATCATCCGGCCTAAGCGAACTTAAGGAGAGTGGTCTAAGTGAGTCAGAACGGAAAAGTAGCCATCGTCACAGGTGCATCGAGGGGCATTGGAAGACAAATCGCTATTCAATTGGCCGGGTTAGGAATAAAAGTAGCTGTCAATTATTCATCTAACCCTGGGAAAGCGGACGAGGTCGTCCAAATCATTAAGGAGTCTGGCGGGGAAGCGATAGCCGTTCAAGGCGATGTAAGCAAGGTGAGTGAGGTCGAATCCCTGTTCTCGGAGACAATCGGGCAATTCGGGCGCATCGATATTTTGGTGAATAATGCCGGAGTTATGGAATGTGTGCCTATCGCAAACGTAACAGAGGAGATGTTCGACCGTCAATTTGCTGTCAATGTCAAAGGCACTTATTTCGCCTGCCAGCAAGCGATGAAGCATATGGAGCGGGGCGGAACGATTATCAACTTCTCGACCTCTGTATCGGGTGCAATGCTGCCAACCTATAGTGTCTATGCTGCAACCAAAGGGGCAGTCGAGCAGTTAACCCGCCAGTTAGCGAAGGAATTCGGAGCAAAGGATATCGTTGTGAATTGTGTTGCACCCGGGCAAGTATCGACGGAGTTATTCCTGAACGGGAAATCTGAGGAGCTGGTGGATTCCTTCCGGCGGATGAATGCTTTTGGACGGCTTGGCGAGCCTGAGGATATTGCGAATGTGATCGACTTGCTTGTCAGTGACAAGGCCCGCTGGATTACAGGACAGACGATTCGTGTGAATGGTGGATTCAACTGATACAACTGATGAGTTACCTCCTCTAACGCCTATGGTTTATAATGGGTGAAAAGGAGGGGACGAAATGAATAAAGGCATGCTTCTTGTTCTAAATGGAACTTCAAGCTCCGGGAAGAGCTCCATCTCGGCTGAACTTACGAAACAGAAAGAGATTCCGTTTTATCATGTGTCGATTGATGATTTTTTCATGAATTACAATGATTTCATTAATCATAAATTTCCAGACGAGCCTGTACGGGAAATAGACCATCAGGTGGTCTCGCAAATACTGGATGACTCCATAGTCTCCGTGTACTACTCGACGATTAAGCTGTTATCCGAAATGGGATTCAATGTCATCGTGGATACCGTATTCGACAACGATAAGAGATTTAATGAGTTTTGGGATCATTTTGCTGATCGGACTACGCTATTTGTTGGTGTCCTATGCTCCCGGGAAGAGCTCATCCGAAGAGAGCAGGCCAGAGGGGACCGGCAGATTGGTCTAGTGGATGCCCAGTTCGACATCGTCTATCGTTTTGATGAATATGACCTTGAAGTGAACACGGAAGAGCTGACTCCGGCAGAATGCGCCGAACAGATAATTAACTATATTAAGTCCAATCAGGAATACTCGGCATTTCAGAAATTGTGCAAAAGAGATGGTAATCTTAATAGAACGCTACTGACATAACGTTGTCAGGAAGGGTGGGTATAATGAAGACTATATAAACCTACAAACACGAATATTAGGAGGCTATTATGTCTGTCATTGGACCCGATTTCATCTCACTTCAGGTCAGCGATCTTGAAGGCTCTGCTGAATTTTATCAACACTATCTTGGACTCGTCCGTTCACAGGCGGGCCCGCCTCATGCGGTGGTTTTTGACACAAAGCCTATTGCCTTTGCACTTCGTGACCTCATGCCGGGAGTCGAGCTCATTACGGGGACTCAGCCTGGACTTGGTGTTGCGCTATGGCTCTATGCCCCGGATACGCAAGACATTCACGATAAACTCGCAGCAGCAGGCGTGACAATTACATCCGCCCCCATCGACGGCCCCTTCGGACGTACCTTTACCTTCGCCGATCCGGACGGTTATCTGATAACTCTTCACAGTAAAGGCTGATTACATTAAGATTATATTACTTTAAGTATATTGCTCCCCATATGGTAAACAGGTGAACTGATAAATCCTGTTGCTAAATGGGGAGTTTCTGTTTGACCGAATTGTATTTTATAGAGAAAGCAGATGCGAGAGAGAAATTTGTGGTGAATTATTTAAGAGGAGGAAATATTATGATAAAAAAATGGACATTTGCATTGCTTTCATCAGCATTTCTTATGCTATCTTTAACAACTGGGTCTAGTTATGCGGCTGAGGCACAAACATCTACAACGATTAACAATGGTCAAATAAACAACGGACGAGTCTTAATTCCCTTACGTGCTGTCTCCGAAAATCTTGGCGCAAGCTTGGAATGGTTTCAAACAGATAAAGTTGTTAAAATCAAAAACGGGAATTCGACTATATGGCTTGCGGCAAATTTCAAACGTGTGATTATTGAATCTGCTCCATCGAGTGAAACTCCAGATACACCGTCACGGAAATATGTCGATTTGGATACTGCAACACAAGTCATCAATGGAACAACTTATGTTCCTCTTCGTTTTGTTAGTCAGTCGTTAGGGGCAACGGTAATGTGGAACCAACTGTCTAAACAAGCAACAGTAACAGTGGGTAACAAAGGATTGGTTGTTAATATGGAGACCCCATCTGTTCAAATTCCGGAAAAGAATAAAATTTCTGAAGCACGTTTGAAACTTCTATCAGATAAATTAAATCAAGCCTCAAATGTATCTTCAATTAAAAATGTAAATTCAACCTTTAAACCGTACTTCACGGATAAATTAATTAAGTCTATTACTCAGAACAAAGGATTGAAAACAGCGGGTACTTATGAAACGCCTGTCACTTCACCTATTTATACTAGTAAGAATTCTTGCACACTTTCACAATCTGTAATAGTAGCGAATGGTCTTACAGGTGAAGATCAATATGCAGAAGATCGGACAGTCTCGCTAATATTCGCGAACGGAACTTGGAAGGTGGATAGCGTCACCAAGGGGTCTAGAGTTCTGATTTCGGGATTCTCTGATTATCATCCACAGTGAACAGGAGGTGTGTAAATTTGAGACCTGGGGTGAAGTGGTCAGCCTTTTTCTTATCCCTACTGGGTATTGGACTAAGTTTTCTGTTTCTGTTTGATAACCCATACAGTGAGCAGGCGGTATCCAGCAGCACACAAGTGATTGTGGTCCTCATGCTCATTGTACCTTCAGCCGTCATGGCCATTTCAATCTGGCGTGGTCTTCGCTTACTTATGGCCATTTCTTTGATCTGGCTGGCACCCTATTCCTTCTATTTCGCGATTGCATCTATTCCGAGCATTTGGAACGTTTTTTTCCTGATCCTATTGGTTCAATTCGTGGCTACCGTTTCATGCAAACGCTAGGACTTCATCTATGAGACCGCGAGGAGTTCGACCTGAAGGAGCTGCGCCATATTCGCAAGGGGCAGCCCTCTTTTTTGTGGCGAGCTATCGATCTTCATTATTTTTCCAAACAATGCACAACAAAACCGGTACAATCACCGTCTAACCTAAAGAATGGAAAATAGCCTCTGAGGAGAGTGAACCACAGGTGTTTAAAAAGCTGGCTTTAACCCTACTAATGACGACGATGGTGTTCAGTGCAGGCATAGCGGGTCCATCGCAGGACAAGGCCCAGGCTGCCGGTGCTGGTACTGTGCAGGCCAAGACAGCAGATCAATTATATCCAATTGAAGTGAACGGGAAATACGGCTTCATCAACGGCAAGGGCAAGGTGGTTATTGAAGCGGTGTATGATAGTTATGGTTACTCAGGAATGCCCGGAGGGACGGTGTATGTCGAGGACCATGCGGCTAAAAAGCAATATTATCTCAGTTCAGCAGGCACCAAGCTGTTCGAATACAAGTTGAGAGATGCCGGCATTCTGTATAATGACCGCGCGCTGTATACAGCGAAGGTTCAACTCGCCGGCGGGGCCACGGCGACCCGGTACGGGTATATCGATAGCCAAGGCAAGGTGGCCATACAGCCAATCTATGTCCGGGCATTTAATTTCTCCGAAGGTCTGGCCCGGGTCAATATGGGTAAAGCCTCGGGTTACATTAACACTAAGGGCACGCTTATCGTTCCTTACAGATATAGCTTTACTTCTGATTTCTCGGAAGGCATGGCGGCCGTTACACTTGCCGTTGGCGGCAAATACGGCTATATCGACACCACCGGCAAGCTTCGCATCACCCCAAGGTATGATTACGCCACACCGTTCTCCGGCGGGGCGGCAGTTGTGTATGTGAACGGCAAATACGGCTACATCGACAAAACAGGCAATTACCTGATTAAGCCGCAGTTCAGCATGGCCCAACCCTTCTCGGAAGGGCTGGCGTTCGTCGAGCGCAATGGAGCCACCTTCTATATTAATAAGAAGGGCGCCAAGGTCATTCAGGGATTCACGGCTGGAGGTTTGTTCAAGGGTGGTCTGGCTCCGGCAAGCCCGGGGCAGAGGTACGGCTATATTAATACCTCTGGACGCTTCGTGGTTAAGCCGCAACTCTATTGGGCCGCTGATTTTAAAGGCGAACTGGCAGAAATCACCCTGCTGGTTCCAGATACTCGCGAGGAAATCAGAGGGTACATGAACCGCAGCGGAACCATCGTCTGGCCGCCGGCTTCCGAGCTTCCGGGCGGAGTGGTGAAACCGTAACTAAATCAATCAAGGGTAGAGGAGGCAATAATATTCAATGGGCAACGACTTATACAGAAAACTAGGGGCAGCCTTTCTGATTACGGCCGCGTTAATCTACACTATCGAGCGTGTAGGTACATTGATCGCTCGAAATTATGAAATTTCTGCGTTATACCAAGCGCAAATGTACGATGTCCAGCCTAAAACTCATATCGCAGGCTTCTTCGATAATCTCTTTGTGCCAATCCTTACGTTAATTGGTGTGATACTATTCGTATACGGTTTTCCGAAGAAAACAAAATAGGAGAGTGAACAGCGATGAACAGTGATGAAAGGTTTTCGAACCGGGTCGATTCCTATTTGAAGTACCGCCCAAGCTATCCACAAGAGGCTATTGATTATTTGTACGACAATATTGGTCTGCGCCCGAACAGTAAAATAGCAGATATCGGTTCTGGCACTGGGAGCCTGTCCAAGCTGCTTCTGGAACGCGGCAGCGATGTAATCGCGGTCGAGCCCAATCAGGCAATGCGTGAAGCCGCAGAGCAAAGGCTCAACAGCAACCCGAGCTTCCAGAGTAGATCAGGATCTGCGGAAGCTACCGGGTTACCGGATCGGTCGGTTGAGTTTATTGTCTGTGCGCAGGCATTTCACTGGTTTGACCGGCAAGCCGCGCAAACGGAGTTCCGGAGAATACTACAGCCTGGCGGGAAAGTCATACTCATATGGAATTCCCGGCTTACAAACGGTACTTCATTTCGTGAAGAGTACGATCAACTGCTTCACACCTACGGAACCGACTATGAACAAGTGAATCATAAAAACATTTCTCAGGCGATGCTTGTCTCTTTTTTTAAAGAGAATACGATGCATAAAAGCCAGTTTGAAATGACTCAGGAGTTCGATTTCGAGGGTCTGAGCGGCCGGCTGTTATCCTCCTCCTATAGCCCTGTTCCCGGACATCCGAATTACAATCCGATGATGACAGAGCTGCAGAATATATTTGACAGGCATAATCAGGGCGGTGTGGTTCCATTTGAATATGAGACTGAGATTTTTTGGGGAGAAGTATAGTTAAAAGGTATACACATGATCCTTAATATCCGCCCAGGCAAGCGTTCCATCCGGCATCCAGCCCAGCAGTGTGCCTGCGGATATGAACGTAAAGGTCCGTTCCTGAGTGTCATAGACCTGTATGGTTCCTGTATCCGACTGGAAGGCTGCGAATCTGTTGTCGGGTGACCACATCAGCCCGGATAGCAACAGGTCATTATGCGGTTGCCGCTCATGCTCTGCGAGATCCTTCTTTAGCTGGTCCGTGATCCGCTGATCCTGCATCACCGTGGACGTTCCGCTTCCGGTGTTGTAACGGACTTGTCCAAGCGGGTTATGCTCACCTCTGTCTGCGGGAAGGATCAGATTTGAATCGTCCTCCCAAGTCAGAGAATACACGAACAGGAAGCCGTCACTATGGGAGATGAAGGCGGCGTTCTGCTGCGAATGCAGTATTTTCCCCTTCTGATCCAGCACCGTCAGGTCCGCCCCAGGTCCAATGTATTCGTCATGAGCAGTTAATACAGCTATGTGCTTGCCGTCAGGCGAGGAGGACATGCCGTAGACCGGCTTGCTGAATACATGAAGCTTCGTACGGGTGAAGCCCTTCAGGTCTACACGATACAGCGTCTTATTGCCCGAGATCATATAAGTAAAGTCCCCATAGAAGCGGTCAGAATACATCTCATGGTAACCATAGTCATTGCCGTAGGCATCCTTCTCCTGAGCAAAAACCGGAATCTCCAGCGCCTCGCCTGTCAGGGCGTGCACCAGATGATGCTTCTCCTGTCCGTAGAACAGATAGGAAGGGGCAACCGATTCCCGGGTCTGAATGGACTTGATCCAGCCCGTGTTCCAGGCAGGTACTACGCGCCGGGTACCGGAGGTGACGCCTTGGAACAACAGACTGCCCTCACCGTCTGCAGCTCTAATCACTACCGTGTTACGGTACGGCTGCTCTGTACTAGCATACTTGCGCCCGTCTGTGGTGACGGCTTCGTCCAGATTGAACGTCCCGGACCAGACACTGCCCTCATCGAGATGCAGGCGGATTTGCACAAACCGCGGAGACTCCCATTCCAGCGTGTAACGGAATTCGGTCTCGGGATCACTGGTCTGTAGACTATTTTTCAGCGCTTGCTCCAATGATCGCTGGTCAATATCAAAGTTGGATTTCACCTGCACCAGTTGTCCGCCTCCGCCGATAGTTTTCAATTGCTCAATATAGAGCAGCGGTTCTTCCTCGATTGAAGATGCTGAAGGGGAAGGGGTGGCTGACACAGCTGTGGGTGATACGATGGATGGGGAAGCTGTGGGCGGAGCTGAGGAAGAGCCGTTCACGCCCGCCTTGTCTGCCCCCTGACACCCTGAGAGCAAAGCCGCCGCCAGCACAATTGCTGCCATATAGCGCATACATAAACCTCCTGTTGTGTTCGATTGTCCTATTGTTTTCAGAGAATAGATAGATTTTCCATATTGTTATGGACGCGGTTGCTGCGCAGAAGTTGCAGATGCCGGTTTGACTTCCATTCTCTGCATGGCTACCATGGAAGCAAAGCTTTGGGTGATATGCCACAAACAGAGGTGATCCTAGATGATAAGAGAAGTAGAGATGCAGACTCATTCCTTGAAAGAAATGAAAGACTTTTATGAGAATACTCTTGGGCTGGCGGTATTCCAGGAACATCGGGCATCCTTCAGTGTACGAGCGGGAGAGTCCAGTCTAACCTTCAATGAGTCTGATCCAAGCAGACAGCCGAAATATCATTTTGCTTTTAATATTCCTGAGAATCAGATCAATGAAGCGTTGCGGTGGTTTACTCCTAAGGTGTCTGTCATTCCTAATGAGGGCCAGGAGGTTGTGCGCTTCGAGTCTTGGAATGCCGATTCCATCTATTTCTATGATCCGTCAGGTAATATTGTAGAGCTGATTGCCCGGCACAATCTGAACAATTCCGCCAATGGAGCCTTTTCTCCAGCCAGTCTGTTATGTGTAAGTGAGATCGGGCTGCCTGTACCCGATGTGGAGGAGGCGCTGCTTAAGCTATCTCGGGTAGGGATTGTTCCTTGGCAGGATTACCATAGCCAGTTCGCCGCTGCAGGTGACGAGCACGGGTTGATTATTGCTGTGAAGCAAGGCCGGGTCTGGTTCATGTCTGATCAGGAGGAAGCCTATCCGCATCCGCTAACTATTAAGACGGCTGTTTGTGAGATCACGCTGGATGATACAGAGGGGGTGCAGGTCCGGGGGCTTCGTTAAGCTAACCGTACAGAATGAGTATAACGGTTCTTTCTTTTGACTTCCCGGCTACGAATGTCTACCCTGAAGTTACATAATAAGGAAAGCGAGTGAACTTATGAATAGATGCGCTGACAGGCTGAACGTTGTCATTCGGGACACGGAAGAGGTTAAGCTGTCACGCCAATCCACTTCCGTGTAGGCACAACAGATACGGAGGGATAGCTTTTGAAGAATACACAAGCAGGCTTTGAGTACAGTGGGGATCATTATGAAGCAATCGGAGATTTCATGCGGGAGCAGTATTTGACATTCGGTTTCGCCCAGGGAACGATGCAGGAAGTAGACTTTTTAATGGAGTTAATGAATCTGCGGCAGGGTACCCGCACCCTGGATATTGGCTGTGGTCCGGGGCGGCATAGTCTGGAATTGGCTCGGCGCGGAATTAGAACAGTGGGCGTGGATATTTCTGCGGAATTTATCAGGCACGCGAATAGCGAAGCTGCGAAGGAAGAGTTACAGGCAGCATTTCTGGTGGCGGATGCCCGCGAGTTAACGTTTGATCAGGAATTCGATGGCGCAATTTGTCTGTGTGAAGGGGCCTTTGGACTGGCTGGCAGTGAAGAGAATCACCGGAAGGTCCTTAAAGGAGTTCATCGGGCGCTGAAGCCGGGTTCTCTATTTGTTCTTACGGTAATTAATGCACTTAACTTAGCCCGGCGTATACAGGATGAGTCGTTATTTGACCCGTATTCATGCACCGTAATCCATAAAGAAGAGGTTCACAGCCCCGAGGGCGAATCCAAAGAGGTATTGATCTATACCACAGCTTTTACCTTCCGGGAATTACAGATGCTTCTGGTTAGTGAGGGCTTTGTAGTGGAGGCCGCATATGGCTGTACCGCAGGACAATTCGGGAAACAGCCTTTACAGCTCGGCAGTATGGAGATTATGATGGTTGCCCGCCGTAAGTAAATAGTAGTGTGGTGAATAACCAGCGGTAGCCGGGACTCTTAAGGGGCCAGGGCTGCCGCTGTATTTTGATATGCGCCCGTCTGAGTTAGTTTACTGGACCTGAAAAGAGTTTTAAAAAAGAAACTGAGTTGAGAAGATTATGCAACTTTTGGAAGAGCGGTTCAGTCTATTATGGTGAGGTGACAAATCAACAAGTGGAGGATATTCCATGAACTACAAAAGGAAAGTCGTGTTTATTGGTTTGCTGCTTGGTGCTTTATTAGCAGGATGCAGTCAGAATGTAAATTCATCTTCAAATACTCCTGCAACTGAAAATTCCGCCAATAATGAAGGTGAAGGAATGACAGAAGCCGAGCCGTTCTCTTATACCGCAGAACAAAAAAATGAAATTAGTGAAGCTGCTAAGAAAGCCGGATTAGATAAAGTCTATATCCCTACAGTAGAATTAGGTGTCGATGATTTTCTGGATCGTGTTGAAGCTAAAGACAATCAAGTCCGTATTGTATTTTTTCGCGGTTCAATCACTCAATCCAGAGAAGAACTTAAACCAACTAACGAGATTGCTTCGACTAAAAAAGTTGTGCTTTCTAAAAATGTATCGGGGGAGTGGATCACTCAAGAGAATGGAGCAACCTATTTATACTTTGAAATAGGCGGACTGCATTTCAGTATGGAGTCAGCTAGAGACATTTCTCAGGCTGATTATGAGAGAGCGGCCGCTTCGCTTGAACCATTAACAGTTCAAGATAAGGCAGGTACGAAAACAATTCCTTACGCCATTACAAACAGTAGCGCCATTAGCTACGGAACATTTTCTGAAATGGATGCACAAACAGATATTGTTGTTAAGGGAACGAAGGCAGGGGCTCAGGAAGTAGTTCTGAAAAAAGAAGATGTGGACGGATTGGTTATTGACAATCGCACATTATCCAAATTTGTACTGAGCGATGTATTTAGAAATAATACCGGTCACACGTTGTCTAGCGGGGAGACCATCACCGTCCAAGAAAATGCAGCGGCCGACTCATCAAGAGTTTACAGCACATTTGGATATCAGTTGATGAATGAAAATGAAGAATACTTGCTGTTTTTGAGAGAGAGCCTCACTGATCCTGGTGTATACATTATCCGTGGCGTTGTTTATGGTAAAGTACCTGCTGCGGGTGAAGGCATTCAATCTAAGAGCACTGCTGATGATATACAGTTTAAAGGAGACGATTACACCAGGGTACAATTAGATACTATTTTTGAGGACGCCCGGAAAGCATATCTAAACTGAGTGTAAGTGATCTTTGTATAGCAAATGAACCTTTTCCCCGCTCCGTTTGTTTATAACTTGCCAGGCTCTGAGTAGTGAAGCTTAACAACCAAAGCGGGGGGATTAAAGGTGTCTATGATATTGGCTATGCATATTGCTACACATCTGCTTACGGGCAGTTTTATTGTATCGATTGTGCTTATGCGCAAGGCGATTTCTTTTAAGGAAAAAGTGGTTTTGCTCGGACTGAGCTCGTTCCTGGGCATTGTGCCAGATCTGTTGGGGAACAGGTATGTATCTCCTTGGTCGCACTCCATTATAGTCATGGGGCTGGTTATGGTTCCGATTGTGTTCCTGTTCAGGCTGCTGCTGAAAAAATATTCGTATACCCAGTTATATCTGTGTCTAGCGGGGAGTGTGCTGGGGCATATTCTTGTGGATTATTTGGGACATGGGGTCCATTTGGTCTATCCGCTGTCCAGCGAAGCTTATAGGCTGCCCTTGATCTATCTCGGTGATCCTACGGTTTGGATGCCTATGTTAGTGGGGGTTATGAGTTTTGTGCTTCCGGTGTCGTTGGGCAGAAGACGGGTGCTTAGTTCGGGTTGTGCTGTGTTTCTTGTCCTGTATCTCAGTCTTAAGCTTGCCATGCTAATGCAACTGGAACAAGGGCTTCCGCGTAAATTCACACTCACTCCACAGGCAGCCGTTCAGGTGTATCCGCTCGGGGATTATCAGGTTCACAAGCTGAGTGATTTTTGGAAAATGGGGTTTGACGTCATCGACTCCCAGCGAAGGGTGCTTGGGGTGTTGCCTGTCTTGGGCGGAGAGGTCCGTTTAGACTTGAATATGATCTTTGCCGTTAAGAGTGACGTTGTCCGCAGCAAGACGGGAAAAGACGGGCTGGAGCAAGTATACCGGAAGCTCCCTGCCGGGGATGAGGCTTCATTTGAAGTGATGGAGGAGAGCGGGGAAGGGCCTGCCGGAGAGATTGTTGCACGCGACCGGGAGGGGAATCCCCGTTATTTCATCTATAAGGATGGAACTTGGGTGGAAGAACAGAGGGAATAGACTATTGCAAAGTAGGGGGAGCGCGTGGAGGACATTCAAGCACTTATTCAAAAGCTAGACTGGGACACACCTGAAGCTGAACAAGCGGAGGCTATGGGTCCATCAGCCAGCCTCAATATCTTAATGCAATCTTAATGTCTTTGCGTAATCCTTAACGCTATATTAATGCCGGACATGATATGTTGAAGGTCACAGAACATTCTTCTGTGGTCTTTTTGTTGTGTCCGAGAATGGGAGCAGATGGGGTACAACCAAGATCCTACAAATAATAAGCGAGTGGTGAAACCGAGTGATTTCATTTTTAAAACGATTTTTAATTGGCAGGCCCTTAAAGTCCAGTGAATTGGGAGAGCAAAAGTTAAATAAAAAGAAAGCGCTGGCTATACTGTCTTCAGATGCGCTGTCATCCGTTGCCTATGGGCCGGAGCAGATTCTGATTGTTCTGGTTACGATTGGGGCAGCCGCCTTCTGGTATTCGATCCCGATTGCGCTGGGTGTGTTGATCCTGCTGACCGCGCTCATTCTGTCCTACCGGCAGATTATTTTTGCTTATTCCCACGGCGGGGGCGCCTATGTGGTGTCCAAGGAGAACCTGGGCAAGTATCCGGGGTTAATAGCCGGCGGTTCGCTGCTGGTTGACTATATTTTAACGGTGGCTGTAAGTATTTCGGCGGGTACGGATGCCATCACCTCAGCGTTTCCAAGCCTGCATGAGCATAAAGTGGTGATTGCCATTGCTTTTGTGCTTCTGATCACGATTTTGAACTTAAGAGGGGTCACGGAATCTGCCTCCGTCCTCGCTTATCCGGTCTATTTATTCGTCCTGGCCTTATTCATCCTGATTGGTACAGGTCTGTACAACATCTTGTCAGGTAACGTTCCGGCAGAACTGCATACCTCACTGGGTACTCCGGTAGCGGGGATCAGCCTATTTCTATTATTGCGCGCATTTTCTTCCGGGAGCTCTGCGTTAACGGGGGTCGAAGCGATCTCCAATGCCATACCGAATTTCAAAAGCCCGGAAGCGTCCAACGCCTCCAAAACCTTAATCGCCATGGGAGTTTTACTGGCCGTAATGTTCTCAGGCATTGTGGTGTTAGCCTATTATTACGGGATTGCTCCCCGTGCTGACGTCACTGTGGTATCGCAAATTGCCGAGCAAACCTTTGGCCGGAATGCGATGTACTATTTTATCCAGGGAACGACTGCATTAATCCTGATCCTGGCTGCCAATACCGGCTATTCCGCCTTCCCATTGCTGGCTGTGAACCTTGCCAAGGATAAATTCATTCCGCGAATGTTCACCATGCGGGGGGACCGGCTGGGTTACTCCAACGGTATTATCATATTGGGTGTTCTGTCCATGGTTCTGATTTATGTCTTTGAGGGGAAAACGGAGCAGCTGATTCCTTTATATGCTGTAGGTGTGTTCATTCCCTTTACGTTGTCGCAGAGCGGGATGATGGTGAAATGGCTACGTGAAAAGCCTGCGGGCTGGGTGCAAAAGTTCATCATCAACACCGTTGGCGCTCTAATCAGCTTCGTTGTGACGATGATGTTCTTCATGACCAAGTTTACTCAGGTATGGCCGGTATTTGTCTTTCTGCCGATTCTGCTCCTGGTGTTCCACCGGATTCATAAGCATTATGAGGCCATTGCGGACCAGCTTAGAATTTCGACCTGTGAGGAAACGATCAAGATTGAAGGCAATGTGATTATCGTGCCGGTCGCCGGAATCACTCATGTCGTGATGAACTCCCTGGAATATGCCAAGTCGCTGTCTCCGCAGCAGATTATAGCCGTCTACGTGCCCTTCGAGCGGGAAGATGAAGCGGTGTTCGAGGAGAAGTGGAGAAAGTGGCAGCCGGACGTAAGGTTAGTAACCCTATATACTCCTTATAGAAGCATTGTACAGCCGTTGACCAAGTTTATTGATAAAGTGAATTGGAAGGCCGCAGAGTTGAACCATAGGGTAACGGTAATTATTCCACAGTTCATTCCGAAGAAAGGCTGGCATAATATCCTTCATAATCAATCGAGTCTGCTGATACGCGCCCGTCTGCTGTTCCGCAGCGATGTGATTGTCACTACAGTGCCTTATCATTTGAAGAAGTGATGGATTATAAAAAGCCTGCACCCCATGCCGGGAATGCAGGCTTCTTGCTGTTATTAAGGTTCGTTAACTTAGCCTAGCTTAAGCAGCCTGCTTCGCAGGCAGCAGACGGCGGATCAGCTTCGCCAGCTCCATCACAATGACTGCGCCTAGGGCGAGTCCGGTGGCGGTCAGCCAGTGGTTCATCCCGAAGGTGGCAGGGATCGAGAAGATCTCTCTGACACCTGGCAGGACCGCAATGCCGTAGAAGGCAAAGCAGATCAAGACCGCGCCGATTACATATTTGTTGCTGAAGAAGCCGGCCTCCACAGAGGTCTGGCTGTTGGAGCGGGCAGCGAAGGTCTGCAGGGTGCGCGCCAGAATCAGCGTGGTGAAGGCCATCGCAATCCCCATTTCATCCGAATGCTGCAGCCCTATATACTGGGAGATAATCACGGCAATCCCGATCAGCAGACCGCGGGTGATCACTGCCTGCATCATCCCGCCTGCAAAAATGCCCTCGCTGATGTCCCGCGGCTTGCGGCTCATTACATCCGGCTCGGCCTTTTCCATGCCCAGCGCAATCGCCGGGAGGGAGTCGTTCGCCAGGTTAATGAATAACAGCTGAATGGCCGTGAACGGATTGATCCAGTCGAAGATCAGAGCGAACAGGATGGCGATAATCGCACCCAGATTGCCCGCGAACAGATAGGCGATCGCCTTCTTGATGTTATCGAACACCGTCCGGCCCACGGCCACCGCATTGACGATGGATACGAAGTTATCATCCGTTAGGATCATAGCTGCCGAATCCTTGGCGACATCGGTTCCGCTGCCCATCGCAACCCCAATATCGGCCTGCTTCAGTGCCGGGGCATCATTGACGCCGTCCCCGGTCATGGCGGTGATTTTGCCCTTACGCTGCCACGCCCTGACGATCCGGATCTTGTTCTCCGGAGAGACCCGGGCATACACGCCGATCTGTTCCAGCCTGTTGTCCAGCTCCTCATCGGACATGGCATCCAGCTCCTGGCCGGTGACGGCGATCTCATCCTCTGCCATCAGCCCAATGTCGCGGCCGATCGCTTGGGCGGTAGTCTTATGGTCCCCGGTAATCATAATTGTGCGGATACCGGCTTTGTTGGACTCGGCAATGGAGCCATATACAGCCTCGCGCGGCGGGTCAATCATCGCCGACAGGCCGACCAGCACCAGATCCTGCTCATCGTCAAGGCCCACCTCAGTCACTGTGTCCGGCACGTTCTTATAGGCATAAGCAAGCACGCGCAGCGCTCTGCCGGAGAACTGTTCGTTCGCTTCATTGAAGTTTTCCAGGACCTCCGCTGTCAGCGGAACCTCCTGGCCCTCCAGCAGGACATGGGAGCATCTGCTGAACAGGACATCCGGGCCGCCTTTGGTCAGCAGGGCCTTCTGCCCCTCGAACGTATGCAGTGTAGTCATCAGCTTACGTTCAGAGTCGAACGGCAGCTCGGCCTCGCGCGGGAAGTTATCGCGGATCTCGCGGTAATCCTTGTCCTTGCTGTTGCTGAAGGCAATCAGCGCTACCTCGGTCGGGTCGCCCAGCTCTTTGCCTTCCTCATTAATATTGGAATCGTTACAGAGCACGGCAATATGCAGCAGCTTGCGGGCTTCCTCCGACCAGTCATCGGCCTTCAGCTTGAACTGCTCTTCTGGCCCTCCGGGGAGAAAATAATCGACAACCGTCATTTTATTCTGGGTCAGCGTCCCGGTCTTGTCCGTACAGATGACGCTCGTTGATCCGAGTGCCTCTACAGCAGGCAGCTTACGGATAATGGCATGCTGCCGGGCCATCTTGTTCGTGCCCACGGAGAGTACAATGGTTACGATAGAAGACAATGCCTCGGGAATAGCGGCAACGGCTACTGCTACAGCGAACATCAGGGCATTCAGGATGGCTTCGGTGGTGTCCACCGTGTCATTCGAGAGCCAGACGCGTGCGGCCTGAATGCCGAAGATCAGCACCGACAGCAACAGGACGGCGATCCCCAGTTTTTTGCCGAAGCTCTCCAGCTTGCGCTGCAAGGGCGTCTGCTTGGCTTCGGCACTCTCGATCAGCCCGGCAATCTTCCCTAGCTCGGTGCCGAGTGCCGTTCCTGTAATGACCAGCGTTCCCCGGCCATAGACGACCAGCGAGCCGCTGAAGGCCATGTTGCGCCGGTCGCCCAGCGGAGCCTCCTGCAGGATCGGGTCGGTATGCTTATCCACGGCTTCGGATTCGCCGGTCAGCATGCCCTCATCAATCCGCAGACTCCCGGATTCAATAATCCGTCCATCCGCAGGCACATAATCGCCAGCTTCCAGGAAGACGATGTCGCCCCGGACCAGTTCCCTTGCCGGAATCGACAGTAAGGCCCCGTCCCGCATGACCTTGGCTTCGGGTGCGGACATTTTGCGCAGGGCGTCCAGTGAGCTCTCTGCTTTCCGGGTCTGCACCACACTAATTACAGCATTCAGAATCAGCACCACGAAGATGATAACGGATTCCATAATATGTCCCATTACGATCTGGACTGTAGCCGCGATGAGCAGCACAATGACCATAGGATCTTTGAAATTCTCCAGAAACAGCTTCCATAGCGGGTCCTTTGCTTTGCCCTTCAACTCATTGTAGCCTTCCTTGGCCAGCCGGTTGTCTACTTCAGCAGACGTCAGCCCGCTTGCGGAACTGTTGACTTCTTCCAGGGTGTCTGAACTATTGCGGCGGTAATACTCCATCAGGTACAAGCTCCTCTCCCGTGTTTCTTTTCTGTATGGTTCAAATCTACGTTAGGAATGATGACAAGTTTCAGCATTCTCAGCTCGGGCGGCTAATTACTTATACCCCAATAGGCCATAGTTAGATAGAATGAATGCAGATAATTATTCATTAATGGTGAAAAATATTTCGTAAAGGCAGGGTTCTGCTTGAATCGGACATTTGCATATGTGATGCTGTTTATCGTCTTTATTCTCCTGTTATCCATTAAGGAGCCGTCAGTGGTGAATACGGTGTTCCTTACGGTTATGGTGACATTGTTAAAATATCTGGTCACATTGATTCATGAACTTGGGCATTATTTGGCTGGGAAACTCGTGGGCTATCCTGTACCATTAGTAACCATTGGAGAACGAAAGCCGTTTTGGCAGGTCTCTTTTGGCGGAACTTTATTTATTTTCTGCTATGGCTTCGGCGGGTTAACGCTTATGGGGAGCAGTGACAAGGTCAGCAGGCTGCGTTCTTCCATATTTGCTCTTGGCGGGGTACTGTTCCAGCTTGCTGCAATGTCTTTGGCTTATATTACAATGGGAATCGGCAACGCAGACAACTATTTCCTTCCGCTGATTTTCCTCGTTTTGAACGGCTGGACCATTGCAGTCAACCTATACCCATCTATCATTGCCAGGAATGAGGCATACTATTTTAGCGACGGCCTGCTTCTGGCAAGAATCATTAAGAGTAGAGAGATCCATCACGAATGATTCTTCTCCTATGTGTTAAGGCGCTTCGGCATATAGCCCAAGCGTCTTTTTTGTACTTTTTAGAGCAAAACCCATAAATAGTGGTATTTTTCCCAATGAGGGGTTCCTTATGCGGGGGAGAGACAAGCACTATAATATGAAGGCGGTTACAAAAAACCGAGGATGAATATAAAAGGGGAGGCAAAGTATGAAAAGTATGAAGCGTGTTTTAACGGGGCTCTCAACAGTACTCGTGATGTCATCTGCTCTGGCAGGATGCGGCGGCGGGAATTCGGAGTCCAGCTCATCCGGCGCAGCCGCGACAACGGCTCCGACCGCATCGAATGCTGCAGAGGCCACCAAAGCTCCAGCTGGTAGCGGTGAGAAGGTAACGATCAATCTGTGGAGCTTCACCGATGAAATTCCGAACATGACCAAAAAGTATATGGAAGCGCATCCTGATGCGAATGTAGAATTCAAAACTACGGTAATTGCAACTACAGACGGTGCTTATCAGCCTGCACTTGACCAGGCACTGGCAGGCGGCGGGAAGGATGCCCCGGATATTTACGCAGCGGAATCCGCATTTGTACTTAAATACACGCAAGGCGATGCATCCACCTATGCTGCGAATTATGCAGACCTCGGACTTGATGATCAAATGGTAAAAGATGCTGGCATCGCCCAGTATTCTGTAGATATCGGCAGCAGCCTTGATGGTCATCTGAAAGGCCTCGGTTACCAGGCTACAGGCGGTGCCTTCATCTATCGCCGCTCCATTGCCAAGGATGTCTTCGGAACCGATGATCCGGCTAAGATCAAAACAGAGGTTGGGCCCGGCTGGGATAAATTCTTCGATGCAGCGAAGAAGCTGAAGGCTAAAGGCTATGGTATCGTATCCGGCGACGGTGATATCTGGCACCCGATCGAGAATAGCTCGGACAAGGGCTGGATCGTGGACGGCAAGCTGCACATCGATCCGAAGCGTGAAGAATTCATGGATCTCTCCAAGAAGCTGAAAGACAACGGCTATCATAACGATACAACAGACTGGACAGAAGCATGGTATGCCGATATGTCCGGTGCAGGCGCTCAACCTATCTTCGGATTCTTCGGTCCGGCTTGGCTCATCAACTACGTGATGAACGGTCAGGTGAAGGATACCAACGGCGACTGGGCTGTAACTGAACCAACCACAGGCTTCTTCTGGGGCGGTACTTGGCTCTTGGCCAATGCCGAAGTAACCAAGGATGAAGCGAAGAAGCAAGCCGTTGCAGACTTCGTTAAATGGGTTACACTCGACAGTTCTGAGACGGGCCTCCAGTATTACTGGGCTAACGGTACGATGAAAGCAGGCGAACAAGGCACGAAGGATAGCGTAGCTTCCTCTGTGGTGATGTCCAAGTCCAATGGTGAAGTTCCATTGCTCGGCGGACAGAACATGTTCGACGTCTTCGTTCCGGCCAACGCGAATGCTTCAGGTAAGAACCTGACCCAATTCGATGAAACGATTAACAAAGCCTGGCGCGAACAGGTACGTGAGTACACTGCAGGCAATAAGACCAAGGAAAAAGCAATCGAAACCTTCAAGTCGCAAGTCAAAGACCAGCTGGGTATTGAAAGCGAATAAGAGGAATTCGAAGGGGGCGGGGGATTATCCCCGCCCCTATAATCAACTAATGAGGTGAGAGCATGCGCCGCAAGGATGTCAGCTATGCGAAATTCGGCTATATCTTTACTTTTCCATTTGTACTTGCCTTTCTGATTTTTTCGCTGTACCCGATTCTGTATACAGCAGTCATCGGGTTCACGGATATGAAGGGGCTCATTCCGAAGCCTATACATATCCTTGATAACCCGTTCCAGAACTTCAAGGATCTCCTGTTCGATAATGTTTCATTCCGCAAGTCCCTGATCAATACTTTCCTCCTGTGGATTACCAACTTTATTCCGCAGATGGCCCTTGCGCTTTTGCTGACCGCCTGGTTCACGAACAAGCGTCTGAACGTCAAAGGACAAGGCTTGTTCAAGGTTCTGCTCTATATGCCGAATATCATCACTGCAAGTACGATTGCCGTGCTGTTCAGTACATTGTTCGCATATCCTATGGGTCCGGTCAACAGCCTGTTTCAGATGCTGGGCTGGAGTGATTCTCCAATCTTCTTCCTGCAGGATAAGACGACAGCACGCGGCATTATCGCCTTCATCCAGTTCTGGATGTGGTACGGGAACACGATGATCGTCCTGATTGCAGGCGTAATGGGGATTAACCCGGCGCTGTTCGAGTCAGCGGCGATTGACGGCGCGAACGGGTTCCAGACCTTCTTCCGGATCACCCTGCCGAGTCTGCGTACCATCCTGCTGTTCACCCTGATTACCTCAATGGTCGGCGGTCTGACCATGTTCGATATTCCGCAATTATTCCTGGCGGGCGGACCGGATGACTCTACGCTTACTACGTCCATGTTCATCTACGGGCAGGCGTTCAAGGGCAGTTACATGTATAACCGTGCTGCAGCCGCGAGTATGATCATGTTCCTGATTTCTGCTGTACTGTCCGGCCTCCTGTTCTACGTGATGCGTGACCGGGACGCAGCCAAGTTGAAGAAGATCCAAAAACAAACACACAGAAATGCTGCCCAGGCAGCGGCTAGGGAGGTGTAATCCATGGAGAAGAATCGGGAAAGCAGTAAAGTCACCCAAACTGTAAACAAGACGATTATCTACGTGGTTTGCATCGCTTTGGCAGTACTCAGCATTTTGCCGTTCTGGATTATGTTCGTGAACGCTACACGCTCTACACCGGAGATTCAGAGCGGACTCTCCTTGCTCCCTTCGAGCCACATGATGGGCAATCTGAAGGTGCTGCTCGACAAGAGCTTTGATCCACTGCAGGGCTTCATGAACTCCTTCATTATTGCCAGCGGTGCAACGCTCTGTACGGTCTACTTCTCCTCACTGGCTGCTTACGGACTGGTAACCTACAGCTGGAAGCTGCGGGGCGCGTTCTTCACCTTCATTATGTGCGTGATGATGATTCCTTCCCAAGCCAGTGCGATCGGCTTCTATCAATTCATGTATAAGCTGCACTGGACCAACAACTTCCTTCCGCTGATCTTGCCGGCCATTGCAGCGCCGGCAGTGGTGTTCTTCATGCGTCAATATTTGCTTGCTACACTATCCATTGAGATCGTAGAGGCAGCACGTGTAGACGGATCTGGAGAGTTCCGTACCTTTAACCGGATTATTATGCCGCTGATGATGCCGGCCATTGCGACACAAGCCATTTTTGCTTTTGTAGCCAACTGGAACAACTTGTTCATGCCGTTAATCCTCCTTACTCAGAAGGAGAAATATACGATGCCTATCATGGTCAGCTTATTGCGCGGGGATATCTACAAGACGGAATTCGGCTCCATCTATATGGGGCTGGCGCTGACCGCATTGCCGCTGTTCGTAGTCTACTTCCTGCTGTCCCGTTATATTATCGCAGGTGTAGCACTGGGCGGAGTCAAAGAATAACCGGATCAGGATAGCTGTGAAGACAAACCATACTGCAGAGAAGGTCCATTCCGGTGGATCATTCTACTGCAGTTTTTTGTATGCGGTTGGTTGAATGAATAGCCGGCATCAGGTAAGGTGGAAGGATCAGCGGATAGGGGGAAGCAGGAGTGAAAATCGGATTGTTAATTATTGATCTTCAAGAGGTCCATGTCAGCGGGGTGGAGCAGAAGGAGATTGACCGTGCCTGCGAGTATATCAATTATGTCTCCGGGCTGCTGCGGGCCAAGGGCCATGCCGTGATTCATATTCAGGACATTGAAGGGATGCAGCCCTCTGAGGAAGCGAAGTTCGCGATCATCCCCGGAATTGAGATTCAGGAGACGGATTTCAACGTGAAGAAGGAATACTCGAATGCCTTTTGGAAGACGGATCTGGACAAGCTTGTGCGGGAGCAAGGCATCGATCTGCTGATTCTCTCCGGCTATGCCGCCGAGCATTGCGTTCTGTTCACCTATAACGGGGCTGCCGAAAGGGGAATCAAGGCGGTGCTGCTGCAAAATGGGATTCTAAGCTCTCATCAGGATGTAATCACGGCGGCGTACAGGGACCGGAATCTGGTTTCGTATCCTGTGATTGAGGTACTGGTGCAATCTTAGGTGGAGAAGGAACGCCGGACGATAAGATGGGAAGTTTGAGATGATGTCACCAAAAAACACCTCCGGCGCCGAATGGGCCTTGAGGTGTTTTGGGTATGCTTTGCTGTGCTTGCGTGCAGTTATTTCCCCTCAGTACGGGCTAACTCCGCATGCACGATAGGGGCAACCTTGGAGCCTAGCAGCTCGATGGCACGCAGGACCTCGCGGTGCGGCATGTAGCCGACATTCACATGCAGGAAGAACCGAGTCACGCCGAGATTCTTACGCAGCAGAATGATCTTCTCGGCGACATACTCTGCGTCACCTACATAGAGTGCTCCGCGTAAGCTGCGGGCATCGTCGAAGGCTGCGCGGTTGTAGGTTCCGCCCCAGCCCCGTTCGCGGCCGATGACATTCATCTGTGCCTGGGTGGACGGGTAGAATAAGGCCGCAGCCTGGTCGTTAGTTTCACCTACGAAGCCGTGGGAGTGTGTGGCGATCTGCAGTTTATCCGGATTATGTCCGGCGCGTGCTGCGGCCTCCTTGTACAAGTTCACTAGCGGAGCGAACCGCTCCGGCATTCCGCCGATAATCGCGAAGGCGATAGGCAGACCAAGGGTTCCAGCCCGTACAGCGGATTCAGGGTTGCCGCCGCTGGCGATCCAGACAGGAAGCGGGTCCTGAACGGCACGGGGATAGACCGGCAGATTGTGAATCGCCGGACGATGTCCGCCGCGCCAGGTGACCTTCTCGGAGGCGCGAATCGCCAGCAGCAGCTCCAGATTCTCCTCGAACAATTCATCGTAATCCTCCAGACTGTAACCGAACAGCGGGAAGGACTCAGTGAAGGAACCGCGTCCGGCCATAATCTCTGCCCGGCCGTTCGAGAGGCCGTCCAGCGTAGCGAACGCCTGATAGACCCGCACCGGGTCATCCGAAGACAAGACGCTGACCGCACTGGTCAGTCTGATCCGCTTGGTTGTCGCTGCCGCTGCGGCGAGGACTACAGCCGGGGCACTCCCTGCATAATCCTTACGGTGATGCTCGCCTATTCCATATACGTCCAGGCCCACTTGGTCAGCGAGCACAATCTCCTCGACAGCTTCCCGCAGCCGTTCTGCATGGCTGATTGTCTCCCCCGTCACCGGGTCAGGTGTAGTTTCCAAAAACGTGCTTATTCCTATTTCCATAATCTTCTTCTCATCGGCCATGTTCATCCGCCCCTTTCTTCATGTCATCATTCTACTATACTTTTTAATGTTTCTCAACTTTAGTAAGTGAAATGAAAGTGAAAAGTAATTTATCACCTGTCCCATTCGCCGTTGCTGCCGCCTGTCCGGCGACATAATTATATGTTAATACGAAGAAAGCGGTGATGAGGATGGGAAGCGGGTCAGGGAACACAGCTAGCGGCTTCGCTGCGCATGCGGAGGGACTTAGTACGACGGCAAGCGGTACAGCAGCTCATTCTGAAGGGTATACCACGCTGGCCAGCGGAGAAACCTCGCATGCGGAAGGCAATACTACGACTGCCAGCGGAAGCGCATCGCATGCGCAGGGGTATCTGACCCAGGCGACTAATGATACGGCACATGCCGAAGGATCTACTAGTATTGCCAGCGGAGTCGCGGCGCATGCCGAGGGTTATTTGACCAATGCTACAGGTGAAAGCTCTCATGCAGAAGGCTCCATGACGGTGGCCGCCGGGCTGGTGGCACATGCCGAAGGGAGCGGCACCCAAGCCTGGGGGGACAGCTCCCATACAGAAGGGTTGAATACTTCAACTCAGACGACGGCAATCAACGCGCATGCAGAAGGAGAAGGGAATTCTGCCAGCGGGAGGGCTTCCCATGTGGAAGGCGGCGGGTTAGATCCGCTTGGGAATCCGGCCCCGAACTTCGCTGGCGGCTCCGCTTCCCATGCCGAAGGGGTGGGAACCACCGCCATGGGCTTAGCGTCCCATGCGGAAGGCGGAACAACAGATATCACACAGGGCGCCGGACCTTCTGCCCTTGGCGATTTCTCGCATGCCGAAGGGCAGAACACGGTAGCCAGCGGTACTTCAGCGCATGCGGAAGGATTAGCAACAACAGCGAGCGGCAATGTGGGAGCGCATGCGGAAGGACAGAATACGACAGCCAGCGGAACCGCTTCCCATGCCGAGGGCTTCCAGACCTTGGCCAGCGGGGCTTCCGGCCATGCGGAAGGGGCTAATACACAGGCTAGCGGTTCCTTTTCCCATGCCGAGGGGGTGGGGACTCTGGCGAATGCGCCTTATGCGCATGCCGAAGGTGCGGATGCGATAGCTTCCGGCCAGGCTTCGCATGCTGAAGGGCTCCAGACCCAGGCCCTTGCTCCGAATTCGCATGCCGAGGGTGAGGCGACAGTTGTACTGGCGGAGCATACCGGTGCCCATATCATGGGACAGAACGGGTCCACCCGGTTCCCTTATTCGTGGCATCTGGCTAATGGGCTGGCCGTAGGGCCGACTTTTAACTCGGCAGTCATTGAAGGACTTACGGGGAACATGTATCTGGATGGTACTCTGATGTCTCCAGGTGCGGCTGATTATGCGGAAATGTTCGAGACTTCGGACGGCTTATCCATTGAACCGGGGTATTTCGTTACATTCGATAGCGCCAGTGACAGGGTTCGTAAGGCCAACTCGGCAGATGAGTACATTGTTGGGGTCATTAGCGCAAGACCGGCTATCGTTGCGGATTCGAGTGATTTGCGCTGGAAGGGCATGTTCGCTACGGATGATTGGGACCGGATTCTGTATCATGAGGTGAAGGTCCCGGAGGTAAGGAATGAATATGGTCATGTCGTACGCGAAGCAGGAACGAAGACAGAACCGGTACTTAATCCGGAGTGGGATGCCGCGCAGGAGTACATTCCCCGCCAAGAGCGGGAGGAATGGGTGGCGGTCGGAATCGTGGGCAAGCTGCTTGTCCGCGATGACGGCACTTGCGTGCCTGGAGGATACTGCCGCCCGGATCAAAACGGCGCAGCAACATCGTCGGCAGACGGATACCGGGTAATGAAGCGTACGGGCGAACGCCAGATTCGTATTTTCATGAAATAACCTGCTGAACAGGATAACAGCCAAAGAGACCGGGTTCCCCCGGCCTCTTCGGCGGCCTGCTGTCTTCAGGATTCAGGATTCAGGATTTATCCTTCTTGACGGCAAGCTGTACAATCATAATAACAAGAACGAGCAGTGCGATGAGCTGGTCTGTACTCATGGTAGTCCGAACCTCCAATCCCGTAACAAGGATGGCTCTTTACGGACCTGCATCTCCTCTCCAAGAAGCTGCTTCGTTCCCCTTAATCCAGCCTATGTATTCATACATACACTTAGTACTTAAGCATATAAATATTATTGCAGCAGACGGCTGCCGGTCGGGCGGCAATGTCTCTGAACAGGCTTGCGTAGCGCAGGTGAACCTTCCAGCAATTTTTATCTTGTACTTCGGATGAGGCTGCTTTAGTATATATAAATTGGCTTATATTTATATCTACTGTAAGGAGTGCATCAGGGAATGCTGCAGATCAAATGGGGGGCTGAATTATGGTTGTGATAGCCTGCCTGATTTTTGTTGTGACTTTGGTTTTTGTGATCTGGCAGCCGCGGAATTTATCAATTGGCTGGTCCGCCTGCGGCGGGGCGATTCTCGCGCTTGCGGCAGGAGTGGTCAGCTTCGGGGATGTCCGTGATGTGACGCTGATTGTATGGAATGCAACGCTTGCCTTTGTAGCGATTATTCTAATTTCCTTAATTCTCGATCGTGTCGGCTTCTTCGAGTGGGCGGCGCTGCATATGGCGGCGGCGGCACGCGGCAACGGCACGCTGATGTTCATCTATGTGATTGTACTGGGTGCAGTCGTGGCGATGCTGTTCGCCAATGACGGGGCAGCGCTGATTCTGACGCCGATTGTGCTGGCGATGGTCCGGGCGCTGAATCTGGACGAGCGCAAAGTCTTTCCTTTTATTATTGCCAGCGGCTTCATTGCCGATACCACCTCGCTGCCGCTGACCGTCAGCAATCTGGTGAATATTGTCTCTGCCGATTTCTTCGGCATCACCTTCATGCAGTATGCAGGACACATGTGGCTGCCTACCTTGTTCTCGCTTGGAGCAAGCATTCTGGTCTTATATCTCTACTTCCGCCGCAGCATTCCGAAGGAGTATGACACCGCCGGAATGAAGCTTCCGGGGGATGCCATTAAGGACCAGCGGATGTTCCGGCTATCCTGGTTCGTACTCGCGCTTCTGGTAGCCGGATATTTTGTCAGTGAATTCCTGGACATTCCGGTATCCGTGGTAGCGGGAGTGATCGCAATCTGTTTCCTGCTGATGGCCCGCAGAAGTCCTTACGTGAAGACGATGGAAGTGGTTAAGGGGGCGCCTTGGGCGATTGTTTTCTTCTCTATTGGCATGTACGTAGTGGTGTATGGCCTGCGTAATGCGGGACTGACGGATGTGCTCGCAGAGATGATCAGCGAAATTGCGAAGCACGGGCTGTTCGCAGCCACTATGGGGATGGGCTTCCTGGCCGCGCTGCTCTCCTCCGTGATGAATAATCTGCCGACCGTGCTGATCGGGGCGCTGGCCATTGATACCGCACATGCCGCGGGTCTGGTGAAGGAGGCTCTGATCTACGCCAATGTTATCGGTTCGGATCTGGGCCCGAAGATTACACCGATTGGTTCACTGGCCACGCTGCTGTGGCTGCATGTGCTGTCCGGCAAGGGTGTGAAGATCTCCTGGGGCTCCTATTTCAAAATAGGGATTATCCTGACGGTTCCCACACTGTTCATCACGTTGCTCGGTCTATATTTGGAGCTGAAGTGGCTCTAATCTAAGCGGATCAAGCGTTTTGAAGTGACCGGTGAATAGCTAAGTACTGTGAGAATTGTGTGATATACTGGAAATTTGATATAAGAAAAAGCGGTGCAGACGGTGAGTCTGGCCGCTTTTTGTTGTTGGCGTGTCCCGGGGTGATTGGAGCTGCGAAAAATGTAACAACGCTACCCTTTCTGCTTCCCATGCTCCTTTCCCTGCGGCTGCTCCTGCTGCTCCGGGTACTTCACCACAGGCCATTTCACCTTGCGCAGGGCGTTCATCAGCTCCGGCCCGGCATGCAGATTGCTGCTGACCAGCTCATGGGGCGTGAGCGCCATCCACTGGTTGAGGGAGACGTCGGCGAACCGGTCGCTCTTGAACATTTCCAGGAACCAGAGCGTCTCTGTGCCGGTATTCTGAACATAATGCCCCTGGGCAAAAGGCACATAGCCGACATCCCCGGCCCTTACATTGAAAGTGCGCGCATCGCCGTTGCCTCCGAAGACGGTCATTCGTCCTTGCCCACTGAGGTAATACTGCCACTCGTCATTGTTCGGGTGCCAGTGCAGCTCCCGCATCGCCCCAGGCTCAATCTCTACCAGGGCTGCGGCGATATTCCGTGAGACGGGGAAATTGCTGGAGTCGACAATCCGCACACTGCCTCCCGGGGTCTTGAGCGGCGGCTGGGCCATCAGCCGATGCTTGAAGCTCAGCGGAATCTCCCCGTAAGGCGATTCGATCCGCTGGCTCGCAATTGGACCTGGCACCTGGTCCTGATAGATGTACACCTGCTCCTTGGGAAGATAGGCGAAGGCGGTTTCAGGTATGCCGAAATTCGCGGACAGGACTTCACGCGGCGTATGGGCGAACCAGTCGGAGATGGACAGGGTGTTCAGATCCGAGAAGCCTCCGTCGTCGAACACAAGCAGGAATTCACATCCCTCAGCCAGACCCTGAATGGAATGCGGGATGCCTGGAGGGAAATACCACAGATCGCCGGGACCGACATCGGCGATGAAGTTGCGGCCATTCTGGTCCACAGCTGTAATCCTTGCGCTGCCCAGCAGCATGTAGGACCATTCTGCCTGCTGATGCCAGTGCAGCTCACGTACGCCGCCCGGCGTCAGGCTCATATTTACGCCCGCAAGCGTAGTGGCTACCGGCAGCTCCCTGACTGTCACCTCACGGGACCAGCCGCCATGATTCAGCTGCATGTGGGCGTCGGAGAACGAGAACTTCAGATTCGGGATCAGCCCGTTGTCCGTGACCGGAGGA
This sequence comes from Paenibacillus sp. FSL R7-0210, assembly GCF_038009085.1. Taxonomy (NCBI): domain Bacteria; kingdom Bacillati; phylum Bacillota; class Bacilli; order Caryophanales; family Paenibacillaceae; genus Paenibacillus; species Paenibacillus sp. FSL R7-0210. The sequence continues at coordinate 7,453,633 of NZ_JBBPAR010000001.1, forward strand.
ACGAACATGTCGGGATTCTCCCGGTCGCGCATGATGTCACGTGGACCCAGGTCGATATTGCCTGCACCGTCACTGCGTATGGGCTGGGGAATGACGGGCTGGCCTGGAGAACGGGGATGCTCAGGATTCATCACATAGGCTCCTTTCTGGAACGCACAGCATTTCAAGAAAATATATGCGCAAATGTGATAATATTTGACTACCGGACAAAGATCCGTACGATAATCAGAGAGCAGGGTTAGAACCAATGACATTAAGTGGACAAGAACGCTACCGCTTCAGCGAAGCGCCTATATGGGAGTTGCAGCGCACCTACTATGAACAGCTGGGGCTCCAGGCTTGGGCCAACGACCAGGTTCCGCAGTATATTACAAGCAATCCGATGATTGGAACAGCGTATGCGGAGATCATCTTCGGCTTTCTTCAGGACCGTGCGCAGAAGGGATTCACTACAGAGCCGGTAGTGGTACTGGAGCTGGGTGCAGGTGTGGGGCGTCTGGCGTTCCATGTGCTCCAGCAGCTGTGTGAGCTGATCCAGTATGCGGGCGTGCCGCTGCCGCCGTTCCGCTATGTGATGAGCGATTTGCCCTGGAAAAACATTGAGGGCTGGCAGCAGCATGAGGGGCTGAAGCCTTTTGTAGAACAGGGAATGCTGGACTTTGCCCGCTTCGATGCGGTCCGGGATACGGAGCTGAGCTTAACGCAGAGCGGATTGGTAATTAAGCCAGGGGAGCTGGGGCAGCCGCTGATGGTGATCGCCAACTACTTCTTCGACAGTATCCCTCAGGAGCTGCTCTATGTGGATGAAGGCAAGATCTATGAATGTGAGGTCTCGCTGAAATATCCTGAGCAGTCTGCTACCATGGGGCCGTCCGAGGTGCTCCGTGATCTGGTGCCGGAATACCATTACAAGCGTGCAGCGGGCTATGAGGACAGCTCGTATCCTTATCATGAAGTGATCTCGTTCTATTTGGACAAGCTGGAGGATTCACATGTGCTGTTCCCGGAGGCAGCCCTGTCCTGTATGGAGCGTCTGGGTGCACTCTCCCGGGGAAGCTTCCTGCTGCTCACTGCCGATAAGGGAGACCACCGTCTGGAGAACTGGGAGTTTGCCGAGCCGCCGAAGCTGATTCATCACGGAAGCATCTCGCTTACAGCGAATTATCATGCGCTGGTGCATTATTTTGAGCGGAAGGGCGCACAATCCCAGTTCACGCAGCATCATTATAAAAATCTCAATGTGGGCTGCATCCTGATGCTGGAGGAGCCGATGCTGCATCCGCATACCCGGCTGGCCTACCGGCGGTTTGTCGAGCGGTTCGGGCCGGATGATTTCTTCAGCCTGAAGGTGTGGATCGATAAGAATTACGACACCATCGGCATGCAGCAGATCCTGGCCTTCTGGCGGCTGGGGGGCTATGACGCGGAGCTGTTCATTCAGAGTGCCGAGCGGATCTCTGCGCTGCTGCCGGATGCCAGCGACGAGGAGCTGCTGGACCTTCAGCGGGGGATCGACCGGATGTGGCGGGGCTTCTACCCGATGCCGCAAAAGTATGATCTGGCGCTGGACTGCGGCCTGCTGCTGTTCGAGATGGAGCAGTACGGGGAATCCCGCCGCTTCCTGGAGCATTCGCTCCAGTCCAGTGAGGAGGAGCCGGTAATTACCGTGCTGTACTGCCTGGCGATCTGCAGCTACGAGCAGGAGGATGATGAGGCGGCGCTGGATTATACGCGCAGATCGCTGCTGATTGAGCCGGAGCATGAGGAAGCGCTGGAGCTGCTCGCGGCGCTAAGCCAGGACCCGGCAGAGGCTTAGGCTGCTGCTCCCGGCAGTCCGGTGCAGCCCTTTACACCCGTTGTGAGTTTTGTTATTCTGTATCCAATAACGCAAACGCGATGACGAGAAGAGTACATTCAGGTTCTTCCCTCACAGAGAGCTCCGGCTGGTGTGAAGGAGCAGGGAAGACTGGATGGAAACAAGCCTCTGAGCGGCTTACCGGAACCAGGCAGCAGCCGGGGATGGTACGACAGGAGCTCCTGTTACAGAGCTAGAGTATAAGCCTGCCGGACGGCAGCGCCGTACTTGATGAGATTAATATGGTGACATATTAATGAACCTGGGGTGGTACCGCGAGAATTTCGTCCCCAAGACTTACGGTCTTGGAGGTGAGGTTCTTTTTTGTTGTATCCAGATAAGGCGGCGTACCACCCATGAACAGGAGGAGATTGGAATGACAGAGAATAATGGACCGGCTCTGCCGGAGAATTATATGGATAGGCTGATTAGTGAAGATGTGGAGGCGGGAGTCTTCAGCCGGGAGATCTGCACCCGGTTTCCGCCGGAGCCCAATGGCTATCTGCATATCGGGAGTGCTTTTGCCATCCACACGAATATGGGGATCGCCCGTAAATATGGCGGACGCTTCCATCTGCGCTTCGATGATACCAACCCGCTCAAAGAGGATAAGGAGTATGTGGAAGCGATCATCCGTGACCTTGAATGGCTGGGCTGCAGTCCCGGGGAACACATCTACTACGGCTCCGATTATTCGGAGGAGTTCTACCGCAGGGCAGAGACGCTCATTCTGAAGGGGAAAGCCTATGTTTGTGATATGACGGCAGCAGAGGTAACGGCTTACCGGGGGACCTTAACCGAGCCGGGGAAGGACAGTCCTTACCGCAGCCGAACGCCGGAGGAGAATCTGCGGCTGTTCCGGGAGATGCGTGCGGGGAGCTATCCGAATGGCGCTAAAGTGCTGCGGGCCAAGATCGACATGGCCTCGCCGAACATGAATCTGCGAGATCCGGTGTTGTACCGGATTATTCATGCCGCGCATTACCGCACGGGCGTTGCCTGGTGCATCTACCCGATGTATGATTTCGCCCATCCGATTCAGGATGCGCTGGAAGGGGTGACGCATTCGCTCTGCTCGATCGAGTTCAAGGATCACCGGCCGCTGTACGAATGGGTGCTGAACGAGCTGGGCACCCCGGAACCGCCGAGACAGAGGGAATTCGGCCGGGTGAACCTGACCGGAGTGGTTACAAGCAAGCGGCATCTCCGGGCACTGGTAGCCGGAGGCTTCGTGGACGGCTGGGATGATCCGCGCCTGCCTACGCTCAGCGGGCTGCGCAGACGGGGATTCACGCCGGAGAGCATCGAGGCCTTCGTGCGGGAGATCGGCATGGTCCGCAATACGGCGATGGTGGATTTCTCGCTGCTGGAGCATTGCCTGAGACAGGACCTGAAGGCGAAGGTGCCGGCGGTCATGGCGGTACTGGACCCGCTGAAGGTCGTGCTTACCAATTACGCCGCCGGGGCCTCTGAGCTGCTTCCGATCCCTAACAACCCTGAGAATGCCGGGCTGGGTTCAAGAGAAGTACCGTTCTCCGGCACGCTCTACATCGAGCGGGCCGATTTCATGGAGGTGCCTCTGAAGGGCTTCCGCAGACTGGTCCCAGGCGGTGAGGTGCGGCTTAAGGGCGGATACATTATCCGCTGCAATGAAGTCATGAAGGACGCAGAGACGGGAGAAATCCTCGAACTGCGGTGTACCTACGACCCGGAGACCCGCAGCGGCGGCCCTCTAAGCGGCCGGAAGGTGAAGGGGACTGTGCAATGGGTCTCGGCTGCTCATGCGCTGAAGAGTGACGTATACCTGTATGAGCAGCTGCTGACGGATAACAACGGGCCGAAGCAGGAAGGAGAGAGCTGGGAGGAATACATCAATCCGGGTTCCGTGACCCTGCTTACAGATTGCCTGCTGGAGCCGCTTGCGGGCAACCCTCAGCCCGGGGACACCTACCAGTTCTTGCGTCACGGCTATTTCTGCATCGACAGCAAGCATAGCACAGCTCAGAAGCTGGTGTTCAACCGAATCGTTCCGCTTAAGGACACCTGGAAGGGCAACGCAGGACACGTAAGCAGCAGCGAATAAGTAGTGGATGAATCTAGAATTTGGCGGGTTGTGCGGGCTATGCCAGGCTAACTTCTTAAAAAGTTTAGAATGTTACACAAGCAGCGGTGCTCCTGTTACTGGAGGATCGCTGATTTGCGTATGCGTCTGCCAGGCTAATGGTCGACAAGTGGGAGAAATATCGGGTTGGGAGTAAAGCGTTGGCTGCACTTTGTACATTAAATTTCATTATAATCGACCAAAAAGCAGCTTTTATTGTAGCTTATACAGCAGATTACTGGGAAAATGGCCTTTGAAAACAAAAAAACGAAAATCAAATGTATGAAATACAACAGAGTGAGTTTTATCGCAAATTATTGTGTAATCTACTGCACAAAGTACAATCACCCCCGGCAGAGGAGTCAACTCGATAATGGGAGCGGGTAATAACATACGGCAAGAGCCTCACTTAACAGAGTGGCCTTACATAATATGGGTCGAGACATTACATGAAAACCCAATGAAAATACATTTACAATTCTCAACTTGCGGATTATAATAAAACCAGATCAAATGTTGCACCAGGGAAACTTTCGTGTGTATAGACAACTTTTTCCGGGCAAGAGGAGGACAGAACATGATGGAGCAAAATACCGCAGTAGAATCATCCCCTATACTAAAAGGTCATATCAATACACATTCGGCACAATCCGTGCTTAATGGAGATGTCAAAGGACTGAAGAGACTTCTTCCTTTTCTGGGCCCGGCTTTTATAGCTTCCGTAGCTTATCTGGACCCCGGCAATTTTGCCACTAATATTACGGCAGGCTCGAAATACGGTTACCTGTTATTATGGGTCATCTTTGCCTCGAATCTGATGGCTGTACTGATACAATCCTTATCCGCCAAGCTGGGCATTGCCACCGGCAAGAATCTTCCGGAGGTCGCACGGGAGAAATTCCCGAAGGGCGTATCCATCTTCCTGTGGATACAGAGTGAATTGGTCATTATCGCAACCGATCTGGCCGAGTTTATCGGGGCCGCGCTCGGACTGTATCTGCTGTTCGGCATCCCGATGCTGCCAGCGGCCCTGATTACCGCAGTGGGTTCCTTCGCGATTCTGGAATTACAACGGCGCGGGTACCGTACCCTGGAGGCCGGAATCGCCGGGATGGTGATGATCGTGGTGCTGGCCTTTGCGTTCCAGGTCATTATGGCGAAGCCGGATGCGGGAAGTGTGGTTGCCGGCATGTTCACTCCAAGGTTCGAGGGCGTGGACAGCGTCCTGCTGGCAGCGGGAATTCTCGGAGCTACCGTAATGCCCCATGCAATCTATCTGCATTCTTCGCTAACCCAGAGCCGGATCGTCGGGATTGATGAACGGGAAAAGAAGCAGATCTTCCGGCTGGAATTCATCGATATCCTTATCGCGATGCTGATTGCCGGTGCGGTCAATATGGCGATGGTCATTGTGGCGGCCGCGCTGTTCTTCAAGAACGGTCTGGTGGTGCAGGATCTGGATGTCGCCTTCGAGCAGTTCCGCAATCTGGCCGGTCCCGTGACGGCAGTCTCCTTCGGCCTGGGCCTTCTGATCGCAGGGCTATCCAGCTCGTCGGTTGGTACGATGGCCGGTGATGTGGTCATGCAGGGCTTCATTAATAAAAAAATTAATCTCTACCTCCGGCGGGCGATTACAATCATCCCCCCGCTGGCTATCATCGCCATGGGCATTAATGCTACCAGCGCACTGGTCATGAGCCAGGTCGTCCTCTCCTTCGGGATTGCCTTTGCCCTGATTCCGCTCGTGATCTTCACCAGCGACCGCAAGATCATGAAGGGACTGGTGAATCACCGGATCACCACCATCCTCGGCTGGATGATCTCCGCCCTGGTGGTCGCGCTGAACCTGTTCCTGGTTGTGGAGATGTTTGTGTAAAGCATTGAACTTGAAGCATGTGTATTGTAACAGAGCAGCGGTCCTCCTAAGAGGGTCGCTGCTCTGTTTGCTGCTGGCGCTGCTGATCACAGGTGATGTGCCTGACCCGAAACAGAATTCCCCTGTTTTTAAACAGTATATCCCATTCATTGCACGGCCTATCCTTTGCTATAATTAATGTGTTTAAGATATTTCGGGATTACAGGTCGCAGAGCCAGGGAGGAAGCCGCCATAACCGGAAGCTGGAGAGGGCTGCGTTCGATCCGCAGCAAGCTGATCGCTACCGTACTCATCGTGATTGCCCTGCCGACGCTGATCGTGCTGTACAGCTACTTCACAACATCGGTCAGCGTGGTGGAGCAGGAAGTGTATGCTGCCAATCAGAGCCTGATCGAGCAGGCAGCCTTGACGATTAATGATAAAGCTAAACGGATGATTCAGGCGACTTATCTGCTGGAGGCGGATATGGCCCAGTCTTTCGGCTCCAATACCTTCAACTGGGACTACGGGAATGCGGAGGCGATGGGGGCTATTTTTCAAATTCAGAAGAAGATGGGCTATTTAAGGGATATCCTGCTGGATAACAGCGCCTTCATCGGACTTGTCGATGCGGAGGGCAGTGTGGTGACGACCTTATACAATTTCAACCGCCAGGCAACGGGTACGATTATCCGCGAACCCTGGTTCAAGACGGGGATGGAGCAGAAGGGCTATCCCTATTGGGAGCGGGTCTACCGCTTGCCCGCAGCCCTGGGGTATACCGAGAATGCGCCGGATAAGGAGTTCATGCTGCTGTCGCGTTCCTTTGCGTTCGAATCCTCCATCCGTAACTGGGGATTAAGTGTAGTAGCCATTCCAGTGAGTCAATTCTATGGCATCCCCGCCAAAGGGCTGCCCGATAATACGCAGCTGCTGGTGATGGACACGGCCGGAGCCCTGTATGATATATACGGCAAGCAGCAGTATTCCCTGACGCCGGAGCAGCTGGAAGACTTAAGGAAGAGTCCGTCTGTAACGAGGAAGCTGTCCTTGGGCAAGGAAACCTATCTAATGAATGCGGCTTCAGTCCCGCAGGTGGGCATATCCATTGTCTCCCTGCAGCGGATCGGGGATTTCTCCGCCCAGTTGGATAACTCCCGGACGAAGTCCATTGCCTTGTTCCTGCTGTTCTTCGGCGTGGGGATCATGATCGTGATCTACATCCTGCTGCGCCTGACGAAGCCGCTCTATGCACTGGTGCGCTCCATGAGCAGGGTGGGCAGCGGCAACTTCAGCACCAAGGTTGAGGTGCGCGGCAAGGATGAGATCGCCGTACTCGGAAGCCATTTCAATAAAATGGTCGCGCAGCTGGAGGAACTGGTCCATCATGTGGCGGAGGAGCAGCGGCATAAGGAGGAGGCGCATTTTCAGGCGCTCCAGGCACAAATTAATCCCCACTTCCTGTTCAATACGCTCAATTCCATCAAGCTGATGGCCATGCTCTCGGGGACCAACCGCAATGTCAGCGATATGATTACCGCGCTGGGTAAGCTGATGGAGTTCTCCATGAAGCAGAATACGCTATTCGTAACGCTGGGGCAGGAGCTGGAATATCTGGAGCTGTATATGTCACTGCAGAAGATCCGGTACCACGACGACATCACCGTCTCTATTCAGGTTGCGGAAGAGCTGCTGGATTGCACGGTGCTGAAATTCACGCTCCAGCCGCTGGTGGAGAACAGTATTATCCATGGCTCGCAGCTGCCGCTGCATATCCGCATCGAGGCGGAATGCACCGGTCCCTACCTGCTCATTCATATTAGGGATAACGGCAAGGGGATCTCTGAGGAGACCATGCAGGTAATCTCTAATCAATTGCAGCAGGATCATGTGAAGACGAGCGGCATCGGGTTGCTGAATGTGGACAGGAGAATCAAAATCCACTTCGGGCAGACCTGCGGCATCCTCCTGTCCCGGCCGGACGGGGGCGGACTTCAGGTGACGGTGCGGATTCCTTATCGGAAGGAGCTTGAAGGATGACAACACGCGTGTTGATTGTGGATGATGAAATTCTGGTGCGGGTGGCGCTCAAGACGCTGATTAAGTGGGAGGAGCACGGCTTTGAGATTATCGGTGAAGCCGCGAACGGCGTGGAGGCTCTGGAGCTGCTGGAACGCGAAGTCTGCCATATCATTCTGTCCGATATCCGGATGCCGGAGATGAATGGCCTTGATCTCATGAATCATGTCCGGGTGAAGTGGCCGGAGATAAAGTTTATTATTTTGTCCAACCATAATGACTTTGAATATGTGCAGAAGGCGCTGCGGCTGGGGGCTGCCGATTATACGCTGAAGCTGGCTTATACGCCGGAAGAGCTGCTTGATAAATGCAAGCGGCTTCAGCAGTCCTTCCACAGTGAACAACAGGAGCGCTCGGAGAAGCATAAGCTGGATTACCGGATCAAGGTGCTGGAGTCGAAATCCGCCGAGCTGACGCTGCTTGACTTGCTTGTGAAGCAAAGGTCGAGGCTGGAGGTGGACCATCTGCAGCGGGACGGGAACCTTCCGGCGTTCGTCCTGGAGGGCTGCCGGGTGATTGTGGCGGGTGTCGACCATTACCGGCAGGTCCTGGAGGAGAACCGGTTCCAGAGTGAGCAGCTGCTCATCTATACGGTCAGCAATATTTTTGCGGAAATATTGAAAAAATATGAAAAGTGCCAGCTGGTGGATATGCATAACCGCAAGCTGGTGATCCTGGCCGGCTCCTATGCGGAAGGGATGCTGGATGAGCTTAAGGCTGCAGGCAGCACCTTTGCCAAGGTCAATGTAAGCTTCGGCGTGTCCGGGGACAGCTGCAGCCCGTATCAGTTAAATGAAGGCTTCCGGCAGGCGGAGCTGACGCTCGGGCGGCGGTTTTTTCATGAAGACCGTCATATCTTGTACCCGCTGGCCGGGGCGGGAGAAGTTCAGCCCAAGGTGAGTATTCTGAGAAGCGGGCACTGGGATACCTTGCTGGAAACGGCGGAAGAGGCTGTGATTCTGGAGGAATTACGGCACTGGACTGCCCGGCTGCAGGCGGAAGAGGCGATGGGGGCCGCCTGGGTCAGGGAGCAGTGGCTGCAGTGGCTGCATCTGGTCTTCCGGCATATGGGGCAGTCGGGGGATATTCTGTATGTCATGCCCGAGCATCAGGGAAGATACCCCTTCGATGTGATCCGCAACGCGGAGACGCTCGGGGAGATCGGCAGCTGGTTTCTGGGCTGGCTTCCGGAAGCCTTAACCCTGACGGGACGGAACAGCCAGCCGGTATACCGTGATGAGGTGAAGCAGATGATCGCCATCATGGAGGAGGAGTACGCCAGTTCACTGAAGGTGGCCGACTTGGCCAGAAGGACGGGGTTTGCCGAGAATTATCTCAGTGTCATGTTCAAGAAGGAGACAGGTGTGAAGATTGTGGATTATCTGACGCAGATCCGCATGCAGAAGGCCCGGGAGCTGCTGCGCAATCCCACCTATAAAATCTATGAAATTTCGGAAATGGTCGGCTATGCCGATTCCAATCATTTCAGTAAGTATTTTAAGAAGATAGAGGGATTATTTCCGCTGGAATACCGCAAAACTGTGATCGGCCGCAAGCCATCCAGCTTGGAAAATCCCTCGAAGACCAAAGAATAAGCCGTTCGTTATTGGGCAGCGCTTTGTTATAACTAAGGTGTGCTTACTGTTCAACTAACGAAAGGGGAAATCATAATGAAGCGTGGATTCACATTAAGCCTGTCCTCTGTCCTGCTGGCAAGTGTGCTGTTAAGCGGCTGCGGAGGCAATAACGGGAGTCAGGCTGGCGAACCGGGCAATACGCCGCAGCAGAGCGCACAGACCTCCGGGAATTCGAAAACGGTTACACTAAAATGGTGGGGCGGCGTGCCTGAAGAGAACGGGCCCAAGGCGGTTGTAGACCGCTGGAACGCGGAGAACACTGACATTCAGGTGGAATATGTCCGGTTCGTGAATGATGATCCGGGCAATGTGAAGCTGGAGACGGCGCTCCTGTCGAATACGGATGCTCCTGACTTATTTGTCAGCTACGCGGACGCCCATCTGGAACGGCGCATTAAGGCCGGTATGGTAGAGCCGCTGGAGGGGCTGATCGAGTCCAGCGGGTTCGACCTGGAGGGAATCATCGGCTCGGAGAACATTACGAAGGTCGACGGAACCATCTATAACCTTCCGGGGTCCAGGGATGTGAAGTTCATCGCCTTCAACAAGGCTTCGCTGGATGCTATCGGAGAGAGCGTCCCGGAGCCGGGCTGGACCTGGGATGACTACGCAGCACTGGCCGGAAAGCTGACCCGGGACGGACAGTACGGGGCGTTCTTCACGCCTACCTGGGAGCCGATTGCCTTCGATGTGCTGAATTCTGCCCAGCCGAAGGATGCTTATTATGCCGCCGACGGCACATCCAACTTCGGGCATGAAGCATTCCGCAAGGGGCTTGAGCTGCAGAAAAAGCTCATTGACGGCAAGAATGTGATGCCTTATGCGGAAGGGGTAGCGAACAAAGCCCAGCCTCAGGATGAGCTGCTGAACGGAAGAGCGGCTTCAACCTATACATCCGCTTACTTTGTCCGCTATATCAAGGATGACACCGCGTACCCGAACCGCGATTATCAGATTGCCTTTGCGCCAATGCCGCAGTGGACGGCGGGGGGCAATATCAACAACAGCAAGCTGAATGACATGACCTCGATCAATGCCAAGAGCCCGAACAAGGAGGCGTCGATGAAGTTTCTGAGCTGGTTCCTCACCGAGGGGAATACCGAAATGCTGCCCGGCGGACGTATTCCTTCCAGCAAGAAGGCCGATGTCGCGCAGGTGGCGGAAGCCATTATGGGCGACAAGGCCCAGTATTTTGACAAGGAATCCTTCGTGAAGCTGCTGAACACCCAGTATACGAATACAGAGATCACCCAGACGGCGGGGCTGACCGAGATGCGCAAGGCCTTCATGGAAGAAGCCGAGAAGTACTTCATGGATGCGCAGGATCTGGATACTACCGTACAGACGATTAAGCAACGGGCTGACGAGGCGATTGCCGCGGCGAAATAGGACCGGGTGCAACCCCTGAGACAGATGAATACGATACATGGCCGTTCCCTGAATGTAGGGGAGCGGCTTTTTTTGAACCGCCGGTTCAGCAGCAGGCAACTCCAAAGAATATCACGGTTTAAGCACAGTTTATGACATTCAGGGAGCGGGGCCCCGCCTCTATAATACTGGTAAAAGGAGTTGAGTGTATGAGAGAAAAAACGAGGGAGAATATTGCCGGTTATCTGTTTATTCTTCCGAACCTGCTGGGCTTTGCCGCCTTCATCCTCTTTCCTATGGTGTTCAGCTTCGTCCTTATTTTCACGGACTGGGACTACCTCAAAGGAATGGACGGCTTCAGCTTCGCCGGTCTTGACAATATCCTCAAGCTTGGGGGCGATCCCATTGTCTGGAGATCCTTGCTGCATAACGTAGTGTTCTCCCTGACAAGTGTGCCTGTGGCGCTGGTGCTGGGCCTGCTGCTGGCCGTGGTGTTGAACAGGTTCGTCTATATGAAGACAGCGATCCGTACCATGATTTTTCTGCCGTATATGAGCAGCATTGTGGCCATTTCCGTGGTCTGGAGGGTACTCTACAATCCTTCCCAGGGCCCGGTCAACTCGGTGCTGAAAGCGCTGGGAATAGACCATCCGCCGGGTTGGTTGTCCAGTCCGGACTGGTCGCTCACGGGAATCATAATCATGACCATCTGGACGTATATCGGCTATGCAATGATTCTGTATATGGCCGGTATCCAGGGGATTTCCAAGGATTTGTACGAAGCGTCAGAGATTGATGGAGCCAGCGGCCTGAAAAGCTTTCTGTACATCACCGTGCCGATGCTGAAGCCGACAACCTTTTTGACAGCGGTTACGTTGATTATTTCATCCTTTCAGGTATTCGCCTCGGTGCAGGTGATGACGGGTGGCGGGCCGATGCGCTCCTCCAGCGTACTTGCGCTGTATATCTATGAGCAGGCCTTTGAGCTGCGGAACATGAGCTACGGAGCCACGGTGTCCTGGCTGCTGTTCCTCTTCATCTTCGTTGTGACGCTGGTGCAGTGGCGCTCGCAGAAAAACTGGCAGGATCAATTCTAGGGAGGAAGGGTGAGGTAGTTGAACAAGCGCAGTACTTATCTGGTGGCCGCAAAAATATCGATTACAGCTGGATTCCTTCTGATCGGAATTGTGATGCTGCTGCCGTTTATCTGGATGCTCTCGGCATCCTTCAAGAACACCTCGGAGCTGTTCCGCTATCCGATCGAATGGATTCCGGATACGCTGAACACCGCCAATTATGAGAAGGTCTGGAACGGGGCCGTTTCCTTCGGTGTGTATTACAAGAATTCAGTCAAAATCACCTTCTTCCAGGTACTGGGCTCGCTGATTACCAGCTCGATGGCCGGGTATGCCTTCGCGAAGCTGCGGTTCCGCGGCAAGGAGACGATCTTCCTGCTGTATCTGGCAACCATGATTATTCCCGCCCAGGTGTTCTTTGTCCCGCGGTTCATATTGTTCGACAGCCTGGGTATGGTCAATACGCATCTGGCGATTATTCTGCCGGGGATGTTCACGGTGCTGGGTACCTTCATCATGCGGCAATTCTTCAGCACGCTGCCCGGCGAGCTGCTGGAAGCAGCCCGGGTAGACGGGGTCGGGTACTGGCGGATGTTCTGGCAGATCTGTCTTCCGCTGACGAAGCCGGCGCTGGTCACCCTGCTGATCCTGACGTTCACCTGGCACTGGAATGAATATGAGAATCCGCTGATTCTGCTGCGGGACCGCAATCTGTTCACCATCCCGCTTGGACTGACCACCTTCACGGATGAGAACGGCACGGATTATCCGCTGATTATGGCCGCTTCTGTATCGGCACTGGCACCGCTTGTGCTCGTGGTTACCGTCTTCCAGCGCTGGTTCGTTGAGGGGATTGCCAGTACGGGGCTTAAAGGCTGAGGAGTTGAGGAGTTGGAGGGCTGGAGAGTTAGAGAGTTGGAAAGCTGGAGGGCTAGGGAGCTGGAGCTAAGAGGTGCGTTGGAGAGTTAAGAGATGAGGAGCTAAGGTGCTGCAAATTTGCAGTTACAAACAGGAGAGGGATGACGTTATGATGCACAAAAAGGAACAGTATGAGTTCGCAGTAATCGGCGGGGGAATGGCCGGATTCTGCGCAGCCGTTGCTGCTGCCCGGCACGGGGCGAAGACCTGCCTGATTCAGGACCGGCCGGTATTCGGTGGCAACAGCTCGTCGGAGATCCGGGTGACGCTCCACGGGGCAGCGGCCTTTCATACGTACGCGAGGGAGACAGGGATCATCTCCGAGCTGTTCATCGAGGAGCGGGCGCGCAACCATGAGGAGATTACCGAGAACGGCTGGACGAACAGCGTCTGGGATATGACGATGTATGATATGGCCTTAAGCACGCCGAATCTGTCCTTTCATTTGAATACCTCCGTTCATGAGGTCGTGATGAAGGATGACAAGACCATTAAGTCTATCCTGGCCCGGGTTGCTAATGCGGAGACGAATCTGGAGATCACGGCGGATCTGTTCATTGACTGCACCGGGGATGGCGTGATTGCCGATCTCGCCGGCTGTGAGTGGAGAATGGGCACCGAAGGGCGGGACGAGTTCAACGAGCCTCATGCGCCCGAGCAGGCGAGCGGGGACACGATGGGGAACTCGATACATTTCAAGGCCAAGGATATGGGGCGGCCGGTGCCCTACACAGCCCCGGAGTGGGCCACCAAATATGAGGATGCGGCGTATTTCTACGACCAGGGTCGCATACCCTACGATATCCGCAGCGGATACTGGTGGATCGAGATCGGCGTGCCCTGGCATACGATTACGGAAGCCGAGGATATCCGGCATGAGCTGACTAAGCATACGCTGGGCATCTGGGACTGGATCAAAAACCGTGATCCCCGGACGAAGGAGCTTGCGGCGAACTACGCGCTGGACTGGATCGGGCAGGTGCCGGGCAAGCGGGAGAGCCGGCGGATTATGGGCGAATATTTCATGACCGAGCATGATCCGGTGAACCGCAAGGTGTTCGAGGACGAGATCGCCTACGGCGGCTGGTTCCTGGATTTGCATACCCCGGGCGGCCTGCTGGCCGCGACCAGTGAGCATGCCAGCTCCGAAGGCTACAACGAGACTTCCGACTATGCGGTCAAAAGCTACTGCGGCCCCTATGGCATCCCCTTCCGCATCATGCTGGCCCGGGATGTGGATAATCTGATGATGGCCGGCCGCAATGTCAGCGTGACGCACGCCGCGCTGGGAACTGTGCGCGTCATGGCAACCGGCGCCCTGATGGGCCAGGCTGCCGGAACCGCAGCGGCCATTGCCTTGAAGAAGGACATCGGCATCAAGGCAATGACCACGGAGGGCATGCAGGAGCTGCAGCAGACGCTGCTGCGCGACGGCTGCTTCCTGCCGAACGCAGAGAACCGCGATGCGGGTGATCTGGCCCGGCAGGCTGCGGTCTCGGCCAGCAGCGAGGTAGCGGTCTACGGCGCAGGGCCGGAGACCGGGACTTACCTGCCGAAGCTGAGCGAATGGAATGACCGCAAGGACTGGAGCGGGCAGGATGAGCTGCTGCTTCGAAGACGCGGCCAATGGATCGCCGTGTCCTCCCCGCAGCTCGACAGCCTGGCGGTCTGCCTGAGCAACATTACGGACCAGCCGCAGGAGGTGGAAGCTGTATTGCTCCAGGTGGACCATATATGGGACTACCGTTTGGAGCCAGAGGAGGGGCAGCTGGCCTCCTGCACCCTGACCGTTCCGCCGGGAGGCAGGCACTGGATCGAATGGGCCAGCCCGGCCGGAGCTGCACAGGGGCTGAAGCCGGGCAGGTATATCCGGCTGGATCTGGCCGCGAATCCCCAGGTCATCTGGCATGCGGCAGGCTCGATAATCCCCGGCCATATCAGCGCCTTCGAGATGGGCGGCGGCAGAATGCGGCGCTTCGAGAAGGGCATGACGATGAGCTACCGCATCGCTCCACCGCAGCAGCCGTTCGGCGCAGAGAATATTGTGAGCGGGGTTACCCGTCCTTACCGCTACACCAACCTCTGGCGCTCCGATCCTGTGCAGCCGTTGCCGCAGTGGGTGCAGCTATCCTGGGAAAAAGAACAACAGATAGGTACGGTGGAGATCACCTTCGCCGGACATATATTCCGTGAGTACCATGCCTACGGGCCCTTCTACCGTGATCCGCAGTGTGTGAAGGAGTACCGTATCCAGTCATGGACGGGCGGAGAGTGGAACGATGTCATTCATGCCACGGATAATTATCAGCGTCATGTGCGTCATACGCTGCCGGACTCCATCCGGACGGAGAGGCTGCGGATCGTGATCGAAGCTACGAACGGCGACCCCTCTGCGGCGGTGTATGAAGTGCGCTGTTATGAATAGAGCGGATTCTGAACAAACCTAATCCCAGTAAAGGGTGAAGGATTCGTAGAGTGACTCTATGCGGAAATCCGAATACAATCGGTGCTGCTGCGATGAAGTATGGGCTCCATGCTCCAATGCTATCCATACAATCGGTCGGTGAGAGAAAACGCTCAGAATTGGCAAGAGATAGCGGCGAACGTAAATGAAGAGCAGAAGTGCACTTGAATCTGTGTTTGTAACTTTCCCTCTTAAACAGCGGAGCGTGCTCACCGAGCATCGTACGTAAATCATGCGCATAACAAAAGAGGTGTCTCAATTGCCGTTTGCCGGCTTCTGAAGACACCTCTTTTCTGTTAAAGGATTAGCCCCCTATTGCTTCACAATATCCTGCACCGCTTTATCCAGCTTCTCCAGCAGCTGATCATGGTTCAGCTGGCCGCCGAGGTATTCCTGCATGGCAGCGCCGAAGCCCTGGGTCACGCCGTCAGGGAACATATCCCAGTTCCAGCCCAGCGCGTTCCCGGATTTCTCCTGCACGGCAACGGCAACCTGGCCGATATCAGCAGCGTCTGCGGTGATATTTGCTTCCGCCGGGATGAACTTGAACTCCTTGGTCAGATACTTCTGGCCGGTTTCCGAGCTGACCATCCAGTTCAGGAAGGCCTTGGCTTCCTCCGGATGTGCGGATTTGCTGTTCACGATATAGTTGTTAGGCACGCCTACCAGGATGGTGCCTTCTTCGTTATTGATCGGGAGCGGGAGGAGGCCCAGGTTCAGCGCCGGATCGATTTTGTCGATATCGCCTTGCGTCCAGTTCCCCTGCAGCATCATGGCGGCCTTGCCGGAGGCGAATTCAGCCACCTGGGTCGCGTAATCGGTAGTCATCTTGTTATCTTGGGCATTATCGAAGATCACATCTACGAGATCCAGCCACTGCTTGAAGACAGCATTGCCCTTAATAGTCTGTTTGCCCGCCTTCACATCGTCAATGAACTGCTTCGGATCAGGCTGGTGCGCCATGCCCACGTTAACGAGGTGAATCCCCATCGACCACCACTCATTGGTCGCTTCAAACGGCGTGATGCCGGCGGTCTTCAGCTTGGCTACGGCATCCTTGAGCTGCGGGAGTGTCTTGGGCTCTTCCGTTATGCCGGCTTTGGCGAACAGATCCTTGTTGTAGATCAGCCCGTAGCCTTCTACATTCATAGGCATACCATAGAGCTTGCCGTCTACGGTTGCCGGTGTCTTGGCGGTCGGAATCAACTGGGCGGCCCAAGGTTCATTGCTCAGGTCAGTGGCACGGTCCATATAAGGAACAAGAGCAGTATACCCGCCGTTATTGAAAATCTCAGGCTCAGAGCCGGAGGCAATCTCCGCCTTCAGCAGCGCGCCGTAATCCTCACCGCCGCCATGCGTTTCGACTTCCACCTTCACCCCTGTCTCCTTCTCATATTCTTCAGCGAGTGCATTCAGCTGCTCGGCAATCTCCACCTTGAACTGGAACATCTTGATCGTGACATCCTTGGCAGGCGCTTTGCCGGCTTCCGGTGCTGCGGATTCGGTTGACGCGTTAGGAGCATTCGTAGCGCTTC
Organism: Paenibacillus sp. FSL R7-0210; assembly: GCF_038009085.1. NCBI lineage: Bacteria > Bacillati > Bacillota > Bacilli > Caryophanales > Paenibacillaceae > Paenibacillus > Paenibacillus sp. FSL R7-0210. The sequence continues at coordinate 7,470,521 of NZ_JBBPAR010000001.1, forward strand.
CATTGCCTGCGGAATTCGTATTGCCGCTGTTCCCGCAACCTGCGATAATGAGGGTGCAAACGGTTGCCATGATGAACGCGAACTTTCTTTTCATAGAATAACCTCCCTGGTCTGTGGTTCTTGCTCTTAGAGCGTAAAGGAATGGATAGATGACTTACACTTCATATGTTGCTCGAAAAAGTGGATATTATTGCTGCAAAGGAAAGCTGGCCGAGTGATCATCCCTTAATGGAGCCTGCAGTCACGCCTTCCACAATATAACGCTGTAGCGACAGGAAGAACAAGAGAATAGGCGTGATCGCCATGACGAGACCCGCAAGGGCCAAATCCCACTTCTTGGTGTACTGTCCGAAGAACTTGGTCACAGCTACGGGCAGGGTCGTCAGATCCTTATTCCCGCCGATCACCAGGACAGGCAGCAGATAGTCATTCCAGATCCACAGTGTATTCAGGATAATGACAGTTACAATAATCGGCAGCAGCAGCGGGAAGACGATCCGGAAGAACACGCCGTACGGATTCGAGCCGTCCACCCGCGCGGCTTCCTCCAGCTCCAGCGGCACCGTCTTAATGAACCCGTGGAACAGGAAGACCGACAGCGGCATCCCGAAGCCGAGATAACAGGCCACAATGCCGTACAGCTCGCCGCGCAGCTCCAGCAGGCTGGTCACCCGGACCAATTGCAGCATGAGTGACTGGAACGGAATGATCATCGCCGAGACCAGCAGCAGGAACACGAAGGAATTGAAGCGCGTCGGCTTGCGTACAATCTGGTAAGCGGCCATCGAGCTGAACAGGACGATGAAGATTACACTTAGAATCGTAATGGTCAGAGAGTTGAAGAAGGCCTGCGGGAAGTTAATGGCATCCCATACCTTGGAATAGTTACTCCAGTGGAGCACCTGCGGCCAGGAAGCGGCATCGATCAGGATGTCCTTCAGCCCTTTAACCGAATTGCTCAGGACCAGATAGAACGGTGACAGGAAGACAATAGCCAGCAGAATGGCGGCAATTTCGAGGATGAAGTTGCCCGGGCGGTAGCGGCTGCTGTTCATTAGGCGGACACCTCTTTTCGTTTGGTAAGCCAGACCTGGGTGACGGTAATCAGGGAGACGGCGGCGAAGAAGAGCAGCGCTTTGGCTGTACCGAGGCCATACCGGTTGTTGATCAGTGCCTCCGCATAAATGTTATAGGCCAGCGACTGAGTCGAGGTGCCGGGTCCGCCTTTGGTCAGCGACAGGTTGAGGTCGAACATTTTGAAGGCATTGGAGGTCGTCAGGAACAGGCAGATGGTGATCGCCGGCATAATCAGCGGGATGTAGACGCTCTTGAACAGCTGCGGAGCGCGGGCACCGTCTATGCGGGCAGCTTCAATGAGATCCTTCGGAATCCCGGCCAGCCCGGCAATATAGATGACCATCATATAACCGGCTGTCTGCCAGACGAACACGATTACCAGACCCCAGAACCCGGTGCTTGGCGTGCCCAGCCAGGGCAGCTGGAAGAACGAAATCCCGGTCAGCTCGCCGATTGTAGCGAAGCCCTTGGTGAAGATGAACTGCCAGATGTAGCCCAGCAGAATACCGCCGATCACATTGGGCATGAAAAAGACGGTACGGAGCAGCTTCTTCGTCTTCAGCGTCGTCATTAGAATGAAGGCCAGCAGCAGTGCAAGCACGTTGGCAGCCACAACCGAGATCACGGTGAAGCGCAGGGTGAAGACCAGGGACTCCCAGAACTTATCGTCATTCATGAAAATCCGTTTCCAGTTGGCCGCGCCGGTCCAGACTGCTTTGTCCAGATCCAGCCCGTTCCAGTCCGTGGAGGAGTAGTAGAAGCCGAGGAAGAACGGGGTGACCACAATGGTCAGGAAAAAGAGCAGACAGGGGCCGAGAAATACGATTTGCTGTCCCCAGCCGCGCTGCATACGCAGAGTTTTTCTCATATGGATTCTCCTTAGGGTAAGATAACTACGGGTTCACAGCTTGATTATAGAAAGCCCGGGCCACCGCTAACACTTCATTTCATGCCGGGAAAAGTGGATTATATTGCAGCCCATACGGCTCACACAACTTGTAGGAGGTTCCCCCATGTTCAAGAACAGCATCCGGACACGGCTGATGGCCTTAGTGCTACTGGCGTCAGTGATCCCGTCAGGCATCTCTGTGACCTTCTCTTATCTCTATACGAGGCAGTCGGTTACGGACCAGTCCGTGAAGCAGAATACGAAGCTGCTGACGTTGGGGGAGGCGAATCTCCGGAGCTATTTCAGCGGCATGAACCAGCAGGCGATGTCGCTCTACAGCGGAATCAATGTTCCCAGCTCCTTCTATACCACCCTGCTTACCGCCAAAAGCGCTGCCCAGGCCCCGCCCGGCACGATTCTGCCGGATACCCGGGCCATCATCTCCACCCAGCTGTACAATCTGTTTCTCTCCGACCGCAATACGTATCAGATTCATCTGTATGTGAGGGCCGCCAGGCAGTCCAATCTGCTGCTTAAGGGATTTTTCCGCCGTGAGGATAATGCCAGCTATGCTGCGGAGGGGCAGGCTGGAGGGACTTACCGCCCGTATCTCGAAGTGACGCATATGGATCATCAGTACGGAGTGAAGTCCGGCTTCCCCAATCTGAAGCCGGGGAGCGTGCCGGTCTTCACGGCCCATTTTCCCATCTACCGGACCCCTAGTGACAGCGTACTGGCAGATTTGTCGATCGATTATACGCTGGGGGAGCTGGAGGGGATCGTGGAGTCGATGTACAATTCGGACACAGAGCGCCTGTATGTGCTGAATGAGCAAGGCGAGGCGCTGTTCGCTTCCGATCCGGACTGGATCGGGAAGCCGGTCGCAGCGGGCTGGAGCCGTCTCCCCGCAGAGCAGGACAGCGGGCATTTCGCCTGGAAGAAGGACGGCTTCCAGGGGATCGTAATGTACAAGCAGATCAAGGCCCCTTTGTTCAGCGGAAGCATTATCAAGCTGGTGCCCTATGAGGATCTGTACACAGACGCAAGGGTGATTACCCGGTTCAATATGGGCATCGGACTGCTGTTCCTGCTGATCGGAGGCATCAGTGCCGTGCTGATCTCGATCGGCTTCACCCGTCCGATCAAGAAGCTGATTCACTTCACGCAGAAGGTGCAGACCGGCCAGCTGGATGCGCATATGGATGCCGAGCGGGAGGACGAGTTCGGGCTCCTCACCCGCAAGATCACCGGCATGACCCGCACGATCAATGAGCTGATCGTTAAGGAATACCGGCTGGAGCTGGCGAACAAGACGAATCAGCTGAAGGCGCTCCAGGCCCAGGTGAACCCGCATTTTCTCTACAATGCGCTGCAATCCATCGCCAGCCTGTCCTTGCGCTATAATGCGCCGAAGGTGTATGATCTCATCTATTCCCTGGGCAGTATGATGCGTTATTCGATGAATACCGAGCGGACCCAGGTGCCGCTGCGGGATGAGATTGAGCATGTGCAGAACTATATGATTCTGCAGACGGAGCGGTTCGGCGAAGAGAATCTGCAGCTTGCGGTCGAGGCGGGGCCGGAGACTCTGGAGCTGATCCTGCCGAAGATGATCCTGCAGCCGATTGTAGAGAATATCTTCAAGCATGCCTTCGCTGACGGGATAAGCGGGGGGCTGATCCAGATAGAGTGCAGGCTGGACGGGGCGGCCAGGCTGGTGCTTGCCGTGAAGGATAACGGCCGGGGCATGAGCCCGGAGCGGCTGGAGGAGATTACGGCCTGCCTCAGAGGCAGCAGCCAGCCGGACCAGGAGGAGATCGGCCTGTACAATGTGCTGGCCCGCCTGCGGCTGCAGTTCGGCAGCGCAGCGGAGATGCAGCTTAAGAATAATGAAGACGGCCAGGGGCTTACTGTTACGCTGATTATTCCGCTGGAGGAGATCGACGGTTAATTCCGGCGGCTTTTGCGAATAGAGACTATTTCTTGAAGGAGCGGCTGAGATGAAGGTGCTGATTGTAGATGATGAGAAGCATGTGCGGGAGGCCATCCGGTATTTTGTTCCGTGGGACAGCTATAACATCTCTGGGATCTATGAGGCAACCAACGGGCAGGAGGCGACACGGATTATGCAGGAGCATCAGCCGGCTGTCGTCTTCACGGATATGCGGATGCCGCTGATGGACGGGGCGGAGCTGCTGGAATGGCTGCACCGTCATTATCCGCATACGAAGACGATTGTCATCAGCGGGTATCAGGATTTCAATTATGTGAAGCCGGCTATCGTATACGGCGGTACGGATTATCTGCTGAAGCCGCTGAACAGCAAGCAGCTGATTGCCTCTGCGGAGCATGCCTTCAAGCTGTGGATGGAGGAGGAGGCGGAACGGAAGCGGCGCCAGCGCCAGAACATGCAGCTCAACGCGCTGCGTCCGCTCTACTGGGACAAGATGCTGTCCGATCTGGTGAGCGGACAGGCCTCGTTCCATGAGCTGAAGCTGGCCCTCTGTGAAGAGCTGGGAATGCCGATTGGGGCGCAGGAGTGCAGGATCGCCGTCATCCCGCTGCAAGGCGCAGATTGTCATCTGCTCCAGAGATTTCGCGGTGATGTGGCCTTGACGGCCTTCGTGCTGGCCAATGTCTGCAATGAAGTGATGGCAGAGGGCCAGAGCGGCTACGCCTTCCGCAACTGGCAGGGCGGGGGCGAGCTTGTAGTGCTGCTGTGGAGCGCTGTAGTGCAGGCGGAGGAGATACTTACCCGCATGAATGAAGCTATCGCCCAGGCGTTCGGTGTTCAGCTGGATATCGGGCTTAGTCCGCTGAACCCGTTGCCGGAGGGGCTGCGGCCAGCTTTGGAACAGGCAGGCCAGGCGCTTGCGGAACGGAATCTATTGCAGCGGGACGGGCGTATTCATCTCTTCAGGAAGCGTGGGGAAGGGAGTAGACCTGTGAACGACTACGGCCTGGAGGAACGGCTGGACAAGCTTAGAGTCGCCGTCTTGTCCGGCGATCTGGAACGGATGGAGCGGGTGGCGGAGGAGTGGGCCGGACATCTGGCCGGGCTGCCGCTGCTCACGGAGAGCAGTCTGCTGCATCAGCAGACGGAGATGCTGGACGTTCTGAAGCGCTGGCGGCCGGAGGCAGAGATTAGCTTGGAGCGCTGTTATGACGCTGAAGGGCTGTTCTCGGTGGAGAACTGGCAGTGCCGGCTGAAATCGCTGCTTCACCACTTGTCCAAGGGCAGCCCGCAGACGCCGGATAGCCGGCTCGTCCAGGAGATCAGGGAGTACCTGGACCGGAACTATGCGCAGGAGATGACGCTGCAGCATATTGCGGAACGCTTTTTCATCAGCAGGGAGAATGTATCTCGCAAGTTCAAGCAGATCACCGGGGAGAATCTGTCGGATTATCTGACCGGCCTCCGGGTGGAGAAGGCGAAGACACTGCTCCAGAATACGAATCTGCGGCTGTCACAGATCGCGGAGCTGGTAGGCTATGAGGATGAGAAGTATTTCAGCCGTGTCTTCAAAAAAAACGCCGGAATCACGCCAAGAGAATACCGCAAGCAGGAGGAAGAAGCCTGAGTATGTAAGGTTCACGGACTGCCTGTCAGTATTTCCCGGCCTGCAACCGATAATAGCTATATGGGCAATAAATACATAGCTGCGGTTATTGGGGAGGGCTGGATAGTATGGACAATGATCTGGGAAGAACGATTAAGAATGACCTGATTAATGCCTACGGAGTGACTGTAATTCCGGCAGGAAGCAGACTGAATGCCGAGCATCTGGAGCTTATCCGCAAACAAAAAATCGACAGGTTCGACATTCTTTTTGCAGATGAGGCTGACCAGGCGCCCCCCTACCAGAAGATGGTCAACAGTACAGTGGACCTGTCCAAGGAATTATTCGAATCTTACCGAATCTCCCGCAAAATCCCGCTGGCGGATATCCGCAAGGAGGTGCTTCCGGTCATCCAGGAGATCTCGCGCAACCCGGATATCTTCGCCTTGTTCCATTCGGTGCAGGGCAAGGATGATTATACATATGAGCATAACATCGGCGTTGCAGTGCTCTCTACCCTGATCGGCAGATGGCTGGAGATGAGTGAAGCGGAGCTGTCCGTGCTCTCCATGGCTGCAACCCTGCATGACATCGGCAAGCTGAAGATACCCTCAGAGCTGCTGAATAAGCCCGGCAAGCTGACGGACGAGGAATACACCCAGGTGAAGAAGCACACGGTCTACGGCTACGAGATCCTCAAAGAAACCACCGGAGCCAATTCACGCATTGCCCTGGTGGCGCTTCAGCATCATGAGCGAAATGACGGGAAGGGGTATCCGCTGGGGCTGAAGGACGAACAGATCGATCCGTACAGCAAAATTGTGGCCGTGGCGGATATTTTTCATGCGATGTCCAGCAAGCGCCCGTATCATGAACCGACGCCGTTCCATATGATTGTGGATCAGATGAGAAGAGGCAGCTTCGGCGCGCTGGACCCGCATATTGTAACCGTTTTTCTGGAAAATATCGTGAAGCGGTCTGTTGGGCGTGAAGTGGTCCTAACCGATGGCCGGGTCGGCGAGATTGTCTACTTGAACCCGCATGACATCGAGACTCCGCTGATCCGCATCGGGGATGAATATATTGACCTCAGCAAAAGAACGGAGCTTAACATCCGGGAGATCAGCCTCTGATTCTTGGCTACTTGTTGAAATAATCGGCCACTCCCTCAGCGACCGCCTGAGCTGCCTTCCGCTGATAAGACGCCTTGCGCACAATCGATTCGTCATACGGGTTCGACAGGAAGCCCAGCTCTACAAGGGTGGCCGGCAGCGGGTTCTCCCGCAGAATATGATAGTCGCCGAAGGAGAGGCCGTTGCTGCGCAGGCCGATGCCCTCACCCAGCCGGGTCTCCACTGCCCGGGCCAGCCGCAGGTCATTCTGCTGCGAATAGAAGAAGGTCAGCGTGCCGGAGACATTCTTCGGTGATGAATTATAATGAATGCTGACAAAAGCGTCCGCACCGAGCGACCGCCCAAGCTGCACCCGCTGGGAGAGCGCAGGCTTCTGGTCCCCGCGGGTCCGGGTCATCTCCACTCTGGCTCCCTTGGCGGTCAGATAATCCCGCAGATACAGGGAGGTCTGGAGCGTCAGATCCTTCTCCATCGTGTTATAGGTTGTCCCGAGCATGCCCGGATCGGTGCCGCCGTGGCCGGGGTCCACTATGATCAGCTTGCCCCGGATACTGCCGGATTTCCGTACCACACTCGGAGTCTGGCTATTTGAGCTGATAGTGCTTGCGCTGCGGACAGTTCCGCCTGACAGATACCCGGAGGATACCCAGCCGACGGTTCCTCCGGCGGTGCGGACCCGCGACCATTCTCCCTGCCGGAGCAGGAGTGTCACCTTGTTGCCGGATTGCAGGGAACCGACCACCTCATAGCCGGTTCCCGGCCCGCTGCGGATGCGCAGGGAAGATGCGGTCACGACAGCCGTTCCGCTGGAGGCCGATGTGGTCTTAACCGCCGCCGTGGCCGATGCCTTGGAGGCGGTGGCACTGGAAGAGGTGCTGGCGGAAGAAGTGCTGGTGGACGAGCTTCCGCTGGTACGCTTCAGATAATAACCGGCTACCCAGCCGGAGACAGAGCCGGCCCGGACCTTGAGCCAGCCATGCTGCTCTTCAGTGACGGTAACGGTGGCTCCGGCAGCCAGAGAGCCTGTGACGGCAGCGCTTGCAGCAGGCTCACTGCGTACATTCAGGGAGCTAGCGTACACTTTGGCCGTGTAAGCAGTTGCAGCATAAACGGTAGAAGACGGCAGGACAGGTGCCAGTATGGATGAAGTCAGCAAACAGGCTGACAGGACTGCAGTATGTAATTTTTGTCGCATACAAATAAATCCTCATTTCCCGGAGAGATAACAATCTATTACCCGTTTCATCGGCAGAAGAATACCGAAAATTTAAAATTGAAGATAAATACCTACTCCAACTACCGCTAACAACGATGATTATTACAGTACTCTCATCTTCCTATGCGGCTGTTGAATATCGCCTGAAGCCCTATTCGTTGGCAGGAAATGTCTGTATAATTATTACATATTGGGGAAACAGACAAAGGAGTGCCGCCGTGATCAGACCTAGATTATTCATTGGTTCTTCCAGAGAATCTATCCGCTATGCCAGGGCTATCCACGAACAGCTGAAGCGGACCGCTGAGGTCCATCCGTGGTATGCCGCTGCTTTCCGGCCGAATGAGTACACCATGGAAGCGCTGGAGCGGAATCTGGATATCAGCGATTTTGCCGTCTTTGTGTTCTCGCCGGATGATGTAGCCCGGATTAGGGGTAAATATTATTATGTGACCCGGGACAACACCCAGTTCGAAATGGGCCTGTTCTGGGCACGGCTGCGGCGCGGCCGGGTCTTCTGCCTGCTGCCGGATCAGGTACCCGCGCGCAGTGATCTGATTCCGGGTGAGAATGTGGAAGAGTATCATCTGCTGTCGGATCTGTTGGGACTAACCCCGCTGGAATATGAGTGGCAGCACGAGAATGTTACAGCAGCGGTGGATGTGAGCTGTGGCAAGATCATCGACAGTATTCAGGCGCAGGGGATGTACCACGACCCGGCTGTAGAGCTGTTGCAGCTTCGGGCAGAGCTTAGGCGAAAAGAAAGTATCCTTCACTTCTTTTGGCAATATAATAATAATGTAACGCCACCCCAGGCAGCCGAGAAATATCAGGCACTGAGCGAAGCCGTCCGCAATTCATTCCTGCCCCCGGAGGATTGCCGGGTCATCGGAGCCGCCATGTGGCGGGCCGAAGCGGAAGCGGGCCTGAAGCAGGTCGGCGGCAATGTGGGGCGCGGGCAGATGTATCCGTTCGCCGCCTTCGAGGACGGAAGCGTGAAGCCGGGGGTGCTGGATGCTTTTCTGGCAAAAGAATGGACTTTTTTACAGCGTACGGAAGTTGCGGAGGTATATATCCTATGCTATCCTTTAGGGGAGAACCATGTGCTGTCCGTGCACTTCTCGGGAAATCAGAGATTATCGGGAGAGGATATTACAGCAGTCGTGGCCTATAACCGGGATTTGTTCCGCACCGTCAATCATTTAGTGGGAGGGGACTAACAGGATGAAGAATATGAAGAATGCCGTTAGTGTATCCAGTACTGTCCGCCGGTCTGCAAGCGGTGACGGCAACAGCGCGGGAGGCAAAGGCCGCTCCAGACGCAAATCCGGCCCCAAGCTTACGCCCTCAGCGTCAAGCGTGTATTTGGCACCATCCGTGGAGGGTGGAGACGACGAGTACAAGAAGCTGGTCAGCGGTAAAGTGGATAATAACAAGCCATCGTTTGCCTGAATATTGGCTAATTCATACTATTGAACAGGTCCCCAGCAATCGCTGGGGGCTTTTTTTGCTGTTTGAGGAACGGCGGCCAACGACTTAGGGAATGCGAAGTTATGCGCTCTCCTGATGGGCTTGCTCACTCACATCCGTGGCATCCTCCGTCAGCCGGGTCTTGAACTCAAACTAATATTAGGAATTAGGGTGATATGTGGACTCCGCTGGGAGCGGGCTGGATGGGGAAATGAAAGGGGCTGTCCCAAAAGTAGATACTCTACTGGTGGGGAAAAATTCCATGCCTTCTTAAAGGATTAATTTGTAAGAAAGGGAGCGATTCTCCATTATTGGAGGATCGCTCCCTTGCGTTTCTGGTCATTCGCTGCTTGCTTCAGCAGGTTGTGAGCAAGCGAAAGCCAACCGACCTCTAGCGTCACTTTTTCCATGCCGCGAAGCAGAAAGCGCCGGAAGCCCCGGTTATTTTTTAATTGTCCAAATACACTTTCCGGCTCCGTCATTCGACGTACGGCCAATAGATAGCCTTCCTCGCTTCGGAGGATTTCTTTCGCCTGTTTCTGGTATCTAAGCCGCTCCAAACTGACTGCGATTTCCCGGTTTCCGCTTCCCTTCGTGCAGTTTTCTTTTAGCGGACACCCTCCGCAGCTTTGACTTTGGTAATGACGCTTCGTAATTTCGTATCCACTCTCTGTGGTTTCCTTGCTCTCTCGTTGGAAATACAGCGGGTATCCAGCTAAACACGTCCAGCGATCCTCGGATGCGTCGTAGGTCCAGTTCTCGATTTTTCCGACGTCGGCTTTCCAGGCTTTGCTCTTTTCTTTGTGGTAGGTGCTGTATTTCACGACGGCCTGTATCTCGCTCTTTTCCAGATAGGCGTAGTTTTCTTCACTTCCATAGCCGGCATCTGCAATGACCGTCTTTGGAAGTTTTCCGAGGAATTGCTTTGTTTTTGCCAGATGTGGTTCTAAACAGCGGGTGTCACCCGGTCTTTGATGTAGACTGTAGGTTAAAATAAATTGGTTTTCGGTCCCGATCTGTAGATTGTAACCTGGCTTCAGTTGGCCATTTTGCATGTGATCTTCTTTCATCCGCATAAACGTTGCCTCGGGATCGGTCTTGCTGAAACTATTCCGGTCCCCAAGCAGCTTTTGATATTGTTCGTACTTCTGCAGTCGAGGGAGCAAATCCTTACGCAACTTCCGAACCGTCTTTTTTAGGGGCTTGTCTTTCGGTTTTTCGGCAAGCTGAGCTTCAAGCTTTTGCACGGCTTGTTCGAGTTTCTCACTGTCCATTTGCGAACCCGTGCTGAGTTCAGCCAGATCTTTGCCCTGATTCTCTTGTTCTTCCTGCTCTTCCGCTGCTTCAATGTCAGCGAATAGGGCCTGTACCTTATCTTGCAGTTTCGCTTTGTGTTTGCTGACCGCTTTGCTCCAGACAAAGGTGTAGCGATTGGCATTCGCTTCGATCTTAGTTCCGTCCACAAAATAATGCTCCAGAGACACGTATTTTTCGTCAGCCAGAAACTGAAGCACGGCGGTAAATACCGTTTCGAGGACCTTTCTCATCCGCTGGGAACGGAAGCGATTCAGCGTGCGGAAGTCGGGTCGCTGCCGTCCGGCCAGCCACATGAAGGGAATGTTCTCCCGGACCGCTTTGGCGATTTGGCGAGACGAATAGATTCGCTGAGTGTAAGCGTAGATGATGACTTTGGTGAGCATTTTAGGATGGTAGCTGTCACGGCCGCCGCCGGGATAGGCCGCGTCAAAAATGGCGTTGTCCAGCCGATTGACGGCGGCATTCACGACGCGAACGAGGTGATTTTCCGGGATATCTTCTTCCAGATCCATTGGCAAGCAAAGCTGGTCCATGGTATATTGAATGTACAAAAGAAACCTCTCCTTTGAAATGGTTGTGTGGTAACTCCATTTTAACAAAAGAGAGGTTTCTTTTTGTGATTTTAGAAAGATTTGAAGAAACTTTTCCCGCTTAAACAGCGGAGAGGACGGAACGATTGTGAAAAAGCGGCAGCGGTCGCCTTGGTCTCCGGATTTTCACCGCTAAGGGAATGAAAAAAATCTGGAGACCACAGCGACCCAAACAACGGTCCGTTCGCGAAGCGTCCACCCAAGTGCTCACGTTGATCCTACTCCAAAATAAAAAGCTGTCCCAAGCAGCCATTTCATGGCTTTTGGGACAGCCCCATTGGTGGCGCTGAAAGTGGGCTGGATGGGGAAATGAAAGGGATAAATCCCATTGGTGGCGCTGAAAGTGGGCTGGACGGGGGAATTAAAGGGATAAATCCCTTTGGTGACGCTGAAAAGTGGGCTGGACGGGGGAATTAACGGGATAAATCCCATTGATGGTGCTGGAAGTGGGCTGGACGGGGAAATTAAAGGGATAAATCCCATTGGTGACGCTGAAAAGTGGGCTGGATGGGTAAATGAAATGGCTAAATCCCATTGGTGGCGCTGGAAGTGGGCTGTACGGGGAAATGAAAGGGATAAATCCCATTGGTGGTGCTGAAGGTAGGCTGGATGAGGAGTGCAAGTTAGCTAAATGAACAATTCAGGAGCACAAGTGCCCCTGAATCGAGCAAAAGTTAGCTAAATGAGCGAATCAGGAGCACAAGTGCCCCTGAATCGAGCAAAAGTTAGCTAAATGAGCGAATCAGGAGCACAAGTGCCCCTGAATCGAGCAAAAGTTGGCTAAATGAGCGAATCAGGAGCACAAGTGCCCCTGAATCCAGCAGATATTAGTTAAATGAGCCAATCAGTTAGGCGGCACCCCATCCAGCGCAATAGCCCCTATTGCGCGGAGGAAATTCCGCGCTGCTTCTTCGCAACCTCGCGGCGCACCACCGGGGCGACCTCGGTGGCGAGCAGCTCGATGGCGGCGGCTACCTTGGCGTAAGGCAGGCCGCCGATGTCGAGCTGGGTCATGAAGCGGTTATGGCCGAACAGCTCATGCTGATAGAGAATCTTCTCGATAATCTGCTGCGGGCTGCCCACGGCCAGGGTGTTGTCCGGCGAGGTGAACCGGCCGAACTCGCTGCGGGAGATCCGGTACTCCTGACCGGGGCGCGGGCTGATCGCATTACGGTAGCTGTAGTAATAAGGGTAATACTCATCCAGTGCCTGCTGAGAGGTCTTGGCGATGTAGCCATGGCTGGTGATGGCGATCTTCAGGTCCTCCGGCTGGTGGCCGGCGGCTGCACCGGCGCGGCGGTAGGTGCCGGCCAGATTCTGGAAGGGCTCCGGGCTGCCGCTCAGGATAGCGATAGCCATGCCTATGCCAAGGGCCCCAGCCTTCTCGGCACTTTCGGCTGAACCGCCGATGCCGACCGAGAGCGGGAGTCTCTGCTGCAGCGGACGTGGAGCGATCTCGGCGTTATGCAGCGGGGAGCGGAATTTGCCCTTCCAGTTCATGACTTCATGCTGGTTCAGTGTGAGCAGCAGGTCGAGATTCTCGCTGAACAGCTGCTTGTAATCTTCCAGCTCGTAGCCGAACAGCGGGAAGGATTCCAGGAAAGCGCCGCGTCCGGCAATGATCTCGGCCCGACCGCCAGACAAGAGGTCCAGGGTGGCGAAGTCCTCGAAGACACGGACCGGATCAATGGTACTTAGCACGGTCGTAGCGCTGGTAAGCTTGATCCGCTGTGTAACCTGGGCGATAGCTGCCAGGACAACGGGCACCGATGAGATTACGAAATCCAGCCGGTGATGCTCGCCTACGCCGAATACATCCAGTCCGGCTTCATCGGCCAGCTTCGCGGCTGCAATGACTTCCTGCAGGCGTTGAGCGGGGCTGATCCGCTGCCCTGTATGGCAGTCGGTAACAATATCGCCCAATGTATAAATGCCGAATTCAAACTCCGGCAGGCTTGCTTCTTTTTCTTGAGCATCCGCTTGTGTATTTGCTTGCGCATTAGCTTGTGTATTCCCTTGATTGTTCATGGTACAGACCCCTTATCATCCAGAATGGTGAGCAGCAGTTACTTGTAAGCTTGTCCGTTAGTGCAAGGATATAGCCCAGTATATCACAATTACTTACTAATTGTAAGTATATGAGTGGAAGTTTGCGAATAGCTATTAACATTGTCTGGTTCATCGTTACTGTTTCATAGTTTCAGAAGAATGTCAGCAGTAAATCAAATTAATCCGCCCGGATATTGTGTATTTTTATTGACAGATTACCTGATGGATGATATTTTAAATTTACAAATTCCAATCAACTTACTTTGGATTATATTTTACCGACTGTTCATACAGAGGTGCCTGCGTGATTGTTGCGCGAGGTCCCTCTGTTTTTTTGTTGCTAAGGGAATTCAGCCAGAAGGAGGAGCAGATATGGGAGAGGCATTGTTGTCTATCACAGAACTGAATAAGCACTTTGATACCGCTGGAGGCAAGGTGCAGGCGCTGGAGGATGTCGAGCTGGAGGTGCAGGAGGGGGAGTTCATCACGGTGATTGGACCCAGCGGCTGCGGCAAAAGCACCCTGCTGCGCATCATTGCCGGTCTGGATACCGGCTATACCGGCAGTGTTACCCTGGAGGGGGCAGCGATCAGCGGGCCGGGAATCGATAAGGGGTTTATTTTTCAGGAGCACCGCTTGTTTCCCTGGCTTACGGTAGAGAAGAATATTGCCTCGGATCTGCCGCTGGGCAGGCCGGATATCCGGCAGCGGGTAGATGAGCTGATTGAGCTGGTGAAGCTCGGCGGCTTCGAGAAGTCCTATCCCCGTGAGCTGTCGGGCGGGATGGCCCAGCGGGTAGCGATTGCCCGGGCGCTGCTGCGCAGTCCCAAGGTTCTGCTGCTGGATGAGCCCTTTGGCGCGTTGGATGCTTTTACGCGGGCGCATATGCAGTCGGTGCTGCTCGACATTTGGCAGCGGAACCGGACGACGATGATTTTTGTGACCCATGATATAGATGAAGCCGTGTTCCTGGGGAACCGGGTGGTGATTCTGGAGCCTCGTCCCGGCCGAATCCGTAAGATCGTTCCCATAGACCTGCCGTATCCGCGCTCCAAAACAACAACCTCCTTTCAAGAGCTGCGGCTCAAGGTATTGAATTACTTCGAGAAGGTGGAGGAGCTTGAGCTGAAGGACGGGGCCGGAATATAAAGTAACTCCAGATGCTTATTATGGAAAAGTGAGGTTAAGTGCTAATTCATATCCGACTTAATCCATACGAATATATTAATTAATTCAGAAGGAGAGACAGCCATGGCAGAGCGGACTGTAACTGTAGGGAATGCCGGAAAAACCGGACAGCCTGATGGACCTGGAAAAGTGGTCATTGCCGGTCTGGGGCTGCTGCTTCCGGCAGGGATACTGATCCTGTGGCAGATTCTGGGCTATTACGGAGTGATCTCGGAGATGCTGTTCCCGACACCTTATACGATTGCCCAGTCATTCATTACGCTGGCGTCTACCGGGGATTTATGGAGCAACCTGAGAATTAGTGTCGTGCGGGCATTGTCAGGATTTCTGCTTGGCGGAGGGCTTGGTCTGTTCTTCGGCATCCTGGTCGGATTATTCCGCCGGTCGGAGAAGCTGCTGGACCCCTCGCTGCAAATGATCCGGATGATTCCGAGCCTTGCCGTAGTACCGCTGTTCATTCTCTGGTTCGGCATCGGCGAAGAATCCAAGGTGCTGCTGATTGCCAAAGGGGCGTTTTTCCCGGTCTATATCAATACCTTTATCGGTATACGCGGGACGGATAACAAGCTGTTTGAGGTAGCCAGAGTGCTTGGCTTCAGCAGAGGGAAGCAGATTGTGCGGCTGGTGCTGCCTGCGGCGGTGCCGAATATAATGCTCGGGGTGCGCTTGTCGCTGGGACTCTCCTGGCTGGGACTGGTGGTGGCGGAGCTTATTGCTTCTACCTCGGGGATCGGCTACATGATGTCAGATGCCCGCCAGTTTGCCGATACGCCGGTTGTATTTGTCGGAATTATTGTATTTGCCGCTGTCGGACTGCTGAGTGACACGATTGTCCGCCTGATTGAACAGCATCTGCTCCGGTGGCGGGACAGTTATCAGGGATAGGAGGGGAAGAACAGCATGAGTGAAGGGATCGAAGCCATAATCAAGACAGCCAAGGGGGTAAGGGAAGCCCGTGATTATAGCGGAACTGCTTCAATTACTACGGCTAACAACAAGAGAAAGACAGATTCAGTATTCTGGAAAAAGCTTCTGTATGACTGGGTAGCCGGGGCAGCCATTCCCGTAGCGGTGCTGGCCGTGTGGCAGCTTGCCGGGAGCGCAGGCTGGATCTCGCCGGAGTTTCTTCCGGCACCGCTGACGATCCTCTCTGCATTTGCGGATCTGACCGTTAAGGGAGAACTCGTCCATCATGTGGGTGTCAGCATTGGACGGGCGGGCATCGGGTTCCTGATTGGAGGTATTCTCGGCTTGCTGCTGGGGACATTGACCGGCCTGTTCCGCAGCGCAGCCTATCTGCTGGACCCAAGTGTTCAGATTCTGCGGCTGGTTCCGCATCTGGCGATTGCCCCGCTAATTATTCTGTGGTTTGGCTTCGGCGAGATCTCGAAGGTGGTTATTATCATGAGCGGCTCCTTCTTCCCGCTCTATGTTAATACCTTCATGGGCATCCGGGGAGTGGATAACAAGTTGTTCGAAGTGGCCCGGGTGCTCGGCTTCAGTCCGCTGCAGAAGCTGCGGCGGCTGATCCTGCCGGCTGCGCTGCCCGGCATTCTCCTGGGACTGCGCCTGTCGATGGCTGTGGCCTGGATCGGTCTGGTGGTTGCTGAACTGATCGGATCACAGTCCGGGGTTGGATTTCTCATTAATGAAGCGAAGCAGAATTCCAATACGGCAGTGATTTTTGTCGGAATACTTATTTTCGCCGTGGTCGGCAAGCTAATCGATTCTCTATTCCGCGTCATCGAACGCAAATTCCTGTACTGGCGTGACAGCTATCAAGGTTGAAGACGGGCTAATGAAACGCTAACGCTAATGAAACCAAGGGGGCAACAACATGAGCCAACCGGCACTGAAGGAAGCATTGAAACTGACGGCAGATGTACTGGTAATCGGCGGAGGTCCGGCAGGAACATGGGCGGCACTTACAGCCGCAGCCAAGGGAGTGAAGGTGATTCTGGCCGATAAAGGATACTGCGGCTCCAGCGGCGCGACTGCCCCGTCGGGCACAGGAGTATGGTACGTGAAGCCGGAGGAGGAGCTGCGCGAGGCCGCGAAGGCCAGCCGTTATGCTATGGGCGGTAAGCTGGCAGAGCACCGCTGGATGGACCGGGTGCTGGACCGTACTTATGAGAATATGAACAGACTGGGTGTCAGCGGCTATCCGTTCCCGGTGGATGAGGAAGGCAATCCATACCGGCGGGGCCTGCAGGGACCTGAATATATGCGTCTGATGCGCAAGCTGGTGAAGAAGGCAGGTGTGAAGATTCTGGACCACAGTCCCGTGCTGGAGCTGCTCGCCGATGAGCACGGGGTAGCCGGAGCGGCCGGCGTGCAGACCCAGAACGGAGAAGCTTGGAGTGTGCATGCCGGGGCGGTGGTTATCGCTACCGGGGGCTGCGCTTTCCTCAGTAAGGCGCTGGGCTGCAACGTCCTGACGGGTGATGGTTACTTATTCGCTGCGGAAGCAGGAGCGAGCCTGTCCGGCATGGAGTTCTCCAATGCCTATGCGATCTGCCCGACCTTCTCCTCTGTAACGAAGACCGCATATTATAGCTATGCCAGCTTCTATTATGAGGACGGCAGCGTGGTGGAAGGAGCGGGCTCCAAGAAGGGCCGCTCGGTCATTGCCCGGAATCTGCTGGCGGGCCGCCAGGTGTTCGCGAAGCTTGACGGAGCCGATGAGGCTTTGCAGCCGCTGCTGCGGGTGGCGCAGACGAATTTCTTCCTGCCGTTCGACCGGCGGGGAATTAATCCCTTCAAGGATCTTTTCCCGGTAACCTTGCGGCTGGAGGGGACCGTCCGGGGGACCGGCGGCATCCGGATTACGGATGAGCAGTGCGGCACAGGCGTGCCCGGCTTGTACGCGGCGGGAGATGCCGCCACCCGCGAGCTGATCTGCGGCGGGTTCACCGGAGGCGGCAGCCATAATGCCGCCTGGGCCATGTCTTCCGGCTCCTTCGCCGGAGAAGGGGCTGCGGCTTATGCCGCAGGACTTGGCCGGCATGCCAGCCATCGGACACCTTCCGGCTTGTCCTCTTCCCCGCTGGTTCATGGGGAAGTCCGGGCAGGCGCAGCTGCCAGAACCGCAGAATATGTGGAGGCTGTGCAGGCAGAAGTCAAACCGTACGATATTAATCTGTTCCGTACAGAGCAGGGGCTGGCCTCTTCGCTGGAACGTCTGGACGGACTATGGAAGGAGCAGCGCAGCCGGGAAATCCAGCGCACGCCGGAAGGTGTAAAGGCGCGTGAAGCCGAAGCGATGACGGCGACGGCACGCTGGATGTACAGCTCCGCACTGACCCGCACCGAGACCCGGGGAATGCACAAACGGGAGGACTTCAAGGGAAGTGATGACAGCCAGCATCACCGTTTGATCAGCGGCGGACTGGATCAGGTATGGGTGAAGACAGAAGAGGTAGCGAAGGAGAGTGTATTGTTGTGATTGAAGTCATCAGCGCTGACCGGTGTATAGAATGCAACCAATGCGTATCCGTCTGCCCGACCAATGTATTCGACCGGGTAGAGAACGGAATTCCCGTGATCGCCCGGCAGAGCGACTGCCAGACCTGCTTCATGTGTGAGCTGTATTGTCCGGTGGATGCGCTGTATGTTGCTCCGGATTCCGAGGGAATTACCGGGATTACAGAGGCAGAGCTGGAGGAGCAAGGCCTGCTTGGAGGCTACCGCGAGAAGGTAGGCTGGGGCAAGGGCAGACAGCCGGTGGCTAGTCATGACTTCATGGTTAAGCTGGCGGCGCGGGCAGGATTCTGATTTCTGATATGCGATAACAACATCCAGTAGACGACTGAGGGGAGAATACAGCAATGAGCAGATTGTACAGAGAGATTACAGGTATATGGAGCAAAAGGGGACGCCTCACGCTGATTACAGGTGTGGTGATGATCATGCTGGTACTACAGGCTTGCGGCAATAATACAGGCTCGGGGAGCAACTCGGCAGCAGGCAGTGGAGGTACCAATACCGCTGAAGCGGCTGGCGGTAAGGCTGCAAGCAATGTTCCGGCCGTGTTGAATTTCGGCTACATCGGCTCCAATAAGCTGAATCTGCCGGGAGGCGCGGAAGGCTGGGGCCTTTACAAGGGCATTATTCAGGAAGAGCTGAAACCATACGGAATTACCGAAATCAAGCTGACAGGCTTCCCGAACGGGCCGGATCAGACGGAATCCTTAATCAGCGGAAGACTCGATTTCGGCAGCCTCGGGGATACCCCGGCGATTATCGCCTACGCCTCAGGAGCCAAGACCCGGCTGATCGCCCAGACTTCAGCGCATACAGTCGGTTATCTGATCGGCAAGAAGGACGGGCCGAAGACGGTGCAGGACCTGAAGGGCAAGACGATTGCCATCCAAAAAGGTTCGTTTATGCACCGTTATGTAGTCGGCTTGCTGAAGCAGGAGGGCGTAACTGATTATAAGCTGGTTCACATGCTGATTCCCGATGCAAGCGCAGCACTGGCCCGCGGCGATGTAGACGCGACCACCAATAACGGTGTGGCGGCGCTTAAGCAGATTGAGCAGGGGTACACCCATTTGGATGATGCCTCGCAGCATCCGGATCTGCTCGGTAGCAGCGCTACCGTAGTGTCAGAGGAGTACCTTGCGAAATTCCCGGATTTCCCCAAGGTCTGGAATGCGGCCCGGGAGAAGGCACTGGCCGACCTGAAGCAGCATGAAGATGAATATTATGCATTCCTGGCTGAGATCGGAGATACCACCCCGGAGCTCGCGAAGCAGGTCAATCCAATCAGTGATATCAAGGATACAGCCTTCACAGATGACGGCATTAAGCTGCTGGAGGGCACCAAGAACTTCCTCGTCGATGAGAAGCTGGCCAAGAAGGATTTCAATATTAGCGATTGGCAGCTCAAGTAATGTTCAGAGGACCGAAAGAGGAGGAAGCGGAATGCCGCAGCAACAGCAGGCTACAACAGATGTTCTAGTGCTGGGTGGAGGCCCGGCCGGAGCATGGGCGGCATGGAGTGCAGCTTCTCAGGGAGCGAAAGTGATCCTGGCCGATAAGGGATATCTCGGAACAAGCGGGGCTACCGCGCCGGGGGGAACGACGCTGCTGGTGATTCCGCCGGTAGCCGAGCTGCGGGAGCAGGCCGTGCAGGACAGACTTAAGGCCGGCGGCTATCTCTCGGAGAATGCCTGGATACACCGTGTGCTGGATCAGGTCGAGCAGAACCTGCAGCTGGTAGAGGAATGGGGGTATCTTTTCCCGAAGGATGAGGAGGGCAGGCCGCTGCGGACGCATCTGCATGGCCCCGAATACATGAAGATTATGCGCAGAGTGGTGCGCAAGGCGGGAGTGCGCATCTGGGATCAATCGCCGGCACTGGAGCTGCTCCATGATCAGCACGGCGTGGGTGGCGCCCGCGGAATCAACCGCCTGACCGGAGAGAGCTGGGAAGTGAAGGCGAATGCGGTGATTATGGCTACGGGCGGCTGCGCCTTCCTCAGCAAGGGGCTGGGCTGTAATGTGCTTACCGGTGAAGGGCTGCTGATGTCAGCCGAAGCCGGTGCCGAGCTGTCGGGCATGGAATTCACCCGGCAATATGCTCCAAGCTTCGCGGATGGAACGGTCACCCGCGGGCGCATGCTGGCTTGGGCCACGCTGTATGATGCTGCGGGAAGGCCGCTGCACCGGGGCGACCGCACCTTCGGCAGCATTCCCGAGCTGATGCTGAAGGGCCCGGTCTATGCTTCTCTGGATTTGGCTGATACGAAGGAGAAGCAGGAATTCCTCCGCAATGCCCACCCGATCTTCTTCATGCCGCTGGAGCGGGCGGGGATTAATCCGTTCAAGGATAAATTTCCGCTTACGCTCCGCTATGAAGGCACGATGCGCGGCACGGGCGGCCTGCGCCTGACCGGCCCCGGGTGTGAAACCTCGGTGCCGGGGCTGTATGCGGCAGGCGACGCCGCCTCCCGCGAGAAAGTGACCGGCGCCATCTCCGGCGGCGGCGCCTACAATGCATCCTGGGCCATCTGCAGCGGCAGCTGGGCAGGACAAAGCGCGGCGCGGCTCGCTCTGCAGCAGCCGCATCCGGCGGAGCGCCGGATGCTCCGCGCGGCGGGCCGCTACGGCATGCCGGCTGGCGCCGGCACCTCACGGACGCTGGACGCGAAGCCGCTGATCGCGGCGGTCCAGCAGGAGATCCTGCCGCTGCGGATCAATTACTTCCGCAGCGAGCCCGTGGTCGCTGCCGCCCTGCAGCGCCTGAACCGCCTGATGCCCGAGCTGGGCGGGCAGGTGCCTGCCACGGTTCAGGGCATCGTGCAGTCACGTGAAGCGGCCGCTATGCTGAATGTCGGCCGCTGGATCTACACCGCTGCGCTGGCCCGCAAGGAGAGCCGCGGCCTGCAGCGCCTGGCCGAGTATCCGGCGCTGGACCCGCGCCAGACCCACCGCCTGATTCTCTCCGGCGTTAATACGATCGGTATCCGCACGGAAAGTGTGCCTCATGCCCATGAGCTGCGGATTCCGGGAGAGGAGCGGGCCATATGATTGAGCTGGTTAGCCAGGACCGCTGCATCGGCTGCAGGCTGTGCGTGAAGGTCTGTCCGACGAATGTCTTCGCGATGGAGGGCAAGCTTGCCGTCATTGCCCGCCAGGAGGATTGCCAGACCTGCTTCATGTGCGAAGCTTATTGTCCTGTCGATGCATTGTATGTGGCACCGCAGGCAGATAAGTCTGCGAACCCGGATGAGCAGGAGCTGATTGAATCCGGCCGGCTGGGCAGCTGGCGGAAGGAGATCGGCTGGAATCCGGGGGCGGAGGACACGATGGCAGAACGGGACACGACACCGTTCTTCGAGGTCTTCACCGAAGCTTACCGCGGCAAGCAGCAAGAGATAGGCAAGTAAATTCACAGGTGTTCCGCAGCCATGCCGGCAGCGGAACACCTTTTTGTATATAATCGCTTCTGACTGACGGGTGCATGTTCTTGTACGTTTCGGCCGTGTCTAAGTAATATGACATAATTTGGGCAATATTAGGAGCACGCCGATACATATAGAAGCAGGCTAAGCTGCTGCAGAAAAATATAAATTATTTTAATATATACTAACTGGGCGGTTGAGATTATACTAAGTTGAACGAACCGTTTCTTCAGCAGGCGGAGCGTCTCCCCAAATCTACACACAGACACTAGAATATTATGCTGGAGGAAATTGAATGAGCACTACAGAACTTACTAGCCAACTTTCCAGTTTCACAGGAAGGCTACTGCGGGAACGCTTCGGGAAGGGACCTGAATCGATACATGCCTCTATCGGGGAGCAATGTATAGCACTGCATATCCGTAATTTCATCGGACCTGTGGAGAGGTTTTTATTGAATAAGGAAGAAGAACAGGCGTTTCGTTATACACGGGAGCTTCTGATGAAGTCCCTGCTTCCCGAACTTGCAGCGTACCTGAAGGAGAGCCTGGCTATTGAGGTCGGCGAGCTTTTTTATGATTGGGGCATTCATAACGCATCGGGGATGATCGTGGCGCTCATCAAGAATGACGACGTACCGATTGATGATTATGCCGGGCGCGAGGAAGTCCATATCCAGATTAACGAAGTCACTAGGAAGGTCCAGAAGGAACCGGTCCATACGGACTCATGGTGGCTGGGACCCCGCATTCTGATTATCAAGCGCGAAGGCATCATGATTCCTTTGGAGAAGGAATTGATTGGCCTCGGCTATGAGAATACGCTTAAGACTACCAAGCGCAAGATGGAGAAGAGGTATTTGGATGATACCACCACTATAGCCCAGATGCTCGGCAAAGAGCTGGCGGATATTTATGTGGATTGGGATTTCGACAAAGATACCAGCGTGATAGCCTATACTTTTCAATGAAGTCTAACCATATATGAGGTGGAAATGAGTCGGACATGCAAATGAGCCGAACATGAGCCGAAGAAGGGGGAATCGTCCCTTTCTTCGGTTTTTTTATTTTCTGCCCATCTGCCGTTAGGGGTGCTGAGACTTTTTAGGAGGATAAGCTGGATGGAGGAGTGCAAGTGGACGGTATTATATGTAGAAGATAATCAGCTCAATATGGCCCTAGTACATCATATCTTCAAAAGAAATCTGCCCTCCGTATTACTGCTGAAGGCTGAAACGGCAGAGCTTGGACTCCAAATAGCGCGGGAAGCTCTGCCGGATCTGATCATCCTGGACATCGGGCTTCCCGGACTTAACGGGTATGAAGCTCTGGAAATACTGCAGCAGGATCAGGCAACTTGTCATATTCCGGTGCTGGCGACGAGTGCGTTTGCGCAAAGCTCGGATATTGAGAAGGCCCGGAAGAAGGGCTTTGCCGAATATATCACCAAGCCCTTTCAGGTTAAAGCGTTCACCGAAACCGTGAAAAGGCTGCTCTACGGAGAAGACCTGCAGAAGATTTAGCTTGAAATAGCAACAGGGGATTCATTAAGGTGGGGAGCTGGGGAGATCTCTGTCTGGCGGCGGGTTCACGGGCTGCTGTAATCCGCTGAATAAGGAATTGTCAGTATTCGACATAATGATTTGACTTTCGCCCGATTATGCAAGATATTTATATTGCAGATTTAATATAAAGGAATTGCATCTAATACTTCACAAACGGGCGGTGGATCTTATGCTAGGGCAGCATACGGAGACGTCTTCTCCATTTGAACAGGCATTTAAGACAGGAACTGCCGGAGTAGCCTTTCTCTCCATGGCTGAAGAATGGATGAAAGTGAATCCGGCGGTAACCCTCTTGCTCGGATATTCCGAAGAGCAGTTGCTGGGACGCAGCTTCCAAGCGTTCTGGGATGAAGATAGCCTGCACATACATAGCTACAGGATGGGGAGCCTCAGGACAGGAGCAGCCCCTTTTTTTGAAGCCGAAATTAAGCTGCGCCATGCGGATGGCTCTGCGGTTCCGGTGCTGCTGCATGTGGCGAGGGTGAGCGAGCCTTCGACGGGAGAGGGGCTGTATTATATCGTTCACTTGGCCGGAGGGCAGCTTGCGGCACCGGCTAAGGCACTTCCCGGACAGTCTGAGCGGCTGTATCAGCTGATTGCCGGCAACATCAGGGACATTGTGTACTATGCTGCTCCAGGTTCAGTCTGCCGCTATTGCTCCCCTTCAGTGGAAGAGGTGCTCGGGTACAGACCGGAGGAGCTGATCGGCCGGGATAACAGCAGACTGGTTCACCCTGAGGATCTGGATTTAATCAGTGCGCAGCAGTTGGCTGACTCGCCTGATATCCAGCTGCGGATATTACATGTGAACGGCCAGTATATCTGGATTGAGTTCTCTCTGAGAACGGTGGAAGACGGCGGGGAGCGCGGGGTGCTGGCTGTCGGCCGCGATGTGACCCGGCGCAAGATTGTGGAGCAGAAGCTTCAGGAATCGGTCGAGCGTTATACCTCGCTGAAGAAATATAATCATGACGCGATCATATCGCTGGACCTGGAAGGCCATATTATTAACGGGAATGAACAGGCGGTAAGGCTGACGGGGTATACGATCCCCGAGATGGTGGGCATGAGTGTCAGCCGGATCATCGGCAAGCGGCAGCTGCAGAATGTACTCGGCCCCCGCCGGCGGAGCGGCTCCGTGGGACAGGATATCAACCTGATCTGGCATAAGGATGGGCATTCTGTGGAGGTCCTGACTACCCTTGCGCCGATTATTATCAACCAGTCTACCGTAGGCTTTTATATTATCGTCAAGGATATTACCGAGCAGAAGAAGCTGCTGATTGCCAAGGAGACCGCAGAGAATACGAACCGCGCCAAAAGTGAGTTCCTGGCCATGATGAGCCACGAAATCCGTACTCCGATGAACGGGGTGATCGGGATGACCGACCTGCTGCTGGAGAGCAGTGAGCCGGGTTCGCAGCAGCGGGAGTTCCTGGAGATTATCCGCCAGAGCGGTGAATCCCTGCTGAATATCATCAACGACATTCTCGATCTCTCCAAGATTGAGGCAGGCAAAATCTCACTCCAAGACGAGCCGTTCATCCTCCAGCACTGTATGGATTCCGCACTGGAGCTGCTTCAGCTCAAGGCGGAGCGCAAAGGGCTGACCCTCAGCGTGGAGACGGAGCCGGATGTGCCGCAGCGGCTGATCGGGGACGGGGAGCGGCTGAAGCAGGTGCTGCTCAATCTGGCCGGCAATGCCGTGAAATTCACCTGTACCGGCGGGGTAAAGGTAAGCGTGAAGCGCATTGCCGATGGCCTGGCAGGCGTAACGCTCCAGTTCACCGTGGCGGATACGGGGAGCGGGATTCCCGAGGAGGCCCGCAGCCGCTTGTTCGAGCCGTTCTATCAGATGGAGCATTTCAGGGGCCGCCAGGGTGAAGGCACTGGTCTGGGGCTGGCGATCAGCAAGCAATTGGTCGAGCGGATGGGCGGAGAGATCTATCTGGATACAGCAGCCGGGCAGGGGGCGACCTTTGTGTTCACCGTGGTCCTCCGGACAGAAGCGCAGTCGCTTCCGGCTGACGGGCCGGATGCGAACCTGCCGGAGCCGCAATCAGAAGGCCGGTCCCTGCATATTCTGGTAGCCGAGGACAATGTGATTAACCAGATCGTCCTGCGCAAAATTCTGGAGAAGCGCGGCTTCGCCGTCGATGTGGCCGAGGATGGGCGGCAGGCGGTCGATATGACGGCCCGGCATGGCTATGATCTGATCTTCATGGATGTGCAGATGCCCGGGATGAACGGCCTGGAGGCCACAGCTGCCATTAGGGCAGAGCAGCCCGCAGACCAGCAGCCGGTCATTGTTGCAGTGACGGCCAACGCGCTCAAGGGCGACCGGGAGCTATGCCTTGAAGCAGGGATGGATGAGTATATCAGCAAGCCGCTGAGAAGCGACAGCATTGCCCAAGTAATCGGGAAATTTTTTGCGGAACAGGAATAAGCAGACCTCTCTTCACAAAATAATCACAATGCTGAGTTAAAGCTGCAATGCAGTGCTGTGATGTCTTGCATATGGAAGTCTTTTTGATTAAGATAGCAGAAACTGGTGCATAAGCAGCACCGATATACCTTGTAATGACAATGACGAAGAGAGTAAGCACTTCATAGCGTATTTTAACAGGGAAGGCGTGCCGGAGACTGAGAGCACCCCCATTAGACGCTTAGTGCCGAAGTTCACTTCCGAGTCGGTCCCTGAAGTACACTGCTGCAGCAGTTATGGGTAGGGTGGCCCGCTTCCTGCGTTAACGGATGTAAGACAGAATGAATCGACTGGCCGGTATCCTTCAGGTTATGCCGTCATGTGCTGATGCGTCAGCAGGATTCAGTTCTAAATAAGGGTGGTACCACGGCTCCTCGTCCCTTGCGGCGGGGGGTCTTTTTGCGTTCGTTCATAGCCTTAACTATTAATATCACAAAGGAGTGTCTTGGAATGAGTAATGTCGAATTGGATGATCTGAGAGCAAGATTGGATGAGATTAACGGTCAGCTGCTGGAGCTGATCTCGGAGCGTGCCGGAATCGTTCAGGAGATTGGGGTGCTCAAAGAGAAGCAAGGCGTGCCGAAGTTCGATCCTGAACGGGAGAAGGCGATGCTGGAGAAAATGGTCGCAGGCAATAAAGGACCGTTCACGAATGGAACCATCCGTACGTTGTTCAAGCAGATTTTCTCAGCTTCGCTTGATCTGCAAAGTACGGAGCATAAGAAGACCCTGCTGGTAGCGCGTAAAGACCATGCGGAGGATACAGTTATTGAGCTGCCGGGCGGCGTTACAGTAGGCGGATTATCCTCCCTGATGGTAGCTGGCCCGTGTTCGGTGGAGAGCGAGCTGCAGACCCGTACGGTGGCTGCGGCCCTGCAGAAGGCAGGCGTCAAGGTTATGCGCGGCGGCGCCTTCAAGCCCCGGACCTCCCCATATGATTTCCAGGGACTGGGCATGGATGGCCTGCGGATTCTGCGTGAAGCGGCGAATGAATACGGGCTGCTGACGATCAGTGAGATTGTCGATCCCCGGCATATTGAAGAAGCGCTGGATTATGTGGATGTCATTCAGGTCGGCGCGCGGAACATGCACAACTTCGAGCTGCTTAAGGCGGTAGGGGAAGTGAACAAACCGGTGCTGCTGAAGCGCGGACTATCTGCCACGCTGGATGAATTCGTCCATGCGGCAGAATATATTATGTCCCGCGGCAATATGGAGATTATGCTGATTGAACGCGGTATCCGCACCTATGAGCGGTCGACGCGCAATACGCTGGATATCTCGGCGGTACCGATTCTTAAGCAGGAATGCCATCTGCCGGTGCTGGTCGATGTCACCCATTCCACCGGACGCAAGGACATTCTGATCCCGTGTGCCAAGGCTGCGCTTGCTGCCGGAGCCGACGGTATTATGGTGGAGGTGCATCCTGATCCGGCTACAGCCTTGTCTGATGCGGCGCAGCAGCTTAATATTGAGGAGTTCAACACCTTCTTCAATGAGGTGAAGGCCTCCGGATTATACCGTTAAGTGAAACAGGGTGAATTCAGGTAACAGGAGGAACTGAAATTTTGAAGCAAATCGTCTCATACAACAACGGTTGGTTCTCCAACACACGGAGTGATATTTTATCGGGCATGACCGTGGCTATTGCCTTAATTCCTGAAGCGATTGCTTTCTCCATCCTTGCTGGCGTAAGCCCTATGGTTGGTTTGTACGCCTCCTTCTGTATCGCTATTGTAACAGCCTTCGCCGGCGGGCGGCCGGGGATGATCTCGGCGGCGACAGGAGCGATGGCGCTGCTGGTCGGCAGTCTGGTGCTGTCGCACGGCATTGAGTATCTGTTCGCGGCTACGGTGCTGGCTGGCATCCTGCAGATTGTGATGGGGCTGCTGAAGCTGGGCCGGTTCATCACCTTCCTGCCGCAGCCGGTCATGACCGGCTTTGTCAACGCGCTGGCGATTCTGATCTTTATGGCTCAGCTCGTGCATTTTGAGGGACAGGGCTGGATCATGTACGCACTTGTGGCTCTTACGCTGGTCATCATCTATACGGTTCCCCGGATCACCAAGGCGGTGCCATCGGCGCTGGTCGCCATTGTCGTAGTCTCGGTCCTCAGCATTGTGCTGGGTCTGGATGTAAGAACCGTGGGCGATATGGGGACTATTACTTCAGCGCTGCCTGTATTCCATCTGCCGAGCCTTCCCTTGACGCTGGATACACTGCTGATTATACTGCCGTATTCGCTCTCACTCGCGGTCGTCGGATTACTGGAATCGCTGATGACAGCCACGCTTATTGATGATATCACGGGCACCGGCAGCGACAAGAACCGGGAAGCGAAGGGGCAGGGGCTGGCCAACATCGTGACCGGCTTCTTCGGCGGCATGGCTGGCTGTGCGATGATCGGCCAGTCGATGGTCAATATGAAATCGGGCGGACGGACACGCTTGTCCACTTTTGTCTCCGGGATCTTCCTATTGTTCCTGATTCTTGTGCTGGGTGATGTTGTTAAGCAGATTCCTATGGGTGCACTGGTCGGTGTAATGATTATGGTCTGCATCAGCACCTTTGAATGGAAGTCCCTGACTTCCTTGCGGAGAGTTCCGCTAAGCGATGCCCTGGTTATGGTGGTCACTGTGGTTACAGTAGTAGCTACCGATAACCTGTCGATCGGCGTGCTGTTCGGCGTGCTGCTGAGTGCTTTGTCTTTTGCCTGGAAAATCGCTTCCCTTCAGCTGAATGTTCATACTACGGCATCTGTAACGACTTATCGGGTATCGGGCCAGCTGTTCTTTGGAACCACGAGCCATTTCGTGAATGAATTCATGTATGACAGTGATCCGGCGCAGGTCATTATCGATTTCAGCCGTTCCCATGTGTGGGATCAGTCGGCGGTGGGGGCCATTGCCAAGACGATGGACAAATACGCGGCATTGGGTACTAAGGTCACTCTCACGGGTCTGAATGAAGAAAGTGCCCGGCTGGTGCAGCGGGTTGGATTGTCGTCTTCGGGCGGCCATTGACGGATCAAGGACAGAAGGCTGTTTTTGGAGCGATTAGGCTTCAGAAGCAGTCTTTTTTTTGACAATATAATAATGTAAAGGATTCATTCTACAAATTTTAATCGTCTACGCCGTCTTTGGAAAAGGGTTTTTGAAAAGTTTGTCGAAATTTTCCGGTAGAGGGACATTTGTCATTGCATCTTCGGATGGCCCTACTATAACTACGCAATTGTTATGCGCGAAAGGGAAGGCCTCCATGTTTTCTTTTATCCGAACCAGACTGATTGCCCGTATTCTCTGTGTTATGACTTTAGTGATTCTCTGCATTACAGCAGGCAATGCCGCCATTCAGTGGGTGAACACCGGATCAGCGGTCAAAGGGACGATCAGCAGCTACAACATGAGTATTGCCAGCCATTATGTGACGCAGATTGATGCCGGGCGCTACAGTGAATTCCTGGCTGATCCGCAGGAGTCGGACCTGTATTGGTCGCTCCGCAATGAACTGGATCAGTTCCGGAAGTCGATTGGTGCCCGTTATGTATATTTTGTGCGGATTGATGATGCCCGCCAGCCGCAGCTGATGATTGACGGCAGGCCGGAGGGAGACCCGCTGGCTTCAGGGATTAATGAGAGTACCGATATGCCAGCGGCCGCAGTTACGGCTGTGCTTGCCGGAGAGAATGCCAGCACGCCGCTGATCAGCAATCCCGAATACGGGGATTATATCTCGGCATTCGTTCCTATGAAGGACACCGGCGGGAAGCTGGTCGGGGCGCTGGGCATTGATACCGATGTTGCTGTGCTGAGTACGCTGACCCGTGATGTCCTGATGGAGAGCCTGCCGCTCTATAGTATTATTCTAGCTCTGTCTCTGGGCGCACTCGCGGTGCTGGCCTGGTTCGTCTCCCGGTCCTTGCGTCCGCTGGTGACGATTACAGAGAGCGCGGGCACGATGGCTGAAGGGGATCTCGCCGGGGCAGCCCGTATCCTGCATGCCCGTCCGGTCAACTCCCGGGATGAGATTGGCAGGGCTTATCAGGCGATGCTCCAGATGTCAGGGGATCTGAATGCCAGAGTGAAAGGGATGGTATCCGGGGTGTCTACCGCCTCTGACAGTCTCTACGGCTCCTCCGAGACCTTCGCCAGGAATGCCGATGATGTGCTGAAGATGAGTGAGACGGTGAGCGGCAGAATCAGCAATATCCATGCCGGGGCTAACTCGCAGACGGAAGGCGCTCAGAGCAGCGCAGTAGCCATGGATGAGATGGCGCTGGGCATCTCGCGCATCTCGGAGGCCTCGGCTGCGGTCTCGGAATTCGCAGTCAAGGCGCTGGACATTGCAGAGGCGTCACAGACGGCGATGAACCACACCAATCAGCAGATGAAATCGATCTCTGTATCCACCGGGGAGACGCTGGATATCGTGCTGCGGCTGCAAGGGTACACGGATGAGATTGAAGGTGCGCTGGCTGCGATCAGGCAGTCTGCGGATCAGACGAAGCTGCTGGCGTTGAATGCTTCCATTGAGGCGGCGCGTGCGGGGGAGCACGGCAGAGGCTTCACTGTCGTAGCCGGTGAAGTACGCAAGCTGGCGGAAGGCTCCGCGGCCTCAGTCGAGCGGGTGACCGAGCTGCTGCTGCACATCAGCCAGGCTTCGGCAAGCATCGGGGTTCAGATGACGGAAGCATCCGCTGAAGTGCAGGAAGGGGTGCGGATGTCAGCCGAAGCGGAGGCTGCTCTGCTGGAGGCTTCCACTGCCTTCCGCGAGGTGGCCGGACAGATCATTGATGTGTCGGCGACCGCCGAGCAGCTCTCCGCCGGCTCGGAGGAGGTTGCGGCAGCGGTGGGCAGCATGGCCGATATTGCCGGAGAGGTCTCGGAGCAGACCCGGGAGATCCGTGAGCTGACTGATCTGCAATTGGCGCGAATCAAAGAAGTCTACGAGGCTTCGCTGAGCGTCAGCGCGAGTACAGGCGATCTGCGGGAGGCCATCCGGCAGGTGAATGTATAGGGCTAAGGGTTCGGTGCGCTTGATCTATGCTGCCCGGAGCGGATACGGATTAGCAGATGTTATGCCCTCCAGCTTTCAAAAGCGTCCGACTATTGGTATGATACAAGGGATGTGAACATCTATTACCGATTATATGGAGGAATTGAACATGAGTGACACTACAATATCCGGGATTATTGATCATACGCTGCTGAAGGCGGATGCCCGGAAAGACGATATTATCAAGCTTGCCGAAGAGGCCAAAGCCTACAAATTCGCCTCTGTGTGCGTGAATCCGGCCTGGGTGGCAACGGCGCATGCCGTGCTGAAGGATACACCGGAAGTGAAGGTATGTACAGTAATCGGCTTCCCGCTGGGGGCATCGACGCCTGAGACGAAAGCTTTTGAGACGAAGGATGCCATTGCGAACGGTGCCGGTGAGGTGGATATGGTCATTAATATCGGCGCACTGAAGGACGGCAATGACGAGCTGGTGAAGCGCGATATGGTTGCTGTAGTCGAAGCCGCACGCGGCAAAGCGCTGACCAAGGTCATTATTGAGGCCTGCCTGCTGACTGAAGAGGAGAAGGTCCGGGCCTGCAAGCTTGCTGTAGAAGCGGGCGCAGACTTCGTGAAGACTTCAACCGGCTTCTCGACCGGCGGGGCAACGAAAGAAGATATCGCCCTGATGCGGGCAACGGTCGGCCCTGAGATCGGCGTGAAGGCCTCCGGCGGTGTCCGCAGCGCGGAAGACGCGCTCGTGATGATCGGCGCAGGCGCCAGCCGGATCGGCACCAGCGGCGGCGTAGCGATTGCCAAGGGCGAGCAGAGCCAGAGCGGCTACTAAGCTGAGGTGAGTTAAACACATAGAAACGGCTGCGGCCTCCTTGAGTTCAGGGGAGACGCAGCCGTTTTCTGTTTAGAGGAAGTAGGGTAGGTGGATTTACTCCAACTATTAAAGAACATATGAGTGCTGCCGTTCCACTATATAAATTAATTGTATTTAAGAGTACTTAACAAATTGATAAAAGTTATATAAAAAGGATATATAACCATCGCACCAATAGCAAGGAGTCCATGCACTGGAGGAAGCATTTCGGCAGGATTCACATTTGGCCATATTCTGGTAAAAACAAATACGAAAATGGCGAAGTATGGCAACCATAGAATTGCCGTGAAATAATTTAATTTAGATTCTTTAAAATGCTTGTTGGTATAAAAAACGAAGAAAGCCGTACCTAAAATAAAAAATATTATATTAAAAATTGAGACCAATCTATTTGTAAAAACGAAATCTAAACCAGTTGTCCTACTCAGTCTATTTACATTCCCCATTAATTGCAATTCAATGAATAATAATAAAGCATACATACAACTGATATTATTCAGCTTTAGCATAATTACTCCCCTCATTCCATTTCCATATATATTCTAGGTGGACAATTTTATGAATGATCTATGGTTGAGGGGCAAGGTAGTTGGCGTTATTGAGACAGTATGAAAAAAAACAAGGACACTGTGGGTTTTAGCCAGGTCCTTGTTTTTTTATTGTACGTGGGCCAAAGATATGCGTAAAACAGAATACAAGGGGTGCTGCTGGGATGAAGGATAGGCCTCATGCTCTCCAGCCAGGGAAATTTTAGAGAAATCCTGCAAAAAGTGGAGCGACCGAGCCTAGGTTGAGTAACTTAGCAGGTGGAACCCCTGCTTGGAAAGGCGAAAGCCACGCCACCAATAGCGAGTCTTGGAGCGGCAAGGGTAACCCTGCCGTTTAAGCGTAGACAGTTAGGATGCAGGCCTGAAAGTGATGGAGCCTCGAAATGCAGCAAACGGGAAGGTCGACGGGCTCACTTTCCCGGAAGACAACATGACTCCAGCCGAAAAAAAAAAAAAAAGGCGAGGATGGAGGAGCTTCCCCGGGGTCGAAGAGCCAGGCATGTATACCCATGGTTACTCAGCAACTCGGGAGACCCTGACGCTCTTCTGCGAGAGAAGTACTATTTAGGAACCTTTGCAGGAGTATGGCAAACAAGCCGTAACACGTAAGAATGTCAAACGGCGTTCAGGGAGTCGGATTGCCGCATAAGACCTGTGAAACCCCTGTAATGGGGGCGGAGGAAAGGCAGGCGACACCCCATCAATCTTGGTAAGGACACATTGGCCACACACAGAGGTGGGAAAAAAAAATGGAAACGAAATTAACAAGAATAGCAGAAATGGCCAAAGCAGATCCGAAG
The DNA here is from genome assembly GCF_038009085.1 of Paenibacillus sp. FSL R7-0210. Classification (NCBI taxonomy): domain Bacteria; kingdom Bacillati; phylum Bacillota; class Bacilli; order Caryophanales; family Paenibacillaceae; genus Paenibacillus; species Paenibacillus sp. FSL R7-0210. The sequence continues at coordinate 7,503,199 of NZ_JBBPAR010000001.1, forward strand.
TTACGGTTCAACTCCATCGGACATCTCATTGACACAGAAGCATTAAAGAGAAGTCACAAAGAGATGAAACCGGGAAAGGCAACCGGAGTCGATGGATCGACCAAAGAGACGTACGAAGCCAACGTGGAAGCGAATGTAACACACCTGGTGGACCGGTTAAAGCGAAGAAGCTACAGACCTCAGCCCGCGAGAAGAGTGTACATCCCAAAGGACGGGAAAAACATGCGGCCCCTAGGAATTCCTGCGTATGAAGACAAACTGGTGCAACATGCGCTGAAAAGAGTACTGGAAGCCATTTATGAACAAGACTTCATGGATTTCTCGTATGGATTTCGCCCGAACCGAAACATGCACAGTGCGCTGAAACATCTAAACCGGGTCATCGAGCAGGGAAAAACCAGCTATGTCGTCGATGCAGACATCTCCGGCTTCTTCAACCATGTAAATCACGAATGGCTGATGAAATTCCTCGAACTGCGAATCGGAGATCCAAACATCCACCGGCTGGTGAGACGGATGCTGAAAGCAGGTATTCAGGAGGATGGACACTTTGAACCGACGGAGGAAGGAACTCCCCAAGGTTCGGTGGTGTCGCCCCTGCTAGCCAACGTCTACCTGCACTATGTCCTTGACCTATGGTTTACCGTGACGGTGAGGAAGCAGTGCGGGGGGCAAGCCGAAATGGTGCGCTTCGCCGATGATTTTGTATGCTGCTTCCAGTACAAAGAAGATGCAGAACGCTTCTATACCGCACTTGTGCTCCGGCTGGAGAAATTCGGGTTAAGCATTGCGGAAGAGAAGACGAAAATCATCGCGTTCGGTCGTTTTGCGGAAGCAGAATCACGGAGGAAGGGCGAAGGGAAACCGAAAACATTCGATTTCCTAGGCTTCACGCACTACTGCGCCAAGAGCCGAAAAGGAACCTTCCGGGTAAAGCGTAAAACGAGTGGGAAGAAATTCAGACAGAAGGTCAGAGCCATGAAGAGCTGGGTCAGGTGGAATCGCCACATGAAGCAGGAGGATTTCCTAGGCGTCATCCGGTCCAAACTGTCGGGACACTACCGATACTATGGAATCACGGATAACTCGGAGAAAATAAAAACCTATTACATGCAAACGCTCGACTTGATCTATACATGGCTAAACCGCAGAAGTCAGCGCAGGAGTTTCACCTGGGAGAGGTTCTACGAAGTGCTAAACGAATTCAGGCTACCTAAGCCGCGGATCTACGTCAATATCTACGATTAAGGCCAATTGTGAACGATGGGGTGAAGAGCCGTATGCGTAAATTGCGCACGTACGGATCTGTGAGGGGTAGGGGCACAATCCACGAAGGAAAGGCCCCGCCTACTCGACCAGCATTACTGCCTAATAGAAGCGGTCTGTGCCGAAATCTTGCAAGAAATACAACAAAGTCAACGCTAATTTGCTCTCTGTACTGGAATTTGTGCAAATAATGCAACAATCTACCACGATCAGCAGTAGTTATATAAGAATCCTGCAAAATATGCAACAATGCTCTCCACACAATAGGTCGGTGAGAGAGAAAAAACATACTGGCTGGATATACCATCAGAAAGCGGTGAGATACCAGCATTATTCACCGCAGGGTGATTTTATTCTGCAGATTGTTAGTAGTTAGCTCCTCTATGAGTAGACTGTTCAGTTCACCCCTTGCCCCCTTAAACCAGCCCCTTATCCATCGCCTTACCGATCAGCGTAGCGAACAGGCTGTTGGACCAGGCGAACCACTCGCGCGAGAAGTCGGCCGGGTTATCCGGGTGGAAACCTTCGTGCATGTAGCCGGTATCGGCATCGGTGCGGATCAGCATGTCGATCAGCTCCTTGATCTCCTCATCGTTATCCGCCGTCAGCGCCTGCATGGAGAGCGCCATATGCCAGACATATCCGCCCGGTGTATGCGGACTGCCGATGCCCTTGGCGTGCTTGCCCTCGAAATAGAATGGGTTATCGAAGCTGAGCGCGAACCGGCGGGTGTTCTGATAGATCTCATCCTCTACGCCCACGTAACCAATATAAGGAATAGAGATCAGCCCTGGAGTACCAGCATCGTCCATCAGTGAGTAATTGCCGTAGCCGTCCGTCTCATAGGCGTAGATTCTGCCGTATTTCGGATGGGTCACGATGCCATAGGTACGGATGCCGAAGTCGATCTCCTTGCGCAGCTTCGCCGCTCTCGCCGCCAGCCGTTCATCCTGGTAGACCTCGCTCGCTATCTCGCCGATATACCCCAGAATGACCACAGCGAACATATTCGAGGGAATATTGTAGCCGAATTCGCAGCTGTCATCGCTCGGACGGAAGCCTGACCAGCTCATCCCTGTGTAGTTGACCGGCATCCCGCGTCCGTTATTGTGCAGCGTCTCCGTATCCTGGAGCGTCTGCCGGATGAAATGGTAAGGGGATTTCTCCCCGTGGTGCTGCTCGGTCTCGATCGTGTTCACGATGGAGGTCAGCGCCTGGTAGCAGGCGGCATCGAAGATATCGGTCTGCTCCGCTTCCTTCCAGTACATATAAGCCAGCTGAACGACGAAGCAGAGGGAGTCCAGCTCATATTTGCGCTCCCACATCCACGGGTTCAAGTTACAGTCGTCCGTATCGCGGTAATGCTTGTCACTTGCCGTCTCGTTGAAGGCATTGGTGTACGGATCAATATTCACATAGAACATCTGGCGGGCAATCAGGCCGCGGAGAATCCGCTGCAATTCAGGGTCGTTTTTGGCAAAAGGAATATAATGCCGCACCTGCTCCGTCGAATCGCGCAGCCACATGGCCGGAATATCGCCGGTGAACACGAAGGTCGTGCCGTCATCCAGCAGCTTGGTTGTAGTCTCCAGAGTGTTCGGGAAGCAGTTGCGGAACAACTGCTGCAGTTTCGGGTGATGCGCTAGCCGTTCATCGGCCTCATTTAGATAGGCGGTAATGGAAGCTGGCAGATTCATGGTGTAACTCCTCCTGGCATAGTCAATTTAGGGTTGTACGGTTTGCAGGGCATAGGTGACGATTTGAGCTTTACCGACAGAGTGGCGGAGAGTGCCTTCATCCAGAACTTCCCGCTGTTTGCGCCGTTCCAGAATATCACTGGCATGGACAGCCTTCACCGGAAAATGCGGCGTCAGCGCGAGCTCCTGCTCCGCGCCCGCCAGATTGTACCAGCGCAGAATGAGGTCCTCATGATCTGCGGACATTTTGAAGGCCGACAGCGCCAGGGTGCGGCCCTGCCACTCCAGCGGCTGATAGACAGCAGGGAGGGAGCCTTCCTGCCAGCCGGTCTGGACCGTGAACCAAGGCACCTGGTACTGATAGGCCCAGGCACAAGCCTCCGTCCAGTCCGCATCCCCGGCAAAGGGACGGACCGCGAATTCTACGGTCTGCTCGCCCAGGCACTGGGCTTCCGGTGTAGGGAACACGCCCCAGTCCCCCAGCTCCGATACGCTGCGCAGCAGGGTAACGGCAATCGTATTCCTGCCGTCCCGCAGCACCTCGTATTCGTTCAGACCTTGGTTGGCTACCAGCAGTCCGGCGCTGCCGTCTGACACGCTGACATAAGCCTGCTGGTGCTGGGCATTGCTCGGATTGATCCAGTCCGCTGCCGGCTCAATCTCGCGTTCAGCAGCTTCGAAGATCGAATCGGCCCGCAGGGTGGAAGCCGCCAGCCCGGTAGGGACAAGCACACGCAGCCGGTGGTCCTTAGCCTGATTATTGAACGTGGCAGAGATCTGAACGCCGGTCCCGCTGGTCTCCAGGCTGATCCGGGTCACGATCCGCAGTGGCACCTGCTCCGCAGAGCGTCCGGCCTTGCGTTGCCGGAACGGCACCATTCTGCGCTTCTCGTCCTCGAACGAAGCATCGGCGGAAGCGGGAATAGCCCATTCATGCACGATTTCATACGTGATGCGGTAAGGCTCATGCTCAGCCAGCGAGATCCGGGCGGCAAGGCCCTTGGTCGTCAGTGCAGCATCGCCCTCGGGCTGGCGGAACACGTATTCATTCCCGATATCGCCGCAGTTCTCATAGACGCCGAGTCTGGTGAAGCTGCGGCCCGTCCGCTTGTCAGCCACATCGTAAGAACCGTCCTCGCGGATCTGAACGGTCAGGAATTCATTCTCCATCCCACGTTCCAGCAGCTTAAGCGGGCCTTCAACAGCCAAGGCAGACTCATCCGCCGACTCTACCCAGGCGTAGGTGCTGTAGCCTAACGGCGGCACCTGTGCAGCCTCGAAGGTCAGCCGGACCATCCGGGCCATGTAAGGCTTGCGGAATTGGTCCTCCGGCAGCTCATAGCCGAACCGGGTGCCCAGATCCTCCGCACGGCAAGCCACGGTCTGCCCTTCAGCGTCCACTAGCCAGCCGCGCGAAAGCTCAAGCGGAAGCTGATCCAACGCTTCGGCAATTGCCGCCGGACTCGGCCCTTCCTTGAAATAACGCTTGGCGAAGATCACCTCCACGCTTACTGTTCCGCTGCGCTCCCAGCCGGTAGTATTGAACACCGTCACTGGCCGGGCCGATTCGCCCCAGGCTGCAACATTCCGGGTTCCAATCTGTGCGGATACCGCCTTCAGACTCTCTTCAATAATAGCTTCGCCGACATGGCGGCTCTTCTCGAAACGTGTAATCATCTCGCGGTGGACCTCATCCACACTGCAGCCGCAGATGCTGTCATGCGGGTGGTTCTGCATCAGAGTCTTCCAGGCGTAGGTCAGCAGGGCATGGGGGTAGGCCTGCCCGCTGACCAGATAAGCGAGTGCCGCCAGCGGCTCTGCGCCCTTCTCCAGCAGCGTCTGGCCCTGCTGGTTAAGCTGCTTCAGATAGACGCGGGCAGAAGCGGTATTCACCAGCGTCCCCCAGCCGTCCGTATGCTGGCTGCGCAGCTCGCCGTGCACGGTAACCAGATCCTCAGGCAGCGAGGGCGCCAGCGCCTTCAGATACTGCTCGAAGCTGGAGTGGACGAAGTCCGTGTCCGGGTACAGCTTCCGGGCTGTCTCCAGCGCATCCGCGAGATCACGCTGCACCGGCTGATGATCACAGCCGTTCATGAACAGCAGCTCCGGGGTGGAGGCATATTTGCCGGCATCCGCGAGTTTTTTGTCCCAGAAGACCTTGGCGTCCTCAGCATCCACCGGCACCTCGTTGCCGTTGCTGTACCAGTTCGCAAACAGCAGTCCAAGCAGGGCTGAGCCATCCGGGGATTCCCAGTACATCTCGGAGTAAGGCGACTCATAGCTGGTGCTGTTCAGCTCGCCGACCATGTTATCGAAGCCTGTCGGCTTCACGCCGCGGCCGAACACCGCAGTCTCGATGTCAGCTTGCTTGAGCAGCTGCGGGGCTTGGCCCATATTGCCGAAGGAATCGGGGAAGTACCCGAGCTTCGAGATCACGCCATATTTCGCGGCGTCCTGATGGCCGATCAGCAGATTGCGCACATTGGCCTCGGAGCTGGTCAGGAATTCATCCTGGAGCACATACCAGGGACCGATGACAATCCGGCCTTCGCGGATGAACCGCTCCAATTGCTCTCTTTTCTCAGGATGCACCTGCAGATAATCTTCAATAATAATGGTCTGTCCGTCCAGGTGGAAATACCGGTAGCGCTCGTCCTGCTCCAGCGTCTCCAGCAGCTCGTTCATCAGCTTCGCCAGCAGCACATGGTGACGCTCATAAGGCATATACCATTCCCGGTCCCAATGGGTGTGTGAGATCAGGTGGGCAGTTGTACGGGTCATGACAGAAACCTCCTATATCTTCAGTAGGGTGTTGTAGTGTCGGCATTCGTAGCAAATGTTTGCATACCTGCCGGGGGATCACAATATGTAACTTTTGCAGCGGGGATGAGGGTTCATAATTCACACATTTACGGCAGTCAGCCAGCAGCGGCCCGCATAAGTTATTCAGCTCGTAAGCCCCGTAACAGCGCGGTTTTACACTCCGTTAACATGACAATGCACAACCTACATATTTACGGTGTCAGCTTAGTTTCACTACAATTTGGGATGTAAGCGTTAGCAGGCAAGGCCATTGCAAGAATGCGAAGCGGATACAGATTTATGTGTAATGAAAACTAACATAGAGAGGAGTGGGAGAATGAAGGGGAACAAGTCCCTTGGCAAACGAATCTGGCAGAATTGGGAGCTCTATCTGTTCATGCTTCCCGCGTTACTGTATTTCTTCATCTTTCATTATGGTCCGATGTACGGCATTCAGATTGCCTTCAAAAACTTCGTACCTTCTAAAGGAATTACGGGCAGCGACTGGGTAGGCTTCGACCATTTCGAACGGTTCTTCAATTCTTATTTCTTCTGGGATCTGCTGTGGAACACGTTCAGCATCAGCTTCTATGAGCTTGCCATCGGGTTCCCGCTGCCGATCATTCTGGCCCTGGCCTTCAATGAGGTCCGCAACGGCCCGTTCAAGAAGTCGGTCCAGACGGTTACCTATGCGCCGCATTTCATTTCAGTGGTCGTCATGGCGGGGATGATTATTACCTTCCTGTCGCCCTCCAGCGGAATGATTGTCCGGGCGATTGAATTCCTGGGCTTCCAGCCCGCACAGTTCCTGACCGACCCGGCCTGGTTCAAGACGGTATACGTCTTCTCAGGCGTCTGGCAGAGCACCGGGTGGGGGACGATTATCTATCTCGCAGCGCTGTCCGGCGTAGATCCACAGCTGCATGAAGCGGCCATTGTGGATGGAGCCAGCCGGATCAAGCGGGTGCTGCATATCAATCTGCCGACGATTATACCCACGATTACGATCATGCTGATTCTGAACATGGGTAACATTCTGGGCCTGGGCTTCGAGAAAATCCTGCTGCTGCAGAATTCGCTTAACATGGAAGCCTCCGATGTCATATCCACCTATGTCTACCGCGCCGGTCTGGTGAACGCCCAATACAGCTTCTCGACGGCTGTCGGATTGTTCAACTCGGTAGTCAATGTAATACTGCTCGTTACCGTGAACCGGATTGCCAAACGCACCAGTGAGAACAGCCTCTGGTAGAAAGGAGTTGAAGTCTATGGTTACTGCGATGAAAGAATCCAGGGGAGATAAGCTGTTTCTGATCAGCACCTACATCTATCTGTGCCTTGCGCTGGTAGTGGTCCTCTATCCGCTGATCTACATCCTGAGTGCGTCCATCAGTTCGCCGCAGGATGTCAATTCGGGCGCGATGTGGCTGTTCCCGAAGAATGTGACGCTGGACGGCTACAAGCTGGTGTTCGAGAACCCGAAGATCTGGAACGGATATCTCAATACCGTCATCTACACAGCGGTGGGCACGTTGCTTAATCTGGCGGTTACACTGCCTGCTGCGTATGCACTCAGCCGGTCTGATTTTGTCGGACGCCAGTTGTTCATGGGCCTTATTCTGTTCACGATGTTCTTCAGCGGCGGGCTGGTGCCGACGTATCTGCTCGTCAAGAACCTTGGCCTCATTAACAGCATGGGGGCGTTGATCCTGCCGGTGGCCGCATCGGTGTGGAACATCGTGGTCGCCCGCACCTTTTTCCAGTCCACCATTCCAAAAGAATTACAGGAAGCGGCCCACATCGACGGCTGTACGAATCTGAAGCTGTTCATCCGCATCATCCTGCCGCTGTCCGCGCCGATTGTCGCCGTGATGGCCTTGTTCTACGGGGTTGGACACTGGAACAGTTACTTCCCGTCCCTGATCTATTTGAATGATGAAGCCAAATATCCGCTGCAGATGGTGCTGCGTCAGATTCTGGTCCTGCAGGAAATGTCAGCCGAAACTACAGGCGCTGCAATCAACGGCGAGGTAGCTATGGCCATGAATAATAAGGCAGAGACAGCATCGCTGGTCAAATACGGAGTTATCGTTGTGTCGACACTGCCGATTGTAGCGGTCTACCCGTTCCTGCAGCGTTATTTTGTGCAAGGGGTCATGATTGGCTCTGTGAAAGGCTAAAGGTTAAAATGTAATGAACCTAAGGGAGGAATTATTAATGCAGATCACACGTAAACCATGGAAGATTCTGCTGTCATCAGCTGTGATTGTTGGACTGCTGGCAGGCTGCGGAAGCTCGGGGGCAAATGAAGGTAAAACGGACAAGGGTACCGGAGAGGCTACAGTGAACAAAGAAGGCTTCCCGATTGTGAGTGAGCCGATCACTCTGTCCATGATGGCCCCGGATGTGGGCATCCAGAACTGGGAGAACATGCCGGTGCTCCAGCAGATGAAGGAGAAGACCGGGATTACGATGGAATATAAAAATGCGCCGAAGGACAGCTTCGATACCAAAAAGAATCTGGTGTTCGCCAGCGGCGATTACCCTGATATCTTCTATGCGGCCGGTCTGACGACTGCCGAGCAGATGAATTACGGCGAACAGGGGATTCTGATCCCGCTGGAGGACCTGATCGAAGAGTATGCCCCGAACTTCAAGGCGCTGTTGGAGCAGAACCCGGATGTGCGCAAATCGATTACCGCCCCGGACGGTCATATCTACTCCCTGCCGGTGGTGGAAATGAGCCAGCACTGGTACCGCAACCCGATGTGGTATAACGGCGACTTCCTGAAGGCGCTGAACATCGATAAGCTGCCGGAAACGACCGAGGAGCTGTACACCTACCTGAAGCGCGTGAAGGAGGAAGATCCGAACGGCAACGGAACCGCCGATGAAATTCCGATCTCTTCAGTGACGACAACAGCCGCGAACCTCCGCGATATCCGCACCTGGCTGCTGGGCGCTTTTGGCATCTATGAAGAAGAAATCTATGTAGACGATGCGGATAAGGTCCACTATACACCGCTCGAAGAAGGCTATAAGGAGTATCTGACGTATATGAACCGTCTATGGTCCGAGGAGCTGCTGGATCATGAGAGCTTCTCGCAGACGGCGGAGCAGAAGAAGGCCAAGGCGCAGAATAACCGCGTGGCGCTCTTTTCCGACTGGCACGCTTATATGACGAAGGGTGGAGAGCCGTCCACGTCAGATCCGATGTTCGCCCCTGTGCGCAGTGAATCGGTGTCCGCTCCAGCGATTGCCAAGAACAGAGGAATTACGACAGGCGCATTCGCCATCACGAACAGCAATCCGGCGCCGGAAGCCTCGCTCCGCTGGGTAGATTACCTCTATTCCTATGAAGGCGCCCTATTCTTCAACAAAGGGCCGGAGGGAACGCTCTGGGAGTACACCGACAAAGACAACCGCGTGAAGCAATACCTGCCTGTACCGGACGGCAAGGAAATGGAAGATTTCCGGGCTACCTTGACGCCGAACTACGGTATTCCTGCACCAACCCTGTCCATGGATGATATTAACAAGGGGCTGAAGACGGACTTTGACCTCTGGGTAGAGCAGGAGACCAAGCAGAAGCTGCTGGATAAAGGCGCGCGCATTCCATTCCCGGCCCTGTTCCTCACCGTGGAAGAGCAGACGGAAATCAGCAGTCTGAATTCGGACCTGAGCACTTATGTGAAGCAGATGGAAGCGAAGTTCATTACCGGAGCCGAGCCGCTGACCGGCTGGGATAACTATGTGGCCACTGTCAAGAAGATGGGCGGAGAACGTGTAGCCGAGATTAACCAGGCTGCCTATGACCGCTGGAAAACCAACTAAATCAGGCCCGGCAGAAAGGTGCTGTAAAAATGATCTATAAGGATAAAACACAATCTGTGGCGGATCGGGTACAGGACCTGCTGCAGCGCATGACGCTTGGAGAGAAGGCTGGACAATTAGTCCAGCCTTTCGGCTGGCAGTGCTATGAGAAGCACGCGGACGGAACCACAGGCATGACGGAAGCCTTCAAGCGCCAGGTTGCCGCCGGAGGTGTCGGCTCCCTGTATGGGACGCTGCGTGCCGACCCGTGGACCGGGGTCACGCTGGAGACCGGCCTGTCCCCGAAGGAGGGGGCGGAGGCTGTTAATGCAATTCAGGCTTACGCCATGCAGGAGAGCCGGCTCGGGATTCCGATTCTGTTCGGCGAAGAATGCTCCCACGGGCATATGGCAATCGGCGCAACCGTATTTCCGGTTCCGCTGGCTCTGGGCAGTATGTGGAACCCGGAGCTGTACCGGGAGATGTGCCGGGTGGTGGCGCTGGAGACCCGCAGCCAGGGCGGAGCGGCGACCTACTCGCCGGTGCTTGATGTGGTGCGTGATCCGCGCTGGGGCCGGACGGAGGAGACCTTCGGCGAAGATCCGTTCCTGATCGCGGCGATGGGTGTAGAAGCCGTGAAGGGCTTGCAGGGGGAACGGCTGGACGCGGAGGATTCCGTGCTGGCCACCTTGAAGCACTTCGCCGCCTACGGCAGCTCGGAAGGCGGGCGGAACTCCGCGCCTGTGCATATGGGACTGCGCGAGCTGCATGAGGTCGATCTGCTGCCGTTCCGTAAGGCGGTAGAGGCCGGGGCGCTGTCCATTATGACAGCGTACAACGAGATTGACGGCGTACCTTGTACGACGAACCGTTATCTTTTGCAGGATGTGCTGCGGGAGCAATGGGGCTTTGACGGGTTCGTGATCACGGACTGCGGAGCGCTGGGCATGCTGACGAATGGTCATAACACCGCAGATAGCGGAGAAACGGCTGTAGCCCAGGCACTGCTGGCCGGCATCGATATGGAGATGTCGGGCGAGATGTTCGAGCAGCATATCGCGTCCGCGATCGAGCATGGACGGCTGCAGGAATCCGATCTGGACCGCGCGGCGGCACGGATTCTGGAGCTGAAGTTCAAGCTCGGGTTGTTCGACCGTCCCTATGCCGATCCTGAGCAGGCAGAGCAAATCATCGGCAAGCCGGAGCACCGGGAGCTGGCGCGGCGGATCGCCGGTGAGAGCATCATCATGCTGAAGAATGAGAACGCAGCGCTGCCGCTAAGCAAGGAGATTCGCAAGCTTGCCGTAATCGGTCCCAATGCGGATGCGCCGTACAACCAGCTTGGCGACTACACCTCGCCGCAGCCCGCAGGCGCGATTGTTACCGTGCTGGACGGCATCCGGCAGGCGCTGGGCGGCGAAGCGGACAAGGTCCTGTACGCACCCGGCTGCCGGATCAAGGGCGATTCCCGCGAAGGCTTTACCCCTGCGCTGGCCTGTGCGGCTGAAGCCGATGCGGTGGTGCTGGCCATTGGCGGCTCCAGCGCCAGAGACTTCGGTGAGGGGACGATTGATCTGCTCACCGGCGCTTCTGTTGTGACGGAACATTCCTGGAGCGACATGGAAAGCGGGGAGGGCATCGACCGGGCCACATTGAATCTGATGGGTGTGCAGCTTGAGCTGGTGCAGGAGCTTCACAAGCTGGGTAAGCCGCTGATTGTGGTCTATATCAACGGCCGTCCGATTGCCGAGCCTTGGATTGTAGAGCATGCCGACGCCATTCTGGAGGCGTGGTACCCGGGCCAGGAGGGCGGACATGCAATTGCCGATATCCTGTTCGGCGAGGTGAATCCTTCGGGGCGGCTGACGATCAGCGTTCCGAAGCATGTCGGCCAGCTTCCTGTGTATTACTATAAGCGGCGGACAAGAGGCAAACGGTATCTGGAGACAGACTTCCACGCCGAATATCCCTTCGGCTATGGTCTTAGCTTCACTGAATTCGGGTACAGCAACCTGAAGGTGGAACCTCCTGTAATCTCTGCGGATGAAGAAGCGCTTGTCTCCGTGGATGTGACTAATAGGGGCGACCGGGCGGGCAGCGAGGTGGTCCAGTTGTATATTTCCGACTTGGTCTCCTCCATTACCCGGCCCGAGAAGCAGTTGAAGGGCTTCCGCAAAATCAGCCTTCAGCCGGGAGATACGCAGACGGTAATGTTCCGTGTAGGCCGGGAGGAGCTGGAATATGTATCAGCGGATCTGACGCGGATCGTCGAGCCGGGAGAATTCGCGGTGATGGCAGGCCCTCACTCCGCAGAGTATCTGAGCGCGCCGCTCCAGGTCAGAGAGGAGGGCTAAGCCATGAAGCGAATAGAGCGGTTCATCGGATGGCTGGCCAAGCGGCAGTGGGCTGAGAAGATAGAGCTTGCGGAATGGACGATGCGCAAATCCCGTTACCTCACTCCGGGCTGCTATGAGCATGAGGAGGAACTGCATCAGGAGTACAACATTTCCCGGCTGGATGGCGGGTATGGTACTACGTATTTCCTTCAGCGGGAGATTACGGTTCCGGGGGATTGGGGACCGGAAGAAGCAGCGCTGCTCTATCTGGGACGCGGGGAAGGCCTCCTGAAGCTGGGCGGAGCGCCGTATCATGGCTTGGACAGCAATCACTGGTTCATTCCGCTGCCGTCTTATGCTCCGGGTGAACGGCTGAATCTGGACATCGAGCTATATGATCCGGTGCCTGAGCCGGAGGACCCGCTGAACCGGCAGGCGGTGATTAAGCCGCCGCTGACAGGCATTGAAATCAAGCTGGTGCGCGTCAATCGTCTGGTATACAGCCTGCTGTATACGGTGCGAATCGTACACGAAGCAGCCCTCCTGCTGCCGGAGGGCGACATGCGCCGCATCCGCAGCCTTAAGGCGCTGGAGCGGGTGATGGACGCGCTCTATATGAAGGAGGAGCTGCTGCTGGACTCTGAGGCCGTGACTGCGGCGGAACAGCAGCTACGGGCTGCTGCTGCGGCTGACCGGGCTGCGGGACTGGACCCGGGAACGATGCATATGGTCGGCCAGTCCCATATTGATGTGGCCTGGCTGTGGCCGGTCCGGGAGACGGTGCGCAAGGTCAGCCGGACCTTCTCCACCGTCTGCACCCTGATGGACAAGTACCCGGACTTCCGGTACTCGCAGAGCCAGCCCCAGCTCTATGCCTTCGCCAAGGAGCATTATCCCGAGCTGTACGGGCGGATCAAGGAGCGGATCGCTGAAGGCCGGTGGGAGCTGGTCGGAGGCATGTGGGTAGAGCCGGATCTGAACATTCCCGGCGGGGAGTCGCTGGTCCGGCAGATGCTGTACGGCCAGGGCTTTTATATGAAGGAATTCGGCAAGCATTCTACGATTGAATGGCTGCCGGATACCTTCGGCTATTGCGCCTCCCTGCCGCAGCTGCTGAAGCAGGCGGGCATCGATTATTTCATGACCACCAAGCTGGGCTGGAATGATACCAATCCCTTCCCGCATACCTTATTCCATTGGGTCGGCATAGACGGAACGAAGATTGTGGCCTATCAGAACCATGGGGTGAACGAGCATACCCACCCGAAGGATGTGCTGGAGCACTGGGAGGCCTACGCTCAGAAGGAAGTGCATGATGAGCTTATGCTGCTCTATGGCCACGGAGACGGAGGCGGCGGAGTCACTCATGAGATGCTGGAATATGTGGCCCGTACTGATCTCGCGCCGGGCCAGCCGGTCAGCGGATTCTCTACGGCCGAAGCTTTCTTCTCGGAGATCGGTGCGTGTCAGCCGGAGCTTCCGGCGTGGCACGGCGACCTCTATCTGGAGCTGCACCGGGGCACCTTCACGACCCATGCCTTCAATAAACGCAGCAACCGCAAGGCGGAGGTCTTATACCGGCAGGCAGAGATTTGGAGTGTGCTGGCGCAGAAGGACGGTGCGCTGGAGCTGGAGCAACCGGATCAGCCGGATGTGCAGCGTCTGCTGCCCGCCGGGGAGCTGGCCGAGGGCTGGAAGCTGCTGCTGCTCAACCAGTTCCATGACATCATTCCGGGGACTTCCATCCCGGAGGTGTATACAACCTCGCGTGAGGAATACGCTGAGATCTTCCGTCTGGGCGGGCAGGTGCTGGACCGCTCCCTGCACGCTCTAGCGGCTGAGGTGAATACATCGGGCGAAGGCCGCCCTTATGTGGTCTTCAACAGCCTGGGCTGGGAGCGGACGGAGGTCATCCAGCTGGAGGGTGGTCCTGAGCTGGCTGCTATGCAGGCCTTCGATGAAGATGGGCCGCTTGCGAGCGAATGCTGGAACACCGAGGCTGGCGGGGACAGCTACACACTGGCTGTGGAGGTCCGCAAGGTACCGGCCTTCGGCTGCCGGACGATCTGGCTGCGGGAGGCTGCAGAGCCAGCCGGAGTAAGGCTTGAGCGGCAGGTTGATTCAGCTGCGGGAGACGATTTCCCGGAGCAATGGGAGACGGACCATTATATCCTGAAGTTCAATGAAGACGGCGAGATCAGCCGCTGGTATGACACAAGCGAGGGCCGCGAGCTGCTCCAGCCCGGCCAGTCCGGCAACCAGCTGCAGTTCTATCATGACACCCCGCCGCTGTGGGATGCCTGGGATATAGACCCGCGCTATGAACAGCAGCCTGCGGGCAAGGCGAAGCTGCTGGACCGCGAGGTAGTCAGTAGCGGACCAGTGCAGACAGTGCTGAAGTTCCGCTGGCAGCTCGGTGAATCGCAGATTGAGCAGGAGATTGTCCTGCCCCGGAACAGCCGCAGAGTGGATTTCCGCACCCGCGTAAGCTGGAGGGAGCAGCATAAGCTGCTGAAGGTTGCTTTTCCGGTCGATATTGTGGCCGCGAAGGCTACCTATGAGATTCCGTTCGGCGCGCTGGAGCGCCCGACCCACCGCAACACCAGCTGGGAGCAGGCGCAATTCGAGGTCTGCGGACACCGCTGGGCTGATCTGTCCGAGGGCGGCTATGGCGTCAGCCTGCTGAACGACTGCAAATACGGCTATGACATCCATGACGGAGTGCTGCGCCTCTCGCTGTTGCGTTCCCCGCGCTGGCCGGACAGTTATGCGGACCAGGGGGAGCATGAATTTACGTATTCGCTCTATCCGCACAGCGGAGAATGGCGGCAGGCCGATGTGGTGCGGGAAGCGGCAGCGCTGAATGAGCCGTTGCTGGCGGTCAGTGAAGCCGCACATTCCGGCCGCTATCCAAGCACCAATGCCTGGCTCGCCTTCCAGAGCAGTCACGTCATGCTCGACACGATCAAGCCTGCCGAGGACGGCAGCGGCACGATTGTCCGGCTGTATGAGGCGGCAGGCAGCAGAGAGACAGCCACGCTGGACTGGCAGGACGAGGAGATCAGCGCCTGCCGGGTCAACCTGCTGGAGAGCAAGACCGGCTCAGTGGAGACATCCGGCGGTGTGATCCCGCTGTCCTTCAGACCCTACGAGGTCCAGACGCTTAAGCTATATAAGAAGCACGACAGAAATTAACTGAAAGCAAAGAAGCGGAGGGGAAATTTGGAACTGCAGGAGCGGTAGCGTCCGCCTGAAAGCTTTCCGTAGGAAAGCTAGCATCGGAAGCATAAGCTGTCACCGGATTTCTACCGCGAGGAGCGGTTATAATCAGGAAATTCAAACACAACAGCGGCCGAAAGTCCAAATGTTCACCGCAGTGACGATCAAGCTTCAAGTTCAAATCCTAAGTGTTTCTTGTATACCACAGTGCTTCCTATATACCACCAACATCATTCGCAGGAGGAATAGACATGCAAATTACAAGACATCCCAATAATCCGATTGTCGTCCCGGGCGGCTATGAGTGGCGCAAGGTGACCGTGTTCAATCCTGCGGTTATCATCGATAACGGCAAGTTCTATATGATTGAGCGTACAGCCGGGTCCCTGACTCCGTGCAAGAACTTTCTGGGTCTACTGGAGAGCGAGGACGGCGTGAACTTCACCCATGTGAAGGATGAGCCGATTGTTACGCCGGATATGCTGGGCTTCCCGTACGGCAGTGTGCAGGACCCGCGCATTGTGAAGATCGACGGAACGTTCTACCTGAACTACGCCCTGCGCCCTTGCGCCATGAGCTATTATCCTACCGGGCGCGGCGTCCCTGAGCGCTCCATTCCGGCCTACCCGGACGGCTGGGGGGAAGAGGAGGGCCACTGGCTGACCCGCTCCTCGATTCTGAAGTCAACCAATCTGCTGGACTGGGAGTTCGTCGCGGACACCACGCCGCTGGACATTAACGACCGGGACAACATCCTGTTTCCTGAGAAAATAAACGGCAAATTCGTGCTGCTCCGCCGCCCCGAAGAATATGTGGGCGAGGCTTACGGAACGGAGAAAGCCGCCATGTGGATTACCTATTCCGAGGATCTCGTGCATTGGGAAGAGCCCAAGCTGCTCGCCACCGCCGGGAACCTGTCCTGGGAATCGCGGAAGATCGGCGGCTCTACGCCTCCAATCCGTACAGACAAGGGCTGGCTGGTGCTCTATCACGGCGTAGATGAAGAGATCGTCTACCGCGTGGGGGCGATGCTGCTGGATCTGGAGCAGCCGGAGAAAATCATCGCCCGGACCCATAACTTCATTATGGAGCCGGAGACGTATTACGAGAAATTCGGCTTCCAGATTCCGAATGTCATCTTCCCGACCGGCAATGTAGTCAAGGACGGATTGCTCTATATCTATTACGGAGTAACCGATACCGCGATTGCGCTGGCTACCGTGCCGCTGGATGAGCTGGTAGAGCATATTTTGCAGGAAGCAGAGTAGGCGGCAGCTTCAGAAATCGGAGTAGGCAATGAAGTGGAGCAACCAGTCCCGGTTCCCCTGCGGGCGACGGGTTCACTCCCAACTGCCAGGGAACTCCTTTATAAGGCATTGAGGACATAAATGTTGCACTTTTTGCAGCTTCGGTTCGTACGTAGCCAGGTGTACAGGCAGATTGTTGCATAGAATTCAACAATCTGCCTGCTAAGCGGCCTGAAAAAGGTGAAATCCTGCCTTTTGTGCAACAATCGCGGATTCGGGCCAAACCGCTACGGGAAATGTTGCATTTGTTGCAGGATTATAGGGGTGCTCACCAGATTTCAGGGGTTCAGGCTATTAACTATTCACAGGATAAATAATTGCTTGGACATCGCAATATCAGGTTCAGCCTATCCATGGTTCAGCCTATCCATGGTTCAGCCTAGCCACAGGGCGGAGGCTCCGTCCAATCAAACCGGTCTTTTCGCAGCGGCCCCCTTCAAGGCATGTTCCTTGCGGTATTGCCCCGGCGTCAGACCGGTTTCTTTTTTGAACTTGCGGATGAAGTTGGGCGCATCCAGGTAACCGACCTGCTCGATAATCTCCTTGAGCGGAGCGCTGGTGTTCTCCAGCAGCCGGATGACCTCGTCCACACGCCGCTGCCAGATATATTGCGAGAAATTGCTGCCGGTCTTCTCCTTGAAGCTCCGGCTTAAATAAGAGGTCGAGATGGCGAACTTCAGCGCTACATGCTCCAGGCTGAGGGTGTAATCTGCGAATTGCTGGTCCACATACGCCAGAATGTCATCCATCAGGGAAGACTCACTGGTCTCTGTGTTCCGCTCGACCTGCGCGCAAATGGCGGAAGCCAGCGAGAGCAGCCGGCTCTCCAGCTCCTCTAATGTCTCGAAGGAGGTCAGCTCCGGCATATTGGTGAACACCTCATCCATACCAAGCTCGGAGGCGGTGCGCAGAAAAGCGTTCAGCAGATCGAAGCAGATACACCGCAGCAGATGAACCTGCAGCGGCTCGTCCTTGATCGTGTCAATGGTGTCGGTAATCATCTGGGCCGCTACCGATTCGTTGCCCTGCTTCAGACTCTGCTCCAGCTTCAGCATGGTTTTGCGCGGAATCCAGAAGCTCTCGGCAGCGGCGGGATTTAGCTCCGCAAGCTGCTCGAAGTAGGTGACCTGGCCGCTGCGCCGGATCATCCGGTGCTCCAGCGCGGCGGCGGCTTCAATGAAAGACTGGTTCAGCCGGGCGAGATCACGGTAGGCCATACCGACACCGATACTCAGCGCAAGCTGCGAGTGTTCACGGATCACATCCTGAATCGCTTCAATCACCTGCTCCATCCGGCTCTGAACGGGCAGCTCCCCCTCCCCTGGAAGGGAGATGATCAGGGCGAACTGGTCCTTGACCGAGAATTCAATTCCGAAGATCTGCGCATCCGGGCCCGGCAGGCAGATATTGCTCAGCATCTCCTGCAGCAGATGGCGTTCCTGCCAGGACTTGCCGCCCGGAGCGGTATCATCCCAGGACAGGATGGCCGAGAAGTAGAGGCCCTGTCCCTGCGGATGCCGGAAGCCTGCGCTCAGGATCATCTGTTCAATCTCGGGATCATCCGGCTGGCCGTGCTTGAGCAGCAGCAGCATACACTGGTTGCGGACAAAAGGCTCCTGGAGATCAATCCGGGCACTGTAGTCATGAAGCGTCTGCCGGATGGACTCCCATTCATCGCGCAGCTTCGGAGCCTCATTGCTGTTGCCTCTCGGCTTGGCGAACTCCATCAGATCGCGGATCGGGTGATACTGCCGCTTGGCCAGCAGCAGCGCGGCCGCTATGCCGGTAACGACTGTAATACAGAAGACAATCAAAATCAGTGTCTGGACATGGGCAACGCGGCTGAAGAACTGGAAGCTGGGCATCGTGGTGACGTAGGTCCAGCCATTCTCCTCCGACTGCACGGACACGACGGAGTACTGTTCCCCGTCCAGCTCCAGATTGTGTATCCCCGGCTCAAGGGCGGATAGGGTCTGAAGCTCGTTCTGGGGAAAGCTGACGCCATGGCTGTTCGCGGTCAGCACCTCGCCGGAGGGGCCGAAGATATAGCTGCTGCCTGAGAAATCGCTCAGAACCGAATCCATGACGCCGGTAAGATTGGATTCCTTCATCAGATAGACGACCGTCCCGTAAGGGAAAGGGTCATTCGGCTTCACCGGGACAAGCATGGCGAGCATCGGCTCCATCCGGGAATTGACGGTCACATTCTCGGCAGGACGGACGAGCGGCTGACGGGTCTCGTTCAAGTCGCGCCGCAGCTCCTCCGGGGTCCAGCGCTCGAACTGATAGAGGGTATCGAAGGTGACATGAAGATCAGCCAGCCCGCGGTAAGAATAGATATTCGAATCACCGTGGAAGTAGAGGAACAGATCCTCCGCGATGCTGCTGCTGGCCTTGTAATTCGCCAGTGCCTGAATCGCCTCCAGACTGTAATAGGGATGCCGGACCATATAAGGAGTCAGATGCTTGTCATAGGCGATTCTTCCGGCGATCTCCTGAAGCTCGTTCATCCGGCCGTCGATGGTGCTTTTCACCTGATTGAGCTGATTGACATTGGACTGTTCAATTTCGACCCGCAGGCCCTTGACGGCGTTTTCATAGACGAAGATGGTAACACCTGTGAGCGGGATCAGGAACATGAGGATATAGGAAAAAGCGTATTTCAGCAGCAGCCTTGACTTGAAATGATTCCAGGTCAGCCGGAACCGGTTCAGCAAGGATGGCTTGGGTGCGGAATTAGCCATACAGCAGTACCTCCAGTGTTAAGATATTCGGACTAGAAATCTAGGATGGAACCTCTTGACTTAGAAATTGCAGTTCTCTTCTGGATTACACTTGTGCTACTATAAACATTATAACATTATAATCTTTGGAGTGAAGCAGCTTTATATTTTTCTAAGAGGACGGCATGTCCGTTACTACTTGTTAAATATAAGGATGTATGGAGTTCATGTCATTAATCATTTTTTGTAATTCCCTTGTAAATCTGTATTTGGAAAAAAGGAGATGGGACAAGTGGGCACAGAGAACGTGCTGCGCAATTTGCGGCTGGTGGACGGCCGGACGGTAGATATCTCCATTCAGGATGGGATCATCACCGCGATTACCCCGCCGGGCCAGGCAGGAGGCAGGACCCTGCTGGACTGCTCCGGGTTATACGGCTCCAGCGGATGGATTGATCTGCATGTACATGCTGTGCCGGAGCTTGACCCCTATGGTGATGTGATCGACGAGATCGGGGTGAAGCAGGGAGTGACGACAGTGGTGGATGCCGGAAGCTGCGGGGCAGACCGGATCGGGGCTTTTTATAGTGCCAGTCTTCTGGCGGATACACGGGTATTCGCGCTGCTCAATATCTCAAGAATCGGCCTTACGCGGACCGATGAGCTCTCCAAGCTGGACTGGATTGACCGAAACTGCGCACTTGCAGCAGTAGAGGCTTATCCTGAATTCATCGTCGGCCTGAAAGCCCGCATCAGCCAAAGTGTCGTCAAGGACCGCGGCATTGAGCCGCTTAAGCTGGCGCGTACCTTATCGGATGAGATGAAGCTCCCGCTCATGGTGCATATCGGCTCCGCTCCGCCTGCGATCTCCGAGGTACTGGAGCTGCTGCGGGCGGGCGATGTAATCACTCATTACCTGAACGGCAAAGCCAATAATCTGTTCCGGGCGGACGGCACACCGCTGCAAGAGCTGCTGGATGCTGTGGCCCGGGGCGTTCATTTGGATGTCGGGCATGGCACGGCAAGCTTCTCCTTCCAAGTGGCGGAGCAGGCCAAGCGGGCCGGGATTGCCCTGAATACGATCAGCACAGACATCTACCGGGGCAACCGGTTGAATGGTCCAGTGTACAGTATGGCGGATGTACTGACCAAATTCCTCTATCTCGGCTACAGCCTGGGAGAGGTGATCCGTGCAGTCACAAGCAGCGCCGCAGCGTGGCTCGGCAAGCCGGAGCTTGGGCAGATCCGGATAGGGCAGCAGGCGAATCTGACCTTGTTCGCTCTGGAAGCCGGAGAGAAGCAGCTTATGGACTCGGAGGGCGATGTCCGGACCGCGAATCACTATATTGAAGCAAAAGGAGTCTTTATCAATGGATCACTCATTACAAGCTAAATATGGATTGAAGCGTGTGATTAATGCCAGTGGAAGAATGAGCATCCTTGGTGTATCTGCCCCAACAGATTCGGTGATGGAGGCAATGAAGCAGGGCGGGCAGCAGTACGTGGAGATTGCGGATCTGGTGGACAAATCGGGAGCGTACATCGCCCGTCTGCTCGGCTCGGAAGGGGCTGTTGTCGTGAATTCGGCCTCCAGCGGCATTGCGCTGTCGGTGGCAGCCATTGTGACCGCCGGAGATCCCCGCCTCAGTCTGCGTCTGCACCAGGAGCCGGTGCTGAAGAATGAGATCATTATGCTGAAGGGCCATAATGTGCAGTATGGAGCGCCGGTGGAGACGATGGTTTTCCTCGGCGGCGGCCGGGTGGTTGAAGCGGGATATGCCAACGAAGGCCGTGCAGAGCATATTGAACAGGCCATCGGTGAACGTACCGCAGCGATCCTCTATGTGAAATCCCACCATGCGGTCCAGAAGAATATGATCTCGGTGGAGGAAGCCTGGGAGGTGGCACAGCGCAGGGGAGTACCGATGATTGTCGATGCGGCTGCGGAGGAGGATCTGCGCAAGTATGTCCAGTATTCCGATCTGGCCATCTACAGCGGCTCGAAGGCGGTGGAAGGTCCTACTTCAGGCATTGTAGCTGGCAAGCAGGAATACATCGGGTGGCTAAAGGTGCAGCTGCACGGGATCGGCCGCAGCATGAAGGTCGGCAAAGAGACGACCTTCGGACTGCTCAAGGCTCTGGACGAGTACCAGGACAAGGCGGACAACAGCCAGCAGGAGAAGCAGTCACTGGAGGCGCTTCAGCCGCTGGCCGGTCTTCCCGGAGTGTCGGTCCGCACCGTGCAGGATGAAGCGGGCCGGGCGATTTACCGGGGACGCATCCAGATTGATGCCGCTGCTGCGGGCGTGGATGCAAGGGAGGTCAATGACAGCCTGCGGGAAGGCGAGATTGCAGTGTACACGCGGGACTATGGAGTGAAGCAAGGGTATTTCGATATCGATCCAAGGCCGCTGCAGGGCGATGATCTGCAGGTCATTGTCAGCAGAATTCATGAGATTATAGGGGGCAGATCATAATGAGCAAGATTCAGGAGCGATTCTATAAGAACAGAGCGGCACTGAATGTACTGGCCGGCAGTATCAGGAATGCCAAGGATATATACGAGGCTGCCGAAGGGCATGTTCTGGTAGGCGTACTCTCCAAAAATTATGCCAACGCCAGGGAAGCATCCGCCGCTATGACGGAATATGGACAGGTGATTCAGGACGCCGTATCCATCGGGCTTGGAGCCGGGGACAACCGCCAGGCGGCGGTAGTCGCAGAGATTGCTTCAAGCTATGCGGGCAGCCATATCAATCAGGTGTTTCCGGCTGTAGGCGCGACCCGGGCCAATCTGGGAGCCAAGGACAGCTGGATTAACAGCCTGGTCTCTCCCTGCGGACAGCCGGGTTATGTCAATATATCCACCGGCCCGGTCAGCGCCGGGAATGCTTCGCAGGCCATCGTTCCGGTCCGCGCCGCCATCGCCCTGGTCCGGGACATGGGCGGCAATGCGCTCAAATATTATCCGATGAAGGGGCTGGAGCTGGAAGAAGAGTATCGTGCGGTAGCCAAGGCCTGCGGAGAAGAGGGATTTGCCCTTGAGCCTACGGGCGGCATCGATCTGGACAACTTCGCGCCCATTCTGGAGATTGCGCTTCAGGCGGGTGTACCGCAGGTGATCCCGCATGTCTATTCCTCGATCATCGATCCGCAGACCGGGAACACGAACATCCAGGATGTCCGCACGCTGCTCAGCGCGATGAAATCGCTGGTGGACCGGTATGCCTAGAATCGCTGCATTTGGCGAAGTGATGATGCGGCTGCAGGTTCCGGGGGTGGAGACACTGGCCCAGAGCAGCAGGCTGGAGTACTCTTTTTCGGGCAGCGGGGTAAATGTAACGGCAGCGCTGGCCAGATATGGCCATAACGGAGCATTAATCACGACCTTGCCGGAGACTCCGGTAGGGGAAGCCGCGATTGCTTATCTGCGCAAGCTTGGGGTAGATACGTCACTGATCCGCCGGGGCGGCAAGCACCTCGGGATGTACTTCCTGGAGAACGGGTTCGGTGCCCGTCCCGGAAGAGTCACGTATACCGACCGGCTGGGCAGCAGCTTCAATACCGCTGAGGCTGGTCAGTATGATATGGCGGCGCTGGCTTCCCGGGTGGATGTGCTTCATCTATGCGGCATTACGCTGGCAATGAATGACGGGGTGCGCGGGCAGATGAAGCAGCTTGCGGCGGAGGTGAAGCGTGCGGGGGGCAAGGTGGTATTCGACTGCAACTACCGTCCGGCGTTATGGGGTGAGGAGGGTTATGCCAAGGCCCGTCCGCATTATGAGGAGCTGCTCACGCTTGCGGATCTGGTGCTGATGAACGAGAAGGATGCGCTGTACATTCTTGGCCAGAGTGCCGGAGATTATGATAGAATAACACAGTTGAAGCAAGCGGTTCCCGCTGTGGCGGAGCGCTTCGGAATTGCAGCGGCAGCGGGCACCCACCGTGAGATTAACGCAGACAATACGCATTCCCTCACAGGATATCTGTACCGTCAAGGTACGTTCGCGTTCTCCCGTAAGCGCACCTTCCCTGTGTATGACCGGATCGGTGCCGGGGATGCTTTTGCCAGTGCCATTATTCATGGTGAATTGCAGGATTATCCGCAGCAGCAGACGGTGGATATGGCAGCGGCCGCAGCGATGCTGGCCCATACCATCCCGGGCGATACAGCGTTGTTCACCGAGAGCGAGGTGCTCCGCGCGCTGGATGGCCATACCTCAGATGTTGAAAGGTAGTGAACGTAAGGTGTCTCTGAAACGCAAGCAAGGCCCCTTATACCAGCAGATCCAGAAGATCCTCAAGGACCGGATTCTGCACGGGGTATACCCGCTCGGCAGCATTATCCCTTCCGAGCCGCAGCTGGAGAAAGAGTTCGGTGTCAGCAAAATGACGGTCCGCGGCGCGGTCCAGGAGCTGGCCCAGGAAGGCTATGTGCAGAAGAAAAGCGGTGTCGGAACCATTGTCATGCGCAATACCGCCTATCAGAAGCTCTCTAAGGGCAAACGGTTCACAGAGCTGCTGGTTGAAGCAGGTCATAAGCTGGAAAAGAAGCTGCTGAGCACAAGTCTGGTCACCAATGAGACTGGGACAGAGGAATACAGCCGCTACGGGCCGTATTGCCAGCGGATTGAACGTCTGTATATTCTGGATGGACAGCCTTATATCCATCTGGTGCACTTCTTGACGGCAGCAGCCCTGCCGGGCGGAGGGTCGGCAGAGCTGGGGGAGGACATCCAGTCCCTGTACGACTCGCTGGAGGAGAACGACATCGTGCTGGAGAACTTCAGGGACCGGTTTTTTGTCGAGTCAGCACCACCCGAGGTATGCCTGCTGCTGAAGCTTCCGCCGGGGACGCCTGTGCTGAAGCGCCTGCGCAACTCCTATGACGGGGAAGGCAGGCTGATCGAACACAGCATCGGCAGCTATAATACGGAGCTCCATCATTATCTGGTCAGCTACGACACCTGAGGCTCGTCACTCTCATTCTATGCTACGGTTGCACACAAGCTCGCTTGTAGGTAACTGTAGCATTTTTGCTTATATAGATTGAACTTGAAAATATACGGAAAGGGAAAGTGGCGGAGGGGAATTTTGGAACTGTAGGAGCGGTAGCGTCTGCCTGATAGTACATATTCGGTTCATATTCTGTTCATATTGTCGTCATAAAGAGTACATCTTCGTTCGGTAAGCTTGCATTAACGGCAATGAAGCAAGCTTACTACCAGTTAAGATAGGGGAAGATGAACATGAGACCATCGGCGAATAACATAATGGGAAATCAAACGGGGTTCAAGAAACTGCGCAAGATTCTGCTTAAAATATTGGGAGCCATCCTGCTCGCTATTGTGATTTTTGTGGGGATTGTGTATATCACGAATGTAATCAGCAGCAATGCGGAGGCCAAAAGGATAGAGCCTTACGGCCAGCATGTATCCGTAGACGGCAAGAATATGAATGTGTTCATTCAAGGCGACGGCCCGGACACGGTTGTGCTGCTTCCCGGCTTCGGAACAGCTTCACCGGCGCTTGATTTCAAGCTGCTCATTGACGAGCTGTCTCCACATTATAAGGTTGTAGTTGTTGAGCCTTTCGGCTATGGCTTAAGCGACGCGACGAAGAAAGAACGAACCTCAGAGAACATCGTAAGTGAAATCCATGAAGCACTGCAGCAGCTCAATATTGACCGTTACATCCTTATGGGCCATTCCATTTCAGGAATTTACAGTCTGGATTATGTGAATAAATACTCAGATGAAGTAAGTACATTTGTCGGACTGGATAGCAGTGTACCCTCGCTGAGCGAGAAGAAAATAGAGTCTTCAGAGACAAGCATGGTTAAATGGTTCCGCGATCTGGGCTTCGCCCGGCTGCAATTGAAGCTGAGTGCTGACCCTTACGAAGGACTGGCGTATGATGAACATACCAAAGAACAACTGAACCTGCTGATACACAAAAATATGTACAATACTACTCAGTTAAATGAGGCGGAGAGTATGTTTTCCAATTTTGAAGAGGCTGAACAGCGGAAGGTAACTTTCCCTCCCAATCTCCCTGTCCTTCTCTTTGTTCAAGCAGAGCATCCGGCAACCGATCAATGGATTCCTGAGCATGAGAAGCTGATCCAGAATTCCGTACATGCAGACATGGAGCTGCTGGATGCCAATCATTATTTGTACCGTTCCCATCCCAAAGAAATTGCGGAGAAATTCATGAGCTTCATGAAGGGGATAGCGCAGCAGCCATGAGGCTATGCCGGGGCTTACTAAACTTAATAAAACACAGTGAATTAATAAGAATTTTATCTTTTCAAATGACATGGTTTGTGAGAGAATAGGTACAATCTTGTAGAGTTAACATTTGACATTACCTATTTTAGAGGAGGAAATACCCATGTCAGAAGAGCGCAAGCTGTCCTTTGAAACCCTCGCCATCCACGCAGGCCAGGAGATTGATCCCACTACTTTAGCCCGTGCCGTGCCGCTGTATCAGACTACATCCTACGGTTTCCGGGATGCGGAGCATGCTGCTAATCTGTTCGCGCTCAAGGAGTTCGGCAACATCTATACCCGGCTGATGAATCCGACCACCGATGTGTTTGAGCAGCGTCTTGCCGCGCTGGAGGGCGGGGCAGGGGCACTGGCGACCGCTTCCGGAGCAGCAGCGATTTCCTTCTCTATTCTGAATATTGCCGGGGCAGGGGATGAGATTGTCTCCTCCGCAAGCCTGTACGGCGGAACTTATAATTTGTTCTCCACGACGCTGCCCAAGCTGGGCATTAAGGTGAATTTTGTGGATTCCGATAACCCGGAGAACTTCCGGGCAGCGATTACGGACAAGACCAAAGCGCTCTACGCTGAGACGATTGGTAATCCGCAAGGGAACGTTCTGGATATCGAAAAGGTTGCAGCCATCGCCCACGAGCACGGGATTCCGCTGATTGTAGACAACACCTTCCCAAGTCCGTATCTGCTGCGTCCGATTGAATTCGGGGCGGATATCGTCGTACACTCGGCGACCAAATTCATCGGCGGCCACGGTACCTCTATCGGCGGAGTCATCGTGGACGGCGGCAAGTTCGACTGGAAGGCCAGCGGCAAGTTCCCGGGCCTGACCGAGCCGGACCCGAGCTACCACGGGGTAGTCTACACTGAAGCGGTCGGTCCGATTGCTTATATCATCAAGGCGCGGGTTCAACTGCTTCGTGACCTGGGCGCGGCCATTTCACCGTTTAACTCGTGGATGCTCTTGCAGGGTCTCGAAACGCTGCACCTGCGTCTGGAGCGCCACAGCCAGAATGCACTCAAGGTTGCCCAGTATCTGGAGGCGCATGATTCGGTAGAGTGGGTCAGCTACGCTGGACTACAGAGTCACCCTTCTTATGAGCTGGCACAGAAATATCTGCCTAAGGGCCAGGGCGCGATTCTGACCTTCGGAATTAAGGGCGGGGCAGCCGCAGGGGTGAAGCTGATCGAGAACGTGAAGCTGTTCTCCCATCTGGCCAATGTCGGCGATTCCAAGTCGCTGATCATCCACCCGGCCAGCACCACTCACCAGCAGCTGTCGGACGAAGAACAGATTACCGCCGGTGTTACACCGGAGCTGCTGCGCTTGTCCATCGGTACTGAATCCATCGATGATATCCTCTATGATCTGGAGCAGGCGATCGCTGCCAGCCAGCAGGCTTAGGCGCTGTTCCTTGCAGCATAGGAAGAGGAATTACAGACCACTGTTTGATGCAGCGTATTTCTGCATTAGGCAGTGGTCTTGTTTTTTTAGCAGGAGGTGGGATTGGGAGTAATGGGAAGAGAGAGGAGTGTCAGCGGGGGAATCGTTTGTGAGTAAAACGGTTGGTGAGGTATGTGTTCCCGCTGAAGTTGCACGGCAATTGTACTTTCTGCAATGGATTAGGCCATTTTCGGCGTTAAAATCCGTTCTAATGTATTCCATACAACAGATTTCCGGCATACGGCCCCAAAACACCTCTCCCGCAAAAATCTGCTGTACAAACTGCAACAGATCGCTTTTTACAACCGCTAAAGAGAAAATCTGCTGTAGTAAATACATTAGATCAGCTATGGACCATGCCGAACCCGAATCCCAACCCCAGTTCTAAGCCATTAGAGATTAACAACAAAATATGTAAACTTTACTTCCCGCCTACTTTAGCCCTTTTATCCACTTCAGCTCTCTTACCCTCTTTAGCCCGTCGTCCACCTTCTGCCCACTACCCATTCGGGTAAGATGCAGCTGCATTCATTTGATACCGTTTGCATATTTCAGTACCTTTGCCAGTATTTATAGATTGAAGCCTCTTAATATGCTGGCAGCTTCTCTTCAGGGGAGCGGAGCGGCAGTAATTCAAAGGTAAAGGGTGGGTGCGAGGATGAAGGGTGAACGCCAGCAGAAGGATGATCCAAACAAGGAAGATCGCCCGTTCAAGTATAACGCCGGGGACCGGACCATTGGCGTCGAGATGAGCCAGTCCGCATCTGTAGCCTCCGCCGCAGCGGAATTTCTTGCTGAGGGGGACCGGCGCAAGAGTAACGTGAGTACGAGCCGCACGTATATCCGCCGTCCCGGGGAGCGCCAGGCCTTCCTGGTGCTGCGCGAGGGCAGGGGGGACGGGGCTGTCCGCCGTGAGCCGCCCGGCGTCTACCCTGCGGGTCCCTGCCTGATCCGGGGCGAGGAATGGCTGCACGAGCCGGAACTGTCGGCGCTCTACTCGCGCTGGATGTCGTGTGGGGATGAGGAGCCGGTGCAGGCTGAGCGTATCCTGCAGCGGATCTATCACCGGCTGCGGGCAGCTGCTGCCGACCTCCTGGAGTCGGCGGATGGCGTCTGGGCCGCAGTCACTCTGCCTTACACGGCGGAGCTCGCCGCCCGCCCGGACCGGCTGGCCGCGCTGCAGGACGCGCAGCTCGGCGCGCTGTTCGCCGCCGTCCTGCACAGCCAGCGGCTGGGCGGCGACAGCCGCATTGACCTGCTGGCGCCGTACCCCGCCAGCCTGGAGGAATTCGCGGCGCAGCGCGAATTCATTGAGGGCGTGGCCGAGCAGACTCTCGGCCACGCTTATGCGGCAGCCTGCCGCATCGGGGCGCTGCTCGCGCCCGATGTGGGGCCGGCTGCCGCCGGGGAAATCGCGCGCATCGCCGATTTCCTGGTGCTGGACGGCGCGGCGGAGGAGGCCGCGCCGGGAGAGAACGCCGCCGAGGGCTTCGCGCAGGCGGCGGCCGGGGTGCTGGCCGCCGTGCGCCGGGTGCGGCCGGCGGCGGCAGTGCTCGCCGCGGGGGCACCGGCGGCGTACGCGCTGGCCGATCTGTATGAGATCGGCCTGAGCGGGGTCTTCTGCGGCGCGGCCCAGCGGACCGACGCGCTGCTGCGGGCGGCCTGCCTCACCTGGATAGCGAGGCAGGAGCATCCTGATGCTGCCGCCGGAGGCTGGCAGTAGGTGGAAGTATCTGGCAGTAGCTGGCGGTAGCGGTGGCCTGGCCTGCCTACACTGTCTGGTCTGCCGCGAGTAGCGGGATCGGCCAGGCAACGACTGATACAGCGCTCTATTCTCCACCATCTGCACAAACGTACACCAACGAAATACCCGCAAAACACTCGAAAACCCACAACAACCCACAACAAACCACAAAAACCCGATTTCGCCAAGCCCTGGGGCTGCGCGGAATCGGGTTTTTAAACTAACTTATAAGTGTGTTTTAAATTCATATGATTAGGGAAGCTCACTCCATTTTGCGGCGTAATGCGGCTATGCTTGGAGCTCCAAGTTTTCATTCGCAGCGATCATTCAGCGGTAGTTGTATTCTGTACATTTAAAACCAGCGAAAAGGAAGACTTTTCTCTTCTAAGTGTAGTTGGTACAACTAAATTAGCCCGAATAAGCGGGAATTCAGCTATAGCGTTATTATAATTGTACGAACTACAGCTAATCGGATATTAGTCGGTATAACAGATAATTTAGTTGTACAGAGTGCAAGTAAGTATACCGTGTACACATTACTCGGGCACGGCACGGTTAGCGCTATAGCTGGGGCTGTGCTGAGGCTGAAGGGAGGACTCTTGTGGCGGCTCGGTGGGGGCTGATCGGTATTGATAATAGTTGAGTACATTGTCACAGCCCCAGTTACAGCTATAACCCCAGTCTCAGCGATAGCCCCAATCTCAGCCTAGCCACCGTCCAAGTACAGCCCCAGTCTCCCCCAAATTTTCTCTCTATTCAGCCCCCTATCTCTAATGCCAGCTCCTGAGTCTCACCCTAGCCCCAACTCCTAGCCCCATTCCCTACCCCAGCCGCACCGTCCCCCCGCCCGGAATGCGGCGGGCTTCATCCCCCACAGAGACCCACACCTCCGTAGCCGACGGATTATACACCATCTCCTGCGAAGCGGAGAAGCGCAGTCCCTGCAGCGCGGACAGATAGTCCACGATTTCAATATTGGTAGCATACCAGATGTCCTCGTGACCGCCCATCATGGCGGCGAACTGCTCCAGCTCTCCCCAGTTATCATCGTCATTGAACTCATAGCTGTGTCCCCAGACGTACAGCAGCTGCATATACGAGAAGCGGGGCTTTTCCTCCAGGAACTTTTTGCCCAGGGCCAGCATCTCCTTGTGGTGGCAGGTAGGGTGCCAAGCCAGCAGGTTGTCCGGCAGGCTGAAGCTGCGGTGGGAATTCACCGTGCGGGAATACTCAATGCCCAGGGCAGGCAGCAGGCCGATCACCTGATCATTGTAATTGCCGAACGGATAGGACATGCCCCGGATCGGATAACCGGCCAGCGCCTCCAGCGCCTTACGGTCCGTCAGAATCTCGTCGGCGATCCCCTCGCGCGGAGTCATGGTAAGGAAAGGATGTGTGCTGGTATGCGCCGAAATCTCATGCCCCTCATAGAGCGCAGCCACCTCGTCCCGCGAGATGTAGCCCTCATTGCCGAACAACCCCGAATTGAGATGAAAAGACCCCTTCAGCCCATGCTGATTTAGAATCTCCACGAGCTGCCGGTCGTAGATTCTTCCATCATCCCAGCTTAATGTTAGCGCTTTAGAAACTCCGCCCGGAAAAAGATCAAATTTGATTCTCATTGCTGTTATCCTCCCTGACTATAAAATATACAGAATTTGAAGTGAGCACCGGTTCCGCCTAAGACGAATACTGCTCCACCAAGAACAATGCCAGAAGTGAAAGCGATTAGCAAGATTCTTGTTAATGGACGATACTGCGGCGCTTGACTACACTGGGGTTGCGAACAGGGCTATACAGCCGGGAACAGGCTCCAGGTTTCAGGTTTCAGGCTACAGGTTTCCGGTTCAGAACAGGACATTGCAGAAGGAGGAGCATTATGGAAGCAGTATCACGGACAGTACTCGAAGGCCATATCGCCCGCGTCATTGAGCGGATGAAAGATATGAGAGGCTCCATTCATGAAACCGCACCCATCGGCATCATCTCTATGGACAATTGGGAGTGGCCCCAGGGGGTTGGATTATTTGCCTTATACAGATATTACCGGGAAACCGGGGAGCAGGAGATTCTACACTACCTGACCGGCTGGTTCGACAGCAAGCTTGACGGGGGCATCCCGGCGAAAAATGTTAATACGATGTGCCCTATGCTTACCCTAAGCTATCTGGCAGAGGAGACCGGGCGCGCGGATTATATGCAGCTATGCCGGGAGTGGCTGGAGTATGCGCTGCATGAGATGCCCCGCACGGAGGAAGGCGGCCTTCAGCATGAGGTGACCGGCAGTCCGAATACCGGGCAGCTTTGGGACGACACGCTGTATATGACGGTGCTGTTTATAGCCCGGATGGGAATCGTGCTGAAGGAGGAGGAGGGCATACAGGAGAGCATCCGCCAGTTTCTCGTCCACCTCAAGTACCTGACCGATCCCGTGACCGGATTGTTCTTCCATGGCTGGACCTTCGAGGGAGGCCACCACTTTGCCCGGGCCTTGTGGGCACGGGGCAATTCCTGGTATACCGCCGGACTGGCGGATTACCTGGAGATGGTGGAGCTGCCGCCAGGGGTGAGCAGCTTCCTGCTGTCCTCGCTTGAGCGACAGGTACGCAAACTTACAGAGCTGCAAGCCCCGGAAGGCGCATGGCATACCTTGCTGGACGACAGCAGCTCGTATCTGGAGACCTCGGCCACCGCCGCCTTTGCTTACGGCATGTTAAAGGCGATGCGGCAGGGACTGCTGCCAGAGGACTGCTGCAAGCCTGCAATGGCAGCCCTTCATTACGTGCTGGGCCAGATCGATGAAGAAGGGGTGGTGCAGGGCGTCTCCTACGGCACGGGGATGGGCGCTACGCTTGACGATTACCGGGAGATTCCGGTCTGCCCGATGCCCTACGGGCAATCCATGGCCCTGCTGCTGCTGGTGGAGGCGATGAAGCATGTATAATCCCGCCAGCACCCATTCTGCCAGCATCAATTCCGCCACCATGGGGCTGCCGGGACTGGACCGGATTGCCTTCCATAACGTGGCCGAGCTGGAGCCGGCTACGGGCTACGGCGTGCACCTCCGCCGCATTCCCCGCAGCGTCAGGGAGCATCTGAACGAGCGGGGCCGGTTCATCGCCGGGGAAGCGGGCGGCTGTGAGCTCAGGTTCGTCACACCGGCTCCGAATATCCGTGTCACGCTGACCTTGCCGGAGACGGATGGCAGCGTAACGGTATACAAGGGCGGGCTGTTCCACTCCAGGCATGAGCTTCAGGCCGGGAGCATACGCACCCTCCAGCTAAGCGAACCGCCGCGTCTGGCGATGGTGGAGCGTGAGCTGCTGATGGAAGCGGGCTTCGCACCGGAGGTATGGCGGATCTGCTTCGGACGGTATGCCTGTGTGGTCTGTGGCATCGAGACCTTCGGCCATCCGCTCCGCCCGCCGGTGGAAGGGGAGATTCCCCGCACACGCTGGATTGCTTACGGCTCATCCATCACGTATGGAGAGAACAGCAGCCTGCCGTATATTGCCCACGCGGCAAGAAGGCTGGCTGCCGATGTGCTCAATCTCGGCATGAGCGGCTCCTGCCATTGTGAACGGGAGATGAGCAACTATCTTGCGGCGCAGGAGGACTGGTCATTCATGACGCTGGAGCTGGGCGTGAATATGCGTGACCACCTGTCGCCGGATGAATTCAGTGAGCGGAGCGGCTACCTGCTTGACCAGCTGGTGAGCAGACATCCCGGGAAGCCGGTAGCGGTGATCACGATGTATCCCAACTTTGCGGTGTTCCCCGGCAGTGGAATAGCGGAGAAGGATCTTCAGTTCAACGACATTCTGCGAAGTCATGTGCAGCGTCTGTCCCGTCCCAAGCTGAGCCTGATCGAGGGAAGCCGGGTGCTGGATGACCTGGCCGGGCTGTCCTGCGATCTGATTCACCCGGGGGATGAGGGACATATACGGATGGGTGAGAATCTGGCCCGGGAGCTGGCTGGAATCCTGTAATCCCGGGCTGCATAAGGGTTCAGCGGCAATTAACAGAAAAACTGAATATTGCCCTAACCCGCTGAAGCGGCTATGGTGAGGACATGAAATCGGCCATTTCAGCTCCGTAGCATTTATTCATCACACAATTAGGCACCACATGCAAGTGAAAGGAGGCACCGTAATGAAAGCGAATACAAGCAGTGAGGCGGTGCTGCGTCTGGACACTTCACGGCAGACCGGAAGCAGCCGCAGACGTTTTTGGCAGACCCGCCGCTTCAAGAATAATGTCCCCCTGTGGGTCATGTTCGTTCCGGTTATCGCATTTTATATGATTTTCAAATACACCCCCATGCTGGGGCTGGTCATCGCCTTCAAGGATTATACCTTCTATGAGGGGGTATGGGGCAGCCGGTGGGTGGGCATGGACAATTTCACCAATCTGTTCACCCAGGCGCAGTCGGTGCAGATTATCCGCAATACGCTGGTGCTCAGTATATTGTCGGTGCTGGTCAGCTTTCCGTTCCCGATTGCCCTGGCGATTATGCTGAATGAAGTCAGGAACAAGTGGTTCAAAAAATCGGTCCAGACTCTCGTCTACCTCCCGTACTTCTTCTCCTGGGTCATTGTCGGCGGGCTGGTGGTGACAATCTTTGCCCAGACCGGGGTAGCCAATGCGGTGGTTGAGAAGCTGACCGGCCAGGCTTTTCCCTTCCTGTTCAAAGAGTGGTCCTGGGTCTCGATCTTCCTCGGCTCGGGAATCTGGAAGGATGCGGGCTTCAATGCAATTATCTATCTGGCTGCGCTGACCTCCATCGACCCCAGTCTCTATGAGGCGGCGAGTATGGACGGAGCGGGCAAATGGAAGCAGATCCGCCATATCACGCTGCCCGGAATCAGTCCAACCATCGTTATTATGCTGATTCTGGCCATGGGGCGGGTCATGGAGGTAGGCTTTGACCATGTGTACGTGCTGCAAAATTCGATTGTATCGGGGATCTCCGAGGTTATAAGTACGTATATTTACGCGATAGGACTACAGGGAGGGCAGTTCAGCCTGACCGCTGCACTGGGGATGTTCGATTCCCTCGTGGCACTGACCCTGGTGCTGATATCCAACGCCATTGCCCGGCGCTTCAATAAAGGCTTGTGGTAACAGGAGGACACTATGCAAAGTACAAACGGTGAAAAAGTATTCTACAGCTTCAACTATCTGCTGCTGACGCTCGCAGGCATTCTGTGTCTGCTGCCGCTGCTCCATCTGGCATCCCTGTCGCTCAGCGGCAAGGATGCGGTGCTGTCCGGTTTTGTCACCCTGTGGCCGGTGGATTTCACGCTGAGCTCATACACGATGCTCTTTGAAGGAACGCCGGTGGTGCGCGCCTTCGGCAACAGCCTGCTGATTACCCTGGTCGGTGTGGCGGCCAGTATGCTGTTCACCATTTTCGCCGCGTATCCCTTGTCCCGCCGTGATTTCTACGGAAGACGCACGCTGACGCTGGCGATTGTGTTCACGATGCTGTTCACCGGCGGACTGATTCCGACCTATCTCGTGGTCAGCAGTCTTGGCCTGGTGGATTCCTACGCAGCCCTGTGGCTGCCCGCTCTGGTCAGCACCTATAATATGATGATCATGCGGTCTTTTTTCGAGAACATTCCGGAGGAGCTGATCGAGGCGGCCAGAATCGACGGCTCCGGTGAATGGCGGCTGCTGGCGGGCATTATTCTGCCGCTGTCCCTGCCTGTGCTGGCGACCATCGGCCTCTTTTACGGCGTGTATTACTGGAATTCGTTCTTTAACGTCATGATCT
Source organism: Paenibacillus sp. FSL R7-0210 (assembly GCF_038009085.1). Taxonomy (NCBI): domain Bacteria; kingdom Bacillati; phylum Bacillota; class Bacilli; order Caryophanales; family Paenibacillaceae; genus Paenibacillus; species Paenibacillus sp. FSL R7-0210. The sequence goes on from NZ_JBBPAR010000001.1 coordinate 7,537,613, forward strand.
ATATGAACAGCCCGGAGAAAATCAATCTGACCGTGCTCATCCAGCAGATGGTGAAGAGCCAGGCTGTCCTGCAGGAGCTGAACACCATGAACTCGCAGGAGGTGGTCAATATTACACCGGAGGGCATCAAGGCCGCAGGGATTATGGTTATGGTCATTCCGATGCTGATCGTGTATCCGTTGCTGCAGCGGTATTTTGTCAAAGGCGTAACCATCGGTGCTATCAAGGGCTGACCCCTGCTGCACCATACCTGCAAGTACAAGAACGCCATTATAGGAGGGTCATAATCATATGCACACATCACCTCGGCTAATAAAAACAACTGCTGCCGGTGCAGCTTCCCTGCTGCTCGCCATCGCGGTTACAGGCTGCGGCGGCAATAATGCCGCCACGCAGGGAACAGACAAGGGAGAGGGCTCCGGGAAGCGCGGGACCATCACCGTCTCGCTGTATGACCGCGGCTCGGTACCCGCAGAAGAGGGGACCATGAGCGACAACCGCTGGACGAAGTGGGTCAACGAGAACGGGCCGGTGAACGTCAAATACGTTACCGTTCCGCGCTTCGAATCCCTGCAAAAGTTCAATGTGCTGTTCGCGTCGAAGTCGGCCCCCGACCTGATCTTTGAATTTGATACCGCTTACCAGGGCCAGCTCTACAACCAGAAGCAGCTTCTGCCGCTGGATGACCTGATTGACAGCAGCAGTACAGAATATAAGGCGATGCTGGAGAAATATCCGGCGCTGCGCAAGGCAGGCACCATGGCGGACGGCAAGCTGTATACGGTGGGGCGTCCGGTCCAGTTCGGCCCGCAGCATTATCTGTTTATCCGCAATGACTGGCTGAAGAAGCTGAATCTGGAAGTGCCCACCACACCAGAGGAGCTGCTGAAGGTCGCGAAAGCCTTCACAGAGCAGGACCCCGACGGCAACGGCAAAGCGGACACGTATGGAACCGGGCTAAGCTTCGTGGCCGGCATTATTCTGAACAACATGTTCGGCACCGGGTTCACGCTGTTCGGGGAAGACCAGTATCCGTGGGTGCTGGAGAACGACAAGGTTGTGCATGACTGGGACCGGATTCAGGCGGCGCTCTCCTTCCAGAAGCAGCTGTATGCGGCCGGTGTGGCGGATAAGGATTTCGTCACCGATAAGAACGGCGAGAAGCAGAAGCAGGACTGGATCTCCGGCAAGCTGGGGATTTACGGGGGCAACGGTGCCGATATCGGCACCTATGAGACGTTGAAGAAGAATTCTCCTGAAGCCGAGGTCATTCCGATTGCCTTGCCGACGACGGAATTCGGGCAGTTCAGCCCGACCCTGACCACGCCGATCCAGATGACGGGGATGGTGAATGCTGCAGCCAAAGATCCGGAATCCGTGATGAAGATGATCGACTTCATGGTTGCGGCCCCATACACCACCACCATTCAGAACGGGCTGGAAGGGGTGCATTACAACAAAACCGCCGACGGCCGCGCCGAGGTGATTGATCCGGAGAAAAACAAGAAGGAGCTGGAATACAACCGCGATATGGGGATGCTGACTCCGCTGATCGGCAAGAATTACGGGCTGAAGAACAAGGTCAACCCTACACCTGCCGAGCAGAATTTAATCAAAATCTATGAAATGGCCGAGAAGCTGTACATGGACCCTGACCGCCCGATTGTCGGCATTACGCAAAAGGCCTTCCTGCCGCTGCTGCCGCAGGATCTGACCCAGATCAACACGAACGCGAATAAAACGATTCTCGACCGAGCCATGCAGGCCATTGTCAGCTCCGATCCGGCTTCGGTGGACCAGTTCATTGCGGAGGCCAAGGGCATCTGGGAGAAGGCGGGCGGACCCAAGGTCGATGAGTTCTACGCAGCCTGGTATCAGGACAATAAAGCGGATGCCATCATGCTGAAGGATATTTATGAGATGGGCAAGCAGCTGGATGCGGCTGAATAAATGGAGTCACAGCTTAGGGGGCGAGCAGAGTTGAACAATGGGGTTAGAGCCATTCTGGAGCAGAGCTGGGCGGCGGCCACGGAGAATATTCTGGTGGAAGAAGGTCTGGTGCGCTATAACTGGCCCGGACATACCCGGCAGATCTCGCAGCTGGCGTATTGCCATGAAGCCCGCTTCTCGGCAGGCTATTATGCTTATGGTACACTGCTGGGTCGGCTGGAGGAGCAGGCCGGACTGGAGATGCTTGTAGCCATCGCCGGGCTGCAATTCACCGATCCGGAGCATCCCGATTACGGAGGGTTCCTCTGGTACCGGGAGGAGAAAGTCATTCAGGATTCGAACGCGGCATTCTTTATCCTTATGCCGCTTATAACGGTGCGTCTCTGCAAGCCGGAGGTATTCCCGGCCAGTCATCTGGAGGTGATGCAGCGGATGTTCGGCCATGCGGCGGCCTGGTTCTCCAGGGAGTGCCGGACACCGGAGCTGTTCTACCCGAACAAGACGATGAGCGACGGCGCCATGCTGCTGGCTATCGCCCACTTCCTGGATGAGCCGGAGTATCTGCAGACCGCAAGCGGATATTTCGCCAGATGGGCGGAATATACCGGCCGCCGGGGCTGGGGCTGGGGGGAGAATATCAGCCTCGTCTACCAGGGAGTGATGATGAATGCGCTGAGGATTGCGTGTTTTGTTCTCCAGCAGCATGACCGGGAGCTGTCCGGGCAGCTGTCAGAGCGGATGGATACCCTGAAGAGCATTCTCGTGTTCCATGACGGGGAGGAATTGGTTCCGACCATCCGCAGCTACAACTTCCGGGGAGAGACGGAGCGGCCTAGCTTGCTGTGGGTAATTGCGGGTGTGACGGGGCTGGACCGTCTGGCAGAGCAGACATTCTCGCTTAATGATGTGGCGGCACTGCTCCTGTTCGAAGAGGAGTTGCTTCAAGGGGGTGACCCCTTGGCCGCGCTGCCCGTACCCCGGATGCTGGAGGAGCGGATCTTCGATGCCTCGCGGTCCTACACCTGGATCGGGCAGCATACCCGGCTGGGCAGCATCAACCGCTTTCCGGTCATGCCGGGCAGCTACCAGCACCCCGTCTGGGGTCTGGGCTGGCAGAGCTTCCCGGTCAGCTTCAGCGTGAAGGATCAGCAGGTATCCTATCTGCGCTGGTACGTGGATGATTCCGCATCGGTGCGGACACATCCGGCAGAGGATTACCGGACCGCCTATCTGATGCCCGCGCTGTTTGCAGAGCCGCTGTACCCGGAGGTGGAGACACGAACGGCCCAGCAGGCGAATGCGCTAGTGGTGGTCCGCTCGATGACCCGGCTGCATAACCGGGCCGCGGAGATCGCGGATGAATGGGTCATCCACCGCTATGACGGTGAGGTGGAGCGGGTAGTGAATGCCGCCGGGGACCGGGAATGGCTCGTACTGCGTTATCCGGGCTGTGCGGTGGCGGTCACGGCGCTCAAATGCATTGCTGCCGGGGCAGATGCCCGAGCTGCGCTGCCCGTCACTGTTGTACGCGAGGAGGGAAGGATCAGGCTCCGCCAGGTGCTCTATTCCGGGGACAGTGCCGTCCTGGCGCAGCCCCGCCTGGAAGCGGGCTGGGCGGTGGTATGTCTGGACGAAGCTGCGGAGTCAGCGGACATCCAGAAGCTGCTCGATACGGTGACGGTTGAGGATACGCTGAGGGATGACCGGGAGGTGCCGCGCGAGCCGTGGGCCTTAGTGCGGAGCATTGTGCTGACAGCAGGCAATCAGCCGCCGGTTCAGCTCAACGTTGATCCGTACGCCCCTTAACCAACTTAACCAAGCCACGCATTTCAAGCGGGCAGCCGCAGGGTTTGCCGTGTCCCGATTAAGGGGCAGACGGAAGCAGTAGGCTTAATTGCACTCCATACAACTAAATCGTCCGCTGTACCGCCAAATATCCGTTTAGCTGTATTTCGTACAATTAAATTCCCATCTGCCCCCGGATTCTCACCCCATGGGGCAGATTTAGTTGTACAGACTACAGTTAGCTGAGGAGATTCTACCGTTTCGCGGTTTTTAAATGTACAGAATACAACTATCTCTGAATGTCCACATCGAACATGCTCTACCGGAACACTATACTTGCTTCCATACGGAAAGGTGGCTATTATGAGACAATCAAGCCGAAAGCCGTTTTATGTATACGCTATCATTATGGTTCTGCTGCTGGGCCTTCTCCCGGCAGACCTTGGATCTGTTGCCCGGGCGGACAGTGATTACAGGCTGCAAGAGACCTTTGAGACGTATAGCACCGGTGCGAAGCCGGCCGGATGGACGATCAAGACACCTCCCCAGGGAGTGAGTGTGGGGGTGCAGGCCTGGGAGGGGTATCCCGGCAAGCTGCTGGAGCTAGAGCAGACGAGCAAGCTTGCCAGCAGCTACAGCATTAGCAAATCCGTTACAGATGTGACGTACAGAAGCATGTTCAGCTATTCGTTCAGAGCCGAGCAGACCGGAGCGGTGATCTACCTGCCCACCCCGCAGAGCGGGTCCGTGCCGCTGGTGAAGTTCGCCATTAACAACGGGGCGTTCAGCTATATGAAAAAAGGTGCCGGCTCCTGGACTTCCGTACTGCCGGTATCAGCAGGCGTATGGCATGAGGTGCGCCTGTCGCTCGACGGCGGCGGCCATACCTTCGATCTGTCCATTGACGGCAACCGTCTGCTGACGAAGGAGCCGATGGCCGAGGGAGGGGCGTTAACCTCCTTCTATATGGGATTCTATAAAGACAGCACAGGGAAGATAGGCTTTGACAATTTTATTGTAAGCGGATACAAACAGGCGGTAAGTGCAGCCTTCACCCAGCAGTCTTACGGGCTGCGAAGGGGGGAGAAGCTGTCCCTGCCTCTTCAGTTTACCCCTGCGGATGCTACAGATCAGACGGCTGTGTGGTCTTCCGGCGACGGGGAGGTCGCTACAGTGGATGGCAACGGCCTGGTCACAGGCATCCATCAGGGAACGACCGTGGTGACAGCCCAGCCGAATGAGGGGCTTCCGGCCGTCACTGCGACAGTAGCCGTCTACGAAGATCCGATCACGGATATTGTATTGGCTCCGCTTCAGCGGGCGGTTCCCGCAGGCTCCCGTGTGCTGTTACAGGCAACAGTAACACCGGAAGACAATACGGATACAGGCATCCGGTGGGGAACGGAGGACGAGAGCATTGCCGTCATTGACCGCTACGGAGAATTGGCGGGCGTGAGTGCCGGAACGACAACCGTGTTCGTCACGGATGAGACCGGAAGCGTCCGGGCCGAGACATCCGTTACCGTAACCGGACGGACAACCGGACAGGAGCTGTATGTCGCTCCGGGCGGAGACGACAGCAACAATGACGGCACGGAAGCCTCGCCCTTCCAGACGATTGCCTGTGCCCAGCAGGCGGTGCGCCTGTTGAACGAGGATATGGACTCCGACATTGTTGTCAATCTGAGGGAAGGAACGTATACGCTGACGGAGCCGCTGGAGTTCACACCGGAGGATTCGGGGACGAACGGCTATTTTGTCACTTACCGCAGCTACCCCGGGGAGCAGGCAGCCATCAGCGGCGGGCGGTCCGTCACAGGCTGGACGGTGTTCGACAGCGCTAAGGGCATCTACCGGGCGAATGTCGGAACCGGCCTTCAGACAAGGCAGCTGTTCGTGGATGGTATCCGGGCAGTCCGGGCCCGGAGTACAGCGGGACTCGTGAATCCGCTGAAGACGGCAACCGGCTATACTTCGGATAATACGGAGCTGGCCGGGTGGAGCAATACGTCCGATATGGAGCTGGTATTCAATGAGCTGTGGACGAATTCCCGGATTAAGGTAGAGTCGGTAACCGCTTCAGGCGGCAAAGCACAGATCGTCCTGCAGGAGCCGGGCCGGAGCGCGGTCTTTAACCGGGGATTAACCTCGGCGACTGTACCCGTCTATTACGAGAATGCTATGGAGCTGCTGGATGAGGCCGGGGAATGGTACTATAACCGGAATGAAGGTATGCTGTATTACAAACCGCGTGCCTGGGAGAATCTGTCCACGGCCGGGGTTGTGGTTCCTGTACTGGAGCAGCTCGCCACAGTCTATGGCAGATCGGCCGGCGAGCCGGTGCGCAATCTGAATTTTGAAGGCCTGAAATTCATGTACACCACCTGGAACCGTCCGAGTACAGCAGCGGGACACTCCGATTCCCAGAACAACCATCTGCGTTATCCGTCGATCCCCGATGAGCTGACCGATGCGGCGGTGATGCTGGAGCTGGCCAATACGGTGAATTTCCGCAACAATCAATTCACCAAGCTCGGCATTACGGCGGTGCGGATGCAGAACGGGGTTCAGAACAGCCGGGTTGAAGGCAACCGCTTCTATGATATTTCTGGCAGTGCGTTGAATGTGGGGCAGCCGAATTCCTCCGACCGGAATATCTACCATCCTGCAGACCCCAGGCTGCTGATGAAGAATAATGATGTGCTGAACAATGTGATCCACGACATCGGTATTGACTACAAATCGGCTTCCGCTGTATCCGCAGGGTATCCGGTAGACATGGATATCAGCCATAATGAAATGTACAATCTGCCTTACAGCGGAACCCATATCGGGTATGGCTGGGATAAGCTGTTCGATGCCGCTACCCGGAACGTGAAGATTCAGGATAACCTGATCTATGATCTCATGGGAATGGGCTTTCGTGACGGAGGCGCCATCTACAGTCTCGGACCTACCGGAGCCACCGCAGAGGACAAAAATCTGGTCAGCGGCAACTACATCCGCAACCAGATGGACGGCAATTCCGCCCTGTACACGGATGAAGGCTCCGCCTACTGGAAATTTGAGCACAATGTGATCGACCTGAAGGATGCTCCGCTATGGCATTCATCGCTCCGCTGGGCGATGGCGTATGTGCCGACCATCCATGATGTGGATTTCGTGAACAACTATACAACTACAGACGGCTATACCAACAACGGGCGCAATGTTCTGTTTGAGAACAATACGGTCCGGCCGGATGCAGAGTGGCCTCAGGCGGCACGCTCGATCATTGATCAGGCCGGGCTGGAGCCGGAATATGCCTCTGCAGCAGAAGGGCAGGTCAGCCGCTGGAAGCTTGATCCGCTCAAGCTGACCGCAGGCGGCAGCGGACAGGTCTCCGTCCATGCCATGAACGGCAAAGACCAGCCGCTGGGCAAGGAAACCAGCAGCTTCTATTACAGCATTCTCGATCCGGCCGTAGCCTCGGTTAGTAGCGCGGGCGTGGTCACCGGACTGACCCAGGGACAGACGAAGCTTATCGTGAACATCATTAACGGCTCCATTCTGCGGACAATCACAACGGATGTATTTGTGGGCGATACCTTAGCCACGGTCCGCCTGGAGGGGCATGACGGCAATGTGGCGTATATCCGTGAAGGCACCGACCTGCAATTGCAGCCTTACGGGGAGACGCTGTTCGGCAACCGCGAGGAGCTGGAGGAAGTCACCTATACCAGCAGAAATCCTTCCGTCGTCAGCGTAAGCGGCACCGGCCTGTTGACGGGGCATCAGACCGGCTCGGCTACTCTCACGTTATCGGCCGAATATCTGGGCACCATGACCCAGGGGCAATATGAAGTTAAGGTGTGGAATGAGGCCAGCCAATACGAACATCCCCTGACGGCGGAACTGCAAGACCCTGATGGCTGGTATGTATCGGCAACGGCGAACGGGCTGAAGGAGACCGGGCAAGACAGCCTTACGCTGAGGGCCCCCGGAGGGCATGTCATCTACCAGAACCGCAAGTACCAGAATGAGCTGCTGGATTTCAAGATGAAGATCAATGACAGCGCAGTCTCTACCAACTGGTACGCCCTGATGCTCAATAACCAGAGCAAGGAGCTGAGCTATAGCACCGGCAGCATGTATCTGGTGGTCATAGGGACATCGGGCATCGAGCTGCACCGCTTCAACGAGGGGGTACGAACTGTGATCTACGGCAAGATTGACGGCCTGACCAGCCTCGGCGGGCCGGCGATTCCGAATACAGCCATTACCTTCGGGGTGCAGAGCCGCGTTCAGCTGGGCGCTTTTCAAGAGTCCGGGGGTGTGCGTCTGATCCTGAAGGTGGACGGGGTGCAGATCTTTAATTATCTGGATACCGCCGCAGGGGCGATTGGCGAAGCGGGGTACTTCGGGCTGGTCTCCCGCAATGCGAGCACGGAGCTGGGAGATTGACAGCATAAGCTTATGAATCCGGGTGCGCAGCCCATATCATTAATGAGATAGCCAACATCTGGACTTACAGGGGATGACACCGATGCATAAGAAATGGCTGTACCGACTGATTCTTTCCTACCTGCCGATTCTGTTTGCCGTAGTATTTTGCCTTATTATTCTATTCTTCCTGACCTTAAATGAAGCGATGGAGAGACAGACGGCTCAGGCAAACGGCGTGTACGCGGAAAATGTGCTGCAGATTGTGGACACCACCCTGCGCAACCTGGAGACCACCACGATCAAAAGCCTGCTGCTGGATGAGAAGGTTGGCAGTTATTTCGACCGGCCGGGGAAGCTTGACCCTTATCAGGATTACGGGGTCGCGGAGGTGCTGCTGGATTTCATGTCGCCGCTGCCGATGATTGATTCGGTCTATCTATACCGCGCAACCGACGGCAAGGTGCTGATGCAGCATTTCGCCTCCCGCCTGCCGGACTTCGGGGACCGCAGCTTTATTGAGACTGCGATGGGGAATGCCCCGAGCTATATCTGGAGCGGAATCCGTGACTTGCAGCTTTTCTCCGGGGAGGACCAGCCGAAGTCGGTCATTTCACTTGTGGAGCAGGTGCCTTACTTCTCCGGCGAGCAGGGACTGATTGTCATTAATGTGCGCAAGGAATCTCTGCAGACGCTGATCCAGGATATGAACATGGCGAATACGGAGATCTGTCTGAAGGATGCAGGAGGGATTGCTTTTGCAGGTGCGGATACCTGTTCTGACCCGCAGGTTCAGGATCGGGCGGTTAGCCGGATGTCCCCCTATACCGGCTGGACGATCAAGGTTGGAATGGCGCGGGCGGAGGCCTTCTCGCTGCTGTCGGCCTTCTCCAATATCTGGGCCATTCTGGGCTTTGCGGCTGTCGTTGGCGGTATCGCCGCCATGACGTATATCAGCCACCGGAATTACCGTCCGATTGAGCAGGTCATGAGCCGGATCTACAGGTTCGGAGAGGACCGTGCCTTCGGCTGGAAGCCGCAGAGCAAGGAAGGCGACGAATTTGCCTTCATCGGCCATGCGCTGGAGAGCCTGATCGAGCAGACCAACAGCTATGAGAAGCAGCAGGCCGAGGGGATTCTGCACAGGCGGAATCAGTTATTCAAGGAGCTGCTGGAGAACAGCGGCCAGATGTCGGCGGATAACTGGAGCAGGGAAGCGGAACGGATCGGGATGGACGGTGAATTCGCAGGCGCGGTGGTGGGCATTGCCGAGATTGATTTCTATGAGGCTTTTGCCGCAGGTTACTCGGCACGGGATCAGGCATTGTTCAAATTCACCCTGCGCAGTGTGATTCAGGAGATCTCCGAGAAGGAAGGAGTGTCCCTGTGGACTGAGTGGATCGGACCGGTCCGTCTGGGACTGCTGTTCCGCCGCTCTGCGGATGAGGAGGCAGCGGACATCACAGAGAAGACGCTGATCATTGCTGAATCTGCCCGGTCCTGGGTGAAGCAGCATCTCAAGTTCACGGCTACCTTCGGCATCAGCGGACCTGCCGCCGGTCTCAGCGGCTTATCGGGTGCGTACCGCCAGGCCCTGGGGGCGCTGGACCGCAAAATAACCGCTGGCCCAGGCCGCGTCTATGCGGCGCCTGCCGGCCCGCTGCCTCCGGCTGAAGGAATGGATGTGCTGGTCCAGGCCATCGGTGCCGTTCCCCAGCTGTACCGGCTGGGGAACACAGAGTGGAAGCCGCTGATCGAGCGGATTTTTGAACTGCTGGCAGGCGGCAACTACTCCAAGGAGGATATCGTCCGGCTGCTGAGGCTGCTGGAGACCGGGCTGTCCCGGGAGATGCAGGAGCTGCCGCCGGAGATGAAGGGGATCTGGAATAACGGACGGCTGCGGGGCATTCCGCATTCACCGGAGTCTTTTGAATGGATTGAGGAGCTGCACGGGGAACTGGTCTCTTCGCTGGAGGAGATGGAGGAGGCGCTGAGCAGCCTGCGGATGAACCGGGAGCAGTACACACTCGCCAATAAGGTGCGCGAATACATTGGCTGCAATTACGCGGACCCCGACTTCTCCCTGACCCATGTTGCCGACAGCTTCGCCATGAACACCAAGACGGTAAGCCGGATCTTCAAGGAGGAGATCGGCGAGAACTTCGTCGATTATCTGGCCCGCCTGCGCATGGAGGAGGCCAAGCGCCTGCTGACCGCAACCTCCGAACCAGTGCAGAGCATCGCGGAGCGTGTGGGGTATCTGTACCCCATGTCCTTCATCCGCGTCTTCAAGAAGCTCGAAGGCGTCACGCCGGGCGAATACCGCAAAGCCCAGGGGAGTCCCCTGCATGGTGGTGATAGTGAGGGTGATGGGGAGAGTTAGGCTCATATGGCCATGTGGTGTGAGCGGGGCGCACAGCGATTAGCCGGTTATAGTTGGCGCAGCTACGGGGATATATAGGTGTGTAACAAGACGGCCGGGGTTTCCGGCCGTCTTGTTCGTCTGCTTGCTGCTGAGTCGCTGCCATTCTGGAAAATAACATCGGCGCACGAATGAAGTGCATAAACACACCACATTTTCGCAAATTCACCGTTGGCGCATGTATGCTGTTTTCCGCATACATTTGGTCCATATGTCTGCGTGCGAGCTGAATGTATGCTGTTTTCAGCATACATTGGGTCCATGTGCCTGCGTGCGAGCTGAATGTATGCTGTTTTCCGCATACATTGGTTCAAGTGTCTGCGTGCGAGCTGAATGTATGCTGTTTTCCGTATACATTTGGTCCATGTGCCTGCGTGCGAGGTGAATGTATGCTGTTTTCCGCATACATTGGGTCCATGTGCCTGCGTGCGAGCAGAATGTATGCTGTTTTTCGCATACATTGGTTCACGTGTCTGCGTGCGAGGTGAATGTATGCTGTTTTCCGCATACATTGGTTCACGTGTCTGCGTGCGAGCCCAATGATGAAGGGTATAAATACACTGCATTTACGTAAATCTACCGTCGGCGCACGGATGAAGGGATAAATACACCGTATTTACTGGAATAGCACTGTTGGCGCAAGAGTCAAGTGTATATGTCCCCCCCCAGTGCCGGCGTTGGCAGGCCTCGATCAGCATCTTATTTTCTCCCGGAACAAGCCTCTCCTTTATTCTGAAACATCGGCGGGTAGTCTGCACAGCGCTGACAGTAAGCCCGGATTCGGTTGCCGCATCATGTGCACGTATAGCTGCATTTTTGCATGTCGTTATTATGCTAAAGAAGGGCATGATCGTCAAGGAATCGGCCCGCCGGATACGGTACTCTAAAGGGGAGATGACATAAGGTTGGAGGGATACGATGCAGCGTTGTTTATATAGAGCCGAGTGCCGGGAGGGTGCTAATCCGTCAGTGTTCTGGGGCGCACAGACCGGACTGCTGAATGAACGCATGGACAGGCTGGGCCTGGCACGGCTTAGTATTTTTCAGGATGGTAAGGAGCTGTTTCTGTACTATGAGTGCACCAGCCGGGAGGTGGAGCCGGAGCAGCTATTTCAGGGCGCGGCAGAGATGCTCAAGGAATGGCCGGGAGGGGAGCAGCCCCGGTTGTGGGTGCCTATGATGGATATTTTCCATTATCAGCAGCCGGTCTCTGCAGAGCATTGGAAGCGCAGTCATGCGGCGGGAACCCCCTACGGAAGAGTGGCGGCGCTGAAGCCGGAGCAGGTCGCAAGCTATGTGTATCACCATTATCAGTATCAGGAGGAGCATCCGGGGGACGGCGACAAATATGGGATTATCGGGCTGCATGAGAACCTTCTGTTTTTTTATTCCGAGCTGCCTGCAACGGTGGAGCCAGCCCCGTACGCCGGGAAGCTTGCCACGAATCTCCGGCCGGACAACTGGGGTGAGGTGATGGACCCGCATTTCAGGAAATGGAGTGAGATGCCGCCGGATCAGGCCATTTGGAAAAAGCTTACGCTCGTCCTAACCATCCCCCGCCCCTATGCGGAAAAAGGAGAATGATTATGCTACGTACATCCATATGTCTCAATGGTGAGTGGGATTTCATGCCGCTCTATGACCAGCCGCGCACTCGCGCCCTTCCGGAGAAATTGCAATACGAGGCCCGTAAAATACAGGTTCCATCGAGCTGGCGCTACAGCTATACTGCGCCTTCTGGCAGCAAATTCGGCGAAGTCGCCGACCATAATTTTCAGCCCTTCGATGTGTACAGCTACCCGGAGGAATGGAATGCAGCCGAAGCCGGGGTGCTTCACCGCAGCTTTCAGGTGCCGGAGACAATGCTGGAGCAGCGGGTCGTACTTCGGTTCGATGGCATTATGCAAAAAGCGGCCATCTATCTGGACCGCGAGCGGATTGCGCTCTGGGAGGACGGCTTCCTGCCCTTGCGGCTGGATATCACCGGGCTGGTGAAGCCCGGCCGGGAGCAGCAGCTGCACGTGGTCTGCGGCAGCTTCGACACGGCGGTGCTTCCCTCCGGGGAGACCAAAATCACCGGACTCTCCGGCTCCTGGTTCGGCAGAATCGCCCGGGGCATCTGGCAGGATGTCTTCCTGGAGGCCTATCCGCCGGTATCGCTGGAGGATCTTACGATCCGCACCTCTGTCCGGCAGGGAAGGCTGGAAGTGGATGCCCTGATAAGCGGCACAGAAGACGGTCCCTTGTCCGAAGGACTGCGGGTGCTTTTGCAGGTCAGGGAGCGAACGTCCGGCGTTCCGGCCGCACGGACAGAGCCGCCCCATCTGTCGCAGAAGCTGGCGGCCGCCCGTCCGCTGCCCGTACTTGAAGCGGAAGCCGCAGTAGCGCTTCGCCCTGCGGAGGCTGCGGCAGGACGGCAGTTATGCGTCAATACCGATAGCCGGGAGTGGGGAGGAGCGGCATTCAGCCTGCCCTGGCAGGAGGCCATGCTGTGGAGCCCGGATTCCCCTGTCCTGTATGAGCTGGAGCTAGTGCTTCAATCGGGCGATGTCGTTCTGGACCGCCGGAGCGAGACCTTCGGCTTCCGGGAGTTCTGGTGCGAAGGGCCGCAGTTTATGCTGAACGGGATTCCCGTTAATCTGCGGGGGGACTCTTGGCATTTTCAGGGTGCGGCCCAGCAGACAGAGGACTATATCCGGAGCTGGTACCGGATGTGCCGGCAGGCGGGCATTAACAGCATCCGGCTCCATGCGCAGCCGTATCCGTCAGATTATCTGCGGATTGCCGATGAGGAGGGGATGCTGATTGTCGATGAGACGGCCATCTACGGCTCCAGCAAAAGCATGGATGCCGCGCATCCCGATTTCATCGGCAATTGCCGCGCGCATGTGCAGCGGCTGGTGCAGCGGGACAAGAATCACCCTTCGGTCATCCTGTGGAGTGTGCAGAACGAGATGCGCTGGGTGGATGGACGCGATGAATACAAGCAGCATATCCCCGGCCTGATTGAGCTGATGAAGGCGCTGGATGATACCCGCCCGGTCATGGTGGAAGGGGATAACCGCCTTGTCTCCAGGCAGCAGACCGAGGTGGAGAGCCGCCATTACAACATTGACGGCACCATCGCGCAGTGGGACCGGCGGGTTCCGCTTACCTTCGGCGAGCATGGCGGCTGGTGGTACATCTGTCCGCAGAACAGCAGCATGTACTCGGGAATGGATGTATATAAGGATTCGGACGCAAGTGCTGCCGGTCTGGCCCACAAGGAGCGGCTGTTCGTGGAATATGCACGGCGGCAGGGCGTCTCAGGCATCTCTACCTTTAACTTTGTCCATTACTTCATGCGGGCGATGCCGGAGCAGGAGCTGAAGCTGCCGCAGGCTGATCTGACCACACCCGGCCCCAAGCCTGCTGTGATTCCGGCCTACTCGCTTTCGCTGAATAACGGGCTGCTGCCGGAGGAGTATCCGGTCTACAGGCCTAATCCGGCTTTTGCCATTATGGCCGCGGCCTTCAAGCCGGTAACGCTGATTGCCGCCGAATACAACCGCTGCTTCTTCGATGATGCGCCGGTCTCCCGCAGCTTCGATGTCTATAACGATACGTTGTCCGCGCAGGAAGTGACGATCGAATGTGAGGTCATGCAGGGCGGGCGCAGCGTACACAGCGAGACCCTCCGCTTCCGTCATGAGCCTGCTCAGCGCCGGAGCATCCGGCTGGAGTGGATGCCGGAGCCGGTCAATGGCGAAGGAGCTGGGGTAGCAGTAGGAGATAGGGTAGCAGCAGGAGATGGGCCATCAGTACAAGATGGGGCAGGAGTAGGAAAAGGGGCAAAAGGAGGAGAGGGGGCCGGAGTAGGAGCACCACTAGGTGAAGGAGAAGCCACGCTGTCTGCCCGGCTGTTCCATGGCAGCGAGCTGATGCATGAGCTTGAGGTAAGCTACCGCCTACTGTCCGGCAGCTGCCGGACCGAGCCGGTAGAGATCGCCCTGTCCGCTGCTTACATCGGCTCTGACCGGGACTTCCAGGCGATTCAGGCGCTGGTGCCCGATCTGGTCCGGGTAGAACCGGAAGCTGTAGAAGGGCTTGCCGCCGGGACCCTGCTGATTGTCGGCAGCAAGATGGAGGATAAGGATGGGGCGCTTGACCGGAGGCTGAGAGGATTCGTGCAGCGGGGCGGCCGGCTGCTGCTGCTGGAGCAGCTTCATCTCTCTTGCGGCAGACTGCCGCTCACCCGCCGGGAATTCATCCGCGCACATGCCGGGGATTACGGGCATCCGGTGCTCCGGGGATTAGGCCCGGAAGATCTGATGTACTGGCATGAGGAGCTGCGCGAGGACGGGCCGCTGCCGATCATCCATGCGGCGTTCGAGAAGCCGGTAATCGGCGACTTCACACTGCTGCTGGAATGCAGCGCAGGGGACTTCGGAGACGGCGGCGATCTGTGGTCGCCACTGCTGGAATACCGCAGCGGAGCAGGCATGTTCCTGGCGAATCAGCTGGAGATTATGGACCATCTCCAGCGGGTTCCCCAGGCGCAGCTGCTGCTGCGCAGCCTGCTGCAGTATGCGGGCCGCGCAGTCCACGCGGCCGCTGGTCCGGCGGCTGTTGCGCTGCGGTCCGCCGCGCCGGAGACCGCAGCAGCCGATCTTGCCACCGCCGCCAGGTCCGTCGTAGAGGAGCAATGCGCCGCCGTTCCATCTTGCACCGATCTTACCGCAGCCGTAACTGCTCCAGCCCCGGCTGCGGTGCAGCCCGCAGCAGCCGATCCAGCCGCGGCACAATCCGCTGCGGTCTGGGTCCGCAGCGACAGTCCGGCGGCAGCCTTGCTCGGCAAGCTCCGCCTGAAGGGCCACAGGCTGGACAGCGCCGCAGGCTTGTCCGGCCTGACCCCCGGCCTCCTCGTCGTGGAGGCCGCACTGCTAGGCGCACCGGGCGCGGCGGAAGCCGTCCGCCAGGCAGCCCTGGCCGGCGGCAGCGTGCTGGTGCTGCCGGCAGAACCCGGCGGGCAGGAGGCACTCGCCCGCCTGCTGGACGCTCCCGTGCGCATCGCGCCGCACGGGACGTATCATCTGGCGGCGGACTATGCGCACGCCGCCATGCAGGGCATCAGCCCGGTCGACCTGTTCGGCTTCGACAAGGTGCATCTCTCGCCCCGGGATGTCGTCAACCGGGAGCTGGCCGGGTACAGGCTGGAGGTGCCAGATGCGGAGGTGCTGTGCACCAGCGTCGAAGGCACAGCCTGGAAGGACTATTTCGCCGGGCTGCATACGGCGGAATACAGCAGGCTGGCGCTGGTCGAGCTGAACCGCCGCCAGGCCGCTGCTCCGGGAGCTTTTGTGATCCGGCAGGCGGCCGGAGCAGGAGAGATCGTCTGCTCGCAGCTGCTCGCCGACCCGGATAGCGACAAGAGTCTCAGGCTCTACACGCGCCTGCTCGGCAATCTCGGGGCCGCTTTCGCCGATGAGCTGCTGCTTCATGACAAGGGAGATGCGCAGTGGGCGGTGGAGGCCGCAATGACACTGTTCTGTCCGCCGCATACCGGCTATGAGGCGATGAAGGACTACTATACAGACCCCGAATTCTCCCTGAACAATTTGGGGGAAGGCCTATACGGCTGGATGAAGAAAAAAGAACGGCGCCCGGACGGAACCTTCCTCATCCCCGCACCGGAGGGCCGGCCCCTGTTCCTGAGCTGCTTCGTGCATCTGCCGGAGACGGGGGATGCAACCGAAGCAGCCGCAGGCAGCGGGAAGCCGGGTGGAACGAGAACCGGCAGACTCCGGGTGAACTCGGCCTGTGCTTTTGAGATCTATATGAATGGCAGGCTGGTGCCTGAGCCTGAACAGGAGATTACGCTGGCCAGCAGGATCAACCGCCTGATCGCCATCGTCCGGGGAGCGCAGGAGGATATTGCCTTCGGCATGGTATTCCTGAATACAGACGGCACGTATATGAATGATCTGGAGTTCCGCCTGACAATGGATGAGGTGGAGCCCAAATGAGCAACAGCAAATGGAGAGGAGCAGACGATATGAACGCCAATGAACCGATACCATCCGCAGCATCTGCATCATCCACACCACCCGCAGGCCCTTCCGGCCGCGCACAGAGTAACAAGGCTGTAGAACCGCCTTATGGGGTCAGTCTGCTTGCCCGCACTACTGAGCTGGACCAGTATTTCGCCTTCAATGATGACGCGAGGGAGGTGGAGTTCAAGCGGCATGACATGCCGACCCCTTGGCTGAACTATCTATCCAACGGGACCTTCCATACCATGCTGTCCCATGCGGGCGGCGGACTTTCATTCTATAAGTCTCCGCAGATCTGGCGGATTACCCGCTACCGTTTCTTCCATCTGCCCACCGATCGCTCCGGCCCGTATATTTACTTGCAGGATGCCGGAACAGGCAGCTACTGGTGTCCCACGTATGAGCCGGCCTTCCGGAAGCCGCAGGAGTGGCGGAGCAGCCATGGCATGGGCTATACCCGGTTTGAAGCGCAGGCGGATGAGCTGGCGGCGAAGACGGTTTATTTTGTCGGGCCCTATGAGAATTCCCTGATCTGGAATCTGACGCTGACGAACAATAGCAGCAAGGTCAAGGAGCTGAATGTGTATGCTTACGCCGAGTTTGGGATGATGGAATTCATGCGCGAGCTGCAATGGCAATGCTATAACAAGCATCAGGTGTCGGTGCAGTATCATGAGAAGGAAGCGCTGATCTACAAATACGGGGTGGAAAATCAGCCCAAGCCGGACGAAACTCCGCTCGTCTATATGATGTCCGATGCACCGCTCGCCGGGTATGACGGAGACCGTGAAGAATTCATCGGCAGCTACCGCAGTGAATCCAATCCGGCCGCTATTGAGCAGGGGGGCTGCACCGGCTCGGCCATTCTGGGAGGCGACCCCTGCGGTGCACTCCAGGTCCGGGTAAAGCTTGCGCCCGGCGAGACCCGCACCGTGAACTTTTTCCTCGGAACAGCGATGAACGAGGCTGAGATTGAACGGGCCATCGACCATTCGCGGGAGGCGGATTTCGTCACCCGTTCCTACGCGGCGCTTCAGGAGAACTGGGAGCATTACCTCGGGGCATGGAATTGTGAACTGCCGGATCAGGATGCGCAGCGTATGCTTAACACCTGGAATCCGTACCAGTCGCAACGGAATTTCCTTTTCTCGCGCAATATTTCGTACTATGCCACCGGTACCTTCCGGGGCGTAGGTTACCGGGATACCGCACAGGATATTCTGGCAGTCGTACCATACGATCCCGAGGCCGCCAAAGATAAAGTCCGCCTGCTCCTCGGGCAGCAGTATCAGGACGGGCATGTGAATCATTACTTTTTCCCGAATGAGGGTTGGGACCCGGTGACCAGCATCCATTCGGATGATCACCTGTGGACGGCGCTGGCCGTTTGGGACATTCTTGCCGAGACCGGAGACGCGGCATTCCTTCAGGAAAATATTCCGTTCTATGATGGCGGTGAAGCGCCGCTCTATGAACATTTGAAGCGGGCGATTGATTTTACCGTCTCCAGGCTGGGACCGAACGGCTTTCCGCTGATGCTGCGCTCGGACTGGAATGACCAGCTTTTCCGCGTATGCCGTGAGGGCAGGGGGGAGAGCATCTGGACAGCAATGCAGTTCGGGACGGTGCTGCTGCGTATGAAGGATCTGGCGGCGGCTTCCGGTTACCCGGAGCATGCGGCGTACTATGACCGGCTCTATGGGGAGCAGAAGTCGCTCGTGAACACGCTGGGCTGGGACGGGAAGTGGTTCCGGCGGGCGGTGATGGATGACGGGCGGTATCTGGGTACCGCCGAGCATGAGGAGGCCCAGATCTGGCTCAATGCCCAGACCTGGGCGACCCTGTCCGGGATGGCCGAGCCTGACAAGGGGCTGAAGGCGATGGACAGTGTGCGCGACATTCTCGATACAGAGCTGGGTATCAAAAAACTGCATCCGTCCATCACCACCTTCCCCGATCCCGCCGATCCGCTAACCAACTATAACAAAGGAACCGGAGAGAACGGGGCCGTCTTCTGCCACGCCAATACCTGGGCGATTATTGCGGAGTGCATGCTGGGCAGAGGGGATCAGGCGTACAAATATTACCGCCAGCTGATCCCGAACATCGCCATGGAGCAAGCCGGAATCTGGCGCTACAAGGCAGAACCGTATGTCTATGCCTCGAACCTGTTCGGGCCGGAGTCCGACCGCTTCGGTCTGGCGAATGTATCCTGGCTGACCGGGACGGCTGCGTGGATGTATGTAGCTGCTACACAGTACATTATGGGCATCAAGCCGGTGCTGGCCGGACTGTCCATTAACCCGTGCATCCCGTCTGCCTGGGAGGGCTTCTCGGTCACCCGGCGGTTCCGTGGCTGCGAGTATGAGATTACCGTGAAGAACAACAGCCATGTCTGCTCAGGCGTCCAAGAAATCCGGGTGGACGGCGAACGGCTCGAAGGAACAGTCATCCCCGCATATCCGCACAAACAATCAGTGAAAGTGGAGGTCATATTATAACGATAGGCTTTCTGTATAGACAGAGTGTCTAAGTTAGATTCAGAGTATATAAGCAGTGTATAAAAAGTGTCCCGCTAACGGCTTTAGCAGCGCCCCGGCGGGACTTTTTGTTAGTGTTCAACGACAGCCGGTTGATGCAACCCCCTCTTTCCCAAAAATCAGGCTTGCCCCCGGGTTTACTTTTACGCCTGGCGTGGTATAGTATAGTTATAAGTTGCGCGAAGGAAATATAGTTGCTCTATTGCAACAATGATTATCATTCTCATTTATCTTTCAGTCATTATCCTCAACTACCATACCCATTCAACATGCTGTCCCGGCGATGCCGGGGCAGCATGTGTCATTTTAAGGGTGTTAATAATGGCTCTCATTCTCAAGTGTGCGCTTAACCAAAACCATTCAGGAAGGTGATTGTTCATGCAAGCAACCTCGAAATCAATGCCCAAATCTATAGCGCGTCAAGGAGGGGCGCAGCAGCCCCGCACTCCGGGACCGCGCCGCTTCGATCCGCTGGCGATGCTCAGCAACTCCGAAATGCAGGCCGCTCTGGGGAGCGGGCTGATTATGCTCGTAGCCTGGGCTACCAGCGGCTGGTCGGAGGTCTTATCCGTTATCCTCTATGTGATCTCTTATACACTGGGCGGCTGGATGAAGGCGAAAGAAGGCGTGGAGACGCTGGTCAAGGAGCGTGACCTGGATGTCAACCTGCTGATGATCGCTGCAGCGCTGGGTGCCGCCTCCATCGGGTACTGGAATGAAGGGGCGATGCTGATTTTCATCTTTGCCCTGAGCGGAGCGTTGGAGAGCTACACCATGGAGCGCAGCAAAAAGGACATCTCCGCTCTGCTGGCCCTCAAGCCTGCTACTGCGGTCCGGATTGAGCAGGGGGCGATGAGTGAGGTAACGATTGATGAGCTCATGCTCGGAGATCTGCTGCTGATCCGTCCGGGTGAACTGATTCCCGCTGATGGCAAGGTATGCCGGGGGGAATCATCTGTGAATCAGGCCTCCATCACGGGAGAATCGCTTCCCGTAGACAAAGCTGCCGGCAGTGAAGTATTCGCCGGTACCGTTAATGGAGAAGGCCCCCTCTATATAGAAGTGACGAAGACGGCCGAGAATACGCTGTTCGCCAAAATCATCCGCATGGTGGAAGAGGCGGAGAACGAAGTGCCGGATTCGCAGCGTTTTATCAAACGGCTTGAATCCGTATATGCCCGAGTTGTCGTGGCTGCCACGGTCCTGCTGATCACCTTGCCGCCGTTTGTGCTGGACTGGAGCTGGAGCAATACGTTCTACAAGGCAATGGTCTTCCTGGTCGTGGCTTCCCCGTGTGCGCTGGTATCCTCCATCATGCCCGCCATGCTGTCGGCCATCTCCAAGAGCGCCCGCAAAGGCATCCTGTTCAAAGGCGGGGTACATCTGGAGAATATGGCACGGACCTCGGTCGTTGCTTTTGACAAAACGGGTACCCTGACGGAAGGCATCCCGCAGGTCACGGACTTCATCGCCGGAGAAGGCTATGTGCGGGAAGAGCTGCTGGCCGTGAGCGCCTCTATTGAGAAGCTGTCGGGGCATCCGCTGGCAGAGGCCATTGTCGCGCTGGCGGAAGCGGAACAGATCGGACTGCGGGATATTGAAGAGAGCCAGTCGGTCACCGGCTGGGGAATTGAAGGCGTCATCGACGGCCAGTTGTGGCGGATCGGCAAGTCGAATCTGCTGGATGAAGCGGAAGGGGCGGCTGCCGGGGCGGATACGGACCATTGGAAGGCTCTGCGCAGCAGGCTGGAACAGGAAGGCAAAACGGTATCGCTGATCCTTTCCGGAGAGACCATTGCCGGAATGATTGCCCTGCAGGACACTGTGCGCCCGCAGGCGGCGGCTGCCGTGCGCAAGCTGCATGATCTGGGGATCAAGGTAGCGATGCTGACCGGTGACCGCGAGGCTACAGCCCGGGTCATTGCGGGTGAGAGCGGCGTAGATCTCGTGTTCGCCGGGCTTTTGCCGGAAGATAAGGTATCACACATCAAGGCGCTGCGGGAGCAATACGGTCATGTTATCATGGTAGGCGACGGGGTGAATGATGCACCTGCGCTCGCAACCGCAACAGTTGGCATGGGCATGGGGATGAAGGGCAGCGGGGCTGCCCTGGAGATTGCTGATGTGGTGCTGATGAATGACAACATTGAGGAGATTGCCGGGACGATTGCCCTGGCGCGCCGGACGCAGCGGATTGTGAAGCAGAATATGATTTTTGCCGTAACGGTCATTGCCGCCTTGATGATCAGCAACTTTGTGCAGGGGATTGCGCTGCCGTTCGGGGTGGTCGGGCATGAGGGAAGTACGATTCTCGTTATCCTTAACGGTTTGCGTCTGCTGCGTTAGAGGCCGGTACAATGGAGGGAGCAGCTGAATAGGTGCGCCCGCTTATTTTAAATTGCTTAAAATTGAATTGTTCACAAAATGGAGCGTTTACAACGGGTCTGGCATATTGACAACTCCCCTTGAGGTGATCATAATAAATACTAGATTATAATTATTTTAAATAAGGAATGGCGTCTTTTCCGTCCATCTCAAGGGGGATATCATCATGTACAAATCAATTATTGTCGGTACTGGACCGGCCGGATTGACAGCTGCTATATATTTGGCCCGTGCGAACCTGAACCCGCTCGTTATCGAAGGTCCGCAGCCAGGCGGACAGCTTACAACTACAACGGAGATCGAGAACTTCCCGGGATTCCCGGAAGGCATTCTGGGTCCCGATCTGATGGATAATATGCGCAAGCAGGCTGAGCGATTCGGCGCACAGTTCGTGACCGGCTGGGTGAACAGCGTGGAGCTGGGCGACCGTCCGTTCAAGCTTAACGTGGAAGGTATGGGCACACTGATTACGGATACGCTGATTATCTCCACGGGTGCCACAGCCAAGTATCTCGGAATTCCCGGGGAACAGGATAATATTGGCCGCGGGGTCAGCACTTGTGCTACCTGTGAC
Organism: Paenibacillus sp. FSL R7-0210; assembly: GCF_038009085.1. NCBI lineage: Bacteria > Bacillati > Bacillota > Bacilli > Caryophanales > Paenibacillaceae > Paenibacillus > Paenibacillus sp. FSL R7-0210. Next base: position 7,559,723 of record NZ_JBBPAR010000001.1, read on the forward strand.
GGATTTTTCTTCCGCGGCAAAGAGATCGTGGTGGTCGGCGGCGGCGATTCCGCGCTTGAAGAAGCGGGCTTCCTGACACGCTTTGCATCCAAGGTAACCCTGGTGCACCGCCGTGAAGAGCTGCGGGCCTCGAAGATTATGCAGGATCGTGTCCGTGATAACGCCAAAGTGACCTGGGGACTGAACCGCACCCCTGTTGAAGTGATTGCCGGAGACAAGGGCGTAACCGGGCTGAAGGTTGTCAACAACGAGACTGGCGAAGAAGAGTTCATTGAAGCCAGCGGCGTATTCGTGGCGGTCGGCCATCATCCGAATACGGCATTCCTGGGCGGACAGATCACTACGGATGCCAACGGTTATATCGTATCGAATCCCGGCACCTCCGAGACGAACATTCCCGGCGTATTCGCCTGCGGCGATGTGCAGGATACCCGTTACAGACAGGCCATTACGGCTGCAGGCAGCGGCTGTATGGCGGCTATGGATGCCGAGAAATATATCGAGAGCCTGGAGCACAGCGCGGTAATTATGTAAGTCTGGCATTTGGAGAAGCAGGGATTCCGGTGCTACAATAGAGCTCAGAGTCTAATACTTAGATACGAGGAGGAAATCATACTATGGAGAATGTAATTGTGTACACATCGACGAATTGCCCGCATTGCCGTCAGGTGAAAAGCTTCCTGAGCGATAAAGGGGTAGCCTACGAAGAACGCAACATCGAGCAGAATGAAGAGTACGCCCAGCAGGTGTGGGATATGGGCATGAGAGCTGTGCCGATTACGGTGATCGGGGATATGAAGATCGTCGGTATGAACAAGACCAAGTTCGACAAGGCTTTGGCTGCAACGGAATAATAGCCGGCAGTCCTGAAATATATAGAGCCGCTTCCCGGTGGGAGGCGGCTTTTTGCGGTGCATGCGGAGGAAAAACAACATTTAAATCTGCCCATTGGCCTGGCCTGCTTTAGCGAAAATGAACAATCTTAAATGCTGCTTCTCTACTTGCTTACGTCATTTCTGTCTGCTTGCAGGCCTCAGGTAAGAGACATGAACATCTGAAAGACAGCATAGACGGCAATGCCGCTGGCGATAAGGAGGAATCCCGATTTCTTCCGCGACTGGAACAGACGCAGGACACCGAGGCTGACGAGCGGAGCAATGATGAGCAGCAGCAGCAGCACTGCGATGAACATCTTCGCCGAAATATCAGACGTATCAACATAAGTCATGGATTCTCTCTCCATTTCAGAAAAAGGGGTGTGGTGACAAATGTCACACGAGTATCCTTATTATATAGGATAGCCACTCCTTATAGAGCAGGAAATGCAGAAAAAAATGCGGCGATTTTAAGAAATATAAGAATTTAAGGGTCTATAGGGTGACGCGGATGTTGCCCAGAAAATGCATCACCGCTGAAAAACCCGCTCCAATCATGGTTCCCCGGCTTCCCAGCCTGGAGAAGGTGATTTCGAGCTGCTGCTTGTGGTAGGGGAGGGTACGCTCAGCTACCACCCGGCGCAGCGGCTCGCCGAGCCACGGCTCCGCCTCCGATAGAGCGCCGCCGATCACGATCAGCTCAGGGTTGAAGCTGTTGATCAGATTGGTAACTCCGATCCCCAGATACTCTCCAATGGAGTTGAAATGGCTTAGCGTATCGGACTGCCCCTCAAGCGCATACTTGACCAGTCCGGTCGTTGTGCGGGCCGGGAGGGAGAGGCCGGGGTTATCATAGGTTTTCTCGGAGGCGTACAGCTCCCAGCAGCCCCGGCTGCCGCAGCTGCAAGGCTTGCCTTCCGCTTCAATCGTCATATGTCCGGTCTCACCCGCATAGCCGCGCGCGCCCTTGTACAACTCTCCGCCGATAATAATCCCCGACCCGATCCCCGAGCCTGCGCTGATATACAGCAGATGGCGCACATCGCGGGCCGCCCCGAAGTTCAGCTCACCCTGAGCCCCTGCGTTGGCCTCATTATCAATGGTGACTGGCACCGCGAAGGCGCTTTCCAGAATCGAACGCAGGTCTACCATCTCCCAGCCCAGGTTGGGCGCGAACAGGACAACGCCGTGCTCATCGACCATTCCCGGGACGCCGACACCAATGCCGACGAGTCCATAATGTGAAGGCGGGGCCGTAGCGATTAGCTCCGAAATCATCTGCTGCATCTGCCCGAGCACATAAGGGAAGTCGTGGTTCTCCAGCACACTGTCCCGTTCATGAAGAATGCCGCCCCCCAGGTTGCAGAGTACGGCCTTAAGCTGTTTCACGCGCAGCTCGATCCCGATCACACTTCCCGCCATTTCGTTAAAATGCAGCATCAGCGGCTTACGCCCGCCGCTGGATTCTCCGGGTCCAGCCTCGGTTACGAGCTGCTGCCCGCATAGCTCGGCTACCAGATTGGAGACGGTAGCTTTATTCAATCCTGTCACCTCGGACACCTTGGCCCGCGAGATGGGGGAATGCATACGGATGGTATGTAAAATAATCGATTTGTTTATTTTTTTGACCAGCGCCTGATCACCGGTAACTTTCAAGCAGCACACTTCCTTTTACAATATAAGAATTTATCAGTATAGAACCGAGTAGATTACTGGGCCCTTGCACAGGCGGGAGGAGGGTAGCTGTGAAGACGCTCTCCGCTGCGCGGGTATGCCCCCTAGTCTAGAATGAAGAGCGTAAAAATGCAACTATATCCGTTGGAGCTGGACGGTCCGAACGTTACATATTTTTAAATAACTGGAACTTATGAAGGTGAATATAAGCTCCGGTAGACACGCGAAACAGCGGGGAAAATAAAAATAAAAAAACTTTGTTTAACCAATATACAAAGTCAAAGAGATGTGTTAAGATGATGCTGTAAACGCTTGCGGGCGAAGCAAAATATCGAGGAGGATTTTACAAATGGCTTATTTTGAAACAGTGAGCAAGATCTCTTACGAGGGAAGCCGTTCCACCAACCCTTATGCATTCAAATTCTACAATCCTACAGAAATCGTAGCCGGCAAAACAATGGAAGAACACCTGAAATTTGCAATGGCTTACTGGCATACATTAACAGCTGGCGGTTCCGACCCGTTCGGCGCTGAAACTGCAGTCCGCGCTTGGGACAAACTGAGCACGCTGGACAAGGCTAAGGCCCGTGCAGAAGCAGCATTCGAATTCATGGAGAAGATGGACCTGCAGTACTACTGCTTCCATGATGTGGACATCGCTCCTGAAGGCGCGTCCCTGCGTGAATTCTACAGCAACATCGATACGATCGTAGACATCCTTGAACAAGGCATGAAGGCTTCCGGCAAAAAACTGCTGTGGAACACTGCCAACATGTTCACCAACCCGCGCTACATGCACGGTGCAGGCTCCACCTGCAACGCTGACGTATTCGCACACGCTGCTGCACAAGTGAAGAAAGGTCTGGAAGTGGGTAAACGTCTGGGCGCTGACAACTATGTATTCTGGGGCGGCCGTGAAGGTTATGAAACACTGCTGAACACCAATATGCAACTGGAGCAGGACAACATTGCCCGCCTGTTCAGTATGGCTGTAGATTATGCGAAGGAAATCGGCTTCGACGGCCAGTTCCTGATCGAGCCTAAGCCGAAAGAGCCTACCAAGCACCAGTATGACTTCGATGCAGCAACCTGCATCGCATTCCTGCAGAAGTACAACCTGGATAAGCACTTCAAGCTGAACCTTGAAGCGAACCATGCTACACTGGCTGGCCACACATTTGAGCACGAGCTGCACGTAGCCCGTATCAACGGTATGCTGGGATCACTCGATGCGAACCAGGGCGATCCATTGCTCGGCTGGGATACAGATGAATTCCCTGCAAGCATCTACGATGCTACACTGACTCTCTATGAAGTACTGAAGAACGATGGTCTGGGCAAAGGCGGAATCAACTTTGACTCCAAAGTACGCCGTCCTTCCTTCGAGCCTGAGGATCTGTTCCTGGCACATATCTCCGGTATGGACGTATACGCTAAGGGCCTGAAGGTAGCTGCTAAGCTGCTGGAAGACGGCGTATTCGAGAACTTCATCGCTGAGCGTTACAGCAGCTTCAACGAAGGCGTTGGCGCTGACATCGTATCCGGCAAAGCGACACTGGCTTCGCTGGCTGACTACGCGCTGAACAACGAGAGCCCGCGTCCGAACAAATCCGGACGTCAGGAACTGCTGAGAGCTACACTTAACCAGTACATCCTGACTGCTGAGTAAGACGCTGCCGGATTTGCGGGATTGCCCGCAGATTCATTAGAGAATACACGCAACGGGGGTTGCTGAAGAGAGCATTCTTCGGCAGCCCCTTTTTTAATACTGGAAATGCATTTTATACAACTAAATCATCTGATGTACCGCCGAATATCCGTTTAGTTGTAATTCATACAATTAAACTGCCTCCGTACCCGGGTTTTCGCCTATTCGGGCAGATTTAGTTGTACAAAGTACAGTTAGAAGAGGAGAATCTTTCGTTTCACTCTATTTAGATGTACAGAATACAACTACCACCGATTGGTTCGGTTCATACGCATCTTCATACATTACCTTGTTTATTGAATAAATTCACTTGTTTAGCTCTGATGCTCTACTAGGACTGTGTGAGTGTATTTAGTGCAGTAGAATGCTCTAATTTGGCTGCAAAATAGCATTCTGCTGTATTCCGTACAACAGATATTTGAGGATACCGTACAAAACAGCCTTTTCATGGAATTCTAGTGTACAAAGTGCAATTGCCTACGATTTTCCGCCGATTTAACGAGAATCTATTGCAGGAAATACAATCGCGGCCGCATCTTCAGTGGATTGAAACCGTTGGAACGGCTGATGCTTACGAAGCGAGTTTTGCTCGAAGAGAATACAGGATGCGGAACCCCGCAAAACTTAAGATTATGCTTACGAAGCGAGTTATATTGCGGAGATGTTCCAAGAGAAGTAATGCTTCATATAACTAAGCGTATGCTTACGAAGCGAGTTTTGCTCGAAGAGAATACAGGATGCGGAACCCCGCAAAACTTTTAGGAGGATAACTATGAAATATGTAATTGGCGTCGATCTTGGAACCAGCGCGGTAAAGACTGTACTGGTAGATCCTCAGGGCAAGGTGGCTTTTGAGCACTCTGAAGCGTATCCGCTCAGCAGACCCCAGCCGAACTGGAGTGAGCAGAACCCAGAGGATTGGGTGAAGGGAACCATTGCCAGTCTGAAGCGTCTGATGGAAGTATCGGGTGCAGAGCCTGGACAGATCGACGGTATCAGCTTCTCCGGCCAGATGCACGGGCTTGTGCTCGTTGACGGCGAAGGCAAGGCGCTGCGTCCCGCCATTCTATGGAATGATACACGTACGACTGCGGAATGCCGCAAAATTGAGAAGAAGCTCGGCAGCAAGCTGATCGATATCGCCAGAAACCGCGCGCTCGAAGGCTTCACACTTCCGAAGATTCTGTGGGTCCAGGAGCATGAGCCGGAGGTACTCGCGAAGGCTGAATTGTTCCTGCTGCCGAAGGATTATGTGCGCTACCACCTGACGGGTGACTACGCTATGGACTACTCTGACGCAGCCGGAACCCTGCTGCTCGACGTTGGCGCGAAGCAGTGGAGTGCGGAGATTGCCGGAGCGTTCGATCTGCCGGTCTCCCTCTGCCCGAGACTCGTGGAATCCTTCGAGCAGACAGGAACTCTGCTTCCGGCAGTTGCCGAAGCCTCCGGCCTGCTTCCTACCACCAAGGTGTTCGCCGGCGGGGCAGACAATGCCTGCGGCGCACTGGGTGCCGGCATTCTGGGTGAAGGCCGGACGATGTGCAGCATCGGGACTTCCGGTGTGGCATTGTCCTACGAGAGCAACAAGGATCTTAACCTCGAAGGCAAGGTGCATTTCTTCAACCACAGTGAGAAGGATGCCTTCTATATCATGGGTGTTACCCTGGCGGCAGGACACAGCCTGACTTGGTTCAAGGAGACCTTTGCGGCAGACAAGAGCTTCGACGAATTGTTGCAGGGAGTGAACGAAATCCCGGCTGGCAGCAGCGGTCTCTTGTTCACCCCTTACATCAGCGGGGAACGCACCCCGCACCCGGATGCGAGCATCCGCGGCAGCTTCATCGGTATGGATTCCGGACATACCCTGTCCCACTTTACCCGGGCTGTGCTGGAAGGCATCACGTTCTCGCTGCGTGAATCGATTGAGATTGTGCGTGAATCCGGCAAAGAGATTACCGAGGTCGTGGCGATCGGCGGCGGGGCCAAGAATGAAGCCTGGCTGCAGATGCAGGCTGATATCTTCGGCGCTACGATCATCAAGCTGGAGAGCGAGCAGGGTCCGGCTATGGGCGCAGCTATGCTGGCAGCCTATGGCGCAGGCTGGTTCGAGTCCCTAGGTGCATGTGCGGAAGCCTTCATCCGTCCGGCAGAGACCTATACCCCTAATGCAGATCAGGCGGCGCTATATGACGGGATCTTCGCTTTGTATCAGGATGTATACGGCCAGACCCGCGAACTGAATGAGAAGCTGGCTTCTTACCGTAAATAGAATATCCGCACGGAATGACTGCCATCCTGTAAAGGGTGGCAGCTTGTTTTCTTTAGGGTATAAGATCTATATAAGAAGACTATCTGGTGACAACAGCGGCCGGAAGTCCAAATGTTCACCGCAGTGACGACACTGCTTCAAGTACAATTTTAAGTGTTCCTTATTTAGTAAGATAAATTCCGGCTCGGAAGCTCGAGTACGGCATGAAGGGAGGCCCCAATTGATCAAAGTACTGATTGTGGATGATGAGCCCAAGCTGAGGGAAGGGATGCGCACCTTGATTCCCTGGGAGGAAGAGGGGTATACCGTGGTGGCGACAGCGGCTAACGGTTATGAAGCGCTGGACAAATTCCGTGAGCTGCAACCTGGACTTGTGATGGCGGATATCCGTATGCCGGGAATGACCGGACTGGAATTAATCGCTGAGCTGCGCAAGGAAAGTCCGGGCTGCCATGTGCTGATTCTGAGCGGCTATGCCGATTTTGAATATGCGAAGCAGGCTATTTCCTATCATATTGACGGATATTTACTCAAGCCGGTGGATGAGGAGGAGCTGATCAGCTATCTGCAGGAGCTGCGGGAGAAGATCAGCCTGGAGGAACGGATCAACGAATGGCAGGCTCTGGAGCCGGCAAGAACTACCGAGGTGCTGGTGCGGGAGCTGCTGCAGTCGAATTCGAAGGAAGGCGGGGAAGCCGCGGCTGAACTGGGCCTCACTGACAGCAGCTGCGAAGTGGTGCTGCTGGAATTGAAAGGGCTTAACAAGGGTGAGGATGCCCGCGAAGATGTGGTGAAGCGGCTGATGGAGCGGCATTGGCAGGAGCAGGAGGGGCACGGCTTCTTCTTCACCCTTCCCCCGTACATGGGAATTCTGCTGAAGGAGCCGCTCCCGGATGAACGCGCCCGGGCGGCGCTCTGGCAGGAGCTGCACCACCTGATCTCGAAGGAGGGGCTGGAGTTCGTGGCCGCAGCGGGCGGAGCAGCTGTCCGGCCGGAAGAGGCCGGAGAGTCCTTCGGGGCTGCGCGCGCCCGGCTGGAGGATGCCTTCTTCGGGCAGAAGAACACACTGCTCTGTGGAATGCCGGACCTGTGGGAGGAGCCTGCACAAGGCGCGGTTGAACCGGAGGAGGAGCTGGACCCCGAGCGTGATATCGAGGTGCAGCTGCTGCTGGCAGTAGAGGCTGGCAGTAGCGAGGTAGCCAGGGAGCTTACGCTGCAGATTATCCGCAAGCTCGTGCATACCCAGCGGGACGAGACCTATATCAAGGACCAGCTGCTGCGGATTGTCAGCAGCACGATTGCCCGGCTGGAGGCAGCGAGTCCCGAGCTGCGCCCGCTGATTGCCGGACAAGCCTCGCCGATGGGCGAGGTCTACAGCAGCAGATACCTGCATGATGCAGAGCGGCTGGTGTCGGGCTATATGGAGCAGCTCTCCAGGCTGACGGGCAGCGGAAGCGGACGCGGCGATGAGATTAAGCGGATCACGGATCTGATCCAGCGCCGGTATAAGGAGAATTTGAAGCTGGGCACACTTGCGGAGATTTTTAACTACAATAGCGCCTACTTGGGTAAAATGTTCAAGAACCAGGTGGGCGAGCACTTCAACACATATCTGGATAAGGTGCGGATCGAGAAGGCCAAGCAGCTGCTGACCCAGGGCATGAAGGTCTATGAGGTGGCCGAGCAGGTCGGGTACATGAACTCTGATTACTTCAATGCCAAATTCCGCAAATATGTCGGCGTCTCCCCAAGCGCATACCGCAAGGAGAACTAAATTTATATAAGAAGCGCGAAAGCACTTAACGAAAAGCAAAAAGAAGCGGAGGGGAAATTTGGAACTGTAGGTCGCGGCAAGCTTGCAGAGATTCAGGTATGAGGCTTATGATATACAGGCTGTTCCCCTTCTTGCAGAAGATCCGGGAGCAGCCTGTTTGTATAGAGAGGGGGAGATTGATATCAAGAAGCTGGTGCGGATGGTCAATAACATGAAGCTGAAATACAAGCTGATCTTCTTTTATATCATAGTGGTGATGATTCCCGTGCTGATTGCAGGGGTGATTCTGACAAATTATTTTCGGGAGGGAGCCTTGAACAGAGCGATAGATCAGGCCACCAACAACGTGGAAAAGATCAAAAGCCAGTTGTACAGCAAGCTGCGGGTCCCCACAGATATTTCGAATCTGCTCTATTTCGATGAGGATCTGGAGCGGCTGGTCAATACGCATTATCCGAGTATTCTGGAGCTGACCAAGGCCTACCTGAATTATACCGACCTCAAGGAATATGTGCTGCGGTACCGGGAGATCTCCAATATCCGCTTTTTCATCGATAATCCCACACTGGTGGACGATATGTCCATCGCGCCGGTAACGCCGGAGATCCGTACGAGAAACTGGTATACACAGGCTATGCAGAACAATCAGATCTACTGGATGTATATCCACGACAAGGACCCTTATATCAACAGCCCCAAAGGGACCATCAACAAGCTGAGTCTGATCCGCCAGGTTCCCTACCCTGAATACAGCAAGTCAGGAATTCTGATGGTGCAGGTGAATCAGGATGAGCTGAACCAGATGCTGCACCAGGAGCCGTTCGAGACGATCATTATTGATGAGCAGGGCTATATTGTATCCGCCAAAAACCCGCAGCTGGTAGGCAGCACGGTGGATGCTTTTGACATTGGAATTGATGTGCAGGCGCAGTCCAAGGGCGTGTTCACAACGCAGGTGAAGGACAAGGATTCCTACGTTATCATCGATGAAATGATCCCTGAGCTGAGTGTCAGCAAGCTGAAGATTATCTCGGTGTTCGAGACCAAAAGCATTCTGAGCGATGCCAACAAGGTGAGTCAGCTGGGTCTGTTCATCGTAATCGGGGTGCTGCTGGTTGCGCTTGTACTGGTATACACCATCTCGCTGCTGACGAGCAACCGGCTGCTGCGGCTGAGCCGCCAGCTCAATCAAGTCGCCCTCGGGAACCTGAACATCGTCTCCCACATTGATGGAACAGACGAGATCGGCCAGCTGTCGCGCCAGTTCAACTACATGGTAGCCAGCATCAACCAGCTGATTACCCAGGTGATAGAGAGCAATGAGAAGAACAGTACGCTGGAGATCGCGCAGCGGGAGATTAAGCTGAAGATGATGGCCAGCCAGATTCATCCGCATTTTCTGTTCAACGCGCTGGAGTCGATCCGGATGAACGCCCATCTGCGGGGAGAGAGGGAGATCGCCAATATTGTCCGGCTGCTGGGCAAGCTGATGCGCAAGAACCTGGAAGTAGGCCGGGAGAGAGCGCCGATCAAGGAAGAGATTGAGATGATCCGCTCCTATCTGGAGATTCAGAAGTTCCGGTACGAGGACAGGCTGGAGTATGAGATTGCCTTCGATCCCGCCGCCGCTGAGGTGATGATTCCGCCGCTGATTATCCAGCCGCTGGTGGAGAATTCCGTCGTTCACGGTCTGGAGAACAAGGAAGGTACGGTGCATGTCAGCATCGCCGTCACTCTCACGGAGAATCAGGAGATTCAGGTCATTGTAATGGATGACGGGATCGGCATGACGGAAGATCGGTTGGCTGCGATTATGGAGGTCATCACCAAGGCGGAGGAAGAGGAGCAGGGCCGGATCGGGCTGCGCAATGTGCAGCAGAGACTGACTCTGTATTACGGAGCGGAGCACGGGCTGAACATCTCAAGCCGGGAGGGAGAGGGGACCCGGATTACATTTTCAATCCCTAAGGACAGTGGTTTGAAGGCTTAAGGGGATACAGGCGGGGAGAATGTCTAATTTCTATAGGTTTTTACGTGAAATCTGTTGGGTATTCTCGCCCCCGGCGCTGGGATAAGATAAAGCTATCAAAGCGAAGGGGGAATAATGATCGTGAAAGCGCTCACTGAAAGCGGTGTTACAGCAAATGAAAGCGTAACCCCCCGCCCACCTGCGAAACGGAATAGTGGATTTTGGAAAAGCGTACTCCAGCAAAAGTACTTATACCTGATGTCCCTTCCATTCGTAATCTGGGTATTTATATTCAGCTATGTGCCTATATGGGGATGGCTAATGGCCTTCCAGAATTATAAGCCGGTCAGGTCGTTCAGCGAGCAGAAATGGGTCGGACTGGACAACTTCAGGGAGCTGTTCCAGGATGAACGCTTCTACCTCGTATTAAGAAATACACTGGCGATGAGCATGCTGGGACTGATCTTCGGCTTCGTGGTTCCTATCCTGTTCGCCGTGATGCTCAACGAGCTGCGCGGGAACGTCTTCAAGAGATCGGTTCAGACGATATCTTACCTGCCCCACTTTGTATCCTGGGTCGTTGTAGGCGGGATTGTCTACAAGACGCTTGCCATCGATGGAGGGATCGTGAACGATCTGCTGCTCTGGATGAATGTGATTGATGAGCCGATTCAGTTCATGGCCAAAGGGAAATACTTCTGGGGAGTCTTAACGGCTGCTGACATTTGGAAGGAAACGGGCTGGAACGCGATCATCTATCTGGCAGCGATTACAGGCATTGATAAAGAGCTGTATGAAGCGGCCAAAGTCGATGGTGCAGGACGGGTCAAGCAGATGTTCAATATTACGCTGCCGGGTATCCGCACAACGGTGATGGTGCTGCTGATTATGAATATCGGCCATCTGGTCGGTATCGGCTTCGAGAAGCAATTCCAGCTGCAGAACAACATGGTTACCGATTATTCGGAAGTGCTGGATTTGTATGCGCTTAAATACGGGATACAGATTGGACGGTTCTCCTACGGTACCGCGATAAGCATGTTCACCTCGGTAGTCAGTGTCATCCTGCTGTTCACCGCTAACGGTCTGATGAAGAAATTTGCCAAAGAAAGCATTATGTAAGGAGGGGATCATCCATGGGTGGCAAAGCATTCCAAATGTCAAAAGGTGAACGTGTCTTCGATGTTTTTCTCTACATCGCTCTAATCCTGATTATGATTGTGACGTTATATCCCTTTCTGAACGTGCTGGCGATTTCCTTCAATGAATCTACAGATACGGTCCGGGGCGGCATCTATATCTTCCCGCGGGTCTGGACTCTGGAGAATTACCAGCGGATCTTCAGCTATACGGGGCTGATTCAAGGCTTCAAAATATCGATTCTGCGTACCCTTTCCGGGACTCTTCTGGGGCTGATCAGTGCTTCCATGCTGGCCTTTACCCTCAGCCGTCCGGAGTTCAGAGCCAGAAGATTCGTCTCGGTATTCCTGGCCCTGACCATGTATTTCTCCGGCGGTATGGTGCCGATGTACATTCTCATGAAGGACCTGAATCTGATCGGAACGTTCTGGATCTACATCCTGCCGGGTATGGTATCCGCGTTCAACGTGTTCATTATCCGCTCTTTCATGGACGGCCTGCCGTTTGCCCTGCAGGAATCCGCTAAGCTGGATGGGGCGAATGACTTTATGATTTTCTACAAAATCATTCTTCCGCTCTGTAAGCCGGTGCTGGCAACCATCGCCTTGTTCCTGGCCGTGGGGCAATGGAATGAGTGGTTCACTACCTATCTCTACAACGGCAACAAGCCGCATCTGACTACGCTGCAGTTCGAGCTGATGAAGGTCCTGTCTTCGACCAATCAGGGCAGCGGAATGGCAAATGCGAATGATATGGCCAGACAGATGGCGCAGATTTCACCGGAGTCGATCAAGATGGCGATTACCATTGTCGTAACGGTGCCGATTCTCGTGGTCTATCCGTTCCTGCAAAAGTATTTTGTCGGCGGGATGACGCTGGGTGCAGTCAAGGCTTAGGCCTTAACCCAGAGCGACAAGGGGAGAAGCTGCCGGGTTCAGTGCAGAGCCGGGCAGCTAACCCGCTTAGGGTAAAGTGTTAATTAGTGGTAATTTATATTTATAGTAGTTTTGCAAGCGTTCACAATGGTATATTCAGGTCTCACCTGATATGCATAGAGGCAACATATTAAGATACAAGGGGGATACACAATGAACCGCAAGAGTACCAAGACGATCTTCACACTCCTGCTGATGAGCTCAATGCTGATCGCCGGTTGTGGAGGCAACGGCAATAATGCAGCCAACAATACGACGCCTAACAACTCAGGAACAACACCTGATGCTACTGCCGCAGCAGATGATACCGCTCTAGATACCTCACCGGCTACATTCACCTTCTTCGGAGCGGATGCCAGCCCGAACTGGAACAAGATGCAGGATGATGTCGGTAAAGCCATTACGGAAAAGACAGGCGTCACCCTTGAAGCTGAATTCGATGTAGGCAGCGGCGGCGGCGACCAGAAGATTGCGATGATGGCGGCGAGCGGCGACGTTCCTGATATTATTTTCGCTAAAGGAAGTCTGAGTACCCTGGTGGATGCCGGTCTGATCCTTGATATGACGGACCTGATTGACAAATATGGCCCCAACCTCAAGAAAGTCTACGGCGAGAATATGAACCGTCTGAAGTACAGCCTGGACGACCAGAGTATCTATCAGATTCCTACGAATATGGGTGTCGGCCAGAAATCCTTCGATGCCACAGGCGGATTTGAAATCCAGCATCGTGTACTCAAAGAGCTTGGCTATCCGAAAGTGCGGACTGTAGCTGATTTTGAAAAGGTGCTTAAGGATTATGTCGCTCTGCATCCGGAAACCGATGGACAGCCTACCATTCCGCTGACGCTGAACGCTGATGACTGGAAGATTATGATCACCGTGACGAACCCGGCCTTCACTACAACCGGTGCACCGGATGATGGTGAATATTATGTGGACCCTGAGACCTTCGAAGCGAAGCTTCACTACAAACGCGCCGAAGAAAAGGAATATTTCCGCTGGCTGAACGGTATGTACAATCAAGGCCTGCTCGACAAGGATACCTTCGTACAAAAGGATGACCAATACAAAGCGAAAGTGGCCAGCGGCCGTGTACTCGGTCTGATCTCCCAGGAATGGGAATACTCCGACGGTGAGAATGCCCTGAAGGCTGCCGGCAAAGACGAGTATACCTATGGACACTTCCCTGTAACCCTGACCGAAGAGTATAAGGACCATTCCTTCATGCAGACCGGTATCGACGGCTACGGCATTGCGATTACTACGGCAGCCAAAGATCCTGAGCGGATCATCAAATGGCTGGACTGGATGTCCTCCGATGAAGGCCAGATCCTGAGAACCTGGGGGATTAAAGACAAGCACTATACTGTGGATGCGAATGGCAAGCGCGAGGTTCTGCCTGAGATCCGTGACGGCTTAGCAAACGATACGGCGAACACCCAAAAAACAACCGGGATCGGCCAGTACCTGATCTTCGGTGCACGGTATGGCGACGGCGTGAAGGATTCAACAGACAACTATTACACCACAAGCTTCCCTGAGCAGATTGTTGCTTCGTACTCCGAAGCTGAGAAGGAGTCCCTTGCCGGATATAAGGCGACTACCTGGAAGGACCTGTTCCCGAAAGAGGATGAATTCCCTGTAAAAGAAACAGGTGCTCTGTACAACCTGCCGGTTCCGACAGACGGTAAATATCAGGTCATCTTCAAAAAGACCCAGGATATCGTACGTAAACGTATCCCGGAAGCGATTCTGTCCAAACCGGCTGATTTCGATAAAGTCTATGACGCCTTCCTGGCCGAGCTGGACAAAGCCGGTGCCCAGGATATGGAAAAAGAATTCACTGAGCTGGTGAAGAAGAGAGTATCCCTGTGGACAGGCAAAAATCTGTAAATCCTAATGGGATGTAGCATGATCCAGAGTACAGCAGAAAGCAGAAGGCCCGACTTAGGTCAGGGCCTTTTGCTGTATTCAGAACTTAGTAGGAAGGGTGAGGAGAACATGGAAACTAAACAAAATACATCCGCATGGAAGCTCAGATACCGTCAGCCCGCAGCTGTCTGGGAAGAGGCGCTGCCGCTCGGGAACGGGCATATGGGGGCTATGGTATTCGGCGGTACGGATAAAGAGCTGATCTCGCTGAATGAGGATACCTTATGGTCCGGGTTCCCCCGGGATACCAATAATTACGAAGCGCTCAGGTATTTGAAAAGAACCCGGGAGCTAATCGCTGCAGGCCAGTATGGGGAGGCCGAGGATATGGTGAATGCCCATATGCTGGGGGTCAACGCCCAGGCCTATATGCCGCTCGGGGACCTGATTCTTAAGCAGCCGGGCGCAGAGAATTGTACGGCCTATGAAAGAGAGCTGGATCTGGATAACGGAGTTGCCAGAGTGACCTATCAGACCGGGCAGGGAGCCTTCACCCGTGAAGTATTTATCAGTACCCCGGACCAGGTCGGAGTCGTGCATCTGACAAGCGATCAGCCGGGGGGAATTCAGCTAGAACTGGAACTGGACAGCCAATTACAGCATAGCGTTAGCCCAGGGGAGGGAGACAGGCTGGTAATGAAGGGGCGCTGCCCCTCGCATATTGCCGACAATTACCACCAGGATCATCCGCTCGCGGTGCTCTATGAGGAGGGACTTGGAGTAGCATTCGAACTGCACCTGCATGTACAGGTAACCGGGGGGAGTATCCGGCATTCCGCAGGCAAGCTCGTGATCACCGGAGCAGATCGTGTACTGCTACTGCTGGCTGCCGGAACGGACTATGAGGAGGTGCGGTCCAGAGCAAGCCATAGATCCGCTGCGTCAGCACCGTATTCCGCAGCTAGGATAAGTCCGGCGGAGCTGTGCGCGAGCAGATTAAGCGCTGCGGCCGGTAAGACTTATGAGGAGCTGTACGCACGCCACGTTGCAGATCATCAGGCGATCTTCCGCCGGATGGATCTGGAGCTTGGCGGTCACGAGGCGGATGAGCGGCCCACCGATGAACGTCTGGCCGCATATCAGCAGGGGGCAGAAGACCCGGCGCTGGAGGCCCTATTGTTCCAATATGGCCGCTATCTGCTGATGGGCAGCTCACGGGCTGGAACACAGGCAGCGAATCTGCAGGGGATATGGAATGCCCATGTTCAGCCGCCATGGAACAGCAATTACACGACCAATATCAACACGCAGATGAACTACTGGCTGGCGGAGGTCTGCAATCTCAGCGAATGTCATGAGCCGCTCCTTGAGCTGATTAAGGAGCTTAGTGAGACCGGGGCCAGAACCGCGGCTATTCATTACGGGGCACGCGGCTGGGTAGCCCATCATAATGTGGATCTGTGGAGGGCTTCCACACCGTCCGGCGGAGATGCCAGCTGGGCCTTCTGGCCCATGGGCGGCGTGTGGCTATGCCGTCACCTGTGGGAGCATTACGAATTCAACCCGGATATGAAGGTTTTGAGTGAGACCGCTTATCCGCTAATGAAAGGAGCTGCTCTCTTCTGCCTGGATTGGCTGGTGGAAGGACCGGAGGGGTGGCTCGTTACCAGTCCGTCTACTTCGCCGGAGAACCGGTTCATCACGGAGGACGGCAGAGCTTGCAGTATCTCTATGGGTTCGGCCATGGATATGAGCCTGATCGCTGAGCTGATGCAGCATTGCCTGGAGGCTGCGTGTATTCTTGGCGTGGACGCTGAATTTCAGGAGGAGCTGGAGCAGACACTCACCCGGCTGTCTCCGCTGAGGATTAGCAAGGATGGACGGGTGCAGGAATGGCTCTATGACTTCGCTGAAGCCGAGCCAGGGCACCGCCATGTCTCCCATCTGTACAGCCTGTATCCGGGCAGCCGGATTAACAGGCGGGACACGCCGGAGCTGCTGGAAGCCAGCCGCTTAACGCTGGAGCAGCGGGTTGCTTCCGGCGGGGGGCATACCGGCTGGAGCTGTGCTTGGCTGATTAACCTCTATGCCCGGCTCGCAGACGGCGATGCGGCTTACGGCTATGTGCGCACGCTGCTAACCCGCTCCGTCTATCCCAACCTGTTCGACGCGCATCCGCCGTTTCAGATTGACGGTAATTTCGGCGCGGCCGCCGGCATCGCAGAGATGCTGCTTCATAGTCATCTCGGGGAGCTTACACTGCTTCCGGCGCTGCCTGGAGCCTGGAAGAATGGCCGCATCCGGGGTCTTAAGGCGCGCGGCGGGTATGAGGTGGACCTCGAATGGCGGGCCGGAGTTCTGGTATACGCGCGGATTACAGTGAAGTGCGATGGGATGCTGCGGCTCAGTTATGCGCAGGCACTGAAGCTGCTGCTTGCGGACGGCAGCGCTCAGGCACTGAATGGTGCGTTTGAGGTTAAGGCTGGCGGGATTTACTCGGTGGGGGTGTGATGATTAGGAGAATTGAAGGAAAAATGGAAAACTATAAATCTAATGGGAAATAAACCCGATAATATAGGAGGTAACCTGTATAACTGAGGGATATTTATTGGTTTAAGTGGAAGCCAGAGTTCTAGTGTCCGGCGGGGAGGGTGGCTATGGCATCAACGAAGCTAGTATTTAACGAAGATGAAGTCAAGCGCCTGCAATCGAAGATCGGCCAGGTGAGTCAGGACACCAACCGGCTGTATCTTCAATTGAAGGGCCAGTCCAGCAGCTGGGGCGGCATCCCCATGGGCGACCATCTGGTCAAGGCCCAGGTCCTAATCAATGAATTAACCGTTGAAGCGGAGAAGTTAGAGGATATTATCAGGGTCGCCCTAAGAGGCGTCTCGGAGTTGCAGGAAGAGAATAAGCGGCAGGCGGACAGGCTGGCGGGGCAGTTTAATCTTTTGCTCGCTGCCTTCGGCAGCTTGGGGCTGCAATCAGCCACCGGACGGGTCTCCATCCCTGAATTTGTGCAGCGAAGTGCGACGAATCTCATCACTTCGATTGCTGCTCTATCAGGAAAAGATGAACTCAGCAGGGACCCGGTGGTGCAGCAGCTTAGGAATGTTATTCAGACCTCCGGTCTGCTGAGCGTAGAGAGTATAGCTGCGCAAAGTAAGCTGAACGATATCTTCGCGGCGCGCAATGAGATCGCCAGGGCACAGACGGCCTTCAGGGTGTATCAGGCGTTTGGAAATCAGGCGCAGATGGAGGCTGTCCACGCGCAGGCCGAAGAAGCCCGGCAGAAGCTGGCTTCTCTAGGCGTAGCCAAGATATACTATGAATCCGGCAAGGATCTAAGCGGATATTACAAACAACCGGCGGTTACAGCCTGTGAGTATGATCCGTCAATTACGGCGGAGATGGTTCCCTTACTACATAACGAAGAATATTTACTGCTTTTGCGGCTGGCCATGGAGAAGACCGCCGCCGGAGCGTATGCGCGGAGTCAGCTTACGGCGAAGCGGCAGGAAATTAAGATCGCAGCGGCTCTTAAGCAGGTTCAAGAGCAGATCGAAGCAGAGCGGCGGTTGAACGGGCCGCCGCTCACGCTGCCGGACGGCAGGCCAATTACCGCAGACAACAAGGAAAATGAGACCACCACCTGGGACTTTTATCAGGCGAAAGTCTATGTGCCGAATGAATATCTTACCCCGATGTACACTAGTTATCTGGGGTGGCTAGAGGATACCTACGGGCTGACGAAATGGGAGAGCAAGGTCCGTCAGTCGGGAGATGTAGTGCTGGCTTTTACCGAAGGCTTGGTGAAAGAGGTCGTCATGGGCGTAGCGGATACGGCAACCTTTGCCTTCAAGCTAGTGGTAGACCCGGTCAAAACCACCACGGACATGAAGAATCAGGCGCAATACCTTATCGAGCATCCGGAAGTGCTGGTCGAAGCGGCGAAGAAGGCGTATCATCAATTTGATGAAGGCACCCCGGAAGAGAAGGCGAAGATGCTGGGTGCGGTCGCTTCGATTCTGGTTCCTGGACTCCAGGTCACCAAAGCAGGCAAAGCCGGTAAAGTGCTGGGCGAGGTTGAAGAGGTCGTCAGCCAAGCGGCGAAGGATGCCCTGCAAGGGATCAGGCAGAAGCTCCCGGATCTGGGACGGGCAATGCAGACGCCGGAAGGTTTTGTTTTCAAGATAGGGGAGATTCCCGATACGCCAGCCTTGCCGAAGACGCCGGTGCAGCAGCGGTATATGGATGGGTTGGAGGGTGGCACGGTTGAGGGGCCGCACAATGTTGGTTCTTCTATAATTAGTATAGAAATGGAAAAGAAAATATTAGATGGACAGAGAAAAGTTCCTACAAAAAATGAATTGATCGGTGGTCATTCTCCGAACATCAATAATGCAAATCCTAATTATGCAGTTCAAGAAATAACAGTTAATGCAGATGGAACAAGAAAAGTTAAGTTTACTACTGAATATCCTGATGGTAATTTATCTAATATTAAAACGAGTACTTTATTCCCGGATTCATGGAGTGATTCGCAAATTATTAATAGTATAAAAGATACTGGTAACACAGCATCCGTTGGAGTTCGTACCTCGGATGGTGCGACTCTTCATAGAGGAACGGTTAATGGCGTTCAAGTTGAAGTTATTAAAATAGGTGACAATGTTGTATCGGGCTATCCAACAGGTGGGGGAGTTACACAACTTTTAAGTGGTTTTACAGCACCTAACTTGTAATCTAATTCGAAGGAGATTTTTAATGTTTATAGAATTTGATGACTATCTTTCAGGATATTTTACGGATGATTATTGGTATGATGAAGGTTTTTTAATTGCACAGGAGATGCTGCTGAAATTCTCCCCACGGGATTGGGGGGAATTATCAAATGGAGTATTGAATAAGCCAGTAGAGTGGCAAAGAAAATTAGCATATTGTTTGCATAATGAATCTAGCATGGATGAATTGAATATGTTATTGAAACTGCTAAATACTGATGATGAAGAGTTATTCGAAATTTGTATTGATGCATTAAGAAGTTTTACTAGTTCAGAAAGTAAAAAACTGATATTAAAAAACCCTTCAATTCTACAGAAGATTCATGAGTTAATTCCCATTTCAGGGGAAGCGACAAAAAAAGTATTTGAAGCTTTTCTGGAGAAGATACAGAGCTGACGATATTATTGGTGGGGGCTACCCAAAACCCATGTAATACCTGTATAAAGATTTGTTCATTTTGGTTGTACGTGCATTAAAAGCTTTATTTTCATAACTCAATTCCCGCAATACCGATACAATGAACAGGTTGATTATGGTCAGATACCACCATGATTGACCTGTTTGTGCTATCCACGCCTAGTAGAGTATCAGATTTTAACTTGTGAAAAATACTTTAACTAATCGCTTGCTGAGAGTTCTGCCGCGCCCCGATTAGGGTGTAAGGGATCGGCTTAATTGCAATCTGTACAACTAAATCACCCGGAGTGCGGCCGAATCTCAGGTTAGCTGTATTTCGTGCAATTAAAATGTCTCTGTACCTGGATTTTTGCCCAACGTGGCAGATTTAGTTGTACAAAATATAGTTAGAAGAGGAAAGCCATCCGTTTCATTGTTTTTAGTTGCACAGAATACACTAATCTCTGATGGTTCGCTACAACCCGGGTGCATTCTTTACTCCATCCAAAATATGAGTTCCTCCATCTGTTACACTGAGTCCTCCAGCAGAGGGGGCCCTGACTTCACCATTTTAAATCTGATGCTGTACTAGTTAGACGGCCTGAGATGATATAATGAATAGGTCAGGCTGGCGCATAGTTACGTTCTTCAGGTCGGAGTTGTAAACATGGCATGATTGGCATTTACTATAGAGTACATACGGCTACGGCCGATGATATAGATTGCAGGAGGCGCGCGGATCATATGGGGAAGAGACAGGGATCGCTGTTGAAGACGGCGGTTGGACTTATGCTTGTGTTTGCTGCTTTACCGCCTGCGACGTACTGGGGATACGAGCATGCGTATGCTGCAGCGGATTCGGCGGTGGTGCAGACGACACAAGGAATGACGCAGAAGCTGGCCGGAGCGATGAGTAACCGCAGAGAGACGATTACCTTCACTTATCAGGGCAAGACCGCCAAGCTGAAGAGTGAGATCCAGACGGCAATTAATCAGGCGATGGGGAGCGATCCGTACCTGTATTATATTATTGACAGCTATGCCTTCTCCTACCGCGGAAGCACGCGCGCTGTTCATGTGACGGTTCAGGTGGAATACCGGGAGACGCTGCAGCAGACGGCCTATGTGAACAAGCAGGTGAAGGCTATTCTGCAGCAGATCATAACACCGGGGATGAACAATCACCAGAAGGTAAAAGCGATCCACGACTGGGTTGTGCTGAATCTGGAATACGATCACTCGCACCGCAAATACACCGCTTATGAGGGACTTCAGACCGGGAGTGCGGTCTGCCAGGGCTATACGCTGCTAACCTATAAGCTGCTGCTGGGGGCGGGGATTCCGAACAGAATTGTGGAAGGGACGGCCAGGGCGGCAGACGGTGTGACCCAGTCGCATGCCTGGAATCTGGTACTTCTGAACGGGGCATGGTATCATCTCGACACCACCTGGGATGACCCGGACCCGAGTCCGGAGGGCGGAATCAGCACGGTCTATTATATGAGGACCGATGCCCAGATGCGGCTTGACCACACTTGGACGAAGTCCTATCCGGCGGCCTCCACCAGTTATGCACAGACCTTGACTAAGCTGGTCAATCAAGGGGGCCAAGGGGTGGAGGCATACAAGAGGCTGCAGAAAGACCTGAATTACTGGCTGTACGAGGAGAATCAGGTGGTCTCGTCAGCGGAACAGCTCGAGAAGCTTGCGAAGCAGGCGGCAGAGGCCGGACAGCAGTCGCTGCTCTTCCGCTACCGGGGAAGCGACAAACTGCTGAGGCAGGATCTGCAGGTGCTCTACGGGCTGGGACTGAATAACCTGGCCTTCAACAGTTCGCCGTTCGAGAATACAGGAGATCTTAAGGTATATGTGACCTGGAAATAAAAGCGTGCAGCTACCCGGCGAACCAGCCAGGGTGCACTTCAGGCCCTGGTCTCCAGGAATTGGATGGTCTGAAGCTTGTTTGTTGAAGGGTTGAAGCGGACCATCACGAATACGCCGAATTCCCGGCCTGCCTTGCTCCGGACCACCAGCTTGAACTTCTCTTCTGCAAGCTTAGGCTTGATCTGGGTCCGGCCGATGTGCTTGTAATCGATGATTTCGGCGTTGTATTTCTGCTGCGTCTCCTTCACGGCAATGGTTCCCCACCGGGCATAGTCAGGTGCAGCGGAGCTCCGGCTTAACGGGCTGCTCAGGACCAGGGCTAACGTCAACAAGGCTACTGTCCATTTTTTTTTCATAAAGGCCTCCTTGAACTGGGATTACAGGTTAGCGTCCCCCGGCCCCCGCGCCTTTATACGACTCCCTGGAGCACAGCTCTGGGGTTTTAGTATTTTCCGTACCCGTTCTCACAGGTAATATTCATTTCGAGAAGCTCGTAAAGAGACTGCTTGGAAGCCTCCAGGTTTTTTTGCGCAGCTTCAATTTCCGTAATTTTGTCGGCAATGATCCGTTTTTGTTCCTCTTTCGATATTCCCTGCTTGGAGATCATCGATTTAATATCGTGGATTGAAAATCCAACAGCTAAGCTATTCTTTATGACTTCAAGATACGGAATAATCTCCGGGGCATAATTCCGGTAATTATTCTCTTCTCTGAGGATGTACTCCTCCGTAATCAGGCCTATTTTCTCATAGTAGCGCAGGGTTGATATCGGAAGGTCAGCCTTTTTGGCAACTTCACTGGTTTTCATGGCAATCCCCCCATTTATTGTTCTTGCTATGAAGTATACTTTATAGTTTACAATTCTTCTAGTGATGATACGTTCACGTTCATCCGTACCATTCCGTATATAAAAGGAGAGAAATGTACATGAGCACAATGATGGGGAAATACCAAAAAACCAATGATTTCAATGAAATTGTTCTGGAGCGCCGTTCCGTGAAAGTCTATGATCCTGAGGTGAAGATCAGCAGAGAGGAACTGACCGAGATTCTGGCGGAAGCTTCCCGCGCCCCCTCTGCGATTAACATGCAGCCGTGGCGTTTCCTGGTCATTGACAGCGCTGAAGGCAAAGCGAAGCTGGCACCGCTGGCCTCCTTCAACCAGACCCAGGCGCTCACCTCCTCGGCTGTGATTGCTGTATTTTATGATACGAACAACGTTGAATATATTGACGAAATTTTCGGCAAGGCTGTAGAACTCGGGTACATGCCCCGCGAGGTGATGGACATGCAGCTGCAGCAGGTCAAGCCTTATTATGCGAACATTTCCGCGTCCGAATTGCGGGATGTGAATCTGATTGACTCGGGGCTTATTTCGATGCAGTTAATGCTGGTGGCCCGCGCCCACGGATATGATACCAACCCGATGGCCGGCTATGACAAGGAGCATATTGCAGAAGTGTTCGGCCTGGACAAAGAACGGTTCCAGCCGGTCATGCTGATCTCGATAGGCAAAGCCGCCAAAGAGGGGTATCCATCCTACCGTCTGCCGGTTGAGACGATCACAACCTGGGCATAAACAGCAGTTGCCGGAATTCCCACGAAGAGAAGCAAACTTAAGCTAGTAAAGCGTCAGAGTTACAACCCAAAATCTAACGGACCGGAGAGATCTTATCCCCGCGAAAACGCCACTTTTTGCAGTGTAACGGACTCAGGCGACCTTAGAGTCTCTCTATGAGACGTTTCGGAGCTGAAGTGCAAAGGATAAGGCCTGTGGAGTCCGTTACTCGCCCAATAGGCGACTTTCTTCCCAAATAAGCGCACCTCAGTCCGTTACGCTAAGCCAAACGCCCTGAAGAACAAGGCCCGCTTGGAAAAAAGATGTTATTTGAAGGGGACTTGCGTCTGATCCACTATTTTAAATCTGATAAGGTACTAGCAATATATAAAAGACCGGTTTTGGCCCACTTTTGCGGGATCAAAACCGGTCTTTTGCTGAAAGATAAGAATTTATATGCTGCTGCAATGAATCAGTCTGCGTGGGTGCTCAGATCACACTTCTCCAGCGGGATAAGGCTGCTCTTGCGGAACCAGCCATAGCCCAGCCAGATCAGCAGGAACAGCGGCACACTGACATAGGAGACCAGAATGCCGTACCAATCGATCTTCGCACCGGTGAAAGCGCCCATGTTCTGGCCGAATACAGCGACCATACACAGAGCGAAGGCAAACAGCGGACCGAACGGGAACCATCTTGCCCGGTAAGGCAGCTCCTCCAGCGAATGGCCCTGCTTCACGAAGGCCCGGCGGAAACGGTAATGGCAGACGGCAATTCCGAGCCAGTTGATGAAGCCGCACATCCCAGAAGCGTTAAGCAGCCAATTGTACACCGCGCCGTCTCCGAAGAAGGAGGCGAGGAAGGCGAGCATGCCGACAGCGGTTGTCACGAGCAGTGCGCCTACAGGAACACCTCTGCGGTTCAGCTTGCCGAGCGCGCGTGGTGCCATTCCATCCTTGGCCATAGCGTACAGGACACGGGTGGAGGCGTACATCCCGGAGTTCCCGGCAGACAGCACGGAGCTGAGAATCACGGCATTCATGACCGAGGCGGCAATCGCCAGCCCTGCTTTGTTGAAGACGATGGTGAACGGGCTGACGCCGATATCATCAATACCGCCGCGGAGCAGATCGGGATTCGTATAAGGAATCAGCATACCGATGACGGCAATGGCGAAAATATAGAAGATCAGGATGCGCCAGAACACCTGGCGGATCGCGATCGGCACGTTGCGGCGCGGATTCTCGCTCTCTCCGGCGGCTACGCCGACCAGCTCTGTTCCCTGGAAGGAGAACCCGGCGGCCATGAAGACCCCCACGAAGGCGAAGAAGCCGCCATGGAACGAGCTGCCTCTGAGCTGGAAGTTGCTGAAGCCCACCGCCTTGCCGCCCAGAATCCCGAAGATCATCAGGACGCCGACCGTCAGGAAGACGACCACCGTAATAATCTTGATAATGGCGAACCAGTATTCCGACTCGCCGTACCCCCGCGCAGACAGGAAGTTCAGGCCGAACATGAGCGCCAGGAAGAGCAGGCTCCACAGGAACGAAGGACTGTCCGGGAACCAGTACTTAATGATAACGGTGGCCGCTGACAGTTCAGCTGCAATGGTTACTGCCCAGTTGTACCAGAAGTTCCAGCCGATAGCGAAGCCGAAGGCAGGACTGACGAACCGTGTACCGTAGGTGCTGAAGGAACCGGAATCGGGCAGATAGGTTGCCAGCTCCCCAAGGCTGGTCATCAGAAAATAGACCATAATGCCGACGGCCGTGTAGGCGAGCAGTGCTCCGCCCGGACCGGAGGAGGCGATGGCCCCGCCGCTGGCGAGGAATAATCCGGTTCCGATCGAGCCGCCGAGGGCGATCATGGTCAGATGTCTTGCTTTGAAGGATTTGCGCAGGCCCGGCGTATTGGCGTTGCCCGCCTGTACTGCCGGCCGTTTAGGCTGCTGTGCTTGCATGAATAAGACACTCCCTTTAGATTGATAGTTCTGTTCACAGTGGGAGTGCCGCTGCCTGCATGTGCCGGTGTCTTCTTCCCGGCATGCTGCACGCAAAAAAACCGCAGACGGACGCTGCGGTTTCCTGATTATAGGCTCCGCATCATACTCCCTGTTAAGATAGCGCAACACAGTGCAGCTCCCGCAGTCTCCTGACAGGCGGCAATACACAGTGACAGTTCCGCGCCTTTCGGCAAACGGCCCCAATCGTAGCTGCGGACTAAGAGCAGCAGTTACGATTTCGGCGGATATTCCTTTGGGCGCGTATCACTGATGGCTCTTAGGCATCTCCACGCGCTTACTCTTCTTATCCGCGACCTCTACCTCATCCTAGGTATGATGAGGCTATCTTTGAACGATATGAACAACAGGAATCAGTATAAGGCATACCGGCTTCTCAGGCAATGACAAAATACGGCAGGTTCACGTCAGCTCCGCCGGCGCTCTGACATCTGCTGCCAGACAGTACCCGCCGCTTCCTCGCCGGACAGAATCCGCTCCAGCGCCATCTTGGCCTGCAGCCCCACCTCGAATTCGGGGTCTTCGGCAGCAACGCTCAGCGCGTCCTGGGCCTCGGCTGTCCCGACTTCATACAGGAAGCGTGCCGCCCGCCAGCGCACCAGCTTGCTGGCATCACTCAGCGACGCCGTCATCACCGGCGTCGCCGCCGGGTCGCCGATGTCGGAGAGCGTGTCCCCGGCTGTGCGCCGCACGGCCGGGGCGCTGTCCTTCATCGCCTCATAGAGCAGCTCCATCGCACCTGGCGTGCGGATGTCGCCCAGGTACACGACCGCAAGTCTGCGAATCTGCAGCTTGGGGTCGTGCAGCGCCGCCCGCAGCTCCGGCAGGAGCTGCTCGCCCGGCGCCAGATCCTCCAGCGCGGCGTAGCGCACGCGCCAATCCGCATCGTGCAGGTCCCGCAGCAGCTCGGCCAGCTCTTTCTTGTGCCGCTGCTCGACGAACTCGCCGGCAGCCCCGTGCGCGATGGCCTGCTGCACGAGGGAGTCGAGGCGTTCCTGCGGATACGCCGCCTCCAGCTCCTGCTCGACCTCGCGGGCAATCTCCGGCGGCTCGCCGTAGCGTACGCCGTAATCA
The DNA here is from genome assembly GCF_038009085.1 of Paenibacillus sp. FSL R7-0210. NCBI lineage: Bacteria > Bacillati > Bacillota > Bacilli > Caryophanales > Paenibacillaceae > Paenibacillus > Paenibacillus sp. FSL R7-0210. Next base: position 7,585,658 of record NZ_JBBPAR010000001.1, read on the forward strand.
CTGAGCTTGCGCTCCTTGATCATCACGGCGCTGGCCACATCGGTCACCGCCTGGGTGAAGCGGCTGGAGAGGGCGATGCGCTCCTCCTTCGCGCCGGTCTTGACGCGGATCTGGATCGGGATGCCGCGGAACATCTGCACGAACACCTGGGACTCCCCGTAGTGGGTGCCGTCATTCTCATCGCCGAGACTATATTCCGCACTGAGGCCGTCCGCTCCGAAGCGGTTCTGGACCTCGCGCAGAATTGCAGCCCAGTCCGCACTGCCTTTGCGCTCCAGCGCGGCGAAGTCAGCGGCATGATAAATACTCGTAACGCCTGGAATCTCCAGCATCTCCTGCGCCCAGGAAGGGGCGGAGCGCCGGGTCTCCGGGGTATAGGTCCGGCGGATACCGGGTGCAAGGCTTTCATCGAGATGAAGCTTCATGGTATTTGGACTCGGTGTCGGTTCAATAAATGTAATCTTCATATGTCAGCTCCTCTTCTAAGTAGCATAAGCACCGTTTGCTTTACCCGCATTTTACCTCATTTAAGCAAGTGAATACAAAGGGGCCGTAAGTCCGGACGTTTCCCGCCCGGCCATTTGGGTACAATTTGTAATGAGCGTCCCGCAGGGCCCTGTAGTTTTGCAAATGATTCTGCGGAACCCTATAGTTAAGATATGTGGTTTGCCGCCGGCAACAGAAACGGCAAATCTGCTATAAGGAGTGGTTCATGCTATGGCCAGAATACGTTATAACAACATCGACAATGTAAGCACCGATAAAACACTTAAGGAATTCCGCCAATGGCGCGAGGAACGCCGCCGGAAGAAGAAGGATTACACCTATAAAGTGCCGAATCATCCGCCGCGGCTCGACTATCTGGCCGGGAACCGGCTGGAGACAACGATTACGTGGATCGGGCACTCTACCTTTTTTCTGCAATACGAAGGGCTTAATATCATCACCGACCCGATCTGGGCGCGGCGGCTGGGCTTCGAGAAGCGGATCGGGCAGCCGGGCATTCCGCTCGCGGATATCCCGCCCATCGATCTGATCCTGATCTCCCATTCCCATTATGATCACCTGCATATCGCGTCCATCCGCAAGCTGTACCGGGCAGGAACAACCCTTGTGGTGCCTGCCGGACTTAAGCGCAAAATGCTCCGCAAGGGCTTCCCGAACTGTCAGGAAATGCAGTGGTGGGAGGAGATTACACTGGGCGCTGTCAAGCTGACGTTTGTCCCGACCCAGCACTGGACGCGGAGGACGCCGTTCGATACGAATTCCTCGCACTGGGGCGGTTATGTGCTTCAGCCGGCAGACCCGCAGAAGCATCCGGAGGGGGAAGAGGGCAAGGCGCAGCATAAGCTGCTTCCGCCGAACCTCTATTTTGCCGGAGACAGCGGCTTCTTCCCGGGCTTCAAGGAGATCGGCAGACGCTTCAAGCTGCATGTTGCGCTGATGCCGATAGGCGCTTATGAACCTGAATGGTTCATGAACTCCCAGCATGTGAATCCCGAGGAGGCCGTGCAGGCCTTCCTTGATGTAGGCGCCGAGCTGATGATTCCGATGCACTTCGGCACCTTCAGGCTGGCCGATGATACCGCCCGCGAAGCGCTGGACCGGATGGAGCAGGCCAGGGTGGCGCAGGGGCTTGGCGAGGAGCGTATCCGTACCCTCGGGTACGGGGAGACGCTGGTCGTGCAGCCCGAGGAACGCCCGGCGGGGGAATAGCCCGTAGAAGGCTTGTATTAAACACTTCTACTTAAATAAGAGCCGTAATAAGGGCCATTTTGCTTGATTTTATGCTATAATGAGCCGGAACCTATGTGAAAAGGATGGTAATGCTTAATGATCAGCACAAGCGGTATAACACTCCGCTACGGAAAACGCGCACTATTTGAGGATGTAAACATAAAATTCACACCCGGCAACTGCTACGGTCTGATTGGCGCGAACGGCGCCGGCAAATCGACCTTCCTAAAGATTCTGTCCGGAGAGATCGAAGCGAACATCGGCGATGTGCACATCACACCCGGTGAACGTCTGGCCGTACTGAAACAGAACCATTTCGAGTATGACGAGTTCCAGGTGCTGGAGACCGTAATCATGGGTCATACCCGCCTGTATGAAATTATGAAGGAAAAGGACGCCCTGTACGCAAAGAGCGACTTCACCGAAGCAGACGGACTTCGTGCCGGTGAGCTGGAAGGCGAATTCGCGGAGCTGAACGGCTGGGACGCCGAGCCTGACGCAGCCGCCATGCTGATCGGTCTTGGTATCATGCGTGAGATGCACGACAAGAAAATGGCCGAACTCAGCGGCAACGAGAAGGTGCGGGTCCTGCTGGCCCAGGCCCTGTTCGGACGTCCGAACAACCTGCTGCTCGATGAGCCTACCAACCATTTGGATCTTGAATCGATTGGCTGGCTGGAGAATTTCCTTATGGACTACGAAGGCACCGTTATCGTGGTATCCCATGACCGTCACTTCCTGAACAAGGTCTGTACGCATATTGCGGATATCGATTTCGGCAAAATCCAGATGTATGTCGGCAACTACGACTTCTGGTATGAGTCCAGCCAATTGGCCCAGGCGCTGCAGCGCGATGCCAACAAGAAGAAGGAAGACAAGATGAAGGAGCTGCAAGCCTTCATTCAGCGCTTCTCGGCGAACGCCTCGAAATCGAAGCAGGCGACTTCCCGTAAGAAGCAGCTCGAGAAGATTACCCTGGATGACATCCGTCCGTCCAACCGTAAATATCCGTTCCTGAACTTCAAGCCGGAGCGTGAAGCCGGCAAGCAGCTGCTTACGATCAGCGGCCTGACCAAGGCAGTGGACGGCGAGAAGGTGCTGGATGAAGTCAGCTTTGTAGTCAACAAAGGGGATAAGATCGCTTTTGTAGGACCGCATTCCCAGCCTAAATCCCTGCTGTTCGATGTCATTATGGGCGAGAAGGAAGCAGATGCGGGTGAGTACACTTGGGGAGTGACAACTACCCAGGCGTATTTCCCTAAGGATAACTCCAGCTACTTCGACGGGGTGAATATGAACCTGGTGGAATGGCTGCGCCAATACTCCAAGGATCAGGACGAGACCTTCCTGCGCGGCTTCCTGGGCCGGATGCTGTTCGCCGGCGAAGAAGCACTGAAGAAGGCAAGCGTATTGTCCGGGGGCGAGAAGGTCCGCTGTATGCTGGCCAAGATGATGCTGAACGGAGCCAACGTGCTGGTATTCGATGAGCCTACCAATCACTTGGACCTGGAATCGATCACCGCGCTCAATAACGGCCTGATCGACTTTGACGGCACGATCCTGTTCACCTCCCATGACCATCAGTTCATCCAGACGATTGCCAACCGCATTATCGAGATTACTCCGGCTGGAATCATTGACCGTACGATGAGCTATGACGAGTATCTGGAGAACCCGGAGATCAAGGAAATGCGTGCCCGGATGTACCCTGTAGAGGCTTAAGAACTAGATATAGGCAGAATGAACAGTTATGAGTTCATATACAAACGGCTGCGTCGTCCCCGGAGGGATTACGCAGCCGTTTATGTTCACCATATACAACAACCTAGAAGTCTAGGAACCGCCAGTCCGGCGGCGCTGATTGTTAGGCTTCTTGTTATTCTGGCTTTTCAGCGGCTTCGCGGAGCCGGCCTGGAAGGTTGAACCCGGTTTTCCTGAAGCATGCTGTTTCTTCTGCTCCAGCTTCTGGCGGATCGCATCAGCCAAATTAATTTTTGGTTTCTCATTGTTCTCGCTCATTATGTTACCCCCTTAGGCAGCAAGTCCTTATTCCTTATTCTAATTGTTTTTAAATGCTGCTACAAGGGCAAGAATAACTCAAAGAAAGTTTTCCTGTAATTATGCGGCAAAGGATGGGAGGGGCGGCAGAAATGACCGATATTTATGAGGATATACGCAAGGGTGAAAAGGGTGCGATGGTCAGCATTGCTGCTTATCTGGTTCTGTCTGCCTTCAAGCTGATCTGCGGCTACTTGTTCGCTTCCAGTGCGCTCCTGGCGGACGGATTCAACAATTTAACCGATATTGTGGCCTCGCTGGCGGTGCTGATCGGGCTGCGCATCTCGCGGAAGCCGCCGGATTCCGATCACACCTACGGGCATTTCCGGGCCGAGACGATTGCGGCGCTGATGGCCTCTTTCATTATGGCGCTGGTGGGTATTCAGGTTATTGTGGAGGCGGTGCGCTCGCTGTTCGAGGGGGAGAAGGCCACGCCGCAGCTCTGGTCTGCCGGTGTTGCGCTGGTGTGTGCGGTAGCGATGATGGGGGTATATATATATAACAAGCGTCTGGCCGAGCGAATTAATAACCATGCTCTGATGGCTGCTGCCAAGGATAATTTCTCGGATGCTATCGTAAGCGTAGGTGCAGCTGTAGGGATTGTAGGGGCACAATTCGGACTGCCGTGGATCGATTCCGCGGCTGCCATCGGAGTCGGCTTGCTGATTATCAAGACCGCCTGGGATATTTTCCGCGATTCCACGTACCGGCTGACGGACGGATTTGACGAAGACAAGCTGCTGGACCTGCGCAGCACCATTGCCCGGACACCGGGCGTAGAGGGCATCAAGGATCTGAAGGCCCGTGTACACGGCAATCATGTGCTGGTGGATGTAGTCGTAGAGGTGAATGCCCGCATGACAGTCATGGAAGGGCATGAGATCAGCGACTCGATTGAAGAACGGATGACCAAGCTGCACAACATCATGCATGTGCAAGTTCACGTGGAGCCCAAGGACTAACATTCCATGATTTCTCCTAGTTAGCTGTAATTTCCACCAAATACAAGGAGAAATCGAGACTATAGACCTGTATGTTACCATAAGATGGAAAGGTTTTTTGTGAAATTTGGAGCATGTTCCAAATCCCGGGCCAGCCTATAATGAGGGCAGAAAGCAACAAACGTAGCGCGCGCCGTTGTTGATTTTCTTAATACGCTAAGCGGGGGAACGCTATGATCGTATCACGCAAGAAAATTACAGCATCGTTATGGGTTTCCGCATCACTGGCATTATCCTTGGGAGTGTTCAGTCCCGGGCAGGCTTTCGCTGCAACCGATTCTTCGATTACAACGCTTGCGGCGTCCGCTGGACAGACAGGCATCATTGAAGCTTCGGTACGGCTGCGTACAGATCCGTCTACCAGCAGCACGGTATTGAAATATCTGAATAAAGGCGACCAGGTTGTTATTCTGGAAGCTGCGAACAGTTACTGGTACAAAGTAAGAACGGCAGAGGGAATTGTGGGGTATATGAGCTCGGGGGATTCCTATATCCGGGTAGGTACAGCTTCCGCACCTGCGTCCCGGACAGCGGTGATTCAGGCCACGGTCCGTGTAAGAGAGACCCCAGCAACCAGCGGGCAAGTGGTTGGATATCTCTATAAGAATGACCAGGTAACCATTCTTGAAGAGACCAACAGCTATTGGTACAAAATAAGAACGGCAAACGGGACGGTGGGTTATACAAGCTCATCCGATCAATATATTACAGCGGGTGCTTCATCGCCGCCTGCTCCAGCCACTCCAGCTCCAACACCTGCACCTGTTCAGACACCGGTGCCGGCACCTGTTCCAACACCAGCTCCGGCACCTGTACCTACAGCCGGGCAGACTGCTGTGATTGAACGAGTGATATCAGTGGGCATGGGCTATCTGGGAACACCATATGAATACGGCTCTGACCGCAATAATACAAGTACCTTCGATTGCTCTGATTTCATCCGCCAGATCTTCATGGATGCAGCGAACTTGAAGCTGCCTGCCGATTCCCGGCAGCAAGGGGACTGGGTGAAGCAGAACAGTGGTGCAGTTACGGATGTATCCGGCTTGAAGCGGGGCGATTTGATGTTCTTCATGGATTATAAAGGAACTTCTCCCTCTGCTTATGCCGGAATCAACAAATCTACGGCAAGAATTACGCATGTTGCCATGTATTTGGGTGACGGGAAGCTGCTGCATACCTATTCAGTAAGCTCCGGCGGTGTAAGAGTGGATAATCTTAGCGCTTCTTGGATGAACCGTTTCCTGTACGGAGGCTCGGTCATCCGCTAATATATACAGCTAGGACAGCAAGAAGCGACAGGCAGTACAAGTTTGTGACGGGTGAACTACAAGCGGGTGTATGGCGGGGTTATCCCTCCAGTAGAAGATTCTACTGGAGGGATAACCCTTTTTATATGTTTTGGTGGGGGAATTTAGCATCCATCAGACGCAAAAAAAGGCCGTTTGGATTGGCGTCCACGTGCCTTGTTAGGTACATCCGTTGAGTCATAGCTGCAGCATATGAGTGGAGCAGCTATGACTCCTATATGTCCAATCGCTTATGGATTGATTACGTATGCAGAGGCAGGAACCTTGATCCAGGCTTTACCCAGCCAAGTGTAGATTTCTCTCCATTCGTTGCCCATAGCGTCTTTTGTGATCACACCAGTAGTATCCACAGTCTGTGCACCCAACCAGCCAATAGCAGTTGTGCTTCCCGCAGAAAGATGGAATGCTGTGAGTTTGGTCAGAATGATCTGAGGTGTTGCTGGCTTGATGTCAGCTTGTGTAATTACCGGGTCTGCCGGGTTCAGGTAAGTCACTCCGGTTACAGTAGTTACTGCATCGGAAGAAGTGGTTTTGGTAGTTTCTGTTGTTCCTGTTACTACCTCAGCTGCGGAAGCTGTTGCTGCCAAGGAAGCCATAAGACCCATTGCTACTGTTAAACTGGCTAATTTTTTCATCGATGATTCCTCCTAGGTATGATGGTGAGATGTTCTATGTTCATGCTGTGCTAATAAGGATGTAAACATAAATTGCATTGAATGAACCAGCGGCATCAATAAATTTTATTTTTCTTGTCCGGCCTTAGCGGGGGAACGCTTCATTACGGACTGAATCACGGATGACAACCTGAGCGGAAAGGCCTATACTTTTTGAAGGGGAATGAAGCCCATTTCAACACTACATAAGACTGGCGGGAACAGCAAGAGGCCCGGGGATCTCCTGGCGGAGACCTCCGGGCCTGCAGCACTGCCTGTCCGGCAGTCAGCTAACGTGGGCTTGCCTACATAGATCGTCCTCTGCGCCCCATAAAGAGTGAGACCACGAAGAGGACCAGGAAGATGTAGAACAATACTTTGGCGATGCCGACAGCCGCCGCCACAATATTGAAGAATCCGAAGATACCGGCAATCAGGGCGACTACCAGCAGAATTATTGACCATCTTAGCATGAGATGTCATCCTTTCTGTGCGTTGATGTAGTCATTGTTTAAACGGCGCGTATCCATTTGAAACAGGGAGGAAAGGAAGAGGATTCCAGGGGCTTGGCCTTTGTTTCGGCCTAATTCTGTAAGGGTAACTATGCAGTATCAGACAGTGCAAACCGATAATTTACACACTTGGAAGGGGTTATCTACAATGATCATTGAACTTAGCGTAGCACTGGCTGCTATCGCATTCGCAGTACTCGTATTCTTTTTAATCAAAACCTTGAAGTCAGCGAAGGAATCGCTCGACAAGGTCAGTCAGACTCTGCAGGAGGTTCAGAAGACTATTGATGAGCTTACTTATGAAGTCAAAACAACTGTCCGGCATGCCAATGACATCACAGCGGATGTGCAGGGTAAAATTCAGAAGATTGACCCGATCGTGGATTCTGTAAAGAATCTGGGCGATGTCATGAACGAGCTGACATTGACCGTGAAGCAGGTATCTGTAACGGTAATTGAGAAATTCCGTAAATCACGTGAACTGAAGGATAAGGCAAAATCGGTATCCATCGCAGAAGCCCCGTTAACACCGGCCGAGGAGAGAACCGTGCAATCCTATGAGGCAGTGAGTTCAAGCAAATCCAAGGGCAAGATAGCCTCAGCCCTCAAAGGCGTGGATGCAGCCGCTGCAATCTGGCAGAAATTCCGCCATTAATACGATGGAATGAAATACGGCGGGGCTCAGGACGGGGCAATACCAGCTCATGAAAGGCGGGAACTCTATGAAAATGGTTATTCTCTTGCTTAGTCTGCTTGCTCCCTTCATATCTGCACCGCCGCAGGATGAGACTGTTTCTCCCGCTCCCGGTACCGCTGCACAGCTGCCGGTAATGTTCGCCTTCGAGCATAGCACAGCTGCCGATCTCTACATAAGCAGCTTCGACTCCTTGTCCGGTATTAGCTTATATATGACGGAAGAGGAGCTGCTGCAGATCAAGGGAACCCCTCAGCAGATTGTTGAAGATCCTTGGGCCGGGTGTCTTGAATATCAGTATGCCGATAGCTCGGCGGGGGTATGCGGCGGTGTTGTCCTGTATGTTCATGCTTCGCCTTCCCAGGCCGGACAATATGGTCTGAGCCTCAATGGACGGATGCTTAATCCGCAGGCCATGAACGTGCAGGATATGCTGGGAGCGCCTGATTTTGAAGCTGAGGATGGGGATGTTTATATTAGAGGAGAGGCTGCGCTCAAGATCTACCGCAATACGGAGAGCGGCGAATGGGCCGGGCTGGATTTATTCGACGCGTATTCCTTCTGAAGCTGTTTCAAGCGCGGCGATTTGGGTTAAAGAATGCTCAGTCATCCATCCGGTGGCTGGGCCCTTATTCATTATGAAGGAGAGTGATCTCATGGATTCAACAGGTACACAGGCTTATGCCAAGCTCCTGGAGAACGGCGTTCAGGCGATCGAAGAAGTGAATCGGCTCCGTAGCAGCGGCTACACCAGAGAGGATCTTTATGTGATCAGTCACGATGAAGACCGCGAAGGGCGTATCGTGGACGCCGCAGATACTAATGAAGTGGGGCTGAGTGAAGAAGGGCTGTTCGGTGCCATTGCCAACCTATTCCGTTCGCGCGGCGACGCTTTACGCTTCAAGATGACTTCACTGGGCTTCAGCGCAGCGGAGGCGGCATTTTACGAGAAAGAGCTTGATACAGGCAAGGTTCTGGTCATTGCCAAAAGAAACCCACAATAATTGCGGGTCGGCTTCGCTGACCTTAATAGTACAATAGCGTAACCTCCAGTCCCACTAGATGTTAGTGGAGCTGGAGGTTACTTTGTTGAAGCCGGGACCTGCTTTATGCCAATATCTAGCTGGTTGGTAACAGGCCGTGTAAATATCGTATGATAGAATGACAGAGCTGCGGGTTAGGGCCTTAACACAATATTCGCGTGAGGTGAGGAAGCTTGAGAATATTAATCGTAGACGACAATCCTACCAATGTAATTATTATCCGTGAGATCCTCAAGAAGGAAGATTACCGGAATTTCATAACGGCTTCGTCCGCCAAAGATATGCTGAAGCTGCTGGGCGTCGGTGTGGGGGAAGAGCCCCGGCCGTCCGATGTGGATCTGATTCTGCTGGATATGATGATGCCGGAAATGGACGGAATTGAAGCCTGCCGGGTGGTCCAGCAATATGAGCATCTAAAGGATATTCCTATTATTATGGTTACGGCTGTAGGTGACTCCAAGAAGCTCGCAGAGGCGCTGGATGCCGGAGCGGTGGATTATGTTACGAAGCCGATTAACAAGGTGGAGCTGATGGCCCGTATCCGCCTCGCGCTGCGGCTGAAGCGCGAGAAGGACTGGCATAAGGAGCGGGACCAGCGGATACAGGATGAATTGAAGCTGGCTGCCCTGGTGCAGAATGCGGTACTCAGTCTGCCGCTTGCCGAGGAGACCCTGGAGGTACATGCGATTTACCAGCCTTCCTTCGAGTTGGCCGGGGATCTGTATGCCTGGTATCCGCTGGGAGACGGGCGCTATGCGGTCATCCTGCTGGATATGATGGGCCACGGTATCTCGTCCTCCTTGTTTACCATGTTCCTGGCCTCGGTCCTGAAGGATACCGTAACGACCTATGTGGAGCCGGAGAAGGTTATTCAGGAGCTTAACAGACGCTTTAATCAGCTATATATTGAGAAGCAGCTGGTTCAGTATTATTTCACGGCGATCTATCTTGTCATTGATACCCGCATGAAGCGGATTAATTATGTGAATGCCGGGCATCCGCCGGCGCTGTTTTTTGAAGGGGAGGCCAAGACGCCTGTTCTGCTTGAGAGCAACGGCCACCCTGTCGGGCTCTTTGACCGGATCGATATTCAGCAGCAGAGCCTCAGCTACGAGGACGAGGGTCATCTGGTGCTGTTCACGGACGGCCTTATGGAGATGGTAGAGGGTGAACAGGAGGAGCAGCTGAAATTCATGGTCGGGCATTTGAATGCCACTCATGACTGGCAGGAAGACCTGGTGCGCGCTGCCTTCCTGAGCGAGCCAGTTAATTCGGAACGTGATGACGATAAATGCCTGGTGTGGATCTCGCTGAAGAAAGGAATCGATAAGGAATGAAGATTAAGGCTAAGCTGCTGATCGGATTCAGCGCCATGCTGGCGATTATGCTGGCGCTTACCCTGATCGGGTATGACAGGCTCCATTATATGAGCAATCAGCTGGATAGCTACCAGGAGAGATATAGCAAAGGCCGTGCTTCTTCGGGACTTCGCGGGGAAGTGAACGACATGGCACGGATACTGACCACTTCCATGCTTAATGCCGATACTGTAACCCTGGAAGCGCAGAAGGCGGAAATTGACAGCAAGGTCCTGAAGTCTGCGGAGCATCTGGAGAATATTAAGGCCTCTCTGAAGACGGCAGAGGAATTGCAGATGTTATCCCGGATTGAGAATGCCTATTCCGGCTATCTGAAGTATCAGGACAAGGTCCTGGAGATGCTGAGTGCCGGATACTTTCAGAATGCCAACACGTACCGCAATGCAGAAGGACAGGATATTCAGAACGAGGTGCTTAACAGCCTGAATGCATTGTCTGATTACAATGCCTTCCGGATGACGGAGGAGACTGCTAACGCCCAAGAGGCTTCGAGCAGATCGATTCAGATGGTAACCCTGATCATGATCTTAGGGCTGCTGCTCGGGCTGGGTGTCATTCTGTGGGTGATACCGAGCATCACGCGCGGTCTAAGTGTCGTCTCCATGATGATTACCAGCTTCGGCAACGGTAAAATGCGGGCGATCCGCCGGATCAAGGTGAAGTCGAAGGATGAGATCGGCGATGTGGCCCGGGTATTCCAGCGGATGGCCGAGGATCTTGAGCAGAAGCAGCAGCTTGAGAGATCCTATGCCCAGGCACAGAGCGATCAGGCCTGGCTGAATGCCAATATTGCCCGAATTACGGAGCTGCTGCGCGGCGTCAGCTCACTGGATCAGGTAGCCCAGACCTTCATCAGTGAGTTCACGCCTGTGCTTGGAGCGCAGTATGGTGCCGTCTATCTGAAGAGCCAGGATAATCCGAACCTGCTGGTCAGCAGCGCTTTTTATGCCGGTGAGGAGGGGGTTACGCCCAGGGAGAGCTTCGAGATCGGTCAGGGACTGGTCGGACAGAGCGCGTTGGATAAGCTGCCGATCAAGCTGACGGAGGCGCCTGACAACTATATCTCAGTGTCTTCGGGATTCGGGGAGTCGCATCCAAGTTATATATCGATCCACCCGCTTTTATTCGAGGATGAGGTTCTGGGTGTTGTGGAATTCGCTTCCTTCACACCATTCTCGGTGCTGCAGAATGAACTGCTGCATCAGCTCTCCAATAATCTGGGGATTATTCTGAACAACATCAGCCGCAGGCTTGTGGTTGAGGAATTGCTGCGCGAATCGCAGGCGCTCACGGAAGAGCTGCAATGCCAGTCGGAGGAACTGCAGACCCAGCAGGAGGAGCTGCGCCGCTCTAACGAGAATCTGGAGGAGCAGACGGATGCCCTGAAGCGCTCAGAGGAGCTGCTGCAGCGCCAGCAGGAGGAGCTGGAGCATTACAATACAGAGCTGGTCTCCAAGACACGTGCCCTCCAGGATCAGGTGCAAGAGGTTGAAGAGAAGAAGGATGAGATTGAACATGCCCGTATGCAGCTGGAGAAGCAGGCTATGCAGCTTGCAGTAACCAGTAAATACAAATCCGAGTTTCTGGCCAATATGTCCCATGAGCTGCGTACTCCGCTGAACAGCCTGCTCATTCTCTCCCAGCTTCTTACGGAGAACAAGGAAGGCAATCTGAGCGAGAAGCAGGTCGAATTCGCCCATACCATCTATATGTCAGGTGCAGATTTGCTTAAAATGATTGATGAGATTCTCGATCTGTCCAAGGTCGATGCCGGCAAAATGGAGCTGAATCATGAAGAAATCCCGCTCGTCGAGCTGAAGACCTTCGTGAAGCAGAACTTTGCTCCACTGGCTGCGCAGAAGGGGCTGTCGCTGCGCCTGTCCTTTGACGAGCCGCTTCCGGACAGTGTATATAGCGACAGTCACAGACTGAAGCAGATCCTGCGTAACCTGCTGTCCAATGCCTTCAAATTCACGAGCGAAGGGTATGTAGAGTTCTCTGTTAGCCGTGCGGACGTCAAGCGGCTGCCTGCCTATCTGCCGCATGAATATGATTATATTGCCATATCCGTCAAAGACAGCGGGATCGGCATCCCGTCAGATAAGATGGATATCGTCTTTGAGGCGTTCCAGCAGGTTGACGGTACGACGAGCCGCAAATATGGCGGCACGGGGCTTGGCCTGTCGATCAGCCGCGAATTAGCCCGCCTGATGGGCGGGGCCATCGGACTGGAGTCCCGTGAAGGGCAAGGCAGCGTATTTACACTGTATTTGCCGGTTCAGGGGAATTTTAGCCTGCTGCCGGGAGCGGTTGAAGCCGCTCCTGCCGGGGAGCCCTTGCAGCTTGAGGAGTTCCGGGAGGAACTTTCATGGGATAAGGCAGGGGACATCACGCCTACACCTGCTAAGCCTGTAGTTGTGGAAGATGACCGGGAATCCCTTGCCAGCGGCGACAAGGTGCTGCTGATTATTGAGGATGATGAGAGCTTTGCCAAGATATTGCTGGGCATGGCCCGCGGACGCGGCTTCAAGGGGCTGGTAGCCCTGCAGGGTGATATCGGCCTGCAGATGGCCAAGACCCTGCTGCCGGACGCGATCATCCTCGACATCCAGTTGCCTGTCTTGGACGGCTGGTCGATTCTGAGAGAGCTCAAGAGCGACTCCCAGACACGCCATATTCCGGTGCATGTAATCTCTGTGAATGATGAGATGAAGCAGGGGCTCATGATGGGAGCGATGGCCTACCTCAGAAAGCCGTCCTCCCGTGAAGCGCTGGACCGGGCCTTCTCGCAGATTGAGAATTACACCGCCAGCACGATGAAGCATCTCTTGATTGTCGAGGATGACGATATCCAGCGCCGTTCCATCGAGGAGCTTATCGGACATGACGATGTAGTGATTACGGCGGTGTCTTCAGGCCAAGAGGCGCTGAATGAGCTGCACAAGCAGAGATATGACTGTATGGTGCTTGATCTGATGCTGGATGATATGACCGGCTTCGAGCTGCTGGATCAGATCCGCGACGATGAGGAGCTGAACGATCTGCCGATTATTATTTATACCGGCAAGGATCTGGACAGCAAGGAAGAGACCAAGCTGCGCAAATATGCGGAATCTATTATCATCAAGGATGTCCGCTCGCCGGAACGGCTTTTGGATGAGACCACGCTGTTCATGCACCGGGTAGAAGCAAATCTGCCGGAGGATAAGCGTAAAATCCTGCAAAAGCTGCACAATAAAGAGGAACTGTTTGAAGGCAAAAAAATACTGCTCGTCGATGATGACATCCGCAACGTCTTTGCCCTCTCCAGCGTGCTCGAAGGCTATCACATGGAAGTGAAATTTGCCGAGAACGGCCGCGAGGCCATCGACATGCTTGTCGAACAGAGTGATTATGATCTGGTGCTGATGGATATGATGATGCCGGAGATGGACGGATATGAAGCTATGCGCCGCATCCGGCAGATGCCGCAGTACCAGAAATTGCCGATAATCGCCCTCACAGCCAAGGCTATGAAGGAGGACCGGGCCAAGTGTATTGAAGCCGGAGCCTCCGATTATATGAAGAAACCGATCAGCACGGATCAGCTTCTTTCGTTAATGCGCGTCTGGTTGTATTCGTAAGGGTGATTTCGGGGTAATAGCTATACAGCAGGTTCAAACCAAGTACGGAAATAAGGCGCAGGCAAGGGAGTATTGATGACAATGGCAGCGATGGAGCACGGATATGAGGGTCAGGGGAATCCGCCGGAGAGCAAGCAGGAGCTTGAACAGATTGAGATTGAGCTGCTTCTGAACGGAGTACACCGTTTGTATGGATATGACTTCAGGAATTATGCCCTGCCTTCCTTGAAGCGGCGCATCTGGCATCATGTCCATGCGGAGAGCTTACCTACTATTTCTGCCCTGCAGGAAAAGGTGCTGCATGACCGTGCCTGCTTCGAGCGGTTCGTGTATAGTCTCTCGATCCCTGTGACAGAGATGTTCCGTGATCCCGGACTCTTCCTGACCTTCCGTCAGAAGGTCATTCCGCTCCTGCGGACCTATCCTTATATCCGGATCTGGCATGCCGGCTGCTCGACAGGCGAAGAGGTCTACTCGATGGCAATTATGCTGCATGAGGAAGGATTATATGACAAGGCTAGAATTTATGCCACGGACATGAACGCCCGTTCCTTGCAGCAGGCCAAAGAAGGCGTGTACGAGATTGGCAAGATGAAGCAATACACCAAGAACTACCTTGAGGCCGGAGGCACGGGTGTCTTCTCGGAATACTATACAGCGAAATATAACTCAGTGATTCTGCAGCCGTATTTACGCAAGAACATCATTTTTGCAGAGCATAATCTGGCAACGGACACTTCCTTCAACGAATTCAATGTGATCCTGTGCCGGAATGTAATGATCTACTTCAACGACGAGCTCCGCGATCATGTGCATGGCTTGTTCCATGAGAGCCTCAGCCGTTTCGGAGTGCTGGTCCTCGGTTCCAAGGAATCTATTCATTTCACACGATACAGTGACAGCTACGAGCCGCTGGACCGGGTAGAGAAAATATACCGCAAAAATAAATAGCGGGTAAGGAGGGACCTATGGGGGTTCAGGAACCGATTCATATACTGCTGGTTGACGACCGTCCCGAGAATTTGCTGGCACTCGAAGCCGTCCTTGAGAGTCAGCATTACAAGCTTGTCAAAGCCAATTCTGGAGAAGAAGCACTGCGGTGCTTATTGAAATATGAATTCGCCGTGATTGTTCTGGACGTTCAGATGCCGGGTATGGACGGGATCGAAACCGCCAAGTTAATCAAAGCCAGGGAGAAAACCAAGGATATTCCGATCATCTTCATCTCTGCCAACAGCAGGGAGTCCGAGCATCTCTTCGCAGGGTACTCTGCCGGCGCTATTGATTATATGGTCAAACCGTTTATCCCGCAGATTCTGAAGTCGAAGATTGAAGGCTTTGTGAATATGCATCTGACCAGCAAGAAGCAGCAGATTCAGGCGATGCAGCTGCAGCAAAAGACGCTGGAGCTTGAGCGCATGAACGGTGAACTGATCAAAGCCAAGGAAGAGGCGGAGATCGCGGCTAAGGCCAAGACCGAATTTCTGGCGATGATGAGTCATGAGATCCGCACGCCGATGAATGGCGTAGTGGGCATGATTGATCTTTTGATGGAGACCCAGCTTGCTCCTGAGCAGAAGGAATATACAGAGATTATCCGTAAAAGTGCGGACACACTAATAACCGTGATTAACGATATCCTTGATTTCACCAAGATGGAATCGGGCAAAATGGAAATGGAAGAGCAATTATTCGAGCTGCATACCACCGTTCAGGAGGTATTTAGTCTGTTCTCGGCGGAAGCCGGCAAAAAAAATCTGGAGCTGGCCTATTTCATCGACCAGAAGCTGCCGCGGCTGATTTATGGAGATATGGCCCGGCTGCGCCAGGTGCTGATCAACCTCGTATCCAATGCGGTGAAATTTACCAACCAGGGCGGCGTTTATTTAGTTGCTTCCCTTCTGCCTTCAGCGGATAATAAGCTGGTAATAGAATTTACCGTTAAGGATACAGGCATTGGAATTTCACCGGAGAAATGTGACCGGCTGTTCCAGCCCTTCTCCCAGCTTGATTCCTCCATGACGCGTAAATACGGAGGCACAGGCCTCGGCCTCGCCATCTGCAAGTCCCTCGTGGGCATGATGGGCGGAGATATCCGTGTAGAGTCGATGGAAGAGAAGGGGGCTACCTTTGTATTCACTATCCAGGTTGCCGTGCCGGAGGAAGAGCTGGAAGGCGGCTGCCGGGAAGAGGACGGTACAGCGGACGAGGTAGATGAAGCAAGCCGGAGCAAAGTGCTGGTCGTAGATGACCATCCGATTAATCAGCGCCTTATGGTCAGCATGCTGGATAAGCTCGGATATTGTGCCGATGTTGCTGAGGACGGGAACCAGGCTGTAGAACTGGCCCGGCAATCCGAGTACGATTTTATCTTCATGGACCTGCAGATGCCTGTGATGGATGGTCTTGAAGCCACTTCCCTGATTCGTGAGGAGAGCAGCGGTTCGCCTGACAAGACGGTGATCATTGCGATGACTGCGAATGTGATGGAGGGGATTCAGGACCGCTGCACCGCTGCCGGAATGGACGGCTACATCAGCAAGCCGCTCAAGCTAAGCAGCATCAAACAGATGATCTCCAGATATTCAGGCAGAGATAACCCCGCAACCGCGCGGAACACTTCGCTTTTCAACGCATGACCCATGATTTACCAGTGCCGTCTTGTCTATTTGTTGTTTCAACCCTAGGCTATTAGGGTTATTGGTAAAGAAAACATTTAACCAGGAGAGTTGTCTATGAATACACATAAAAGCGAAAAGTTTCACGCAAAGACCGAAACCGTTGGTTCGGTATGTACTGTTTATCTGACAGGTGAACTCGATCTGTCTGTGGCGCCTGACTTTCGTCTGGTGATGGAACCGCTAGTGGGAGACACGGGGCTTGATCTCGTGATTAATCTGAAGGATCTGAAGTATATTGACAGCACCGGTATCGGAATCCTGTTGTCGATCCTCAAAGCAAGACATGGAATGGACGTCAAGTTCACCGTTGCTGAAGTTCCCCCGCAAATACAGAAGCTGTTTGACATGACCGGCATTTCCAAGTTTTTTGCCTCCCAAGAGAATTCCCACTAGGAAAGGATCGAACTAAGAATGAGTGATGACATACAAAGAGTAGTTCTTCAGTTACCCGCCAGTGCAGAATATGTCGATATTGTCAGACTTAATTTATACGGCATTGCCTCCAAAATGGGTTTTACTTATGAAGACATTGAAGATATGAAGGTAGCCGTCTCGGAAGCATGTAATAACTCCGTGCTCTATGCCTATGGGCAAGCGGACGGTATGGTTGATGTAATCTTTGAGGTAGGATCAAGTGTCTTATCCATTACTGTCAAAGATGAGGGGGAGAGCTTTGACGGTTTGGATGCGTCCGGGGAACGTCTGACGCTTCATGACAAGGAGCTGAATGATGTTCAAGTGGGCGGACTGGGCTTCTATCTAATGCAGGCGCTGATGGATGACGTTAGCGTTGTTAGCGAATCAGGGAAAGGGACAGTCGTTACCCTGACTAAACGGCTCAATTTCAGCGAGGAGAAAGTATGAATGACAAAGTGACTCCCCCAGAGTCCATGAATGAAGCAGTAAGCCTGATCTGGGAATACCAGCAGACGAAAGACAATGAAATCGCAACAGTGCTCATCCGCAAATATGAACCTATGGTAAAGATGGCAGCCGGCAAAATTGCCCGTAACCGTCCGGATCTCTATGAGGATCTGTATCAGGTAGGGCAAATGGCGCTGATCCGGCTGCTGGCGCAATACGACATCAGCTTGGGGATTCCCTTCGAGCCGTATGCGATGAAGAGCATGATTGGACATATGAAAAACTACCTGCGTGATAAATCCTGGTACATACAGGTTCCACGGCGGATTAAGGAAAAGGGCGCGCTTGTTCAGCAGGCCATTGATGAATTGACCATTCGGCTCGAACGTTCTCCGGCGGTTGAAGAGATTGCCCACTATCTGGATCTCACCGTAGAGGAAACTGTGGAAGTACTGGCCGGCAGAGAATGTTATCATTATGTCTCCCTGGATTCACCGCTCTCCCAGGAAGAGAGTGGGGCCACACTCGGTGAATTGATCAGCTCCGATGCAAATGACTACGAGACAGTGGAGAAGCGTATGGATCTCCAGCAGGCGCTCGGACAACTGAAGGAGCAGGAGCAGCAGGTGCTGCTGCTGGCCTTCCAGGATGGCCAATCCCAGCGGGCCATTGCCCAGAAGCTGGGTGTCTCGCAGATGAGCGTATCCCGCATCCAGAAGCGGGCCACCGAGAAGCTGAAGCAGATCATGGCTAATTCATCCTATTAGGATCAAGGTCATTATATTTATCAGGGCAGGTTCCATCCCGTAAGGGATAGAGCCTGCCCTTTTTTGGGTAGATAAGAATTTATATGTTTTGGGGTCCCCGCCAAGTACCTGAGTCATCACCTACGCTAGAGCCCCACTTTGTGGGGGTAAAGAGCAACATCCCTCCTGCAGTCTATTCACGGTAGAGTAGGCTGCAGGAGGGATGCGCGGGAAATGTGTTTAGTTAGCATCTATATACTTTTTGATTTCTCCAAGATATTCCCCGATAACCGGTACATTGAGAAACAAACTGAGGATATAGCCAAGGATACCAAGAATGACAAAAGTACCGAGTGAGAGGCCCAGGCCTCTGGAGATCCCGGCCATCAGATTGGTGATAATCCGCTTCTTGGGGTCTGTATAGTTCTCCAGGATATCCTTGAACTCGGATTTCTCCAGTGAGTCGGCGATCTTGTCGAGCCTCGCATTCAAGCGTTTGACCTCATGCCGCAGCTCGAAGGGATGCTCATCTACGTCATAAGCTTTGGTTCTGTTGTCCGCTTCTCCCATAAGGCGTACCTGCTTTCTGTAGCCTGAATCAGGCTTTATTGAGATATAAGACATGCATAAATAGGGAGCGGCCAGCTACGGAAGATCTGGCCGCTCCCTTCAATGTATAATCAGCCTGAACATCCGGGATTAATAAGAGGATTTAACTTCGTCCTTGGCATCCTTCGCTGCGCCTGCGATTTCCTTGGAAGCGTCCTTCGCCTTGTCGGCAACCTCTTGGGAGGTATCCTTGGCTTCAACCGCTATGTCCTGGGAGGCGTCCTTAACGCTGCCCGTGATGTCCTTGGAGGCATCGCTTACCGTTTCGCCAATCTTTTTGCCGGTTTCCGCCAGAGTAGCTGCAATTTGTTGCTTGCTGTCACTGACGGTGGTGAAGATATCGGAGGCCTTGGCTGATACTGTGCCGGCCAGATCAGTAGCTTTTTCACCTACGGTCGTAGCAATCGTCTTGGTCTTGTCAGTTACGGCTCCCGCAACCTCTTTTGTCTTATCCGTAGCTACTGTGAGCTTATCGGACAGGTCACTGCGCATCTCGCGTCCAGGTTTTGGTGCGAATAGCAATGCTGCCGCCGCTCCCAAGAGTCCGCCGATGAAGATCCCTTTTAAGAATGTGCCGCCGCTTTCTACCGGATATTCCTTCTCTGCTTTATTCATTATCAATCACTCCTTGTCAGAATTGTTATTCAAATTCAGGTGAGCCTGAATGTTCTTACTTCGTATATACACTTTGGGCTATGTGCTGAAACAGCGGAATAGCTTGGCAAAGATTGCCGGAGCATAAGGGAGCATCCCAGCCGAAAAGGTGTTTTTTCATACCTAATTGGATGAATATGCGGCTTTACAAGATTGATTGATCTCGAAGGGAAGGGGGTAAGAAATAGTTAATCATAGCGCATCTATACATCCCATATTGAAGAGCATTCATTCCCCTGTTTAGTATATTGATAAAATAACAACATCTATGGAGGTGCAACATTATGATAAAAGTAGTTACAGCAGCCGAGCGTCATACTTCGAATAGAGAATGGATACACAGTGAATTCAGCTTCTCGTTTGCCGATTATGATGATCCCAGCAACGCCCATTTCGGCGCACTGCTGGCACATAACGACAATGAATTGAAGCCGGAGCAAGGCATGCATGAGCACCCGCATCATGATCTGGAGATTATCACTTATGTGGTATCCGGTGTGCTGAAGCATCAGGATGATCTGGGGAATCATGCAGATCTGCAGGCAGGCAGTGTGCAGCTGATGAGCGCAGGAACAGGCATTAACCATTCGGAGACGAATCCGTCAGACCATGTGGATGTCCGGTTCCTGCAGATCTGGCTGTTGCCCGACCGGCCCGGTAAGACCCCGAAATGGGATGCCCGGTTCTATCCGGCCGAGCTTAAGCTCAACCACCTGCTGCCTATTGCTTCAGGGGAAGGGACTCAGGGCTCGCTGCAGCTGGACAATGATGTTAACATCTACTTGTCCGTTCTGCAGACGAACCGGGAGCTGCGCTATCCCCAGCAGGAGGAGCGGCGAACTCATCTGTATGTCATTTCCGGGAATCTGGAGATCTCATGCGCGGACGGTGTATTCCAGCTCCAGCAGGGGGATGCGGCGCGTATCCGCAAGAGCTGCGAGCTTACGCTCAAAGGCATAAGCAGCTCAGGAGATGCAGAATTCATTCTGATTGATCTCCCGTAGCAGGCCGGAGCATGACAGTAAGATTATTATTGGAGTATACAAAAGCCCTTCAGCTTCAACGTCCCGTCTTACGGACAATGAAGCTGAAGGGCTTTATATTGTATACGAACTGCTGGTGCTATTTCTTGCGCAGGCGGCCAAGCTCTGAGACGAGCGCCTCCACCTGGGAGATACTGAGCCGGTCACTGCCCATCGCAACCTCATAAATATCCTGGATATCCTCATACTGCTCCACCGAAAAGGCTGACGCCTGCATTGCAGCAGCACTGGCCATTTTCAGCTTGCTTTTGATGCCTTCAATCATATATTCAACGTTCTCCTGGCTTGGTTTTGACAAATCCATTGAGTATAACCATCCTCCCTGAGTAATATAGAATGTGAACTGGTATAGTTCAAATATCTTATCATGTTTGGGCAGGGGATGACCATTTTTTTGTCCAGATCACGCAAACATGTTAAATTAAAGGTAAATATAACTGGCTGCTTAGCAAGGGGGAGAGAGTCTTTGGCCATCAGAGAAGAAGAGAGCAGAAAACGGCGTAAAATGGATGCCGGGGGACTGGCGGCTTTCTTCCGCGGGATCGCAGACGAGTATTCCGCTGAGCAGCTGACCTTCCTCTGTATCGGAACAGACCGCTCCACCGGAGATGCACTGGGGCCGCTGACAGGAAGCCGCCTGCTGGAGTACGGATTTCCGAATGTAACGGGTACGCTTCCGGCGCCCTGTGATGCGGATAATCTGATTCAGCGGATAACAGAGATTCCGGAAGGGCAGATTATTATCGCTGTTGATGCCTGCCTGGGACCGCCGGCCGCACTGGGCTGTTACTTTGCGGCCGCGCAGCCGCTGCGTCCGGCAGAATCTGTAGGGCGACTCTTGCCTGCTGTAGGAAATTACAGTCTGGCGGCGATTGTTGATGTGAACAGTCCGCGTCCTTACCGGACCATCCAGACTACCCCGCTCTACCGGGTAATGGTTATGGCCGACCAGATTGCCAGGGCAGCCGCCCTGGGATTCGGACTTACGGATTGAGAGCGTTTCAAATCAGCTGTTCTAGCTTATTAATATAGACCACTACATAGAAAGAGGGTAAGCAGCCATGGAAAATGTTCGATGCGAGGGAAGCAACATTTGCTATAGTGATCAAGGCAAAGGGGATGTAATCGTGCTGCTGCACGGATTCTGCGGGAGTGCCGAATACTGGGAAAAGGTGATTCCCGGACTTACAGCCCATTACCGGGTCATCGCCCCGGATCTGCGCGGGCACGGGGCTTCCGATGCTCCGCTTGGAGCCTATACCATCGAGCAGATGGCTGATGATGTGCTGTCGCTGCTGAATGCCTTGGAGATTCAGGAATGTTATCTGCTGGGACATTCGCTCGGAGGCTATATTACCCTGTCGTTTGCCCAGCGCCATGCTTCCCGGTTGAAGGGCTTCGGGCTGATTCATTCCTCCGGTTATCCGGACAGTGAAGAAGCCAAGGAGAACCGGCTGAAGAGCGTCACCATGATCCAGAGCGAAGGCATTTTTGCTTTTGTGGATCAGCTGGTGCCTGGACTGTTTGCTCCTGGAGCGGAGCCCCGGCTGCTGGAACGGGCCAAGGAGATCGGCTACAAGACTCCGCCGCAAGGCGCGGTTGGCGCGTCCTTGGCGATGCGTGAGCGCCCGGACCGCCGAGATGTGATCTCGGCAACGGCGCTGCCGGTGCTTCTCGTTGCCGGAGCTGAGGATTCGAAGGTGACGCCGGAGCGGACGTTCACCTCAGACAACCGGAATATCACCAAGGTGACGTTGCCGGGTGTAGGCCACATGGGTATGTTTGAAGCACCGGAGCAGCTGGCGAAGATTATTAAGGATTTCGTTCAGGCCCCTGTGCAGAAGTAAATTACATCAGGCAATAGGGACAGAAGGCAGCACTTCCGCTCTCCGGCGGGTGCTGCCTTCTGTTTGCTGTGCAAATATAAGAATTTATTGGCTGGATTTTATTGAAACTTACGGATAGCCGGAACGCACAGCACCAGGGCAACACAGGAGAGGCCCAGGCCGGAAAAAATAATAATGGTCGATACTCCTCCGATCTGGTCGGCCAGCCAGCCGACTAAGATATATCCGACCGGCAGCAGGGCGAAGGACCCAAACATATCCAGACTGGCTACCCGTCCGAAGGCTTCCTTCGGAACAAGCTCCTGCAGGCTGATCTCCCAGATCAGCCCGAAGATCATTAGTCCGAAGCCTTCTACGGCAAATAAGGTGACAGCTGCTGCCGGAGTGCCTGCGAACGGGAGCAGCAGCAGAGCAGCCCCGCTGATCAGTGCGCCGCCGTAAGCCAGGATGCCGCGGTGATTCCATTTCGGCCGCAGGCCGTACAGCAGGCCGGCCGCTATGGCCCCGACACCGGAGAACGTAACGGCCAGGCCATAGAGATAAGGAGGCCAGCCGTGATGGACCTTGAACAGCCAGGGAAGAAGGACGCTGATTACGCCCGTATAACATATATTGACGAAGCAGAAGGCGAGAATTGTAATCCAGAGCCAGGGCTGGCTGCGCAGAACATGTATTCCTTCGGCGAAATCCTGCCTCCAGTGCGGAGCGGGAGAGGTCCCGGCAGCAGGCTTAGCCGGGATGTCAGTCTCAGTGGCAGCAGACTGCAGCCGGGTCATCATCACTCTGCGCAGATAGACCAGGCAGATGAGGGAGATAAGATAGGTGAAGGCATCAATTCCGAAGCCGATGCCCGCGGACAGGTGGGTAATCAGCAGTCCCCCTAACGCGGGACCGATCAGCCGCACGGACTGGGTTGTGATCTGAGTTAAAGAATTCGCTGCTACGCGGATATCCGGAGTGAATACGGTAGCGCGGACGGCAGCGTAGGCAGGCTGGAATAAGCCGTCCAGCAGGCCGTAACAGGCAACTAGTCCATAGAGCAACGGAATGCTCAGCACTCCGGTCAAGGACAGCACAGCAGTCGTAATCATAACGATGAACCGGGCAATATCGGCCAGCATCATAATCCGTACACGGTCGTAGCGGTCGACAATATGTCCGGATACCGGAAGCATGATTACATTAGGCAGCATGTAGGCGGCCATGACCATCCCCATAATGGTGGTGGAGCCGGTCAGGGAATAGACCAGGACAGGCAGGATAACCATGGTTACCGAGCTGCCCAAAAAAGAAACTAAATGTCCCAGCCACAGGTAAGGAAAGGCGCGGGATTGCCGGAAAGGGGCGGCGAAGCCCTCAAGCGGATGATGCTTCGGTTGTCCGGAAGGGCCAGCGGTGCTCATCTATTAATGTGCCTCCTCTTCCGGCTGCGCAGCAGCATCGGAAGACTGCAGACGGCCCAGCATCACTTCCACACCGTATTCGTCACCTTCCGTTACCTTGGACTCCCAGGCGGTAATCAGCTCCAGCAGCTCCTGGTGGAATTCCGCAAGCTCCTGAGGAGAGAGAGTAAGTCTGGTATTGAAATGCCGGGTCTGGTCTTCTTCGCGGAAGTGAAGGCTGCGAAGCGCCTCCGAGTGGAACACCGTACCTTTGGAACGGTAAAATTTCTGGATGATTCCTCCTGCGGCTTCTGTACGGACAAGCTCCAGCAGACCGCCCTCATAGAGCTTGACGATATGGTAGTGAATATTACCCGGAGTCTTGTTCAGCTTCTCCGCAACCTGCTTGGATGTAAGCGGCTCTGCCGACAGCGTGTGCATAATCTTAATCCGTAAGGCGCTCTCCAGCAGCTTATCCTGTTCCGGCGTAACGTTTAAAATCCGGTTGCTTGACTGCAGATCCGGTTGACCTGAAACGGCTGCTGTGATGGAGTCTTGCGTGTTGCCGGTTGGCTTGGTCATTAATAAACCTCCTATGTAGGGTCCGTTTTAACATGTATACAGTCTGTATCCAATTCCAATCTGCTAAATAGTTCAATCTGGAATACAGATCGATTAACTGAATTATAGTTGATCATTATAGTATGGTCAAGACTTAACTCCGCACAGTGGCGCCGGAGAGACGAATGGTTTAACCCTCAGTTGACAGAATTCTCCCATCTTCTTTAAGTGGGGGATGAATGGAAACGGTCTAATCTACATGGATTCTAACCGCCTAAGATGCTATAATTAAAGTATTCAGTCGTATCTTGGAAAGGTCAGTGAAGTTAATGAAATTAGACTCGAATAACCATTCAGTGTTCTCCCTTCACTTTCACCTTATTCTAGTCATCAAGTATCGTAGGAAAGTCATTACAGATCCCATATCCGAACGTCTGAAAGAGATATTTGCATCCATTCAGCCTACTTACAATGTGACTTTGCAGGAATGGAATCATGACAGGGATCACGTTCATATCCTAATGAAAGCTCATCCTAATACCGACATTTCTAAATTTCTCAACGCTTATAAAAGTGCATCATCTAGGCTGATCAAGAAGGAGTTTCCTACCCTCCGAACATCACTTTGGAAAGAGGCCTTTTGGTCACGCTCTTATTGCTTGCTTACCACGGGTGAAGCGCCAATAGACGTCATTCAAAAATACATCGAAACCCAAGGGGGGAAAGGGTGATCGCCATTGCTGAAAGCCTACAAATACCGTATCTATCCAAGCCATGGGCAACAACACTACTTCGCTAAAGTGTTCGGATGCGTTCGCTTCATCTACAACAGAATGCTTGCAGATAAAATTGAACATTACAAGCAAACGGAAACGATGCTGAGGAATACACCCGCACAATACAAAAAGGAATTCGACTGGCTGAAAGAAGTCGATAGCCTTGCCTTAGCGAATGCACAACTGAATTTAGACAAGGCTTATAAGAATTTTTTTCGGGATAAGAAAACGGGATTTCCTAAATTCAAGAGCAAGAAGACGAATAATCATAGCTTCACAACGAATAACCAAAATGGAACAGTGGCTATAAAGGATGGATATCTCAAGATTCCAAAGCTAAAAACTAGCATCAAAATCAAGCTGCACCGCCCATTCGTGGGGCTGATCAAATCATGCACGATTTCAAAAACACCAACGGGAAAGTATTATGCTTCCGTATTGGTTGAAACGGATATCGTCCAGTTGCCCAAAATGCATACGAAGATTGGCGTTGATCTTGGGCTGAAAGACTTTGCTATGACTTCAAATGGCGAAATCATATCCAATCCTAAATACTTGCGTACGTCTGAAAAGCGATTAGCGAAGCTGCAAAAGGATGTATCGCGGAAGAAGAAGGGAAGCCATAACCGTCATAAGGCTAGGCTGAAAGCTGCCAAGCTACATGAAAAAATAGCGAATCAGCGTAAAGACTTCTTGCATAAAACGTCTGCCAAAATGATAAACGAAAACCAAGTTATCGTGATGGAAGACTTACGTGTAAAGAATATGATGCAGAATCACAAACTTGCAAAAGCGATTAGCGAGGTATCTTGGAGTATGTTCCGTTCGATGCTTGAATATAAGGCACAATGGTATGGCAGAGAACTTATTATTGCCCCTAAGCACTATGCAAGCAGTCAGCTTTGCTCCTGTTGCGGTTATAAGAACGCAGAGGTGAAGAATCTCGCCTTGCGAGAGTGGACTTGTCCAGAATGTAACGTGCATCATGATCGCGATGTAAACGCTGCTCAAAACCTACTGAAACTAGCCATGTGATATGGCAATGATTGGGCTAGGGACTAGCCTTTGAGCTTGGGTAAACTTGGAGCAGTAGCTTCATTGACCAAGAAGCCGCCACCTCTTAGGTGGATGGTAGTTCACGATGAGTCCAACAGCAAGCAGAGGATACAGAAGAGAAGCAACTGCGTAACGAAAGGAGCTCGGTATGTTCCGGAGGGATTATATTGTACGGATGATTGAGGATATGACAGCTATGGTCGCCAAAGTAATGACCCTGAAGCAGGATAAAAAAACAACGGAAGCCCTGTGGGAAGTGGATGAGCTGCTGATGCGGCATTTTCGCCTGAATTCGCGTCTGCTTAATTCGTTGTCCGTAGAGGATATTATTGATATGTTTCGTCTTGGAGGGGTGCTTGAGGCCGACAAGCTGCAAGGAGTAGCCCGGCTGCTGAAGGAGGAAGGCGGGATTTACGCGGCCAAAGGAGACCGGGATGCGGCCCTGTTCAGGGCGATGCGTTCCCTGCATTTATTCATCTATGCCGATCTTCATGGCGCGGACCGGGAACTGCTGAACATGACGGAAGAGATAAATGAGCTGCTGGAAGAAGTGGAGCCGTACCGCCTTCCCGCCAAGACTGAACGCCTCTTGATGGCGTACCACGAATCTCAGGGGCACTACGCCAAGGCGGAGAACAGTCTCTACCGGCTCTGGGAGCAGGGGGAGAATGTAGCCGAGGAAGGCAGGGAGTTGTACGGACGGCTGCTGCTCTTGAGTCCGGAGCAGTTAGCCCAGGGCAGTCTTCCTCTGGAGGAAGTGCAGCAGGGCAGGGAAGAATGGAGCAAGCTCACGGTTAATGCTATAATATAACGATATTCAGGAGACAACGTGCTCTATTTTATATACCCGAAAGTGAGATGTACCCATTTGGAAGCGTTGAAGGAATTGATCGAGCAAGTGATAACCGGCCGCACTCTGATTACGGCTACACTAAGCCAGCTGCGCAGCAAGGGCGATGCCGCCTACAATAAAGTACAGGTTAAGCCTGTTGAGCTAAAAGGGAAGCTGCATTATCAGTTTGCCTATTATATCGGCCCTAAGGTGGAGCACCGTAACATTCCGGCAGAGGATGCCGCTGAAGAGATGCTCTCTTTGCTGAGGGACACCTTCCGCCAAGGTCTGCTGTGTACGGCCGGTGCCGACTATCAGGTGCTGATCAGCAAGAAATACAAGGTATCGATTCTGACCAAATCAGCCAGCAAGCAGGAAGCGCCGGATCTGGCCCATAACCGCCGGAAGCAGTATGTGCTGGATGAGGGGGAGCCGGTGCCGTTCCTGGTCGAGCTTGGCATTATGAACAGCGAAGGCAAGGTGCTGGCCAAGAAATATGATAAGTTCCGCCAGATCAACCGGTTCCTGGAGATGGTTCAGGATGTGCTGGGCGATCTGCCGGCAGGCCGGCCGCTGACGATTGTGGATTTTGGCTGCGGCAAGTCTTATTTGACCTTCGCGCTGTATCATTACCTCGCCGTCCGCGAGCAGCGGGAGCTGAATATTGTCGGTCTTGACCTTAAGGCGGATGTCATTGCGCATTGCGGTGCGCTGGCTGCCAGGCTGGGTTATGACCGGCTGAAGTTCCTGGTGGGCGATATCGCGGACTATAATGAGCTGGATCAGGTGGACATGGTGGTCACGCTGCATGCTTGTGACACCGCCACCGATGCTGCACTGGAGAAGGCTGTACGCTGGGGCGCATCGGTGATCCTCTCGGTGCCCTGCTGCCAGCATGAGCTGTTCGCGCAGGTCGAGAGCGAGGTGCTGAATCCGCTGCTGTCACACGGCATCCTGAAGGAGCGGTTCTCGGCGCTCGCCACCGATGCAATCCGGGCGAAGCTGCTGGACCTGATGGGCTACCGCAGCCAACTGCTGGAATTCATCGATATGGAGCACACCCCGAAGAACATCCTGATCCGCGCCGTCCGCAGCGACAGCGGTGACCGGGCTGCCAAATGGCGTGAATACACCGCATTCCGCGATTTCCTCGGTGCCAAGCCTTACCTGGAACGCGTCTGCTCCGACCTGCTGCCCACCGGCAGTACGGAAGTTTAATTCATGTGTTGAATAGTTTAGGGTATGACAGACCGGCCGCTTCCTGATGGGGGCGGCTGTTTTTTTGCGGGTTCGGGGCTGTATGTGAAAAACCGAACACAATTTGTGCTGACGCGAAGGTGAGTAGGCAGGATGATGGCTATAGAGAGCTTTTGAGAGACAATAGTGTTCCTGAATTGGCGGAGGGCCACTTTGGGTGGAATGAGGTGCACAAGTGCTCTTCAATTGAGCGTGTAAGCTGCGTTTGAGTGTGATCAGGTGCATAAGTGCTCTTTATTTGAGCGTGTGAGCAGCGTTTAGTGAAATCAGGTGCATAAGTGCCAATGTCATTAAGTTAAGATATAGAGCCAAAACAAGAAAAAGGCAGGTTATCGAAAAGATAGCCTGCTCTTTTTTTGCACAAAAAAAATCTTGACAATCCGTAGAAAACGTGTGGCGAAGCCCCTTGAAAAAACGAGGAGGTTACGCCAATGAATGCTTATGCAAATTCGCTGAAAGACAGACTGACTTCTCTTATCCGAGAGATGGCGGCTGCCCCCGCGCCTTACGTCAGAAACCCGGGAAAGGATTTTACCCGAACGAAAAAACTACCCTTTGAAACGGTTATGCAAACCCTGATCTTTATGGGCGGCAATAGCCTCTATAAGGAACTGTTGGAATCGCAGGGCTATGACGTTAACACCGCAACTTCTTCTGCTTTTGTTCAGCAAAGAAATAAAATTTTGCCGTCTGCGGTCGAATCTTTGTTTCACACCTTTACCGCGTCCCATACGGAATTCAAGGATTATCGAGGCTATCGATTATTGGCCATTGACGGTTCCGATCTGCATATTGCAACAGATCCTGCGGACCCGTTGACCTATTCTCAAAGTCAGCCCCACTCGAAAGGCTTTAACCTTCTGCACTTGAACGCTGCTTATGACCTCTGTAACCGGCTTTATGTGGATGCCATTGTTCAACCTCGAAAGTTCCGCAACGAAGGAAGGGCACTGGCCACAATGGTGGATCGCTCCCCCATTCAGGGTAACGTCCTTGTGACGGGGGATCGAGGATTTGAAAGCTATAATACGTTCGCACATCTGGAACGGAAAGGATGGAATTACGTCATACGCGTCAAGGATTTGCATTCGAATGGTATTCTTTCGGGTTTGCACTTGACCTTGGACGGAGCGTTTGATCAGGAGATTCACCTGACGCTGACTAAAAAACAAACAAAAGAGTTCAGGAATCGCCCCGAAATCTATAAAGTTCTTCCGGCTACCTCTAGCTTTGATTTTCTGGACATGCAAGAGAACTTGTTTTACCCCATTTCCTTTCGGGTGGTTCGTTTCCTCCTGCCCAGTGGCGATTATGAAACCGTCATTACCAATCTGTCTACTGCTGAATTCTCACCGGATGAACTCCGGGATCTGTATCATCTGCGATGGGGCATTGAGACCTCTTTCCGGGCTTTGAAATACACCATTGGTTTGACCCATTTTCACGCAAAAAAGCAAGAGTCCATTACCCAAGAGATATTCGCAAGAATGATCCTCTACAACTTCGCTGAAATGATTACCTCGCACGTAGTCATTTCCCAAAAGGATAAACGGCACCTCTACCAAGTCAACTTCACGGTAGCCGTTCACGTCTGTAGACATTTCCTGCGCTCCAAGGGCGATGGACCCCCGCCTGATGTGGAAGCTTTGATTCGCAAAAATATTTTGCCGATTCGTCTCACCCGTCCTGGGCAAAGGAATACACGCAGAATACGTAGCAAATCCGCCATTAGCTTCGTCTACAGAGTAGCATAATTCGGTTCGCATGAACATTTTTTTAAGTGGATCTTCCATCCGCTTTGTTTGCTATGCGCTTTTTTCCTTCCTTACACCAAAAACAAACGGCATAGGACGTTTCCCCATACCGTTTTGGATTCTCTTTATTAATTCCAAACTTATCTTTGAACTTATCTTAATGACATTGGCATAAGTGCTCCTCATTTGAGCGTGTGAGATGCGTTTGGTGAGATCAGGTGCATAAGTGCTCTTCATTTGCGTGTTCGAGCTTACTTAGAGGGGAGCGGTGGCCTCTTCTGTTTTCCGGTAAATATGGGCAGACTGTTAAGCATCATGAGCAATAGGAGATTTAGGATGCTGGTGAACAGGTATGGACGGCAAAGTGATTGGTTGGTTACTTTGGTTTGCGGACTGGCGTTAATAGCAGCGGGGTTGGCGGCCTGTGTGCTGAGAGGGTTCTTTTTCACCGGGGAGATGTATGGGTTCCTGACGGTGTGGTTTGGCATGTGCGGAGTGTTGCTGGGATCGGCACTTATCTATATGGCTACTGGTAGAGGGGCCAGGCTTAAGCTGCGTTGGGAAGATCGGAAGTGGTCTGGCAGTTCCTTGATTAGGGCGGAAGTAGAGGAGCAGTCTGAACACAGAGAGAATACACGGGAGTTGGCGGGCAGTAGGAGGAGAGGGAACGAGAGCGGGAGCAGGCTGGTTGTATGGGGGTTGCTTAGCAGTTGTGTGCTCCTCTGTTTCTTGTATGCTATCCATGCACTGGGCAGTCCCGTATCCGCGCAAGGAACGCTGAATGAAATGCTGCGCTCAGGCTTCTACACTAGCTTTGTGACATTCGCTTTGCTGGCGGCGCGAACCCGCCGGGGAGTAACTCTTCTTGCAGCAGTGTGGCATCTGCTTGGAATCACTATTAGTTTGTCGGCCCTTTTGGCGGTCTGCGGAGGTCTGCCGATTCCTTATGCGGTGGCGTATACCCAATCGCCGGGAGTCAGTGCCACTGGTGCCAGGCTGGCCGGGCTGCTTCAGTATCCGAATGCCTTTGGTGCGGTGATGGCGGTGTATCTGCTGGAACGGCTGTTTGCTGCCGCTTATAGCTTCGGGTCTGGAGATTCTGGGAAAGCAGCGGATGGGGAGAAGAACGGTGCGTTTGGAGGCGCGGCTGTAGCCGGAGTAGATAAGGGAGATGCAGGTAGTAGTGCGGTGCGTTCGGCTATCAGGGGAGCGTGTGAGGTAGGTACAGAAGGCGCGGGTGCGGGAAATAATGCGGTGCGTATGGGTGACAGTGGAGCGTGTGAGGTAGGTACAGGAGATGCAGGCATCAATTGGGAGCGGACCGGAACCTGGTCCGCTTTGCACTGGCTAAGAGCGGCGCGCCTGCTGCCGCTCTTCCCGTACGCCGCCGCGCTGCTGCTCAGCGAGTCGCGCGGCGCATGGCTGGCTGCGGCTGCCGCCGGTGTCGCAGCCCTTCTCCTGAAGCGGCAACTGTTCGTGCCGCTTCTAATCACCGGCGCCGCCCCCGTTGCCGCGGCGGCGCTGCTCTACCGCCAGCTGGCCCGCTCCGGGCTGGCGGCAGAGCCCCTGCCCGGCCTGCTGCTGCTGGCCGGGCTTTGGGCCGGCGCGTGGCTAGCCGGCCTATGGCTGCACCGCCGCAGCTGCCGTGCGGCGG
This sequence comes from Paenibacillus sp. FSL R7-0210, assembly GCF_038009085.1. Taxonomy (NCBI): domain Bacteria; kingdom Bacillati; phylum Bacillota; class Bacilli; order Caryophanales; family Paenibacillaceae; genus Paenibacillus; species Paenibacillus sp. FSL R7-0210. The sequence goes on from NZ_JBBPAR010000001.1 coordinate 7,617,384, forward strand.
GCGGGCACCGCGCCGCCCTGCTGGCGCTGGCGGCGGCGGGCTGGACGGCGGCGGCCAGCGCCGTCCTGCTGCTGGTACGCGCGCGGATCACCGGGCCGTCACCGACGGCCGCCGCGCGCGGACTGTTCTACCGCGACGCCTGGCGGCTCGCGATAGAGGCGCCCTGGCTGGGGCGCGGGGGCGAGACCTGGCGGCATACGTACCTGGCCGCCCAGTCCCGCCCTTACGTGGGCAGCCAGGTGCACAGCGGTTACCTCGACATCCTGCTGAACCTCGGGATGGCGGGTCTGGCTGCGGTCATCCTGCTGCTTCTGGCCGCAGGATGGCTGGTATTCAAGGCGTCACCAAGGCTGCTTCCGCCTCTGCTGGTGATTATTCTGCATAGCGCAGCCGATTTCGACTGGAGCTATGGACTGGTCTGGTTGCTGCTGCTCCTGCTGCCCGCCTGGGCAATTGCCGAAGCAAACAGCCGGACCGCTAGGACGGCTGTCCCTACAGTTCTGCATGACTCCCGTTGGCGGCGCAGCAAGCCGGCTGACCAGCGAAAGAACCGGCTTCGCCGATTATGGAGATACGCAGGCATAACCGTTCTCTGCGGGCTGACCCTTCTATGCAGCAGTCTTTCCTTCCAGGCCATGAAGGGGGCCGCCCTATTCAAGCAGGCGGTCAGGGAGAGTGATCCTGCCGTAAGAATTACGCTGCTGCAGCAATCACTGAGCTGGAACCCGAGAGAGCCGCAGACTGCGGTTGCATTATCGCGGCTGGTTCCACAGAAGCAGGGGGTTGATCTGCTCCTGCGAAGCCTGTCATTCTCTCCGGGGGACGTTGCCCTGCACGGGGAGCTTGCGGCAAGTTCTCTGCGGGGCAGTGATCCTGGAGAAGCGCTATACTGGGTCCGCCGCAGTCAACAGAAGGATCACTTTAATGCTGCCAGAAGGCTTGCTGCTTTAAAAGGAATGCTTGAGATGGGGGAACGCAGCTTGGCAGAGGGAGACAGACGTATAGCGGCGGACAGCGCGGCGGCGGGACTAGAGCTGCTGCGGCAGTACAGCCTGCTGACCGCCAAGGAGCAGGACAGAGGACCGCAGCACAATGACCGCAACTTCATCCTGCTTCCGCAGAGCGAAGGGATCTACTTTCAGTTAACACATTTACAGTCCCAGGCGCTGCTTAGCTCCAACGACAGATAAGACGCACCTCAGAGTGGAATTCGGGGCTTGGTAGCCGCTGGGGTGAACATATCAGCATAATGACCGCAGCTTTACCCTAAGACTGTCCATCACTGGAATCTCTTTTATTAGCCTGCCTCCCGACTAATCTCAGGCTTTAACACTCCGTGAGATCAGCCATGAGTACACAATAGGGAGAATAATCATGATTACCAGAGCAGTGATGATCATGCTGATCGACAGCGTAACGGGCATGAAGGCCGCAAGCGCAATTAGCAGACCGCCGCTCACCCACATCCTCCCGGAGAAGCGGTGGGTTCTCCGCCATACGGCAGGGTCATGCAGCGTCCAGGGCGTGCGGATTCCCGTGAAATAATTATCCCTGATCTGCGGCAGAAAATTCCCGATTACAGCCAGCAGCAGTCCCACACTTACAGTAGCCCACTTCGCGGCGGCGAAATGCTCATCCAGCCCGTAGCTCACCGACAGCACAAGGGCGGCATCACATATGACGGCAATGGTGAGACGGCCCATTTTGTAAGCCCCCTGGAACTTAATATAATTCTCTCCCTTGGGATCAATATTACGTATAAACTGTATCGCCAAAGGAAAAATCAATCCCATAAAAGAGAACAAAGCAATAACCGAACCCTTGCTCCAGTAAGTGTTGACCTTGCCGGTAAGACTGAATTGGGCGGGAAGCAGATCCGGCAGCCTGCCGTAATTCACCAGCGCATAGCCCAGTGAGAGGAACCCGAGAATGACAATAAGCGTATCCTGCCACTTCCATGTGAAATTCTTCATCAATGTTCATCCTCCGTATGTTTAATAGCGTGCGGGTTACTTTTTCCTTTTGGGTCCTGAACCCTTTGAGCCAACATCCGCATGTTCTTCGGGTTGGCTGTCCGTACTGCCCTTGCCTGTACCCGTCAATTCGAGAAACCAGCCAAGCACCTCTTCAAGTACCGTGGAGTCCAGCGAATAGACGATAAATTGCCCGTTACGTTCGTCCTGCACCAGCCCCGCGTGCTTCAGCGCATTGAGGTGGTGAGAGATGCTGGGCTTCGTCATATTAAAAAAATCGGCGATTTCCCCGGCCGTCCGGTCCTTTTCACGCAGCAGCCGGAGAATTTGCCTTCGGGTCGGGTCTGCGAGCGCTTTGAACGATTCGTTCCGTTTCCAGCCTTTGTCAATTGCAGATTTCACTCTTGAATCATAGGAATCCTTCCGCTTCATTTCCCTCAACTAGAAGTCGTAAGCCTGCATATGCTAGAATAGGCTAGGAGAAGCTGGATACATAGAGCGGTTAAGCAGATGGGTTCTGCCAGCAGAATACCAGGCTATTACGCCATACGGGAGGAGACCTGCAGTGCACTTTATATCTGATGTCATTTCACATTTGTTTGAATGGATTCAGTCTCTGGGCTACTTTGGAATTATGATCGGGCTCATGATTGAAGTCATTCCAAGTGAGATTGTCCTGGCTTTTGGCGGCTATTTGGTCTCACAAGGCGATATTAACTTTTTTGGCGCCGTGCTGTTCGGTACCGTCGGGGGAGTGATCGCCCAGATCTTTGTTTATTGGATTGGCCGTTATGGCGGCAGGCCTGTGCTGGAGAAGTACGGCAAGTACATTTTCATCTCCAAAAAGCATATTGACCACTCTGAAGAATGGTTTCAAAAGTATGGAACCGGTGTGATTTTCACCGCCCGCTTTATCCCGGTTGTCCGCCATGCCATATCGGTCCCGGCCGGTATTTCCCGCATGCCGCTGGGCAAATTCACTTTGCTGACAACCCTTGCAGTCATTCCATGGAGCGCGTTGTTTGTCTATCTGGGGTATACGCTTGGAGACAAGTGGGAGACCATTGATGAGGTCGCAGCCAAGTACACTCATGAGATTCTTCTTGGCGCTATTGCGGTAATTATTCTGTATTTCCTGTTCAAGTGGTACAAATCCAAAAAGAAGGGTAGTGCAGTATGAAGCAGAATGTTGCATCCAAATTTGGCCAAGGCCTGACTCCGCGCCAGTTCGTGGAAGCCATGACGAAGAACCAGCAGGCTTTTGAATCCTGGTACGAGAAGTTCACCTGGGAAGACGAGAGTGACCGCGAATATTTTGAGAGCCTGAATCACCGTGATGATCTGCGTGTGCTGATTCTGGCTGCGGACTGGTGCGGAGATGTGGTCCGCAATGTCCCGGTGGTCTTCCGAATTCTGGAGACTGCGGGTATCAAGACGGAAGTGCTGATTCTCGAAGAGAACCAGGACCTGATGGACAACTTCCTGACCATGGGCGGCCGTTCCGTTCCCATCGTGATTTTTGCGGACACCGGAGGTTATGTACTGGGGCAGTGGGGACCGCGTCCGGAGCATGTCCAGACCCTGATGAGAGAATTCAAACGGGAGAACCCGGACCGCGAAGCAGCGGACTATGACAGCAAAATTACCGAAGTGCGCAAAGCAATGGGGCAAGCCTACGGAGAAGGAACGGAATCACACGCAGTTATCGCCAAAGAGCTGCGCAGTCTGATCTCCGGATTCTAATGCCGATGCTTAATATTCGTTCTTATAATCTGGGGGCACTCCAGACCAATGCCTACCTTCTGACGGGGGCAGACCCTAAGCGCGGTGTCATCATTGATCCGGGTGCTAATCCTGCGGGTCTGCTCCGCGGCGCTGAGGGAATGGAGATTGAAGCGATTCTGCTGACGCATGCCCATTTCGACCATATTGCCGGGCTGGACGAGGTCCGCAAAGCGAAGAAGTGCCCGGTCTATATCCATCCGCTGGAGAGTGAGTGGCTGGGCAGCCCGAAGCTGAACGGCTCCTTGATGTGGCCTGATACCACACCTCCCGTCAGCACAGATCCGGCAGAATACGATCTGGCGGGAGGCCAGATTCTGAAGCTGCTAGGCCTTTCTTTCCGGGTGCTGCATACGCCGGGACATTCACCGGGAAGCGTCAGCTTCCTGTGCGGGAATGATTTGTTCGCCGGTGATGTCTTGTTCAAAATGGGAGTGGGACGTACCGATCTTCCGGGCGGCAGAGAACGGGATCTGATTGACTCGATCCGCGGCAAGCTCTACCGGCTGGATGAGGAAGTGAGAGTGTTTCCCGGACATGGTCCGCGAACCTCAATCGGCTATGAAAAGCTTCACAACCCTTATGTCCCGATGTAAGAGGACGCCAAAGCCGTTTCCGTTTGCCGTGTAACGACATCTTTTGGCCGGATTTGACACAAACCGGGAAATTAGAGGTAGACAAGCCGGGGCCAGATTGTTACAATATGGTTAATTAAATGTAACATTTACCTCGCGAAGCACGCAGACTGTGGAATAATCCCGGTTTGCGTTCTTTTTTTTGCCTATAGAGATGAATTTTATTGGGGGAAGCAGAATGAAGGATAATATGCATTGCCAGTTGGATTACGGGGAATTAGAAGCGAAAGATTCATTGATAGCGGAGCGGAATGAAGTGAATGATCTGGCCGGGAAGAGTGATACTAAGTATACGCTGTTCTGGAGCTTTCCCGGAGGCAAGGGGGCTATTCAGCCATGGAGACGCAGACTGTGGGAGCTGCAGAATAATTCTGACTCGGAATGAACGATAACTATTACATAGACGTATTACAGGTGTGACAGAAGAGATAAGGGGAGGGGCTATGGGCGACAGGACGCTGGAGATCATCAGTCAGGCACAGCAGGGTGACGCTGCTGCACTGGCCGTGCTGCTGCGGGAGCATTATCCCTTCCTGTACAAGTATCTGATCAAAGCGACACTTGACCCTTTGCTTGCGGAAGAGATTGCTCAGGACACAATGGTCAGATGCATGGAGAAGATCGGGACTTATAATGGGACCTCGGCATTCTCTTCTTGGCTGATTACCATTGGCAGCCGGTTGTACATTGACCGTAAGCGGCGCTGGAGCCGGGAGGCACAGTGGCGGGAAGGGCAGATGCAAGAGCAGGGGAACCGCAGTTTACGCTGGAGCTTTGAGAGCCGGAATATGGAGTGGAGTGAAGTGCTCGACGCCTTGTCGCGTCTATCCTCTGCGCACAGAATGGCTGTGCTGCTGAAGCATTATTACGGATACAGCTACGATGAGATCGGGGAGATGCTGGAGATCCCTTCCGGAACGGTCAAATCACGGGTAGCTGCCGGACTGGTTCAACTGCGAAAGGAGCTGAATGAGGATGAGGTTTAAGAGTGACGAGGAGCTGCTGGGTAAGCTGTCCGCAGAGCTGGATCACCTGGATATGCTGTATGCCGATGTTACTCCACCCTCCTTGCCGGAGCTGGAGCATCTAATTGCCGGGGAAGCTGTCCGACGGAGGAAGCGGCGCCGTAAGGAACTGCTGCTATTCATTCTAGTGGCTCTTGTGCTGGTTACCATAGTGATTTCTATTCTAAGTACGGCGCCGGTGCTGTATTGGAGTCTGCAGGCAGTGTTCATCCTGAGCGCACTTGGCAGCTTGGGAGCAGTGCGGATCAGACACGGGCGGGAGGAATCATAAGCGTGAAGGAACTGCAGGAGATACCTATTTGGCTTTGGATGCTTATTGCAGCCGTACTGCTGCTGCAGGGAACCTGGCTGTTCCGCGATGCCAGGGACAGAGGTCAGGGGAGGAAGGCCTGGTTCTGGGGGATCTGGGGGCTTACCTGGGTGCCGACACCGGCAGTGTGTTACCTGCTGTTTGTAGTTCTTCCAGATAGGCGCAAACGGAAGGCCGGAAGGAACCGCTGAGACAATAGTCCATTGTTTGGGAGATAAGGGGGATACCTTTATGAAGGATTTGAATTGGGGATTGATTGGGCCGCTGCTTGCACTGCAGGTAGTGCTGGCAATAATCGGTCTGATTTCATTGAGCAAGACAGAGCAAGTACGCGGACCGAAATGGATGTGGGTTCTGTTCTTGATTTTTGGCAACCTGCTGGGCAGCGTGGCTTACTTCACTCTGGGAAGGAAAGAATTCTGATGCCGCTGCTTGAGGTCAAGGATCTTCACAAGAGCTTTAAGGGGCATCCCTCGGTGAACGGCATCAGCTTTGGAATTGAAGCAGGACGCTGTGTCGCGCTGCTCGGACCCAATGGAGCCGGGAAGACTACAACGCTGCGTATGCTTGCCGGTCTTCTGACGCAGTCTGCCGGATCGATCACTTTTGGCGGGAGCTCTCCGGGGACGGATTACCGTCAGTATTTGGGTTATCTCCCCCAAGCCCCGGCTTTTTACAACTGGATGAGCGGTCACGAATACATCTTATTTGCCGCCAGGATGAGCGGCATGAATGCACGGGAGGCTGCGGCGGCATCGGGCGCTGTGCTGGAGCGTGTGGGACTAGGCTCTGCGGCACGGCGACGGATTGGCGGTTATTCCGGGGGAATGAAGCAGCGCCTCGGGCTGGGCCAGGCCCTGGTACACCGACCGCGCCTGCTTTTGCTGGATGAGCCTGTCTCCGCGCTTGATCCTATCGGACGCCGGGAAGTCATGGAGCTGCTCAGGGACATCCGGGAGGAGACAACTGTTATTTTCTCCACGCATGTGCTGCATGATGCGGAAGAGATATGCGATGATGTCGTATTGATGAACAAGGGGACTATAGCCGTTCAAGGAACCTTGTCCAGTCTCCGCGCAGAGTACAGTCTGCCGGTAATCCGGCTCACTACAGGGAAAGAAGATTCGGCTATCCGCTGGCTTGAAGCGCTTAGACACAAGGATTTTATTGAAGAAGCGCTAATTTCGGATGGCAAGGCCGTGTTCAACGTCACAGATGTAGCACTCGCCCGCCGGACGCTCTTGCAGGAAGCTGTGGAGCTGAATATTTCGCTGCTGCAATTTGAAGCAGGCTCATCGACACTGGAGGACCTGTTCATGAAGGTGGTGGGAACATGAGGAGACTTTGGGCTCTATATTTGAAGGAGATGCTGGAGAGTGTGCGCAGCTATAAGCTGATTTGGATTCCGGTGGTGTTTATTGTTCTGGGAATTATGCAGCCGCTGGTCAGCTTTTATATGGCGGATATCCTGGCGTTCTCTTCCAATGTCCCGGCTGGATTGATGGAGAATATGGAGAGACCGGCCGCGTCTTCTGTAATGGCTCAGGCCCTGGGCCAGTATGGAACAATTGGGATGCTGATTCTGGTGCTGGGAACGATGAACAGCCTGGCAGGTGAGCGCAGCAGCGGTACCTCTGAACTGTTAATGGCGAAGCCGGTCTCCTCTATATCCGTTGTTGCAGCCAAATGGACCGCGAACTTCACAGTGCTGGTTATTGCCATTGGGCTGGGGGCAGCGGGAGCGGCTTATTATACAGTACAGCTTATGGGGGCTTTATCCTGGCGGGATGTGATTGCAGCGTCCGGACTGTATGCGCTGTGGCTGCTCTGTGCGGTGTCGCTTACGCTGCTCTTCAGTGCATGGCTGCGCGGGCCTGCTGCTGCCGGTCTATCTCTCCTGCTGGCAGCGGTCATGAGCCTCGTCCATGGCCTGTTGCCGGTTAAGCTGAACTGGATGCCTGCTTCTCTGCCGGGAATGTCTGCCGGTGTGCTTGCAGATGGAGGCACCGGAGTGAGCTTGGCACCGATTGTCTCCGCAGTGCTCCTGATTATTATTTGTATTGCCGGTGCCTCACTGATGGCTGGAAGAAATAAATTGCCAGTTTAGCAAGCTTTGCAATAAGTAAGCGATCTTTCATGAATTTTCAGAGTGTTTTCTGCGGAAATTCATCCTACCATCATCCTGCTGCTGGACAGCTCTATCTTTTTTTAGTAGACTGTTGAAACAAGCAGATCCATGATAGATTTTGGTCAGGAGGTAGGATGATGCTGCGTTTAGGAGAGAAGATTGTCATTGTCGCAGACGCTTTTGAGCAGAGTCTTCCTATCGGAGACTATGGCTACCTGATTGCTTACGACCGCAATCCTGATAATGCGTTTGATTATGTCATTCGTGTTCCCGAAGCTAACCGGAATTTCTATGTTACGGCAGAGGATATTGAGGCCGAGGAGCAATTGCTGGTAGCAGAAGCCGAGCGAGCCACGCACGAAGCGCTGATAGATTATGCATTGTCAACGTACAATGAGAAGCTGTTCCATCACCTGATGAACGGCGAAGAAGTTGAAGTGGAAGAGATAGAGACAACATCCCAAGAAAGTTTGTCCCAGGCGGATTTCATCAAGCAGGTGAATCTTCGCGCTTGGATTTAAGTAAGGGCCGGCGAATGCCGGCTTTTTTTTGTCTTGTGATAAGATAGGCACGCCGCCTATAATCCACACCCTTGAAACAAAATGACTATTAATTCAAACGATTATTACTATTTTGGTCCAGGGACCGGATGATAAGATCAGCACAGAGCAGGGCAGAATTGCTAGAAGCCGGGGGTGATAACAGAGGCTAGTGACGGTAGCTGCCACCTCTGATGTATACGCTTCCAATTCGGGTGCGATCAGAAACGGCCCGGAGTGCGTCCTTGTAAAGTGTTTTCTTTGCGGTAGACTCTGGGCAATGTGCCGGTGACCCTTTTGAAGGCTTTGGTAAAGTAATTATAATCGGGAATGCCGACTTGCTCCGCAATTTCGTAAATCGGACTGTCGGTGTCACCCAGCAGCCTTTTGGCCATTTGGATACGGAGGCTACGGATATATTCTGCAATGCCCATGCCAAAGTTCTGCTCCGAGAGCTTATAGAGATGGGATTTGCTGATGCTGAATGCTTTGCACAGAACGGGAACGGAGAGCGGTTCCTGGATATGCTCTGTAATATAACCGTCGATCTTTTGTGCCAGCGTATCCTCCTTCATAACCAGCATTCGGGATAGATACAGGTAGCTGGCGCTCATCTCCATGGTTTTGGCGTAAGCATCAATGACTTCCTTGGAGATGTGTTTTTTGCGCTGGAAGGCGCTGTACAGTTTATTCATATCCACATTATAGGGACTCATATTCTCACAGACCTTTTCCCATAACTCATCACGGGACCCGGTCTGCAGCAATTGGCCGAACATAATATATCCGATGACCTGATTGTCCGTTTGAATAGGAACCACCGTTTCGGTAAGTCCGGCATGACATTGATAGGTGTAGAGGGTTTTCTCCTTTTTCACTTGGGTGCAGGCTGCCTGGTCACAGAGGATGCACTGGGCCTCCGCGCGCGGATCACTGCGAATGATATGGCAATATGTCGAATGGCGGGTGGGATAGGCAGCCAGCTCAGTAAAGGAATTGTCGAAAATCACGGTGCGGATACCGGTCAATGTATAGAAATTGCGCAGCAATTCCTTGACTTCGGGCAGGTTGAACAACAAGCTCATGGTTCGGCCTCCTCTTCTTCCGGGCTAATCTGCGTTGCTGGCAACATTGTACTGTATTTGATATGGGACACACAAACCAAGAGACGGAGGTGCTTATTAATGCCGTTAGTCGATATGCCGTTAGAACAATTATTGACTTATGAGGGACGTAATCCCCGTCCGGCCAACTTCGAGGCTTATTGGGAACAAGCACTGCAAGAGATGAGAAATACGGATGCCCGTGTTGAACTGGTGAGAAGCGAATTTCAGGTTCCGTTCGCCGAATGCTTCCATTTGTATTTCACGGGGACAGGCGGGGCGCGTATCCATGCGAAGTTGGTCAAGCCGAAGCATGCTGCAGGTCCGCACCCGGCGGTAGTGCAGTTCCATGGGTACGCCCACCATTCGGATGACTGGGCCGACAAGCTAATCTATGCATCCTTGGGCTTTACTATAGCCACATTGGATTGCAGAGGCCAGGGAGGACTGTCCGAAGATGTTGGCGGGGTCAAAGGAACCACACATAAAGGGCACTTAATTCGCGGACTGGATGATGCGCCCGAACGGCTGCTGTTCCGGCAGATCTATCTTGATACGGCACAGCTCGCTGGAATTGTAATGGACATGCCGGAAGTGGATGCGGCCCGCGTCGGTGCAATCGGCGGATCGCAGGGAGGGGGGCTGGCGCTGGCCTGTGCGGCGCTTGAGCCGCGGATCAACCGGGCTGCACCCAGTGTTCCGTTCCTGTGTGATTATAAACGGGTATGGGAAATGGACCTGGCCCGAGATGCTTACGAGGAACTGCGGACGTTTTTCCGTCACCGCGATCCCCAGCACCTGCGGGAGGATGAGATTTTTGAACGGCTCGGCTATATTGATGTTCAACACCTGGCGGACCGGATCAGCGGCAAGGTGATGATGGGTGTGGGATTGCTGGATACGGTGTGTCCGCCTTCAACGCAATTCGCCGCCTACAACCGAATCCGCTGCGAGAAGAAACTGGAGATCTATCCCGATTTCATCCATGAACGACTGCCGGGCTTCGAGGACAAAACCATACAATTTCTGCTTGAAATGTGAGAGGCTAACCGCCTCTCTTTATTATTGTTTAAGGGCCTGCTGCAGAGGTATGATGGGACTACAGGGGAGGCTTGTGGAAGGAGAGAGATGCTGTTGATCAGGTTTATGAGAACGCTTTCAATTTATCCCAAACTTGTTATGGCTTTCTTGCTTGTCATTATTCCGCTCTACCTGTGGGGTCTGGTCATGAATCAATCCGGACAGGAGGTTGTCCAGAAGCAAATCTCGGAATCCATGGCCAGCCGTGTCCACTTCTATCTGACTTCGCTGGAGACAGAGCTGACCCGGCTTACGCGGCTGAAGCTGGAGTATGTCAATGACGATGATTTGCTCTTGCTGGCGACGGTTCCGAACCAGTTGAACGACTATGAACGCACCCGCGCCTTATTATCCGCCAAGAGTAAATTGTATTTGCTCAAAAGCTCCAGCCCGTTCGTGGAGAACGTTAAGCTGTATATTCCTTCCCTGGACCGAAGCATCAATGCCAACAATTTCGACAGTGAGATGCCGCTTGAAGAACTGGAGGGCATTCTGAACCCGGCTCACATGAAATCGCCGATCTTCGGCATGGGCGAGAAGCTGCTGATGAGCGGCGTGTACCCCGATGCGGTGTACGCCGGCCGGCCGCCTGTGCTGGCCATCGAAATTATGCTGTCACGCCCGGAGATTCTCCGCTCGCTCTCCAGCATGGCGGAGGGCGAGGGCGACGGAGCTGTATGGATGGACACCGGCGGCCAGTGGCAGATTGCCTCCGGCGTGGAGGACTCGCTGCTGGCTGCGTTCGGGGAAACACTGCGGGGAGAACTGCTCGACGACAGCGGCGAGTCCGGCCAATACCGGCTGGAGTCAGCAGGCATTGACTATTTTGGAGCCAGTGAATATTCATCACTGCTGGGGACGACTTTGGCCGTGTTTGTTCCTGCGGAGACGGTGCTCGAGCCGCTGAACAAGCATCGCAACTGGATTTGGGGAGAGTCGCTGGTCGCTTTGCTGCTCGCCGTAGTTTTCTCTTACTGGATATACAGGTTTATTCATAAGCCGATGAGGCGGCTGATTACTTCCTTCCGGAGAGTGGAGATGGGTGATCTGAGTGTCAGGCTCTATCACGGCAATCAGGATGAATTCAATTATGTATATAACCACTTCAACCATATGCTGGAGCGGATTCAGGAGTTGATTCATGAGGTGTATGAGCAGAGAATCAGATCCCAGCAATCCGAGCTTAAGCAATTGCAATCGCAGATTAACCCCCATTTTTTCTACAACACCTTCTTCATTCTGCAGGGTCTTGTCCGAATGAGGGAACATGAAGTAGCCGAGCGGATGCTTCACCATCTCAGCGGATATTTTCAGTTTATTACACGTAGTGGAGCAGAGCAGGTCAGTCTGCTTGCAGAGATGAAGCACGCATGGTCTTATGTCGAGATTCAGAATATACGTTTCGCCGGTACGGTCACAGCCGAACTGGAGTCCATACCGCAGGGGTGGGAGGCTTCCATGGTGCCTCGGCTCATTGTCCAGCCATTAATTGAGAATGCTTATGCCCACGGGCTGGAGAACAAGCTGGCAGAAGGGATGCTGCGGGTAACCTTCCGGGAGGAAGGGGCGGACCGGCTGGTCATCGGGGTAGAAGACAACGGCGAATCGCTGGATGATGAACAGCTGCATGCGCTGCGCAGAACGCTGGCTCTTGCTGAAGAAGCTATGGAGACGACAGGAATCCTCAATGTGCACCGCCGGCTTCAGTTGAACTATGGTCCGGCGTTCGGAATTGAGGTGTCACGCAGCGGGCTGGGCGGATTGAAGGTGCTGCTGATGATAAGACGGGAAGAAGGGAGACAGCCATGATCAGACTGCTGATTGTCGATAATGAACGGTGGATTGTACGGAACCTGCTTGATCTGTTCGGGCATTGGGACAAGCTCGAGCTGGAGGTATACGGTGCGTATTCCGCTACGGAGGCACTGGAGCAACTGGGGAAGATGAAGTTCGATATTGTATTGTCCGATATCCGTATGCCGGGAATGGACGGGCTTGAGCTGCAGCAGGAAATCAGACGTCACTGGCCGTGGTGCAAAATTATTTTTTTGAGCGGATATAACGAATTTGATTATATACAGCAAGTCATGCGTGGCGGCGGGGTGGACTATCTGTTAAAGACAGAAGGCGAGGACGCGATTCTTCGCGCTGTGGAGCAGGCTGCTGCACAGCTGGATGCGGCGGTGGAAGCAGAAGAGCTGATCGAGCGCGCACACCGGCAGCTACAGCTTGTCCGCCCGATGCTGCTGGGCGATTATTTGTTGGAGCTGATGCAGGGGGATAGCCCGGGCGTAAGCCAGCTTGCACATAAATTCCAGGAGCTGGAATGCCCGCTGAATGCTGCCCGGGGCGTACTGCTCACCATCGGGCGTGTGGACGATTGGCGGGACGAGCTTAGTGTAGCAGACAGGGAGCTGATGCTGTACGCTATCCGGAATATTGCCGAAGAATATTGGCTCCCCTCCGTGCGCTGCCTCAGTCTGCGTTATGAGAAGAGCAAGCTGCTATGGCTGCTGCAGCCTATGGCAGACGCTCCGGAGGACAGGGAGCGGGCGCTCCGGTTCATCCATGGGACGCTTGAGACGATCGCCATGAGCTGCAAGCGGCTGCTGAAGCTGCGGCTGTCGTTCTCGGCCGGTGCAGCATTTCGCCCCTGGGAGGAGGCGCCCCGGCAGTTCAGCACCCTGAAGGCGCTGCTGGGACGGGGACTTGGCATGGGCAAGGAGCTTGTCCTGATCGAACGGGGCAAGGAGGCCGGAGAGGAGGCGCAGCAGGCAGAGCTGCACAATCATGAAATTAGCAGCCAATTGGGGAAGCTGGGAGCCATGGCGGCTTATTTGGACAACGGACAGCAGGAGCATTTTTTTCTCGAATTCGGCAAGCTGGCAGCGTTGGCCTCCCCTGCGCGTGGCACTGACAACCGGCTGAAGCTGGAGATCTACTATTCGCTCATGTGTTTGTTGCTGTCTTATATGAACCGCTGGGAACTGCATGAGGTCATCGGAGAGTCCATTGATTTGGACAAGCTTACAAGCTATGAGGCCCACCCTTCTTGGGAGAGCGCGGAAGATTATTTGTCGGCGCTGGCCATGCAGCTGTTTGAACAAAAGCAAGATGACCAGGTCTACCGCGAGCATGATTTGATTACCCGCGTCCGGTTGTACGTGGAGCACCATTTGGCCGGCGATCTCTCACTGACCCGGATCGGTGATGTCGTCGGCTACAATCCGTATTACTTGACCCGGTTGTATAAGCGTTTAACGGGCCAGTCGTTGCCGGATTACGTGGCTTCCTCCCGGTTAACTGAAGCCCAGAAGCTGCTGGAGGGCGGCAGTCTGATTGTGCAGGACATTTCGAAAGCGGTCGGCTTTATGACGGAGCAATCCTTCTACCGCTTTTTCAAGAAGGAGACCGGCATTACTCCCCAGGAATACAGAGAGCGGCATACCTTATCCAAATCGGATAATCAAAAGTGAAAATCGGCGAGTAGAGGGGCCAGGGGAAGCGAGCCTATAATAATGCTAAATAAGGCGAACTTTCACGAAGCTCCTCCAAGATTGAAGGGGGATAAGAAGTGAAGGGAAAGAGAGTGGCAGTCTTGACGTCTTACGGAATCGTTCTGTCGCTGCTGCTGAGCGCGAGCAGTCCCGGAACAGGCAGAATTTTGAACTCTGCGGAACATGAAGTCTACCCGTTTGGAAAATACGATCCGCCGATTCAGCTTCATATCGCGCGTCCGGTCGATCAGACCTGGACGTATCCCGGCGGTGACAGCATTGAAGATAATATCTGGTACCGGGAGTACCGCAGCCTGCTGGGCATCGAAATTGAACACGATTGGACCGCCTTGCCGGGCGAGTACAACCGCAAGCTGAATGTCCTGATTGCATTGGGCAGTCTGCCGGAGATGTTCTCCGTTTCCGCAGGCCAGCTCAAACAGCTGGCGGATGCGGATCAACTGGAAGATCTGACGGCGGTATACGAGCGCTTCGCTTCCGGCCGCACCAAAAAACTGCAGCTGGGAGACGGCGGTGCGGCCTTGGCTTCCGCTACGTTCAACGGCAAACTGCTGGCGATTCCCATCGTCAATGCTCCGATCTACGAAGCCAATCTGCTGTGGGTGCGAACGGACTGGCTGGACAAATTGGGTCTGCCTGAGCCCAAAACGCTGGAGGAGGTGTTTGCGATTGCCGATGCATTTACGGGGCAAGATCCCGACGGCAACAACCGGCAGGATACCTTTGGCCTGGCCATCAATAATTACCTGTATGGCGGCATTGCCTCGGTTACCGGATTCTTCAATGCGTATCACGCTTATCCGCAGACCTGGATCAAGGACGGGAACGGTCAAGTCATGTACGGTTCCATTCAGCCGGAGATGAAGCGTGCGCTGGGCAAGCTTCAGGAGATGTACAGGAGCGGGCAGCTGGACCGGGAATTCGGTGTCAAGGACAGCGACCAGGTGGTGGAGGATATCTCCGCGAACAAGCTCGGAATGACGTTCGGCGCCAACTGGAATCCCTATGTATTCCTGGATGCTGTACGGCAAAACCCCGGAATGGAGTGGAAGCCGTATCCGGTGCCTTCGGTGGATGGCGTGCCGGCCAAGGCCAGCGTAGGCTTCTCGGCCAGCGGATATGTCGTAGTACGCAAAGGCTATCAGCACCCGGAGGCAGTGGTGAAAATGCTGAACCTGCATGAAGAGGTGGTTCATGGCGCAAGACGCGGCGAAGGCGAATTCATTACCGTGGAAGAAGCCGGCGGACGGATCAACACCTCCAGGCTGTCCATCGTCCAGTCCGGCGTATCGAACAAAGATGTGGCTGAGTCCTTGTCGTTACTGCGCGGGGCCATTAAGAACAGAGATGAGAGCCTGTTGAAGGATGCGCTCACCGAGACCGACAAATACGGGCCGACCGTGGATTACTTGGAGACCGGTAATATGGAGAATTGGGCCGTTGCCCATCAATACTTCGGGTTCGAGACGACCATGGACCACTATAGCGGCGACCGGCTGCTGATGACTGCCTTCGGCGGACAGACCCCTACGATGACAGAGAAGTGGGCCATGCTGGACAGACTCGAGAAAGAAACCTTCACCAAAATTATTATGGGTGCGGTTTCCATTGATGAATTCGATAGATTCGTAACGGATTGGAACCGGCTTGGCGGTAAGGCGATCCTGGAAGAAATTAATGAACCGTATGGAGGAGAGTGAACGAGCAGCATGAGCAAATTATTCTACAAGCCTGAAGACGGCTGGCTGGCCGACGTTATCCCGTTCTATGAAGACGGCGAGTTCAAGCTGCTGTATCTGAAAGATTGGCGCGACAGGGAAGGACACGGTGAAGGTACGCCCTGGTTTCTGCTGGGGACCCGGGATTTCATTCACTACAAGGAATACGGAGAGGTTCTGCCGAGGGGCGGGGTATCCGAGCAGGACCTGTATATCTATACGGGATGCGTGCTGAAGAAAGACGGACTTTATCATATTTTCTATACCGGCAATAATTTTCATTATCCGGCGGAGGGCAAGGCGCAGCAGGCAGTGATGCATGCGGTCAGCAGCGATTTTGTACATTGGGAGAAACGGCCGGAGGATGCCTTCTACGCACCAACGGAGGGCTACGAGGAGCATGACTGGCGCGATCCGTTTGTGTTCTGGAACGAGGAGGCGGGGGAATATTGGATGCTGCTTGCCGCCCGGTTGAAGGAAGGTCCCGCGGGTCGCCGCGGCTGCGTAGCCCTATGCGCCTCCAAGGACTTGACCGGCTGGGAGGTACGCGATCCGTTCTGGGCTCCCTACTTGTATACGACTCACGAATGCCCGGATCTGTTCCGGATGGGGGACTGGTGGTACCTTCTGTACTCGACATTCTCGGACCGTACGGTCACGCATTACCGGATGAGCCGCTCACTGCAGGGGCCTTGGCTGGCGCCCGAGAACGATGCACTTGATACGCGGGCATTCTATGCCGCCAAGACCTGGACTGACGGTGAGCGGCGTTATGCATTCGGATGGAACCCGACACGGGAAGGCGAGCATGACGGGGGTACCTGGCAATGGGGCGGGCATCTGGTTGTGCATGAGATAGTCCAGGGCGCGGACGGTGCACTGCTTGTAAAAGTGCCGGATACCCTGAATGCTGCGTTCAATAAAGAAAGCGCTTTATCCTTCACCGAAGTGCTCGGACGCTGGAAGTTCAGCGGCAGCACGGCTGCGGTTACGGCAACCGATTCCTTCGCCGGTGCCTATGCGGGGTTATTACCGGACGGCGCCTGCAAGCTGGAGGCGACGATAACGTTCGCTGCCGGCACCCGGGGCTGCGGCATTATTCTGCGGACCGATCAGGAGTTCGGGCAGGGGTATATGATCCGGCTGGAGCCCGGGCGTAACCGAATTGTCGTAGACCAGTGGCCGAGAAAGGGAGATGTCCCTTACGCTATCGGCATGGAGCGCCCGCTGCCATTGCTGCCTGGAACCCCGTGCTCGTTAAGCGTCTATCTGGAAGATCAGGTTTGCGTAGTCTATGTGAATGGGGAGATTGCGTTAAGCACGCGGCTGTATGATTTTAAGCAGGGAGGGAAGGGATTGTTCGTTAGTGAGGGGAGTGCGGAATTCAGGTTCAGCCAGTTTGAAATGCAGATTCATTCCAATCCGGATCAAGAGAGGGGATAGGTAATGATCAATATTGTCAGAAGAACAGTGATGGTGTGTGTGGCGTGTATGCTGTTGTATAGCCTTCTGCCGGGCTTCAGTGCTGCAGATCCAGTCAATGGGAAGGTAACGATTGATTCCGGCACAGCCGCCATCAACTTCACTTACGGCACGGTACAGCTGGCCCGCGGCGGCAACGACGGTAAGCTGACCGGCATCCGCCATCTGGCGCAGAACAATCTGTGGAATGATGCGGCATCCTCTACGGTTTCAGCGAAGCGGGGGCATGTCACCTTCGAACACAAATGGGGTTCAGGCTCTTCACTGGCTGAACTGGAGACGACGGTTGCCCGTAAATATGATGGTACATTGACCGTCAGCCAGTATGCAGAGACAGCGCAGCCCGGCATATCCGGTGTGCAGTGGGGATTCATTGTCCCGGATACGTATGATCTGATTATTCCCGCACTGGGCGGCATCCGGCTCACTGCCGAATCACCGGACGCCGCCTATGGCTTCTCCCAGTTCTCCTATCCCGATGTGTGGGAGGCGCAGATGCTGCTTGTGCAAGGGGCGAATGGCGGACTGCTGGTTCATGCGGATGACAACGCCGGGTTCTTCAAAACCTTGCATGTGAAGCATGAGAATGGCAGCTTCTATGTAGGAATAGAGACGCAAGCGCCGGCGCCATTCCAGCAGACGACCAAGGCGGTATCCACCGATTGGCGGCTCAAAGCCTACGCCGGTGACTGGGCAAAAGGATCGGCAATGTACCGGGAGTGGGCAGATGGCGCCTTCGGGTTAGCTGAATCTTCCGCGAAGGCACCGGATTGGGCCAAGGATATCGGATTCACGGTACTGACGGATCTGGAAGACCAGCCGATGCTTGAGGAGCTTGCACAGCGGGTAGATGCGGAGCGGACGCTGCTGGTTGTTCCCGGCTGGAGAGCGGACCCCTATGATGTGAATTTTCCAAATTATGAGCCTAAGCCGGATATCGCAGCCAGGATCGACGCTGCTCAGGCGCTGGGATTCCGAGTGATGCTGTATGTCAATATATTTGGAACATCATTTAACAACGAGAATTACACACAGATGCAGCCCTATCAGGTGAAAGATCCGTTCACGCTGGAGCGGAAGCGCTGGGAGTATACAGCAGGATCGGAACAGATTTCATTTGCCGTTATTAATCCGGCGGCGGAGGCATGGCGGGAACTCTTCGTTAACAAGATGACTGCCCTGGTGAATGAGGTCGGACCGGACGCGCTGCATCTGGACCAGTCGCTGCTCATGTATAACGATGCCAACGGCCTGATTGACGGCAACAACATGATGCAAGGCAATATCGCCCTGCACCGCGAGCTTAGAGAAGCGCTGCCGGATATCGCCTTGGGCGGGGAGAGCCTGAACGAAATCACGACACGGTATGAGTCCTTTGCGCAGCGCCATGCCTATGGCATCTTCTCCGCGAGCGGAACGTGGGATGACAGCAAAATCAATCAGGTGGTTCCGGCCAGCTCAGCGATTTTTGCCCCGTATACGACTATTTACGGTCATCCAGATCATGCGAACCCGATCACGGAGGATTATTTCATGGCCTGGCATAAGGTCGTTCAGAACCGGCTCGGGGCCATTCCGATGCTGACAAGACCTAATCTGGGCCAGATCGCCAATCCTACCCCGCTGATGGAACAATTGCTGGATGAAGCGGGCTGGTACCAGAGCGCACAGCCTACAGCTGATTTCAGCAATATGTCAGATCCCACTCTGTTTGCTTTCAGGACAGCAAACGGCGGCAGTGCCAAATATGTGCGCGATTCCTATGGTGAGAAGCTGACCGCCTACGACGGGAACCCTTCCGGCGGGGGCACCGACATCATGCGTTATTTGTACGGGGCAGAGACCTATCCGTTGCCGGGAAGCATTCCGGGGTGGCTGCTCTATGACGAACAGAAGCTGTTCGGGCTGGACCCGGACAAAACGTATCTGTATTTGAACCAGGTCCGCGACCCCGAGGGATTCCATGTCTATGAGTGGCCGGAGGATGTGGCGTTAAAACGGCTGTCCAGCCGGTCCACCCACACCACCATCGTTATGGACGACAAGCTTCAGTCCGGGGATATAGATCTGCTGAATTACGAAGGATCGGTCAGAGCAGGAGAGGTCCTGGGAGACGGCACCGTCCATACAACCGCAGCCCCGTTCCCTACCACGGGCGGATTCTCCTACTCCTTCCCCGGAGGAGGAACTGTGCAGCACTGGGGCGACCGGATCCTGGCCCATCCGCCTTACGCAGGACAGTGGCAGGGCGGGCATACCTGGCTGGAATTTGATATCAGTCTTCCCGCAGCAGCGGCAGCGAGCTTTCAAACGGGTGTACAGCTGGGCTCCGAGCAGAACGTTGCGAGCAGTGACGGTGTCACCTTCAAGGTATCCGCTTGGGATAAGGCAGAAGCGCCTGAAGACCGTACGGTGCTGAGTGAAGAGCAGTTCAGCAGAAGTGCCTCACCCACAGCCATGGAGCTGGATTTGTCGGAATTAGCAGGCAAAGAAGTGACCCTCCGGCTGGAGACGCATCCCGGTGTGACGGTGGACAATGATTCTGCCGTATGGGTGGCACCTACGGTAGCCGTCGCAACTTACGGCGGCAATCGCAGCGTAAACTTCAAGGTGAACAGCCCGCTGCCCTTAACTGTGGTGCAATCCAGCTATGGAGCAGCCTCGTCTGTAAGTCTAGGTAACAATCACTACGAAATTACAGCACCTGCCTCGGGTACGGTGTATCTGATTCACAACGTGTCTGCTCCTGTGCAGCTGCCGTTATCGTTACCCGGAGCTCCATATCATTCGAGCCTGGTGTTCGAGGACGGAAGCGAAGGGCAAGCCCAGTCTCCGTTCGGCGGATTCCCGGGAAGCGGCTCTGTACTCGGCGTTGAGAAGCAGGGGCTGGATGCCCACCCGCCGCAGCACGGGCAGACGCATATTGAATATGCCTTGAATTTGCCCGCAGACACGCAGGCTGTACTGCAGGGATTCGCCGGCATTAAGGACGGATCGGATGACTCCCAGGGCGCCGGCTTCCGCATAGCGGTGAACGGAACGGTAAAGTGGTCGCAGGATATCATGCCGGGCGGGGCCTGGACGCCGTTCAGTATCCCGCTGGCCGAATATGCCGGAACTTCGGTCATCATCACCCTGATCACTGATTCTTTGGGCGACTACGGATATGACAGGGCCTTCTGGGGCCAGCCGGCTCTGATTGTGCAATAAAGAGATCATGCAGAAACCGAATATGAGGGGGAAGCAAAATCATGAGAAAAATTGCCGCTTTATCTATTAGTACCGTTCTTTTGGCCCTGACAGCCTGCAGCTCACCATCCAATACCAATACCAAAGACACTGCCAGCTCCAGTGCCGATCCCAAGCAACCCATTGACCTGCGGGTAGGCCGTTATTCCCTGCCCACCTGGGGGTATCCCGCAGGGGATGATTTTGCGAACAACATCTGGTACCGGCATTATGCTGACAAGTTCAATCTGAACGTCATACACGAATGGACAGCTCTGCAGAATGAATACAATGAGAAGCTGAACATCGTCATTGCCTCGGGATCGATTCCGGATATCGTCATCGAAGCCTCCACCAACCAGCTGGAGACCATGGTGAAGGCCGGTATGACAGCGGATCTGACCGATGTTTTCGAAGAGCATGCGTCTGATTTGACGAAGGAGATTCTCACCGGTGACGGCGGCCTTGCGATGGATTCGGCAACCTTTGACGGCAAGCTCATGGCTTTGCCCTACACGACCTCGGTCATCTATGAACCCAGTCTGCTATGGGTGAGGCAGGACTGGCTGGATAAGCTGAACTTACCAGTGCCGAAGACCATTGACGATGTGATTGCGGTGGCCAAGGCCTTCAAGGAACAGGACCCGGACGGCAACGGCATCGACGACACCGGCGGGCTGGCGTTCAGCAACTGGCTATTCGACGGGATTACCTCCACCACCGGATTCTTCAACGGATATCATGCCTATCCGCAGAGCTGGCTCAAAGGAGATGACGGCAAAATCACCTACGGTAGCGTGCAGCCTGAAATGAAGAATGCCCTGGCTAAGCTCAGAGAAATGTATCAGGCCGGCCTGATTGATCCTGAGTTTGGCATGAAGGATACGACCAAGGTAACGGAGGAGGTAAGCGGCGGCAAATACGGCATCAGCTATGGACGCTGCTGGAACGTATACATGTACGGTACGGGCCTGGAGGGCCAGCCGGATATGGTCTGGACTCCACTGGCGGCCCCAAGCGCCGACGGCGAGGATGTATTTGCCAATGTAGGCACAACCGTGGTGAGTTACTACGCGGTGAACAAAGACTATAAGCATCCCGAAATTCTTGTCCAATTATTGAATGATTACAACGAGATGGCTTACGGTCCGAACCGGAACGATCCCGAGGTCAAGAAATTCTTTGCTTTCGAAAAAGGGCAGACCATTGTGGAACAGGGGCACTTGTCCCTGGCCCGGACCCTTACGACCGATGATGCCACCGTGAAATCTTTGGAATACCTGATCGAAGCCATCGAGAAGCGCGATCCCAGCAAGCTGGATCAGGCTCTGACCGAGACGGGGAAATACGAACCGAGCGTAGCTTATCTGGACGGCAAGGGGACCGGCTATATGGAATATCACCAGGTCAAAGCCTTCAAAACGATTGTGGAGGGCTATGGCACGGATCATCTGATTCCCCAGGCTTATGGAGGCACCACGGAAACGATGCTGAACAAAATGGGCATTCTGGGCGATTATGAACGTGAAATTTTCACGAAGATCATCATGGGTGCGGAGCCTATTGACGCCTTCGATACCTTCGTATCCGAGTGGCACAAGCTGGGCGGCCAGCAGATTCTGGACGAGATCAACGCCAGCTTGTGATGAAAGGGGTAGCCTATTGTGAGAGCTTTGCACCTGAAGAGCCGCTTCAGACATGAATTACCGTACCATTTGTTTTTGATACCGGGAATTATACTGGCTGTTCTATTCTGCTATATCCCGATGATGGGGATTGTCATGGCCTTCCAGAACTTTAGCGTGTTCAAGGGCTGGCTTGCCGGTCCGTGGGTCGGGATGGACAATTTCCAATATATTATTTCCATGCCCCGCTTCGGGCAGGTCATGTATAACACGATCTATATCTCGATTTTGAAAATTGTATTTTCATTGATTGTGCCTATCGTTGTTGCGCTGCTGCTGAACGAAATGCGCGGCCAGAGGCTGAAGCGGGTGCTGCAAACTGCGATGTACCTGCCTTATTTCCTGTCCTGGGTGGTGCTCGGCGGCATCATTCTGGATGTCCTCAGTCTGGAGGGGGTGATTAACAGCCTCATCCAGGCCTTTGGCGGAGAGCCGGTGGGCTTCCTGTCCAGCAACCGGCTGTTCCCCGGCGTACTGGTCACTACTGAAGTGTGGAAGAACTTTGGCTTCAATACGATTATCTATATGGCTGCGCTAACCTCCATCAATCCGGATTTGTATGAAGCAGCCATGATTGACGGAGCCAGCCGCTGGCGGCAGATCTGGCATGTTACGCTGCCCGGCATTCGTCCCACAATCATTCTTCTGGCTACTCTCAGTCTGGGCAATGTGCTGAACGCCGGGTTCGAACAGGTATTCATGCTGCTCAATCCGCTGGTGGTCGATTCCGGCGATATCCTGGATACGCTGGTCTACCGGCTGGCGTTCAATCAGGCGCAGTACAGCGTAGCGACAGCCGTAGGACTGTTTAAATCGCTGGTATCCGGAGTACTTATTTCAGTTTCCTATTATATGGCTTATAAGTTTGCCGATTACCGCATTTTTTGAAAGGGGGAGCAAGGGTGAAATACCGTTTGAACGGCAGCACCGTGTTCGCAGTATTCAACAAAGTGTTTCTCATTCTCTTGGGAATCCTCTGCATTGCGCCGATTGTCAATACGTTAGCCATTTCCTTCAGCTCCGCCTCGGCGGTGGCGATGGGGAAGGTGCGGTTTTTTCCGTCGGACTTTTCACTGGACGCTTATAAATTTATCGCTACCCGTCCGGAATTCCTAAGATCCTTGGGCGTGGCTGTGATCCGGGTGCTTGTGGGCAGCGCCCTGCAAATGCTGGTTACCTTTATTTCGGCTTATCCCCTTTCCAGGGAGAACAGGGATTTCAGCATGCGGACGTTTTATGTTTGGTTTTTCATGTTCACCATCCTCTTCAGCGGAGGCATTGTTCCCCTGTACATGCAAGTGAAATCCCTACACATGCTGGATAGCATGATGGTACTGGTCCTGCCGACAGCCCTGGCGGTCTTCAACATCGTTCTGATGATCAATTTCTTCAGAGGACTGCCCCGGGAACTGGATGAGTCCTTCCGCATAGATGGAGCCGGACACTGGACCATCCTGTGGCGGTTATATTTCCCGCTGTCGTTGCCTGCCTTTGCAACCATCCTGCTGCTGGCTATGGTAGGGCATTGGAATAGCTGGTTTGACGGAATGATCTTCATGAACCAGACCGAGAACTATCCGCTCGCCACCTATTTACGCTCCATTATTGTCAGCTTCGATTTCAGCAATGTGAGGTCTGAGGATGCCGCACTCCTGGCCAGCATCTCACCGCGCACGACCAAGAGCGCGCAGATCATTCTGGCCACGTTGCCCATCTTGTGCGTCTACCCTTTTTTACAGCGTTATTTCGTGTCTGGTCTCGTCCTGGGAAGCGTGAAGGGATAGTTCCAAAAACTATTTACAGTAGAGTAGGAGAAATGGATTATGCAGAAAATTGCCAGTGGAATCTTTAAGCTGACCTTCGGAACACCCGAAGAATTTACACCGGTATCGGTATTGAAGCCCGTCACATGTCTCGAAGCGCTGAATGCGCTTGAAGATCATCCGCTTCCCTTTCTAAGGGAGGACATTCATTTTCAACCGCGCCAAGGCTCCGTATTGCTGGAGATTCCCTTGGAGCCGGAAGAGGAAGTATACGGTTTGGGCTTACAGCTTAAATCGTTCAGACAGAGCGGCAGTAAGAAGAAGCTGCGCACGAATTCCGACCCGTCCGCGGATCTGGGCGACTCTCATGCGCCGGTTCCCTTTTATGTGAGCACCGCCGGTTATGCCATTCTGGTGGATACGGCACGGTACGCGACTTTTTTCAGCGGAGGGTGCAAGAGAGTTGGCAGCAAGCAGGATCTGGAAGGCTTCGAATCGGCAGGCACCGAGAAGGGGCACTGGGAAGTGAAAAAGGGAAGCGGCAATATGCTGGTAGATATCCCTGCGGCGCAAGGAGTAGATATTTATGTGTTTTGCGGCGGGGATATGAAGGACGCGGTCAGCCGTTATAATCTGTTCAGCGGCGGCGGGGCGTTACCTCCGATGTGGGGGTTGGGTGTCATGTACCGCGCCGACTGGCATGCGGATCAGGAAGATGTCCTGCAGCTCGCCCGGCAAATCAGGGCAGATGAAATGCCTTGTGACATGTTCGGTCTGGAGCCGGGCTGGCAGACGAACGCCTACTCTTGCACTTATGTGTGGGACAAAAGCAGATTCCCGGATGAAAAAGGGCTTATCCGGGATCTGAATGAAATGGGCTACCGGCTCAATCTCTGGGAACATGCTTATGTGCATCCGGAGAGTCCTGTCTTCCCGGAGCTGAAGCCCCATTCGGCAGACAGCTATGTGTGGGACGGCCTGGTGCCGGATTTCACGCAAGCTGAGGCCCGGGAAGCCTTCACGGACATCCACCAGCCCTTCATTGAGGCGGGGTTGTCAGGCTTCAAGCTGGATGAATGTGATAACGGCGATTATATCGGTAACTGGGGTTTTCCCGATTTCGCCCGTTTTCCGGGAGGGGCGGACGGGGAGCAGATGCACAGCTTGTTCGGCCAGCTCTATCAGCAAACGATGCTCGCCCCGTTCAAGGCAGCGGATCGCCGGACCTATGGACAGGTGCGCGCTTCCCACGCGCTTGCGGCGCCCTATCCCTATGTACTGTACAGCGACCTGTACGACCATGAAGACTTTGTACGGGGAATGGCCACCGCATCCTTCTCAGGTCTCCTCTGGTCGCCGGAGGTTCGTCAGACCGCTACGAGGGAGGAGCTGCTGCGCCGGATCGGTGCTGTGATTTTCTCACCAATGGCTGTACTTAACTGTTATATGATCCCATCGCCGCCCTGGAAACAATTCGATCATGACCGTAACCATGCCGGTGAGTGGCTTGAGGACTGGCCGCAGCTCGCGCAGCAATGCAGAAAGCTGATGCAATTCAGGATGAGCCTGATTCCCTACCTGTATGCTGCATTTGGCAAATACCGTCAACAAGGGGTACCGCCCATCCGTCCCTTGGTGATGGATTATCCGGAGGACCGCGAGGTGCTGGATTGCTTCGACCAGTTTATGGTGGGAGACGATCTGATGGCTGCTCCCGTTGTCTACGGCAATGGTGACACGCGTAAGATCTACTTACCCGGAGGCCGCTGGTATGAATGGCTGACAGGCGAGTGGTTGGATGGCGGACAATGGATCACGCGTCAGGTTCCAGAGGATGAAGTGTCTGTGTATATCAAACAGGGCGCGCTAATTCCTTGGGCAGAGCCCGTTCTATGTGTCCGGGACGACACCGTTTTTAATATAGAGCCTGTTCTGTACGGTGCGGAAGCAGGGGAATGCTCGCTTTTATGTGATGATGCAGTAAGCTATTCCAAGATTTCTGAGAGCCTGCCTTTTGCCACAATTAAGGTGACCCAAGAAGGCGGTCTGAGCATAGAGGAACAAGACATAATCTCTGAGCGCTATAGTATAGCCGGTGTGAAATACGTCCCGGATGGGGAGAGGGGCTGAATCGGGGACATGGCCGTCGATCTCATAGGCTTAGATATCGGGTCAACAGGCACGAAATGCCTGATTATGGCTCCAACGGGTGAGGTGCTGGCCCAGGCATACAGGGAATATCCCATGGAATCGCCGGAAAGCGGCTGTTATGAGCTGAGTCCGCAGCGGGTGTGGGAAGCGGTGGTAGCTGTGATCAGTTCCGCAATGATTAAGTATGACAGACCGCCTGCCATGCTTGCCGGACTGTCCGTTTCTTCCTTTGGGGAGGCTGCCGTTCTGCTCGACAGCGGGGGCTGCGTGCTTGGAAACAGCCTGCTGTATATCGACAAGCGGGGAAGCGGGCAACTGGAGGTTTTGGTGGAGCATATCGGAGAAGAGAAGATCATTGGCAAGACGGGCCTTCACCCCCATCCGATGTACACCCTCTCCAAATTGATGTGGTACCGGGAAGAGCAGCCGGACATTTATGAGCGTCTTCATACCTTTCTGCCGTTTGGATCATTTATTCTCTACAAGCTGGGTGCAAGACCCGTGATCGACTACTCGCTGGCGTCCAGAACGATGGCCTTTGATGTTCACCGGCTTAAGTGGGATGAGGAGATTATCCGGGCGTCAGGCTTAAGGAGCGGGATATTTCCCCAGGCGCTGGAGCTTGGATCACAGCTCGGCCGGATTTCACCCGCAGCGGCTGAGGCGCTGGGGCTGCCTGCCCACCTTCAGCTGGTGCTCGGCGGACATGACCAGGTATGCGCCGCCATCGGCGCGGGAGTCACGGAAGAAGGCTCGGCTGTAGACGGTATTGGCACTGTAGAGTGCATCACGCCGGTCTTCCATACCATGCAGGTCGATGATAAGGCGCTTGCGCTCAGCAAGCTGGCGCTGGTTCCTTATATCCAGGGGAGTTATACCACCTATGCGTTTAATTTCACCGGCGGCTCCCTGCTGAAGTGGTACAGGGACCAGTTCGGTTATGAAGAGAAATGTGCGGCAGATGAGTCCGGGCGGAGTGTCTATGAGATTATGGGCGAGAGCGCCGGAGAAGGTCCCACGGACATCTTGGTACTGCCGCATTTTGCCGGCTCAGGCACTCCATACATGAACCCGGCTGCGGTTGGGGTCATCGCGGGCTTGAATTTTAATACCACAAAGGGTGAGCTGTACAGAGCTTTAATGGAAGGCGTCACCTTTGAGATGAGGCTCAATCTGGATTGCCTGGAGCAAGCAGGTATGAGTATCAGGGAACTAAAAGCCTGTGGCGGCGGTGCCAAGTCCGCCCTGTGGCTGCAGATCAAGGCGGACATCATGAACAGGGCCGTCATCGCCCTTGATATCGAAGAGGCAGGTATTCTCGGAGCGGTTATTCTGGCCGGGGTGGCGCTGGGAGTGTTCCCTTCCTATGCAGAAGCTGCCCGCCGTTTGGTGAAGGCGGGCACTACCTTCTATCCCCGCCCGGAGAACCGTAAGCACTATGACGAGAATTACGCCAAATATAAACGGTTGTATCAAGCGGTTAATAGCGCCATGTCAAACCTATAGGAGATGCTGAAGAATGCCATTAGTGACCCTGAAAGAGTTAATGAAGGATGCCGAAGCCAAACGTTATGCCGTCGGCGCGTACAATGTTATTAATTTGGAGATGATCCGGGGAATCATTGCCGGGGCCGAGGAGGCACGCTCACCGGTCATTCTGTCCTTTGCGGAAGTGCATATTCCGCTTGTTCCGCTGGAGGTGATCGCTCCCATTATACTGGCGGCTGCGAGGCAAGCGCGGGTTCCCGTTGCCGTACACCTGGACCACGGCCAGGATCACGAAATTCTGATCCGGGCGATGCAGCTCGGCTTCTCGTCGGTGATGTTCGACGGCGCGCATCTGCCGCTGGAGGAGAATATCCGCCAGACCAATGAAATCAGCAGAATCGCCAAGGCGCTCGGAGTTTCCGTAGAAGCCGAGCTTGGCAAGATTCTGCGTCCGGAGGGCGGAGGAGCGGAGGAAGAAATAGAAGAATATGATCCGGACGATGTCTACACCAATCCCCAAGAAGCCCAAACTTTTATTGCACATACCGATGTTGATGCGCTCGCCGTTGCTTACGGGACTGCGCACGGTGTTTATCTGACAGAACCGGTTCTGGATTTTGAGCGTCTGAAGCTCATCAAGGAGCTTACCGGCCTGCCGCTGGTGATGCATGGAGGGTCTGGACTGGATGAAGCCGCCTATATCACCTCCATACAGTGCGGCATCCGCAAGCTTAACTATTATTCCAATATGGCGCATGAAGTGGCCAATACCCTCCAGGCGAAATTGGCGGCCAACAGCGCGCAGCAGCGCAAAAGCTATTATCATGATCTATCCAGATGGGCTATGGAAGCAGTGCAGCAGGATATTGTTCGTACGATGAGAATTTTCGGGAGTGCCGGACAAGCCTGAGGCTTTCCTGCCCGTTACAGGAGGAATGGCGGTATGGCAAGACTTTATGGCAGAGAATGGACCCGGCGTGAGCTGGAGGCCAGAGTTGGCCGGATAGAGCAGCTTGCGGGAGTGCAGCCCTTTGTAATGAGAGAGGGGCCGGAGGCCGGTCAGGAAGTGTTCCGTGTGCGGACCGGCTCCGGCCTCTCCTATTGGGTGCATCCCGGCAAGGGAATGGATATCTCTTTGGCTGAATTTTGCGGCATTCCGGTTAGCTGGTCTGCCGCCAACGGAGATCCCCATCCCGCTTATTTCCGGGAAGAGGGGAATCACTGGCTGCAGACAGCTTCCGGCGGGTTGCTGATGACTTGCGGATTGTCGCAGGCAGGTGCGGCCGGCCGGGACGATTACGGAGCTTATGGATTGCATGGACAGATTCATCATACGCCTGCACGCCAGGCTTCCTATCAGGCGGAATGGCAAGGTAATGAATATGAGATACGCCTGCGGGGAGTCGTAGAGGAGACGTCCATCTTTGGACATAAGCTGCGTTTGACCCGCACGATTACAAGCAGGCTTGGCGAGAACAGTTTGCAGCTTAACGATTGCGTGGAGAATGTAGGCTTTACACCGGCCCCGCATCTGATGCTGTATCATTTCAACTTTGGCTTTCCTCTGCTTGCGGAGGATACCAGGATCATCTTGCCGGAGAGCAGCTGTGCTCCGCGTGATGATGATATGGAGATATCACGGATACATGAATGGCAGGCGCCGGATCAGCGTTTTAAAGAACAAGTGTACTACCATGAGCCATTGGAACAGCAAACGTACATCTGCGCACAAATCTGCAGCCCTTCTTTTCCTGTACCCGGCTTATCCTCTTCTGCGGGCGGCCTGACGGCAGAGCTGAGGTGGGATCAGCGGACGCTGCCCAGACTGGTGCAGTGGAGAATGCCCGGAGCAGGCGAACATGTGCTGGGACTCGAGCCGTCCAATTGCTGGACCCGGGGGAGAGCGGAAGAGCGCGGAGCGCATGCTTTGAAGCTGCTGGAGCCTGGAGCAGCCGTTCATTATGAGATTGAATTGAAATTCAAAACGAACTGAACAAACGGAGGAATTTGATATGCTGCAGGCTAAGCCTTATGTATTCTGGTTTGTAACAGGGAGCCAAGGTTTGTACGGAGAGGAAGTACTTGAGCAAGTGGAGGAGAACTCCAGGAAAATGGTGGAGGAGCTAAACCGCGAAGGGGGTCTTCCGTATCCGATCCAATTCCGCGAAACGGTCACGGCTCCGGAAGCGATTCTGCGAGTTTGTCTTGAAGCCAATTCCAGCGGGACCTGCGCGGGGGTGATCACATGGATGCACACCTTCTCACCGGCCAAAATGTGGATCTCGGGGCTGACCCAGCTGCGCAAGCCGCTGCTGCATCTGCATACCCAGTTCAATGTCGAGATTCCCTGGGACAGTATTGATATGGAATTTATGAACCTCAATCAGGCGGCGCACGGCGACCGTGAGTTCGGGTTCATCGGCGCCCGCCTGCGCATGGCCCGAAAGATTATTGCGGGCCACTGGAAGGATGAAGAGGTGCGTGCAAGAATCAGAGGGTGGATGAAGACGGCGGCGGGCTATACCGGGAGCCAGACGATGAGGATCGCCAGATTCGGCGACAATATGCGTGATGTTGCGGTGACGGAAGGCGATAAGGTGGAGGCGCAAATCAAGCTGGGGTGGACGGTCAACGGCTATCCGGCCGGCGATCTGGCTGAACGGGTTCGGAGTGTAAGTGATGCCAAACTGCGTGCACTGATGGATGAATACGCCGAATTGTACGATTTTACGGATCAGGGTCGCGCCGATGGCGCTGAACGGGAAGCCATCCGTGA
The DNA here is from genome assembly GCF_038009085.1 of Paenibacillus sp. FSL R7-0210. Classification (NCBI taxonomy): domain Bacteria; kingdom Bacillati; phylum Bacillota; class Bacilli; order Caryophanales; family Paenibacillaceae; genus Paenibacillus; species Paenibacillus sp. FSL R7-0210. The sequence continues at coordinate 7,647,768 of NZ_JBBPAR010000001.1, forward strand.
ACAGGCGCGGATGGAGATTGCGCTGAGCGAATTTTTGGAGGAGGGCGGATATACAGCGTTCGTGACCAGCTTCCAGGACCTGCATGGACTGAAGCAATTGCCGGGGCTGGCGGCTCAGCGGCTGATGGCGGCAGGCTACGGCTTCGGCGGTGAAGGCGACTGGAAGACGGCGGCGCTGGTACGGATGATGAAGATTATGGCTGGTAATCAAGGGACCTCTTTCATGGAGGATTATACGTATCATCTGCAAAAGGGCAATGAAATGGTGCTGGGTTCCCATATGCTGGAGATCTGCCCGTCCCTGGCTGCGGACAGACCAAGGATTGAAGTGCATCCCTTGTTTGTCGGCGGCAAGGAAGCTCCGGCGCGTCTAATATTTAACGGAGCCAGCGGCAAAGGAATCAATGCCACACTGGTGGATATGGGCGACCGGTTCCGCCTGATCGTCAATGAAGTGAATGCCGTACAGAATGAACATAGAATGCCTCATCTGCCGGTAGCGCGCCTCCTCTGGCAGCCGGAGCCGTCCTTGACCCGTGCATCGGAAGCCTGGATTCTGGCCGGGGGTGCACATCACTTCGCCTTTTCCTTCCATACAACAAGTGAACAGCTCCGGGATTGGGCGCGCATGGCAGGAGTCGAGTGCCTTGTCATCGACACCTCCAGCACCCTGATTTCACTTGAGAATGAGCTGCGCTGGAATGATCTGTATTACCGGATGAATCATTAGCCGGATTAAGCTTAAGCACTCAAGACCCGCTTGCTGCCACAATCAGCAGGTGCGGGTCTTTTGCTGTATATATCCCCCTCAATCGACAAGCGCATTGAATTGTAAGGCCGTCTACCCTATAATTAAAAACGTTATCCGGGCGCTTTAGCCCTTTAAACAGGAGGGATATCCATTATGAGCATCACCGTCAAAGATGTGCAGCATGTGGCCAAGCTGGCCCGACTGCAATTAAGCCCGGAAGAAGAGGCTACCTTCACCGAACAAATGAATGCTATTTTACAATATGCCGAGAAATTGAATGAGCTGGATACTGAGAATGTAGAGCCGACCACCCATGTGCTGCAAGTCAGCAATGTGATGCGTGACGATGTGGTGAAGGAGAGCCTGACCCAAGAGGAAGCGCTGCTTAACGCACCGGAACATGAAGAGGGACACTTCAAGGTTCCCGCTGTTCTGGAATAACCATACCCTGAGAGGAGGAAGCAAGTTGAGCCTGTTTCAATATCGACTACCTGAAGTACATAACATGCTGCACAGTAAAGAGGTCTCGGTCCGTGAACTGACTGAAGAATCCCTGTCCGTCATTGCGGAACGTGACAGCAAGGTTCATGCTTTTTTGACACTGAATGAAGAGGGGGCCCGCGATCAGGCACGTGCGCTTGATGACAAGCTGGCAACCGGAGCTGCGCGTGGTCTGTTATTCGGATTGCCCGCCGGAATCAAGGATAATATTGTGACCCAAGGTCTGCGCACCACCTGTGCCAGCCAGTTCCTTAATAACTTCCAGCCGATTTATGATGCTACCGTAGTTTCCAAGCTGCGTCAGGCTGATGCCGTAACTATAGGTAAGCTGAACATGGACGAGTTCGCCATGGGCGGGTCCAATGAGAATTCCAGCTTCGGCGCTGTGCGCAATCCATGGGATTTGGAGCGTGTTCCAGGCGGTTCGAGCGGCGGTTCGGCAGCAGCGGTTGCGGCCGGAGAGGTATTCTTTACACTTGGTTCCGACACCGGCGGTTCGATCCGCCAGCCGGCTTCCTACTGCGGAGTAGTCGGCCTTAAGCCTACCTATGGCCTGGTCTCCCGTTACGGGCTGGTGGCTTTTGCCTCCTCCCTGGATCAGATTGGTCCAATTACCCGCAGCGTTGAGGATTCTGCATATGTACTGCAGGCGATTGCCGGTTATGATGCCCAGGATTCCACCTCGGCCAAGGTCAGCATACCTGATTATCTGAGTTCGCTGACTGGTGACATCTCAGGTCTGCGGATTGCCGTACCGAAGGAATACCTGGGTGAAGGTGTGGACGCCCAGGTCCGCGAATCGGTGCTCGCAGCACTCAAAGTGCTGGAGGGCCTAGGCGCAGTGTGGGAAGAGGTTTCCCTTCCGCATACCGAATATGCCGTAGCCGCTTATTATCTCCTTTCCTCATCCGAGGCTTCCTCCAACCTGGCCCGTTTTGACGGTGTCCGTTACGGAGTGCGTGTGGATGATGGGGGTGGATTGCTGGATCTGTACCATAACTCCCGCAGCCAGGGCTTCGGCCCTGAAGTCAAACGCCGGATCATGCTCGGCACCTATGCGCTAAGCTCCGGATATTACGATGCTTATTATTTGAAGGCGCAGAAGGTGCGCACCTTGATTAAGCAGGATTTTGATGAAGTGTTCAAGAAATATGATGTCGTGATCGGCCCGACTGCGCCAACCACAGCCTTCAAGCTGGGCTCGCAGACCGAAGATCCGCTGACCATGTATCTGAATGATATCCTTACCATTCCTGTCAGCCTGGCCGGTATTCCTGCTATCAGCATCCCTTGCGGGTTCGCTGAAGGTCTGCCTGTCGGCTTGCAGATTATCGGCAAGGAGTTTGATGAGAGTACGGTACTGCGCGTTGCGCATGCCTTTGAACAACATACAGAGCATCACAAGGCCCGCCCGCAAATGTAGCTTTTATATTAAGATGCACTTAAGATTTGAACTTGAAGCTACATCGTCACTGCGGTGAACATTTGGACTTCCGGCCGCTGTTGTCCCCAGATTTCTTGATTAATACCGCTGTTCGCGGTTGAAATCCGGTGACAAAGGCGGTCGCTACCGCTCCTACAGTTCCAAATTTCCCCTCCGTTTCTTTTGCTTTTTGTTTATTTCTTTAGTGCTTCTTATATAGTTTGAGTATATGCCCACAAAACTTTTAAGGGATGAGATTATCTATGTCTAAATATGAAACGGTCATCGGGCTTGAAGTTCATGTGGAGCTTCATACCAAGTCCAAAATCTTCTGCGGCTGCTCCACAGAATTCGGCGCTCCGCCTAATACCCATACCTGTCCGGTCTGTCTCGGCCACCCCGGTGTACTGCCGGTGCTTAACCGCCAGGCGGTAGAGTATGCCATGAAAGCGGCAATGGCTCTGAACTGTACGATCGGCGATGTCAGCAAGTTTGACCGCAAAAACTATTTTTACCCCGATTCCCCGAAGGCCTACCAGATTTCGCAATTTGATCAGCCTATCGGCCTGAACGGCTGGATTGATATTGAAGTGAATGGAGAGACCAAACGGATCGGGATCACCCGTCTTCATCTGGAGGAAGATGCGGGCAAGCTGACTCACGTGGATGGAGGATTTGCTTCACTGGTTGACTTCAACCGGGTAGGCACTCCGCTTATTGAGATTGTCTCGGAGCCTGATCTGCGTTCACCGGAGGAAGCGCGTGCTTACCTGGAGAAGATCCGCGCCATTATGCAGTATTGCGATGTATCGGATGTGAAGATGGAAGAAGGCTCGATGCGCTGTGATGCCAATATCAGCCTACGGCCGGTGGGGCAGGAGGAATTTGGCATCCGGGCCGAGCTGAAGAATATGAACTCCTTCCGCGGGGTTCTGCGCGGGCTGGAGTATGAGCAGTTCCGTCAGGGGGAGATTCTGGATGACGGGGGAATCGTTGTACAGGAGACCCGCCGCTGGGATGAAGCGGGAGGCAAGACCTTGTCCATGCGCGGCAAGGAGGAAGCCCATGATTACCGTTATTTCCCGGACCCGGATCTGATTGTGCTGCATATTGGCGAGGACTGGAAGGAAGCGATCCGCTCCACGATCCCTGAGCTGCCGGATGCCCGGCAGGCCCGGTACAGTGAGGAGTTTGGTCTGACTGCCTATGATGCCGGAGTGCTCACTTCCTCCAAGCCGCTTGCGGACTTCTTCGAGGGCAGTCTTGCCTTCACGCAGGATGCCAAGGCTGTCGCCAACTGGATGATGGGCGATCTGCTGGGGTATTTGAACAGCAATAATCTGGAGTTATCCCAGGTGAAGATTACGCCGCAGGGGCTGGGCGAGATGATCGGCCTGATCGCAGGCGGAACCATCAGCAGCAAAATTGCCAAGACCGTGTTCAAAGAAATGCTGGAGAGCGGCAAGCTGCCGGCAGTTATCGTTGAAGAAAAGGGTCTGGTGCAGATCAGTGATGAAGGTGCGATCAAGAAAATCGTACAGGAAGTGGTCGCTGCTAATCCGCAATCTGTCGAAGACTACAAGGCCGGCAAGAAACAAGCGATCGGCTTCCTTGTAGGACAGGTCATGAAGGCGAGCAAAGGGAAGGCTAACCCGGGTCTTGTGAACACACTGCTAGCAGAAGTGCTGAACAGCTAGATTGGGTAATAGATTATAGAATCTTGGGCACAGGGCTTGTCGGCAACGGCAGGCCCCTGTGCAGTATATAAGGGGAATGTACGGATGGATACAATAGTGAAGCTGAATCTGCAGGATGAGATCACGCTGGATGAGCTATGGAGCCTTCAGCATAAGGCATACCGCCTGGAGGCGGAGATCATCGGGTTTCGTGACATACCGCCGCTGCTGGAGACGAGGGACATGCTCAGCCGGGTTACAGAGGAGTTCTACGGCTGCTTCGATGAGACGGAGGAGCTGCTCGGCGCTGTTGCAGTCACCCAGGAGTCTCCCGGCAAGCTAACCGTTACCCGGATGATGGTCAGCCCGGACCATTTCCGCCAAGGCGTGGCCGGAAGACTGTTAGAATTTATCTTTGTCCGTTACGCGGAGATGGAGCAGTTTATCGTATCTACGGGGAAGCTGAACCTTCCGGCAGTGACGCTCTATACCAAGCACGGGTTCATTCCTGTCGGGTCCGAAGAGGTGGTTCCTGGAGTAGAGCTGCTGGAATTCCACCGGACAAGCAGGCTGAAATGACAAGTACATCCCAATTTAGAAAGGAGGAGTACCGAGAATGAGTTCCGGCCATCAGAATCATGAGGAGCTTTCCGTGCGGGAAGAAGAGAATGAGGCAGGCTTGCCGCTGTCTGAAGCTGACGTAGAATTGAACCATCCCTACATCCCTCCCCGTCCCAAACGCCGTCCGCGTAAACGTAAATTTATAGCCGGCCTGCTTGCTGCAGTGCTTCCCGGCACGGGACATCTCTATCTCGGGCTGCTCCGCAAAGGGGTTTCTGTCATTTTCCTTATTGTGCTGGATATTGTGGCATTGCTGTATTTCTCATCTATCGGGATGCAAATCAATGTACCGCTGCTGATTTTACTGGGGCTGCTGATTCCGGTGTTATACTTCTATAATGTGTTTGACGCGCTTCAGAACGCAGACCTGATTCTGCGGTTTCCTGTTGAGCATGATCTTGAAGAGCTGGAGACCATCCAGTCCGGTACAACAACCTCAAGACGCCGGGTAAGGATCAGCGAGCCGGGGATTTCCTTTGGCCTCCTGCTGCTTATCGGCGGGGCGATGCTCTTTCTTTTCCAGCAAAAGCCGCCCTGGCTTCGGGGATTCATTGAGACCTCTGCCGGTGCTGCCGTTGCAGTGGTGCTGATAGGCCTCGGCCTTCTTATGGGGATCAGAGAGATGGCCAGGGACTCCATAGCGCGTCAGGACAAGGAGCGGAAGAAGCGGCGGATCGGCAGATATACAGCCTCAGTAACGCTGGCTGCTGTCGGAATCCTGCTTCTCCTGGACTGGCGTGATGGAACAGATTATATGATGCTGCTGCTCAAATGGTGGCCTATCATTCCGGTATTATGGGGAGTAGAGTATCTGCTGATCTATATACTTTTCCGCCGTCTGAAGCAGAGCGGTACTGCCGGAAGAGCGCGGATGGATCTGCGGGGATTGTTCTCTGCGGTAATACTGGCTGCCTGTGTGTTTATTGTAACCGAGCAGGAGCACTATCTGCATCTGTGGAACAAGGTGAGTCTTAACCTGACCGTGGCGGCAGTCGATTACGGGGAAGCGGAAGGAAGCTCATATCAGAAGGCTCCGCTGATGGTTCCGGTGGAACTGAACACCTCCAAGGTCAATATTGACGCTATTAATGGAGACATTCTCATTCACCGGGCTGCTGTGGAGGATATTGAGATTACGGCAACCGTCTGGGTAGACCAGCTGGACGGGGTGCAGGCGGAAGCCATAGCGGACCAGTCCTTTGTCGAGGTGACGGAAGGTACGACAATCAAGATCACACCCCAGAGTAAGGCGTACGGTGAATCCGGCAAACGCCAGCCGCGGATCAACCTGGATATCTCCCTGCCGGAAGACCGGCGGTTCGACCTGAACGTCCGTACGATGAATGGCGGAATTACCCTGCAGAATGTGGAAGCCATTGCCGACATCTCGCTGGAGACCGGGAACGGGGAGCTGATTCTGCACCGCATTTACGGCAATGTAAAAGGTAAAACCTTAAACGGTGCGGTGCGCACCAGAGATGTCCTGGGCAATGTGGAGCTGGGGACAAGCGGAGGCGATATGGGGGCTTGGGACGTTAGAGGTGCCCTGAAGCTGTCAACGGCGGTCGGCAACATCACGGCATATGACAGCGGGGATGTGCTGGATCTGTCCACGAAGAATGGCAATGTGGAGGTATCCGGAGCAAGATCCAAGCTGCATGCCGAATCCCTGAACGGCCGGATCAGCATCCGCTCCGGGGATTTCGGGGGAGACTGGGATGTGTACAGTGCAGTGGGGGATATTGAACTGTTCCTGCCGCTAACAGGTAATTATACGGTGGAGGGCTCCAGCGGATATGGAGATATCGTAACAGACCTGCCAGGGCTCGTGATTGACAAAAAAGTGCTTTCCGGCCAGATTGGAACCGGTGAATTCAAGCTGCGTGTAGACGGAAACAGCAATTTAAATGTGAGCAAATATTGAAATAAGGAATTTTTATTATATAATAATGAATATAATGTAATGACTTCATTGACAACGTTGAAAGCAGAGTCATACAATTACATTAGAATTATTATTAAGTTGTATAATTAAAGGCGGTGGCATGGATGGGTAGTGGCGTACAGCATGCATTGGAGCAACTCAAGACAACCGGTGTCCGTATTACGCCTCAGCGTCATGCGATTCTAACGTATCTGATGGAAGCGATGAATCATCCTACAGCAGACGATATTTACCGGGCACTTGAGCCTCAGTTTCCGAGCATGAGTGTGGCAACTGTGTATAACAATCTTAAGATGTTCATGGAAGCAGGTATGGTCCGTGAGCTGACCTACGGTGATAATTCCAGCCGTTTCGACGCCAATGTATCTGATCACTATCATGTTATCTGCCAGGAATGCGGCAAGATTGAGGATTTCAGCTATTCCACTCTTCATGAGGTAGAGCAGCAGGCCGAACGGGCCACAGGCTTCAAGATTCATGGATTGCGTATGGAGCTGTACGGTGTGTGCAAAGGCTGCGGCGAGAAGCAGCACTGAATGGAATGATACCTATAAGCGTGTAGAGTCCGAATGCGGATTCTGCACGCTTTTTTATATGAAGAGAGAATCAAGCTGTTACAAAAATACAAACCTTCCAAGAGATTCGCGCAACCAAGCTCGCCTGCATGGCGTATACTTAACAGAAGTGTTGCCTGCTTTTAAAATTCAACGAATGGTTTGGAGGACCTATTTTGGACAGAAGACAGAGACAAAGACGCGTCACAAAGCGTGGAAGTCTTACTCGCCGCTTATTGGGACTTGTCATCATAGCCGCCGCAGCCTTTTGGGTTGTTTATTATGTACTGCCGAACCGCCAGCATCTGGACCCGGACTGGAAGGGGCTGGACAAGCCGATTTTTGTGAAGGGACAGCTTACAGGCTATTCAGCATCGGGTACGGGGGACGGACTGCTGTTACCGCTGCCTTTTTTGCAGGAATATGTAGATCCTTCTATCCGCTATGAAAAAGAGAGCAAATCAGTCATCCTCTCAACGGACAGCAGTCTGTTGTACATGCAGGAGGAATCCAAGGCCGCAGCTCTGAACAATGAACCTCTGCAGCTTCGGCTTGCTCCCGAGGTTAAAGATAAAGTGACCTATCTTCCGGTAGACACACTGGAGAATCTGTACGGCTTCGAGATCGAAGAGGATACGAATACCGGTGCAGTGCTGCTAATGACTGCAGGTGAATCGGTGCCGCTTGGCAAGGTGAAGGGCAAAGAAGGCGGGAAAACGAAAGCCCTGCGCAGTGAGCCCTCGGTGCATGCACCGATTTTGGCGGATATGAATCCTGGGGATGTTGTACGGATCTGGAACACGGACACCAAGGACTGGGTATACGCTCAGCTTGATAATGGTTATTCGGGCTACGCCAAGGCGGATGATATTACCGTAGACGGTACCCGAACTGTAGAGAAAAAGCCCGCAATACCTACGCGCGCGGAGCGCAGCTGGAAGGATAAGCCGGTAAACATGTTCTGGGAAGCCGTGTATGAACGCAAGCCTAATCCCGCCAAATTCGCAGCCTTGCCTGGAATTAATGTGGTTAGCCCCACCTGGTTCAGCATTATTGATGTGAAGGGGAATGTGCGTAGCCAGGCGGACCGCTCTTATGTAGATTGGGCGCATAATCAGGGGATGGAGGTATGGGGGCTGCTGAGCAACAGCTTTGAACCCGATTTGACCACTGAAGCCTTATCCACGTATGACAATCGGATGAATGCCATTGTGCAGATGCTTAAGTATGCAGACCTGTACAATTTAGACGGGATTAATATCGACTTCGAGAATGTGTACACCAAGGATGGACCGAACGTAACGCAGTTCATGCGGGAACTGAAGCCGATGGCCCAGAGCCGTAATCTGATTGTTTCTATTGATGTTACGCCGAAGTCCAAGAGCGAGATGTGGTCCCTGTTTCTCGACCGTCCGGCGCTTGCCGCCGTGTCCGACTTCCTGATTGTAATGGCCTACGACGAGCACTGGGCAGCCAGTCCGGTTGCAGGATCAGTAGCCTCTTTACCGTGGGTTAAGACCTCTATGAACCGGATTATCGAGGAGGATAAGGTGCCAGCAGAGAAGTTAATTCTGGGAGTGCCACTCTATACGCGGATCTGGACGGAAGCCACCGAGAAGGGCAAGACCAAAGTAAGCTCCAAGGCCGTCAGTATGAATGCGGTCAAGGAGATCATCGCTGAGAAGAAGCTGACACCGGTATTCGATAAGGAAGCCGGACAGAACTACGTGGAGTATAAGGAAGAGGATGTTCTCCGCAAAATCTGGATCGAGGACACCACCTCGCTCACAGCCCGGGTAGAGCTGGCCCAGTCCTTGAAGCTGGGCGGTGTGGCAGCCTGGAACCGTAGCTTTGCCAGTCCGGAGGCATGGGAAGCATTGAAGGGAATTATTAAATAAGATGATTTCATTAAAAAAAGGTGTTGTCCTACAGTGGACAACACCTTTTTTGGCAGACAATACTATTCTTACATTACCTTGTCTCTAAATAAATGCATAATGTCAGTAAGCACTGCTTGGAGAGGATTAGTGTTTCAGTTGCTGGGTTTCAAGCTCTTCGGCAGTAATGGTAGCTTGTGCAGGGTCCATGGTGAGGATGGTGTGGCAGAACATGCAGCGGTCGGTTTTGCCCAGCATTTTGGTCAGCTTATGGCACTCCGGACATTCCACCTGAACCGCACTGGTTGAGAGCATGCCCGCCCAAAAATAAATAGCCAGACTGGCCATCATGGAGACGAGTCCAATGACAAGACCGACAGCAGCAACGACTTTGCCGGCAGAGCCCCAGAATACAATACCTGCGGTTCCCATGATCATGAGACCCATGCCAAGCATGGTCAGAAGCAGTCCCCAGGTGCGAAAAGCATTGATTTTGGCCGATTTAAATTTCATGAGTACGATCTCCTAACTGAAATATAGTTCGGTTGTTCAGGAGGAACTGGCATGAATATGTAGAATAAGCTTTATGTATAGAGATTATAACTGACGGACGCAAAATCGCCAAATTTGATGGAGGGAAGCATGGAACTGTCCAATTTGACCCTATTAAGCGGGGAGACTTTTGAAGAGAATGTTCTTGGAGCCGTTGCTTGGCGGCAAAGAGGAGACGCCACGTTTCAAAGTGCGCTGCTGCACGATTTTGATATGGTGGTCCTTCTGCTGCATGAGGAACAGGAGACGGAACGCATCATAACCCATAGCATTGCTGGTGATAAGCGGACACAATCGGTGCATGTAGGTCTATCTGCATTGGAACGTGCTGTTATGGCCGGAGATAACAACGAGCTTCTTAGCAGCCTGATATCCGGAGAGGTACTCTGGGACCCGAAGGGGATCTTGGCGGAGATGCGTAAGCAGCTCACCCAGTTTGAGGGCCCGCTCAAAGAACGGGTGCTGTTCATGGAATTCTCCCGTTTTTTACATATGTATATTAAGTCCAAGCGTTATATTGAAGCAGGCTGCACCATGGATGCCTATAATTGCGTACTCATTGCCTTGTATCATTGGGCGCGCATTGAAGTGAGTGAAGCGGGGTATTTCCCGGAACCGGCAGTATGGGGACAGGTGAAAAGCTTGAACTCCCCGGTCCATAAGCTATATGAAGAGTTGACTATCAGCACAGAGACACTGGACCAGAGAATTGAACTGATTCTGCTCGCCTGTGAATTTGCCCTTATGTCAAAAATGGAGGATTGCTGTATCATGCTGCTTCATATCCTGGGCAGCCGTAAGGAGGCGTGGAGCATTAAGGAGCTTCTGCAGCATTCGGGGCTCAGCCCGCTCCAGGCAGAGTTGCCGCTTGTGCTTCGCAAGCTGGTATCCCGTTCATTAATTCGGGAGATCGCCTCGTGGGCAGTGGATGCCGGGGATGGTCATGCCATTCGTTATACCCTTTAAGTTAACAAATCGCCTACTGGCGGTAACAGCTCTATATAGATAGCATTAGCGGGAGAATGGAGAGGGTGAGTGTACTCTCTTTTTTTATTTGTCCAGGTTTGCAGAAGAGCTGAAAGGAAACTGAATATTAAGGGTTGACTAGGGTGCAGTTCTTATGATAAATTATAACTCGTCCCTCTGACATAACGATGCGCAGCAATGCAGTCGTAAATCAGCCGAAAAAAGAAATTAAAAAAAAGGTTGACTAAAACGAGGGCGCTGTGATATATTATAAAGGTCGCTGCTGAGACAAAAAACGGCGACGAAAGATGAGCTTGATCTTTGAAAACTGAACAACGAGTGAGTATCGGAGATCACTTCAGTGAGATCCAAAAATGAGAATGTAAATTCTCGTCAGATGTTTCAAAATGAGCAATCGCTCTTTCTGAATACCAATTTGGAGAGTTTGATCCTGGCTCAGGACGAACGCTGGCGGCATGCCTAATACATGCAAGTCGAGCGGAGTTTGAGAGGAAGCTTGCTTCCTTTCAGACTTAGCGGCGGACGGGTGAGTAACACGTAGGCAACCTGCCCTCAAGCCTGGGATAACTACCGGAAACGGTAGCTAATACCGGATAATTTCTTTTTTCTCCTGAGAGAAGAATGAAAGGCGGAGCAATCTGCTGCTTGGGGATGGGCCTGCGGCGCATTAGCTAGTTGGTGGGGTAACGGCCCACCAAGGCGACGATGCGTAGCCGACCTGAGAGGGTGAACGGCCACACTGGGACTGAGACACGGCCCAGACTCCTACGGGAGGCAGCAGTAGGGAATCTTCCGCAATGGGCGCAAGCCTGACGGAGCAATGCCGCGTGAGTGATGAAGGTTTTCGGATCGTAAAGCTCTGTTGCCAGGGAAGAACGTCCGGTAGAGTAACTGCTACCGGAGTGACGGTACCTGAGAAGAAAGCCCCGGCTAACTACGTGCCAGCAGCCGCGGTAATACGTAGGGGGCAAGCGTTGTCCGGAATTATTGGGCGTAAAGCGCGCGCAGGCGGTTATTTAAGTCTGGTGTTTAAACCTTGGGCTCAACCTGAGGTCGCACTGGAAACTGGGTGACTTGAGTACAGAAGAGGAAAGTGGAATTCCACGTGTAGCGGTGAAATGCGTAGATATGTGGAGGAACACCAGTGGCGAAGGCGACTTTCTGGGCTGTAACTGACGCTGAGGCGCGAAAGCGTGGGGAGCAAACAGGATTAGATACCCTGGTAGTCCACGCCGTAAACGATGAGTGCTAGGTGTTAGGGGTTTCGATACCCTTGGTGCCGAAGTTAACACAGTAAGCACTCCGCCTGGGGAGTACGGTCGCAAGACTGAAACTCAAAGGAATTGACGGGGACCCGCACAAGCAGTGGAGTATGTGGTTTAATTCGAAGCAACGCGAAGAACCTTACCAGGTCTTGACATCCAACTAACGAAGCAGAGATGCATCAGGTGCCCTTCGGGGAAAGTTGAGACAGGTGGTGCATGGTTGTCGTCAGCTCGTGTCGTGAGATGTTGGGTTAAGTCCCGCAACGAGCGCAACCCTTGACTTTAGTTGCCAGCAGGTGAAGCTGGGCACTCTAGAGTGACTGCCGGTGACAAACCGGAGGAAGGTGGGGATGACGTCAAATCATCATGCCCCTTATGACCTGGGCTACACACGTACTACAATGGCCGGTACAACGGGAAGCGAAGCCGCGAGGTGGAGCCAATCCCAGCAAAGCCGGTCTCAGTTCGGATTGCAGGCTGCAACTCGCCTGCATGAAGTCGGAATTGCTAGTAATCGCGGATCAGCATGCCGCGGTGAATACGTTCCCGGGTCTTGTACACACCGCCCGTCACACCACGAGAGTTTACAACACCCGAAGTCGGTGGGGTAACCCGCAAGGGAGCCAGCCGCCGAAGGTGGGGTAGATGATTGGGGTGAAGTCGTAACAAGGTAGCCGTATCGGAAGGTGCGGCTGGATCACCTCCTTTCTATGGAGAATCGTCTTCTGCAATGAAGACATTCAAATC